>NZ_CP040095.1:0-4226779 GCF_005281435.1 Pantoea sp. SO10
GTGTCACTTACGCTTTGGCAACAGTGTCTTGCCCGTTTGCAGGATGAGCTTCCTGCCACCGAATTCAGCATGTGGATTCGTCCGCTGCAAGCTGAATTAAACGACAATACGCTGACCTTGTATGCACCAAATCGGTTTGTACTCGACTGGGTTAGAGATAAATATCTCAATAGTATCAATGGGCTGCTGAATGAATTCTGCGGTGCAAATGTGCCGTTACTGCGTTTCGAAGTCGGTACGCGCCCTGCAGCACAGGTCACCACTAACCAACCGGCGATGGCCAGTTACAATGCGCCCGCGCCGATCGAAAATCGTCCGGCACCCGCGCAAATTTTGCGTCCAAGTTGGGATTCCGTTCCCGCACCGGCCGATGTGACTTACCGCTCCAATGTGAATAACCGCCATAACTTCGACAACTTCGTCGAAGGTAAATCGAACCAGCTGGCGCGCGCGGCGGCACGTCAGGTGGCGGATAATCCTGGCGGCGCTTATAACCCACTGTTCCTTTATGGCGGCACCGGCCTGGGTAAAACTCACCTGTTGCACGCGGTGGGTAACGGCATTATTGCGCGCAAGCCTAATGCCAAAGTGGTGTACATGCACTCTGAGCGTTTTGTGCAGGACATGGTTAAAGCCTTGCAGAACAACGCCATTGAAGAGTTTAAGCGTTACTACCGCTCGGTTGATGCGCTGCTAATTGATGACATTCAATTCTTTGCCAATAAAGAGCGCTCGCAGGAAGAGTTCTTCCATACCTTCAACGCGCTGCTGGAAGGCAATCAACAGATCATCCTGACCTCGGATCGCTATCCAAAAGAGATCAACGGCGTCGAAGATCGCCTGAAATCACGTTTTGGTTGGGGATTAACGGTGGCGATCGAGCCGCCTGAACTGGAAACGCGTGTCGCGATCCTGATGAAGAAAGCCGATGAAAACGATATTCGCCTGCCGGGTGAAGTCGCCTTCTTTATTGCTAAGCGTTTGCGTTCCAATGTCCGCGAGCTGGAAGGCGCGCTGAACCGCGTGATTGCCAACGCGAACTTTACCGGTCGCGCGATTACCATCGATTTCGTGCGCGAAGCGCTGCGCGATCTGCTGGCGCTGCAGGAAAAGCTGGTCACCATCGATAATATTCAGAAAACGGTGGCCGAGTATTACAAAATTAAAGTGGCGGATTTGCTGTCGAAACGCCGTTCGCGTTCGGTAGCGCGTCCGCGCCAGATGGCGATGGCGATGGCGAAAGAGCTCACCAATCACAGCTTGCCGGAGATTGGCGATGCGTTTGGTGGTCGCGACCATACCACCGTGCTTCACGCTTGCCGTAAAATTGAGCAGCTGCGTGAAGAAAGCCACGACATTAAAGAAGATTTCTCTAACCTCATTCGAACACTATCTTCCTGACGCATATGAAATTTATTGTAGAACGTGAGCAGTTACTGAAGCCACTGCAACAGGTTAGCGGTCCACTTGGCGGACGCCCGACGCTGCCAATCCTCGGAAATTTACTGCTGCAAGTAAGCGAAGGCTCGCTGCGCTTGACCGGTACCGATTTGGAAATGGAAATGGTAGCCCGTGTTGCGCTGACGCAGCCACACGAGCCGGGCGCCACCACGGTTCCTGCGCGTAAATTCCTCGATATTTGCCGCGGTTTGCCGGAAGGCGCTGAAATCAGCCTGACGCTGGAAGGCGACAGAATGCTGGTGCGTTCTGGCCGCAGCCGTTTCTCGCTGTCAACGCTGCCCGCCAGCGACTTCCCGAATCTGGATGACTGGCAGAGCGAGGTGGAATTCACCTTGCCGCAGGCGACGCTAAAACGCCTGATTGAAGCCACGCAGTTCTCAATGGCGCATCAGGATGTGCGTTATTACCTCAACGGTATGCTGTTCGAAACCGAAGGCGAAGAGTTGCGTACCGTCGCCACCGATGGTCACCGCCTTGCAGTGTGCTCCATGCCGATTGGTCAGGCGCTGCCAAACCATTCGGTGATCGTGCCGCGTAAAGGGGTGATTGAGTTGATGCGTTTGCTCGACGGTGGCGAAACGCCGCTGCAGGTGCAAATCGGCAGCAGCAACATCCGCGCACACGTTGGCGACTTTATCTTTACGTCGAAGCTGGTTGATGGCCGTTTCCCGGATTATCGCCGCGTATTGCCGAAGAATCCCGACAAAGCGCTGGAAGCTGGCTGTGATATTTTAAAACAGGCGTTTGCGCGTGCGGCGATTCTCTCGAATGAGAAATTCCGCGGTGTTCGCATCTATATCACCGAAAATCAGCTTAAAATCACGGCGAATAACCCAGAGCAGGAAGAAGCGGAAGAGATGCTGGATGTCTCTTACAACGGCACCGATCTGGAGATTGGCTTCAACGTCAGCTACGTGCTGGATGTGTTGAATGCGCTCAAGTGCGAGAACGTGCGTTTGCTGCTGACCGATGGCGTATCGAGCGTGCAGATTGAGGATGTGGCCAGTCCGGCTGCAGCCTACGTCGTGATGCCAATGCGCTTGTGATCCTTATCGGGCTAACTTACTCGCTATTTTGCGCCCGGGCAGTGCTCGTCCCTGGTCACATACTTCAGTATGCTCCCAGGGCCTGCGCGCTGTCCGTGCACAAACTAGCTTCGACGTTAACGCCCTTGATTGTTGATGTTAGGTAAAACCCTCTCCTACCGTTCTCGCTGGATTGTTTATGGCTTTAACCCGCCTCCTGATTAAAGATTTTCGCAATATCGAGCAGGCCGATCTGGCTTTGGCGCCGGGGTTTAATTTCCTTGTCGGTGCCAACGGCAGCGGTAAAACCAGCGTGCTGGAGGCGATTTACACGCTGGGGCACGGTCGCGCATTTCGCAGTTTGCAAGCGGGCCGTGTGATTCGTCACGATCAGGACGCCTTTGTGCTGCACGGCCGCATTGAAGGCAGCGAACGTGAAATGTCGGTCGGTCTGACCAAGAATCGCGCTGGCGACAGCAAAGTGCGTATTGATGGCAGCGATGGTCACAAAGTCGCCGAGTTGGCGCAGCTGCTGCCGATGCAACTGATTACGCCGGAAGGATTTACCCTGCTCAATGGCGGTCCAAAATATCGTCGTGCCTACATCGATTGGGGCTGCTTTCACGCCTCGCCCGGTTTTTTCCATGCCTGGAGCAATTTGCGTCGTCTGCTAAAACAGCGCAATGCAGCGCTGCGTCAGGTCTCGCGCTATAGCCAGATTCGTCCGTGGGATCAGGAACTGGTGCCGCTGGCCGAGCAAATCAGCGCCTGGCGCGCCGAATACAGCGCGGCGATTTCCCGCGAGATCATCGCCACCTGCGGTCAGTTTTTACCGGAGTTTGCGTTGACGTTCTCTTTCCAGCGCGGCTGGGATAAAGAGAGCGACTACGCCGAACTGCTGGAACGCAATTTCGAGCGCGACCGCGCGCTCACGTATACCGCCAGCGGCCCGCATAAAGCCGATTTTCGCATTCGTGCTGAGGGCACGCCGGTGGAAGATTTACTCTCACGCGGCCAGTTAAAACTGCTGATGTGCGCGCTGCGCTTAGCGCAGGGCGAATACCTTACGCGCAGCAGCGGACAACGCTGTTTGTATTTGATTGATGACTTTGCCTCAGAGCTGGATGACACCCGTCGTCGGCTGTTAGCTGAACGCCTAAAAGCCACGCAGGCTCAAGTATTTGTCAGCGCCATTGGTGTCGAGCATGTAATCGACATGAGTGATGAAAAGGGCAAGATGTTCCGCGTGGAACAGGGTAAAATAGTGGTTCAACCTGAAGATTAAATGAGCGAGAAACGTTGATGTCGAATTCTTATGACTCCTCAAGTATCAAAGTCCTAAAAGGGCTTGATGCGGTACGCAAACGCCCGGGTATGTACATCGGCGATACGGATGACGGCACCGGTCTGCATCACATGGTATTCGAAGTCGTGGATAACGCAATCGACGAAGCGCTCGCCGGTCACTGTAGTGATATTACCGTTACTATTCATGCAGATAACTCTGTCTCGGTGCAAGATGATGGCCGTGGTATTCCTACCGGCATTCACCCGGAAGAGGGCGTCTCTGCTGCTGAAGTGATCATGACCGTCCTGCACGCAGGCGGTAAATTTGATGATAACTCATATAAAGTTTCCGGTGGTCTGCATGGCGTTGGCGTTTCAGTCGTAAACGCCCTGTCGCAGAAGCTGGAGCTGACCATTCGCCGTGAAGGCAAAGTGCATCAGCAGGTTTATCAGCACGGTGTGCCGCAGGCACCGCTGGCGGTGTCCGGTGATACCGATGCAACCGGTACTCGCGTGCGTTTCTGGCCGAGCTACGAAACCTTCACCAACGTGATTGAGTTTGAGTACGAAATCCTGGCGAAACGCCTGCGTGAACTGTCGTTCCTTAACTCTGGCGTCTCAATTCGTCTGGAAGACAAACGCGACGGCAAGAACGATCACTTCCACTACGAAGGCGGCATCAAGGCGTTCGTTGAGTATCTCAACAAGAATAAAACCCCGATTCACCCAACGGTGTTCTACTTCTCGACGGAGAAAGATGGCATTGGCGTGGAAGTGGCGCTGCAGTGGAACGATGGTTTCCAGGAAAACATCTACTGCTTCACCAACAACATTCCACAGCGCGACGGCGGTACGCACCTGGCGGGCTTCCGTGCGGCAATGACGCGTACGCTGAATGCCTACATGGATAAAGAAGGCTACAGCAAAAAAGCCAAAGTCAGTGCGACCGGTGATGATGCGCGTGAAGGCCTGATTGCAGTGGTTTCCGTGAAAGTGCCGGATCCGAAATTCTCTTCTCAGACTAAAGATAAGCTGGTCTCTTCAGAGGTGAAATCGGCGGTTGAGCAGCAGATGAACGAACTGCTGGCGGAATACCTGCTGGAAAACCCGTCTGACGCGAAAATCGTGGTTGGCAAAATCATCGATGCAGCGCGTGCGCGTGAAGCTGCACGTCGTGCTCGTGAAATGACGCGCCGCAAAGGCGCGCTGGACTTGGCCGGTCTGCCGGGCAAACTGGCCGACTGTCAGGAGCGCGATCCGGCGCTGTCTGAAATCTACCTGGTGGAGGGTGACTCTGCAGGCGGATCAGCCAAACAGGGTCGTAACCGTAAGAATCAGGCGATTCTGCCGCTGAAGGGTAAAATCCTGAACGTGGAGAAAGCGCGTTTCGACAAGATGCTCGCTTCGCAGGAAGTTGCCACGCTGATCACCGCGCTGGGCTGTGGTATCGGTCGTGACGAATACAATCCGGACAAACTGCGTTATCACAGCATCATCATCATGACCGATGCGGACGTCGACGGCTCGCACATTCGTACGCTGCTGTTGACCTTCTTCTACCGTCAGATGCCTGAAATCGTCGAACGTGGTCACGTCTATATTGCGCAGCCGCCACTGTACAAAGTGAAGAAAGGCAAGCAAGAACAGTATATTAAAGACGACGAAGCGATGGATCAGTATCAGATTTCCATCGCCCTCGACGGCGCAACGCTGCACACCAACGCCAGCGCACCGGCGTTAGGCGGCCAGCCGCTGGAAACGCTGGTGGCGGATTTCAACGGCACGCAGCGCATGATCAAACGTATGGAGCGCCGTTTCCCTACGGCTCTGCTGCGCGGCCTGATCTACCATCCGACCTTAAGCGACCTCAGCGATGAAGCCGCTGTGAAAGGCTGGATCGACGGTTTAGTGGCGTATCTGACCGAACGTGAAGCACACGGAAGCAGCTATCTGGCCCATGTCCGCGCCAACCATGAGCAGAAGTTTGAACCGGTGCTGCGTGTGCGCACGCACGGCGTTGATACCGATTATCCGCTGGATAGCGAATTCATCGATGGACCGGAATACCGCAAAATCTGTGCGCTGGGCGAGCAGCTGCGCGGCCTGATCGAAGAAGATGCCTATATCGAACGTGGCGAACGTCGTCAGCCGGTCACCAGCTTCGAGCAGGCGATTGAGTGGCTGGTGAAAGAGTCGCGTCGCGGTCTGTCAGTCCAGCGTTATAAAGGTTTGGGTGAGATGAACCCAGAGCAGCTGTGGGAAACCACCATGGATCCCGATAGCCGCCGCATGTTGCGCGTGACCATCAAGGATGCGATTGCTGCCGATCAGCTGTTCACCACCTTGATGGGCGATGCGGTAGAACCGCGCCGCGCCTTCATCGAAGAGAATGCGCTGAAAGCCGCCAACATCGATATCTAATCGACACGGCAACACGTAAAAACCCTTCCCTGGTGGAAGGGTTTTTTGTTTTCCGCCCGGCAAAACGCGCAAAGCCCGCTGCGGTAAAAAATCTGAATGGGGCGCGAAACTGGTCAATGTGAGCTGAATCGCGCTAGCATTGATCAAAACCCTGACTCAATGAGGACGTTATGGCTATAAAACTGGTTGCAATCGATATGGACGGCACGCTACTCAATCCGCAGCACGAGATCACGCCTGCCGTTAAATCGGCCATTGAACGCGCGCATAAAAAAGGTGTGATGGTGGTGCTCACCACCGGCCGTCCGTTTGTCGGTATTCAGCGCTATCTGATGGAGCTGAATCTGGTTGATGAAGGCCAATATTGCATCAGCTATAACGGTGCGCTGGTGCATCGCGCTAATGATGGCGAGTGCGTCGCGGAAATCACCTTGGGTTTCGACGACTATCTGTATATCGAACAGCTGGCGCGCGATCTTGGCGTCCACTTCCAGGCCTTCGATAAATCTTTCCTTTATACGCCGAACAAAGACATCAGTGAGTTCACCATCCACGAAGCGAGCCTGACCGGCATTCCGGTGCGCTATCGTTCTGTGGAAGAGATGGATCGCGCCACGCGTTTTCCTAAGCTGATGATGATCGATAAGCCCGATCTGCTGGATTCTGCCATACAGCGCTTGCCGCAGCAGGCGCGTGACAACTACACCATCCTCAAAAGCGCACCTTATTACCTCGAAATCCTCGATGCCCGCGTGAATAAAGGGCAAGGCGTGAAAATGCTGGCTGAGAAGCTCGGCCTGGCGCGTGAAGAGGTGATGGCGATTGGCGATCAGGAAAACGATCTGGCGATGATTGAGTATGCAGGAACCGGCGTAGCAATGGGCAATGCGATTGATTCCGTGAAGAAAATCGCGCAGTTCATCACCAAAACCAACATGGAACACGGCGTAGCGCACGCCATTGAAGAGCTGGTGCTGTAAACCCTCGTTATTCCTCGTCACACTGTTTTTAGGTCGCCATCCATGGCGACACTTCAAATCTCACCAAGCCTTCATAAGGTCGCCATTTATGGCGACCTCATCGCGTTATGACACATGACTTGTCTATTTTGTGATCCACATTGTAGTACAAATTAGATTAATGGTACTACAATCGACAACGCAGGTCAGGGCGGCCGTTAGGCTTCGTTAGGCGAAAGCAGTAATCTGATGCGTACCTGCCTTTCACTGAATGGAACATCATGACGCAAGAACAACTAAGCAAAACAGAGCGCATCATCCTGACGCTGGGTGAAGAGATTGTGGCCGGCAAGTTTGTGCCGGGCGCGGCGTTACCCGCGGAAGCTGAGCTGTGTGAACGCTTCGGCACCTCGCGCAATATCATCCGTGAAGTGTTTCGCTCGCTGATGGCGAAACGCTTGATGGAGATGAAACGCTATCGCGGCGCGTTCGTCACGCCGCGCAATCACTGGAACTATCTGGATAGCGACGTCTTGCAGTGGGCGCTGGCGCACGATCAGGACCCGCGTCTGATTGCCGCCATGAACGAAGTGCGTGTGCTGGTCGAGCCGCAGATTGCACGCTGGTCTGCCGAGCGCGCCACCTCAAGCGATCTGGCTGCGATTGAACTGGCGTACAACGACATGGTGGCCAACCATCTCAATCGTGATGCCTTTAATGAAGCGGATATCCGCTATCACGAAGCGGTGCTGAATTCGGTACACAATCCGGTGCTGCAGCAACTCAACGTGGCGATCAGCCAGCTGCAAAAAGCGGTGTTCGCGCAAACCTATATGGCGGACGAAGGCAACATGCCGCGTACGCTCGCCGAACATAAAGCGCTGTTTGATGCCATTCGTCATCAGGATGGCGATGCTGCCGAGCAGGCGGCTAAAGCGATGATTGCCAGCTCAACTGCGCGACTCAAGGAGATTATGTGATCAACTATATCGCGATTGATTGGGGCTCAACCAACCTGCGCGCCTGGCATTATCAAGCCGGCGTTTGCATCGATGAGCGTCGTTCGGAAGCCGGCGTCACGCGCCTGGGCGATCGCACACCAGCCGAGGTGTTTGCCAGCGTCACCGCAGGTTGGCCAGTCGATGACGTGCCGGTGGTGATGGCGGGCATGGTAGGCAGCAATGCCGGCTGGCGGTCGGTGCCCTATCTATCGTGTCCAGTGGCGCTGGGTGACATCGCTAGCCGCCTGACGCGCGTCGAGGATAAAGCGTGGATCGTGCCGGGATTGAGCGTCGAACGTGCCGACAATTATAACGTGATGCGCGGTGAAGAGACGCAGCTGCTTGGTGCGCTGGAGCTGCAATCTGCGCCGCTCTATGTGATGCCAGGCACGCACGCCAAATGGGTGCAGATGGAACAGGATCGCGTGCTGGATTTTCGCACCGTGATGACCGGCGAACTGCATCATCTGCTGCTCAAACAGTCGCTGGTTGGCGCAGGTTTACCCGAACAGCAAGAGAACGCGGCGGCTTTCCGCGCAGGTGTGCAAGTCGGCAGCAACGATGCCTCGATTCTGTCGCGCCTGTTTGAAGTGCGTGCTTCACACGTACTCGGCGCGCGCGATCGCCGCCATATTAGCGACTTTCTTTCAGGCTTGCTGATTGGTCACGAAGTGGCGCTGATGACGCAACAGGCCGACGCCGCAAGCCAACCGATCACCATTATTGCCGGTAGTGCGCTGGCGCAACGTTATCAGCAGGCGCTGCAGTTTATCGGCATGGATTCAGTCACGCTGGAAGGCGATCGTGCTTTCCAGCACGGAATAAGGAGTATTGCGAATGTCCTGGCAAACTAAAGTCCCGCTGATCGCCATTCTGCGCGGCATCACGCCGGATGAAGCCGAAGCGCACGTTGGCGCGCTGATTGAAGCGGGTTTCGATGCGATTGAAATCCCGCTCAACTCACCTGAGTGGGCGAAAAGCATCGGCGCGATGGTGAAAACCTTCGGCGATAAAGCGCTGATTGGCGCCGGTACGGTGCTGAATCCGGCGCAGGTCGATGAGCTGGCGACGCTGAACAGCAAATTGGTCGTCACGCCGAATACCGATGCTGCGGTGATCCGCCAGGCGGTCGCCAATGGGATGATCGTTGCCGCCGGTTGCGCTACCGCGACGGAAGCGTTCACCGCCTTACAGGCCGGTGCGCAGGCGCTGAAAATTTTCCCATCGTCAGCCTTTGGTCCGGGCTACATCAAAGCGCTGAAAGCGGTGCTGCCGCCAGAGGTACCGGTGTTTGCCGTGGGCGGCGTGACGCCGGAAAACCTGCATGAATTTATGGCCGCAGGCTGCATTGGCGCGGGCTTAGGCAGCGATCTCTATCGCGCCGGTCAACCGCTGTCACGCACTGTGGAACAAGCTCGCGCATTTATTGCTGCATATAAGGACGCTGTACAATGAAAATTACCAAACTGACCACTTACCGCCTGCCGCCGCGCTGGATGTTCCTGAAAATCGAAACTGACGAAGGCATCGTTGGCTGGGGCGAACCGGTGATTGAAGGCCGCGCGCGCAGCGTGGAAGCGGCGGTGCATGAGCTGTCGGAATACCTGATTGGTCAGGATCCAGCACGCATCAACGACTTATGGCAGGTGATGTATCGCGGCGGCTTCTATCGTGGCGGCCCGATTCTGATGAGCGCCATCGCCGGTATCGATCAGGCGTTGTGGGATATCAAAGGCAAAGCGCTCGGCGTGCCGGTTTATCAACTGCTTGGCGGATTAGTGCGTGACAGCATTAAAGCTTACAGCTGGGTGGGCGGCGATCGTCCGGCCGACGTGATTGACGGCATTAAGAAACTGCACACCATTGGTTTTGATACCTTCAAACTCAACGGCTGCGAAGAGATGGGCATTATCGATAACGCGCGCAAAGTGGATGACGCGGTGAATACCGTGGCGCAAATTCGTGAAGCCTTCGGTAAAGAGATTGAATTTGGCCTCGATTTCCACGGCCGCGTCAGCGCGCCAATGGCAAAAGTGCTGATCAAAGAGCTGGAGCCGTATCGCCCGCTGTTTATCGAAGAGCCGGTGCTGGCGGAGCAGGCGGAATATTATCCGCGTCTGGCGGCGCAGACTCATATTCCGATCGCCGCTGGCGAACGCATGTTCTCGCGCTTCGAGTTCAAACGCGTGCTGGAAGCGGGTGGACTGGCGATTCTGCAACCGGATCTGTCACACGCGGGCGGTATCACCGAGTGCTACAAAATTGCCGCGATGGCCGAATCTTACGATGTGGCGCTGGCGCCTCACTGTCCGCTCGGCCCAATTGCGCTGGCTGCGTGCCTGCACGTTGACTTCGTGTCACGCAATGCGGTGTTCCAGGAACAGAGCATGGGCATTCACTATAATCAGGGCGCTGAACTGCTCGATTACGTGATCAATAAAGACGATTTCAAAATGGATGACGGTCATTTCTATCCGTTAAATAAACCGGGCCTCGGCGTGGAAATTAACGAAGAGCTGGTGATTGAACGCAGTAAAAATGCTCCTGACTGGCGTAATCCATTATGGCGATTCCCGGACGGTTCAGTCGCTGAATGGTAAATACCCGTCATAATTCAAGCTGCAGATGCGTTGGCTGCGCTCATTCACCCCAGTCACTTACTAGTGTAAGCTCCGGGGGATTCATTCGCTTGCCGCCTTTCTGCAACTCGAATTCTTTAGGGTATTAAATTTTATTAAATCTCGATAATTATATGCCGGTGAAATAAGGCATAGGGCTGCGCTCAGCCTGTTTCCCGGCACAGCTTATTTACCGCTGACGCGGTTTTACCTTTGATATCGCTACCCTACATTTGCCGTGGCGTGCTCTGTCGCGCCCAAACGGCAAAACCGATTACGGAGAAACACCATGGATCTCTCTGCTGTTCACGCCAAACCGACGCGCCGTCGTTATATCACGCTGCTGATGATATTTATTACGGTGGTCATTTGTTATGTCGATCGCGCTAATTTAGCCGTCGCTTCCGCGCATATTCAGGAAGAGTTCGGTATTACTAAAGCGCAAATGGGTTATGTATTTTCGGCCTTCGCCTGGTTATATACGTTATGCCAGATTCCCGGCGGCTGGTTCCTCGATCGCGTGGGTTCACGCTTAACCTATTTTATTGCCATCTTTGGCTGGTCGGTTGCGACGTTATTGCAGGGTTTTGCCACCGGCTTATTATCATTAATTGGTCTGCGTGCGATTACCGGCATATTTGAAGCGCCGGCTTTCCCGACCAATAACCGGCTGGTGACCAGCTGGTTCCCGGAGCAAGAGCGCGCTTCCGCCGTCGGCTTCTACACGTCCGGTCAGTTTGTTGGTCTGGCGTTCCTCACGCCCTTGCTGATCTGGATTCAGGAACTGCTGAGCTGGCATTGGGTCTTCATTATTACCGGCGGCATCGGCATCATCTGGTCGTTCATCTGGATTAAGTTCTATCAGGCACCCAGCCAAAGCAAAGGCATCAATAAAGCCGAGCTGGATTACATCCGTGAAGGTGGCGCGATGGTGGATGGCGATGCGCCGAGCGAAAAGAAAGCCCGCACCAAACTTACCGCCGCCGACTGGAAACTGGTGTTCCACCGCAAGCTGTGCGGCGTCTATCTTGGCCAGTTCGCCGTCACATCCACGCTGTGGTTCTTCCTGACCTGGTTCCCGAACTATCTGACGCAGGAAAAACACATCGCGGCGCTCACCGCGGGCTTCATGACCACCGTGCCCTTCCTCGCGGCATTCGTTGGCGTGATTCTCTCGGGTATCGTCGCCGATCGTCTGGTGCGCAGTGGCCGTTCGCTGGGCTTTGCGCGCAAAACGCCGATCATCTGCGGTCTGCTGATCTCCACCTGCATCATGGGCGCGAACTACACCAACGATCCGATATGGATTATGACGCTGATGGCGATCGCCTTCTTCGGCAACGGCTTCGCCTCAATTACCTGGTCGCTGGTCTCCTCGCTGGCACCGGTGCGCCTGATTGGTTTGACGGGCGGCATGTTTAACTTTGTTGGCGGCCTGGGTGGCATCACCGTGCCGCTGGTGGTGGGTTATCTGGCGCAGGACTACGGCTTTGCACCGGCGCTGGTGTATATCTCGGCGGTGGCGCTGATTGGCGCGCTGTCCTACATCCTGCTGGTCGGTGATGTAAAACGCGTAGGTGAATAAATTCGCGCGATGAATCGCGCCGCTACAAATACGGGCACAATCCGTAGCGGCGCCGTTCATTGCGCAATCAACCGCGGCGAAATTGCTGCTTCTCACTGCAGAATCACGTAATTTATCCGGCAACTGTTAGATGGAAGGTTGCCTCATGTCAGAAAAACAAATCACCTTTGCCGCGCGTCATCATCAACTTACCAACATCAACGTCTGGACCGGCGACAGCCAGTGGCTGGCATTTGATGTGCGACCTTCCGGCGCCTCTTTTACCAGCCTGACTATCGAGCGCGTCAACGTGGCGAGCGGTGCCGTTGAAGTGCTGTATCAGGCTCGCGATGGCGCGCACGTTGGCGTGGTCACCGTCAGTCCGGATCTGCCGCCGCGTTACGTTTGCATTCATGGTCCGGAACATCCGGATGCGCACTGGCGCTACGATTTTCATCACCGTCGCGGCGTGATCGTGCAGCAAGGCATCGCCGAGAACCTCGATGCCTGCGATATCACCGCGCCTTACACGCCCGGCGCGCTGCGCGGTGGCTCGCATGTCCACGTCTTCAGCCCGGATGGTTCGCGCCTGAGCTTTACCTACAACGATCATGTGATGCATGAAAAGGATGCCGGCGAAGACCTGCGTAACGTCGGCATAGCCGTGCCGCTGCATCCGGTGTGTCCGCCTAAACAGCATCCGCGTGAATATGAGGGCAGCCATTATTGCGTGCTGGTCAGCCAGACGCAGCGCGATCCTCAGCCGGGCAGCGATCAGATTGACCGCGCCTATGAAGAGTGCTGGATCGGGAATCAAGGCTATCAGAAAACGGATGGCAGCTGGCAGCGCTGGGCCATCGCCTTTATCGGCGATACGCGCGCCGCCAACGGCGACAAAGTGCCGGAAGTGTTTGTGGTGGATCTGCCCGCCGCGTTAGCCGATTACGCCAAAGCGGGCGCTTCGCCCTTACAGGGCACGGCGGATAAATTGCCTGCGCCGCCGGCTGGCGTGCAGCAGCGACGCATCACGCACACCCATGGCCTGGCACTGCAACCGCGCCACTGGCTGCGCGCCTCCGCGGATGGCAGCGCCATCGCCTTTTTGCTGGCGGACGAACAGGGCGTGATTCAGCTGTGGACGGTTTCACCGAATGGCGGCCAGCCACGCCAGGTGACGCAGTTGGCGAGCAGCATTCAGTCGGCGTTTAGCTGGCACCCACAAGGCAGCGCGATAAGCTTTATCTGCGATAACAGTGTGATGCGCTGTGAGATCGCGACGGGGAAATGTACGCGCTTAACGCCACGTAGCGATCAAGCGCCATCCGGTGATGCGGTGGTCTGGTCGCCGGATGGAGAGAAGATCGCTTATATGCGGGAAGTGGACGGCTGGCGGCAGCTGTTTTGCGTCAGTGCGGCTGCGCGGGCATAGACGCGGCGGTCGCCAGGCTGGCTTGCGTGCCGGCCATTTTTTCGCTCTGCATCACGCGCTCGTGAATCGAATCCTTACTTTTATCGTCGTCAGAACGGAAGTAATCCCACGGCAGCAGCACGGTGTCCATCACCGCTGAGAACGGGAGATCGATCAGCGCCAGCGGCTTGATCGCCCAGCTGGTGTTATCGTCAGTGATCATCTCTGCGCTGGCGCGCGTGCCGGGATAGTAGCCCTGACTGGCGCCAGTGTGAGACATAACGCTGGAGCAACCTGAAGTAACAAAGGTACTGCAAACCAGCACAGCTGTGAGTGGAAAGCGTTTCATCATATTCATCATCATCATCCCTTCAGTCATGGCATGGCCCTGGCTGGAGTGTGTCACCTGACGTTAAGCAAAGCTCTGTGGCTGCGTCTTGGATCTCAGGCGATTGGTCCCCTGAGTGTATGTCATATCGCCAGATTTGCTGTAAAAAAATACGCATCAGCCCTTGAAAGCGACCAGGCTGCACCCACTTTTAAGGAACGGTCTTGTTGCTGTTGCCGGAAGGGACAGCAACGGACTGCACAACCTGTCCATGGTGGAAGGTTGCCTAAACTTGCTGAATATCAGGAGTCTTATTATGCGTAACTTTGATCTCACCCCACTTTATCGTTCTGCCATTGGTTTTGACCGCCTGTTTAACCTGCTTGAGTCCAACCAAAACCAGGCCAATGGTGGCTATCCTCCGTATAACGTTGAGCTGGTGGATGAGAATTTCTACCGTATCACCATTGCCGTGGCGGGCTTTGCCCAGAGCGAGTTAGATATCACCTCGCATGACAACGTGCTGGTGGTGCGTGGCGCACATCCTGAAGAGCAGCCGGAGCGTAAATACCTGTATCAAGGTATCGCCGAGCGCAACTTCGAGCGCAAATTCCAGCTGGCCGATCACATCACGGTGCGCGATGCGCGTCTGGAAAATGGTCTGCTGAGCATCGATCTGATTCGCATTGTCCCGGAAGAGGCGAAACCGCGTCGTATCGAAATTCTGTAATCAGGATGTGAGTTAAAAAAACGCCGCTGAAAAGCGGCGTTTTTGTTTAGGTGCGCACCAATAATCGCTGACTGACCATGCCGCCAAACATATTCACCAGCAGGCCGAGGATGATCACTGAAACGCCGATCATCTGCTGAATCGACAAGGTTTCACCGAGGATCAGCGCCGCGCTGAGAATCCCCACCACCGGCACCAGCAGCGACAGCGGTGCCACGCGCCAGGTTTCATAGCGGCTCAGCAAATTACCCCATATCGCGTAGCCGACAATGGTGGCGATAAAGGCGAGATAGATCAGCGCCAACACCGTTTGCAGTGAAATGTGCAGCAGGCTGGTGATAATCGCCGCTTCGCCATCGAACAGCCATGAGCAGGCAAAGAACGGCACGATCGGCACCAGCGCACTCCACACCACCAGCGACATCACCGGCACTTTGCGGTTACGCAAAATGATTTTGTTGGTGATATTGCCGAGGCCCCACGACAGCGCCGCAGCCAGCGTCAGCATCATGGTAGTGAGCGTAATGCCCGCTGTGGTTTGGCCTGCCATGCCTGCGGTTGCCAGCATAAACATGCCGAGTGTCGCCACCAAAATGCCGACGATATGATTCCAGCGTAACTTCTCCGCCAGGAACAGCGCCCCCAACAGTAGCGTGAAGAAGGCCTGCGCCTGTAACACCAGCGACGCCAATCCTGCCGGCATGCCCAGCTTGATGGCGAGGAACAGAAAGGCGAACTGGCCAAAGCTGATGGTCATGCCGTAGACGATCAGCCAGCGCAGCGGAATCGCCGGACGCTTCACAAACAAGATTGCCGGAAACGCCACCAGGCTAAACCGCAATCCCGCCAGTAAAAAAGGCGGCATATCCTGCAGGCCCAGCTTAATCACCACAAAATTCACGCCCCACGCCACCACAACCAGCAGGGCTAACAACATATCTTTCACTGACATACACAGTCCTTACTGCCGCGATCAGGCGGTTGCCGTCACCGGTGTTGCGATCTCGGCACAACATTCATCACCGACAACCTTAAAGAAGTCATCCACCTGTAAAGCCACGGAGCGATCCAGTGCCCCGGCGTTAAACCACAGCGTGCCGACGTCGCGCAGGCGCACATCGACGCGCAGCGCTAGCCGATCATCAAAACTAAACGGCGGCACCGCGCCCATCACGCACTGGGTTAACTCCTGCGCTTTCTCTGGCGCCGCAAAGCTCGACTTCTTGCCGCCAATGGCACGCGCGGCGCTCTTGAAGTTGATCTTGCAGTCGCCCGGCACAATCGCCAGCAGATAGCGCGCATCCGCGCCATCCGGCATCGTCACTTCCAGCACCATCGCT
Source organism: Pantoea sp. SO10 (assembly GCF_005281435.1). NCBI lineage: Bacteria > Pseudomonadati > Pseudomonadota > Gammaproteobacteria > Enterobacterales > Erwiniaceae > Pantoea > Pantoea sp. SO10. The sequence continues at coordinate 16,143 of NZ_CP040095.1, forward strand.
TTGGCCGCCTGATTGAGATCGTTACCGCGAATCTCGCTAATCAGGTCAGTCTGGCCGATGGCTTCATGCTCCACCACGCGATAACGCGCCTGATGGTGATCCAGCAGGGCCGCTACTTTTTCATAGGTATCCATGTTCGTCTCCTCGTCGAAAACCTGGCGTTAACTCCAGGCGATGGCGTGTTTCATTTTTTTGTCGGTCAGGCCAAAGAAGAAGCCCATGGTGATGCGCGTGTCGCCTTCCACGCGATCAATTTCGTGATAAAACGCCGGATTAAACAGATAGATATCGCCACTGCGCGGTGAGAACTCGCACACCTCGCTGTGTTCGATGACGCCGGTTTGATAACCCAGTTCGCCCGGCGTTTTGTACCATTCATCTACCGGCTGCCACTTCTTATTGAAGATGCGCAGCGCGCCGCCGGCGTTGCACTCCTGCAAACAAACCACGCAACTCAGCTGGTGCAAGATGCGGGTCACCGCCAATCCGCTGCCGGCGGCATCGCGCACGATGTTGTCGTTATGCAGGGGATTGGCGACGCCGTCAGCGTGGAAGCGCACAATCGAACCGGCGTAATCGCCCAGCTCGGGTTCGTTGGCGGTTTGCAGGCTTTCCAGGCGCAGCGCGTGCTGCACCCAGTTGTAGATCTGATCGCGCAGGCAGTGCAGCGACGACGGCAGCGCCGCCTGAATATCGCGCAGCTCGGTGAAGTAGTTTTCCGGCGCGGCGGTGTGCTTCGCCAGATAAGGGCCGAGCGTGGTCAGCGCGCCGTTTGGATAGTGCGATACCCGCACCTGTTCGCGGCACTGCTGCAAATCCTCCACCACCGCTGCGCGCACGTCCGGCTTGAGGAAGTTACGTAACACCAGCAGCGGCACGCGCGCCGTCACGATGTCATCCAGCCAGGTGCTCTCCACAAACATGTTTGGATGAATAACGCGGATCTGATTGAAAATCGCCATGTTGATCACTCCCCAATTGGAAATTCATGAAGTTCATGGTTGTTCATACGACGCCATTCAGACGCCGTGCCCAGTGCTGAAATAGGTTCAGAAGAGATGAAAGTGGTGTCGTTTTTCTGTAAGCGGTGCAGCGTGAAATAGTTGGGATAGGGCGTGTCGTCGGGATGCCATTGCCACGCCCAGGCTTTATCGCGGGTGACAAAAATGGCGTTGGCCGAACTGCCGCCCGGCGCGACCTGCGCCATCTTGTCGCGCAGATAATCGCGGGTGAAATCGGCGGGCGTGGCGCGATCCACCATATATTCGAGATACTCCGCGGAATCGAAACGCGACTCCGCCATGCCCAATTGCTGATAAACGGTGGGCAAAAAACCGTTATGCATCATGTACCACTGCGTGTCGCCGCTGGTGCGCCACAGCGGATGGGAAAATTCGATACCGTGATTTTTGCTCAGCGTGGCGTGGCGCACATGTACCGCCAGAAAGCGGCCGCGCAGGCGATCAACATCAATGGTCGGCAGCGCATCGGCGAACGTGCCGGTGCCGTGCAGCGTGCGAATGTGCCCTTGCTCCAGCCATAAACAGCCCCAACCGTTGGGATGCTGTTTAATCGGACCTTCGTGCGTGGCGGTTTCGCCGCAGCTCATGGCACGCGCGGCGTCCAGCACTGCGGCGGCATCAAATTGGCCGTGCGCCACAATCATTCTGCACATAGTAAATCTCTCCGAATGGTGAGCGATGAGGCCTCAAGGATCTGATGGAACACCGCCAGAATGTCGTCGCGGCTGGTGGCTGCGAGACGCAAGGTGGCGAGAATGCCGGCGTGGCGGGTTAAATCGGCATACAGCGAAGAGCGTGGCGAAACTGCCAGCGCGGGCAGATTGAGCGGCGGCAACAGCTGACCGCGCTGATGCTGTGCGATCCAGCGCTCAGCCGCGTCATACTGCAGGCGCTGACGCAAACGCACGCGGCCCACCGCCTGCGGCTGCGCCGGAAAATGCAGCGGCGGCATGCCGTGACCGGCTTCGATGTGGAACGCCACTTCCGCCCAGTTGATGCCGGTGACTTCCTGCACCAGATTCACCACGCCCATGCCGGAAAGGCGGAAGCCCATTTCAAGGAAATGCGGTTCGCCGTTGACCAAAATGAAGTCGATGTGAAATGCGCCCTGACGATAGCCGAAGGTTTCGCAGCAGAAGCTCATCAGGCTGCTAAAGCTGGCGGGCAGCTGCTGCGCGGCGACTGCCACATGGCCGGATTCGTAAAAACTAACGCAGCCGTCGGCATCGCTATGGTGTTCGATCACCTTTTGGCAGCAGGTCAGCGCCACCGCATGGCCGTCCGCCACCACGCCTTGCAGCGAATACTCATCGCCCGCCAGCCAGCTCTCCACGATAAAACCGCTGAAGCCGCGCCCGCCGTAATTCATGGTGTCGACCAGCTTGCCGATCACCGCATCAAGCTGGCTGGCCTGTTTCACCAGCCAGACGCCAAGACCGCCGCCGCCGTCAACCGGCTTGATCACGCAGGGATAGAGCAACGCGTCTCGCGCATCCCGAATGCTGAGCGGCGAGGCAAAAAAGCGAAACTCCGGCTGCGGAAAGCGCTGCCAGGCTTTGCGCAACGCCATACGCTGCGCGTACTTATCCGGCGGAATAAAGCTGGCACCGGCGTCGGGCCCCGCCAGCAGTTCGCGTACGCGACCGGCGCTGGCGTTGTAAGCTTCAAAGCCCGCCAGCACCACGTGAGGATGCTCCATCAACCCGGCATGCAAACAGGCTTGCAGTACATCCCACGGATTTTCCGGGCGATCGAGCCGCACAATCAGATCGAACGGCAACGGGATGCTCAGCGATTGGTAATCGACGAAATCGCCCATCTCCGCCAGCACGGTAAAGTAGCCGTCGCGTTTGGCCACCGCGCAGTAAGGATTTTGTCCGTCGCGGGTGGCACCAATCTGCAGGAAAACTTTTCTCATCGCGTTGCCTTACCGGGTTAACGCCCGGAGATCACTTCAGTGACGACGTCGTGCATGACCCCGTTATTCACCTGAATCACTGCTTTGTGCGGGTCAAAACGCAGCACGCGCGAAAGCGCATCGCCGCGCTGTTCGTCCAGCAGTGAACTCACCTGCTTGCTACGCCAGCAGTGACGCATCTGCGCCACGGTCAAACCAGAGCGTTGCTCCAGCTGCTGCGCCAGCCCCAGGTCGTCGCTCTCGCCGCGCAGCAAGGCGCGCACCGCCGCTTCATCTGGCGCATCGACTAACTGCTGCAGCCAGCTTTTCAGCTGATGGCCTTCGGCGATAAACGGCGAAAAGATCATGCAAACCAGTTGGTTTTCATTGAGGCCAAATGCCTGTTCGGCGAACTGCGCGGCGCGCTGGCGGGCGCGCTTAATCGCCTCATCGTCCTGATAACGTGCCGCCATCTCATCAATCAGCTGCGGCGGGAAATCTTTTTTCACCATCAGCCCGAGCGCAAAGCGCACATATTCGCGAATGCCTTCGGCGTAGCTGCGCTGCAACAGCGTCTCCGCACGCAGACCGCGAATATGTGCCATTAATGTCGGGTTCCCGCAGTCCGATTCGGAGAAGCTGAACATCAGTTCATCAAAGCGGAAATGCATAAATTCAGTCAGCAGCGCCCAGTGCGCGCCCGCTTCATAGGCGGTGTCCTGATAGATATTGAAGAACAGCGGATCGCGTTCCAGCTGCCAGGTAATGCGGTGCGCGGGCGTCACCTGATCGGCACCGTAGATATCGGCGAAATAGCGCTCGGCCACGCCATCCAGCGTTTGCAGGAAGCCGCTAAAGCCGCGCGACTTATCCGTCACCGGCGCAGCAAACAGCCGCGAAAGATGGCGCGCCCACGCCAGATAAGCGGTTTGCTCCTGCGGCGAATCGCCGGTGATGATCACATCAACGCCGCCGTCGTAATGCGCCGCCAGGCCAAACGAGTTCACCATGCTGAGATTACAGGCGTTACAAAACGTCGAGCGCGCATCGGCGCGGAAGCGATGGCCATTCATCAGCACATCGTTGCGATTCTGCTGGCGCACGCTGTCTGGCATCGGTAAATGGCGATCGAAGTGGCGGATTTGCAGGCCGTCAGTCACCAGACATTCGGTAAAGTCATCATCGTGGATGTACAACGCGCGATACACGCGATCGATATTCTCCATGACGCTGTCGTTCATTGCCGCATGGCGGTTGGTGCTAATGCGCAGCTGAAAGGTGCTGCCATGTTGCTGCCAGATCAGCCCCTGAATGTAGCGCACGTACGCCACCATATAGCTGCTGTCTTTGCCGCCGCCGTAGGCCAGCAGCACGCGGTTATTCTCCGGGTGAGTGGCATCCGGGAGCGCGGCAAGTAAACGGCGTGAACAGTGTCGCGCGGAATCAATAATCGTGGGGGTGAGATATCCACTAATCTCTCGCATTAGGGTGGACAGATTATTCATTTTTCACTTCATCCTTTGGCTAAAAAGTCGCTGCTGCCGTGCTGGCGGCATCAGACGGGAAATGGGCCACGAAGGTGCTACGGAATGAATGCCTTAAAGACGATTGCGCGGGTTATCAATTAACTAATGCAGCCTAAAGTACTTTGAATGTAATCTGGTGAAAACGCACAGATCCGGACGAAATAGGGTGGAACAGATGGCGGGTGAAACGGAACAGGGCAGTCGTTACCGTCAAATCGCAGAGCAGATAAAACAAGCCATTCACAGCGGCTCACTGCCGCCCGACAGCCGTTTACCGTCGGTGCGCACGCTGGCGACGCAGTACAGCGTCAGCATGACCACCGCGCTGAAAACATTACGCACGCTTGAGGATGAGCACTACGCAGTGGCGCGTCCCAAGTCCGGTTTTTTTGTCGCACCGCGGCCTGTTAATAAAACCTTTCCCACGCTCATTAACGAGCAAGCGCGCGAAGTGGCGCCGCTCGACGAGCAGACCGAGCTGCATCTGGCGATGCTCGGTTCAGACTGCCGCGTGCGGCTGGATCTGGCCAACGGCGACCTTTCACTCTATCCGGTGAAGAAGATTGGTTTGCTGATGCGCCAGATGGGTTACAGCAAACCGGCGCTGCTGGGAAATACTGTGAAAGGCACTGGTTATGCGCCGCTGAAAAATGAAATTGCGCGCCGCGCGGTGGATTATGGCTGCAATATCAATGCGGATGACATCCTGATCACCAACGGCTGCATCGAAGCGATTTCGCTGGCGCTGCGCGCCACCACGCGGCCCGGCGATATCGTTGCGGTGGAATCGCCGTGCTATTTCGTGTTGCTGCAGATGCTGCATAACCTCAATCTGCGGGTGATTGAGGTGGAAGCCGGGCCGGAAGGTTACGTCAATGTGGAGAAACTCACTTCACTGTTCCAGCGCAAAGCGGTGCAGGCGTATCTCACCATCAACAACATCAATAATCCGCTCGGCAAAAGCATTCCCAACGAGCAGAAAGCCTATATCGCGCGTCAGGCCGACGAGAACGATGTGGTGATCATTGAGGATGATATCTTCGGTGATACCGCGTTTGGCGAGCGTCGTCCGTTTCCAATGCGTGCCTTCAGCCCGAACGCTATTTTGTGCAGCGGCTTCTCGAAAACGGTTGCGCCAGGCATTCGCATTGGCTGGGTGCACAGCAGCAACTACATGCGCAAAATCGCCTCGCTGAAATACACCACCAGCATGGGCACGTCGGTGTTGTCTCAAGCAGCGATTGCCGAACTGCTGCGCAGCGGCGGCTATGACGCGCATCTGCGTAAGCTACGGCGCGAGTTGAAGAATCAAATCCAGCATATGCGTCAGGCGGTGCTGCGCTACTTCCCGCCGGGCACGCGGGTGTCTGATCCTGAAGGCGGCTATGTGTTATGGGTGGAAATGCCGATCGGTGCGCTGAATGTGCGCGCGCTGTTTCTCAAGGCGCGCAACGCGGGTATCGGTATCGCGCCGGGCCATATTTTCGCTACCGATCACCGCTACGATCACTGTTTTCGACTCAATGCCGGTTTTGGCTGGAATGCCGAAGTGGAGCAGGCGATTCAGCAGCTGGCGCAGTGGTGCCAGCTATCTATAACGCAGGGATAACGTAATAAATTGCGCCGCTACGGAATGTGCACTTAATCGTAGCGGCGCGATTGAGATGTTTTAATCCCTAAACGCGGCTTCCAGCTCTTCCGCCAATATCTGCACCGCGCGCTCAATCTTCTCTGCATCCGGCACATAGTTCATGCGCATGCATTGATGGGTGTGCGGCCATTCGTGCTCCAAACCGGGGAAGAAGAAGTGGCCGGGCACCATCAGCACGCCGCGCGCTTTCAGGCGCTGATACAGCGCTTCGGTGCTGATCGGCAGATCGCGGAACCACAGCCAGAGGAAAATCGCGCCTTCGGGTTTATGAATCAGGCAGCGATCTTCGGGCAGATAGCGCCGCAGAATCGCAATCGTCTCGCTGACTTTGGCCTGATAGAACGGTTTAATCACCTCTTGCGACAGCCGCAGCAAATCGCCGCGTACGATCATCTCATTAGCAATCGCAGGACCGATGCTGCCCGGCGCCAGGCTAATAATGCCATTCATGTTGCCAATGGCGGTGATGGTGCTCTCATCGGCGACGATAATGCCGCAACGTGCGCCGGGCAGGCCAAGTTTCGACAGGCTCATGCACAGAATGGTATTGGGATTCCACAGCGGGCGCGCTTCGCTAAAGATGATACCGGGGAACGGCACGCCGTACGCGTTATCAATCAGCAGCGGTACGCCGTGCTGCTGCGCCAGCGCATCCAGCTGCAGCAGTTCATCATCGGTGATCACGTTGCCGGTTGGGTTGGTCGGGCGCGAAACGCAGATCAGGCCGACATCGTCATTCAGCGGCAAATGGTCGAAATCAACGTGATATTTGAACTGGCCTTCCGGCAGCAGCTCAATGTTTGGCTTGGCGGAGACAAACAGATCCTCTTCCAGGCCGGCATCGGCGTAGCCGAGATATTCCGGTGCCAGCGGGAACAGCACGCGCTTTTTGCTGCCGTCGGCGCGACGTCCGGCGAACAAGTTGAAGAGATAGAAAAACGCACTCTGGCTGCCGTTGGTCAGCGCGATGTTTTGCGCGGTTAATGGCCAGCCAAGTTCCTCACGCAGCATCTTCGCCAGCGCATCCAGCAGCAGCGCTTTGCCGCGCGGACCATCGTAGTTGCACAGCGCTTCGCTCAGCTGGCCGTCCTGATGCATCTGCATCAGCAACTGGTTGAAATAGTCATTCATCGCCGGGATCTGCGCCGGATTACCGCCACCAAGCATGATGGTGCCGGGCGTGCGCAGGCCTTCACCCATGTCTTCCATCAGACGTGAGATGCCGGAGTGTTGAGTAAATTTGTCGCCGAACTGAGAAAAGGACATAGGAAGTTAAAACGTTGTGAAATCGAATGGGGAACCACCATAGCGCCCGCCGCTGGCAGGCGCAATGGGTAAAAGGCAAGCTTAGCCTTGGATCTGCGGGTTAACGCAGTTTTTCTCGACTTTGCCGCTCAGGGCGGCGATCAGGTTATCGACCGCGTCGCGCGCCATGCCGTAACGGGTTTCATGGGTGGCGGAACCGATGTGCGGCAGCGCGACCACGTTCGGCAGCGTCAAAATTTCGGCATCGGCAGGCACCGGCTCAACTTCGAACACATCCAGACCGGCGGCGTGGATAGTGCCGTCTTTCAGCGCCGCCGTCAGCGCCTGCTCATCCACCACCGGACCGCGACCGGCGTTGATCAGAATTGCGCTTGGCTTCATCAACTTGAGCTGCGCCGCGCCAATCATATGGTGCGTCTGTTCGGTCAGCGGCAGGCTGATGCAGACAAAATCACTCTCTTTCAGCAAGGTTTCCAGATCGCAGGCACGCGCACCAAAGCGGGTTTCCGCCTCTTCATGCTGACGACGCGCGTTGTAGAGAATGTTCATGCCGAAGCCAAAGTGCGCACGCTGCGCCAGCGCCAGGCCGATGCGGCCCATACCGAGAATGCCGAGAGTTTTGTGGTGCACATCAATGCCGAAATGATCCGGTCCGATGCTCTTTTTCCACTCGCCGTTTTTGACCCACTTATCCAGCTCGGTCACGCGACGCGCGGTGCTCAAGACCAGCGCCATCATGGTATCGGCGACGGTTTCGGTCAGCACGGTTGGTGTGTGCATCAGCAGCACTTTGCGTTGATTCAGCGCATCAACGTTGAAGTTATCGTAACCCACCGACACGGTGGAGCAGGCGCGCAGCGCGGGCATTTTTGCCAGCAGCTTGCCATCCACTTTGCCGCCAGAGCCGAGCAAACCTTGCGCCTGTGCGAACTGCGCCGCGTGTTTTTCGATAGTTTCCGGGGAAATGTCGTGCACTTCAGTGACGGTGAAATGGGCATCCAGTTTGGTGCGCAGGTCATCTGGCAGGCTCTTATAAAGAATCACAGCAGGTTTCATCTTTTGCTCCCTTTAAAATGTAGGGGAGGCGTTAAGGCCTCCCGAATCGATTACGCGTGCTTCGCCCCGTGAACGGGCGGCGGCGTTTTGTTCTGGGCTGGTTTGACGATCAACGTCAGCCAAACCGAAGCCAGCAGCGCAGCACCCATGAAAATGTAGGAGGCGGCGGGCGAACCGGTCGCGCCATTAAGATAGCCTACAATCCACGATCCGACGAAGGAACCCAGTGCGCCCATGCTGTTGATTAATGCCATCGCACCACCGGCGACGTTGCGCGGCAACATCTCCGGAATGATGGCGAAGAACGGACCGTAAGGCGCATACATCGCCCCACCGGCAATTACCAGCAGCGTATACGACAGCCAGAAGTTGCTGGAGCCCACCAGGTACGAACCGAGGAACGCCAGCGCGCCAATCAGCAGCAGCGGCCAGACAAACAGTTTACGGTTCTGAGTTTTATCTGACGCCCACGACACCACGATCATCGCAATGGTCGCCACCAGATACGGCACCGCAGACAGCCAACCGGCTTCCACCATGCCCATCTGCGAACCGTTACGCAGAATGGACGGCAGCCACAGCACGAAACCGTACACGCCGATGCTCCAGGCAAAATATTGCAGGCACAGCAGGATCACGTTGCGATTACGGAACGCTTCACCGTAGTTACGTACCGCTTTAATCCCTTCCTGCTCTTTTTGCAGCTGTGCCTGCAGCGCGGCTTTCTCGCTTTCGCTCATCCATTTGGCCTGGGCAGGTTTGTCCTGCACCAGGAACCACCAGGCCACCGCCCAGATCACTGCCGGGATGCCTTCAATGATAAACATCTCGCGCCAGCCAAAGGACTCAATCAGATAGCCGGAAACCACCGACATCCACAGCACCGTCACCGGATTACCGAGGATCAGGAAGGTATTGGCGCGCGAACGTTCGGATTTGGTAAACCAGTTGCTGATATAGATCAGCATCGCCGGCATTACCGCCGCTTCCACCACGCCGAGCACAAAGCGGATCGCCGCCAGCATCGGAATGTTGCTGACCACGCCGGTCAGCGAGGCGCAGCCGCCCCATAAAATCAGGCACCAGAAAATCAGCTTCTTCACGCTGCGACGTTCGGCGTACAGCGCGCCGGGGATCTGGAAGAAGAAGTAGCCGAGGAAGAACAGGGCGCCAAGCAGCGATGACATGCCTTTGGTGATGCCGAGATCGTCATTTATCCCTGCGGCAGAGGCGAAGCTGAAGTTCGCCCGGTCCAGATACGCCAGACTGTAGGTGATAAACACGATGGGCATGATAAACCACCAGCGTTTTGGCGCGATTGTCTGCGATTTCATGGGTGACTCCTCTGGTTGAGGTGGACGCATTCAGTGGATGCGTCTCGCGATATTGTTGTAGTGGGTACAGCTATTTGGTTTCGTACGGACCCGTAGCGGCGCAATTTATTGCGCTTCTGGCAGCGAAGCCGCTGCGAAAAGCGCGCGATGCATCGCGCCGCTACGGGATTATGCTGTTATCAGTAATCGCCCAATGCCGCGCGCGTCGGCAGGCCTTCGCTGTCGCCAGCGACCTGAATCGCCAGCGAGCCGATCTTATTACCGCGCAGAATCGCCTGCGGCAGGGATTTTCCTTCCAGCAGAGCGCTGATCAGCCCAACCGCAAAGCCGTCGCCGGCACCCACGGTATCGACCACATTCTCGACGCGAATCGGTGCGATCTGGCCTTGCTGGCCGTCGGCGGTTTTGTACCAGGCGCCGTCGCCACCGGTTTTGATCACCACCGCTTTCACCCCTTTATCGAGGTAGAAATCGGCGATGGCTTCCGGCTGGCGGTAGCCGGTGAGAATCAAACCCTCTTTCTCGCCCGGCAGCACCCAATCGGCGTATTCCGCCAGATGATTGAGTTGCTTGCGCATCTCCTCTTCGCTGCGCCATAACACCGGACGCAGATTAGGATCGAAGGAGATGGTTTTGCCTCGCGCGCGCATCTCTTTTGCCGCGTGTTGCGCCAGGGCAAGCGAGCTGTCAGAGATTGCCGCCGCCACGCCGCTTAAATGCAGATGGCGCGCGCTGCCAAAGTAGTCGTCGTTGAAATCGTCGGGCGACAGATGGCTGGCGGCGGAGCCTTTGCGGAAATATTCGACTTCCGGATCGGAGCCGTCATCGACGCGGGATTTGAGCTGGAAGCCGGTGCGATAGCGCGCGTCCGTGGTGACGCAGCGGTGATCGACGCCCTCTTTTTCCAGCTGTTGCAGTGTGAAGCGACCAAAGCTGTCGTCGCCGACGCGGCTCACCCAACCGACCTGCAGACCGAGGCGCGCCAGGCCAATCGCCACGTTGAGCTCGGCCCCAGCAATGCGTTTGACAAAGCCTTCTGCTGCGGCGAGATCGCCGGTTTGCTGGGCGATAAACATCGCCATCGCTTCACCAATCGTCACCACATCCAGCGTTTTTTGCGTCATCATCGGCTCCTTACGCTGCACGCAGCAGGTCAACGTAATGGCGCGTGACCGCCAGCAAATCCCCGCCTTCCAGCGGGAATTCGATGCCGCGCGGTGCGTCGGTTGGCAGCGCGTTCAGCAGCGTGCGCCAGCTATCGTTAGCCTGATCCAGCGCGATCGCGCGGAAAGTAGCGCCGTGTGGCACCGCCGCTTTAACGTGGATGTAGCTAACGTAGCGACTGAGTTGCGCGGCGGCCTGCAAACCGTCTTCGCCGGTCCACTGCCAGTTGCCCATATCGAAGGTCATATCCAGCGGCAATGCGGCATCGCAAGCCTGATGGAAGAAGCGCAGCATCGGCGCCAGTTTGCTGTCTGGCGTTTGATCGTTCTCAACCACCAGCGTCACCGTTGATGCTTTAAGTACATCGAGCAGCGCGCGCGCATCAAGTTCAACGAAATGGCCAAGCGCCACTTTCAGGCGCTGAGCGCCGATTTGTTCGGCTTCCTGCAGGAACTGCGCCAGACGGGGATTCAGCGCACCATCATCCAGCCACAACGCTTCCGGCACGGAATAGCTGGCGCTCAGCTGATGCTGGGAAATCGCATTGCCCAGCGCATGCAGCAGGCAGAGTTCATTTTCGTTGAACAGCTCGCGACGAATTTCGACGCCATCCGCGCCGGCCTGTTTGATCAGCGGCAACAGCGCGGCCTGGCCACCCAATTCCGCTACTTTCTGCGCGCCGTATGCGGCAGTTACAACAATAATTTCTGGTTTCATCACGTTTCTCCGGGCATGACCACATCCCATTCGTTATAAAAAACCTAAATGGAACCGGTTCCAAAGGAAAGGCGCAGACCGTGAAATTATGATCATGCTCACGAAGTGAGCCATAAAAGGCCGGCTTAGCGCAGCGGCTGGCTGGAGCCGCGTACGATCAGTTCGCCGGAGAAGAGCTGTTCGCTGACCGGTTGCTCGCTGCCCTCAATGCGCGCGATAACCTGCTCCAGCGCGGCGTAACCAATCTGCCAGGTGGGCTGTTTCAAGGTGGTGATGCCGACGCCCGCCAGCGCCGCCCATTCCAGTTCGTCAAAGCCCAGCAGGCCAATCGCTTCGCCCCAGCGCAGCGCAAGGCGCTGCAGCGCGCGCGCCACTTGCAAGGTCAGCGCGCCGTTGGCGGCGATCACCGCACAGCGTTTGTCGGGATGGCGCTGGTGGAATTCCCGCAGCTGTTTTTCCAGCGCGTCGGGCTGATGCAGCGCCACTTCGGCATTCTCTGCCGCAATCTCTGGCGCGTTTTTTACCGTGTCGTAGAAGGCGCGCAGACGTTCACGGCGCGTATTAACGCTGCCGAGCGGCTCGCTAAGGAAGAGCAGGGCTTGATAGCCGTTATCCAGCAAATGTTGGGTCGCAACCGTGGAGGCTTCAACGTTGTTGAGCCCCACCATATCGCAGGCGAAATCGGGGATTTTCCGGTCAATCAATACCATCGGCAGCATCGACTGTTGCAGGCGATTGAGCACTTCTTCATGCATGCCCACGGCATTAACCACAATGCCTTCCACCTGATAGCTGCTGAGCAGTTGCAGGTAATGCTGTTCGAGATCGACTTCGTTGTTGGTGTTACACATCAGCAGGGTAAAGCCCTGCGCACGACACGCCGCTTCGATGCCGCTCAGCACGTCAACCGAGTAAGGATTGGTGATGTCGGCAATGATCAGGCCAATCAAACGCGTGCGGCCGCGTTTCAGTCCGCGCGCCATCTGGCTGGGACGATAGTTGAGTTCGGCGATGGCCTGTTCGATACGGGCTTTGAGATCGGGCGAGAGCAGATTCACTTCGCCATTCAGATAGCGGGAAACGCTGGTTTTACCGGTTTTTGCCGTACGGGCAACGTCACTGATTGTGGCTCGTGGCGGCCTGGTTTTCATTGCTTACACCTGCTGAAAAGAAACAGGCGAAGACTAACACAGCTCGCGCCAGGCGCAATCATTGCGCGTCAGAAGTGAGTCGCAGCACCGGCTGCCAGAGCGTTTGCAGATCGCCTGGCGGCACATCATCGAGCAGTTGCAGCACCATTTCGGCGATGCGCTCGCCAATGTGCTGCTGCGATGATTGCAGAATGGTGTTCACCGGCTGATCGACAATCGAATCGGGCGGCAATCCATCATACACATACAGCGGAATCGCCTGCGCGCCCTTCAGGCGGGCCGCCTGCTGCAGCGCAATCGCGGCACCTTCACCCAGCGTGCTGCAATCGGTGATGATCGCCTGCGGCGCATCGCCTTGGGCCAGCCAGGCATTGGTTTGCTGATAGCCGGAGCGGCGCGTGGCGGGTAGCGCGGCCATCAGGGATTGATCGACCGGCGCCTGATGCTGAATCAGCGCATCAATGAAACCCTGGCGGCGATCGAGGATGTACGTTGCCGTTTCGTTACTGCCGAGATAGGCCAGACGCGGCCACCCTTGTTGCAGGCAGTGTTCTGCCGCCAGGAAGGTACCGGCGTGATTATCGTAATCAATCCACGCGTACGGCAGCGGCAGCTCGCTGCGGCCGAGCGTCAGGAAGCGGAAACCCTTCTGCTGCAAGCGTTGCAGTCGCGCATCCTGCGGCAGGGTGTGGGTTAAAATCAGCGCATCGATGGCGCCGCTACGCAGCATGCGGATCAGCTTACGCTGTTGCCCTTGCGGTTTGTCAGGCAGCAACAACAAATCAATATCGTGCTGGGCGAGGCGTTGATCCAGCATCAGCAGCATTTGGCTGTAATAGCTGTCATTGAGCGAGGCGTGGCTGATGGGAAAGAGCAGACCGACCGCATTGGCGCGCCCGGTTTTCAGGCGGCGGGCAGCGTCGTTGGGGCGATAGCCGCGCGCATTCGCTTCGTCTTCAATGCGTTTACGCGTGACGGCCGCTACATCGTCATAGCCATTTAGCGCCCGGCTCACGGTAGTAACAGAGAGGCCAAGGGTAGCGGCGATGGCTTTGAGTGACATGATAGCGTCCCACTGATCAATTTTTGATCACGCTAGCATAAAGGAAAAGGCGGCTCTATCGGTTACGAATTTTTTAGCTTTTTCTAACAAAGATGGTGTCAAAAGAGGTGAAAAAATGTGACAAAAGCCGATCTGTTCGTGCAGATCGGCTCTTTACTTTTAGCCCAGCGGGCTGAGGGTGATCTCAACGCGACGGTTCTGTGCTTTACCGTCTTCGGTGCTGTTGCTGGCAACCGGATTATCCGGTCCTAAACCCTGGGTGCGCAGACGGTTTTGTGCCACGCCTTGCAGAATCAGACCGCTGGCCACGCTGTCGGCGCGCTGCTGTGACAGGCGCATATTCAGCGCGCGCGTGCCGGTGCTGTCGGTGTAGCCCACCACATTCACGGCGGTTTTTGGATACTCTTTCAGCACCATCGCCACGCCGGTCAGGGTGTTGGCGCCCGCCGGTTTCAGGTTGCTGCTGTTGGAGTCAAAGGTGACGTTATTTGGCATGTTGAGCACGATGTTGTCGCCCTGACGCGTCACGCTGACGCCGGTGCCGCGCATTTTGTCGCGCAGTTTCGCTTCCTGCACATCCATATAATAGCCCGCGCCGCCGCCCAGTGCGGCACCGGATGCTGCACCAATCAGCGCACCTTTACCGCGATCTTTCTTCGACGACGACAGCACGCCCACGCCCGCACCCAGCACTGCGCCCAAACCGGCGCCGATACCCGACTTGCCCGCCTGCGATTCGCCGGTATAGGGATTGGTGGTACAACCCGACAGCGCGAGGCTGCCGCTCAGTAACAAGGTCAGCGCCAAAATACGCTTATTCATGAAAAATCCCTCACAGATTTAAACGGGGAAAAGCCCCAAAACGGCACTATTATGCCGTTCAATTATGGGGAAATGCGTGAGGGTCAGTCTTAATTTGTAAACTTTTGCTTTAAAGATTATCAGGATGGCAAAAACAGCTGGTTTGATGATCGTTAATTAAGCCGCAGGCCTGTAGAAATGAGTGGCAGGTTGTGGGGCCGACGAATTTAAAACCACGCTTCTTAAGTGCTTTCGACAGCGCAATGGCGGGCTCGGAGGTCGTTGGCGCGTCTTTGTAATTCGCGTAACGGTGCAAAATCGGCGTATGGTCGACAAAAGACCAGATAAAGCGTGAAAACTCCTCTCCGGTAGCTTCCAGCGCCAGCAAGGCACGCGCATTGTTGATGATCCCTTCCAGCTTGCCGCGATGGCGAATCAGTCCCGCATTTTGCATCAACCGTGCCATGTCGCTTTCATCCATCAACGCCACGGCATCGGGGTCAAATTCATGGAATGCGCGGCGGTAGTTTTCGCGTTTTTTCAGTACCGTAATCCATGAAAGTCCAGCCTGTTGGCCTTCAAGACAGACCATTTCAAATAAGACTCGCTTATCGGTTTGCGGCACGCCCCACTCTTTATCGTGGTACGCCAGATACAGTGGATCCTCAGTTACCCAGCCACAACGTTGCATTGCATCACTCCCTTAGCCTATGAAATAGCGATAGTTCCCTTGACGAATGGCAAAAGCGATTAATAGTTATACAAGGGGCGCCGATATAGATCTTATAAAACCTAAACGCCCATCTCTTCCCGGCTCGTCAGGAGTCCTTCATGTTGCAGAAAAGTCAGCGGACAGGCCAGCATATAATCGCGCTGGCTTTTGGCAGTGTATGGCTATTTTTTCTGGCCGGGAATACCTATGCCTTTGATCAATCGAGCCAGAATAGCGCACCCGATTACAACGCCATACTTGCTGAAAAAATTTCCAGTAATCACCTGATGTTGACAGAAAACCCCGATGCCAACCTGTTTGACGCCGCGCTTAACTCGCCGAATGACTACGCGCTGGTGATGCACAGTGAAACCGCCAGCGTCGGCGCTACGCCTTTTGTTAATCGCTACTCTGCCGGCTGGTCGATGCCGATGAGTAAAGCGGTGAGCACCGGGCCGGTGGCGCAGTTTGCGGTGGATGATTCGACCTTGAGCTGTCCGAAGTGCGCAGGAGTGGATAGCAACAACGCCGAGCACATTGCCTCCGTTGGCTGGCGCGTGGATTCTAGCTTTAGTGGGATATCGCCGTGGGCGCAGGTAAGTTACAGCCATCTGGTAAATGAAGAGTTGCCATCGCCCACCCGCGAACGAGCCGAGGATATCAACGGACGGGAAAATAATTGGGTGGATGTCAGCGTCGGCGCAAATATGCCGCTGGGGCAAAATATGGCGGCCTTTGCTTCTTTTGCGCAAACCGGCGCAGTGACCAGCGGCGAGCAGTTTATTTATAGCCTGGGCGTCAGCGCCAGCTTCTAATCGGCATAAAAAGAGAAGTGACAAAACCTGAGGTCCATATACTAAGCGCGCTAATCATTACTTTGGTCACAATATGCGCAACACGATTATTCTTATTAGCCGTGAAGTTACGGCCTTTCTCATCAGTGGATTGGTGCTCGTTTTCTGTATGGCGATGGTCTACATCGACGTCAACTGGATGAACGATGCCCTGCACGAAACCTCCTTCACCGAAATCACCCAGGAGCTGATGCTCTTGCTCATCGCCACCTTCTATTTCCTCTCGGCCTGGCAGCGGCCATCACAACGCAGCGTGCTGATCCTGGTCGGCGGTTTTTACAGCTGCATGCTGATTCGTGAGATGGACTTCCTGTTCGATTTCATCAAGCACGGCGCATGGCTGTGGTTTGCGCTGGCGACGACGGCGGCCTGTCTGGCGATGGCCTTCCGCCAGCCGCGCCAAATCCTGCCCGGCCTGGCGTCGCTGGTTCAGCATCGCAGCTGGCAGATGATGGCCGCAGGTTTACTGGCTATTTTGGTGTTTTCGCGCCTGTTTGGCATGCATCAGCTGTGGGAACATCTGATGCTCGATGGTTATAACCGCGTGGTAAAAAACATGGCGGAAGAGGGCAGCGAGATGTTTGGCTACAGCCTGTGCCTGATCGCATCGGCTCGCTATCTTTGGCAAACCCGGCCGCAGCCTGTCGCGGTTCGGATGCCGCACGCGTCACGCCATGTGGATCGCGCCGAACCGCTGACGATGCCACGCTAATCGCTGCGACCTTTTTGACGATCACTTGTCCTAAAACAGGTACACTTACCGCATAACGCCGGGCTGAATTTGCCGCCCGGCGCACCATGCTGGTTAACGTCAGGTTTCTTCATGTCAGTCAAAATCTTATCTTCAACGTTGGTGGGGCTGGATGGCTTCTGCCATGACCCGCTCGCCGTGCTGCAGCAGGCCGATAACGGCACGCTGGCGGTGCTGCATAACAATACGCCGGCGTTTTATGCGCTCACGCCGCAGCGTCTGGCGCAGCTGCTGGCGCTGGAAGCCGCCGCGCAGCAGCCCAATGATGTCACGCTGGATGAGAGTCTGTTTCAGACCGAAAGCGCGCCCATCGCCACGCCGGTGGGCAAGTTCGCGATGTATGAAGGCTGGCAGCCCGATAGCGATTTTCAGCGTCAGGCCGCCATCTGGGGCGTGGCGTTGAGTGAACCGGTTACCGCCGCCGAGCTGGCCACGTTTGTGGCGTACTGGCAGGCGGAAGGCCGTTTGTTCCATCACGTGCAGTGGCAGCAGAAGTTAGCGCGCAGCGTGCAGATGAATCGCGCCGCCAATGGCGGACAGCCAAAGCGCGATCTCACGCAAATCAGCAATACTGATTACGATATTCCCGATGGATTCCGAGGTGAGTAATGAAAACGCCGAACGATCTTTTTAGTCGCCTGAAAAAGATGATGCCGTCCGAAGTGCAGCCGAAATTCAAAAGCGGCGCGGAGCTGCTGGCCTGGAACCAGGAACAGGGCCGCTTGCGCTCGGAAGCGATTGTGCGAGAAAACCGCGCGATGAAAATGCAGCGCATCATGGGGCGTTCGGGCATCCGCGAGCTGCACATGAACTGCTCGTTCGACAACTATCGCGTGGAAAATGATGGGCAGCGCAAAGCGCTGGCCATGGCGCGCGAATACGCCGCCGGATTTGAAAACAGCATCTCCAGTTTTGTTTTTTCCGGTCGTCCCGGCACCGGTAAAAACCACCTTGCCGCAGCGATTGGTAACGATCTGATTATTCGCGGTAAAAGCGTGCTGATTGTGACCGTGGCCGACTTGATGTCGAGCATGAAGGGCACTTTCAGCGGCGGCAGTGATTTAACTGAAGAGCGCCTGCTGCACGATCTCAGCCATGTGGATCTGCTGGTGATCGATGAGATCGGCATGCAGAGTGAATCGCGCTATGAAAAAGTGATCATCAATCAGATTGTTGATCGCCGCTCATCGTCGAAACGCCCAACGGGCATGTTATCGAACCTCGATCCCGCCGGCATGAATTCGCTGCTGGGTGAACGCGTGATGGACCGTATGCGCCTCGGCAACAGCTTGTGGGTGCGCTTTGACTGGGAAAGTTATCGCAGCCGTGTGCGCGGTGATGAGTATTGAGGAGTGCTATGAAAGCAGCCGGTAAAGGTCCAGCACTACTTCGCCTGAACAACCTGAAGCGGGTGATGATGCAACTGCGCACCACCCGCATCACCTCCCGCCAGGATCTGGCATTAGCGCTCGAGCTGAGCAAAAACACCGTTTCACTGATTGTCGATGATTTGCTGGAAGCCGGGCTGATCAATGAGCTCGGCCCGGTTAGCGTGGCGTCAGCGGGACGACCGAAAATCGAAATCTCGTTGCGCGCCGAAAAGCTGAAAAGCGCGGGCATCATGGTGGAGCGCCAGGCAATTCACTGGCGCGTGTGCGACTATTTCTCGCAGGTGATTGCCGAGCAAACCTGGCGCACCGAAACCAGCGATCCCGAGCAGTTGCTGCATGAGCTGGTGGAAGTGTGCCAGACCTTGCACGCGGCGCATCCCGAGCTGCTCGGCGTGGCGATTGGTTTCCCTGGCATCATCGATCCGCATCGCGGCTGGGTGCATTTTTCCGCGCATCTGGGCTGGCAGGATGTGGATGTGATGACCATCCTCAGCCACGAGATGCCGCTGCCGCTGCGCATCATGAATAACGTCAAAGCGGCGGCGCTGCTTTCGGTGCAGCAACTCGAACTGAATAAGTCGCAAAGCCATTTCTATCTGCGAATTTCTGAAGGATTAGGTGGCGCGCTGGTGGAACACGGCGAAGTGTTTACCGGCAGCAGCTGGACGGCGGGCGAGATCGGCCATCTTACCGTGCAACCCAACGGCGAACGCTGTAGCTGCGGCCGCTTAGGTTGTCTGGAAACGCTGGTGAGCAAACCGGCCATTCAGCAGCAGCTGGCAAAACGCAAACCGGGCCTGCGCTGGCAGAATGGCGAGAGCGAACCGGAAATCCTGAAAGAGGTGATGACGCAGGCGGGCACCCACTTGGGCAACGCGTTGAGTCAGGTGATGCAGCTGGTGAATCCGGCCAGCATCATTATTGATGGGCCGTGGAATGCGCAGCCAGCGTTTGTGCAGGCGGTGCAGCAGGCGGCGCAGGCCGGTGCGCTGGCCTTTACCTTCGCCCATACCGCGCTGCATTTCCTGCCGCTGCGTATCGATCCGGCCAACGGCTTAGCGCTGGCGGTGATTGAGCAGTACGAACGCCTGAGTTAACAAGGGCGCCATAAAGGGCGCCCTGCAGATCCGTATCCTTACCGATTAATGCCGTGGAATATCAAATGATTCGCTCGCCTTCACGGTGGACGTCGTCTCCGGCAACTCTGCTTCGACGTTAAATTTACGCAGCACCAGCGCATGAATCTTCTCAAGCGACACGCCGGCCGTTTCTGGCAGATAGCGGAAGGTGAAGAAGTACATACCCAGCGAGAAGATTGCGAACAGCAACAGCGGGAAGCCACCGTGGAACATATCCAGCAGCATCGGGCTGCTGTTCATGATCGGGAAGGTGCTGCTGATAACAAAGTTGGCCATCGACATCGCGCAGATGGAAATCCCCACGCAAATCGAACGAATCTCGGTTGGGAACACTTCGCCCAGCACCGTCCAGACGATCTGCCCCCACGTCATACCAAAGAAAATCATGTAAGCGAACAGGCCAATAACCGCCAGCATACCCGGCAAGTGGTAATAGAAGGCGATGAAGGAGTAGGTCAGGCACACGCAAGAGGTGATTGCGCCCAGCAGCAGCAGCTTACGACGACCGACTTTATCGATCAGCATCATCCCCGCTAGCACGCCAATAAACTGACAAATCGACAGCCAGAAGGTTTGCAGCAGCGCTGAGTCAGTGCTGCCCGCGACGTTTTTCAGCAAGGTTGGCCCAAAGTACTGAATGACGTTGATACCGCTGATCTGGTTACCCACCGCCAAACCGATGCCGACAATCAGTAATGGAATGGTGGTTTTATCCAGACGCAGACGCGATTTGTGCTGTTGCGCGGTTTTATCAGAAAACGAATGTTTGATTTCGTTGAACACGCTCTCGGCATGTTCGCGGTTAGAGATTTTGGTCAGCGTATCCAGCGCTTCATCGTACTTGCCTTTCAGCACGTTCCAGCGCGGTGATTCCGGGATAAAGGCGATGAACAAAATAAACAGCGCGCACGGCACCAGCGCGGTGGCGAGGATGTAGCGCCAGCCCATGTTGATCATCACATCAGGCAAGGTGGATTTGGTGATGAAGTAGTTGGTCAGCAACACTACCGATTGTCCGCCGACGCAGCACACCGCATAGAGCGCGGTGGTACGGCCACGAAACTTCGAAGGCGACAGCTCGGCCAGATAGATAGGCGAAATTACCGACGCCAGGCCAATCGCTAATCCGCCAATCATGCGGAAGATGACAAACACGGTGAAGTTATGCGCCAGCGCCGTGCCGATTACCGAAACGGTAAACAGCAGGGCGGTGATGGCGAGGGATTTTTTACGTCCCAGCTTGTCACTGAGGCGCGGTGCCATAAAGCAGCCGATCAAACTGCCGAGCAGGATATTGGAAACGGCCCAGCCGGTTTCAGCGGGCGTTAACTGGAAATATTCACTTAAGGGTTCGATTGCACCGGAGATAATGGAAGAGTCATATCCCATCAGCAGACCGCCGAATGCCGCGACAGTACAGCAGAGAATGACATACTTCATGTTGTAGCGTTTTTGCCTGGTATCCATTGTTATAGCCCCTTGTCTCTACGGCCTGAACGTTACTTGTCCAGAAAGAGGGTGGTGTAGGTTTCGATGTTCAACTTTTATTCACGCGAGGTCTTCGTGTTGGAATATATGTTCTAAATGATGGTATTTGGATCATTTTTTCCGAAAAGTGTGAAGGGGGTGGCGAAAATTGCCGAATAAGTCGTCAGGGGTATGCTTATAGCCCAATGAAATGATAGGTTTTTCATCAATTCACTTTGTAAGGGCATTGCAAAATTTGCTTTTTATTGGAATTTTCATTCTGTTAAACACGCGGGTTTGCCGGGTTTATTTCACCCGACTGAGCGCACGGGTGCGTTTCATTTTTTAACAGGCAACGGGCATAATACGTTGATTATCAGCCCCTCTTTGCGGACGCCGTAATGAAAACGCAGCGCATCACTCTGGACGATATTGCTACCCTGGCGGGCGTCACCAAAATGACGGTAAGTCGCTATCTGCGCACGCCGGAAAAGGTCAAAACGGAAACGGCGGAGAAAATCGCCAGCGTGATTGCCGAAATTGGCTACGTCGCGGATAGCGAAAATGTCGCAGCGACCAAACAGAACCCACCGCGCATCGGCGTGTTAATTCCTTCTTTTAACAATCAAATCTTTGCCGACTTGCTGGCGGGTATTGAATCGGTGACCAGCGCGCACGGTTATCAAACGCTGGTGGTCAATTACGACTACAACGCCCAGCGTGAAGAGGAGCAGATCGCCACGGTGCTGGCCTTTAACATCAAAGGGCTGATCCTGACCGAATCTGTGCACACTGTGCGCGCAGAAAAATACCTAAACGCCGCCAACATTCCGGTGGCGGAAGTGATGGGGCTGACCGAGGCGCGTGGACGCATCAATGTGGGTTTCGACAACTATCGCGCCGGCTACGACATGACGGCGATGCTGCTGGCCAGCGGCAAACAGCGCGTTATCTATTTTGGTTCGATGTCCGATCGCCGTGATGAGCAACGCTACGCCGGTTATCGCGATGCGGTTGAAGCGGCCGGGTTGCCTGCGGGCCGGATTGTGCCGAACAAGGTCTCTTCGGTATCGATTGGCACCGGCATGATGACGCTGGCGCGCCAGCTCTATCCGGAGATGGATGCGATTCTTTGTACCAATGACGATCTGGCGGTTGGCGTACTGCAGGAGTGTCAGGCGGCGCGCATTGCCGTGCCACAAGCGATGGCGATTGCCGGTTTTCACGGGCTGGAAATTGGTCAGGCAACCACGCCACGCTTAGCTAGCGTGATCACGCCGCGCTTTGAGATGGGAAAAGTGGCGACGGAGATCATCCTGAAAAAGATCAACCAGCAGCCCACCATCGAGCAGGTCGACCTGCATTATCGCCTTTCAATGGGCGCGACCATTTAAATCACGGCGCATAGCGCAGATGAAGCAGCGGAAAAGGATTTCCCTGACCATCCAGCGGCGAGCGGCCGGTGATAACAAATCCCTGATGCTGATAGAAACCCAGCGCCTGCGGATTCTGCTCGTTCACATCCAGTTCGGTGACATTCATTTGTTCGATGGCGAAGCGCAGTAGCTGTTTGCCTATGCCGAGACCAAACACTTGCGGCGCGACAAACAGCATCTCCAGCCGATTATCCGCCACGCCGAGAAAACCGACGATGTTCTGTTGTTCATCGCGATAAACACGCAGCTCAACCATCGGCAAATATTGCTCGCGCACCAACGGGCGCAGAGCGCGGATATCCGCATCTTGCAGGAAATGATGCGTCGCCCGCACCGAGGCTTCCCATACCGTGGTTATCGCCTCGAAATCGCTCCTCTGCGCGGAGTAAATTCCTTTCATGGTGTTCTCCTTGATATTTTCGTGTCATATCCGTAAACGCTGATGATTAAGCTTTTGACTCGATGATAGCGCGATAAATTGTTGCCACTTCACTCCTTTGTTAGAGTGTGGTGAATTTTAGAGGAATGATTTATGCCGCGCGATAATCGCTTGTCCCGCTCGTTGCACGCACTGATACATCTGGATCGGCACGTTAAACGCGCCACTTCAGAAACGATGGCTAAAATGTTGGGCACTAATGCGGTGGTGGTGCGCAGGATGATGTCCGGCCTGCGTGATAAAGGGTATGTGGTGTCAGAAAAAGGGCACGGTGGTGGATGGGAGCTGCGTGTGGCGTTAACGGAAATATCCCTGCTGGATGTTTATCAGGCAATCGGCGCACCAGCGCTGTTTAGCATTGGTCCGGCTGCGGAGCCCTCGCCTTGTCTGGTTGAGCATGCCGTTGATGCGCAACTCGATCAAACCCTTAGCGAAGCGGAAGCGCTGTTGTTGAAGCGCTTTAGCCAAATTACTGTTGCCGATATTAGCGACGATTATCTGAGTAAAATGGCTAAACTTGGCCTCCCGTCCAATACCTTCCCTAAATGCAGTGAATAACCGATTTTTCCCGGCTATTCATCACATCGGTTAATCCTGTTTTTGTAAGGTGATTTGTGCTTCATGCTTCATGACGTGCGTAGTAATGGCCGCCTGGAAAACCTTAAACATCAAACCATTAATAAAGGTTGTTAGCGTGAGGGTGATAAATGCTGTCATCAGCCAGTCAGCAATTGCCATTCCGCTATGTAATAAATCAGGGTGATAAACCACCATGCCGAAAAATACCACCCAGTGGCTCATGCAATAGAAGCAATGAAACAAGTGACCCAATAATGCGTTCTTTTTAGCGG
Organism: Pantoea sp. SO10; assembly: GCF_005281435.1. NCBI lineage: Bacteria > Pseudomonadati > Pseudomonadota > Gammaproteobacteria > Enterobacterales > Erwiniaceae > Pantoea > Pantoea sp. SO10. The sequence goes on from NZ_CP040095.1 coordinate 39,831, forward strand.
TCCATGCGCGTAATCCCGCGAATAGCTCAGTTTGGGTAATTGTCATGGAAATACTGGCCGATGCCAGTGCGATCGCCAGGCATATTGACAGGTTCGATATTATTAAGCTGCTCATACATTCTCCTTTTCATCTCAAAGTATCATTTCATGTAACTAACAATATTACATGATGCATTTGGCTACAAGATGCCGAAGAGTCCTAGCTGTAGGAACAGCCATAAATTGGCGAGTTATCGTTATTTATTGGCTTTTGACCATCACATAGCCAGCTAACGTCTTCTTATAATGCTTATCAGTTAATCGCTGACACCGAAATTTCAGAGCGCACTGATCGTAGCGGCGCAATTTATTGCGCGATAAATCGCGCCGCTACGGGATGTGCGACGATTTATCGGTATCACGGTATTCATTTCGACATCAGGAGGAAAGATGGATATGCACGCCGCCTTTATGCAGCAACTGATGCTCTGGATTGAGGACAACATTGAGCAGAAACTCATTCTGGAAACCGTAGCGCGCCGCGCGGGGTATTCGCAGTGGCATCTGCAGCGACTGTTTCGCAGTTACACCGGCGTCGCGCTGGGTACCTATATTCGCGAGCGCAAGTTAACGGTTTCGGTGATTGCGCTGTTGAACAGCAATATGCCGCTGATGGATATCGCCATCAAATATGGCTTCGACTCGCAGCAAACTTACTGCCGCACCTTCCGCCGCATGTTCGACCTGCCGCCAGGCGCGTTCCGTCGCAAATATCTGCACAGTTTGCCGGACATTGACGGGCCCGCTAGTTTGCTGTTTTTGCATCCGCAGAGTCGACTGGCGGCGTAAAGTATTTGCCGGGTGTTGAGCCAAACGCGCTGCGAAAAGCGCTAATATAGCTGCTAACGCTGTCGAATCCGACCTGCCACGCCACTTGCTGCACACTTTTGCCCGCGGCCAATCCTTCCAGTGATTTGAGTAAACGTGAAACCTGGCGATAGCGCGTCAAGCTCATGCCGACCGCGCTGGCCCAATGACGGCTGAGGCTGCGCGGACTGAGTCCCGCCCAGCGCGCCAGTTCGGGCCCGGTGCGTGTATCGGAGGGATCGTCCATCAACAGGCGCGCAATCTGCAGCAAGCGCGGTTCTGCTGGCAGCGGTAACGTCAGCGGATGTTCGGTCGATTCATATAACTCATCCAGGAACACCTCGCACAGGCGATGGTAGCGCGCGCTGCCCCAGTGATCGGGCGACAAGGTTGCCAGTCTTTCCGCCAGCGGCTCCAGCACCGACGGGCAGGAAAGCAGGACGGGATGATCCGGCAAGGGTGCGGCCAGCGCGTCGTCCACCAATACTGTCCAGCCAAGCACCGGGCCCGGCCCGATGATCGCATGTTCAAAGTAGGGCGGAATCCAGCCAACCAGTCGCGGCGGATTGGCGAAAATACCCGACGGCGTTTTCACCGTCATCAATCCCTGCTTCAAACAGAAGAGTTGCCCCGCAGCGTGGCGATGGGTGAAGGTTTCACGGTCCAGCTGTTTCGCTAACGCAGCGGCAATCACTTTCGGCGCATCCGGCTCCAGTAGGCGCTGACGCAGCTCAGCCTGACGCGGATTGCCGGAAAAAGTCAGAGTATCGGTTGGATGGATTAGCATGCCTGGCTCCACAATGCGATGAAGGAGCAAAGTGGCGGAGATAGGTGGGGAAGTAAAGCGTGGGTGTGTATAAGTTGAGGAGTGAAAGGGCGGGATGCGGCCCAGCGGCGATCATTTCGATTTCTTAGGGATTGTCTGCCACTGCAGCAGACCGGCAATGTTGTTTTCACCTTCTGCCTCTTTTAAACGACGCTGTTGCTCGGCGAATTGACCGTATTCAGCTTGCGCTTTTTCATCGGCCATTTTCTTACTGATTGAACCTGCACCTTGCAGCACATCGCGATCGTTAAACTGCAAAAATTGATCGAGTTTGCTCTGCCAATCGCGAAGAAAAATCTGCTGGCGGCGGCGCGCTTGATCTTCTGCGAAATCCAGCCACATCGTGACCACGCGATTAAGCTCGCTCACTTCGTCCTGAACCAGATAATTTTTAGCCACGGTGACATCGCTTCTGCGCACCTCTTCACCTTTGAAACGGGTCAAACCCATATGAGGTTGGCTGGCGTTGGCGCGCAAATGAATCAGCTCGGCAGCGGTATAACCGGTACAGGCAAAGTGCAATTTGTTCTGAATGGTTTGAAAAAACTGCGTGGTCTCTTTGAGGGAAGGTTGATAGTCAGCCGCTAAGGCAAAAATCTCGCGAACGCGTAAATACATCCGACGCTCACTGGCGCGAATGTCGCGAATACGCTCCAGCATCTCATCGAAATAGTCAGGTACTGCGGATGAACCAACCGGCGGATTTTTCAGCCGCTCATCGTCCATCACAAATCCCTTAATCAAATATTCTTGCAGGGTTTGCGTTGCCCATTGGCGGAACTGAGTACCGCGAGCAGAGCGGACGCGATAACCGATAGCGAGAATCATTGGCAGATTGTAATGAAGGGTATTGCGGCTGACTTGACGAGTTCCTTCCTGTTGAACTTGTAAGTAAGACTTACAGGTTGCGTTTTGTTCAAGTTCGCCTTCGTCATAGATCGCTTTAATGTGCTGTGTAATGGCTTGCGGCGTGATTTGGTAAAGGGTGGCGATTGATGCTTGCGAAAGCCAAAGCGATTCCTGCTCGAAGCGACATTCAACCCGCACTTTCCCATCGCCGCTCGCAAACATGACAAATTCGCCTGCTGGTGATGGTGTGGATTGCTCCTCTGACATGTCGCCTCCGCTCTTTTAGGATCTGGTGCACAGTATGCCAGAGAGACGCAATGAAGCTCATTAGTCGATTGGCGATTATTTTATCAACTGCAGCGCAGCAGATTTGGTAAACGGTTGGGGTGCTCCGCAATTACAACCTCTTTATCAGCGTCTACAGTTAACCTATCCACCCTCCTTCACTAAGCCTCTGACACCATGAGCCTTTCTCTGATGCATTATCTTCGTGCGCGCCTGCGTTTGTTGATTTCGATTGTCGCTGGCGTGGCCTGTTATTTCTTCCTGCCTGCGCATCTGGGCATGTTGCAGCGTCTGCTGATTGGCTGGAACGTACTGGCATGGCTCTATCTCGCATTTCTGTGGCTGCGCATGTTAGGCACCGAGGCCAAAGACATTCCGCATATTGCGAAAATCGAGGATGAAAGCGCGACGCTGGTGTTGAGTATGGTGACGCTCACCTGCCTGGTCAGCATTCTGGCGATTCTGATGGAACTCACCACGCTGAAGAGCCTGACGGGAACGCCACGCGTGCTGCATCTGCTGCTGACCGCGGCAACCTTGGTGGTTTCCTGGGCGCTGCTTCCGACGTCATTCGCCATGCATTACGCGCATCATCACTATCTGCGGCGCAGCAAGGATGTCACGCCGATGATCTTTCCTGAAAAGCCCGAGCAGCCGGGATACTGGGATTTTCTCTACTTCTCTTTCACCATCGCGGTAGCTTCGCAAACCGCCGATGTGGCAACGGGCACCACGGATATGCGGCAAATCGCTCTATTACAGTCGGTTATTTCGTTTGTATTCAATCTGGCGATTTTGGGATTGTCGGTGAATGTGGGGGCGGGATTATTAAGTTAGCGGTAGGGGATAAAATTAAAGGCGGAAGATCACAGAAGTTATAGATATAGTATTAATTAATACGCCCATCAAGACCCAAAGTCTGACGTGGTTAATGAGTACATTACTTGTTTTATTAAAAGCTTATGCTTAATTTTTTTTGGTTTAATGGTTTTATATCCCGATAATTTAATTAGCTTTGGTGATAAACTTCTTGTGTTTAATATGTATTATAATTGGCATGTTAGGGCTATTAATGGTTGATCGCTCATGATTTAAACGGTATAAATTAAATTTCTTTTTATCTTTATGAAACTACAAGGATTAGTTATGTCTTTAGATGTTGCCTACTCTTTAGAAATAGAAGATTTTATTGATGCTGATAAAGCTTATGAGTTTTACTGGTCAGGCCTAATAACTAACAAAAAAGCTTTCATTTGTCCTGGCGATAGTTGTAATGCCCAAGTGACGTGCGCAAATATCGATGAAGAAACCCATAACATGAGAGTTGTACCTCATTTTAGGGTATATGGAGAATATGGTGAAAATTGTGAGGTTTTCAATAAAATCCCGCTGAAAATATTGGAGGTTATTACTAGTGAAGGTAATAATGATAAAAAGTCTGTTGATTTATCAGTGGTCGATTCATTTTTTCTAGCAAGACCTGATTCGTATTATGATGTGAAAGATAAAAAAAATAATATTGAAGAAGATGTAAACGAAAAGAGAAGCTATAAAAGTAAATCGATAGAATATAATATTAAGCAAACCGGTTTTATTAGTAGCATCTATTCGGTTAGAACAACTGTCAGTAGATTTCTCAGATACTCTGCGGATAAAACAGTTGGTAACAGAGTTATAAATATAAGTGGAAGTAGCATCCCTTACCCTTCATTCTTTAAGTTAATTTGGGAGCAAGATTTTGAGAGTTTACCTGAGCATAGCTTGATATATTATGGTTGGGCTTATGTAGATAGGCATGAAAATGGATATAAAGTAAAGTTTAAAAAATGTCTTAAAAACAAGTCCGGGGTACTTTTACCTGTTACTCTATTTATTGGTGATAAATTAATCGAGAAATATCCGATTAAAAAATTAGTGACCAAAAGGATTTCTTCAATATCTTCTATAAGTAAGCCTACAGCCTTTGTATTTATCTATGGTAAGCCAAGACTATACAAGTCTCCAACAACATCAAGGGAATACATAAACTTTGATTTATATAACCTCGATATGATAGATGTTAATAAAGATAGTCCAATGCCGAAGAAAAAATAAAAATTAAGGTTTATTTTGATGAGCATGGTAATCTTAATCGATTTAAATAAAGTTAGTAAGCCAGTGAAATTTAAGTCTATCGGCGTAAGATAATAAAGGTTTACAATAGTGCTTTTTTAGTATTTAACGAATGGCGGCAGAAAGGGCAGCGCAAAATTTTATTTCTGATTTTCGCGACGTTTTTATTTCAGTTCATTTGTCAGCTTAAGAAGCTATAACGGGATGCGGTGAAAAAGTATATTAACGCTGGTCAGGGCAAGGCAATTCTTGATGTGTGTAATAAAAGTGGCGGAAGATCACAGGAGTCGAACCTGCCCAGGACCGCTGGCGGCCCTAACCGGATTTGAAATCCGGCCGCCTCACCGGAGACGACGATCTTCCTTTGAAGATGCCGCAGGAGTATAGCGACAATCACGGCGGAATTCTTGATCTCAGCCGTGCGTCACAGCACGTTTTCACCGTGAAGCTGCCGATACTCCTTCGGCGTATTGGCGTAACTCTTTTTAAACACCGAATAGAAATATTGCAGCGACGGGTAACCACACATTTGTGAGATCTCATTGATGCTCAGCGAAGAACACGCCAGCAGCTCGCGCGCTTTCTCCAGTTTTTCGCGGTGAATCATGGCGTGAATGGTGTCGCCGGTTTCATCACGGAAGCGTTTTTCCAGATTCGATCGCGAGATGCCGATGGCATCCAGCACCTGTTCAACTTTAATGCCTTTGCAGGCGTTGAAGCGGATGTAATGCATTGCCTGAATCACCGCAGGATCGTGCAAGGAGCGGAAATCGGTGGAGCGGCGCGCAATCACTTTTACCGGTGGTACCAGAATTCGTTGCAGTTGCAGAGGCTGATTATCCAGCAGGTGATGCAGCAGTTTTGCCGCCTGATAACCCATCTGGCGTGAACCCTGCGCCACGGACGAGAGCGCTACGCGCGACAGATAACGCGTCAGTTCCTCGTTATCAATCCCGATCACCGTGAGCTTTTCCGGCACCGGAATTTTGAGATATTCACAGGCCTGCAGCAGATGGCGTGCGCGGGCATCGGTGACGGCGATGATGCCGGTTTGCTGCGGCAGGGTTTGCAGCCAGTCAGCCAGACGGTTTTGAGCGTGCTGCCAATTTTCCGGCGCTGTTTCCATGCCCTGATAAACCACGCCTTGATAACGCTCGCGCGCTACCAGCTGGCGAAACGCATGTTCACGCTCTTGCGCCCAGCGTTTGCCGCTGGCTGCGGGCAAGCCATAGAAAGCAAAGCGGTTCACGCCTTTCTCTTTCAAATGCAAAAAGGCGCTCTCGACCAGCGCGGCGTTGTCGGTGGCGATGTAATGCACCGGCGGATAGTCCTGCGGCTGATGGTACGATCCGCCAACGCCAACTATCGGCACCGACACGTTCGCCAGCAGTTTTTCAATCATGGGATCGTCGTAATCCGCAATAACTCCATCGCCCAGCCATTCACGGATATTGTCGATGCGGCAACGAAAATCCTCTTCAATGAAAATGTCCCAATCCGTTTGTGATGCCTGTAAATACTCACCGACACCCTCAACCACCTGGCGGTCATAGACCTTATTGGCGTTGAACAGCAACGTAATGCGAAAGCGTTTCTCATGCATCGTGGCGCACTCTCCTAAATCGACAGCACCTTGCATAGCATGGCACGACGGACAGCAGAAAGAATTTGCGCCACATTGTGATCCCCCACGCGATTACACCCGGCGGCGCGTCGCAGTATCCATCCACACCGCCAGTAGCAGAATGGCGCCCTTGACGATGTACTGCCAAAAGGTCGGGACATCCATCATGCTCATGCCGTTATCCAGCGACGCCATGATAAAGGCGCCGATGACCGCGCCCGCCACCGAGCCAACGCCGCCCGCCAGGCTGGTGCCGCCAATCACACAGGCGGCGATAGCATCCAGCTCGGCAATGTTGCCTGCCGAAGGCGAACCCGCGCCAAGGCGTGAGCTCAGGATCAGGCCAGCAATCGCCACCATCACGCCATTGATGGCGAAAACCGCCAGCTTGGTGCGGGCCACATTAATGCCGGAAAGGCGCGCGGCATCCAGGTTGCCACCGATGGCATAAATCCGGCGACCAAAGGCCGTGCGCGTCGCCATAAACATGCCGCCGAGCAGCAGCAGCGCCAGCAGCAAGACCGGCGTTGGCACGCCGCGATAATCGTTGAGCAGCCAGATCGCGCCTAACACCAGAACAGCGGTGACGACCTGTCGCACCAGCGCACCGCTGACGGAAGTTTGCGCCAGACCAAGCTGTTGGCGACGCAGACGCAAGCGCCATTGCCAGAGGATAAACAGCGCCAGGCCAGCAAAGCCGAAGCCAAATCCGATCCCGCCAGGCAGATAGCTTTGGCCAATCTGCGACATCGCCGGGCTGGTAGGCGCTACCGTGGTGCCATCGGTGATGCCGACCAGAATGCCGCGAAACGCCAGCATCCCCGCCAGCGTGACAATAAACGACGGAACTTTGCGATAAGCCACCCACCAGCCGTTCCAGGTGCCGAGCAGCAAACCCATCACCAAAGTCACGACGATGGTGAGCGGCAGCGGCCAACCGAGCCAGACGTCAAAGATAGCTGCAGCACCGCCGAGCAACCCCATCATCGAACCCACCGAGAGATCGATCTCCGCAGAGATAATGACGAACACCATGCCGACCGCAAGAATGCCGGTGATGGCGGTCTGGCGCAGCAGGTTGGAAACATTACGTGCGCTGAGCCAGGCACCGTCGGTGGTCCAGGTGAAGAACAGGGCGATTAGCACAATCGCACCCAGCATCACCAGCACCTGCAGATTTGGCAGCGAGAATTTACCTGGCGCACCTTTACCCGGCGTAGTGAGGCCGCGTTGCGTACTTTCGGTCTTAAACATAGTGTTCACTCCGCAGGGCGGCTTCCATCACCTGCTCCTGAGTCAGGTTATCGTTAATCAGATCGGCTTTGATTTTGCCTTCATGCATCACCAAAACCCGATCGCTCAGGCCCAGCACTTCGGGCAGCTCAGACGAAATGACAATCACCGCAATCCCTTGCTGCACTAGCGAATTGATCAGCAGATAGATTTCCTGGCGCGCGCCCACATCAATGCCGCGTGTAGGCTCATCAAGAATTAAGATTTTTGGATTGAGCAGCAGGCATTTAGCGAGGATCGCTTTCTGTTGATTGCCGCCGCTCAGGCGACCAATCGGCAGTTCTGCCGACGAGGTTTTCACCCTCAGGCGCGCAATGGCCTGATAAATTGCCTGTTGTTCCTGCGCGTCATCCAGCAGCGAAAGCCGGGGGCTAAATTGGTCCAGCGCGGCCAGCGTGATGTTTTTGCCCACGCCCATTAGCGGCACGATGCCATCCTTTTTGCGATCTTCCGGCACCATCGCGATGCCGTGCGCGATGGCGGCGCGGCAGTCCTTGATACGGACTTTCTTGCCGTTAATATGAATATCGCCCTGCCAGCGTCCCGGCCAAACGCCAAACAGACACTGCACGGTTTCGGTTCGCCCGGCACCAACTAGCCCGGCAATGCCAAGAATTTCGCCGCGCTTCAGGCTAAAAGAGACGTTATCCACCCGGCGGATATGGCGGTTGATGGGATGCCACGCCGTGAGGTTCTCCACCTGCAACACGGTTTCGCCAATCTCGTGTGGGCTATGCGGATAGAGCGCCGTCAGCTCGCGTCCGACCATCATGGTGATGATGTCATCCTCACTTAGCCCGGCGGCCGCGCGGGTCGCGATATGCTGACCGTCGCGGATCACGCAGACGGTGTCCGAAATCGCTTTTACCTCGTTGAGTTTGTGCGAAATGTAGATGCAGGCGATGCCATGTTCGCGCAGGTTTTTGATGATGCTAAGCAGCACCTCCGTTTCCTGTTCGGTGAGTGAAGAGGTCGGTTCGTCGAGGATCAGCAGGCTCACCTGTTTATTCAAGGCGCGTGCAATCTCCACCAGCTGTTGCTGGCCTAATCCCAGTTCGCCGACGCGCGTATCCGGCGATACCTGCAGCTTGACCCGCTCCAGCAGCTGCTGGCAACGCAACGTCATGGTTTCATCATCCACCATGCCGAAACGTCCCAGCTCTGCGCCGAGGAAAATGTTCTCCATCACCGTCAGCTGCCGCACCAGCGCCAGCTCTTGATGGATGATCACGATCCCTTTGCGTTCGGTATCACGAATGGTCTGCGCCTGAATCTCGTCGCCCGCAAAATGGATACTGCCTTCAAAGTCACCGTGCGGATACAGCCCGCACAGGATCTTCATCAGGGTCGATTTCCCCGAGCCGTTTTCGCCGCACAGCGACATCACTTCACCGGCTTCCAGCTGCAGGCTCACGTCATCCAGAGCTTTCACCGCGCCGAAACGCTTGGTGATATGGTTCATTTCCAGCAACATCGGCCTCTCTCCTTTACGGGCTCGCGCCTCAGAGTTCGCTCTGCTTGTGGAAGCCGTCTTTGACTACCGTGCTTTCAATGTTGTCTTTGTTCACCGGAATAGGATTCAGCAGGCGCGATGGCACATCTTTCAGGCCATTATTCAGCTTGCTGTTGCTGGCGGGTTGTTTGTCGTCACCGAGTTCCACCGCGATTTTGGCTGCTTCAGTCGCCAGTTCAGTGATGGGTTTGTAAACCGTCATGGTTTGCGTGCCGTTCATAATGCGTTTGATGGCGGCGAGATCGGCATCCTGGCCGGAGATCGCGACTTTGCCGGAAAGTCCCTGCGCGCTTAATGCCTGAATCGCACCGCCTGCGGTGGCATCATTCGACGCCACAACGGCATCAATATGGTTGCTGTTTGCCGTTAAGGCGTTCTCCATTATTTTCAGCGCATTTTCCGGCAGCCACGCATCAACCCACTGATCGCCGACCACTTTAATGCTGCCATTATCAATATAAGGTTTTAACACTTTCATCTGACCGGCACGGAACAGGCGCGCGTTATTATCCACCGGCGAGCCGCCCATCAGGAAGTAATTACCTTTTGGTACTTGCTTCACAATACTTTCGGCCTGTAACTCGCCCACTTTTTCATTATCGAATGAGATGTAAAAATCAATATCGGCGTTATTTATCATGCGGTCATATGCCAGCACTTTAATGCCTTCACGTTTCGCTTCCGCCACCACGTTACTTAAAACCTGGCCGTTATAAGGAATGATGACCAATACATCGACGCCGCGATTAATCATATTTTCAATTTGCGACATCTGCGTTTCTTCGTTGCCGTTGGCCGATTGCACAAACACTTTGGCGCCCAGTGATTCGGCTTGTTTAACAAAGATATCGCGATCTTTTTGCCAGCGTTCCAGACGTAAATCATCAATAGCCATACCGATTTTGACTTCTTTAGCGCTACCCGCGTGACTAAACAGGGCCAGAGCCGCGCAGGCGGCCAACAGTGATTTTTTCATGTTCATGGTATTAATCCTGTAGGTTGAGGCTGTTGTCGTTGTAAGGCTGATAACCAGGCCGATGAATTGTTGCCCTGAGTTTCAGATGACATCAATTACTGATTTTTATCCGGCTATTACGTTTTTTGGTTTATTTGCGATTTTATGAGCGCGATCGATATTTCAACGCTTTCAGAAAAAACGACGTGAGAGAGGCTGAATGAAAATAACGACATTATTTTGCGAGCTGGCGCACAAATAATAATTATCTTACGTTGAGTGTTAAATATCGTAATTGAGCAGCAGTAAATTACATCATCACAATAACCGCTCAAAGCTGACCATTCGGGTCCTCATGCTAAGGAGCTAACTATGCACGCCTATTTCGACCAGCTTGATCGCGTTCGTTATGAAGGGAGTAATACCCGCAATCCTCTGGCGTTTCGTCATTACAACCCGGACGAGGTGATTCTCGGTAAAACCATGGCGGAGCATCTGCGCTTTGCAGCCTGTTACTGGCATACCTTCTGCTGGAACGGCGCGGATATGTTTGGCGTTGGCGCGTTTGATCGTCCGTGGCAGAAGCCGGGTGATGCGCTTGAGCTGGCGAAGCAAAAGGCCGATGTCGCCTTTGAGTTCTTCCATAAACTGAATGTGCCTTATTACTGCTTCCACGATGTGGATGTCTCACCGGAAGGCGATTCGCTGAAAAGCTATCGTGAAAACTTCGCGGTGATGACCGATAAATTACTGGAAAAACAGCAGGAAACCGGCGTGAAACTGCTGTGGGGAACCGCCAACTGCTTTACCCATCCGCGTTACGGTGCGGGTGCGGCGACCAATCCGGATCCGGAAATTTTTGCCTGGGCCGCCAGCCAGGTGTGCAGCGCCATGCAGGCCACGCAAACTCTGGGCGGCGAGAACTATGTGCTGTGGGGCGGGCGTGAAGGGTATGAAACCCTGCTGAATACCGACCTGCGTCAGGAGCGCGAGCAGATTGGCCGGTTTATGCAGATGGTGGTGGAGCACAAACATAAGATCGGTTTCCACGGCATGTTGCTGATTGAACCCAAGCCACAGGAGCCGACGAAACATCAGTATGACTATGATGTCGCGACAGTTTATGGCTTCCTGAAGCAGTTCGGGCTGGAGAAAGAGATCAAAGTGAATGTGGAAGCCAACCATGCGACGCTGGCGGGGCACTCATTCCATCATGAGATCGCAACGGCCATTGCGCTGGGCATTTTTGGCTCGGTGGATGCTAACCGTGGCGACATGCAGTGTGGCTGGGATACCGACCAGTTCCCGGTCAGCGTCGAAGAGAATGCGCTGGTGCTGTACGAAATTATCAAAGCGGGCGGATTTACTACCGGCGGTTTAAACTTTGATGCCAAAGTCCGCCGCCAGAGCACCGATAAATACGACCTGTTCTACGGCCATATCGGCGCAATGGATACCATGGCGCTGGCGTTGAAAGTCGCGGCACGCATGGTGGCGGATGGCGAGCTGGATAGGCGTGTGGCGCAGCGCTACAGCGGCTGGAACGGCGAGTTCGGACAGCAGATCCTGAAGGGAGAATTTTCCCTTGCCGCGCTGGCGGAACAGGCGCAGCAACAGCAATTTAATCCACAGCATCGCAGTGGACGCCAGGAACAGCTGGAGAATCTGGTGAATCACTACTTGTTTGATTTTTGACTTTTCAGGAGCGCAGCATGGTTATCGGCATCGATTTAGGCACCTCCGGCGTGAAAGTGGTATTGCTGGATGCGCACGGCAAAGTGATTGCAGTGGAGAGTGCGCCGCTGGAGGTGTCGCGGCCGCAGCCGTTATGGAGCGAGCAAGATGCCGAAAGCTGGTGGCGGGCTACCGATCGTGCCATGCAGGCGCTGGCCCAGCAGCACGATCTCAGCGGCGTGAAGGCGATTGGCCTGAGCGGGCAGATGCACGGTGCCACCTTGCTGGATAGCGAGAATCGGGTGCTGCGTCCGGCGATTTTGTGGAATGACGGGCGCAGCGGCGAGCAGTGTCAGGAACTGGAGAAGCGCGTGCCGGATTCGCGTCGCATCACCGGCAACCTGATGATGCCTGGCTTTACCGCGCCTAAGCTGCTGTGGGTAAAACAGCATGAGCCGCAAATTTTTGCTCAGGTAGCTAAAGTGCTGCTGCCAAAGGATTATCTGCGCTTGCGCATGAGCGGTGAGTTCGCCAGCGACATGTCGGACGCGGCGGGAACGATGTGGCTGGATGTGGCGCAGCGCGACTGGAGCGATGAGATGCTCAACGCCTGCGATTTGCAACGCAGCCAGATGCCGCAACTGTTTGAAGGCAATCAGATCACCGGCACCTTGTTGCCAGATGTCGCCGCGCGCTGGGGCATGCCAAGCGTGCCGCTGGTGGCGGGCGGTGGCGATAACGCGGCGGGCGCGGTGGGTGTCGGCATGGTTGAGCCGGGACAAGGCATGCTGTCGCTCGGCACGTCGGGCGTCTATTTCCTGGTGAGCGACGGCTATCTCAGCAATCCACAGCGTGCGGTGCACAGCTTTTGCCACGCGCTGCCGCAGCGCTGGCATCTCATGTCGGTGATTCTCAGCGCGGCTTCCTGCCTCGATTGGGCGGCGGCGCTAACCGGCTGCGCCGATGTGCCGCAACTGCTGAGTGAGGCGGAAAAAGCGCGCAGCGATGTGCCGCCAGTGTGGTTCCTGCCCTATCTTTCTGGCGAGCGCACGCCGCATAACAATCCGCAGGCGCAGGGCGCATTCTTTGGTTTAACGCATCAGCATGGCCGGCCAGAACTGGCGCGCGCGGTGCTGGAGGGCGTGGGCTTCGCGCTGGCCGAAGGCATGGATGCGGTGCATGAGTGTGGCGTGCAGCCGAAAACCGTGATGCTGATTGGCGGCGGCGCGCGAAGTGCGTACTGGCGTCAGATGCTGGCGGATATCAGCGGGCAAACGCTGGATTATTGTCACGGCGGCGAAGTCGGCCCGGCGCTGGGTGCGGCGCGACTGGCGCAGCTGGCGGTTGATCCGGCGAGCGAATGGCCGTCGCTGGAACTGGCGCAGCGGCATCAACCGGATGCGGCGCGGCATCAGGCGTATCAGCCACAGCGCGAGGTGTTTGCGCGCTTGTATCAGCAGTTGCAGCCGTTGATGTCTTGATGTGGGAGAGTGATGGCTGGATTTGGCAGGGTGTTGGAGTTTTTATCGGGTATGATTGGGGTTTTGTGTTAAATGTAATGGCCTGATTTGCCCTCACCCCAACCCTCTCCCGTAAACGGGAGAGGGAGTTATTAGCTCGATCGGTTCCCTCTCCCGCTTGCGGGAGAGGGCTAGGGTGAGGGGGAAAAACACACCAAACCCAACCGGAGCTCACCATGCCGCAGTCCGTCTTCTTTCTCGTGCTTCCCGGCGTGATGGCGCTGGATCTCACTGGCCCCGCTGAAACCCTGCAGCTGGCCGACGGCCACTTCGCGCTGCACTACATCGGCCCGCAGCCAAGCGTGCTGTGCTCCACCGGCATGACCCTCGCCGACATCGCGCCCTTGCCCGCGCAACTGCCGGCAAACAGCCTGCTGGTGGTGCCTGGCGTACACGATTCGCGCGTCTGTTTCGATACCGCACCGGCCGCGATAGCGCGTGACTGGCTGCGCCAGCAGCAGGCGGCGATTACCGATCAGCGCATCACGCTGGTGTGCATCTGTTCCGGCGCACTGCTTTCAGCGCAGGCGGGGTTGCTGAATGGCATCCAATGCACCACGCATCATGATGTGTTACCGCGCCTGAAAGCGGCAGCGCCAGCGGCGTTGGTAAAAGATAACCGGGTTTTCGTCGAAGATGTCGGCATCTGGACCAGCGCGGGCATTACTGCGGGCATCGATCTGGCGCTGCATCTCATCAATCGGCTGTGCGGCGCGCCGCAGGCACTGAAAGTGGCGCGCGAAATGGTGGTGTGGTTCCGCCGTTCCGGCGACGATCCGCAGCTGTCGCCGTGGCTGCGCTATCGCAATCACATGCATCCGGCGATTCATCGCGCGCAGGATGTGATGATTGCCCATCCCGAACATGATTGGTCGCTTACCGCGCTGGCCGAACGGGCGCACGTCAGCGAGCGTCATCTGACGCGCCTGTTCCGCCAGCATCTGGGCATCAGCGTGCGCGAATACCACGAACAGCTGCGCTTAGTGATTGCGCGGCAACGCCAGCAGCAGGGTGAAGCGGCGGAGAAAGCGGCGCTGGCCGCCGGATTCTCCTCGGCCCGCCAGCTGCGCCGCGCGCACCAGCGCTGGGACGATCAGCTCACCAGATGACGCTTATCCACGCGTTGTAATCCCATCGCCAGCAGCAGGCTACCGATCAGCGTCACGCCCATCACCCACGGCAAATCGAGCCACGGGCGCGACATGTCGTCGTAGTGATGAGTACGCAAAAAGTGGATAAACAGCGCGTGAAAACCGTAGATCGGCAGGGAATAGCGTGAGATGGTGGCGAGCCCCGGCAGCGCGCGCTGATTCAGGGTGTTTTTGAACAGAATCAACAGGCTGATGGCGGCAATAAACACCAGCGGCCCACAATAGAGATACCAGGTATCGTTGAACGCGCCGTTGATTTTCAGCATCTGTTTGGTGCCGAGCGCAATGCCAATCACGCAGGCCATAAAGCCCAATCCCGCCAGCCAGCTGATGCTGCGCTTGTCGGTCTCCATGCAGCCAATCGCACGCCCGAGCAGCGCATACAGCAGGTAGTAAATGCTGTCGCCGCTGACATACAGATTCACCGGCAGCCAGTGGAACGGTCCCAGCGATTGGCTCACGGTATTCGGATTCGCCAGCACCGCCAGCACGATCACCAGTATTGCGACATAGCGCGGTGCCACGCTTTTCACCTGAATCAGCGGGGATAACAGATAGATGCCGATAATGGCGAAGAAGAACCACAGGTGATAGAACACCGGTCTTTGCAGCAGTTTGAGCAGCGATCGACCTTCGCTGATCGGCGTCAGCCAGGTGATATAGGCCAGCGCCACCGCGCTGTAGAACAGCAGGCACAGCACGATGCGCAGCAGATGCCGCCCTTGTGCACTGCGTTCGCCGAAAAACAGATAGCCTGAAATCATAAAGAACAGCGGCACACAGACGCGTGACGCTGAGTTAAGCAGGTTCGCCACATCCCAGCTCAGGCCTGTCACCGCCATCGGTCCGGTGATGTACCAGGTTGTGGTGTGAATGACGATCACCATCAGGCAGGCAACCGCACGTAAGTTGTCGATCCAGTAAATTTTTTGCTGCATGGCACCCTCTTGCATTGGCTGCGAAGAAGGGTAGCCAGTGAGCCGCGCGCCAACAACCTTTTGCGTTGTAATTCAGATCACTCTGTTACCAGGTCGCCATAAATGGCGACCTGGTTAATCACGCACCAAAAACGTCTCGATCACCGCTTCGTCGGGTTCAACGCCGAGGCCCGGCTCGCTCGGCAGCCACGCGTAACCGTCGGCGATGCGCACCGGATTCTTCGCCAGCGAGCGGCTGATTTCGCCCGGCTCGACGCAATACTCCATCACCAGCGCATTCTCAATCGCGCACAGGAAATGCAGCGAGGCGGCGGTATTAATGTCGGTGGTGAAGTTGTGGTTGCACACTTTGCGTCCACGGCTGTGCGCGTAGCTGGCGATCTCCATTGCCTGCGTAAAGCCGGTGCGCGTCAGGTCGATCTGCACGATATCGATGCCGCCTTCATCTATCAGGCGCTGGAAACCCGTTACCGAACACTCTTGCTCACCGGCGGCGATATGCTGCTGGCAGGCGGCGGAAACCTGGCCGTAACCGGCGTAGTTATCGGGATGCAGCGGCTCTTCAATCCAGAACAGATTGAGGTGTTCATAGCGCTGGCTGCGGCGGATGGTGGTTTTGGCATCCCACACGTGGCCGACGTCCAGCATCAGATCCACATCGTCGCCCATCGCTTTACGCAGGGCGTCGAGATAGCGCAGATCCAGCGCTTCGTCAGTGCCAAACGGCTCCCAGCCAAACTTCACGCCGCTATGGCCGGTATCCATCGCATGCTGCGCGCGCGCGACCGTCTCTTCCACGCTGAACTGGAACATGTTGGAGGAGTAAACGCGCATTTTGTCGCGCATGGCGCCGCCCAGCAGTTCAACAATCGGCTTGCCGAGTGCTTTACCTTTGATGTCCCACAAGGCGATGTCGATGCCGGCCATCGCCTGTAGTACCGCGCCGCTGCGGCCGTAATAGAGGGTGGCTTTGTGCATCTTCTTCCATAAACGGCCGGTTTCCAGCGGGTTTTCGCCGATTAACAGCGACTTCAGGCCGGTGACCATGGTGTGCGAATAGGGCGCTTCAATGATGGCTTTGGTGACATACGGGCTGCCATCCACTTCGCCCCAGCCGGTGATGCCGGCATCGGTGGTGATTTTGATCAGCAGCGCATCCTGAGAGCTGTCGGTGCGCTGCTCAATCACTGGCAGGCGCAGGTAAAACGCCTCAACGTTAATGATTTTCATGGTGTTTTCCCTGGTGTAAAGGCAAGGCGAAATTAGCCGAGAGCGGAACGGTGCTGTCGGCGCTGTGTTATCAGGGTTTCGTAATCCACGTCCAGCGCCTGAATGCGGATGTGGTTCTCAACCTCGTCGGTCATTTTGGCGATGTCGCCATCGGCAAAGACATTAATCAGCCGCTGATGCTCCTCAATGATGTCGCTCATCGATTTACCCATGGTGGAGAGGCCGAAAATCACCGTCAGCTGACGGGCAATCGACTCCCACAAATTGCTCAGCACCGGGTTGTGCGCGAAGCTACACAGCGTGCGGTGGAAATCGGTATCGGCGGAGGCAAAACCGTAAACGTTATCGCTTTGCATCATCGCCTGCATCTGCGCCACGCCCTGATAGAGCTGATTAAGCTGCTCAGCGCTGTTGCGTCCGGCCTCAATTGCCCGGCGACAGGCCAGCGTCTCCAGCGGGATGCGCACATCGATAATCTGCTCCAGCCGCTGATGCGAAATCTCCATCAGGCGGATACCTTTATACGGCTCGCTGGTGACAATGCCCTGGCTCTCCAGAATGCGCAGCGCTTCGCGGATCGGCACGCGGCTCATACCGAGTTTCGCCACCAGCTCGGGTTCTGCGATGCGGTCGCCGGGCAGGATCAGGCCGCGCGAGGCGGCGCTGAGAATGGCATCCACGGCGTGATCGACCAGCGTGCGCGGACGCGCGCTATTCCAGCTGTTATCGGTGGCCGCGTCCTGCGCCAGCGGGGCGCTGTTTTTACGACGAGCGGTAGAGGGTTTTCCTGCCATGTTGTTTATCCTGTTTAAACCTGTCGGGTCACGAATTGACCGAAGCCGGGTTCAACCTGCATCTGGTCATCCTGGAATACCGTGACGCCACGAATCAATGTGCGCACCACTCTACCCTGACAGCGCATCCCTTCAAATGCGCTCCACTTGCCGAGTCCCTGAAAATTGGCGCCGCGCACCGTCCAGCTTTGGCTGGCGTCGTAGAACACCAAATCGGCGTCGAAGCCGGGCGCAATCGCCCCTTTTTTGCCCCACAGCTGGAAGGCTTTGGCCGGGCCGCTGGCGGTCATGCGCGCAAACTCGCTGAGCGCCACGCCACGTTCAATATGGGCCGCGCTGAAGAACATCGGGCTGAGGGTTTCCACGCCGGTCAGGCCCATGCCCGCCTCCCAGATGCTGGCTTCACCCGCCTGTTTTTGTGCGGGCGTGTACGGACAATGGTCAGAGGCGATCATGTCGATATCGCCGCGCAGCAGCACCTGCCACAGCGCATCCACCACCGGACGTGGGCGGATTGGCGGGCCGCAGCGCGCGTTGGGGCCGATGCGCACCAAATCGTCTTCGTCGAGCAGTAAATAGTGCGGACAGGTTTCGAAGCTGGCGCGTACGCGGGTTTTAGCGGCGACGATGGTTTCCGCCGCGCGCGCCGAGCTGACGTGCACGATATGGCAGCGCGCGCCGGTCTCTTCGGCAATCGCTAACACGCGTCCCACCGCTTCGATCTCGGCGATTTCCGGCCCCGCCAGCGCATGAGCGCGCGCATCTTTGCGTCCGGCGCGGCGCTGTTCGCTGCCAGCACCGATCAAAATCTCGTGATTCTCAGCGTGCACGCCAATCAGCCCGTCGAACGTGGCCAGCTCGCGCATGGCGCGCAGCAGACCGTCATCGTCGAGACGCGGCAAACCTTTCTCGTCGGTGGCGTCGCCGTTGGGTGCGCCGCTGCACAGGAAAGCTTTGAAGGCCAGCGCACCGGCCTGATTCAGCGCCGCCAGTTCATGCACGTTATTTCCATCTAACCCAGCCCACAGGGCGTAATCCACCGAGCAGTTGTCTGCCAGCCAGCTTTTTTTGGCGCTGAAGTTAGCCAGCGATGTGGCCGGTGGCAGAGAATGCGGCATCTCGACGATGGTGGTAACGCCGTGCGCCGCCGCACCGCGCGTGCCTTCACGCAGCTCCTGTTCGGGAAAATCGTGCGAGCCGGTGAAATGGGTATGCACGTCAATCGCGCCGGGCACGATGATCAAGCCACGTGCATCGATCACCTCGTCAACGCCGTGCGTGATGGCGCCAGGCGATAACACGCCACTGATCTTGCCGTTTTCGATCAGCAGATCGGCCAGTTCAGCGCGGGTTTCTGTCACCACCAAACCATTAATAATCAGCTGTTTCATCATTCTGCTCCTGCCTGCGTCACCAGCGCCGCGTACGGCACCGGCTGTGAAGAGTCGAGCCAGCCGATAGCAGTTAACAGCTGGCTGAAATGCGTAAACTCAGCGCGCGGAATCACGCTATCTGGCGCAAAGACACCGGCCTGTTGATAGGCCGCGAGGCCGCGCACCAGCGCCTCGCGCGGATAATCGGGGTAAAACGCCTGCACCTGTTGCGCCAGTGCAGTGGCGTCATGGTTGGCGATCCACGTCAGCGCCTGGGCAATGGCGCGGGAGAAGGCGGCGAAAGCGGCGGCTCTCTCCTGCAATACATCGGTGCGGGCGATGTAGGCGCTCCAGGGTACGTGGCCGCACAAACTGGCGAGGCTGCTGATGCTGTGGAGTTGTCCGGCGGCGATGGCGGGCGCCAGCATATGCATGGCGTGCAGCGCATAATCCGCTGCCCCCTGGGCCACGGCGGTGAAATCCCGCGCCTGATCGCCGCTGCCAGCGATCAGCTCAACGTCATCCTGCAAACCGTGACGCGCCAGCAGCCAGCGGAACGTCAGCGTGGCGGTGCCGACATTGCCGACATCCAGCACACGTTTGCCGCGCAGATCGCTGAGCTGAAAATCGGGCTGCGCCTGCGCCGCCGCAAGAAACCACGGATTGGCCGCCACCGAGGCGCAGAAACACTGCAACTCTGCGCCGTGCTGCTGAAAATGCTTCATCACCACCATCGGGCCGCCCAGCGTGAGATCGGCGTCGCGATTCAGCACTGCGGGAACCTGGCCGCCTTGTACCGTATGCCCGCCTGATTCGCTGGTGGTGAAGATCACCTGCAGCTGCTCTGCGGCGAACAGGCCGAGGCTGTGCGCCAGATAGTGCGCGCAGTAATAGATGCGGGATTCGCTGGCATCGCCTTGGTTGAAAATCAGTGTCTGCATCAGTAGCGCTCCTCGGTGATAAAGCTGCCGTTCAGCGCCGCCATATCGCTGACACCGCACCAATGACTAATGGCCGTAACTTCATTGATCCAGCCGGAAAGCAGATCGAACACCGCACTCTCGCCACCGGCGACTAAAGCACTGATGATCGGGCGCACGCTGAGCGACAGCGACGCGCCAAGACAGCGCGCCACCACCGCATCGCTGCCGCAGCGTACGCCGCCATCCAGCAGCAGCGGCAGCCGCGTCACCGCCTGCAAATCGGGCAGCTGATCGACCGGCGTAGCCCAGCGCGCGCTCTGGCGCAGGCCGATGTTTGAGGCAATCACTCCGCTGACGCCGTGCTGCGCAGCCTGCGCCGCATCGTCATGATGCAAAACGCCTTTCAGCCACAGCGGAAGCTGGCGATCGGCGCAGTGTGCCGCCACCTCATCAATCTCCTGCCAGCGCCACACCGGGAAAGCGGGCATCGGCGCAACACCCGGCTGCGTGCCGCCGATGGTGTGCCAGCCGCGCTGTTTCAGGGCGTCGCCGATAGAGAAGCCGCCGGGCTGTAACCCGGCCACCGGATGCACCGGCGCCAGCACCGTGAGCACGATATTTTTGAATCCGGCCTGCGCGGCCTGGTCGATCAAGGCGTTGATGCGGCCGACATTGCCCGCCGCGCGCAGTTGCAGCCAGCAGCGATCGTACTCGGCGCCAATCTGCTCCAGCGTTGTGACGCTCTCTTCGGAGATCACCAGCGGCAGTTGCAGACGTTTGCAGGCGCGCGCAATCGGCAGCACCCCTTCTTCATGGAAAATACGGTCACCGGCAAACGCGCCGACGCCAATCGGCGCGGACCAGTTTTGCTGGTGCAGGAAAATCTGCGTGTCGATGCTTTCATTGCCCTGCAGCACGCGCGGTAACAGACGAAAGCGGCGTAGCGCCTGCTGATTGGCATCGGGTTCATTACCCAGCGCATCGGCCGGTTGGCC
Source organism: Pantoea sp. SO10 (assembly GCF_005281435.1). Classification (NCBI taxonomy): domain Bacteria; kingdom Pseudomonadati; phylum Pseudomonadota; class Gammaproteobacteria; order Enterobacterales; family Erwiniaceae; genus Pantoea; species Pantoea sp. SO10. Next base: position 60,732 of record NZ_CP040095.1, read on the forward strand.
CTGCATATAGCGGAACAGCGCATCGCCGAGGCGCTCGCGTGCCGTGAGTTCAAAGCGCGTTGGCATGTGGCGCCTCCGCAGCATTTTCATGTTCAAGGAAGGTGGCAAAAGCCGGCGTTTGCGGATTTTGCAGAATCGTCGGCGGGCCTTCTTCAATCAGCGCGCCATCCTGCAGGAACACCACCCGATCGGCCACGCCCGCCGCAAACGCGATGTCGTGGGTGCTGATGATCATGGTGATGCCGGTCTGCGCCAGGCTGCGCATGGTTTGGTTCACTTCGCGCACCAGTTCGGGATCGAGCGCGGAAGTCGGTTCATCAAATAGCAGAATTTGCGGTTCTGCCGCCAGCGCGCGCGCAATGCCGACGCGCTGTTTCTGTCCGCCAGAGAGTTCGTGCGGCAGCGAGGCGGCGAAATCACCGAGTCCTACCATTTTCAACGCGCGCATCGCTTTGCCGCGCGCGATTTCCGGCTGTGCGCCCTGCACGCGCAGCAGAATGCTCATCACGTTTTCCAGCGCGGTAAGATGATCAAACAACGCGAAGTGCTGGAACACGATGCCAATGCCCGACTTGGCGCGGTTGACCGGCAGATGTCGCGGCGCCAGTGCGCGACCGTTTTCGTCGCTGCCCATGAAGTGGCCTTCGGTTTGAATGGTGCCGCTGCTGCGTGGCGTCAGCGCCAGAATCGATTTCAGCAGCGTACTTTTGCCCGAACCGGAGCGACCAAGCAAAACCACCACTTCGCCGCGACGGACGGTTAACGACAGCGATTTCAGTACCGCTTTACCGGCGTAGTCGACGCACAGCTGATTCACTTCCAGCACCGGCGCGGCGGTTTGCGTATCCCAGCGCCGTTTTGGTAGCTGCATCGGCATCACGTCTGCTTCCGGCGGCAGTTTCGCCAGGCGCGCGCGTGCCCGACGCGCACGTTCATCAAGGTTGTAGAACTTCTCCAGCCACCACTGACCGCCCGCCAGCAGCGTGGAAAGAATCAGGTAGATGCCGCCCGACGCGACCAGCACTGGAATAAACAGGAAGTTTTGCGACACAATCGCCTGGCCGCGCATCGTCAGCTCATTGACGCCCACCACCGAAGCCAGCGAGGTGGATTTCAGCAGCCCGACGGTTTCATTGCCCATGGTGGGCAGAATGGCGCGCAGCGCCTGCGGGATCACCACGTGAATCATCTCTTTGCTGCGCGAATAACCGAACGCCTGCGCCGCCATGCTTTGATCGCGATCGGTCGCCATAATGCCGCCGCGAATGATTTCGGCGCAGAAGGCGGTTTCGTTGATCATCAGGGCGATAAGCGCGCTGGTGAACGGGCTCAAACGCAGGCCAAATTCCGGCAGCACGTTGTACAGCAAAATCAGCTGCAGCAGCACCGGCGTGCCGCGCAGCGTATAGATGTAGATTTTCACCGGCACGCGAATAAACCCGTGCTTTGAGCTGCTGGCTAACGCCAGGAAAAAGCCAATCACAATGCCGCCCGCCAGCGCGCCAATCAGCAGCTGCACGGCGATAACAGCGCCTTCCCATAAGTAGGGGAAAGTCAGGTACTTAAGAAAATCATCCAAGGCGTTATCCTCCTCAACGCTTCGGTTTCGTCACCGAGGCGGCTGAGTTTATGCATTAACCACGCGCAACCACTGGACGCTCGGCAGCGCTGCCCTGGCCCCAGTAATCCAGCAGTTTTTTCTGTGCACCGCTCGCCTGAATCACCTTCATCGCGTCCAGCACCGCCGCGCGCAGCGTGGCGTTGTCTTTGGCGATCGGGAAGCCCACCATGATCGGCAGATCCACGGTGAAACCGCTTTGCAGCGATTTGTCCGCTTTGGCGATAGCAACGGCGGAACCGGCTTCGGTCAGATAGACGTCCGCGCGACCGCTTTTCACTGCCTGAATGCTGTTGTCGGTGTTCTGCACCATCAACATGCTGACTTCGGGCTTACCGGCGTCGCTGCATTTGGCGCTTTGTTCCGGCACCAGTTTGTTGGCTTCGTACGAACCCGCAGCGGCGGCGACGGTTTTGCCGCACAGATCATCGACGCTGTTGATTTTCTTCGGATTGCCCTGTGCCAGCACCGAACCATCCTGCACCTGCATTGAGGCGACGAAGGCGATCTGCTTCATGCGTTCTTCGGTGACGTACAGCATCGGACCGATATCCGCGCGTCCGCTGGCGATCGAGGTGAGCAGCACGTTGAACGAGCCACTTTGGTAACTGTGTTTCGCGCCGAGGCAGCTGCTGATGCGATCGAACAGGGAAGGATCGAGACCTTCAATGATGCTGGGGTCTTTTTCCGATGGCGCTTCAAAGCCTTTGGTGTAGCCGCCGAGGCCGACGACCAGATCTTTGCCTTTCAGCGAGGGATATTTGGTTTGCAGTGCTTTGCACTGCGCCATCGCCGCGAAGTCGCTGGCGGCAGGTGTGATGGGATCGGTGCTGGCTGCGTGAGCGCTGGAGATGCCCGCCAGTAAGCTGCCGCTGAGACCAGAGATTAATAAAGCAGTGCGTGCAAATTTCATAATAAGGTTCCCCTGATGCTGGTGAATGAGAAAGCGATGACCTTGTGATTTATGAACGTCTTTGGTGCTTTTTTAGGTGGTCGCCATGAATGGCGGCCCTACGGAAATATCGGGGGTTAATAACCTCGTGCCGGATCAACCTGATTACGCAGCGGTTGTCCGTGGCGGAAGCGCGCCAGGTTATCGATAAACACGTCAAGGCAACCGGCGAGGTAGGCGCTGTGATCGTCAAGGCTGCAGTGCGGTGTCATCACCACGCCGGGTGTGTGCCACAGCGGGTCGTCGGCCGGTAGCGGCTCTTGCGGATAGACATCCAGCACCGCGCCGGCCAGTTCGCCTACGTTGAGTTTTTCGCGCATCGCGCTGTAATCAAATACATCAGCGCGGCCAACAATCACGATGCCAGCGCATGCGGGCAGCAGATTGAGACGGCGGCGATCGAACAGATTGCGGGTTTGTGGCGTCAGCGGCAGCGTCGATACCACCACATCCACCTGCGGCAACACCTCGTCTAGCGCATCAATGCGGATGCAGCGAGCCACGTTGGCATCGCACTGGCCGCTGCGCGTCACGCCAATCACGCGATAGCCTTGTGCCGTCAGCAGACTTGCCGCCGCGGCGCCAATGCCGCCCACGCCCAGCAGCAGCACGGTTTTGCCGCGTGCGCAGCCGCCAAAGGTCGGACGCCACACACGCTGCGCCTGATCCTGCAGAAAACCGGGAATGCCGAAGTTGAACATCAGCGCCGCCATCAAAATGAACTCGGCACCTTTATCGCCGTGTACGCCAGAAGCATTGGTGAGCGTCACGCCTTGCGGCCAGTGCGCCAGCCACTGCTCAACGCCAGCGGACATCACCTGCACCCAACCCAGACGCGGCGTGCTGAACTGATCGAGCGCCAGCTTACGTCCGCTCCACAGAATGTCGCAGCGGGCGAGAAAGTCGGCGGTCTGCGCCGGATCGCGGTTTTCGCTCAGCGTGAAGTGGCTGCGCAACGGCGGATGCGCGTCGAGTTGCAGTTGCAGCTGCTCGACAGAGAGATGGAGTGCGCGCGGTGCGCTGGCGTCGTTCTCGATGTGAATATGCATCAGCGCATCGCCGTCACTTCCATCTCGACCAGCAGGTCAGGATGGTTGAGTTGAATGCCCACGGTGGCGCGCGCCGGGAAGGGGAACCGGAAGAATTCACTGTAAGCGGCATTCATCGCGCTGAACGTGCTGAGATCGGTCAGGTAAACAGTGACGCGGACCACGTTGTCGAAGGTCATATTCGCTTCGCTCAGCAGATCGCCGACGTTTTTCAACACCTGACGCGTCTGGCTGGCGATGTCGTTGCCCATAATCTCGCCGCTGTAGGGATCAATCGCCACCTGGCCGGAAATGAACAACATCGGTTCATGCAGCACGGCGGCGGAGAGCGGCGCAGGCCCCATTGGGCGGTCGCTGGCGTTCATGCCGGGATAACTCAACGCAATCTTCATGGTGAAATCTCAAGCAAAACTGTTTCACCGCAATTTCGTATACGATTATACGAGTGTCAACGCGCGATTTTTAACCATTGGGTCAAAAAGGTGATATTCATCACGTAATAGGATTTGCTGATACATCGACCAAGCATCTGATATGTAATATTTTAATGAAAATTTTATGACGAGTGCTCGCGATGAGTGTGAATCGTATACGATTTTCTTATTGTTCTGTTTTTGCCCGTTAAACCTTGCCGTAATCGCCTGCGCACTGGCCTGGATTTCCGGCTGCACAATCCGCGGTCAAAGGGTATACTGGCGCACTCTTTTTTTAACCGATCCGTATCGCGTGCGAATTCAACATGCAAAAGTTTGATACCAAGACCTTTCAGGGCCTGATCCTGACCTTGCAGGATTACTGGGCGCGCCAAGGCTGCACCATTGTCCAACCGTTGGACATGGAAGTGGGCGCCGGCACCTCACACCCGATGACCTGTCTGCGTGCCTTAGGCCCAGAGCCGATGGCGACCGCTTACGTGCAGCCATCTCGTCGTCCGACCGATGGACGTTACGGTGAAAACCCGAACCGTTTACAGCACTATTACCAGTTCCAGGTGGTGATTAAGCCCAACCCGGACAACCTTCAGGAGCTGTACCTTGGGTCGCTGAAAGAGCTGGGTATGGATCCCACCATCCACGACATTCGCTTTGTCGAAGACAACTGGGAAAACCCAACGCTGGGCGCGTGGGGACTCGGTTGGGAAGTGTGGCTGAACGGCATGGAAGTGACGCAGTTCACTTACTTCCAGCAGGTTGGCGGCCTCGAGTGTAAGCCAGTAACCGGCGAGATCACTTACGGCTTAGAGCGCCTGGCGATGTACATTCAGGGCGTAGACAGCGTTTACGATCTGGTGTGGAGCGACGGTCCGTTCGGTAAAACCACCTACGGCGAAGTGTTCCATCAGAACGAAGTGGAGCAGTCGACCTATAACTTCGAATACGCAGATGTTGACTTCCTTTTCACCTGCTTCGAGCAGTATGAGAAAGAAGCGCAGCAGCTGCTGGCGCTGGAAAAACCGCTGCCGCTGCCGGCTTACGAGCGCATTCTGAAAGCGGCGCACAGCTTTAACCTGCTGGATGCCCGCAAAGCGATTTCGGTTACCGAACGCCAGCGCTATATCCTGCGTATCCGCACCCTGACGAAAGCCGTGGCGGAAGCCTATTATGCGTCCCGTGAGGCGCTTGGCTTCCCGATGTGCAATAAAAACAAGTAAGAGGCAGCCATGACCGATAAAACTTTCCTGGTGGAAATTGGCACCGAAGAGTTGCCTCCGAAAGCGCTGCGCAGTCTGGCGGAAGCCTTTGCTGCGCATTTCACTGCTGAACTTGATAGCGCCGGTCTGGCGCACGGCGAAGTGAGCTGGTTTGCTGCTCCGCGCCGTCTGGCGCTGAAAGTGGCCCAGCTGGCTGCCGCGCAGCCGGATCGCGAAGTTGAAAAACGTGGCCCGGCTATCGCCGCCGCGTTTGATGCCGATGGCAACGCCACCAAAGCGGCCGAAGGTTGGGCGCGTGGTAACGGCATCACTGTGGCGCAGGCCGAACGTCTGAGCACGGATAAAGGTGAATGGCTGGTGCATCGCGCTGCCATCACCGGCGAAAGCGCGCAGGCGCTGCTGCCCGCTATGGTGGCTACCGCGCTGAGCAAGCTGCCAATTCCTAAGCTGATGCGCTGGGGCGCGAGCGACGTGCAGTTTGTGCGTCCGGTGCACACCGTTACGCTGCTGCTGGGTGACGAGCTGATTCCCGCGAAGATTCTCGGTATTAAATCCGATCGCGTGATTCGCGGCCATCGCTTTATGGGCGAGCCAGAATTCATCATCGACAACGCCGATCAATATCCGCAGCTGCTGCTGGAGCGCGGTAAAGTGGTGGCGGATTACGCGGCGCGTAAAGCCAAAATCAAAGCGGATGCGGAAGCGGCAGCGCAGAAAATTGGCGGCATCGCCGATCTGAGCGAAAGCCTGCTGGAAGAAGTGACCTCGCTGGTGGAGTGGCCGGTGGTGCTGACGGCGAAATTCGAAGAGAAGTTCCTCGCGGTGCCAGCTGAAGCGCTGGTTTACACCATGAAAGGTGACCAGAAGTACTTCCCGGTGTACGACGCGGCGGGCAAGCTGCTGCCGAATTTCATCTTCGTCACCAACATCGAATCCAAAGATCCACAGCAGATCATCGCCGGTAACGAGAAGGTGGTGCGCCCGCGTCTGGCGGATGCCGAGTTCTTCTTCAACACCGACCGCAAAAAGCGTCTGGAAGATAATCTGCCGCGTCTGGAAACCGTACTGTTCCAGAAAGAGCTGGGTACGCTGCGTGATAAAACCGATCGCATTCAGGCGCTGGCTGGCTGGATTGCCGCGCAGATTGGCGCTGATGTGAATCACGCTACCCGCGCGGGCTTGCTGTCGAAATGTGACCTGATGACCAACATGGTCTTCGAGTTCACCGACACGCAGGGCGTGATGGGCATGCACTACGCGCGCCACGATGGCGAAGCGGAAGATGTGGCGGTAGCGCTGAATGAGCAGTATCAGCCGCGCTTTGCCGGTGACGATCTGCCGTCAAATCCTGTGGCCTGCGCCGTGGCGATTGCCGACAAAATGGACACCCTCGCGGGTATCTTCGGTATCGGTCAGCATCCGAAAGGCGACAAAGATCCGTTCGCACTGCGCCGTGCTGCGCTGGGCGTGCTGCGTATCATCGTGGAGAAAAATCTGCCGCTCGATCTGCAAACGCTGACCGAAGAAGCGGTGCGTTTGTACGGCAGCAAGCTGAGCAACGCCAAAGTGGTCGATGAAGTGATCGACTTTATGCTGGGCCGTTTCCGTACCTGGTATCAGGAAGAGGGCCACAGCGTTGACACCATTCAGGCGGTGCTGGCGCGTCGTCCAACCCGTCCGGCTGATTTCGATGCGCGCATGAAGGCGGTTTCGCACTTCCGTACGCTGGAAGCGGCCGCCACGCTGGCTGCTGCCAACAAACGTGTGTCGAACATCCTGGCGAAATCGACCGAAACCCTGAACGACAGCGTGCAGGCTTCCCTGCTGAAAGAGAACGAAGAGATCCAACTGGCGACCTTCGTGACCGCGCTCGGCGACAAGCTGCAGCCGTACTTTGCAGAAGGTCGCTATCAGGATGCGCTGGTTGAACTGGCGCAGCTGCGTGAAGCGGTAGATAACTTCTTCGATAAAGTGATGGTGAACGCTGACGATCAGGCGGTGCGTATTAACCGTCTGACGCTGCTGGCACAGCTGCGCCAGCTGTTCCTGCAGGTGGCGGATATTTCGCTGCTGCAGTAATTGGCGTGGTCGCCATGAATGGCGATGCTACGAAACAAAGGGGACGAGAGATCGTCCCTTTTTTTAAAGCCAGTGAAGCTGAGTAAAATGAACTAAGACGTCTTGCGAATGATGTAGCACACGCACAATAAATACCTTTTCAACTTCCGAGCGGTAATAAATGACATGTTCCCGGTGCGGTAGTGCAAATACATTTTTGCCCAACTCTGCGCGCTTACGGCCTAACTCATTTGTGGCCAGCTGACTAAAACGTTGATGCAGCATGAGCACATATTGCTTCGCTTTTTTGCTGCCGAAGTTCCAATAGCCGTAAAACCAGATCGACTCTAAATCTTCATCGGCTTCCTTCATTATCTTGATCATCCTTTTCATCAATGCCTACCCTGGCTCTCATTCTGTTAAGAAAAACGTCTATGTCCCAGTCTTCAGCTACGCCACTATCCAGCCCTTGTTGAATCAGTTTTTTTAAATTCTCCAGCTTTGATTCCGCCTGCTTCTCACGTAGCAAGCGTAGCGAGTCGCGCACCACTTCGCTTTGCGTACGGTAGTCGCCGGATTCAACCAGAGATTCAACAAATTCGCGCAGTTCATCGCCTAAATCGATCGTCATGGTACGTGCCATCATCGTCATCCCGTGTAAGAGTATTTCTTACATTCTGTCACTTTTTTGCGCAACAGGGAATGTGCGTTGCAGCGCAGTTACAGGCTGAACTGCGAGGCAACGCGAGAGATTTTAGGCAGATGAGGCGGGAAACAGGCGGTCGTCGCGCAACAGATGATCGTTACCACGGCGGCGGGTGAAGCCGCTGCGGTCGAAGAATTCCAGAATCTGTATCGCCACTTTGCGCCCGGTGCCAAGCTGGTTGCGGAAGTCGGCGGCGCTGGTGCTGCCCTCTTGCGCGGCACGGCTCCGAATCAGATCGGCGAAGATCTGGATCTGGTCGCTGCGGTAGTAGCGATCGCGTACGATCGCGGTGATATGTCCGAGCCGGGCAGCAGTGAGCAGCAGCGAGCGAATCGCCTGTTCATCCTGCTGCAGCGCCAGCGCGATATCGCGCACCCACAGCGGCTGATCGCCAAACAGCGGGCCGATCTGCTGCCAAAGAGCTTCTTCCTGCGGATTAAAGCGCGGTTCGAAGTCGGGCAGATGCAGCCAGCCTTGTCGCTGTTGTAGCTGACCTTGCGCCAGCAGTTGATCAATCAGCGCTAACACCCATTCCGCAGGCTGATGCGGCATTGCCACACGACGCAAACGATCGTGGCCGATGCCCGGCACCTCGGGATGCTGCTGATGAAAATGCGCCAGTGATTCCAGCAGCTTTTGCCGCCATTGTGCTGCCTGCGCGGCACTCATTAGCGCGTTATCAAGCTGCACCGGCGCTGCATGCTCGATCAGTGCATCCAGCGCGGGCTCGGTAAGCTGGCGCGCCCACGCCAGGTCACGCCGTTCTGTCGGTTGATAGGCCAGATGCGCATGCAGGCTGGCGTCATCATCTTGTGCGGCGGCCAGCTGCTGCAGCCAGGCAAGATACTCCGCCTGACGTTTGCCGCGCTTTTTACTGTTGAGCAGCAGCACGCGCGCGCCGCCCAGCGTGTGCTGTGCGTTGCTGTCGCGGATAATCAGCCGATCATTCTCGGCCAGCCACAGCGGTTGGTTCAGCACCAGTTCCGCGACATCATCCGCCAGCAGCGTAATGCGTCCAGTGACGTGGCTGGCGGCGTGGTGGAGATGAATCGGCTGCGACGCGCTCTTCAGCGGCTGCAGCAAGCGCAGCGCCACGGTTAAGCGCGAGGTGCCTTCCGCTCTGGCCTGTGACAGCAGCCAGTCGCCGCGCGCGATCTGCGCTTTTTCCACATCGCCGACGATATTCAATGCGATACGTTCACCGGCTTGCGCGCGCGTCACCGATTGGTTCTGCGCATGCAGCGCGCGCACGCGCAGCGGCAGATTCAGGCTGCTAAGCCAAAGAGTATCGCCGACGTTCACTTCGCCCGACAGCGCGGTGCCGGTGACCACCAATCCGCTGCCTTTCAGCGTGAAGGCGCGATCAATAGCGAGACGGAAACGGTAACGAGAGTCGAAGGCCGGTTCCGCCAGCGTGCTGAGATGCTGGCGCAGCGCGTCGATGCCTTGCTGGGTGTGGCTGCTGGTGACAAATTGCGGCACCGCCGGCCAGCCGAGTTGCTGCGTGAGCTGCGCCACCTGCCGCTGGACTTCCGCGATGCGCGCTTCGTCCACGCGATCGGCTTTGGTTAGCGCGACGCTGAGCGGCGGCTGTCCGGCCAGGCTCAGCAATTGCAAATGTTCGCGGGTTTGCGGCATCACGCCATCGTCGCAGGCCACCACCAGCAGCGCATGATGAATGCCGCCAATGCCCGCCAGCATATTGGCGAGAAATTTCTCGTGGCCCGGCACATCAATAAAGCCGAGCACGCGACCATCCGGCTGCGGCCAGTACGCGTAGCCGAGATCGATGGTCATGCCGCGCCGTTTCTCTTCCGGCAGGCGATCGGCATCCACGCCGGTCAATGCCCTTAACAGCGCGGTTTTGCCGTGATCGACGTGTCCAGCGGTGGCAATAATCATGACGCTAAAGCCTGAATCAGCGCGCTTTCATCATCAAGGCAGCGCAGATCCAGCCACAGTTTGCCTTCCTGAACGCGGCCAATCACCGGGCGCGCTAAGCTGCGCCAGCGCTGTGACAGATTGACGAGCTGGCTACCGCGCCCATCGCTCGGCGCAAAGGTGATAGCGAAACTGGGAATACGTTCAACTGGTAGCGATCCGCTGCCGATTTGGGATGAACAGGGCGCAATCGCCAGCGAAAAGTCATCTCCATAAATCTGTTGTAACGCGGGCAGTAATCGTTCAGCTTGTTGCTGAATATCCTGCGCTGGACGGGTGAGCAGCCGCAGCGTCGGCAGGGCTTCGCGCAGCGTTTCCGGCTGACGATAGAGCTGTAGCGTGGCTTCCAGCGCCGCGAGCGTCATTTTGTCGACGCGCAGCGCGCGTTTCAGCGGATGCGACTGGAGCTGATCAATCAGCGTCTGCTTGCCGACGATAATCCCCGCCTGCGGACCGCCGAGCAGTTTGTCGCCGGAGAAACTTACCAGACTGACGCCTGCGGCGATCAGCTGCTGCGGCATCGGTTCAGCCGGCAGACCAAATTCGGTCATATCGAGCAGCGATCCGCTGCCAAGGTCGGTGATCACCGGCAATTGATAAGCGTCACCCAGCTCAACCAGCTCTGCTTCCGTTACCGCATGGGTAAAGCCCTGAATCTGATAATTGCTGGTGTGCACCTTCATCAGCAGGCCGCTGTTTTCCGCGATGGCGGCGCGATAATCTTTCAGGTGCGTGCGGTTGGTGGTGCCCACTTCCACCAGTTTGCAGCCCGCCTGGCGCATCACGTCAGGAATGCGGAAGGCGCCGCCAATTTCCACCAGCTCGCCGCGCGAGACAATCACTTCGCACCCCGGCGCTAACGCGGCCAGCATCAATAACACGGCGGCGGCATTGTTGTTAACGATACAGGCCGCTTCCGCGCCGGTTAACTCGCACAGCAGCGCGCTAACCGCACGATCGCGGTGGCCACGCGCCGCTTCATCCAGCGCGTATTCCAGCGTGACCGGCTGACGCAGGCAATTCACCACCGCGTCGATAGCGCGATCGCTCAGCTGTGCGCGGCCAAGATTGGTGTGCAGCACGGTGCCGGTGAGATTGAACACCGGACGCAGCGCACTTTGCTGCTGTTGCTGGATACGGCGCAGCGCTTCATCCGGCCAGTTCAGGTGCCACTCTGGCAAGGTTTGGTGCTGCTGAATGTGGTCGCGCGCTTCCTGCTGCATGCTGCGCAGCTGGCGCGTAGCGAAGGCGGTTCCGTGATCGGCAAGCAGCGGCTGCAGCGCGGGATCGCGCAGCAGGCTGTCGATAGCAGGTAATTGGCTGTACAGGGTTTTCATCGGGTGACTTACAGAGAGGGCGGAACGGTGCGGGCAAAGCTTTCGCGCGCAAACAGGTTTTCGGCCAGCTTCACCAGCGCCGGGCGATTTACGCACCAGTTTGGCAGCACGCGGCGGAAGTTGAGGTAACCAATCATGCAGCCGGTGGCGATATCGGCCAGATTGATCGTGCCGCTATTGAGCCATTCGCCTCGTGCGGCGGCAGTTTCTAGCGCATCGAGGCCGCGTTGGATTTTGTCACGGTTGCGCAGCAGCACCTCTTCAGATTGCTGATCGCCGGGACGCATCTGCTCGCGCACGATCATCACCGCCGCATCGTTAATGCCGTCGGCCAGTTTTTCCAGCTGACGGATGTGCAACGCGTGCAGCGCATCATCGGGCAGCAGCGCAGGCGCATCGCCGCGCAGTTCAATGACTTGCGCGATGATCGAAGAGTCGAACCAGGTGAGCTGGTTGTCGTCAATCAGCGCCGGTACTTTGCCCAGCGGATTGTACTGCGGTACATCGCTGTCATCGATCCACGGAGAGTGATTAACGAATTCGAAAACCAGGCCTTTTTCCAGCAATATCACTGATATTTTGCGGACAAAAGGGCTGGTGTAGCTGCCAATCAGTTTCATCGTGCGCCTCCGTGTTGAATGAAAATACGCGATAACAAACCGCACATATCCCTGGCGCAGCGCTGGCACAATGCGCGATAAATCGCGCCGCTGCGGACCGCAGAAACATGGGAAAAGCTAATCGCCGGGGAACATAAACGGATTCAGACTGCTGCGGGCGAATCCTTCCTGCTCCATGCGGGCATCCAGCACCAGCGAGGCCAAATCATCGGCCACCGGCTCCACGGCGGGATCCTTCTCCTGATACAACATCTTCAGGTAGGTGCCGCAATCGCCGCAGCTCTCTGCTTTCACCGCCGCTTTTTCGCTGTCCAGCGACCAGTAATGCAGATCGCCGGTTTGTTCACAGTTGGAGCACTTGCTGCGCACCACATACCATTCGCTTTCGCACAGATTGCAGTGCAGATAGCGCAGCCCTTGCTGACCCACGCTCATGTGCACCACGCTGGTGACCGGCACGCTGGCGCATACCGGGCAGAACTGGCGATGCTCACCGTATTCGGCGCGCGCTTTACCGGGAATTAATGCCGCCATCTGCGCCCAGTAAATCGACAACGCCGCCCAGATGAACGGCGATTTATCGCTGCTCACCTGTGCGAAATCGCCTTCCAGCAGCGCATGTGCCAGATTTTCCAGTTCGCTAGTGGAGGATTTTTCCAGATTCTCCAGCACCGCCAGTGCCTGGCCGCTCATCTCTGGCTTCAGCTCGGCGATCAGCGAATGCAGCAAACGCTGCCAGTGCGCATCGCGCGGATAGGTGTGGATATCGAGCGGCGGTTTGCCCTGCTCGGCGCTCTGCGTCAGCCGCTGCTGCAGATCGAGCTGCAGCGGATGGTCATACAGCACGATCTCCTGCGCCTCGGCGATCACCGCGGCAAAGCGCAGGTAATCACCCAGCGGATTCTTCGCGGCCAGGTCGCGCAAACGTGCCGCACGGCGGCTATACAGATTTTTCAGCCGGGGGAAAAGTAACGGCGGAACTTGCTCCGCCGTATGCTTTTCGCTTTTCTCCAGCTGGTCCTGCGGGATGATGCGAATACTCATCAGGGACGTTTTTCCTGTTGTGTTTGGCGTTGGCGCTGCTCGCGATACCAGCGTGGGTGATGTTTCTTCGCCCACGCGGCCGGAACCCAGCCCTCAACCATGGCGGTAATGGTGCCTTTTACCCACAAGGCGGCGTAAATGTGCACCATAATCACCACGATCAGCGCCACAGCTGAGACCGAATGCACCACTAGCGCGATGCGAATCAGCGGAATAGTAAAGGCACCGGCAAAGTACGGGCGCCAGATAACAATTCCGCTCACCAGCAGCAAGACTAAGCTGATGATAGCAGCCCAGAACACACACTTCTGCCCGAAGTTGTATTTGCCGGTATCGCCGACCTCTTCGTTTTGCACGATTTTGTGGATGTTTTTCGCCCAAACCAGGTCTTCGCGATTGATCAGATTATGTTTCCAATAGCGTAAGAACATGATGATAAAGGCGGCAAACATCACCGTGCCAACAAACGGATGCAGGATACGCGCCAACTGCGGCGTGCCGAGCACGTGCATCAGCCAGTTAAACGACGGGAAAAAGAAACCCAGTCCGCTCAGCGCGGCGAGCACAAAACAGAACGCCACAATCCAGTGATTGATGCGTTCCGGTGCGCTGTAGCGCACCAGACGATCGCGTTTTTTCATTATTCGCGCTCCTCTTTTTCGTGCAGGTTCTCGTCCTCATCCTCTTCCACGCGGTTTGGCCCTACGCCAACGTAGTGGAATACTGAGGCGGCGAAGGTGGCGGCAAAACCGATCGCCGCCAGCGGTTTCCAGATCCCTTTCCAGAACGTTACCGCCGGGCTGATGCTCGGATTATCCGGCAAACCGTGATAGAGCTGCGGTTTGTTGGCGTGGTGCAGCACGTACATCACGTGCGTACCGCCGACGCCTTCCGGATCGTACAAGCCGGCGTTGGCATAGCCGCGCGTGTTGAGCTCGGCCACGCGTTCACCGGCCAGCGCCTGCATATCGCTTTTGCTGCCGAAGTGAATCGCGCCGGTCGGGCAGGTTTTCACGCACGCCGGTTCCTGACCGACATTGACACGATCGACGCACAGCGTGCATTTATACACGCGGTTGTCCTCTTTATTCAGACGCGGCACATCGAACGGACAGCCCGCAATGCAGTAGCCGCAGCCAATGCACTGTTCTGACTGAAAATCGACGATGCCGTTGGCGTACTGAATAATCGCGCCTTCAGATGGGCAGGCTTTCAGGCAGCCGGGATCGGCGCAGTGCATGCAGCCATCCTTGCGGATCAGCCACTCTAACTTGCCGTTCTCCTCCACTTCTGAGAAGCGCATCACCGTCCAGGATTTGGCGGTCAAATCGGCGGGATTGTCGTACACCCCAACGTTATGTCCCACTTCATCGCGGATATCGTTCCACTCCGAGCACGCCACCTGACACGCTTTGCAGCCGATGCAGGTGGTCACGTCGATCAGTTTCGCCACTTCCTGCTGATGGTTACGTGCCTGCGGGGCAGGCGTGAGTCCATTGGTGGCGGAGCGGCGGATAATGTCTTGAGATTGATAAGCCATATTCGTTCTCCTTACACCTTCTCGACGTTGACCAGGAACGCTTTAAATTCTGGCGTCTGCGTGTTGGCATCACCGACAAACGGCGTCAGGGTATTAGCGATAAAGCCTTTTTTCGCCACGCCCTGATAACCCCAGTGAATCGGAATGCCGATGGTATCGACGATTTTGCCGTCGACGTTGAGTGGACGGATGCGCTTAGTGACCACCGCTTTGGCTTTGATGTAGCCGCGATTGGAGCTCACTTTCACCGTGTCGCCCTGCGCGATGCCGAGCTTGTTGGCCAGCTTCTCGCCGATTTCAATAAACTGTTCCGGCTGCGCGATGGCATTGAGCCGCGCGTGTTTGGTCCAGTAATGGAAATGCTCGGTGAGGCGATAAGTGGTGCCGACATACGGGAACTGCTCCGCCTGGCCCATCGACGCCAAATCGTCCTTGAACACGCGCGCCGCCGGGTTGGATACCACGTTCGGATGCAGCGGGTTGGTGCCGATTGGCGTTTCAAACGGCTCGTAGTGTTCCGGGAACGGACCTTCGGCCATTTTATCGAGCGCAAACAGGCGGCCCATGCCTTCCGGCTGCATGATGAACGGCCCGACATCGCTGCCTGGCGCGGCGGCGCTGTAGTCCGGCACATCCATGCCGCCCCATTTGCTGCCATCCCACTTCAGGATCTGACGTTTCGGATCCCACGGATTGCCTTGCGGGTCAGCCGAGGCGCGGTTGTAGAGAATGCGGCGGTTGAGCGGCCACGCCCAGCTCCAGTTCAGCGTGTTGCCCAAGCCGGTAGGATCGGTGTTGTCGCGGCGTGCCATCTGGTTGCCGTCCGGCGTCCAGCTGCCGGCGAAAATCCAGCAGCCGCTGCTGGTGCTGCCGTCATCTTTCAGATGGGCAAAGGTACTGAGCTGTTGGCCTTTTTTCACCAGCAGCGTGCCTTTGTCATCGTATACATCCGCCAGCGCTTTGCCGTTGTTCTCCATCGCCACTTCTTCCGGCGCCGGATTTTCTGGCGTCAGGTAGTTCCAGCTCATGTTCAGCACTTGCTCAGGCAATGCACCGCCTTCACTGGCATACATTTTGCGCAGGCGTGAATAGATGCCGGAAAGAATCTCGCCGTCATTCAGCGCTTCGCCCGGTGCATCCTGACCTTTCCAGTGCCACTGCAGCCAGCGGCCGGAGTTAACGATTGAACCGTTCTCTTCGGCGAAGCAGGTGGAGGGCAAACGGAACACTTCGGTCTGAATTTTTGACGGATCAACATCGTTAAACTCGTCGTGATTCTCCCAGAAGGTGGCAGTTTCGGTGTTGAGCGGGTCGATGGTGACAAGGAACTTCAGCTTCGACAGTGAATCAATCACTTTGCGCTTGTTCGGGAACGATGCCACCGGGTTGAAGCCCTGGCACAGATAGCCATTGACCTTGCCTTGCGACATCATCTCGAAGTACTGCAGCACGTCGTAACCTTTATCCCACTTCGGCAACCAGTCGAAGCCCCAGCTGTTTTCCGCCTGGGCTTTGTCACCAAAGAAGGCTTTCATCTGGCTGACAAAGAATTTCGGGTAGTTGCTCCAGTAGTTTACCTGGCCCGGCAGCAGCGCTTTCGGCGTGTTGGCAGCAAGATAACTCTGCAGATCGGTGTGTTTTTCCGACGGCAAAGTCATGTAACCCGGCAAACTTTGCGACAGCAAACCGAGATCGGTCAGCCCCTGAATATTCGAGTGGCCGCGCAGCGCATTGATGCCGCCGCCAATCATGCCCATGTTGCCGAGCAGCAGCTGAATCATCGCCATGGTGCGGATGTTCTGCGCACCGACCGAGTGCTGCGTCCAGCCGAGCGCATACAGGAACGAGGTGGTGCGATCGCGCGCGCTGGTTTCGCCAATCAGTTCACACACGTGCAGGAAGTCCGCTTTTGGCGTGCCGCAGATGCGTTCAACAATTTCTGGCGTGTAACGGCTGACGTGCTGCTTCAGCAGGTTCCATACGCAGCGCGGATGCGTGAGCGTGGTGTCGCGTTTGGCGAAGCCGTCGGCGTCCAGCTCGTAGTTCCAGCTGGTTTTGTCGTATTTGCGATTCTCTTCGTCGTAGCCGCTGAACAGGCCATCTTCAAAATGATAATCCTCGCGCACGATCAGGCTGGCATTGGTGTACGCCTGCACATATTCATGCTGGATTTTGTCGTTTTGTATCAGCCACAGCAGGACGCCCGACAGGAAAGTGATGTCGGTACCCGAACGAATCGGCGTATAGAAATCGGCTACCGATGCCGTACGCGTGAAGCGCGGATCGATAACAATCAGTTTGGCTTTGTTGTGAATCTTGGCTTCCATCGCCCAGCGGAATCCCACAGGATGCGCTTCAGCGGCGTTCCCGCCCATCACAACGATCAGATTGGCATTACGGATGTCGACCCAGTGATTGGTCATCGCACCGCGACCAAATGTTGGAGCAAGACTTGCTACCGTTGGTCCGTGTCAAACGCGTGCCTGGTTGTCGACCGCTAACATGCCGAGCGATCGGGTAAATTTCTGGGTTAAGTAGCCGGTTTCGTTGCTGGATGCGGAAGCACACAGCATGCCGGTGGAGAGCCAACGGTTTACCGTCACGCCCGCAGCGTTTTGCGCCACGAAGTTAGCGTCGCGGTCGGCTTTCATCAGCTTCGCGATGCGATCAAAGGCATCGTCCCAGCTAATGCGCTGCCATTTATCGGAGCCTGGCGCGCGGTATTCCGGGTATTGCAGGCGACTTTCACTGTGGATGAAGTCGAGCAGGCCTGCGCCTTTCGGGCACAATGCGCCGCGGCTCACCGGATGATCCGGATCCCCTTCGATGTGGAAAATGGTCTCTTTGGCGTTTTTCGCGCCGTCACCGAGGCTGTACATTAACAAGCCACAGCCAACTGAGCAGTAAGTGCAGGTGTTACGGGTTTCGCGTGCGCGCAGCAGTTTATACTGTCGCGTTTCCGCCAGCGCTACCTCTGGCGCAAAGCCAAGCAGCGCTGCCGTTGTCCCTGCCATACCGCCAGCACAGACCTTGAAGAATTTTCTTCGGCTGACGTTCATGGATTATCCTTTCAACATGAATGATTTTTACTTTTGCAGAGCAGTGAATCGGGCGTCACAATAACCCGACGAATATTGCGGCAATAGCGACCTAATATTACCACTACTTTAGTAAGGTTGTTATGTGAGGCGAAAAAAGTGACAGAGAATGAGCAGGAAAGTCACATTAATGTGAATAAGATCTCAGGAGCGGTGCAGGCGCAGGTGCATCAGCGGCGTGATATCAGCCTTGCGGAAACAGACTGGCTGGCGCAGGAAGTACCGGTGGCGCTGGTCTATAACGGCATTTCGCACGTTGTGATGATGGCGACACCCAATGATTTGGAAGCTTTTGCGATAGGTTTCTCGCTCTCGGAAGGCATTATTGCGCGCCCGGATGAAATCTACGGTATCGATGTGGTTCCGGGCTGTAATGGCATTGAAGTACAGATTGAACTCTCCAGCCGCCGCTTTATGGCGCTGAAAGAGCAGCGCCGCGCCATGGCTGGCCGTACCGGCTGCGGCGTGTGTGGCGTGGAGCAACTTGATCAAATCGGTAAGCCATTACAGCCGCTGCCGTTCAGCCAAACCTTTGATTTAGCCAATCTGGATAAAGGCCTGGCGCAGCTGCGCGACTACCAGCCGATCGGCAACCTCACCGGCTGCACGCACGCGGCGGCGTGGATGTCACCGCAAGGCGAATTGCAGGGCGGGTATGAAGATGTCGGTCGCCATGTGGCGCTGGATAAACTGCTGGGGAATCGCAGCCAGCAGCCGTGGCAGCAGGGCGCGGTGCTGGTTTCCAGTCGCGCCAGCTATGAGATGGTGCAGAAATCCGCCATGTGCGGCGTGGAGATTCTGTTCGCGGTGTCGGCTGCGACACAGCTCGCCGTTGAGGTGGCCGAACGCTGCAATCTCACGCTAGTCGGCTTTAGTAAACCGGGCCGCGCCACGGTTTACAGCCATCCGCAGCGGCTGCGTTAAACCACCTGCACCTGCGGCAGCGCCTGTTGCAGCGCCGTCAGCGCGCCGGGTTTTGCCGCGCCGCTGTCGCAGATCAGCAGATCGATTTCCGCAACCGGAGCATAAACGGTGCGGCTCATCACGCCGAGTTTGCTGTGATCTGCCAGTAAAATGGTGCGGTTCGCCTGCTGCACCATGGCGCGGGCAATCGCCGCTTCGTGGGGATGAAAACTGCTGGCACCGTTTTTCGCATCGATGCCGACCGGCGAAAGCAGCGCCACATCGGCGCGATAACGATAAATTTCCCCAATCGTCATCTCCCCGCGCGTTTGCTGTGCGCCTGCCATCATCATGCCGCCAATTAAAATCACCTGATTATTCAGCGTCTCATGCTCTTCCGCTGCGCTCAGCGCCAGCGCGGCCTGCAGGCTGTTAGTGATGATGGTTAAACCCGACATGGTGCGCAGTTGTTCGGCCAGCATGGTGGTGGTGGTGCCGGCATCAAGGAACAGCGTTTGGCCGGGCTGGAGATGTTGCGCGGCAGCAACCGCAATTGCGCGTTTCTCTTTCGCCTGCGCGTTACGGCGCACCTGCAGCGGCGGCTCTGGCTGGCTATCGACGGCGACCAAACCGCCATGCACCCGCCGCGCCAATCCCTGCGCTTCCAGCTCAATAATGTCGCGCCGCGCGGTTTCGCGCGAGATGCCAAGCTCATTGATGATGCGTTCGGTGCTGAGCTGATGTTGCGTGGTCAGCAGCGCGCGAATGCGGTGTAAGCGGGTTTCCTGCAGCATGACTTTTCCCTGTGGCGTGTTCAACCTGGGCCTAAGCTTACCTGAGTGTCATTGCGCCGTCATGTGTATTTGGTTGTATTTGTGTGTTTGGTTGCATTTGTCGCCAAAGCAGGCATGATATTGGCAAACGGCGATTTCGCATGCACCCCTTTCACCTTCGCAACGGGAGTTACCATGGCTACACGTTCTACCATCATGGATACCAACAGTTTTCGTGCTGAGCACGCCGACGGACTGGATGCGGCAACCCGCAAGCTAACCGACAAGCGCAGCAAAGTGTTGGGCGAGTCGTATCGCCTGTTTTACCGCAAGCCAGTGCATTTAGTGCGCGGCGAAGGGCAGTATGTGTGGGATGCCGCCGGTGATAAATATCTTGATGTGTACAACAACGTGGCGAGCATTGGTCACTGCCATCCGGCGGTGATTGAGGCGGTGAATCAGCAGATGAAGATGCTGAACACCCACACGCGCTATCTGCACGAACGCATTCTCGATTACACCGAAGAGTTGCTGGCGACCACGCCAGATGCCATCGATCGCGCCATGTACATGTGTACCGGTTCGGAAGCCAACGATTTGGCGATCCGCGTGGCGCGGGCTTTCAGCGGCGGCACCGGCATTATCGTGTCGCAGGAGGCGTATCACGGCACCAGCGATCTCACGTCAGGTGTGTCGCCCGCCCTCGGCAGCGGACAGCCGTTGGCGGCAACCACGCGTCTGGTTTCGCCGCCGGATGCCTATCGCGTGAATGCGCCCGATCTCGGCGAGTGGTTTGCCAATGAAATCCAGCAGCAGATTGACGATATGAAAGCGCACGGCATTAAGTTTGCCGGCTTCCTCGCTGACTCGATCTTCTCATCCGATGGCGTATTGCCGAACCCGCGCGGCTTCCTGCAAAAAGCGGTCGATGTGGTGCATGCCAACGGCGGGATTTTCATTGCTGATGAAGTGCAGCCGGGCTTTGGTCGTACCGGCGATGCGTTCTGGGGCTTTGCGCGTCACGGCGTGGTGCCCGATGTGATCACCACCGGCAAGCCAATGGGCAACGGCATTCCGGTTTCAGGTTTGCTGGCGAAAAGCGATGTGCTAGCGGCATTTAGTGACGAGATTCCTTACTTCAACACCTTTGGCGGTAATCCGGTGGCGATGGCCGCCGCGCAAGCGGTGCTGACGGTAATTAAAGAAGAGGACTTGCAGGAGCACAGCCGCGTGGTGGGCGCCAAACTGTTGAGTGAACTGCAGAAACTGATGGATCGCCACGAGTCGATCGGCGACGTGCGCGGTGCGGGTCTGTTTATTGGTTTCGAACTGGTGCAGGACCGCACCAGTAAAACGCCGGATAAAGCGCTGGCGCTGGATTTGATCGAGAAACTGCGCGAACACCGCGTGCTGACGTCAGTGGCGGGACCTTATGGCAACGTGCTGAAGTTGCGTCCGCCGTTGGCGTTCCAGGAAGCGGATATCGATTGGCTGGTGGGCGCGCTGGATAAATCGCTGAGTGAGCTGGGGCGTTAACAGATCATTGATTGTGCATATTTTGTCGCGGCGCGATTTATCGCGCAATAAATTGCGCCGCTACGATATGTGCAGGTTTACGCAGCTGCGGTTTCCTCGGCGAAAATGCTCTCCATCTTCTGCCACGCCTGCGCGACATCGTCATCCAGATTAAACAAACCTGACGTGCCCACAATAAACACATCCACGCCTGAAGCAGCAATCTGCCGGAAGGTGCGTGCGTTGCATGAACCATCAATTTCGGTCAGATAGTGATAACCGTGCTCTTCGCGCATGGCGATCAACTGGCGAATCTTATTCAGCGTTTGCGGGATAAATGTCTGCCCGGCGAAACCCGGATCCACTGACATCACCGTGACTTTATCCAGCAGGTGCGCATATTCACGAATAGTTTCTGCCGGTGTGGCCGGATTTAACACCACGCCGCAGCGACGGCCTGCGTCTTTAATTTGCGTCAGCAGGCGGAAAATTTTGTTATTAGCGGTTTCCGGGTGGAAGCTAATAATATCTGCGCCGGCCTCAATGCACATTGGGATAATATCTTCCGGATGATTTACCATTAAATGCACATCAATCGGCACATCGGTAATTTTACGCAGGTTCTCAATAAAGAACGGCGACAGCGTAATATTCTTCACATAGCTGCCATCCATAATATCGACATGATAAAAGGCGGCGGTGCTATTCATCGCTTCAACCTGCTCGCGAAAACGCGTGAGATCCATGCACATTAAGGAGGGGGAGAATTTGGCTTGCATAACTTATTTCCTCATTACAACAACAGCGCCCGCAGGCGCTGTTGATGACATCAATGGAAGAACGAAATAATGTGGCCGAGCACGATACCAACAATGCCGAAGTCGGCATCACCGAAGGTGGTGGAAGCGAAGCCGAGGTCGCCCATCAGCGGCAGCAGAATCGCTGGCAGGAAGGAGATCAGCAAGCCTTGCACAAAGGCGCCGATCACAGCGCCGCGACGTCCGCCGGTGATATTGCCGTAGACGCCAGCGGTCGCACCGCAAAAGAAATGCGGTACCAGACCCGGAACGATAACGCTCAGACCAAACAGCGGACACAGGAACATGCTGATCAAGCCGGCGGAGAAGCTCGACAGGAAGCCGATGATCACCGCATTCGGCGCGAACGGGAACACGGTTGGGCAATCCAGCGCCGGTTTGGCGTTGGGTACCAGCTTATCGGCGATACCTTTAAAGGCCGGCACGATTTCGGCAATCAACATGCGCACACCGGCAAGGATGATATAGACGCCCGCAGCAAAGGTGATCGACTGAATGATGGCGAACACAATGTAGTTTTGGCCGCCACTGATGCTTTCAGTGAACTCTTTACCGGCAACCAGAACCAGCGCGATAAACAGAATCATCATGGTCAGCGAAATCGCTACCGATGAGTCGCGCAGGAAGTTGAGGGTTTTTGGCACCTTTAGCTCTTCAATCGACGGGCTGCCTTTACCGACCATTTTGCCCACTAACGCGGAGAGCAGATAGCCGGTTGAGCCAAAGTGGCCGAGCGCCAGATCGTCCGAGTTGGTGATTTTGCGGGTGAACGGCTGCAGAATCGCCGGGCAAACCACCATCATGGTGCCGAGAATCAGCGAACCAATCAGCACCAGCCAGAAGCCGTGAATGCCGCCTACCGACAGAATTACCGCCAGCATCGCCGACATATACAGCGTGTGGTGACCGGTCAGGAAGATGTATTTCAACGGGGTAATGCGCGCCAGCAAGATGTTCACCAGCATACCAAACACCATAATCATGGCGGTTTCGGTGCCGTAACTTTTCTGCGCCAGCGCGGCCATTGCATCCGTATTTGGCACTACGCCCTGAATATTAAAAGAGTGCTCAAACAGCTGACTGAAGATGGTCAGCGTGGCCGCAATTAAATTGGCCCCGGCGATGAGAATAACAAAACCCATGATGGTTTTAAGCGTACCGGAAATAACATCAGAAACCGGTTTCTTTTGCAGTAATAAACCAAACAGGGAAAAAAGGCCGACAAGTATAGCGGGTGTTCCAAGAACATCCTTAATTATAAACTGCAGCATAACTTACTCCATAGTGAGTAAAGTTTTTCGGGATAAACTGTTATTAGATATTTTCAGCCAGAATTTCTTTAATCTTTGCATTATCCAGCAGGTTTGTCAGACCAACGACTTTCGCGCTGTGCCCGGCTAATTGGTCGGCAATATCTTTTGCGGCAATGATTAAATCAGCCTGTTCAGATTTCGCAGAGGTTAAATCGGTGTGGCCCACTTCTGCCTCTTTGCCTAATTCCGCCACAATCTTCTTCACGTTCATTTCAACAATAAAGCTGCTACCTAAACCATTTCCACACACAATCAGGACTTTTTTCATCATAGGGTTCTCTGGTTATTTATTTTCAATGACAGCTTCAATCGCTGACAGGGTAGAAGCCGACAGCAACTGCTGCAGGCGGGATTCGTCGCTGAACACGTCCGCTAAGGCGGTGATCATCTGAATGTGATCGTCACCAGATACCGCGCACAGCATGATGACCACATAAACCGGATCGTTTTCATCGGCCTGAAAATTCACGCCATTTTTCACATGCAGTAACGACAGGCCGTTTTTGCGCGCGCCTTGTTCCGGGCGGGCATGCGGCATCGCCAGGCCCGGCGCCAGCACGTAGTAAGGACCGAGTTCGGCATGCGAAGTGAAGATGGCATCGAGATAAGCCGGGCTGATCGCCCCAGCGGCCAGCAGCGGTTCGGCAGATAATCGCACTGCTTCCTGCCAGTCGCTAACCTGCTCGACTACCCGAATATGTTGCGGCGTTAGCCATTGAGTGAGCATCAGTCATTCCTGTTTATTCGTCGATGGAGTGCAATGTAGGTTATTTTCTCAGCGGTTTTCTGTGATGATTGTCGCAAAAGTTAGCGCTAACACCGTTATTGTTAAAAAACGTGTTATCGCTAACATTTCCTTGCTGTGCGTTTGTCTTGGTTGCAAGCACCTGACATGCTCAATCATTCTGAAAAGATCGCGGGGTGAGGCATGCCCGAAACTGTGGTTTTTCACATGGCGCGTTAACAGATTTGGTTTTAAGCTGCGTCCTGGCAAAAAAGTAGCGAGTAATGCAGGAGATCGCATGACAGAAAAAAAACGGCGCGGTACCGGTAAAAGCACTTTAGCCGATGTTGCCCGTTTGGTGGGCGTAAGCACCATGACAGCGTCGCGCGCGCTACGCATGCCGGAGAAAGTGTCGCCTGAAATTCGCGCCAAAATCGATGCGGCGGTGATTGAGCTCTCCTATGTGCCGAATGTGCAGGCGAGCAATCTGGCATCGGCGACATCACGCCTGATCACCATGGTGGTGCCGTCGTTTGCTACGCCGGGCAGTGCGATTGTGTCCGAAGCGCTGCAGGAAGTGCTGCGGCCGCAGGGCTACAATATGATGCTGGCGGAAGCCAACCATTCGGCGGCAGAAGAGAGCGAGCTGATCGAAATGTTGCTCTCCTATAATCCGGCGGCGATGGTGCATTTCAATTTCGATAACGCCGCCGAAGCGCATCGTCTGCTGAGCAATTCCGGGCTGCCGGTCATGGATATTGGCGGCGTGCATCAGGATTCGGCGGGGATCAGCATTGGTGTCGATTACGCCAAAGCGATTCGCCAGTTGGTGCAAAGTCTGGTCGAGCGCGGCTATCGCAATCTCGGTTTGCTGTGCTCGCAGAGTAATAACACCATCTTCCGCCAGCTGCTGAATGGCTGGCACAGCGGCATGCTGGCGATGAATCAGGCGCCGCATCGCGTGGTGACCTCGCCGAAAATGCCGACCTTTGCCGCCGGGCACAGCTTGCTGGCGGAAATTCGCCTGACCTGGCCGGAGCTGGATGTGCTGATTTGCACCAGCGACGAAGTGGCCTGCGGCGCTATCATGGCGTGCCATGCGGCGGGGATTGCGATTCCCAGCCAGTTGGCGATTGCCAGCATCGGCGGCGGTCCGCTAGCGGCCGTATGTTCGCCGCCGCTCACCAGCATTGTGCTGCCGTATGAAGAGATGGGGCGCATGGCGGGTAAACGTCTGCTGGCGGCGCTCAAAGGTGATGAGCCGCCAGCCATCAATGAACTGCCGGTGCAGCTAAAACTGCGCGCCAGCAGTCACAAGGTGTAGCCGTGCGTGCGCACCTTTTCCCAGATTCATCAAATCCTTATCAATTCTAAGGCATTGATAACCCTTTTACGGATCATGTTTTTAACTATAATGATCCGACTGCTTACGCGGCACGCCCAGTGAGGTGGTGCTGCAAAACACTAAAATGGAGAGGAAGAACATGAGTTATTCACTGCCATCCCTGCCGTATGCGTACGACGCACTGGAACCGCACTTCGACAAGCAGACGATGGAAATCCATCACACTAAACACCACCAGACCTACGTTAACAACGCTAACGCTGCGCTGGAAGGTACCGAATTCGCTGACCTGCCGGTAGAAGAGCTGATCACCAAACTGGATCAGCTGCCAGCAGACAAAAAAGGTCCCCTGCGTAACAACGCAGGCGGCCACGCTAACCACAGCTTCTTCTGGAAAGGTCTGAAGCTGGGCACCTCGCTGCAGGGCGACCTCAAAGCCGCCATCGAAAAAGATTTCGGTAGCGTTGAAGCTTTCCAGGCTGAGTTTGAGAAAGCTGCGACTACTCGCTTCGGTTCAGGCTGGGCGTGGCTGGTGAAAAAAGGCGACAAACTGGCTGTGGTTTCAACTGCAAACCAGGATAGCCCGCTGATGGGTGAAGCCGTTGCTGGCGTTTCAGGCACGCCGATCATCGGTCTGGACGTGTGGGAACACGCTTACTACCTGAAGTATCAGAACAAACGTCCTGATTACATCAAAGCATTCTGGAACGTAGTGAACTGGGACGAAGCTGCAGCACGTTTCGCTGCTGCGAAGTAAGTTCAGGCGATAGCCGCAACGCACTAAACCGGTGATCTCTTCACCGGTTTTTTTTCGCCTTTATAAACCCTTACTAAACGACCTGAATATTCCCGCACACGACTATTCCGCTGCGAAAGCTATTAACCTGCCGTTGATAATTTGGGGCATATAGTGGCGATAATTTGTCTCGCCAAGCCTAAATAATCATGTCTACTATCACAACTTCTGTGACGAATAATGATTCGTCAGCACCGCTGTTTTTGCCGTTAATAAGCGGAAAGTTCAGGCCAAATAAATTATGGAATAGCGGAAGATTTCGCGCGAAATTTGCCTTAAGATCGCTGGTCTTTCCTGTAACTACCTTTAATTACCTGCACCAGTTGGCGCAATTATCTGCGTTACCACAGCTGCTGACCATGCAGGGTTTGCTGCCGGCGAAGCCACATCGTCCTTATCTGCGTGCGGGATTCAGCGTGGCGCAGCGCGCACAGGCGATCATCGATCACTATACGTTGATGGATCAGTTAGATAATGCGGCGCTGCGTCAGCTGTTGCAGAGTCCGGGTGATAATTTACTGGCCACCCTGAGCGGCAAAAATGATGAGACGTATGTGATTCACTGCTGTCCGGGCCGCTTTGACCGTGAAGGTGAAATTACTTTGGAATTGCGCTATGAAACGCAGTTAATTGCGTCGCTCTCTTTCTCAATTATTCGCGAACAGCAGAAGCGCACGTTATTAATTGGTGGATTGCAGGGGCCGCGTAAGCATATTTCTAACGATGTGATTCGCGATGCCACCAAAGCGGCGCATGGCGTATTCCCAAAACGTCTGCTGATGGAAGCAGTATTTAATCTGGCGGAACAGTGTGGCGTTGAGGCGATCACCGCCGTTGGCGATACCACGCACGTGTTTCGCAGCCTGCGCTATCGTCACAGTAAAGGCGATAAGTTCTTTGCCAGCTACAGCGAGTTTTGGTTGTCGTTGGGTGGCGTGGCGCGTGGCGATGAGCTATTTGCGTTGCCGTTACGCGCGGAGCGTAAAGATCTGGAAGAGATTGCCAGCAAAAAGCGCGCCGAGTATCGCCGTCGTTATGCCTTGCTGGACAGTCTGAATCAACAAGTTCATCAGGCGGCGGGCATCCTACGCGACGTTTCACACGCCGCGTAAGTCAAGATTAGAACGGCTGCTTCGCGTAGCCGGTCATCACTTTCAGTCCCATCTCACGTCCGAGCGCGGTCATTGGGTGTACCACCACCAAGCCGCGCACGCTTTTCTTGAATGCGCCCATGTTGGCTTGTTCTTTTTTGGTGATTTCGCGGCTAAAGCCCAGCTTCTGCAGCTGTTGCGCTTCTTTGCTCAGCTTCTCGGTGCGCACACCGCGCAGGCGCTCAATTTCCAGCTCCAGCTTCTCTTTTTCACGCAGCAGTTCACCGAGCTTTTCGGCATCGCCAGAGGCTAACAGCGGGGCTTCTTTGCGGTTGAGCGCATCGAGCTGATCGCTCAGAAGTTTGATCTCGGCTTTTTCTTGTTCTTTCATTGGGGGAAAACTCGTTAAGGAAAACAGGCAAAGGATACATCAAATTCAGGCAACTTTGCAGCGCATGACTTCGCGCGATAAATCGCGCCGCGACAATGCGTGCTGATTTAAGACGTAGATGCCTCACGCGCACTTATCCGCAGCGGCACGCTTCATCGTGCTTGTTCATACAAAAACTACAGCGCCGGCTTTTTAAACACCTGCTTATGCGAAATCCGTGAAATCAGCTCGGTGAGCGACAGCACCATGGTTGAACGCACCATCTGCAGATAGCGCTGTTGCTGCATGGAGCGCAGTTGGTCGTCGTCGCGGTTGAAGTCTGGCTGCGGTGGCCAGGCGGCCACGCAGTGCAGTTCGCCAAACGGGCCGAGGATCTCATCGTCGGTAAAACGATAATCGCTGATATCGTGATTCAGCTCCTCACGCAGCGCCAGCAGCAGTTCACAATCTTCGTACTCATGCCGGTTGATCACGCCCAGGCCGTAAATCAGCTTGAGGCGAACCGAGAGTTCGCCCAGCGGACCATCACCCAGCAGCAGCGGTTCTACCGCGTATTTAACCGCGTAATCGTCCTTGCGAAACACTTGCAGCACCAGCAGGTTAACCGCTTCGGTCAGCAGCTCAACGGCGGCGATCAGGAAGCTTCTCACCGAACGACCGGCGTTCAGGCGCTCAAGCACCCGGTTTTCAAAAGCCTGCTTCTCTTCCATCATTGCCTGCATCGTTCAGCTACCGCCAGCGGGCACGCAAGCGCGCCCGAGTTAACCACTAAAGGGCGCGCATTATGCCATAGCGTTGTAAGCGCTCACCACTGAGGTGACCACTTCGCTGTTGGCATCCAGGCCAGAAATTTCCGCCAGCGTGGCTTGCGGGCCTTTTTCTGCCAGCAGCGCGACCAGTTCCTGCGCCTGCGGATCGGCTTCGCTGCGATAGTGCATCGCGGCGGCAATGCCCTGAACCAGATTATCGTGCGGCAACTGATACTCCAGCGTGCCCAGCGTTGGCTTGATCAGGCGATCGCCCGCGCTGAGTTTACGCAGCGGCTGACGACCGACGCGCTCAACGTCATCTTTCAGGTACGGGTTTTCGAAGCGGGTGAGGATTTTCTGGATATAGGCAGCATGTTTATCGGCTTCAAAACCATAACGCTTGATCAGCACGGCGCCGCTCTCCTGCATCGCGCCTTGCACTACCGCACGCACGTTCTCATCGAGAATCGCGTCACGAATGGTAGCGTGACCAGCCAGCTGGCCGAGATACGCGGTGATGGCGTGACCGGTATTGAGAGTGAACAGCTTGCGCTCAACGAATGCCATCAGGTTGTCGGTCAATTCCATGCCAGGAATGTTCGGCAATTCCCCTTTGAACTGGGTTTTATCAACAATCCACTCGCTGAAGGTTTCAACTGTCACTTCCAGCGGATCGGTGGTGCCCGCTTCGGACGGCGGCACGATGCGGTCTACCGCGGAATCCACGAAGCCAACATGCGTTTCAACCCATGCGTGATACTGCTCTGGCAGCGCTTTTAGCACGTGCTGTTTCAGCTGGCTGGTACCGCGCACCATGTTTTCACAGGCGATGATGTTGAGTGGACGCACATTACCGCTGTCGCTGCGTTTGGCCAGACCTTTCGCGACGCCACCGGCGATGCGCTCCAGAATCTGCGGGCCAACCGCCGTGGTCACGATATCAACCTCAGCAATCAGCGTAACGATGTCATCGCTGGTGCTGTTGACGGCGCTCACGCCT
Organism: Pantoea sp. SO10; assembly: GCF_005281435.1. NCBI lineage: Bacteria > Pseudomonadati > Pseudomonadota > Gammaproteobacteria > Enterobacterales > Erwiniaceae > Pantoea > Pantoea sp. SO10. The sequence goes on from NZ_CP040095.1 coordinate 89,764, forward strand.
GTTACGATTTCGACTTTTGCCTGTTCGCCAACCACATGAACCGGATACTCATGACGGGCGTTAAGGGCATCAAGTACCACCTGATTGACGTCAGCAAACACCAGCTCGATGCCGGCATCTGCCAGTAACTTACCGATAAAACCGCGACCGATGTTACCTGCTCCAAAATGTAACGCTTTCATAAATTTGACCCATATCAAATGACGAAAGGGCGGGCAAGTCCGCCCCGGAAATGTGGGACGGGCTTACCCGCCCCAGGGAAGGTAAAACGGGGTATTACGCTTTGACGGTGCTGCCCGAGAGCAGATCCAACACGTCCTGCACGCTGGTGGTATTGGCCAGCTTCTCAATCACGCTGTCATCATCCAGCGCGTTGGTCAGGCTGGTAATCACCTGAATGTGCTCGTTATTGCGAGCGGCGATACCAATCACCAAACGCGCCACGTCTTCTGGCTCATCACCAAACTGTACGCCCGCCGGATACTGACAGAACACCACGCCGGTTTTCAGCACGCGGTCTTTCGCTTCTACAGTACCGTGTGGCACAGCAATGGATTCACCGAGGTAAGTTGGCGTCAGCTTTTCGCGTTCCAGCATCGCATCAACATATTCCGGCTGTACGTAGCCACCTTTCACCAGCTGCTCACCCGCAAAGCGAATCGCCTGCTCTTTATGGGTGGCACTCAGACCAAGGAACACGTTGTCTGCACCCAGTTTGAACAGGTGCGCGTTGCCTTCGTCGTAGCTGTCAGCCAGCGTGGTCTGCACGGTTTCACGACGCGCTTCGCTGCGGTTAGCGGCCACCAGACGTTCGGTCAGGTTGCTGTACAGCGCGCTATCAAGGAAGTTGTTCAGCGAAATGTGCTGCGCCTGCGGCGCCTGACGCATTGCACGTTCGGTCAGATCGCGGTGGGTAATCACCAGATCAACGTCGCCCGGCAGCGAGTTAATCGCCGTGTTGGTGACAGAGATATTGCTTAGACCCGCGTCCTGCACTTTCTTACGCAGCACGCCTGCACCCATCGCACTTGAACCCATACCGGCGTCACAGGCTACGATGATTTTACGCACGTGGTTCAGGTCAACGCTCATCGCATCGCCAGCGACTGGCGAACCGGCAACAGCCTGACCTTTTGACTGCGCTTTCATATCCTGCATGCGCTGTGTCGCCGCTTCGATATCTTCATCTTCTTTCACTTTGCTGGTTTTCAGCAGGATAGCTGAGACCACAAAGGAGACGGCAAACGCAGCGATAATGGCAGCGATATTCGCGAAGTAAGCGCCTTTTGGCGTCATCGCCAGCACCGCCAGGATAGAACCTGGAGAAGCCGGAGAGACCAGGCCGCCGTTCAGCAGTGTCAGGGTGAATACGCCAGTCATACCGCCGAGAATAACCGCCAGCAACAGACGCGGCGCCATCAGCACGTATGGGAAGTAAATTTCGTGGATACCACCAAGGAAGTGGATGATCGCTGCACCGCCTGCAGATTGTTTGGCGCTACCGCGGCCAAATACCATGTAGGCAACCAGCACGCCCATACCCGGACCAGGGTTGGCTTCAATCAGGAAGAAGATTGATTTGCCCGCCTCGCTCGCCTGCTGGATACCCAGCGGAGAGAAGATACCGTGGTTAATGGCGTTATTGAGGAACAGGATTTTCGCCGGTTCAACAAAGATTGAGGTCAGCGGCAGCAGGTTGTTCTGCACCATCAGATTCACGCCCGCGGCGAGAATGTGAGACAGGCCTTCAACCAGTGGACCGATAGCGACAAACGCCAGCAGCGCCAGCAGCATACCGATGATACCGGCCGAGAAGTTGTTAACCAGCATCTCGAAGCCGCTTTTGATCTTGCCATCAACAACGCGGTCAAAGGATTTGATTGCCCAGCCGCCCAGCGGGCCGGCAATCATGGAGCCGAGGAACATCGGCATATCGGCACCGACAATCACGCCCATGGTGGTGATCGCACCGACCACGCCACCGCGATCGCCGCCAACCAGACGTCCACCGGTGAAACCAATCAGCAGCGGCAGCAGGTAGGTGATCATTGGGCCGACGAGTTTCGCCAGCGTTTCGTTTGGAATCCATCCGGTTGGGATGAACAGCGCAGTGATGATACCCCATGCGATAAACGCACCGATGTTAGGCATCACCATATTACTCAGAAAGCGACCAAAGCTCTGAACCTTGACCTTTACTGATGAGGACATAAACCCACCCCTTATTGAGACGCGCTGCAATAAGAGAGCGCGTTTGTTTTTGTTTGAACGTTACGGCGGGGGCCGTGGCATTACTGTATGCACGCGGACTCTAGCACTAGTTTATTACGCTGCGTAGAGCTGCACCTAAGTGTGATGCAGATCACGCTAAGCTGGGGTGGTTGGGGGGCAATAAGGTGACATCGATCACAAAAAGGCGCTGTAAGAAAGCAACGGTGCCGAAAAATTAAGCAAAACAAGGCGATGAATGTGACTTAAGTCACCTTTTAAGGTGGGTGCTTTGTTGTGTAAGTGTGATCAATGTCACAAACTATTTTTGGTTGAAAATGCGCCAGATCACAATATGCTGCAGCAGACAAGTGAGCTGTAAGGAAGTGACGAAATTCTGGAAAGGGACAACAGACTTTCAGGGTCGCCATTGATGGCGACCACTAAAATAGTTCGGCTGTTACAACCCGCCTTGCACCGCATTTTGTGCTTGCGTCAGCGCTTGCGCGTTGCTGGAGAGATTGCTCATCAGCGTGTTGTATTGCGTTGCCTGATCCTGGGTTGGGAACTGTACGCCGCCATCGTTGAAGGTTACGCGCGTGCCTTGCGATTGCAGATAGTCGCCGGTTTGCACGGCTGCCTGGCTCAGCGCCTGCAGCTGTGGCAGCAGCGGAATCAGCGTGCTAGCTGGCTGCGTCACGACTTTGACGTAGGCCGCGTCATACACTTTCTTCAGATCATCCGGCTGCTTCAGGGTGGCTTTGCTGCTGTCCGCCTGCATTTTGGCGCTCTGAATCTGCTGGGTCAGCACGCTCAGATTGCCGCTGGCCTGGCGCAGGCTATCGCGACGCGTGAGGTAATCCTGGGGTACACGAATCGCTGCTAACTCATCAACCACCGGGCGCATACCTTGCTCAATCGCCTGATTGGTCTGCTGCGAGAAGCCATAAAGGATGGCGTAGTCGCTGGCGTAGTTGCCGAAGGTTTGCTTTTGGTTTTCACTCAGGCTTGGCAGATGTTCGCCACTGCGCATCACCGTGTTCTGAAGGAAGTCACTGAACGCTTTACGCTGATCGCCCTCTTTGTCACCGCAGGCTGTGAGTTGCAGCACCACTAACGCGCTGACCATCAGCATGCCGGTACGCATCCAGATGCGAGAAATTCCTGACGCCATGATGAACTCCTGTTATGGCTAATTCGATTCGATGGGAATGGTCCTAAAGAATAGTGCAATGGCCTGACGGGTACAACGGGCGGCGTTTGCCTGGTGCGCATAAATGCGCACCCGATAAGGAAATGGCGGAATTCCAGGGTCACCAATAATGGTGACCGTTTTAACACGTTAAATCAAAACACCAGCGCCTGCCCATCCTTACGGCTTTCAGTGGCGGCGATATAGAAGCCTTGCGGATCGCGCACAATCGCCTGCGCACCGCCGAAGTTATAGCCAAGCAAAGGATCTTCCAGCGTAATCTGGTGCCCCATCTCGCGCAGCTTCGCCAGCACGTTACGGTCGATGCCGGGTTCAACCACCACCGCACGTCCTTGCTCAACGCGCCAGCGCGGTGCATCAATCGCTGCCTGCGGGTTTTGCTTATGCTGCATGATGCGCAGCGCCATCTGCAAATGACCTTGCGCCTGCATCGGGCCGCCCATCACGCCAAACGACATCAGCGGCTGGCCGTTACCGTCGAGGGCAAACGCTGGAATGATGGTGTGGAACGGACGTTTGCCGCCGGCCACCACATTGGGATGCTGCGGATCGAGTGAGAAACCGCAGCCACGATTTTGCAGGCTGATGCCGGTGCCCGGCACCACTACGCCAGAACCGAAGCCCATGTAGTTTGACTGTATAAAGGAAACCATCATGCCGCTGGCATCAGCGGTAGAAAGATAAACCGTGCCGCTCTGCTGCGGGGAGCCAAAGGTAAAATCTCCGGCCCGATCGGGATTAATCAACTGCGCGCGCTGTTTTAAATACTCATCACTGAGAAGCAATTCTGCCGGGAACTCAAGGTGATCGTAATCGCTGACATAGCGATCCAGATCGGCCAGCGCCAGCTTCATCGCTTCAATCGACAGATGCAGCCACGGCACCGAATCCGGTTCATAGCGACCAATATCCCACTGTTCCAGAATGCCCAACGCAATCAGGGTGGCGATGCCCTGACCGTTCGGCGGCAGTTCCTGCACCGATCCGCTCGCAAACGGGCGCGATAACAATTCTACCCAGTCGGCGCGATGATTTTTCAGATCATCAAGGCTCAGCGCCGCACCATGCTGCTCAGCAAACGCCACTATCTTTTCCGCCAGCTCGCCACGATAGAAGGCTTCACCGCGCGTTTCGGCGATTTTTTGCAGCGTTTCGGCTTGCGCCGGATTACGGAACAGCTCGCCGGCACGCGGCGGTCGTCCATCGGGCGCAAAGCACTCGACAAAACCAGGCTGATCTTTCAGCTTGTGGTAGGCGCGCTGCCACAGATGACCAATCAGCGGTGAAACCGGGAAACCATCGCGCGCGTATTCGATGGCCGGTTGCGCTAGCGTGGTGAGTGGTAGCGTGCCAAAGCGTTCGGCCAGCACCACCCACGCCGAAACCGCGCCCGGCACGGTGACCGCTTCCCAGCCAATTTCCGGCATGGCATCGCGTCCGGCAAAGCGTTCCGGGTTCCATGCGGTGGGCGAGCGGCCCGAGGCATTCAAACCGTGCAGCTGTTTGCCATCCCAGATAATCGCAAAGGCGTCACTGCCGAGTCCGTTGCCGCTAGGCTCCAGCACGGTCAACGCCATTGCACTGGCAATCGCCGCATCTACCGCATTGCCGCCCTGTTGCAACATACGCATCCCGGCTTGCGCCGCCAGCGGCTGCGAAGTGGCAACCGCGTTGCGCCCCATCATCGGTACGCGGTGTGAGGCATAGCTGACGTTAAAATCCAGTTCACTCATGATCGTTCCTTAGTGTGAGTCATCACGTGGGTCGAGCGCGTCGCGCAAACCGTCGCCCAGCAGGTTGAAGCCCTGCACGGTGAGAAAAATAGCCAGGCCGGGGAAAATCGACATCCACGGCGCCTGTTCGAGAAAGCCTTTGGCGGTATTCAGCATCGCACCCCATGAAGGCGAGGGCGGTTGCTGGCCGAGGCCAAGGAATGAGAGGCTGGCTTCGGTAATGATCGCCGAAGCAATCGCCAGCGTGGCCTGCACCAGAATTGGCGATAGCACATTAGGCAGCACGTAACGCAGGATGATCCAGCGATCGGGTAAGCCAATCGCTCGCGCGCCGTCAATGTACTCTTCGTGGCGAATGGCGATCACCTGGCCGCGCGTCAAGCGCGCGAAAATCGGCATCGCAGATAAACCGATGGCAATCATTGCATTTGATAAGCTCGGGCCGAGAAACGCTCCCAGCGCGATTGCCAGAATCAGAAACGGGCATGCCAGCAGCGCTTCGATAAAGCGCGAAATAATGCCGTCGCACCAGCCTTGCCAGTAACCGGCAATCAACCCAAGCGGCACACCAATCAGAATGGCGATCAGCACCGAAATGCAACCCGCCAGCAGCGAAGTACGCGCGCCCCACACCAGGCGAGACAAAATATCGCGCCCCAGCTCATCGGTGCCAAACCAGTGCAGCACCGTAGGTGCTTTACGCACCGCAAGGAAATTGGCTTTGATGGGATCAAACGGTGCCAGCCACGGTGCCAGCAGCGCCACGGCGACAAACAGCAGCACAATCACCGCACCAATCAGCGCACTTTTATTACGCAGGAACTTTTTCAGCACCCGACGATTCGGCTTTGCCACTGCAGGCAGTGCGCCAGCGGTTAATACCTCGCTCATGGTCAGCCTCGCATTTTCGGGTTAATGATCATATAGAGCACATCGGCCAGCAGATTGAGCAGCAAGAAGCCAATCGCCACCACCAGCACCACGCCTTGCACCACGGCGTAATCACGGTTGAATACCGCATCGACAATCATCTTGCCAAAGCCGGGCAGCGTGAAGACCTGCTCGGTCAGCACCGCGCCACCCAGCAACTCGCCAAACAGCAGCGTGGTGAGAGTAACTATCGGCATCAGCGCATTACGTAACGCATGCTTGAGCACCACTTTCTTTGCCAGCAGCCCTTTGGCGCGTGCGGTGCGAATGTAATCCGCTTTCAGCACGGCGATCATTGAAGCGCGAGTGTGGCGCATTAACGTGGCGGCCAGTCCGGTGCCGAGCACCAGCGCTGGCAGCAGCAGCGTTTTCAGGTTCTGCGCCACATCTTCGCTAACCGGTACAAAACCCGATGCCGGCAGCCATTGCAAGTGCACGGAGAAAAGCAGAATCAGCAGAATACCGAGCCAGAAGTGAGGCACTGAAATCCCGGAAAGCGCGACAAAGTTGGTGGTGTGATCGACCCAACTGTCTTTGCGCACCGCGGCGATGATGCCCATGCTGATGCCAATCACCAGCGCAATAATCATCGCCAGCAATGACAATTCCAGCGTGACCGGCAATTTGCTGGCGATCAGCGCCGTCACCGGCTCTTTGGTGCGCAGCGACATGCCCAAATCGCCGGTTAGCGCATTACCCATCCAGGCGAAATATTGCGCGGGAATCGGATCGTCCAGATGATATTCCGCCCGCAGCTGGGCGATAACCGCTGGATCGCGCTCTTCGCCCGCCATCGCCAGCACCGGATCGCCCGGCAGCAGCTTTTGCAGTGCGAACACCATAATGCTCACCAGCAGCAGCGTCGGAATGGCCAGCAATAGCCGTTTTACAATCAGTTCCAGCATCCTCGCTCCTTAGCGGTTTACTGCGCCAGACTTACGCCAGCCAAACGTACCAATCCGTCCGGCCAGGCTTTGAAGCCCTGCAGTTTTTTCGACATGCCAAAAATGCGTGGCTCAAAGTAGAGGTACGCAATCGGCATATCGCTTTGCAGTTGGTTCACCACCTGGGTGTACAGCGCCTGACGCTGTGCCTGGTCGTTGGTGAGACGCGCGGCATTCAGCCACTCATCGACCTGCGCATTGCTGTAGCGGCCGTCATTGAGCGTGCCTTTGCTGTTAATAAACGAATAGATGCTGCCGTCCGGATCCGGACGACCAGACCAACCCGACAGACTAAGCTGATAATCCCCGCGCTGCTGGCGATCCAACAGGGTGGCGAACTCACTCATTTGCAGATTGAGGTTGAAACCGGCTTCACCGACCATCGCCTGAATCACCTGGCCCACCTGCTGCGCGGTCGGGTTATTGCTGACCAGCAGCGTCAGATTCAGCGGTGTGGTAACACCCGCAGCCTTCAGCAGTGCTTTGGCTTTCTCAACATCGCGCGGTGCGATCGGTGTTTTGACGTGATACGCGCTGACCGGTGAAAACGCCTGATTGGCTGGCGTATATAAGCCTTCAAACGCCACCTGATTCAGCGCATCACGGTCAATCGCCAGTGAGAACGCTTCACGCACCCGCGCATCTTTCAGCGGACTATTAGCATCGACTTTGCCGTTGTTGATATTGAAAGTGATGCCCTGATAACCAAGACCTGTGACTTTTGCCAGCGCCAGTTTGCTATCGGCTTCAACGGTTTTCACATCGCTGGCGGCCACGCCTTCGGTGAGATCCAAATCGCCGGCACGCAGGTTTGCGAGGCGCACTGAAGCATCCGGGATCGGCAGGAAAATCACCTTATCGAAGTGATAGGCGCCTTTATTCCAGTAATTGTCATAGCGCTTCAGCACGATGCGATCCTGCTGAACACGGCTGTCGAACTGATACGGGCCAGAGCAGACCGGATGAGCGGCGAAATCGGGCTTTTTCGCCGCTTCCGGTGCCAGCATGGCTCCGGCGCGGTCGGTCAGCTGGCTCAGCAGCGCCGCATCCGGGCTTTTCAGGTGGAACTTCACCTGCATCGGGCCGCTCACTTCCACGCTTTCAATCGAGGAGATTTCACTTTTACGCAGCGAACCCGGCAGCGTTTGCGCACGTTCGATATTGAATTTCACCGCTTGCGCATCAAATTTTTCGCCATCGTGGAAGGTCACGCCGCTGCGCAGATTCATGGTCAGCGTTTTGCCGTCCTCGCTCCACGCCCAATCGGTCGCGAGACCCGGTACCACTTTGAGGTTTTGGTCAACATCGACCAAACGATCGCACATGGCCGCAAACACAAAACGGCCGTAATAGGTGCGCGCCAGATGCGGATCGAGCATGTCGGGATCGGCGCCCAGGCCGATGCGAATCACGCTGTCAGCCTGGCTGTGGGCGCTAGCCCCGAGCAGTAACAGACCGCTGAGGGCGGTTAATAACGTATGACGAGCTTGCTTCACGGTGTATCTCCAGAGGTTAGGCTTGCTGATTCACCGCCTGCTCAAACAGGGCGCGGCGACGTAAAAAAGCGGCGGAAGGTGGCGCAAGGGTGATGACGCTGCGATCGCGATTAATCTCCTGCCAGCGGTGACAGGCAATTTGACGGCCGCCGCTCAGCACCTGATTAATCGGTTCAAACTGGCGACATTCCGCTGTGGCATAGGGACAACGGGTATGAAAACGGCAGCCGCTAGGTGGATCTGCTGGGTTGGGCAAATCACCCTGCAGCATTGGGATGGTGCGACTGACGCCCGGCTGCATTTGTGGCGCGGAGGCAATCAACGCTTGCGTATAAGGATGGAGCGGCGCATCAAAAATCTCATCGACGCTGGCCAGTTCGACAATCTGACCGAGATACATCACCGCCACGCGATCGCTCATATGGCGGATTACCGCCAAACCGTGCGCCACGATCACCATCGTCAGGCCAAACTGCTGTTTCAGGCTCTCAAGCAGATTCACCACCTGCGCCTGCACGGACACATCCAGCGCTGAAACCGGCTCATCGCCGAGCAGTAATTTCGGCTGTGAGGCCAGCGCGCGAGCAATACCAATGCGTTGGCGCTGACCGCCTGAAAACTCGTGCGGGTAACGTTCGGCCCAGGCCGCAGGCAGGCCAACGGTGCGCAGCAGTTCGGCGACGCGCGCGTGGCGCTGATCGCGGCTCATCTTTTCGTGCAGCCACAAAGGTTCGCCCACGATCTGCTGCACCGTCATGCGCGGATTGAGCGAGGCAAACGGATCCTGAAAGATAATCTGCAATTCGCGACGCAGCTGATTGAGTCGCGCGCCGCTGGCATCGGTGATGCTTTCACCCTGATAGAACACGTCGCCGGCGCTGGCGGCTAATAAACGCAGCAGCAAACGTCCCAGCGTCGATTTACCGGAACCGGATTCGCCGACAATCGCCAGCGTTTCGCCCGGCATCACCTGTAGCGCAACGCGATCGACCGCCGTCACGCCGCGATTGCGTGAAAAAAGCCGGTTGCCGGTGGAGAAGGTTTTGCTTAAATCGCGGCACTCTAAAATCGGCTTCATGCACTTTCTCCCAGCGTGACGTGTTGCTCTAACGGAGCGCGGAAACAGGCCACCTGATGATCGTTCGCCAGTGCGCGCAACGCCGGACGATGCTGGTGGCAGCGTATTTCGGCGAAGGGGCAACGCGTGGCAAAGCGGCAGCCAGCCGGCATGTTTTCCGGCAGCGGCACCTGGCCGGGAATGGTGGCCAGCGCCCCTTCACGCGCGCTCAGGCTGGGAATTGAGCCCATCAGGCCAATGGTGTACGGATGCTGCGGATCGTTGAAAATACGCTCCACGCTGCCGCTCTCCACCACCTGACCGGCATACATCACCGCCACGCGCTGCGCCACTTCCGCTACCACGCCGAGATCATGCGTGATCATCAATACTGCGGTGCCAGTTTCCTGTTTTAGGGTGTTTAACAGCGCCAGAATTTGCGCCTGAATGGTGACATCGAGCGCGGTAGTGGGTTCATCGGCAATCAACAGTTTTGGCTGGTTGATCAGCGCCATGGCAATCATCACGCGCTGGCGCATGCCGCCGGAGAGCTGATGCGGATAGGCTTTCAGCCGCTGTTCCGCTGCTGGAATTTGCACTTTTTGCAGAATCGCCAGCGCCGCGTCCATTGCCTGGCGCTTACTCACTTTGCGATGGCGCATCACCGCTTCGCTCAGCTGATCGCCAAGCGTGAAGGCTGGATTAAGCGAGGTCATCGGTTCCTGAAAAATCATCGCCAATTGGTTGCCACGCAGGCTGGCGTATTCACTGCTGCTGAGTTGGCGCAGATCGCGGCCATCAAACAGCATGTCGCCCTGCAAGATTTGCGCACTGTCAGGCTGCAAACCCATCAACGTGAGTGAGGTGATGCTTTTGCCGCAGCCCGATTCACCGACCAGCGCCAGCGTTTCTCCCGCCTGTAGCTCCAGAGAAATATCATCCAGTACCGTGACAGGCGAGCCGCGAAACTGCACGCGCAGATTGCGTAGCGATAAAACGGGATGTGCGGTCATGGCGCTTCCTCCTGACGGGAATAGAGCGTTTCCATCAGCGCCTGTTGCAGCGCAAGCAGATGCTCACGCATCGCCGCTGCCGCTTCATGGGGCTGGCGCTGGGCGATGTGCATCACCAGCCGCTGATGATGGGTGTCATAGTTATCCAGGCGTGCCGGGGTACGCGCCTGCACCCGCAAATGCTGCCAGCCGGGATCGCGGCGCACCGCATCGACGGCATCAAACAGCCCGAGCATCAGGCGATTGCCCGCCGCTTCGGCGATGGCGCGATGGAAGGCGCTGTCCCACAGTTCATGCTGATCGCCATCTTCAGGCGGCGTGATGGCGTGCATGCGCTCCAGCAGGCGATTCATTAAGGCGATTTGTTCTTTGGTGGCGCGCAGGGCGGCAAGACTTGCCAGCCCCGGCTCCAGCTGTAAACGCGCTTCCATCACTTCAAGCAGATTCGATTGCTGCGGCAGATCCTGTAGCACCAGCGGCTGCACTGGCGCGGAGGGCCCAACAAAGGTGCCTTTGCCCTGTTTACGCCAGATGCGGCCCTCTTCTTCCAGCACATCTAATGCCCGGCGAATTTCACGGCGACCGATGCCAAACCGCTCGGCTAACTCACGTTCGGTGGGCAGCGCGCGATCGGGCGTGTGCTCCTGCTGCTGAATCAGCTGGCGCAGTTGCTCAAGTGCGGTGCTGGAGTTGCGGCTGGTTTCTGGCGTGTCATTCATGATTGGTTCGCCTGTTTATGCATCAGAAAAAGATCGGTAATCGCCGCGTATCCAGCACTTTTGCTGATGAAAGGCGAATTCGGCAGCTTTCTTAGCGTAGGCAAGAAGTGAACCAATATTTAATTGGTTCGGATTGGCGTGTCATCAATGTGTAATAACCACATGATCGCAAAGTAAAAGTTTTTTCAGTGCCGGTTGAGAATTGCGATAAGCGTCAACGTCCTCACCGGCATGCTGCTTCACGGTGGTGCGCGCGCGCTGCTTATCTGTGCAATGCCAGCAGTGCGGCGACGCGCGGTGAGTTAATAACCGATGGTTTTCAGCGGGATATAACCTTGGCATCTATTTTGTATGTGTTAACGCAGATGCAGGAGCGATAGCGGGCAACCGAGGTCGCCAGACAATTTGCAATGGGTCACTAGGGTTCCGGTCGAAAGATGCTGGTCCGAGAGTGACCGACCGTCCTCTGACGGTTACACGGCGGGAAAAAAGCCCGGGAGGAAAGCGAGAACGTTGCTCGCCGCCTCCTGCTTTTTTTTCGTCCGTTAACGCCAGAGGAACCATCATGATCAAAGCCTGCCTTCGCCTGCTGTTGCTTTGCACCATCACGCTGTTCAGCGTCAACACGCTGGCCGCCGACAAACCCTCCTTTAAGATTTGCTGGTCGATCTACGCGGGCTGGATGCCGTGGGATTACGCGCAGCAGAGCGGCATCGTCAAAAAATGGGCTGACAGATACGGCATCGATATCCAGTTTGTGCAGGTTAACGACTATATCGAGTCGGTGAATCAATACACCGCCGGGGGTTTTGCTGGTTGCACCATGACCAACATGGATGCGCTGACCATTCCGGCCACCGGCGGCGTGGATAGCACGGCGCTGATCGTCGGCGATTACTCCAACGGTAACGACGGCATTCTGCTAAAAGGCGCGGGCAACCTCTCAGCGCTGAAAGGCAAGCCGATCAATCTGGTCGAACTCTCGGTTTCGCATTACCTGCTGGCGCGGGCGCTGGAGAAATCCGGCATGAGCGAGAAAGACGTCAAAGTGGTGAACACCGCCGATGCCGATTTGGTGGCGGCGTTCGGCACTGCCGACGTCAACGCTATCGTTACCTGGAATCCGCTGCTCGCCGAAGCGGAGAAGCAGCCGAACAGCCATCTGATTTTCTCTTCCGCGCAAATTCCTGGCGAAATCCTCGATCTGCTGGTGGTCAACAGCGCCACGCTGCAGAAGTATCCGCAGCTCGGCAAAGCGCTGACCGGCGCATGGTATGAAACGTTGAAAACCATGTCCGGCCCAACCGACAGCGCTAAAGCGGCACGTACACAAATGGCGCAGGCTTCCGGCACCGATCTGGCGGGCTTTGACCAGCAGCTGGCCGCCACGCATCTGTTTAGCGATGCCAAAACCACCCTCGATTTCGTCCAAAGCCCACAGCTCAAAGCCACCATGCAGATGGTCGCCGAGTTCTCGTTTAAGCACGGTTTGCTGGGCGAGGGCGCGCCGAGCGCCGATGTGGTTGGCGTGGCAACGCCTGCGGGCAATTGGGGCGATGCGGGTAACCTCAAACTGCGCTTCACCGATGAGTACACCAAAATGGCCGCCGCCGGGCAGCTGTAAGCGAGGCGATGCCGATGCGTAAGTTGATCAACTACCAACCGCTGCCGCTGGGGCGCTTGCTGCTGGGCATTCTGCCGCAGCTGGCGCTGCTGCTGGTGTATCTGTTCGCGTCGGAGGCGCGTCTCAGTCTGAATGCGGCAGACAAGCTGTTGCCGGGCTTTAACGCCATGGGCGACGCCATCAGCCGCATGGCGTTTCAGCCCAGCCCGCGCACCGGCGAATATCTGTTGTGGAGCGATACCGCCGCCAGTTTGCTGCGTTTGCTGTGTGGTGTGGCGATCAGCGCGCTATTGGCGCTGGCGCTGGGTCTGTTCACCGGCGCGCTGCCGGTGGTGCGTGCGGTGCTGGCGCCGCTGGTGACGCTGTTTGCGTTGGTGCCGCCGCTGGCGATTCTGCCGATTCTGTTTATCTGTTTTGGTCTCGGCGAAGTATCGAAAGTGGTGCTGATTGTCATCGGCATTACGCCGCTGATTGCCCGCGATTTGCAGCTGCAGGTGCAGAAGATCCCGCGCGAGCAGCTGGTAAAAGCGCAGACGCTCGGCGCGCACAGCGCGCAGATTTTATGGCGCGTGATCCTGCCGCAGCTGATGCCGCGGCTGTTGGATGCGGTACGGCTGTCGCTGGCGTCGGCGTGGCTATTTCTGATTGCCGCCGAAGCCATCGCCGCCACGGAAGGCCTGGGGTATCGCATCTTCCTGATGCGGCGTTATCTGGCAATGGATGTGATTCTACCCTACGTGGCGTGGATCGCGCTGCTGGCCTTCCTGCTCGACCTGTTGCTGCGGCTGATTAGCCGTCGCTGCTGGCCGTGGTATCACGCGAAATAAGGGGCGAGCGATGCCGTTACTGCAGCTGAAAAACCTTGAGAAACATTACGGCCAGCAAGTGGTGCTGGAGCGCCTCAACATCGAGGTTGAAGAGGGCGAGTTTGTGGCGATTGTCGGTGCGTCCGGCTGCGGCAAAACCACCTTCCTGAATATGCTGCTCGGCACTGAAGCGCCCAGCAAAGGCCAGCTGTTGCTGGATGGCGAACCTATCCCCGACGAACCGGATGCGCATCGCGGCGTGGTGTTTCAGCGTTATTCCGTGTTTCCGCATCTGACGGTGCTGGGCAACGTGATGCTGGGCGACGAGTTCAGCAGTGCGCGTTGGCTGGGCCGCGTGTGGGGAAAGAAACGCCGGGCGATTCGCCAGCGCGCGCAGGCCATGCTGGCGCAGGTCGGGCTTGAACAGGCACAGAATAAATATCCGTATCAGCTGTCGGGCGGCATGCAGCAGCGTCTGGCGCTGGCGCAGGCGCTGATGAAGCAGCCGCGCATTCTGCTGCTCGATGAACCCTTCGGCGCACTCGATCCCGGCATCCGTAGCGAGATGCACCAACTGATCACCCGTTTGTGGCAGCAGCATAACCTGACCATTTTCATGATCACCCACGATTTGAAAGAGGGATTTAGCCTTGCATCGCGTCTGCTGGTGTTCGACAAGCTGCGCCACGATCCGCACGCGCCTGAAGCCTGGGGCGCGACCATCACTTACGACCTGCCGCTGGATCGCGCACAGCCATCCGAACCGCAGGTCGCCTAAAGGAGAAAACCATGAAGCCTTACCAAACCTTGTTGCCGAGCGGCGCACACTGGTCGCTGGTGATGCGCAGCGGCAGCGCGCTGACCCTCACCGATGTCGAAGGTGGCGCCAACGTCGGCCTGCTGTTTTACAACCCGGAAAACCTGCTGGAGCGCTATAACGCGCCCGACACCCTGAAGTGCCAGCACACTTTCCGCCTCACCGCCGGTCATTGTCTCTATTCCGATATGGGACGTATTTTCTGCGGCATCGAACACGACAGCTTCGGCTGGCACGAAAGCGTGTGCGGCACGCTGAATGCCGCACAAACCGCCGCGCGTTTTGGTGCCAGCACCTATCAGCAGGCGCGCAATTTGCGCCATCAAAATGGCTACGACAGTTTTCTTGTCGAGCTGGCCAAATATGGGCTCGGCCAGCGCGATATCGCGTCCTGCCTCAACCTGTTTGCGCAGGTGCGCGCCGACGACAGTGGCACTTTGCAGCTGGAACGTCAGGGCGCGGCGGGTGCCAGCGTGCGTTTACGCTTCGCGATGGACACGCTGGTGCTGCTGCACACTTGCCCGCATCCGCTCAGCGCATCGCAGGATTATCCGCGCCAGCCGGTGCAGATCGAACTGGATGCGCAACACGCGCCGCTGCCAGCGATGTGTCTCGAGCGCGACGAGAATCAGCGCGGTCTGCGCAATAACGCGCTGTATCAACTGCAAGGAGAAATGTGATGATCATTGAAAGTCAGCGCAATCCAGCCGAAGCGCGCTTCCAGCAGCAAATTGATGCCGGTGATTACTGGCTGCAGCGCATCGAGGCGGGCCAAACGCTACGCATCACCGATCTTGAAGGCAATCAAGCCGCCGATACGCTGTTTTTCAATGCTGATGACACCGCCGAACGCTACAGCATGAGCGACACGCTGCGCGGGCAAAACAATGTGTTTCTGACGGCCGGCAGCGTGCTGCGCTCGAACTTTGATCGCCCAATGCTGACCATCACTGCCGATACCTGCGGCCGTCACGACACGCTCGGCGGCGCTTGTTCATGCGAGAGCAACACGGTGCGCTATGACCTGGAGAAGCGCCATATGCATTCGTGCCGCGATAGCTGGATGCTGGCGGTGGCGGAACAGCCGGAGTTTGGCCTGACGCGTCGCGACATTACTCACAACATCAACTTTTTCATGAACGTGCCGGTGACGCAGGATGGCGGATTGACCTTTGCCGACGGCATTTCTGCGCCGGGCAAATATGTCGAGATGCTGGCGCACATCAACGTGCTGGTGCTGATCTCCAACTGCCCGCAGCTCAACAATCCCTGCAACGGTTACAACCCAACGCCGATTTTAGTCAGCGTGTGGTGATTTTCTGACGCAACGGGACGACCCGTTTTCTGCCGTCAATGCTACGCAGGACGACCTGCCGCAACGAGAGTATTCAGTCATGATTGATCGCGTATTAATTGCCAACCGTGGCGCGATTGCCGTGCGCATTATTCGAACCCTGCAAGCCATGAATATCCGGGCGATTGCCGTATACGCCGAAGCCGACCGTCATGCGCGCCATGTGCGTCTGGCGGATGAAGCCTGGTCGCTCGGTGAAGGTCAGGTGCGAGACACTTATCTCAATCAGGATAAATTGCTGGCGATAGCCGCGCAGAGTGGCGCGCAGGCGCTGCATCCCGGCTACGGTTTTCTCAGTGAAAATCCGGAGTTTGTCACGCGCTGCGAAGCGGCGGGCGTGCATTTTCTTGGGCCGAGCGCCGAGCAGATGGCGGCCTTTGGCCTGAAACACAGCGCGCGTGCGCTGGCTGAACAGAATAATGTGCCGCTGCTGCCGGGCAGCGGCTTACTGTCTTCGCTGGCCGAGGCGCAGCAGATGGCGGCGCAGATTGGCTATCCGGTCATGTTGAAAAGCACCGCGGGCGGTGGCGGCATTGGCATGCAGCGCTGCGACGATGCCGAACAGCTCGACGCGGCATTTACCCGCGTGAAGCGCCTGGCGGGCAACAACTTTGCCGACGATGGCGTGTTTTTAGAGAAGTTTATTGCGCGTGCGCGCCATATCGAAGTGCAGATTTTTGGCGACGGCGCAGGTGAAGTCATCGCGCTCGGCGAGCGTGATTGCTCGGCCCAGCGCCGCAATCAAAAGGTGCTGGAAGAGACGCCCGCACCGGGCTTGAGCGCTGCGGTGCGCGCGCAGTTGCAGGCCAGCGCCTTAAGGCTGGCGCGGGCGGTGAACTATCGCAGCGCGGGCACGGTGGAATATGTTTATGACGATGCCAGCCAGCAGTTCTGGTTCCTCGAAGTGAACACGCGCTTGCAGGTAGAACATGGCGTCACCGAAATGGTGTATAGCGTCGATCTGGTGCGCTGGATGGTGGAACTGGCGCAGCAAAAATTGCCGCCGCTGGCCGATTTGCAGCCGGTGGCGCAAGGTCACGCCATTCAGGTACGGCTTTACGCTGAAGATCCGGCTAAGCAGTTCCAGCCCAGCGCGGGATTGCTCAGCCATGTGCAGTTCCCGACTACGATTGAGGGCGCTACGCTGCGCATCGACAGCAGCGTTGAGAGCGGCATGGAGGTTTCGCCATTTTACGATCCGATGCTGGCGAAACTTATCGTGCATGCCGCTGACCGTACCAGCGCGCTAGGCGGCATGGCGCAGGCGCTGTCCGCCACCGAACTGTACGGCATCGAAACCAATTTGCTGTGGCTGCGCCAGCTGTGCACGCTGCCGGACGTGCAGCAGGGACGCATCATCACCGCCACGCTCGGCACCCTGCAGTGGCAGCCGCCAACGCTGGATATTCTCAGCGGCGGCACCTTAACCACAGTGCAAGATGCGCCGGGCCGCATCGGTTATTGGCATGTTGGCGTGCCGCCTTCCGGTCCGTTCGACAGCCGCGCGTTCCAGCTGGGTAATCGCCTGCTAGACAATGATGCGCAGGCCGCCGGGCTGGAGATCACCTTGCGTGGCCCGACGCTGCGCTTCAACCAGGCCTGCAGTTTTGTCCTGACCGGCGCGCCGATTGCCGCGCAGCTTGATCAACAAACGATACCGATGCATCAGCGGCTGACGGCGCAGGTCGGGCAAACGCTGACGCTCGGCGAAGTACGAGATGGCAGCCGCAGCTATTTGCTGCTGGCCGGTGGCCTCAATACGCCGCGCTATCTGGGTAGCCGCAGCACTTTCACCCTCGGCAAATTTGGTGGTCATGCCGGACGCGCGCTGCGCGCCGGTGATGTGCTGCATCTCGCCGCGCCGCAGGTACTGACAGCGGCCAGCTTGCCGGATAATTTGCTGCCGTCACTGAACGGCAGCTGGCAGCTGCGGGTGATTTACGGTCCGCATGGCGCGCCAACCTTCTTCACCGATGATGACATCGCGGAATTTTTTGCCGCTGAGTGGCAAGTGCACTACAACTCCAGCCGCACCGGCATTCGCCTGATTGGCCCCAAACCGACCTGGGCACGCAGCGATGGCGGCGAAGCGGGCATGCATCCCTCGAACATCCACGACAATGCGTACGCCTTCGGCACCGTGGATTTTACCGGCGATATGCCGGTGATCCTCGGCCCGGATGGCCCATCGCTGGGAGGATTTGTATGTCCGGCAACGGTGATCGAAGCCGATCTGTGGAAGCTGGGGCAGCTGAAAGCTGGCGATCGCATCCAGTTCCAGCCGATCGAACTTGCCACCGCCGATCAACTGGCGCAGGCGCAGCGTGACGAGATCATCAAACTGCAATCTCAACCGATTACAGTGAACGCGGCGCTGCCCTTAATTGATCCGGTTCTGCACCATCATGCGGCAACGGAGCAACGTCCTTCGCTCTGTATTCGGGCGGCGGGCGACCGTTTTCTGCTGGTGGAATATGGCGATTTGCAACTGGATATCGCGTTGCGTTTTCGCGTGCATGCGCTGATGCAATGGCTGGAAGCGCACCCGCTGCCGGGGCAACTGGAATTGACGCCTGGCATCCGCTCGCTACAAATTCATTATGACGCACAAATGTGTGGCAGAAGTGAGCGAGTGGCGCAAATATTGCACGCTGATTTAGCATTGGGTAGCCTGGCCGATGCGGCCGTGCCTGCGCGCACCGTCTGGCTGCCACTTAGCTGGGATGATGCGGCCTGTCGTGAAGCGATTGTGCGCTACGACCAATCCGTCAGACCGAATGCGCCGTGGTGCCCAAGCAATATTGAATTTATTCGCCGCATCAATGGGCTGGATAGCATTGAATCGGTAAAAGAGATCGTATTTAGCGCCTCTTATTTGGTCATGGGATTGGGCGATGTCTATCTCGGTGCGCCGGTGGCTACGCCACTCGATCCGCGCCATCGCCTGGTGACCACCAAATACAATCCGGCGCGCACCTGGACGGCGGAAAATTCAGTCGGTATCGGCGGCGCTTATATGTGCGTGTACGGCATGGAAGGGCCGGGCGGCTATCAGTTTGTTGGACGCACTATGCAGATGTGGAACCGCGATCGCCCTACAGCTGCGTTTACCCAGCCGTGGTTACTGCGCTTCTTCGATCAAATTCGCTTTTATCCGGTAGATGCCGACGAGTTGCTGCAGATTCGTGAGCGTTTCCCGTGGGGCGATTATCCGCTACGCGTGGAACAGGGTGAATTCCGCCTCGCCGAGTATCAGGCGATGCTGACGCAGCACGCGCAGGAGATTGATGCCTTCCAGCAGCAGCGCCAGCAGGCGTTTGATGAGGAGTTGGCGCGCTGGCGAGCGGAAGGGCAGTTTACCTTTGATAGCCAACTGCAAGCGCAGAGCACCGAAGAGAGTGTGGTGCCAGCCGGTTGTCATCCCGTTGAGAGCCAGGTGGCGGGCAGCGTGTGGCAATGGCTGGTGGAGGAAGGCAGTGAAATCAGTGCGGGGGCCACGGTCGGCATTCTCGAATCAATGAAGATGGAAATCCCGATCGTCGCGCCCGTCAGTGGAAAAATCCATAGTCTGACGCGGCAACCTGGGCAGCAAGTGCAGGCAGGTCAATTGCTTATGGTGATCGACCCAAAAGTGGCATAAGAAAGAATAAAAAATAATCAGGAATCTGGCAGCAAAGTCGGGGATATGTCCCATACTTAGAAACCCGAACTATTGTTGCATTGCCCTGACATCTTTTGCAGTGCTCAACAGGCTGTGTCCCGCATCGGTTTGATAATAACTATGCGAAACCGCTTCGGGATACAGCCTGATCGTCCGGTTTCAGCGCCTGGTGGCGCTTACCTCTCTACTTTCACGTGCTTCATAGTGAGTTTTTAAGGAGTTCTCTATGGAATTAAAAGATCCCATGGTCGAGTTGCTCAGCAGCCTTGAGCAGATTGTTTTGACACGTGACGCGAAGCCATCCGTATCAGAAATTTCAATCAACCAGACTACAGTTCCCGAGCCGCAGCGTTTACGCGAGATGACCGGCATGCAGGTTGACGAATTTGCCCGTGTGATGGGTGTCAGCGTTTCGTCAGTGAAAAGCTGGGAGGCGCAACGTACACGTCCTTCCGCTACGGCGCGTAAATTGATGAAGTTGTTGCAGGCCAACCCTTATTTAGGGCGCCAGCTGCTGGAGTAATCCCTTTTTGGGGATGATCCAACCCGCCTTGATGGCGGGTTTTTTAATTTATGGCGCCATATTTTGCTGCCTGTTTAACGAACCAGCTCTCCGGCACGCTGTACGGCGGTTGCGCTAACTGCGCAAGCCCTTGTTTAATGGTCTGCTCTGCCTGCCGCCAAAGATGGCTATCGCCCTGGCGTAACAGCTGAATCTGAATCTGCTTTTCCACCAGATAGACGCGCGCAAAGTCGGCATCGTACTGCACGATGGCGCGGGTGTTGTCGATGATGTCGGCCAGCTTGATGGTTTGCGCTTGGGGCGAGGCATCGGCGGTATGACGGAAATGCGCCAGCTTACGTGCGGCGCGGTTTTTTGCCGCAGGCTGCGCGCTGTCGGTGAGCTGGTCCACCAGTTCCGCCACGCGCGGGCCGAAATGGCGTTCGATATCGTCAATGGTGCTGGGTGTGTCTTCTACCGTGTCATGCAGCCAGGCGGCGGCAATCATCTGTTCATCATCGGTAACGCTACGCACTAATTCGGCGACGGCAGCCGGATGCACAATGTAAGGCTCGTCAGTGTATTTGCGACGTTGACCCGCAGCGGCATGCGCCTCAGTGGCATAACGGCGCGCTTGCTCTTCCAGTGAATCTCGCATATTTCACTCTCCCAGAGAAAAGTCGCTTGCAATTATCTAGCGCGCTATTTATATTGAAACCCATGAACAGTAATCAAGATGACAAAAAAGTGAAGCAGGCGCCACTTCAGTTAGATCAGCAGCTCTGCTTTGCACTGTATTCGGCGAATCTCGCGATGAACAAAGTCTATCGCCAGCTGCTATCAAAGCTGGAGATTACCTATCCGCAATATCTGGTGATGCTGGTGCTGTGGAGTCAGGACGATGTGACGGTCTCTGAGATTGGCGAGCAGCTGTTTCTTGATTCAGCCACGCTGACGCCGCTGTTGAAACGTCTGGAGAGCGCGGGTTTATTGCATCGCCAGCGTTCCCGTCAGGATGAGCGTCAGGTTGTGGTAACGCTGACCGATGAAGGTCGTGCGTTGCGTGACAAAGCAGAAAGTATTCCGGAAGCCATTCAGTGCGCAACAGCCTGCGATGACCAGGTGATGGCATCTCTGAAAGCTCAGTTAGACGAGTTGCGCGATAGCCTTTACCGCGCCAATTAATAAACAGGGGAAGTCGCTGTCCCGACAACCCAAAAGATGACGTTCAGGTTTGCGCATAATAAGTAGTGCGCGATTATATAGCGAATTGATGAGGTTATTATGTCTTTAGAAAAAGTTGTTTACACTGCAAAAGCTAAAGCTACCGGCGGTCGTGATGGTCGTGCTACTTCTTCCGACAACGTGCTGGATGTAAAACTGGGCGTGCCAAAAGAGATGGGCGGCGCAGGCGGCGAAGTGACTAACCCGGAGCAGCTGTTTGCTGCAGGTTATTCAGCGTGTTTCCTCGGCGCGATGAAGTTTGTGGCTGGCCGCGACAAGATTTCGATGCCGAAAGATGCGTGGATTGAAGGCGAAGTTGGCATTGGCCCAATCCCGAACGGTTTCGGTATTGAAGCCAAACTGAATATTCATCTGCCAGAGATGGATGCAGCTGAAGCGCAGAAGCTGGTAGATGCGGCACACATCGTTTGCCCATACTCAAACGCAACGCGTGGCAATATCGACGTGACGCTGAACATCATCAACTAATTGATGTTGTTCACGATAACAGGCTCCTGCGGGAGCCTTTTTCACATCTGAATAAAACGCTAACCGGTTCGATGAGAAAATTTATCTGGTCTTACCATTGGTTAAATGTTCTACTGCTCGGCTTCGCGCCATCGCCCTTTCGCCAGTCGGAATCGTCCCGATCCTGCATCTTGCGTCACGCTTTTACTGCGGTTTAGCGAACTCTGCTGTCTTTAAACAGTCACATAACGGTTGATACAACGACACCAGGTCGGGAATAGAAAATTTTCATGAATTATATTAAAAGTTTAACGCAGCAAAAGCTGTCTCTGCTGCTTGCGTTGTATCTCGGTATCTTACTGAATTTACCGATATTTTATCGCCGCTTTGACGGCTTCTTAACGAAATCCAATATCTCTAACTGGCTCTCTGCAGTGGCGGAAGTGATGGCAGCGGTACTGCTGACTTTCTTCCTGATGCGCTTGCTGTCGCTGGGCGGCAAATGGGTTTACCGCATTCTCGCCACACTCACCGTGGTCATCTCTGTTGCCGCCGCCTATTACATGGCGTTCTTCAACGTGGTGATTGGCTACGGCATTATCGCCTCGGTGATGACCACCGATATCGATCTCTCTAAAGAAGTGATTGGTCTGCATTTCGTGCTGTGGATGGTGCTGGTGAGTGCGCTGCCGCTGCTGCTTATCTGGCGCAATAAGCTTAGCCAGACACTGATTGAACAACTTAAAACGCCTGGCCAACGTCTTAAGCCGGTAGCCGTTATGCTGCTGAGCGTGGCGCTGGTCTGGCTGCCGATTCGCTATTTCGACAAGCTGCAGAAGGTGAATGAAGAGATCACCAACATCGATTTGCCGAGCTATGGCGGCGTGGTGGCGCACTCGTATCTGCCATCCAACTGGATTGCCGCGCTAGGCCTGTTCGCCTGGACCAAAGTTGATGAAGAGTGGGATGGCCAGAAGTTACTCGATCCGGCAAAAGAGTTTACTTACGTCGCGCCTGCGGGCATCGACGATACCTATATGGTGTTTGTGATTGGCGAAACCACGCGCTGGGATCACATGGGCATGCTCGGCTACGATCGTGATACCACGCCGAAGCTGTCGAAAGAGAAGAACCTGGTCGCGTTCCGTGGTGAATCTTGTGATACCGCCACCAAGCTGTCGCTGCGCTGCATGTTCGTGCGCGAAGGCGGCACCATGGATAATCCGGGCCGCACGTTGAAAGAACAAAATGTTTTCGCCGTGTTGAAAGAGCTGGGCTTCACCTCTGAGCTGTTCGCGATGCAGAGCGAAGTGTGGTTCTACGATAACGCTGACACCAATAACTTCTCGTTCCGCGAGCAGATTGGTTCAGAGAAGCGTAATCAGGGCAAAGCGGTCGATGACATGCTGTTAGTGCCGGAGTTGCAGGCATCGTTACAGCGCTTCCCGAAAGGCAAGCACGTGGTGATTCTGCACACCAAAGGCTCGCATTACCTTTATTCACAACGTTATCCGCGAGACTTCGCGCGCTATCAGCCGGAGTGCATGGGCGTTGATGAGAAGTGCAGTAAAGCGCAGTTGATTAACGCCTACGACAACTCGATTTTATACGTGGATACCATGCTGGATAGCGTGCTCGATCAGTTGCGTGATAAGAAGGCGATTGTGTTCTACGCCTCCGATCACGGTGAATCAATCAGCGAGAATATGCACTTGCACGGTACGCCGCGCGAGATGGCGCCACCGGAGCAGTTCCGTGTACCGATGATGGTGTGGGCTTCTGATAAGTATCTTGAAGATCCAACCAACCGCAGCAACTTCGAACGTTTACAGGCGCAGCAGCGCGTGGGTAAAACCCATCGCCATGTTGAGCTGTTCGACACCATCATGGGTTGCCTCGGCTACACCTCGCCGGACGGCGGAATTAAAGACGCAAATAATTGGTGTTCAGCACCAGCGGCCGCGCCTGCTAAAGCGCTGTGATTTTTTGGGGTTGTTGACCGCTGCTTGCTTTCCAGGCGATCAGTTGGGTTTTCGGTAAAAGGCATTGACGCTTTTTTAGCAGCGCAGTAATATGCGCCCCCATCGGCGAGTAGCGCAGCTTGGTAGCGCAACTGGTTTGGGACCAGTGGGTCGGAGGTTCGAATCCTCTCTCGCCGACCATCTTTGAAGAAGCCTGCTTTTATAAGCAGGTTTTTTTTCGTCTGTAATTTGTTGGGTCTTGTGCCGATCAGGCTGAAATACAGGGCCGCTCCGTAAAGTCGCCGTGGACACATCCCTGTGGGCTCTGCCGGCGCATCCCTGCGCCGGAAGCTTTACTCCGCGGCCCTGTATTCCATCCTTCTTCAAACTCCTCTGCATTTTTTTAACAGCAAAACAGAAGCCAACCTGGCGATGGGAAGGCGGCTCGTTTAGCAAAGCGTCCGCCGCAGGGATGCGGCGGTCGAGGCTACAGGGACGTATTCACGCCGACTTTGCGTTCGAGCCGCCTTTCCTGAGCAACGCACCGAGCGAATAGCAAAACCCCTAAATATACCCATTCCATCCCCTAAACCAGCAATACTCACCATTATCTCCACTAACTCCCGCGTACCCCACGCCAAATCGAACCCGCGCGCTTAATTCGCGAAACATTCTTCTTATGACCGGTTTATGCATCATGCTGATTTCTTATGCCATTTCCCTAGCACATTCCGCTGCCTGAACGTCATAACGCACGCAGAATCGTTCAGATATTCAACATTTACCAATAAGTTTTGTGTGTTTTTTAGCGGTGATAATCACTGCTATTTGACTACATAGCCAGATAATCACGCGGCATTGAGCGCTTTATCACCTTTTTTAATTTTGGCTTAGGCTGTGAAGGGTGTTTTTTATCGTTGCTTGCACTTAGTCACACTCTATGTAAATAACCCCACACTGTATTGACGTTCATTGCAACTGTTGACAAATTGATGCGTCAATAAAATGTAGAGAAGGACGTGTCTGACAGATTCCACGGTGCCAGCACAAAAAAATAACCGCTCACATTTTGCTTACTCTTAATTGACCTGCCCGAACCGCATAAAAAAATCAGAGGTCGGGCGACGCACACAACATCACATCACAATGGAGCAAAACATGATCAACTCCCTGGCTAAATCCAGGATGCTGAAGGTCGGTCTCAGCCTGATTGCTATGACCGTTGCCGCTGGTGTCCAGGCGAAAACCCTCGTTTATTGTTCAGAAGGTTCGCCGGAAGGCTTCAACCCGCAGCTCTTCACATCGGGCACCACCTACGACGCAAGCTCGGTACCGATCTACAACCGTCTGGTTGAGTTCAAAACCGGTACCACCGAGCTGCAGCCAGGTCTGGCAGAAAAATGGGATGTCAGCGCGGACGGTAAAACTTATACCTTCCACCTGCGTCAGGGCGTGAAGTGGCAAACCACCAAAGACTTCAAGCCAACCCGCACCTTCAATGCCGATGACGTCGTGTTCTCCTTCGAGCGTCAGCTCGACAAAAACAACAAATATCACGGTGTTTCTGGCGGCAGCTACGAATACTTCGAAGGCATGGACATGCCTAAGCTGATCGCCAAAATCGAAAAAGTTGACGATTACACCGTACGCTTCACGCTGACGCGTCCAGAAGCGCCGTTCATTGCTGACCTCGGCATGGACTTCGCCTCAATTCTGTCAAAAGAGTACGCCGACAATATGCTGAAAGCGGGCACGCCTGAGAAGCTGGACCTCAATCCAGTGGGCACCGGTCCGTTTGTACTGCAGCAGTATCAGAAAGACTCGCGCATTCTGTATAAAGCTAACCCAGACTTCTGGGGCACTAAGCCGAAGATTGATCGCTTAGTGTTCTCCATCACGCCAGATGCCTCTGTGCGTTATGCGAAACTGCAGAAAGGCGAGTGCCAGGTCATGCCATACCCGAACCCGGCCGACATCGCCAGCATGAAGAAAGACGACAAAATTAACCTGATGGAGCAGCCTGGTTTGAACGTCGGTTACCTGTCGTTCAACACCGAGAAAAAGCCGCTGGATAACGTGAAGGTGCGTCAGGCACTGACCATGGCGGTGAACAAACAAGCCATCATTGATGCCGTTTATCAGGGCGCTGGCCAGGCCGCGAAAAACCTGATCCCACCCACCATGTGGGGCTACAACGACGACATCAAAGATTACGCTTACGATCCTGAGAAAGCCAAAGCGCTGCTGAAAGAAGCAGGCATGGCGGATGGTTTCTCCATCGACCTGTGGGCAATGCCGGTTCAGCGTCCATACAACCCGAACGCACGTCGCATGGCGGAAATGGTTCAGGCTGACTGGGCGAAAATTGGCGTGAAAGCCAAAATCGTCACCTTCGAATGGGGCGAGTACCTGAAGCGCGCGAAAGCCGGTGAACACCAGACCGTGATGATGGGCTGGACCGGTGATAATGGGGATCCGGATAACTTCTTCGCCACGCTGTTCAGTTGTGCAGCGGCGAAAGACGGTTCTAACTACTCACGTTGGTGCTACAAGCCGTTTGAAGATCTGATTCAGCCAGCCCGTGCTGAAGCCGATCACAACAAACGTATTGAACTGTACAAACAGGCTCAGGTAGTGATGCATGACCAGGCTCCAGCGCTGATCATCGCTCACTCAACCGTCTACGAGCCAGTGAGTAAGAAAGTCTCTGGTTATGTGGTTGATCCATTAGGTAAACATCACTTCGAAAACGTCGATATCCAGGAATAACCTTTCGGATTATCGCGGTCAGGGCCAGCATTGCTGGCCCTCGGGCGGCACCTTCGCCGCCCGTACTCCGCTCTTTTTTTCCGGCAAATTCTACTAATGAAGCGCTTCTTGCGTCGCGTCCGCCTTCGGCTGACTGCGAGTGTTGAGCAATGTTGTCCCCGGCGGTAACGCTGTGGGAAATGTCAGAGAACCAGGCTTATGCTGCAATTCATACTCCGACGTTTGGGCCTTGTCATCCCAACGTTCATCGGTATCACGTTATTGACCTTCGCGTTTGTCCATTTGATCCCCGGCGATCCGGTACTGATCATGGCTGGCGAACGCGGTATCTCTCCTGAACGTCACGCGCAATTGATGGCGCAGTTTGGCCTCGATCAGCCGATGTGGAAGCAATACATCACCTACATCAACGGCGTCTTACACGGTGACCTCGGCATCTCGCTGAAAAGCCGTATCCCGGTTTGGGACGAATTCGTACCACGCTTCAAAGCTACGCTGGAACTGGGCATCTGCGCCATGTTGTTCGCGGTCGCTGTCGGCATTCCTGTTGGCGTGCTGGCCGCGGTGAAACGCGGCTCGATCTTCGATCACACCGCCGTGGGCATCTCCCTCACCGGTTACTCGATGCCGATTTTCTGGTGGGGCATCATGCTGATCATGCTGGTCTCGGTGCAGTGGAACCTCACGCCGGTCTCCGGGCGCGTCAGCGACACCATCTTCCTCGACGACAGTCATCCGCTCACCGGCTTTATGCTGATCGATACGCTGTTCTGGGGCGAAGAGGGCGATTTTAAAGATGCGGTGATGCACATGATTCTGCCGGCCATCGTGCTCGGCACCATTCCGCTGGCGGTGATCGTGCGTATGACGCGCTCCTCGATGCTGGAAGTGCTGGGTGAAGATTACATCCGTACCGCGCGCGCCAAAGGGCTGACGCGTATGCGTGTGATAGTGGTGCATGCGCTGCGTAACGCCATGCTGCCGGTCGTCACCGTGATTGGTTTGCAGGTTGGTACGCTGCTGGCCGGTGCGATTCTGACCGAAACCATCTTCTCGTGGCCGGGACTCGGTCGCTGGCTGATCGAAGCGCTGCAACGCCGTGACTATCCGGTGGTGCAGGGTGGCGTGTTGCTGGTGGCGATTCTGATCATCGTGGTCAACCTGCTGGTTGATCTGTTGTACGGCGTGGTCAATCCACGTATCCGTCATAAGAAATAAGGGGGAATCATGTCTGCTGTTGATCCCGCAAGCGTAACTGCTGCACCCAAGCCGATGACCCCGTTGCAGGAATTCTGGCACTACTTCAGGCGTAACAAAGGCGCGGTTATCGGCCTGGTTTACATCGTTCTGATGCTGTTAATCGCTATCTTTGCTGATGTGCTGGCACCGCACGCACCGGCTGAGCAATTCCGTGATGCCTTGCTGCATCCGCCAGTTTGGCAGGAAGGCGGCAGCTGGAGCTACATCCTCGGTACCGATGACGTGGGCCGCGATGTGCTGTCGCGCCTGATGTACGGCGCGCGTCTGTCGCTGCTGGTTGGCTGCATGGTCGTCGTGCTGTCGCTGATTCTCGGCGTGATATTTGGCCTGATGGCCGGCTACCTCGGCGGCGTGGTTGACGCCATCATTATGCGTGTGGTCGATATCATGCTGGCGCTGCCAAGCCTGCTGCTGGCATTGGTGCTGGTGGCGATCTTCGGTCCGTCGATCGTCAATGCCTCGCTGGCGATTACCTTCGTCGCCTTGCCGCACTATATCCGTCTGACGCGTGCTGCGGTGCTGGTTGAAGTTAACCGCGACTACGTCACCGCCTCGAGCGTGGCGGGTGCCGGTACCCTGCGCCAGATGTTCATCAATATTCTGCCTAACTGCCTGGCACCGCTGATCGTGCAGGCATCATTAGGTTTCTCCAACGCCATCCTCGATATGGCGGCGTTGGGCTTTCTCGGTATGGGGGCGCAGCCGCCAACGCCGGAGTGGGGCACCATGCTCTCCGACGTGTTGCAGTATGCGCAAAGTGCCTGGTGGGTGGTGACATTCCCTGGAGTGACCATTCTGCTAACGGTTCTGGCATTCAACCTCATGGGCGATGGTTTGCGTGATGCACTCGACCCGAAACTCAAGCAGTAAAGAGGCACCGAGATGGCGTTATTAAATGTAGACAAATTATCGGTGCATTTCGGCGACGAAAAAACACCGTTCCGTGCGGTTGACCGCATCAGCTATCAGGTCGAGCAAGGCCAGGTAGTCGGCATCGTCGGGGAATCCGGTTCCGGTAAATCGGTCAGCTCGCTGGCGATCATGGGCCTGATCGATTATCCCGGCCGCGTGATGGCCGAGAAACTGGAATTCAATCAGCGCGACCTGCAGAAAATCTCCGAAAAAGAGCGCCGCCAGTTGGTGGGCGCCGAAGTAGCGATGATCTTCCAGGACCCGATGACCAGCCTCAACCCTTGCTACACCGTGGGTTTCCAGATCATGGAAGCGCTGAAAGTGCATCAGGGCGGCAGCAAACGTACCCGTCGTCAGCGTGCGATTGATCTGCTCGATCAGGTGGGCATTCCCGACCCGGCATCGCGCCTGGATGTCTATCCGCATCAACTGTCGGGCGGGATGAGCCAGCGCGTGATGATCGCGATGGCGATTGCCTGCAAACCGAAGCTGCTGATCGCCGATGAGCCGACCACCGCGCTCGACGTGACCATTCAGGCGCAAATCATCGAACTGCTGCTGGAGTTGCAGAAGCAGGAGAACATGGCGCTGATCCTGATTACCCACGATCTGGCGCTGGTGGCCGAAGCGGCTCAGCACATCATCGTGATGTATGCCGGACAAGTGGTGGAGAGCGGTAAAGCGGTGGATATCTTCAAAGCGCCGCGTCATCCCTACACACAAGCCTTACTGCGCGCGCTGCCGGAGTTTGCTGCGGACAAAGCGCGTCTGGCCTCGCTGCCTGGCGTGGTGCCGGGTAAATACGACCGCCCAACCGGCTGCCTGTTAAATCCGCGCTGCCCGTATGTGACCGATCGCTGCCGCCGCGAAGAACCGGAGCTGCGCGACATTCCTGGCCGCCAGGCCAAATGTCACTTCCCACTGGATGATGCCGGGAGACCGACTTATGAGTCTTGATAACGATAAGCAGGATTACCTGCTGCAGGCGATTGACCTGAAAAAACACTACCCGGTGAAGAAAGGTCTGTTTGGCCAGGAACGTCTGGTCAAAGCGCTGGATGGCGTCTCGTTCAACCTCGAACGCGGCAAAACGCTGGCGGTGGTGGGTGAATCCGGCTGTGGTAAATCCACGCTGGGCCGCTTGCTGACGATGATTGAAACCCCGACCGAAGGCCAGCTGTTCTGGCACGGTCAGGATCTGTTGAAACACGATCCGCAGGCGCAGAAACTGCGTCGCCAGAAAATTCAGATCGTGTTCCAGAACCCGTATGGCTCGCTCAATCCGCGTAAGAAAATCAGCCAGATTCTGGAAGAGCCGCTGGTGATCAACACCTCGCTGACCAAAGCGGAACGCAAGGAAAAAACGCTGGAGATGATGGCGAAGGTTGGCCTGAAAACCGAGCATTACGATCGCTATCCGCACATGTTCTCGGGCGGCCAGCGTCAGCGTATCGCGATTGCGCGTGGTTTGATGCTCGATCCTGATGTGCTGATCGCCGATGAGCCGGTCTCCGCGCTCGACGTGTCGGTGCGTGCGCAGGTGCTGAATCTGATGATGGATTTGCAGCAGGATTTAGGCTTGTCCTACGTCTTCATCTCGCACGATCTCTCCGTGGTGGAACACATCGCCGATGAGGTGATGGTGATGTATCTCGGCCGCTGTGTTGAGAAGGGCAGCAAAGAGGCGATCTTCAGCAATCCGCGTCATCCTTACACGCAAGCACTGCTGTCGGCGACACCACGCCTCAACCCGGACGATCGCCGCGAGCGCATCAAACTGACGGGCGAGTTGCCAAGCCCGCTCAATCCGCCGCCGGGCTGTGCGTTTAACGCGCGCTGCCGTCGTCGTTTTGGCACCTGCGTTCAGCTGCAGCCAAAACTGAAGCAATATGGCGATCAGCAAATCGCCTGCTTCGCGGTTGATCAGGATGAAAATCAGCCGGTAGGCGTGTCATAAATTACTGCCATAAATGAATCAAGGCTCCTGCGGGAGCCTTTCTTTTTGCTGATTAATACATGAGATAAATTAACGACAAAAAGGGTTACTGCTAAAGCCCTGACAAAAGCATTACGCCACTGCATCTGTGAACAATTGGTCCTGATTAAGATATGTAGCGTAAAGGCAAATTCCTATTTTCATCATCATTGTGTGAGCAATGTCACTGCAGAATAAAATCCATAACTTGCAGCGCAGTACAGGTTTTTCAGTAGCTTAGGTTAAAATCCCCTGCGTGATTATTTCTGTTAATTGATACTAATTAATCTCCGTCCATAAATAACTGCATGCTTTTTGCATTCCCGCTTTTTCAATCTTAAAGATAGAATTATTTTATTGAATGCGCTGTTTTAGTAATCAGATTTGTCTCACCGTCTTTTAATGTGTGTGATATATTCGCGGAAAATTCCCTCCCGCTTTTACAGGCTCTGATCATGAAGAATTACGACGATCTGCAGCGTTTTAAAGAGAAAACGCAGACGCTTGACATCGCTTTTAAGGATATGTCCGGTCAATCGCAGGAAGCCGATCAAAGTCAGTGGGCGTTACTGCGTCAATTGACCACCGAACAAGAGCCTGAATTAGGCAGCGGTCAGCGCATCGATATGCCGCAACCACAGCCGATTCGCGGGGATGAATTCAGCGCACCGCCGGAACCGGCTCAGGCTGCACCCGCCAGCCCGACGCGCGCATCGATTCTCGATAGCCTGAACGCACCTGCCACCGAGCAACCGGAGAGCGGCTCATCGCTGTTTCCGCCCGCGCCGTCGGTTAAGCCGCTCTCCTCTGCGACGCCATTAGCGCCGAAAGCCACGCTGGTCGAGCGCCAGGCGACAACCTCACTGTTTCCACCAGCAAAACCTGCCGTCGCGCCAGTCGCTCAGCCTGCTGCTGTTGCCGCACCGGCAGCTCCCGCGCCAATCGCGCCAGTGCCTGCGCCAACCCTGGCCGCTGCGGTTGAATCGGCACGTCCGGCTGCGCCGGCCCCGTCTCGCTTTGGTGCGCTGTTCCGCTCGCGTCCAGCCGAGCCGGCTAACCTGTCAAAAGAAACACCGTTAAAACCGCTACTGGAGAAGATTGCGCTATGCCGTTAGTTTGTGTGTGCTCGCCAAAAGGGGGAGTAGGGAAAACCACCATGGCGGCCAACCTTGCGTGGAGTCTGGCTCGCGCTGGCAGCAAGGTATTGGCAATCGATTTCGATGTTCAGAACGCCTTGCGCCTGCATTTCGGTGTACCGCTGAATGATGGTCGTGGCTTTGTGGCACGCTCTGAAGATCAGGCTGACTGGAGCCAATCGATTCTGACCACCGGCGGCAATATTTTCGTCATGCCGTATGGCGAGGTGAGCGAAGAGCAGCGTGAACGCTTTGAAGAAAACCTGGTAAAAGATCCCCATTTCCTGAAGCGCGGGCTGGATACGGTGCTGAATTATCCGGGACTGGTGATTATCGCCGATTTTCCTCCCGGTCCGGGTCCGGCGCTTAAAGCAATGCAGGCACTTGCCGATATGCATTTAGTGGTGATGTTAGCGGATACCGCATCGGTCTCTTTGCTGCCGCAAATAGAAAATGACCGCATGATTGGTCGACCGCTGAATAATAAACGTGGTCACTATTTTGTCCTTAACCAGAGCGATAACCGCCGCAATATTAGCCGTGAAGTCACCGCTTTTATGCAGCAGCGCCTGGGTGAGAACTTATTAGGCGTGGTACATCGTGATGAAAGCGTCGCGGAAGCCAATGCCTCGCAACAATCGGTTTATGATTTCAGCCCAGCGTCTGCAGCTGCGTTTGATATCGAATTAGTGGCAAAACGCGTAGCCAATATACTGGATATCACCGTGGGTAACGGCGAAGTTCAGGCACCTTTTCGCAGCCACTATTAATAATGAGGCCGACTCCGGCCACATAATAACAACACAGCTTCTTCAGGGTGAATCATGAGTAAACTCGGGTTTTACCTGCTGCTGCTGGTGCTTGCACCGGTGGCGGCGGTAATCGTCATCACGCCTATGGACAGCCAGAAGCAATATATATTTGGCTTAATCAGCATCGGGATGATGTTTTTACTGGGCTTCAGCAAAAGCCGCAAAATAACCATCGTTATGGTTATCTTATCCGCGCTGATGTCGACCCGATATATCTGGTGGCGTACTACGGAGACGCTGCAATTTAATTCTGAGATTGAAGCGATTCTCGGTATCGGCTTATATCTGGCCGAACTGTATGTCTGGCTGATCTTAATTCTCGGCTTCCTGCAAACCACCTGGCCATTAAAACGCACCATCGAACCTTTGCCGGATGATACCAGCCTGTGGCCGACGGTGGATGTCTATGTTCCGACCTACAACGAAAGCCTCGATGTGGTGCGTGATACCGTGCTGGCGGCGCAGTGTATTGATTACCCGCGCGACAAGCTGAAGGTCTATTTGCTGGATGACGGTAAGCGCAGTGAGTTTGCGGTATTTGCCGCCGATGTAGGCGTGGGTTACATCACCCGTGACGACAATAATCACGCTAAAGCCGGTAACCTCAACCACGCGATGAAGATCACCAAAGGTGAGCTGATTTGCATCTTCGACTGCGATCACGTGGCCACGCGCACCTTCCTGCAGGCGACGGTCGGTCCGTTCCTGAAAGACCCAAAGCTGGCGCTGCTGCAAACCCCGCACTACTTCTATTCGCCGGATCCGTTCGAGCGCAACCTGCGCGCGGCGCGCAGCATCCCGAACGAAGGTTCACTGTTCTACGGCCCGGTGCAGCAGGGCAACGATAACTGGAACGCCACCTTCTTCTGCGGTTCTTGTGCGGTGATTCGCCGTAGCGCGCTGGAAGAGATCGGTGGTTTTGCGGTGGAAACCGTGACCGAAGATGCGCATACCGCGCTGAAAATGCAGCGTCGCGGTTGGGGATCGGCCTTTTTGGCGATTCCGCTGGCGGCCGGTCTGGCGACCGAGCGTCTTGGCCTGCACGTCGTGCAGCGTAACCGCTGGGCGCGCGGCATGACGCAGATCTTCCGCGTTGATAATCCGCTGTTTGGCCGTGGATTGAAGTGGCAGCAGCGTCTGTGCTACCTCAACGCCATGCTGCACTTCCAGTTTGGCTTGCCGCGCGTGGCGTTCCTGACGGCACCGCTGGCCTACCTGCTGTTTAACCTGAATATCATTCATTCGTCAGCCTCGCTGATTTTCGCCTACGTCCTGCCGCATCTGGTGATGTCGCTCTACGTCAACTCGCGAATGAACGGCAAGTTCCGTTACACCTTCTGGGGCGAAATCTACGAAACCGTGATGTGCTTCCACCTCGTCATCCCAACGCTGCTCACCATGCTGGCGCCGAAGCGCGGTAAGTTTAACGTAACGGATAAAGGCGGCCTGCTCGATCAGGGCTTCTTCGACTTCCACATCGTGCGTCCACATGTGATTGTCGCGGTGCTGCTGTCGATCGGCATCATCGCGGGCGTGGTGCGCGCCACCGCGCATGACTACTTTGGCGTTGATCCTTACGTTATTGCGCTCAACGTCGGCTGGGCGGTATTCAGCCTGGTTATCCTGATGGCGGCGATTGCCGTGGCGCGCGAAACCAAGCAGGTGCGTAAAACCATTCGTATTGAGGTGCAGATCCCGGCGGTGATTCACTACGCTAGCGGCATCTCGTCACGCACGAAAACCAGCGATCTGTCGATGGGCGGCGCGCAGCTGGATGCGCCGGACAATCGTCATGAGCACGATGAAATTGAAGAGATCGATCTGCTGCTGAAGTCGGGCACCATCACCATTCCGGTGAACAAAATCTCCGGCGATGAGGAGAGCATCCGTCTGCGCTTTGGCGATATGCCGCTGTCGCGCCGCCGTGAGCTGGTGCGCGTGGTACTGGCGCGTGCCGATGCGTGGATTCAGCCAGAGTATAAGCAAGACAATCCACTGGTTTCGCTTGGCACCATTATTCGTACCGTCTTTGAGCTGTTCTGGCTGACCTGGAAAGATCGCCGTGAGAAGCGTAAGCGTGACAACCAGCCCGCAGTAAAAGAGGACAGCGCTGCATGAAGAATTTGACGCAAAGGTTGCTGGCAAGCTCGCTGGCAACGGCGCTGCTGCTCGCGCCAGCGTGGGCCGAAACCCCGCCAGTCACTCAGGATAGCGCTGCACTTTCAGACGTGCCGCCGCCGCAAGGCATCGAAAGCGCTGCCGATCCGCAGCTGCAACAGGCAGCGGGCGCTGCACCTTATGCGCCAGCGGAAACCGCACCGCAAACCGCTCCCCAAACCGCACCGGAAGCCGCATCGACAACGGAAAACAACGCGCCTGCTGAACCTGCGCCCAGCGAACCTGCTGCCGCACCAGAAATGGTGCTGCCAACGGTAGCGCCAACCGCACCGGCGATGATGCCAGAAACGTCTTCCGTGACGCTTAACCAGCCAATCAGCAGCACCGTTTCGGTGGCGCAAATGGGCCAGCCGCGCGGCATTACGTTGACCGGCGGCCAGCTGCAATCCGGCATCATGTTCACGCTGCCCAGCGATGAAGTGATCACCAACGCGCGTCTTAATCTGTCGCTGCGCGTCTCGGCGGCGCTGGCCGCGCGTAACACCTCGCTGCAGCTGATGCTGAACGGTCAACCGCTTGGCACTTTGCCGCTGGGCTCCAGCGACAGCGATGTCAGCGATTACCAGCTGGATATTCCGGCGGCGATGGTGGTCTCCAGCAATAACCTCAGCTTCAAGATTAACGATGCCGACAAGCTGTTGTGCGAAAAAGAGAGCGCGCAGCAGTATCAGGTGTCGATTTTGCCGAAAACCACGCTGAGCCTCGAAGGCCAGCAGCTGAACATCGGCACCAGCCTGCGTAACTTCCCGCGTCCGTTTATTGATGCGCAGCGCATGACGCCAGCCAGCGTCACCTTTGGGTTTGCCGCCAATGTCGCGCCGGACAGCATCAGCGCCGCTGCGCTGGTGGCATCGTGGATGGGCATTCAGTCGGATTATCGTGGCATCCGTTTCCCGGTGGTGCGCGGCGATCTGCCTGAACACAACGGCATTCTGGTCGGCCATCCGGGCGACAAAATTGGCACCGTAACCTTGCCAGCCACCAGTGGTCCGCTGCTGCAGGTGATCGATAACCCGAACAATCCGGTCTACAAACTGCTGCTGGTGGTGGGCGCAAATGACGATCAGCTACGTCAGGCCGCTAACCGTTTAACCACTCAGCCGCTGGCGACCGATGCCAGCAGCCTTAACGTGCAGCCGCAGCCGATAGGTGAACGTAAGCCGTACGATGCGCCGCGCTGGATCAACACCATGCGCCCGGTGCGTTTGAGCGAACTGCTGCGCAAAGATCAGAGCCTGACCACCACCGGCATCTGGCACGATGCGCTGAGCGTCAACTTCCGCGCGGCGCCGGACCTGTTCCTGTGGGATGGCGACACCATTCCGGTGGAGCTGCACTATCGCTTCCCATCCGAAAGCTGGATTGATGAGGACAACTCGTTCCTCAACGTCATGATTAACGGCACATTCCTGCGCAATCTTACTGTGAATAAAGTCGGTTTGCTGGAGAGCGCCTGGCATCGGCTGGGCGGCGACGCGCGTCAGGAGCATTACACCCTGAAGCTCGAACCGTACCTGATTTACGGTGACAACCAGTTGGCGCTCTACTTCAACATCAAGCCGAAAGCGGATGCGCCGTGTGGCGTGCTGCTGAACAACAACATTAAGAGCCGCATCGAAGAGGATTCGTGGATCGATCTGAGCCACACGCGCCACTTCACCATGCTGCCAAATCTCTCTTACTTTGTTGGCGCTTCGTTCCCGTTCTCGCGTCTGGCGGACTTCTCGCAGACCACGCTGCTGTTGCCGGAACAACCAAGCGATGCGGAGATCGCCACGCTGCTTGATATGGCCTCACGCGCCGGTAACGCTACCGGCGTGCCGCTGCTGCAAAATCAGGTGCTGTTTGGCCTGCCAAACGGCGGCACCAACATGACGCGCCTGCAGCAGAGCGATCTGCTGGCGGTCAGCACCACGCAGAACAACGAGTTCAACCAGGCCATGCTGGCGAACACGCCGTTCGATACCAGCGGCAACACGCTGGGCGTGAAAGAGCCCACCACCTGGGACAAACTGCGTGGCTGGCTGACCGGCGACTGGTATCGCCAGCCGCTGGATGCCGATCGTTACTTCTCCTCCAACGAAGCGTGGCGCGGCTTTGTCAGCTATCGCTCGCCGTGGAACCCGGATCGCTTAGTGGTGATGACGGTGGCGACCAGCGATCAGCAACTGCTGCGCCTGCATGAAGACCTGAATTCTGCACGCATCAACGCCGGGATTCGCGGCGATACCGCCATCATCACCGATGAGAACGGCATTCGCAGTTTCCGCGTTGGCCCGCAATTCCCGAGCGGCGAAATGCCGTGGTACATGATGGTGGTGTGGTATGCCAACCAGCACTCGGTGCTGATGGCGCTGGCGGCGCTGCTGCTTTCAGCGTTGGTCGGCGGCGGTGCATGGGTGATGCTGAAACGTCATGCGTGGCGTCGTCTCAACCCAAAAGTTGATAGCAAGTCCGGCAAGAAGTAAGGATAAAAACAATGAAAAAACATATGTTAAGTGCCGGTATTCGCCATGCCCTGGTTCTGGGTGGGGCGCTGACGCTCTCGCAGCCGCTGCTGGCGGCGGAGAGCAGTAATCCTGCGTTACAGGCGCTGTTCGATCAGGCGGCTTACTGGCACCAGA
Organism: Pantoea sp. SO10; assembly: GCF_005281435.1. NCBI lineage: Bacteria > Pseudomonadati > Pseudomonadota > Gammaproteobacteria > Enterobacterales > Erwiniaceae > Pantoea > Pantoea sp. SO10. The sequence goes on from NZ_CP040095.1 coordinate 127,160, forward strand.
AAGCGCATGACGATTTGGCCAAAGCCTCGCTGCAGAAAGTGCTGATGGTTGAGCCCAACAACACGCAGGCGCTCTATCTGCTGGCGCTCTATTCACAGCAGAGCGGCGGCACAGCGGAAGCAGCGCAGTGGCGTGCGCGCCTGAGCGCGGCCTCGCCAAACGATCCGCATCTCACCGAGCTGGATAACGCCCGCCAGCTGCAAACCATTCCGCAGGCGCAGCTGCAGTTAGCGCGCCAGCAGGCACGCAGCGGCAACATCGCGGCGTCGCTGCAAACCTGGCGTAACACCTTCAGTGGCAACGAGCCGCCGCCGAGCGTGGCAGCCGAATATTATCTAACCATGGCGGGCGATCGTTCGCTGCTGCCGCAGGCGGTTGAAGCGCTGCGTCAGTTCTCCGCCGATCATCCGCAGGATACCGGTGCCAAACTGGCGCTGGGTAAAGCACTGACTTATCAGGAAGCAACGCGTCGTCAGGGTATCGATGTGCTCGGCAGCCTGGCAGACGGCAACAAAGAAGCGGACCGTTCGCTGCGTCAGGCGCTGTTGTGGCTGGGTCCGCAGGCGTCCGATGCGTCGCTGTATCAAACCTGGCAGCAGCGCCATCCGCAAGACAACGCGGTGCTGGATTACTACCGTAAAAACGTTGGCGGTGCGGAGAAGGGCGCGGGCTTTACCGCGCTGAACAGCGGCGACGTCAGCAACGCGCAGAACAACTTTGAGAAAGTACTGCAAGCTAACCCGCAAGATGCGGATGCGCTGGCCGGTATGGGCTATGTGGCCCAGCGCGCCGGGCGTTATGCCGAAGCGGCGGATTACCTGACGCGCGCGGCGCAGATGGGTGGCGATCAGAGCGACACGCGCCAGAAGCAGGCCGCCGATGCACGCTTTTATACGCAGCTGGCCTCCGCGCAGCAGGCGCTGAAAAATGGCGACAGCGCGCAGGCGTTGGCGCTGAGCGAACCGCTGGCGCAGGCCGACGGTGAGAAAGGCGTTTCCGCCAAACTGTTCCGCGCCGATGTGCAGCGTCGCAGCAATCAGCTCGATCAGGCGGAGCAAACCTATCGCGCCATCCTGCAAAGCGATGCCAATAACCGCAACGCCAAAGAAGGCTTGTTCTACGTGCTGCGTCAGCAGAACCGGGGCGCAGAAGCCAATACGCTGCTGGCATCACTGCCCGACAGCGTGCGTCAAAGCGTGGCACCGCGCGGCAGCAGCACCGATCCGATTCGTGCCCAGGCCAAACGTGAAGTGGCGGCGGGCAATAACAGCGCCGCCATCGCCACCTTGACCTCGGGTATTCAGCGCTATCCCAACGATGGCTGGCTGCGTCTCGATCTGGCACGTCTCTACCGCGCGCAGGGCAATAACATGATGGCGGCCAATATCATGCAGCCCACTATGCGCAGCGGCGCCAGCACCACCGAACTCTATGCAGGTGCGTTAAACGCCAGCGAAAGCAGCGCGTGGCAGCAGGCGAGTCAGTTGCTGTCTCGCATTCCCAACAGCAGCAAAAACAGCGATATGCGCGAGCTGGCGCAGCGCGTCAACTTCAACCTGCAGATGGCTACCGCCGATCAGTATCTGGCGCAGGGCTCGAACGCGGCAGCGGCCAACACCCTGCGTGCGCTGGCCTCTACGCCGCCCGCCAATCCGGTGGATGCCGGTAACCTGGCGCAGAAGCTGGCGAAAGCCGGCGATCTCACCAGCGCGGTGTCGGTGGTGCGCAGCAATATGCAGCGCGGCATTCAGGGCAACGCCGGTGATTACGCCGCGCAGGTGGCGGTGCTGAATCAGGCCGGGCTGAATACCGAAGCGCAGAGCTTCCTCAGCAGCCCGGAACTGCAGGCACGCAGCACGCCAACCCAGCTGGCGGGCATCCGCAACGGCTACGTGATCAACGAAGTGGATCGTCTGCGCGAGCAGAAACAGTACGCCGCCGCTTACGACAAGCTGGTGGGCGCGCTGCAGCACGATCCGCAGAACCGCGATCTGATGTTCGCCATGGCGCGACTCTACCAGTCCGGCAAGATGAACAAAGAAGCGGGCGTGGTATACGACTACCTGATGACCCAAGATACGCCAACGCAAGACGCGCGTACCGGCGCCATCAACGTGGCGCTGGCACAAAATGACGTCAACAAAGCCAATACCTTAGCGCGCGGCCTGCGCAACGAGCAGTCGCCGGATCGCTTGCTGCTGTTAGCCCGCGTGGCCGAAGCCAACGGCGAACACAGCCAGGCGATGAGCTACCTGCGCACCGCGCGCGGTCAGCTGATTGGTCTGCAGGGCGCAGAAACCGGCAGCGTGCCAAGCGTAGGTGGTCTGGCGCTGGCTGACAATCCGTTTATCAATCGCGGCACCTCGCCGGTGGGGCGTACGCCTTCCAGCTATGGCGCGGTGATGCCGTGGCAGTCGGCACCGGCGGCCACCAGCAGCGCCGAAGGCGTGACGCTGGCGAGCAACACACCGGCGGTTCAGCAGAGCCAGACGCTGCGCCAAATCGACAACATGATGGATGACCTGCAAGAGAAAACCGGCACCTGGGTGCAGGGTGAAATGCAGGTACGCGGTCGTGATGGCGAATCAGGCTTGAGCAAACTCACCGAAGCCAAAGCGCCGCTCACCTTCTCCACCGTGCCGTTTGGCGAGTCGCGCTTCGACTTCACCATGACGCCGGTTTCCCTCACCGCCGGCAGCGCCGGCGGCGACGCATGGCGTCGATTCGGCACCAACGCGCTGGTGCAGGGCAACGTGGTTGCCTCCGGTGCGGCGAAAATTGATGATACGCCCAACTCCACCACCGATTCGCAATCCGCGACCGGCGTGGAGCTAAACATGGCGCTGAAGGGCGACAGCTACAAGATTGACCTCGGCAGCACGCCGCTGGGTCAGGACTTGAGTACGCTGGTGGGCGGCGTGCAGTGGTCGCCGAAGCTGACCGACTTCCTGACGCTGATCCTTACCGGTGAACGCCGCGCGATGACCGACAGTTTGCTGTCGTATGTCGGCGTCGAAGACAAAACCAGCGGTAAACGCTGGGGCCGCGTGACTAAAAACGGCGGTAACGCCTTGCTGAGTTACGACAACGGCGATGCCGGTTTTTATGTCGGCGGCGGCGCGTACAGCTACATCGGCGAAAACGTGGCGAGCAACAACAGCGTGCAGGCGACCGCAGGCGCGTATGTGCGTCCGTATCACCTCGACGATCGCGAGCTGAAAGTCGGCATGAGCTTGTCGTGGATGGATTACTCGAAAAACCTCAGCTACTTCAGCTACGGTCAGGGCGGTTACTTCAGCCCGCAGAACTATGCGTCGGTGTCGTTCCCTATCGAATTCAGCCGCAAGTTTGACGATCTGAAAGTGAACGTCGGCGGTTCGGTGGGTTATCAATCCTACAGTCAGGATAAGAGCGCCTACTTCCCGAATAATCCGTCGTTGCAGGCGCAGCTGCAAAGTCTGGCCGATCAAGGCTACGTGAAGGATGCGTTCTACAGCGGCGACAGCAAAAACGGCATTGGCTACAACCTGCATGCCGGTGCGGATTATAAGATCAACAAAGATGTCACCGTGGGCGGTCAACTTGGCTACGACACCTTTGGCGATTACAACGAGAGCACCGCCAATCTGTACTTCCGTTACATGTTCGGAGATTACTAATGAGTGAGCAAGTAACCGCACGCGTCAGCCATCCGCATCAGCCGGGCTGGTTTGATTTGGTGAGCGCGATGATTGAGAGCATGCTGGACAACGCGGGCGAGGAAGCGGAAGGCTTTCTCAACGGCGTCGGCGTATCGCTGGCAACACGCTATCCTTTACCCGACGCGCGCACCGTGCAGGATCTGGAGCGTGAAATGAATTTGCAGCTGGCGCGATTTAACTGGGGCTTTGTGCAGTTACAGCCGCAGGAGAATGCCATTCTGATTCAGCACCACGCGCTGCCGCAGGGCGACAGCAACGTCGGTGTTGAACGTTGGCAGCTGGCGTTGAGCGCGGTGCTGGCGGGCGTGTATGCGCAGTGGCTGCAGGCACAAGGCGGCAGCGCGGCGGTGCCGGTGACGCTGGAGAACAACGACGGCGGCACGCTGCACTATCGATATCAATAGGATGCTGTAATGAGAGTGATGCGGTTCTGGCGTCAATGGATGCTGTGTTTCATGGTGATGTTTTTTAGCGCTCAGGCGGCCGCAGATGGCTGGAGTACCTATAAAAGCCGTTTTATGGGCAGCGATGGCCGAATTAGCGATACGGCCAACAACAACGTTAGCCATACCGAAGGGCAAGGCTACGGCATGTTGCTGGCAGTGGCGCATGACGATCGCGCCACTTTCGATCTGCTGTGGCAGTGGACGCGCAGCCATCTGCGTAATCCGCAAAACGATCTGTTCTACTGGCGCTACACGCCAGGCGCCGCCGATCCGATTGCCGACAAAAATAACGCTTCCGATGGTGATGTCCTGATTGCCTGGGCGCTGCAACGTGCGGCACAGAAGTGGGGCGGCGATTATCAGCAGGCCTCCGACCGCATTCAGCGTGCGATCGTGAAGCTGAATGTGATCAGCTACGGCGGACATAAAGTGATGCTGCCGGGCGCGCAGGGCTTCAACAAAACCAGCTACGTGGTGCTTAATCCCTCCTATTTCCTGTTTGAGGCCTGGCGCGAATTTGCGGAACACAGCCATCTGCGTATCTGGAATGAGCTGATTGATGACGGCATGGATTTGCTGGGTGAGATGCACTTCGGCAAAACCGGCCTGCCGCTCGATTGGGTGGCGCTGAATGCTGATGGTTCTGTGGCACCGGCGGTCGGCTATTCCAATCGCTTCAGCTATGACGCGATCCGTATTCCGCTCAATATCTGGTGGTACGACCCGCAAAGCCTGCGTCTGGTGCCGTTCCAGCGTGTCTGGCAAGGTTCGGCGCGCATGACCACGCCCGCCTGGTATGATGTGTTGGGCAACACGCCAGCGCCGTACAACATGGAGGGGGGATTGATTGCGGTGCGCGATTTAACCCTGGGCCAAACCCAGTATCTCAATGACACGCTGGCAGCGGATCAAAACTACTTTTCCGCCAGCCTGCAGCTGCTGACCTGGCTGGCATATCAGGAAAAGCGCTAAATCTCATTTTGGCCTGGTCGACATAAATGGCGGCCAGGCCATATTTTCCAGCCTTGTCTGAATCTCATTTCATTGTGCTGCTTATCTTTGATTTCTTGAACGCGATCAAAATGGCAGCACTGACACACATGCAAATTTGTCATGCTAAAATGTATAGACAAAAGTGTATGGTAAAATGCAAACGGAACTGGAATTTGAGTGGGACCTTAGCAAAGCAGAGTCTAATCACCGCAAGCATGGCATCCGCTTCGAAATTGCCGTGCGCGTGTTTGATGATCCTTTTCATCTGTCTAGCCAGGATCGTTGTGAGAATGGCGAATATCGCTGACAATCAATAGGTAATGTTATGGGCCATATTATTATTTTGGTGGCCCACACGGTACGTTTCGAGCAGGGCACTGAGATTATTCGCATCATTAGTGCACGTCCTGCCACGCGCAATGAGAGGAGACGCTATGAGCAAGGTTAGGTTTAAACGCAGCGAATTACCGCCGCTTTCGGATAGCCTGCAATCTGAACTGAACGCGCTGAGTCAAAAGCCGGATAGCGAGATTGATTGCGGTGAAATCGCCCCGTTAAATGAACGTTTCTGGAACAGTGCTTCCAGCGGGCGATTTTATCGTCCGATTAAAACACAGGCTTCAGTCAGAATTGACGCGGATGTGCTTGAGTGGTTGAAAGCGCCGGGTAAAGGGTACCAGACGCGTTTGAACGCCATTTTGCGCGCGGCGATGCTGCGCGAATTAGAAAGCAAATAGTGCCCGGGCGGCTTAACAAGCCGCCGCTATTTAAAATCCGCATACGGCGTCAGCGGTTGTGGCGGCATATCCATATCGCCATTCCAGCCGGACATTGAGTAGCGCATGAAAATCAAACCGTGGCTTGGGGTGTAATCTTTCGCTTGCTGTATATCCATTGCCAGGCCCACCGACCAATGCGGCGTAATGCGTCGCTCCACCAGCGCCTGCAGCGTGTAGCCAAAACCTCTACCCGAACTGCTGTCTGAAGTGGGATTCGACGCCAGCGTAAAGCCTGGATTGACCGGATAGCGCTGCTGCCCGTCGGTATGCGATTGCGACCAGGAAACCGAGCCGCCGAGATCAAACGACCAGTTCTCTGTGCGCTGGCGATAGGTCACCGGCAGCGACAGCGAGAAATATTGCTGCGGGCTGTAATAGCCGCCCTGACCGAAGGTGTAGTCGCTGAGATCCTTCTGGTAATGCCACAGCATGCTGTTCAGGCCCACGGTGGCGCGGCGATTATCGTCATTAATCAGCTTGTAGTAATAGCCCGCCATCAGGCGTTCGCGGCTGTTATCCGCCACGTTATCACCGCTGAGTTGATGTGCACTGATATCGCCCCACACGCCATGCGCGCCGCCCTGATCGTAACTCAGTCCGAGCGAGCCGCCGGTTGCCACCACGCCGCCCCAGGTTTTGCCGCCGTTTGCCGCGGGATCGCGCGCGCCTGCGTACGCCAGCAGCGAGCTGGAGATCGGTCGGCGTGATGCGGTGAACGTCAGGCCAATGTCTTTGACGTCGGTTTTCCAGCTGACGCCGCCGACCCAGTTGCGGGTCTCGAAGCCGAGCGGCGTGGTGCCGAAATCAGCCGACCAGCGATCGTTATGCCAGCCCACGCCCAGCGCGGTGCCTTCATCGCGCTGAGTAAAGTCGCGGCTGCATCCGCCGGAATTGTCATCGTTACAGCTGCCGAACTGCTCGCTGTGGCTGCCGTTGCTGGTGGAGAAAGTGCCGGCTGAAACCCGCACATGATCGACACGCACAAAGCTGCGGCCATCGGCCAGCGGTGTTTCCGCCTGCATCATGGTGGTATGGGCGGTGAAATCGGAAGTGCCGCCGTTGCCTTTGTTGCGCGAGTAATCCTGCTCCAGCGTGAACGTGGTGTCCTGCTGACGATAAAGATCGGCGGCGTCGCTGCGGATGCTGCGTTTCAGCCAGTCATCCTGCGCCTGGTTGCGGGTTAATTGCGTATAACGATCGTTATCCTGTGGCACATCCGGGCTGATGCCGCTCGCGGCCATCGCCCGTTGATAATCCTGCTGCGCTTGTGCGGGCTGTTGCAGCTGCGTTTCCAGCCGCGCCGCATCGCGAAACACCAGCGCTTTTTCCTGCGACGCTACCTGTTGCGCCGCACGAGTTTTCAGCTCAGCAAAAATCTGTTGAGCACGCACCGCATCGCCACTGTTTTGCCAGGCGAGCGCCACGCGGCGACCGCTGTTCACACTTTGCTGCGCCATGCCTGGCGGCAAGGCTTGTAACGCGCGTTGCGCTTCTGCAGGGCGTTTTAAGGCGATCAAGGCTTCGATACGACCCAGCGCCGCATCGCCGTTTTTACGGTCTTGCTGCAGCACTTTTTGATAGTTCGCCAGCGCGCGGCGGGCGTCGCCGCGCTCCAGCGCCCAATCGGCCAGCGTGATATCGCGGCGGATGGACGCGGGTTGCTGTTGCAGTAGCGCAATTGCCGCCGTTTCATCGCCGCGCGTGCGTAAATCACTGGCGCGGGTAAACACCTTGTCCTGCTCGAGACGATCGGCCAGCTCATGCATGTTGCTGTCCCAGCGCGCAGCGGGCAGGCGATGCAAGGTGGCCAGCGCCGCGTCATCGCTGTCGCCAGAAGCCAGCCACAGCGCCGATGCATACAGCGCTGTGGGTTCCTGTGGATGCTGGCGCACCATCGCGTCCATCACCTGCGCGCCCTGAGTTTCTTCGCCGCCGTTGCGCAGCGCGCCAGCCAGTCGATAAACCAGCCAGATATCATCGGGATTCGCCTGCGCCAGCTGGCGATACTTCTCCGCCGCCTGATGCCATTGGCCTTGCTGCGCCAGCGCATCGGCTTCGGCCATTAGCGCATCGGTGCGCAGCTGTAGCAGACGACGTTTCGCCGTGCTATTGCTGCGATCTAAGCGCAGCGCCTGCTGCCAATAACGCTCTGCCTGCGCAGAATTTTTACGCGCCAGCGCGGCATCACCCAAGCCAATCAGCGCCCAGCTATCGCGATTATCCAACCCTTGCGCGCTGCGGTAATAGCCTTCCGCCGCGGCGATATCGCCTTTTTTCAGCGCCGCATCGCCGTTGTTAATCGCCAGCCAGTAACGGTTGGTTTGCAGCAGCGACTGCCATTTGCCGATCTGCGTGCTGGCCTGACCGGCCTGTATCGCTTTCTCCAGCCAGCGAATGGCGGCGGCGCGATTGTTGGCTCGCGCCTGCGCCTGGCCCATCGCGCCCATCAATTCAGCATCGTTGGGATTGGCGGTTAGCGCGGCATTGAGCGCGGCAATCGCATTGGCGCCGCCACCGGCATCCACCAGCGCTAAGCCACGCATGCGCTGGCGATACGCCGGATCGGCGAGCAGTTTTTGCTGACGCGCCAGCTCTTGCTGACCGCGCTGCTGGGCATCGCCTTCGGTAAAGGTTTGCAGATATTGCTGCAGGCTGGCGACGCTGCTTTCGCTCACCGGCTGATTCTGGATCTGCTGTAGCCACAGCTCGGAAGCGGCATCGCGCCCGCCGTTGCGGTTGGCGAGACGACGCAGCTGGGTAAAGGCTTCGCCCGGCTGATTGTTATCAAACGCCATGCGCGCCAGCTGCAGTTCTACGCCGATGTTGCCGGGGTAGCGCTGCTCCAGCGCCTGCAACTGTTGATACGCTTGTGGCTGCTGGCCGGGTAAACGTGCCACCAGCCGCCAATACTCCAGCTCGGTATTCACATCAGGGAACACGCTGTGGAACAGCGCGTCCCACGCGGCTTTGGCTTCGACGACATGCCCGGCAGTGGCCAGCAGTCGCGCCTGCTGCAGCTGCTGACGCCCTTCCGCAGTCACCAGACGCAAGCCGGCTGCTGATTCACGCGTGGCGGCGGCATTCGGTGCCACGCGCTTCAGTTCATCCAGCAGTTTTTGCGCTTTGGCCTGGTCGCCCTGGCGCAGTGCCATGCGGATTTGCGCCGCCAGCACCTGCGGATTATCAGGATCGATTTTTTCCAGCCGATAGAGCGATTGCTGTACCAGATCGATTTTGTTGGTCGATTCGCCGGTACGAATCTGCATCAGCAGCCACTCAACCGGCGAAACCTGGGGACCGATCGGGGCGGCAGTCGCGCCTGCCAACACCCCGAGCGTGCTACTGATCAGTAATCCAAGCTGCAGCTTATTCATCGTCATCCAGCTCGGCCAGACGGCGACGGCTGACCATGCGCATTAAACGCCACGCCATCAGCGCAAACAGAACCACGACCACCACCGCGCAAATCGCCAGCCACACCGGATGGGTGGCCAGCAGATTCCACAGGCGTTCCCACCACGGCAGGTGACCGACGTAATAGGTATCGCCGACGCGGATGCTGTTAACCCCCGATTCACGGATCACCGTGGCGGTACCGAACACTGCCGCGCGTTTGCCGCTGTCGAGCAGCGCGTTATTCAGCAATTCCCAGCCGCGTGGGCTGTCGGCCAGCAATGCCACGACGCTGCGTTGATCGTTAAACGGTGACTGGAACCCGACAATTGCGCCCATCGGCCCGCGTGAGCTAATGGTAGTTTGGCTTTCCACCGCGCGTTCACTGTCAGAAATCGGTACGTTGGCTGCTGCGTTGCTGCGTGCAGGCATGCTGATCCAGCTGCGGGCGGCATCGGCCAGCAGCGGGATCTTCGTGTCGTCCTGCAGATCCTGTGGAATGCCGCCGATCATCAACATATCCGCATCCGCCGATTTCGCTTTGCTCCAGTCATCGCTCATCTGCACGCGCAGCGCCGGATAACCGGTTTGTGCGCCGATGCTGCCGAGCGTATTCAGCAGCGTGCTGACTTCGTCATTGCTCGGCCTTGATGGCACCAGCACCAGCGTTTGCGCCAGATCGGCGTAGCGGCTGTACGGGAAACCGGCGTTGGCGAAGGCGCCCAGCGACGGCATTTCGATGTAGTGACGATAGCCGGAGAAATCGATGCTCGAGGTATCGTCAATCACCACGTGATGTCCGACGGCGGTGACGGTTTCGCAGCGGCCATCGGCGGTACCGCCAATAAAGGTGTTGGCGTAATCAAAGTTAAAACGCAGCTGATTCACCACGCCGAGGCGCAGCGCCGGAATGGTCAGCTGGCGATTGCTGTCCTGCAAACCTTGCATCAGCGGGATGCGCATCAGCTGCTGACCGGCGGTATCTTTCTGCGTCAGCGGATAATCCTGCATGAACTGATTGTTGAGATGCACCGCGAGGCGCGAACCATCCTGCTGAATCGGCGAGGTGTAGCGGTAGCGCAGATCCATATCGATGCCGCGCGCGCGCACCAGGAACAGATCCGGCGGCAGATTCAGCGTCAGGCTGATCGGATTCGGCTGCAAACCGTTGCCCTGTAGCTGGTTTTGATACTGCGTCAGCTCGGCAAAGGTGGTGCGGCGATCGGTGCGCACCCAGTTCGGCGCGTCGTACGGCTGGCGTGCAGCAAGCAGTTTTACGCTGTCGATGGTTGAGCTGTCGCCGCGCAGCAGCAGCTCGCCTTGCGCAATGCCTTCGACGGCGGTCAGCAGGTCATTATCGTCACGGCCAAGGATCAGCAGCATCTTCTCGTAAGGATTGTCCGGCTGATTCACCATCTCCACCGTCGGTTTCTCCACTGGCGGCAGATCTTTCAGGAAGTCTGGACGATGATCGTTGGTGGCAAACACCACCGCATGCTGCTCTTTGGGCAGCTGGTTATACAGCACCGGGAAAGATTGTCCGCGCCACTGCGCTTTGCTGCCAAACCAGGAAGCCAGAATCCCGGCCGCACGCTGTTGCAGCAGATTCGGCTGGGCGTTGAAGACCATCGGCAGCTGCAGCGGACGGCTGTCGCGCGTATCTAAGAACGGCTCCGGGAAATGCGACAGATCGTTCTTCAGCGGCAGCTTCTGCAGCGTCAAATCGAGTTTGCTGGCTTTGCCGATATCCAGCCAGATGGTGCTGTTGGCCGGGTTTTCACATACGTTGGCATAGTGACCTACCAGCTCAAGCCGCACGCGGTTGAAGTCGCTGATAAAGCGCGGATCGATAGGGATTTGCGTTTGGTTCTCTTTGCCGAGCTGCTCGGCGGTGACCGTCACCAATCCCACCAGTTCATCGTTGAGATAGACTTTGAGCTGCGACAGCGTCGGAATCAGCGCCGGCGAGGGACGATAGCTCAGATTCAGCAGCGCGCGCGTCACCACTTCATCGCTGCGCACGCCGAACTCAATCTGGCTGCTCGGTTCGGTACCGCGCAGGGTCATGCTACCGGGCGGCGGAGCGACCTGATTAAACACCAGCTGGCTGTCACGCAGCGGCGCGTTGGCGTCGACCCGCGCGTTCACCTCTGGTAACGGCTGCGGCGCAGTCATGGCGCCAGAAGTCAGCGGCGCGGCCTGCACCACAGAGACGCAGCCCAGCAGCAGGGCGGTGAACCAACTCAGTTTTTTCGTCATGGTCATATCATCAACTTAAGTAAAATCGGTTTTGATCGTCGCAGGCTGGCGGTCAATACGCTGCGGTAGCAGTGTCGCCAGCCAACTCACCAGCGCGGTGAGGCCACGGAATAAGCGGCGCAGCGGCGCAGGTCCATACTCGGCCAGACGCAGATAGCCTTTAAAACCCAGCACCATAATGTCGGCCAGACTTTGCACCGGTTTATCTTCCGGGAAGCCGTCCTGCCACAGCGCCCAGGTATCGGCGCGAGCGAAGGTGCACTGAATAAATTCAATGTGTTGGCGCGTCGTGAGTTGATGCAGGCGAATTCCGGCGCGACGGCCAAACACGCGCTGCACCTGACACGGGAAGCTGAACTCTTGCTGACCACGGCGCAGCAGCAGCGACACGGTTTCGTCCTCTTTCAGCGCATCGGCTTCGCGCAGCTCAACCCCCACGCCGCCGTCGGAATAGTCACGCAGCGTGCACGGCACCATGTGTCCATCTTCACGTGCGATGGCGGCAGGCATGGCGATTTCCACACGATGCGCTTCGCGGATTTGGCGCGCTTCAACCGATACCGCCACCGCGCCGCCGAGGATAATCATGTTGTAAATCACCCACACCAAACTGACCCAAATGGTGAGCATTTCGTTGGCCGGACCGTACGCCATGCGCCAGAAGGCCATGCCGATACCGGCGATATTCAGCAGCACCAGCATCATGTACGGCTTGGTAATCACCCAATCGAGATGACGTTCGGCCACCAAACCACCTTTGGCGGTAACGTTGAACTTGCCTTTGTGCGGATTAAACAGCGCCACCGTGGTTGGCCGCGCGATGTACCATGCCAGCACAGTTTCATACACTTCGCTCCAGAACGAATGTCGCCAGCGGCCCTGAATGCGCGAGTTGGTCAAACTGGTGTGCAGCATGTGCGGCAACACGTAGATGGCGATCGCCAGCGCGGGCGCGTAGATGATGTAGGCGTGGAACAGCAGAAACGCCAGCGGTGCCAGCAGGAAGATCAGACGCGGAATCCCGGCGAGAAAGTGCAGCATGGCGTTGGCGTAACACAGGCGCTGCACCAGCTTTAACCCTTTGCCGAACAGCGGGTTATCGAGGCGGAAAATCTGCACCATACCGCGTGCCCAGCGGATACGCTGACCGATATGCGCGGACAAACTCTCGGTGGCCAGACCCGCAGCCTGCGGAATACGGATATATGCCGAGGTGTAACCCTGGCGATGCAGACGCAGCGAGGTGTGCGCATCTTCGGTGACGGTTTCTACCGCAATGCCGCCGATCTGATCCAGCGCAGTTCGGCGCAATATGGCGCAAGAGCCGCAGAAGAACGCTGCGTCCCAGGTATCGTTGCCATCCTGCACCAAACCGTAAAACAGCGAGCCTTCGTTAGGCGTCTGGCGGAAGCGACCGAGGTTACGTTCAAACGGATCGGGTGAGAAGAAGTGGTGCGGCGTTTGCAGCATCGCCAGCCGATGATCTTTCAGGAACCAGCCCATCGTCAGCTGCAGGAACGAGCGCGTCGGCACATGGTCGCAGTCAAAAATGGCAACATATTCGCTGCGGCACACGGCTTTCAAAGCATGGTTGATGTTACCCGCTTTAGCATGTTCATGGGTTTGACGCACCACGTAATTGACGCCGACGCTGGCGGCAAACTCGCGGAACTCTTCACGCGTGCCGTCGTCCAGCAGGTAGATATTGAGCTTGTCCTGCGGCCAGTCGATGCCCATCGCCGCGTAGAGGGTCGGTTTTACCACGCTCAGCGGTTCATTGTAGGTCGGTACCAGAATATCGACGCTCGGCCACGAGGTGATTTCCGGCGGCATCGAGACCGGCTGACGATTGAGCGGCCACAGCGTCTGGAAATAGCCCAGCACTAATACCGCCCACGCATAGGTTTCCGCACCTATCAGCAGCAGACCAAACGTCAGGCTGATCGGGTCATCCCAGTTGAGAGTTTCGGTGTAGCGCCACCACAGATAACGACAGGAAATCGTCAGCGATAACACGATCAGCATGATGGTGGACAAGCGGCCCGGCACGCGACGCACCAGCATCGCCAATCCCCATAACAGCAGCACGAAGACAAACTGCGTGGTGATGCCGAAGGGCTGCGAGATGCACAGCAGCGCCAGCAGGCTGGCGATAATCGCTGCCACGATAAACAGCAGCTGCCGCAACCACACGGGCAGCGCCTGAATACGTTGTTCGCTGCGCTGGGCGAACCGGTTTTGTTCCAGCCGTGCCGGCAGCGCACCGAGCCACTGATAGAGCGGCTCGCGCCAGCGGAACAGCGGTTTGACGCTGAAACTTTTACGCGCGCGCTTATCCAGCGGCAATACCAGCATCAGCCACAGGCTTTGCAGTGCATAGCGCAGCGGGTCAAGCGGACGTGGGCGCAGCGGCGAAATTTGCGGGTAGTAACGTTGACGATGTTGCAGGATGCGCTGCCATCCCGGTGTTTCCAGCCGCAACAGCGACCACGCGAGTACGCACCACATTAAATGCAGCGCGATGGTGAAACGGCCCGCGCCGTGCTGGTGCGCCAGCTGAGCGCGGCGTTGCAGCGCCTGCCACGCTTGCGGCATCAGCAGCCAGCGTAATGGATTCACGCCGCGCCTCCCGGCACATGCAGCAGCAGCCAGTTAGCCAGGGTGTTGATCTCTTCGCTGGCCAGCGCATGCGGCCGATATTCGCCCACCGGCTGTTTCATCATCAGCGCTTCCGCCAGCGCTTCATCGCGGTGGATCACCTGGGGAATCAGGTTTTTCAGTGAGCTGATCCACAGCTGATGCAGATCCTGCTGTAGCTGGCTGTTGGCGTTGAACTGGTTGATCAGAAACAGCGTGTGCGCAGGAAAACGCGCGTGATGCAGACGCAACTGACAGTTGGCATCCAGCGTTAGCACCTGCAGCAGACGATCGGCGGCGGTAACCAGGGATCGCTGCCACGGCAACAGATCCGCTGGCATGTCGAAAATAATCCAGTCGTAGTGCGATTTCAGGACCGGCAGCGCGTGTAGCAGCGGTGCGGCAAATTCTGCGTTGATAGCGCTGATGCTGGCGTACTGTTGCGACGTGAGTGCGCCAAACGGCAGAAAATCCAGCCCTGCCTGATAGCGCTGCGCGCACTGCTGCCACGCTTGCTGTTCGAGCAGCGCGGGCGCCCAGCCCTGAGCGCGGTCGAGCGGTATATTAAAATGGGCAGCTAGCTGATTTACCCGGGAAAAATCGATAACCAGCACCGATTGCTGCAGCGCGTTAAACGCCCAGCCGAGTGCGGCGCTCAGCGAAGTGGCGCCACAACCGCCACGCAATCCTTGTAATGCAATAACAGGCATTAACGTTCTGACTCCTGTGCGGCGCTTATTTCACGCAGCAATGGCCAGCGCGTCATAATGGTATTCAGTCGCGCTTCGCGGGCAATATCAATGTAGCGAAATGCCTTAAGGGAAAAGGCATCACTTAAGGCTGTAATGTCATCGTGCTCTTCGCTGCTAGTCGCATTCAGCGAAAATGCATTCTCTGTTTTCATTATTTTTTTGCCACCGAAAAATCGACAACGGATGAATTGTGGTTTTATTTTTTGTAAAGTTTAAACCTGAAGTAAAGACAAATGCTATCCACAGATCAATATGATTTGCGCTAATACGCTATTTTTTATTTCACCCGTTCCAATTGCGGCTGTCTCGATTAAACTAGCCTGGATTGTATCGATCGCGAATCAAATATGAAAAAACATTATGCGCTTGGCCTGCAGCAGATTCAGCAGGAATTAAATACTCTGCAGAATCCGGGGTTTTACTGGATTACCAGCCAGCGTCAGGAAGATGCGCGAACGCTGCTGCGTCAGGTGGTTAGCCAACAAAAGGCGGCTACGCTCATCAGTGCGGATGAGAAACCGCAGGCGCTTTTGACGCCCGATCCCATCGGCGGTCCGGCGCGTATGCCGTTATTTTCACTGCCGGCTAATAAACGCAGCCTAAAGCAGCTTGAAAGTGATTTTTCCCGTGTGCTTAATAGTCGCAGTGGCCTGGTGATTTTTTATAGTAATGCCGCGCTGTGGGGAAAATTATCGCCCGATGAGTTAACCTTCTGGCTTAAGCGCATGCGCCGTTTGTTATCTAAAAAACAAATTACGTTGTTAATGATCACCTCCGGTACGTCAATAATTCACCTGCGTAATCATCTGCAAGGTTATTTTCGCCAGCTTGATGGTCTCGCACATTTGGAGTTTCAGCAGGACAGTTGGCATTATCGAATTAACTGGTGGTATGCGGCAGATAAATTACTGGCCGACCGCGCTATCCGTTTGAGTTATGTCGATAATCAATTTATTGCCGTTAATCAAGCGGAACAAAATATTCCCTTAAGCCGCAATGATGAAAACCAATTCCTTGCGCAGGAAGGTGTGCTGGAAGGCGCGCCGCCGCTTTCAGCGCAGTGGCAATTGTTTAGCGATAACGAAAGCGTGTTCTCGCGTGCGCAGCAGGCGAACGCCGCCACGGTCATCTTTAGTCTGGTTCATAATCAAGACATTAATTCTTTAGCAACGATGGTCCATAGTTTGCGTCGTTCACGCGGTAGTGCGCTTAAGATTGTGGTGCGCGAAATCAGTACCACGCTGCGCTACAGTGATGAGCGTTTGCTGCTGGCCTGCGGCGTGAATGCCATTGTGCCGACCGCGGCCAGCCTGTCGCGCTTTCTTACCACGCTGGAAGGGATTCAGGGGCAGCAGTTCTCGCGCCATGTGCCTGCCAATCTCCATGCCCTGATGCAGGCGCTGCAGCCGCTGCAGCAGAAAGGTTATCTACCGCTGGACGCATTTTGCGCGGCGGTGCAGCAGCTGATGACCAACACGCTGCTGCCGGAAAATGACAAAGGCTTGATGGTGGCGCTGCGCGCGGTGCCGCAGCTGAAACCCGAACAGATTCTGACGCTGTGTAAACCGCGCCGCTTCGGCGATTTGGTGACGCTGGTGAACGACCGCATCTATCTGTTCCTCTCTTCATGCCGATTCAATGATTTGGATATCGCGCTGAAGTCGATCTTCTCGCTGCCGCACGACGAGCTGTTTAGCAATCGCATCGTCTGGTTTGAAGACAATCAGATCGTGTCGGAGGCGGACAAAATACGTCAGCTGACGCCGGTGGCACAGCGCGACCGGCAGGCCACGCCGCTGGCCGCTGCGCCAGTCAGCACGCAAACCGCCGCGCCTGAGCGCGGGGCACAAACGCCGCAGCCGATTACCCTTAACCTCGACGGAGTAAGCCACCAATGACGCTGATGGATTGGGTGCAGGTGGCGATCCTGCTGTTATTGATTTTGCTGTTCCTGACATCACTGTTTGGGCACGGACGAGCGCGTAGCGGCTCTAATCCGCTGCTGCGTTTGCTGCCGACGCGCGCATTGAAATCAGAAGGACAGTGGCAACGCAAAACCCATAAAACGGATAAACATGAATAACAGATTCACAATGCACGGTTCGTGGTGGCGCGGCCTCGGCGGCTGGAACTTTTACTTCCTGATCAAATTTGCGCTGCTGTGGTACGGCTACCTTAATTTTCACGCGCTAAGTAACCTGGTGTTTCTGGCGTGGCTGCTGTTCCCGCTGCCGGGCGTGCGGCTGCATCGCCTGCGTCAGTGGATTTCGCTGCCGATTGGCGTGGCGCTGTTCTGGCACGATACCTGGCTGCCGGGACTCCATTCGATTATGAGCCAGGGCAGCCAGCTGGCAGGCTTCTCGCCCAGCTATCTGCTCGATCTTGCTAATCGCTTTATCAACTGGGAGATGATTGGCGCGGGCTTTGTACTGCTGGTGCTGTATCTGTTTATCGCGCAGTGGATTCGCGTCACCGTGCTGGTGTCGCTGATGCTGATCTGGCTCAACGTGCTGACGATCGCCGGACCGGCAATGAATTTACTGCCGAACAGTGCCGCCACGCCGACGGTGAAGCTCAACGATACGCCAGCGGCGAAAGCGCCAGATGGCCTCGATCAATCCGCGCCGCCAACCAGCGCCAACCTCACCGCGTGGCTCAACCGTTTTTACGATGCCGAGCGCCAGCGTGCGACCCATTTCCCGGACGCCTTGCCAGCTGATTCGCAGCCGTTCGATATTCTGGTGATCAACATCTGTTCGCTGTCGTGGTCGGATTTGAACGTCGCGCAGCTGCGTAATCATCCGCTGTGGCAGCACTTCGATATTCTGCTTAACAACTACAACTCTGCTACCGGTTACAGCGGCCCGGCGGGGATTCGTCTGCTGCGCGCCAGCTGCGGCCAGAGCTCGCACAGCGATCTGTACAAAGCCACCGATCAGCGTTGCTATCTGTTTGATAATCTGGCGAAGCTGGGCTTTAAGCAGCAATTGATGATGGATCACACCGGCGTGTTTGGTAACTATCTCAAAGAGCTACGCGAAGAGGGCAATCTGCAGGCGCCGCTGATGTCGCAGGCGGGCATCTCGCCGGAGGTGACGTCATTTGATGGCTCGCCGGTATTTAATGATGCGCAGCTGATGCAGCGCTGGCTCGACGATCGCACCAAGAGCAGCGATGCGCGCTCCGCGACCTTCTATAACCTGATTCCGCTGCATGACGGTACGCGCGAGTTGGGCAGTACGCGCAGCGCAGACTGGCAGCCGCGCGCCAAAGTGCTGTTTGATCAGCTCGATGCCTTCCTGACCAATCTGGAGAAGTCGGGCCGTCGCGTGATGGTGCTGGTGGTGCCGGAACACGGCGCGGCGCTGCAGGGCGACAAGATGCAGATGTCAGGATTGCGTGATATCCCCAGTCCGGATATCACCCATGTGCCGGTCGGCATTAAGTTTGTTGGCATGAAAGCACCGCATCAGGGCCAGCCGCTTAGCGTGGAGACGCCTACCAGCCTGATGGCGATCTCGGAAATCGTGTCGCGCGTGGTGGATGGCCAGGTATTTAACGCGCCGAACGTTAATATGTCGGTGCTGACCGATAATTTGCCGCAGACGCCGGTGGTGTCTGAGAACGATAACGCGGTGGTGATGATGTATCAGGGTAAACCGTGGATTCGCCTGAACGGCGGAGATTGGGTGCCGTATCCGCAGTAGGGCGCCATTAATGGTGTGATGCCGCTCAGTTAAGCGCGGAGCGACTTTCGTTCGCCATGTGCTGAGGCAGTTGCAGCACCTACGTGCGGCGACCGAGCAGAGGACGCCTGGCCGCGCCCTCTGCACTCCCGGGCCTTGCGCCAGCCCAACCCGCCGCTTCGCGGTGCCTTCACTCATTCACGATTCCTGACGGACCGGTGGCGATTCGCTCCTGCTCAGCGCCACCTCTCGCCGCATCCATGCGGCTCGCCCTGGAATCCCTCATTCGCTCAGCGGCTCGGGATGTCGCCTCAACACCCGCGCTGCAGCATTAACGCGTATTTTTCACTCGCAATCGCTACAAATCTCATGGGGTTGTCATCCATGACGGCCAGGCGCGCTTGAATGCGCGTCAAAACCTGCATAATTCCGAATCACTTCATAAATAACCAAACTTGCTTATTTTTCGCCTTTATCCCGGCGAAAAAAACGCGTGACCTGGGATATACTCGCTGCGAATTTCATCTCATTACACGCCTTTGGTGGCCTGGAGAAGTTTTGTTGCGCGTCAGTCGTTCTCTAACGATAAAGCAGATGGCGACGGTTTCCGCCGTGGCGATGGTGACCATCTGCATCTTTATTGTCATCCAGCTCTTTCACTTTGTGCAGCAGCGCAGGATTGACTACGCCCAGCAAATGGAAAATGTGGCGCACACCGTGCGTCAGCCACTCTCCGAAGCGGTGCTCAAAGCCGATATTCCGCAAGCCGAACGCATCCTTAATACCCTGAAACCGGCCGGTATTTTATCGCGCGCCGATGTGGTGTTGCCAAATGCCTTCCAGGCGCTGCACGCCGATTTTGCGCCGGAAAAACCGGTGCCGCGCTGGGTCGCACGCCTGTTTGAGCTGCCGGTACAAATCACGCTGCCGCTCTATTCCGTGGAGCGTTCCGGTTTGCCGAAGCCGATTGCCTATCTGGTGCTACAGGCTGATTCCTCCCGCGTCTATCAGTTCCTGCTCAGCACGTTATCCACCATGATCACCACCTACCTGCTGCTGGCGCTGATTCTCTCGATCGCCATTAGCTGGTGTATCAACCGCTTGATTGTGCATCCGCTGCGCGATCTTTCGCGTGATTTACAGGAGCTGCCGCCGCAGGCGATTCTGACCCACAAAATGAAGCTGCCGAATAATCATCGCGATGATGAAATCGGCATGTTGATCCGCAGCTACAACCGCAATCAGCAGGTGCTGGAGTCGATTCACGACGAAATGAGCCGCATGACCACGCATTTTGCCGTTACGGATCTGCCCAATCGCGCGCTGTTCCTTGCGCTGCTCGAACAGCACATCAGCCATCGCCACAATCGTCAGGCGTGGGGCTTGATGGTGATTCGCATTGAAACGTTGCAGGAAGCCAACGGCGTGCTGAGCGATGAGCAGCGCGATACGCTGATGCTGACGCTGGTGGAGAAGATTCGCAGTACCGTTGACGATCACTCACTGCTGGCGCAAACCGGGCCCAGCGACTTCGCCTTGCTGATGAAACGCGCGCACAATCCGTTCCGCGCCATGCGTCTGGCGCGCAACCTGATGATTCGCATTAATCAGCCGGTGAACCTGCAACAGCTGCAGCTGCGTCCGAACGCCAGCATTGGCCTGGCGCTGCACGAAGAGAGCAGCATCTCGGCCAGCGAACAGCTCGATCGCGCCACCTCGGCGATGATGTCGGCGCGGCATCAGGGCAAAAACCAGATTCTGTTCTTCGATCCGGCGCTCACCGAGCGGGCGCAAAAGCGTTTAACGCAGGAACACGACATCTTGCAAGGTCTGCAGGACGAGCAGTTTGCCCTCTATCTGCAGCCACAAATCAATATGGAAACCGGCGAGCTGGCCGGTGCCGAAGCGCTGCTGCGCATGCGCATGCCGGATGGCAGCTATGGATTATCGGAAGAGTTTATTGCCAGCGCCGAAGAGATTGGCGTGATCTCGGCTATTGGCCGCTGGGTGTTTGAAGAAGCCTGCCGCATTCTGGCCGGCTGGCAGAAGCAGGGCATTAACATCCCGCTCAGCGTCAATATCTCGGCGGTGCAGCTGCGTGATGCCAGCATGGTCAGCCATTTGCAGGGCTTGCTGGAGCGCCATCGCATCGCGCCGGGCAACTTCGTATTGGAAATCACCGAAACCGCGCAGATTGGCGATGCCGAACAGGCGATTGCGCTACTGCGCTTGCTGCAGCAAACCGGCGTGGCGGTAGCGCTCGATGATTTCGGAATGGGCTACTCCAACCTCAACTATCTGCATCAGTTCAAAGCGCTGCCGGTAAATAAGCTGAAAATGGATCGCAGCTTCGTCGCCGCGCTGCCGGATGACGACACCATGGTGCGCATCGTGGCGGCGATTGCCGACATCATTCACCTCGACGTCATCGCCGAAGGTGTGGAAACCGCCGAGCAGCGCGACTGGCTGCTGGCGCGCGGAATTACTATAGGGCAAGGCTACTTATACGCTGAAGCGCTGCCGCTCCACGTCTTTAATCAACGCTGGCTCAATAGCTCGCAACTCCCTGAATAATCACCTTGGTTATTGATTTTCCTTACAAAATTGTAGCGAAGCGCTGTGCTGAAGCGTTTCAGTTCATAGTTAGAGTTTTGTAACTTTTGTAAGGAATAGTAGGGGATATTAATCTTGTTAACAGGGTGTTATTTTCCTCGCCATCGGTAAGGTTTTACGCTTCTGGCGGCTTGCCGCATGCGTTCTCCACAACAATGGCGGTGCGAACCGTCTTACTGGACACCTGTTATGAAAATCTTAAAAAGCCTCTATTTTCAGGTACTGGTTGCCATCGGCATCGGCGTCCTGTTGGGCCACTTCTATCCTGAGTTAGGCGCGCAAATGAAGCCGCTTGGCGATGGTTTCGTTAAGTTGATCAAGATGATCATCGCCCCCGTGATTTTCTGTACGGTGGTGACCGGTATTGCCGGCATGGAGAGCATGAAAGCCGTTGGACGTACGGGCGCAGTGGCGCTGCTGTACTTTGAAGTGGTCAGTACCATCGCGCTGATCATCGGTTTGGTGGTGGTTAACGTGGTGCAGCCTGGCGTGGGCATGAACGTTGATCCAGCCACGCTGGATGCTAAAGCAGTCGCGGTATACGCGCAGCAGGCGGAGCAGCAAGGTGTGGTCGCCTTCCTGCTGGATGTGATCCCGAATAGCGTCATTGGTGCCTTTGCCAGCGGCAACATTCTGCAAGTGCTGCTGTTCGCTATCCTGTTCGGCTTCGCTCTGCATCGCCTGGGCAGCGCCGGCACCGTGATGTTCAACGTCATTGAGAGCTTCTCGAAAGTGATCTTCGGCGTGATCAACATGATTATGCGTCTCGCGCCAATCGGTGCCTTCGGGGCGATGGCCTTCACCATCGGTAAATATGGCGTCGGCTCGCTGGTGCAGTTGGGGCAGCTGATCATCTGCTTCTATATCACCTGCGTGCTGTTCGTGGTGGTGGTGTTGGGGCTGATTGCACGCTTCGCTGGCTTCAACATCTTTAAATTTGTCGCCTACATCAAAGAAGAGCTGCTGATTGTGCTGGGCACGTCATCTTCCGAGTCTGCGCTGCCGCGCATGCTGGATAAGATGGAGAAGCTGGGCTGTAAGAAATCGGTGGTGGGGCTGGTGATTCCAACCGGCTACTCCTTCAACCTGGATGGCACCTCGATTTACCTCACCATGGCGGCGGTGTTTATTGCTCAGGCGACCAACGCGCATATGGATGTGTTCCACCAAATCACGCTGTTAGTGGTGCTGCTGCTCTCCTCAAAAGGCGCAGCGGGTGTAACCGGCAGTGGCTTTATCGTGCTGGCGGCGACCTTGTCAGCGGTGGGACATTTACCGGTTGCTGGCCTGGCGCTGATTCTCGGTATCGACCGCTTTATGTCCGAAGCGCGTGCGCTGACCAATCTGGTGGGCAACGGCGTGGCGACCATCGTGGTGGCGAAGTGGGTCGGCCAGCTGGATGAGAAACAACTGAATGCGACGCTTTCTGCCGGGAAAAAGGTGAATAACGCACCAGAAACCGCCGCATAACCTGCTATTTGCGTTAATTTGCCGAGAAATGCCCGCTGTCGCTTGCCCTGACAGCGGGCATTTGCATAATAAACCCCATTGATTTTTTTCCCGATTTTTTGCCTCGTTGCGCGACATCCTGACCTTCTCGTGGTCAAAGAGTCTGTTATTAAATAAACGTGGCGGCACAATGCCGCGCCGGTCACCCCAGATGTGACCGAACATGCCGCGCTAACGAGCGTTGATCTGTTTGAGTAGGGGTTCACATGCAGGGCACCAGAATTCGGCTTTTGGTTGGCGGATTGCTACTGGCAGCGTCCGGTTTTGGCGTGCACGCCGAGACGCTCCAACCCGATCCCGCCTGGCAGGAAGGCAAACTGGACAATGGTTTTAGCTGGCAGCTGCTAACCACACCACAACGTCCAAGCGATCGTATTGAGCTGCGCCTGATTGTTAACACCGGTTCGCTGGTGGAGAGTGCGCAACAAACCGGCTATAGCCATCTTTTACCGCGTTTAGCGATGGTGCACAACGCCACGCTGGACACCAATCAGCAACGTGCGCTGTGGCAGCAAGCCATGGATCCGCAACGTCCGCTGCCACCCGCTATTTCGTCGTACGATTACACCCAATACAACCTGAGCTTGCCGAACAACCGCCCTGATCTGCTGAAAGAAGCGCTCAGCTGGCTGGCGGCGACCGCCGGGAAAATGACGATTAATGAGCAGGTGGTTTCTACCGCATTAATGGCGACCGATCCGATTGCCACCTGGCCTGCCAATACGCAGGATGTGTGGTGGCGCTATCGCCTGAAAGGCTCGGCGATGCTGGCGCACGATCCCGGCGAGCAACCGCGCGCGCCGGTGGATATCGCACAGCTCAACAGCTTCTATCAGCAGTGGTACACGCCCGACGGCATGACGCTGTACGTAGTAGGTAACGTCGATAGCCGCAGCATGGCGGAGCAGATCAACAAAGCTTTTGCGCCGCTGAAAGGTAAGCGTGTTGCACCTGCCGCGCTACCGACGCTGTCACCGCTGCCGCATCAGCCGGTGAATCTGGTGAATGGCGGCATGAATCAGGATCGCCTGTCGCTGGTGTGGGACACCGCATGGCAGCCGATTCGTGATTCGCAGAACTTGCAGCGCTACTGGCAGAGCGATTTAGCGCGTGAAGCGCTGTTCTGGCATGTGCAGCGCGCGCTGGCTGACAGCAAAGCGCAAAGCGTGCAGGTTGGCTTCGATTGCCGCGTGCTCTATCAACGTGCGCAGTGCTCGATCAACATGGACAGCCCGAATGCCTCTTTGCCGCAGAATATGAATCAGGTGGCGAAAGAGCTGGCGGCGGTGCGCGACAAAGGGTTACCGCAGGAGGAGTTTGATGCGCTGATGGCGCAGAAGCTGCTGGAGCTCAACAAGTTGTTTGCCACATACGCCCGCACCGACACCGATATTCTGATGGGCCAGCGTCTGCGCTCGCAGCAAAACGCGGTGGTGGACATTGCGCCTGAGCAGTATCAGAAGCTGCGTCAAACCTTCCTCAGCGAGATGACGCGCGATCAGCTAAATCAGGAACTGCGCCAGCAACTGTCGCAGGAGCTGACCATGGTGCTGATTCAGCCGCAGGGTGAAGCCGAGACCAACGTGAAGATGCTGCAGGAAAGCTGGGATAAAGTGATGAAGCTACCCGAACCGCCAGCGGTACCCGCGAGTCCGGAAGAAGTGAAACCGGATAACAGCGCAGGCGCGGCGGATCAGACCGCGCCATCATCCTAAACATTAGGTCTTAGCACGTAGCCATTCGGTTACCAGCATCGGCCAACTGGCGAGCGGTAAATCTGCCACGCCACGGATACCAAATCCGTGGCCGCCTTTCTGGTAGAAGTGAATCTCCACCGGCACTTTATGCTCACGCAGCGCGCTGAAGAACACCATGCTGTTGTTCACCGAAACCGATTCATCATCGGATGCGTGAATCAGCAGCGTCGGTGGCGTTTGTGCGTGCACGCGCGTCTCCAGCGAATAAGCATCAACCATCTTCTGATCCGGCCATGCGCCAAGCAAGCGGGTGCGTGCACCTTCATGCGCCAGACCTTCACGCATGCTGATCACCGGATAGAGCAGCACCATCGCATCCGGGCGCGGTGTGAAGCTGTCGGCTTGATCCTGCACCGGATAGAGTTTCTCGCCAAAGCGGGTGCCGAGGCTGGCGGCAACGTGTCCGCCTGCCGAGAAGCCCATCATCACGATATATTTGCCGTTCAGCCCGCGCTGCGCACGTTCACGTAGCACGCGCACCGCACGCTGCGCATCGGCCAGCGGCGCGTCTGGACCTTCGTGGTGACCGTCATACGGCAGGCGATAGGTCATCACCGCCAGCGTGTAACCCATTGACGTGAAGAAGGTGGCGAGCGCGCTGCCTTCGCGGTCGATCAACACCCGCTGATAACCGCCGCCCGGCGCGACCAGCAGCGTGATGCCGTTCGAGGTTTCCGGATGCCAGATGGCAATTTCCGGGCAGCGCACGCCGGTGGCGGCGCGGTCATAAGGTTCGTACTCTTTGGCGAGATCGACGATCTGCGGCTGAGCGCGCGAATCGCTCGCGCCTGGCGCATCACCGTGTGGCCAGATATTGATGATTTCTGTGTGCATAAGTCAGTCCTGAGCGAGTCATGTTGTCGTTATTTTTTCGCGGCCGGAGTAACAGCGTCCTGCTGTTGTTGATTAAAACATGGTCTTTTTTGCTGCTGGCGTCCAGCCGAAAACCGCCGATTGCGCCAGTTTCGGACTATGCCTGGCGGCCAGATTTCCTGCCATAACACATTGAATTTAAATCGATCTGATTAGCGCGAGTGAAGAAGTAATACCGTTTTTGTTACAGAAGTGGATGAGTCAGGTCGTTAGCGGAAATTGGCAGGGAAAAATGCTGCGTTAAGGCAAACTGCACGGGCGGGTTGGTTAGCACAGGTAATGAATAGCGAGGAGAGTTGTAGCGGCGCGATTCATCGCGCAATCAATTGCGCCGCTACGGTTGGTGCAGGTGGTTATGTCATTTCGGCATCGCGCTGAGCGGGATAATCGCCCCGCGATACTGGATCACCGTGCTGGCGGTGAGATGACCGCGTGCGGCGGCATCTTCGGCGCTTCCTCCGGCTAAACGCACCGCCAGATAACCAGCGCTGAAGGAGTCGCCAGCCGCGGTGGTATCGATCACTTTCTCTTTCGCCAGCTTGATGGCGGCGACCTCGCGCAGCGGCTCATCGCCAACCGCCACCAGACAGGAGTCCGCACCGCGTTTGATGGCAATCTCCTGCACGCCCGCAGCGCGTGTGCGGGCAATCACCGCATCCAGCGGCTGCTCGCCCCACAGCAAATCTTCGTCGTCGAGCGTCAGGAATGCCATGTCGGTATGGCGCAGCATCTCGGCATACGCCTGCTGAGCGCTGGCTTTGTCGGCCCAAAGACGCGGACGGTAGTTGTTATCGAAAATCACCTTGCCACCGTTCTGACGACAGGCGCTGAGCAACGTCATCAGTTTTTCGCGACTGGCCGCAGGCAGAATCGCCAGGCTGATGCCGCTCAAATAGAGATAATCATAGTGCGCCAGCTGCTGGCAAATCGCGTCCGCTTGCGCGCTGTCCAGCCAGAAACGGGCGGCGGCGTCGTTGCGCCAGTACCAGAAGGTCCGCTCGCCGTGGTCGTCGGTTTCGATGAAGTACAAACCCGGCATTTTATTGTCGAGGCGCTGAACCAGCGCGGTTTCGACATTTTCCTGCTGCCAGGCGGCGATCATCTGGTCACTGAAACTGTCGGTGCCGAGTGCGGTGACATAATCGACACGCAGCTGTTTATCTGACTGACGCGCCAGATACACCGCCGTGTTCAGCGTATCGCCGCCAAAACCGCGTTTGATGTTCTCACCTTTCTCGGACAGCTCAATCATGCATTCGCCAATAATGGCGATTTTCTTCTGCGTCATGGTCTTCAGCCTGTAGTGAATTCTGCCTTAGTCTCGCGTCTGGTATGGCAGTCGTCAATGGTTTTTAAAACGATGTTTTGATTTAACTTAAGGCAGCAAACCGCCTGCGCCACGGTGATTTAGCGGCCAAAGCGCGTTTTGTTTTGCCGATTAAGTGCGAAGCACGCTGTTACACTCAACTCTTCATGGGACTAACGAGATTGATAAAGTTATCCCGGCGATCGCCGATACTTGCCGCTGAGATGCTATTTGCAGGCACTCAACACCAACCAGGAAAAAACCATGGTGATGAAGAATTTGAGTCATCGGCTGCCTGTTTCAAATGAATTGGAGCAACAACAGGAAACGCGTCTCTTCTGGCAACAGTGCCAACGATTCTATACTTTCCAGCCGATTTATCAGGTCTCAGGCCGCATGCTGGCTATTGAATTACTGACGGCGGTTACCCATCCCTCCGCGCCAGAAAAAAGGCTGTCGCCCGAAGACTATTTTGAAGCACTGACTATCGCGCAGCGCCTCGGTGTCGTCCAAGAACAACTCGAGCTGCTGATCACATGGTCAGCGTTTTTCAATCAGCGTCAGCTGGTGGCGTCGGTTAATATCGACGGTCCAACGCTGATGGAGATTGAGAAGCATGAGTCGATTCGCACGCTGATTGCGCAACTGCCGTGGGTGCGCTTCGAGCTAACGGAGCATCATGCGCTGCCGCAGGAAGAGATGGTGGCGAAGATGCCGGAACTCGGGCCGCTGTGGCTGGATGATTTTGGCTCTGGCATGGCGAACTTCTCCGCGCTGACCGAACTGCGTTACGACTACATCAAACTCTCGCGCGAGCTGTTTATGCTGCTGCGCGCCAGCGATGAAGGCCGCTCGATGTTCTCGATGCTGCTGGCGTTGATTAACCGTTACTGCAACGGCGTCATCGTTGAAGGCGTGGAAACCGAAGAGGAGTGGCAACAGGTGCGTAGCTCGCCAGCGATGGCGGCGCAGGGCTACTTCTTCTCGCGTCCGGTGCCATTCAGCGAGCTGGAACGTATGGCACTTGAGCTTCCCTGATCCCGTTCCGCGGCGTCTCGACTATCCTTAGTCAGACGTGGAAGGGCAAGGAGGAAGCAATATGTCACGTACTCGAAAGATCCTGAGCTGGGTGTTCGGGATTTTTTTGTTATTGGTTGTAGTGATTGTGGTGCTCATCGCCACCTTTGACTGGAACCGCTTGAAACCAACGATTAATCAAAAAGTTTCAGCCGAACTGAACCGACCTTTCGCGATTCGCGGCGATCTCGGCGTGGCCTGGGTTCGCAACCGTGAGGAACCTGGCTGGCGAAGTTGGGTGCCGTGGCCGCAGGTGCATGCCGATGATGTGATGCTCGGCAATCCGCCCTCTATTCCTGATGTCACCATGGTGCATCTGCAGCGGGTTGAAGCCACCATTGCACCGCTGGCGCTGCTGCATCAGCAGATCTACCTGCCGTGGATCAAGATGCAAAAGCCGGATGCGCGGCTGGTGCAAACCGCAGATAAGAAGAATAACTGGACCTTTGATCTCGCCAGCAGCCAGAACAGCGATGCTAACGCCGCGCCTTCTGCCTGGTCCTTCCGCCTCGACAACATCCTGTTCGATCAGGGACAAGTGCGCTATCGCGACGCCGTCAATAAAGCCGATGTCACAGTGACCATCAATCCGCTGGGCAAACCGGTGCCCTACGCCCAGGTGGCGGGCGGTGACGATCAGCAGAAAGGCGCGGGTGATTTTGTCTTTGGCTGGCAGGCGAACGGCACCTACAACAATCAGAAGCTGGATGGCGACGGCAAAATTGGCGGCATGCTATCGCTGCGCAGTAAAACCACGCCGTTCCCCCTGCAGGTGGATGTGCGTAATGGCACCACGCGCGTACGTATTGACGGTACCTTGCAGGATCCGCTCAATCTTGGCGGACTTGATGTGCGTCTGCGCTTCGCGGGCGATACGCTGGCCAATCTGTATGGCCTGACCGGCGTGCTGCTGCCCGATACGCCGCCCTATGAAACCGACGGCCATTTGATTGCGCGTTTCAATGAGGCGAAAGGGCCGCTATTCCGCTACGAGAAGTTTAACGGCCACATCGGCGACAGCGATATTCACGGCTCGCTCACCTATCGTCAGGGCAAACCGCGTCCAACGCTGACCGGTGAATTGACCTCGAACCAGCTGCGGATGGAAGATTTGGGGCCGCTGATTGGCGTCAACTCCGGCAAAGGCAGCGAGAAAACGCAGCAGGCCAAAGCGCAGCGCGGCGAAGCCTCATCGCAGCCTGCCGATCGCGTGTTGCCACACGACAAGTTTGATACCAAGAGCTGGGACGTGATGGATGCGGATGTGAAGTTCAGCGGCAAACGCATCGAACACAGCAGCAAGCTGCCGCTCAGCGATCTCTATACGCATCTGCAGCTGAAAAACGGCGACCTGCTGCTTGATCCGCTGCGCTTCGGTATGGCCGGCGGCAGCATCAACTCCACCATTCATCTGGAGGGCGACCGCAGCCCGATGCGCGGACGTGCCGATTTGCACGCGCGTAAGCTGCGTCTGCGTCAGCTGTTCCCGGATGTTACGGCGATGCAGAACAGTTTGGGCCAGCTCAACGGCGATGCCTCGCTGAGCGGCACCGGCAATTCGGTGGCGGATCTGCTCGGCACCAGCAATGGCGAACTGAAGCTATTGATGAATGATGGCCTGATCAGCCGCAGCCTGATGGAGATTGCCGGACTGAACGTCGGTAACTATGTGGTGGGTAAGCTGTTCGGCGATGATGAAGTGAAGATCAACTGCGCGGCGACCGATATGAATATTCGTCAGGGCTTAGCGACGCCGAAACTGTTCCTGCTGGATACCGAGAACGCGGTGATCAACGTGACCGGCAACGTTAATTTCGCGAATGAACGCATGGACTTGTCGATCAATCCGGAGAGTAAAGGGATTCGCATCATCACGCTGCGTTCGCCGCTGTATGTGCGCGGCACCTTTAAAAATCCGGATGCCGGAGTGAAAGCCGGACCGCTGATTGCACGCGGTGCCGCAGCGGTGGCGCTCGGTGCGGTGGTTGCTCCCGCCGCTGCGTTGATCGCACTGATTTCGCCTAGCGATACTGACGACAATCAGTGCAGTAATGTGCTGCAGCAGATGAAGAATCAGAAGTGATCAGTTACGCCACAGCACTTTGATGATGTGGTAACCAAAGGCGGTTTTCACCGGTCCGTAAGGCTGTAGCAGCGGACAGGAGAAGACCGCCTTATCAAATGCCGGTACCATTTGTCCTTTACGGAACTCACCCAAATCACCGCCGTTGCGTCCGGATGGGCAGGTAGAGTGTTTCTTTGCCAGCTGCTGGAAGTTCGCCCCTTTCGCAAGTTGCGCCAGCAGGGATTTGGCCTGCGCTTCCTCTTTCACGAGGATATGTAAAGCCGCCGCGGTTTTCGCCATGATGAAGTCCTAATGTGTATAATCCGGCCATTATAACCTCCTTTCTTTTGATTCAACTGAGCGAATTCCGTTATGCGTTTAAACCCCGGCCAACAACGAGCTGTCGAATTTGTCACCGGTCCTTGTCTGGTGCTGGCCGGTGCTGGCTCGGGTAAAACCCGCGTGATCACCAACAAAATCGCCCACCTGATCCGCGAATGTGGCTATCAGGCGCGCCATATCGCCGCCGTAACCTTTACCAATAAAGCCTCGCGCGAGATGAAAGAGCGCGTGGCGCAGACATTGGGGCGTAAAGAGGCACGCGGCCTGATGATTTCCACCTTTCATACGCTGGGACTGGAGATCATTAAACGCGAATACAAGGCGCTGGGAATGAAAGCCAGCTTCTCGCTGTTCGACGATCAGGATCAGCTGGCCTTGCTTAAAGACCTGACCAAACAGTGGCTGGAAGAGGACAAGACGCTGTTACAGCAGCTGATTTCCACCATCTCCAACTGGAAGAACGATCTGGTCGATCCGCAGGGCGCAGCGGGTTTGGCGCAATCGCAGCGTGATCAGATTTTTGCTCACTGTTATCAGCTGTACGACCAACATCTGAAGTCCTGCAACGTGCTGGATTTCGACGACTTAATCGCGCTGCCCACGCTGCTGCTGCAGCGCAATCAGGAAGTGCGCGAACGCTGGCAGCAGCGCATCCGCTATCTGCTGGTGGATGAGTATCAGGACACTAATACCAGCCAATATGAGCTGGTGAAGCTGCTGGTGGGTGCGCGCGCGCGCTTTACCGTAGTGGGCGATGACGATCAGTCGATTTACTCATGGCGTGGCGCGCGTCCGCAAAACCTGGTGCTGCTGCAGCAGGATTTCCCGGCGCTGGAAGTGGTGAAGCTGGAGCAAAATTATCGCTCGACGCAGCGCATCCTGAAATCGGCCAACATCCTTATCGCCAACAATCCGCACGTATTTGAGAAGCGCCTGTTCTCAGAGTTGGGGCAGGGCAGCGAGCTGAAGGTGCTGAGCGCGAATAACGAAGACCACGAAGCGGAACGCGTGGCGGGCGAATTGATCGCGCATCACTTCATCAACAAAACCGCCTATAAAGATTACGCCATTCTTTATCGCGGCAATCATCAGTCACGCGTGTTCGAGAAGCAGCTGATGCAGAACCGTATTCCGTATCGTATCTCGGGCGGCACGTCGTTCTTTTCTCGTCCGGAAATCAAAGATTTGCTGGCTTATCTGCGCGTGCTGACCAATCAGGAAGATGACAGCGCGTTTCTGCGTATCGTGAATACGCCGCGCCGTGAGATTGGTCCGGCAACGCTGCAGAAGCTGGGCGAATGGGCCAACCTGCGCAATAAAAGCCTGTATAACGCCAGCTTCGATATGGGGCTGGAGCAAACGCTGAGCGGGCGCGGACTGGAGCATCTGCAGCGCTTTACGCACTGGCTGAGTGAAATCGTCCAGCTGACCGAACGCGAGCCGGTGAATGCGGTGCGTGATCTGATTCGCGGCATCGACTACGAAAGCTGGCTGTTTGAAACCTCGCCCAGCCCGAAAGCCGCTGAGATGCGCATGAAGAACGTTAACCTGCTGTTCCAGTGGATGACCGAGATGCTGGAAGGCGATGAGCTGAACGAGCCGATGACGCTGGCGCAGGTGGTGACGCGCTTTACGCTGCGCGACATGATGGAGCGCGGTGAGAGCGACGAAGAGCTCGATCAGGTGCAGCTGATGACGTTGCACGCCTCAAAAGGGCTGGAGTTCCCGTATGTCTATCTGGTTGGCATGGAAGAGGGGTTATTGCCGCACCAGAGCAGCATCGATGAGAACAACATCGAGGAAGAGCGGCGTCTGGCTTACGTGGGGATTACGCGAGCGCAGAAAGAGCTGACCTTTACGCTGTGCCGGGAACGCCGCCAGTATGGCGAGCTGATGCGCCCGGAACCGAGTCGCTTCCTGCTGGAGTTGCCGCAGGACGATGTGGTGTGGGAGCGCGAGAAAAAAGTGGTGAGCGCCGAAGAGCGCGTGAAGACCGGGCAGACGCGCGTCGCTGGATTGAGAGCGATGCTGGAGAATGCGAAGAAGGGTTGAGTTCCCGGTTAGTGGTCGTAGTTCCCCTCCTCGGTCCGTGCTTGCAGTCCCCCTCCTCGGTCCGTGCTCGCAGTCCCCCTCCTCGGTCCGTGCTCGCAGTCCCCTCCTCGGTCCGTGCCCGTAGTCCCCCTCCTCGGTCCTCCCCATGAATGGGGGAGGAAGATGCTGCCACATGTTAGTGATGGGGCTGCATGTGGCAGCATCTCCTTCCCACGCTTGCGGGGGAAGGTCGGGATGGGGGACAGCCAGCGCAATCCCAATCAGGAAATCGTCAGTAACCAGTGCACGTAGGACTGATAATGACTCTCCTGCTCTAACAGCTCAGAACGCAGCGGATGCGCTTCGCGCCAACCGGCCGGCAGCGTCAAATGCAGTGCATCATCATCCGCCTGTAAACGCACGGCAGGCAAAGTGTCATCGCGACGACGACTTGAGAAGATAATCGCTAAGCGTAGCAAACGACTTAAACGCTCCGCCATGCGCGGCGGTACGGCGTTTTGCTGGGTCAGCAAGGCTAAATCGATGCTGCCGCTTTGGTTCTGCAGCAGGCAAGCCAGCATTTTTTTCTGCGCGGGAGTGAAGCCAGGAAGATCGAGATGACGAATCAGGTAAGCGGCGTGTTGCGGTGCCTGGCGGAAATCGACGCTCAGGCCAATTTCGTGGATAGAACAGGCGCTAAGGAGTAGATCGCGACATCGGTTATCCAGCTTCCAACTGCTGCTCACCTGACGGAAGAAACTCTCCGCCAACTGACGTACGCGACCGGCCTGGTCAATATCAATGGCAAAACGACGCTGCACGTTCTGCAATGTGCGGCTGCGGATATCACGATCCACCGGCAGATGCAGCATGCCATACACTAAACCTTCGCGCAGTGCGCCGCCGGCCAGCGTCATACCTTCAATGCTGAGTTCCTGGAAGATAGCGATGAGAATCGATAAACCGCTCGGGAACACTAAGGCGCGCTCCAGCGTCAATCCTTCAATTTCCAGCTCTTCCAACTTGCCGCACTGAATCGCGCGCTGTTTCAGCTGTTGCAGTTTGCTAAGGGTGATGCGCTCATCCATGCCCTGCGCCATCATAATTTCCTGCAACGCTTGTACGGTGCCCGACGCTCCGACGCAGATTTGCCAGCCTTTTTCGCGCAGCGCAGCGGCCACCGGACGGATCATCTCGCGCGCGGCCAGTTCGGCCTGCTCGAAATTCTCTTTGGCCAGATGACGGTCGCTGAAGTAGCGTTCAAGCCAGGTTACGCAACCCATCGACAAGCTGAACAGCGTGGTGGCATGTGAACCTTCGCCAGTCACCAGTTCGGTGCTGCCACCGCCGATATCGACCACTAAACGCTGATCGGAACCGCCGGTGGTATGCGCTACGCCCTGATAAATCAGGCGTGCTTCCTCTTCGCCGCTGATGACATTCACCGCGCAGCCAAGAATGTGTTCAGCCGTTGTGAGGAAATCCTGCGCATTTTCGGCAAGGCGCAGCGTGGCGGTTGCCACCACGCGGATTTGTTCCGGAGGAATATCCTGCAGCTGTTCGGAGAACAACCTCAGGCACTGCCAGCCGCGTTGCATCGCCTCAGCGGAGAGGTGATTCGCTTTGTCGAGGCCAGCCGCCAGACGCACTTTGCGCTTTATCCGCGCGACGGTCTGAATGCTGCCAGACACCTCGCGCACCACCAACATATGAAAGCTGTTAGAACCTAAATCAATCGCTGCATAAAGTGACGATGCGCTTAGCATGGTGTGCTTAACCCGAACGTTTACGGTTGCTATTGCGCGGCGCGCCGCTCCGACGGTTACTGTTGTTCCCGCCACGGCGTGGGCCGTTACCCGAGCGGCTGCGTTGCAGACGTTTCGGCGGTGGCAGTTCGCTCATCAGCGCATCGCTGTTGTACTTGCTGACCGGAATACCGTGACCAATATACTCTTCGATTGCCGGCAGGTTCAGCGCGTACTCTTCGCACGCCAGGCTGATGGAGTGACCGCTGGCACCCGCGCGGCCAGTACGACCAATACGGTGAACGTAGTCTTCGCGATCGTCAGGCAGATCGTAGTTGAACACATGCGTGACGGCAGGAATGTGTAAACCCCGTGCCGCGACGTCGGTGGCAACCAGGATATCCACATCGCCTTTGGTGAAGTCATCGAGGATACGCAGACGTTTTTTCTGTGCTACATCGCCGGTCAGCAGACCCACACGATGACCATCGGCAGCCAGATGGCCCCAAATGTCTTCACAGCGGTGCTTGGTGTTGGCGAAGATGATGGCGCGATCTGGCCACTCTTCTTCTACCAGCGTCTGCAGCAAGCGCATTTTCTCTTCGTTTGAAGGGTAAAAAAGCTCTTCTTTAATGCGGTGGCCGGTTTTCTGCTCGGGTTCAACTTCCACGTATTCGGCGTTGTTCATGTGCTCAAACGCCAGTTCACGCACGCGGTAAGACAAGGTTGCAGAGAACAGCATACTCAGGCGTTGGGTGGCCGGCGGCATGCGGCGGAACAGCCAACGAATGTCTTTAATAAAGCCGAGATCGAACATGCGATCGGCTTCATCCAGCACAACAACCTGAATCGCGCCCAGGTTAACATGGTTCTGCTTGGCGTAGTCGATCAGACGTCCGGTGGTGCCCACCAGAATATCGACACCATCAGCCAGCACTTTCAGCTGTTTATCGTAGCCGTCGCCACCATAAGCCAGGCCCAGCTTTAAGCCAGTGACTTTCGCTAACGGTTCTGCATCGGCATGAATTTGTACGGCGAGCTCACGCGTCGGGGCCATGATCAGCGCACGTGGCTGATTGATCTGGCGACCTTCTGCGGCAGGATGAGAAAGAAGATAATGAAACGTTGACGTCAGGAACGCCATCGTTTTGCCGGTACCGGTTTGCGCCTGACCCGCAACATCACGCCCTGAAAGCGTAAAAGGCAATGCGAGCGCCTGGATAGGCGTGCAGTTAGAAAAGCCTTTGGTATCAAGGGCTTCTACCACCTGAGGGTGCAGGGCGAAGTCGGAAAACTTCTGTTCAGTTAAGTGTGTTTTGCTCATAGTGTGGTAGAATATCAGCTTACTAGCGCTTTACGAAAGCGTATCCGATGAAATAAAGTCAACCTACGTTGGTATCATTTCCGCCAATTCGCCAGGCGCAATCTTTTGGAGTTAAACATGAGCAGCGATAAGATCGTTCACTTGACCGATGACAGTTTCGACACAGACGTACTGAAAGCAGACGGTGTCACTCTGGTAGATTTCTGGGCTGAATGGTGTGGTCCTTGCAAAATGATCGCCCCAATTCTCGACGAAGTCGCAGAAGAGTACGAAGGTAAACTTACCATCGCTAAGTTGAACATTGATGACAACCCGGGTACAGCGCCAAAATATGGCATCCGCGGTATCCCAACTCTGCTGCTGTTCAAGAACGGCGAAGTGGCGGCAACCAAGGTTGGCGCACTGTCTAAAGGACAGTTGAAAGAGTTCCTGAACGCCAACCTGGCCTAAGCCCGGCGCGGTGTTTGTTCGGCAGTGGTGAATTTTTTCGCCACTGCTGGACGTCTCACTTTAAGCGTGTTAAGTTAATTTCACTGCATTACGCTCTTACCTTGTAGTTTGCATCTAAGTTTTCCCTTGTCAGACCCTACTCGCAATGAACGTTATCGTGGTTTGGCAATCTGATGACTAGCACATTCGGCATCATCTTTCGACTGTCTCCTCGTTTCCTATCGCCACATCTGACGATAATCGTCGAGCTGAGTTGAAAAAGAGCCATTAACAGGCATGGAATTTTTGCCATACCACTCACGACAATCATTTCGAGAATTACCCCGAGTTTAAGAACCCATCACTATGAATCTTACCGAATTAAAGAATACGCCGGTTTCTGAGCTGATTACCCTCGGCGAAAATATGGGGCTGGAAAACCAGGCGCGTATGCGCAAGCAGGATATTATTTTCTCTATCCTGAAACAGCACGCAAAAAGCGGCGAAGACATCTTTGGTGATGGTGTGCTGGAGATATTGCAGGACGGATTTGGTTTCCTCCGTTCTGGAGATAGCTCCTACCTCGCCGGTCCCGATGATATCTACGTCTCTCCCAGCCAAATCCGCCGCTTCAACCTCCGCACTGGTGACACCATTTCTGGCAAGATTCGCCCGCCAAAAGAGGGTGAACGCTACTTTGCGCTGTTGAAAGTTAATGAAGTTAACTATGACAAGCCGGAAAACGCGCGTAACAAGATTCTGTTCGAAAACCTTACGCCGCTGCACGCCAGCAAGCGTATGCGTATGGAACGCGGTAATGGCTCGACTGAAGATCTGACCGCACGCGTGCTGGATCTGGCTTCTCCGATTGGTCGTGGTCAGCGTGGTCTGATTGTGGCGCCGCCGAAAGCGGGTAAAACCATGCTGCTGCAGAACATCGCGCAGAGCATCGCCTACAACTATCCAGATTGCCTGCTGATGGTGCTGCTGATTGACGAACGTCCGGAAGAAGTGACCGAGATGCAGCGTCTGGTTAAAGGTGAAGTGATCGCTTCGACCTTTGATGAGCCAGCGTCACGTCACGTGCAGGTTGCTGAGATGGTGATCGAGAAGGCCAAGCGCCTGGTTGAGCACAAGAAAGATGTGATCATCCTGCTTGACTCCATCACGCGTCTGGCGCGTGCCTACAACACCGTGGTTCCAGCATCAGGTAAAGTGCTGACCGGTGGTGTGGATGCTAACGCCCTGCATCGTCCGAAGCGTTTCTTCGGTGCGGCACGTAACGTGGAAGAGGGCGGCAGCCTGACCATCATCGCGACCGCGCTGGTTGATACCGGTTCGAAGATGGACGAAGTGATTTACGAAGAGTTTAAAGGTACAGGTAACATGGAATTGCACCTCTCGCGCAAAATCGCCGAGAAGCGTGTATTTCCAGCGATTGACTACAATCGTTCCGGTACCCGTAAAGAAGAGCTGCTCACTACGCAGGAAGAGCTGCAGAAGATGTGGATTCTGCGCAAAATCATCCATCCAATGGGTGAAATCGACGCGATGGAGTTCCTCATCAACAAACTGGCCATGACGAAAACCAACGACGAATTCTTCGATATGATGAAGCGTTCCTAAGTTGCGAATGGCGAGTCGCTAAGCCAAGCGGTGATTCGCACAATTTGCCAGGAAATATTGCTAACGCCACGTCTTAACGTGGCGTTTTTTATTTATGGGCATTAGGATTAGCGCAGTCAGGAAGCTTTTATATTGACTGTGACAGAGATTCGTTTGTTTTTTCAGCAATCAGACTTTTCTGTAGCAGAATTCGGAATAGGGATATACGGCAATGGCGGGTGTTTTGCATATTGTTGTCCACGATTTTAGCTGAGAGCATTAACGTGAATTTACTCACTATGAGTACTGAGCTTGGTTTAGTTTTTCTTTTTACTTTAGTGTTCCTGTTTTTTGCTCGCAAAGCAGCTAAAAAAATTGGGCTTGTGGACACACCAAACTCCAGAAAAAGGCACCATGGCGCCATTCCGTTAGTTGGCGGCATTTCCGTGTACGCGGGAATCTGCTTCGCTTTTGCCATTTCAAATTATTATCTGCCGCACGCGATGCTGTATCTGAGTTGCGCGGGCGTATTGGTGCTGGTTGGCGCACTGGACGATCGCTTCGATATCAGCGTAAAAATTCGCGCGCTGGTGCAGGCGGCGGTTGCCATCGTGATGATGGTCGGCGCCAAACTCTATTTGCTCAGTCTGGGCTTTATTATCGGGCCGGTTGAGTTAATTGTCGGTCCCTTTGGCTACGTATTGACGCTATTCGCCGTATGGGCCGCCATCAACGCGTTCAATATGGTGGATGGGATTGATGGCCTGCTTGGCGGCCTCTCCAGCGTCACTTTCGCCGCCATCGGCATCATTCTCTATTTCGACGGCCAGACCAGCCTCGCCATGTGGTGCTTCGCGATGATCGCCGCCACCATTCCTTATATCCTGCTTAATCTCGGCTTGATTGGCCGTCGCTACAAAGTGTTTATGGGCGATGCCGGTAGCACCATGATCGGTTTCACCATCATCTGGATTCTGCTGGAAACCACCCAAGGCCTGAGCCATCCGATCACGCCCGTCACCGCGCTGTGGCTGATCGCGATTCCGCTGATGGATATGGTGGCGATTATGTATCGCCGTTTGCGCAAAGGCATGAGCCCGTTTTCCGCTGACCGCCAGCACATCCACCATTTAATTATGCGCGCCGGATTCACGTCACGTCAGGCGTTCCTGCTGATTACCGTCGCCGCCGCGCTTCTGGCGGGTATTGGTGTGCTCGGCGAGTATCTGGCTTTCATCCCGGAATGGGTGATGCTGGTGCTGTTCATGATGGCATTCCTCCTTTATGGCTATTGCCTGAAACACGCATGGCGCGTGGCGCGCAAAATCCGTCGCATAAAACG
Source organism: Pantoea sp. SO10 (assembly GCF_005281435.1). Lineage (NCBI taxonomy): Bacteria > Pseudomonadati > Pseudomonadota > Gammaproteobacteria > Enterobacterales > Erwiniaceae > Pantoea > Pantoea sp. SO10. The sequence continues at coordinate 165,824 of NZ_CP040095.1, forward strand.
TCGCTGGCAAAGCAGCGAAGATAAAAAATAAATTACCCAGAAAGTACCCTGATAAGGATTTTGTTATGACCTCTGTCGTTGTGGAGAACGAACTGGATATACGTGGCCTTGGCTGCACACTCTGGCGTGGTAAACGCTGGATTATCGGTCTGGCGCTGCTGTTTGCGCTGGTTGCCTGGTTAGCATCGATGTTAATGAAGCAGGCGTGGAGCACCACGGCGGTGACCGATCGTCCAACGGTCAATATGCTGGGTGATTTCTTCGTACAGCAGCAATTCCTCAATAATCTGGATGTGCGCACCAATACGCTCAATCTCAGTTCGCCAGCGCCGACCGTGATGGATGAGGTTTATCAGGAGTTCACCATGCAGCTGGCATCATGGGATACGCGCCGTGATTTCTGGCAGCAGACCGAATACTTCAAAAGCCGCAAAAGCGGTAACGCGCACAACGATGCGGCGCTGCTCGACGACCTGATCACCAACATTCAGTTCACCGCTGCCGACCCGGCGCGCAATATCTTAGATAACATTAAGCTGGTCGCCGAAACCGCCAGCGATGCTAACAATCTGCTGCGTCAATATATTGCCTACGCCAGCGAGCGTGCGGCGCGTCATCTTAATGCGGAGCTGAAAGGCGCCTGGCAGGCGCGCAGCGTGCAGCTGGCGTCGCAGGTTAACCGCCAGCAGGAAGTGGCGCAGGCGGTATTTGAACGTCAACGTCAGCGCATCGAGCAGGCGCTGAAAGTGGCGAGCGAGCAGGGGATTAAAGAGAACCGCGCGCCGGCAACCGGCGAAGCGCTGCCAGACAGCGATCGTTTCCTGCTGGGTCAGCAAATGCTGCAGGCGCAACTCGACACCTTGCAAGCCAGCGGGCCTGCTTACGATTTAAGCTATGATCAAAATAAAGCGATGCTGAGTACGCTGCAGGCCGGTCCGCGTCTGGATAAACAATTTCAGACTTACCGCTATTTGCGCACCCCGGAAGAGCCGGTGTCGCGCGATAGTCCGCGCCGCCTGTTTATGATGATCATGTGGGGCGTGATTGGCGCGCTGGTCGGTGCGGGAGTGGCGCTGGTGCGTCGTCCGCGTTCAACGTTAGCAACGAGCCATTAAGAGAAGCCACGTGAAAGTTCTGACGGTATTTGGCACGCGTCCTGAAGCGATCAAAATGGCTCCGCTGGTGCAGGCGCTGGCGCAGGATGCTGCGTTCGAGTCACGCCTATGCGTCACCGCACAACATCGTGAAATGCTCGACCAGGTGCTGCGTTTGTTCCAGCTGCAGCCTGATTATGATCTGAATATCATGCGCCCGGAGCAAGGGCTGACGGAGATCACCAGCCGCATACTGCAGGGCATGAAAACCGTACTCGCTGATTTCCAGCCGGATGTGGTGTTAGTGCACGGCGATACCACCACCACGTTTGCGGCCAGCCTGGCGGCGTTTTATCACCAGATTCCGGTGGGTCACGTAGAAGCGGGATTGCGTACCGGCAACCTGATGTCGCCGTGGCCGGAAGAGGCCAATCGCACGCTCACCGGCCATCTCGCCAGTTATCACTTCACGCCCACGCAAAATTCGCGACAAAATCTGCTGCGCGAGAATCTGCCGGATGCGCGCATTTTCGTGACGGGCAACACGGTGATTGATGCGCTGCTGTGGGTGCGTGATCGCGTGCTGGACGATGCCGATCTCAATGCCCGCCTCGCCGCGCGCTATCCGTTCCTCGACGCTGACAAAAAACTCATTCTGGTCACGGGGCATCGCCGCGAAAGTTTTGGCGACGGCTTTGAACGCATTTGCAGTGCGCTGGCGCAAATCGCGCGCCAGCATCCGCAGGTGCAAATTGTCTATCCCGTGCACCTCAATCCCAACGTCAGCGAGCCGGTTAACCGTATTCTCAGCGGCATCGAGAATATCATCCTGATTGAGCCGCAAGAGTATCTGCCGTTTGTCTGGCTGATGAATCGCTCATGGCTGATTCTCACCGACTCCGGTGGCATTCAGGAAGAAGCGCCGTCATTAGGCAAACCGGTGCTGGTGATGCGCGATACCACCGAGCGTCCGGAAGCGGTGGACGCAGGCACGGTGAAACTGGTCGGCACCGATATCAGTAAAATTGTTGCTGAAGTCAGCGTGCTGTTGCAGGACGATGAAGCCTGGCAGGCAATGAGTCGCGCGCACAATCCGTATGGCGATGGCCATGCCTGCGCGCGCATCTTGCAGGCCCTAAAACAACACAGAGTGTAACCATGCGTTTTGAAACCATTTCCGTTATCGGACTGGGCTACATTGGGCTGCCAACGGCAGCCGTTTTTGCCTCAAAGGGAAAGAAAGTCGTTGGGGTGGATATTAATGTCCGCGCCGTTGAAACCATCAATCGTGGCGATATCCATATCGTGGAACCCGAGTTGGGTGATGTGGTGCGCGAAGCCGTGCGTGCCGGTCATCTACGTGCGACTACACAGGCCGAAGCCGCCGATGCATTCCTGATCGCCGTGCCCACGCCGTTTATCGGCGACCATCAGCCGGATCTCAGCTATGTGCAGGCCGCGGCGCTGTCGATTGCACCCGTGTTAAAAGCGGGCGATCTGGTGATCCTCGAATCGACGTCGCCGGTGGGCGCCACCGAGCAAATGGCGGAATGGCTGGCGGCGGCGCGTCCCGATTTGCGTTTCCCGCAGCACGGTGATGCGTGCGATGTGTTTATCGCTTACTGCCCGGAGCGCGTGTTGCCCGGCAAAGTGATGGTTGAACTGCTGGAAAACGATCGCGTCATTGGTGGCATGACGCCAGCCTGTTCCGCACGCGCCAGCGAGCTGTACCGCATTTTCCTGCGCGGCGCGTGTGTGGAAACCAATGCGCGTACCGCCGAGATGTGCAAATTGACAGAAAACAGCTTCCGCGATGTGAATATCGCCTTTGCCAATGAGCTGTCGCTGATTTGCGCCGAGCAGGGCATCAACGTGTGGGAGCTGATTGCGCTGGCGAATCGCCATCCGCGCGTCAACATCCTGCAACCCGGACCGGGCGTCGGCGGGCACTGTATCGCCGTCGATCCGTGGTTTATCGTGGCGCAGAATCCAGAACAGGCGCGACTGATTCGCACCGCACGTGAAGTGAATGATGCCAAACCGGGCTGGGTGCTGGATCAGGTAAAGCAGGCGGTAGCAGAGTGCCTCACCGCCAGCGGCAAACGCGCCAGCGATGTCACCATTGCCTGCTTTGGTCTGGCCTTCAAACCGAATATTGACGATCTGCGCGAAAGTCCGGCGATGAGCGTCGCCCATCGGATTGCCGAGTGGCACAGCGGCGCAACCTGGGTGGTTGAACCGCATGTGGAAGACATTCCGCAACGTCTGGCGCACGAAGCCACGCTGGTTGCCACGGAAGTTGCGCTGCAGCAGGCGGATATTCTGGTGATGTTGGTTGATCACGCACAGTTCCGCGCGATTGATGCGGCCCAGATTGCCCAGCCGTGGATTGTTGATACCAAAGGCGTTTGGCGATGAAACAGTTTCTGGTGACCGGCGGGGCAGGATTTATCGGTTCTGCGCTGGTACGTTTTCTGCTTGAAAACACTGAACACCGCGTGGTGGTGGTCGATAAGCTGAGCTATGCCGGCAATCTGGCGTCGCTGGCGCCGGTGCAACAGAATGCACGTTTCGCCTTCGAACAGGTGGATATTTGCCATCGCGCTGAGCTGGATCGCGTCATGGCACACTATCAACCGGATTGCATTATGCATCTGGCGGCAGAAAGTCATGTTGACCGCTCGATCGATGGACCTATCGCCTTCATCGAAACCAATATTGTCGGCACCTATCAGCTGCTGGAAGCGGCGCGTCATTACTGGAATGGCATGGCAGATGAACGCAAAAAAGGCTTCATTCTGCATCATATCTCCACTGATGAAGTGTTTGGTGACCTGCACGGTAGCGACGATTTCTTTACCGAAACCACGCCGTATGCGCCGAGCAGCCCCTATTCGGCGACCAAAGCCAGCAGCGATCATCTGGTGCGCGCCTGGCTGCGCACCTACGGTTTGCCGGTCATCATCACTAACTGCTCCAACAATTACGGACCGTATCATTTCCCGGAGAAGCTGATCCCACTCACCATCATTAATGCGCTGGCGGGCAAACCGCTGCCAGTGTATGGCAACGGCAGCCAAATACGCGACTGGCTATATGTAGAGGATCACGCGCGGGCGCTGTATAGCGTGGTGAGCAGCGGCAAAGTAGGGGAAACCTACAATATTGGTGGTCATAACGAGCGACGTAACCTTGAAGTGGTGGAAACGCTGTGCGATCTGCTGGATGAGTTGGCGCCGCAGCAGCGTGCACCGCACCTGAGCCGCTACCGTGACCTGATTACCTTTGTTAGTGATCGTCCCGGCCACGACCAGCGCTACGCCATCGACGCCAGTAAAATTGAGCGTGAGCTGGGTTGGACGCCGCAGGAAACCTTTGAGAGCGGCATTCGTAAAACCGTGCAATGGTATCTGGCAAACCCGCAATGGTGGCAGGCAATACTTAACGGCAGCTATCGCGGTGAGCGTCTGGGATTAGCCACGCCGCGTTAAACGCACTTCAGAAGGAGCAGCGATGAAAGGCATTATTTTAGCCGGAGGTTCGGGCACGCGTTTGCATCCGATTACCCGCGCCATCTCGAAACAGCTGTTGCCGGTATATGACAAACCCATGATTTACTATCCGCTGTCGGTACTGATGCTGGCAGGGATTCGCGAAATTTTGATCATCACCACGCCAGAAGATCGCGCCCATTTTGAACGCTTACTGGGCGACGGCAGTGAATTTGGGATTCAGCTAACCTATGCAGAACAACCCAGTCCTGATGGGCTGGCGCAGGCATTTATCATTGGCGAAAGTTTTATTGGTGACGATCACTGTTGTCTGGTGCTGGGCGACAATCTCTATTTCGGCCAGGGTTTCAGCCCCAAGCTGAAGAAAGTGGCCGCGCGCAGCAGCGGCGCGACCGTCTTTGCTTATCAGGTGATGGATCCGGAGCGTTTTGGCGTGGTGGAGTTTGATGACGACTTTAACGCGCTCTCCATTGAGGAAAAACCGCAGCAGCCAAAATCGCGCTGGGCGGTCACCGGACTCTATTTTTACGACAACCGCGTGGTGGAGTTTGCCAAACAGGTGAAACCTTCCGAGCGCGGTGAGCTGGAAATCACCGCCATCAACCAAATGTATCTCGATCAGGGCGAGCTGGCGGTGGAGTTGCTGGGGCGCGGATTTGCCTGGCTGGATACCGGCACGCACGACAGCCTGATTGAGGCGAGTATGTTTGTGCAGACGGTGGAAAAACGGCAGGGCTTTAAAATTGCCTGCCTGGAAGAGATTGCATGGCGTAACGGCTGGCTGAGCGATGCCCAGCTTTTAGCCGCGGCTCAGGCGCTAACCAAAACCGGCTACGGCCAGTATCTGCTGGATGTTCACAATGCCCGTCCGCGTCAATATTGATTCCCTTACGTGGGAAAATGAGTTCTTCGGTCAGAACAGCGCGCGCTTATCGCTGGATGGCGATTTGGTGCTGGCCGAGGCCCTTCAGCAGCCGTATGCGCTGTGGCAAGTGAAGGTGCCCGCTGAACGCGTTGATGCCATCGATGCGCTGAGCCAGCATGGTTTTCAGTTAGTGGAAGGCGAAGCTGACCTTTCCCTCAGCATCAAACATACCGAGCGGCAAGTTGGCGTGCGCATTGCGCGGGAAGCACAAATCCCGGCACTGCGTGAAGCGGCTGCGCAGGCGTTTAGCCAAAGTCGCTTCCGCGCGCCGTGGTTTGCTGCGGCGGACAGCGGACGTTTCTACGCGCAGTGGATTGAAAATGCGGTGCGCGGCACCTTTGATAATCAATGTCTGGTGGCCTGCGATGAGCAGGGCGCGCTGCAAGGTTTCGTCTCGATGCGCGAAGTGGACGGCGACATGCGCATCGGTCTGCTGGCGGTATTGCCCGCCGCACAAGGTTGCGGCGTCGGCCAGCGCTTACTGCTTGCTGCCGCCGACTGGGGCCGCGTGCGTCAGCTAACGCATCTGCGCGTGGCGACCCAGCTCAGTAATCTCACGGCGATGCGCCTCTATTTACGCAGCGGTGCGCGGCTGGAAAGCACCGCTTACTGGTTCTACAGGAAAGTCTCATGATCCCATTTAATGCGCCGCCGATTGTCGGCAGCGAAGTTGAATATATGCAGTCGGCGATGGCCAGCGGCAAGCTGTGCGGCGATGGCGGCTTTACTCGCCGCTGCCAGCAGTGGATGGAACAGCATTTCGGCAGCAAAAAAGTGCTGCTGACGCCATCCTGCACCGCGTCGCTGGAGATGGCGGCGCTGCTGATTGACCTGCAGCCTGGCGATGAAGTGATCATGCCGAGTTACACCTTCGTCTCCACCGCCAACGCCTTTGTGCTGCGCGGCGCGACCATTGTGTTTGTCGATGTGCGCCCCGATACGCTAAATATCGATGAAACGCTGATTGAAGCGGCGATCACGCCGAAAACCCGCGCCATCGTGCCAGTGCATTACGCGGGCGTGGCCTGCGAGATGGACAGCATCATGGCGCTGGCGGCGAAGCATAAACTCTATGTTATCGAGGATGCCGCGCAAGGCGTGATGTCGCAGTACAAAGGACGCGCGCTCGGCACCATTGGTCACATTGGCTGCTTTAGCTTTCACGAAACTAAAAATTACACCGCCGGCGGTGAAGGCGGCGCAACGCTGATCAATGACGCGAAGCTGGTGGATCGTGCCGAGATCATTCGTGAAAAAGGCACCAACCGCAGCCAGTTTTTCCGTGGTCAGGTAGATAAATATACCTGGCGCGATATTGGCTCCAGCTATTTGATGGCGGATTTGCAGGCGGCCTATTTGTGGGCGCAGCTGGAAGCGGCGGAGCAAATTAATCAGCAGCGTTTGCGTTTGTGGCAACGCTACTACGATGCGCTGCAGCCGCTGGCTGCTGCCGGCCGTATTGAGCTGCCGGTGGTGCCAAAAAATTGCCGCCACAATGCACATATGTTCTACATCAAGCTGCGCGACAGCGACGATCGTCAGGCGCTGATCAACTGGATGAAAGAGGCGGAAATCCTCACGGTGTTCCATTACATCCCGCTGCACTCGTCGCCAGCGGGTGAACGTTTTGGCCGCTTCCACGGTGATGATGCCTTTACCACGCGTGAAAGCGAGCGCCTGCTGCGCTTGCCGCTGTTCTACAACTTATCGGATAACAACCAGCGTACGGTGATCAGTTCGCTGCTGAGTTTCTTTGCCTGATGTCATTAGCAAAAGCGTCAGTCTGGACCGCGTCTTCCACGCTGGTAAAAATCGTTGCTGGCCTGCTGGTGGTGAAACTGTTAGCGGTAAGCTTCGGACCCGAAGGGATCGGGCAAGCCGGTAACTTCCGCCAGTTGATTACTGTACTCGGCGTATTGGCGGGCGCGGGCATCTTTAACGGCGTCACTACGTTAGTCGCGCAACATCAGCAACAGCCACAACAACTGCGCGCGGTGACCGGCACGGCTTCGGCGATTGTGCTCGGCTTTTCAACGCTGCTGGCGCTGGTGTTTTTGCTGGCGGCATCGCCGATCAGCACGGCGCTGTTTGGTCATGCAGAATATGCCAACGTGGTGCGCATTGTTGCCTTTCTGCAACTCGGCATTGCCTGGGCCAACCTGACGCTGGCGTTGCTAAAAGGCTTCCGCGATGCGCGCGGCAATGCACTGGCGCTGATTGCAGGAAGTATCATTGGCGTGCTGGGTTATGTGCTGTGCTGGTGGCTGGGCGGCTATGCTGGTGCGTTAGTGGGATTGGCGCTGGTGCCGGCGCTGCTGGTGTTTCCGGCGTTGCTGATGCTGCGTCGCCATCGCGATCGGCTGCCGCTGAGCTGGCTGATGCCAGGCTGGCATCCTGACCTGGCGCGCAATCTGGCGAAGTTTACGCTGATGGCGCTGATCACCTCATTCACCTTGCCGGTGGCGTGGGTGATGATGCGAAATCTGCTGGCCGAGCAGCAAGGTTGGGCGCAGGTCGGTTTATGGCAGGGCGTGACCAGTATTTCCGATGCCTACCTGCAATTTATCACCGCCACCTTTAGCGTCTGGCTGCTGCCCACGCTGGCGCGGCTGGAGCAGAAACCGCAAGTCGCCCGTGAGATTGGGCGTGCGCTGCGCTTTGTGTTACCTGCCGTCGCAGCGGCCAGTTTCTGCGTATGGCTGCTGCGCGATGTCGCTATCTGGCTGCTGTTTTCGCCGCAGTTCAGCGCGATGCGTGACCTTTTCATCTGGCAGTTGTGTGGTGATGTGTTTAAAGTCGGCGCCTATGTTTTCGGATATCTGGTGATCGCCAAAGCGTCACTGCGCTTCTATATTCTGACGGAAATCAGCCAGTTTGCACTGCTGACCGGTTTTTCCCATTGGCTGATTCCGCTGCACGGTACCGCTGGAGCCGCGCAGGCTTACATGGCAACCTACGTTCTCTATTTCGCCCTGTGTTGTGGCGCCTTCATGATTTATTGCCGGAAAAAATGACGACTTTTCACGTATTGGGATCGGATATCCCGCATCACAATCATACGGTGCTGCGCTTCTTTAATGACGTGATGAGCGCCGAGCTGCCTGGCGCTGCGCCGCGTCAGTTTATGGTGGTATCCAGCGCGCCCGAAACGCTGCAAGCGTATGCTTCATTGCAGATTGAAACCTTTGCCAGCAAGCGTGCGCTGGCGCAAGCGGTGGTGACGCGTGCTGCCGATCGCTCGCAGCGCTTCTTCTTTCACGGCCAGTTTAATCCCAGTATTTGGTTGGCCTTGCTGAGCGGCAAACTGCGTCGTCAGCAGGCGTTCTGGCATGTATGGGGCGCAGATCTCTACGAAGAAGGGCGCGGCCTTAAGTATCAGCTGTTTTATCTGCTGCGCAGAATGGCGCAAGGGCGCGTGGCGCGCGTGTTTGCGACGCGCGGTGATTTGCACCATTTCCAGCAGCGTCATCCGCGCGTTCCCGCCTCGCGGCTCTATTTCCCGACGCGCATGCCGGACGTGGCGCTGCCTGCGCCAGTGGAAAGCCCCGATTTCACTATTCTGCTCGGTAACTCCGGCGATCGCAGTAATCGTCACATTGCCGGTTTAAAGGCGATTCGAGCCCAGTTTGGTGAACAGGTGAAAATCGTCGTGCCGCTCGGTTATCCGCAGAATAATCACGCTTATATCGATGAGATTGCCGCCGCCGCACAGCGCCTGTTCCCGGCGGGGCAAGTGACGCTGCTGCGCGACAAGATCGACTTTGATGCCTATCTGACATTGCTTAGCCGCTGCCAGCTCGGCTATTTTATGTTCGAGCGCCAGCAAGGCATTGGTACGCTTTGCTTGCTGATTCAGGCCAATATTCCGTTTGTGCTGAACCGCAAAAATCCGTTCTGGCGCGATCTTAGCGAGCAAGGTTTGCCGGTGCTGTTTAGCGAAGATGCGCTGGATAGCGCCAGCGTGGCCGAAGCGCAACGGCAATTAGCGCAATGCGATCACTCTTCGATTGCCTTTTTTGCCCCCGGCTATGTGGCAGGCTGGCGCGACGCGCTAACCCTGAGTGAAAGGGAGAGAACATGAGCCTGATGCAGTTTAGTGGTCTGCTGGTGGTTTATCTGTGTTCGCTGGGTTTCATTCTGACCCTAACCTGGCGGGAATTTAAACGGGTGCGCTTCAACTTCCACCTGTTCTTCACCATTCTGTTTTTGTTGACCTTCTATTTCGGCTTCCCGCTGACCAGCGTGCTGGTATTCCGCTTTAACGTGGCGGTGGTGCCGCCGGAATATCTGCTGCAGGCGCTGCTGGCCGCTACCAGCTTTTATGCCATCTATTACGTTAGCTACAAGGTGCGGCTGCGGCCGGCCAATGCGCCTGCGCGCAAACCTTGGCTGCAGATGAACCGGGTTGAAACCCATCTGACCTGTCTGCTGCTGGCGCTGGTGGCAATTGGCACCGTGACGGTGTTCTTTATGCACAACGGCCTGCTGCTGTTCCGGCTTTCGGCTTACAACCAGATCTTCTCCAGCGAAGTGTCCGGCGTGGCGCTTAAACGCTTCTTCTACTTCTTTATTCCGGCGATGCTGATTCGCTACTTCCTCAAGCCAACCCAGCGTCAGTGGCTGTGGTTTTTGCTGGTGTCGGTGGCATTTGGCTTGCTGACCTACGCGCTGGTGGGCGGCACGCGCGCCAATATCATTATCGCGTTCGCGCTGTTCTTGTTTATTGGCATTACGCGCGGCTGGATCACGCTGTGGATGCTGGTTGGCGCCGGTGTGATGGCGATTGACGGTATGTTCTGGCTGGCGTTGCGTCGCTATAACCTCGACGTAGTGGGCGATGAAGCGTTTTATACCTTCCTTTATCTGACGCGCGACACCTTCTCGCCGTGGGAAAATCTGGCGCTGTTACTGCAAAACTACGACAAGATCGATTTTCAGGGGCTGGCACCGATTTGGCGCGATTTCTACGTGTTCATTCCCAGCTGGATGTGGCCGGGACGTCCAACAGCCATTCTTAACAGCGCTAACTACTTTACCTGGGAAGTGCTGAACAACCATTCCGGCTTGGCGATCTCGCCCACGCTATTGGGTTCGCTGGTGGTGATGGGCGGCGTGTGGTTTATCCCAATCGGTGCGGTGGCTGTCGGCCTGCTGATTAAAGGCTTCGATAACCTTTATCTGTATGGCCGCGATACCAGCAACCGTTACAGCGGGGCGATTTTGCAGAGTTTCTGCTTCGGCGCGGTGTTTAATATGATCGTGCTGGCGCGTGAAGGGCTGGATGCTTTCGGCTCGCGCGTGGTGTTCTTTTGTCTGATTTTTGCGGCCTGTATATGGGCGGCTAAATTGCTTTACTGGCTGTTGGCGCGCGCGGGGTTGATTCGTCCGCGCAGCGAGCCGGTTTTACACAGCCCTTCTTAACCTTTGGGCACAACGGGAAATTCATACCATGGAAACCGATAAGCCGCGCTATAGCCTGCGCGGAGTCGATCTTCACGCCTTCAACGATATGGCGAGCTTTCTGCGCTTTCTGCTGCCCGAGGGTAAACCGCGTTGCGGCACGCTGGTGGCGATGAATGCCGAGAAAATGCTCACGCTGGAAGAAGATGCGCAGCTACGCGCACTGATCGCTGAGGCTGAGTTCAAATATCCGGATGGCATCAGCATCGTCCGTTCGCTACGTAAGAAGTATCCTCAGCTGCAGGTGAACCGCATTGCAGGCGCGGATTTATGGGAAGCGTTGATGGAGAGTGCAGGGCGTAGCGGCATTCCGGTGTTTCTGATTGGTGGACGTCAGGCGGTGCTGCAGGAAACCTGCGACAAGCTGCGCCGACAGTGGAATGTGAATATCGTTGGCAGTCAGGATGGTTACTTTGCGCCTGAAGCGCGCGACGCGCTGTTTGCCCGCATCGCCGCGAGTGGTGCGCAGATTGTCACGGTGGCGCAAGGTTCGCCGCGCCAGGAGCTGTTGATGCGTGATTGCCGCGCCCATTGGCCGCATGCGCTCTATATGGGCGTTGGTGGCACTTACGATGTGTTTACTGGGCACGTTAAGCGCGCGCCCGTTTGGTGGCAAAAGTCCGGACTGGAATGGCTTTATCGCCTTATTCGTCAGCCTTCGCGTCTGCGTCGCCAATTAAAGCTGCTGAAATACTTACGCTACCACTGGCGGGGCGACCTCTGAAATTGCTGGTTTTTCCAGCGAAAATGAGAGGGTAAGCGCCTCAAACTGCTGTAATTATCGATGGAATGCACAAAGCGTAATCAAACGCGTTTTTTTTCTAAAAAAGGGCTGGACAGTATGAGGTCAAGCCCGTAGTATGCCCATCCGCAACGGCGCTACGCGCCCGTAGCTCAGCTGGATAGAGCGCTGCCCTCCGGAGGCAGAGGTCTCAGGTTCGAATCCTGTCGGGCGCGCCATTTAGTTTGTGCGCAAGAGCTTCGGTGGTTGGTTAGACCGCGTTATGCAGTGAATTAGTAAGCGAAACACGCTTACGCACCAGAATTATGGTGGCTATAGCTCAGTTGGTAGAGCCCTGGATTGTGATTCCAGTTGTCGTGGGTTCGAGTCCCATTAGCCACCCCAGATTTTGCTCGGTCACGCGATGGTGGCGGAATTGGTAGACGCGCTAGCTTCAGGTGTTAGTGTTCTTACGGACGTGAGGGTTCAAGTCCCTCCCTTCGCACCAGGCAAAATTACGCTGTAGCGTTAAAGAAGTAAAAAATCGGCGAGTAGCGCAGCTTGGTAGCGCAACTGGTTTGGGACCAGTGGGTCGGAGGTTCGAATCCTCTCTCGCCGACCATATTCGAAAAGCCTGCTTGAAAAAGCAGGCTTTTTTCGTTTGTATCCGCCATTCATATTCTCAACTCTTCCCATCATTTCCTTTGAGCGTAATTCCGCACATTGTCGCTATTTAGATACATATAAATCATTGATTTATATGGGCATGACAATTCCTTGCATAGCTTGTCGTTCTGCGGAGACAGCTTATTGAGTGATCGTCGCGTTTTACCGACAGTGGCTAACACCGGGATTGTGGCAGTAACTATATCCTCTTGATATTAGTTAACTTATTGCGCGTACTGCAATTTTGGCACGTCTTGTGCAATAATCTACCTGTAGATGCTCATTCCACCTCTTATGTTTGCTGATGCTACATAAACCTGGGAATGATGCAGAGCCCCTTACGGCATCCGTTGTCCAGCCTGGCAGTATTTGCGCACGCTTTACTGCAGTGAGAAGGACATTACGTTGAGTCGGATGCCATCAGTTGTCTTAACGACCTGATCTTACACCTGCTTATGGCAGGTGTTTTTTTGTCTGCAGTATATGACAGGCAAAAAAAAGCCGGGACAAGCCCGGCGTGCACAAAAGTAACAATCGTAAATCAGACGCTGGGATTGGTCTTCAGCGTCAGTAGCAGGCCTTCACGACGCATTTTGGCAGCGTCTTCCGGGCGATGCAGGCGGTCGTAAACATCGGCCAGCCAGGCATAATCAAACGCATCCGTACGCTGCGCCAGCGCTTGCTGGAACGCTTCTGCTGCCTGCTGCCATTCCCCATGACGCATCAGCAGCTGCCCCAGCGTGCTGTGCAGCAGCGGCGTGGCGCCATGCTGTTTAATCTGCTGACGCAGCGCTTTTTCCAGAGATTGCGGATCGCCACTTTTAATACGCGGCATCAGCAATACCAGACGATCGTCATATTGGCGTTTCAGACCTTCCAGCACGATGCTCTGTGCGGTATCCGGGTCGTCACACTCAATCAAATGTTCTGCCATAGCCACCTGCAAGGCGGTTTCCTGACGCGTTTTGCGGCTCTGGTTTTGCCACCATTTCTTCAAACCGTCGCTGCCTTGATCGGCCATCGCCTGGTTCATCAGGCCCAGCCAGGCTTGCTGCTGCAAGGCATCGCGCTGTGCTTCATCATTGATCTGCACTTTCTGCATCGCAGGCAGAATGTCGAGCAATGCGCCCCATGCGCCGGTACGAATATAGGCTTGTTCTGCCAGACGCAACACTTCCGGATGGCGCGGCGCGACTTCCAGCAGGCGATCAACGCCATGGCGTGCCGCATGATCTTCGTTGCGCGCCAGTTGCAGACGTACGCGTGTGATTTCAACCGGAATCGTGTCATTCACCGACAGCTCAGAAGCGCGCTCCAGATGCTGATTAGCACGGATTTCGTCACCGCGTTGCTGTGCCGCTTCGGCAGCCAGCAAGTAGTTTGCCACTGGCTGATCGGCGTGGTCGGCATTTTTCGACAGCAGTTTTTCGGCCTGTTTAAAGTCACCTTCCGCCAGTTTCATCAGCGCGCTTTGCGTGTGACGCTGCGCGCTACGGCGCTTGCGGCCGGTGAACCAGCCGCGTGTGCGTGCGCCGGTACGGAATAGGCGACGCAGAATCCATTCCACCAACAAAATCACCAGCAGGCTGAGGATCAAGATGATCGCCAGGCCGGTTACGCTGGTTTCAATGTTCCAGTTGTCGGTTTGGATCAGCACGTAGCCCTGATGGCCGGCTACCATCGGTCCAACCACAATGCCCGCAATCAGCAGCAGGAAAAGCACCAATACTTTCAGCATGGTTAGCCTCCTTGTTGATCAGCAGCAACCGATGGCTGAGCCAGCAAATTACGTACGCGGGTTTGCATCAGTTTTTCCAGCAGCGGCTGGCTTTCCAGCGTATCCGGCACATCCATTGAAATGCTTTGCTGGCTCAATTCATCCAGCTGTGCAAGGAAGGCTTTGGTGGCGGCATCGTTGGTGTCATACCAGGCGCGAACCCAGGTTGATACCGCATCGATAGACTGTTTGTAGATCTCATCCTGATGACGCGGTACGGCCTGAGCCGCAATCAGCAGGCGCGAACGAATGTTTTCGCGCAGGTAAACGTCCTGATTCGGTGCCAGCAGCGGCTGTGCGGTGTTGTCGCGGCGGCGGATGGTGATGAAATCATCCATAAAGTTATGCCAGCTTTTCACCAGATTTTGACGCCACTCGTGTAGCGAACTTGAGAGTTCACCGCCATCAGCGTCCATAGGCGAATCATCGCTGTCGTTGTCGGCCAGGCGTAGATTATCGACGCCGTTCGACAGCTGATTAAGCTTGAGGATGGTGCCGTCATAATCAACCTGGCTGACGGCGGAGAGTGAGCTGATGTCCTGCGTTAGCGCACGACGCACGTTCATCACACTCGGATCGTTCATGTCGGCCAGGCTGGAATCAGCACTTTTCAGTAACGCTGCCGCGGTAGTGACATCCTGATCGCTCCACAGTTTGCGGCCCGCCAGTTTGACGAGGTAGTCCGCTTGCGCCAGTAGCCAGGTACGCGTGTCGTTTCCAGAGATGGTAGCGACTTTATCACGCAGGGTTTCCAGCTCTTTTGCGCTGTTATCCTGCTGCGTGCGCGCCTGCTGCAAGGCGCTGTTGGCGCTATCCAGCTGTTGCGTCAGCTGCTGTTTGTCGCTGCCTAGTTGCTGCTGCAAGGCGCTCAGCTGCTCACTGAGATTCTGGTTAGTTTGAGCCTGTAAATCGGCCTGGTGTTTCCCATTAAGGTAAAGTCCCGCCCCAATCGCCAGCGCAATCACAATCGCCACGGCACTCAGCACCTTGCCATCGCCTTTTTTATCGCGAGGTGGTTTGGTTGCTGGCGAGGGAGAATTGTCCGCTGGGGTGGTTTCTTCAACCATGGCGGAGGAGGCTTTTTGTTCCGTCATTATGGCTCATCCCATTGTTAAGTTCAGCGTAACGCGCGCAGCAGCGCATCGTTATCGGCACCATCGGCTACATCAATGTCCTGCCAGCCTAATTCAGCGGCTTGCGTAGCCAAACGTTCACTGACGACCACAAGCCGACAGTGCAGTAACCATTCCCGACGATCAATTGGCGGAAACAGAGAAAAGAGTTGTTGTAACATTTCGCCGCTGGTTACCACCAGCGTTGTAATGCCGCGATCGCGCCAGCGTCGGCCTTCAGTCGCGCCGTTGTAGTGCTTTTCACAGCGCTGATAGCACTCGCAGTATTGCACCTCAACGCCGCGTTCAATCAGCGTTTCTGCCAGCAACTCGCGGCCCGGACTGCCGCGCAGAATCAGCGCGCGTTTGCCACTAACCTGCTGCAGACGGTTCAGGCGCACCAGCTCTTCGCTGGTCTCCCGCGCATGAGGATAGTCTACTTTGAGATTACTGACGGTATGCAGGGCTAAAGCGGTGCTGCGACCAATAGCATAGTAGTTGAGGGCTTCAGGCCAGGTTGTCGCGCTTTGCTGTAAAGCGGGCTCGGCGAAAGTAACGACCTGCTGCGACAGTAAAAACACCAGATCGCCTGGCTGTAACGCCGCAAGTTGGATTGGCAAATGGATAAGATCGCGACCCGGCGTAAATTCAATCAGCGGGAAGCCCCATGCCAGCTTGCCCAGGCTGCGCAAACGCGAGACCAGTTCAGTGGCGGCCGGTTCCGGGCGGGTCACGAGGATGGTCATACTGGCGGTTGACCTTGATACACTTCACGCAGAATGTCGCGCGCGCCGCCATCCAACAGCTCTTCGGCCAGCGAAACCCCCATTCTTTCGGCGTGATCGCGTGGACCGCGACGCTCGCCGACCACCATTTGACTGCCGTCCGGTGAGCCAACTAATCCGCGCAGCCACAGCTGATCGTCTTCCAGCACCGCGAAGCTGCCGATAGGCACCTGACAACCGCCTTCCAGCCGCGTGTTCATTGCGCGTTCGGCGCGGACGCACACGGCGGTATCGTCGTGATTCAACGCCTGTAGCAGCGTAATCAATTGCTCATCATCTGCGCGGCATTCAATGCCGACGGCGCCCTGACCCACGGCGGGCAGGGAGATCTCGGCAGGCATTGCCTGACGGATGCGATCTTCCAGACCTAAACGCTTCAAACCGGCCGCCGCCAGAATGATGGCGTCATATTCACCGGCATCAAGTTTGCCAAGACGCGTGCCGACGTTGCCGCGCAGTGAGCGAATCACTAAATCCGGACGACGGGCGCTCAGCTGGCACTGGCGACGCAGGCTGGACGTCCCGACAACCGCGCCTTGTGGCAGCTCATCAACACTGTTGTAACGATTGGAGACGAAAGCATCGCGCGGATCTTCACGCTCGCAAATGGTCACCAGACCGAGGCCTTGTGGAAAATCGATCGGCACATCTTTCATTGAGTGCACGGCGAGATCGGCGCGGCCTTCCAGCATTGCCAGCTCAAGCTCTTTAACGAACAGCCCTTTGCCGCCAACCTTTGCCAATGGCGTATCAAGGATGACATCACCTTTGGTGACCATCGGCAGCAACTCAACTTGCAGACCCGGATGAGCCGCCATCAGACGCTGTTGGACATATTGTGCCTGCCACAAAGCAAGGGGACTTTGTCTGGTAGCAATTCTGAAAATTTTGTTTAACATGCTGTTAACCATTTTGATCGTTCATCGAATATCCTATCATTGATAGGGGAATGCTGTCAGTTTCAACGGATTGAAAAGGCCGCGATGTCAGACTGCGCCTGGATCTTGCGGGTCGCAGTTTTATGTCGAAGTCTGAAAAAAGCAGGGCTACGGTCGGAACATGCTAAACTGTTAAGTAGCGCAACTTTCTTTACGGTCAATCCTCCGGGTGTTAGATTGATCACGTTTCCAGCAATTATTTGCCCGATATCTTTATTATTAAGCGGCAGAATGCGGAAACAGGGTGCTTAACACTGGGACAATCAGGCGAAACGTCTTGTACCTCTACATTGAGACACTGAAACAGAGACTGGATGCGATTAACCAGCTGCGTGTAGATCGCGCACTGGCTGCCATGGGGCCTGCTTTCCAGCAAGTCTACAGTCTGCTGCCAACATTATTGCATTACCATCATCCGCTGATGCCGGGCTACCTCGAAGGTAGCGTTCCGCATGGCGTCTGCCTTTACACGCCCGATGAAAATCAATTCCAGCTGCTGCAGAACTTAGCGGGCGGACAACCGCTCGATCTCACCGCCGCCGTCGCGGGCGAACGTCCAATTACCGGCATTTACTCAATGGGCAGCACCTCGTCGGTTGGGCAAAACAGCATTTCCGACCTCGACATCTGGGTATGCCACCAATCGTGGCTGGATAATGAAGAGCGCCTCAATCTGCAGCGTAAGTGTACGCTGTTGCAGAAATGGTGTGTGTCGATGGGTGTGGAAGTCAGCTTCTTCCTGATTGACGAGAACCGTTTCCGCCATAACGAAAGCGGTAGCCTCGGCGGTGAAGACTGCGGTTCTACCCAACATATTTTGCTGCTGGATGAGTTCTACCGTACCGCCGTGCGTATGGCGGGTAAACGCATCCTGTGGAATATGGTGCCTGGCGAAGAGGAGCACCATTACGACGATTACGTCATGTCGCTCTATTCACAAGGCGTACTGACGCCGAATGAGTGGCTGGATCTCGGCGGCCTTGGCACGCTGTCGGCGGAGGAGTACTTCGGTGCCAGCTTGTGGCAGCTGTATAAAAGTATCGACTCGCCGTATAAAGCGGTGCTGAAAACCCTGCTGCTGGAAGCCTACAGCTGGGAATATCCCGACACGCAGCTCTTGTCGATGGACATCAAGCAGCGCCTGCACGACGGCGAAATTGTCTCCTTTGGTCTCGATCCTTACTGCATGATGCTGGAGCGCGTGACGCGCTATCTCACCAGCGTTGATGACATGGCGCGCCTCGATTTAGTGCGTCGATGTTTCTATTTAAAAGTGTGTGAAAAGCTCTCGAGCGAAGATCACCATCATCAGCGCACCGGCTGGCGGCGCGAGATCTTATCGCAGCTGGTTAAAGAGTGGGGCTGGGATGAAGAGAAGTTAGCGGTACTGGATAACCGCGCGCAGTGGAAAATCGAACGGGTACGCGAAGCGCACAACGAACTGCTGGATGCGATGATGCAGAGCTATCGCAACCTGATTCGCTTTGCGCGTCGCAACAATTTAAGTGTCAGCGCCAGCCCGCAGGATATCGGCGTGCTGACGCGTAAACTGTATGCCGCGTTCGAGGCGCTGCCGGGTAAAGTCACTTTAGTGAACCCGCAGATTTCGCCCGATCTCTCGGAAGAGAATCTTACCTTTATTCATGTCCCGGCGGGCCGCGCTAATCGCGCCGGTTGGTATCTGTATAACCAATCGCCAGACATGAGTTCTATCATCAGCCATCAGCCGCTGGAATATAATCGCTATCTGAACAAGCTGGTGGCGTGGGCGTGGTTTAACGGTTTGCTGACCAGTAAAACGCGTCTGCATATGAAGGGCAACGATCTGTGCGATCTACCGCGTCTGCAGGAACTGGTTAACGATGTGTCGAGCCACTTCCCGCTGCGCGTGCCAGCACCGACGCCCAAAGCGCTCTACAGCCCGTGCGAAATTCGTCACTTAGCGATTATCGTTAACCTGGAACACGATCCTACCTCCGCATTCCGCAATCAGGTGGTGCATTTCGATTTCCGTAAGCTGGATGTGTTCAGCTTCGGTCAGCAGCAGCAATGTTTGATTGGCAGCATCGATCTGCTCTATCGCAACTCGTGGAATGAAGTGCGTACGCTGCACTTCAATGGCGAGCAGGCGATGATTGAGGCGCTGAAAACCATTCTCGGCAAAATGCATCAGGATGCAGCGCCGCCGGATACGGTGGAAGTATTCTGCTACAGCCAGCATCTGCGCGGTTTAATTCGTACTCGCGTGCAGCAGCTGGTTTCGGAATGCATTGAGCTGCGTCTGTCGAGCACGCGTCAGGAACCGGGCCGCTTTAAAGCGTTACGCATGGCGGGCCAAACCTGGGGCTTATTCTTCGAACGCATGAGCGTGTCGGTGCAGAAGCTGGAAAACGCCGTCGAATTTTATGGCGCGATTTCTAACAACAAGCTGCATGGTTTGTCGATTAAAGTGGAATCGAACCAGACGCCGTTGCCGCCGGTGGTGAACGGCTACGCCAGCGAAGGCATCATTCAGTTCTTCTTTGAAGATACTAATGACGATCGCGGTTTCAACATCTATATCCTCGACGAAACCAATCGCGTTGAGGTTTATCACCATTGCGAAGGCAGTAAAGAGGAGCTGGTGCGCGACGTGAGTCGATTCTATTCCTCGTCGCATGACCGTTTTACTTACGGCTCCAGCTTTATCAACTTTAACCTGCCGCAGTTCTACCAGATTGTGAACACTGGCGAACGTTTCCAGGTGATTCCTTTCCGCAGCCAAACGCTGACGCAGCTCTGCGCCACCCAGCCTGACAACGACAACGGCGACTTCCAGCCGCGCTACCAAATGCATTGATCCCGCCCGCGTTCGCGCGGCGGGATGCGCTGTTACTCTGACCTGCCGCAGGAAATGCGGCTATTTCCTGTTGCTTTTACAACGTCAACTGCGATGATAAGCAACCATGGCTTTAGGACAGAAGAGCAGACAGAATGATACGAGTGATGAGTCAGCTGGGTATGGCGCTGGCACTGGTCAGCCTGGTAGGCTGTGGCCTAAAAGGACCGCTATATTTCCCGCCGAAAGATCAGCCAAACAAGCCGAAACAGCAGGTCACCGCGCAGCAGCAAAAAGCGGCTCAGGATGCTGATGTCGGTGGTTTGGTCACCAGCAAGCCTGGTTCGCAGGCCAACTAAACTCTATGAGTAATCCGGCGGAGCAGAAAATGCAGTTCTCAAAAATGCACGGTCTCGGCAACGACTTTATGGTTGTGGATGCTGTGACGCAAAACGTCTTTTTTTCGCCGGAACTGATTCGCCGCCTGGCGGACAGAAATCTGGGGATCGGTTTTGATCAGCTACTGATCGTTGAACCGCCTTACGATCCGGATCTCGATTTCCATTACCGCATTTTCAACGCCGATGGCAGCGAAGTCGCGCAGTGCGGCAACGGCGCACGCTGCTTTGCCCGCTTTGTGCGTCTGAAAGGTTTGACCAATAAAAGCGACATTCGTGTCAGCACGCAAACCGGCCGCATGGTGCTCAGCGTCACCAATGATGAGCTGGTGCGCGTCAATATGGGTCAACCCAACTTCGAACCGCAAAGCGTGCCGCTCCGCGCGAATAAAGCAGAGAACCTTTATTTGCAGCGGGTGGCCGAGCAAACCGTGATGTTTGGTGCGGTATCGATGGGCAATCCGCACTGCGTGATTCAGGTAGAAAGCGTGAAAACCGCGCCGGTGGAAACGCTGGGCCCAGAGCTGGAAAGCCACGAGCGATTCCCGGAGCGCGCCAATGTCGGCTTTATGGAAGTGGTCAATCGTGAACACATCCGTCTGCGCGTGTATGAACGTGGCGCAGGCGAAACCCAGGCATGCGGCAGCGGCGCCTGCGCGGCGGTCGCCTGCGGTGTTCAGCAGGGCATTCTGGCGGAAAATGTCCGCGTCGATTTGCCGGGCGGCACGCTGCACATTGCCTGGAAAGGGGAAGGGCAACCGCTGTTTATGACCGGTCCAGCCACACACGTCTACGATGGGTTTATTCATCTATGAAAAATGTCGAAGAGCAAACCGAAAGCGAGGTTTTGCTGGACGATCAATCGGTAAGCGCATTTCTGCGTCAAAACCCCGATTTTTTTATTCGCAATGCGCGCCAGGTTGAACAGATGATGGTGCCGCATCCGGTACGCGGCAGCGTTTCGCTGGTGGAGTGGCATATGGCGCGGCAGCGCAACCACATCCAGCAGTTAGAAGAGGAGATCACGCTGCTGATGGAGCAGGCTACCGCCAACCATCAGCTGTTTGATCGCCTGCTGGCGCTACAAGGTCATCTCGCCGCCGCCGACAGCTTGCAAGAGATGCTAACGCGTCTGCACCGCTGGGCGCGCGAACTGGGTCTGGCCGGCGCACACGTACGCGTGTTCAATGACAAGTGGCACATCGGCGCACCCTCTGATTTCACCCAGCTCGGCTTGTCACGTCAGGCATTCGAACCGCTGCGCATTCAGCGCTTCGGCAATGAACATCACTATCTCGGCAGCCTGAACGGTCCGGAATTGCTACTGCTGTTGCCGCAGGCCAAAGCGATTGGCTCGGTAGCGATGTCGCTAATGGGCGAACGCGGCGAGCTGGGCATATTAATGTTCACCAGCCGCGATAATCAGCATTATCAGGCGGGCATGGGTACGCTGCTGCTGCAGCATCTGGCGCAAATGTTGCCGGATCTGCTGTCACGCTGGATTGAACGCGCATGAGTTACGTCAGTCCGCTGCTGCCGGCCGTGGATGACTTTCTGCGTTATCTCAAGGTCGAACGCCAGCTGAGTCCGCTGACGCAAAAGAATTACCGACGGCAATTGCAGGCGATTATAGCAATGGCCGATGAGATGAAGCTGACGAGCTGGTCGCAGCTGGAACCGGCGCAGGTGCGTAGCCTGGCGGCACGCAGCCGGCGGGGCGGTTTAGGCGCCAGCAGTCTGGCGCTGCGCATGTCGGCGCTGCGCAGTTTTCTCGACTGGCAAGTGCATCAGGGCATGCTGAGCGCCAATCCCGCTAAAGGCATCTCCACGCCGCGTAATGCGCGCCATCTGCCGAAAAACATGGATGTCGACGAAGTTAACCAACTGCTGGAGATCGATCTCAATGATCCGCTGGCGGTACGCGACCGCGCGATGCTGGAAACCATGTACGGCGGCGGTTTGCGTCTGTCTGAGCTGGTGAATATGGATTGTCGCCACATGGATTTGGAGGCCGGTGAAGTGCGGGTGCTGGGTAAAGGCAGCAAAGAGCGCCGCGTACCGATTGGCGGCACGGCGGTCACCTGGATTCAGCACTGGTTACCGCTGCGTGCTAGCTTTGCGCCGCAGGATGATGCGGTGTTTGTCTCCAGCCGCGGCAGCCGGATTTCGACGCGCAACGTGCAGAAGCGTTTTGCCGAATGGGGCATCAAGCAAGGCGTTGCCAGCCATATTCATCCGCATAAACTGCGCCACTCTTTTGCCACGCATTTGCTGGAATCGAGCGGCGATCTGCGCGCGGTACAGGAACTGCTCGGTCACGCCAATCTGGCGACCACGCAAATCTACACCCATCTGGATTTCCAGCATCTGGCGACGGTTTACGATGCGGCCCATCCGCGTGCCAAACGAGGAAAGTCTTAATGAAGTTTTATCGTCCGCTCGGCCCGATCAAAGCAATCACCTTTGATCTCGACGACACGCTGTATGACAACCATCCCGTCATTCGCAAAACCACTGCCGAATCGCACGCTGCGCTGCAGGCGTATCATCCAGCTCTGCGAGAATTCATCCCGGCGGATTATCAGGCGCTGCGCAATGAGTTGCTGGCGCGCGAGCCGGAAATTTATCACGACGTGTCTGAATGGCGTCGTCGCTCGGTGGAGCTGGCGCTGCTCAATGTCGGCTTATCCAAAGCGGAAGCCACCGCCGGTGCCAGCGACGTGATGAGCGTCTTCCATCAGTGGCGTAGTGAAGTTGATATGCCTGAAGAGACGCATCAAACGCTGACATGGCTGGGCGAGCGTGTGCCGCTGGTGGCAATCACCAACGGCAATGCCTGCCCGGAAAAGCTCGGCATCCATCACCACTTCCAGTTCGCGCTGCGTGCCGGTCCGCACGGTCGCGCCAAGCCGTGGCAGGATATGTATCATCTGGCCGCTGAGCGTTTGAACATCGCACCGCAGCACATTCTGCACGTCGGCGACGATCTCACCACCGATGTTGCCGGTTCGCTGCGTGCCGGTATGCAAGCCTGCTGGATCAATTTGCGTGAAGGCAATCTGATGAAGATCGACGATGCGCGTTTGCTGCCGCACGTTGAAATTGATCGGTTGGCATCTCTGACCTCGCTGCTATAATCCACACATGTAAATATATACAGCTCTATCCGCAGCAGTGTGGATTTGAGTTCATTTTCTTTCGCGAACGGTGCTTATGGACGTTTCTGATCTGCTTGACGGCTTGAATGACAAACAGCGCGAGGCGGTCGCCGCACCGCGCAGCAACCTGCTGGTGCTGGCCGGAGCAGGCAGTGGCAAAACCCGTGTGCTGGTGCATCGCATCGCCTGGCTGCTGTCGGTAGAGAACTGCTCGCCGTATTCGATTATGGCGGTTACCTTCACCAACAAAGCGGCGGCGGAAATGCGCCATCGTATCGATCAGCTGATCGGCACCAGCCAGGGCGGCATGTGGATTGGCACTTTCCACGGCCTGGCGCACCGTTTACTGCGCGCGCATCACCTTGATGCCGGCTTGCCCCAGGATTTCCAGATCCTCGACAGCGACGATCAGCTGCGTCTGCTGAAGCGCCTGATCAAAGCGATGAACCTTGATGAGAAACAGTGGCCTGCGCGTCAGGGCATGTGGTACATCAACGGCAAAAAAGATGAAGGCCTGCGGCCAAAACACATCGAAAGCTACGGCAATCCGGTTGAACAAACCTGGCTGCGCATCTATCAGGCGTATCAGGAAGCCTGCGATCGCGCCGGTTTAGTGGATTTCGCCGAGCTGCTGCTGCGCGCCCACGAACTCTGGCTGAACAAGCCGCATATCCTGAACCATTACCGTGAGCGTTTCAGCAACGTGCTGGTGGATGAGTTCCAGGATACCAACAACATTCAGTACGCGTGGATTCGCATGCTGGCGGGTGATAGCGGCCGCGTGATTATCGTCGGCGATGACGATCAGTCGATTTACGGCTGGCGCGGTGCGCAGGTGGAGAACATCCAGCGCTTCCTGCAGGATTTTCCCGGCGCGGAAACCATTCGCCTGGAGCAGAACTATCGCTCGACCAACAACATTCTGAAAGCGGCGAACACGCTGATCGCCAACAACAATGGCCGCCTCGGTAAAGAGCTGTGGACCGACGGCAGCGATGGTGAAAAGATCTCACTCTACTGCGCATTCAACGAGCTGGATGAAGCGCGCTTTGTGGTCAATCGCATCAAAAGCTGGCACGAGAACGGCAATGCGCTGCAGGATTGCGCCATTCTCTACCGCAGCAACGCCCAATCGCGCGTGCTGGAAGAGGCGCTGCTGCAAGGCAGCATGCCGTATCGCATTTATGGCGGCATGCGCTTCTTCGAGCGTCAGGAGATTAAAGATGCGCTGGCCTATCTGCGTTTAATGGCCAATCGCAATGACGATGCAGCCTTTGAGCGTGTGGTGAACACGCCGGTGCGCGGCGTCGGCGATCGTACCCTCGATGTGGTGCGCCAGACCGCGCGCGATCAGCAACTCACCTTGTGGCAGGCTACGCGCGAGCTGTTGCAGAACAAAGCCTTAGCCGGACGCGCCGCCTCGGCGCTACAACGCTTCTGCGAGTTGGTCGATTCACTGGCCAGCGAAACCGCCGAGATGCCGCTGCATGTGCAAACCGATCGCGTGATTAAAGACTCCGGTTTATGGGTGATGTACGAGCAGGAGAAGGGCGAGAAAGGCCAGGCGCGTATTGAAAACCTTGAGGAACTGGTCACGGCAACGCGCCAGTTCAGCTATCAGGACGAAGACGAAGATCTGATGCCGCTGCAGGCGTTCTTATCACATGCGGCGCTGGAAGCGGGTGAAGGTCAGGCCGACAAATGGCAGGACGCGGTGCAGCTGATGACCATGCACTCGGCGAAAGGGCTGGAGTTCAGCCAGGTATTTATCGTCGGCATGGAAGAGGGCATGTTCCCGAGCCAGATGTCGCTGGATGAAGGCGGTCGTCTGGAAGAGGAGCGCCGTCTGGCTTACGTTGGCGTGACGCGTGCCATGGTTAAGCTGACGCTTACCTATGCTGAAAGCCGTCGTCTTTATGGTAAGGAAGTGTATCACCGTCCATCACGCTTCATCGGCGAGCTGCCGGAAGAGTGCGTGGAAGAGGTGCGTTTGCGCGCCAGCGTCAGCCGTCCGGTGAGCCATCAGCGCATGGGCACGCCCATCGCGCAAAATGACAGCGGCTTCACGCTCGGCCAGCGCGTGCGTCACGCCAAGTTCGGTGAAGGCACCATCATCAACCTCGAAGGCAGCGGTGAACACAGCCGTTTGCAAGTGGCGTTTCAGGGCCAGGGCATCAAGTGGCTGGTGGCGGCTTACGCCCGTCTGGAAACGGTGTAGCGCGGTTGCGCTACCTTGACGACTTTTTCGTCTCAGCGTAACATGCGCGCACTATTATCATGAGAGGACAATGCCTTGGACGCGCCCAGTCGATGCTGGCTCAATCACCTGTTTAACAGGAACTCCTAAGGTTACCTCTTTTAGCTGGTAGCCTTAGCGGTTAACAGCGACCTCCCTTTTTTACTCTCGTCGCGTGAGTTAGCACTGATTTACCCTTGAAGCGAAAGTTTCCGTGTTCAGGCTTCGCCGTGCCCGTAATTTAAAGTGGTCACCGCCTTGTCCCATTCCGAAAAAATGGGGAGTTATTGCTATGCTGAGCGCATTTAAACTCGATCGTAATCGCCTGACGCGCATCGAGCTGGAAGAAGATAACGACAAACTCAACACGTCTGTTTGGGTCGATCTGATCGAACCTGACGACAGCGAACGCGATCGCGTGCAATGCGAGCTCGGCCAGAGCCTGGCGACGCGTCCGGAACTGGAAGACATCGAAGCCTCGGCGCGTTTCTTCGAAGACGAAGACGGCCTGCACATTCACTCCTTCTTCTTCTTTGAAGATGCCGAAGACCACGCTGGCAACTCCACCGTGGCATTCACCATCCGCGAAGATCGCCTGTATACGCTGCGCGAACGCGAACTGCCTGCTTTCCGTCTCTATCGCATGCGTGCGCGCAATCAGATGCTGACCGATGGCAACGCCTATGAGCTGCTGCTGGATCTGTTTGAGACCAAAATCGAACAGCTGGCGGATGAGATCGAGAACATCTATAGCGCGCTCGAGAAACTCAGCCGCGTGATCATGGAAGGCCAGCAGGGCGAAGAGTACGATCAGGCGCTGTCACGTCTGGCGGAGCTGGAAGATATCGGCTGGAAAGTGCGGTTATGTCTGATGGATACCCAGCGTGCCCTCAACTTCCTGGTGCGTAAAGCGCGTCTGCCGGGCAACCAGCTGGAGCAGGCGCGTGAAATCCTGCGCGATATCGAATCGCTATTGCCGCATAACGAATCGCTGTTCCAGAAGGTCAACTTCCTGATGCAGGCGGCAATGGGCTTCATCAATATTGAGCAGAACCGCATCATCAAGATCTTCTCGGTGGTTTCGGTGGTATTCCTGCCGCCCACGCTGGTGGCATCCAGCTACGGCATGAACTTCGAGTTTATGCCGGAGCTGAAATGGAGCTTTGGTTATCCGGGCGCGATTAGCCTGATGATTCTCGCTGGCCTGGCGCCGTACCTCTATTTCAAACGCAAGAACTGGCTTTAACCCTTCTTACTCCCCTCTAAACAATTCGAGTTGCAGCAAGGCGGCAAGTTTGTGAATCCCAGGAGCTTACTAAAGTAAGTGACTGGGGTGAATAAAGGCAGCCAACGTAGCTGCGACTTGAATTATGACGAGGGGAGCGTAATCTGTTGGCTCTCTTCTTAAATCAATGATTTCCACCCTATGGCGCGCTTCTCATTGCGACTTCAGTGGACACTGCTGCTGATTGCTTCGTTAGTGCTGGGGATTATCCTCCAGCTGTTCCATCTTCCTGCGGCCTTGCTGCTTGGCCCGATGATCGTCGGCACTTTTATGGGCTTGTCCGGCGCGACTGTTCGCATCGATAAACGTTTCTTCGTGCTGGCACAAGCGGTGCTCGGCTGCATGATTGGCCAGAGCTTATCGCCGGGCATTCTCACACCGCTGATCCAGGATTGGCCGGTGGTGTTGGCGGTGCTGGTGCTGACGTTGGCGGCCAGCGGCCTGTCCGGTTTTCTTCTGGTACGTTTCAGTAGTTTGCCCGGCCCAACCGGCGCATGGGGATCGTCGCCCGGCGGCGCTTCGGCGATGGTGGCGATGGCCGGTGATTTCGGGGCGGATGTGCGGCTGGTGGCGTTTATGCAATATCTGCGCGTGCTGTTTGTCGCCACCGCTGCGGCGGTGGTGGCGCGCATTGGCCTCGGCACCCACGGCGGTGCAGCTGATCTGGTATGGTTTCCCGCGCTGCACAGCAGCTTTCTGCTAACGCTGCTGGTGATGGTTGCCGGTGCGTGGCTCGGCCAGAGGCTGCGAATTCCTTCTGGTGCCTTGCTGCTACCCGCGCTGATCGGTGCGGTATTGCACGGCACTGATGTGGCGACTTTGCAGGTTCCGGAATGGCTGCTGGCGCTGGCCTATGCACTGATTGGCTGGAGCGTGGGATTGCGTTTCACCCGACCGATTTTCAAACTTGCGCTGCGAACGCTGCCGCAAATGTTGCTGTCGATTTTTGGTTTGATGCTGTTGTGCGGCGGATTAGCCTGGATGCTAACGCGCGTGCTACACGTCGATCTGATGACCGCCTATCTGGCAACCAGCCCGGGTGGGCTGGATACCGTGGCGATTATTGCGGCCGGCACGCGCGTCGATATGGCTTTTGTCATGGCGCTGCAGACGCTGCGTCTGTTCACCATTCTGCTTACCGGTCCGGCGCTGGCGCGTTTTATTTCACGCTACGCGCATGCGCGCCCGAGCTGAGAACGCAACCGCATCAATAATGAACACGGCGAGCGCCAGCCAGATAAAGCCGAAGGTCACCATTTTATCCGGCGTCAGGCGCTCGCCGTAGAACAGCACCGCCAGCAGGAACATCAGCGTCGGACCCAGATACTGGAAGAAACCGACGGTCGATAAGCGCAGACGCGCGCAGGCGGCTGCAAAAAACATCAGCGGAATGGTGGTGATAATGCCCGCCGCGACCAGCTTGAGATTGAGGCTCATGGCGTTGGCGCTGAGATGGCTGGTGGCGCTGTCGGCAAAACCAAACAGGTAAATCGCCGCCAGCGGGAATAGCCATAGCGTTTCGATCAACATGCCACTTTGCGCATCGACCTGAATTTTTTTGCGCACCAAACCGTACAAAGCAAAACTCAACGCCAGGCCAAGGCCGATAATCGGCAGCGATCCAAACTGCCACAGCTGCACCAGCACGCCGGTGGTCGCCAGCAGTACCGCCAGCCACTGCAAGCGGCGGAAGCGTTCGCGCAGGAACAGCATGCCAAACACCACATTAATCAGCGGGTTGATAAAGTAGCCGAGGCTGGCTTCCAGCATGTGCTGATTGTTCACTGCCCAGATAAACAGCAGCCAGTTGGCGCCAATGGTGATGGCGGTCAGCGCCAGCAGCAGCACCTTTTTCGGCTGAGCCAGTACGCTACGTACCTGCGCCCAGCTGCGCGTCAATGTGATCAACAACAGCATAAACAGTGCGGACCAAATCACGCGATGCGTCATGATCTCGGTAGCGGGCACCTCTTTGACCAGTTTGAAGTAGGCGGGGGCGATGCCCCAAATGAAGTAAGCGCCGAGCGCATAGCCAATACCCTGGCGAGTTTGTTGCGAATCCATCATGTCATTCCAAAAATACTGATTAGCCAATCATGTAGGTGGCGGTAGCGGTGGCGATGTAATCGCCTTGCTGGTTATGTAACTCCACGCGCGCCACAGCGACTTTGTTGCCGCCGCGCAGCAGGCTGCTGGTGGCGACAAAGCGCTCGCCACGGCCAGGGCGCAGATAATCCACGCGCATATCGATGGTGCCCATGCGCGACAGGCGCTGACGCAGCTCTTCCTCCGTAATGCTCTCCTGACGCGTCAGCGCATAGCTGACACACACCAGCCCGGCCGCGACATCGAGCACTGAAGCGATCACGCCGCCGTGCAGAATCTGCTGCGCTGCGTTGCCGACCAGCATGGTTTTATTGGCGAAGCCGAGTCCGGCGTAATCCGCTTCCAGTCGATCCAGCTCTAATCCGAGCGCCTGATTGAAGGGCATGTGATAAACAAAGATTTCGCCAATCAGACGACGCGCTTCCTGCTGTGTCAGCAACGGGGATGACATAATGCCTGCCTTAAAATGTTAACGAGTTGTGTATATTATGCCGCGTTCGAGCCGCTTTCCAGTTTCGGAAATCGGCGCTGATCAACCGCAGGTTTTGCGTGTAGAATGGCCTGCTTTTTGAACCGTCACTTGACGATTACGACACGCAGTTCTCTGGAGAATTCTATGCGTAAGCATTACGCCTTGCTGGCCGCGGCGCTGATCCTTCCTGGCCTGGCGCAGGCTGAAGAAGCCACGATAAAAGAGGTTCATGATGCACCGGCAGTGAAGGGCAGCATTATCGCTAACCTGCTGGAGAAACACGATAACCCGTTCGTGCTTTATCCTTACGAAAACAACTATCTGCTCTACACCTACACCACCGACATGAACAAAGAGGCGATCTCTTCGTACAACTGGGCAGACAAAGCTAAAAATGATGAAGTAAAATTCCAGCTCAGCCTGGCGTTTCCGCTGTGGCGCGGCATTTTAGGCGATAACTCGGTGCTGGCGGCGTCCTATACTCAGCGCTCGTGGTGGCAGCTCTCGAACCGTGGGGCGTCATCACCGTTCCGTGAAACCGATTATGAGCCACAAATTTTCCTCGGCTGGGCCACCGATTACACCTTCGCAGGCTGGACCTTACGCGATGTGGAAACCGGCTTAGTGCATCAGTCGAACGGCCGCAGCGAGCCGACCTCACGCAGCTGGAACCGCGTTTACGCGCGCTTCATGGCGCAGAACGGCAATCTGCTCGCAGAGATCAAACCCTGGTATCGTCTGCCTGAAAGTGAAAGCAATGACGATAACCCGGACATCACCAAATACATGGGTTACTACCGCGCTAAGCTCGGCTACATGATGGGCGAGAACATTTTCAGCGTGGAAGGTAACTACAACTGGAACAGCGGCTTTGGCGGTGCAACCTTCGCCTGGAGCTACCCGATCTCTGAACACGTGCGCTTTTACACGCAGGTCTTCAGCGGTTATGGTGAATCATTGATCGACTATAACCATCGCCAGACGCGCTTTGGCGTGGGCGTGACGCTCAACGATCTGTTCTAACCCGCAACAAAGACAGGATTACCGTGGCAACATCGGCAGTGCTTAATCAGGAAATGCTGGCGCAGCAGGTATTACAAGATACCTTCGGCTATCAGCAGTTCCGCCCAGGTCAGCAAAACATCATCGAAACCGCCCTGTCAGGACGCGATTGTCTGGTGGTGATGCCGACTGGCGGCGGCAAATCGCTGTGCTATCAAATCCCGGCGCTGGTGCGCGAAGGGCTGACGCTGGTGGTTTCACCGCTGATTTCACTGATGAAAGATCAGGTCGATCAGCTGCTGGCCAACGGCGTGGCTGCAGCGTGCCTCAACTCGACGCAGACGCGTGAGCAGCAGCAGCAGGTGTTTGCGGATTGTCGTACTGGCAAGCTCAAGCTGCTGTATATCGCGCCTGAACGTCTGATGATGGACAATTTCCTCGACAGCCTGCACCAGTGGAATCCGGTGATGCTGGCGGTGGATGAAGCGCACTGTATTTCGCAGTGGGGCCACGATTTCCGTCCAGAATATGGCTCGATCGGCCAGCTGCGTCAGCACTTCCCTGATTTGCCGGTCATGGCATTGACCGCCACCGCCGATGAAACCACGCGTAACGATATCGTCCATCTGTTGCAGATGGACGATCCGCTGATTCAAATCAGTAGCTTTGACCGCCCCAATATTCGCTACACGCTGGTGGAGAAATTCAAACCCACTGAGCAACTTCTGCGTTATGTGCAGGATCAGCGCGGCAAAAGCGGCATCATTTACTGTAACAGCCGCGCCAAAGTGGAAGACACCGCCGCGCGCCTGCAGAGCCGTGGTTTGAGCGTTGGCGCGTATCACGCCGGCATTGATAGCGCGCAGCGTGCCAGCGTGCAGGAAGCTTTTCAGCGTGACGATCTGCAAATCGTGGTCGCCACCGTGGCGTTCGGGATGGGCATTAACAAACCCAACGTGCGCTTTGTGGTGCACTTCGATATTCCGCGCAACATCGAATCCTATTATCAGGAAACCGGCCGCGCCGGGCGCGATGGCCTGCCTGCCGAAGCGATGATGCTTTACGATCCGGCCGACATGGCGTGGCTGCGTAAATGTCTGGAAGAGAAAGTGCCCGGCCCGTTGCAGGATATAGAACGCCACAAACTCAATGCGATGGGCGCGTTTGCTGAAGCGCAAACCTGTCGTCGTCTGGTGTTGCTGAACTATTTCGGCGAAGGTCGCCAGCAGCAGTGCGATAACTGCGATATCTGCCTCGATCCGCCGCGTCGCTACGACGGTTTGCTGGAGGCGCAAAAGGCGCTGTCGAGCATCTATCGTACCGGCCAACGCTTTGGAATGGGCTATATTGTTGAAGTTTTGCGCGGCGCCAGTAATCAGCGCATTCGCGACAACGGCCACGACAAACTGCCGGTGTACGGCCTGGGCCGCGAGCACAGCCACGAACACTGGATCAGCGTGCTGCGTCAGCTGATTCACCTCGGGATGGTAACGCAAAACATCGCCATGCATTCGGCGCTGCAACTCACCGAAGCGGCGCGTCCGGTATTACGTGCGGAAGTGCCGCTGATGCTGGCGGTGCCGCGTATCGTGACGGTGAAAACGCGCGGCAGCAGTTCGCCGAAAGTGCACAGCGGCAATTATGATCGCCAGCTGTTTGCCAAGCTGCGTAAGCTGCGCAAAGCAATTGCTGATGAAGAGAATATTCCGCCGTACGTGGTGTTTAACGATGCCACGCTGATTGAAATGGCAGAACAAATGCCGATTAGCGCGTCAGAAATGCTCAGCGTGAACGGCGTCGGTCATCGCAAACTGGAGCGTTTTGGTAAGCCGTTCCTGGTGATGATCAAAGAACATGTTGATGAAGGTTAAAGGAAAAAATTCATGCTGATGTTATTCGCCACCGTCGCGCTGGTGCATCTGGTTGCGCTGATGAGTCCCGGCCCGGACTTCTTCTTTGTGTCGCAAACGGCGGCGAGCCGCTCACGCAAAGAGGCGATGATGGGCGTTCTGGGCATTACGCTGGGTATTGTGATCTGGGCCGGAGTGGCGCTGATGGGCCTGCATCTGATCCTGGAAAAAATGGCCTGGCTGCATGAAATCATTATGGTCGGCGGCGGATTGTATCTGCTGTGGATGGGCTGGCAGCTGATGCGCTCAGCGCGTCAGCGTCACAAGCAGCCACAATCGCAAGCGCCGGTGGTTGAGCTGCCAAAAAAGGGCATGAGCTTCCTGAAAGGTTTCCTGACTAACCTGTCGAACCCAAAAGCGATCATCTACTTCGGTAGCGTATTCTCATTGTTTGTTGGTAACGACGTTGGCGCGATGGAGCGCTGGGGGTTGTTCCTGCTGATTATCGGAGAGACGTTCGCGTGGTTTACGCTGGTGGCGGCGATTTTCGCTATGCCGTGGATGCGTGATAAGTATCAGCGAATGGCGAAGTGGGTGGATGGTATGGCGGGCGTGTTATTCGCCGGTTTTGGCATTCACCTCATCATTTCACGTTAAGCCTGGTTTACTTGCCATTTCGGTACCGGGCAGTGCTCGCCCTCCTCACGTACGACGTGTACGCTCCGGGGGCTGCGCGCTGGCCGGCACCGAACTGGCTGCGCCACCGACGGCTTTGAAGTGGGTGCGATTTTCTTTTACGCCATTCTGCGTGCGCTGGCTAGCAGCGCGCCTACTGCCATAAACAATCCACCAAAGGTGCGGTTCAGCAGCTTCATCTGCTTCGGTCCTTTAATCCAGCCGGCGATACGCGTTGCCAGCGTGGCGTAACCAATCATTACGATGATATCGACCACAATGGTGGTCACGCCCAGCACCAGATATTGCATGAGCTGCGGCTGGTGCGGCTGAATAAACTGCGGGAACAGCGCAGCGAGAAACACGATGCTTTTCGGGTTGGTGAGGTTCACCAACACGGCACGCTTAAACAGGCGGCGACGCGGCATCGCTTTGGCAACGGCGTCGAGGTCGATGCCACCCGCGGAGCGCCACTGCTGAATGCCCAGCCATACCAGATAGGCTGCGCCGGCCCACTTCAGGACTTCAAACGCCAGAATCGATTGGGAAAACAGCGCACCTAAACCGGCGCCGACCAGCACAATATGAATGGCCAGACCCAGCTGTAAGCCGGTTATCGATGCCGCTGCGCCGCGATAGCCGTGACTGATGCCGGTGCTCATGGTGTTGATCGCGCCGGAACCAGGTGAAAGGCTAAGGATGGTTGTGGTCAGCAGATAGGTTAACCACCATTCAATGGTCATGTGTGACATTCCCTGAAGTTAGCGAAGTGTGACACAATACGACAGAAAATCGCCGCACGCTACGCAGCACAGGCGCGCAAATCACGTTTTTTTCAGGGGGACGGATGCAGCAGCATAAACAGAGTTGGCTCGGACGTGAGCGAGGCTTTTCGGCCTTTGCCACCGGTCCGCTGCTCGACTTCTGGCGTCGCCGTGAAGAGTGTGAATTTACCGGCGTCGGCAACCTGAAGATTCGCTACGTCCGTTTCACCTCACCGCAACATCGCCGTGTCATTCTGGTCGTGCCTGGCCGCATTGAAAGCTACATCAAGTATCCCGAACTGGCTTACGACCTGTTCATGTGCGGCTACGATGTGGTGATTCTCGACCATCGCGGTCAGGGACGTTCCGAGCGTCTGCTGGAAGATTCGCATCGCGGCCATGTAGTGGAATTTGGTGACTACGTTGACGATCTGGAAACGCTGTATCTGAAAGAGATCGTGAGTCCACATTATCAGCAGCGCTACGTGCTGGCCCACTCGATGGGCGGCGCGATTTTAGCGCTGTTTCTGGCGCGTCAGCCGCAGGCGTTTCATGCTGCGGTATTCTCCGCGCCGATGTTTGGCATTGTGCTGCCGCTGCCCGACTGGATGGCGCACCGTATTCTGGACTGGACCGAGAAACTGCCGGCGCTGCGTGAAGGTTACGCGCTGGGCACCGGGCGCTGGCGCGCCAATCCGTTTGGCATCAACCGCCTGACGCATAGCCGCGAACGCTATCGCCGTAACCTGCGTTTTTACGCCGACGATCCGGCAATTCGCGTCGGTGGCCCCACTTATCACTGGGTGCGCGAAGGCGTGCAGGCCGGGCGGGACATCTTCAATCAGGTAGCGAACATCACCACGCCGACCTTGCTGCTGCAGGCCAGTGAAGATGATGTGGTGGATAACCGCTCACAAAATCTATTTTGTACGGCGATGGCCGCAGCAGGACATCCCTGCGCGGGCAACGCGCCGTATGTGATCAAAGGAGCGCGTCATGAGATCTTGTTTGAAACAGACGCGATGCGTGCCGAAGCGCTAAACGCGGTGGTCGATTTCTTTGAACGCCACGCTTAATCAATTTTACTTTCCGATATCAACACCCGAGGTTTACATGTATCACATCGTCGCATCCGACCTGGATGGCACGCTGCTCTCTCCGGACCATCGCCTGACGCCGTTCGCGCGCACCACGCTGCAGGAACTGGTGGCGCGTGATATCCACTTTGTCTTTGCCACCGGCCGTCACTATATCGACGTCGGACAGATGCGCGATAAGCTCGGCATTCCGGCTTACATGATCACGTCTAATGGCGCACGCGTGCACAATGCCGCAGGTGAACTGGTGTTCAGCCACAATCTTGACGCCGACATCGCCAGTGATCTCTATGGCCTGCAATATCATGACGAGCATATCCTGACGCACGTCTATCGCGACGATGAGTGGTTCATGAGCCGTCATCGTCCGGATGAGCAGGACTATTTCCGTGAATCGGTGTTTAACTATCAGGTTTACCAGCCGGGCATGCTGCCGACTGATGGCATCAGCAAAGTGTTCTTCACCTGCGAAGATCCGGAGCGTTTAATTCCCATGGAGCAGGCGATTGAAGCGCGCTGGGGCGATCGCGTGAATGTCAGCTTCTCGCTGCCAACGTGTCTGGAAGTGATGGCGGGCGGCGTTTCCAAAGGTCACGCGCTGGAAGCGGTAGCGAAACAGCTCGGCCACTCGCTGAAAGCGTGCATCGCCTTTGGCGACGGCATGAATGATGTGGAGATGCTCAGCATGTCGGGTAAAGGCTGCATCATGCGCAATGCGCAGCAGCGTTTGAAAGATACCTTGCCGACGCTGGAAGTGATTGGCAGCAACGCGGATGACGCCGTGCCGCACACGCTGCGTAAACTGTTCCTCGCCTAGAAAAAAGGGCCGGTCATCACCGGCCCTTTTTCGTTATGCCAGCTGTTTCTTGTGCTTGTGCTCACTGACCATGGTGAGCAGCAGCAGAATCACTGCTAGCACCGATCCGCCAATCATCACAATGAATCCGCCGTCCCAGCCGAAATAATCCACGGTGTAACCGACAATCGCACTCGCCGCAACCGATCCGCCGAGATAGCCAAACAGCCCGGTAAAGCCCGCTGCCGTTCCGGCCGCTTTTTTCGGTGCCAGTTCCAGCGCGTGCAAGCCAATCAGCATCACAGGACCGTAAATCAGGAAGCCGATCACAATCATGCACAGCATGTCGATGCCTGGATTGCCTGGAGGATTCAGCCAGTACACCACGGTGGCGATGGTCACCAGTGTCATAAAGAACACGCCGGTTGCGCCACGGTTGCCGCGGAACACTTTGTCCGACATCCAGCCGCACAACAGCGTGCCGGGAATACCGGCATATTCGTAAAAGAAGTAGGCCCACGAGGATTTATCCAGCGTGAAGTGCTTCACCTCTTTCAGGTAGGTCGGCGACCAGTCGAGAATGCCGTAACGTAGCAGGTACACAAACACGTTCGCCAGTGCGATGTACCACAGTAGCTTGTTGGGCAGAATGTACTGCATGAAAATCTGCTTCGCCGTCAGCTCCTGCTCGTGATCCTCGTTGTAATCCGGCGGATAATCATTTTTCCACGCTTCAATCGGCGGTAAACCGCAAGATTGTGGTGTGTCACGCATCAAGGCGAAGGCGATAATCGCGATGAGGATGGCGCCAAACGCCGGCATATACAGCGCGGCTTTCCAGTCGTTAAACCACGCCATGCCGAGCAGGAACAGCAGCGGAGGAATACCGCCGCCGACGTTATGCGCGCAGTTCCATACCGACACAATTCCGCCGCGCTCTTTCTGCGACCACCAGTGCACCATGGTGCGCCCGCACGGCGGCCAGCCCATGCCCTGGAACCAGCCGCACAGGAACAGCAGCACAAACATCACCATGATGCTGGAGGTGGCCCACGGCACGAACCCCATCACCAGCATCACCGCTGCGGCAAGGATTAATCCGGCGGGCAAAAACACGCGCGGATTCGAGCGGTCTGAGACCGAGCCCATAATGAATTTCGAGAAGCCGTAAGCGATGGAAATGCCCGATAGCGCAAAGCCGAGATCGCCGCGCGAGAAGCCTTGTTCCACCAGATAAGGCATTGCCAGCGCAAAGTTTTTACGCACCAAATAGTAGGCGGCATAGCCAAAAAATATTCCCAGGAAAATCTGCCAGCGCAGACGACGATAAAGCGGATCAACACGATCATCGGCCACTTGTGGGCGATGCGGTGCAGGTTTGAAAATACTCAACATGAGTGTGGCCCTCCAGGGCGCGATATAGTTATGAGTTCCCAGCAGGTTGGGGCAAAAACAGGCAGTAAAAATGGCAAAGCGAAGTTTCCATTTCGCGCAAAGGATAGTGATGGTCACGCGCAGTTACTGTGACATGTGACACATATGTTACAGTTTTATGACAATTGAGAGCGAAAAAAACCAGGAAATGTTGTATTTCGCGCATTTTTACCCGGACGTTAATATGAGAAATGAAAATTATTCGTCGTTATTTTATCCACTTGTAAACCAGATAGTTCACCCCGATTTCGATAGTTTGTTTACACTAGCGCCACTGTTCATTTTGAGATCGTTACCGTGCTGTTACTGATCGTTACCACCATTCTGTGGGCCTTTTCCTTCAGTTTGATCGGGGAATACCTCGCAGGTCAGGTGGATTCCTGGTTCTCAGTTTTGATGCGTCTGGCGCTCGCCGCCATCGTTTTCCTGCCGTTCCTGCGCTGGCGCGGTTACCGTGCTTCCACCATCCTGCTGTATATGCTGGTGGGCATGCTGCAGCTTGGCATCATGTATTTATTAAGCTTTGAGGCTTATCTGTATCTCAGCGTGACCGAGTTCCTGCTGTTCACCGTGATGACGCCGCTGTATGTCACGCTGATCTACGATTTGCTCAGCCGACGTCCGCTGCGTATCGGCTATGCCTTCAGCGCGCTACTGGCGGTAATCGGTGCGGCGATTATTCGTTACGACAAAGTCAGCGACCATTTCTGGTTTGGCTTGCTGCTGGTACAGGCGGCAAACATCTGCTTCGCCATCGGCATGGTGGGCTACAAACGCCTGCAGGAAACTCGCCCGATGCCGCAGCACACCGCATTTTCGTGGTTCTATCTGGGCGCGGTGATGATCGCGGTGATCGCCTGGAGCTTGTGGGGCAATCCGAACAAACTGCCGACCACGTCGCTGCAGTGGGGCATTCTGGTGTGGCTGGGCGTGGCGGCTTCAGGTTTGGGCTATTTCATGTGGAACTACGGCGCTACGCAGGTGGATGCTGGCACGCTAGGCATTATGAACAACATGCATGTGCCAGCGGGCTTGCTGGTGAATCTGGCGATCTGGCAAGAGAAACCGCATTGGCCAAGTTTTCTCGCCGGTGCCGCCGTGATTTTCGCATCCCTTTATGTGCACAAACGCTGGGTATTAGGTAAGAAAAGCAACGCATAGGCTAAAAGGGAAGGGATAGCGCGGCAGTGGAGCAAAGCATCCGAGCCATGGATGGCGAGGCTGATCCACAAGGAAGTGGTTTCCCTTTGCGATCTGCCGCGCTATCCCTGACCCGGCTCGAACAAAGAAGCGATTAACCCTTCTTAGCCGGCCCCGGACGATGAATCATCGTCAACCCTTTCAGGAAATTACGCAGAATCTGGTCACCGCATTCGCGGAAATTCTTATGATCCGGGTTGCGGAAAATCGCGCCAACCTCAGCCTGTGAAATCTTAAAGTTCGCTTTCAGCAGCACATCCGGAATATCGGTGGTCTTCAGCTCAAAGGCGATACGCAATTTCTTCATGAAAATGTTGTTATTCATGCGGCGCTCAATCGAAGGCGCGGGCGCATCTTCACTCTTACCGCGACGGTAAAAAATCAGACCGTTAAGGAAGTAGCCCATCAATACATCTGGCAGCTTGCGAAACGCGGCATCGTCATCTTTCTTCATCCACGCCTGCACGTCTTCCAGCGGCACTTCACTTCCTGCCAGGGCAAAAATCTCCACCACTTTGCTATCGCTCAAATCCAGCATATAGCGCACGCTGCGCAGAACATCGTTACTCATCATGGTGAAACTCTCTTGGTCGCGGGTTGAGGCGGCGCATTATAGAGCAGGCGGGGCAGGGATAACAGCGCGGGCGACCTTCGCCGCCCAACAACATCAGGATGAGGTGATTTGCAGTGAGCCGGGACGCGCGGCATCGCGCACGAAGGGCAGATGTTCACAGGCGTGCTGACGGGCAAACCGCACAAAGGCTTCCATTACCGGCTGACGCTGCTCGCCTTCGCGTACGGCGGCATACAAGCGGCTCCACAAACCATCGCCTAAGGTCTTGGTCACCACCAAACCCTGCTGCTCAAAATTCTCTACGACCCAATGTGGCAGCGCGGCGATGCCCATACGCGCCGACACCATCTGAATCAGCAGCAGTGTGTTATCGACGCTCTTCAAGGCTGGACTGACGCCCGCAGGCTGCAGGAAATGGCGCCACACATCCAAACGCTGACGCTGCACCGGATAAATCATCAGCACTTCATCGGCCATATCTTCCGGGGCAATGTGCTCAAGCTGCGCCAAAGGATGATCCGGTGCCATCACCAAACGCACTTCAAAATCGAACATCGGTGAATAAAACAATCCACTGCGCGGCAAAATATCGGAGGTCAACACCACATCCAGCTCGCCCTGTTGCAACGCGGGTTGCGGATCAAAGGTCACGCCGGATTTGAAATCCATCACCACCTGCGGCCAGCTCTGACGGAAATTATTTAGCGCGGGCGTCAGCCACTGAATACAGCTGTGACACTCAATGGCGATACGCAACGTGGCCTGATGCGGCTCATGACACGCCTGCAAAGCCTGCTGAATCTGTGGTAAAACCTGCTCAGCCAACTGCAGCAAAATCTCTCCCTGCGGGGTAAAACGCAGCGGCTGGCTTTTACGCACAAACAGGCGAAAACCCAGCCGCTGCTCCAGATCGCTGAACTGGTGGGATAACGCCGATTGCGTCTGATGAAGCTGGGAGGCGGCGGCAGCTAACGAGCCGGTGTTCCGTAACGCCTGCAGCGTCCGCAGGTGTTTGAGTTCGATCATGAGAATCCTTCACATCGAGATTGAACAAATTGCGCTTGAGGAACATACAGTACCCGCAGATTATGGCGGTGTAAACATCTGGACGGCTAAACATCTCTGCCCCCTATTCAGTTAAGAATATCTGGAGAACAGAAAATGACCATTCTGAACCACACTCTCGGTTTCCCTCGCGTTGGATTGCGTCGTGAATTGAAAAAAGCACAGGAAAGCTATTGGGCAGGTAAAAGCTCACAGGAAGAGCTACTGGCGGTGGGGCGCGAACTGCGCGCCCGTCACTGGCAACAGCAGAAAGAGGCGGGCGTGGATCTGCTGCCAGTCGGCGATTTCGCCTGGTACGATCACGTGCTCACCACCAGCCTGCTGTTGGGTAACGTGCCAGCTCGTCACCAAAATCAGGATGGCTCGGTCGATCTCGACACGCTGTTCCGCCTTGGCCGTGGCCGCGCACCAAGCGGTGAACCGGCGGCAGCGGCGGAAATGACCAAATGGTTCAACACCAATTATCACTACATGGTGCCAGAATTCACTCAAGGGCAGCAGTTCAAACTGACCTGGACTCAGTTGCTGGATGAGGTTGATGAAGCGCTGGCGCTCGGGCACAAGATTAAACCGGTGCTGCTGGGTCCGGTTACCTATTTGTGGCTGGGTAAAGTGAAAGGTACGTCGTTCGACCGCCTGTCACTGCTTGAAGACATTCTGCCGGTTTACCAACAGGTGCTGGCTGAACTGAAAAAACGCGGCATCGAATGGGTACAAATCGATGAGCCAGCACTGGCGCTGGAACTGCCGCAAGCGTGGCGCGATGCCTTCAAACCGGCTTACGACGCGCTGCAGGGCGAAAGCAAATTGCTGCTCACCACCTATTTCGACAGCATCGGTCAGAATCTCGACGTGATCAAAGCGCTGCCGGTGCAAGGTCTGCATGTTGACCTGGTCCACGGCAAAGACGACATCCAACAGGTGAACCAGCAGATTCCCGCGGATTGGCTGCTCTCCGTCGGCGTAATCAATGGCCGTAACGTCTGGCGTGCCGATCTCAGCAGCTGGTTTACGCGCCTGCAGCCGCTAGTGGGGCAGCGTCAACAATTGTGGATTGGATCATCCTGCTCACTGCTGCACAGCCCAATCGACCTCAGCGTGGAAACGCGCCTCGATGAGGAAGTGAAAAGCTGGTTCGCCTTTGCTCTGCAGAAGTGCACTGAGCTTGCACTGCTGAGTCATGCGCTGAACAACAACGATGCCGCTTCGCTGGTTGAGTGGAGCGCACCGATTCGTGCGCGTGCCAACTCCACGCGCGTTCACAATGCCGCAGTCGGCGAGCGTCTGGCGAAAATTCAGGCCAAAGACGTTGAACGTGCCAGCAGCTATACCGAGCGTGCCAAAGCGCAGCGTCACCGCTTTAACCTGCCAGCGTGGCCGACCACCACCATAGGTTCATTCCCGCAAACCACCGAAATTCGCGGCCTGCGCCTCGACTTTAAAAAAGGCAACATTGATGGTGGAAACTATCGCACTGGCATCGCCGAACACATCAAACAGGCGATTGTGGAGCAGGAACGTTTGGGCCTCGACGTGCTGGTGCATGGCGAAGCAGAACGTAACGACATGGTGGAATACTTCGGCGAAAACCTCGACGGCTTCGTATTCACCCAAAACGGCTGGGTACAGAGCTACGGCTCACGCTGCGTTAAACCACCGATCATCATCGGCGACGTAAGCCGTCCGCAAGCCATCACCGTTGAGTGGGCAAAGTACGCGCAGTCGCTGACCGACAAACCGGTGAAAGGCATGCTGACTGGTCCTGTGACGATTCTCTGCTGGTCGTTCCCGCGAGAAGATGTAAGCCGGGAAACCATCGCCAAACAGATTGCGCTGGCGCTGCGTGACGAAGTGGAAGATCTGGAAAAAGCCGGTATTGGCATTATTCAGATTGATGAACCGGCACTGCGCGAAGGCCTGCCGCTGCATCAGTCCGATTGGGCGGCGTACCTGACCTGGGCGGTGGATGCGTTCCGTCTCAATGCCGCCGTGGCGCGGAATGAAACCCAGATCCATACCCACATGTGTTACTGCGAGTTCAATGACATCATGGACTCGATTGCCGCGCTGGATGCGGACGTTATCACCATCGAAACCTCACGTTCCGATATGGATCTGCTGGATACCTTTAAGGAGTTCGACTATCCCAACGAAATCGGTCCGGGCGTGTATGACATTCACTCACCAAACGTGCCGAGCGTGGAGTGGATGGAAGAGTTGCTGCGTAAAGCGGCGCATAGCATCCCGGCAGAGCGTCTGTGGGTTAACCCGGATTGTGGCCTAAAAACGCGTGGCTGGGCGGAAACCCGTCAGGCGCT
The DNA here is from genome assembly GCF_005281435.1 of Pantoea sp. SO10. Classification (NCBI taxonomy): domain Bacteria; kingdom Pseudomonadati; phylum Pseudomonadota; class Gammaproteobacteria; order Enterobacterales; family Erwiniaceae; genus Pantoea; species Pantoea sp. SO10. Next base: position 208,062 of record NZ_CP040095.1, read on the forward strand.
GGCGAACATGGTAAAAGCGGCGCAAAACCTGCGGGGTGAAACGGCTTAGTCGCTGTAAATGAGATTGGGGCGCAAATGCGCCCCTTATTATTACGCGTTTGGCGCCACGCCATACTGCGCGAACCATGCCAGCATGCGTTGCCAGCCATCTTTGGCGGAATCGGCGTGATAACTGGCACGATAATCCGCATTGAAAGCATGTCCTGCATCCGGATACACCACGATTTCCGCCTTGGCATTGGCGGCATGCAGCGCCTGACGCATCTTATCAATGCTCTCCAGCGGGATGCTCTCATCCTGACCACCGTAAAGGCCCAGCACCGGTGCGTTGAGATCCACCGCGATATCGATCGGATGCTTCTGCTGCTTCAGCGTCTTCTCACCGTCTAAGCGTCCATACCACGCCACCGCTGCACGCACCTGCGGATTGTGCGCGGCAAACAGCCAGCTAATACGTCCGCCCCAGCAGAAACCGGTAATCGCCAGGCGACGGATATCACCATCGTGGCGCGTGGCCCAGTTGGCCACATGATCGAGATCGGACAACACTTGCGAATCCGGAACTTTACTCACCAGCTCTTTAAACAGCGTGGGAATGTCGTGGTAATCGTTGGGATCGCCCTCGCGGAAATAGAGTTCCGGAGCGATGGCCAGATAACCTTCCAGCGCCAGACGGCGGCAGACATCGCGGATATGCTCGTGCACGCCGAAAATCTCCTGCACCACCAACACAACCGGCAAGGTGCCTTGATACTCTTTTGGTCGGGCGTAATAGGCAGGCAGGTTTTCGCCCTGGCTCGCAACTGAGGTCTCGCCAGCATGAATCGCGTCGCTGCCGGTAATAATGGTGCTGCTTGCGGTGGGCTGAACGGCCGGTGCAAAGCCGCCGGGTGCCGTTTTTTGTGCCATATTGTCTTCGGTTTTCATTGTTCTCTCCGTGCTAGCAAATGCGCAATCACGTAACTATAGCCTGGCGAAGTGAAGCAAGGCTGTCGTAGGGTACAGAGGGATTTTTTCACGTGTGCTGCTTCTCTATTAACATTGCCACCAACACTTACACAGCACCGCTTGTAGCAATTCAGAATTGCACAACGTTAATGTGTGATTTATGTCACATAATGTTTTTCTGATAATGTAAGTTTCATTATCGATGGTGAATTGAGTCACATATTTATGCCGCCTGCTCACGTAGAGTGGCGCGCTCATCCCCAATTATCAGGAGTCTGTTATGGCCCAGTCTGACGTTTTCCACCTTGGCATTACTAAAGCTGATTTGAAAGGAGCCACGTTGGCCATCGTGCCTGGCGATCCTGAGCGCGTAAAGAAAATCGCCGCGTTGATGGACAATCCACAGCATCTGGCTTCACACCGTGAATTCACTACCTATCTGGCTGAAGTGGATGGCAAACCGGTTGTGGTGTGCTCCACCGGTATCGGCGGACCTTCAACGTCAATTGCGGTTGAAGAGCTGGCGCAACTGGGTGTGCGCACCTTCCTGCGGGTTGGCACCACTGGCGCTATTCAGCCGCATATTAATGTGGGCGATGTGCTGGTCACTACCGCTTCGGTACGCCTCGACGGTGCCAGCCTGCACTTTGCGCCGATGGAGTTCCCGGCCGTGGCTGATTTCACCTGCACCACCGCGCTGGTGGCAGCGGCAGAAGCGTGCGGCGCGAAAACCCACATTGGTATTACCGCCTCATCTGACACCTTCTATCCAGGCCAGGAACGCTACGACACTTTCTCCGGTCGCGTGGTGAATCGCTTCCAGGGCTCAATGGAAGAGTGGCAGCAAATGGGCGTCCTCAACTATGAGATGGAATCCGCTACACTGTTAACCATGTGCGCCAGTCAGGGACTGCGTGCCGGCATGGTGGCTGGCGTCATCGTTAACCGTACGCAAAAAGAGATCCCGGATGCCGCGACCATGAAGCAGACCGAAAGTGATGCGGTGAAAATTGTGGTTGAAGCCGCGCGTCGCTTAATTTAGTGCGCCAGTCAGGGATGAATTCGAGACCAGGCTTATAAGGAATCCCGCAACTTCCTGATTAGAATGCGCGCAATTTCAGCAGCTACTGAGAAATTTCTTATGCGCAAAATGGTTTCTGTCTCACGTCCCAATTTCATGAATAATCCCGCTACTGCACAATCACGCGTTGAAGGTGCAGCAGCGAGATTTCGCCAGGCGATGGCGGCGAATAATTATCCTCTTGCGCGTCAATGCTGTGAAGAAGTGCTGCGCGTCTTGCCCCATCATATGCAGGTGCTCAGCGACTACGCGCTCACCCTGATGCGCGTTGGCGAATACAAAAAATCTTATAAAATTTACCAGAAGATTTACCAGGCTCCGGCCGCGCAGCGTGCACAGGCATCGGAAACCTGGCTGGATGGATTAACCGAAGTGTGCGGCTGGTTGAATAAAGAAGATGAAGCGGCACGTTACGGCCTCGAATCGCTGCAAAAATCTGATGTGACTTTCAGTAAAGGGGCGAAAGTCGCCTTCCCTTCTGAGACACCACCGCCGATCAACCGCAGTAATCCGGCAGAAAATATCATCTCCTTTAGCCTGTATGGCAGTCAGCCACGCTACTGCGAAACCTTGATTAAAAACATCGAAGTGGCGCGCGAGCTTTATCCCGACTGGATCTGCCGCATTTATCTCGACGACAGCGTGCCGCAGCACGTCTGGCAGCGCCTGACGCAGCCAAACACCCAACTGGTGGATATGTCGCATGAGAAAACTATCTTCCCAACGCTGTGGCGTTTTCTGGTGATGGACGATACCAGCGTCAAACGCTACATCGTGCGTGATGCGGATTCGTTGCTCTCCGAGCGCGAAGTCGTGGCGGTAGAAGCCTGGCTGACTTCGCCTTACTGGTTCCATCATATGCGCGATTACTTCTCGCATACCGAGCTGCTGCTGGCGGGCATGTGGGGCGGCTGCCACGGCGTGTTCCATAACGTTGAGCAGCAGATGCGTGACTTTATTGCGCAATATGAAGGCAGCGAACGCTTTACCGATCAGTACTTCCTCAAAGTAGCGCTGTGGCCGACGGTACGTGAGAGCATCTTGAATCATGACGATATTTTCCGCTTCCATCATGCACAACCGTGGCCGGCGCATCAGCCGATTCGCTGGCAAACCGACAGCTTCCACGTCGGTAGTAACGCCGGTTTTGCCAGCATGGCGGGCCAGGTCGAAAACGCTGAGAACGGCTGGCAGCAGGTTGAGATCACTTACGACGGGAAAAGCTGGACCTATCCGGCCAAAATTCAGGGGGAAACCGAATGGGTGTTGCCGATGCCCTTCTTCCTGATTGATGCATGGAAAGCCGGCGATCTCACCGTGAAAGCCCTTTAACATTCTTCTGGACATTCATACAGTAGAGCTCTACCTTTTCCCTCAGCAAGTCGATCCGCGGGGGGATTATGGATCAGCAACTTATCATTAGCGGCGCGCTGGCGCTGGCCGGTTTGGGCATTGGCTGGATCATTGCTCAACTGCGCGCCGGCCATCAGCACGCCAGCTTCACCACCGAGCGTCGCCTTCTGGAAGAGGCGCAGCAGCGTCAGCAGCAGCAGCTCGAACAGTTACAGCAGCAAATCCAACAACGCGAACAGGAGATGCGCCAGCTACACGGTGCACTGAGCGGTGCGCAGGAACGTTTGCAGCAGCTTGATTACTGGCGCGGCGAAAGTGAACAACTCAGCCGTGAACTGCGAAATCAGCTTGAAGTGAACAGCGCGCAGGAAGCCGAACTGCGCGAAGTGACCATTCGTCTTGAAGAGACGCGCTACGGTGCAGAAGAGAAGCAGCGACTACTGACCAACAGCGAACAGCGCCTCAGCGCGCAGTTTGAAAATCTCGCCAATCGCATCTTCGAAAACAGCGGGCGGCGCGTCGATGAACAAAACCGTCAAAGTCTGAATAGTCTGATTGGTCCGCTGCGCGAACAGCTGGACGGTTTCCGCCGTCAGGTCACCGACAGCTTTGGCCTGGAAGCGCGTGAACGTCACACGCTGACCCACGAAATTCGCCAGCTACAGCAACTCAACGCACAGATGGCGCAGGAAGCGGTCAATCTTACTAAAGCGCTAAAAGGCGACAATAAAATTCAGGGAAACTGGGGCGAAGTGGTATTGGCCCGCGTGCTGGAAGCGTCTGGCCTGCGTGAAGGCTACGAATACCAAACGCAGGTTAGCGTGCAGCTGGAACAGCAGGGCAGGATGCAACCGGATGTGATCGTGCGTTTGCCGCAGGGTAAAGATGTGGTGATTGACGCCAAAATGACGCTGGTTGCCTACGAGCGCTACTTCAATGCCGACGATGAAGCCACGCGTGAGCAGGCGATTCAGGAACACATTAGCGCCATGCGCGGACACATTCGCCTGCTGAGCCGTAAAGATTACCAACAATTGCCCGGTTTACGCTCTCTGGATTATGTATTGATGTTTATCCCGGTGGAACCGGCGTTTCTGCTGGCGATTGATCGTCAGCCCGAGCTGATCAGCGAAGCGTTACAGCAGAACATCATGCTGGTCAGCCCGACCACGTTGCTGGTGGCGCTACGTACTATTAATAACCTCTGGCGTTATGAGCATCAAAGCCGCAACGCACAGCGCATCGCCGACCGGGCAACGCGGCTGTACGACAAAATGCGGCTGTTTGTCGATGACATGAGTGGCATCGGGCACAATCTCGACAAAGCGCAGCAAAGCTATCATCAGGCGATGAAAAAGCTGTCTGAAGGGCGCGGCAATCTGATCGCACAAAGTGAAGCGTTCCGTTCGCTTGGCGTGGAGATCAAACGTCCGATTAATCCGCAACTGGTTGAACAAGCGCAGCCGGAAGAAGCGGATGAAGATTGGGCAGACGATCGCACCGAGGATGAAAACGTTGCAGAACCAACAACAGACTCGCTGCGCCGCATCAACGAATAGCACGGTGGTCGCGTGCTCGTGTAGCGCGACTCTGATACACTTCGGCAAGAATTGTTTGTGGAACAGGTAAAACCGATGGCAGATGAATCACAGCAGGAAACTACCCATTTTGGCTTCCAGACCGTCGCGAAAAGCGAAAAGGCCGATAAAGTTGCGGACGTGTTTCACTCCGTCGCGGCAAAATATGACCTGATGAACGATTTGATGTCGTTTGGCATCCATCGTGTCTGGAAGCGTTTTACCATTGACAGCAGCGGCGTGCGCCGCGGTCAGCGCGTGTTGGATCTGGCGGGTGGTACCGGCGATCTCACGGCAAAATTCTCACGTCTGGTGGGCGAAACCGGCCAGGTTGTGCTGGCAGACATCAATAGTTCGATGCTGAAGATGGGCCGCGAAAAGCTGCGCAATCTCGGCGTGTCGGGCAATGTCAGCTATGTGCAGGCGAATGCCGAAGCGCTGCCATTCCCGGATAACTACTTCGATTGCATCACCATCTCGTTCGGCTTGCGTAATGTGACCGAAAAAGAGAAAGCGCTGGCATCGATGTTTCGCGTGCTGAAGCCAGGCGGACGTCTGCTGGTGCTGGAGTTCTCGAAGCCGTTGCTGGAGCCGCTCAGCAAAGCTTACGATACCTATTCATTCCACATTCTGCCGCGTATTGGTCAGCTGGTGGCGCAAGACGCTGAAAGCTATCGCTATCTGGCGGAGTCGATTCGTATGCATCCCGATCAGGAAACCCTGAAAGCGATGATGAACGATGCGGGCTTTGAAAATACCACCTACTTCAACATGACTGGCGGTATTGTCGCGCTGCATCGCGGATTTAAATTCTAATCCATCATGACTTTAACTCCTCTCATCACCGGCGGTCTTGAGACCGCCCTGAACCGTGTTCTCTATCGCGATCGCAGCCTGAAAGCCGCACGCCAGCGTTTGGCTGGCAAGGTATTGATGCTGCGTCTGCAAGAGCTCGATTTTCCTTTGGTGCTGGTATTTAGCGAATCGCAACTCGATGTGCTGAGTGATTGGCAAGACAACAGCGACTGCACGGTGAGTTTGCGTGTCAGTACTTTGCCGAAACTGCGCGATCGCCAGCAGCTCACCAGCCTGATTCGTAGCGGTGAACTGGAGGTGGACGGCGACTTGCAGGTGGTACAGCAATTCTCCGCACTGATGGATCTCGCCGAGCTGGATCCGGCGGAATATCTTGCACCGTGGATTGGCGATATCGCTGCGCAAGGCGTAAGCCAGGCCGCACAGCAGGCGCTGAAGTTCGTGCAGCAGCAGTTCATCCGCCGCCAGGATTATCTTGGTCAGGTGCTGACGGAAGAGTGGCGCGTTGCGCCGGGCGCACTGGAACTGGCATGGTTTTGCGAGGAAGTGGAAGCGATAGAACGTTCGCTCAATGCGTTTGAAACGCGTTTGGCACAGCTGGAGGCGAAATGACGCTGGGAGAAATTCGGCGCTTATACTTCATCATCAAGATCTTTCTGACTTACGGCCTTGATGAACTGATTCCCCGCATGCGCTTCACGCTGCTTTTACGCTTGTGGCGGCGTTGCATCTTCTGGATCCCTAACCAACATAAAGACGCTTCCGCCGGCGTGCGCATCCGTTTAGCGATGGAGCAGTTGGGGCCGGTGTGGATCAAATTCGGTCAAATGCTCTCGACGCGTCGCGATCTGTTCCCACCGGCGATTGCCGATGAACTGGCGGTGCTGCAGGACCGAGTTGCGCCATTTGATGGCGTGAAAGCCAAGCAGCAGATTGAAAAGTCGATTGGCGGCCCGGTGGAAACCTGGTTTGAAGACTTCGATATCAAACCGCTGGCCTCGGCTTCTATCGCGCAGGTGCATACCGCGACGCTGAAATCCAATGGCCGCGCGGTGGTGATCAAAGTGATTCGTCCCGACATCCTGCCGGTGATCAGAGCCGATATGCGACTGATTTACCGTCTGGCGCGGTGGGTGCCGCGTTTGTTGCCGGATGGTCGTCGTCTGCGTCCGGTGGAAGTGGTGCGCGATTACGAAAAGACCTTAATTGATGAGCTGAATCTGCTGCGTGAAGCGGCGAACGCCATCCAGCTGCGTCGTAATTTTGACCAAAGCCGCATGCTGTATGTGCCGGAAGTGTTCTCTGATTATTGCAGCGAATCGATGATGGTGATGGAGCGCATTTACGGCATTCCGATTTCAGATATCGCCACGCTGGAGCAGCACGGCGTTAACATGAAACTGCTGGCCGAGCGCGGTGTGCAAGTGTTCTTCACCCAGGTATTCCGCGACAGCTTCTTCCATGCCGATATGCATCCCGGCAATATCTTCGTCAGCTACGATCACCCGGAAGATCCGCAATACATCGGCATCGACTGCGGTATTGTCGGTTCGCTGAACAAAGAAGATAAGCGCTATCTGGCCGAGAACTTCATCGCCTTCTTTAACCGCGATTACCGCAAAGTGGCCGAGCTGCATGTGGATTCTGGCTGGGTACCGGCCGATACCAACGTCGAAGACTTTGAGTTTGCCATTCGTACCGTGTGTGAGCCGATTTTCGAAAAGCCGCTGGCAGAGATTTCGTTTGGCCACGTGCTGCTGAACCTGTTCAACACCGCGCGTCGCTTTAATATGGAAGTGCAGCCGCAGCTGGTGCTGTTGCAGAAGACGCTGCTGTATATTGAAGGGATTGGCCGCCAGCTCTATCCGCAGCTTGACCTGTGGAAAACGGCTAAGCCGTTCCTCGAAGATTGGATCAAAGATCAAATTGGTATCCCGGCGATTTTGCGGGCGGTGAAAGAGAAAGCGCCATACTGGGCGGAAAAACTGCCAGAGTTGCCGGAGCTATTTTACGACAGCATGCGCCAGCACAAATTATTGAAGCACAGCGTCGATAAACTCGTCACCGATTTAAACGTACAGCGAACACGCAATCATCAGGCGCGCTATCTGTTTGGTGTAGGCGCTACACTGTTATTAAGTGGCACCGCCGTGCTGTTAAGTCGACCGGATTGGGATTTCTTCCCGGCGCTATTAATGGCCGCTGGCATCGTCACCTGGCTTATTGGCTGGCGCAAGACAAACTGATTGTCTGCCTGGTGCAAATCGCGTAATGTCGCAAGCTAAAGCCCGAAATCATACGGGCTTTCTGTGCGTTACAGTCAACAGTTTTTCACAGAATATCAGAGGCATATCTCATGGGCGGTATCAGTATTTGGCAATTGTTAATCATTGCCGTCATTGTTGTTCTTCTGTTCGGTACCAACAAGCTTCGCAACCTGGGTTCGGATTTAGGATCTTCCATTCGTGGCTTCAAAAAAGCTATGGGCGATGAAGACGATAAAAAGGATCAACCGAAAGAGCAGGATGCTGACTTTAACGCCAAAACTCTGGCAGACAAACAGCAAACCACGGCGACTAAAGACGACGCCCGGAACGACAAGCAGGTATAACTGTGTTCGACATTGGTTTTAGTGAACTGGTATTAGTGTTCGTGATCGGGCTGATTGTGCTTGGCCCGCAGCGGTTACCGGTTGCGGTGAAAACCGTCGTCGGCTGGATCAGAGCCATTCGCTCGCTGGCCGCGAATGTACAAAACGAACTGGCGCAAGAGTTGAAACTGCAGGAATTGCAGGACAGCCTGAAAAAGGTGGAAGAAGCGGGCCGTGGCACGTTGTCACCCGAGCTGAAAGAGTCGATGGAAGAACTGCGTAAAACCGCCGACTCCATGAAGCGTTCGGTGCAGCAGAGTATCGATCTCGAAAAAGAGGAAGATGAAGCCAACACTATTCATCAGACTCCGCCAGCCGCCGTGCAGCCCGTGACTTCACCTGCGGTCACGCCCGCAGCAGCAGAACATCAAACCAGTGCGCCTGCACAGACTCCGCAGCCTACTGACGAAATCTCTGCCGCAGAAACCCCTCCCGTCGCCAGTGCTCCTGAAAGCACCGCGAAGACTTCTCTCGTAAAAGATGAACGATAAACATGGCCGTTGAAGATACCCAACCGCTCATTAGCCATTTGATTGAGCTGCGCAAGCGTTTGTTGAATTGCATCATCGCTGTTTTAGTCATCTTTTTGTGTCTGGTCTATTTCGCGAATGATATCTACCATCTGGTCGCGTCGCCGCTGATCAGCCAGATGCCAGCCGGGGCGAGCATGATCGCTACCGACGTCGCATCGCCATTCTTCACGCCGATCAAGCTGACCATCATCGTTTCGGTGTTTCTGGCCGTGCCGGTGATTTTGTATCAGGTGTGGGCGTTTGTGGCGCCCGCGCTCTATCGCCACGAACGCAAACTGGTGATGCCGCTGCTGTTCTCCAGTACGCTGCTGTTTTACGTCGGCGTGGCGTTTGCTTACTTCATCGTGTTCCCGCTGGCGTTTGGCTTCTTCGCCAAAACCGCGCCGCAAGGCGTGACCATCGCGACGGATATCACCAACTACCTCGACTTCGTCATGACGATTTTCATGGCCTTCGGTGTGGCGTTTGAGGTGCCGATTGCGATTGTGCTGCTGTGCTGGACCGGCATAACTTCACCAGAAGATCTGAAAAAGAAACGTCCTTATATGTTGGTTGGCGCGTTCGTGGTTGGGATGTTGCTCACACCGCCGGATGTTTTCTCGCAAACTTTGCTCGCTATTCCGATGTACTGCCTGTTTGAAGTCGGCGTATTCTTCTCCCGCTACTATGTGGGTAAAGGACGTCAGTCTTCGGATGAGGAACACAACACCGAATCCTGATGTCCTTAATGCAGGGCATCCCGCAGCGCGCGGGAAGATGAATCTAAACCGCCCCGTTGGGCGGTTTTTTATTGGGGAGAAGACATGTTTGATATCGGTGTAAACCTGACCAGCACGCAATTCGCAAAAGATCGCGAGCAGGTGGTAAAACGTGCGCGCGAAGCAGGCGTCACCGGCCTGTTAATTACCGGAACCAACGCGCTGGAGAGCCAGCAGGCGCGGCAGCTGGCGGCATTGCACGCGGGCTATTGCTGGTCAACCGCCGGCGTCCATCCGCACCATGCCAGTGAATGGTCGGCGGAAACCGCGAATACCTTGCGTCGCCTGGCGGAAAGTGAGCAGGTGGTCGCGATTGGCGAATGTGGGCTGGATTTCAATCGCAATCTTTCGGCCCACGATCAGCAGGAATACGCTTTCGATGCGCAGCTGGCGTTGGCCGCTGAGCTGCAGCTGCCGGTGTTTTTGCATTGCCGTGAAGCGCACGATCGTTTTGTTGCAGTACTTGAGCCGTGGCTACCGAAGCTGGTTGGTGCAGTCGTGCACTGCTTTACTGGTACGCGTGACGAGCTGCAAGCGTGTCTGGCGCTGGGATTGTCGGTGGGCATTACCGGTTGGGTATGCGACGAGCGTCGCGGTATGGAACTGCGTGAATTGCTGCCGCTGATTCCGGCTGAGCGCCTGTTACTGGAAACCGACGCACCGTATTTACTGCCGCGCGACATGCATCCGCGTCCCACTTCGCGCCGCAATGAGCCATGCTTCCTGCCGCATATTGTGCAGCAGGTGGCGAACTGGCGTGGCGAGGAGGCGGAAGCGCTGGGCGCGCAGGTTAATCTCAACGCGCGTCAGCTGTTTAAACTCGCTTAGAGTTTACGGAACTGTTTGTTATCCACGCTGCGCATCACCTGTTTGTTCAGCATGTTGAGCAGCAAAACGGAGCGCGTTTCACCATCCGGCTCGGCAAAAATGGCGCGCAATCCTTCGAACGTGCCATCGGTGATGATCACTTCATCACCGCTTTGCGGGGTTTCCGCATCAAGCACGATCTGCGGCACGTCGGTTTGCAGCGCTTCGATCACATCATTTGATACGGTGGCCGGCATGGTGCCAAAGCGCACGAAGTGGCTGACGCCGCGCGTGCTGCTGATGGTGGTGGTGTGAATCGCTTCGGGATCGAATTCGATAAACAGATAGTTGGGAAACAGCGGCTCACTCACGGTGGTGCGTTTACCGCGCACAATCTTCTCCAGAGCGATCATCGGGCTGAGGCAATTCACCTCTTGCCGCTCAAGATGCTCTTTCGCGCGCAACAGTTGTCCACGTTTGCAATAGAGTAAGTACCAGGATTCCATAACCGCTCCCAAATAATGGACGCTAAGAATATCAAATCAGTTGTCAGAGTTATAGCGCATCGGCGGGTGGAAACCGGGCGCTGAAAACAATTTCACTACGATTTATCCGATTGATGCGGCTTATTTACGCTTTCTTGCAAGAAAATTGACGGCCGGCGACCATCTGTATCAGACTCCCTCCCCATCTTTCGATTGAAAAGGAGTGGCTGATGGAACTGTTCCTGTTGAGTAACGGTAAAGTGGCTGACGATGCGCCGCTGTTAAGTTACGCCCACCCGCAGCTGCATGCGATGATCGCCCAGCGCGGCATCACTTCGGCGGTGCTGGTACCGTACGCGATTATTCGTGGCGATCACGCGCAGCGCGCGCAGGACTTATCCGCGTCGTTAGGCATTGACGTGCGCACCGTGCACGAGTTTGCATCGCCCGTTGCGGCGATTGAACAAGCTGAGCTGATTCTGGTGAGCGGCGGAAATACCTGGTTCCTCAATCAAATGCTGCACGAGCACGGCTTGATCGTCGCTATCCAACGCGCGGTGCGCGAGCGTGATGTGCCGTACGTCGGCTGGAGCGCCGGTTGCAATGTGGCAACGCCTTCCATTCGCACCACCAATGATATGCCGGTGCGCAGCAGCGTAGTGTTGCCCGCGCTGGGTTTGTTCCCGGTGCAGATCAATCCGCATTATCTTGATGCGCACGTCAGCGGCCATATGGGCGAAACGCGTGATGAACGACTGGCCGAGTTCTGTGCCGTGAATCCGCATGAATCGGTGATTGCGCTGCGTGAAGCCAGCTTCCTGCACGTGAGCGAAAATCGCCTGCGTTACTACAGCGCACGCGGTGAAGACTTCAAAGTGTTCCGTCACGGCGAGCCGATTACTGCTTATCACGATGTATTGGCGATTCAGTCGCTGGTGCCGTTTTCCTGTCAGCCTGCCTGACGCAAAACCTCAACATGTCAGCGTAAAACGCCTCTATAATGGCGTTTCACTCTGGCCGGAAAGCTAAAGCCGCATGAAATATCAGGATTTACGAGACTTCCTCGCATTGCTGGAACAGCGTGGCGAGTTAAAGCGCATCACTCAGGAGATCGATCCTGAGTTAGAGATGACGGAAATTGCCGACCGCACGCTGCGCGCCGGCGGCCCGGCGCTGCTGTTCGAAAACCCGAAAGGGTACGACATGCCGGTGCTGTGTAATCTGTTTGGCACACCCAAACGCGTGGCGATGGGCATGGGCCAGGAAGAGGTCAGTGCGCTGCGTGAAGTAGGCAAGCTGCTGGCGTTCCTGAAAGAGCCGGAGCCGCCAAAAGGCTTCCGCGATCTGTTTGATAAGATGCCGCAGTTCAAGCAAGTGCTGAACATGCCAACCAAGCGTCTGCGCAATGCGCCGTGCCAGGAAGAGATTTTCAGCGGCGATGACGTCGATCTGTCGCGCATTCCGGTGATGAAATGCTGGCCGGGCGATGCTGCGCCGCTGATTACGTGGGGATTAACCGTCACGCGCGGCCCGCATAAAGAGCGACAAAATCTGGGTATCTATCGTCAGCAGGTGATCGGCAAGAACCGCGTGATTATGCGCTGGCTGTCGCATCGCGGCGGCGCGCTGGATTTCCAGGAGTGGTGTAAAGCGCATCCGGGCGAACGTTTCCCGGTGTCGGTGGCGCTGGGCGCCGATCCTGCCACCATTCTCGGCGCGGTAACGCCGGTGCCGGATACACTCTCCGAATACGCCTTTGCCGGTTTGCTGCGCGGTAACAAAACCGAAGTGGTGAAGTGCGTTTCGAACGAACTCGAAGTGCCGGCCAGCGCGGAAATCGTGCTGGAAGGTTATATCGAGCCGGGCGATGTCGCGCCGGAAGGTCCGTACGGCGACCACACAGGCTACTACAATGAAGTAGATAGCTTCCCGGTGTTTACCGTGACGCACGTAACGCAACGTCGCAACCCGATTTATCATTCAACCTACACCGGACGTCCACCGGATGAACCGGCGGTGTTGGGCGTGGCGCTCAATGAAGTGCTGGTGCCGATTCTGATCAAGCAGTTCCCGGAGATCGTTGATTTCTATCTGCCGCCGGAAGGCTGCTCATATCGCCTCGCGGTAGTGACGATCAAGAAACAGTACGCGGGTCACGCCAAGCGCGTGATGTTCGGCGTGTGGTCGTTCCTGCGGCAGTTCATGTACACCAAGTTTGTGATTGTGTGCGATGACGACGTCAACGCGCGTGACTGGAATGATGTGATTTGGGCGATTACCACACGCATGGATCCGGCGCGCGATACGGTGCTGGTTGAGAACACGCCCATCGATTATCTCGACTTCGCCTCGCCGGTTTCCGGCTTAGGCTCGAAGATGGGACTTGATGCGACCAATAAGTGGCCGGGCGAAACCACGCGCGAGTGGGGCACGCCGATTGTGAAAGATCCGGCGGTGACCGCGCGCATTGACGCCATTTGGGATGAGTTAGCTATCTTTGCCGAGCCGCCGCAGCGCTAACGGCGGCAGACCAATTAGACCCGAAGAAAAAGGGAACGCATGACAACGTTAAGCTGCAAAGTAACTTCGGTTGAAGCGATTACGGACACGGTTTACCGCGTTCGTTTAATTCCGGCGGCGGATTTTAACTTCCGCGCCGGACAGTATTTGATGGTGGTGATGGATGAGCGCGATAAGCGCCCGTTTTCGCTGGCTTCTACGCCAATGGAAAAGGACATCATTGAGCTGCACATCGGCGCGTCGGATCTCAATCTCTACGCGATGGCGGTGATGGACCGCATCAAGAACGATCGCCAGATTACGGTTGATATGCCGCACGGAGATGCCTGGCTGCGTGAAGATAGCGAGCGTCCGATCATTCTGATCGCGGGCGGTACCGGCTTCTCCTATGCGCGTTCTATTCTGCTGACCGCGCTGGCACAGCAACCCGATCGCGAGATTGCGATTTACTGGGGCGGCCGTGAGCTGATGCATCTGTACGATCTGGATGAGCTGAATGCGCTGGCGGTGAAGCATCCGAACCTGAAAGTGATCCCGGTGGTTGAACAACCGGCGGATGACTGGACCGGACGCAGCGGCACGGTACTGACGGCGGTGATGCAGGATTTCGCATCGCTTAGCGAGCACGATATCTATATTGCCGGTCGTTTTGAGATGGCGAAGATTGCGCGTGAGCGTTTCTGCGCCGAGCGCGGTGCGCTGGAAGCGCAGATGTTTGGCGATGCGTTTGCCTTTATTTGAGGTCAACAGAACGCGATAAATCGCGCCGCTACGATGATGTGCACGGATTCGTCGCGGCGCAATGTATTGCGTAAAAAAACCGCCCGAAAGGGCGGTAACACGTGCAACATTAACGTATTAAACTCGTTCGAACACCGTGGCGATGCCCTGGCCTAAGCCAATGCACATGGTCGCCAGACCAAATTGCGCATCGCGACGTTCCATCAGATTCAGCAGCGTAGTACTGATACGCGCGCCGGAACATCCCAGCGGATGACCGAGCGCAATCGCGCCGCCATTCAAATTCACTTTCTCATCCAGCTGTTCCAGCAAGCCCATGTCTTTGATGCACGGCAGCGCCTGTGCGGCAAAAGCCTCGTTGAACTCGAACAGGTCGATATCCTGCACGCTCAAACCGGCGCGCTTGAGCGCCAGCTTGCTGGCGGGAACCGGACCGTAACCCATAATCGACGGATCGCAGCCCACCACCGCCATGCTGCGAATGCGCGCGCGCGCTGTCAGACCGAGTTCGCGTGCGCGGCTTTCACTCATGATCAACATCGCGGCTGCGCCGTCGGAAAGCGCGGATGAGCTGCCTGCGGTCACGGTGCCGTTGACCGGATCGAATGCCGGGCGCAGCGCAGCCAATCCTTCGAGGCTGGTCTCTTCGCGGATCACTTCGTCGCTCTCAAAGCGCTTCAACACGCCGTCGGCGTCGTGGCCGTAGGTCGCCACAATCTCACGCTTGAAATCGCCACGTTGAGTTGCCGCCCACGCACGCTGGTGCGAACGCAGCGCAAAAGCATCCTGCTGCTCACGCGTAATGTGATGCATGCGCGCCAGCATCTCGGCGGTTAACCCCATCATGCCCGCCGCTTTTGCTACCGTGCGACCCAGGCCCGGATGGAAATCCACGCCGTGGCTCATCGGCACGTGGCCCATATGTTCTACACCGCCAATCAGGCAGCTGTGCGCATCGCCAACCATAATCGCGCGTGCCGCGTCGTGCAGCGCCTGCATCGACGAACCGCACAGGCGGTTGACGGTGCTGGCAGGTACGCGATGCGGGATCTCCGCCAGCAGCGCGGCGTTACGTGCAATGTTGAAGCCTTGCTCCAGCGTCTGCTGCACGCAGCCCCAGATAATGTCGTCCAGCGTGGCGGGATCAACCGCCGGGTTGCGGCTCAGCAGCTCGCGCATCAAATGCGCCGAGAGATCTTCCGCCCGTACCTGACGAAACGCGCCGCCTTTGGAGCGGCCCATCGGTGTGCGGACCGCATCAACAATCACCACTTTTTCCATTTTCATTACCTCAGGCACTTTGCAGCGCCGCTTCGTCAATCGGTTGCACCGCGGGATACCAGCTCTGATGCTGATGGGCTTTTTGCAACAGCAGCTCCGGCAGCGCATACAGCGGGCCGAGCGCGGTATAACGTTTGGCCTGATCGACCACGTTGCTGTTGCCCAGCGTATCCATGTAGCGGAACGCGCCGCCACGGAACGGCGGGAAGCCTAAACCGTACACCAGCGCCATATCAGCTTCGGCCGGTGAAGCGATGATCTTCTCTTCGAGGCAGCGCACCACTTCGTTGAGCATCGGCAGCATCATGCGGTTGGCGATCTCGTCATCGCTGAACACGCGCTTCGGCTGGCAAATCGGTTCCAGCAGCGCATCGACAGCCGCATCGGCTCTCTTCTGCGCTTTCCCTTTTTTATCCTGCTCCCAGCGGTAAAAGCCCTGACCGTTTTTCTGGCCGTAACGTTTGGCGTCAAACAGCACGTCGATCGCGTCGCGATAATCTTTCTGCATGCGAGACGGGAAACCTTGCGCCATCACCTGTTGAGCGTGATGCGCGGTATCAATGCCGACCACATCCAGCAGCCACGCGGGGCCCATCGGCCAGCCGAACTGTTTTTCCATTACTTTATCGATCTGACGGAAATCCGCGCCGTCGCGCAGCAGCAGGCTGAAGGCGGCGAAGTAGGGGAACAGCACGCGATTCACAAAGAAGCCGGGACAGTCATTCACCACAATCGGCGTCTTGCCCATTTTGCTCGCCCAGGCCACCACTTTGCTGAGGGTCGCTTCTGAGGTTTTCTCACCGCGAATCACTTCAACCAGCGGCATACGCGGCACCGGATTGAAGAAGTGCATGCCGCAGAAGTTTTCCGGACGTTTCAGGGCTTGCGCCAGCTGGCTAATCGGAATGGTTGAGGTGTTGGAGGCGAGAATGGCGTCCTCGCGCAGATGCTGTTCGGTCTCTGCCAGCACTTTGGCTTTGATCTGCGGATTCTCTACTACCGCTTCTACCACCACGTCGGTGCGTTCGAATCCGGCGTAATCCAGCGTGGGCTGAATGGTGGTGAGTACGCTCGCCAGTTTCGCGCCGTCAATTTTGCCGCGCTCCAGCTGTTTGTTCAGCAGCTTGCTGGCTTCGGTCATGCCCAGCGTTAACGCCTGCGGATTGATATCTTTCATCATCACCGGCACGCCTTTCCATGCCGATTGATAAGCAATGCCGCCGCCCATAATGCCTGCGCCTAATACTGCCGCTTGCTGCGGCGTAACGGCTGCACTGCTGTGCTTTTTCGCCAGGCCTTTGACGTACTGATCGTTCAGGAAGATACCGACCAGCGCGCGTGCCACATCGCTCTGCGCCAGCGGCACAAACGCGGCGGTTTCCAGCTTCAGCGCATCATCACGTCCGAGGCTGGCGGCAGCTTCAATGGTTTTGATGGCGGTGATCGGTGCCGGATAGTGTTTGCCCGCGGTTTGCAGCACCATGCTTTTGGCGATGGTGAAGCTCATGGCGGCTTCAATCGGGCTGAGTTTCAGCGGTGCCAGCTTCGGCGCGCGGCGTGTCTGCCAGTTGCCCTGCACGATGGCGTCCTGCAATACGGTCAGCGCAGCGGCACGTAGTTTGTCGCTGCTGACCACCGCATCCACCAAACCGAGTTTCAGGGCGCTGCTGCCATCAACATCTTTACCGGCGGCGATAATCTCCATCGCGCTATCGGCGCCAAGCAGGCGCGGCAAGCGCACGCTGCCGCCGAAGCCCGGCATAATGCCCAGTTTGGTTTCCGGCAGGCCAATGCGTGCGGTCGGCGTGGCAATGCGGAAGTCGGTCGCCAGTATGCATTCACAGCCGCCGCCCAGCGCATAGCCGTCGATGGCGGCCACGGTGGGCACAGGCAAATCTTCTAAACGATTGAAGATGCTGTTGGCAAACGCCAGCCACTGGCTCAGCTTCTCTTCTGGCGCATCAAACAGCGACAGGAATTCTGTGATGTCGGCACCAACGATAAATGCCGGTTTGGCCGACGAGAGCAACAGGCCGCGCAGCGCGGGTTGCTGTTCCAATACGCTTAATGCCTCGCCCAACGAGGCAACGGTTTTGGTATCGAGTTTGTTCACCGAACCGGGCGCATCGAAAACCAGCTCGGCGATGCCGTCGTCAAGCCAGTGAACTGAAAGGGTATCGCCTTGGTAGAGCATGTCCGTCTCCTGAAACCGCGAAAGTTGATCTGGTCATACCAGATGAGTTGGAGTGTGAGTGTGATGTTAATTATTTGCAAACGAGAGTTTGATTATTTGATACAACGATCACAGCGTGCGCAGCACGGCATCGCTAACACGGCTGTGCTACACTGCGGCCACTTTCGCGACATCGGAGACAAGTCCATGGATTCACTGAAAACCCTGTATCACGCGCACATCAATACGCTGCAGCAGCGAGCGCAGCAGGTGCTGGCTCGCTTTAAGCTTGATGCCATGCTGATTCATTCCGGCGAGCTGTTGACCGTTTTTCTCGACGATCACGACTATCCGTTTAAGGTGAATCCCCAGTTCAAAGCGTGGGTGCCGGTGACGCAGGTGCCAAACTGCTGGTTATGGATTGATGGCGTGAATAAACCCAAGCTGTGGTTCTATTCGCCGGTTGATTACTGGCACAACGTTGAGCCGCTGCCTAACAGCTTCTGGACTAACGACGTGGAGGTGATTGGCCTGAAGAGTGCCGATGAGATCGCGCAGCTGCTGCCAGCACAGCGCGAGAACGTGGCCTATATCGGTCCGGTGCCGTCACGCGCTTCCCAGCTCGGTATTAACAGCGAGCAGGTGAACCCGAAAGGCGTGATCGATTTCCTGCATTATCATCGCAGTATCAAAACCGACTACGAACTGGCGTGTATGCGCGAAGCGCAAAAGCTTGCGGTGGCGGGCCATCGCGCTGCCAAAGAGGCGTTCTTCTCTGGCATGAGCGAGTTCGATATCAATATCGCCTATCTGACCGCAACCGGCCATCGCGATACCGATGTGCCTTATGGCAACATCATTGCGCTCAATGAACATGCCGCGGTGCTGCACTACACCAAACTGGATCATCAGCTGCCGGCCAAACGCCACAGCTTCCTGATTGACGCCGGTGCGGAATACCTCGGTTACGCCGCTGACCTGACGCGCAGCTACGCGGCGCAGAGCAAATCGCGCTATGCCGACATGGTTGCGGCGATGAACAAGGAAGAGCTGGCGCTGATCGCCACCTTGAAGGCCGGCGTGCGCTATACCGATTATCATCTGCAGATGCATCAGCGCATTGCGCGTCTGCTGCTGAAGTTCGAGTTGGTGAAAGGCCTGACTGAAGAGACGCTGGTGGCGGAAGATTTAACCGGTCCGTTTATGCCGCACGGCCTTGGACATCCGCTCGGCCTGCAGGTGCACGATGTGGCTGGCTTCATGCAGGATGACAACGGTACGCATCTGGCGGCACCGTCGCAATATCCGTATTTGCGTTGTACGCGCGTGCTGGAACCTGGCATGGTGCTGACTATCGAACCGGGCTTCTATATTATCGATTCGCTGCTGACGAAGCTGCGCGGCGGCATGTTCAGCCAATACTTTGACTGGGCGGCAATTGATGCACTGAAACCTTACGGCGGTATTCGTATCGAGGATAACGTGGTGGTTCACGCTAATCGCATTGAAAACATGACGCGCGACCTGCACCTTGCCTGATGGATGCTTACGACATTCCCGCTCAGGCCGTAAGTCTCAGCGAGGAAACCATTAAGAAAAGCCGCTTCATCACCTTGCTGGCGCACACGGCCGGCGTGGAAGCAGCGCGCGCGTTTGTGCAGCAGGTGAAGCAGGAACATCCTACCGCGCGGCATCACTGCTGGGCGTGGGTGGCGGGTGCGCCGGATGATTCGCAGCAGCTGGGTTTCTCCGATGATGGCGAACCTTCTGGCACCGCGGGCAAACCGATGCTGGCCCAGCTGATGGGTAGCGGTGTCGGTGAGATCACCGCGGTGGTAGTGCGTTATTATGGCGGCATCATGCTGGGCACCGGCGGCCTGGTAAAAGCTTATGGCGGCGGCGTGCAGCAAGGGCTGAAGCAACTGGCGCGTCAGCGTAAAGTGCCGATGGAATCTTTTACTCTGCAGTGCGATTACGCCCAACTCAGCGACATCGAACGCTTGCTGCAACGTTTTGACGGCATTATAGAAGAGAGCCATTATCAGGATCGTATTGCGCTGCGTTTAGCGTTGCCGCATGCGCAGATTGATGGCTTTCGCCAAAACCTCTCTGATTACAGCCGGGGCGCGCTGACGCTCATCCCGCTGACAAACTAAAAGCTTCTGTTTAAAGGAAACGGCTGAATGCATTTTCGCGCCATTACCCGCATCGTGGGCCTGCTGGTGATTCTGTTCTCGGTGACCATGATTTTACCGGGCCTCGTCGCCTTGATTTACCGTGATGGTGCCGGGCGCGCGTTCAGTCAGACCTTTATGATGGCGATCGTTATCGGTTCACTGCTGTGGTGGCCAAACCGCAAGCAGAAAACCGAACTCAAGCCGCGCGAAGGCTTCCTTATCGTGGTGCTGTTCTGGACCGTGTTGGGCAGCGTCGGTGCGATGCCGTTTATCTTCGCCGAGCAGCCGCATCTCTCAATCACTGATGCCTTCTTTGAGTCCTTCTCTGGCCTCACTACCACCGGCGCCACCACGCTGGTGGGACTGGATACGTTGCCTAAAGCGATTTTGTTCTATCGTCAGATGCTGCAGTGGCTCGGCGGGATGGGGATCATTGTGCTGGCGGTGGCGATTCTGCCCATTCTGGGCGTGGGTGGCATGCAGCTCTATCGCGCCGAAATGCCGGGACCGTTGAAAGATAACAAGATGCGCCCGCGTATCGCGGAAACAGCTAAAACGCTGTGGCTGATCTACGTATTGCTCACCGTGGCGTGCGCGGTGGCGCTGTGGCTGGCGGGCATGCCGATGTTTGATGCTATCGGCCATAGCTTCTCGACGATCGCGATTGGCGGGTTCTCAACCCATGATGCCAGCATCGGCTACTTTAATAGCCCAACTATCAACACCATTGTCGCGGTATTTCTGCTGATCTCGGGCTGTAACTATGGCCTGCACTTCTCTTTATTAAGTGGTCGCAACCTGAAAGTGTACTGGCGCGATCCCGAATTCCGCATGTTTATTGGCGTACAACTGACCTTAGTGCTGATCTGTACCATAGTGTTGTGGTTCCACAATGTGTACGCCAGCGGCTGGCAAACGCTGAATCAGGCGTTTTTCCAGGTGGTATCAATGGCGACCACGGCCGGTTTTACCACCGACAGCATTGCGCGCTGGCCGCTGTTCCTGCCGGTGCTGCTACTGTGCTCGGCTTTTATCGGCGGCATGGCGGGTTCAACCGGCGGCGGTTTGAAGGTGATTCGCATTCTTCTGCTGTTCAAACAGGGTTCGCGTGAACTGAAGCGATTGGTGCACCCGAATGCGGTTTACACCATCAAGTTGGGTAATCGCGCGCTGCCGGAACGTATCCTCGAAGCGGTGTGGGGTTTCTTCTCAGCTTATGCGCTGGTGTTCCTGCTCAGCATGTTGGCGATCATCGCCACCGGCGTGGATGACTTCTCGGCTTTTGCTGCCGTGGCCGCGACCCTGAATAACCTCGGGCCCGGTTTGGGTGTGGTAGCAGACAACTTCACTTCAATGAATGATGTCGCGAAGTGGATTTTGATTTTAACCATGCTGTTTGGACGCCTTGAAGTGTTCACGCTGCTGGTGCTGTTCACGCCGACCTTCTGGCGCGAATAATAAAATAGGATTGAGTAATGAAAGCGTTGATTCTGTATTCCAGCCGCGATGGGCAAACCCGTGACATTGCCGCGCGCATTGCGCAGACGTTAGTGCCGCATCAACTGTGTGACGTGATCGATTTACTGCAGGCGCAGCAGATTGATTGGTTGCAGTATGATCGCGTGCTGATTGGTGCTTCGATCCGCTATGGCCATTTCAATCCGGCGTTGCTGAAATTTGTCACCCAGCACAAAGCACAGTTGCAGCAGCGGGTGAGCGGCTTCTTTAGTGTCAACCTGACGGCGCGTAAAGCAGATAAGTGTACGCCAGAGACCAATGCGTATACGCGCAAGTTCCTGGAGCAGTCACCGTGGCAACCCGATTGCTGTGCGGTTTTCGCTGGGGCGTTGCGTTATCCGCGTTATCGCTGGCTTGATCGCGTCATGATTCAATTCATTATGCGTATGACCGGCGGGGAAACCGATACATCGAAAGAAGTTGAATACACCGATTGGAATAAAGTGGCGCTTTTTGCCCAGGATTTTGCGCAGTTACCAGGCAAATCGTTGTGAAATACAGCGTTGTGGCGAAATTTAGGTCGAACAGTAATTTATTTGCAATTAACCCTTGTCACCTCCGAATAACTCCCTATAATGCGCCACCACTGAGACGGCAAAGCGGCAACGCAGACGGCTTGGCAGGGAGTGAAGAAATTCATCCCGCCGGATAAAAACGCTGAAAAAAGTGTTTGACTCCGAAGGAGAGTAGCGTAGTATACGCCACCTCGCGACAGACGGTTCAGCCGCTGTTCGCAACGCTCTTTAACAATTTATCAGACAATCTGTGTGGGCACTCGCAGGATTGATATCCGCGTCTCCGGACGCAAAAAAATATCAAAGCCTCACGAGTGAACACATAATGAAATTCATTATGACGTTTTACAGATGAGCATCGCTGAACTGGTTTCAGCAAATCAAACTTAAATTGAAGAGTTTGATCATGGCTCAGATTGAACGCTGGCGGCAGGCCTAACACATGCAAGTCGAACGGTAGCACAGAGAGCTTGCTCTCGGGTGACGAGTGGCGGACGGGTGAGTAATGTCTGGGAAACTGCCCGATGGAGGGGGATAACTACTGGAAACGGTAGCTAATACCGCATAACGTCGCAAGACCAAAGTGGGGGACCTTCGGGCCTCACGCCATCGGATGTGCCCAGATGGGATTAGCTAGTAGGTGGGGTAATGGCTCACCTAGGCGACGATCCCTAGCTGGTCTGAGAGGATGACCAGCCACACTGGAACTGAGACACGGTCCAGACTCCTACGGGAGGCAGCAGTGGGGAATATTGCACAATGGGCGCAAGCCTGATGCAGCCATGCCGCGTGTATGAAGAAGGCCTTCGGGTTGTAAAGTACTTTCAGCGGGGAGGAAGGCGGTGAAGTTAATAACTTCACCGATTGACGTTACCCGCAGAAGAAGCACCGGCTAACTCCGTGCCAGCAGCCGCGGTAATACGGAGGGTGCAAGCGTTAATCGGAATTACTGGGCGTAAAGCGCACGCAGGCGGTCTGTCAAGTCGGATGTGAAATCCCCGGGCTTAACCTGGGAACTGCATTCGAAACTGGCAGGCTGGAGTCTTGTAGAGGGGGGTAGAATTCCAGGTGTAGCGGTGAAATGCGTAGAGATCTGGAGGAATACCGGTGGCGAAGGCGGCCCCCTGGACAAAGACTGACGCTCAGGTGCGAAAGCGTGGGGAGCAAACAGGATTAGATACCCTGGTAGTCCACGCCGTAAACGATGTCGACTTGGAGGTTGTTCCCTTGAGGAGTGGCTTCCGGAGCTAACGCGTTAAGTCGACCGCCTGGGGAGTACGGCCGCAAGGTTAAAACTCAAATGAATTGACGGGGGCCCGCACAAGCGGTGGAGCATGTGGTTTAATTCGATGCAACGCGAAGAACCTTACCTACTCTTGACATCCAGAGAACTTAGCAGAGATGCTTTGGTGCCTTCGGGAACTCTGAGACAGGTGCTGCATGGCTGTCGTCAGCTCGTGTTGTGAAATGTTGGGTTAAGTCCCGCAACGAGCGCAACCCTTATCCTTTGTTGCCAGCGGTTCGGCCGGGAACTCAAAGGAGACTGCCAGTGATAAACTGGAGGAAGGTGGGGATGACGTCAAGTCATCATGGCCCTTACGAGTAGGGCTACACACGTGCTACAATGGCGCATACAAAGAGAAGCGACCTCGCGAGAGCAAGCGGACCTCATAAAGTGCGTCGTAGTCCGGATCGGAGTCTGCAACTCGACTCCGTGAAGTCGGAATCGCTAGTAATCGTAGATCAGAATGCTACGGTGAATACGTTCCCGGGCCTTGTACACACCGCCCGTCACACCATGGGAGTGGGTTGCAAAAGAAGTAGGTAGCTTAACCTTCGGGAGGGCGCTTACCACTTTGTGATTCATGACTGGGGTGAAGTCGTAACAAGGTAACCGTAGGGGAACCTGCGGTTGGATCACCTCCTTACCTGAAGATACCT
This sequence comes from Pantoea sp. SO10, assembly GCF_005281435.1. Taxonomy (NCBI): domain Bacteria; kingdom Pseudomonadati; phylum Pseudomonadota; class Gammaproteobacteria; order Enterobacterales; family Erwiniaceae; genus Pantoea; species Pantoea sp. SO10. The sequence goes on from NZ_CP040095.1 coordinate 231,936, forward strand.
TCCCGCGAAGTGCTCACACAGATTGTCTGATAGAAAGTAATGAGCAAGACGGCTGCGAAGTCGTGACACTATCGTGTCCCCTTCGTCTAGAGGCCTAGGACACCGCCCTTTCACGGCGGTAACAGGGGTTCGAATCCCCTAGGGGACGCCACTTGCTTGGTGACAGGTGAAAGGTGTCTCCACGACGTATCTCAAACGCAGCTTACGAGCTGCGTCTGAGATACTGCTCTTTAACAATCCGGAACAAGCTGAAAATTGAAACGACGTATCGTCTTCATTCTCCGTAATAAGAATGAAGCGGCGATATGTTCGAGTCTCTCAAATGCTTGCAGTCTGCACGCGTTGCAAAACGCCTGTGGGTTGTGAGGTTAAGCGACTAAGCGTACACGGTGGATGCCCTGGCAGTCAGAGGCGATGAAGGACGTGCTAATCTGCGTAAAGCGTCGGTAAGGTGATATGAACCGCTACAGCCGACGATGTCCGAATGGGGAAACCCGGTGCACCCAGTGCATCATCGCAACATGAATACATAGTGTTGCGAGGCGAACCCGGGGAACTGAAACATCTAAGTACCCGGAGGAAAAGAAATCAACCGAGATTCCCCCAGTAGCGGCGAGCGAACGGGGAACAGCCCAGAACCTGAATCAGTTTGTGCGTTAGTGGAAGCGTCTGGAAAGTCGCGCGATACCGGGTGATAGCCCCGTACACGAAAGTGCACAGATTGTGAGTTCGAAGAGTAGGGCGGGACACGTGGTATCCTGTCTGAATATGGGGGGACCATCCTCCAAGGCTAAATACTCCTGACTGACCGATAGTGAACCAGTACCGTGAGGGAAAGGCGAAAAGAACCCCGGCGAGGGGAGTGAAACAGAACCTGAAACCGTGTACGTACAAGCAGTGGGAGCCTCTTTATGGGGTGACTGCGTACCTTTTGTATAATGGGTCAGCGACTTATATTCTGTAGCAAGGTTAACCGTATAGGGGAGCCGCAGGGAAACCGAGTCTTAACTGGGCGTTAAGTTGCAGGGTATAGACCCGAAACCCGGTGATCTAGCCATGGGCAGGTTGAAGGTTGGGTAACACTAACTGGAGGACCGAACCGACTAATGTTGAAAAATTAGCGGATGACTTGTGGCTGGGGGTGAAAGGCCAATCAAACCGGGAGATAGCTGGTTCTCCCCGAAAGCTATTTAGGTAGCGCCTCGTGAACTCATCTCCGGGGGTAGAGCACTGTTTCGGCTAGGGGGCCATCCCGGCTTACCAACCCGATGCAAACTGCGAATACCGGAGAATGTTATCACGGGAGACACACGGCGGGTGCTAACGTCCGTCGTGAAGAGGGAAACAACCCAGACCGCCAGCTAAGGTCCCAAAGTCATGGTTAAGTGGGAAACGATGTGGGAAGGCACAGACAGCCAGGATGTTGGCTTAGAAGCAGCCATCATTTAAAGAAAGCGTAATAGCTCACTGGTCGAGTCGGCCTGCGCGGAAGATGTAACGGGGCTAAACCATGCACCGAAGCTGCGGCAGCGACGCGTATGCGTTGTTGGGTAGGGGAGCGTTCTGTAAGCCGTTGAAGGTGTGCTGTGAGGCATGCTGGAGGTATCAGAAGTGCGAATGCTGACATAAGTAACGATAAAGCGGGTGAAAAGCCCGCTCGCCGGAAGACCAAGGGTTCCTGTTCAACGTTAATCGGAGCAGGGTGAGTCGACCCCTAAGGCGAGGCTGAAAAGCGTAGTCGATGGGAAGCAGGTTAATATTCCTGCACTTGGTGTTACTGCGAAGGGGGGACGGAGAAGGCTAGGTTATCCGGGCGACGGTTGTCCCGGTTTAAGCGTGTAGGCGGAGAGTTCAGGTAAATCCGGACTCTTATTAACGCTGAGGCGTGACGACGAGCCACCACGGTGGTGAAGTAACTGATGCCCTGCTTCCAGGAAAAGCCTCTAAGCTCCAGGTAACACGAAATCGTACCCCAAACCGACACAGGTGGTCAGGTAGAGAATACCAAGGCGCTTGAGAGAACTCGGGTGAAGGAACTAGGCAAAATGGTGCCGTAACTTCGGGAGAAGGCACGCTGTCATCAGGTGAAGTCCCTCGCGGATGGAGCTGAAGGCAGTCGAAGATACCAGCTGGCTGCAACTGTTTATTAAAAACACAGCACTGTGCAAACACGAAAGTGGACGTATACGGTGTGACGCCTGCCCGGTGCCGGAAGGTTAATTGATGGGGTTATCCGCAAGGAGAAGCTCTTGATCGAAGCCCCGGTAAACGGCGGCCGTAACTATAACGGTCCTAAGGTAGCGAAATTCCTTGTCGGGTAAGTTCCGACCTGCACGAATGGCGTAATGATGGCCAGGCTGTCTCCACCCGAGACTCAGTGAAATTGAAATCGCTGTGAAGATGCAGTGTACCCGCGGCAAGACGGAAAGACCCCGTGAACCTTTACTATAGCTTGACACTGAACATTGAGCCTTGATGTGTAGGATAGGTGGGAGGCTTTGAAGCGTGGACGCCAGTCTGCGTGGAGCCAACCTTGAAATACCACCCTTTAATGTTTGATGTTCTAACGTAGGCCCGTAATCCGGGCTGCGGACAGTGTCTGGTGGGTAGTTTGACTGGGGCGGTCTCCTCCCAAAGAGTAACGGAGGAGCACGAAGGTTGGCTAATCCTGGTCGGACATCAGGAGGTTAGTGCAATGGCATAAGCCAGCTTGACTGCGAGAGTGACGGCTCGAGCAGGTGCGAAAGCAGGTCATAGTGATCCGGTGGTTCTGAATGGAAGGGCCATCGCTCAACGGATAAAAGGTACTCCGGGGATAACAGGCTGATACCGCCCAAGAGTTCATATCGACGGCGGTGTTTGGCACCTCGATGTCGGCTCATCACATCCTGGGGCTGAAGTAGGTCCCAAGGGTACGGCTGTTCGCCGTTTAAAGTGGTACGCGAGCTGGGTTTAGAACGTCGTGAGACAGTTCGGTCCCTATCTGCCGTGGGCGCTGGAGAATTGAGGGGGGTTGCTCCTAGTACGAGAGGACCGGAGTGAACGCACCACTGGTGTTCGGGTTGTCATGCCAATGGCACTGCCCGGTAGCTAAGTGCGGAAAAGATAAGTGCTGAAAGCATCTAAGCACGAAACTTGCCCCGAGATGAGTTCTCCCTGACCCCTTGAGGGTCCTGAAGGGACGTTGAAGACTACGACGTTGATAGGCCGGGTGTGTAAGCGCAGCGATGCGTTGAGCTAACCGGTACTAATGACCCGTGAGGCTTAACCTTACAACGCCAGAGGCGTTTTGGTCTGAGAGACCGGATATTTTCAGCTTGTTTACGGATTAAAGAATCAGCGGAAGCGAATGTTATTCGTTTTTGCACAAAGAATTTGCCTGGCGGCTTTAGCGCGGTGGTCCCACCTGACCCCATGCCGAACTCAGAAGTGAAACGCCGTAGCGCCGATGGTAGTGTGGGGCCTCCCCATGCGAGAGTAGGGAACTGCCAGGCATCAAATAAGTGAAGAAGCCCCGGACGAAAGTCCGGGGCTTTTTTACGTCTGTACATTAGCAATTTCCCATCAGAAATAAGAAAACATCAAACTCGCAACCTACCGATCAGGTAAACTACGGTCAGATTAATCAGTAAAGGCCGTGAAATGTCCAGCCCCAATACATCCCTGAAAGCTTTCAACACTCTTGGTCTTACGATCAATGCACAAACGCTGACCATCGCTGAAACTCCTGACGCTATTACTTTGGCCTGGAAAAACAGTCAGCAATCAAATCTGCCTTTTATTGTATTAGGCGAAGGGAGCAACGTACTCTTTCTTGAAGATTTTAGCGGCTCGGTGGTAATTAATGCGATTAAAGGCATCGCTATCGAAGAGCATGACGAAGCCTGGCACTTGCATGTTGGTGCCGGCGAAAATTGGCATGCTTTAGTTGAAAACACGCTAAAGAAGGGTATTACAGGACTGGAAAACCTGGCGCTAATTCCTGGTATGGCCGGCTCAGCACCGATTCAAAATATCGGTGCGTATGGTGTCGAATTTAAAGATATCTGTCACTACGTTGAAGCTATACATCTCCCAACGCAACATATGATTCGTTTGTATCGAGAAGAGTGCCAGTTTAGCTATCGCGATAGTATTTTCAAACATGCAATGAAGGATGACTATGTCATTGTTGCAGTAGGATTACGTCTGGCAAAACAGTGGAAACCTGTTCTAACTTATGGCGAGCTGACTAAGTTAAACCCAGCAACAGTGTGTGCCTGGGATGTATTCAATGCTATTTGCCATATGCGCCAAAGCAAACTGCCCGACCCAAAAATCACAGGTAATGTCGGTAGTTTCTTCAAAAATCCGCTGATCACAGCTGAGCATGCAGATGCGCTAATTAGGCAGTGGCCATCCATTCCTCATTATCCACAGGCCAGTGGCGAAGTGAAATTAGCAGCTGGCTGGTTGATCGACCAATGTGGTCTTAAAGGCTTCCGTGTAGGTGGCGCCGCAGTTCACCGTCAGCAGGCTTTGGTACTGATAAATGAAGATTATGCCACTCCACAGGATATTGTCGATTTAGCGCATCAGGTTAGAAATAGAGTCGGACAAAAGTTTGATGTTTGGCTGGAGCCAGAAGTGCGCTTTATCGGTGCTCGAGGCGAGCGTAATGCCGTTGAGGTAATTTCATGAAAGATAATAGCGTGCCGTTAAAGTTAGTGGCATTGGTGGCCGATGGTGAATTTCACTCTGGTGAGCAGTTGGGCGAAGCGCTTGGCATGAGCCGTGCTGCCATTAATAAACATATACAGACTCTCAAAAGTTGGGGTCTGGATGTATATACGGTAACGGGTAAAGGCTACAGCTTACCAGAGCCAATTCAGTTACTGGATGAAGAAGTCATCCTGTCTCTCCTGCATCAACCTAATCTGGCGGTTATTCCTGTTATCGATTCTACCAACCAGTATTTGCTGGATCGGATGGATCAATTGCCGTCTGGCTACGCATGCATTGCCGAGTATCAGCAAGCAGGGCGCGGACGTCGCGGGCGTAAATGGTTTTCACCGTTTGGCTCCAACCTGTATATGTCGATGTATTGGCGTCTTGATCAGGGCCCTGCTGCGGCGATGGGCCTGAGTCTGGTGATTGGTATCATCATGGCAGAAGTGATTCAGTCATTAGGTGCTCCGGATGTCCGGGTTAAATGGCCGAATGATCTCTATCTTAACGATCGTAAGCTTGCTGGTATTTTAGTTGAGTTAACTGGAAAAACCGGCGATGCAGCTCAGATTGTTATAGGTGCTGGTGTCAATTTGCTGATGCGTTCAGAAGGCACGGCAGAAATTAATCAGGGTTGGATTAATCTTCAGGAAGCTGGTGTTGATATCGATCGCAACGAGTTAGCTGCGAAGTTGATTAATAGCCTGCGTGAAGCGTTACCTATTTTTGAGCGCGATGGTTTGGCGCCATTTGTTTCCCGCTGGGAAGCCCTTGATAACTTCATTAATCGTCCAGTGAAGCTTCTTATTGGGGATCGTGAGGTACATGGCATTGCGCGAGGTATTGATAAGCAGGGTGGCTTATTACTGGAGCAGAATGGAGTCATTAAATCCTGGGTAGGGGGTGAGATTTCTCTTCGTCCAGACAATTAATGCATCTGAGCTAACAAATTAAAATGCCCACGATCTTTTATGGGCATTTTATAAAAAAGACTATTTCCTCAAACGTACACTTTGCACCGCATGATCAGCCGACTTCGTCATAATAAGACTTGCTCGTTCACGTGTAGGCAGGATATTTTCCTTTAAATTAAGCCAGTTAATCTCTTTCCACAGACCATGCGCAATATTGAGTGCATCCTCTTCGGGTAATTGCGAATAATGATGGAAATAAGAGTCCGGATCGCTAAATGCGCCCTCACGAAATTTCAAAAAGCGATTTACATACCAGCTCTCGAGTAAGGACTCTGGTGCATCGACGTAAATTGAAAAATCCACGAAATCAGAGACAAATACATGGTGAGGATCGTGAGGATAGTCCATACCGCTTTGCAGCACATTCAATCCTTCAAGAATAAGAATATCAGGCTGTTGTACGACTTTATCGCCATCCGGAATGACATCATAAATCAGATGTGAATAAACCGGCGCTGTCACCTGGCTAGCACCCGATTTTAAATCAGATACGAAGTTAACCAGGCGATGCATATCGTAAGATTGCGGGAACCCTTTTTTCTTCATCAAACCGCGTTCTTTAAGCACGGCATTAGGATGCAAAAAACCATCAGTAGTGATCAATTCTACTTTGCGGTGTTCTGGCCAGCGGCTAAGAAGCGCCTGAAGCACACGAGCAGTTGTGCTTTTTCCTACCGCAACGCTGCCGGCAATACTGATGATATAAGGGATTTTCTGCCCATTAGTGCCAAGAAATTGCTCAAGCACCGCCTGACGACGCAGATTAGAACTGATGTAAAAATTAAGCAGACGCGATAGCGGCAGATAAATCTCGGCCACTTCTTCTAATGAAAGATCTTCATTGATACCACGCAGACGCTCAATTTCACCTTCAGCCAATGTCATTGGTACGGAATCGCGTAGTGCTGCCCATTGCTGGCGATTGAACTGCAAATAAGGCGTAGTAAGAGGTGTCGTTTTTTTACTCATAAGCATGCATCTGAGTGCAAATTCTGATTCATCAACACCTTGCTGCATTAGGCATACGAAGATGTATCAAACTCAATTGCACGTCACAGGGGTAATTAACGAGAACAATGGGCAGGAGGGTAACACCAGTGTGACTTTAAAAAGAAGTAAAATGATAAACAGGAGCACGCTTTCGCAAGCGTGCCCGCATTTTTCTTGTCGGTCAGTAGCTTGTCGCTACATTTTCTGCTGGGCTGGTACGCAGACGTTTATAGTAAATCGCGCCGGGATGAGGATGCCCATCCGCGCATAATGCATAGTCGGGCAATTCCCCTAAATAGCGGTAGCCATGTGCCCGATAAAAAATTTCTTCCGCAGAATCTGCAATGACATCCAAATAAAGCAGACCACGCTGATAGCTTTCTGCCTTGTGCTCAAGCGTCTGCATTAATCTGCGTCCAATCCCTTCTCGCTGAGCATTTGAATGCACAAGCAGCTGTAAAACTTCCGCGCGATTTTGTCCATCTGGACGCTGACAAATATTGAGCTGCACGCTTCCCACCACAACCGAGTCGATGACGGCAATCCATAGCAGCAACTCATGGCGTGCCATTTTGTTGCGCAAGCTATGAAAATAGCGCTCGGCATCCTGATACTGTTGCATCTTTTGCGAATGTTGAAATGTCGAAGTCATATTGTTTTTTACCGCTTCAACCATCAGGGCAGCCAAAGCCTGACGATAAAGGGGTAATGTTTCTGCAGTGAGTTGAACAATATTCATGCGACATCCTCCATTTAATGACCCGGTTAAATAGATAAGCAAAATGCAGGCCAGCAGAAAAAACGAGTGTAGCGGGTAGTTTCACAAAAAATTTTCTACAATTTGCACAGCAGAAAGGCAGTGTGCTTCAAATATGTGCATTGAAAATGATGGCGGTTCATAGCAATCAATCAATGTGGTGGTGTAAAAACGCACAGGTTTAGGGTGATTTTACTACGACTGATGACTGATTTGAGATGATTTGCACAAATAGTAAGCGATAGAACAATTTTGACGATTTTTTTGTTGCATCCTTCTTCGGGTATTCCTAGAATGCGCTCCACTTGATGCCGGCTTAGCTCAGTTGGTAGAGCAACTGACTTGTAATCAGTAGGTCACCAGTTCGATTCCGGTAGCCGGCACCATCAAGTAGGTGGGATTCCCGAGCGGCCAAAGGGAGCAGACTGTAAATCTGCCGTCACAGACTTCGAAGGTTCGAATCCTTCTCCCACCACCATCTCAACCTCCTGGTTGGGCGTCAGATAAAGTCTTTATCTGATGGGTGAGTTCTTCATCTCTCACCTTCGAATTTCAGATTGCGCATTAGCGCAATCAAAGTTGGTCAGCAACTCTGACCGGCTCGAATAATAGAAGGTCTTCTTTTATTATTCATAAGCTACAGAAAGAACAGGTAGCCGAGTTCCAGGATGCGGGCATCGTATAATGGCTATTACCTCAGCCTTCCAAGCTGATGATGCGGGTTCGATTCCCGCTGCCCGCTCCAGATGTGCTGATATGGCTCAGTTGGTAGAGCGCACCCTTGGTAAGGGTGAGGTCCCCAGTTCGACTCTGGGTATCAGCACCACTTCCTTTATCTCTCTCCTGATTCTCTCTCTGTAAACCAAACAGTCAGGCAATGCCTGGTTGATATGACGATATCTTCGATATATCCGTGTCTTAGAGGGACTAGCGATGGCTAAAGAGCAATTTCAGCGTAACAAACTGCACGTAAACGTGGGCACCATCGGTCACGTCGACCACGGTAAAACCACCCTGACTGCAGCAATTACTACCGTACTGGCTAAAACCTACGGCGGTAAGGCAAGCAAATTCGATGAGATCGATAAAGCGCCAGAAGAGAAAGCACGTGGTATCACCATCAACACTTCTCACGTTGAATATGAAACCCCGTCTCGTCACTATGCGCACGTTGACTGCCCAGGCCACGCCGACTATGTGAAAAACATGATCACCGGTGCTGCGCAGATGGACGGCGCGATCCTGGTTGTTGCTGCGACTGATGGCCCAATGCCACAGACCCGTGAGCACATCCTGCTGGGTCGTCAGGTTGGCGTTCCTTACATCATCGTGTTCCTGAACAAGTGCGACATGGTTGATGATGAAGAGCTGCTGGAACTGGTAGAGATGGAAGTACGTGACCTGCTGTCAGCATATGACTTCCCAGGCGACGACACTCCAATCGTACGTGGTTCTGCTCTGAAAGCGCTGGAAGGCGACGCTGAGTGGGAAGCTAAGATCATTGAGCTGGCTGAGCACCTGGATACTTACATCCCAGAGCCAGTTCGTGCAATTGACAAGCCGTTCCTGCTGCCAATCGAAGACGTATTCTCAATCTCTGGCCGTGGTACCGTTGTTACCGGTCGTGTTGAGCGCGGTATCGTTAAAGTGGGCGACGAAGTTGAAGTTGTTGGCCTTAAAGACACTGTGAAATCAACCTGTACTGGCGTTGAAATGTTCCGCAAACTGCTGGACCAGGGTCAGGCAGGCGAGAACTGTGGTGTTCTGCTGCGTGGTATCAAGCGTGAAGACATCGAGCGTGGCCAGGTTCTGGCTAAGCCGGGTTCAATCAAGCCACATACCCAGTTCACTTCAGAAGTTTACGTTCTGTCTAAAGATGAAGGCGGCCGTCATACTCCGTTCTTCAAAGGCTACCGTCCTCAGTTCTACTTCCGTACTACTGACGTGACCGGTGACGTTCAACTGCCAGAAGGCGTTGAGATGGTAATGCCAGGCGACAACGTAAAAATGACCGTTACTTTGATCAAGCCAATCGCTATGGATCAGGGTCTGCGTTTTGCAATCCGTGAAGGCGGCCGTACTGTTGGTGCGGGTGTTGTTGCTGAAATTATCGCTTAACTGCGATAAGATTTGACGCAATGCACAAGGAAAGGGCATCATTTGATGCCCTTTTTGCACGCTGTTGTATAGAACCTGGCTCATCAGTGATTTTGCATCATAATCATTGCTGAGACAGGCTCTGTTTCACGGCGTTGGATACCGAGTTACGCTCAAAAGCTCATTCGGTTTGGATGCCTCGCACTGCGGGGCAGTATAGTTTCTGAATTATTGTGGCAGGTTGGTTTATGAGTGCGAATACCGAAGCTCAAGGAAGCGGGCGCGGCCTTGAAGCGATGAAATGGGTAGTTGTGATCGCATTGCTCCTGGTAGCAATCGTCGGCAACTATATCTATCGCGATGTAACATTGCCTCTGCGCGCGCTGGCTGTGGTTGTGCTGATCGCTGCAGCGGGCGGCATTGCTTTGCTGACAATCAAAGGCAAAGCGACTGTGGCATTTGCCCGTGAAGCTAAAACCGAAATGCGTAAGGTCATTTGGCCGACTCGCCAGGAAACACTGCACACCACGTTAATCGTTGCCGCGGTAACTGCCGTGATGTCACTGATTTTGTGGGGGCTGGATGGTATTCTGGTCCGTCTGGTATCGTTTATCACTGGCCTGAGGTTCTGAGATGTCTGAAGCTCCAAAAAAACGCTGGTACGTCGTTCAGGCGTTCTCCGGTTTTGAAGCCCGCGTAGCGAAATCGCTGCACGAGCATATCAAACTGCACAACATGGAAGAGCTTTTTGGCGAAGTCATGGTGCCGACTGAAGAAGTCGTCGAAATCCGTGGCGGCCAGCGCCGCAAAAGTGAACGTAAATTCTTCCCTGGCTACGTATTGGTTCAGATGGTAATGAATGACGCCAGCTGGCACTTAGTACGCAGTGTACCGCGTGTAATGGGCTTTATCGGTGGTACTTCCGACCGTCCTGCGCCAATCAGTGATAAAGAAGTTGATGCGATTATGAACCGCCTGCAGCAGGTGGGTGATAAGCCGCGTCCAAAAACGCTGTTCGAGCCAGGCGAGATGGTACGCGTCAGCGACGGCCCGTTTGCCGACTTCAACGGAGTGGTCGAAGAAGTGGACTACGAGAAGAGCCGCCTGAAAGTGTCCGTTTCCATCTTTGGCCGTGCAACGCCAGTGGAACTCGACTTCGCTCAGGTGGAGAAAGGTTAACCCTTCTGTTCACTTTTTAGCTCTTGCGGAAGGCGCGAAATTTACCTATAATTTCGCGCCTTTTGTTTTTATGTGCCCGCAACGGCATATAAATCGTTATCACGGGGAGCCTGTTTTTCAGGCGTTATAACCCAATTGAGGAATTATCATGGCCAAGAAAGTACAAGCCTACGTTAAGTTGCAAGTTGCAGCTGGTATGGCTAACCCAAGTCCACCTGTTGGTCCAGCACTGGGTCAGCAGGGTGTTAACATTATGGAATTCTGCAAAGCGTTCAACGCTAAGACTGAATCCCTGGAGAAAGGCCTGCCTACTCCTGTTGTTATCACCGTATACAGTGACCGTTCTTTCACCTTCGTTACCAAAACGCCTCCGGCTGCCGTACTGCTGAAAAAAGCAGCGGGCATCAAGTCTGGTTCTGGTAAGCCGAACAAAGACAAAGTCGGTAAAGTTTCCCGTGCTCAGGTACGTGAAATCGCAGAAACTAAAGCTGCGGACATGACTGGTTCTGACGTAGAAGCGATGACTCGCTCTATCGAAGGTACTGCTCGTTCCATGGGCCTGGTAGTAGAGGATTAAGAAATGGCTAAGCTGACCAAGCGCATGAGCGTAATCCGTGACAAAGTTGATGCTACTAAGCAGTACGACATTAACGAAGCTGTTGCTCTGCTGAAAGAACTGGCTACTGCAAAGTTCGTAGAAAGCGTTGACGTTGCCGTTAACCTCGGCATCGATGCACGTAAATCTGATCAGAACGTGCGCGGTGCGACCGTTCTGCCACACGGTACTGGTCGTTCAGTACGTGTTGCCGTCTTCACCCAAGGTGCAAACGCTGAAGCTGCTAAAGCAGCTGGCGCAGAACTGGTTGGTATGGAAGACCTGGCTGAGCAGATCAAAAAAGGCGAAATGAACTTTGACGTTGTAATCGCATCTCCAGATGCAATGCGCGTTGTTGGCCAGTTGGGCCAGGTTCTGGGCCCACGCGGTCTGATGCCAAACCCGAAAGTTGGTACCGTAACGCCGAACGTTGCTGAAGCAGTTAAAAATGCTAAAGCAGGTCAGGTTCGTTATCGTAACGACAAAAACGGCATCATCCACACTACCATCGGTAAAGTGGATTTTGACACTGACAAATTGAAAGAAAACCTGGAATCTCTGCTGGTTGCGCTGAAAAAAGCTAAACCATCACAGGCGAAAGGCGTGTATATCAAGAAAGTCAGCATCTCTACCACCATGGGCGCCGGCGTTGCCGTTGACCAGGCTGGTCTGAGTGCATCAGCAAACTAATTGCTGCTTGTAACGGGCGAAAAATTCATCTAGAATCTTACGCCCGTTGTTCTGGTTGTTTGCACAATTCAGAACCCAGATTCAAAGCGAGTGAGTGACAAAGTCTAAACACTTGGTTGTTCAGTCGCTTAGGTTGGAGCCAGGCCTTATCCTGGCCTCCGTCCGAGACCGCAGGAGCAGAATATTTTCGGATATCTTGCTTAATACCCTGCGTAGACGGTGACAGAACCAAAAAGAATTATTTCTTCGCTGGATTCTGCTCACCGTGTAATAGCGCTTATCGCCTTCGGGTGAATAAGTGAAGTGAGTTCCGGGAAATTATTCCCGGTCAATCCAGGAGCAAAAGCTAATGGCATTAAATCTTCAAGGCAAACAAGCGATTGTTGCTGAAGTTAGCGAAGTAGCCAAAGGCGCGCTTTCAGCGGTTGTTGCGGATTCCCGTGGCGTGACCGTTGATAAAATGACCGAACTGCGTAAAGCAGGTCGTGAAGCTGGCGTTTACATGCGTGTTGTTCGTAACACCCTGCTGCGCCGCGTCGTTGAAGGTACTCCTTTCGAGTGCCTGAAAGACACGTTTGTTGGTCCGACCCTGATTGCATACTCTTTGGAACACCCGGGCGCTGCCGCTCGTTTGTTCAAAGATTTCGCTAAAGCGAATGCAAAATTTGAGGTCAAAGCTGCAGCCTTTGAAGGTGAGCTGATCACGGCGGCCAATATTGACCGTCTGGCAACTCTGCCGACTTACGAAGAAGCACTGGCACGTCTGATGTCGACCATGAAAGAAGCCGCTGCTGGCAAACTGGTCCGTACTCTGGCTGCTGTGCGCGATGCAAAAGAAGCGGCTTAAGGCCAAATTCTTTTCCTTCGTGCTTGCTACCGTATAAACTTTTTCTGATTTTTAGGAACAATCGATATGTCTATCACTAAAGACCAAATTCTGGAAGCTGTTGCCGCTATGTCCGTAATGGAAGTAGTTGAGCTGGTTTCTGCTATGGAAGAAAAATTCGGCGTTTCTGCTGCTGCCGCTGTAGCTGTTGCTGCTGGCCCAGCTGAAGCTGTTGAAGAGAAAACTGAATTCGACGTAATTCTGAAAGCTGTTGGCGCTAACAAAGTCGCAGTAATCAAAGCAGTACGTACTGCAACTGGCCTGGGCTTGAAAGAAGCTAAAGACCTGGTTGAAGCTACCGGTACTATCAAAGAAGGCATCAGCAAAGATGACGCAGCCGCTCTTGAAGCTGCTCTGAAAGAAGCTGGCGCTGAAGTTGAAGTTAAGTAAGACAACCTTCGGGTTGCAGCCTGAGTAACATTAGGCTGATGGCTGGTGACTGTTTAGGTCACCAGCCTTTTTGCGCTACAGGGGAATGATGGCGTTTCGCACTGTTTGTCCATCATTCCTCTTCAATATCTTTTTCTATCGACGCCTTAATATATCGCTCTCCTGCGAAGGTTCCCTGCCTGAACAACGGCGATGAAATGATTTAAGAGTGATAGAAAGATGTATTGCATGGGGTGCTGCGCATCGCATGAAAAACAAAAAATAGTGTTGCATGAACTGTCCTTTTCAGGACGGACAGCGTGGTTCGACATGTCAGCTAGCTGAGGAACCCCATGGTTTACTCCTATACCGAGAAAAAACGTATTCGTAAGGATTTTGGTAAACGTCCACAAGTTTTGGACATACCTTATCTCCTTTCTATCCAGCTTGACTCGTTCCAGAAGTTCATCGAGCAAGATCCAGAAGGCCAGTACGGTCTGGAAGCAGCCTTCCGCTCCGTATTTCCAATCTCAAGCTACAGCGGCAACTCTGAGTTGCAGTATGTCAGCTACCGTTTGGGTGAGCCTGTCTTTGACGTAACTGAATGTCAGATCCGTGGCGTGACCTATTCGGCACCGCTGCGCGTGAAACTGCGTCTGGTGATCTACGAGCGCGAAGCGCCGGAAGGCACCGTAAAAGACATTAAAGAACAAGAAGTCTACATGGGTGAGATTCCACTCATGACGGACAATGGTACCTTTGTTATCAATGGTACTGAGCGTGTTATCGTTTCTCAGCTGCACCGTAGTCCTGGCGTGTTCTTCGACAGCGATAAGGGTAAAACGCACTCTTCCGGTAAAGTGCTGTATAACGCACGTATCATCCCTTACCGCGGTTCATGGCTCGATTTCGAGTTTGACCCGAAAGACAACCTCTTCGTCCGTATTGACCGTCGTCGTAAGCTGCCGGCCAGTATCATTCTGCGCGCGTTAAACTTCACTTCAGAACAAATCCTTGATCTGTTCTTTGATAAAGTCGTTTATGAAATCCGCGATAACAAACTGCAGATGGAACTGGTGCCTGAGCGCCTGCGTGGTGAAACCGCCTCCTTCGATATCGAAGCAAACGGCACGGTCTACGTTGAGAAAGGTCGTCGCATCACTGCGCGCCACATCCGTCAGCTGGAAAAAGACAACATTCAGCACATCGAAGTGCCAGTTGAATACATTGCTGGCAAAGTGGTTGCTAAAGACTACGTCGATCTGAACACCGGCGAGCTGATCGTTCCTGCAAACATGGAATTGTCACTGGATCTGCTGGCGAAACTGAGCCAGTCAGGCCACAAGCGCATTGAAACGCTGTTCACCAACGACTTGGATCACGGTGCGTACATCTCCGAGACTCTGCGTGTTGACCCAACCAACGATCGTCTAAGCGCGCTGGTTGAGATCTACCGCATGATGCGTCCTGGTGAGCCACCAACGCGTGAAGCTGCTGAAAACCTGTTCGAGAACCTGTTCTTCTCTGAAGATCGTTACGATCTTTCTGCGGTTGGCCGTATGAAGTTCAACCGTTCTCTGCTGCGTGATGAGATCGAAGGTTCAGGTATCCTGAGCAAAGACGACATCATCGAAGTGATGAAAAAGCTTATCGGTATCCGTAACGGTATCGGTGAAGTGGATGATATCGATCACCTCGGTAACCGTCGTATTCGTTCTGTTGGCGAGATGGCAGAAAACCAGTTCCGTGTGGGTCTGGTACGTGTTGAGCGTGCAGTTAAAGAGCGTCTGTCTCTGGGCGACCTCGATACGCTGATGCCTCAGGACATGATCAACGCTAAGCCGATTTCGGCGGCGGTGAAAGAGTTCTTCGGTTCAAGCCAGCTGTCCCAGTTTATGGATCAGAACAACCCATTGTCCGAGATTACGCACAAACGTCGTATCTCTGCTCTGGGCCCAGGCGGTCTGACCCGTGAGCGCGCCGGCTTCGAAGTACGTGACGTACACCCAACGCACTACGGTCGTGTATGTCCTATCGAAACTCCGGAAGGCCCGAACATCGGTCTGATCAACTCACTCTCGGTTTACGCGCAGACTAACGAATACGGTTTCCTTGAAACCCCGTATCGCCGCGTTGTTGACGGTAAAGTGAGTGATGAAATTCATTACCTCTCTGCAATTGAAGAGGGTAACTACGTTATCGCTCAGGCAAACACCAACCTCGCAGAAGATGGCAGCTTTGTTGACGATCTCGTCACCTGCCGTAGCAAGGGTGAGTCAAGCCTGTTCAGCCGCGATCAGGTTGACTACATGGACGTTTCCACCCAACAGGTGGTTTCTGTCGGTGCTTCACTGATTCCGTTCCTGGAGCACGATGATGCTAACCGCGCCTTGATGGGTGCGAACATGCAACGTCAGGCGGTTCCAACTCTGCGTGCTGATAAGCCGCTGGTTGGTACCGGTATGGAACGCGCAGTAGCGGTTGACTCCGGTGTAACTGCTGTCGCGAAACGTGGTGGTACCGTTCAGTACGTTGATGCTTCTCGTATCGTTATCAAAGTTAACGAAGAAGAGATGTATCCGGGCGAAGCGGGTATCGACATCTACAACCTGACCAAGTACACCCGTTCTAACCAGAACACCTGCATCAACCAGATGCCGTGTGTCAATCTGGGTGAGCCGATTGAGCGTGGCGACGTGCTGGCAGATGGCCCGTCTACCGACCTCGGTGAACTGGCGCTGGGTCAGAATATGCGCGTGGCGTTCATGCCATGGAACGGTTACAACTTCGAAGACTCCATCCTCGTATCCGAGCGTGTGGTTCAGGAAGACCGTTTCACCACTATCCACATCCAGGAACTGGCATGTGTGTCTCGCGACACCAAGCTGGGGCCAGAAGAGATCACCGCTGATATCCCGAACGTGGGTGAAGCTGCGCTTTCTAAACTGGATGAATCCGGCATTGTGTATATCGGTGCGGAAGTGACCGGTGGCGACATTCTGGTTGGTAAGGTAACACCAAAAGGTGAAACCCAGCTGACGCCAGAAGAGAAACTGCTGCGTGCGATCTTCGGTGAAAAGGCCTCTGACGTAAAAGATTCGTCACTGCGCGTTCCGAACGGCGTATCCGGTACTGTTATTGACGTGCAGGTCTTCACTCGCGATGGCGTGGAAAAAGACAAGCGCGCGCTGGAAATCGAAGAGATGCAGCTGAAGCAGGTTAAGAAAGACCTGTCTGAAGAACTGCAGATCTTCGAAGCTGGCCTATTTGGCCGTATCCAGGCCGTACTGATCTCGGGTGGTGTTGAAGCTGAGAAGCTGGACAAACTGCCACGTGAGCGCTGGCTGGAGCTGGGCCTGACTGACGAAGAGAAGCAGAACTCTCTGGAGCAGCTGGCTGAGCAGTACGACGAACTGAAGCACGAGTTTGAGAAGAAACTTGAAGCTAAGCGTCGCAAGATCACCCAAGGCGATGATCTGGCACCAGGCGTGCTGAAAATCGTTAAGGTGTATCTGGCCGTTAAACGTCAGATTCAGCCTGGTGACAAGATGGCAGGTCGTCACGGAAACAAGGGTGTTATCTCGAAGATCAACCCTATCGAAGACATGCCTTACGATGAGAACGGTACGCCGGTCGACATCGTACTGAACCCGCTGGGCGTACCATCGCGTATGAACATCGGTCAGATTCTGGAAACTCACCTCGGTATGGCGGCTAAAGGCATTGGTGAAAAAATCAATGCGATGCTGAAGAAGCAGGAAGAAGTCTCCAAACTGCGTGAGTTCATCCAGCGTGCTTACGATCTGGGCACTGATGTGCGTCAGAAAGTTGACCTGAACACCTTTACAGATGACGAAGTACTGCGTCTGGCAGAGAACCTGAAGAAGGGTATGCCAATCGCGACTCCGGTGTTTGACGGTGCGAAAGAGAGCGAAATCAAAGAGCTGCTGCAGCTCGGCGGATTGCCTTCTTCCGGTCAGATCACCCTGTTCGACGGCCGTACCGGTGAGCAGTTTGAGCGTCAGGTAACCGTAGGTTACATGTACATGCTGAAACTAAACCACCTGGTTGACGACAAGATGCACGCACGTTCTACCGGTTCTTACAGCTTGGTTACTCAGCAGCCGCTGGGTGGTAAAGCGCAGTTCGGTGGACAGCGCTTCGGTGAGATGGAAGTGTGGGCACTGGAAGCATATGGTGCCGCGTATACCCTGCAGGAAATGCTTACCGTTAAATCTGATGACGTTAACGGCCGTACGAAGATGTATAAAAACATCGTCGACGGTAACCATCAGATGGAACCGGGCATGCCGGAATCCTTC
Source organism: Pantoea sp. SO10 (assembly GCF_005281435.1). Classification (NCBI taxonomy): domain Bacteria; kingdom Pseudomonadati; phylum Pseudomonadota; class Gammaproteobacteria; order Enterobacterales; family Erwiniaceae; genus Pantoea; species Pantoea sp. SO10. The sequence continues at coordinate 249,502 of NZ_CP040095.1, forward strand.
AACGTACTGTTGAAAGAGATTCGCTCGCTGGGTATCAACATCGAGCTGGAAGACGAGTAAGTACTCGCAAGTACTGGTTACGGGACGTGCACTTCGGGTGCGCGTCCCTGAGAGTTCCACTCCGACGGGAGCTAATCCGTGAAAGACTTACTTAAGTTTCTGAAAGCGCAAACTAAGACCGAAGAGTTTGATGCGATCAAAATTGCTCTGGCCTCGCCAGACATGATCCGTTCATGGTCTTTTGGTGAAGTTAAAAAGCCGGAAACCATTAACTACCGTACCTTCAAGCCTGAGCGTGACGGTCTTTTCTGTGCCCGTATTTTTGGACCGGTAAAAGACTACGAATGCCTGTGCGGTAAGTACAAGCGTTTAAAACATCGCGGCGTGATCTGTGAGAAGTGTGGCGTTGAAGTTACACAGACCAAAGTACGTCGTGAGCGCATGGGCCACATTGAGTTGGCTTCACCGACTGCGCACATTTGGTTCCTGAAATCACTGCCTTCGCGTATCGGCTTACTGCTGGATATGCCACTGCGTGATATCGAGCGCGTGCTGTACTTCGAATCTTATGTGGTTATCGAAGGCGGCATGACCAACCTGGAAAAACGTCAGATTCTGACCGAAGAGCAGTACCTTGACGCGCTGGAAGAGTTCGGTGACGAATTCGACGCGAAGATGGGTGCGGAAGCTATCCAGGCGCTGCTGAAAAACATGGATCTGGAGCAAGAGTGCGAGCAGCTGCGTGAAGAGCTGAACGAGACCAACTCCGAGACCAAACGTAAAAAGCTGACCAAGCGTATCAAGCTGCTGGAAGCGTTCGTTCAGTCTGGTAACAAGCCAGAGTGGATGATCCTGACCGTTCTGCCGGTTCTGCCGCCAGATCTGCGCCCGCTGGTACCGCTGGACGGTGGTCGTTTCGCAACGTCGGATCTGAACGATCTGTATCGTCGCGTGATCAACCGTAATAACCGTTTGAAACGCCTGCTGGATCTGGCTGCGCCAGATATCATCGTACGTAACGAAAAACGTATGTTGCAGGAAGCGGTTGATGCACTGCTGGATAACGGCCGTCGCGGTCGCGCCATCACTGGCTCGAACAAGCGTCCGCTGAAATCTCTGGCAGACATGATCAAAGGTAAGCAGGGTCGTTTCCGTCAGAACCTGTTGGGTAAACGTGTTGACTACTCTGGCCGTTCAGTTATCACCGTTGGTCCATACCTGCGTCTGCATCAGTGCGGTCTGCCGAAGAAAATGGCTCTTGAGCTGTTCAAACCGTTCATCTACGGCAAGTTGGAACTGCGTGGCCTGGCCACCACCATCAAAGCCGCTAAGAAAATGGTTGAGCGCGAAGAGGCTGTCGTTTGGGATATCCTGGACGAAGTGATCCGCGAACACCCGGTACTGCTGAACCGTGCACCAACTCTGCACCGTTTGGGTATCCAGGCGTTTGAACCGGTTCTGATCGAAGGTAAAGCGATCCAGCTGCACCCGCTGGTTTGTGCGGCATATAACGCCGACTTCGATGGTGACCAGATGGCTGTTCACGTACCGCTGACGCTGGAAGCCCAGCTGGAAGCGCGTGCGCTGATGATGTCGACCAACAACATTCTGTCACCAGCGAACGGCGAGCCAATCATCGTTCCTTCACAGGACGTTGTTTTGGGTCTGTACTACATGACCCGCGACAAAGTGAACGCCAAAGGCGAAGGCATGGTGCTGACTGGCCCGAAAGAAGCTGAGCGTGTTTATCGCGCTGGCCTGGCCGAGCTGCATGCACGCGTTAAAGTGCGTATCACTGAATACACCAAGAACGAGCAGGAAGAGTTCGTTGCGAAAACCAGCATTATCGACACCACCATTGGTCGTGCGATTCTGTGGATGATCGTTCCGAAAGGCCTGCCTTACTCCATCGTCAACCAGGCGCTGGGTAAGAAAGCCATTTCTAAGATGCTGAACACCTGTTACCGCATTCTTGGCCTGAAGCCGACCGTTATCTTTGCTGACCAAACCATGTACACCGGTTTTGCTTACGCAGCCCGTTCAGGTGCCTCTGTAGGTATCGACGACATGGTCATCCCAGCGAAGAAAGCGGAAATCGTAGCCGAAGCGGAAGCGGAAGTTGCTGAGATTCAGGAACAGTTCCAGTCTGGTCTGGTAACTGCTGGCGAACGTTACAATAAAGTTATCGATATTTGGGCCGCCGCTAACGAACGCGTTTCCAAAGCGATGATGGATAACCTGCAAACTGAAACCGTGATCAACCGTGATGGCGAAGAAGAGCAGCAGGTATCGTTCAACAGCATCTACATGATGGCCGACTCCGGTGCGCGTGGTTCTGCTGCACAGATTCGTCAGCTGGCCGGTATGCGTGGTCTGATGGCTAAGCCAGATGGCTCAATCATCGAAACGCCGATCACCGCGAACTTCCGTGAAGGTCTGAACGTACTCCAGTACTTCATCTCCACGCACGGTGCGCGTAAAGGTCTGGCGGATACCGCACTGAAAACTGCTAACTCCGGTTATCTGACGCGTCGTCTGGTCGACGTAGCGCAGGATCTGGTTGTTACCGAAGATGACTGCGGCACGTTCGAAGGCATCATGATGACTCCAGTCATCGAAGGTGGCGACGTTAAAGAGCCGCTGCGTGAGCGTGTACTGGGTCGTGTAACGGCTGAAGACGTTCTGAAGCCAGGCACTGCGGACATCCTGATCCCGCGTAACACCCTGATCGATGAACACTGGTGTGATGTGATCGAACTGAATTCAGTCGATGCGATTAAAGTGCGCTCGGTTGTTGGCTGTGAAACCGACTTCGGTGTGTGTGCACACTGCTACGGTCGCGATCTGGCACGTGGTCACATCATCAACAAAGGTGAGGCCATCGGTGTTATCGCAGCACAGTCCATCGGTGAGCCGGGTACACAGCTGACGATGCGTACGTTCCACATCGGTGGTGCGGCATCTCGTGCGGCTGCTGAATCCAGCATCCAGGTGAAGAACAAAGGTACTATCAAGCTGACCAACGCGAAGTCTGTAACCAACTCCTCAGGGAAACTGGTTATCGTTTCACGTAACGTTGAGCTGAAGATGATCGACGAGTTCGGTCGTACCAAAGAGAGCTATAAAGTACCTTACGGTGCGGTCATGGCTAAAGGTGATGGCGAGCAGGTTGCCGCGGGCGAAACCGTAGCAAACTGGGATCCGCATACCATGCCGGTCATCACCGAAGTGGGCGGTTTCATTCGCTTCACTGACATGATCGACGGTCAGACCATTACGCGTCAGACTGACGACTTAACCGGTCTGTCATCGCTGGTGGTTCTGGATTCTGCAGAACGTACTGCGGGTGGTAAAGATCTGCGTCCTGCGCTGAAAATTGTTGATGCCAACGGAAATGATGTTTTGATTCCAGGTACCGACATGCCAGCACAGTACTTCCTGCCGGGCAAAGCAATTGTTCAGCTGGAAGATGGCGTTAAGATCAGTGCCGGTGACACGCTGTCGCGTGTTCCGCAGGAATCTGGCGGTACCAAGGATATTACCGGTGGTCTGCCGCGCGTTGCTGACTTGTTCGAAGCGCGCCGTCCGAAAGAGCCAGCAATCCTGGCGGAGATCAGCGGTATCATCTCCTTCGGTAAAGAGACCAAAGGTAAGCGTCGTCTGGTGATTACGCCGGTTGATGGTAGCGATCCGTACGAAGAGATGATTCCAAAATGGCGTCAGCTTAACGTATTCGAAGGTGAGCGCGTAGAACGTGGTGACGTCGTATCTGACGGCCCAGAGTCTCCGCACGACATCCTGCGTCTGCGTGGCGTCCATGCTGTGACCCGTTACATCACTAACGAAGTGCAGGAAGTTTACCGTCTGCAAGGCGTTAAGATTAACGATAAACACATCGAAGTCATCGTTCGTCAGATGCTGCGTAAAGCAACCATCTCGAGCGTGGGAAGCACCGACTTCCTGGAAGGTGAGCAGGCTGAATACTCACGCATCAAGATCTCTAACCGTGAACTTGAAGCGAATGGCAAAATCGGCGCAACATTCATGCGCGATCTGCTGGGTATCACCAAAGCGTCACTGGCAACCGAATCGTTCATCTCTGCAGCATCGTTCCAGGAGACCACGCGTGTCCTGACCGAAGCAGCAGTTGCAGGTAAGCGTGATGAACTGCGCGGCCTGAAAGAGAACGTCATCGTGGGTCGTCTGATCCCAGCCGGTACCGGTTATGCTTATCACCAGGATCGTATGCGTCGCCGCTCTGCGGGCGAAGCACCGGTTGCACCGCAGGTTACTGCGGATGAAGCCTCTGCAAGCCTGGCAGAATTGCTGAACGCCGGTCTGGGCGGAAGCGACGACGAGTAATTCGTCTGCTAAAGCTGACCAATAAAAAACCCTGCTTCGGCAGGGTTTTTTTCGTCTTCATTTGGTCAGAACTTGCGGCAGACATCTTCGCGTGTCAGTCCGATATCACGCAGCTGGTTATCACTCAGTTTTGACAGGATGCGGTGAGTTTCACGCCGTGCTTTCCAGTGTTTAACCATACGCACTGCGCCGCGGAAGATATCCAGTAAAGTGACGTCAAAAGGTTTAGCCGCGCGGTTTTGATCGAATTCCATAATCCTTGCCCTCAGTAGGTTGCCTGAGAAGCATTGTCTGATTCCTTCGCATTATGATACAGACGCAAAAAACACTTATCTTTAACATACAGATTGCCTTGAAGTGGATCTGAATGGTAATAATGAGGTCTATCTGTACTGGTTTATTATGATTGATGGCTGAGTGAGGCATACGATGACGCGCTACCAACATTTAGCATGTTTGCTTTCGGATCGTATAGAGCAAGGGCTGTACCGCAGCGGCGAGCGCTTGCCGTCGGTGCGCACGCTGAGTCTTGAACACGGCGTGAGTATCAGCACCGTTCAGCAGGCATATCATCTGCTGGAAGAGAAACAGCTGATTGTGCCGCAGCCACGTTCCGGATATTTCGTTGCAACACGCAAAGCGACGCCGCCGATGCCGGCCATCACCCGACCTGCACAGCGTCCGGTGGAAATCACGCAGTGGGAATCGGTGCTGGAGTTGCTCAGCAGCCGAACTAATAACGATGTGTTGCAACTCGGCAGCGGTATGCCCGATCTGACCCAGCCCACGTTGAAACCGCTGTGGAAAATTCAAAGCCGTATGGCGCAGAAGCAGGATATCGATCAGCTCAACTATGACAGTTTGCTGGGTGTAGCGGCCCTGCGCGAACAGGTTGCGCGTCTGACGATCGACAGCGGTTGTCAGCTCACGGCAGACGATATCGTGGTCACCACCGGCTGCCATGAAGCGTTGTCGATCTCGATTCGTGCGATATGTCAGGCTGGTGACATCATTGCGGTGGAGTCGCCGACTTTCCACGGCACCATGCAAACTCTGCGCGGCTTCGGCATTCGCGCCATTGAGATTCCTACCGATTCGGTCACCGGCATCAGCCTGGAAGCGCTGGAACTTGCGTTCGAACAGTGGCCGATTAAAGCGGTGGTGGTGGTGCCAAACTGCAATAATCCGCTGGGCTTTATCATGCCGGAATCTCGCAAACGTGCGCTGGTGACGCTGGCACAGCGTTTCGATGCCGCGATTATTGAAGACGATGTGTACGGCGAGCTGGCGTGGGAGTATCCGCGTCCGGTTACCCTTAAGTCGTTGGATCACGATGGACGGGTATTGCTGTGCAGTTCCTTCTCCAAGACGCTGGCGCCGGGGCTGCGTGTTGGTTGGGTGGCGCCGGGGCGCTATCGCGATCGCGTGTTGCATATGAAATATATCAGCACCGGATCGACGGCTACCCAGCCGCAACACGCGGTCGCCGAGTTTATTCGTCTTGGTCATTATCTGCCGCATTTGCGGCGCATGCGTCAGGTGTATCAACGCAATTATGAAACCTTTAGCTGCTGGGTACGCCACTACTTTCCGTGTGGGATTTGTGTGTCGCGTCCGCAGGGCAGTTTCCTGATGTGGATTGAATTGCCAGAGGCATTTGACGCGGTCAGGCTCAATACCGAATTGCGTGAGCTGAACATGCAGGTTGCCGTCGGCTCGCTGTTTTCGGCCTCGGGTAAGTATCGCAACTGTTTGCGCCTGAATTATGGTTTGCCAATGAATGAGCACACAGAGCAGGCGATAGCTCAACTCGGCGCAGCGGTAGAACGTGCCATGCTGGCTTGTAGTCATGAATCCGTGCATACCTCCTCCCTGATCACGTGAAGAAAGGCAGGGCTGGGAGAGGTTGAGACCAGCCCTGGCCCGCTGCAAGCGACAGCGGGCAGGCACACTTTAGTCTTGTCAGGAAATGACGCCAGCCCCTACATCACGCTGCTGCGCGGCAGATTCCAGCGTTTCATCTTTACTTGCCGCGCATTACACTGCTTCTGCAGGTTCGATTCCATTTTCCACCAGTGACAGTAACTGCTGCGTTGCTGCGCGCCAGTCGGCGGCCTGGGTAATCGCGCTCACCACCGCAATGCTGCCCACGCCGGTAGCCAGCACTTCCGGCACGCGCGCCAGAGAAATACCGCCAATCGCCACGGTTGGCACATTCTGCAAACGCGCCAGGTGGCGTTTCAATTCCACCACGCCTTGCGGCGCAGAGGGCATATCTTTGGTTTGCGTAGGATAGATGTGGCCAAGCGCAATGTAAGAAGGGCGCAGCGCCAGAGCCCGATCTAACTCGGCATCGTCATGCGTCGATAAACCCAGGCGCAATCCCGCCTCACGAATGGCCGCCAGATCGGCCACATCGAGATCTTCCTGGCCGAGGTGCACGCCATAAGCGTGATATTTAATGGCTAAGCGCCAGTAATCGTTGATAAACAGGCGAGCGCGATACTGTTTGCCGAGTGCAATCGCCTCGCGCACCGCATCTTCCACCTCGTGATCTTCACAATCTTTGATGCGCAGCTGTATGGTGCGCACACCGGCTTCCAGCAAGCGTGCGATCCATTCCACGCTATCAACAACCGGATACAGCCCCAGCTTTGAGGCTGTGGCAGGAAAGGCGTCGGTCATACATTTTCCTCTTTAAGGGTATCGGCAGCGTGATAGATCTCGCCGCCACGATTGCGGAAGGCGTCCGACATTTGCGCCATACCCATCTCAATCGGCTGGGCTTCAGCCTGTTGGCGGGCGGCAAACTCACGCACTTCCTGGGTAATTTTCATCGAGCAGAATTTCGGGCCGCACATCGAGCAGAAGTGCGCTACTTTTCCCGATTCCTGCGGCAGGGTTTCATCGTGATAGGCGCGTGCGGTGTGCGGATCGAGCGCCAGATTGAACTGATCTTCCCAGCGGAATTCAAAACGCGCTTTCGACATCGCATTGTCACGGATCTGCGCACCGGGATGACCTTTCGCCAGATCCGCTGCGTGCGCGGCGATCTTGTAGGTGATCAGCCCTTGCTTCACATCCTCTTTATTCGGCAAACCGAGGTGCTCTTTCGGCGTCACGTAACACAGCATGGCGCAGCCGAACCAACCAATCATGGCCGCGCCGATGCCGGAGGTGAAATGGTCGTAGCCGGGCGCGATATCGGTGGTAAGCGGGCCAAGCGTGTAAAATGGGGCTTCGTGACAATGCTCAAGCTGTTCGGTCATATTGCGTCGAATCATCTGCATCGGCACATGGCCCGGACCTTCAATCATCACCTGCACATCGTATTCCCAGGCGATTTTGGTCAGTTCGCCCAGCGTATGCAGTTCGGCAAATTGCGCCTCATCGTTGGCATCCTGAATCGAGCCGGGACGCAGGCCGTCGCCGAGCGACAGCGCCACATCGTAGGCGGCACAAATTTCACAAATCTCGCGGAAGTGCAGATAGAGGAAACTTTCGGTGTGATGCGACAGGCACCATTTCGCCATAATCGAGCCACCGCGCGACACAATGCCGGTCAGGCGTTTGGCCGTCATCGGCACATAGCGCAGCAGCACGCCAGCGTGAATGGTGAAGTAGTCAACGCCTTGTTCCGCCTGCTCCAGCAGCGTGTCGCGGAAAATCTCCCAGTTGAGATCTTCTGCAATGCCGTTCACTTTCTCCAGCGCCTGATAAATCGGCACCGTACCAATCGGCACCGGACTGTTGCGCAAAATCCACTCACGCGTTTCATGGATGTAGCGGCCGGTTGAGAGATCCATCACAGTGTCTGCGCCCCAGCGCGTTGACCACACAAGCTTCTCCACTTCCTCTTCAATAGATGAGCTCACCGCAGAGTTGCCAATGTTGGCATTCACTTTCACCAGGAAGTTGCGGCCGATAATCATCGGTTCGGATTCGGGATGGTTGATGTTCGAAGGGATGATGGCGCGGCCGCTGGCGACTTCCTGACGGACAAATTCCGCGGTGATATTTTCTGGCAGATTGGCACCAAAGCTGTGACCCGGATGCTGCTGTAACAGCACTTCACCGCGAATACGCTCGCGGCCCATGTTTTCACGCAGCGCGATAAACTCCATCTCCGGCGTGATGATGCCCTGACGCGCATAGTGCAGCTGGGTAACCCGGCGACCCGCTTTGGCACGGCGCGGTTGCGGCAACTGCTCAAAACGCAGATGGTCCAGGCCTTCATCCGCCAGACGCTGCTGTGTGTAACTGGAACTCAGCTGGTGGATGGTTTCGCTGTCGCCACGTTCTTCGATCCAGCCGGCACGCAGCCTGTCGAGTCCCTGATGCACATCAATGGTGGCTTGAGGATCGCCATAAGCCCCGGCGGTGTCGTAAACCGGCACCGCTTCATTTGGCTCATAGTGCGGATTCTCTTTGCTGCCGCCTATGTGCGTTGGACTGAGCTGTATCTCACGCATCGGCACGCGAATATCCGCGCGGCTGCCGGTGATCCAGATACGTTTGGAGTTGGGGAAAGCGGTTCCCTGCAGGGAATCGATAAATTCTTGCGCCTGAGCGCGTTGTTCACGACGAGAAGTTTTAGCAGACATAGCAAGTTTCCGGTAACGGTTGGAAGTTGCTTGTCCAGAGTTCGGAAGGAGTAACAGGTACGGTGCCGGGCGCCAGCATGCACCGTGCTGATAATGTCTACTCTTGTTCCCTTCGCAGGTACTAACCTGATCAGGTTCCGCGGATCCCGAATTAACGGTCTCAGCCCCAGAGGGCACTCCGACAAGTTGGTGTTTTGTGGTTTAAGCTACTTTGCTTGCCATTTTGCACCTGGGCAGTGCTCGTGACCGTCACGTACTACGTGTACGCTCCGGTCCCTGCGCGCTGTCCGAGTGCAAACTGGCTGCGCACGCTACGCTTAAACCGCAAAATTTGCCTCTTGATGTTTTGAAGAGGCAATAAAAAAGCCCATTCAGCATAAGAGGGCTTTTCTGGAATAACAAGTTTTTTACAACTTAAGGATGTTAAGCCGGGCGGGCAATGGCGCTATCGTTGGCAACCGGCGGAAGCGCCAGCTGGTTGTCCCAGGCGAGTTGCACCAGCTTATCTTCCAGCGTGAAGCGCGATTCCAGCACCTCGCCGACTTCGGAGAGCGCGGTTTGAAAATCCACGCAATTATCATCGTTAATCGCTTGCTGCAGATGGCTGTCGTAGAGCTGCATGATGCGATCGGTATTCGCCTCCAGTGCCGGGTAAATCTGCGCAGCGACGAATAAGGGGCTATCACCCTGCATCTCACTAATGATGTGTTCATACACGCTGAAATGGCCGGTGGAAAGGTAATCCACCAGGTTGTGACAAAATGCGTCCAGCGCCTGTTCATCCAGCGTGGATAACGCATCTTTTTGTGGCTTCATGCCAATAAGCTCGTAGTAAGTGACGAGCAGCTGTCGACGGGCGCGCAGCCATGAATCAACCAATTCATTTCCGCCGCCTACACGCTCTGTCAGGTTATCTAACTGGTTAAGCATATGGGGCTCCAGGTAGGTTATAGTTGTTTATTACACACTTAATATTAGGATTTCAGCGTGCGATTTGACGCTAAGGACAACGATTAAGATGCAACGTGAGATCTCAAGCTTAGACGCTGGATGGTGGGTTGTCAGCCATGAGCAAAAACTTTGGTTGCCGCAGGGCGAATTGCCGCATGGCTTAGCCAGCGATTTTGGCCTCAGCGGCAGCAACGCGATTTTGATCGGCGAGTGGCAGGGTGAGAATGTCTGGCTGGTACGTGAATCGCGTCCGGACAGCATGGGCTCCGTGCGCCAACTGATTGATGAGGATGTCGGCCTGTTCCAAATCGCCGGACGTGGCGTGCAGCTGGCGGAGTTTTACCGCTCGCATCGCTGGTGCGGCTATTGCGGCCATGAGATGCACATCAGCAAACGCGAATTTGCCTGCTTGTGCAATCACTGCCGCGAGCGTTATTACCCGCAAATTGCGCCGTGCATCATCGTGGCTATCCGCCGTGGCGATGAGATCCTGCTCGCCAATCATGCGCGTCATCGTAACAATATCTACACCGTGCTGGCGGGCTTTGTCGAAGTGGGCGAAACCTTAGAACAAGCGGTGGCGCGGGAGGTGATGGAGGAGAGCAACGTGCGGGTGAAAAACGTGCGTTACGTTACCTCGCAGCCGTGGCCGTTCCCGCACTCTCTGATGATGGCGTATATGGCGGAATATGACGGCGGCGATCTCCAACACGACGGCAAAGAGCTGCTGGATGCCGGCTGGTATCGCTACGACGATCTGCCGCTGTTGCCGCCGCCCGGCACGGTGGCGCGTCGCCTGATTGAAGATACCGTTGCCCTGTGTCGCGCCAGCGCGGCGTGAAAATGCTACACTGCCGGCCTTAGCATGAGAGAGCCCATTATGAGTGAACTGAAGAACGATCGTTATCTGCGCGCCCTGTTACGTCAGCCGGTAGATGTCACGCCGGTATGGATGATGCGACAAGCCGGGCGCTATTTGCCGGAGTACAAAGCCACGCGCGCTGAAGCCGGTGATTTTATGTCGCTGTGTAAGAATGCTGAGCTGGCGTGTGAAGTCACGCTGCAACCGCTGCGACGCTATGCGCTGGATGCGGCAATTCTCTTCAGCGATATCCTCACCATTCCGGATGCGATGGGACTTGGGCTCTACTTTGAGACCGGCGAAGGCCCGCGTTTCTCCAATCCGATCACCTGCCGTGCGGATGTCGACAAGCTGCCAGTGCCGGATCCAGAGCAAGAGCTCGGTTATGTGATGAACGCGGTGCGTACCATTCGTCACAACCTAAAAGGCGAAGTGCCGCTGATCGGTTTCTCCGGCAGCCCATGGACGCTGGCAACCTACATGGTTGAAGGCGGCAGCAGCAAAGCGTTCACCAAAATTAAAAAGATGATGTACGCCGAGCCGCAAACCCTGCACAAGCTGCTGGATAAGCTGGCAGACAGCGTGATTCTTTATCTCAATGCGCAGATCAAAGCTGGCGCGCAGTCGATCATGGTGTTCGACACATGGGGCGGCGTGCTGACCGGACGCGACTATCGCGAATTCTCACTCTATTACATGCACAAAATCGTCGATAGCGTGCTGCACGAGAATGAAGGTCGCCGCGTTCCTATTACGCTGTTCACCAAAGGTGGCGGCCAATGGCTGGAAGCGATAGCGGCGACCGGCTGCGATGCGCTGGGACTTGACTGGACCACCGATATCGCCGATGCGCGTCGTCGTGTGGGTGATAAAGTGGCGCTGCAGGGCAACATGGATCCTTCCATGCTGTATGCACCGCCTGCGCGCATTGAGCAGGAAGTCGCCGGGATTCTCGAAGGTTTTGGCACTGGCGAAGGTCACGTGTTTAACCTGGGCCACGGCATCCATCCTGATGTGCCGCCTGAGCATGCTGGTGCGTTTGTTGAAGCGGTGCATCGTCTGTCACGTCCGTATCATCAGGGCTGATGATGGATTTAGCCGCACTACGCCAGGAACAGTTACAGCGCGCTGCTGATGTGGTGCGGCAGGATGATTTCGATGTGCTGCCGCCACGCTTTATTGGTGGTGCCGACGTGGGATTTGAACAGGGCGGTGAGATCACGCGCGCGGCTCTGATCATCCTCGAGTATCCATCCTTAACGCTGGTGGAACACCGGATTGCGCGCGTGGCCACCACCATGCCCTATATTCCGGGCTTCTTATCCTTCCGCGAAATGCCGGCGCTGCTGGAAGCCTGGCAGCAGCTCTCCCAGTTGCCCGATCTGCTGTTTGTGGATGGCCACGGTATTTCCCATCCCCGTCGGCTTGGCGTGGCGGCGCATTTCGGTTCGCTGGTGGATGTGCCCACCATTGGCGTGGCAAAGAAGCGTTTGTGTGGACGTTTTGCTGAGCTGGACGTCGAGCCAGGCAGCCGTCAGCCGCTGCTCGACAAAGGCGAACAGATTGGCTGGGTATGGCGCAGTAAAGCGCGCTGTAATCCGCTGTTTATCTCGACCGGGCATCGCGTCAGCATGGATAGCGCATTGCATTGGGTGGAAGCCTGTACTGCGGGCTATCGTTTGCCGGAACCGACGCGTTGGGCGGATGCTGTCGCCTCCGGACGCCCGGCCTTTCTGCGCTGGCAAAACACGCCTTAACGCTGTTTGTGCCCGGCTTTTGCGGTACACTGCCGCCAGCTAACCTATTGAGAGTAAGTTTGATGTTACAGAATCCCGTCCATTTGCGTCTGGCGAAGCTTGAAAGCTGGCAGCATATGACTTTCATGGCCTGCCTTTGCGAGCGTATGTTCCCCAACTATTGGGCTTTTTGTCAGCAGACCGCATTCGCCGATCCGCAACTTTATCGCCGCATCCTCGATCTCATCTGGGAAAGCCTGACGGTCAAAGATGCCAAAATCAATTTCGACGGTCAGCTGGAGAAATTTGAAGCGGCGATCCCGGATGGTGACGATTTTGAGGTTTACGGTGTTCATCCGGCGATTGATGCTTGTGTTGCCTTGAGTGAACTGCTGCATGCACAGCTCAGCGGCGAAACGCTGGAGCACGCCGTTGAAGTCAGCCGTACATCGATCACCACCGTGGCGATTCTGGAAATGACGCAGGCCGGTCGCGAAATGACCGACGAAGAGCTGCGCGGAAATCAGGCTGTCATCGATGAATGGGACCTGCAGTGGGAGATTTTCCGCCTGCTGTCAGAGTGTGAGGAGCGCGACCTGGAATTGATTAAAGGCCTGCGTGCAGACCTGCGCGAAGCGGGAATCAGTAACATCGGTATACTTTTTCAGCAATAAGGCAAGAAAACGTGACTTCAGGCCCGAATTACCGCGCCTGGAGGCTTCACATCAGCCCCCAGTCTGGTCTACATTTGGGGGGCTGAAAATTGTGGCTATCGGTGCGTGCCGGCTGAACAAGGTCTGAGAATGGCTTTTCCCTCGCACTCGTTGCTTAGCAAGCGATAAATACACTTTAAGGATAACTTATGAACAAGACTCAACTGATTGATGTGATCGCAGAGAAAGCTGACCTGTCTAAAACCCAGGCTAAGACTGCGCTGGAATCTACCCTGGCTGCGATCACTGAGTCTCTGAAAGAAGGTGATGCTGTACAACTGGTTGGTTTTGGTACTTTTAAAGTGAACCACCGCGCTGAGCGTACCGGTCGCAACCCGCAGACTGGCAAAGAGATCAAAATTGCAGCAGCTAACGTGCCAGCGTTCGTTTCAGGCAAAGCTCTGAAAGACGCTGTTAAGTAAGTTCCGCATTGCGGTTTAGCTTTAAAAGAGGGGGCGTTAGCGCCCCTTTTTGTTGCCGGGACCTGCCATGCTGAATTCAATTCCTCAGCGCGTTTGCGCCCTGTTATTTGCTGCGCTGCTGACGGGCTGTAGCTCCACTCCTGAACTTCCTGCCTTCACGGCGAGCGGCTATCTGGCCGACCGCGGCACTGTGCGCATCTGGCGCAAGAATAGCGACCATCAAGTTGTTCACCTGCGTACGGTCTTCACGCCGTTTAATGGCGATGCGATGGAAACCACTGACTACAATTGGCAGCAGCAGAAGCTGATTAGCGTCGAACGGCGCGTCGCGGGTGCACAGCCGGATGATGTCACCTTACGCTTCGATCATCAGGGCAATCTCAATTTCATGCAGCGCCAGCTGGCGGGGCGACGTGAAGCGGTCAGCGCTGATAGCGTTGAGCTATATCGCTTCGATGCGCAGCGCATGCTGGATCAGAGCAATGCGTTGCTTGCAGGCCGTGTATTACTGCGTCAGGGCCATTGGCTGGGTGGCAATCAGGTGCGTGAGTGCGATGACAAGCTGGTGAATGTGCCCTTTGATCGCGACACGCTGTATACGCTAGGCCGCCAGCAGCAGAGCCAGGCTGCGCCATTGATGGTGTCGTGGCTGGAAGCGCCGGAAGGTGTGCAACTGCTGCGTGCTACGCCGGATGACGAATGCAGCTGGCAGCCAAATGAGAGTGATTTCTGACAGGCGGATAAGAGAAGGGGCACCTGCTGTGCCCCTTTGCGTACTTATTTGCGGTTAATCGCGCGGTAGCCGATATCGCGGCGGCAGAAGCTGCCATCCCACGAGATATGCTGCGCCAGCGCATATGCGTTCTTTTGCGCATTGGCAACATCGTCGCCCAGTGCAGTCACGCACAGTACGCGACCACCGTTGGTGACCACCAGATCGTCCTTCATGGTGGTGCCAGCGTGGAACACTTTGCCGTCCGGTACTTCTTCCAGCGGCAGACCGTGGATCTGATCGCCCGTGTTGTAATCGCCCGGATAACCACCCGCCGCTAACACCACGCCGAGAGAGGGACGCGGATCCCACTGCGAGGTTTGCTGATCCAGTTTACCGTCGGTCGCCGCCAGACACAGCGCCACCAGATCCGACTGCAGGCGCAGCATGATCGGCTGAGTTTCCGGATCGCCGAAGCGGCAGTTAAATTCAATCACTTTAGGCTGACCGGCCTTATCGATCATCAACCCAGCGTACAGGAAGCCGGTATAAATGTTGCCTTCTGCTTTCATACCGTTAACGGTTGGCCAGATGATCTGATCCATCACGCGCTGGTGGATCTCATCGGTCACCACGGGCGCCGGAGAATACGCGCCCATGCCGCCGGTATTTGGACCGGTATCGCCATCGCCGACACGTTTGTGATCCTGGCTGGTGGCCATCGGCAGCACGTTGTTGCCGTCGACCATCACGATGAAGCTGGCCTCTTCGCCATCGAGGAACTCTTCAATCACGATGCGGTGACCAGCATCGCCGAACGCATTGCCAGCCAGCATGTCCTGCACAGCGGCTTCGGCTTCCGCCAGTTCCATCGCCACGATCACGCCTTTACCGGCCGCCAGACCGTCAGCTTTGATCACGATCGGTGCGCCTTTTTCGCGCAGATACGCCAGCGCAGGTTCCACTTCGGTAAAGTTCTGGTATTCGGCGGTTGGAATCTGCTGACGTGCCAGGAAATCTTTGGTGAACGCCTTTGAGCCTTCCAGCTGGGCAGCGGCTTGCGTTGGGCCAAAGATCTTCAGACCTGCAGCACGGAACGCATCAACCACGCCAATCACCAGCGGTGCTTCCGGACCAACGATAGTCAGATCGATCTTTTCCTGCTGAGCAAAGGCCAGCAGCGCGGGAACGTCGGTGGCGCTGATTGCCACGTTTTGCAGAGCCGGCTCGAGCGCGGTGCCCGCATTGCCAGGCGCGACAAATACTGTTTCCGCCAGTGGCGATTGTGCCGCTTTCCATGCCAGCGCGTGTTCACGTCCGCCATTACCAATCACTAAAATTTTCATCTGTACTGCTCCCAACAATTAATGGCGGAAATGACGCATGTCGGTAAAGATCATCGCGATGCCGTGCTCATCAGCGGCGGCAATCACCTCATCATCACGGATTGAACCGCCCGGCTGAATCACGCAACTGATACCCACAGCCGCTGCGGCGTCGATACCGTCGCGGAACGGGAAGAAGGCATCAGACGCCATCGCGGAGCCTTTCACTTCCAGACCTTCGTCACCGGCTTTGATACCGGCAATTTTGGCCGAGTAAACGCGGCTCATCTGGCCGGCGCCAATGCCGATGGTCATGTTGTCACGTGCGTAGACGATGGCGTTGGATTTAACGAACTTCGCCACTTTCCAGCAGAACAGCGCATCACGCAGTTCCTGCTCAGTTGGCTGACGTTTGCTGACAACGCGCAGCTGACTGGCATTGACCATGCCCAAATCGCGATCCTGAACCAGCACGCCGCCGTTAACGCGTTTGAAATCCAGCGCCGCAACGCGACCTTGCCACTGACCACACACCAGAACGCGCACGTTCTGCTTGGCTGCGGTAACTTTCAGTGCCGCTTCGCTGGCGGATGGCGCGATGATCACTTCAACAAACTGACGGCTGATGATCGCCTGCGCGGTGGCTTCGTCCAGCTCGCGGTTAAAGGCGATGATGCCACCGAAAGCGGAAGTCGGATCGGTTTTGTAGGCACGCTCGTAAGCCTCAAGAATTGAACCGCCAACTGCCACGCCGCATGGGTTAGCGTGTTTGACGATCACACAAGCGGCTTCGTCGAACTCTTTCACGCATTCAAGTGCGGCATCGGTATCGGCGATATTGTTGTAAGAGAGCGCTTTGCCCTGAACCTGCTGCGCAGTGGCCACTGAAGCTTCAGCAACATTCTCTTCTATATAGAAGGCAGCATCCTGATGGCTGTTCTCGCCGTAACGCATATCCTGCTTCTTAATGAAGTTGAGGTTCAGCGTGCGCGGGAAGCGGCCAGCCGGTTCTTTGCTGTCGCTGTGATAAGCCGGCACCAGGCTACCGAAGTAGTTGGCGATCATGCTGTCGTAGGCGGCAGTGTGTTCGAAAGCTTTGATGGCCAGATCGAAACGTGTTTCCAGCGTGAGCGAGTTTTCGTTGGCATCCAGCTCGGCAATGATCGCTTCGTAATCGCTGCTCTTCACCACGATCGCCACGTCTTTGTGGTTCTTCGCCGCTGAGCGAACCATGGTTGGGCCACCGATATCGATGTTCTCAACCGCGTCAGCTAATGAGCAATCAGGTTTGGCAACGGTTTGTGCGAAGGGATAGAGGTTGACGACCACCATGTCGATTGGGTTGATGGCGTGTTCAGCCATGATCGCATCATCCTGACCACGACGACCCAAAATGCCGCCATGCACTTTCGGGTGCAGCGTTTTGACGCGTCCATCCATCATTTCCGGGAAACCGGTGTAGTCAGAAACTTCGGTGACGGGCAAGCCCGCATCTGCCAGCAGACGTGCTGTACCGCCTGTGGAGAGCAGCTCAACACCACGACTGGAGAGTGCCTGAGCAAATTCGAGGATACCGGCTTTGTCAGAGACACTGAGTAGAGCGCGGCGTACAGGACGACGTTGTTGCATGGTGGTTTTATCCCTTGGCTTTGTTTCGCGTAATAAAGAGCGTTACATCAAGCTTAGTGTCTCTCTTCTATATAGAAGGAAACGCTTGCCTCATGTAACGCCCCAAAAGGGGCATCCTTGACGTCGCCGGGCATTGTAGCGAAAACGTTTGCGTGATGCTCGCCTAAATTCATTTGTGCGGCAGAGTGTGGATAACACTGTGTGTAACTGCGTATAAGGCGGGGTTTTGCTGTGGAATGCAGCGAACGGTTGTTTTTATTGAATTTAGCGGTTGCGTGCTGAGAACAACTCCCTATAATGCGCATCCATCAACACGGCACAACGGTTTACGAAATGCGGTGTTGGTGAGGAAGATTCGATAAGAACTTCCGCCGGATAAAAACGCTGAAAAAAATGTTTGACTCCGAAGGAGAGTAGCGTAGTATACGCCACCTCGCGACAGACGGTTCAGCCGCTGTTCGCAACGCTCTTTAACAATTTATCAGACAATCTGTGTGGGCACTCGCAGGATTGGTATCCGCGTCTCCGGACGCAACAAAATATCAAAGCCTCACGAGTGAACACATAATGAAATTCATTATGACGTTTTACAGATGAGCACCGCTGAACTTGTTTCAGCAAATCAAACTTAAATTGAAGAGTTTGATCATGGCTCAGATTGAACGCTGGCGGCAGGCCTAACACATGCAAGTCGAACGGTAGCACAGAGAGCTTGCTCTCGGGTGACGAGTGGCGGACGGGTGAGTAACGTCTGGGAAACTGCCCGATGGAGGGGGATAACTACTGGAAACGGTAGCTAATACCGCATAACGTCGCAAGACCAAAGTGGGGGACCTTCGGGCCTCACACCATCGGATGTGCCCAGATGGGATTAGCTAGTAGGTGGGGTAATGGCTCACCTAGGCGACGATCCCTAGCTGGTCTGAGAGGATGACCAGCCACACTGGAACTGAGACACGGTCCAGACTCCTACGGGAGGCAGCAGTGGGGAATATTGCACAATGGGCGCAAGCCTGATGCAGCCATGCCGCGTGTATGAAGAAGGCCTTCGGGTTGTAAAGTACTTTCAGCGGGGAGGAAGGCGGTGAAGTTAATAGCTTCACCGATTGACGTTACCCGCAGAAGAAGCACCGGCTAACTCCGTGCCAGCAGCCGCGGTAATACGGAGGGTGCAAGCGTTAATCGGAATTACTGGGCGTAAAGCGCACGCAGGCGGTCTGTCAAGTCGGATGTGAAATCCCCGGGCTTAACCTGGGAACTGCATTCGAAACTGGCAGGCTGGAGTCTTGTAGAGGGGGGTAGAATTCCAGGTGTAGCGGTGAAATGCGTAGAGATCTGGAGGAATACCGGTGGCGAAGGCGGCCCCCTGGACAAAGACTGACGCTCAGGTGCGAAAGCGTGGGGAGCAAACAGGATTAGATACCCTGGTAGTCCACGCCGTAAACGATGTCGACTTGGAGGTTGTTCCCTTGAGGAGTGGCTTCCGGAGCTAACGCGTTAAGTCGACCGCCTGGGGAGTACGGCCGCAAGGTTAAAACTCAAATGAATTGACGGGGGCCCGCACAAGCGGTGGAGCATGTGGTTTAATTCGATGCAACGCGAAGAACCTTACCTACTCTTGACATCCAGAGAACTTAGCAGAGATGCTTTGGTGCCTTCGGGAACTCTGAGACAGGTGCTGCATGGCTGTCGTCAGCTCGTGTTGTGAAATGTTGGGTTAAGTCCCGCAACGAGCGCAACCCTTATCCTTTGTTGCCAGCGGTTCGGCCGGGAACTCAAAGGAGACTGCCAGTGATAAACTGGAGGAAGGTGGGGATGACGTCAAGTCATCATGGCCCTTACGAGTAGGGCTACACACGTGCTACAATGGCGCATACAAAGAGAAGCGACCTCGCGAGAGCAAGCGGACCTCATAAAGTGCGTCGTAGTCCGGATCGGAGTCTGCAACTCGACTCCGTGAAGTCGGAATCGCTAGTAATCGTAGATCAGAATGCTACGGTGAATACGTTCCCGGGCCTTGTACACACCGCCCGTCACACCATGGGAGTGGGTTGCAAAAGAAGTAGGTAGCTTAACCTTCGGGAGGGCGCTTACCACTTTGTGATTCATGACTGGGGTGAAGTCGTAACAAGGTAACCGTAGGGGAACCTGCGGTTGGATCACCTCCTTACCTGAAGATACCTTCCCGCGAAGTGCTCACACAGATTGTCTGATAGAAAGTAATGAGCAAGACGGCTGCGAAGTCGTGACACTATCGTGTCCCCTTCGTCTAGCGGTTAGGACTCCGCCCTTTCACGGCGGCAACAGGGGTTCGAATCCCCTAGGGGACGCCACTTGCTTGGTGACAGGTGAAAGGTGTCTCCACGACGTATCTCAAACGAAGCTTACGAGCTGCGTCTGAGATACTGCTCTTTAACAATCCGGAACAAGCTGAAAATTGAAACGACATATCGTCTTCATTCTCCGTAATAAGAATGAAGCGGCGATATGTTCGAGTCTCTCAAATGCTTGCAGTCTGCGCGCGTTGCAAAACGCCTGTGGGTTGTGAGGTTAAGCGACTAAGCGTACACGGTGGATGCCCTGGCAGTCAGAGGCGATGAAGGACGTGCTAATCTGCGTAAAGCGTCGGTAAGGTGATATGAACCGCTACAGCCGACGATGTCCGAATGGGGAAACCCGGTGCACCCAGTGCATCATCGCAACATGAATACATAGTGTTGCGAGGCGAACCCGGGGAACTGAAACATCTAAGTACCCGGAGGAAAAGAAATCAACCGAGATTCCCCCAGTAGCGGCGAGCGAACGGGGAACAGCCCAGAACCTGAATCAGTTTGTGCGTTAGTGGAAGCGTCTGGAAAGTCGCACGATACCGGGTGATAGTCCCGTACACGAAAGTGCACAGATTGTGAGTTCGAAGAGTAGGGCGGGACACGTGGTATCCTGTCTGAATATGGGGGGACCATCCTCCAAGGCTAAATACTCCTGACTGACCGATAGTGAACCAGTACCGTGAGGGAAAGGCGAAAAGAACCCCGGCGAGGGGAGTGAAACAGAACCTGAAACCGTGTACGTACAAGCAGTGGGAGCCTCTTTAATGGGGTGACTGCGTACCTTTTGTATAATGGGTCAGCGACTTATATTCTGTAGCAAGGTTAACCGTATAGGGGAGCCGCAGGGAAACCGAGTCTTAACTGGGCGTTAAGTTGCAGGGTATAGACCCGAAACCCGGTGATCTAGCCATGGGCAGGTTGAAGGTTGGGTAACACTAACTGGAGGACCGAACCGACTAATGTTGAAAAATTAGCGGATGACTTGTGGCTGGGGGTGAAAGGCCAATCAAACCGGGAGATAGCTGGTTCTCCCCGAAAGCTATTTAGGTAGCGCCTCGTGAACTCATCTCCGGGGGTAGAGCACTGTTTCGGCTAGGGGGCCATCCCGGCTTACCAACCCGATGCAAACTGCGAATACCGGAGAATGTTATCACGGGAGACACACGGCGGGTGCTAACGTCCGTCGTGAAGAGGGAAACAACCCAGACCGCCAGCTAAGGTCCCAAAGTCATGGTTAAGTGGGAAACGATGTGGGAAGGCACAGACAGCCAGGATGTTGGCTTAGAAGCAGCCATCATTTAAAGAAAGCGTAATAGCTCACTGGTCGAGTCGGCCTGCGCGGAAGATGTAACGGGGCTAAACCATGCACCGAAGCTGCGGCAGCGACGCGTATGCGTTGTTGGGTAGGGGAGCGTTCTGTAAGCCTTTGAAGGTGTGCTGTGAGGCATGCTGGAGGTATCAGAAGTGCGAATGCTGACATAAGTAACGATAAAGCGGGTGAAAAGCCCGCTCGCCGGAAGACCAAGGGTTCCTGTTCAACGTTAATCGGAGCAGGGTGAGTCGACCCCTAAGGCGAGGCTGAAAAGCGTAGTCGATGGGAAGCAGGTTAATATTCCTGCACTTGGTGTTACTGCGAAGGGGGGACGGAGAAGGCTAGGTTATCCGGGCGACGGTTGTCCCGGTTTAAGCGTGTAGGCTGATACCTTTGGTAAATCCGGGGTATCTTAAGGCTGAGGCGTGACGACGAGCCACTACGGTGGTGAAGTAACTGATGCCCTGCTTCCAGGAAAAGCCTCTAAGCTCCAGGTAACACGAAATCGTACCCCAAACCGACACAGGTGGTCAGGTAGAGAATACCAAGGCGCTTGAGAGAACTCGGGTGAAGGAACTAGGCAAAATGGTGCCGTAACTTCGGGAGAAGGCACGCTGTCATCAGGTGAAGTCCCTCGCGGATGGAGCTGAAGGCAGTCGAAGATACCAGCTGGCTGCAACTGTTTATTAAAAACACAGCACTGTGCAAACACGAAAGTGGACGTATACGGTGTGACGCCTGCCCGGTGCCGGAAGGTTAATTGATGGGGTTATCCGCAAGGAGAAGCTCTTGATCGAAGCCCCGGTAAACGGCGGCCGTAACTATAACGGTCCTAAGGTAGCGAAATTCCTTGTCGGGTAAGTTCCGACCTGCACGAATGGCGTAATGATGGCCAGGCTGTCTCCACCCGAGACTCAGTGAAATTGAAATCGCTGTGAAGATGCAGTGTACCCGCGGCAAGACGGAAAGACCCCGTGAACCTTTACTATAGCTTGACACTGAACATTGAGCCTTGATGTGTAGGATAGGTGGGAGGCTTTGAAGCGTGGACGCCAGTCTGCGTGGAGCCAACCTTGAAATACCACCCTTTAATGTTTGATGTTCTAACGTAGGCCCGTAATCCGGGCTGCGGACAGTGTCTGGTGGGTAGTTTGACTGGGGCGGTCTCCTCCCAAAGAGTAACGGAGGAGCACGAAGGTTGGCTAATCCTGGTCGGACATCAGGAGGTTAGTGCAATGGCATAAGCCAGCTTGACTGCGAGAGTGACGGCTCGAGCAGGTGCGAAAGCAGGTCATAGTGATCCGGTGGTTCTGAATGGAAGGGCCATCGCTCAACGGATAAAAGGTACTCCGGGGATAACAGGCTGATACCGCCCAAGAGTTCATATCGACGGCGGTGTTTGGCACCTCGATGTCGGCTCATCACATCCTGGGGCTGAAGTAGGTCCCAAGGGTACGGCTGTTCGCCGTTTAAAGTGGTACGCGAGCTGGGTTTAGAACGTCGTGAGACAGTTCGGTCCCTATCTGCCGTGGGCGCTGGAGAATTGAGGGGGTTGCTCCTAGTACGAGAGGACCGGAGTGAACGCACCACTGGTGTTCGGGTTGTCATGCCAATGGCACTGCCCGGTAGCTAAGTGCGGAAAAGATAAGTGCTGAAAGCATCTAAGCACGAAACTTGCCCCGAGATGAGTTCTCCCTGACTCCTTGAGGGTCCTGAAGGGACGTTGAAGACTACGACGTTGATAGGCCGGATGTGTAAGCGCAGCGATGCGTTGAGCTAACCGGTACTAATGACCCGTGAGGCTTAACCTTACAACGCCAGAGGCGTTTTGGTCTGAGAGACCAGAGATTTTCAGCTTGTTTTACCGGATAAAGAATACAGCTTTGTTCTGCGGACGTGAGTCCGAAGGATTTTGCGCTGAAGCAAGGCGGCAAGCGAGACGACGTGAAGGAGCATACTGAGGTATGTGACTGAGCGGCGCGAACGCGGCCAACGCGGCAGCAGCGTAAAAGACGCAGGACAGAGCACAAAGAATTTGCCTGGCGGCTTTAGCGCGGTGGTCCCACCTGACCCCATGCCGAACTCAGAAGTGAAACGCCGTAGCGCCGATGGTAGTGTGGGGCCTCCCCATGCGAGAGTAGGGAACTGCCAGGCATCAAATAGTGAAGAAGCCCCGGACGAAAGTCCGGGGCTTTTTTACGTCTAAAATTTACTAAATTCGCATAGAATAGAGCGATCTAGCGTATGAAAATCACGCAAATCTCATCTCAAACTTCCATTTCAAGAAGCTAATCCAGCATAAATACGCCACGACTTATCCCAAATCCCATTAAAGCTGAAACATTTTCATAAATCGCATGAAGACTCGACATTCCCGACATAACACGTTAATGTCGGGCATCTGGATGTCTAAACGTTTATACGGTTATCAGTAAGAGGTGAGTAGGTTATGCCAATCAGGATTCCCGACGAATTACCGGCAGTGAATTTTTTGCGTGATGAAAACGTCTTTGTCATGACGTCGTCGCGCGCCAGTGTTCAGGAGATCCGTCCGCTAAAAGTGCTGATTCTTAACCTGATGCCAAAGAAGATTGAGACGGAAAATCAGTTCCTGCGTCTGCTCTCTAACTCACCGTTGCAGATTGATGTGCAGCTGCTGCGCATTGATAGTCGCGAGTCGCGCAACACGCCGACGGAGCATCTGAACAACTTCTACTGCAACTTCGAAGACATCCAAAACGATAACTTCGATGGACTGATTGTTACCGGCGCGCCGCTGGGATTGGTCGATTTCAATGATGTCGCTTACTGGCCGCAGATTCAACGCGTACTGCATTGGGCGAATGAACACGTCACCTCCACGCTCTTTGTCTGTTGGGCGGTTCAGGCGGCACTCAACATTCTGTATGGCATTCCTAAGCAGACGCGGCAGAACAAATTGTCCGGTGTTTATGAGCACCAAATCCTGCATCCCCACGCCTTACTAACGCGCGGTTTTGACGACAATTTCCTGGCCCCGCATTCACGCTATGCTGATTTTCCGAGCCAGCTGATCCGCGATTACACCGATCTCGAGCTATTTGCCGAATCGGAATCCACCGGCGCATATCTGATGGCGAGCAAAGACAAGCGCCTGGCGTTTGTCACCGGCCACCCTGAGTACGATGCCCTGACGCTCTCGGGTGAGTATCATCGCGATTACGATGCTGGCCTGCAGCCGGACGTGCCGTTCAATTACTTCCCGCACGACAACCCAGAGCTGCCACCGCGCGCCACCTGGCGCAGCCACGGCAACCTGCTGTTCTCCAACTGGCTGAACTACTACGTTTATCAGATCACGCCGTTCGATCTGCGCCGGATGAATCCAACACTCGAATAGATCAAACACCTCGTTTGATCCTGCCGCGCTAGCCGAAAGCTATCGCGGCTTTTTTTTGCCTTCAATTCACCAGTGGAAGTTATTGCCTTTAATTCGAGAGATTAAATTACATAAATATCAATCTGATAAATTAACATAAACATTAAAATGGAAATAGTTTTTGAAATTAAAATAAAAATCATTATGCTCTGATCTTGCAGGTTATAAAACACCCTACATCCGGATCCGATCGTTAAACGATGGATCAACTCAGGAGGCAGCCCGCATGACAGACTCGGTTATCAGCAATACGCTAACCTTCAGCCAGCCCTTTACCCACGAGGAAAAGCAGCTGCTTACCCCAGAAGCAATCGACTTTATACACGCATTAGTGGTGCGCTTTGCACCAGAGCGCGAACGCCTGCTGAAAGCACGCCAGCAACGACAGAAGCGTTACGATCAGGGTGAGTTACCCGGCTTTGATTCGGAAACCGCTTCCATTCGTGAAAATGCGTGGCAAGTTCGTCCTATTCCGCAGCTGCTTCAGGATCGTCGCGTAGAGATCACCGGGCCGCCGGATCGCAAAATGGTGATCAACGCGCTCAACGCGAACGTCAACGTCTTCATGGCCGATTTTGAAGATTCACTGGCGCCAACCTGGCAGAAGCTGATCGACGGACAATTAACACTGCGCGATGCCGTCAATGGCACGCTGAGCTTCACCAGTGAAACCGGCAAGATCTACCAGCTGCGCGCCAATCCGGCGCTGCTGATGTGTCGGGTGCGCGGTCTGCATCTGAATGAAAAGCATGTGGAGTGGCGCGATCGGGCCATTCCCGGCGGATTGTTCGACTTTGCGCTCTACTTTTTCCACAACGTTGAAGCGCTGCTGGAGAAGGGCCACGCGCCATGGTTCTATCTGCCGAAAACCGAGCATGCCGCTGAAGTGGCGTGGTGGCGTGAGATCTTCCGCTTCAGTGAAGATCGCTTCGATCTGCCGCGCGGCACCATCAAAGCCACGGTATTGATCGAAACGCTGCCGGCGGTATTCCAGATGGATGAGATCCTGTGGGAACTGCGTGATCACGTCGTTGGCCTGAACTGTGGCCGTTGGGATTACATCTTCAGCTACATCAAAACGCTGGGCCAGCATCCCGATCGTATCCTGCCGGATCGCCAGCAAATCAGCATGGATCAGCCATTCCTCGATGCCTATTCACGCCTGCTGATTCGAACCTGTCATCGTCGTGGTGCGCTGGCGATGGGCGGTATGTCGGCGCTGATTCCGAGCAAAGACGCGGAGCGCAATGTATGGGTGACGCAAAAGGTGCAGGAAGATAAAGCGCGAGAAGCGGGCAACGGTCACGACGGAACCTGGGTGGCGCATCCCGGCCTGGCTGATATCGCAATGGAGGAGTTTGACCGTCGGCTGGGCGATCAGCCCAATCAACTGCACATCACGCGTGAGCAGGATGCGCCAATCACCGCCGAACGTCTGCTGGCGCCCTGTCGCGGCAAGCGTACTGAAGCCGGCATGCGCGCCAATATCCGCGTGGCGCTGCAATATCTGGAAGCCTGGATCAGCGGCAACGGCTGCGTTCCGATTGATGGGTTGATGGAAGATGCCGCCACCGCTGAAATCGCCCGCACCTCCATCTGGCAATGGATTCATCACAAACAAATTCTCAGCGATGGCCAGCCGGTAACGGTGGCGCTGTTTGAACGGCTGCTGGAGGAAGAGCTGGCCACCTTGCAGCAAACCGTTGGCGCAGAACGTTTTCAAAATGGACGCTTCGACGATGCCGCCGCGCTGATGGCGCAAATTACCACCGATGACGAACTGGTTTCCTTCCTCACTCTGCCGGGCTACCGCCTGCTGCCTTGAACCTGGAGATATGACGATGAATCGTACGCAACAGATCAAACAACTGGAATCGAGCTGGAATGATGCGCGCTGGCAGGGAATTACTCGTCCGTACAGTGCGGAGGATGTGGTCAATCTGCGCGGTTCGGTCAATCCCGCCTGCACGCTGGCGGAGCGCGGTGCCACCAAACTCTGGTCGCTGCTGAATGGTGAATCGAGCAAAGGCTACATCAACAGCCTTGGCGCGTTGACCGGCGGACAAGCGGTGCAGCAGGCGAAAGCCGGCATAGAGGCGATTTACCTCTCCGGCTGGCAGGTGGCGGCAGATGCTAACCTGGCCGGGCAGATGTATCCCGACCAATCGCTGTATCCGGTGAATTCGGTGCCAAATGTGGTGGAGCGGATTAATCAGAGCTTCCAGCGAGCCGATCAAATTCAGTGGGCCAGCGGCGTATCGCCAGAAGACAGTGATTTTATTGATTACTTCCTGCCGATTGTCGCCGATGCGGAAGCGGGCTTTGGCGGCGTGCTCAATGCGTTCGAGCTGATGAAATCGATGATTCAGGCCGGTGCCGGCGCGGTGCATTTTGAAGACCAACTGGCGGCGGTGAAGAAGTGCGGCCACATGGGCGGCAAGGTATTAGTCCCAACGCAGGAAGCGATTCAGAAACTGGTGGCGGCGCGTCTGGCAGCGGACGTCATGAACGTGCCGACAGTGTTGCTGGCGCGCACCGATGCGGATGCCGCCGATCTGATCACCTCAGATTGCGACCCGCGCGATGCGGCGTTTATCACCGGCGAGCGCACCTCGGAAGGCTTCTTCCGCACGCGTGCCGGGATTGAACAGGCGATCAGCCGCGGGCTAGCGTATGCGCCTTATGCCGATGTGCTGTGGTGCGAAACCTCAACGCCAGATCTGGAGATGGCGCAGCGCTTTGCCGACGCGATTCACGCGCAGTATCCCGGCAAGCTGCTGGCTTACAACTGCTCGCCTTCGTTCAACTGGAAGAAGAACCTTGACGATCGCACTATCGCCCGTTTCCAGCAGGCGCTGAGCGAAATGGGCTATCGCTTCCAGTTCATTACGCTCGCCGGAATTCACAGCATGTGGTTCAACATGTTTGACCTGGCGCACGCGTATGCACAGGGCGAAGGCATGCGCCATTACGTGGAGAAAGTGCAGCAGCCGGAGTTTGCGGCGCGCGATAAGGGTTACACCTTCTCATCGCATCAGCAGGAAGTGGGCACCGGCTATTTCGATCGCGTCACCAACGTCATCCAGGGCGGACAATCCTCCGTGACCGCGCTGACCGGCTCCACCGAAGCCGCACAATTCTGAAGCCGTTGTAAGGTCGCCATTCAATGGCGACCACTTACCGCTAAAGGAGCGTTGCCGATGACGCCGAGAGAATCGCTGATTGCCCACACCATTCTGCAAGGTTTTGACGCGCAGTATGGCCGCTTTCTGGATATCACCGCCGGGGCGCAACAGCGCTTCGAGCAGGCCGACTGGCACGCGGTGCAGCAGGCAATGAAAGCGCGTATCCATCTTTACGATCACCATGTTGGCCTGGTCACCAACCAGCTGCGCATTCTCAATGACACTTCGGACTGGGATGACGCGTTCTGGCTACGGGTGAAAAGCCATTACGAAACCTTGCTGCCCGGCTATCCGCGCCATGAAATCGCCGAAAGCTTCTTCAATTCGGTCTATTGTCGCCTGCAGGGCCACAGCCATTTGTCGCCCGAGCGTCTGTTTATCTTGCCGTCGCAGCCCTATGCGCCTGCACCGGTTGCGCCGCGCCCGCTGTCGCGCCTCTATCGTCCGCAGCAGGATTGGCAGGAAACACTGCGTCAGGTGCTGAATGACATTCCGCTGCGTCTAACGTGGCAGGATCAAACGCGCGATATCGGCTGGATTGTGCGCCATCTGCACGAGCAGTTTGGTGCCACACAGCTGGCGACGGCGACGCTGGATGTCGCCAGCGAACTGTTTTACCGCAACAAAACCGCGTGGATTGTGGCGCGCCTGCAGCTGAGTGATGGCATGGTGCCCTGTTTACTGCCGATTCAGCGCGATGATGCTGGCCGTTTATGGATCGATACCTGTCTCACCGACAGCGATGATGCCAGCATCGTTTTTGGTTTTGCCCGCGCCTATTTCATGGTGTACGCGCCGGTTCCGGCCGCGCTGGTGGCGTGGCTGCAACCGATTCTGCCGGGAAAAACCGTGGCAGAGCGCTACATGGCGATTGGCTGTCAGAAGCACGGTAAAACCGAATGCTACCGTGAATACCTGCACTATCTGGCGAACAGTCAGGAAGATTTCACCGTCGCACCCGGCATTCGCGGCATGGTAATGATGGTGTTCACGCTGCCGGGTTTTGATCGCGTATTTAAGGTGATCAAAGACCGCTTCGCACCGCAAAAAGAGGTCACCGATGCGCAGGTGCGCGACTGCTATCGCATGGTCAAAGAGCACGATCGCGTGGGTCGTATGGCGGATACGCAGGAGTTTGAGCACTTTGCGTTACCGCGCGCGCGTATTCCGGCCGAGCTGATGGCGGAGTTTGAGCGCGATATCCCGGAAAAGCTCGAGCTGCGCGACGATGTGGTGATCATCCGCCATTTGTGGCTGGAGCGCCGCATGGAGCCGCTTAATCTGTGGCTGGCTCAGGCTTCGCCGGAACAGCGGCAGCATGCGATTAGCGAATATGGTGATGCGATTCGTCAGCTGGCGGCAGCGAATATTTTCCCCGGCGACATGCTGTACAAAAACTTTGGCATGACGCGTCATGGCCGCGTGGTGTTTTACGATTACGACGAAATCCGCCCGATGACCGAACTGGTGTTCCGCGATGTGCCGCAGGCGCGCTATGAGGAAGATGAGCTGCAGGCCGAGCCGTGGTACAGCGTCGGGCCGGATGATGTGTTCCCGGAAACCTTCCGCTATGCGCTGTGCAGCGAACCCTCGACCGGCAAACTGCTGCAGGCGCTGCATCCGCAGCTGTTTGATCCCAACTGGTGGCGCGCGCTGCAAACGCGCATCCGCGAAGGGCATATTGAAGAGGTCATTGCGTGGCGCGCCAGCCAGCGTTTCAGCGCGCGCTATGCGTCGGTGGCCGCTTAGCGGCCAGAATAGGTTTGGGTCACCTGCTTCGCGGCGCGGATCACCAGCGCTCCCAGCTCGGTGATGCGGTCGTCAGTCATGCGCGCAATCGGGCCGGAGATTGAGATGGCGGCGAAGGGTTCGCCATGTTCGTCATAAATCGGTGCCGCAACGCAGCGCAGACCCAGCGCGTGCTCTTCATCATCGTGCGAAAAGCCCATCTTACGAATCAGCGCCAGATTCTCCTTCAGGCTGTGCGGCGACATCAGCGTTTTCGGCGTGTAGTGATGCAGCCCTTTTTGATGCAGCAGCGCGGTAACTTGCTCATCGCTCAGATGCGCCAGAAACGCTTTGCCGGCGCCGGATGCATGCATCGGCAGCTTGCCACCAATCGGCGCGGACATGCGCATCAGCTGCGTACACTGCACCTGATCGATGATCACCGCCTGATAATCGCTGAGATCCAGCACCGCCAGATTCACCGTCTCGCCGGCATCTTCCATCAGCTTGCGCAGCAGCGGATGCACAATCGCCAGCAGATTGCGGCTCTGCAGGAAGCTGCTGCCGACCACAAACGCGTGCGAACCAATGGTCCACAAACCTAAGTCGCCCACCTGATGCACAAAACCTTGCTGCTGCATGGTGGAGAGCAGGCGATGAGTGGTGGAGTTGGGTAAACCGGCCTGTTGTGCCAGTTCGGTCAGCGCCACGCTGCCGTGGGATTCGGCAATCAGCTCCAGCAGGCGCAGACCACGCGTCAAAGATTGTACTTGCCCGCCGACGGGCGCGCTGGTGGTAGCCGTTGTCGCACGCGGTTTCTTGCCGCGTTTCACGGGCGCAGGGGTTGCCATAACGTCTCCAATTCGCATCAATGCTGGAAACCATTTTCGTTTTTAACCGCATTAATGCAAACGCTGACTTTCTGGTCAGACCTGTCATCGGCAATAGCTGAAAATGTCTCATCTGAGCTGACTTTTGATCACCTGCAAGTTGTGCCAGTATGACTGGCTGGCATATTAGCCAACGCAATGACGTGGACGGGGCGAGAGTGAGCAACAAAACAGAAATGCTGCAGCAGCAGCTGGCGCAACGCATTATGATTCTGGACGGTGGCATGGGCACCATGATCCAGAGTTATAAACTGAGTGAGCAGGATTTCCGTGGCAGCCGCTTTGCCGACTGGCCATCTGATTTGAAGGGCAACAACGATCTGTTGGTGCTAACCAAACCGGAGGTGATCCGCGAAATCCACGATGCCTATCTCGCTGCCGGCGCGGATATTCTCGAGACCAACACCTTCAACTCCACCACCATTGCGATGGCCGATTACGCGATGGAAGCGCTATCGGCGGAGATCAACTTCGAAGCCGCCAAACTGGCGCGTGCCAGCGCCGACGCATGGACGGCGAAAACGCCGCATCGTCCGCGCTACGTGGCGGGCGTGTTGGGCCCAACCAACCGCACCTGTTCTATCTCGCCGGACGTCAACGATCCCGCCTATCGTAACGTCACCTTCAATCAGCTGGTGGAAGCCTACCGCGAATCGACGCATGCGCTGATCGCCGGTGGCTCCGACCTCATCATGATCGAAACGGTGTTCGATACCCTGAACGCCAAAGCGGCGATCTACGCGGTGCAGGCCGAGATGGAAGCGATGGGCGTGACGCTGCCGCTGATGATCTCCGGCACCATCACCGATGCGTCCGGTCGTACGCTCTCCGGCCAAACCACCGAAGGTTTCTATAACTCGCTGCGCCACGCCGAACCGCTGTCGTTCGGCCTCAACTGTGCGCTTGGCCCGGATGAACTGCGTCAGTATGTGGCGGAGCTGTCGCGCATTGCTGAAGGCTACGTCACCGCGCACCCGAACGCCGGTTTGCCCAACGCCTTTGGTGAATACGATCTCGATGCGGCGATCATGGCTGAGCAAATTGGTGAGTGGGCGCGCGCCGGTTTCCTCAATATTATCGGCGGCTGCTGCGGCACCACGCCGGAACACATCGCGGCGATGGCGGCCGCAGTAGAAGGCGTTGCGCCGCGCCAGCTGCCAAAGATTCCGGTTGCCTGTCGCTTAGCCGGGCTTGAACCGCTGAACATTCAGGCCGATTCGCTGTTCGTCAACGTCGGTGAACGCACCAACGTCACCGGCTCGGCCAAATTTAAGCGTCTGATCAAAGAAGAGAAATACAACGAAGCGCTGGATGTGGCGCGCCAGCAGGTAGAGAACGGTGCGCAAATCATCGACATCAACATGGATGAAGGCATGCTGGATGCGGAAGCGGCGATGGTGCGCTTCCTTAATCTGATTGCTGGTGAGCCGGATATCGCCCGCGTGCCCATTATGATCGACTCCTCCAAATGGGAAGTGATCGAGAAAGGCCTGCAGTGCATTCAGGGCAAAGGCATTGTGAACTCTATTTCGATGAAAGAGGGCGTGGAACCGTTTATCGCGCACGCGCGCAAAGTGCGTCGCTACGGCGCAGCGATGGTGGTGATGGCGTTTGACGAAGCGGGTCAGGCGGATACGCGGGCGCGCAAAATTGAGATCTGTCGTCGCGCCTACAAGATTTTGACCGAAGAGGTCGGTTTCCCGCCAGAAGACATCATTTTCGACCCGAATATTTTTGCCGTAGCGACCGGCATTGAAGAACACAACAACTACGCGATGGACTTTATCGGTGCCTGCGAAGACATCAAGCGCGAACTGCCACACGCGATGATCTCCGGCGGCGTCTCCAACGTGTCGTTCTCGTTCCGTGGTAACGAACCGGTGCGCGAAGCGATTCACGCGGTGTTCCTCTATTACGCCATCCGCAACGGCATGGACATGGGCATCGTGAACGCCGGTCAGCTGGCGATTTACGACGATTTGCCTGCCGAACTGCGTGACGCGGTGGAAGATGTGGTGCTGAATCGTCGTGACGATGGCACCGAGCGCTTGCTGGAACTGGCGGAGAAGTATCGCGGCAGCAAAAGCGACGGCGAGCAGGAGAAACAGCAGGCCGAATGGCGCAGCTGGGACGTGGTAAAACGTCTGGAATATTCGCTGGTGAAAGGCATCACCGAGTTTATTGAGCTGGATACCGAAGAGGCGCGCCAGGCAGCAGCGCGGCCGATTGAAGTGATTGAAGGGCCGCTGATGTCCGGCATGAACGTGGTTGGCGATCTGTTCGGCGAGGGCAAGATGTTCCTGCCGCAGGTGGTAAAATCAGCGCGCGTGATGAAGCAAGCGGTGGCCTATCTCGAACCTTATATTCAGGCCAGCAAAGAGGCCGGACGCAGCAACGGCAAGATTGTGCTGGCAACGGTAAAAGGCGATGTGCATGACATCGGCAAAAATATCGTCGGCGTAGTGCTGCAATGTAACAACTACGAAATCATTGACCTCGGCGTTATGGTGCCGAGTGACAAAATCCTCAAAACCGCGATTGCCGAGAACGCCGATATCATCGGGCTTTCCGGCCTGATCACGCCGTCGCTGGATGAGATGGTCAACGTCGCCAAAGAGATGGAGCGCCAGGGATTCACCATCCCGCTGCTGATTGGCGGCGCGACTACCTCGAAAGCGCATACCGCAGTGAAAATCGAGCAGAACTATAGCGGACCAACGGTCTACGTGCAGAACGCCTCGCGCACCGTGGGCGTGGTGTCATCGCTGCTCTCCGAGACGCTGAAAGAAGATTTCGTGGCGCGCACGCGCAAAGAGTACGACACGGTGCGTATTCAGCACGCGCGCAAAAAGCCGCGCACGCCGCCGGTGAGCCTGCAAACTGCGCGCGATAATGATTATTCCATCGATTGGGAAAGCTATACGCCGCCGGTGGCGCACCGCCTCGGTGTGAGTCCGGTCGAAGCCAGCATTGAAACGCTGCGCAATTACATCGACTGGACGCCGTTCTTTATGACCTGGTCGCTGGCCGGCAAATATCCGCGTATCCTGGAAGATGAAGTGGTGGGCGAAGAGGCCAAACGCCTGTTTGCCGATGCCAACGCCATGCTCGATATGCTGAGCAGCACCGGCACGCTCAATCCACGCGGCGTGGTGGGGATTTTCCCGGCCAACCGTGTCGGCGATGACATTGAAATCTACAGCAACGAGAACCGCAATCAGGTGCTGTGCGTCAGTCATCACTTGCGTCAGCAGACCGAGAAAACCGACTTCGCCAACTACTGTTTAGCCGACTTTGTGGCACCGAAATCCAGCGGTAAAGCCGATTATCTCGGCGCGTTTGCGGTTACCGCCGGAATTGAGGAAGATGCGCTGGCCGAGGCGTATGACAAGCAGCACGATGATTACAACAAAATCATGGTGAAAGCGGTGTCGGATCGCCTGGCAGAAGCCTTTGCTGAATATCTGCACGAGCGCGTGCGGAAGGTGATTTGGGGCTTTGCCGCCCATGAAAATCTCAGCAACGAAGAGCTGATTCGCGAAAATTATCAGGGCATTCGTCCCGCACCGGGTTATCCGGCTTGTCCGGAACACACCGAGAAAGCACCGATCTGGCAGTTGCTGGATGTGGAGAAGCATACCGGCATGAAGCTCACCGAATCTTTCGCCATGTGGCCAGGCGCGGCGGTTTCCGGCTGGTACTTCAGCCATCCTGATAGCAAGTACTTCGCCGTGGCGCAGATTCAGCGCGATCAGGTGGAAGATTACGCCGCGCGTAAAGGCATGAGCGTGAGCGAAGTTGAGCGCTGGCTGGCACCCAATTTGGGTTATGACGCAGATTAATAGTCGGTAACGCGCAATAAATGGCGCCGCTACGGTATGTGCACCTCTCCGTAGCGGCGCGATTTATCGCGCGGGTTTCACACCACCCGCGCGGATGTTAATTAAATCGCGCATCACGATCTGACGTCAGGTCATACAGCTGATATTTGCGACCCAGCATCTGACCACCATCACGTGTCAACGGCACCCAGTTCACCTGCGCGCGGCCTCGCGTTGGCGTCACGGTAAACAGATCCATCGGCACCGAAATGTAGAAGCCTTTAGTGAAGTCGCCTTCACCATAGGCTTCCGCCGACACGTTGGTTTTGGTGGCGTAGAAGCCCACCATCACGCCGCTATCAAACCGCTTCGACACATCTACGGTAACGCCTTTATCTTTCGCCAGATATTCACCGACGCTGGCTTTCACCAATACGTCCTGCATAAACCACGGACGCCAGTACGCGGTGAAATGTCCGGTTGGCGCTTTGTAATCGGTGAACTGCATCATGTTGTCCCAATCACGCTGCTTCACGTAGTTGGCATCAACCCCGAAGGCCCAGTTGCTATCTATCGGACGATACAGCACTTCGCCGCCGACGCCGCCGTACATGGTTTCCAGATAACCGCCGTAAACCTGGCCGTAGAAACCGTTGCCCAGCGCCTGCATGTAGTTGGCTTGCAGATCGTTAACGTAAACGTTGTTCTCAACGTAATCACGAATATGCGTACGCACGCGCGGCAGCGTGGAATCCGCCGGTGCGCCGTTGTAGTTGAACTTATCGTAGTTATTGGCGAGGTTGCCAAACAGGCTGCCGCCGACCAACAGGTGATCGGTAAGCCAGTAATCG
The DNA here is from genome assembly GCF_005281435.1 of Pantoea sp. SO10. NCBI lineage: Bacteria > Pseudomonadati > Pseudomonadota > Gammaproteobacteria > Enterobacterales > Erwiniaceae > Pantoea > Pantoea sp. SO10. The sequence continues at coordinate 284,353 of NZ_CP040095.1, forward strand.
GCGTTGGCCATCACACCAACCTGATACATGTAGAAGCTTTCCGGTCCGCCGACGGACTGATTCAGCACCGGCGACAGGCTGTAGTTCAGACGATCTTTGCGGATAAAGAAACCTTGCTCGGTGGTACCGGGATCGACCGGATTTTCACGCGTCTGCTGCAGCGGCTGTTCATGCCCCAGCGGATAACCCACGAGTTCGTTATGCAGGCTGGCAACGTTGGTACGCGTGCTCACCTGCGGCATATTGAAGCGCGACTCGGTGACGTCGATGGTATCGATGCCGGCCGGCAGGTTGTTCATGATAATGCGATTGGCGCGATCGACCCCTTCGCGCGTATCGCGATATTTGGTCTGCTCGCCGGACACATACAACGTGCTGCCTTTGGTCTGAATATGTGGGCCGTTCAGTCCTGCGTTGTACTTCAGATCGGTCAGCTGGTTTGCCACCACCGTTGGCTGCAACAGATCGCCCTGCGGCTGCGGGTTGTAGGCCGGCTTCTCGCTATCGATATGCGACTGATGCAGATCGTTGAAATTGGTGCGCAGGGTAAAGCCGAACATAAAGGTGTTGCCGCGCTCGTAGCTGGCGTTGATGTCCGCCCAGTCGGTGAGGCGATAAATCGCGCCGACGTTGACCTTACTGCGCTGATCCAAACGACCGGCGAAATCATCCTGATAATCGTTGCCTTCGTACTCCAGCTTGAGGCGCAGCGGCTGCCACGGTGTTTGATACTCTACGCCGCCAAACAGCGCCGCCGGACCGTGGAACATCTGCGAGCCATTAATTGAACCCGCTTCGCCACCGCCGGTGCGGCTACAGAAGCTGTCGCTGTAGGAGCAGAACGGGTTCTTGATGGTGCCGCTGTTGCCGAGATAGCCCCAGCCCAGACCCAAGGTGAAATCGAACGGGCCCCACGCTTTGCTCGCCACCAGATATTCGCTGTCGAACAGACCGGTACCGCCTAAATCGCGTGAGCCAACCGCCACTTCTGGCAGCCAGTAGCTCTCTTGCCATAGGCGCAGCTTCACATCGAAGGCTTTATCTTTATAGCTTTGGTTGCCGCTGAAACCTTCTACTGCGCTGTAACGGCGGGTACGCACATCGGTATAGCGTACGGTGGTTTCCAGCCACGGGAACAGCTGCAGCGAGGCAGAATAGTAGCGATATTGATCGTTATCGCGGAAGTTGACGCTAAATTCGCCCTCTTTCGCCATACGCGCGGTGGGCGTCTGCATCAGGCCAACGCCACCAAAATCCGATTGAGAAGGACCGACCGGTTCAGGCCAGGTTTCCGCATGCACCTGGCAAGCGGCGGAAACAGAAGCAGCCAACAGGCTGAGAAGTAATTGTTTTTTCATCAGTCTGGTATCCGGTGAGTCAGAACGGAAAGCATGCGCTCATTCAAATCGCTTTGGCCCCATGGCAAGCTCCATGAGGTGAAACCGAGCCAGATAATGCTGCCGGGTTCCACTTCGATATGGCGATGATTCCAGTAGGCAACCGGAACTTGCTGGGTGCTGCCGGACGGCGCAATCACCGTGGCATAGCTGCGTTCCGCGCCGGACAGACGATCGTGGCCTTCGAGGTAATCACGCACTTCGCGGCCAGGCTGCCAGCGCGCTTTACCCGGATTGCTCAACGCCCCCAGCACCAGTACCTGCGTCGGCTGCGCCAGCATATAGAGGTCATAGCTGCCTTGCAGCGTGCGGTTATCCTGTGGACGCAGACGCACGTCATCGGGATCGAGCGAGGTGAACTGGCGGCCCGTTACCTGCAGCGCGCCAAGCTGGTGGATAACCGAGCCGATGGTTGCGGCCAACGACTCGCCGCTGTCTGCTTGCCAGGCGCGCAGATCGGCCAGCAGCTGCTTCTGTTGCTGCTGTGCTACCGCCGTTGCGCCGCGTTCGGCAATCACCGTGCCCGGCCACCAACTGCGCAGTTCAGGATGGGTGAGCAACTGACTAAGATTCTGCGCATCGTTAATTTGCAGTGTGTTTTTTCCCGGCAGATCGTGCACGGTGACTTGCGCCGCCGCCAGTGCGTGGCCAGCCGTGAGCAGCGTCAATGCTGCCAGCATTGGAGTTATTTTTTTCATGATTTCGCCGGCTTCAGAATGGTGGTTTCAACGGGGAAGGCATCGGCGGCCAGCATCTGGTTGGCCTGCAATACCGTGCCATCACGGTTATCGATCCAGAAGGTGTTCTGCCACTCCGCGCCTATGTTCTCCATGCGCACGGTTTCATGCCAGACGCGGCACGGTACGCGTTCACCGGCGATGTCCAGCACCGTATCGTCACCGCGCTCGAAGCGGGAAACCGCTGTGGCGGCACGCACTTTATCTTGCTCGCGCCACTGCACTACGCGCGTCCAGCTGGCACCGTTTTGCAGATGCAGCGCATCGGCGAGCGGATCCTGCACCAGGTTACTGACGTCAGCGAGGTTGCTCGGTAAACCCAGGGTTTTGATCAGACGGCCATGCTGCATCACCAGCATCGCTTTATCCTGGGTGATCCACTTCTGTTGGCCGTTTTCGTTGTAACCGAGCACCACGAAGATGCGCGGTCCTTCATTGATGCGGGCATAGAGGCTGGCGTAGGGCAGGTTAGCAACCTGCTCGTTGGTGACCGTGACATCATCCGGGCCATTCACGGCCAGCATCACGGTTTGTTCGAGGCCTTTTTGCGTTTGTGTGCAGGCCTGCAACAACAGGCAAAGAAGTAGCAAAGAGAGTCGGCGCACGGGGTATCCCTGTCTAAATAAGCCAAGCAAAAAATAACCACACGGGTGTGTGGTTATGCTTAAAGGTGCTACATCAACGAGTGGTGCTCGTTGTGGTGGTTGTTGTTGTACCGGTATTTGCACCGTCACCGCCGCCAGAAGCAGCAATGCCGAGACCCACTAACGCACCGAGCGCGCCGATACCCACAGCGGTAGACGCGCCGGAAGAGATTGCTCCCGCCTGCGCGCCTGCTGCAGCACCAGCTTCTTCCGGCGCGGCAATCGCAGCGGAAGAAACGGCAACGTAAAGTAAGGCTGCACCGGCAACCATCAGTTTTTTCATAACAACGTTTCCTGCATTTATATGAATCAATGAATGTAGGATTTACCCAGATTTCGGGCGCGTTCAGTATAGGGCAACAAATTACCAGAGTTCAGCATGAGTAAAAGAGGGCAGGAAGTCGGGGTTTTTCTGGTGATAAATACGGCGAATTGGCGTTAGCTGCTTTTTTTTAACGCCTTTTTTCAGGCTGATAGGATAAGTGAATGGCTGCGCATTTCACGGCAGAGTTTTTCACTTTTGCACTAATTATTGGTACGGAATGGGAATAATCGGAATTTACTTATAAGGCTTAAATTAAAATCATAGATCAATCAGTTAGATAAACTATTTATCGGGCTGGATTAGGTCCATTTTTAAGCCAGGTAAGGTGCGGTAAATTGAAATGAATTACGAATTTCCTTACGCCACTTTAAGAATTTTCTAACCCTGTTTAATGCAGTAATTAATAATATTGCGAGTGAGATGGCATGGTTGACAAAGAAAAGGCGGCAATTACGCCGCCTTGTGTAAATTAGCCGGAAAATTAACGCCAGGATTTGTAGCGATTAATTAAGCCATTAGTGGAGCTATCGTGGCTGCTAATTTCAGCGTCATTTTCCAGTTCTGGCAGAATACGGTTTGCCAGCTGTTTACCCAACTCAACACCCCATTGGTCAAAGGTGAAGATGTTGAGAATCGCGCCCTGAGTGAAGATCTTGTGCTCATACAGCGCAATCAGTGCACCCAGGCTGAACGGGGTAATTTCACGCAGCAGGATGGAGTTGGTTGGGCGGTTACCCTCGAACACTTTGAACGGCACGATGTGCGCGACAGATTCGGCAGATTTACCCGCATCGGTAAACTCTTTCTCCACCACATCGCGTGACTTACCAAACGCCAGCGCTTCGGTCTGCGCGAAGAAGTTCGACAGCAGCTTCGGATGGTGATCGGTCAACACGTTGTGGCTCAGTGCTGGTGCGATAAAGTCGCACGGAATCAGTTTGGTGCCCTGATGAATCAGCTGATAGAACGCATGCTGGCCGTTGGTGCCAGGCTCGCCCCAGATGATTGGGCCGGTCTGGTAATCCACTGGATTGCCTTCACGGTCAACGTATTTACCGTTGGATTCCATGTTGCCCTGCTGGAAGTAAGCAGCAAAGCGATGCATGTACTGATCGTACGGCAGAATCGCTTCGGTTTCGGCACCAAAGAAGTTGTTGTACCAGATACCGATCAGCGCCAGCAGCACCGGCAGGTTCTGCTCGGCAGGCGTGTTGGCGAAGTGCTTATCCATGGCGTGCGCGCCGCTCAACAGTTGCTCGAAGTTCTCGAAGCCGATAGAGAGAATGATCGACAAGCCGATAGCTGACCACAGTGAATAGCGGCCGCCAACCCAATCCCAGAACTCAAACATGTTGTCGGTATCAATACCGAACTCACCCACCGCTTTACCGTTGGTCGACAGCGCAGCGAAGTGCTTCGCCACGTGCTGCTGATCGCCCGCAGTTTTCAGGAACCAGTCACGCGCGCTGTGGGCGTTGGTCATGGTTTCTTGCGTGGTGAAAGTTTTAGATGCCACGAGGAACAGCGTGGTTTCCGGGCTGAGATCTTTCAGCGTTTCGGCGATGTGGGTGCCATCGACGTTAGAAACAAAGTGCATGTTCAGGTGGTTTTTATACGGACGCAGCGCTTCGGTCACCATGAACGGGCCGAGGTCTGAACCGCCAATCCCGATATTCACCACGTCGGTGATGGCTTTGCCGGTATAGCCTTTCCAGTCGCCGCTGATGATGCGCTCGGAGAAGCCTTTCATCTTCGCCAGCACCGCGTTGACTTCCGGCATCACATCTTTGCCGTCCACCACAATGGGCGTGTTGCTGCGGTTACGCAGCGCAACGTGCAGAACTGCACGCTCTTCGGTGCGGTTGATCTTCTCGCCTGAGAACATCGATTTGATGGCGCCTGCCAGATCGGTCTCTTTAGCCAGCGCCTGTAATTTTTCGAGGGTTTCCTCGGTGATGCGGTTTTTTGAGAAATCCACCAGCATCTGGTCATCGAAAGTGGCAGAGAATTTCGCAAAACGATCGGCATCTTGCGCAAACAGGTCGGCGATTTGCACCGATTTCATCTGCTCAAAATGCTGCTGCAGCGCTTTCCAGGCAGCGGTTTGGGTCGGATTGATATTTTTCATGGCAACACTCTAGTTGATATAAGAACCGTCATTCCATCCGGGGCGTCCTGCTGGCCCGGCATCCATAGCATTCTTGCACGGGGATGAGTATGACCACAGTTACTGGCTAAGGGAAAAAATTTGTGACCGTGGCCGCACTGTTTCAGGTAAATCCGGCAGCGATTGTCGGTGCTGCGCCAGCAGAATTCCCTGTGCCGCATCAGAAAAAAGCCGCTTTTGTCTGATTCGGACACTACTTTAGGCCGCTGTTGGTGGGCGCGTTTGTTCAACGATGCGTTTACCGAAGTGTAAAAGTGAGAAATCCTCAAAGTGCGGGGATGGACAGGGGGGGAAATAATCAGTAATTTATGCGCGCTACTTACACCTCCGGGTGTAAGCCAGAAGAGGCGCGTCGCCCAGGCAGTGTGTTTGAGGATCCGTATCCGCAGAGAACACATCAGGGGGTGTGACGCCGAGGTGGGGCAACACGCGGGGTGTTGCACTGTCGGCTGCAGGGGCTGAATCCTCTGGGTTGTCACCAGAATCGTCCACAGTCGGACGGTTCGCAAGGTGAAGCGCTTTTGGTGACTTGTCTACTACTGATCTTGTCTGCCCAATTCTGCTCTTCTCTTGTGCCTAGGCTGCTACTATGTCTTCCGCCCCAAAACGGAAGAAAGATAACCTGACACGGGGTTCGTAATATGTCCCAAAATCTTATCGTGGCTAAATTTGGCGGCACCAGCGTTGCCGATTTTGATGCTATGAACCGCAGCGCAGATGTTGTGCTGTCGGACGCTAATACCCGCTTAGTGGTGCTCTCTGCCTCCGCTGGCGTAACCAATCTGCTGGTTGCCCTTGCTGAAGGCCAGGAACAAGCGCAGCGCGCTTACCTGCTGGATGAAATCCGCCGTATTCAATATGCCATCATTGATCGTCTGCAATCGCCGGATGTGATCCGCGATGAGATTGATCGCATGCTGGAAAACATCACCATGCTGTCTGAAGCCACCTCGCTGGCGACCTCACATGCGCTGACCGATGAGCTGGTGAGCCACGGTGAGCTGATGTCGACGCTGCTGTTCGTGGAGATTCTGCGCGAGCGTCAGGTCAACAGCGAATGGTTTGACGTGCGTAAAGTGATGCGCACGAGCGATCGTTTTGGCCGCGCAGAACCCGAAGTGGCGACGCTGAAAGAGCTGGCCGCAACGCAGCTGCAGCCGCGCATTGCGGAAGCGCTGGTGGTGACGCAGGGCTTTATCGGTAGCGAAATCAAAGGGCGCACCACCACGCTTGGTCGTGGCGGCAGCGACTATACTGCTGCGCTGCTGGGCGAAGCGCTGCAGGCCGCGCGCATTGATATCTGGACCGATGTGGCCGGTATCTACACCACCGATCCACGCGTGGTGTCCACCGCTAAACGCATCGAAGAGATTACCTTCGAAGAAGCAGCGGAGATGGCGATCTTTGGTGCCAAAGTGCTGCATCCGGCCACTTTGCTGCCAGCCGTGCGTAGCGATATTCCGGTGTTTGTCGGTTCGAGCAAAGATCCCGCTGCAGGCGGTACGCGCGTGTGCAACGAAACCAAGAATCCACCGCTGTTCCGTGCGCTGGCACTGCGTCGTAAGCAGACGCTGGTAACGCTGCACAGCCTGAACATGCTGCATGCACATGGCTTCCTCGCCGAAGTGTTTAACATTCTGGCGCGCCACAGCATCTCCGTTGATCTGGTGACCACTTCCGAAGTGAGCGTGGCGCTGACGCTGGACAGCACCGGTTCAACCACCACCGGCGACAGCTTGCTGACCCAGGCGCTGTTGACCGAACTCTCTTCACTGTGCCGTGTGGAAGTGGAAGAGAATCTGGCGCTGGTGGCGATCATCGGCAACAACCTGTCAAAAGCGTGCGGCGTCGGCAAAGAAGTGTTTGGCGCACTCGAGCCCTTCAACCTGCGCATGATTTGCTACGGTGCCAGCAGTTATAACCTTTGCTTCCTGGTGCCAACCCCAGATGCCGAGGAAGTGGTACGTGCGCTGCATAAGAATCTTTTTGGTTCTTAAGGCCAGTTTTTAGCATGCGTAATCAAGCCGGACCGGGTCCGGCTTTTTTATTGGTGAAATTTTTTAAACAATAATTCAAGCCCAGCGGCATTCACTGCTTCGCGCCAGACATTTCTGATGAGCCCCGTTATAGCTCGCGAGAACCGTCTCAAATACGCTGCTATCGCCTAAAAATCACTCTAATCCCTTATTCTTCGGTTGCGCTTCAATTGCCAAAAACGATAATCCCGCCGCGAAAACATTAAATTATTTGAGGGAATAGATATGAAAAGATTAGTGGCTGAAACGCTGGGCACATTTGTGCTGGTGTTGGGCGGTTGTGGTAGTGCGGTTTTGGCTGCGGCGTTTCCACAATTAGGTATTGGTTTTGCTGGCGTCGCGCTGGCATTCGGTTTGACCGTGCTGATCATGGCGTTTGCTGTTGGTCATATCTCCGGCGGCCATTTTAACCCGGCGGTCACCATCGGTCTGACCGTTGGCGGACGTTTCCCGGCAGCACAGGCCGTGCCTTACATTATCGCGCAGCTGGTCGGTGCGATTGCGGCGGCCGGCGTGCTGTATCTGATCGCCAGCGGTAAAGCCGGTTTCGATGCAGCGGCCAGCGGCTTCGCGTCGAACGGTTACGGTGAACATTCGCCGGGGGGCTTTAGCCTGCAGGCGGGCATGATCGCCGAACTGGTGCTGACCGCCGTATTCCTGATTGTGATCATGGGCGCGACCGATAAACGTGCTCCGGCTGGCTTCGCGCCGATTGCAATCGGCCTGGCGCTAACGCTGATTCACCTGGTGAGCATTCCCGTCACCAATACCTCAGTCAACCCGGCGCGCAGTAGCGGTGTGGCGATCTTCCAGGGCGGCTGGGCATTGGAACAGCTGTGGATGTTCTGGTTGTTACCGATTATCGGTGCCGCGATTGGTGGTGCAATCTACCGCTTTGCACTGGAAAAAGCAGAGTAACTTTGCCGTATTTCAGCGGATCGGCAGCAGCCGATCCGCATTTTGCCCCGCAAGCGACTTCCCGCCTTACGTCAAGATAATGAAATGTTATGATCCCGCGTCCGTCGCTGTGGTCGTTCCCTGCGCGACATTTCATCTGTGGCAATATAAAAAAATTCCTAAGGAAGTCTGGTTATGCTCGGCAAACTTACCCGCCTGTTCCCGCTCTGGGCCGTGCTGCTCTCGGTCGCTGCTTATTATTCTCCTGGCACCTTTATCGGCATTGGGCCGTGGGTGACTTACCTGCTGATGCTGATTATGTTCGGCATGGGCGTGACGCTAAACATTGATGATTTCAAACGCGTGCTGGTGCGTCCTGCGCCGGTGATCGCCGGGACTTTCCTGCATTATCTGGTGATGCCGCTGGCCGCGTGGGGCCTGGCGAAACTGTTCCAGATGCCACCGGATCTGGCGGCAGGCATGATTCTGGTCGGCAGCGTGGCCAGCGGCACCGCTTCAAACGTGATGATTTATCTGGCGAAGGGCGATGTGGCGCTGTCGGTGACCATCTCATCCGTGTCGGCGCTGGTAGGTGTATTCGCCACACCGCTGCTAACACGCTTCTACGTTGATACCCACATTCAGGTGGATGTGGTCGGTATGCTGCTCAGCATCGTGAAAATCGTGGTGATTCCGATTAGCCTGGGTCTGATTATCCATCACTTCATGAATAGCGTGGTGCGCCGCGTTGAGCCTTATCTGCCGGCCTTTTCTATGGTGTGCATTCTGCTGATCATTAGCGCGGTGGTGGCTGGCAGCCAGGGCTTTATCGGTTCTGTCGGCTTGATGGTGATTGTGGCGGTGATCCTGCACAACGCGATCGGTCTGTTGGGCGGTTATTGGGGCGGTAAGCTGTTTGGCTTCGATGAATCGACCTGCCGCACGCTGGCGCTGGAAGTGGGCATGCAGAACTCAGGTCTGGCGGCGACGCTGGGCAAACTTTACTTCTCGCCGTTAGCGGCCTTGCCGGGCGCGCTGTTCTCGGTGTGGCACAACCTGTCAGGTTCGCTGCTGGCCGGTTACTGGTCGGGTAAACCGATCGATAAGAAGCAGAAGTAATATTCAAAAAAGCATCACATTCAATTCATGCACATAGCGTAGCGGCGCAATAAATTGCGCCGCTACGCTGCCTGCGCTCTGAATGTATTACAGCTTCAGATAGGTACGAATCCCATCCAGGAACATCTGCGTCGCCAGCATAATCAAAATCAATCCCATCAGGCGCTCCAGCGCGTTAACGCCTTTGTCGCCCAGCAGGCGTAAAAACAGCCCCGACATCAGCAGAATCACCACCGTCAAACCCCACGCGATCAGCAGCGCGCCGACCAGATGCGTCATTTGGTTGGGATATTGATGTGACAACAGCATCAGCGTCGCCAGCAAGGACGGTCCGGCCACCAGCGGAATCGCCAGCGGCACGAGAAACGGTTCTTCACCGGCCGGCAAGCCACTCGAGCTGCTCTCCTCTGACGGGAAAATCATGCGGATGGCGATCAGGAAAAGAATGATGCCGCCGGAGATCGACACGGTTTCGGTGCGCAGATTGAGAAACGCCAGGATGCGTTCACCGGCGAACAAAAACAGCAGCATCAGAATCAGCGCAATCAGCATTTCGCGCATCAGTACCACGCGGCGGCGTTTGGGTTCCAGATGCTTCAATACCGACATAAAAATCGGCAGGTTGCCCAGCGGATCCATAATCAACAACAGCAATATGGTCGCGGATATCATTTCAGTCATGTTGGTTAGCCATTATTAGTTGTACTGCTGAAAAAGTTGGCGCAATCGAATTAATTCACTTGCCAGAAGTGCTGCATTTTGTAGAGTTGACGGTCATAGGTAAACCTGATTATTACGCAGACCGGCACGATTATCCGGCCAGTCTTTTCCTCGCACCACACGGCCTCTTTCGAGAGCACCCGAGACGGACAGAAAATGAAGAATGTAGGTTTTATTGGTTGGCGTGGCATGGTCGGCTCAGTGCTGATGTCACGCATGAGCGAAGAACGCGATTTTGATGTCATCAATCCGGTCTTCTTCTCCACGTCACAGCTTGGTCAGGCGGCGCCGACATTCGGCGGTAAGTCGACCGGTGCGCTGCAGGATGCTTTTGATATCGAGGCGCTGAAGGCGCTGGATATTATTATCACCTGCCAGGGCGGTGATTACACCAGTGAAGTCTATCCGAAGCTGCGCGAAAGCGGCTGGCAGGGTTACTGGATTGATGCAGCTTCCACGCTGCGCATGAAAGATGACGCCATCATCATTCTCGATCCGGTTAACCATAACGTGATTCGTCAGGGCCTCGATAACGGCATCAAAACCTTTGTCGGCGGTAACTGCACCGTCAGCCTGATGCTGATGTCGCTGGGCGGTCTGTTTGCTAACGATCTGGTTGAATGGGCCTCGGTGGCGACTTATCAGGCGGCATCAGGCGGCGGCGCGCGTCATATGCGTGAACTGCTGACGCAGATGGGCATGCTGCATGACCACGTGGCGAAATCGCTCCAGGATCCGGCTTCGGCAATTCTGGATATCGAACGCAGCGTGACCGATTTCACCCGTTCTGGCACTTTGCCAACCGACAATTTCGGCGTACCGCTGGCGGGCAGCCTGATTCCGTGGATCGACAAGCAGCTGGAGAACGGCCAGAGCCGCGAAGAGTGGAAAGGCCAGGCGGAGACCAACAAAATCCTGCGTACTAGCAGTGTGATTCCGGTTGATGGCCTGTGCGTGCGCGTTGGTGCGCTGCGCTGCCACAGCCAGGCATTCACTCTGAAGCTGAAAAAAGACCTGCCGCTGAGCGAAATCGAACAGCTGCTGGCCTCGCATAACGAATGGGTGAAAGTGGTGCCAAACGACCGCGACATCACCATGCGCGAACTGACGCCAGCCGCCGTCACCGGCACCCTGACCACGCCAGTAGGCCGCCTGCGCAAACTGAACATGGGACCGGAATACCTTTCCGCCTTCACGGTGGGCGATCAGTTACTGTGGGGCGCGGCTGAACCGCTGCGCCGCATGCTGCGTCTGCTGATCGACTAAGCGCAGCGGCAAACCAGAAAGGCCGGGGTTTCCCGGCTTTTTTTATTATCCAGGCTGCAAAAATTCATGCAAATTGCGCCTGACAAGTGATCCGCTTCCCTTTTTTGCTTGCCCGATAAGTATTTTTCACGATCCTCCCTGGCTTCTGCTATCCCCAAGCTATGATTTAACAGAGATGTGCCGGTTGTTAACTGTTTTTGTTTTTTCGAACTGAATGGTTGTTGTACACGGTGAAGATCTTTCCCACGGACGGTTGTGTCCTCACGGTGTACCTATGGCTCAATGAAAAGCAGCGCACCCGAGGCGATAATCCTGCCGACTCTGGTCGCCTGCGCAAAATCATAGGAAGAAAGTCATGTCAGAGCTTCCCGATCGCCAGGCGATCAATGCCCTTTTTGCCGGGAATTATGCCGATCCCTTTTCACTACTGGGCATGCACCAAACGGCTGCAGGCCTTGAAGTGCGTGCGCTGCTGCCCGATGCCTCCGATGTTTGGGTCATTGAAACCAACACCGGACGCAAATGTGCTCAGCTTACCTGCCTCGACTCACGCGGTTTCTTCAGTGGCGTGATTCCGCGTCGTAAAAACCGCTTTGGTTATCAGCTGGCAGTGAACTGGCACGGCCAGCAAAACCTGATTGATGATGCCTATCGCTTCGGCCCGCTGCTGGAGGAGATGGATGCATGGTTATTGGGTGAAGGCACGCATCTGCGTCCCTACGAAACCCTCGGCGCGCACGGCACCACCATTGATGGCGTGCACGGCACGCGGTTCGCCGTTTGGGCACCTAACGCGCGTCGCGTATCGGTGGTAGGCGAGTTCAACTTCTGGGATGGCCGACGTCATCCCATGCGTTTTCGCCGTGAACTTGGCGTCTGGGAACTGTTTGTGCCGGGCGCGGTAAACGGCCAGCTGTATAAATTTGAAATCGTGGATAATTCCGGCCAGATGCGCATCAAAGCCGATCCCTTCGCCTTTGAAGCGCAGATGCGTCCGCAAACCGCCTCGATGATCTGCGGGCTGCCGCCGAAAACCGAGATGCAGCCGCAGCGTAAGGCCGCCAATGCTTTTGACCAGCCGATTTCGATTTATGAAGTGCACCTCGGTTCATGGCGACGTCACACCGATAACAACTTCTGGCTCAGCTACAAAGAGCTGGCGGAACAGCTCATTCCTTACGTTAAAGAGATGGGCTTCACGCACATCGAACTGATGCCGATTAACGAACACCCCTTTGATGGCAGCTGGGGCTATCAGCCGCTCGGCATGTATGCGCCGACGCGCCGTTTCGGTACGCGCGATGAGTTCCGCCACTTCGTGGCCGCCGCGCATGATGCTGGCATTAACGTGCTGCTCGATTGGGTGCCAGGCCACTTCCCGAGTGATGATTTTGGCCTGGCGAAGTTCGATGGCACCGAACTCTACGAACACAGCGATCCGCGCGAAGGTTTTCATCAGGACTGGAACACGCTGATCTACAACTTTGGTCGCCGTGAAGTGAGCAATTATCTCTCCGGCAACGCCTTGTACTGGATGGAGCGTTTCGGCATTGATGGGCTGCGCGTCGATGCGGTGGCATCAATGATCTACCGTGACTACAGCCGCGCCGAAGGCGAATGGGTGCCAAACCAGTTTGGTGGACGCGAGAACCTCGAAGCGATTTCGTTCCTGCGTCACACCAACCGCGTTTTGGGTCGCGCCGCACCGGGCAGCGTCACGGTGGCGGAAGAGTCCACCGATTATCCTGGCGTTACGCGCCCTTCAGAAGATGGCGGCCTCGGCTTCTGGTTCAAATGGAACCTCGGCTGGATGCACGACACGCTGGACTATATGAAGCTCGACCCGGTGCATCGCCGTTATCATCATCAGCTGATGACCTTTGGCATGATTTACAACTACACCGAAAACTTCGTGCTACCGCTGTCGCATGACGAAGTGGTGCACGGCAAACGTTCGATTCTCGATCGCATGCCGGGCGATGCCTGGCAGAAGTTCGCTAACCTGCGCGCCTATTACGGCTGGATGTGGGGTTTCCCCGGTAAGAAGCTGCAATTTATGGGCAATGAATTTGCGCAGGGTCGCGAATGGAACCACGACACCAGCCTCGACTGGCACCTGCTGGAAGGTGAGGATAACTGGCACAACGGCGTGCATCGTCTGGTGCGCGATCTCAATCACACCTATCGCCATTACGCGCCGCTGCATCAACTCGACTTTGATGGGCAAGGTTTTGAGTGGCTGGTGGTCGATGACTACGAAAACTCCGTGTTTGTATTTGTGCGCCGCGATCGCGACGGCAATGAAATCATCGTAGCCAGCAACTTTACGCCAGTGGCGCGTCACAACTATCGCTTTGGCGTCAACCAGCGTGGCGGCTGGCGCGAGATCATGAATACCGATCAGCACGATTATCACGGCAGCGACACGCGCAATCACGGCGTGGTACACACCGATGAGATGGAGAGTCACGGTCGGCCGCAGTCGCTGAGTTTGACCTTACCGCCGCTGGCAACACTTTGGCTGGTGCGGGAGAGCGACTGATGCTGGAGCAGGGGCAGCCGGAACCGTTAGGTGCGCACTATGATGGGCACGGCGTTAATTTCACGCTGTTCTCCCAGCATGCCGAACGCGTTGAACTCTGCCTGTTCGACGCGCACGGTGCTGAGCGCCGTTTCGCGCTGCCCGCGCGCAGCGGTGATATCTGGCACGGCTATTTTCCCGCGCTGAAGCCCGGCCAGCGCTACGGCTATCGCGTTCACGGTCCGTGGGCGCCGCAGCAGGGACATCGCTTCAATCCGGCTAAGCTGTTGGTCGATCCCTGCGCCAAAGCGGTGGCGGGTGAAGTGGCGGACGACGCGCGTTTCAACGGCGGCGAACGCGAGCCGGAGGGTTTGGATAACGCCGCCATCGCGCCGAAATCGTTGGTGACTGCCGAAGATTTTGACTGGGAGGACGATCACGCGCCGCGCACGCCATGGGGCAACACGGTGATCTATGAAGCGCACGTACGCGGCTTAACCCAGCAGCATCCGGAAATTCCGGAAAGGTTGCGTGGCACTTATGCGGCGCTGGGTCATCCTGCTATGGTGAAGTACCTGCGCCACCTCGGCATCACCGCGCTGGAACTGCTGCCGATTGCCCAATTCACCAGCGAGCCGCGCCTGCGTCGTTTGGGATTGAGTAATTACTGGGGCTACAACCCCTTTGCCTTGTGGGCGGTGGATGCGCGTTACGCCTCGGGCGAAAACGGTTTAACGCCGCTGCAGGAGTTTCAGCAGGCGGTTAAAGCACTGCATGCCGCGGGCATCGAAGTGATTCTGGATGTGGTGTTCAACCATACCGCCGAGCTGGAAGAGATCGGGCCAACGATTTCCCTGCGCGGCGTGGATAACGCCAGCTATTACTGGCTGGATGGCAACGGCGACTATCAAAACTGGACCGGCTGCGGCAACACGCTAAATCTTAGTCATCCGCAGGTGATGACGTGGGCGCTGGAAGCGCTGCGCTACTGGGTGCGTGTTTGCCATGTTGATGGGTTCCGTTTTGACCTCGCCAGCGTGCTGGGACGCACACCGGAGTTTCATCAGGATGCGCCGCTGTTTGCCGCCATCAAAGCCTGTCCGCTGCTGTCGCAGGTGAAGCTGATTGCCGAGCCGTGGGACATCGGCCCCGGTGGTTATCAGGTCGGCAACTTTCCGCCAGACTTCGCTGAGTGGAACGACCATTTTCGCGATGCGGCGCGCCGTTACTGGCTGCATGGTCAATTGAATAATGGCGATTTCGCCCGCCGTTTTGCCGCATCCAGCGACGTTTTCCAGCGTGAGGCGCGACTGCCGCACGCCAGCATCAATCTCATTACCGCTCACGACGGCTTCACGCTGCGCGATGTGGTGAGTTTTAACAACAAACACAATCAGGCTAACGGCGAAGACAATCGCGACGGCAGCAGCAGTAACTTCAGCCATAACCACGGCAAAGAGGGACTGCAGGTCAATTTCGATATTGTCGAACGGCGGCGGCGCAGCGTGCATGGCTTACTGACCACGCTGCTGCTGGCGCAGGGCACGCCGATGCTGCTGGCGGGTGACGAACGCGGTCACAGCCAGCATGGCAACAACAACGCCTATTGCCAGGACAACCCGCTGACCTGGTTGAACTGGCAACAGGATGATTTTGGCCTGGTCGACTTCACTGCTGCGTTAATCCGTCTGCGCCAGCGTATTCCCGCGTTGACGCAGGATCGCTGGTGGCAGGAGGGCGATGGCAGCGTGCAGTGGTGCAATGCCAGCGGCACACCACTGGAAACCGAGCAGTGGGAACAGGGGACGCACCGAATGCAGATCCTGCTCTCCGGCCGCTGGTTAATAACAATAAACGCCACGGAATCGGTGAGTGATATCGCCTTACCAGACGGAGAGTGGCGTGCCATTCCTCCTTTCGCCGGGGAAGATAACCCCATCCTGACAACTGTCTGGCACGGTCCCGCACATGGTGTGTGTGTGTTCCTAAAGCAATCATAAGGAGTCAGACATGGTGAAATTAGATAGAACAGATCATCTGATGCTGGCGCGCCAGCTCCCTACACAAACGGTCGCCCTGATCCTTGCTGGCGGGCGCGGTACGCGCCTGAAAGATCTCACCGCGAAACGCGCCAAACCTGCCGTGCACTTCGGTGGCAAGTTCCGCATCATCGACTTTGCGCTGTCCAACTGCATCAACTCGGGCATTCGGCGCATCGGCGTGATCACCCAATATCAGTCGCATACGCTGGTGCAACACATCCAGCGTGGCTGGTCGCTGTTCAACGAAGAGATGAACGAGTTTGTCGATCTGCTGCCGGCGCAGCAGCGTGCCGCTACCGAACATTGGTATCGCGGGACTGCCGATGCGGTGACGCAAAACCTCGACATTATTCGCCGCTATAACGCGCAGTACATCGTGATCCTCGCCGGGGATCACATCTACAAAATGGATTACTCGCGCATGCTGCTCGACCACGTCGATCGCGGTGCCAAATGCACCATCGCCTGCTTGCCGGTGCCGTTAGCTGAAGCCACGGCGTTTGGGGTGATGGCGGTGGATGCCGAAAACAACGTGATCGATTTTGTTGAAAAACCGCCGAAGCCGCCGTCAATGCCGGGTGACGATACCCGCGCGCTGGCCAGCATGGGCATTTACGTATTCAACGCCGATTACCTTTACCAGCTGCTGGAAGAGGATCTGCATGTAGCCGATTCCAGCCACGATTTCGGCAAAGATCTGCTGCCGAAAATTGTCGCCAGCGGCGAGGCGTATGCGCACTCCTTCACGCTCTCCTGCGTGCAGGTTGATGAAAACGCTGAGCCGTACTGGCGCGACGTTGGAACGCTGGAAGCCTACTGGCGCGCCAATCTCGATTTAGCGTCGGTCACGCCTGAGCTGGATATGTACGATCACAGCTGGCCGATTCGTACCCACATGGAGCCGCTGCCGCCGGCGAAATTTGTTCAGGATCGATCCGGTAGCCACGGCATGACAATGAATTCGCTGGTCTCGGGCGGCTGCATCATCTCCGGTTCGGTGGTGGTGAACTCGGTGCTGTTCCCGCGTATCCGCATCAACTCGTTTTGCAATATTGATTCCGCAGTGCTGCTGCCTGATGTGGTGGTTGGCCGATCGTGTCGTCTGCGTCGCTGCGTGATCGATCGCGCCTGCGAACTGCCAGAAGGCATGGTCATTGGCGAAAACCCCGACGAAGACAGCCGTCGTTTTTACCGTTCTGAAGAGGGCATCGTACTGGTGACGCGCGCCATGCTGGCCAAATTGGCCGGAGGCGGTCAGTAAGTGACGAAAGAATATAGAGAAAATTGCCGCGTGGAACGTGTGCGATAACAATAGGGGTTCAGGATGCAGGTTTTACATGTCTGTTCAGAGCTTTTCCCGCTGTTGAAAACCGGCGGACTGGCTGATGTCGTCGGTGCATTACCACAGGCGCAAATAGCCGATGGTACGGATGCGCGGGTGTTGATTCCCGCCTTTCCGGATCTGCGTAAAGGGATTCCTGATACAGAGGTCCTGGCGGAGTTGCAAACTTTTGCGGGACCGGTACGCTTACTTTTTGGACAATTTAACGGCGTTGGTATTTATTTAATCGATGCGCCGGGATTGTATGAACGTCCCGGCAGCCCGTATCACGATACGTCGCAGTTTGCTTACGTCGATAACTACCTGCGTTTTGCGCTACTGGGCTGGATGGGCGCCGAGATTGCCAGCGGGCTGGATACCGACTGGCAGCCAGATATTGTGCATGCGCATGACTGGCATGCTGGCTTAACCTGCGCCTATATTGCGGCGCGCGGGCGTCCGGCGAAAACGGTGTTCACCGTGCATAATCTGGCATATCAAGGGCTGTTTTCGGCGCGTCATCTGGATGAGATCCAGATCCCGCGCGCGTTCTTCGACATGCATGGACTGGAGTTCTTCGGGCAAATTTCCTACCTCAAGGCGGGGCTGTTCTTTGCCGATCACATTACGGCGGTCAGCCCGACTTACGCGCTGGAGATTACCCGACCGGAATTTGGTTACGGCATGGAATCACTGCTCGAACAGCGACTGCGTGAAGGGCGCCTGAGCGGGATTTTGAACGGCGTCGATCCGGGCATCTGGGACCCGGCGCACGACCTGCTGCTCACCGCGCGCTACGACAGCGAAACGCTGGAGAGCAAAGCGGAGAACAAGCGCCAGCTGCAAATTGCCATGGGCCTGAAGGTGGATGATAAAGCACCGGTGTTCTGCGTCATCAGCCGTCTGACCAAACAGAAAGGGCTGGATCTGGTGCTGGAAGCGCTACCGGGCTTACTGGCGCAGGGCGGACAGTTGGTGCTGCTCGGCCAGGGCGATGCAGAGCTGCAGCAAGGTTTCCTTGCGGCGGCGGCGGAGCATCCGGGCCGCGTTGGCGTGCAGATTGGTTATCACGAAGCCTTCTCGCACCGCATTGTTGGCGGCGCGGATGTGATTATGGTGCCGAGCCGTTTTGAGCCGTGCGGCTTAACCCAGCTGTATGGTTTGAAATACGGTACGCTGCCGCTGGTGCGTCGCACTGGCGGACTGGCGGATACGGTGCAAGACAGCTCGCTTGAGAATCTGGCGGACGGCGTCGCCAGCGGTTTCACTTTTGAAGACAGTAATGCCTGGTCGCTGCTGCGGGCGATTCGGCGTGCATTTGTTCTGTGGTCTCGTCCTGCACTCTGGCGTTACGTTCAGCGGCAGGCGATGGGGATGGATTTTAGTTGGCAGGTGGCAGCACAAGCCTACCGCGATCTTTATCAACGTTTGCTGTAATGAGAGATTGGGATACTTGATATGAATGCACCTTTCACCTATGCCTCACCCACGCTGACGGTTGATGCACTGAAGCACTCAATCGCCTATAAGCTGATGTTTACTATTGGTAAAGATCCATCGATCGCGAATAAGCATGAGTGGCTCAACGCCGCGCTGCTGGCGGTGCGTGATCGCATGGTGGAACGCTGGCTGCGCTCCAGCCGCGCGCAGCTCTCGCAGGATGTGCGGCAGGTTTATTACCTGTCGATGGAGTTCCTGATGGGGCGCACGCTCGGCAACGCGTTGCTGGCGATGGGCATTTATGAGGATCTCAATCAGGCGCTGGAAGAGATGGGCCTCGACCTCAGCGAACTGATGGAAGAGGAGAACGATCCCGGCCTCGGTAATGGCGGTTTGGGGCGTTTGGCGGCCTGCTTCCTGGATTCGCTCGCCACGCTCGGTTTACCGGGGCGCGGCTACGGCATTCGTTATGACTACGGCATGTTTAAGCAGAATATCGTCGACGGGCAGCAGCGCGAATCGCCGGATTACTGGCTGGAGTACGGCAATCCGTGGGAATTCCAGCGCTTTAACACGCGCTACAAAGTGCGCTTCGGCGGCCGTCTGCAACATGAAGGCGCGCGGGTGCGCTGGGTGGAAACCGAGGAGATCGTGGCGATGGCTTACGATCAAATCATTCCCGGTTTTGATACCGATGCCACCAACACGCTGCGCTTGTGGGGCGCGCAGGCCAGTAACGAAATCAACCTCGGTAAGTTCAACCAGGGTGATTACTTCGCCGCGGTAGAAGATAAAAACCACTCGGAAAACGTGTCGCGCGTGCTCTATCCCGATGACTCCACCTATTCGGGGCGCGAGCTGCGTCTGCGTCAGGAGTATTTCCTCGTCTCCTCGACGGTGCAGGATATTCTCAATCGTCACTGGCAGATGCATGAAACCTGGGACAATTTGCCGGACAAAATTGCCATCCACCTCAACGATACGCATCCGGTGCTGGCGATCCCGGAACTGATGCGCATACTGATCGACGAGCAGAAATTCAGCTGGGACGATGCCTTTGAAGTGACCTGTCAGGTGTTCTCCTACACCAACCACACGCTGATGACGGAAGCGCTGGAAACCTGGCCAGTGGATATGATTGGCAAGATCCTGCCGCGTCATCTCAGCATTATTTTTGAAATTAACGACTACTTCCTGAAAACCATTCAGGAATATTACCCGGATGATTGGGAGCTGTTAGCGCGCATCTCGATCATCGATGAGAACGACGGCCGCCGCATTCGCATGGCGTGGCTGGCGGTGGTGGTGAGCCACAAAGTTAACGGTGTGTCAGAGTTGCACTCCAACTTGATGGTGCAATCGCTGTTCGCTGACTTCGCGCGTCTGTTCCCGGGCCGTTTCTGCAATAAAACCAACGGCGTGACGCCACGTCGCTGGCTGGCGCTGGCGAATCCGGCGCTCTCCGAGGTGCTGGACGAGGCGATTGGCCGCAACTGGCGCACCGATCTTGGCCAGCTCAACGAATTGACCACGCAGATCGATTATCCGGCCTTTATCCAGCAGATCGCCGACGCCAAGTTTGCCAACAAAAAACGCCTGGCGGATTGGGTGGCGAAGAACATGGATATCGTGCTTGATCCGCATGCGCTGTTTGATGTGCAGATTAAGCGCATCCACGAATACAAACGTCAGCTGCTGAACGTGCTGCACGTGATTACGCGCTACAACCGCATCAAGGCCGATCCCAGCGCAGAATGGGTGCCGCGCGTTAATCTCTTCGCCGGCAAAGCGGCGTCGGCCTATTACGTGGCGAAACACATCATTCACTTGATCAACGATGTCGCCAATGTGATCAACAACGATCCGCAGGTGAAGAACAAGCTGAAGGTGGTGTTCATTCCAAACTATGGCGTGAGCCTGGCGCAGATCATCATTCCGGCGGCGGATCTCTCCGAGCAGATCTCCACTGCCGGTACCGAAGCCTCTGGCACCAGTAACATGAAGTTTGCGCTGAACGGCGCGTTAACCATCGGTACGCTGGATGGTGCCAATGTTGAGATGCTAGAGCATGTCGGCAAGGAGAATATCTTTATCTTCGGTAACACTACGCCGCAGGTCGAGAAGCTGCGCACCGACGGTTACAACCCGCGTAAGTATTATGAGGATGATCCTGAGCTGCATCAGGCGCTGACACAAATCGCCAGCGGGGTGTTCAGCCCGCAGGAGCCAGGGCGCTACCGTAATCTGTTTGATGCGCTGGTGAACTTCGGCGATCACTATCAGCTGCTGGCAGATTACCGCAGCTATGTGGACACCCAGGACAAGGTGGACAAGCTGTATCGCCAGCCGGATAAGTGGCAGCGCAGCGCGGCGCTGAATATCGCCAATATGGGTTATTTCTCGTCGGACCGCACCATTCAGGAATATGCGGATGAGATCTGGCACATTTCGCCAGTGAGATTGTAAGGCGAGGATTGCAGAACCAAGTCGCCATGAATGGCGACCCTACGTGAACACCCAACAAAATCGATACCCAAAATCATTTGGACGGCAGGAAGGCGGCAAATGAGCGAATCCCCGGGAGCTTACTTTAGTAAGTGACCGGGGTGAACGAATGCAGCCAACGCACCTGCCGTTCGAAGGATGAAGGGTATTATTTCAACGTGATGCTTTTGACGATGCTATCTGCATCGCTTTGCGCTTGCTGCTGGTTGTCGGCTGGCAAGGTAATTTGCAGCGTCAGCAGTTTGCCATCCACTTTCGCCAGAATCACCGAAGACCATGAGGTCTGATTGTTGGCAGAAATCACCGTATCCAGCTGCTGTGCCGGCTGGTCTTTCAGCGTCACCGCTTTGTTAGATACCACCTGCAGCTGAGGATCGCGACCGCGCTGCTGCTGTTCCAGACGCTGTGCCAGCGCATCAAGCGCTTCGTTGGTGGGATCGCCGGCAATCACGATAATCGCGCGCTGGCCGGTTTCGTCGGCATAGACGTGCATGTTGGTGGATTCAGAGCCGAGCTTGCCGCTCTTGTCAGACATGCCCGCCGGCAAAGAGAAACTCAGTTTGCCGTCCATCAGGTTAACCGTCTGGGCCGACTGGCTGGCGCTCGCACCGTTGCTGTTCGCTGCCGCATCATCTTTCTTCTGGTCACATGCCGCCAGGCCGATAACCAACAGGCCAATACCCACATATTTCACTACGTTACGCATTCTTTTCCCTTTTACATGATTCCAGTCAGCCGTTATACAAGCGGATTTAGTTAGCAAAAGCAACCGCCGGAGTGTCAGGAAATCTTAGCGTAATGCGGCATTTAGTGTATGTGCAATCAGCCAAAATTGATCTGCTGCTGCGCGGAACGTTCGGCTAAGCGCTTCAGCATGGCATTTAGCAGCACGCCGTAAGCGGGCAGGAAGAAGATCATGCAGATCAGCACCTTGAAGCTGTAATCCACCAGTGCGATTTCGACCCAATGCGTGGCCATAAATGGATCTGGGCTCTTGTAGAAGGCGATGAAAAAGAAGGCCAGCGTATCGCTGATATTACCGAGGAACATCGCTGCCGCTGGCGCAATCCACCACTGCGATAAACGGCGCAAACGGTTAAAAACGTGCACATCGAGGATTTGTCCCAGCGCATAAGCCATAAAGCTGGCGCAGGCGATACGGGCAACAAACAGATTCACCTCTTCCAGTGACGCCCAACCTTGCCATTCGCCCTGATAGAACACGCAGGAAACAATGTAGGAGATCACTAGCGCGGGAATCATCACCGCCAGAATAATGCGACGTGCCAGCGGCGCGCCAAAGATGCGCACGGTCAGATCGGTGGCGAGGAAAATAAACGGAAAGCTAAACGCGCCCCATGTGGTGTGGAAGCCGAAGATGGAAACCGGCAGCTGGACCAGATAGTTACTGGAGGTGATCACCAGCAGATGGAATAGCGATAGCCAAAACAGCGCATGCATGCGCTGACGTGCAGAGAAGTTAATCATTGTAAGCCTTTTTAGTGATGGGGTGAGGGAACCCAGGTTCGTGCATTGGCACGGTGGTAAATAAAAAATCGGCGGCATCTTAACGCGTTGCGCAATTTATGCAATGGTTAATTTTAACGCAATCGTTATCGCCTTGCGTTGGCTTATTCGCGCGCTAGAATGAGCGCCCATCCCTAACAACTGACAGAGAATCATGAGCGATCCCTTTTCTGCGCCAGACCATCAGCTTGATGCCCTTGGCCTGCGCTGCCCGGAGCCGGTAATGATGGTGCGTAAAACCGTGCGCAGCATGCAGGCCGGTGAAACCTTGCTGATCAT
The DNA here is from genome assembly GCF_005281435.1 of Pantoea sp. SO10. NCBI lineage: Bacteria > Pseudomonadati > Pseudomonadota > Gammaproteobacteria > Enterobacterales > Erwiniaceae > Pantoea > Pantoea sp. SO10. The sequence continues at coordinate 307,296 of NZ_CP040095.1, forward strand.
TGCTGACGATCCCGCCACCACGCGCGATATCCCCGGTTTCTGCCGCTTTATGGAGCATGAGTTGCTGGCACAGCAGACCGAAAGCTTGCCGTACCAGTTTCTGATTAAAAAAGGCGCCTAACGCTGACGCAGCAAGCGCAGCGCGTTGGCTGTCACCAGTGCGGTGGCACCGGAATCCGCTAAGACCGCCAGCCACAAACCGGTGAAGCCGAGCAGCGTGGTGACCAGAAAAATCGCCTTTAATCCCAACGCCAGCGCCACGTTCTGACGAATGATGGCACGCGTGCGCCGTGCCAGCACAATGGTGCGCGGCAGAATCGCCAGCTGATTTTGCGTTAATGCCACATCTGCGGCTTCCAGCGCCACATCGGTGCCGCTGCCCATCGCAATGCCGATGGTGGCGGCTTTCATGGCGGGCGCATCGTTAATGCCATCGCCGACCATTGCCAATGCGTGCTGTGTGCCTAACGTCCTCACCGCCGCAACTTTATCGGCGGGCAGTAAACCTGCGCGATAATCGATGTTGAGCTTAGCGGCAATGGCCGCAGCCGCGCGTGGATTGTCGCCGGTCAGCATCATGCTGTTAACACCAAGCTTCTTCAGTTCAGACAGCGCGCTGAGGGCTTCAGCGCGCAACTGATCCTGCAAGGCTAACGCGCCAAGAACCTGCTGCTCCTGCAACAGCAGCACCACGGTTTGGCCTTGCGCTTCCAGCTGAGCAATCTGCTGCTGTTGTGCATTATCAAGATGGCTGACTTCGCGCGGCGCCAGCAGTTGATAGGTCACGCCATCTATCGCAGCACGAATACCACTGCCGGCCAGCGTTTGCTGCTGTGCAGCTTGCGGAAGCCTGAGCGCGCGCCGCTCGGCCTCGCTGACAATCGCCCGCGCCAGCGGATGGGTGGAACCCTGTTCTACGGCGGCGGCGATGGTGAGCAAGTTGTTTTCCGCCATCACGCCAAATGGCTGGATGTGGCTGATCTGCGGTTTACCGGCGGTCAGCGTGCCGGTTTTGTCGAACGCCATCATATTTACGCGACTGAGCCGCTCCAGCGCCGCGCCGCCTTTGATCAGCGCGCCCTGACGCGCGGCAGCAGCCAGGCCGGAAGTGATGGCCGCGGGCGTGGAGATCACCAGCGCACAGGGGCAACCAATCAGCAACAGCGTCAGCCCTTTATAAATCCACGGCAACCACGCGCCAAAGCCCAGTAGCGGCGGCAGCACCATCACCAGCAGCGCCAGCAGCATAATGGCGGGCGTATAGATGCGGCTGAAGCGATCGATAAAGCGCTCAACCGGCGCACGATGGGTTTCGGCTTCCTCAATCAGTTGCAGGATGCGGTCAATGGCACTTTGGCCCGGCTGGGAAATGACTTTCAGCGTCACCAGACGATCAAGGCTGGTGGCACCGGCCATGATCTGCTCGCCTGGCTCACGCGCTACCGGCAGCGATTCGCCGGTCAACGCGCTTTCATCAAAGCTGGCGCTGGCGTGCAGCAGTTCGCCATCGGCCGGTAAACGTCCGCCGGCCGCCACTTCAATCACATCGCCGGGCTGCAGTGCTTCTAAGCGGACGTTTTCCCGCAGTGTGCCGTTGATGCGCGTGGCGGTATCAGGACGTAGCGCCATCAGCGCGGTGACGCCACGGCGTGCGCGTGTGGCGGCGTACGCTTCAAGGCGTTCACCCAGTTGAAACAGCAGCAGCACCATCGCGGCTTCGGCGTGCGCGCCAATCACCAGCGCACCAGCGGCGGCAATGGTCATCAGCATCTCAATGCTGAACGGCGAACCACTGCGCAGGAGCTTCCAGGCGCTGCGCGCGATCGGCGATAAACCTATCAACGTGGTGGCGATAAACAGGCGATCGCCCCAAACCGGCGAAAGCTGGCTCAGCAGCCAACTGGCGAGCATCAGTACGCCAAGCAGCAGCAAACCGGCGTTTTCCTGCCAGCGGCTTTCGGGTTGTGGAGGCGATGAGGAATCGCTGGCGCTCAGCGCGAAGCCGGCATTTTTCACCACCTGTTCGATGGTGGCGCGGATATCCTGGTCGGCATCGACCACCAGTTTTTCACTGGCAAAAATCACGCGTGCTTGCTGAACCTGCGGTACACGTTGCACGGCGGTTTCGATTTTACGCGCGCAGCTGGGGCAATCCATGCCCGCAATCTGCCAGCGGAATTGATGTGAAGAGAGGGCGGGCCTGTCGCTTTCGGCGTCGCTTTCGCCGCCTGGCGATCCGCTGTCGCTGTCACAGCAGCCGCAATCGCTCTCTGGCGTGATGGGCTGCGCCGCGGAGATGTTCAATGTTGCGGGTTTTACGCTGCGAATCGAGCACAGCGGCTGTGACTGACGGTGTGATTTGCCACAGCGGCAAGGGTGAGCATGTTGATGCATGTAACCTCCGGAATCAGGGGCGGGCTGATGCCCGCGCCCTAATGCTACACTCTGGAGTGGACTCCAGAGTCAAGCGGAAGGTAAGGTTATCTTCAGTAGAGCCACAGTGAACGCACAATCATGAAGTGACCGGCGAAGTAGCAAGCGGCGACGATGGCGCTATCGGCGCTGAAACGGCGGCGATAATGCGAGATAAACCAGACAATATTGGCTAACAGCAGCAACGCGGCACCCACCAGCAGCGAGAAACTGAAGTCAGTTGGACGGAAGAAGTAGTTCTCCGCCGCCATCCAGTTCATCACTAGCGTCATGCCGATCAAGGTGCAGATAGGCCAGCGCAGATCTTCCAGTTTGCTCCACAGAATCCCGATAACGATCACGCCAATGATCAGGAAGGTGAGGGGAATCGGCCAGAAGAAACTCATGGTCATGTGTGCGGCAAAACTGATGGTGTACAGCAGATGCGACAGGAAGAATGCGCCCAGCGCATAGAGCATTTGCTGACGCGGTAACAGCATTAACGCGTCACCCACCAGCGTGGCAACCAGCCCGGCCAGAATCAAATAATCGGTAGTGTTGAAGGTTGGCGCTTGCCACGCCCAGGCAACGAGTAACAGCAAGGTGACAGGTTTAAATAGCCAGCGTTGCCATTGCGGACCGCGATATGAAGCATCGACGTAAAGCCAGCCGGAAAAAAGTACGGCAAGGAAAGACCAAAGCATGTTTTCTCCCTTTTCTGGACGAAATGTCCGCCAGTTTGATGAATTTTCCCAAAATCACCCTCTCAGTGTAAGTTACCGGCGCCAAATGTGACAATCAGCCGACTCTGGTTGTATGCTTTGTCGTCTTTACCCGTTCCGAATTAACGCAAAGCACGAGATAAATCATGAGCAAACCACCGCTAATCTTTTTCATCGTACTGGCCATTATTGCCGTTTTGGCGACCCGTCAGTTTATTAAACAGCGCCGCGAAACGGCGGTGAACGATGCCTCGCCGGTGCGCTCGCTGAGCGTGGAAGTGAAAACCAAACGCGAATTTCCGTCGCCCAATCGCCGTTCACGTCAGCGTGAAGAGATTGTGGCGGAAGAGATGAAATATGAAGCCTGGTTCCATCCGTTGAACGGTGCCAGCGATATTAAAGTGACGGTGAATGCGAACCAGTATCACCAGATCGATAAAGGCGCGAAGGGCGAGTTGAAGATGAAAGGCACGCGTTTTGTGAGTTTTACTCCGGCCCAATAGGGCCGCCATTCATGGCGACCTGGCTATAAACCGCACGAAACTACATCTTCGGATAATGCTTTTTCTGCCACGCCAGCAGCTCAAACACGCCAAAAAAGAAGATCTTCGCCTGGGTTACGCCGCTCAGTTTTGGGGCGTCTTTGGGCTGGGTGGCGCGCAGCAACACTAGCTGCAGGCCGTGCATAATCACCATAAAGAACAGCGCCACGTGCACGAAATAGCGCAGCGGCGTTGGGAAAGGTTGCACCAGATTAAGCAATAAAAAGGCCCAGACGCAAATCATCAGCAAACGTCCCAAATTAAGCCACATCGTGCGTCTCCTGTTGGCGTTGATATAAGCGATAAGCCACCTGACCGGCAATCTTCTCGCGGTACAAATCCCAATTTGCGGGTGCGACAGGTGTGCCGTTTTCCACTTCGCTCTCGACATAAATCAGCGCTTCAGCCGCTAACCAGCCATTTTGCTCCAGCAGCGACAATGTTTCCTGTAACAGCCCTTTACGGAAAGGCGGGTCAACAAACACCACGTCAAACGGTTCGCCCGGCTGGCTTAACCACTGCAGCGTGTTGGTTTGCACCACTTTTGCCTGCGTAGCACGCAGCGTTTGCAGATTCTGTGACAGCTGTTGCGCCACCGAACGCTCCAGCTCCAGCAGCGTGGCCGACGCGGCATAGCGAGACAGCGCTTCCAGCCCTAACGCGCCGCTGCCGGCGAAGCAATCGAGGCAGCGCGCTTCCTGAATATCCGGCGCCAGCCAGTTAAACAGGGTTTCACGTACGCGATCGGTGGTCGGGCGCAAACCTGCGCTATCCGGCACCGGTAATTTACGGCCGCGCCACTGACCGCCAATGATGCGGATCTGGCCAGCGCTGCTGCTGCGGGGGGATTTACTCATTTCGCTCACAACTCGTCATATTTTGTTGCGTAGTTTAACGGGCGTAGCGGGCAGAAGAAACGTTAAAAAAGGGTGCTGTGGTGCGCTGGCTGGAAAGTGTTAGACTACTGAGTTGGTATAGCGCGCGTAATTACCTGATTTTTACGCCGCTCACCCGCTTAAAATTGAATAATTTATCCCCTGGGAACAAGCGTGCTACCGGGAATAAGCCATCGAGGAGTAGGGTCACACAATGGCAAAAGAGAAAAAACGCGGCTTTTTTTCCTGGTTAGGCTTTGGCAAAGAAGAAGAGACGCAACAACCTGCTGAAGAGCAGCAGCAAACTGCCGAGGTGGTCGCTGAGCCTGCCGTTGAAGAGAGTGCGCTCGATCGCGCCGAAGCGCAGGCTGTTGAAACCGTCTCCGTCACCGAACAGGTGGCGGAACAGCAGCAGGTTGAACCGGAACTGATTGAAGAGCCGGTTATCGAGCCGCAGGAACCTGAGCCGGTTACCGCAATCGTTGAAGAGGTGCTGCCAGAAGAGATAGCAGCGCCGGATGTGGCACCGATCGAAGAAGAGCCGCAGCTGGAAGAGCTGGCGCTTGATGAGCCTGAACTGCACGAAGAAGCGCCATTAACTGACGAAGAACTGGAAGCGCTGGCGTTAGCGGAAACCTATGCGGAAGATGCTGAGCTAGCCGAAGCCACGCAGGACACCGTGAGCGATCTGCCGCTGGCCGCTGCGCCAATCATCGCGCAGGAGCAGGAGCGTCCGACCAAAGAGGGCTTCTTCGCCCGACTGAAACGCAGCCTGGTAAAAACCCGCGAAAACCTCGGTTCGGGCTTTATCAGCCTGTTCCGCGGCAAGAAAATCGATGACGATCTGTTTGAAGAGCTGGAAGAGCAGCTGCTGATTGCCGACGTTGGCGTCGAAACCACCCGCCGCATCATCACCAATCTGACACAACAGGCCAACCGCAAGCAGCTACGCGATGCGGAAGCGCTGTATGGCCTGCTGAAAGCGGAAATGTCCGGTATTCTGGAAAAAGTGGATCAGCCGCTGGAAGTGGGTGGCAAAACGCCATTCGTCATCCTGATGGTGGGCGTCAACGGCGTGGGTAAAACCACCACCATCGGTAAGCTGGCGCGTCAGTATCAGGCGCAGGGCAAATCGGTGATGCTGGCAGCGGGCGATACCTTCCGTGCCGCCGCCGTTGAGCAGCTGCAGGTTTGGGGCCAGCGCAACAACATTCCTGTGGTGGCGCAGCATACCGGCGCAGATTCTGCCTCGGTGATTTTTGACGCCATCCAGGCGGCCAAGTCGCGCAATGTGGATGTACTGATCGCCGATACTGCGGGTCGTCTGCAGAACAAATCGCACCTGATGGAAGAGCTGAAGAAAATTACCCGCGTGATGAAGAAGCTGGACGAAGATGCGCCGCATGAAGTGATGCTGACGCTCGACGCCAGCACCGGGCAAAACGCTATCAGCCAGGCCAAACTGTTCCATGAAGCGGTGGGCCTGACCGGCATCACCCTGACGAAACTGGATGGAACCGCCAAAGGCGGCGTGATCTTCTCGGTTGCCGATCAGTTCGGCATTCCGATTCGTTATATCGGTGTTGGGGAAGGCATCGAGGATTTACGGCCGTTTAAGGCCGCAGACTTTATTGAGGCACTGTTTGCCCGAGAGGAATGATTGGGATGATTCGCTTTGAAGAGGTCAGTAAAGCTTACCTGGGAGGACGTCAGGCGCTGCAGGGAGTGGATTTCCATCTGCGTCCCGGCGAAATGGCGTTCCTGACCGGCCATTCCGGTGCGGGGAAAAGTACCTTACTAAAGCTGATTTGTGGCATTGAGCGCCCGAGCGCCGGGCAGATCTGGTTTAGCGGCCACGATATTTCGCGTCTGCGTCACAGCGAAGTGCCTTTCCTGCGACGTCAAATCGGCATGATTTTCCAGGATCACCATTTGTTGATGGATCGTTCGGTCTACGACAACGTGGCGATCCCGCTGATCATTTCCGGTGCCAGCGGCGAAGATATTCGTCGGCGCGTGTCGGCCGCGCTGGATAAAGTCGGCCTGCTCGACAAAGCGAAAAGCTATCCGATTCAGCTCTCTGGCGGTGAACAGCAGCGCGTCGGCATTGCCCGCGCGGTGGTGAACAAGCCTGCGGTGCTGCTGGCGGATGAACCCACCGGTAACCTCGACAATGCGCTGTCGGAAGACATCCTGCGCCTGTTCGAAGAGTTCAACCGCGTTGGTGTCACGGTGTTGATGGCAACGCACGATGTCGGGCTGATTGCACGCCGGAATTACCGCGTGATGACGCTCAATCAGGGACGTCTGCACGGAGGCCACGATGGTCAATAAACGCAACAAGCGCGCACCAGCGCCGAAAGCGAAGCAGCCCTCTAAAAGCAAGGCGCTGAAAGGCGGCTGGCAGGAACAGTGGCGCTATGCGCTGCGCGGCACGCTGTCGGATATGTGGCGTCAGCCGCTGGCGACGCTGCTGACGGTGATGGTGATCGCCATTTCCCTGACGCTGCCGAGCGTATGCTACATGGTGTGGAAGAACGTCAGCCAGGCGGCGACGCAGTGGTATCCCGCGCCGCAGCTAACGGTTTATCTGGATAAAGCGCTGGATGACACCGCAGCGGAGAATGTCACCGCGCAGCTCAAGCAGCTCGATGGCGTGGACAACGTCAACTATCTGACGCGTGAAGAAGCGTTGAATGAGTTCCGCAACTGGTCTGGTTTTGGTGGTTCGATGGACATGCTGGAGCAGAATCCGCTGCCGGCGGTGGCCATCATCACGCCGAAACTTAATTTCCAGAATTCGGACACCATGGCGAATCTGCGCGATCGCGTATCTAAAGTGCAGGGCGTTGATGAAGTGCGTATGGATGACAGCTGGTTCGCGCGTTTAGCGGCGCTAACCGGGCTGGTAGGGCAGATTGCCTCAATGATTGGCCTGCTGATGGTGGTTGCGGTGTTCCTGGTGATCGGCAACAGCGTGCGGCTCAGCATCTTTGCGCGGCGCGATACTATTAACGTGCAGAAGCTGATTGGTGCCACCGACGGCTTTATCCTGCGTCCATTCCTGTACGGCGGTGCGCTGTTAGGTTTGGGCGGCGCGGTGCTGTCGCTGCTGCTCTCCGAAGTGCTGGTGTTGCGCCTGCAATCGGTGGTGGCGCAAGTAGCAACCGTATTCGGTACCACCTTTGTGCTGGAAGGTTTTTCCTGGGATGAAGGGCTGCTGTTACTGCTGATCGCCGCCATCATCGGCTGGATTGCCGCCTGGCTGGCAACAGTGCAACATTTACGCCGTTTTACGCCGCAGTAACCAAAAGCAACGTTTTTTGCTATACTCTTCCTCTGCTGCCGACGACCTGGGAGCAGAGGAATTCTCCTATATCCCCCGCCGTCATCTGTGTGTAAAATATTCACTGCTATAATTGAACTTGTGGATAACTTTGTCGTCCAAGTAGCACAGATTGCTTCTGGTTTTTTCGCGACGTTGACATAATGTAGCGTCTGCGCAAGGAACTGTGCAGCAAGTCCATTGAATTTGTGAGGGTTTGAATGACCAAAGAAATGCAAACTTTAGCGATTGCTCCTCTGGGTAACCTGGAATCTTACGTTCGGGCTGCCAACAACTGGCCGGTGCTGACGGCAGAAGAGGAAAAAGCATTGGCTGAGCGGCTGCATTACCAGGGCGATCTGGATGCAGCAAAGACGCTGATCCTGTCTCACCTGCGCTTTGTTGTTCATATTGCTCGTAACTACTCCGGTTACGGCTTGCCGCAGGCGGACCTGATTCAGGAAGGCAACATCGGCCTGATGAAGGCGGTGCGTCGCTTCAACCCTGAAGTCGGCGTGCGTCTGGTGTCGTTCGCCGTGCACTGGATTAAAGCAGAGATTCACGAATACGTGCTGCGTAACTGGCGTATCGTGAAAGTCGCGACCACCAAAGCGCAGCGCAAGCTGTTCTTTAACCTGCGTAAAAGCAAACAGCGTCTCGGTTGGTTTAACCAGGACGAAGTAGAAATGGTCGCACGCGAGCTGGGCGTGAGCAGTAAAGACGTGCTGGAAATGGAATCGCGCATGGCTGCGCAGGATATGACTTTCGACATGTCATCTGATGACGAAGCAGGCGAAGGCAAAGCGATGGCGCCGGTGCTGTATCTGCAGGATAAAACCTCTGACTTTGCCGATGGCATCGAAGAGGACAACTGGGATGCACATGCGGCTGACAAGCTGAGCGATGCGATGCTGAGCCTTGACGAGCGTAGTCAGGACATTATCCGTGCCCGCTGGCTGGACGATGACAACAAAACCACGCTGCAGGAGTTGGCCGACAAATACGGCGTCTCTGCGGAGCGCGTGCGTCAGCTGGAAAAGAACGCCATGAAGAAACTGCGTGTGGCGATTGAAGCCTGATGGTGATCGGGTGGAAAAACGGGGCGACTTTTAAGTCGCCCTTTTTATTACCTGGTCGCTACGCATCATGTTCAGGCATTCCGCGCGACATCCTTTCAACGTATCCAACCATCAGCCTGCGCACGAAAACCACAAGCCTGCATAAACGCCGCACGCACGCCCTGATCGGCGTCGCCGTCATCGGCAATCCACCAATCCGCTAACGCGCTATTCTGCGCGATTGTCTCTTCCAGCAAGTATTGCCCCACGCCACGTCGACGCGTGACTTCGCGAACGTTGAGGTGAGTAATTTTCCCCTGCGTGCCGCTGAGGGTCAGCTGCAGCGCCGCCAGTAATCGGTCGTTAAAACGCGCCGCATACAAACGCTGCGTGTCGCTGAGTTGTGCTTCCAGTTGCACAATATCGATTTCCGGCCAGACTTTAGCTAAATCGATACGATCCTGAGCGGTTAACGATACTAAGCGCTGGATTGTCAGCTTCATACCTAATACCTGTACTAGTGCAAAGGCGATAGTGTAGCGAATTTAGACAGTCAGAGCGCTGTCACTTTTTTCTGATGAAAATAGGTCAAATGCCGGTCAGTTTGCCAGGATTGTGGAGTAAGCCATCAACGATAGTTGAAAAAGCCAGCATAACGCGCTGGTATCCTGCTGAAAAATCGGCCATAACAACCAGACGATTCTGCTGATCCACTCAGTCAATTCTGAATATGTCAGTTGATTTACAGAAGAAAGTTCCTGTTTAATAACCTGAAAAATAAAGCCTTATTACCTATAAATGCCAGAAAAGCGTGCTAACCCATTATTGCAGAATGAGTTTTCCTCTTTGACTGGCAGAAAATAAACAATCACAACAAACACGACACAACAGATGGGGAAGTTCGCATGAAAATGAGTAAAGGACGCGCATTACTGGCGGGCTGCGTTGCCCTGGCGATGAGCCATGCGGCGCTGGCTAAAGACATCAAAATTGCCATCGTAGGCGCATCAACCGGTCCGGTCGCGCAGTACGGTGACATGCAGTTTACCGGTGCCGCGCAGGCGATTAAGGACATCAACGCCAAAGGCGGCGTTAACGGTGACAAACTGGTTGGCGTGGAATATGACGATGCCTGTGACCCGAAACAAGCGGTTGCGGTTGCCAACAAAGTGGTTAACGACGGCATCAAATACGTTATCGGCCATCTGTGCTCCTCCTCTACTCAGCCAGCTTCAGACATCTATAACGATGAAGGCGTGCTGATGATCACCCCAGCCGCTACCGCGCCTGAACTGACTGCACGTGGCTATGCTGACGTGCTGCGTACTACTGGCCTGGATTCCGATCAGGGCCCAACGGCGGCGACCTACATCCTCGACCACATCAAACCAAAACGTATTGCTGTGGTGCATGACAAACAGCAATATGGTCAGGGTCTGGCGGAATCGGTGCAGAAAACCCTGAAAGCCAAAGGCGGCAACGTGGTGCTGTTTGAAGGTATCACCGCCGGTGATAAAGACTTCTCCACGCTGATTGCGCGTCTGAAGAAAGAAAACGTCGATTTCGTTTACTACGGTGGCTATTACCCGGAGCTGGGCCAGATTCTGCGTCAGGCAAAATCCGCTGGCCTGAATGCCGGTTTCATGGGTCCGGAAGGCGTGGGCAACGCTTCCCTGTCTAACATCGCTGGCGATGCGTCTGAAGGCCTGTTCGTGACCCTGCCGAAACGTTATGACCAGCTGCCAGAGAACAAGGCGATTGTTGATGCGATTAAAGCCAATACCGCGTCTAACCGCAAAGATCCAACCGGTCCATTCGTCTGGACCACCTACGCGGCGATTCAGTCGCTGGTGGCCGGAATCGAACGCAGCAAGAGCGATGAGCCTGATGCGATTGCGAAGAACCTGAAAGAGGGCGCTGCCGTTCCAACCGTGATGGGCAACCTGAACTGGGATGAGAAAGGTGACCTGAAGGGCTTCGAATTTGGTGTCTTCAAATGGCACAAAGACGGCTCTTCTACCGCAGTTAAGTAATCCCCCAAAATTCCCTTTCCCGCACGCGGGAGAGGGAATTATTCAGCTCCAGAGCAGGTCCTCACTATGTCCGAGCAGTTTCTCTATTTTATTCAGCAGATGTTCAACGGGGTGACCCTCGGGAGCACCTACGCGCTGATCGCCATCGGTTACACCATGGTTTACGGCATTATCGGCATGATCAACTTCGCCCACGGCGAGGTGTACATGATCGGTAGCTATGTCTCCTTTATCGTGATTGCCGCCCTGATGATGATGGGCATCGATACCTCGTGGCTGATGATCGCCGCCGGTTTCGTGATGGCGGTGATCATCTCCAGCGCCTATGGCTGGAGCATCGAGCGCGTGGCGTACCGGCCGGTGCGATCGTCTAAGCGCCTGATCGCACTGATCTCCGCCATCGGGATGTCGATCTTCCTGCAAAACTACGTCAGCCTGACGCAAGGCTCGCGCGATCTCGCGCTGCCAAGCCTGATCACCGGCCAGTGGACGTTGGGCGAGAGCAACGGCTTTGCGGCCACGCTCTCCACCATGCAACTGGTGATTTGGGTGGTGACCTTCCTGTCGATGCTGGCGCTGACGCTGTTTATCCGTTATTCGCGCATGGGCCGCGCCTGCCGCGCCTGTGCAGAAGATTTGAAAATGGCCAGCCTGCTGGGCATCAACACCGACCGCGTTATCTCTCTCACCTTTATCATTGGTGCGGCGATGGCGGCGGTGGCGGGCGTATTGCTCGGTCAATTCTACGGCTCGATTAACCCGTTCATCGGCTTTATGGCCGGGATGAAAGCCTTCACCGCCGCAGTATTGGGCGGCATCGGCAGTATTCCGGGCGCGATGATTGGCGGCTTGGTGCTGGGCATTGCAGAAGCGCTGACCTCGGCGTATCTGTCGACCGAGTATAAAGATGTGGTCTCCTTCGCGCTGCTGATTGTGGTGCTGCTGGTGATGCCAACCGGGATTCTTGGCCGTCCGGAGGTGGAGAAAGTATGAAACGCCTCGGTTTGGTCAACGCCGTGATCTCCACGGTGATGTTGCTGATTCTCGCTACTTTCTTTATGGGCGTGCGCCTCGATCTGGACGGCACCAAACTGGTGGTCGCCAATGCGGGCGCGGTGCGCTGGAACTGGATCTTCATGGGTTGTGCGGTGGTGTTTGTCTTCCAGCTGCTGCGTCCGCTGGTGCAGGGTAAATTCAAACGCAGTGGCAAAGGTTTTGTTCTGCCGGGTTTTGATGGATCAACGCCAAAGCAGAAGCTGTTGATGGCGCTGGTGATTGCCGCCGCCGTTATCTGGCCGTTTCTGGTCTCGCGCGGCAGCGTCGATATCGCCACGCTGACGCTGATCTACGTAATGCTCGGGCTCGGATTGAACGTGGTGGTGGGTTTGTCTGGTTTGCTGGTGCTGGGCTACGGCGGTTTCTACGCCATCGGCGCTTACACCTTCGCGTTGCTTAATCACTATTACGGTTTTGGTTTCTGGGAAAGTCTGCCGCTGGCCGGTTTAGTCGCCGGTGCGTTTGGCCTGATGCTCGGCTTTCCGGTGCTGCGCCTGCGCGGTGACTATCTGGCGATCGTCACGCTCGGCTTCGGTGAAATCGTGCGTATTCTGCTGCTGAATAATACCGCGATCACCGGCGGCCCGAACGGCATCGCGCAGATTCCCAAGCCAAGTCTGTTTGGTCTGGAGTTTGGCCGCCGCGTCAGTGAAGGCGGCTGGAGCACTTTCCATGATTTCTTCGGCCTGAAATACGATCCCAGCGACCGCGTGATTTTCCTCTATCTGGTGGCGCTGCTGCTGGTGGTGCTGACGCTGTTTGTGATCAACCGTTTGCTGCGTATGCCGCTGGGCCGCGCGTGGGAAGCGTTGCGTGAAGATGAGATCGCCTGCCGTTCGCTCGGCCTGAGCCCAACGCGCATCAAGCTGACGGCTTTCACCATCAGCGCCGTGTTCGCCGGCTTCGCGGGGACGCTGTTCGCCGCTCGTCAGGGCTTCGTCAGCCCGGAATCCTTCACCTTCGTCGAATCGGCCTTTGTGCTGGCGATTGTGGTGTTGGGCGGCATGGGTTCGCAGCTGGCAGTGATCCTTGCAGCGATTCTGCTGGTGGTATCACGCGAGCTGATGCGTGATTTGAACGAGTACAGCATGCTGGTGCTCGGCGGTTTGATGGTGCTGATGATGATCTGGCGTCCGCAAGGTCTGCTGCCGATGAAGCGTCCGCATCTGAAGATGAAAAGCAGTAAACAAGGAGAGCAGGCATGAGTCAGCCTTTATTAGCCGTTGAAGGCCTGATGATGCGCTTCGGCGGCCTGTTAGCCGTCAACAACGTGGCGCTTGAGCTGCATCCACAGGAAATTGTTTCGCTGATCGGTCCGAACGGTGCCGGTAAAACCACGGTGTTCAACTGCCTGACCGGTTTCTACAAGCCGACCGGCGGTACCATCAAACTGCGCGATCAGCAGCTGCAAGGTTTGCCGGGCCAGAAGATTGCGCGTATGGGCATTGTGCGTACCTTCCAGCATGTGCGTCTGTTCCGTGAAATGACGGTGATTGAGAACCTGCTGGTGGCACAACATCAGCACCTGAAAAGCGGCGTGTTCTCCGGCTTGTTCAAAACCCCGGCTTTCCGTCGCGGTGAGAGCGAAGCGCTGGATCGCGCGGCAACCTGGCTTGAACGCATCGGTTTGCTGGATCTGGCTAACCGTCAGGCGGGTAACCTTGCTTATGGTCAGCAGCGTCGTCTGGAGATTGCGCGCTGCATGGTGACGCGTCCGGAAATCCTGATGCTGGATGAACCGGCGGCGGGTCTTAACCCGCGTGAAACGCACGAACTCGATGAGCTGATCGCCGAACTGCGCGGTGAGCACAAGGTTTCCGTGCTGCTGATTGAACACGATATGAAGTTGGTGATGGGCATTTCTGACCGCATTTACGTGGTGAATCAGGGAACGCCGCTGGCTAACGGCACGCCGGAACAGGTGCGTAACAATCCGGATGTGATCCGTGCTTATTTAGGTGAGGCGTAACATGGCAAACCCGATTTTAACTTTGCAGAATGTCAGCGCCCATTACGGTCCGATTCAGGCGCTGCACAACATTAATCTGCACATCAATCAGGGTGAAATCGTCACGCTGATCGGTGCCAACGGCGCGGGTAAAACCACGTTGCTCGGCACTTTGTGTGGCGAACCACGCGCCACCAGCGGCACCATCACCTTTGATGGTAAAACAATCACCGACTGGCAAACCGCGAAAATCATGCGTGAAGCGATTGCCATCGTGCCGGAAGGCCGTCGGGTGTTTTCGCGCATGACGGTGGAAGAGAACCTGGCGATGGGCGGTTTTTTCGCCACGCGTCAGCAGTATCTGGAGCGTATCGATCGCGTTTATCAGCTGTTTTCACGGCTGGCAGAACGTAAAGCACAGCGCGCGGGCACCATGTCTGGCGGTGAGCAGCAGATGCTGGCGATTGGTCGTGCGTTGATGAGCCAGCCGCGTTTGCTGCTGCTGGATGAGCCGTCGTTGGGGTTGGCGCCGATTATCATTCAGCAGATCTTCGATACCATTGAGCAGCTGCGTAAAGAGGGCATGACCATCTTCCTAGTCGAGCAGAACGCCAACCAGGCGCTGAAGCTGGCAGATCGCGGCTATGTGCTGGAGAACGGCCACGTGGTGCTGGAGGACAGCGGCGAAGCGCTGCTGTCCAACGAAGCGGTGCGGAGTGCTTATTTAGGCGCTTAAGTTGGTGCTCGCTGTCCCCCATCCCGGCCTTCCCCCGCAAGCGGGGGAAGGAGAGGCTGCCACATGCCACTCCCAACTCACATATAGCAGCATTTTCCTCCCCCATTAATGGGGGAGGACCGAGGAGGGGGACAGCCAGCACATACGAAAGGACAGCGAGCACGCACGAGACGACACCCAGCACTCCCAACCCACCTGTCACATCCCCGTCATAAACCTGTTATTAATCCGTCATTTCCCCGTGTCATGTTACGTCGCGAACTAAAAAATGCGCGCATTCGCGCGTACTTAACAGCACAGGAAAAACCTTATGTCCGCTTTTACGCTTCGTCCCCGCCTGATGAGTGTCTTGCTCGGTCTGGCGCTCAGCGGTAATGCGCTGGCTGCAACTGAGATCCCTTTCTGGCACTCAATGGAAGGCGAATTAGGCAAAGAAGTTGATTCTCTGGCACAACGTTTTAACCAGGCTCATCCCGATTACAAAATCGTTCCGACTTACAAAGGCAACTATGAGCAGAGCTTAGCGGCGGGTATCGCGGCGGTGCGCGCCGGTAAAGCACCAGCGCTGCTGCAGGTGTATGAAGTCGGTACGGCGACCATGATGGCGTCGAAAGCTATCGTGCCGGTCAACCAGGTGTTTAAAGACGCTGGCGTGCAGATGGATCCGAAACAGTTCGTGCCAGCCGTTGCCGGTTACTACAGCGACAGCAAAGGCCAGCTGATCTCGCAGCCGTTCAACAGCTCCACGCCGGTGCTGTACTACAACAAAGATGCGTTCAAAAAAGCCGGTCTGAACCCGGATCAGCCACCAAAAACCTGGCAGGAGCTGGCGAAAGACGCCGAAGCGCTACGCAAAGCGGGCCTGACCTGCGGTTACGCCAGCGGCTGGCAGGGCTGGATTCAGATTGAAAACTTCAGCGCCTGGCATGCGCTGCCGGTCGCCACCAAAAATAACGGCTTTGACGGTACCGATGCTGTACTTGAATTCAACAAGCCGGTGCAGGTGCGCCACATCGAAATGCTGGAAGCGATGAACAAGAAGGGGGATTTCACCTACTTCGGTCGCAAAGATGAATCCACCGCCAAGTTCTACAACGGCGATTGCGGCATCACCACCGCGTCCTCCGGTTCGCTGGCCGACATCAAACACTACGCCAAATTTAACTTCGGCGTAGGCATGATGCCGTACGATGAAACCGTTCCGAACGCACCGCAAAACGCCATCATTGGCGGCGCGAGCCTGTGGGTGATGAAAGGCAAAGATGCCAACACCTACAAAGGCGCGGCGGAGTTCATGAAGTTCCTCGCACAGCCGGAAATCGCTGCCGAATGGCACCAGAAAACCGGTTACCTGCCTATCACCACCGCCGCATACGAACTGACTAAGCAACAGGGCTTCTATGACAAGAACCCTGGCGCAGACATCGCTACGCGTCAGATGCTGAACAAAGATCCGCTGCCGTTCACCAAAGGCATGCGTCTGGGCAACATGCCACAGATTCGTACTGTCGTGGACGAAGAGCTGGAAGGCGTGTGGACCGGCAAACAGGCACCGCAAGCCGCGCTGGATAACGCTGTGAAGCGCGGTAACGAACTGCTGCGCCGTTTTGAGCAGCAAGTGAAGTAACGCTGTTATCTCGGGGCCGACGCCTGGCGTTCGCCCCGATTTTTCTCTTGGATTGAGCCTGCTATGTCCTCATCGCGCCCGGTATTTCGCTCCCGTTTTCTGCCCTATTTGCTGCTGCTGCCGCAACTGGTGATCACGGCCATCTTCTTTCTGTGGCCAGCCGGTGAAGCCTTGTGGTATTCGCTGCAAAGCATTGATCCTTTTGGCATCTCCAGCACCTTCGTCGGAATGGCGAACTTTAAACGCCTGTTCAGCGACGAGTACTATCTGGCGTCCTTTTGGACCACCATTGAATTCAGTGCGCTGGTCACGATTTGCGGTATGACCTTTTCCCTGCTGCTGGCGGCGCTGGTGGATTACGTGATTCGCCTGCGCAAGCTTTACCAAACCTTGCTGCTGCTGCCATACGCGGTGGCGCCGGTAGTAGCGGCGGTGCTGTGGATGTTCCTGTTTAATCCGGGCCTCGGTTTGTTCAGCCATCTGCTGAACCAAATGGGCTACAACTGGAACTACGCGCAAAACAGCGGTCAGGCGATGTTCCTGATTGTGCTGGCGTCGATCTGGCAGCAAATGAGCTACAACTTCCTGTTTTTCTTTGCCGCGCTGCAGTCGATTCCCAAATCGCTGGTGGAAGCGGCGGCGATCGATGGCGCCGGTCCGGTGCGTCGCTTCTTCAATTTATCCCTGCCGCTGATTACGCCGGTGAGCTTTTTCCTGCTGGTGGTCAATCTGGTGTATGCCTTCTTCGATACCTTCCCGGTGATCGATGCCGCCACCGGCGGCGGGCCAGTACAGGCCACCACCACGCTGATCTACAAAATCTATCGCGAAGGCTTCACCGGGCTGGATCTCTCATCCTCCGCCGCGCAATCGGTGGTGCTGATGCTGCTGGTGATTGGCCTGACTATCCTGCAATTCCGCTTTGTCGAGCGTAAGGTGCAATACCAATGATTGAGAATCGACGCGGGCTGGACATCTTCAGCCATACCTTGCTGGTGCTGGGCGTGCTGACCATTCTGTTCCCGCTCTACATCGCTTTTGTCGCGGCGACGCTGGATAACGAGGCGGTGTATCAGGTGCCGATGACGCTGCTGCCGGGTACGCATTTGTGGGAGAACATCGCGCGGATCTGGACGCATGGCGTGAATGGCAACGGCCCGGCATTTGGCATGATGATGCTCAACAGCCTGCTGATGGCGCTCGGCATCACCATTGGCAAAATCAGCGTCTCGATGCTCTCCGCCTTCGCGCTGGTGTGGTTCCGTTTCCCGCTGCGCTCGCTGTTTTTCTGGCTGATTTTCATCACCCTGATGCTGCCGGTGGAAGTGCGTATTTTTCCGACGGTGGAAGTGATTTCGACGCTGAATATGCTCGACAGCTACAGCGGCTTAACGCTGCCGCTGATGGCATCGGCGACGGCCACTTTCCTGTTCCGTCAGTTCTTTATGTCACTGCCGGACGAGCTGATTGAGGCGGCGCGTATCGACGGCGCCAGCCCGATGCGCTTCTTCTGGGACATTGTGTTACCGCTGTCCAAAACCAATCTCGCCGCGCTCTTCGTGATCACCTTTATCTACGGCTGGAACCAATATCTGTGGCCGCTGCTGATCATCAACGATGCCAGCCTCAGCACCGCCGTCGCCGGAGTGAAAAGCATGATCAACAGCAGCGGCGGGCCGACGCAGTGGAATGAAGTGATGGCGGCAATGTTATTAACCCTGATTCCACCGGTGGTGGTGGTACTCGTGATGCAACGTGCGTTTGTGCGTGGCCTGGTAGAGAGTGATAAATAAATGGCAGGCGTAACCCTTCAGACCGTTACCAAATCGTACGACGGAAAAAATCAGATCATTCAGCCCCTGAATATCACCATTAACGATGGCGAATTTATGGTGATGGTCGGCCCTTCCGGCTGCGGTAAATCGACGCTGCTGCGCATGGTGGCGGGCCTTGAGCGCGTATCGTCGGGCGACATCTACATCGACGACAAACGCGTCACCCACATGGAGCCGAAAGATCGCGGCATCGCCATGGTGTTCCAGAACTACGCGCTCTATCCGCACATGACGGTGGGCGAAAACATGGCGTATGGCCTGAAAATTCGCGGCATGGGCAAAGTGCAGATTGATCAGCGCGTGATGGAAGCCGCGCGCAGCCTCGAACTGGATCATCTGCTGCATCGCCGCCCGCGTGAGCTGTCGGGCGGGCAGCGTCAGCGCGTGGCGATGGGGCGCGCTATCGTGCGTGAACCGGCGGTTTTCCTGTTTGATGAGCCGCTGTCGAATCTGGATGCGCGCCTGCGCGTGCAGATGCGTCTTGAGCTGCAACAGCTGCATCGCCGCCTGAAAACCACCAGCATCTACGTGACGCACGATCAGGTAGAAGCGATGACGCTGGCGCAGCGCGTGATGGTCATGAACAAAGGCGTGGTGGAGCAGGTGGGCACGCCGGTGGAAGTTTACGAGCGTCCGGCCAGCCAGTTTGTTGCCTCGTTTATCGGTGCGCCCGCCATGAATTTGCTGCCAGGACAAATCAGCAGCGACGGCACGCGTTTCACGCTTGATGCGCTCAACAGCCTGCTGCTGGGCGAGAGCAGAGCCAAATGGGCCAATCGCCCGCTGACGCTCGGCATTCGTCCCGAGCACATCAAACTCAGCAGCCGCGACGCGGGCGGCATTCCGCTGGTGGTTGAAACGCTGGAGATGCTCGGCGCGGATAATCTGGCGCACGGCCGCATCGGTAACGCGCGCATGGTGGTCCGTTTGCTGCACAGCGAGCGCCCGCAGGCGGGCAGCACCTTGTGGCTGCATCTGCCGTCAGATGCGTTACACTTCTTCGATTCAACCTATGGAAAGCGTCTGGAATGAGTCAACACAACTGGCCTTATCCGCACATTGTCGCGCATCGCGGCGGCGGCAAACTGGCCCCGGAAAATACCCTCGCGGCGATTGATGTCGGCGCGCAGCACGGTCACACCATGATCGAGTTTGATGCCAAACTGTCGCAAGATAAGCAGATTTTCCTGCTGCACGACGACACGTTGGATCGCACCAGCAACGGTTGGGGCGTGGCGGGCGCGCTGTCGTGGCATAAGCTGTCACAGCTGGATGCCGGCGGCTGGTTTAGCCGCGATTACGAAGGCGAACCGCTGGCGCTGCTGAGCGAAGTGGCCGAGCGTTGTCGCCAGCATCAGATGATGGCGAACATCGAGATCAAACCCACCACCGGGCAGGAGGTGGAAACTGGCCGCAATGTGGCGCTGGCCGCACGCGAACTGTGGCAAGGACAAACCGCGCCGCTGCTCTCCTCCTTCTCTTACGCAGCGCTGGAGGCGGCGATGGAGGCAGCACCTGAACTGCCGCGCGGGTTGCTGCTGGATGAGTGGCACGACGATTGGCAGGCGCTGACGGCGCGTCTGGATTGCGTGTCGATCCATCTCAACTACAAATTACTCGACGCCAAACGCACCGCGCAGCTGAAAGCGGCCGGTCTGCATATTCTGGTGTATACCGTGAATCAGCCCGCGCGGGCGCGCGAGCTGTTGAGTTGGGGCGTCGATGCTATCTGCACCGACCGCATCGATATTATCGGTCCCGACTTCCGCTAGTTCTGCTGCTGTTTCTGGCCCGGCTGCGACTGAATCACCCGCTGCTGGGCGCTATCCCGCTGTTCCTGCACCTTGCGCTGGACATCCTGACTTTGCTGCTGCTGATTCTGCTGCAACCTGAGCTTCTGCTGTTGCTGCTGATTCTGCATCTGCGACTGCATCCGCTGCTGGCTCGGGTTGAAGCCGGGTTTGTTCGGGTCGTTGGTGCTGTTCAACGTATTTGCCATGCTGCTTAACGGCAGCAATGCTGCGATCACAATTAGCCATTTGTTCATGGTCTTCCTCCATTCATGCAGCCTGCTGTGTGCTGATGCTGCCAAAGTGGCAACACGCGCTGCAGCCATAAGTTTATGCGATATCACAAACCTATGATCCAGGAGTGCGCCGAATTTAGCTTACTGCTACGCTTTTTACCGTGTTTGCAAACACTTGCATCAATAAATAACAAATGGATACCCAAAATAATTCAAGGCGCAGGAAGGCGGCAAACGAGAGAGTCCCGATGAGCTTACACAAGTAAGTGATTCGGGTGAACGAGAGCAGCCAACGCATCTGCACCTTGAAGTATGAAGGGTATAAATAACTTTAAAAGGGTGGTGGCAGGATGAGGATACAGGGCAACGTGCGTCAGTTCGGCTGGGCATTATTGATGAGTTTTACCGTGGTGCAGGGCGCACACGCTGCGCCCGCCAACGCGCCGCCGGTTTCGTATGGCGTTGATAGTGATACCTTTCACCCGGTAAAAGCCAAACATGGCATGGTGGCATCGGTGGATGCGATGGCGACAGAAGTCGGCGTCGATATTCTTAAGCAGGGCGGTAACGCGGTGGATGCGGCCGTTGCGGTGGGTTTCGCGCTGGCGGTGACGCATCCGCAGGCCGGTAATCTCGGCGGCGGGGGCTTTATGCTGCTACGCACCGCATCGGGCCGCACCACCGCCATCGACTTCCGCGAAATGGCACCGGCGCGCGCGTCACGCGATATGTTCCTTGATAAGCAGGGCAACGCTGACAGTAAGTTGTCACTCACTTCTCATTTAGCCTCGGGCACGCCGGGCACCGTGGCCGGTTTTGCGCTGGCGGCGCAGAAATACGGCACCTTGCCGCTGAGCACATTACTGGTGCCTGCTATCAAACTGGCGCGTGACGGTATCGTAGTGAACGATGCGCTGGCCGACGATCTCGCCACCTACGGCAAAGAGACGCTGATCAACCACGACAACAGCCGCGCGATTTTCTACAAAGCCGACGGTAAGCCGTATCAGAAGGGCGAACGTCTGGTGCAGAAAAACCTCGCGCGTAGCCTGCAGCTGATCGCCCAGCAAGGGCCGGATGCGTTCTATAAAGGCAAAATCGCCGATGAAATTGCCGGTGAAATGGCGCAGCACGGCGGCCTGATCGGCAAGCAGGATCTGGCGGCCTATCGCGCGGTGGAACGTAAACCGGTGAGCGGCACCTATCGCGGCTATGAAGTGTTCTCCATGCCGCCGCCATCGTCCGGCGGGATTCACATCGTGCAGATCCTCAATATCCTGGAAAACTTCGACCTGGCAAAATTCGGCTTTGGTAGCGCGGATGCGATGCAGGTGATGGCGGAAGCGGAAAAATACGCTTACGCCGACCGTTCCGAATACCTTGGCGATCCTGATTTCGTCAAAGTGCCGCAGCAGGCGCTAACCAGCAAAGCCTACGCCAAAACCCTGGCGCAGCAGATTGACGTCAATAAAGCGCGTCCATCCAGCGAGATCAAGCCGGGCAAACTGGCGCCATATGAAAGCAATCAAACCACGCACTTCTCGGTGGTGGATAAAGATGGCAACGCGGTCGCGGTGACTTACACGCTGAATACTTACTTCGGCAGCGGCATTGTCGCCGGACAAAGCGGCATCTTGATGAACAATGAAATGGATGATTTCTCCGCCAAACCGGGTACGCCAAACGTCTACGGCTTAGTCGGCGGCGAGGCGAACGCGGTGCAACCGGCTAAACGTCCGCTGTCATCAATGTCGCCTACTATTGTGGCAAAAGACGGTAAAACCTGGCTGGTTACCGGTAGCCCAGGCGGCAGCCGTATTATCACCACCGTGCTGCAAATGGTGGTGAACAGCATCGATTTCGGCATGAACGTAGCGGAAGCGACCAACGCACCGCGCTTCCATCATCAATGGTTGCCCGATCAGCTGCGCGTGGAAAAAGGCTTCAGCCCGGATACGTTGCGCCTGCTGGAAGCCAAAGGCCAGCATGTGAAAGTGATGCCCGCGATGGGCAGCACGCAGAGCATTATGATTGGGCCGGACGGCACGCGTTATGGCGCATCGGATCCGCGTTCAGTGGATGATTTAAGCGCAGGTTATTGATCGCTAATGCGCAATAAATTGCGCCGCTACGGTATGTGCACGTCTTTGTAGCGGCGCGATTTTAAAGGTTATTTCAAGCGCGCCATATAGTGCGTATCCACCATTTCGCCGTCGCGCATGGCGTGGCGACGTGCGGTGCCTTCGATCTCAAAGCCAAACTGCTGATACAGGCCAAGCGCTTTATGATTATCGGCGAACACCGTCAGCTCAATGCGCGTCACCTGCAGCCAGTTGTCGCACAAATCAATCATCGCTGACATCAGCGCTTTACCGACGCCGCGCCGATGAAAAGCAGAATCGACGCCCATGCCAAAGGTCGCGGTATGGCGACGGCGCGCCACCGACAGCACTTCCACCGTGAGTTGCCCGGCAATCTGATCGTCAATGCACGCCACTAGCATATGCACACCCGGACGCAGATTACTGAGGCGGTCCTGCCACAGCGTCGGCGATTGATACGGCAGATGCAGCGTGTTGGCCTGCGGTTCAGGCTGACTGTACATGCGCGTTAAAGCAGCAGCATCTTCGGGAATAGCGTGACGAACAACGATCTGACTCATGAGCGACTCCTTGTGCAAAATGGATAAAATCCCCTTTAACATCAAGGAATTCTCGCTCTTCGTCAATGCAAAATAATTCGCAAAAGGGCTTTACAGACGCGAATGATAATGATTATTATTGCCATGCGAGCTCGGAAACGTCTCCTGACAACCGGGTAAGCACGACATTGCTCACATTGCTTCCAGGTATTATTTAGCCAGCTCGGGTGCTGGCTTTTTTTTTGCCTTTACAGCGTGTACCAGGTTGCCGCACCGGGCCCGACCGGCAGATTGAAGACAAACACCCAAAGCACAAACAGCAGCGTCCAGCCAATCATAAACACCACCGAATACGGCAACATCATCGCCACCAGCGTACCGATGCCCATATCGCGTCGATAACGCGCCGCCACCGCCATAATCAGGCCAAAGTAACTCATCATGGGTGTAATCACGTTGGTCACCGAATCGCCGATGCGATATGCCGCCTGAATCACTTCGGGCGCAAAGCCGACCAGCATCAGCATCGGGACAAAGATCGGTGCGGTCACCGCCCATTGCGCCGAGGCGGAGCCAATCATCAGGTTGATAAAGCCGCAGATCATGATGAAGCAGACAAACAGCAGCGGCGCGCCCATATCGATTGATGCCAGCAGATTAGCGCCTTTCACTGCCACCACCGTGCCGAAATTGCTCCAGTTAAAAAACGCCACGAACTGCGCAGCAAAGAACACCAGCACGATATACATGCCCATGCTGCTCATACTGGCGGACATGGCGTTAATGACGTCGCAATCGTTGCGCATATTGCCGATCAGGCGGCCATACACCATGCCGGGAATGGCGAAGAAGACAAAGATAAACACCACGATGCCCTTCAGGAACGGTGAACCCGCCAGCGTGCCGGTTTTCGGGTTGAGTAACACGCCGTAGCCCGGAATCACGGTCAGGATCAGCAGCAGCGTAACGCCAAGAACCGCCCAGCCCGCGCCTTTCAACGCCCGACGTTCTTGCGTCGTCAGCGCGCCCATATCGCCTCGCACCGCATCACCTTCGCTGTCGTGATATTTGCCCAGTTTAGGTTCGACGATGCTGTTGGTGATCCAGGTACCAAGGATGGCAATCACGAAGGTACTGACAAACATAAAGTACCAGTTCACTTCCGGGCCAACATGGTAGTCAGGATCGATAATCTGCGCGGCGCTTTGGGTAATGCCCGAGAGCAGCGGATCGATGGTGCCAAGCAGTAAGTTGGCGCTGTAGCCGCCAGAAACCCCGGCAAACGCCGCGGCCAGGCCCGCCAGGGGATGTCGTCCCAACGAGTGGAAAATCATCGCGGCCAGCGGAATCAGCACCACATAGCCCAGCTCAGAAGCGGTGTTGGAGATAATGCCAGCGAAGACGATGGTGAAGGTGATGAGCTTTTTCGGTGCGTTAAACACCAGCGCGCGCATCGCCGCCGAGAGCAGCCCTGAATGTTCGGCAATCCCCACACCGAGCAGCGCAACCAGCACCGTGCCGAGCGGCGCAAAGCCGGTAAAGTTGGTGACCAGATGGCTGACGATGCGTTGCAAACCTTCGGCACTCATCAGGCTAACCACGTGAATCACACCGTCTGGTGCGCGTCCTGCCGCGCCAACTGGGCGGGGATCGATCACGTTGACGCCAAACGCTGCGGCAATGGCAGACGCAACAATGATAAACAGTGAAAACAGGGCAAATAGAGTAATCGGATGCGGTAATAAATTACCCAGCCATTCAACGGTATTCAAAAAGCGCTCAATCGGGCGCTTAGCGGGTGGAGTGATGTGTTCTGACATAATTTTTCCTTGTTATTCCTGCTTGCAGGGTCCGTGATGCTCATTGTTATGTAGTGGGTTATCTACAAGACCAATCTCGTTCGCACTTCCTCATCAGTAAAACCTGGGTCGTTTTTTCGTTTTCATTCACTTTTTTTGAACAGAGGGATGAAGTTTTTCAGCTATCAATCAATCCTTCGCAGTACCAAACTGTAAAAAACATTGAGGAGAATTGAACATGATTTATGTACGTAAAGCTGAAGAACGCGGTCACGCTAATCACGGTTGGCTGGATAGCTGGCACACCTTTTCTTTCGCCGATTATCACGATGCCAACTTTATGGGTTTCTCGGCACTGCGCGTGATTAACGAAGATGTTATCGATGGTGGTCAGGGCTTCGGCACCCATCCGCATAAAGATATGGAAATCCTGACCTATGTGCTGTCTGGCACCGTTGAACATCAAGACAGCATGGGCAATAAAGAGCAGATTCCGAGCGGTGAGTTCCAAATCATGAGCGCCGGTACCGGCGTGCGACATTCGGAGTACAACGCCAGCGCCACCGATCCGCTGCACCTGTATCAGATCTGGATCATTCCAGAGCGCAAAGGCATTGAGCCGCGTTACGCGCAACGCCGTTTCGATGATGTTAAAGGCCGCCAGTTTGTGCTGACGCCGGATGAACGTGACGGATCGCTCAAGGTGTTTCAGGACATGACGTTGTCGCGCTGGGTCTTTGCTGAGGGCGAAAGCGATGAAGTGACAGTTGAAGCCGGTCGTCGCGTGTGGATTCAGGTGGTGAAAGGGCTGGTGAGCGTGAATGGCGAACAGGTTGGCAGCAGCGATGCGCTGGCGATTTGGGATGAAAGCGCGCTGAGCATCAAAGCTGACAGCGATGCAGAGATTCTGCTGTTTGATTTGCCACCGGTTTAAAGGTCGCGCAATGAATGGCGCCGCTGCAATATCTGCACGTATTTGTAGCGGCGCGATTGATCGCGCAGGTTTTCCTCAAAGGCAGTGCATGACAAAAAAATGATAAACTCGTCGTATCTCTGATTTCAGGCGCATACGATGAAGAAGAAAAGACCGGTATTACAGGACGTTGCCGATCGTGTCGGCATCACAAAAATGACCGTCAGTCGCTACCTGCGCAATCCCGATCAGGTTTCTGCGGCGCTGCGCGATAAGATCGCCGTGGCGCTGGACGAACTCGGTTACATCCCCAATCGCGCCCCCGATATGCTCTCCAACGCCACCAGCCGCGCTATCGGCGTGCTACTGCCTTCCTTAACCAACCAGGTTTTCGCCGACGTATTGCGCGGCATTGAGGCCGTCACCGACGAAGCGGGTTACCAAACGCTGGTGGCGCATTTTGGCTACAACGCGCAGAAAGAGGAGTTACAGCTGCGATCGCTGCTCGGCTGGAACATCGACGGCGTGATCCTCACCGAGCGTACCCATACGCCGGGCACGCTGCGCATGCTGGAAGTCGCGGGCATTCCAGTGATTGAGATGATGGATTCGGTCACGCCGTGCCTCGATATGGCGGTGGGCTTTGATAACGTCGAAGCAGCACGGCAGATGACGCATGCTATTCTGAAAAAAGGCCATCGCCACACGGTTTACCTCGGCGCGCGCCTTGATGAACGTACCTTGCAGAAGCAACAGGGCTACGAAAAAGCGATGCGCGAAGCGGGGCTCACGCCACACAGCGTGATGATGGAAGATGCCTCCTCTTTCAGCGCCGGCGCGCAACTGCTGTGCGAGGCGCAAAAGCGTTATCCGGAAACTGACAGCCTGTTTTGTACCAACGATGACCTCGCGGTAGGCGCGATGTTTGAGTGCCAGCGTCAGGGATTACGCGTGCCGCAGCAGATGGCGATTGCCGGTTTCCACGGCCACGACATTACGCAAGTGGTGAATCCGCGCCTCGCCACGGTGTTAACGCCGCGCGAGCGTATGGGACGGGAATCGGCAGCGATGCTGCTAGCGCGCATTGGCGGCGATCGCACGCTAACGCAACCGCTGGATGTTGGCTTTGAAATCTCCGAAGGTGACAGCATCTGATTTTGGCGATTATTTGAGTCAGTTCACACTTTCGTGCTTTTCCACCTGAGAAGGGTTGCCAGCCTTTCAGTGGGCTCTGACAATGGCAGCTCGATT
Source organism: Pantoea sp. SO10 (assembly GCF_005281435.1). Taxonomy (NCBI): domain Bacteria; kingdom Pseudomonadati; phylum Pseudomonadota; class Gammaproteobacteria; order Enterobacterales; family Erwiniaceae; genus Pantoea; species Pantoea sp. SO10. The sequence goes on from NZ_CP040095.1 coordinate 334,095, forward strand.
TGTTATCGGTAACATTGGGCAGAATTCACTGCCGGAGCGCAAAACAATGACAACGCCATCTCCATCGCACCACGTCTTTATCCTGATGGGCGTTTCCGGCAGCGGAAAATCTGCCGTCGCCAATCAGGTCTCTCATCAGTTAAACACTGCGTTCCTCGATGGGGATTTCCTCCATCCGCGCAGCAACATCATGAAAATGGCGGATGGTCATCCGCTGGACGACAACGATCGCCAGCCGTGGCTGCAGGCGCTGAATGATGCGGCATTTGCCATGCAGCGCACGCAGGAGATCTCCATCATCGTCTGTTCGGCGCTGAAAAAGTCCTATCGCGATATCCTGCGTCAGGGCAACGAGAACCTGAAATTCATCTATCTGCAGGGCGACTTCGAAACCATTGAATCCCGCCTGAAAGCGCGTAAAGGTCACTTCTTCAAACCGCAGATGCTGGTGACGCAGTTCGCCACGCTGCAGGAACCCGGCGCGGATGAGCCCGATGTACTGGTGGTTGATATCAATCATTCACTGGATGAAGTAGTTGCGGCCACGGTTGCGACCATTGAGGGTGCAATCAACAAGGGTTAGTCATGAGTACCGCAACGCTAGTGTTAACCGCAGCAGGCTCTGTCCTGCTGCTGCTGTTTTTGGTGATGAAAGCGCGTATGCACGCCTTTGTTGCCCTGATGTTAGTCTCCATTGGTGCCGGTCTGTTCTCCGGCATGCCGCTCGATAAAATCGCTGAAACCATGGAAAAAGGCATGGGCGGAACGCTCGGCTTTCTCGCCATTGTGGTGGCGTTGGGCGCGATGTTCGGCAAGATCCTGCATGAAACCGGCGCCGTCGATCAGATCGCCATTCGCATGTTGAAAACCTTTGGGGAAAGCCGCGCGCACTATGCGATGGGCGTCGCCGGCTTGATCTGTGCGTTGCCGCTGTTCTTTGAAGTGGCGGTGGTGTTGCTGATCAGCATTGCGTTCGCCGTGGCGCGTCGCACCCAAGGCAATTTAGTTAAGCTGGTGATCCCGCTGTTTGCCGGTGTTGCGGCGTCCGCCGCGTTTCTGCTGCCGGGACCCGCGCCGATGCTGCTGGCCGCGCAGATGCACGCTGATTTTGGCTGGATGATTCTGCTGGGCCTGTGCGCCGCGATTCCGGGCATGCTGATTGCGGGCCCGCTGTTTGGCAGCGTTATTGCGCAGCACGTCAGCTTTAGCGCACCGCCGGAAGATCATCAGCCGGAAGTGGAAGAGGGCAAACTGCCGTCGTTTGGCTTTAGTCTGGCGCTGATTCTGTTCCCGCTGCTGCTGGTTGGCCTGAAAACCATCGGCGCACGCTTCACTACGCCGGGTTCCCAACTGTATGAGTGGCTGGAGTTTATCGGCCATCCGTTCACCGCGATTTTGCTGGCCTGTCTGGTGGCGATTTATGGCCTGGCTTATCGTCAGGGCATGGATAAAGAGAAGGTGATGCAGGTGTGCGGCAGCGCGCTGCAACCGGCGGGCATTATTCTGCTGGTGATTGGTGCGGGCGGCGTGTTTAAGCAGGTGCTGGTGGATTCGGGCGTTGGCCCGGTTTTAGGGCATGCGTTGACCGGCGCAGGCATGCCGATTGCGCTGGCGTGCTTCATCCTTTCTGGCGCGATTCGCGTTATTCAGGGTTCGGCCACCGTGGCGTGTTTAACCACCGTCGGTTTAGTGATGCCGGTGATTGAACCGCTGCACTACAGCGGCGCGCAGCTGGCCGCGCTGTCGATCTGTATCGGCGGCGGCTCGATCATTATCAGTCATGTGAATGATGCGGGTTTCTGGCTGTTTGGCCGCTTCACCGGCGCCACCGAAGCCGAAACGCTGAAGACATGGACGCTGATGGAAACCATTTTGGGCACCACCGGCGCGATTGTTGGCATGATTGCGTTCAGTTTGCTGTCGTGATGTAAAACCAGCGCAATACATTGCGCCGCTACAATATTTGCACGTATTTGTAGCGGCGCGATTTATCGCGCGATTCTGACCTTCTTAATCCTCTTCCCGCTCATCATCCGGCTGATCTAAAACCGTGTACGCCACGGCGCAGAACAGCGAATTTAAACGCTTCATATCGCCCAGCAAGCCAAGGTGCAAAGAGCTCGTCTCAATGCTTTGCACATTCTGCAGATGCAAGCGCTCGACGTGCGCGTGGGAGAAACGGCGAATTAGGATGCGGAAGCGATGCTTGGAGCGGCGTAGGCGTTTGGCGCTGGTGACATCGTGCGATAGAAACACCGACAAACTCAGACGCAGGTTATACAGCACCTGTTCCTGCAAGGTTTGCAGCTCCTCCAATCCTTCGGCAGAGAAGGCGCGGCGCGCGGTCAGTGACTTATCCGCTACGTCGGCGCACATGCGTTCGATAATGTCGCCCGCCTGCTCCAGGTTGAGCGCCATCTCAATGATCTCCGCCCAGCGGCGCGAATCATCCTCCGGCAAATCCTCTTTCGGCATACGCGCCAGATAGAGTTTGATCGCGGTGTAAAGCACATCAACATCATCATCCAGCCGCCGCACCGCGCGCTCTTCGCGCAGGTCGCCGTGCACCACCTTATTGAATGACTCAATCATCTGCTCGACCACATCGCCGATGCGCAGTGTTTCGCGTGAGGCGTTAGCCAGCGCTAACGCCGGCGTATCCAGCGCGCTGCTGTCGAGGTGTTTGGGTTTGAGATGGGCTTCGTTTTCGGGATCATCGGCAATCATACGGCGGCACAGGCGCGCCATTGGATCGGCAAACGGCACCATGACTAAGCAGCGAATCAGGTTGTAGAAGACGTGGAAGAAGATCACCAGCTCTTCGTCATTGACCGGCAGCTTATCCAGCACATCGGCGACCACATTGACGAACGGCAAAATGGCGATGCTGCCAATCAGCTTAAACAGCAGGCTGCCGAGCGCGACGCGTTTGCCCGCTGCATTGGAGCCGCTGGCGTTGATCATCGCCAGCAGGCCGCTGCCGAGGTTGGCACCAATCACCAGACAGAGTGCCACCTTGAAGGAGATGACACCGGTAGCGGTCAGCGTGGCGGTAATCAGGACCGCCGCGAGGCTGGAGTAACTGATGATGGCGAACACCGCGCCAATCAGTGCATCAAGCATCACATCGCCGGTCAGTGTTGAGAACAGTACCTGAACGCCCGCCGCCTGGGTGATCGGTTTGGCAGCCGCGACAATCAGCTGCAGCGCCAGCAGAATCAGGCCAAGCCCAATACTGGCGCGGCCTAACTGCCCAATGCGCGTTTGCTTGCGGCTGAGAAAGAACACCACGCCAAAGAAGATAAACAGCGGCGACAGCCACGACAAATCAAAAGTCAGGATGCGCGCCATGATCGCGGTCCCGACATCCGCGCCGAGCACCACCACCAGCGCGGGCGTCAGACTGACCAGATTCTGTGCAACAAAGGAGGTAACCAGCAGCGTGGTGGCGTTACTGCTCTGCACCAGCGCCGTGACGCCAATGCCGGCAAGAAACGCCATCGGTTTTTTTTCAACGCTGCGACTGAGTACGCGACGCAGATCGGCACCGTAAACGCGCATGATGCCGGTGCGCACAATGTGTGTGCCCCACACCAGCAGCGCAACGGCGGAGAGTAGATTAAGCAGAGTTAACACGTATAGAGGCTCCTCATCCGTCAGGCTCAAACCACACCGATTGCCAGCCTGACGGTGAGCACAACCGGTAAAACCTTCGCCGCGTTGTGTCGCCTTTTTTCGTTTAAATTAAGCAACCTGGCGCAACGTCGACATCTCTAACTGTAGCCCAATCTGCATACCAGCGGGATGCAAATCTGCCACGCTGCGGTTGAGTACATCTATCGAGAGTTCCACGTTTTGCGCGCGCACCCGATAGCGAATCACGTTGCCAAGCAAGCTGTGGCTGAGGATGGTGGCGGGAATGCCCGCCTGCGGCGCACACAGCTGGATCGACTCCGGGCGAATCGCTACCTGGCCGCTAAACGCCTGTCCGGTCAGCTGCGTTGCCTGCTCGGCGCTCAGCAGGTTGTAGTTGCCGATAAACCCGGCGGCAAACAGATCGGCCGGTTGGGTATAGAGCATTTCCGCGTTGCCGTTCTGCACGATCTTTCCCCGATTCATCAGCACGATGCGATCGGACATGGTCAACGCCTCTTCCTGATCGTGGGTGACAAACAAAGTAGTGAGTTTCAGCTCGCGCTGAATATTGCGGATCTGTTCACGCAGATGGCGACGAATGCGCGCATCCAGCGCCGACAGCGGTTCATCCAGCAACAGCAAGCGTGGACGCGTCACCAGTGAACGCGCCAGCGCCACGCGCTGACACTGTCCGCCAGAGAGTTGATGCGGATAACGCCGCGCGAAGTCGGTGAGTTCCACCAGCGCCAGTACCTCCATCACGCGTTTCTGAATCTCACCGCTGGCCAGTTTCTGCATCTTCAGGCCAAACGCCACGTTCTTCTCCACCGTCATATTGGGGAACAGCGCGTAGCTCTGAAACACCATGCCGATGGTGCGCTTTTGCGGCGGCAGCGGCACGATATCCTGTCCTTGCAGCAACACGTTGCCGCTATCCACTTCGGTCAATCCGGCGATACAGCGCAGCAGCGTCGATTTGCCGCACCCGCTGGGACCGAGCAGCGTAACAAACTCGCCTTCTTCGGCACTGAAATCGATGTTTTCAAAAATGGTGGTCGGGCCATAGCTTTTGTTCAGCTGGGTGACGCTCAGATAACTCATGGTCAGCCTCGTTCAGGATTGAGGGCATTCGCCAGCCAGGTAACCAGCAGGACGACGGCAAAATAGGAGATCACCAGCGCGCTGGTGAAGTGCCCGCTGCCGTTGCGCATGTTAAACAGATATACCTGCAAGGTTTCATAGCGGGTGCCGACCAGCATATTGGCAAAGACAAACTCACCAATCAGGAAGGAGAAGGAGAGCAGCACCGCGATAAATACCCCTTTGCGCAGGTTCGGCAACACCACAAACAGCGCCGCCTGCCAGGTGCTGGCACCGAGCAGCTGCGCGGCATCAATCAGCTCTTTCAGGTTGATGGCCTGCATATTGTTGGAGATGGCGCGATAGATAAACGGCAAGGCGATGGTGAAGTAGCAGCCGATCAAAATCCACGGCGTGCCAGTCAGCATCAGCGGCGACGACGAATAGAGTTGCAGCAGCCCGACCGACGACACCACTGGCGGCACGGCGAAGGGCATCAGGATCAGCACGTTCATCACCGCATCCAGTTTCGGATAGTAGTAAGCGATCACAAACATGGCAGGCAGCACCAGCACCAGCGAGAACAGCAGCGCACCGCAGCAAACCAGTAGCGAATGACCGAGCGCGGTCAGGAAACGCGCATCGCTCCACAGCGCGCTGAGCCACTTCAGCGTAAAGCCCTGCGGCAGGATGGTGTCGCTCCAGCTAGTGGAGATGCCGTACAGCAAAGTAGCCAGCAGCGGCGCGGCTAAAATGGCCAGCAGCAGCCAGACAATCAGGCGATGATAAAATTTTTCCGCGCGCGACACGTGTAGCTCCTCAGGAAGGTTTGGCGTTGAGATAGCTGCGGCGCACCAGATACTGCTGCACCACGGTAATCAGCGCCATAATCAGCACCAGCAACATCGCCAGCGCGCCGCCGGTGTTGGGATCAAGCGAGATATCGCCAGAGACCAGCGCGGCAATACGTACCGGCACCACGTTAAAGTTGCCGGTAGTGAGCGCGTAAATAGTGGCGTAAGCGCCGAGCGCGTTCGCCAGCAAAATCACGAAAGTACCGAGCAGCGCCGGGAACAGAATAGGCAAACCGATGTGCCACCAATAGCGCCAGCGGCCTGCACCCAGCAGCGCGGCGGACTCTTGCCAATCCTGTCGCAAGCCATCAAACGCGGGATAGAGCAGCAAAATGCCGAGCGGGATTTGGAACCAGGTGTACACCAGCACCATGCCATCACGCGAGAACAGCTTGAAGCCTTCCAGCACGCCGTAATGGCGCAGCAGCAGCGTCAGACAACCGTTCAGGCCGAGCAGAATGACGAAGGCAAACGCCAGCGGTACGCCGGCGAAGTTGCTGGTCATGTTGGTAAATGACATCAAAAAACGCTGAAAGCGGCCGCTGCCGAGCTGATGCAGCGAATATCCGGCAACCAGTGAGATCAGCAGGCCGTAAATGCTCGACCAGATGGAGATGTCGAGCGACAGGCGAAACGCCTGCAAATAGAACGGCGAGGTGAGGATATCGCTGTAGTTGTCGAAGCCCCAACGCTCATTGATGTCGCTCCAGAAGCTGTTGATGGCAATCCACAGCAGCGGCGCGAGCTGGAATGCCACCCAGAACAGCGCAAACGGCAGCAGCAATAGCGCGGCGAGCGTTTTGCCTTTCATTACTGCGGCTCCGCCAGTAACGCGCGACATAGCGGTTTGTCATGTTCGACGCCGAGCAAGGTGCACACGATGCCACACAGTTCGGTCTGCTGCGGCTGAAGATCCGGCTGCAGCGAGAAACCTTTGCCAAACACGAACAGCGGCACCTGCGTCTCTTCCGGCAAAATGCCGCCGTGCGAGCGGTCATCGTTCATGCCGTGATCGGCGGTGACAATCACCTGATAACCGGCCGCCAGCCAGTCCGGCATCCACTGCGACAGATAACCATCGGCCATGCGCGCGCGGTTGCGATACTGCGGCGATGACAGGCCGTGCTTGTGTCCGGCATCGTCAATGTTCATCGGGTGGATCAGCAGGAAGTCGGGATCGTGCCGCAAACGTAGGCTTTCTGCATCTTCAAACAGGTGGGAATCCGGATAACCGTCGTCCCAGTAAAAGTGGCCATACTGAATCGGCAGATCGGGCGCGACCGTGTGGCGGTCGCGCGCCGCGTTGAACGGGGATTGATTGTAGAGCTCACTCACCCAGTGGTAGGCGGCTGCCGCGGTGGTGAGACCGGCGGCACGTGCGTAATGGAAGATGCTGCGCTGATTACTCATGCGACTGACGCCGTTGTGAATAATACCGCTGCGCACCGGTGGAATGCCGGTGAGAATGCATTCGTACAGCGGGCGCGACAGCGAAGGCAGTTCGCAAGTCAGCGTATAATATTGGCCGTTGCCCTGCGCGCATTCAGCAAACAGATAGCCCATTGCGTGCTGCGCTACCTGATTACTCAGCCCATCCAACACCACCAGGATCGTTTTCATCCCTCGCTCCTTACTGCTTCATATTAATGATGACGTTCTCTTGCCACAGACGCGGCAGCATTTTCGAGGTTTTATCCCACGCGGCCTGGTCTTTGATTGGACGGGCATTCTTATACTCAGACTGCGGCAGCAGCTTGGCCTGCACGTCGGCGGGCAGAGTTAAATGCTCGGCACGAATCGGGCGCGCATAGCCTTTCGCCAGGTTGATCTGGCCTTCATCAGACAAGATGTATTCACGCGCCAGCTTGGCGGCGTTCGGATGTTTGGCGTATTTGTTGATGATGGTGCTGTAGCCAGAAGTGACGGAACCGTCGGAAGGGATCACCACTTCGTAGCGGTTTTTGTCGATCTGATCGCGGTAGTTCAGACCGTTAAAGTCCCACACCACCGCCACCTGAATTTCGCCTTTTTCAATGTTGGCAATCACCGGATCGGTCACGCCAAGACGGCCTTCTTTCGCCAGATCGCCGAAGAAGCTCAACGCCGGTTTCACATTCTTCTCGTCACCGCCTAATGCATAGCTGGCCGCCAACACGCCGTTCGCTGCCTGAGCCGCAGTGCCGACGTCACCGATAGTGACCACATACTTACCTTTCTTCAGATCGGCCCAGCTGTGCGGCACATCTTTGACCTGCTGCTTATCCACCAGGAACGCGATGGTGCCGGTATACGCCAGCATCCAGTTGCCATCCTGATCTTTCGCCCAGCTCGGGATTTGCTCCCAATGCGTTGGCTTATACGGTTGCGCCACGCCTTTAGCGACGGCAATCGGACCGAAAGCAGCGCCCACATCACCGATATCGGCGCTGGCGTTCTCTTTCTCTGCAGCAAATTTTGCCAGTTCCTGCGCCGAGGACATGTCGGTGTCGCTGTGCTTCAGGCCATATTTGCTGTTGAGGTCACTCCAGGTTTCTTTCCAGTTGGCCCAGCTATCTGGCATGCCGACGCTGTTGACCTGACCTTCGGCGCGCGCCGCTTTTTCTAACGCGGCGAGGTCATTATCTGCGGCTTGCGCGGCGGGCAGCGCAAGCAGTACGGCACTGGCTACTACAGAGGCGATAAACGCTTTCATCTCGATTGCTCCCGGTATATGTTGTGGGACTTCTTGGTCTAGTCCAGCAAGAACCGAGCCAATGTAGCCCGAATAGATGAAGGTTTTATGACCATGGTGGTGAAACGGGGTGTGGCGCGACGATCCACATGCGGTTACAGCGCGCTAAAGCGTGGGTTGTTCTCTGTCACATTGTAGTCATCGAACTGTCATAGTGCAGATTTGCCCCAAAATGAGGCTGAAAAATGATGTCGAAAACGGCGGATGTGATTGCAGCAGGGCTGCGGGAACGCATTGAAAGCGGTGAATTTGCCGGTGGTCGTTTGCCCGCCGAACGTAGCTTAAGCGAACACTATTCCACCACGCGCATTACGCTGCGTGAGGCGCTGGGTTTGCTGGAAGCGCAGGGCATCATCTATCGTGAATTGCGTCGTGGCTGGTTTCTCGCACCGCCTCGGCTGGTCTACAACCCCTCTCATCACAGCCATTTTCACGCCATGGCCGCTGAGCAAGGCCGTATTGCCAGCACTGAAGTGCTGGAGGCGCGCGAAGTGCCAGCGCAATTAGCCATCGCGCGTCATCTGCAACTGCTGGAGGGCGATCGGGTTTACCGCATTCGCCGTTTGCGCCGTATTGATGGCCGCGCCGTGTTGTATGTCGAGCATTACCTCAATCCCGCCTTCTTTCCGGGATTGCTGGATGAAGACCTGACGCGTTCACTCACCGATCTGTATGACCAGCGCTATGGCATTCGCTACGGCGGCGCGCGTTTTACCATTTTGCCGGGACCGCTGCCGGTGCGCGCTGCGCCTGCGCTCAACGTGGCGAGCGGCACGCCCGGCTTGTTGATCACCCGCATCAATCGCGATCAGCACAAGCGCGTGATTGATTGCGACTGCGAGTTCTGGCGCTATGACGCGCTGTGCGTGGATGTCGAAGTATAAATATTGTGATTTTGATCACACTACAGCATGATAGCGCCAGTGAGTAATTGAGAGCGTGAGGCGCAAAAATGACAATAAAAACAGGGGTTGGGCAGTACATCTCGTTAGCATTGCAGTGGGTGCTGAATATTGGTCTGATCATTCTGGCCATTATTCTGGTGGTGTTCCTCGGTAAAGAAACCATTCATCTGGCCAACGTGCTGTTGAGCACCGGCGAGCAGACGTCTTCCTATCTGCTGATTGAAGGCATCGTTATCTATTTCCTCTACTTCGAATTTATCGCCTTGATTGTGAAGTACTTTCAGTCTGGCTATCACTTCCCGCTGCGCTACTTCATCTACATCGGCATCACGGCAATTATCCGCCTGATCATCGTCGACCATAAAAATCCGTTCGATACGCTCTACTACTCGGCGGCGATTTTGATTCTGGTGGTGACGCTGTGGCTGGCGAACAGTAACCGCCTGAAACGCGAGTAATAATATCGCGTGGCACAACGAGCCGTGCCACGCATTCTCCTCTGCGCTAAACTAGGGCAACTTTTTTCCCGGAGATGTCCTGATGTCGCATGACGCGCTGCGCCAGTTACGCGCACTGCACTGGCTGCCAGCCTCTTCACCGCAGCTTTCTGCCCCGCTACTTGACTGGTTAATGGAAGAAGACTCCATGACGCGTCGCTTCGAGCAGCATTGCCAGCAAGTGACCGTAAAACTGATCCGCGAAGCGTTTATTGGCGCTGAAGAGATCTCGGAGGAAGCGGAATTTTTGCCCGCCGACCCGCGCTTCTGGTTACGTGAAATTGTGCTGTGCGGTGATGGCGAACCCTGGCTGATTGGCCGCACCGTGGTGCCAGAAAGCACGCTGAACGGCCCCGAGCAGATGCTGCAACAGCTCGGTACGCGCCCGCTTGGCCGCTATCTATTCTCTTCATCTACCCTGAGTCGCGATTTTATCGATCCCGGTCAGGTTGGCGATTTATGGGGACGCCGTTCCCGCCTGCGTTTGTCGGGCAAGCCGCTGCTGTTAACTGAACTATTTTTACCGGCGTCGCCGCTCTATCGCGCGCTGGATCAAGGATAAAACTACTGTGCAAAACACCTTACCCATGACCAAATGGCAGGCTTACTGCCGCCTGATGCGTATCGATAAACCCATCGGCACTGTGTTACTGCTGTGGCCAACTCTGTGGGCACTGTGGCTCTCCGGCATGGCGATTCCACCGCTGCCGGTGCTGCTGGTGTTTGTGCTCGGCGTTATCGTGATGCGCGCCGCTGGCTGCGTCATCAATGATTACGCTGACCGCAAAATCGATGGTCACGTCAAGCGCACGGCGTCACGTCCGCTGGCCAGCGGCGCGGTGTCCGGGAAAGAGGCGAAGTTGCTGTTTGCCGGTCTCGGTTTGCTGGCGTTTATGCTGGTGTTGACCATGAACACCATGACCATTTTGCTGTCGTTTGGCGGCCTGGCGCTGGCGTGGGTTTATCCGTTTATGAAGCGCTACACGCATCTGCCGCAGGTGGTGCTCGGCGCAGCGTTTGGTTGGGCGATTCCGATGGGATGGGCGGCAGTTAGTGAGTCCTTACCTTTGGTCTGCTGGCTGGTTTTCCTGGCGAATATCTGCTGGACGGTGGCGTATGACACGCAGTACGCGATGGTCGATCGCGATGACGATTTGAAGATTGGCGTAAAATCGACGGCGATTCTGTTTGGTCGTTACGACAAACTGATTATTGGTTTACTGCAGCTGGCAACGCTCGGTTTGATGGCGCTGGTGGGTATGATGCTTCATCTGAATGGGGCGTTTTACTGGTCGCTGCTGCTGGCTGCGGGCTTGTTCGTGCATCAGCAGAAGCTGATTGCCCAGCGCGAGCGCGATCCTTGCTTCCAGGCGTTTCTGAATAACAACTATGTGGGCATGGTGCTGTTTCTCGGCATTTTGCTCAGCACCGTGCCGTTCGCGGATCTGTTATAAACAAAAAAGGCGCACTGAAGTGCGCCTTTTTATTAGCTTGTCGCCGCGTTAATCGTGGGTGACCGCGCTTTCAATCGTAAGACGCACGTCGCTGGTCACCAGTTCCGCCAGCATCTGCCACATCATATGACTGCGTTCGGCATCGGCATCGCCTTTGTCACTGATATATCCTTCATCACGCAGCGTGAGTACCAGCGCAGTAAACACTGCTTTATCAAAGAACTCTGGTGCGTTGATACCGTGCAGCACAGACAGGCGTTGAGCCAGCGTGCGGCTCTCTTTCTCCAGCGTGCCACGGTTGATGGCCGGTTTCGCGCTGAGGATAGCGAAGGTAATCGCGAAGCGCTGCAGCGTCTCACGAATACCCGCCGCCAGCAGTTGCAGCGAACGGTGACGTGCCGGCGTCATTCTTAGTTGACCATCCTGCAAGGTGATCAGGCCCTGACGCGCCATCTCTGCACAGAGTGCGTTAAGTAGTGCAGGCAACTCCGCCTTGTCCCAGCGCAAGAACAACTCGCTCTTTAGCATCGGATATACCAGGCTAACCTGACGCAGCAGCTCTGCTTCGCTGATTTCACGATGTTGCTGCACGATGGCGGCAATCAACGATGGCATCACCAACATGTGATGAATGTTGTTGCGATAGTAGGTCATCAGCACCGCCTGCTCGCGCGGCAGGATGATGATGTCGCCAATGCTGTCTTGCTCGGTCTCGAACTTGTTCATGCCCATGGCGTGATCAAGCAGCGCTTCGGCGCTCATGTCAGGCACCGTGGCTTCCGGCGAATAGGGCACATTGCGCAGCAGCTGGGTGTAGCACTCTAACTGCTCAATCAGCTGTTCGCGGGTCAGTGAACGCTGACGTGACGCCAGCAGTGCGGTGACGCACAGGTTCATGGCATTAGCTGCACCGGCTTCGTTGATGCGCACCATCAGCTTCGCCGCAATGTCATTCACGGCGGGCGTCATCCAGGCAGGGCGTTGCGGTTCGATAGGATCAATCGCATCTCGCCATTCGGGCACGTTTTTGTTCAGATAGTTCATCAACGGCAGGGGTTCACCGAAGTTAACGTAGCCCTGGCCGAGATTGCGCAGCTTACGTAAACCGCGCACCATCTGCAGGAAACTCTCTTTCTCTTTGGCCGCACCCCGCAGCTCTTTGGCGTAGGTGCCCACTTCCATCACATGCTCGTAGCCAATGTAAATCGGCACGAAGGTGATTGGACGACTGCCGCCGCGCAGCATCGCCTGCAGCGTCATTGATAGGGTGCCGGTTTTTGGATCCAGCAAACGACCGGTACGCGAACGTCCGCCTTCCACAAAGTATTCCACGGAGTAACCCCGGCTAAACAACTCGCCAAGATATTCACGGAACACGGTGGAATAGAGTTTGTTGCCCTTAAAGGTACGACGAATAAAGAAGGCGCCCAGACGACGGAAAATCGGGCCGGCTGGCCAGAAGTTCAGGTTAATACCGGCAGCAATGTGCGGCGGCACCAGGCCTTGATGATAAAGCACGTAGGAGAGCAGCAGGTAATCCATGTGGCTGCGGTGGCAGGGCACATACACAATCTCATGACCATCCTGCGCCAGCTGACGCACGCGCTCACCGCCATGCACGTTGATGCCCTGATACAGGCGGCTCCACAGCCAGCCCATCACGCGGTCAGTGACTTTAATCGCTTCATAAGAGAAGTCCGCCGCCACTTCTTCCATCATTTCGATGGCGTTCTGCTGGGCTTTCTCATGCGAAATCTTTTTGCTGCGCGCTTCATCTTCTACTGCTTTTTCGATCGCTTTGGATTGTAACAGCTTGTTGAAGAGATCCTGACGTGCAGGCAGACGCGGGCCGACCGCGGCCAGACGTTGGCGGGCAAAATGAATGCGCGCCACGCGAGCCAGCTTTTGGGCAATCGACTTATCGGTGCCGTGCTCGGTCGCCATCTGGCGCAACGAAACGGTTTGCGAGAAGCGAACAAAGCTGTCGCGGCCGTGCCACAAAATGGCGAAGAACTTCTGCACGCCATTGAGCACGCGCAGATGCGGCGTGGATTCACCGGAGGTTTCACGTCCCGGCGCACGACCAAACATCACCGCGACCGGCAGCATTTGCACATCGAGTTGCGGGTTGCTGCGATGCAAATCCAGATAATCGTGGAACAGCTTTACCGATTCGGGATTGGCCACGAAATAGGGAATTACGCGTGGGCCATCGTGAATAAACACGTGGCGCGGCAGCAGGGTGCCATCGATCTCCAGCGGAGCCAGCGGATCGGGCAGATCATGTTTCAGGCATTGAGCACGCAGTGTGAGCAGGTCAGCCTTTGAATCATAAGGCAAAACATACATCACCGGACGTGTCGGATCGATCCCATGTTCAGAGATAGGATCGGTCGGAATGACCTTACTTTTTACCAAAATAGAGAGTGGTAAATTCAATAATTTGTAATAGAGTTTACGCCAACCTGACATAGACAACTTTAAGCCTCTTGTTAGCAAAGCGCGGCAAGCATACCAGAAAGCGCAGCGAAGGTCTGTGGCTCTGCCGCCTCATACTGCCCACACATTGACGTCAAAATAGTTCAAGGGTTCCATAGACATGGCAAATAACGTCACCGGTTTAGTAAGAATAGTGAAAGCCGCCGGTTATTCCTGGCAGGGCCTGCGTGCCGCATGGCAGCACGAAGCCGCTTTTCGGCAGGAAGCCATTGCCGCGCTGGTGGCCATTCTCGTGGCTTGCTGGCTGGATGTAGATACCCTTTCCCGCATCCTGATGATTGGCTCGGTAGTGCTGGTTATCATCGTTGAGATCCTTAATAGCGCTATCGAAGCGGTGGTCGACCGCATCGGGCAGGAGCAACATCCGCTCGCGGGCCGCGCTAAAGATATGGGATCGGCTGCCGTATTGCTGACTATCTTACTGGCTCTGTTCGTCTGGATCGCGCTGCTCTGGACGCATTTGAGATAGGGATTCCAGATTCATCAAACCGCTGATTTTTCCCTCTGTTACGGTTTTCATTTCGCGAATACCTGTATATACTCACAGCGACTGTATAAACAACCAGGGGGCGGGATGAAAGCGTTAACTGCACGGCAGCAACAGGTCTATGACCTGATTCGCGACCATATTAACCAGACGGGCATGCCGCCAACGCGTGCGGAAATTGCTGCGCAACTGGGTTTCCGCTCGCCCAATGCTGCCGAAGAGCATCTGAAAGCGCTGGCGCGTAAAGGCGTAATTGAAATTGTTTCCGGCGCATCGCGCGGGATTCGTTTGCTGATGGAAGAAGAACCAAGCGAAGGGCTGCCGCTGATTGGCCGCGTCGCTGCCGGTGAACCTTTGCTGGCTCAAGAACACATCGAAGCCCACTATCAGGTGGATGCTAACCTCTTTAAACCGAGCGCCGATTTCCTGCTGCGCGTGAGCGGTATGTCGATGAAAGACATCGGCATTATGGATGGCGATCTGTTAGCGGTACACAAAACGCAGGAAGTGCGTAACGGCCAGGTTGTCGTGGCGCGCATTGATGATGAAGTCACAGTGAAACGCTGGAAAAAGCAGGGTGCGATTGTCCATCTGCTGCCGGAAAACACCGATTTTCAGCCGATTGTCGTGGATACCCGTGAGCAGTCGCTAACCGTTGAAGGTTTAGCTGTCGGGATTGTGCGCAACGGCGAGTGGCTCTGATCAGTTTCTGATCCACTTTAACTGCGGCGGTGCGTGTTTGCGCTGACCGCAGTCTGCTGTTTTACTTCTCTGTGACTCTTTCTGCGGCTCATTCTGGCGCCATTACGCTGATTACCGCACACAACGGAATGGGCTAATGCAGCTGTTTTCCTCTTCAGATAAAACGCTCTGGCGGCTAGCGCTGCCGATGATCCTGTCAAATATCACCGTCCCATTACTGGGTGTAGTGGATACCGCCGTTATTGGTCATCTCGATAGCCCGATCTACCTCGGTGGCGTCGCCGTGGGCACAACCGCCACCAGCTTCATCTTTATGCTCCTGCTGTTCCTGCGCATGAGCACCACCGGACTCACCGCTCAGGCATTTGGCGCCAATGACAAAACGGCGCTGGCGCGCGCCTTAACACAGCCGCTACTGATTGCGCTGGTTTTTGGTGCGCTGTTTATGGTGCTGCGAACGCCGGTCAGCAGCCTGGCGGCAGCGTTAATGGGTGGCAGCCCGGAAGTGCAGCAACAGGCGAAAATATTTATTGAGATTCGCTGGCTAAGTGCGCCCGCAACCTTGGCCAATTTGGTGATTCTTGGCTGGCTGCTGGGCGTGCAGTATGCGCGGGCACCGATGGTGCTGCTAATCATCGGCAACCTGGTGAATATCCTGCTGGATCTGCTGTTCGTGCTCAAACTGCATTGGGGTGTCGCCGGAGCGGCGGCGGCTACCGCGCTGGCAGAATATGTCACGCTGGGCGTGGGTTTGTGGATGGTGGCGCGGGTGCTAAAGATGCGCGGTATCCATTTTGCTTTACTCAAAAGCAGCTGGCGCGGCGATGCGGCGCGGCTATTCCGCCTCAATCGCGACATTATGCTGCGGTCTTTGATGCTGCAAATCTGCTTCGCGTCGCTCACCATCCTTGGCGCACGCATTGGGCCGGATGTAGTGGCAGTCAATGCGGTGCTTCTGATGTTCCTCACTTTCACCGCATACGCGCTTGATGGATTTGCCTACGCGGTTGAAGCCTGTTCGGGTGAAGCGGTTGGGGCCAAAGATCGCAGCCGACTATTGCTGATTTGGCATGCGGCTTGTCGCCAGGCATGCTTCATCGCCGCGATCTTTGCGCTGATTTATGCATTCACCGGTCCGGAGATTGTGGCGATGCTGACGTCACTGGAAGCGCTACGAGAGATGGCCGACCGCTATCTGATTTGGCAAGTGATTCTGCCGCTGGTTGGCGTCTGGTGCTATCTGCTGGACGGCATGTTTATCGGCGCGACGCGCGGGCGTGAGATGCGCAACAGCATGGTGATGGCGGCGATCGGCTACGGTGTCTCGCTGCTCACGCTGCCGTGGCTCGGTAATCACGGTTTATGGCTGGCGGTGACGGTATTCCTCGCGTTACGCGGACTCACGCTGTGGCTCATTTGGCGTGGTCACTGGCGGCGCGATAGCTGGTTTAACGCCTGAATAAGCGAAGCGTAACCTACAGATTAATCTGTATTTCCCTGCAAACTGCGAAGCGGCTACTACAATTACCTCATACGGCGCATATGAGTAGCGCGTTGTCTGGGTATATCGCCAGCTAAGCAGGCAATATATCTATCTCACTCAGGATGTAGTGGAGGAATATTATGAACAAAGACGAAGCGAGCGGAAACTGGAAGCAGTTCAAAGGCAAGTTTAAAGAGAAGTGGGGCAAGCTGACCGATGACGACTTCACTGTGATCGAAGGTAAACGCGATCAGCTGGTTGGTAAAATCCAGGAACGCTACGGTTATGGTAAAGACCAGGCCGAGAAAGAAGTGAAAGACTGGGAAACAACCAACAAAGATTACCGCTGGTAATCTCACTTCACGGATGATGCTCCTACCCGCCAATCATTTAGCGTAGTGATTGGCCCGGCACAGGGATGTGCCTCCCTATTTTCTTACCCGCTTTTTACCCTCGACCTGATGGTCATGCTCGCAGCTTTCATGGTGCGTACAAGCCGCCACTTCTGCGCAATTTTCACACAGGCCATGTGCCTCAATCACGGTATGTCGCAGAGAAAATCCCGCCTGATCCGCTAATGCAGCGATGGTTTTTTCCACGCCATGAGCATGTTTTTCGCTAACTGCCGCACAACCGTCACACACCAACATCACAGAAGTATGTGCTGGCTCATCAAAATGATGGCAAACCACGTAACTGTTATTTGACTCTACGCGATGAATAAATCCCTGTTCCAGCAGGAAATCCAGCGCGCGATAGATGGTGGGCGGTTTTGCTTGCGGTTCACTGACACGCAGTTGATCCAGCAAATCGTAAGCGCTTATCGAACCGTTCTGCTCTGCCATTAAGCGCAACACTTCGGCGCGTTGAGTGGTCAGGCGCACGCCGCGATCAAGGCAAAGTGATTCAGCCTGGGTAAGAAGTTGTTCTGGCGTGAGGTTTGACATAAGCATTCTCCGGGTTGCAGGTGATGTTATTTTATCACACAAATTTTTACGCTGCTGTGATTGCTTATTGTCCTTAAAATCCCTAAGAAAATTCTCCCCAATCAATAGATTACCTTCGCCATTTTTCCGTCAATATTGCTGCAACCCTTATGTCTGTAAAATGCGTCCGGCCAGGCAGCGCAACGTCTGCACGGATTTTGCTTTGCAACTCACCGGGTTAGCGGCTATGGTTCAAAAGGTCTTAAGTAATTTCTGGTCTCAATTTACTCACTGTTAATTTTTCTGCATAAAAACACAGCGGAATGGCGTGGAAGCGTCCAATTCTGCGAATAGCAGTGCTATTTCTTTTTAATTCACAGCAATGAAGCGTTAGCCAGGGTTCAGAATAGCGGCTAACTAAACTTTCAGTCGGTGAGTGATTCAGCGACATTTCAAAGGTGATGGCAGGCTCATGGCGAAGACATTATTCAGGCACAAAAAAGTAGCTTATCTTGTTGGTTTGAATGCAGTATTTCTCTCTTCCTCAGCTCTGGCAGCAGGTACATGGTACGACGCGCGTAACGACGCAATGGGCGGTACCGGCGTAGCCTCTTCCACCTGGAGTTCAGCGGTGCTGGCTAACCCAGCATTGATGACCAAGGCGCAGCCTGAAGATAACGTCAGCATCATTCTGCCATCAGCCGGCGCACAGGTTACCGACAAAGACAAATTGATCGATCGCGTTGACGACATTACCGATACCGTTGATCGTTATCAGGATGTGATCGATAACCTGACCTTTCAGGATTACCTCAATGGTTACCCGCAGCTGAAGGCCGCCGCAGGCGATATGGCAAACCAGCTCAGCGATCTGCGTGGTAATAAAGCTCACGCGACAGCTGGCGTGGCCGTGGCCGTCACCGTTCCGAATGAAACCTTACCTTTTGCCTTTATCACCAAGGCTTACGGCACTGCGATTGTGCGCGCCAACGTGGCAGATAGCGATATTGCTTACCTGCGCGCGGTTGCCAATGGCACGAGAGTGCCTGTGCCGGGTGATGAAAATAACTTACGCTCCAGTGCCAATGGCCTGGCGGCATTAGTCACCGATTATGGTGTGTCAGTCGCGCATGAGTTCTCAATTGCCGGCCATCCGGTTTCTGTCGGCGTGACGCCAAAGCTGCAGAAAACCTGGCTGTATAACTACACCGCGAGTATCTACAACTACGACAAGAGCGACATCAACAGCAGCCGCTACCGTAGCAGCGATACCGGTTTCAACATGGATGCGGGTGTCGCAACAGATTTCGGTGAGAACTGGACCTTTGGTGTGACCGGACAAAACCTGATCTCGCGCGATCTCGATACCAAAGAGGTGAACGGTTACCGCGATACTTATCAAATTCGTCCGTTGGTCACTACAGGGCTCTCCTGGAATAACGGGCCGTTTACGCTGGCTGGGGATGTTGATCTGACTGAAACCAAGCGCTTCAAGTCGGAAGACACCAGCCAATATGCTGGCGTAGGTGCGGAATATCGTGTGCTGGATTGGCTGGCGCTGCGTGCCGGCTATCGCGCCGATCTGAAGTCGACCGATACTGACGTGTTCACCGCCGGTTTGGGTGTGTCACCGTTCAACAATGCTGTCCATCTGGACCTGGCCGGTTCTGTAGGTAAAGACAACACCGTAGGTGCCATGCTGCAGCTCGGATTCAACTTCTAATTACCCGTCTGATAACGGGCGGCTGTGCCGCCCGTTTTGCTGTGATATGATTGCGCAGTTTCTCATCACTTACTTACTGCGGATTTACTGCGTTTCATGACCGATACTTTTTCCTCGCAACGTTTTTCCATCGCCCCAATGCTCGACTGGACCGATCGTCACTGTCGTTATTTTCACCGTAAGCTGAGCGGTGATACGCTGCTGTACACCGAAATGGTGACGACCGGCGCGATCATTCACGGTAAAGGCGACTATCTGGCCTACAGCGAGGAAGAGCATCCGCTGGCGCTGCAGCTGGGTGGCAGCGATCCCGCCGCCCTGGCGCAGTGCGCTAAGCTGGCAGAAGAGCGTGGCTACGATGAGATCAACCTCAACGTGGGTTGTCCATCCGATCGCGTCCAGAACGGCCGTTTTGGCGCCTGCCTGATGGGCGATGCGGCGCTGGTTGCCGACTGCATTAAAGCGATGCGCGATGTGGTGAGCATTCCGGTGACGGTCAAAACCCGCATCGGTATTGATGAGCAGGACAGCTACGAATTCCTGTGTGATTTTATTGGCACTGTGGCGCAACAGGGCGGCTGCGATACCTTTATTATCCACGCGCGCAAAGCGTGGCTGTCGGGTTTAAGCCCGAAAGAGAATCGCGAGATTCCGCCGCTCGATTATCCCCGCGTTTACCAGCTGAAGCGCGATTTTCCGGCGCTGACCATGGCGATTAATGGCGGCATCAAAACGCTGGAAGAGGCCAAACTGCATCTGCAGCATATGGATGGCGTGATGATGGGGCGCGAAGCCTATCAGAATCCGGGCATTCTGGCGCAGGTTGACCGCGAGCTGTTTGGTCGCGATATGCCGCGCGTCGATCCGGTAGCGGTGGTGCGCTCGATGTATCCCTACATTGAAGCTGAACTATCCAAAGGCATGTACCTCGGCCATGTGACGCGCCATATGCTTGGCCTGTTCCAGGGCATTCCGGGTGCGCGCCAGTGGCGTCGCTATTTAAGTGAAAACGCCCACAAACCCGGCGCCGATGTGCGCGTGCTGGAAGCGGCGTTAGCGCTGGTAGCGGATAAGATCCCGCAGGAAGTGATGTAATCACTGTTTAGCATGCCGGAACCTTCCGGTTTGATACGGTGCGCCTTCATGCGCACCGTAAAGCCAGTACCATAATTTTATAGATGGTTATTTCTACGCCGAGAATTAGTTTTTTTCATCACCTCATTACTTCTTCATTCAACTCTTGTCCATTGCTTTCAAGCAGTTAGCTATTTTTATAACCTGGCACGTATTTTGTAATGTCCCTGATGTTACTTACACAGGAGAGCCTTCGTGGAAATTCTATTTGTTATCGGCTTTTTTCTGATGCTGCTGTTCACCGGCGTTTCGTTGCTGGGCGTTATTGCAGCATTGGTGGTGGCGACCGCTTTGATGTTCTTTGGCGGATTGCTGGCAATTGTTATTAAAGTGTTGCCATGGCTGGTATTGGCGGTTGTCGCTGTCTGGCTTTATCGGGCATTTACCACGCCTGCAGGTGAGGCAAAGTTGCGCAGGCTGAAAAGAAAAATCAGCGACTTAGATAGAAGGGACTGGCGCTAATTGCGGTGACGATCACAGACTCGGATATTGCTTAGCATTATTCCGCATTTAAACATATTTTTTACTTATGTTTTCTGTCAGGATGATTGGCGTTGTTTCAAAAGAATTCATCGCCGCTGTCCCTACACCAGCGCGAACTATAAAAAGAAAGAAAAAAAGGGGCTTCCTACGGGAAGCCCCGTTTGCATTTAACGATCAGGGAATCAGCAGGCTGGAACCCTGAGTCGCGCGACTCTCCAGCACCTGATGCGCGCGCACCGCGTCACTCAAGGCAAATTTCTGCTGCTCGGGCACGTTAAGCTGAATCGCGCGGCTGGCGATCAGTGAGAACAACTCATTGCTGGCGGCATCCAGTTCTTCACGGTTGGTGATGTAACCGAACAGCGAAGGTCGGGTGATGAACAGCGAGCCTTTCTTGTTGAGAATGCCGAGATCAACGCCGGTAACCGGACCCGACGCATTACCAAAGCTGACCATTAACCCGTGGCGACGCAGGCTATCCAGCGATGGTTCCCAGGTATCTTTCCCCACCGAGTCATACACCACGGCCACTTTCTCGCCATGGGTCAACTCGCTGACGCGCTTCGCGATATTCTCTTCACGATAGTTAATTGTCGCCCAGGCACCGGCATCTTTAGCTATCTTCGCTTTCTCAGCCGAACCCACCGTGCCAATCAGATGTGCGCCGAGCGCTTTGGCCCATTGGCAGGCGATCAAACCCACGCCACCCGCGGCGGCGTGGAACAGGAAGATTTCATCAGCTTTCACTTTATAGGTTTGGCGCAGCAGATACAGCACGGTTAAACCTTTGAGGAAAGAGGCCGCGCCTTGCTCAAAGGAGATGCTGTCGGGCAGGATCACCAGACGATCTTCCGCCACATTGTGCACTTCGCTGTAGGCGCCCAGCGCGGCCTGGCAATAGACCACGCGATCGCCCGCCTTAAACCGCGTCACCGCCGATCCGACGCGCTTCACCACGCCGGCTGCTTCGGTACCCAGGCCGGAAGGGAAGCTGCTTTGCGGATACAAGCCGCTACGCACGTAGGTATCAATGTAGTTAATGCCAATCGCCTTGTTTTCCACCTGCACTTCATGTTCGGCGGGATCGGCCAGTTCGAAATCGACCCATTGCAGTACATCTGGGCCGCCGTGTTGGTTGAACTGAATACGCTTTGCCATTCTGACTCCTGTGATTGTTCATCCTGGGACGGTATACTTGCGCGTCCCTTTCACGATCGGTAATGCATTCACTATGGCAGGAAATAAACCCACCAACAAATCGAACGAACCCCGCGATCGGCAGCTGGAAGGCGTGAAAATGCCGCCGCATTCCATAGAAGCGGAGCAGTCGGTGCTCGGTGGGTTGATGCTGGATAACCAGCGCTGGGACAACGTTTCTGAACGCGTCGTCGCCAGTGATTTCTTCAACCGCTCGCACCGTCTGATTTTCACGGAAATGCAGCGTTTGCTGGAAGCTGGCCAGCCGATCGACCTGATTACGCTCTCTGAATCGCTGGAAACGCTAGGTGAATTAGAGATGGCCGGCGGCTTCGCCTATCTGGCCGAACTGGCAAAAAATACGCCAAGTGCCGCGAACATTGGTGCTTATGCCGATATCGTGCGTGAACGTGCGGTAGTGCGCGAAATGATTTCGGTGGCGAACCAAATCGCCGATGCCGGTTACGATCCGCAAGGACGCAGCAGTGAAGATCTGCTCGACTTTGCTGAATCGAACGTTTTCAAAATTGCTGAACAGCGCGCTAATAAAGATCAGGGCCCGCAGAATATCGAGCAGATTCTGGAAGCCACGGTATCGCGCATTGAGTCGCTGGTCTCAACGCCGCACGACGGCGTCACCGGCGTCGATACCGGCTATCAGGATTTGAACAAAAAAACCGCCGGTTTACAGGGCTCGGATCTGATCATCGTCGCGGCGCGTCCTTCGATGGGTAAAACCACCTTCGCCATGAATTTGTGCGAAAACGCCGCGATGTTGCAGGACAAGCCGGTGTTGATTTTCAGCCTGGAGATGCCCAGCGAGCAGCTGATGATGCGTATGCTGGCGTCGCTGTCGCGCGTGGATCAGACGCGCATTCGTACCGGTCAGCTGGAAGATGAAGATTGGGCGCGCATTTCCGCCACTATGGGGATTTTGCTTGAGAAGAAGAACATGTTTATCGATGACTCTTCTGGCCTGACGCCCACCGAAGTGCGCTCACGCGCGCGCCGCATCTTCCGCGAAAACGGCGGGTTGAGCCTGATCATGATCGACTATCTGCAGCTGATGCGCGTGCCTGCGCTGTCGGACAACCGTACGCTGGAGATCGCTGAAATCTCGCGCTCGCTCAAAGCGCTGGCGAAAGAGCTGAATGTGCCGGTGGTGGCGCTGTCGCAGCTAAACCGCTCACTGGAACAACGTGCGGATAAGCGCCCAGTGAACTCGGATCTGCGTGAATCAGGTTCGATCGAGCAGGATGCCGACTTGATCATGTTCATCTACCGTGACGAGGTGTATCACGAAAACAGCGATCTTAAAGGCATCGCCGAGATCATCCTGGGTAAGCAGCGTAACGGCCCGATCGGTACGGTACGCTTGACCTTTAATGGCCAATGGTCGCGCTTTGATAACTACGCTGGCCCGCAATACGACGACGAATAACCCTTTCATTCCGGATGCATGCACGTTTTGTGCATGCATTTCACGTCATCAGAAAATAGTGTTGGACAACCCCGGCTTTAATCAGGTTATCTGTAGCAAAGCGCCCCTTATTACGCTGTGGAAACAGAATGACTCAGGTAGACGATCACGACCTTAAGATATTGACATTATTACAATCTAACGGACGCCTCACCAACCAGGAACTCAGTGATTTAGTCGGACTTTCGGCGTCGCAATGTTCACGCCGCCGCATCAATCTTGAGCAGGCCAATCTCATTCTCGGCTATCACGCACGCCTCTCGCCCGACGCGGTGGGCCTTGGCATGGTGGGATTGATTGAAGTGCGATTGAAAAACCATACGCCGGATTATGAAGAGAGTTTCCATCGCATGGTGGAAGAAGAAGCCGCGATTGTTGATGCGTTCAAAACCACCGGCGATGCCGATTATCTGCTGAAAGTGGCGGTAGCCGATCTGGCTTCACTGAGCGCGCTGATCAGCCAGTTAGTGGCTGGCCATCAAAGCGTGGCGCACGTGAAAACCTCCGTGGTATTGAGCCGTTTGAAAGAGAACGGTTTGATGATCATCCCACAGCACAAAACGCGCCAAAAAAGTGCGTGACGTGCTAATCTGGTGCAATTATTGCCTTAATAATGCAAAAAACGCGCACCAGAAAACAGATTTGTGCATGGGTTGATGGTTTAAGTCTCAACTGATGCACAAAAACCTGCAATAAAGCGCCTTAGTTATCAATTGGATAATCACTGGCACCCATCGGCGGCGAGCATACGCCGCCGATGTGGTGCGTTTTTTGCATTTGAACCGCATCATTTGCAATGAGATTAACCCATGGATAACGTTGTTCAACCCACTAAAGTTCCGCATTCGCTGATTGAAGATGCGCTGGCGATAGTCCTCGGCACGCTAATGGTCTCTTTCGGCGTCATTATGCTGAAACAGGCGGGCGCACTCACCGGCAGTTCTGCCGGTATTGCCTTCTTAATCAGCTATTTGTCACCGCTCTCCTTCGGTAGCGCCTTCTTCCTGATCAACCTGCCCTTTTACTGGCTCGCCGTGCGGCGCATGGGCTGGGAATTTACCCTGAAAACCTTCTGCGCGGTTGGCCTGGTGTCGCTGTTCACCCATCTGCATCCACTGTTTGTGCATTTTTCTGCGCTAAATCCGTTTTATGCGACACTGTTCGGTAACGTGGTGATGGGCATTGGGTTTATAGTGTTGTTCCGTCACAAAGCCAGCCTCGGCGGTATTAATATTTTGGCGCTCTGGCTGCAGGACCGCATCGGTCTGCGTGCCGGAAAACTGCAAATGGCGGTCGATACCTGCGTGGTATTAGCGTCGCTGTTTGTGGTGTCGTTACCGATGCTGTTTGCTTCAATCGCGGGCGCGGTGATCCTCAATCTCATCATCGCAATGAATCATCGTCCCGGCCGTTACATGGTTTGATGACGCATCTTTACCTCTTATTTATGACCAATCATGGAGATCTGCACCGTGTTTCAAAACGTTGATGCCTATGCCGGCGATCCGATTCTGTCGTTGATGGAAACCTTCAAACAAGATCCGCGCGATAACAAAGTAAACCTGAGCATTGGTCTCTATTACAACGAAGCGGGCATCATTCCTCAGCTGCAGGCGGTCGCCGCAGCAGAAGAGCGCCTGCAGGCGCAGCCGCATCAGGCGTCGCTGTATCTGCCGATGGAAGGTCTGAACGCTTACCGTAACGCCATTGCGCCGCTGCTGTTCGGTAAACAACATCCAATGCTGCAAGCGGGCCGCATTGCGTCCATCCAGACGTTGGGCGGCTCAGGCGCGCTGAAAGTCGGTGCTGATTTCCTTAAGCGTTACTTCCCGACGTCCAACGTGTGGGTGAGCGATCCGACGTGGGAAAACCACGTCGCAATCTTCAACGGTGCCGGTTTCGAGGTGAATACCTATCCGTGGTATGACGCGGAAACCAACGGCGTGAAGTTTGATGCGTTCATCGCCAAACTGAAAACCTTGCCGAAGCAATCCATCGTGCTGCTGCACCCGTGCTGCCATAACCCAACCGGCGCCGATCTCACCAACGCACAGTGGGATGAAACCACCGAAGTACTGAAAGCGCAGGAGCTGATTCCGTTCCTCGATATCGCTTATCAGGGCTTTGGCGCGGGCATGGAAGCGGATGCTTATGCGATTCGCGCGATTGCGGCCGCGGGTCTGCCTGCGCTGGTCAGCAACTCGTTCTCCAAGATTTTCTCGCTATACGGCGAGCGCGTTGGCGGCCTGTCTATTGTCTGCGATAGCGCGGAAGAGTCCGCTCGTGTGTTGGGCCAGCTGAAAGCCACCGTGCGCCGCAATTACTCCAGCCCGCCAAACTTCGGTGCGCAGGTAGTTTCCTGCGTACTGAACGACGAAGCGCTGCTCAACAACTGGCTGGCAGAAGTCGAAGCGATGCGTCTGCGCATCATCGACATGCGTCAGGCATTGGTTGAAGTATTGAGTACCAAACTGCCGGGACAAAACTTTGATTACCTGCTGAAACAGCGCGGCATGTTCAGCTATACCGGCTTGAGCGCGCAGCAGGTTGACCGTCTGCGTGATGAGTTTGGCGTGTATCTGATCGCCAGCGGCCGCATGTGCGTTGCCGGCCTGAACAGCCGTAACGTCAACCAGGTTGCTGAGGCGTTTGCTGCGGTGATGTAACTTCACTGCGACGGCGCGCCACAAAAAACCGCCAACATGGTTTGGCGGTTTTTTATTTATAACTTTTTTTAACTACAAACCGGACTGGTCTCGTTAGCGCTTCTCCCCATGAGTGTAAATATCCTCCAGCCTGAAACGGCGCGAGAGCGGCAATGTAGTCGCATATTTAAACTCACAAGGAAGCACGCTTATGACCCGGACCGCTTACTCTTTTGCAGTCAAACCCCTCGCTTGTGTATTAGCCTTAGCCTTTTCCCTTCCGGTTTACAGCACCGCTTTAACGCGTGATAACGGCGCGCCCGTCGGCGATAACCAAAACTCACAAACCGCAGGCGAAAATGGCGCAGTGTTACTGCAAGATGTGCAGCTGATCCAAAAGCTGCAACGCTTTGACCGAGAACGCATTCCAGAGCGCGTGGTACATGCACGCGGTACCGGCGCGCACGGCGAGTTCCGCGCCAGTAAAGATATCAGCGACTTAACCATCGCCGAAGTCTTTAAACCAGGCAGCGTGACGCCGGTATTTGTGCGCTTCTCGTCCGTGGTACACAGCAAACATTCACCGGAAACGCTGCGCGATCCACGCGGTTTTGCCACCAAGTTTTACACCAGCCAGGGCAACTGGGATTTAGTGGGTAACAACCTGCCGGTGTTCTTCATCCGCGACGCGATTAAATTCCCGGACATGGTGCATGCGTTTAAGCCTGATCCACGCACCAATCTTGGCAACGACGCGCGCACCTTTGATTTCTTCTCTCACGTACCGGAAGCCACGCACGGCCTGACCATGCTGTTCTCCAACATGGGGACGCCAGCAAACTATCGCCAGATGGATGGCAACAGCGTGCACGCCTATAAGTTCGTCAACGCCAAAGGTGAAGTGCACTACGTGAAATTCCACTGGAAAACCCTGCAGGGCGAGAAAAATCTCGATCCGGGCGAAGTGGCGGCTATTCAGAGCAGCACTTTCAGCCACATGACCGAAGATTTAGTGGCGTCGATCAACAACAAAGACTTCCCGAAATGGGATCTCTATATTCAAACCATTAAAGCCAGCGATCTGGATAAGTTCGACTTCAACCCGCTGGACGCCACTAAAATCTGGCCGGGTATCGCAGAAGTGAAAGTCGGCCAGATGGAATTGAACCGCAACGTGGATAATTTCTTCCAGGAAACCGAGCAGGTGGCGATGGCGCCATCGAATCTGGTTCCGGGCATTGAGCCATCGGAAGATCGCTTGCTGCAAGGTCGTTTGTTCTCTTACGCCGATACCCAGATGCACCGTTTGGGCGCCAATGGCCTGACGTTGCCGGTCAACGCGCCGCGCGTGCCGGTGAGCAACGGTAATCAGGACGGCGCAATGAACAGCGGCAAGGCTGACGATCATGGCGTCAACTATCAGCCAAGCCGTGTCTATCCACGCGAAGAGCTGCAGAGCGCCCGATACAGCCACAGCCCGCTGAGCGGCACCACGCAGCAGGCGATGATTGCCAAAACGCAGAACTTTAAGCAGGCGGGCGATCTGTATCGTTCCTTCAATGACAAAGAGAAAACCGATCTGATCAATTCTCTGGGCGGCGCGCTGAAAGGCGTGGATGTGCAGAGCCGCGCCATTATGTTGTCTTACTTCTACAAAGCTGATAAAGAGTACGGCGAACGTCTGGCTGCAATTACTAAAGACGATGTGGGCAGCATCAAAACCATGGCCGCTAAGCTGAGCGACTAACCTTCAGTCGGCAGAGTTCACGCTCTGCCGCTTTTTCCTCTCTTCAGGGTTTACCTTTCGCCGACATGCTGCACACTTAAACGGTGTAATTACTTTTAGGATTCTGGCATGTGGCATCAACAAACGCTTACGCTTGGCGCCAAAGCGCGCGGCTTTCATCTGATCACCGACGAGATTGTCGGCCAGCTTCATGGCTTATCCGATGTGCGCGTCGGCCAACTGCATCTGCTGCTGCAACATACATCGGCGTCGTTAACGCTCAATGAGAATTGCGATCCCACCGTGCGCAGCGATATGGAGCAGCATTTCTTACGCCATGTTCCGGAAAGTGCGCCTTATCAGCACGATTACGAAGGGGCTGACGACATGCCGGCACACATCAAATCGTCATTACTCGGCGTTTCGCTGCTGATTCCGGTTAACCGCGGTCGCCTGATGTTAGGTACGTGGCAGGGAATCTGGTTGGGTGAACATCGGGTGCAGGGCGGTGCGCGGCGTATCGTGGCGACCTTACAAGGGGAATAAAAGATGAATACTTCGGATTTACTGACGTACTGCATGAGCAAGCCGGGCGCGGAGCAAAGCTTTAAAGAGTGCTGGCAGGCGACGCAGATTAAAAGTGAAGGTGTGCTGTTTGCCATGCTTTATGAGGTAAAAGGGCGTCCGGCCTTGTCGCTGAAAGCCACGCCTGCGCTAGCGGAATTGTTACGTGAGGAGCACAACGATGTGTTTCCCAGCGAACATTTAAATAAGTCGCACTGGAGCACGCTGTGGCTGGATGGTTCGCTAAAAGATTCGCAGATTTACTATCTGGTGGATGCTTCCTGGCAACAGGCTGACGCCACGCGCGCGGCGGGCGTCAACCATGATGAACACTGAAGCAAATTAAGCCGCAGATTCCTCGCGCAGAGTATTGATATCAATCACGAAGCGGTATTTCACGTCGCTTTTCAGCATACGTTCGTAGGCTTCGTTGATTTGATTCATCGCGATCAGTTCGATATCTGAAGTGATACCGTGCTTGCCGCAGAAATCCAGCATTTCCTGGGTTTCCGCGATGCCGCCAATCAGTGAACCGGCGATGCTGCGACGTTTGAAGATCAGGTTGAAGACCTGCGGTGCCGGGTGATCGTGCTCCGGCGCGCCGACCAGCGTCATGTTGCCATCACGCTTCAGCAGGGCGATGAACGGGTTGAGATCGTGCTGCGCTGCAACGGTGTTCAGGATGAAGTCGAAGCTGTTGGTGTGCGCGGCCATTTGGTCGGCATCTTTCGAGATCACCACTTCATCAGCGCCCAGACGTTTACCATCTTCAATTTTTGACGGTGACGTGGTGAACAGCACCACATGTGCGCCCATCGCATGAGCTAGCTTCACGCCCATGTGACCAAGGCCGCCCAAACCGACGATACCAACTTTTTTACCCGGACCGACATTCCAGTGGCGCAGCGGTGAGTAAGTGGTGATACCGGCACACAGCAATGGCGCAACGCCCGCCAGATCGAGATTTTCTGGTACGCGCAGCACGAAGCTTTCATCTACTACCATGCTGGTGGAGTAACCGCCGTAAGTGATTGCGCCGGTTTCACGGTCTTCGCCGTTATAGGTGCCAACGAAGCCATTTTCGCAATACTGCTCCAGCCCTTCCTGACAGCTTGGACAGCTGCGGCAGGAATCAACCATACAACCAACGCCGACCAAATCGCCCACTTTGTAGTTGTGGGTGTGAGCGCCAACGGCCGTCACGCGACCGACAATTTCATGGCCAGGCACTACAGGAAAAATGGTGTTGCGCCATTCGTTGCGCGCGGTATGCAGGTCCGAGTGGCAGACGCCGCAGTACAACACTTCAATCTGCACATCATGAGCGCGCAGTTCGCGTGGCTTAAAATCGAACGGGGCGAGTTTTGCTTTCGCGTCCTGTGCGGCATAGGCATGCGTAATATTCATGGTGTCTCCAGTAGGATGTGTCGTGATTTCTATGCGGGATCCCGTTCAGCACACTGAAGGGATAAAGGGCGTAAGGGACGCCAAAAGGAACTTTGTAAGGATAGTCAGCAGGGGGGAATGCGTATATGCCTGAAGTTGTCTGATTCTTGCCTGTTCCTGCATTTCGTTGCGGAATCCGACAGAAAAAAACAGGCCCGCAATGGCGGGCCTGAGAGAAGTTTACTTCTTCAACATTGGCTTAAGGAAACGCGCCGTGTGTGATTTTTCACACTCCGCCACCGTTTCTGGCGTGCCGGACACCAGGATTTCACCGCCGCCGCTGCCGCCTTCCGGGCCGAGATCGACAATCCAGTCTGCAGTTTTCACCACGTCGAGGTTGTGCTCAATCACCACGATGGTGTTGCCCTGATCGCGCAGCTGATGCAGCACTTCCAGTAACTGCTGAATATCCGCAAAGTGCAGGCCGGTGGTCGGCTCATCGAGGATATAGAGCGTCTGGCCGGTGCCGCGTTTTGACAGCTCACGCGCCAGCTTGACGCGCTGCGCTTCACCACCAGAAAGCGTGGTAGCTGACTGGCCCAGACGGATATACGACAGGCCGACATCGACCAGCGTTTGCAGCTTACGCGCCAGCGCTGGCACCGCATCAAAAAATTCGCGGGCTTCTTCGATGGTCATATCCAGCACTTCGTGGATGCTCTTGCCTTTGTATTTAATCTCCAGCGTTTCGCGGTTATAGCGCTTGCCTTTGCACTGGTCGCACGGCACGTAGATGTCGGGCAGAAAGTGCATCTCTACCTTGATCACGCCGTCACCCTGACAGGCTTCGCAGCGTCCGCCGCGCACGTTGAAGCTGAAGCGCCCCGGATTGTAGCCGCGTGAACGCGCTTCCGGCACGCCGGCGAACAGTTCGCGCACCGGAGTGAAAATGCCGGTGTAGGTCGCGGGATTCGAACGCGGTGTGCGACCGATCGGGCTCTGATCGATATCGATCACTTTATCGAAATGCTCCAGGCCGGCGATTTCACGATAAGGCGCGGCTTCGATGGTGGTCGCGCCGTTGAGCTGGCGCTGCGCAATCGGGAACAGCGTGTCGTTGATCAGCGTCGATTTACCCGATCCGGACACGCCGGTGATGCAGGTAAATAAGCCGACCGGAATCGTCAGCGTGACATCTTTGAGGTTGTTACCGCGCGCACCGGTGAGTTTCAGCACTTTGGCTGGATCGCCTTTGACGCGCTCTTGGGGAATCGCAATCTCGCGTTTGCCGCTAAGGAACTGGCCGGTCAGGGAATTTTCATTCGCCATGATCGCGTGCACATCACCTTCGGCAACCACCTGACCACCGTGCACGCCCGCGCCCGGACCGATATCGATCACATGGTCAGCGGCACGAATCGCATCCTCATCGTGCTCCACCACAATCACTGTGTTACCGAGATCGCGCAGGTGAATCAGCGTGCCAAGCAGGCGTTCGTTGTCGCGCTGGTGAAGGCCGATTGAGGGTTCATCCAGCACGTACATCACGCCGACTAAACCGGCACCAATCTGGCTGGCCAGACGAATACGCTGCGCTTCACCGCCGGAGAGCGTTTCCGCCGAGCGTGACATCGACAGGTAATTCAGACCGACGTTCACCAGGAAGCTCAGGCGATCGCCAATCTCCTTCAGGATTTTTTCCGCAATCTGCGCACGCTGGCCGCTCAGCTTCATGTTGGCGAAGAAATCCATCGCATGACCGATGCTCATTTCTGAGATGGTCGGCAGGTTGGTGTCTTCAACAAAAACATGACGCGCTTCACGACGCAGACGCGTACCTTCACAGCTGGCGCAGGCACGGTTGCTGATAAATTTCGCCAGCTCTTCGCGCACCGCGTTGGATTCCGTCTCTTTATAACGGCGCTCCATGTTGTGCAGCACGCCTTCAAATGGATGGCGGCGCACTGAGGTGTCACCGCGATCGTTGATGTATTTGAATTCGATATTCTCTTTGCCGGAACCGTACAGAATCACTTCGCGCGCTTTGTCGCTCAGGCTGTTAAACGGAGCTTCGACATCGAATTGCAGATGCTCCGCCAGCGAGCGCAGCATCTGGAAGTAGTAGAAGTTACGGCGATCCCAGCCGCGGATGGCGCCTCCGGCCAGCGACAGCTCGGGGTTCTGCACCACTCTATCGGGATCGAAATATTGCTGCACGCCCAGGCCATCGCAGGTCGGGCAGGCGCCAGCCGGGTTGTTGAACGAGAACAGGCGCGGTTCGAGTTCACGCATGCTGTAGCCACAGATTGGGCAGGCAAAGTTGGCCGAGAACAGCATCTCTTCGGCGCTGGTATCGTCCATATCGGCGACGATCGCCGTGCCACCGCTCAGTTCCAGCGTGGTCTCAAAGGATTCGGCCAGACGCGTTGCCAGATCCTCGCGCACGCGGAAGCGGTCAATCACCACTTCGATAGTGTGCTTCTTCTGCAACTCCAGCTTCGGTGGATCCGACAGATCGCACACTTCACCATCGATACGCGCACGGATATAGCCCTGCGCGGCGAGGTTTTCCAGCGTTTTGGTGTGTTCGCCTTTGCGATCTTTCACCACCGGTGCCAGCAGCATCAGACGACGGCCTTCTTCCTGCGACAGCACCTGATCGACCATCTGACTCACGGTTTGCGCCGCCAGTGGAACGTCATGATCCGGACAGCGCGGTTCACCCACGCGCGCGAACAGCAGGCGCAGGTAGTCGTGAATTTCGGTAATGGTGCCGACAGTGGAACGCGGGTTATGCGAAGTCGATTTCTGCTCAATGGAGATGGCGGGCGAAAGACCTTCAATATGGTCAACGTCCGGTTTCTCCATTAATGAAAGAAACTGGCGCGCATAGGCCGAAAGCGACTCGACATAGCGACGCTGGCCTTCCGCATACAGCGTATCAAACGCCAGCGAAGACTTACCGGAACCTGACAGACCGGTGACCACAATGAGCTTATCGCGAGGGATGATCAGGTTGATGTTCTTCAAATTATGGGTGCGAGCACCGCGGACTTCGATCTTATCCATTCACCTTTCCCGGATTGAACAACACTCGCCATGCCTTGCCAGCACGACCAGCAGAAACGGTCCATTATGGCACAAAAAATAAACTGAATAAATATCCAGTGTTTTTGCTATTCTGTCCGCCGATAAATTTTGGAATCCCGCTCTAAAGTGGGCACACGCCAATGTGACGTGATACAATTTTTCGCTTAGACTTTTAGCATCAACTCATCGGGAGACAGCAACATGGCCAGTCGTGGCGTAAACAAAGTGATTCTAGTCGGGAATCTGGGTCAGGATCCGGAAGTGCGCTACATGCCAAATGGTGGCGCGGTAGCCAACATTACGCTGGCCACGTCAGAAAGCTGGCGCGATAAGACAACCGGTGAAAACAAAGAGATCACGGAATGGCACCGCGTTGTGCTTTTCGGCAAGCTGGCGGAAGTGGCTGGCGAATACCTGCGTAAAGGTTCTCAGGTTTACATCGAAGGCCAACTGCGTACCCGCAAATGGACCGATCAAGCCGGCCAGGAAAAATACACCACTGAAGTGGTGGTTAACGTTGGCGGCACCATGCAGATGCTGGGCGGACGTCAGCAGGGCGCGAACGCAGGTGGCGCACCGGCGGGCGGCCAGGGCGGCGGCAATAACAATGGTTGGGGCCAGCCACAGCAGCCACAACAGCAGCCGCAGGGCGGTGGCAACCAGTTCAGCGGCGGTGCGCAGCAGCGTCCACAGCAGCAGAGCGCGCCTGCTAACAACGAACCGCCAATGGATTTTGACGACGATATTCCGTTCTGATAACTCGCCTGAGCTATCTCAGGCCGGACGTTGTCGAATCCAGAAATGCCATTCCGTGAGGAGTGGCATTTTTTTGTCCTTTGTGCGGGACGCGCAGCTTCTGCTGTTGCTGGGCAGTCCTCGCGCCGCTTACGCGGTGCCTTCAGTTCCAGCATTGTGCCGACGGATCGTTCGGGATCGGGCTTCCTGCCCGGCCCGAACTGACAGCCGCATCCTGCGGCTGTCTCCTGGCCCAACGCTTTCACTTCAGCGCTGCGGATAGCCCTTACGCACCCGCAGAAGCTGCGCGTCCGTCACTATTGTGCAAGTATGGTCAAAGCATGGAGGTGACTACTGAAAATTTTTTAGTTGAAAATACATGTTTAATGTATTGATAAATATACCTTTATGTAAATACGCCGTGTTCTAAACGCCCAATCAAGTCCTCAATATCCATTATTCCGTTTTCATTCGTAAATAAAGATAGTGGAGAGATTGATCCCAGAGCTTTCACTGGGCTGTACATCCATTGGTAAGCAGCTTCTTTATTACCACCAAAGAATTGCACTACCGTATTCACTTTCCGGGAAAAACATCTTTGATCCGCAATAATACTGAATCCTGGGCTTCGTTTTTTGAAGTTATCAGGCACTCGAATACATATGACCTTCATGCTCTAGCCTCAGTAGAGAAATAGCTATTTGTATAGCTGACAGCAGCCAAGCACTTCAATAGCAGAACCCTTAATGCGGTCGCCATTCCCGCAATAACGCTTCCGTCTCACGTACCAGCACCGGGTTGCCCGGCATAATCAAATCGGCCCACACTTCGTTGTGCTGATTGATTTGCTGCTGCGCGGAAACATAGGTGCGGTCGGCGGTGGTATGCGCATCGGCGGCGACGGTGATGTGATAGCCGAGGCTGGCGCCGACTTTGATGGTGGTATCGACACAGTAATCAGTCGCGCAGCCGCAAATAACGAAGCTTTTAATACCGCGTTGGTCGAGCTGAGCGGCGAGATCGGTTTGCCAGAAACTGTCGCAGGCGGTTTTATTGACAAAGATGGCGTTGGCCGGCTGATTCAACTCGGGGACGATGGCCCAGCCTGCTGAATTGACCTCTAAACCTGGCCCAACGTGCTGGATGAAGATCACCTGATCGGCCGCAGCGGTTAACTGATTGATCCGCTTGCAGCGTCCGGCACGATCAAAACGCGGCGATGCCAGCACGCCGTTTTGCATATCCACTACCACAACCACACGATTAGCCATTTTTATCTCCTGTTAAGTCTTGTCAGTGTCCGGTTAACTCGCAACGAGGTAAAGCAAATCCGCTTTGCATTTATCGCCACTGCCGCGCATGCTTATAAGCGATTTATTCCGGAGGTGTGTCGTGAAGGTGGTTCCTGAAATCTTTCCTTGTGAGCAAGATCGTGCGCAGTTTCAGCATTTCGCTGAGCTGCCGGGCATCGAGCTGTATCAGGCGCACATCTCCCGCTACGCTTTTGAACCGCATACCCATGAAGCCTTTGGCATCGGCACTATCGAATCCGGCGTCCAGCGCTTTCGCTATCGCGGCGCCAGTTACACCGCGCCGCAGCATTCGCTGGTGATGATGAATCCTGACGAGCTGCACACCGGTGAATCTGCCTGCGACGAAGGCTGGCGTTATCGCATGATCTATATCGATCCGCAGGAGATGGATCGTCTGACCGGCGATCGTCATTGGTGGTTCACCGATGCTCTGCGCACCGATGCGCGTCTGGCGCAGCCGTTTTCTCAATTGCTGGCGCAGATGTGGCAGGCGGAAACCCCGCTGGAGCGTGAAAGCATTTTGCTCGAACTGCTGGAGTTAATGCGTCCGCTGGCGCGTCAGGGACAGCTGCGACCTGTCGAAGGTGCACATCGCTTTGATGCGGTAAGAGACTATTTGCGTGAAAATCTCGCCGAACCGGTGCGCCTCGAAGAACTTGCTGCGCTGGCATCACTGTCGCCGTGGCATTTCCTGCGCAGTTTTAAACAACACTTCCACGTCACGCCGCATCAAATGCTGATGGCTTTTCGCCTGTTCGCAGCAAAACAGCAGCTGGCACGCGGCGACAGTGCGGCAACCGTCGCGGCATCGGTTGGTCTTACCGATCAGGCTCATCTCACCCGCGCCTTCGCGCATCGCTACGGCATCACGCCGGGCCGCTATCAAAAACAAGTGTTCCCTTCACGCTAACCGCAATCTGCTACAAGCCTTTAGCCTCCACCTGCGTCACACTGCAGCGGAATGCATATAAAGGAAGAGTTTATGTTTGCTGGAATACTGTTTGCGCTGGCGGCGGGACTGATGTGGGGATTGATCTTTGTGGGCCCGCTGTTAATACCGGATTATCCCGGCACCTTGCAATCGGCCGGACGCTACGTCGCCTTTGGTTTGGTGGTGTTGCCCCTCGCCTGGCTGGATCGCCGTCGTTTGCGTCAGCTGGCGCGCAAAGACTGGATCGAAGCGCTGAAGCTGTCGCTGATTGGCAATTTGCTCTATTACGCGTTTCTCGCCAGCGCGATTCAACGCACCGGCGCGCCCATTTCTACCATGATTATCGGCACCTTGCCGGTGGTGATTACCGTGACGGCCAATCTCTGTTATGGTCATCTTGAAGGGCGCTTGCCGTGGCGTAAATTGACGCCAGCGTTGCTGATTATTGCTGTGGGCCTGGCTTGCGTGAATGCCGCCGAACTCCAGACGCAAGGCCCCGATTTTGATTGGTCGCGCTATCTCACCGGTTTAGGGTTAGCGGTTCTGGCGGTGGCATGCTGGACATGGTATCCGCTGCGTAATGGTTTATGGTTACGCGCGCATCCCCAGCACAAGCCATCCAGCTGGGCGACGGCACAAGGTTTGGTGACGCTGCCGCTGGCAATAGTGTTCTATCTATTAGTCTGCGTGCAGCTTCACTGGCAGCAACCTGCATTTGCGCTGCCATTCGGGCCGCAGCCGCAACGCTTTCTATTATTGATGTTAGGTATCGGGCTGATTTGCTCATGGTTGGGCACGCTCTGCTGGAATGCGGCCAGCCAACGCGTGCCGACGGTGATCATGGGGCCGCTGATCGTGTTCGAAACCTTAGCCGGTTTGCTGTGGACATTCCTGTGGCGACAAAGCTGGCCGCCGTTACTAACCGCGCTTGGCATTGGTTGTTTGATTATTGGCGTGATCTACGCGATGCGTATTAAACCCCAGCCGCACATCACTGCGGTATAGGTCATCAAAATCAGCGCTGCTGAAAAATCATTTCGGCAGCGTACTACGCTGTATTTTAAGAATTTGACTAACCCTTTTCACTCGCCTCTTCGCCCATTCAGGCGCTCAGCTGGCCATCGATATAACATTTTGGCTAATTGCAGCCCTCTTTTTAGCGCTGATTTGTCATAAAAAGTCATACCGTTTCATCCGGCGCATGAGTGTTTAACCGTATTAAGGCTTCCTGAACCTTCACGAATCTCCGATCTTCCTGGCTATCGCAGGCCCTAAAGCGGAAAAAACCGACGCATTAACGCGCAAAAACATGCATCTAACCTACCTTTTATTGCCATTTGGCACTGAAGATTGGCACTTGAAAACCACTTTTTGCTTAAGGGAATCGTGAGATGTTAAGAAAGATTCCATTAACCTTTGGCAAAAAACCATTAAGCGTAGCGATGAATAGGGTGCAGGAATTTAACTTATTTCCCGCTTTTTGGCCGTAATTGTTTAGGGCAGGTAACCTTTGTTATCAGGATTATTCCTGGCAACAGCAGAGGGAATTATGGTCTACGCGCGTCAAACGATTGACGAATCGATCTCAGAACAGATCCAGATGAAAACAGAGGTTGTGTGTGAGCGGTTACACGCGGTTGTTCATTAATGCTTAACAGAACTATCCGCATTCAGGACTGATGATTAATGTTGGTAAAGTAATAATCGAAGCGCCAATCTCACCGAAATGAGATTGGACTTCGTTAGAATGGCTTGAATAGAGAGACTTTTGCTGATGTGAATCTATTTTACCGCAAAAAAGGAAGCAATTCCGCGATGGTATTCATCAGGAAAAATTGGTGCGAATTGTTATGTTGTGAACGCCGTATTAAATGATCTTCATATCTTCTGGTAAGAACAAATCTCAGCATTAGGTCAAATAACATCGGCCTTAATGGTATTAGCGATTATCTGTACCTGCAGGATAATGATAAACGCTACGGCTAATATCCAGTAAACGGCAGCTACGACGGGTACCTATGTCGAATGTCGTTTGCAGAAAGTTAACCGCCTGACGCTTTTCATTGGTGGTGAAGAAGTTTTTCAATACGCTTTGCAGCATCTCTTTATCGGAACTCAGTGATTGCAGCTCACGCGTGAGGTTAAGTAGCTGATCTTCCAGCTCCTTGATTTTTCTACCTTCTTCGGAAGAGAGCCCAGAAAACTTCTTCTTCCAGCTATAGAAAGTGGCCTCGGAAATGCCAAGCTCCTCACAAATCTCCCTGACTTTCACTCCCGTTTCAGAAGCTTTAATGGCATTTGTGATTTGCTCTTCGCTATATCGTGACTTTCTCATAAATGCTATTACCTTTCTTATCAATTAGTGGATGAGAATTACTGTATTAATATCTGGCACTGCAAAAACACTATTAATGCAGTATTAAAGTGCGCGATTTGAATTGCGAGGGTTAAATTAAGATATTTAGAAGAAATATCATCATGGGATAAATCTTATTTTATTCCGAATGGCATTGAACGCCTTCCTGGCTTTAGGTTTTTGATATAAATTCTCTCCATCCCAAATGCAGAAAAATACTACATTCATTGGAAAATCGGCATAAACCACTTGCAGAAATGTCAGGGTATGCCAGTAAACGTTTGCTTAGAATTTAGGCTGAAATCGTTTACATCCACCGAGTTTCGCACCGGATATAATCGGAATTTTCCTGAATATAATTCCTAATTGCTGACGCGAGTCTCATTTTTCGGACCAGTTTGGTTTGAAGTTAATAAATTAAGTCAGGCCCACTGAGCGCTTGTTAATTCATTTCAAGGACGTTGTACCGAAAGTTGTTGTAGTTCGTAATACTAAGGATCAGTCAATGAAATTGAGCGTAATGTCGAATGCCGCCTGGATGATGTCTGAAAAGATCGTCTCCGTGTTCGGCGTCATATTTGTGACCTCCTACGTGGCAAAATCCTTTGGTCCAACCATCTTTGGCCAAATGGCGTTTTCGACCTCACTGTTTTCCATGGTGCAGACCGTGGCGATTTTCGGTACGGAAACCATTCTGTTTAAACGTATCAGTAAGAGTGCACCGAAAGGTCTACGCCTGATGACCGTAGCGCGCAACATGCGCATGGTTTTGCTGTTGCTCACATCGCTGCCCGTCTTGATTTGGGTCTGGTACAACATGCAGGAAAACTTCCTCGCTTTTGCACTGGCCTCGTTTATCTCTTCGGTTTTCGTGACGCAGGACACCTTCAGTGTCTACAACAATGCGCGCTTAGCGTCGCGGCTGAATACCATCGCCAACTCTGTCGGATTGCTGCTGGGCTTCAGCTTAAGTTTCGCCATTGCCTGGCTGCACCTCAATCCGCTATGGCTGACCGTTTCGATTGTCGCCGTCACGTTGGTGCCGTACGTCATTAAGCGTTTTAACTTTTATCGCGAAAATCAGGATGTGGCGCCGCCGCAGGATAAGCGCAACACCTATCTGCGCTATTTGCTGTACGCCGGATTGCCGCTGGCCATCTCCAGCATCTTTATCTCGGTGCAGGTGAAAGCGGCACAGATGTTCCTGGCAGGCATCGCCTCAGCGCGCGATCTTGGGTTGTTCGCCGCCGCCAATACCATTTCGGCCTCCTGGATTTTTATCCCGGTCGCCATCATCACTTCCTGCTTTTCGGAAATCTTCCGTGAGCGTGGAGAAACCGCCATCAAGCTGACAGCACGGCTTAATGGTTATGTCATGGGTGTTTCATTGTTGTTGTTAGCGGTGATCGCGATGTACGGCGAAAAAATCATCATCGCTTTATATGGTCACGAGTACACACAGTCAGGAAGTCTCATTACGTTGTTGTCGTTAGCAACCTGCTTTTCGGCGATGGGGACCGTAGCGTATCGCTACATGGTCAAAGAAGGCGGGTTTAATTATCTGTTGAAGAAAATCGTTTGCCTGATGGTCATCAGCTTGCCGCTGTCGTGGTGGCTGATCCAGAGCTACGGCATCATGGGTGCCGCATGGAGCGTTTTCATCTCAGAATTGCTGTCTCTTACCGTAATGAATTACTTCTTCAAAAACGGCGTCATCCAAAAAATCCAGGTTTCCTCACTCAACTACAAAACCTACAAATGAGGTCAGATATGCTCAAGTTGAAAGATGAACTCAGAAGAAGCGTTCAGTACTTCATCAAGAAGATGCCCTGGGCATACCAGGATCGTATCTACTATTTTCACAAGTTCCGCAAATTGCCTAATCTGCGCGAGCCGAAAGTGTTTAACGAGAAGGTGCTGTATCGCAAATTCATCCATGGCGATTATCAGATTTATGGTCGTCTGTCGGACAAATATTCGGTGCGTGAATATATCGCCGATAAAGTGGGCAGCGAATACCTGATCCCGCTGGTTTACGAGACCAGCGATCCCAGCTCATTGCACACGCTGCCGAGCTGGAAAAATACCGTTATCAAGCCGAATCACGCCTCCAACATGGTGGAGATCCTGCTGGAAGAGCCGGATGCGTTGAAGAAGCAGCAGATTATCAACGATTGCCATCGCTGGCTGAAGACCGATTTCGCCAATGAAGCGCGCGAGATTCACTATCGCTACATCAAGCCACGCATTCTGGTGGAGCAGTACATTGGCGATGGTAAATCGGCACCGATTGACTACAAGTTCCATATGTTCAACAAGCGCGACGGCAGCTTTGAGTATGTGCTGCAGGTGATCTACAACCGCTGCAATCCGCTGTTGTCGATGAACTTCTACGTCAACAACCTCAACGAGGCGTATCACAAAATTCGTGATACCGGCCTGGATGTGACGCCGCAAATGGCCTCGTTGCAGCACGCGTTGGCGTTGAGTAAAAAGCTGGCGAGCGATTTCGATTATGTGCGCGTGGATTGGTACATCGATAACGAGCAGATCTACTTCGGCGAATTAACCTTCACGCCGGGCGCGGGTTTGGTGACCGGTCTGGATCGCGGGCTAAACCAAATGATGGGTGATATGTGGATTCAGGATCGTCGCGGTGCGAAGATACCGGGCATCACGGTGGCGGAAGTGACCATTCCGGCCGTATTGAAGAAAATTTAGAATCACACAGCAAAATAAAAAACCCCGCTTCGGCGGGGTTTTTTATTGGCGGCGATTAAGGCATTGGCCAATCGGTTGGCGTCTGGCTCATCACTTCAATAAAAGCGTTTTTGGAGATTTCCATAAAGTTATGCAGATTCTCCATGCTCAGCGTGATACCGAGCAGGCCGGTCACAAACCAGCAGGACATGCCAACGCCGATGCCACCGCACAGCAGCGCCATCACGTGATGACTGTTCTGGCGCAGTCGAATTTTCATGGTGCTGGCGAAAAACATCATTACCGCACTCAGGAGTTCCCAGCGCATTACAATCAAACTGGTGGTTAGGGTGGCCATCTGCAAAAACCTCTTAGAATCAGTGATATCCCCGACATTCAATCGACATCACTGGCGGCTAAGAAGGAAGGTCAGGGAAGTCCTTCTGGCCGTCTAACTGAAGACAGAAAAGTGTGACTTGGCTCACATTATATCACTCGATTTTAAATTTTGAACAAAATTTATACCGGGTCAGGTAGAAAGATTTTTATCGAACTGAGGAAAAAACAGGCAGGAAGAGCGAGGTGCGCCCGCAAGGGGCGCGCAGAAAGGGTTAGCTAACCGGGCAGCACTCGCCGGTGGTACGCTGGGCAAAACTGGTCATGTTGTTGTCTGCACAGTCAAAACTGAGCAAACGCGGACGGTGAATCATCGCCTGGCGACGCATGGTATGACGATAAGCGGTTGGCGTTTGCGAGAACTGACGGCGGAACACGCGCGAGAACGTCTGCTGCGAGTCATAACCGTATTGCATCGCGATATCGAACACCGGACGCTGGGTTTGACGCAGCGCTTCAGCGGCCAGCGTCAGACGACGTTCGCGAATATAGCCACCCAGCGTTTGTTTCGTGACGGCGCGGAACATACGCTGCAGATGCCATTTTGAGTAACCTGATTTTGCCGCGACTTCATCAATTGACAGCGCTTTATCCAGATTCTGATCGATCCAGTTGGACAGCGAATGAATGATTTCCTGTTGCATCATAGCCTCATCCTTCTGATGTTTTTTGCCTGGTAAGAAATTCGAAGTTTTGCTGGGGTGCGAGTATAATTCCTCAAGTTAACTTGAGGTAAAGGCCCTAAATGAAAAAAGAACGCAATTACCCGAAGCCGGTTTTGACGCCGGGTGAAGTGGCGAAGCGCAGCGGCGTGGCGGTGTCTGCGCTGCACTTCTATGAGACCAAAGGATTGATCTGTAGCTCGCGCAACGGCGGCAACCAACGTCGCTACAGCCGTGACGTGCTGCGTCGCGTTGCCATCATCAAAATTGCACAACGCATTGGCATTCCGCTGGCGACGGTGAGCGACAGCCTGACGCATGTGCCGGCTAATAAACGGATGTCGACACAAGAGTGGGACGCGCTGACGCAGCACTGGCGCGAGGAGCTGGATAAACGCATCGAAACCCTCACGCGCTTGCGTAACGATCTTGATGGCTGCATTGGCTGCGGCTGTTTATCGATGCGCGATTGCCCGCTGCGCAATCCCGGTGACCGGTTGGGCGAGCAAGGTTCGGGCGCGGTGTTACTCGATCCGGAACAGGACGAGCAAAAACGCTGATCGACTATACTTGGCGGAACACTTTTACCGGCAAGGAAACCGTATGATCACCGTTCACCATCTGGAAAACTCCCGTTCGCATCGCGTGTTATGGCTACTGGAAGAGCTCGCGGTGCCTTACCAAATCAAACGCTATCAGCGTGAAAACAGCCTGCTGGCACCCGATTCCCTAAAGAAAGTGCATCCGCTGGGCAAATCTCCGGTGATCACCGACGGCAATCGCGTGATTGCCGAATCAGGCGCAATTCTCGAATACCTGCAACTGAAGTACGACAGCGAACATCAGCTGACGTTGAGTCATGAAGATGAGCAGATTCAGGCGCGCTACTGGCTGCACTATGCCGAAGGTTCGCTGATGCCATTACTGGTAATGAAACTGGTGTTTGCGCAGTTTGGCAAAAAGCCGGTGCCGTGGCTGCTGCGCCCGGCCGGCATCGCCCTGAGCAAAGGGATTCAGAAAGCCTGGCTGAATAAACAGCTGGCTTTACATGGTCGGGTAATTGAAGAGCATCTCACGCAGCATGCGTTTTTTGCCGGTTCACGTTTTAGCATCGCCGATGTGCAGATGAGCTTCCCGCTGCTGGCGCTGCAACTGCGTGGTTCCCTACGTGATACGCCCGCCACCGCCCGCTGGCTGGAAACCATGCAGCAGCGCGCGGCTTGGCAACGGGCGATCCAGCAGGGCGGCGCGATTGAGTTAAGCCGCTGAGTTCAGCCAGGCCGCCATAATTGGCGGCCCTGCGGGGTGAGTTGCCTGGATTTATCCTGCAATACCCGTGATTAAGAGTTGAAAACCCCAGGGCAAACGCCAGATAATCGTTTGCCTTTTTTCCGCGTCCCCCTTTACGGCCTGGAATACGCGGCGACGTAAACGTTTGCCTGGATTTTCATCATGAAAAACCGCCATCAGGGAACGGCAAACGTGCGCCGCGCGGCGACTCACATCACAAAAAAATTGAGGAAGAATTATGTCTGGCGAATCGCGCCCGGCCAGTGGAAAACTGGACGCCTGGTTCAATATCTCTGCACGCGGCAGCAGCGTGCGTCAGGAAGTATTGGCGGGTCTGACAACGTTTCTGGCGATGGTGTACTCCGTCATCGTGGTGCCCGGCATGCTGGGCAAAGCGGGCTTCTCGCCAACGGCGGTGTTCGTTGCTACCTGTCTGGTCGCCAGTTTTGGATCGATCATCATGGGTTTGTGGGCCAATCTGCCGATGGCGATTGGTTGCGCCATCTCGCTGACCGCCTTCACCGCGTTCAGCCTGGTGCTCGGCCAGCACATTAGCGTGCCGGTGGCGCTTGGTGCGGTGTTCCTGATGGGCTTGCTGTTCACGCTGATTTCGGTCACCGGCATCCGCGCATGGATACTGCGCAACTTGCCAATGGGCGTAGCGCACGGCACCGGCGTAGGTATCGGCTTGTTCCTGCTGCTGATCGCCGCTGACGGCATTGGTTTAGTGGTGAAAAATCCGGCTCCGGGCTTGCCGGTGGCGTTGGGTCAATTCGCTTCGTTCCCGGTGATCATGTCGCTGGTGGGACTGGCGGCGATTTTTGGTCTGGAAAAACGCCGCGTGCCGGGCGGCATTCTGCTGACCATCATCGCCATCTCGATTCTCGGCCTGATTTTCGATCCGGCGGTGACCTATCAAGGTCTGTTTGCCATGCCGAGCCTGAAGGATGCTAACGGGCAATCAGCGATGTTTAGCCTCGATATCATGGGCGCGCTGCAACCGGTGGTGTTGCCAAGCGTGCTGGCGCTGGTGATGACCGCGGTCTTTGATGCCACCGGTACCATCCGCGCGGTCGCGGGGCAGGCGAATCTGCTGGATAAAGAGGGGCAGATTATCAACGGCGGTCGTGCGTTAACCACCGATTCCGTCAGCAGCCTGTTTGCCGGCTTGGTCGGCGCTTCGCCAGCTGCGGTCTATATCGAATCGGCGGCGGGCACGGCGGCGGGTGGTAAAACCGGTCTGACGGCGATTGTGGTGGGTTTGCTGTTCCTGGTGATCCTGTTTATGTCGCCGCTGGCCTATCTGGTTCCGGCTTACGCGACCGCGCCGGCGCTGATGTACGTTGGCTTACTGATGCTGAGTAACGTGGCAAAAATCGACTTCAACGATTTCGTTGATGCGATGTCCGGCTTGCTGACCGCCGTGTTCATCGTGCTGACCTGCAACATCGTCACCGGCATCATGCTCGGCTTCGCTTCACTGGTGATTGGACGCCTGTTTGCCGGTGAGTGGCGCAAGCTGAACGTGGGCACCGTGGTGATTGCTGTCGCGCTGGTCGCGTTCTATGCCGGTGGCTGGGCCATCTGACCTGAAAGTTGAATAATTCCAGGATTATTCGCTTTCTGCATCACGCCGCACATCGGGTTGCTCCGCTGTGCGGCGTTTTGTTTTACACTTTCCCACGCAACAACATCGCTTTAATGAAATTGATTCGCCTAAGGAAAGCATGGAAATCTTCTTTACTATTCTCATCATGACGCTGGTGGTTTCACTCTCCAGCGTGGCGGCACGTATTCTGCCGTTTCAAATTCCCCTGCCGCTGGTGCAAATTGCCGCCGGTGCTCTGCTCGCATTTCCCGTCTTCGGCCTGCATGTCGATT
This sequence comes from Pantoea sp. SO10, assembly GCF_005281435.1. Classification (NCBI taxonomy): domain Bacteria; kingdom Pseudomonadati; phylum Pseudomonadota; class Gammaproteobacteria; order Enterobacterales; family Erwiniaceae; genus Pantoea; species Pantoea sp. SO10. The sequence continues at coordinate 379,041 of NZ_CP040095.1, forward strand.
TTGATCCGGAACTTTTCCTCGTGCTGTTCATTCCGCCGCTGCTGTTTGCGGATGGCTGGAAAACGCCGATAAACGAGTTCCTGCATCACGGTCGCGAAATCATGGGGCTGGCGCTGGTTCTGGTGCTGATCACGGTGGTCGGGATTGGCTACCTGATCTACTGGCTGGTGCCAGGGATTCCGCTGATTCCCGCCTTCGCGCTGGCGGCGGTGCTTTCGCCAACTGATGCCGTGGCGCTGTCCGGCATTGTCGGTGAAGGACGCATCCCGAAAAAAATTATGTCGATTGTGCAGGGCGAAGCCCTGATGAACGACGCGTCGGGCCTGGTATCGCTGAAGTTTGCCGTCGCGGTGGCGATGGGCACCATGGTGTTTACGTGGGGCGGCGCCAGCGTTGAGTTTCTCAAAGTGGCGGTCGGCGGTTTGGTCGCTGGTGTGGCGATATGCTGGCTGTATGGCCGCTCGCTGCGTCTGCTGAGCCGCTGGAGCGGGGATGACCCGGCAACACAGACCGTGCTGCTGCTGCTGTTACCGTTCGCCTCGTACCTGATTGCGGAACACCTTGGCGTGTCGGGCATTCTCGCCGCCGTCGCCGCCGGTATGACCATTACGCGTTCCGGCATTATCCGCCAGGCACCGCTGGCGATGCGTCTGCGCGCGAACAGCGTGTGGCAGATGCTGGAGTTCGTGTTTAACGGCATGGTGTTCCTGATGCTCGGCCTGCAGCTGCCCGACATCCTTTCCACCTCGATTGCGCAGGCGCAAGCCGATCCTAACGTGGAACTGTGGATGCTGTTTACCGACGTTCTGTTGGTGTACGCCGCGCTGATGGTGGTGCGTTTCGGGTGGTTGTGGATCATGAAGCGCACCAGCATGCGTCTGCTGAAGAAGAAGCCGCTGGAGTTTACCAATTACTCACTGCGTGAATTGCTGATTGCCTCTTTTGCCGGCGTGCGCGGTGCCATTACCTTGGCCGGTGTGCTGTCGATTCCGCTGTTCCTGAGCAACGGCGATCCGTTCCCGGCGCGCTATGAGTTGGTGTTCATCGCTACCGGCGTGATTCTGGTGTCGCTGCTGGTTGGCGTGGTGCTGCTGCCGATTCTGCTGCGCGACGTGGAAAGCATCGATAAGGTCGGCCATCGTCGTGAGATTCAGTTTGCGCGTGCCGCGATGGCGGGTGTGGCGATTGAGAGCCTGCATAAAATGGAGCAGCGTCTTGAGAGCGACACCGAAGAGAACATCGATCCTGAGCTGCTGAAAGAGGTCAGCCTGCGCGTGATTGGTAACCTGCGTCGTCGCGCGGAGGGGAAAAACGATATTGAGCAGGCGCAATTTGCCGAAAATCTCGAGCGTCGTTTCCGCCTCAATGCGCTGCGTGCCGAACGCGCCGAGGTCTATCATCTGCGCGCCACACAGGAGATCTCCAACGAGACAATGCAGAAACTGCTGCACGATCTTGATCTGCTGGAAGCGTTGCTGATTGAGAAAGAGGAATAGCAGTAAGCCATATTGTTCATCGGTAGCGGCGCAAAACATTGCGCCGCTACGCCAATGTGCTGCGGTTGTTTTCACACCGACAGCCGCGGCGCACTATCCGGCCAGTGTTCACGGCAGCACGCAATCCACGCCTCGGCGCTGCGCGACAGATAACTGCCTTCCCGCCAAATCAACCCCAAACTCCACTGCAGTTCCGATTCCAGCGGCAGCCACAGCAGCGACTGCTTATCCAGCCGCTGACAAATGGGCTCCGGCAGAATCGCCAGTCCCATACCCGCCTGCACCATCGCGGCGAGAAAATCCCACTGCGCGCTGCGCAGCGCAATAGTTGGCGTCAGGTTCTGGCGTTGAAACGCTCTACGAATCTGGCGATTCAAGGCGAACTCTTCATTGAGGATCAGCAGCGGATGTTCAGCTAACTCTGCCAAACCGACTTTACGGTGATCGCGCCATTGTTCACTGCGCGGCAGCAGCACGCACAGCGGATGGTGCATCAGCTCCAGCGTATTGAGCGGCAGTTCGGATTCGATCGGCAGCGCGGTGAGGGCGATATCCAGCGCGCCACTCAGCACCGCTTGCTGCGCCGTCAGTCCGCCGAACTCGGATATTTTCAGCTGTACGCCAGGATAACGGCGGCGAAAGGCGGAGATTGAACCGGCCATCTGCATGCCGACCATCGGTGGAATACCCAGCCGCAGCTCGCCGGTTTTCAGCTGGTTGATATCGCCCAACTGCGCTTCAAGCTGGTGGAACTCTTGCAGAATCACCAGTCCGCGCTGGTAAACCGCCTGACCGCTATCCGTTAGATGCAGTTTGCGGCCCTCGCGCAGCAGTAAGGTGCAGCCGAGCTCCTCTTCCAGCTGGCGCAGCATTTTGCTGATGGTCGGCTGCGTCACGAACAGCTTCTCAGCGGCGCGGGTGAAGCTTTGCTGGCGCACCACTTCAGTGAAGTAGCGCAGGGCGCGCACATCCATAAACATTCCTTTTTGGCATAGTTTGAATAATTTTAATTCATTTCTTTCACAGTTTGCGGCGGATTTATACTGGGCACCTCAATTCTTCATCCAGGTAACAAGCAATGATGGCATTAAGTCCGCGCAGAACGGATCTCCTGCAACGTACCTTTGTTCCGCTGCAGCTGGTGCTGTATGTCGGTTTGTTTATTTTCAGCGACAGGCTGGTGAGCTGGCTGCATCTGCCGCTGCCCGCCAACGTGATGGGCATGGTGCTGCTGCTGGTGTTGATCATGACGCGCATCGTGCCGCTGCGCTGGGTGAAAGCTGGCGCCAACTGGCTGCTGGCAGAAATGCTGCTGTTCTTTATTCCAGCGGTGGTGGCGGTAGTGAACTACAGCGATTTGCTGCGCAGTGAAGGCTGGCGCATCTGCGTGGTGATCGGCGTCAGTACCTTGCTGGTGCTGGCTTCGACGTCACTGGTGGTTGATCGTTTATATCGCTTCGAACTGGCGCGCGCCGCACGCAAGCAGGCGCATCATGAATGATCTGCTGATTAGTCTGCTGTGTCTGGCGTTCACGCTGCTGGTCTACTACCTCAACAAAATTCTTTATCGCCGCTGGCGCACGCTGCTGTTGATGCCGCTGGTATTGACGCCGCTGGTGCTGGTGGCGCTGTTGCTGCTCACTCACGTCAGCTGGAAAAATTACATCGCTGAAAGCCACTGGCTGATTTGGCTGCTTGGCCCGGCGACGCTGGCATTTGCCGTGCCGGTGTATGAGAACCTTGAGATCATCAAGCGTCACTGGCTGTCGCTGAGCGTGGGCGTGCTGACGGCCACGCTGGTGGCGGTATGCAGTTCAGTGTGGCTGGCGCGCTGGCTGACGTTACCGGAAACCATTCAGCGTAGCCTGGCGGTACGCTCAATCACCACGCCGTTTGCGCTGGCAGCCGCGCAGCCGATTGGCGGCCAGCCGGATCTGGTGGCGCTGTTTGTGGTGATCACCGGTGTGTTTGGTATGGCGGTGGGCGACGTGCTGTTTCTGCGTCTCGCCATCAAGCAGGGCGTGGCTAAAGGCGCGGGTTTTGGTGCTGCATCACATGGCGCAGGCACCGCACGCGCGTATCAACTCGGCCAGCAGGAAGGCGTGGTGTCGAGCCTGGTAATGATGCTGTCTGGCGTCGTCACCGTCATTCTCGCGCCACTGTTAAGCCACTTACTTTGGGTATCGTAATCCGCTGGTTTTGAGTCATTGCTCATACAGCAGCCCGATCGCTTTGCTTATTGTTTGCCCGCTTAAACGATAAGGAAGCGAAAAATGAAAAGTCAGTATTTTGCAATGGGGCTCCTGTTGGCCTCCGCTGGGGTAACTGCTCAGGAAATCGGCGTGAAGGGGGGCAGTGATTTCTTTGCGGCCGCCATCAACAGCCAAAAAACCGCGCCAGGCCTGCAATATGGCGTGGAATACGTGAATGCCAAACATCAGTCAGAATTGCTGGACGCCAATCTGGGTTACGGCGTGGCTGTAGGCGCTATGCGCATTGTGCCGCGCGTCGCTTTGTTCTGGGCTGAATTGAACCATGATAAAACGTCCAGCTACGGCGTGAATGCGGGTATACGCGCGATGGCTCCACTGCCACAAGCGCGCCATACCTGGCTCTACCTCGATTTCAGCATGGCGCCTAACTTCAGCACCTATAAGCTGGATCATCTGCATCAGTTTGAAGCCGGAGTTTACTACCAACCGGCCCACTGGTTAACGCTGAGTTCCGGTTACCGCTATCTCGGCAGTGGCTTGCACGAATATAAAACCCATCGTGCGATTGATGGTCTTTTTATCGGCGCAGCCTGGCGCTTCTAATCTGAAAAGTGGCCTTTAAGGGCCACTTTTTTCCCCGCCGTAATCCATTTTTACGTAAAGCTTTCCAAATAATGTTGTCTCTCGTCGCCAGGCTGGTACCCTTGCCGCCGAATTAATTGTCCTTCATGGAGTGGAATCACATGTTAAAGCAACTTGTTACTGGAAGTGTTTTGGGTCTGGCACTGCTGAGCAGCGGCGCACAGGCAATTGAGGGCAGTGTTGACGTGGGTGAGCATAGCACCAACCTGAACCTTGGCCTCGGCACCACTTCACCGGGCCTATTCCTGAAAGGCAACTGGCTGCGCAGCGATCACGATGGCAGCACCTACGGTGCGGGCCTCGGCTATAACATCGACGTGGGTGATTTCCGCATTGCGCCTACCGCGAAAGCGCTGTTCACCCATCCGGAAGATGGTCGTGATGGCTTCACCGTGGCAGTCGGTGGCGCAGCGCAATACAGCTTCAACAGTATGTGGGGCCTGTACGGCGAATATTACTATGCGCCAGAAGCGTTCTCTGATCGTCTGGATAGCTACCAGGAAGCCTCAGGCGGCCTGAGCTTCACGCCGATTTCGCTGCTGAACCTGCGTGTGGGTTATCAGTACATTGAGCTGAACAACAAAGGTAGCCGCAAAGATAACGTACTGGTCGATGGCCCGTATGTAGGCGCATCACTGCGTTTCTAATTGTTTAAATTAGAATGAAAAATGGCGGCCCAATGGGTCGCCATTTTTGTTTGGGTGCGGTCTGTCCCTCATCCCGGCCTTCTCCCGCAAGCGGGAGAAGGAGAAAACGCGCCGATCGGTTCCCTCTCCCATCTATGGGAGAGGGTTAGGGTGAGGGAAAGCCAGCACGGACTTAATGCGATTTCCCCTGCGAAATCCCAATCCCCGTCTGTGAGCGAATAAACTGCCCACGGAAGCGGGCACGTTCCTGGGCACCACGAGCAGAATGGTCGGTAATTGAGAACAGCCAGATACCGATAAATGCCGCCAGCATTGAGAACAGCGCCGGATACTCATACGGATAGATCGGTTTCTCATGCCCGAGCACCTGCACCCAAATCGTTGGGCCAAGGATCATCAGCAGTACCGCAGTAACGAGTCCCAGCCAACCGCCCACCATCGCGCCGCGCGTGGTCAGTTTTGACCAGTACATCGACAGCAGAATAATCGGGAAGTTACAGCTGGCAGCAATCGAGAACGCCAAACCGACCATAAAGGCAATGTTCTGTTTCTCAAACAGAATCCCCAGCGCAATCGCCACCACACCTAACACCAGCACGGTGATCTTCGAGATGCGCAGTTCATCGCGTTCCGTCGCTTTACCTTCACGGATCACGCTGGCGTAGAGATCGTGTGAAACTGCCGAAGCTCCCGCCAGCGTCAGACCTGCCACCACCGCCAGAATGGTGGCGAAGGCCACGGCCGAGATAAAGCCGAGGAACAGGCTGCCGCCAACCGCGTTCGCCAGATGCACCGCTGCCATGTTGGTGCCGCCGAGCAGCGCGCCGCTGGCGTCTTTAAAGGCTGGATTCGATCCCACCAGCAAAATCGCGCCGAAGCCAATAATAAAGGTCAGGAAGTAGAAGTAGCCCATAAAGCCGGTGGCCCAGAACACGCTTTTACGTGCTTCACGCGCATCGGCCACGGTGAAGAAACGCATCAGAATATGCGGCAAACCGGCGGTACCGAACATCAAGCCGAGACCCAATGACAGCGCCGAGATGGGATCTTTCACCAGCCCGCCCGGCTGCATAATCGCCGCGCCTTTTGGGTGCACCGCCATCGCTTCGGTGAACAGCGTGTTGAAGCTGAAGCCGGTGGCTTTCATCACCATAATCGCCATAAAGCTGGCACCAAACAGCAGCAGCACCGCCTTGATGATCTGCACCCAGGTGGTCGCCAGCATGCCGCCGAACAGCACGTACAGCACCATCAGAATCCCGACCATCACCACTGCGATATGGTAATCAAGGCCGAACAGCAGCTGGATCAGCTTACCGGCACCCACCATCTGCGCGATCAGATACAGCGCTACCACCACCAGCGAGCCGCAGGCTGACAGCGTGCGAATCGGTTTCTGCGCGAGGCGATAGGAGGCGACATCGGCGAAGGTGTAGCGCCCAAGGTTACGCAGACGTTCGGCAATCAAAAACAGGATCATCGGCCAGCCGACGAGGAAGCCGAGCGAGTAGATCAGCCCGTCGTAACCTGAGGTGTAAACCAGCGCAGAAATACCGAGGAAAGAGGCGGCGGACATAAAGTCACCGGCGATGGCGAGGCCATTCTGGAAACCGGTGATATTGCCGCCTGCAGTGTAGTAATCGCTGCGCGAGCGGGTGCGTTTCGAGGCCCAATAGGTGATGCCGAGCGTCGCCGCGACAAACACCACGAACATGATGATGGCTTCATAGTTGGTGGCTTGCCGTTGCACCGCGCCGGTAATGGCATCGGCGGCAAACACGCTGGCGGGCACTACCGCGAGAAATATCGAAAGCAGGCGCTTCATGATTTTACCTCGCTCAGGATCTGTTTGGTCAGACGATCAAACTCGCCGTTGGCGCGCCACACGTAGACGCCGGTCAGCACGAATGACATCACGATCAAACCGACACCAATCGGAATGCCGCGCGTAACGTTAGTGCCCGCGTGCAGCGGCGTACCGAGCCAGGCGGGCGCAAAAGCGATCAGCAGAATAAAGCCGATATAGAGCACCAGCATGATCACGCTGAGCAGCAGCGCAAACGCCTGGCGCTTGTGCACCAGTTCATGAAAACGCGGATTATTCTCGACTTGTTGCCAGACTGCTTCCTGTTCAGGGGTTTCGTTCATCACATTTTCTCCAGAGGCAAGGCAGACAGATATCTCACGGTAAAGTGATTTAACTGGCTGAATATTCTAGTTTTATAAGTTGTGCGAACTCAGAAATACGTGGCATATAAGGGCGGCCAAATGGTCGCCCCTACAACAGAAGCCGGTTATGGCATGGTGATGGACTGTTTCTCCTCCAGCAATTTCTCTACCACGCCCGGATCGGCCAGCGTAGAGGTATCGCCGAGATTGCTGGTATCGCCCGTAGCGATTTTGCGCAGAATGCGACGCATAATCTTGCCGGAGCGGGTTTTTGGCAGCGAGTCGGTCCAGTGCAGCACATCCGGCGTGGCAATTGGGCCAATCTCTTTACGCACCCAGTTACGCACTTCGGTATACAGCTCTGGCGACGGCTCTTCGCCGTGGTTAAGCGTGATATACGCATAGATTGCCTGGCCTTTGATGCTGTGCGGAATGCCCACCACCGCCGCTTCGGCAATCTTCGGATGCGACACCAGCGCCGATTCAATCTCGGCGGTGCCGAGACGGTGGCCGGAGACGTTGAGCACGTCATCGACGCGGCCGGTGATCCAGTAATAACCCTCTTCATCACGGCGCGCGCCGTCACCGCTGAAGTAGCGATTTTTGAAAGTGGAGAAGTAGGTCTGTTCGAAACGATCGTGATCGCCATACAGCGTACGCGCCTGGCCCGGCCAGGAATCGACAATCACCAGGTTTCCTTCGGTGGCACCCTCGAGCGGATTGCCTTCGTTATCCACCAGCGCTGGCTGCACACCGAAGAACGGTTTAGTAGCGGAACCGGCTTTCAGTTCGGTCGCGCCCGGCAGCGGCGTGATCATGAAGCCGCCGGTTTCGGTTTGCCACCAGGTATCGACGATCGGGCAACGGCTGTCGCCAATCTTCTTGTAATACCACTCCCAGGCTTCCGGGTTGATCGGTTCACCCACCGAACCCATGATGCGCAGGCTGCTGCGATCGGTGCCTTCAATCGCTTTATCGCCTTCGGCCATCAGCGCGCGAATCGCGGTTGGCGCGGTATACAGCAGCGTCACCTTATGTTTATCCACCACTTCCGCCATGCGGCTTGGTTTTGGCCAGTTCGGCACGCCTTCAAACATCAGCGTGGTCGCGCCGCACGCCAGCGGACCGTAAATCAGATAGCTGTGGCCGGTGATCCAGCCGACATCGGCGGTACACCAGTAAACATCATCAGGATGATAATCAAACACATACTTAAAGGTGCTGGCGGCATACACCAGATAACCGCCGGTGGTGTGCAGCACGCCTTTCGGCTTGCCGGTGGAACCGGAGGTATAAAGGATAAACAGCGGATGTTCGGCATCGACGGCGACCGGTTCATGCTGATCGCTGGCCTTCGCCACCAGATCGTGCCACCACAGATCGCGGCCTTCGCGCCAGCCGGTGTCTTTACCGGTGCGCTTAAACACCACCACATTTTTCACCGTGGTGACGTTTGGATTGTTCAGGGCATCATCAACGTTTTTCTTCAGCGGGATACTGCGTCCGGCGCGTACGCCTTCATCGGCGGTAATGATCAGTTTGGCGTTGGAATCGACCACGCGTCCGGCGACCGCTTCCGGTGAGAAGCCACCGAAGATCACTGAATGCACCGCGCCAATGCGCGCACAGGCCAGCATCGCAACGGCGGCTTCAGGCACCATCGGCATGTAAATCGCCACCACGTCGCCTTTCTTCACGCCCAGGCTGTCGAGCACATTGGCAAAGCGGCAGACGTCTGCATGCAGTTCGCGGAAGGTAATGGTTTTGCTTTCGCTGGCGTCGTCACCTTCCCAGATAATGGCGGGATGGTCGCCACGCGTGGCGAGATGGCGATCGAGGCAGTTCGCGGCGAGGTTCAGTGCGCCATCTTCATACCAGCGAATCGAAATATTGCCGGGGGCAAAGGAGGTATTTTTCACTTTGCTATAAGGCTTAATCCAGTCGAGGGTTTTGCCTTGCTCACCCCAAAAGGTGTCGGGATCGTCAACCGATTGTTGATACAGCGCCGCATACTGATCGGCATTAATGAGAGCATTCGCTGCAATGGCAGCGGGTACGGGATGCTTGTGTATTTGGCTCATGGCTGACCTCCTTGAAGATGTTAATCATATGTCAATCAATGGTTAATTGAAGACCACGACAGGGCTTTGTTTCTGTTTTGTAGTCTGGATCACGACCTTTTATCACTGCCAAATCCCCGGCGAACGGCGGGCAAAAACGCCGCGCCAGCAGCGCGATCTTCTGCCTTAAGCCTACGAGATCGCTGCCTCTGTTGTGCAAATAATCAGCAAACGCGCCGGGCCGCTTTTTGCGCAATATTGCATAGCTATGCTGAAACTTATCGAATTAACACTTTTCATAACAGCGAGTTATGGCCGTTAACCTTCGTCAGCATTTTATGCTACTAACCTGAATAAGATTTGCGCTATCGCGCCGGGGGTTGCATTTACCGTAGTGAAAATGGTACTTATCTCGGCCCTGTTCAGCAGGTATCAACTCAGACTGCATCACCCCGCAGGCGCAAAATGCCTGCACAGCTGTAACCGACGTAGTCATAAATAACCCTCTATTTTATCGGGCTTTTGCTCACTTCCCTGTGTGACATTTCTCCTGCACCTTCGCAGCAGAGCAAAGGGGTTTTTAACTGAGGAAATAACGCGTTATGAAAGGTTTTAAGTTCACCCTTGCATGGCAGATTTTAGTCGCGCTGATTCTGGGCGTGATTGTGGGAACCGTGCTGCATAATCAGCCCGACGATCGTGAATGGTTAATCACTAACATTCTGACGCCAGCGGGTGACATCTTTATTCATCTGATCAAGATGATTGTGGTACCGATTGTTATCTCCTCACTGATTGTCGGCATTGCTGGCGTGGGTGATGCGAAAAAGCTCGGACGTATTGGTGTTAAAACCATTATCTATTTTGAAGTGATCACCACCCTTGCCATTGTGGTCGGCATCACGCTGGCCAACGTATTCCAACCCGGCAGCGGCATAGATATGTCAACGCTGGCAACGGTGGACATCTCTAAATACGAAGCCACCACCGAAGCGGTTCAGGGTGCACCGCACGGTCTGGTCACCACCATTTTGTCCCTGATCCCACAGAACATCTTCGCCTCGCTGGTGAAGGGCGACATGCTGCCGATTATCTTCTTCTCGGTGCTGTTTGGTATGGGCCTGTCGGCGCTGCCATCGGAACATCGCGATCCGCTGGTCACGGTATTCCGTTCGATTTCCGAAACCATGTTTAAAGTGACGCACATGATCATGCGTTATGCGCCAGTCGGCGTGTTTGCGCTGATTGCGGTCACCATTGCGAACTTCGGTTTTGCGTCGCTCTATCCGCTCGCCAAGCTGGTGCTGCTGGTGTACGTGGCAATTCTGTTCTTTGCTTTCGTGGTGCTCGGCACGGTGGCGCGCTTCTGTAAGCTGCGCATTACCACGCTGATGCGCATTCTGAAAGATGAGCTGATTCTTGCCTATTCTACCTCCAGCTCAGAAACCGTGCTGCCGCGCATTATGCAGAAGATGGAAGCCTACGGTGCGCCGAAAGCCATCACCAGTTTCGTGGTGCCGACCGGTTACTCGTTCAACCTCGACGGTTCAACGCTGTATCAGAGCATCGCGGCGATCTTTATCGCCCAGCTGTATGGCATCGATCTGTCGCTGACCGACGAGATCATTCTGGTGCTGACACTGATGGTGACCTCGAAAGGCATCGCTGGCGTGCCGGGCGTCTCCTTCGTGGTGCTGCTGGCAACGCTGGGCAGCGTGGGCATTCCGCTGGAAGGCCTGGCATTTATCGCTGGTGTCGATCGCATCATGGACATGGCGCGTACCGCGCTGAACGTGATCGGTAACGCGCTGGCGGTGCTGGTGATTGCGCGCTGGGAAGACCAGTTCGACACCAAACAAGCCGCCGCCTACGAGCAACAGCTGCGCACGCAAAGCGCCAGCTAACCACCTGCGCCGTAGTGGTCGACATTCATGGCGACCACTACGCACAGAAACCCGCTTCGGCGGGTTTTTTTATGCCTGCTACAGACAAGTCTTATAACCCTTTGCCTCAAACCATTGCTTAAATCTATACCCACTATAACTACCCATATTTTCTTCAAGTCTTTTTAAAATCATTTTCAAGTGAGGGCTCAACATGAGATTCCCCGTTTATCTTCATAAGACAGAAAGCAACACCTATTCTGGCTTTGTACCGGACGTTCTGGATGTTTTTTTGCTGGCGAGACAGTGGATGATGCATTAACCGATGCTTCTGCTGCGATTGATTCGCATGTTGAGTCGTCGACTGATGCGGGTTACGAGGTGCCGGTGGCAACGAACATTGAAACGCATATTGAGGATGAAAATTGTCAGGGTGGTTATTGGGCCTTTGTCGATATCGATCTCAGTCGCTATGAAGGCAAAGCAGTAAAGCTCAACATCACCTTGCCGCAGAATCTGTTAACTAAAATTGATAGCTATGTCGATCACCATCGTGAATATGGTTCCAGAAGTGGTTTTTTGGCCGCGTTAGCGCGCAAAGAATTGGCAAACGCCTGAACTACGAAAACGACCCGCTTCGGCGGGTTTTTTTATGTCCGCTGCGGCAAAAAGCAAAAAAATCCCGCGCAGCAGAGGAATTAACAATTCTGTGTGATATATAGTTTTACGAATAAATTATTCTCACACAGGAGTGTCTCATGCAGATCGATCTGAGCCAGATGATCACCGAAGGTCGTAATCCCGCCAGCCACAACATTGATGAGCTGACCACCGAAGCGATGCTGCGGGTGATCAATGATGAAGACAAAAAAGTGGCGCTGGCGGTGGAGGCCATCGTGCCGCAGATTGCGCAGGTGGTGGATGCCATCACCCGCGCCTTCAGCAAAGGCGGTCGCCTGATCTATTGCGGCGCAGGCACGTCGGGTCGTCTGGGGATTCTGGATGCCAGCGAATGTCCGCCGACCTTCGGCACGCCGCGCAGCCAGGTGGTTGGGCTAATTGCTGGCGGCCACACCGCAATTCTGCAGGCGGTGGAAAACGCCGAAGACAACGTGGAGCAGGGCGCGCAGGATCTGCGTGATATCAATCTCAACGCTAACGATGTGCTGGTCGGGATTGCCGCCAGCGGCCGCACGCCCTATGTATTGGGCGCGCTGGCGTATGCGCGTCAGCAAGGCGCATTTACCGCAGCGTTAACCTGTAATCCTAACAGCCCAATGTCGCAGGCCGCGGATGTGGCGTTGACGCCGGTGGTGGGCCCGGAAGTGATCACCGGTTCTTCGCGCATGAAAGCCGGCACGGCGCAGAAGCTGGTGTTGAATATGCTCACCACCGGCGCGATGATTCGCAGCGGCAAGGTGTACGGCAATCTGATGGTCGATGTGGAAGCCACCAACCAGAAGCTGGTGCAGCGCCAGGTGAACATCGTTAAACAAGCCACCGACTGTGACGATGCTACCGCGCAGCAGGCGTTGGCGGCGTGTAGTGGGCACTGTAAAACCGCGATTGTCATGGTGCTGGCGGGATTAACGGCCGATGAAGCAAAATCGCTGCTGAGTCAGAATCAGGGCTTCATTCGCAACGCTTTGCGTGACGCAGGAGCGCAATAATGGCGGCCATTACCGAAGATCTGGTACGCGACATTTTGCTGGCGGTGGGCGGTGCCAGTAATGTGGTGCAGTGCGGCAACTGCATGACGCGCCTGCGTCTGACACTAAACGATGCCGCGCGAGTGGATAGCGCCACACTCAAAACGCTGCCGGGCGTGCTGGGCGTGATCGACAGCGATGCGCAGCTGCAGATCGTGCTCGGTCCCGGTAAAGCGCAAACTGCAGCAGAGAAAATGCAGGCACTGCTTAATCAACAGGCGCCGGGCGATCTGCAGGCCATCGCCAGCGCGCAAAAGCAGCAGATGAAGGCAAAGCAGACCAGCGCATTGCACCGTTTTCTCTCCTGCTTCGCCACCATCTTTACGCCGCTGATCCCCGGTTTTATCGGTGCCGGCTTGCTGCTGGGTTTCGCCACGCTGATTGAGCAGATCTTCCACCTTAATCAGCCTGGCGATCATGCACGCTGGCTGGTGGATACCGTGGCGTACATGAAGGTGTTCGGCAAAGGGTTGTTCACCTTCCTGAGTATTTTGATTGGCTATAACGCGCAGAAAGCCTTTGGCGGTACCGGCGTCAACGGGGCCATTATCGCCTCGCTGTTTGTGCTCGGTTATGTCCCTGACGCGACGGTCGGTTATTACAGCGGGATGCAGGATTTCTTCGGCATGGTGATCGATCCGCGCGGCAATATTATTGGCGTGCTGCTGGCGGCAATATTTGGTGCCTGGGTTGAGAAACAACTGAGAAAAATCATTCCCGATAATCTCGATATGATCCTGACATCGTTGCTGACGTTATTAATTACCGGCGCGGTGACTTTCCTGGTGATTATGCCAATCGGCGGCGAATTATTTAAAGGCATGTCATGGTTGTTCATTCATCTAAATAACAATCCGTTTGGTTGCGCTATTCTGGCCGGACTGTTTTTGATCGCGGTGATGTTTGGCATTCATCAAGGCTTTATTCCGGTCTATTTCGCGCTAATGGAAACCCAGGGCTTTAACTCGCTCTTCCCAATTCTGGCGATGGCCGGCGCCGGGCAGGTCGGCGCGTCACTGGCGTTATGGTGCAAAGCGGATAAAGACTCACTGCTGCGTAAACAGATCAAAGGCGCCATTGTGCCGGGCTTGCTCGGTGTCGGCGAACCACTGATTTATGGCGTCACGCTGCCGCGTCTGAAACCCTTTATCACCGCCTGTTTTGGCGGTGCGCTGGGCGGCTTCTTTATCGGGCTGGTGGCATGGCTGGGATTGCCAGTGGGAATGAACACCGTGTTTGGCCCTTCAGGATTAGTCACATTGCCGCTAATGACCTCATCGCAGGGCATTTTTGCCGGCATGGCGGTGTATCTCGCCGGGCTGATCGTGGCGTGGATTGGCGGGTTCGCCTTTACCTGGTGGGGCGGCACCCGCAATGTGGATTTAAGTTAAGTGAAGTACGGATATCGACCAGGTCGGCATAAAGCGTGACCTGGTCTAACCGTGATCACGATCACGCTTTTAAACTCTCTCAAGTCGCTTAACCCGTCACAGCCACATTCACTGCTTAAGTACCGTTTGTAAGTAAAGCGTTAGCAAAAAATAAAGGTTTTATTAAGGAGATAGAAAGCCAGACCTAATATTTAAAATGGCCTCAAATTATTTAGAATATCCAACCTGCATCGCAATTAATTCCCCGAGATGACAATAGGTTACTCATAATTGTCTTTTGCACTCACCAGCGAAAAAGTCTATACCTAAAGCCAATTAATCTATAACAACAATTCCATCCCTTTTTTCACTGCACCGTATTTCTTCACACAGTTGTTCTCAAATTAGATTGCTACACGGGATTGGTCATTATCTGCCGCTTTATCCCCACGCGAAGAATTTAACGCTGTTGCAATAACAGCGCGGACGCTGCACGCCCACTGGAGGAAGTATGAGGTTTACATTAAATCCTATCGCATTAGGGATGTTGGCGGCGCAATTGCTGATCTATCCAGCAATGCAAAGTCAGGCTGTTACGTTGGGGACTTACACACCAGAAAATAATGACAACCAAACCGGTAAAATTACCGTCAGCAGCGGCAATGAAAGTCTGACCGGCAATCAGGCATTCACGGCAGGAACGGATGGCGCGGTCACCACCACGCTCGGGCAAGTGGCGATCACCTCGGGATCGCAGTATCTCAATCAGGATCGCCTGGATCCCGGCCCGCAAAACTTTGCGATCACCACGCCCGATCCCGCGACCGGCACCAACAGCACATTCCAGGTATATAACTCCGCCAGTCTTGTCGCCTTAGCGCCCGTCACCAGCGCCACTAGCGTGCCGGATGTGCAGAACGTCAATGATGCGCAGTACATCGATGCGCGCGTTGCGGATGTTACCGGCGGTACGCTGGATGTGAATATCGGCCAGGCGAATGCGCTCAGCAGCGCCAGCACCAACAGCTGGACCATGGCCGCTAAACAGACACAGCTATTTGATGTGAGCGGCACCGGCACGGTGAACTGGAACAGCAATAACCGCATCAGCTTTTTCGGTGCCACCGCTACGCCGGACGGCGCGGGATCGGCCACCAGCAGCTATCAGGTGCAAAACCTCGCCACCTATAACGGCGCATTCAGCGTGCAGACGCTGGATGGCAAAAGCACCAGCTTTACCGTCACCAACGCCAGCCAGCTGCAAAGCTACAACAACTGGCTGATCGGTCAGCTGCAGGCGGGCAATCTTGATAAAACCCGTTATCTGCCTGAGTTCAATAAAGCTGTCACCTTCACCAATGCCAACATCGTCTACAACGTTAGCGCCACGCCGCCAGACGAGGTGACGCAGGCGATCGGCAATCGCATTGTGATCAATGCCAATGGCGCGGACGCGAGGGTCAATCTGGCGGCGGGTAAAACGCTGGAAGTGGTGGGCGCGACGGGCGGTGCGATCAAAGCCTCCAACGGCGCGCAAGCGGTGATTGATGGCAAACTGGCGAGTCGCGGCAGCATCACCAATAACGGCACGGCGCTGGTGTTAACCGATAACAGCAGTGGAACCAATAATGGGGTAATTAACGGCGGCTTCCTCAATCGTCAGGATGGTACCGGCATTGGCTCGACCGGCTACGGTGCCAACGGCGTAGCCGTGCAAACCGGTAGCACCTTTAACAACAACGGCATCCTCAACCTCGCCACCACCGGCAGCAATTCACAGTATGGCGTGGCGGGCATCAATCTTGGCGTGTCCTCCACCGCCAATAACAGCGGCAATATCAACGTCGGCGTCAACGGTTCGAGCGCGCGCGGCACCGCGTCTGGCGTGTTACTGACCGACGCCACTTCCAGCTTCACCAATAACGCCAGCGGCAATATCTACATTGGTCGCGGACCGCAAAACAGCCTTGGTGAGGCGACGGCGGATACCGCGATGAACCAAAGCGGGTTGACCAGCGGTATCGCTCTGGTCGCCAACGGCAACGCGGTTAACAACGGCAACATTACCCTCGGCACGAGAACGCAGAACGCGGCGGGGATGTCAGCGACCGGTGCGAATAACGCCACCATGATCAACACCGGCGCCATCAATGTGAACGGTGCGGCTGCCACCATTCCGCGTGAAAACGTCGGCATGCTGGTGACCAACAGTGCCGGCAACATCAATAACGCGGGTACCATTAACCTGAATGGCGTGAACGGCACCGGCCTGAAAGTGCTGGCGACCAATGGCAACACCGCCAGCGCCACCTCAACCGGCACCATCAACGTGGCAGGCGGCGCCGATCCGGCCAGCGGCACGCGCAACTATGGCGTGTGGGTGGAAGGGCAAGGTGCAACCGGCACGGCGCAGGCCACCGTTGATGGCCCGATCAATCTCAGCGGCAATGGCGCGATCGGCGTGCATGCGCGCGGCAATTCTACGGTGACCGTGGACCCGGCTGCCGTGCCGACCTTTTCTAACGGTACCAATCAGATCGCCTTCTTTGCCTACGGCCCCAATGCGCGGATTAACGTGCTGGGCAACAATCCGTTTGATGTCACCACGCAGAACTCCACGCTGTTTCGTGTTGAGCAGGGCGCAGACTTCAACGGTAACGCCTTGTCGCTCACCGCGTCGGGTGCCGGTTCTACCGCCGTGCTCGGCAGCGGCGCAGGCACCGAAGTGAGCAGCGATGCGGCGGTGATCAACGTCAGCGGCAGCGGTGCCAATGGCATTACGGTGGAAGGGGGCGCAACGGGTGTTATTGATGCCGCAACCACCATGAATCTCACCGGTAGCAACGCAATTGGCGCGATCGTTGACGGACAAAAACACGATATCTTTGGCAGAAACAGCGGCTCGCCGGTGACCAGCACCCGCCTGAACTCTGCGGCGTCATTGAATGCGTCACAGAGTGGCTTGACCGGTTATCTGGCCCGCAATCGCGCGCAGTTGACCAACAGTGGCGATATCACCTTCAGCGGCGCCAACGCCACCGGCATTCGCGTCGAGAGCGGTGCGACCGGCACCAACAGCGGCAATATCAACATCAACGATGGCGGCACCGGCATCGCGGTGAACAGCGGCAGCAGCACCTTTGCCACCACCGCCAATAACACCGGCACCATCAATGTTAATGGCGGCAGCACCACTAACCGCAGCCGAGGCGTCAGCGCCAGCGGCAATCGCGCGGTAGCCAACCTGAACGCTGGCACGCTGAATCTCAACGGCACCGGCGCGATTGGGGCGGAAGCGCTCAACGGCGCGCTGGTGAATATCGCCGCCGGTTCAGCGCCGGTATTCAATAACAGTGACCAAATTGCCTATCACGCGGCGGGCAGCGGATCGCGCATTAGCTCCGCCACCAATGCGTTAAATATCAACAGCAGCGGCTCAACCGGCTATCGCATTGATGACGGCGCGGCGCTGAGTTTCACCACGCCGACCACCCTCACCGCCAGCGCCAGCAGCAGCACCGGCGCGATTATCTCCGGCAGCGGCAGCAGCCTGAATAGCAGCAACGCCAACTTCACCGCCAGCGGCCAAGGCAGTACGGCGATCCGTGCTGAGGGCGGTGCGAACGCCACGCTCGATAGCGGCAGCAGCATCAATCTCAGCGGCAGCAACGCGGTCGGCGTGCTGATTAATAATCTGCGTACCGATTTGAGCAACGCGCTGGATGGCACGTCAGCGGCCACCCGCGTTACCAGCAACGGCAATGTGAGCGGCGCGGGCAATGGCGCGATGGGTTTTGATGTCACTAACGGCGCAGAGCTGGTCAACAACGGCAATGTGAACCTCACCGGCAGCAATAATATTGGGATCCGTTCGCGCGCCGGCAGCACGCTGACCAACAACGGCGTGGTCAACGTAGCCAACGGCACCGGGCTGGATGTCTCCGGCAGCGGCAGCACGCTGGCGAAAGGCGGCACCATCAATGTCGATAACGGTGTCGCGGGCGTGCGCATCAGCGACGGTGCGCAGCTGGCGCTTACCGGCAGCGACACGGTGATCACCACGCGCGGCAATGCGCACGGCATTTTGCTGGACAGCGGTGCGACCGCTCTCAGCGCCAGCGACGCCACGGTGAACGTGCTGGGCAGCGGCAACGGCATCGAAAACCGCGCCGAACTGAGCAACGTTGGTCTGAGCAATCTCACCATTAACGTCGGCGACGGCAACGGGATTCGCACCGCCGTGCCATTTGATCCGGCTTCGACGGTGACCACCAACGTCTCCGGCAGTGGCAGCGGCTTGAATATCGCCAATGCCGATGGTTCCACCACCCGCGGCGATCTGGCGTTGGGGTCGGGCTATCAATTTAATGTTACCGGCGCCGGCGGCACCGGTATTCGCGCCAATACCACCGGCAATGTCACCACCGCCGCCAACGTCAATATCGATAATGCGGCGGGCGGATCGGCGCTGGTCTCCAGCACGGCGGGCACCATCGTCAATACCGGCAACTTCACCTCCAACAGCCTGACGGCGCCGGTGGTGGATCTGCGCGGCGGTAAAACCATCTTCGAGAACCTCGGCAACATCATCACCGCTAATCCACAAACCGTGGCGGTCGCGGGCAGCAACGCCGATGACGAAATTCTGCTGACCGAAGGCGCGGTGCAGGGCGATATCAATCCGGGCGGCGGATCGGATCGGTTCCGCTGGACGGGCGGAACACTCAACGGCAGCCTGACCATGGGCAACGACAACAACAACACCGCTGAAGTGAGCCATGTCGATCTCGGCACCACCTATCATCTCACCAGCGGTAATGGCACCGGCAACACCTTGACCTTCAATCAGATTGGCGCGCGCGGCGGCAGCTTCAGCGCCGACGATCTCAGCAAAGGCGTTAATCTTGGCAGCGGCTGGAGCACCATCAACTTCGCCAATACCCAATGGACACTAACCGATAACCTGCAGCTGGCGCACAGCACCATCAATGTCGATGCGGATTCCACGCTGTATGCCGGCGATAACGTGCATCCGACGCTATCCGGCGGCACCGCCGATTCGCTGGTGGTGAACAACGCCGGTACGCTGGATCTCACCAACGGCGCGGGTTCACCGGGCAACACGCTGGATATTGCTGGCTCGCTGGCGTCGAGCGGCGGCCAGCTCAATCTGGTCACTAACCTCAACCAGGGGGGTGCGCTAAATAATCAGTTTACCGACCACATTAACGTCACCGGCAATGCCAGCGGTACCACGCTGGTGAATGTGAAACTGGCTGATGCCAGCACCGGCGCACTCACCGATCTCAATCAAAATGGAGGGGTAGAGGGCAACGAAGGGATCTCGCTGGCGCAGGTGGGCGGTAATGCCAGCGCCAACAGCTTCGCGTTGAAGGATGGCTATCTCGGTGCCGGGCCGTGGCAATATCGGCTCTACACCTTTGCACCGGGCAGCAGCGATCCTAACCAGCGTTTTGTCAGCGGCAGCGGCAATAACTATTGGGATTACCGTCTGGCGAACTACTACGTGTGTGAGGATAGCGCTAACTGTCAGCCGACCTTCGTCACCGATGCCTTTGGCACGCCGCAAAGCTACGATTCGCGTCCGGCGGTGGTGCCGCAGGTGCCATCTTATGTGTCGGCACCGGTTGGCCTGGCCTATTACACCTCGGCGATTATCGACGATCTGCATAAACGCCTCGGCGAACTGCGCCACGAGCAGACACGTCCGCAAGGCAACGGCGGCGAGATGTTCCTGCGCTATATCGGCTCGAACCTGAAGTACAAGAGCGATAAGAGTTTCCGCGACTTCGGTTACGACTTTGACCTCGATTACAGTGCGGTGCAGGTAGGCGGCAATCTGCTGAGACTCGATGGCGAGCAGGATAGCCTGCGCGGCGGTTTAGCCTATACGCGCGGTAATACGCGCATTCGTCCGCATGCGGCCGACGGTTACAGCAGCACCACTTTCGACAGCGACAGCCTGGCGTTTTACGGCACCTGGCAGCGTCAGAGCGGATTCTATCTGGACGGTGTGTTGTCATTTGACTGGCATCGCGGCGAAACCGATATCGCCCGCACGCAAGAAGTAGCGAAGCTGAAAGGCCACGGCTGGACGGCATCGCTGGAGAGCGGCTATCCGTTTGCGTTGGGTGATGGCTACAAGCTTGAGCCGCAGGCGCAGCTAATGTACATGAAGCTGAATATGAATGATTTCACCGATAAAGACGGCAATAACGTGCGTTATGGCGACTATAACCAAACTATTGGTCGTCTCGGCGCGCGCCTCGATCGTACCTGGACCGACGACAGTAATCGTCAATACACCCCTTATCTGCGCGCGAACTACTACAAAGGTTGGGGCGGCAGCGCAGATACCTCGGTGTCATCGGTGGATAATCCGGCATTTGGCGCAACCTTCAGTAGCGGCAAGTTTGGACAGATGTGGGAAGTGGGCGCAGGCGGCACCGCAACCTTGCAGAAGGATGTTTCGTTGTATGCGGAAGCGGATTATCGCAAAGAGATCGCTGGCAATGGTGCTAAAGGGTGGCGCTATAACGTTGGGGTAAGATGGCAGTTCTGATTACCCTTTGCCCTTCGCGCTGCAGGTGCGTTTTAAATTAAAGATTGATTTGGTTTACTGTAAAACCCGGTTAATCGATGAGCTAAGTGAAAAAGTGTGAAAGCCGCTGCAAAGCGGCTTTTTTATTGCCCTGAATTTGAAACTGGTGCTAAAGCTCAAGCCGTACGATGCCGAAAAGATAAAAAAGTATTATCGATTGCTTCTTTTCGCCTGCGTATTGCAAGGACACACACATGCGTAACAACCAGCCCGTCACTCAGCGTGAATTCGCTTTTGACGATGACGCCACATTGATGTCGACTACCGATCTCAACAGCTACATCACCTATGCCAACGATGCCTTTATTGAAGTCAGTGGCTTCAGTCCAGAAGAGGTGAATGGCCAGCCACACAACATGGTGCGCCACCCGGATATGCCGCCGGAAGCCTTTGCCGATATGTGGGCGACCCTCAAACAGGGCGAGCCGTGGACGGCGCTGGTGAAAAACCGGCGTAAAAATGGCGATCACTATTGGGTACGCGCCAACGCCATTCCGGTGGTGCGTGAAGGCAAGGTGCAGGGTTTTATGTCGGTGCGCACCAAGCCGTCGGTGGAGGAGGTTCGCCAGACCGAAGCGCTGTACCGCGACTTCCGCGAAGGGCGCGTCAAAGGACGCCGCTTCCATAAAGGCTTGATGGTCGGCACCGGCTGGCGTCGCCTGGGATCGATCCTGAAAACTCTGCCGCTGCGCTGGCGCATCCGCTCAACCTTATTAACGCTGCTGCCGCTCTCGGTGATTGGCGTCTGGCTGCTGGGCCTTGCACCTCTCGCCATTGGCTGCTTTGCCGGCGGCATGGCGGGCCTTTTACTGCTGGCGAGTCTGTGGCTGGAGCAGCAAATTTCACGTCCGATGGAGCGCATGTGCCGTCAGGCATTGAGCGTGGCGACCGGCGCCAGCCATAAAGTGGAGCAGATCGATCGCGTTGATGAGATTGGCGTGACGCTGCGCGCCATCGGCCAGCTTGGTCTGATGTTCCGCTGGCTGGTGGATGATGTCAGCGGCCAGGCGATCAACGTGCTGAGCGCCAGCGATGCCATTGCGCGCAGCAACGACGAATTGAGCCGCCGCACCGAACAAGCAGCGGCTAACGTGCAGCAAACCGCCGCCACCATGAACGAAATGACCGCCACGGTGAAGAGCAACACCGATACCGCCAAAGAGGTCAATGGGCTGTCGGAAAACACCAGTCATGCGGCGATCAAAGGCGGCGAAGTGATGCAGGAGATGGTGGGCATGATGGCGGAGATCGCCGACAGCTCGAAGCGCATCGCCAACATCACCAGCGTGATTGACGGTATCGCTTTTCAGACCAATATTCTGGCGCTCAACGCCGCAGTGGAAGCCGCGCGCGCCGGTGAGCAGGGCAAAGGCTTTGCGGTGGTGGCCGGTGAAGTGCGCAATCTCGCACAACGCAGCGCCAAAGCCGCCAGCGAAATCAAACATCTGGTGGAAACCAGCGCCAGCCGCGTGCAATCGGGCAGCGATCACGCCGATGCGGCTGGGCACACCATGCAGGAGATTGTTGATCAGGTGCAGAATGTCACTGCGCTGATCGCGCAAATCAGCGGCGCGACCGCCGAGCAGGCCATCGCGCTGACGCAGGTCAGCACAGCGGTGGAAGATCTCGACGATATCACCCATCAAAATGCCGCGCGCGTGGCGGAAAGCGCCGAAGCGTCCGGTCGCATGAAGCATCAGGCCAATCGTCTGGTGGAAGCGATCAGCGTGTTCCGTTAACGCATGTCGCGTTCGGCGCGCAGTGCGCCGGGTGGCGTGCCAACAATGCGTTTGAAGGCGCGGCTAAACGCCGCCAGCGAACCGTAACCGAGGTGGAAGGCGACGCTTTCCACCGCTTCACCCTCGTTCACGATACGTTCCACCGCCAACCGCATGCGCAGCTCGGTAAGATAGCGCAGCGGCGTCATGCCGGTTGCCGTCTGGAAACGCGCGGCAAACACCGAGCGTGAACTGCCGGATTCGCGCGCCAGCCGTTCCACCGTCCAGTTTTCGCCAGGTGCGCGATGCATCGCCGCCATCGCCAGGCTGAGACGCGGATCGCGCAGCGCCTGCACCAGCCCGCTGCCTTTGCCACAGCCGTTCTCCACCCAGCCCCGCACAATTTGCGCCGCCACCACATCCGCCAGCCGCGACAAAATCCCGGCGAAACCGGCTTTGCGCTGCCGCGTTTCGCGCTCCATCGCATCGAGAATCGGCTGAATTTCCGGGTACTGCGCCAGCAGCGTACTCACCAGCATCACGTCTGGCATGGTGTGCACCAGCGGCTGCATGCCGCCCAGTTCAAACGCCATGCAGGCGCTGAACAGAATCACATCGCTGTTATCCGGGCAGAGTTCGGTGCTGTCGTCGATGGCACAGACGCTGGCGCAAATCGGGCGGCTATTAAACGTCGAAATGGGTTCGCAAACGGCCTCTTCGCTGGAGATCAGCGCGTGCGGTTTACCGTGCGGGATCAGTAGCGCATCGCCGGCCTGCAGCGGATAGATCACGCCTGACGCCGAGCGAATCAGTAACGATCCGCGCCCAACAAAATGCAGCTGCGCGCGACCGGGCGCGTCGTCATATTGCAGGCCAAAAGGCGCGTGCAGCGCGATACGCTGGTATTTGACGCCGTACAGGCGCATGCCCATCAGCAGTTCACTGGTCAGATCTTCATAGCGACTCATACCAATCCCAGACGAATAATCAAAAAACAAAGTTTCTGCATCATAGATCGTCTGGTGATCAGTCACTATGCTTAACGCTAAATATTTTGTGATGGGGATCACAGATGAGCCTGGATACTGAAATAGTCGAAACACCGTTAGACGTGGATAAACCGGCCTGGGGCGCGGTGTTTGCCATGGCCTTTGGCGTGTTCGGCCTGATTACCGCAGAATTTCTGCCGGTCAGCTTGCTGACGCCGATCGCCGACACGCTGCGTATCAGCGAAGGGCAGGCGGGACAAACCGTGACCGTCACTGCGCTGGTGGCGCTGCTCACCAGCCTGGTGATTGGCAACGTGACGCGCCAGCTCGATCGTCGCGTGGTGATGCTGGCCTTTACGCTGCTGCTGATTGCCTCGGCGCTATTGGTGGCCTTTGCCGAGAATCTGCCGATGATTCTGCTGGCCCGCGTGCTGCTGGGCGTGGCGATTGGCGGCTTCTGGACGCTCTCGACCGCGATTACCATGCGTCTGGTGCCGAGCGATCAGGTGCCGCGCGCGCTGTCCATCGTGTTTAGCGGTATTTCGCTGGCGACCATTATTGCTGCGCCGCTCGGCAGCTATCTGGGCGGCATTATTGGCTGGCGTAACATCTTCATTCTGACCGCTGCATTAGGCGTGCTGGCGCTGCTGTGGCAGTTCTTCACCTTGCCCGCGATGCCGCCGATTAATAAAGCGCGCAGCGGTGGCGTGCTGGATCTGCTGCGTAAAAGCGTGATGCGCTGGGGCATGCTGGCGGTGATCATGATGTTTACTGGCCACTTCGCCTTCTTTACTTATCTGCGTCCGTTCCTCGAAGGCAGCGCGCAGCTGAACGTCAATCAGCTGTCGCTGGTACTGCTGGCGTTTGGCGTGGCGAACTTCTTCGGCACTTCGCTGGCGGGATATCTGGTGACGCGCAGCGTATCGCTGACGTTAACCGCGATGGCGCTGGTGATGAGCGTGACCGCGCTGCTGCTGGTGAGCTTCGGCGAGGTGTCGTGGCTGGTCGCGGCGGGCGTGGCGCTGTGGGGCCTGGCATTTGGTTCGATGCCAACCGGGTGGTCAACGTGGATCTCCCGCGCGGTGCCGGACGATGCGGAATCAGGCGGCGGTTTGCTGGTTGCCACCATTCAACTGGCGATCACCGCCGGTGCCGCAGCCGGCGGCTGGATGTTTGATCTGCAAGGCGCCGGCGGCGTGTTCCTCGCCAGCGGCGTGCTGATGCTGCTGGCGGCCATCACCATCTTCACCCGCGTTCGTCATCACGGTTAACACCTATGCCATCCGTCGCGGCGCGATTAATCGCGCCGCGACAGCGTTGTGCGCTCTGCCTATCACAGCCATATATCCTGCCTTTTAATTAAATGTCAGATTTTTAACCCTTTGCACAAAGGTTAATCCAAACGTGCTTTTTATGTTCAAAATATTCGAATGACAACGGCAAATCTCTCCGCTTTTTACTGATCAATTCTGCGCCTATTATATCTCTCAACAAGGCGATGACGCCTTACTCAATCAAACGTACATTAAGGAATTGACCATGAAAACCATCAAAACTTTTGCTGCTGTTGTTGCTCTGACCGTTCTGCCATTCGCTACCTTTGCGCAAAGCATCACTGCAACCGCTTCAACGCTGGATGGAGCAGAAGCGCAAATCGCTGCTCAGGCGCATGAAGCTGGTGCTTCGTATAAAGTGACCGAAGCCAACTTTAACAACGGCGTGCACATGACTGCTGAACTGACCAAATAAGTTGCATTAACGTTCTGTGCTGACAGGGTGCCTTCGGGCGCCCTGGCGGCGTTGGTAAGCCGATAAAATCCTGTCACTTTCCCTTCGAAATGATTACTATTCTCAAAAAGTAGCACCCTTCGTCGGCTCGCCTCGGGCTGTCTTTTTAACATTGGTTGTAATGTCGGGCTTTCACTTCACTGCCATCAGGCGGTGTTTTTGCTATGGAGAAGTTATGAAGGCGAATAAAAAATCGTGGGCGCTGCGTCCACTGCTGCTGGCAACAGCGCTGTTCTCAACCTCTGCGGTGATGGCGGCGGAGTCTCAGCCGTTGAACCAGGCGATCTCAAAAGGCGCTTACGAGTTGGCGTTCAGCAACAGCGATAATGCGCTGTTCCTGGCGACCGCGCAGAGCACCACCGACAAAAAAGGCGGCACCGTTTATCGTCTCGATCCGCAGGATCTGGCGGTAAAGCAAACCATCAACACCGATCTGCCGACCTTTGGCGCGGCGATCAACCAGAAAACCAACATTCTCTATTTCGGTAATACCCGCGATGCTGCACTGACTGCAGTGGATGCCACCAGCGGCAAGGTGATCAACACGCTGGTGCTGGATGGGCGTCAGCGCAGTGAAACCGTGCGTCCGCTGCAGCCGCGCCAGTTGGCGGTTGATCCGGCGACCAATCGCGTTTACATCACTGGCCTCGGTGAGCAGAGCGTGGTGTGGGTGGTGGATGGCAAAACCCTGCAACTGATCAGCACCGTGCCGAACACCGGCAAAATGGGCACCGGTTTAGCGATCGATTCTGCGGCGCAAAAACTGTACGTCACTAACTCCGATGGCGAACTGGTGACCATCAATACGCGCCTGAACGCGATTGAAAAGCGTCAGAAAATCGATGGCGACAACGATCACTTCTTCCTCAATATCTCGCTGGATACCAAAGGCCATCGCGCCTTCCTCAGCGACTCAAAACAACCGCAGGTGCTGGTGCTGGATACCCGCACCCAGCAGGTGATCCACAAGATCGATGTGCCGGAATCGCTGGCGGTATTGTTTAATGCCGATCGTGATGAGCTGTACGTCACGCACCGTAAAGCGTGCGAAATCAGCATCATCGACGCCAGCAGTTACCAGGTAAAACGCACGGTGAAAGCGCCGGGCCTGCCAAACAGCCTGGCGGTTTCCGCCGATGGCAAAACCCTGTTTGTCAGCATCAAGCAGCCGGGTTCACGCAAAGAACCACCAAAAAATCCAGATAGCGTGCTGCGCATCGCTTTATAAGCGGTAATAGTCTGAATTAAAGGGCGGCTTGTGCCGCCCTTTGCATTTCCGCACTTCGCTGCGCCTATTCTTTACGCACATACGCTACCTTGTAGGACGACAACACCAATGGAGAGGATGCAATGAGCCAGTTTTTTATGCATGAGAAAAACGATCTGGTTAACGAAGCCATCGAAGGGGTTTTGCTGAGTACGCCGTGGCACAACCTCAGTCGCCTCGATCTCGGTGATGAGATTCGCGTGGTGGTGCGTTTGGACTGGGATAAAAGCAAAGTGGCGCTGATCTCGGGCGGCGGTTCTGGCCATGAACCGGCGCATGCCGGATTTGTCGGCAAAGGCATGCTGACGGCGGCGGTGTGCGGCGATATCTTTGCCTCGCCGAGCGTCGATGCGGTGTTGAACGCCATTGTTAACGTCACCGGCGATGCCGGTTGCCTGCTGATTGTGAAGAACTATACCGGCGACCGTCTTAACTTCGGTCTGGCGGCAGAGAAAGCCAAAAACCTCGGCTACAAAGTTGAGCTGGTGATGGTGCAGGATGATATCGCGCTGCCGGAAAACCCGCAGCCGCGCGGCATCGCCGGGACTGTGCTGGTGCACAAAGTTGCTGGCTTTGCGGCGGAGCAGGGACAATCGCTGGATGAGGTCAAAGCGCTGGCGCAGCGCGCGATTGATGCCACATCGTCCATCGGTTTGGCTTTCGCCACTTGTCATGTGCCGGGCGAAAAACGTGATGAGCGCGTCGAGCCCGGGCACAGCGAGCTCGGCATGGGCATTCACGGCGAGCCGGGTGTAATCACGCTGGATACGCAAGACAGCCGCCAAATCACCAGCATCATGACCGATAAACTGGCGCAGGCGCTGCCGGACGGCAAGCAAGCGCTGTTGCTGATCAACAATCTCGGTGGCTTCTCGCAGCTGGAGCTGGCGCTGTTAACGCGTGAAGTGTTGCAGTCGCCGCTGGCGGCACGCATCACGCATCTGCTGGGGCCGGCAACGCTGGTCAGCGCGCTGGATATGAAAGGTTTTTCGCTGACGCTGCTGGCGCTGGAGGAACCGTTCCTTGAAGCGTTAAACGCGCCGGTTCAGGTGCTGGGTTGGGTGCCGGTGCATGACTTTGCGCCGATCAGCCTGCAACGTGCAGAGAAAATCGGCAGCGTGCTGGATTTTGATGCCTCTGAGAATGCGGAGGTGGCACGCATCGTCGCCAGCGTCACGCAGACGCTGATCGATCTGGAAAGCGAGCTGAACGCGCTGGATGCCAAAGTGGGCGATGGCGATACCGGCTCAACCTTTGCCGCCGGGGCGAAGAAAATTCAGCGCGGCCTGCAGGAAAAACAGCTGCCGCTGGATGAGCTGCCAACCTTGCTGGCGCTGATTGGTGAACAGCTGGCGACGGTGATGGGGGGATCGAGCGGCGTGTTGATGTCAATTCTGTTCACCAGCGCCGGCCAGCAGCTGGAAGAGGGCAGCGCGCTGCCGCAGGCCTTGATGCACGGGCTGGAGCGCATGAAACATTACGGCGGCGCGCAGCCGGGTCATCGTACGTTGGTGGATGCGCTGCAACCGGCGCTGGAAGCGTTAGTGGCGGGCGAGTCGCTGGCTGCGGCGGCAGAAGCGGCGCAGAAAGGCGCCGACGCCACTGCGCAGATGCAGAGCGCCAAAGCGGGGCGTTCCGCGTATCTGAACCAGCAGAGTCTGGATGGCGTGAAAGATCCGGGCGCGTATGCGATTGAGAAGGTGTTTGCGGTGTTGGCGGGTTAAACAGAGTGCGCCTGGCCCCTCACCCTAACCCTCTCCCGCAAGCGGGAGAGGGGACTGACCGAGCACATATTTGACATTTGGCAGCGTCTCCCTCTCCGTGGGAGAGGGCCGGGGTGAGGGCACCAGACCGCACCGCACTACCACCTTACTCCGCGGCTTCGCGCATCATCTCTTCGTGTGGAATATCCTGCAAAATCTGCTCGAAACTGCGCAGACGTTTGTAGATCGACATCAGCGTAATCAGCGTTGACCACGACGTGATCAAATACTGGAACGACGAGCGCACCTGATCAAACACATTGGTGATCTGGTTCAGCAGACCGAGCGTAATGGTACCCGCCACAATCGACGGGAACAGCACAAACAGGCCGAACACGTTATCCACCTGCAGATACATAATGCGGGTGATGTTGAAGTACAAATAGTGGAAATAGAGGCGGAAATAGTTCTGACGCACGCGGCTAAACAGCTCCTGCACCGTCGGCGGTGAGGCGCGTTCAGGGTCGTCTTCGCCATATACCAGCTCTTTACGGTAGGCCGCTTCCACCCGCTGATTGCGGAACTCCAGCCCCGGCAGTTTAATCCCCACCAGCGCCAGCAGCGCGGTACCAAACAGCGACCACAGCAGCGCGGCAATCACCAATGCATACGGAATGCTGCCAAGAATGGGCACCTCTTTCACATGGTGCGACAGCGTGACCAGCACCGGCAGGAACGCCACCAGCGTCATAATCGCCTGAATAAAGTTGATGCCCCAATCCTGTAACGTGCCAGCGAAGCGCATGGTGTCTTCCTGTACACGCTGTGCCGCCCCCTCAACCAGACGCAGACGCTGCCAGTTGTGCATGTAGTAATTGTTCATCGCGGTACGCCAGCGGAATACCCAATGGCTGACGAAGAACGAGTTCATCACGCCAATCACCACCGCAATCAGCGCGATACCGAGAAACGCCAGCACTTGCACATAGAACTGGTGGATGGCGACGGAACCGGCTTTGGTCAGCGCCTGTTGAATCATGTCGTAGAACGGGCCGTACCAGGCGTTAACGCCCACGCCGACCTGCACGCCAAACCAGGTGACAAAGATGATCAGAATTGAACCCCAAACCGACCAGCGCTGCCACGGATGGTTATCAATCACGCGCCACGCCAGCGCAAAGAGGCCGGCAACGATCCAGTAATAGGCATAAAACCACAGTTGGCTGATGTGAATAAAACGGCTGGCATTGGTTGGCAAAGGTTCGTGCATCGCCGCCTGGAGTGCAGGCCAGCGCGCGGGGAAATCACTGAAAAAGCCAAACCAGGCAAAAATCGCGACTAAACTCCAAATCGCAGCTGAGCTGAAAAACAGCGTTGGCCGCGGAAAAAAGGACTTAAACATAGGCACTCCGCTGTTGTGTGTACGCTTTTATACCGCTTCAGACCTCTATCTGTCTGTTGTGGGTTGTATCAGACGATGTCAGTTTCGCCGCTGCGATGTAAAACGACAGCGGCAATTGTTAAGTAATTAGTGCGAATTTGTTTCTAGCAACTAAATTATCCACAGCAATGGTGTTACAATATTTGCACTGTTACCGGTAACAGTGCTGCTGTATCCCTTAAGCTATCAATAAAAAAACAATACAACGCAACTACTTAACTTTCATGCCGCATTATATGTGGTACTGAGGCAATGTCATGTCAGAACAAAAAAATGGTCACACTCGCAGGGATTTTCTGCTGAGAACCATCACCCTGGCGCCGGCAATGGCGGTGGGCAGTACGGCGATGGGCGCACTGGTGGCACCGATGGCCGCTGGGGCAGCAGAACAAAACGCATCACCACAACAGGCGCGGAGCTACCAGCCCACCTGGTTCACCGCCGAAGAGTTTGCCTTTATCACTGCGGCCGTGGCGCGCCTGATCCCCAACGACGAACGCGGTCCTGGCGCACTTGAAGCCGGCGTGCCGGAATTTATCGATCGTCAAATGAACACGCCGTATGCCACCGGTAACAACTGGTACATGCAAGGTCCGTTCAATCCCGATCTGCCAAAAGAGTTGGGTTATCAGCTGCCGCTGGTGCCGCAGCAGATCTACCGTCTCGGCCTCGCCGATGCCGATGGCTGGAGCAAAAAACAGCATGGCAAAGTGTTTGCCGAGCTGACGGGCGAACAGCAGGATGCGCTGCTCACCGCGTTTGAAAGCGGCACGGCCGAGTTCCCGCAGCTGCCGGCGAAAACCTTCTTCTCCTTCCTGCTGCAAAACACCCGCGAGGGCTATTTCAGCGATCCGATCCACGGTGGCAATCAAGGCATGGTGGGCTGGAAGCTGATTGGCTTCCCAGGCGCGCGCGCTGACTTTATGGATTGGGTGGAACGCGGCGAACGTTATCCGTTCCCGTCAGTGGATATTCGCGGGGAGAGGACGTAAGCGTGGCAAATGAATTGAAAAAAGTGGATGCGGTCGTCGTCGGTTTCGGCTGGGCGGGTGCCATCATGGCGAAAGAGCTGACCGAAGCGGGCCTGAATGTGGTGGCGCTGGAGCGCGGTCCGCATCGCGATACCTATCCGGATGGATCCTATCCGCAGTCGATTGACGAACTGACCTATAACATCCGCAAAAAGCTGTTCCAGGATCTGTCGAAAAGCACCGTAACGATTCGTCACGATGCCTCGCAAACCGCCGTACCTTATCGCCAGCTGGCAGCGTTTCTGCCCGGCACCGGCACCGGCGGCGCGGGTCTGCACTGGTCAGGCGTGCATTTCCGTGTTGACCCGGTAGAACTGAACCTGCGCAGCCATTACGAGCAGCGTTACGGTAAAAACTTCATCCCGGAAGGCATGACGATCCAGGATTTCGGCGTCAACTATGACGAGCTCGAACCCTTCTTCGATCAGGCCGAGAAAGTGTTCGGCACCTCGGGCAGCGCCTGGTCAATCAAAGGCAAACTGCTGGGCAAAGAGAAGGGCGGCAACCCGTACGCGCCAGATCGTTCCAGCGACTTCCCGCTGCCGGCGCAGAAGCGCACCTACTCGGCGCAGCTGTTCGCGCAAGCGGCGGAATCAGTGGGTTATCACCCTTATGATATGCCGTCGGCCAACACCTCAGGCCCCTACACCAACACCTACGGCGCACAGATGGGCCCGTGCAACTTCTGCGGTTTCTGCAGCGGTTACGCCTGCTACATGTATTCCAAAGCCTCGCCGAACGTCAATATCCTGCCCGCGCTGCGTCAGGAACCGAAGTTCGAGCTGCGCAACAACGCCTACGTGCTGCGCGTCAATCTGACCGACGATAAAAAGCGCGCCACCGGCGTGACCTATCTCGATGGTCAGGGCCGCGAAGTGGTGCAGCCTGCGGATCTGGTGATCCTGTCGGCGTTCCAGTTCCACAACGTGCATCTGATGCTGCTCTCCGGCATCGGCAAGCCGTATAACCCGATTTCCAACGAAGGTGTGGTGGGGCGTAACTTCGCCTATCAGAACATCTCGACGCTGAAAGCGCTGTTCGACAAAAACACCACCACCAACCCGTTTATCGGTGCCGGTGGCGCAGGTGTGGCGGTGGATGATTTCAACGCCGACAACTTCGATCACGGTCCGCACGGTTTCGTGGGCGGTTCGCCATTCTGGGTGAACCAGGCCGGTACCAAGCCGATCTCGGGTTTGCCGACGCCGAAAGGCACGCCAAACTGGGGCAGCCAGTGGAAATCTGCGGTCGCGGATACCTATAACCATCACATCTCGATGGATGCGCACGGCGCGCACCAGTCGTATCGCGCCAACTATCTCGATCTCGATCCGAACTACAAAGATGCCTACGGCCAGCCGCTGCTGCGTATGACCTTTGACTGGCAGGATAACGACATCAAGATGGCGCAGTTCATGATCGGTAAGATGCGCAAAATCACCGAAGCGATGAACCCGAAAATGATCATCGGCGGCGCGAAAGGGCCGGGCTCGCACTTCGACACCACCGTGTATCAAACCACGCACATGAGCGGCGGCGCGATCATGGGTGAAGATCCGAAAACCAGCGCGGTGAACCGTTACCTGCAGAGTTGGGATGTGCCGAACGTGTTTGTGCCAGGTGCGTCGGCGTTCCCGCAGGGACTCGGCTACAACCCAACGGGCATGGTCGCCGCGTTGACCTATTGGTCAGCCAAAGCGATTCGTGAACAGTATCTGAAGAACCCCGGCCCGCTGGTACAGGCATAAGGAACACGGCGATGATTAAAAGCATTTTAGCCCTGTTTCTGGGCACCATGACGTTCGCCGCAGTGGCGGACGAAGCAGGTTCGGACGCGTTGGTGAAGCGCGGTGAGTATCTGGCGCGCGCGGGCGACTGCGTGGCGTGTCACAGCGCGCAGGGCGGCCAGCCGTTTGCCGGTGGACTGCCGATGGCGACGCCGATCGGCACCATTTACTCCACCAACATCACGCCGGATAAAACCACCGGGATTGGTGACTACAGCTACGACGATTTCCAGAAAGCGGTGCGTCACGGCGTAGCGAAAAACGGCGACACGCTTTATCCGGCGATGCCGTATCCGTCTTACGCGGTGGTCAGCGATGACGACATGAAGGCGCTCTACGCCTACTTCATGCATGGCGTGCAGCCGGTGGCGCAGGCCAACAAAGAGAGCGACATTCCGTGGCCGCTATCGATGCGCTGGCCGTTGTCCATCTGGCGCGGCATCTTTGCGCCGGATGTGAAAGCGTTCCAGCCGGCGGCACAGGAAGATCCGGAGCTGGCACGTGGTCGCTATCTGGTGGAAGGTCTCGGTCACTGTGGCGCTTGCCATACGCCGCGTAGCATCACCATGCAGGAAAAAGCGCTCAACAACGGCGAAGGCAACAACTATCTTGCCGGCAGTAGCGCGCCGATTGATGGCTGGACCGCCAGCAACCTGCGTGGCGATAACCGCGATGGCTTAGGCCGCTGGAGCGAAGAGGATCTCAGGCAGTTCCTGCGCTTTGGCCGCAACGATCACACCGCCGTATTCGGTGGCATGACCGATGTGGTGCAGCACAGCCTGCAGTATCTGAGCGATGATGATATCAGCGCGATTGCTAAGTATCTGAAATCCCTCGGCGCGAAAGATCCGAATCAGGCGGTGTTTAAGCAGGATGATGCGGTGTCTCAGGCGTTGTGGAAAGGTGACGACAGCCAGCCGGGCGCATCGACTTATGTCGATAGCTGCGCGGCGTGCCACAAAACCGACGGCAGTGGCTATCAGCGCTTTTATCCGGCGCTGCGCGGCAATCCGGTGGTGATGGCAGATGATCCGACCTCGCTGATTCACATCGTATTGGTCGGCGGCACTTTGCCTGGCGTGAAAGGCGCACCGACGGCGATCACCATGCCGGCGTTCGGCTGGCGTCTGAACGATCAGCAGGTGGCGGATGTGGTGAACTTTATCCGTGGCAGCTGGGGCAATGGCGTGAAGTCGAGCGTGTCGGCGAAAGATGTGGCCGAGTTGCGTAAAGACGAAACCGTGCAGCCGAAGCAGGGTAATGCGGATATTAAGGTGTTGGAAGGGCAGTAGTTTTTGCTCGCTGTCCGCTATACCGTGCTCGCTGTCCCCTATCACGTGCTCGCTGTCCCCCTCCTCGGTCCTCCCCCATTAATGGGGGAGGAAGATGCTGCTATATGGTAGTTCTGAAGCTGCATGTGGCAGCGTCTCCTTCCCCCGCTAGCGGGGGAAGGCCGGGATGGGGGACAGCCAGCACGATCCGGGGGACAGCCAGCACGATCCGGGGGACAGCCAGCACGATCTGGGGCAGCCAGCACGATCCGGAACAGCCAGCACGCTCAACCCTCAAATATTCTCCAAATCCATCCCACGGGTTTTCGGCCCGTAAATCCCCACCGACAGCATCACAATCAGCATGCTCAGCACGATAAAGGCGATCACGCCCTGACTGCCGGCATACTGCAAAATAATTCCAATCAAAATACTGCTGAACACCGTCGACAGGCGGCTAAACGAGTAGCAGAAACCCACCGCGCGGGCGCGAATGTGCGTCGGGAAAATCTCGGTCTGATAAGCGTGATAGCTGAAGGTTAGCCATGCATTGCTGTAAGTGATCAGGAAACCACAGATGATCATCAGCAGCGGATTGGTCATAAACGCAAACAGCGTGCCGAACACCACCGTCATCAGCGATGAAAACACGATCTGCCATTTATTCTCGAGCTTATCGGCGTAGCGGCTGCAAATCAGCGAGCCGAGCGGGTAGGCCAGCGTAATGAAAAACGCATACAGCAGGCTGTGCGTGACGGTGGCGCCTTTGCCCGACAGCAGCGCCGGCAGCCAGTTGCCGAAGCCAAAAAAGCCAATCGCCTGAAAGAAGTTCATCACCACCAGCATCAGCGTGCGCTGGCGATAGGCCGGTGCCCAAATCTCGCTGAAACGCCCTTGCTTAGGTTGCTCAGGTGCGAACTGTCCCCCATCCCGGCCTTCCCCCACAACAGGGGGAAGGGGAGATGCGATACCACAGCGCTTTTCCATCGCACTCAGCACCTGATGCGCTTCCTGATGCCGTCCTTGTTGCGCCAGCCAACGCGCCGATTCGGGCAGGTTTTTTCGAATCAGCCAGATCACCAGCGAGCAGACCGCACCGGCAATCACCACCCAGCGCCAGCCTTCAAGACTGAGAATGGTTTGCGGCACCAGCCACCACGACATCAGCGCCACCGTCGGCACCGACAGAAACTGGATAAAGAAGGAGAAGGCGAACGCGCGGCTGCGCAGATGCGCCGGCACCCATTCGGAAAGATAGGTATCGATGGTCACCAGCTCAACGCCGAGGCCAATGCCGACCAGGAAGCGGAACAGGATAATCATCTCTGCGCTCTGCTGGAACGCCATCAGCAGCGAAAACGCGCCGTACCACGCCAGCGCGCACATAAAGGTCAGGCGGCGACCAAAACGGTCGGCGTAGGGCGCAAGCAAACTCGCGCCGACAAACAAACCGAGGAAGGTGGCCGAGGCAAATGCGGCCTGGTCGGCGATGCCGAACACGCCCGCAGAACCGGTATGAAACACGCCCGCCGCCACCAGGCCGGAGCTGATATAGCCGGTTTCAAACAGATCGTAGAGCTCAAAGAAGCCGCCCAGCGCCAGCAGCGTGATAAAGCGCCACAGGCCGGCGGACGAGGGCAGCGCATCAATGCGCCCGGCTAAGGTGCGGCGATCCGCGCTCATGTGATCGTTCGCCATCCCTGTCGACGTGATGGTTGTCATTATTATGTATACCTCGGTGTTTGCAGAACCCGCTGACGGCTGAGATGGGTTTTAAAAATAATTAACCGTTAGCAAGCGAAGGAATAGCAGGATAATAAATTCGCTGAGAGTTGCCGAG
This sequence comes from Pantoea sp. SO10, assembly GCF_005281435.1. Lineage (NCBI taxonomy): Bacteria > Pseudomonadati > Pseudomonadota > Gammaproteobacteria > Enterobacterales > Erwiniaceae > Pantoea > Pantoea sp. SO10. The sequence goes on from NZ_CP040095.1 coordinate 414,687, forward strand.
AGGCGGGACGGTGACATTTTGGCAACATACGTTGCAGTTCACAGAAAAGTGATCGCCATCCGTGGCGCAGGCTTAGTGCAGGCTTGGGTAGACGCCGGGACCGATCGGTAAACCCAGCGCGTACCACGCCAGCAGCAGCACAATCCAGGTGGTGAAGAACACCAGCGGATAGGGGAAGATCAGCACGTAATAGGTGCCCAGTTGCGCATCTTTTTGATAGCGCTGCAGGAAGCCGAGGAACAGCGGCAGGAACGGTGACATCGGTGCCAGCGGCAACACCGCAGAATCGGCGATGCGGAAGATCATCTGGGCAAACGCCGGATGGAAGCCAAGCAGCATAAACATCGGCACAAATACCGGCGCCAGAATCGACCAGATCGCCGAGCCGCTGGCGATAAACATGCACAGAAACGCCGACAGGAACATCAAGCCCATAAACGCCGGTGCGCCGCTGATGCCCGCGCTCTCCAGCACATCGGTCAGGCCGATGGCCATGAACTTGCCCATGTTGCTCCAGTTGAAGAAGGCCACGAACTGCGACAGCGGAAACACCATCACAATAAAGCCCGCCATGCTCTTCATCGGATCCACCAGTAGCTGCGGGATATCATCCGCGCGGCGAATCTGCCTGGTTACCGCGCCATAGGCAATCGCCACCACAAAGAAGAACAGGATGATGATTGGCACAATGCCCTGAATAAACGGCGAGGGAATAATGCCGCCGGTTTTCGGATTGCGCAGCGGCGCGTGTTCCGGCACCACCAGCAGCGCCATCAGCGCGATAAACACCAGCGCGGCGATGCCGGCGGCTTTCAGGCCGCGATTCTCCAGTGCGGTGAGCGGCGGCAGACGATCGCTATTGCCGCCGTTCCACGCGGGCAGGCGCGGCTCGACAAACTTGTCGGTCAGCAGCGCACCGGCGATGGTCAGCACAATCACCGAGCTGGCCATAAAGTACCAGTTGTCGATCACGCTAACGTGTACGGTGTCGCTCACCGCTTTGGCGGCTTCGCTACTGATGCCGGACAGCAGCACATCGGTGGTGACAATCAGCAGATTGGCGGTAAAACCGGACGCCACGCCCGCGATCGCCGCCATCAATCCCGCCACCGGATGACGTCCCACCGCGAGGAAGATCAGCGCGCCGAGCGGCGGCATTACTACCAGCGCGGCATCGGACGAAATGTGGCTGAAGAAGGCGATAAACAGCACCATGTAGCTGGCGTAGCGACGGCTCACGCGCGAAGCCATCTTCACCATCAGCGACTGCAGCAGGCCGACTTTTTCCGCCAGGCCAGCACCAATCACCAGCGCCAGAATCGATCCCAACGGCGTGAAGCCACTGAAGTTTTTGATGATATTGGGCAGGATCCATTGAATCCCTGCCACGCTCAGCAGGTTATTCACCCGCACCAGCTCGCCGTTGGCCGGGTTTTTCACCGCCACGTCGAGGCTGCTGAGCACGGCGGTGGCCACCATCAGCACCACAATCAAATAGACAAACAGTAAAAACGGGTTCGGCACTTTGTTGCCGACGCGTTCAATCCAGCTAAACAGCTTTCCAGGGCTGCGGTTCTCCGTGGTGGCTTCCATAGATCGATCCTCGTTAGTCGTCTTATTGTGTTTGCAAGCCCTTCATACTTCGAGCTGCAGGTGCGTTGGCTGCGTGCGTGCACCTCAGTCACTTACTTGAGTAAGCTCCTGGGAATGCCCGCACTTGCCGCCTTCCTGCAGCTCGAATTATTTTGGGCTTTAGTTTTTATATTTTTTTTTGCCCGCGTTTATAAACGCGAGAGGTAAATCCTAGGACGTTAACTTCGACGGTGTGACATCTGCTGGAATCGGGCAGGCGTAAGGCTGCTCGCGGCGTACACGCTGGAACTCGTCGCGGCAGCGCGCCAGCGCCGCGTCATCCTGCAGCAAGGTCAGCGCGGTGGCGGCCATCACTTTGGCGGCCAGACACATGCCTTTGTGCGCAATGGACGTGCGGCCCTGCGCCACCAGCTGCCAGGTGTGCAGCGGCGTGCCGAAGGCGAAGCAGGGCGCAAAACATTGCGCGGTGGGCGTCACCCAACTCACATCGCCAACGTCGGTTGAGCCGTAAAGGATCTCGCGCGTCACCGCATAGGGCGCCACTTCATCCATCAAAATCTTGTCGCCCAGCGCCGCTGCCCAGGCAACGCCCGCTTCACCGCCGGTGCGCGCCGCATTGAGATGTGCGTTACGCAGATCGTCTTTGCTTAGCGTGGACCGCATCTCGGCGGCAAACGCCTGTTCCGCTTCACTGTAGTCAGGCAAACCAAACTGATGCAAATAGCGCTCCATCACGCTTTCCAGCGCGCGATTCGGCACGTAATTGGAGCAGGCTTTATCGAAGCGCACCGTCATCTGCGTGTCGGTCATCAGCGCCGCGCCTTTGGCGATGTTGATGACGCGCTGATAGATATCCTGCGCTTGATCGAGCTGCGGCGCGCGAATCAGGTACAGCACTTCGGCATCGGCTTGCACCACATTGGGTGAGACGCCGCCGGCATTGGTCACCGCGTAGTGCAGACGCGCTTCCTGCACGATGTGCTCGCGCAGAAAGTTGGCGCCGGTGTTCATCAGCGTCACCGCATCCAGCGCGCTGCGCCCTAAATGCGGTGAGTTGGCCGCATGCGCCGCTACGCCTTTAAAGCGGAAGGCGGCCTGAATATTGGCCAGCGTGCTGAGGTTGAACATGCCGCTAAAACCTTCGGGATGCCAGGTCACCGCCGCGTCGACATCGTCGAACAAGCCTTCGCGCACCATAAAGGTTTTGCCGGAGCCACCTTCTTCGCCGGGACAGCCGTAAAAGCGCAGCGTGCCGCGCTGGCCGTGTTGCGCCCACCAGGCTTTGATGGCGAAAGCAGCGGCCAAACCGGCGGTGCCGAGCAGATTGTGTCCGCAGCCGTGGCCGTTGCCGTTTTCTACCAGCGGCTGCGGCGTGGCGCACCCCGATTGCTGGCTCAGACCGGCCAGCGCATCGAACTCGCCGAGAATGGCGATCACCGGTTTGCCGCTGCCAATGCTGGCAATAAACGCGGTGTCGATGTTGCCGACGCCGCGCTCCACGCGAAAACCTTCCTGTTCCAGCGCATCGGCCAGCAGTGCGGAAGACGTTGTCTCTTCAAAACGGGTTTCCGGTACGTCCCAGATGGCATCGCTGAGGGCGGTAAAACGCGGCTGGTTTTGGTTGATGTAGCGATCAATAAATTCGCTGTGGCTCATCGCTGGCCTCCAAACTGTGCGTGATTGAGGGCCAGCGTCGCCAGCGTTTGCACCGCGGTCGCCATGATCGCTTCGTCAAAATCGAACTTCGCGTTGTGATGGCCCGCCGCCAGATCGCAGCCGAAAATCACGTAGGAGGATTGGCCGCCGCGCTGCTGCACGCGCTCCAGCATGTAAGTGGCATCTTCCGAGCCCGCCGCCTGCTGTTTCGTATCGACCACTGAGGTGAAAATGCCCAGCGCCTCGGCCTGCTGGTGGATGAACGCCACCCACGGCGGGCTCGGCGTGCAGCTGCGCGCGCCGCCCATCAGCTTGACCTCATATTCCACGCCGTACATCGCTGCCGCACCGCCAATCACGCGCAGCGCCTGCTGATAGATATCGTCGTTAACCTGGTTGCTGACGCCGCGCGTTTCCACCTTCATCAGCGCGCAGTCGGGCACCACGTTGCGTCCGGTTCCGGCCTGCAATACGCCGACGTTGACGCGCGCCACACCGCCGCTGTGCTGCGGCAGGTTGTGCAGCGCCAGCGTGGCCTGCGCCGCCGCCAGCAGGGCGTTACGGCCCTCTTCCGGTTTGCCGCCGGCGTGCGCGCCGACGCCGGTGAAACTGACGTCGAGTTTGGTGGTGGCGAGGAAGCTGTCGCTGCCACAAACGATTTCGCCGGCGGGCACGCCGGTACCAAGATGAATGGCGGTGAACAGATCGACATCATCCACCACGCCAGCCGCCACCATGGCTTTGGCGCCGCGCACGCCTTCTTCGGCGGGCTGGAAGATGATTTTAATGGTGCCGCTGAGCCGATCTTTCATCTCCATCAACACGCCCGCCAGCGCCAGACCAATGGTGGTGTGGCCGTCGTGACCGCAGGCGTGCATCATGCCGGGATTGCAGGAGGCAAAGCCTTCGCGCGTTGGCAGATGATCGGCGGCGCGGCTTTCGTTCTGATCGAGCGCATCCATATCCACGCGGAAACCCATCACCGGGCCGGGACGACCGGTTTCCAGCGTGGCGACCACGCCACAAAATCCGCCGGAGAAGTGTTTAATCCACTGCGGCAGCGCGCCTTGTTCCAGCGCGCGCGCTTCCTGCTGCGCCAGCACTTCCTCAGAGGGCAATCCCATGCGCGAGTCGGCATCGATCACCTCGCGGCCCAGCTTGAGTTGATAACCAAGACGATGCAGCTCTTCAGCCACCAACGTGGCGGTGCGGAACTCCAGCCAGCCCGATTCGGCAAAGTGGTGCAGATCGCGTCGCCAGGCCTGCATCTGCGGGATGCGCGCGTTGACGAGGTCAGAAAGGGTTTTCATCGGCATTTCCTTTGTGTTGGTTTTTTATGCATTCATCCGAATCTACACATTGGTTTTGCCGCGCATAAGATGCGAATATCTTGCTACTGATAAACAACGGTTATCACCAAACTATGTCTGCGAACCTCAAACTTCATCAGCTGCGCGCTTTTGTTGCTGTGGCGCGTCAAGGCAGCATCCGCGCCGCCAGCCGCTTGTCCGGGCTTTCACAGCCTGCGCTGACCAAAGCGATCCAGGAACTGGAGCTGGCGCTGGGCGCGCGCCTGTTCGAGCGGCGACAGCAGGGCGTTACGCTGACTGATATCGGTGATAACTTTTTCAAGCATGCCAGCTTGGTGCTGGAAGAGTTGCGGGTGGCGCAGGAAGATATTCAGCAGCGGCTGGGATTGGCCGGCGGGCGCGTTAATATCGGCGTGGGTGGCAGTATTGCGCGCACCGTCATGCCACAGGTGATCAATCAGTTTCATCGCGAATATCCGCTGGTCAAGGTGCGGATTGTTGAAGGTCAGCTGGTTTCGATGGTGCATGAACTGCGTCAGGGCGAGCTGGATTTCACCATCAATACCTACGATAAAAATCATCTCGATCAGGAGTTAGTTTTTGAACGGCTGATGGAGCGCGATTATCAGGTGGTGATGCGCAAAGGGCATCCGATGGCGCATGCTCGCACGCTGGCCGAGCTGCAACACTGCGACTGGACCATGCCGACACCGCAAGGCAGCTATTATCGGCTGCTACACGATCTGTTTGGTGAGCGCGGCATGGCGCCGAAAATTGTCGTCACCTGCGAGACCTTTATGGCCTGCACCAGCCTGGTGGCGCAGAGCGATTTCGTCAGCATTATTTCGCGCGATGTGATTGAAGACCCGACGCACGGCGGCCAGCTGATTTCCCTCGTTCTCGACGAACCTTTACCGAAAGCCACTTTTTATCTTATCCAGCGCAAAGACACCGCATTGACGCCGATGAGTGCCTACATGGCGCAGCTGTTCCGGCGCTACTGTCAGCAAAGGTAAGAGTGCGGCCCGGCTCGCAACCGATTAAATAATGCGCACTACACTTGCAGTGGACATTCCCTTTATGGAGAACAGACCATGCAAGTTACCCCGTATGTGTTTTACAGCGGTCGCTGCGAAGAGGCGATTGCCTTCTACCTCGATGCCACCGACGGCGAGCTGCTGTTCAAGATGACCTATGGCGATATGCCGGATGAAACGCCGGTGGAGGATGAAGGCTGCATCTCGGGCGTGAGCTTTTCGCCGGAGCAGATCATGCATGCCCATTTGCGTATCGGGCAGGGTGAATTGATGATGAGTGACGGCGCACCGCAGGCGGCGTATGGCGGTTTTGCCGTGAGTTTATCCACGCCGGATGAGGCGCAGGGCAAGCGTTGGTTTGAGGCGTTGTCAGCGGGCGGTGAGGTGACGAAAAGCTGGGCACCGACGTTTTGGGCTAATGGCTTTGGCATGTTGACCGATAAGTTCGGCGTGCCGTGGATGGTGAATGCGTATAAGCCGCAGATTTGAGTAGAGGGTGCGCGCTGGCCCTCACCCCAGCCCTCTCCCGCAAGCGGGAGAGGGAGTTGGTAGGGGCACGATCTGTTCCCTCTCCCACTTGTGGGAGAGGGTTAGGGTGAGGGAAACCAACAACTTAGAAGTTGTAACCCACCACCAAATAGTAACCCCAACCGGTTGATTTCACTTCAAATGGACCGTTACCGAAGTTCAGCTCCTGGCCGTCAGCCCACTGGCCGCCGTTGTGGAAATAACGCGCCACAGTAGAAACATGCCAGTGATCGTAGTTCAGCGACAGAATGTGGCTGGACGCAATCGAGTTGCTGGTGCGTGAACGATCGGACTTATCACGCAGATCTGAACCCCAGTCGAAGTTGGTGAAGCCGATATAGCTCAGCTTGCCGCCCCACAGATCGGTAATCGGCACAAAGTATTTCACCTTAAAGCGATAACCATCCCAGCTGTTTTCGTTCGCCGCACCGTAGTTTTCCCACTGGTATTTAGCGTAAACGTTCAGCGACAGGCCGATATCGCTGTGCGTATCGATGTCGGTGCCAAGACCCATGTACCAGGTGTTCTGACGGTTATCGCTGTTGCGACCCATGTCATAGATGTAGTTGTTAGCGAAGTACCACTCTTTAAACGGACCAAAAGAGAGATCGGTGCCGGTCAGCTTATCGATGGAGAAACGTGGCTCAATTTCCATGAACATCGGCGAACCGTGGTCGAACACGCCGTTAGCGTTGCTGTTGCCCACGCCGAAGAAGTTGGTCAGATCGAGGTAACCGTAGAAATCGAACCAATCCTTCTTGGCAAAGGCTTCATATTCCAGGTACACGTCGTTGTTGAACTGGGGTCCAAAACGGGTGTGGTAACTGCCCACCACGTTCACGCTCTGATGCCACCAGTCAGAAACGTACTGCGGATCGCTGTCTGCCGCTTGTGCCGCACCAGTCCAGCTGCTGGCCAATAAGGCCCCTGCTATCAACGCTTTATATTTCATTATTGTTAACCACATGCTTTTGATCGCCGGGCCGTCGCCGCGATCGGTTGAAATTGATCCCAGGGGATGGGCAGTGAGTTGTCGTATCCGGTCTGCATCGCCAGATTTTCAAGCTTGCGTAATGTGCCTGTAACAGAGGCATAGAAAATAGATTTTGGTCACGTTTGTCAAAAAGTGTTGCAGTTTTATTCACTGAAAATGTGATCAATATCACATTAAACCCGTGTAGCGAACGGAACCCCGCAACCGTTTACGTGTCGCGTACAGCAGAGAACGTGTTTGATATAGGAAAGGGATGTCGCGGCGCGATTTATCGCGTTGTTTTGATGTCGCACCGTGCCCACAGCAACTTTGCGCAATACATTGCGCCGCTACGGCACGGTGCAGTTTATGGTAATGTCACGCGCACCTGCAGGCCGGCAATCTGGCCCTGCGGATCGTGGCGGTTCGACAGCGCAACCTGCATCTGATGTTTTTGCGCTACGCTGCGCACAATCGATAAGCCCAGTCCGCTGCCTTGCGCCTGCACATCCGGTGAACGGGTGAAGCGGTCAAAGGCGCGCTCGATAAAGGATTCCGCCATGCCGGGACCGTTATCGACGATATCCACCACGGTGTGATTGCCGACGCGATGCAGCAGCACATCGACCAAACTGCCTTCCGGCGTATGCAGCATCGCATTGCCAATCAGGTTATCGAACAGGCTGCGCAGATCGGAGCGGCTGGCGTGCAGGCGATAATGTGTGGTGCCGTTGAAGCCGATATCGATGCCGCGCTTATCCGCCACCACCATCAGCTGCTCAATGCTCTCTTTCAGCAGGTCGTCCAGTTCGATGCTTTCCACTGTGGCGACCACCGATTGATCTTCCTGACGCGAGATATTCAGCAGCTGCGTCACCAGATGGCGCGTGCGCGTCACGCCCGCTTCCAGCTGGTCAAACTGGCGGCTGGCTTCACCGGGTTGAATATGTTGCCGCAGATTCTCCAGTTGCAAGGTCACGGCGGTGACCGGCGTGCGCAGCTCATGCGCCGCATCTTCAAGGAACTGGCGCTGCGATGACCATGCCGCGCGCAGTCTATCCAGCAAGGCGTTGTAAGCTGCCACCAGCGGCAGCACTTCATCCGGTAAACCATCAGGTGAAACGCTATGCGGATGCAGGGTTTCCTGCGCTGCGATATGGCGCGACGCCACGCGTAAATCGCGCGTAATAGCACGCACCACCAGCCATATCACAATCAGTGAGAGCGGCATCATCAGCACCAGCGGAATGATGGCGGAGAGCGCTCGCTTGACCATGATACTTTTCATGTAGCCGATATTGTGTAGTACCTGAATGTTGCCAATTTCACTGCCCAGCTCGCCGGGTCGCGTATAGACACGCCATTCGCAGTCGTCGCCACAGTCTCCGACTTTCAAATCGGTCCAGCCTTTTTTCAGCTGCAATGGCGCATGCAGGCCCGGCCAGGAGCTGGCGCGCAGATGATTGCTTTCGTCCCAAAGCTGGACGATATAGGTGCTTTTCAGTTTCTCTTCATGCATCACCATCGGCATTAGGGCCGGCATACGTTGGCTGCTGGCCCACGCATCGGCGATCTTGGCGAGCTGGTCGTCTTTCATGGTGCCCATCATGTCGCCGTAGCAGTGATAGAAATACCAGGTGACGCCGCCAATCATCGCCAGATGCAGAATCACCAGCGTGGCGAGCAGCTTGTTACGCAGCGAGCGCATAAAGGTGAAAGGTTTCATATTGCCGGTACCCGCCAGCCAAGTCCGCGTACGTTGCGGATCACTTCGTTATCCAGTTTGCGACGCATTCCGTGGATCAGCACATCCACCGCGTTGCTGCTGACCTCTTCGCCCCAGCCGTAAATGCGGTTTTCTAACTGTTCGCGCGAAAGAATGGCGCCCGGCCGCTCCAGCAAGGCGTAGAGCAGGGCATATTCGCGTGCGGTGAGCTGTTCGCGCTGGCCTTTGTACAGCACTTCGCGCGTCATGATGTCAATTTGCACATCACCGCTGCCGAGCAGAGAATCTGCTGCACCGTGGCGACGGCGGGTAATGGCGCGCATACGCGCCAGCACTTCTTGCAGATCAAAGGGTTTCAGCAAATAGTCGTCAGCGCCGCTGTCCAATCCCTGAATACGTTGCTGCACGGTATCGCGGGCGGTGAGCACCAGCACCGGCGTCATGTCACCGCGCGTGCGCGCACGACGCAGCACCTGCAGGCCATCTTCACGCGGTAAGCCCAGATCCAGTAACACGCAGGTATAGCCGCCTTCGGCCCAGGCATTGCTGGCATACACGCCGTCGCGTACCCAATCCACCGACCAACCTGCCGCTTCCAGCGCTTGCTGCAGATTCGCGCCAATCATTTCGTCATCTTCTACCAGCAGCACACGCATGATGCCCTCCAACTTAACTGAACGCAGTGTAGCGACAGATAATTAGGCCAGAATTATACCCATTTTCCCGCTTGCTAATTCTGCGCTAATTTTCTGCTAATTAAGGGATAAATTTAACGCGCTATTGTGGCGGCACTGGACATATTGCCAACGCAGGAGAATCCCATGAATCAGCGCGAATTTATCCGTAGTTTGCTGGACTGGATAGAGAATAACTTAGGGCACGATCTGCATCTGGATGAAGTCGCACGCCGCTCGGGATACTCCCGCTGGCATCTGCAACGTCTGTTCCGTCAGCACACCGGCTTTTCACTGGCCGAGTACATTCGCCAGCGCCGGTTAACCGAATCTGCGCTGACGCTGATTAACAGCGATGAGGCGATTTTGCAGGTGGCGATGAGTTACGGCTTCGATACGCAGCAGGCTTATACTCGCACCTTCAAAAACTACTTCATGGTGACGCCAGGCCAGCTGCGCCGCCAGCGTCGCGTTGAGCCGGATCGTTTATTGTTCCCATTGGCGATGGCGAGTTGATGTATGCCTATGCGCATCATTCGTAGCGGCGCAATTTATTGCGCAATATCTGGATGGGCTCGTTGCCATCATTGATAAGCGCGATGAATCGCGCCGCTACGAAATGTACGCTGATGGACTAATGACGCCTTTTGCTTTTAAGCTGCTGTTCTCACTCTCTTAACTACCAGAGAACATGGATAACAGCGACAATCTCTCCGCCATGATGCTGTTTGCACGCGTCGTGGAACGGCAAAGCTTTAGCGAAGCCGCACGCACCTTAGGCGTCTCCAAATCCCACGTCAGCCGTGAAGTGGCGCGGCTGGAAGTGCGCCTCGGCATCAAGCTGTTGCAGCGCACCACGCGCAAAGTGGTGCTGACGGAGCTCGGCCAGGCTTACTATCCGTTCTGCGTGCGCATGCTGGAAGAGATGCATCGCGCCGACGCCTTTGTGCAGCAGGTACATCAACTGCCCGCAGGCAACGTGCGCTTGCAGGCGCCGATCACCTACGGCTGTCAGTGCGTGGTGCCGACGCTGAATGACTTTATTCGCCGCCATATTCACATCAACGTCGATCTCGACCTCACCACCAGCGATGACCCGCAACCCAGCGCCGACGTGGCGATTGTGATCCGCGCGCGTGCGCCCGACGCAGCCAATTATCGTGAACTCGCCAGCATTGATTGGGGCTTGTACGCCACGCCAGATTATCTGGCGGCGCATGCGCCCATTGATCATCCTGACCGCCTGATGCGTCACGACTTGCTGCTGTTTCACGGCCCCGCGCACACCGCCGCGCTGCCGTTTCGCCGTGATAAACAGCGCCTGGCGCTGGATGTGCACAGCCGTTTCCGCGCTAACAACAGCATGGCGCTGCTTAATGCCGCACTGGCAGGCACCGGCATCGCTTATCTGCCCGCTTATATGACGCAAGATGCCTTAGCGCGCGGCGAAATCCAGCAGGTGCTATCAGATTGGCAAATGGATCGCCTGCACAGCTATCTGTTGCTGAAAGAGCAGCCGCAACCCTCTTCGCCGGTCACCTTGCTGTGCGATGCGTTAATCAACACCCTTGGTACAGCGTAATTGTTGTTATCTGGCAACAATGCTGCGCCGCCTGGCAATTATCCGCGCTACTCTGTTTTCTGCACAGCGTCACTGTTAGCCTGCTAAAAAAGCAAAAAACAGGGATATCACCATGCAGCAACCTCCACTCGCGTTAGCGCCCGAACAGCAACACTGGAAGCGAAATTTATGTGTCTGCGTGCTGGGTTCGTTCAGCACCATTGTGGCGATGACGCTGCTGTTGCCGTTTCTGCCGCTCTACGTGCAGCAACTTGGCGTGCAGGAACCGGCGGCGATTGCGCGCTGGTCGGGTGCGGCCTACGGCGCCACCTTCCTCAGCGCCGCCCTGACCGCGCCGTTATGGGGCAAACTGGCCGATCGCTATGGCCGCAAACTGATGCTGATCCGCGCCAGCCTCGGCATGGCGATTGCCATGTCGCTGATTGGTATGGCCACCGCACCGTGGCAGCTGGTGGCGCTGCGTTTGCTGGCGGGTTTGCTCGGCGGCTACGCCTCGGGATCGACCATTCTGGTGGCGGCGCAAACGCCGAAAGAACAAACCGGCTGGGCGCTCGGCGTGCTGTCATCCGGCATTATGGCCGGCAACGTGGTAGGGCCGCTGCTGGGCGGCGTGTTGCCGCCGCTGATTGGCATTCGTCACACCTTCTGGCTGACCGGCGCGGTGATTTTTCTCGCCTTCCTCGCAACGACCTTTTTGCTAAAAGAGGTGCCGCGCTCCTCTGGCAAGAAAACCCCACAGAAGATTGCTGACGATGCGAAGTCATTCAATTTGCCCGTGGTGAGGCTAATGTGGCTGTCGGGCATGCTGCTGATTTTCGCCAATATGTCGATTGAGCCGATCATCACGCTGTATATCGGCCAGTTTGTTAACGGCGATCATGCGGTGACGGTCACCGCCGGATTGGTGATGGCGGCCGCCGCGCTCGGTAGCATTATCTCCGCGCCGCGTCTGGGACGGCTGGCCGATCGCGTCGGGCATGGTCGTGTGCTGGTGTATGGGCTGATAGTCTGCGCGCTGCTGCTGATCCCGCAGGCGTTTATCCGCGAAGCGTGGCAATTAGTGGTGCTGCGTTTTCTGATGGGTATGGCGCTGGGTGGATTGATGCCGTGCGTCACCGCGCTGATTCGTCACAGCGTGCCGCAGTCGCAGGTGGGCAAGATGCTGGGTTATTCAACCTCGGCGCAGTATGTCGGTCAGGTTTCAGGTCCGCTGTTCGGCGGCTTTATTGGCGGCGCGTTTGGTATGCGTCCGGTGTTTCTGGCGACCTGTGTGATCATGGCGCTGTGCGCGCTGTTAAATGCCCGGGTGCTGCGCAAGCGTTAAAGTTAAAACCCGCACATACCGTAGCGGCGCAATTTATTGCGCAATGCCTGGATGGGCGTCGAGCCGCCATTGGTATGCGCGATGAATCGCGCCGCTACGAAGTGTGCAATAACGAAACATCGAGCATAAAAAAAGGCGGACTTCGCAGTCCGCCTTTTCATTACATCAACACATCAACGCGAAAACTTACTTCGCATCAGGCAGTGCATAAGCAATCACATAATCGCCCAGCTTGGTGCCAAACGAACCGTGACCACCGGCAGCGATAACAACGTACTGCTTGCCATCCACTTCATAGGTCATCGGCGTTGCCTGGCCGCCTGCTGGCAGACGTGCCTGCCACAGCATTTCACCGGTGTTGGTGTCGAATGCACGCAGGTAGTTATCTGCGGTAGCACCAATGAAGAACACGTTACCGGCGGTGGTGATTGGGCCGCCCAGCATTGGCATACCCATTTTGAACGGCAGTGGCACTGGCGCGCTATCGCGAACCGTACCAATGCGTTTTTTCCACACGGTTTCGTTGGTCTTCAGATCAACGGCGGAGACATAGCCCCACGCCGGTTGTTTACATGGCAGACCAAACGGTGACAGGAACGGATTCAGCTCCACGCCGTACGGTACGCCGTACTGTGGCTGGATACCGGTTTCGGTGCCTGAACCGCCTTTGTCGTCAGCCGGTGGCTCGATCGGGTTGCCCGGACCGCGCGGAACCAGCTTGGACACAAACGGCAGCGCCATTGGGTTAGCAATCGCAATCTGACGATGTGGGTCAACTGCGATACCGCCCCATTCGAACATGCCAAGGTTGCCTGGGAACACCAGCGTTCCTTGCTCAGACGGCGGGGTGAACGGACCTTCATAGCGCAGACGCTTGAAGATCACGCGGCACACCAGCTGGTCGTACAGGGTCGCGCCCCACATGTCCTTGTCCGTCAGATTCTGTTTCGGACGGAAGGTCAGTTCGGAGTACGGCTGAGTAGGCGCAACGTGGTCACCTTTGGCGGCGCCCTGTGGAATCGGAGTTTCCGGCGCAGGGACAACCGGCTCACCGGTACGACGATCCAGGACAAAGATGTTACCGGTTTTCGCCGGTGCATAAATCACCGGTACGGTTTTGCCATCTTTAGTCGTGATATCGGCCAGCGTCGGCTGCGACGGCAGGTCCATATCCCACAGGTCGTGATGCACGGTCTGATACGACCACACCAGTTTACCGGTGGTGGCGTTCAGCGCCAGTACGCTGCTTGCATAACGTTCCTGCTCTGGTGTGCGGTTGCCGCCCCAGATATCTGGCGTTGACACACCCATCGGTAGGTAAACGATATCCAGTTTCGGATCGTACACCGCCGGTGCCCATGAGTTCGGTGAATTCATGGTGAAGCTGTGTTCATCCGCTGGAATCGCGTTTGGATCTTTGGCACCCGGATCGAACACCCACAGCAGTTTACCGGTGTTAACGTCGAAGCCACGGATGGCGCCTGACGGCTCACGGGTAGAGTAGTTATCGGTGACCGCACCCGCGACCACGATGGTGGTGTCGGTGATGACCGGCGGCGACGTCGGCTCATACTGGCCTGGCGTCAATACCGGCTGCTTGTGCTGCAGATCCAGTTCACCGTTGTTGCCAAAGGCAGCACAACGTTCACCGGTTTCCGCATCCAGCGCGAACATGCGGCCATCATTCACCGGCAGGTAAATGCGGCGTGAGCACAGCGCAGGTTGGGTATTGGCCGCATCGGCCGCAGCAGGCACTTCGTGGTAAGAAACGCCACGGCAGGTCACGTGCTGGAAGGTTGGATTCGGCTTCAGGCCCGGATCAAATTTCCACTTCTGCTTACCGGTTTTGGCATCCAGCGCAAACAGAATCTGGTGCGGTGAGCAGAGATACAGGGTGTCACGGATTTTGATTGGCGTGACTTCATCGGTGATTTCGCCCGGATCGTTTGGCGTCTTCAAATCGCCGGTCTGGAACTGCCAGGCAACCTGCAGCTCTTTCACATTACCGGTGTTGATCTGCTTCAGCGGGGAGAAGCGGGTGCCTTGCTGGTCACGCGCATACGCCGGCCAGTCAGCATCAGCGATGTTGCTCAGCGGCTGTGCCTGCGGAGCATTGGCTGCTGCCGCTGGAATTTCACCGTTCAGCTCTTGCGGATCGTGGAATACCGCCCACGCCAGCACCAGCACGCTGGCAAGCAGCGCCACTGTCAGCAGCGCCAGAGCGCCTTTGCCGGCATTATTCAGACCGCGATACACAAACGGCAGAATCAGCCAGATGCCGAAGATCACCAGCACATCGGTACGCGGTGCCAGCGCCCAGAAGTCGAAACCGACTTCCCACACGCCCCACACCAGCGTTGCCAACAGCAGCAATGCGTACAGCAGTAATGCTGAGCCGCTACGGCGCCACAGCAGAATAGCGGTGATCAACATGACCACACCGCCAATAACGTAGTACCAGGAACCACCAATGGCGGCTAACCAAACGCCACCAACCAGCATAAACGCGCCCGTCAGCAGTGCAAAAAGCACTGTGAGAAAACGGATTACGCCAAAAGATGAGGAAGCTTTCCCCATAATATTGACCTCTTTCTTTGCCATTAAAAACTAAAAAGGAAACAACGCGTTGGGTTGCTTCCCGACATAGAGTACGAAATAACGAAACGGTTCGAACGACGCTTTCCATGCGGCGAGATGTTCCCTTTGCGTTAAATTTTATCTTAAAAACGTTAAAGGGTTTGATATTTTTAGTGCTTTGCACTCGTTGAAGGGAAGTACTGCGACATTTTATGAGGGAATAAAGGTGTTATGTCCGGTTAGATCGGGCCACAACACCTAAGAGCAACACATTGTGTAAACGTTTACCCTTCAAACAGCGTGCTGCTGGTGCGTTGTTCCTGCCAGCCGCTCAAATTAAGTTGAGCATAGTGCTCAGCGGGCAACGTTAACTGTGGCGTGCGTAATATTACTTCCACTTCTCTTTCACGACAGGATTCCAGCAGAAAAGGAAAGCTGAACTTGAGATAATTATCGTGAAAAAACTCGTCGGTCAGCGCAATACCGCTAAATGGAAACGCAGCGATATTCTTCCAGCAGGTGCCGGGCGGTGCCAAATCATAGAGCCAAAATGAGAAACGCTCTGCGGCCCTACGTAAAGCACTATCTTGCTGAACTAAATCGGCATAATTGATTGCCAGCTGTACATTCTCATCCTGCAGGCTGGAATAAATTTCCGGATCCTGTAAAAAACGCACAAGGTTATTTCCCGTTAACGGGATGATTATTAATTCGGGTGTATCCGGCAACTGATTATGCAGCGAAATTATGTTGTGTCCATTAAGTATTGCTGTGTTTTCCTGTTCGCAATGCATAAAGGGGGCTGAATAACACACGCCAGCTAGCGCCCCGTCGAAGCGATGGATGCGCTCAGTAACATAAGGATTATAAGAACTGTTTTCCATTTATCTCTGTGAATAAATTAATTAACTGGAGCGTCTTAATTATTATAAGGACGGCGGGATAATGAAATCTAAACACAGTAAATATAGATCGTTTTGTTTATCAAGATCACCTTTTTTTAACTGTCACTGATAGAGAGATATTAGGCGCTGAGCAGGATGAATTAATCGGCTATTGCCATATTGGGAAACTTTTGGATATTTTCATCTCATAACCATCAGCCTGCTAATATTAAGAGCTCCATGCTTAGCTAATTTTTGGATAAGCTTCTGTTTTTAAACAGCACGGCTAGCCATTGCCTGGCTCAGTAAGATGCCGCACTCTGTGGCCTGAAAAAATAAAGCGGAAGCCGCAACGTGGCTTTTCACCAGGTTGGTGCAACGACGCTAACCGATGTAATTGTTTAGGATGGGATAAAACTATGGGTTCTCCAGTCTCCGCAGCAGAGGATTCATTGCTGCGGCACAGGTCGTTTGTCGCCTTTTGGCTGGCGCGCACCTGTTCATCGTTTGGTTTTCAAATGTTTTCGGTCGCGGTCAGCTGGCAAATCTACGCGTTGACCCACAGCGCGATGGCGCTCGGCATGATCGGTCTGATGCAGTTTCTGCCTTCTGTACTGCTGGCGCTGCCCGCCGGGCATCTGGCCGATCAGCTTGACCGTCGTCGTATCGTATTGCTCGGACAATTTATTGAGTGGCTGGCGCTGCTGGGGCTGGTTGCGCTCACGCTGATGAACTGGGCGGGCAAGATCGAGATTTGGGGATTGGTGTTTCTGATCTCCGTCGCCAAGGCGCTTGAGTGGCCAGCGATTACCTCGATGCTGCCGGCGCTGGTGCCGCCGCCGATTCTGGCGCGCGCCATGGCCGCCAGTTCGGTGGGCGGACAGGCGGCGGTGATTATCGGCCCAACGCTCGGTGGCTTTCTTTATGTCGCCGGTCCGCAAGTGGTGTATGGCGTCTCGGCGCTGTTCTATCTGTTCTCCATCGTGCTGGTGAGTCGACTGCGCTATGAGCGGCCGCCGCAGGCGCGCTTGCCGATGAATCTGCCGAACCTGTTTGCCGGCGTGCGCTTTATCCGCGATCGCAAAGATGTGCTCGGCGTGATTTCACTCGATCTGTTTGCCGTGCTGCTGGGCGGCGCCACCGCGCTGCTGCCGATCTTCGCGCAAGATATCCTGCATACCGGGCCGTGGGGCTTGGGCATCCTGCGCGGCGCGCCGTCGGTCGGTGCGCTGCTGGTTGGCGTGTGGCTGAGTCGTCACAAGCTGGAAAAGAACGTCGGCATGATCATGTTCGGCTCGGTGGCCGGTTTTGGCGTGGCGACGCTGGTGTTCGCGCTCTCCACGCAGCTGTGGCTGTCGGTGATCGCGCTGGCGGCGTTGGGCGGCTTCGATATGGTCAGTATGGTGATTCGCGGCGCGCTGGTGCAACTCGATACGCCGGATGACATGCGTGGCCGCGTGAATGCGGTCAACGCCATCTTCATTAATACTTCGAATCAGCTCGGCGAGTTTGAGTCAGGTTTACTGGCGGCATGGATGGGCGCGGTGCCCGCGGCGGCGATTGGCGGCATCGGCACGCTGATCGTGGTGGGCGTGTGGATGACGATTTTCCCGCATCTGCGTAAGCGGCAGAAGCTGGAAAACGAAACCGTTACCTAACTTCAACATCGCGCGATGAATCGCGCCGCTACGGTTTGTAGCGGCGCAATTTATTGCGCGTGTCTTACGCGGTTGCTGCTTTCCCCAGGTTGGCGTCAAATTTTTTCCAACTCTCCGTCATATCCACCACGGTTTTCGATTTTCGCGCTTCATCGATTTTGATCGCAGTGAGGCCCGCTTCCAGTGCGTCCACCACTGAAACCTTCAGCGGCGTTCCCTGTGTAATGTGTTTCACAATCTCTTCGGCCATCAGCGCATCTGCGCCGTAATGGCCGTCATAGGCATTGCCGTCATACTCGGTATCCACTTCGCGCGCACCGGTGCGCGCGTTGTGCACGCGGAAGTAGTTACGCACGAAGTCACCTTCGGCCATGCCATCGGTGCCCATCACGCAGAAGCGGCGGAACTCATCCGGTACATTTAGGTTGGCGTGGAAGGCGAGGGTCGCGCCACCGGCATACTCAATCAGCGCGGTTTGGTAATCGACGATATCGGCATCGCCGTCAAACACCGCATCGGTACTCGACCAGCCGCTCGGTTTAACGTGATACACCTCTGACTGCGCTGTTACCGCACCTTTAGGCGCGTGCTGCGGGGTGAAGTTTTTGCGTCCGCCAAAGCTGGCAACACGAACCGGACGCTCGCCGACCAAACCCTGGTAAAGATCGATATCGTGGCAGCATTTTTCCAGAATATACGGGCCGGCGTACTTCTCCAGACGACGCCAGTCGCGCTGGAAGAACGCACCGTGATACGGCTTGATGTGTTCGGTGGCTTCAATTGAGGTGATTTCGCCGAGGCGATCTTCATCGCGCGCGGTGAGCAGGTCGCGATAGAGCGGTGAGTAGCGCAACACCAAACCGACCAGAATGCGCTCGTGACCATATTGCTGCACCAGCTGCGCCATCGCCATGGTCTGCTCTTCGTTGATCACCACCGGCTTCTCGGTGAACACCGTGTAGCCCGCCGCTAAGCCCTGACGAATGTGTTCAAGGTGCATAAAGTTCGGCGAACCCACCAGCAGCAGATCAAAGCCGCCGTGTTGCAACAGCGCATCCACGCTAGCAAACGCGGTGCCCGCGTCGATGCCAAAGCTGTGCAGATTCGGTAATCCCGCCGGAGCCGGATCGACATAACCCACCACGGAAAACGCTGTGTCGGCTTTGTTGAACTCTTTCACCACATGGGAAAGCCGAAAGCCCAGACCAATAATGCCCACTTTCATGTTGTACCCCTGAAGCCCGTTGCCTTTGAGCCGCCCGACCTGTCAGGCTGCTGATAATCTGACCGTTAACTTATTACGACAGAAAAACTAATGTCAATCCGTGTGGCTGATCTCAATTGGTGAAAAATTGTTATTTATATGATTTATATCTATTTTAATTAACTATATGGATTGCCTATTTATTTATTATTGCGATTTAAGTTTTTTTCCCCTATCTTTCGCACATCTATAAGCGTCATACCGTTTCGGGCTGGCAGGAGGAAGCGCGTGCAATCACTAATGCTGGGTATTGATGGCGGTGGTACGCACTGTCGTGGACGCCTGACCGACAGCGCCGGACGCCTGCTGGCGGAAGCCAAAGGCGGTCCCGCTAACGTCTGGTCGCAGTTTGATGCCGCCATCATGGCCATTGATCAGGTCATTGACGATCTGTTCACGCAGGCGAATTTACCCGCTGAAGCGCGCGACCGCACGGTGATCGTCGCCGGTTTGGCGGGCGCGAACGTTGCCTCGGTGCAAAGCCGTCTCGCCAGCTGGCAGCCACGCTGTCAGGCGCGCTATCTGTTTACCGATGTCGAAATCGCCTGTGCCGGTGCGCACGCCGGTGCGCCAGGCGCAGTGTTTATTATTGGCACCGGCAGCCAGGGCGCGGCCTGGGATGGCACGCACTTCACGCTGCTCGGCGGCTGGGGTTTTGCCCTGTCAGATGCCGGTTCGGGTGCGATTCTCGGCCAACGCGCGCTGCGGCTGGCGCTGCTGGCGCACGAAGAGATTGTGCCCGCCTCGGCGTTAACGCAGCGCATCATGGCAAGCTATCAAAACAGCCCGGAACAGCTGCTGATGTGGTCGAAACAGGCGACACCCGCTGATTGGGGCCGCGTGGTGCCTGAGGTGTTCGCTGCCGCGCAGCAGGGCGATGTGCACGGCACAGCGCTGGTGCAGCAATCCGCCGCGGATATCGTGCAGATGGTGCAGCCGCTGCTGGCGCGCAGCCACGGCAAGCTGGCTTTGATGGGCGGATTAGCCGCGCCCATTCAGGCGTGGCTACCGGCGGATATCGCCGCGCTGCTGGTGCCGCCGCAGGGCGATGCCCTAAGCGGTGCGCTTCGCCTGGCCATGCAGTTCAGCCTGACACTTCCCGCTTAACTTCAGATAAAGAGGCTCATGAGCGCTCCCAACGTAACCGCGCGCATTCTGCGGCTGATTGTCGAAAATGCGCCTATTAGTCAATCCGATCTCAAAGTGCGCAGCGGCCTGAGCATGTCGACGGTGTCGCAAGCCACCAATCGTCTGCTGACCGGCGGCATCGTGCAGGAGCTGGGGCTACGTCGCGTCTCAATGGGGCGGCCCAAAACGCTGCTCGGCCTCAATCCGGATCACGCCAGCGTGGTGGGGATTCAGCTTAATGCCGAACGTAACCTGATGGTGCTGACCGATCTCAGCGGCAACATCATCGGCGAGCAGCAAATTCCTTCCGGCGCGATGACGCCCAAACAGCTCGGCGATGCGCTGGCGAAGTTTTTGCGTGGCGTTGAGGGCAAAAAGGTTGGGGCGATTGGTCTGGCGCTGTCGGGTTTGGTCGATGCCAGCAATGGCGTTTGCGTGCTGTCACGCGCGCTAGGCTGGGATAACGTGCCGATTGCCCGTCTGCTGGAAGAGCGCTTCTCGCTGCCGGTATTTATTGAAAATGACGCCAACGCGCTGGCGATGGCGGCGCTGGTGTTTGGTCAGCTCGGTCATGCGCAGTCGGCGGTGATAGCTACGTTCGGCAAAGGCATCGGCGCGGGGATTCTGCTCGATCGCCAGCTTTATCGTGGTCGTCACGGCAAAGCCGGTGAGATTGGCGTGTCGCTGCTGGGCGATGGTTCTGAGCGTCTGCTGGAGGATGTGGCGTCGTCGCAGGCGATTCTGCAGCGCGTGGTGGCCACCACCAAAGAAGAGGTGCCGCATACGCTGCGCGATCTCGATGCACGTCCAACGCCGGAGGTGCTGAGCGCGCTGGCCGAGGCCGGGCAGCATTTGGGGATGTCGCTGGCGAATCTGTCGGTGGCTTACGATCCGGACGTGGTATATCTGGCGATGGAGCCGCAAATGGCTTCGCGCATTTTGCTCGACCACGTTACGCAGAGTTTCCAGACTTACCGTTTGAAGCTGACGCCGCACATGACGCCGCTGCAGTTCCTTACGGAATCCAACCGCATGTGGGCGCAGGGCGCTGCCGGGTTTGCGGTGAATAAGCTGCTGGATTTGTTGGCCGCACAGGCCGATGAAGAGATCGCACCGCAATAATGAATCACGCGATAAATCCCCGCCCATTCCGTCGCGGCGCGATTTATCGCGCCGCGACGAAAAGATGCGGCTTTTACCTTATCTGAGTCGCAAACCCTGCTCATCAAACAATAAACAGTGCTCGGCACGCAGCTGATAACTCAGCCGCTCGCCAATCGCGTGTTCCGCCACGTTACGCTCCTCAATCACCAGCAGCTTCTCTTCGCCAATATCGAGATAGAGATAATTGGTGTGTCCCAGCATCTCGCTAAACGACAACTCGCCGCTAAAACTCAGGGCATCCTCATTGCTGCTCACTGGCTGGAAATGCTCTGGACGTACGCCCAGCGTGATTTTCTGCCCTTCGCGGCACGACGCGGCGATCGGCAACGTAAGCTGATTAATGCCCAGCGCCGGCACGCGTAACTGCACCGCGCCCGGCGCGATCGCGGCCACTTCGGCAGTGAGGAAATTCATCTTCGGCGAGCCAATAAACCCGGCGACAAATAGGTTATCGGGATCGCGATACAGCGCCATCGGCGCGCCGACTTGCTCAATGCGGCCCTGACGCAGCACCACAATGCGATCCGCCAGCGTCATCGCCTCCAGCTGATCGTGCGTCACGTAGATCATGGTGTTGCCCAGCGAAGCGTGCAGGCGAGCAATCTCAATGCGCATCTGCAAACGCAGCTCGGCATCGAGGTTCGACAGCGGCTCATCAAACAGAAAAATGCGCGGATGGCGGATTATCGCGCGGCCAATCGCCACACGTTGCCGCTGTCCGCCGGACAGCGCGCGCGGTAAGCGGTCAAGAAATTCTGTCAGATGCAGGCGCGCCGCAGTCTGTTTGATCGCCTGCTCAATTTCCGCTTTCGGGCGCTTCATTACTTCCAGCGGATAGGCCAGATTGCCGCGCACCGTCATGTTCGGGTAGAGCGCATAGGACTGAAACACCATGGCGATGCCGCGCTCGGTGGCGTGCTGATCGGTCATATCGGCGCCTTCAATCAGCAACTTACCGTCGGTGATCTCCTCCAGCCCGGCAATCATGCGCAGCAGCGTAGATTTCCCGCAGCCGGAAGGGCCGACAAACACCACGAATTCGCCGCTGTTAATGGTGAGATCGATGCCATGAATCACGTTTACATTTTCGTAGGACTTTTTAACGTTTTGCAGATGCAGGCTGGTCATGCGATGCCTCGAATCAGAGAAGTTGGCCCATATAAATGGCGTTGCTGCGCACAATCGGCGTGAAGCCAAGGCGCTGATAAAAGCCGCACACCTGCTCGTTCTGCAGGCTGACGCCGAGATAAACGCCCGGCACGCCCGCGGCACGCAGATCGTGTAGCAGCTGTTCAATCAGCTTGCGGCCCCAGCCACCTTGCTGCGCGGCGGGTAACAGATTGATGTGCAGATGCGCAGGCCATTGCGTCACCAGCTGATCCGCTGCCGCATCGGGCTGATGAATCGCTTCCAGCACTTTGCTGTCGAGCGGCGCCTGCGGCGCGTAATCGCGATATAGCTGTTGCAGCTGTGGCCACCAATCAGTATTCAACTTTGCTTCGAAGGCGCGCGTATCGGGCGCGGCGACCGCGTAGCCGACTACCTCGCCGTGCTGTTCCAGCACATAAGCAAATTCGGGCGCAAAGCGCGCGTAGGGAATGACAAAGCGCAGGCCGGGCAGCGCGGGATCGGAGTAGAGCGCGCTGGCATCGGTGCCGGCATTGGCGGTCTCTAAGCAGATGCGCGACAAGGCGGGAAAATCTGCCTCGCTGGCGCGACGAATAACACCTTCAGCCGTCATGGTGGAGCCTCTGTGGTCAGGAGATGAACAGATTTTACGGTAAAGAAAGCCGACTTAGTTTTCAAGGTGTAATAATTGCGCTGGCGCACAAAGCTGATGCGAACTATAACAACAAAGCATGACTGGGCGGCTGACAAACTCACGCGCAGCGCCGGTGTGAGCGCTGGTTGAAAGCACATTGCCTTTCGCTTACCTATTGCCGTGATGATAACTATAGGATTTTCATATGCTCTATCAGTAGGTTAAAGCAGCTCGCCGGGCTGAGTGATTTATACTGATGCTCAGGCTTTACTGTGCAGCGCTGTCCGGTTTGCGCGCTGAATCGCAGCATCCTCTGCTGTTCTGGCGGCTTTTCTTCTTACTCTTTGCACTGTATCACAGAGCAAAAATTCCGCAGTGGCGATGTTTGACTTTCTTTTGTGCATAAAGTAAGTATGAATTATGTGCGTTGTCGCTGCTGAATCAACCTGCCGGGAATCGCAGGTGTCGAGATGAAGGGATGCCAGTCATCTGTTGGAGAAACCGAGCATGATGTGTGATTCAACCAATCGTCCTTCCCGTTTGCAAAGTTCACTGCGCACGGTGTCGCGTCTGGTCTCCGCCGGGATTCTGCTCGGTGCGACCATGGCAGCCGCGCAGGCCGTTACCCTGAATGAGTGGGACATTTACAACTATCCGCAGCAGACCGAAGCGGTGGATGAAGCGGTAAAAGCGTTCCAGCAAAAGAATCCGGGCATTGTGATTCAGCGTTCGGTGCACTCCTTCGAAGACACGCGCATTCCGCTTAAGCTGGCGCTGACCGCCGGTGACGGCCCGCAAATCGCCCAAGTGAATCAGGGCGGCGGCGATATGGGCTCGCTGGTGAAAGACAAGCTGCTGTGGCCACTGGATGATTACGCCAAAACTTACGGCTGGACCACGCGCTTCCCGGATTCGATCCTGAAGCGTAACCGCTGGTCAGATAAACAAGATTTCGGCAGCGGCAAACTCTACGGCGTGGCGAGCCTTGGCGAGATGGTGGGTTTGTACTACAACAAAGCGCTGCTGGATAAAGCCGGTGTCGCGGTACCTAAAACCCTGCCGGAACTCGAACAGGCGATGGAGAAACTTAAAGCCGCCGGTACACCGCCGATGATGCTCGGCCTGCTCGACGGCAACATGGGCCAGCAGCTGCTCAGCACCTTGTGGGAAGCGCAGATTGAGAGCAGCGACCGGAAAAAACTCGACGATCTGATTTACGACGTGGGCGGCACGTTCAAAGACGACAAGCTGGTGAAAGCCGCCAACCTGATGAAGGGCTGGAACGACAAAGGCTATCTGTTCCCCGGCTTCCAGGGCATTGGGCATGACGATGCGGCGACTCTGTTCCAGAATGGTCAGGCAGCGTTCCTGGTGAGCGGAACCTGGTATCTCGGCCAGTTTAAAGACAACAAAGATCTGCACTTCGCCGCGATGCCAGCGGGCGAGGGCGTGCAGCATCCGCTGATGGTGGGTGGCACCGATCTGGCGTTCTCCATCACCAGCACCGCCAAAGACAAAGCGCAGCAGGATGCAGCAGCGAAGTTCATCGATTACATCGTCTCAGATGAGATGGCGAACCGCTGGCTGAAAGTGGGCTTCCTGCCGGCCGGCACCAGCAAAAATGCGCAGATTCCGGCGGATAACCCGCTGCTGGCAGAAGCGTATCAGGTGTGGGTGACGCTAAATGACAACGATGGTCTCGGCCATTATCTCGACTGGGCCACGCCAACCATGAACGCTGAGCTGAATCAGAATGTGCAGCTGCTGCTGGCGGGACGTCAAACCGCCGACCAGATGGTGATCAACTTCGATAACAACTATCAACGTTACCTGAAAACCCTCAAGCACTGATGACGTACGGCCCGGCGTAAGTGGCCGGGCCGCGAACAGGCCCGCAAGCGAGTACGGTTATGCTGAATAAATCTGCCTGGCGCAATGCGCTCTATCTTCTGCCCGCGGTGCTGGTGTATGCGGTGTTTCTGCTGATGCCGCTGTTGGCCTCATTAGGGATCAGCTTCACCGAATGGGACGGCACCTCGTGGCCGATTTTCATCGGCATGGGTAACTATCTGCGCATGTTCCAGGATCCGGTGTTCTGGGTGGCGCTCGGCAATAATGCCTTGCTGATGCTGTTCTACACGCTGTTTCCGATTGGCGTTGGACTGCTGCTGTGCAGCTTCCTGTATGAGACGCGCAATAACAAAGAGCGCAGCGTGCTGCGTATCCTCTTCTTCCTGCCGTACATCATGCCGATGGCGGTGCTCGGCGTGGTGTGGCGCTGGCTGTATAACCCGGCGTTTGGCCCTATCGATCAGTTCCTGCGCGCCGTGGGTTTGCCGCAGCTGGCGAAGTCGTGGCTGGGCGATTTTACCTGGGCGCTACCCGCGGTCGGCTTTGTCGCCACCTGGTACTTCTTCGGTTTCTGCCTGGTGCTGTTTATGGCGGGCTTGCAACGCATGGATCCGTCGCTGCTGGAAGCGGCCGATCTCGATGGTTCATCACGCCGCCAGAAATTTATGCGCATTACGCTGCCGTCGCTGCGTCCGGAACTGCGTATCGCGCTGCTGCTGACGGTGATCGCCAGCTTGAAAGCCTTCGATCTGGTTTACGTGATGACGCAAGGCGGGCCGGGCACGTCCACTATGGTGACCAACATCTTTATGTATAAGCAGGGCTTTGACCTGCACTACTTCGGCTATGCCTCCGCCGTGGCGGTGTTCAGTATGCTGATTGTGTTAATGATCAACGGGTTAATTCATCTATGTCTACGGGAGCGTCACTGATGCGCGGCACGCCAACTGTCTCACGCGCGCTGATCTGGATTGTCGCGTTGATGACCATCCTGCCGTTTTTAATGGCGCTGATGACCTCGTTCAAAACCCAGATGGAGCTATTTCAGGGCGTGTTTACCTTGCCCTCGTCGCTCAATTTCAAAAACTACATCACCGCGTGGCAGCAGGGACATTTCAACGTCTACTTCATGAACTCGGTGCTGGTGGTGATTCCGGTGGTGATCTGCAGCATCCTGCTCGGCATTCTGGCGGGATTCGGTTTTGCCTGGCTGAAGATCCCCGGCAAAACGGTGGTTGCCGCGCTGCTGGGCCTTGGCATGGTGCTACCGAGTGAAGCCTTTATTATTCCGCTCTATCACGAGCTGCGCTGGATGGGCCTCACCAACACCTATCTGGCGCTGATTCTGCCGCAAATTGCCTTGTCGCTGCCGTTTACCACGCTGATGATTGCCACCGCGTTGCAGCAGGTGCCGCGCGAGCTGGTGGAAGCGGCGGTGATGGATGGTGCATCACGCCGCAAAATTCTCTGGGGCCTGCTGGTGCCGGCGATTTGGCCAACGCTGTCCACGCTGGCGCTGCTGCTGTTTATCTGGACGTGGAACGAGTTCCTTATCCCGCTGATTCTGGTGAATAAAGATGAGCTGCGCACCTTGCCGATCGGCATGATGTTTTTCCAGAACAAAAACACCATCGATATTCCGGTGCTAATGGCGGGCGCGATGATTGTCATCCTGCCGCTGGTAGCGGTGTTCCTGGTGTTCCAGCGCAAATTTATCAGCGGCGTCACCGAAGGCGCGGTGAAATAACCATCTTGTCCACCAGCAAAAGGTTTTGGTCATGCGGCGCGTGCTGCAATAGCGCATCGCCGCTATTCAGGAGAACCGCATGCACGTTTCACTGGCTGATTTCTATCCCATCGCCGATGGCGAAACGCTGGATACACACTGCTTCCAGCGCGCACTCAATCATCTGGCAACGCGCGGCGGCGGCACCTTATCCGTGCCGCCTGGCCGCTATCATCTCGGCACGCTGACGCTGGGTTCCAACATTAATCTGCATCTCGAAGCGGGCGCCACGTTGCTCGCCAGCTCACGCGTTGAGGATTATCAGCAGCAGCTGGCGCAGAGCCAGGCTGAACTGTCGCAGCATGTGCTGCTGTACGCCGTCGGGCAGCGTAATATCAGCATCAGTGGCAAAGGGGTGATCGACGGTAACGGCGATGCGTGGTTTGCTGCGGAAAAGGACGAGCAGGGTTATCGCCTGCCGCGTGCGCAGCGCCCGCGCATCGTGGTGTTTGAGGATTGCGAGCAGGTGACGCTGCAAGATTTCACCATCATCCAGGCGCCGATGTGGACGGTACATATGGTGAGTTGCCGCCATGTACATGTCGACCATCTCACCATCGATAACAGCATGAGCATGCCGAACACCGATGCGCTGGATATCGACAGCTGTGAAGCGGTGTTTGTCAGCAACAGCTACCTGAGCGCGGCCGATGATGCCATCTGCATCAAAACCAGCCAAAAACCCGCGCATCTGCGACGTGCCGCGCGACAAATCATGATCAGCAACTGCCTGCTGCGCTCCTACAGCTGCGCGTTCAAAATTGGCACCGAAACCTTCGATGACGTGGAAGATGTCACCGTCTCCGGCTGCACCCTCTTTGATTCCAACCGCGCGATTGGCTTGCTGTCGCGCGATGGCGGCCAGTTCCGCCGTTTGCTCTTCAGCAATATCACGCTGGCCTGCCGCCACGCGCCGCCGTGCCATTGGGGTAAAGCCGATGCGCTGTTTGTTTCAGTGCGCGCGCGCGATCCGGCGATAGCGCCGGGCAGCATTGAGCAACTGCAATTCAGCAACGTCAGCGGTGTGATGGAAGGAGCAATTAACCTGCATGCGGAACAACCGGGACAGATCCGTGATGTGATGCTGGCGAATGTGCAGCTGCGGCAAGTGGTAGCAGCAGGTGCGGATCAAGGGCATTACGATGTGCGCCCGCCGTGTAACCCCGAATCGCCGACCGGTATGGGGTTGGACAATGCGTACAAACTGGATAGCGCATCGGGCTTAGCGTACGGTGTTGCCGCCTATCCGGATGGCTTGCCGGGCGTGTTTGCGCGCGGCGTGGAGAATCTGCAGTTGCATAACGTGGTGATTACGCGCCCGCAGCCGTTGCCCCACGGCTGGCATGCGGAAACAGTGCAGATTCTTTAGGGCACGCCTGGAGGTTACAACGCAGCAGCGATAGCCGCGCCCAGCTCCTCGGTTGACGGGCGGCCGTCGAGCTCGCGCGTCAGGCTGTTGCCCGCCGCCAGCGTAAGCTCGATGGCATCCAACACCGCTGCGCCCGCTTCGGCGTAATCGAGGTGCTCCAGCATCATCGCGCCACTCCAAATCTGACCAATCGGGTTGGTCACCCCTTTACCGGCGATGTCGGGTGCCGATTCAAAGGCGCTGTAATTAATGCGTTGATTTTGATTATTTGTAATCATATTTGATGCTTTGTGAGCAGCATCAAACAAATTAAGCCCTGTTTAGCCTATAAAACGCCTCTAATATGCGTAAATTCATTCTTATTTGAGCGAAATGAATCATAAGCATAAGTGGGGTGGCGAAGTGCGTAGACACGGTGAATAACAACATCGGCCACCTCATCAACGGGACGCGTGAAGCCCAGCGCGTTCCACGACCCTACGTTATCGATGAGGCTGAAATGAAACAATTCTCTACAGAAGGGATGGTGATTATCGTCGGGATTGTCATTGCGTACATCCTGTTCACCACCTGGCTCACCTGGCGTCTGCGCAGTAAAAACAGCGGCGACTTTATGGCTGGCTCCAATGTGATGCCGGCATTTGTGGTGGGCGTGATGCTGATGTCGGAATACATCGGCGCAAAATCCACCATCGGTACGGCTCAGGCAGCTTTCGAAGATGGCTTTGCCGCTTCATGGTCGGTGATTGGTGCCGCCATCGGTTTCCCGCTGTTTGGTTTTCTGCTGGTAAAACGCATCTACAACACCGGTAAAATCACCATCTCTGCGGCGATCGCTGAACGTTATGGCAACTCCACCAAAAACATCATCTCGCTGATTATGATCTATGCGCTGTTGCTGGTTAACGTCGGTAACTACGTTAGCGGTGCGGCGGCGATCTCAACGGTGCTCAACCTCGATCTCACGACTGCTGCGGTGATCACCGCGATCGTCAGTACGTTCTATTTTATGTTCGGCGGCATGAAAGGCATCGCCTGGGTCACGCTGCTGCACAGCGGACTGAAATATATCGGTATTCTGATCATTCTCGGCGTGGCCCTGCACATGACCGGCGGCGTCAGCCCAATGATCAAAGAGATGCCGCATTTCTACTGGACGTGGGACGGCAACGTTGGCGGCAGCACTATTTTCGCCTGGATGATTGGAACTATCGGCTCGATCTTCTGTACGCAGTTTGTGATTCAGGCGATTGCCTCGACCAAAAGTGCCGAGTCCGCCAAACGTGCAACCTGGGTGGCGTTCTTCTTCTGCATGCCGATTGCCATTGCTATCGCGCTGATTGGCGTGGCGGCGAAATACCTGCATCCCGATATTAAAAGTCTCTATGCGCTGCCAGTGTTCCTGCAGGACATGAGTCCCTGGCTGGCGGGGATTGTCACCACCTCACTCGTGGCGTCGATCTTTGTCAGCGTCAGCACCGTAGCGCTGGCGATTGCCTCGCTGGTGGTAAAAGATTTCTATGTGCCCTATCGCAATCCGACGCCGGAGCGCGAGTTCCGCATGACGCGCTGGCTGTCGCTGCTGATCGGTTTCCTGCCGCTGATTTTCGTGCTGTTCGTGCCGGAAGTGTTGAAGCTCTCCTTCTTCACCCGCGCTATTCGGCTGTCGATTTCAGTGGTGGCAATCATTGCCTTTTACCTGCCGTTCTTTAAAAGCACGCGCGGCGCCAATGCAGGCCTGATTGGTGCGTGTGTCATGACGTCAGTGTGGTATCTGCTCGGCGATCCTTTAGGTATCAACAACATGTACGTGGCGTTGATCACGCCTGCGGTCATCATGGTGATTGACCGCCTGATCCCTTCAAGCCAAACCCATGAGAAAAAAGCCCCGAAATCTTCAATGCAAAACAGTGGAGCCTGAAATGAGTGATTTAACCCTTAGCGTTGAACGCAGCGGTAACCTCCATTCGCACGCGCAGGATGCGCAACAGCTTACGGCGATGCTGCCTTCGGTCTGCCCGCAGAACCATGCGGCGAATCTGCTGCCGCTACCCAATGGCGACTTGCTGTGTGTGTGGTTTGGCGGCACGCAGGAAGGGATCGCCGATATTTCTGTGTGGTGCTCGCGGCTGAAAAGCGGCAGCACACAGTGGAGCGAGGCGGAAAAACTCTCTGACGATCCCACGCGATCCGAGCAGAATCCGGTGCTGTTCCTCGATCCCGACCTGGTGCTTTGGCTGCTGTGGACGGCGCAGAAATCCGGCAATCAGGACACAGCGATTGTGCGCTATCGTCAGTCACGCGATTTTGGCCGCAGCTGGGGGGCAATCGACACTTTGCTCGATCAGCCCGGCACCTTTATTCGCCAGCCGATTGTGGTGCTGCCAAACGGTAACTGGCTGCTGCCGGTGTTTTATTGCCGAACGCAGCCCGGCGTGAAATGGGTGGGTAACGATGATATCAGCGCGGTGAAAATCTCCAGTGATAAAGGCCAAAGCTGGCGCGATGTGGCGGTGCCAGACAGCCTGGGCTGCGTGCATATGAACATCACGTTGCTGCAGGATGGCAGCTTACTGGCGCTGTATCGCAGCCGCTGGGCCGATTTCATCTATCAAAGTCGTTCCACCGATGGCGGCGAAAGCTGGAGTGCGCCGCTGGCGACTGACTTGCCAAACAACAACTCGTCGATTCAGGTCACGACATTGCACAACGGCCATCTGGCGCTGGTGTTTAATGCCATGAGCGCCAGAGATGCCAGCGAGCGCCGCTTATCGCTGTATGACGAAATTGAAGATGAAGAGGATGACGGCGATGTGGCGGTGGCGGCCGAACCGTTGGTGCACAGCGGACGCAGCGCGTTTTGGGGCGCACCCCGCGCGCCAATGACGCTGGCGATTTCCGCCGATGGCGGCAAAAGCTGGCCATGGCAGCGTAATCTCGACGAGGGCGACGGCTACTGCATGACCAATAATTCGCAGCAAAAGCTTAACCGCGAGTTCTCCTATCCGAGCATCAAACAGAGTGACGATGGCGCGCTGCATGTGGCTTACACCTATTTTCGTCAGGCGATTAAATATGTGCGCGTCGATGAAAGCTGGGTGAAAGGATGAGCAGGCAGCGACACGCGCTGGTAACTGGCGTCAGCTCTGGCATAGGCGCCGCCATCGCCGATCATCTGTTGCAACAAGGTTGGCAGGTGACCGGTTTTAGCCGCACGTCGGTGCAGAACGATCATCCAGCGTTCACCTCGGTCAGCGTGGATCTGTTGGATGCCAATCTGCTGAAGCAGGCGCTACTGGCGCTGCCGAAGGTGGATGCGCTGGTGCATGCCGCAGGCATGATGGCGGCTGCGCCGCTCGGTGAGCTGGATGAGGAGCAGAGCGCGCGTTTGTGGTACCTGCACGTGCAGGTGGCGCAGATAATGGCAAATATCTTACAGCCGCAGATGACACAGGGCAATCGTATCTTGCTGGTTGGCAGCCGCACGTCACGCGGCGCGGCGAATCGCAGCCAGTACGTGAGCACCAAGGCGGCAATGGTGGGCATGGCACGCAGCTG
Source organism: Pantoea sp. SO10 (assembly GCF_005281435.1). Classification (NCBI taxonomy): domain Bacteria; kingdom Pseudomonadati; phylum Pseudomonadota; class Gammaproteobacteria; order Enterobacterales; family Erwiniaceae; genus Pantoea; species Pantoea sp. SO10. Next base: position 446,091 of record NZ_CP040095.1, read on the forward strand.
GGCGGCGGAACTGGCACCCAAAGGCATCACGGTGAATGTGATTGCGCCGGGGGCGACGGAGACGCCCATGCTGCTGCAGCCCGGCCGCGCCAGTTCACCCCCAAAGCTGCCGCCGATGGGGCGCTATATCAAGCCACAGGAAGTGGCGGCGCTGGCAGGGTTTGTGCTGTCGCCTGCCGCCGATGCGATTACCGGGCAGGAGTTGGTGATCTGTGGTGGGGCGTCGTTGTAGTTTTTTCCCTCACCCTAACCCTCTCCCACAGGGAGAGAGAATTGAATAGTGCACCGACTAACTCCCTCTCCCAGTGGGAGAGGGCTGGGGTGAGGGCAACAAGTCGCACCTAACCGCGCCGCAATCCCGCCACATCCACCTGCCACTGATGCAGCTTGTTATACAGCGCGGTGCGTGAAATCCCCAGCAGCTGCGCGGACTGGCGCAGGTTACCTTTTTGCTCACGCACCACCTGCATCACATGCTGGCGCTCATTCTCCTGCAGCGAGGTCAATTCGCTGGCGACAGGCGCGTTACGCTGCACCATCTCTTCCGGCAGATCGTGGCGCTCAATCTCCAACCCTTCACACAAATTCACCATGCGCTCGACCAGATTCTCCAGCTCACGCACGTTGCCGGGCCAGTGCCACGCCTGTAAACAGCGCATCGCCTCAGCGGAGAGCTGCGGCGCGATGCGCTTCAGCCGGGTGCAGAGCGCCTGAATAAAGGTATTCACCAGGCCGGGAATATCCTCCTGACGCTCGCGCAGCGGCGGGATTTCCAGCGAAATCACATTCAGGCGATAGTAGAGGTCGCGGCGGAACGCGCCTTTTTCCACCGCATCCAGCAGATTGCAGTGGGTAGCGGCGATGATGCGCACGTTGACCTTGATGGGATGGGCCGCGCCGATTCGCACCACTTCGCCCTCCTGCAGCACGCGCAGCAGGCTGGTCTGCGCTTCGAGCGGCATCTCGCCAATCTCATCAAGGAACAAGGTGCCGCCATCGGCCAGCTCAAATTTGCCCGCCGAGCCGCCGCGTCGCGATCCGGTAAAAGCGCCGTCGACATAGCCAAACAGTTCGCTCTGCACCAGATCACGTGGCAATGCGCCGCAGTTCAGCGCGATAAAGGCCTCCTGCTGGCGCGGGCTGGCGTTGTGAATCGCCTGCGCGAACAGCTCTTTACCGGTGCCGCTTTCGCCGGTTAATAACACCGTACTGTCGCTGCGGCTGCTGGCGCGCGCTTTCTGAATCGCTTGCAGCACGCGCGGCGCGTGCCCGCGAATCATCTCAAAGGTGTAGCTGGCGCCGACGCCCATCACGCGGCGCGTAATGGCGCGGATACGTTTATTCTCGCGCAGCGACAGCACGCGGCCGCCGTCTGGCGCGGGCATCAGCGAAATCAGGCAGGAAAGGGGATGCTCGCCATCCGGCATAAATTGCAGCTCGCGGTCATTGCAGAACGGCATGGTGAGCAGCGATCCGCCTTGCGGTTGCAGCAGCACGTCGATCGGTCCGGCGCTGGGATCGAGGCCGCTAAAGATCTGGCGCGCATAGCGATTTAGCGTTTTGATGCGGCCGTGACGATCGCAGACGATTACGCCTTCGTTCAGGGTTTCGAGGATCGACTGCTGCTCGGCCAGCAAACGGCGCAGCATCAGCTGCTGACCAACCGCTTCGGCTGCCGCCTGCACCGTGCCGAGCGTATGCGCATTAAAGTTGTCAGGCGTGGCGGTCAGCGTGAGCACGCCAAGCAGCTGGCCGCCGGCATCGCGTACCGGTGCGGCAGCACATTGGCGATGGCGTTTGCGCAGATCCAGCTTCCAGTTTTCGCCGCTCAACACGTACACCAGCCGCTGCTCAATCAGGCAGCGCGCGGTGCAATTGGTGCCGAGCACTTCTTCGCGCAGGATGCTGCCGACCGGCGTCAGATCCGCGCCGCAGAAGTGCAGCGTCACGCCTTGCGCATCGGTCAGATTGATGTGGCCATCCGGGTTATACGCCAGCAGGTTTTCCATGATACTGCGCGCCGCGAGGATCAACTCGGCATTGTGCTCAAGGATCGCCGTCAGTTCCGCAGCGGGTGGCGAGACATAGGCAAAGGTGGCGGGATCGATCGCGCGCTGCTGCGATCGCCGCCACGACTGCAAAATGCTGTGCCGCATCCAGCCGGGCTGTTCACCGCGTTCGAAGCTGTGCCAGCCCTGCCACAACAACGTATCCCATTCGCCCACCTCCGCGCTGTCCGGCAAGCTGAAGATCGGATCGCTTTCATCTTTAAACGGCAAACGCTCACTGGCACGCATGTGACACTCCTGACCAATATGGAATGTCCATTTTATTGACATGTGAAGTTGACATGTAAATTTTGTTGCCAGATTGTGAGCTATATCTGTGTCATGCCTCACATAAAGCGGCGAATTGCAGTTGGCATCGCCTTTGCACTACCGATTGCACATCCCTGCGCTCGAATGAGCATATCCAAAACAATAAGGAATAGGTCATGACATTTCATCTTAAGCCAGTACGCGTCGGCCTGATTGGCGCCGGTCGAATGGGCAGCTTCCACGCGGAAAATCTGGCCTGGCGCGTGCCGGGTGCGATCCTCGCAGCGGTGGCCGATCCGCAACCGGGCGCGGCCGACGCGCTGACCAATAAGCTCGGCGTCGCTAAAGCCTATAGCGATCTGCATGCGCTGCTGCAGGATCCCGAAATTGAGGCGGTGGCGATTGCCGCACCAGCGCGCACGCACGCCGAATGGGTGATCGCTGCCGCGAAGGCGGGCAAACATGTGTTCTGTGAGAAGCCGATGGCGGTAACGCTGGAAGAGGCGGATCGCGCGATTGCTGCCGCGAAAGCGGCCGGCGTGGTGTTGCAGGTCGGTTTTAACCGCCGCTTTGATTCCGGCTTTGCTGCAGCGATCGCGGCGGTGAAAGCGGGTGAAAATGGCACCACGCAGCTGAGCCGATCGCTGACGCGCGATCCGGGCCTGCACGATCCTTCGCGCATCCCGCAGTGGACGATCTTCCTTGAAACCCTGATCCACGATTTCGACACGCTGCTGCACTTTAACCCTGGCGCGAAGCCGGTGGAAGTCTATGCGCTGGCCGATGCGCTGGTGCGTCCGGATTTCAAAGACAAAGGCTTGCTCGACACATCGGTGGTTACCATCCGCTTTGATAACGGCGCGATTGCCACCGCCGAAGCCAACTTCCAGGCGGTGTATGGCTACGACGTGCGCGGCGAAGTGTTCGGTAGCAAAGGTATGTTGCAGGCGGGCCACATCAACGCCAATCACTGCGTGCGCTATCACCAGGATGGTATCGCGATTGCAACCTCCCGCATGGATTCAGACCTGCTGCGCGAAGCCTATGTGGCGGAGATGGCGGAATTTGCCCGCTGCATTCGCAGTGGCGAAACGCCGCGCGCCACCGGTGAGGATGCGCGCAACGCGCTGGAGATTGCGCTGGCCTGTATCGACTCGGTGCAGCAGCAGCAACCCATCAAACTGGGAGCGCGCTAATGGCCAGTTATCAGCTGTCGGTGTGTGCCGAAATGGTGTTTCTCGAACTGCCTTTTGTCGAGCGCGTGAAACGCATTCATGAACTGGGCTTTGGCGTCGAAATCTGGGGCTGGGCCAACAAAGATATCGATGCACTGGCGGCAACCGGCGCGCGTTTCACCTCGATGACCGGCTACCTCAGCGGCAACCTGACCGATGATGATGAGATTCAGCAACTGCTGCAAAGTGCTGAAGCGTCGCTGGCGGTGGCCGAGCGGCTCAACTGTCCGGCGTTGAACCTGCACGGTACCGGACTGGATGACAAAGGGTTGCCGGTCAAACCGGTTGACGTGGTGACCGGCGCGATGTGGCTGAAAGCGGCTGATACGCTGCGCAAAGTGGCGCAGCTGGGCGAGCACGCCGGACGCGTCTTCACGCTGGAGAACCTTAACTTGCCGGTTGATCATCCCGGTACGCCGTTCGCGCTGGCGGCCGACACGCTGGCGCTGGTGGAAGCGGTTAACAGCCCGGCGCTGAAGATGAACCTCGACCTGTATCACGCGCAGATTGGCGAAGGCAATTTGATCGAACTGATTCGTCGCTGTGGTTCGGCGATAGGTGAATTTCAGGTAGCCGATGTGCCGGGGCGTCAGCAGCCGGGCACCGGTGAGATTAACTATCGCGCCATCGCCCGTGCGCTACACGATGTTGGCTATCAGGGCACCGTGGCGCTGGAAGGCTGGGCCAGCGGCGAAAGTGGCGCCGCGCTGCAGCAGTTTCGCGATCACTTCACGCTTTAACGGTTCCACCGCCGGGTATTCGCCTGTTGCCCGGCGTTAACTTCATGAAATGAATAATAATATCTTAACCCTACAGGACTAACCCATGAACATCAGAAATGTGATGCTGTGCCTCTGCGCGCTGCTGCTCAGCCTGAGCGTGAGCGCTAAAACCTTCACCGTCGGCGTCGCGCTGGCGAACTTCGATCTCAACTTCGTCTCGATTCTGCGCACCCAGATGCAGGCAGAGCTGAAAGCTAACCAGCTCAATAGCCAGTTTGTGGATGCCAAAGGCGATGTCGCGCTGCAAGTGCAGCAGGTGGATGATTTTGTTAATCAGGGCGTCGATGCCATCATCCTCAATCCGGTGGACACTCAAGGCGTATTGCCCATGATTACCGCGGCGAAAAATGCCGGCATTCCGCTGATCTTCGTCAATCGTAAGCCAGAAGTGAAACTGCCAAGCGACATGGCGTATGTTGGTTCAGACTCGGCGTTGGGCGGCGAAATGCAGATGGAAGCGCTAGCGAAGAAGATGAATTACAAAGGCAACGTGGCGATTTTGATGGGCGCGTTGTCGAATGAAGAAGCGCGTGAACGCACCCGCGCGGTGGAAGCCGTGATTGCCAAATACAAAGATATGAAGGTGATTGAAAAGCAGAGCGCCAAATGGCAGCGCAACGAAGCGGTGGATGTGGTATCGAGCTGGCTGCTGAATCAGCGCCCGATTGACGCTATCGCGGCGAATAATGATGAAATGGCGATTGGTGCCATCATGGCGCTCAACCAGGCGAAAAATGAGAAGATTTTGGTCGCCGGTATCGACGGCACGCCGGATGGTCAGCAGTTCGTGAAGAACGGCAAAATGACGCTGACCATTTTCCAGGACGCGAAAGGGCAGGCGACCGGCGCGGTGCAGGTGACTAAAGCGCTGCTGGAGAAGCAGAAAGTGCAGGAGTTCAACTGGATTCCGTATCAAACCATCACGCCTGAGAACTATGCGCAGTTCGCGGCGAAATAACATTTTTATTTACCAAAACTCTCCTGCTCGCAGGAGAGTTTTACGCTGGAAACCCGATTTATTCCTCTTCCACTTCGCTTTATTTGCCTAACTCTGACTGATAAACTCCGGCTGCAACCAGAATTGTCTCTGGTTAATGATTGCTCAGGCATGATGCATTAACAGAACGCATGCTTTCGACCGGAGAGAAGTGCAGGATGGATAAAGAGATTCTCAACACCATAAATTCTCAGCACCTTTTTCCCGCGCACAGCGACCGGCATATTTTTTTTGGTGTTGATGGTAAATTCATTGGCCACTCGCTGATTACCATCATGTCGATAATCAAGCATGCCAATGATGTTCGTTATCACTTTCATCTTATCTCTTCGGAAATATCTGCAGTTGACACTGTGCGTCTGGAAAAAATATTCGCTGGATCGCCACATGGGTTAACGCTGCATCCTATTCAGGATAGTTTGTTTAGCGCGTTCCCTACCACAGAGTTGTTCACTCGCGCGACCTATTATCGTTTTCTCGCTCCGCTTATCTTGCCGCATGCCACTAAATTGCTTTATCTCGATGCCGATATGGTGTGTCTGAATCCTCTTGATGAATTATGGCAGATTGCCATGCCAGCTGACGTTATTGCCTTGGTGGTTGGCGAGATTCAGGCATTGCAACCGCAGTTGGCTGAAAAGGTGGGCTTGCGTGGAAAGCGCTATTTTAATGCCGGCATGATGCTGATTGATGTTCAAAAGTGGAACCGCGAGCAGATCAGTGAACGCGCTTTTAATTTGCTTAGCGAAAAGGGAAAACAATTCCAGTATCTCGATCAGGATGCGTTGAATACGTTGCTTGAGGATCGTGTGATATTTACGGAAACGCGCTTTAATACCATCAATATGCTCTCACACGATGATAGCGGTTATACACAGGATGTGCCGAAAAATACCTGCTTATTGCATTATGCGGGTGCCGATAAACCCTGGCAGCGGTGGAATCAACAGCACGTTGGCCATTACTATCGCGATCTTTATCAGATTTCACCATTAGCCGACGTCTCTTTTGAAACACCGAAAAACGCGCAACAAGCGAAGAGAATGTACAAATTTTTGTTCCGTAGTCATCAATGGATGCCGGCACTCTATTGGCGCATTAAGTATTTTAAAATGAGGTATTTTTGAGTGCAGACTTTACGTTTAAAGCCGCTGTTAACCGAAAGCAATATTTATCAGCTGTGCTTTCTGCTGTTAACCCTGGCATTTGCGACCTCGTTAGTTATCCCCGCATATCCTAAGAAAACATTCTATCTGGTGGGTTATTTAACGCTATTCTTTCTGCTGGCCCAGGGAATAAAAAGAAAATTCATTATCGATAAGAGTGCTTTCATCGTCGCTATTCCCATTCTATTATTGGGCATAGTCAGGGTAATATGGTCGCGTATTTATGCCGATGCCTATTTTAGCGATGTAGTGGATAACTATTTTCAGGGCGGTAAACTTTTCATTATCTCCGCTTTTGTCAGCTATTTTTTCATTGCGTGGCGTCACTGTTTGTCAGCGAAAGTCCTGCGCATTAGCGTGTGCTTGTTAATTTTTGGCTTGCTGCTGACGCTGGGCGCCGGCTGGTACGAACATGCTCAGACGCAGCAACGCATCAAATTACTCACAGATTCAGCCGGTACCGTTTCATACCTGATGACGGCGTTAGCATTAACTGCCCTGTTTATTGTGAATAAGGTGATAGTTCGCCGCCTTAATCAAATTCTGCTGTTCACCGCTATCTTTGTGGTGAATATGCTGCTGATGTTCCTCACTGAGTCACGTGCGGCGGTGTTGGTGCTGCCCGTTTTATACTTGCTCTGTTTTTATCTGGTTCATCGCTGGGCAGGAAAATATTCGCTGGTGATTTTAGTTCTTTGCATTGCGGGGGGGCTGTTCTTCATGCCCAGCTCCATTATGCATCGGTTGGACAACATCCAGAACGAAATAGACAGCTATCAGAAAAATAATGATACCTCAATTGGTGCGCGCTTCTCGATCTGGAAAAGTGGCTATCACAGCGTTTCCTGGTCGCTGCTGGGGCAAAGTCCGGATGACAGAACGGATAAAGCGCGCGTTTATATTAAAACCTATGAACGCGCTAATCCTGAGGCTTATAAAAATGTGATGTATCACTTGCACGATGATTTTTTAGAAACGCTTTCGCTGCAAGGTATCGCGGGTGCTGTCACCCTGATTCTTTTTTATGTGGGTTTAATTGTGGCGGCAATGCGTCGTCGGGCATGGGATGTCGCGCTGCTTCCTGTTTCCATTTTTATATTCGGTTTGACCGATACCGTATGGATTCAAAGCAGTTCAGTGTTTATTCTGATGGCATCGATTATTATGAGCTATGCGCTGATGCAGCATAAGCCCCGAACGCATATCTAATATTTGTCAGGTCGCCATTGAAGGCGACCGATTTTCTCAACGCTTCAGTTCATTCTCCGCAATTTCATTCTCAGATATTTTTTCTTCAAACTAAATCTGACTTTACTGTCCAGCAAAAATGAAACGAAAGAGACGTTTTCAATCGCCTGCTTCACCACCTGTTTCTCATGTTCATCGTTAATCAGCGGATAAAACTTATGCGCCAGATTGATCCAGTGACAAGCGAGCAGGTTGCGGTAGCTTTCACCGAGCACATTATCCATCTGTTGCGTGGCTTTGATCAGCATCGATATTTTATCGGCATCCAGCGCGCTGGAGAGACTTTTTTCTCGTTTGAAATAGAGATACGGGCTCTGCTTCGCTAAAAATATCGTCTGACTGGCTTTCAGAATCGAGGGGAATAAATACGCATCTTCGTAGCAACTGAAGTCAGGGAAATGGTTATCTTCCAACAGCGAGCGTTTAATAAACTGACCGATAAAATGCGCCTGAATATCACGATGGATGAGGAATTTTTCAATCACCTGATGTTGCGACAAGGCGTTAACCTGCAAACCTTTCCACTGTTGTAGTTTGGTCTTCTTTTCATAAATTTCATTCAGCGGCGCCAGCAGAATATCGGGTTGTTGCGCCTGCAAAAACTGCACTATGTCAGCAAAAGAGTTCGGCAAAAGCTGATCGTCACCATCCAGCATCGTGACAAAGTGGCCGCTGCATTTGCTGACGCCGAAATTTCTCACTTTGCCGATGTTACGGAACATCACGTCAAAGATTTTCACCTGGCTGAATGAAGCGGCAAAGCTGTGCAGCAACGCGCTGGTGTTATCTGTGGATGCGTCATTCACCAACACAACCTCGACCGCATCCTCAACGCCAGAGCAGGCCTTTTTGAGGCTGTTTAACGTCTCAACAATGTATTTTTCGCAATTGTGAGCCGTGACCAGGACGCTGAGAGTGCAAGGTGAATCCATAGTTAGCATCTATCCGTTAATGTTCTGAGAGCATTCATTGCTAACAAGTCTATCGCTTTCTACGCTGAAGGGAATGAAATTGTGTTGCATGGTTTAGGTAATCATACTCACAGCTCTGCGCGTCGTTAATCAGCACAACTAAACTTTCCTCCCGCCTTGCCGATGTTTTTTACCACTGAGTCCGTGCGCTTTGCCCCACGATTTTGGGGCTCTACGATCAACTTCTGGTGTGGAAAAATGTCATGATCGCAACGCCCTTGTCAGGCCCGGCGGCTTCGCCGGTGGAGATGGTTTCGCTCAAACGTATCGCACAGCGCGCGGATAGCCTGGCGGTGTTCCTCAGTTGGGCGCTGTTGCCGATTGCACTTGGCGTTGGCTGGTTTAATGACAGCGTGCTGGTGGCGCTAATTGCGGGTTTGGTATTGGCGCTGCTGGCGACGTTTTTCGGCACCGCGCTGCGCGGTACGCTCACGTCGCGGCTGGTCTTATCCGCGCTGTTAATCGGCTGGGCTGGGCTGCTTATTCAGGTTGGCGGTGGCGCAACCGAGTACCACTTCTCAGTGTTTGTGTTGATGTCGGCGCTGCTGGCGTGGCGAGATGTGCGCCCGTTAGTGATGGGCGCTGCGGCGGCAGCCACGCATCATATGTTATTCAATTCTCTGCAGGAAAATGATCTGTTTGGCGTGGTGGTGTTTCATCATCCCGGCTGGGACATGGTGTTTTTCCACGCGCTGTTTGTCGTGGTGCAAACCGCGATGCTGCTGGTGATTGCACGCCAGATGGCAGCGGATGCGCGCTCGGCCAGCGAAGTGGCGCAACTGGCGGCACACATTAATCAGCAAGCCGGTTATCTCACGCTGCGTGCCGATACTCAGCAGAGTGAAACGCCGTTCGCGCGCACCTTCAGTACTACGCTTGGGACCCTACACGGCACTTTGCATCAGGTCAGCGACGGCGTCGGTCAACTGCTGGCGGAATCCGACAGCATTCTGGAGCGCAACGCCGCGCTCTCGACGCGTACCGACGAGCAGGCGCAAGCGCTGGAAGTGGCGGCCAGCGCTATGAGCGAAATCAGTATCGCTGCCAGCTTAACCCGGGACAAAGCGCAAAGCGCGTGCGAGCTGGCGAGTGAAACCCGCGCGGTGGCGACGCGTGGTGAAGAGAATATCCAGTCGGCGATTCGCTCGATGGAGAAAATCAGCGAAGAGTCGAGAAGGGTGAAGATCATCCTGGAGCTGATCGACGGCATTGCGTTTCAAACCAACATTCTGTCGCTGAACGCCTCGGTGGAAGCGGCGCGTGCCGGTAATCAGGGACGCGGTTTTGCCGTGGTCGCCAGCGAAGTGCGTAATCTGGCGATGCGCAGCGAAAGTGCGGCACGCGAAATCCGTCAATTGATGGATGCCAGTTCCACCAGCACCGAACACGGCACCGTGCAGGTGGAGCATGCGGCGCAAACCATGCGCGAGATTCACAGCAGTATTAGCGGGTTATCGCAGCTGGTGACAGAACTGTCGGCGATGAGTGAGCAGCAGAATTTGAGCATTGAGCAGATTCAGCAGAGCATCAATAGCATTGATCACAGCGTACATCATAACGTGCAGCACGTGGCCGAAACGCTACAAGTGGCGCAGCAGCAACAGCAGCAGGCCAATGCGCTGAAGCAGGCGATTTCGTTATTTAAGTTGGGGTAAGCGTGACCTTTGCAAAGGTCGCCATGAATGGCGACCTTACGTTAATTACTCTACGCCATTAACCAGCAGCACGCGGTATTTCGCGCCTTTCAGGCGATGCGCTTTGGCTTCCTGATACGCCGGGCTGAAATACCAGCCTTTCGCCGCCTCAGCATCCGGGAATTCGAGCACCACCACGCCTTCCGCTTCCGGGCCTTCCAGCGTTTCCAGGGCGCCATAAAACGCCAGCGGGGTGATGGGATGGTCGCCGCGCGCCTGTCCGGCTTTCTCGGCATACGTCGCCATCTCGTCCTGGTCTAAGGTTTCGTCCTTAATAAACACCACATATGCAGCCATTATTTCTCTCCTCGCGCCTGGCGTTTGTCTTCAGTGTTGTTATCGAAATCGGCGGCATCATGGCGCTCCAGCAGCTGATCCTGCGGCTCGGCACCAAAGGCGCGATTCACTTTACGCCCGCGAATCACCGCCGGACGCTCGGCAATCTCTTTTGCCCAGCGCACCACATTTTTGTACGACTGCACATCAAGGAATTCGCTGCCGCCATATTGGTTGTTCAGCACCAGATTGCCGTACCACGGCCAGGTGGCGATATCGGCGATGGTGTATTCGTCACCGGCGAGGAAGCGATGGTCGGCCAGCTGGCGATCCAGCACGTCCAGCTGACGCTTGGCTTCCAGCGTGAAGCGGTTGATGGCGTATTCGATTTTCTCGGGCGCGTAGTGATAGAAGTGACCAAAGCCGCCGCCGAGATACGGCGCAGAACCTTGCAGCCAGAACAGCCAGTTCAGGGTTTCGGTGCGGCCTGCCAGCGAGGTCGGCAGGAAGTGACCGAACTTCTCGGCCAGATAGAGCAGGATATTGCCGGATTCAAATACGCGCTGCGGTGGCGTGACGGAATGGTCGCTCAGCGCCGGGATTTTCGAGTTCGGGTTTACATCGACAAAACCGCTGGAGAACTGATCGCCATCGCCGATACGGATCAGCCAGGCATCGTACTCGGCGTCTTTGGCACCCACCGCCAGTAACTCTTCCAGCAGGATAGTAATTTTCTGGCCGTTTGGCGTGCCGAGCGAGTATAGCTGCAGCGGATGTTTGCCGACCGGCAAGGTTTTGTCATGCGTCGGCCCGGCGGTTGGACGGTTGGTTTTCGCGCCGTTACCTTTGGCTTCCGGGTCCCAGGTCCAGACTTTCGCGGGCTGATACTGATGTTCCGACATAGTGGTTTCGCCTTGTTGTGATTGTATTTTTGCTGCTACTGAGTGTAGCAGCGCGTGATACAGGCGATTTAACCGCGCTGGCGGTGGGACGCAAAGTCCGATTATGTAAAGTTCTCTTGCGTATACAGCATAAAGTCCACTCTACCAGGCTGATAGGTGTCGGGAATGTCGCCCTCTTCCAGATGCCGCAGCATCAGCGTTAAGGCGAGCTGAGCATGGCGCAGGGTGTTTTGATCGAGGGTGAGGTTCAGCACGCGATCCTGTAACAGTCGGCGTGTAGTGCTGTACAACTCGTGCGTGACGTACAGCACTTTACCGTCGAGACGATGACGCGCCAGCGCTTCGTGCACCTGCGTGTTGCCAATGCCGGTGTTATACAGCCCGACAATCGGCGGCGAGGCGGCCAGCGTTTTTTCTAACAGGCGGCTGATGCGTTCGCGCTCATCCTGACCGGCAAGAATCTCGCGCAGGCGCAGCTGCGGAAAGCGTTCGGCCAGCACCGCCTGAAAGCCCTCAATGCGCAGGCGGTGGGCTGCGTAATCCGCGCGTCCGCTCATCAACACCACTTCACCCGGCTGCGACAGCATGCTGCCGAGCATCAAACCGGCGGTGCGCCCGGCTTTGTATTGATCGATACCGACGTGGCACAGCCGCGCGGCATCGGGCAGATCGGCGACCAGCGTGATCACCGGCACGCCGCGCGCTTTACAGGCGGCGAGCGCATCGTAGATCAGCGGGTTTTGATGGGCGAAGACGATCAGCGCATCCATCTTTTTACTGCTGGCGGTGATGTGTGCGGCGAGTTTTTCCGGTGCATTTTCCGGGATCAGCGTGCGATGCAGACGCAGGCGGCGATAACCGAGCTGGTCGGCGAGTTTGGCAAAGTCTTGCGCTAATTGCTGAAAGAAGAAGGAGGCGTTGCCGCTGAGCAGCACTTCGATCTGCCACGGATGGCGATGCTCCTCGGGCAGAATGCGTTTTAAACCGGCGTCACGCGCTGCCTGCAGGATTTTTTTGCTCATGGCGGGCGATACGCCACCGCGATCGTTGAGTACCCGGTCAACCGTGGCGACACCGACGCCCAGTTGTTTTGCCAGCTCGGCCAGCGTCACTGCTTTCATGTTACGTGCATTCCAATAGAGCGGGCCCTCATCCTAACCTTCTCCCGCCAGCGGGAGAAGGGACCGATCGAGCAAGCCGCACCATCCCGTTCCCTCTCCAGGTGGGAGAGAGTTAGGGTGAGGGCATCAGCGCGCACTCAACTATCCCAACAGCTCACGCTCAATCAGCTCGCGGGTTTCCACCGCCTGATACTTCATCTTCTCCGGATAACCGAACAGCGCCGCCGAGATAATCGACTCGCCGCCAACCTTAAAGGTGCGGTTGGCAAAATTCATCTCGCGCAGTGCTTCAAACAGCGCATCAAAATTCACTTCGCCTTCACCGACCGCCACGTGCTGGTGGATGGTGGCATCCACGCCTGGCGGGTTGACGATATAACGGCAGTGCTTGGTGTGGTTCATGGTATCGGCGATCAGCATATGTGAAAGATCGTCGCCGGCGTAATGCAGCATGTTCTTCACATCGCCCACACCTTTGTCGTAATAGAAGGTGTGCGGTGCGCTGTAGATGTATTTCACGTTTTCGCTGCGGAACGACTTCACAATGTCTGCAGTTTCGTTGCTTTGCTCGCAGAAATCCCACGGATGCGCCTGAATTTCGACGCGGATGCCTTCACGTTCGATGATCGGCAGCAGCTCTTCCATCGAACGATAGAACATCTCTTCACAAATTTCTGGCTCGTTGGGATTGCCCGACAGCTCGGTGTTGATCACCTGCACACCCATTTCGACGGCAATCTCGATTATGCGTTTCCAGTTCTTCACCGCCGCCTGACGACGCAGTTCATCCGGGCCAGACCAGCGATATACGGTAATGAACGAGGAGATCTCCAGCCCGGTGGCATTCAGCGCGTTTTTGTATTCGCGCATGATTTCACGGCTGGCTTTCGGATGTTTATAAAACGGGTTGATCTGCGGGTGCGGCGACTGCTCGATGTACTTGTAGCCCCATTCCGCCACCTGATGCACCATGCGCGTGATGCCGAGATCCCTGATTACATCCACATCAAAAGCGATTTTCATTGTTTTCTCCTGAGCGTTAAGCGGTGCGGACTTTGATGATGACCATACTGATCTTTTTACGCGCTTCATCACGTATTCTGATGTGAAACCATCAGCCGGACCGCTTTGAATACGCACATGAATATCAAACATTCATTCTGAATGGTATTAAGATGAAATGAGTTATTTCATTTTTGCGAGAGCGATCAAAATAATGAGAGATTCTCTATCACTCTAAGCCAATTACTGATGATTTCTGTGCGGGATGATTGGTGATTTACCGCAGGTTAAGGCATTATTTTTGATAATTTATTATCATTTCATTTAGGGAAGTAGCGCATGAGTAAAATCACCATGACCGCGATTGCCGCCGCCGCCGGGGTTGGCGTGGCGACCGTCGATCGCGTGTTAAATCGTCGTGCACCGGTGCGCGCTGCAACGGAGCAGAAGGTGCTGGAAGCCGCTAATCGCCTCGGTTATCGCATCGGCAATGTGCCGCTGCTGAGCGGCACCGCGCCTGCCGCCAGCGTGACGCTGCGCATGGGCTTTATCCTGCTGTCAAAATCCTACTCGTTCTATCATTCCCTCACTGATGCGCTGCGCCAGCATACGCAGCCGTTTCATCCGGCAGGCAGCGAACCGCTTTTTACCTGGCACGACATTGATGATGTGGAAGCGGTGGTGGCCTCGCTGTATGCGCTGGCCGGGCAGGTGGATGCGATTGGCTTAGTCGCGCTGGACCACCCGCTGATTCGCCATGCGATAGAAAACATATCGCGTCAGGGCGTGCGGGTTTATGCGCTGTTTTCCAACTTTTCGCCGTGCGGTCACGCCGGTTATGTCGGTCTGGATAACCAGAAAGCCGGACGCACCGCCGCGTGGATTGCCACGCACCTGTTGCATCAGCCGGGTTCGGTCGGCGTGCTGGTGGGCGACCATCGCTTTATCTGTCAGGAGAGCAATGAGATCAGTTTCCGCTCCTATCTGCGTGAGCAGGACAGCGCGCGACGCGTGCTGGAGCCGCTGAAAACCAATGAATCGATTGATGGCGGCTACCGTTCCACGCGTCAGTTACTGGAAGAACATGCCGATTTGGCACTGATCTTCGCGCCTTGCGGCGGCATTGAGGGCGTGATTCATGCGTTGCGCCAGCAGCCGCAGCGTAAGGTGGCGTTGATATGTCATGGTCCGGTGAAAGAGGGCGAGCTGGCGCTGATTGATGGCACCATTACGGTGATGATCCGCAACCGCATCGACGAAATGGCCATGCGCCTGGCGCAGATGGTGCAGCAGCATCATGCGCAGCCGGGCGATCATTTCTCCCAGATCATCCTGCCGTTTGATATCGTCACGCGTGAAAACCTGTAGGCCGCGTCGTTGCTGTATTTGATATATTTTCTATCATTTTAATGATGCGAAATACTATGATCGCTATCAAAAAATGAATGTTTCATGGTTGTTGGTGATGAAATATTTATTTGATACTTGCGCCATCCACTACCGCAAGGAACGATCATGACTATCCATATTGCTAACGCGCCCTGTAGCTGGGGCGTTGATGACCCGAAAAATCCCTTCCTGCCGCCGTGGCAGAAAGTCCTGAGTGAAGCGTCGCAGGCCGGTTATAAAAGCATTGAGCTGGGCCCATGGAGCTATCTGCCGGTTGAGCCTGCCGAACTGCGTCAGCAGCTGGAAGCGCACGACTTGTCGCTGGTGGCGGGCACCATTTTTGATGATTTGGTGAGTGAAGCCAATTTTCCGGCGACGGTTGAGCTGACGCACAACATCTGTCGCAACCTGTCTCTGGTACCGACCGCGACCAAAACCCATGCGGACAACAAACCCGCACCTTATCTGGTGATTATCGACTTCGGTAATCCAGAACGCGCCAAATACGCTGGTCAATCCGCCAAGGCGCCGCGCCTGTCAGCTGAAGCGTGGCAGCGCATGATGCAGCACATCACCACGCTGAGCCAGATTGCCTGGAACGAATACGGTGTGCGTGCGGTGATCCATCCGCATGCCGGTGGCTGCATTGAGTTCGCCGACGAGCTGCAACAGCTGGTGGAAGACATTCCGCATGAAGTCGCTGGTTTGTGCCTCGATACCGGCCATCTGTACTACTCCGGCATGGATCCGATTCCTTACCTCAGCCGCTACTGGGATCACATCGATTATCTGCACTTCAAAGACGTTAACGATGCGGTATGGCGCGACGTGATTGCGCGCGGCGTCGATTTCTTTGCCGCCTGCGCAGAAGGCGTGATGTGCCCGATTGGCAAAGGGGCAATTGATTATCCAGCGGTGCGCGCCTTCCTGGCGGAGCGCAATTATCAGGGCTGGATCACCGTCGAGCAGGAGCGCGATCCGCGTGATGCCGACACCAGCCTGCGTGACGTCACCGCCAGCCTGCACTATTTGCAATCGGTCGGATTCTGAGGAGAACAACATGATCAACGGCATTAAGGCTCTGGATCGCTCGCTGCGCTGGGGCATGGTTGGCGGTGGCGGCACCAGCCAGATTGGTTACATTCACCGTTCGGCGGCCACGCGTGATAACAACTTCACGCTGCTGGCGGGCGCATTCGATATCAACGCCGAGCGCGGCCGCGCCTTTGGCACTTCGCTGGGTATCGAAGCCGATCGCTGCTACGCAGATTACGAAACCCTGTTTGCGGCAGAAGCGGCGCGTCCGGACGGCATCGAAGCGGTGTCGATCGCCACACCCAATAACACGCACTTCGCCATCTGCCGCGCCGCACTGAATGCGGGTCTCCATGTGGTGTGTGAGAAGCCGCTGTGCTTCACCGCTGCCGAGGCCGATGAGCTGGAACAGCTGTGTGCTGAGAAGAAGAAAATCATCGGTGTGACTTATGGTTACGCCGGACATCAGCTGATTCATCAGGCACGCGAGATGATTGCCGCAGGTTTGCTGGGTGAGATCCGCATCATCAACATGCAGTTCGCGCACGGCTTCCATAACGAAGCGGTTGAATTGCAGAACGAAAGCACCAAGTGGCGCGTCGATCCGCGCTTCGTCGGGCCGAGCTATGTGCTGGGCGATTTGGCGACGCATCCGCTGTTTATCGCCGAAACCATGGTGCCGCATCTGCAGATCAAACGCCTGCTGTGCAGCCGCCAAAGCTTTGTCAAAACCCGTGCGCCGCTGGAGGATAACGCCTTCGTGATGATGGAGTACGACAACGGCGCAGTCGGCACTATGTGGGCATCGGCGGTGAACTGCGGTTCGATGCACGGCCAGAAGGTGCGGGTGATCGGCGAGAAAGCCAGCCTGGAGTGGTGGGATGAGCAGCCGAATCAGCTGCGCTATGAAGTGCAGGGCGAGCCGGTGCAGATTCTCGAGCGCGGCATGGGTTATCTGCATCCGAGTGCGCTGGCTGACGACCGTATTGGCGGCGGACATCCGGAAGGATTGTTTGAAGCCTGGTCCAATCTCTATCGCCGTTTTGCGCTGGCAATGGATGCCACCGATCGTGGCGATCAGGCATTCCTGAAAGACTTCTGGTATCCGGGCGCGCATGCCGGTTTGATGGGCGTGCGATGGGTGGAGCAGTGCGTGAAGTCTGCGGATGCGGGAGCCATATGGATAGCGTGGTGAATGGGCCTTGCTCATGTGCGGAGCAAGAGGGCGTTAATGACTCAATCTTCCTCGGTCGCTTTTAGACCCTCGAAACTGCAGAATTCACTGCCAATTGAAATAAAAGTTAACTCGATTTTTTGAGTAATTTTTCACCCCTCTACGCGCTCTTTATCAAGAGCGCATTTTCATTCTCCCCAGATTAAATAATCACTAAACGTGCAATTAACGCAACGTAATATAACAGTTTTATTTCTGTAATAGTTAAGCCGGCGTTATAAGAAGCGTATGAATAATAACCGCCTTTGTTTTGGTGGTGTAAGCATCATCTCGCGATATTTAGCCTTTCCGGCGGCAATTGCAGACATATCTTGAGGATACTGAATTTTGTCTCGATCGAACAAAATACTGTCTTAAGTAGTTTTTTAGATCTTTAGATCGTTAAAATGCAAATGTTAAGTTTTTTATTCTAAAAAAAGATCTTAAAAAAGATCAAAGATCTGTAAATTGACCGTCGCGCTAATTTTTTTAGGGTTATATTTCAAATTAAGCACGAATAATCAAAAAAACTTTCAATAGCCTGAAAATTGTCATTTACTTAAAGCGGTCGAAGGGCTCCAACATTACTTCGATTAATGTTTCTTCTGCTGTGGAAATGAACCTTCATTGCTTTAGCAGAGACATTTTTTATGACGATTTTTGAGGCTTAATCATGAAAAGCAAGTTCGCAGTATTGGTTGCAATTACGGCTTCTCTTGGATTTATTGGCACGACAACTGCTGCTGATGGCACGATTAATTTCACGGGTACAATTACCGATAACGCTTGCACGGTGGATACTGGCTCTGCCAACCAAACCGTGAATCTGGGCACCGTTTCGAGCAAAACCTTCACCGGAGCCGGTGTCACCGCGGCACCGACTCGCTTCAACATTAATCTGACAAGTTGTCCTGCTGCGGTAACCTCGGCCAGCGTACGTTTCGATGGCGCAACCTCTGCGGGAAATAACCAAATCCTCGCTCTGAACTCAGGGCAAACTGCCACTAATGTGGGTGTCGCGCTGTATGAGCAAGACAGTTCCACTCTCATCCCTATCGCCAGCAAATCGGCTGATCGTCCAATCACGGCAGCCGGCCCTAATGTACTGACCTACATAGCGAAATATTACGCTACGGCCACGCCAGTTACTGCGGGTACAGCAAACTCCACGGCGACCTTCACCATTGCTTACAACTAAGTAGTTTCAGAGCCGCGTCATGCGGCTCTTTCTTTCGTCACGGAGAGAGATGGATGTTTAAAAAAAGTCTTTGGCCATTGGCCATGGCACTTTTGTGCCTGTCGCCTATGGCTCAGTCTGGTGTGCAGATTGGTGGCACACGCCTGGTTTATGACGGTAAAAACAAGCTGGCCGCGATAAGTGTGACTAATCCAGACGATCGTCCCTATTTGATTCAATCCTGGGTTAGCGGTCAGGAAGAGAGTGATACCGCTGATGACACTTTCATCACTACGCCCCCGCTCTTCCGCCTTGAGCCGCATAGCCAGAATTCGGTGCGCGTTATCTACAGTGGCCACACGTTGCCAGACGATCAGGAATCCGTGCACTGGTTGAATATCAAGATCATCCCGACGGTCAATCGTCAGGCCACTAACGATCTCGTTATCACCATTAAAAACAAGATGAAGTTATTTTACCGGCCCGCAGAGTTAAGCGGCGATCCCGCATTGGCTTTTACCCGGCTCAAATTTCGCCAGCGTGAGGGAAAACTCGCGGTGTTTAATCCCACGCCTTACAGCGTTTCGCTCTACGACCTGACCGTAAACGGTTCAACCATGACCAAACCGCCGATGGTGCTGCCTTCACAGGAAATCGTTCTGGGCCAAAAAGTGCATGTTGGCAATCCGGTGAGCTGGCGAGCGATTAATGATTTCGGCGGCATTACAGCAGAACAAACATTAAAAGTGGGCACCGATTAAAGGAGAGGGCCATGTCGATGAGACAAAATATACCTTTAACGCTGAGGCCTGCTTTTCAGCGCACCTTACTTAACATGTTAATACTGGCTGCAATATCCATTAATGATGTGGCTGCAGAGGATTATTTTGATCCTGACACGGTGGAACGACACAGCGGCCAGCGTGCAAATCTGGATCTTTCCACTTTTAGCCACAGTGGAGGCCAGGCGGCGGGCGTTTACAACGCCGACGTTTACCTGAACGACAATTTTGTTGGATCAAAAAGCATACGCTTTGAACCCGGTGCGAAGGGTCTGCAGCCCCTATTAATAAAAGCTGATTTTATGCGGTGGGGCGTGAAAGAGAATGCCACACCCGCTTTCGTGAAAATCTCACCTGCGCAGGAAGTGACGAATATCGCTGCCATCATCCCGCAGGCGCAAACCCGCTTTGATTTAAGCCAGCAACGCTTAAACGTCTCCATTCCACAAGAATATGTACGACATAACGCACAAGGGTATGTTGGCCCAGATGAGTGGGACGATGGTGTCAACGCGCTATTTATGAATTATGGCTATTCAGGTGCCAATAACTGGAGTGATTATCGTCAGGGAAGTGATAACAACGCGTATCTTAATTTGCGTAGCGGTATCAATCTCGGGGCCTGGCGCGCGCGCAATTACACCACCTATAGCCATAGTCAGGGTAATGATAAGTGGAACAGTATTAATACCTACGTTCAGCGTGACATCAAACCCTGGAAAAGCCAGCTGGTATTGGGAGAGAGCTATACACCCTCAGAGGTATTCGATAGCTTCCCCTTTCGTGGAGCTCAGCTCTACTCAGACGACAATATGCAGCCCGAGAGCTTACGAGGATTCGCACCCGTTGTACGAGGCATTGCGCAGAGCAATGCGCAAGTTACCATTCGTCAGGACGGTAACATCATTTGGCAAGCCTATGTGCCACCCGGACCTTTCGCCATAAATGATCTTTATCCTACCTCGGCCAGTGGCGATCTTGAGGTGGTAATAAAAGAAGCGAATGGCAGCGTCCGACAGTTTGTTCAGCCATTTTCTGCGGTGCCTATCATGCAGCGTGAAGGGCGTTTCAAATATGCTTTCACGGCCGGGCAATATCGTTCAACCGGGGGATCGGCAAAAAAACCGGGCTTTATACAAGGCACAGGTATCTATGGTTTGCCTTATAGCTCAACCGTTTATGGTGGATCTATTCTGTCGGGTGATTACACGTCTGCATCGGTTGGTGTGGGGAAAGGTCTGGGGTTATTGGGTTCGATTTCGCTGGACGGGACATTCGCCAATGCCCGTTTAATGGAAGAAACTCATCGCGGTGGCTCATTTCGTTTTCAATATGCAAAAGATTTCGCAATGAGCGGCACCACTTTTACTCTGGCTGGCTACCGTTATTCCACCTCTGGTTATTACGATTTTAATGAAGCCAATGGCTATTACGCGAATACACTACCGCCGGGTTTCCGGGGTAATCCCAACAACCGCAATGAAGTTGAACAAGCCCGACGCGAATGGCGAAACTGGCGTTATAGCCATAACAGACGCAGTAAATCCCAACTCAACGTTAATCAATCGTTGGGTGATTATGGCAGCCTTTTTCTCTCCGCTTACCAGCAACAATATTGGGGCGTGACAGACAAGGAGCGCAGTTTGACGCTGGGCTATAACACCAGCTTTAACGCCATCAATTACTCCTTTAATTACAGCTATTCACAGACGCCGTTCTACACCAACCACGATCAAATTTTTTCGCTGGCGGTGCAGATTCCCTTCGGCCGATTTTTATCCAAAAGCTGGCTGAACTTCTCGGGCAGCACCGACAATCACGATAAAACCACTGGCGCGGTGGGGTTGTCAGGCACTGCACTGGCAGACAATAACCTGAGCTATAGCGTGCAACAGGGTTACACCAATCAAGGGGTTGGCGCCAATGGCAATGCGTCAGTCAACTATAAAGCACGCTTTGGCGAATACCAGGCTGGCTATAACTACTCGCGGAATACCCGACAACTGAATTACGGCGCAACGGGCGGCATTGTGGTGCATCCCTATGGTGTGACTCTGAGCCAGCCGTTGGGTGACACCATGGCCTTAGTGCGTGCTGAAGACGCGGAAGCGGTTCGCGTGCTCAACCAAACCGGCGTGCTGACTGATGGCAGAGGTTATGCCGTCGTACCCAACGTAACACCTTATCGCCGCACCTCGCTTTCGCTTGATGCCAATTCGCTCGGCGATAACGTCGATCTGCTGAGTGACAGCCAAACAGTGGTGCCTACGCAGGGGGCCGTAGCATTAGCCAATTATCCCACGGTATCGGGGGCAAAAATGGTCGTCACCTTACGTGGGCGTCAAGTGCCGTTCGGCGCACGTGCCAGCGTTGCCAACGGCGAAACCCTTTCGCATGGCATCGTTGATGACAAACAACATGTTTACCTCAGCGGCGTGCCCGCAGCGGGCGTGGTTAAGGTGAACTGGAAGGGCGGCGAATGTCAGGCTCCGTTTACGTTAGGAAAGGCTCAGTTTGGTGTCAATTCTGTGACGGCACAGTGCCGCTAAAGGAAGCATTTATGCGTTTATTTCTTTTATTACCGAGCATTTTTTTCATTGGGTTGTACGTTAACTTTGCGCAGGCTTATACCTGTACCACCACCACAGCCGCGACGACAATTTCTCCTCCTGCGATAGTGATTCAACGGGATTTACCGGTGGGATCGTTGATTGGCAGCCAGATCACCTCGGGTGCGGTGAACACATATACTTGTACTAACACAGCCCCCGCGTTGACTTTTCAAAGTGTGGGCGTAAAAGGCACCGGTAGCTATGTCACGACCATTGGGGGCCGGCGAATTTACAGCACCAATATTGCGGGGATTGGCTTTGCTATCGGTGCCATCTCAGTGAACAATTGCAGTAACTCAAGTGGCTGGGTTGATGGAACCGAAACGGGAGATGGTAATGCGAACAATAGGTTGCTGTGTTCGGTCAATGGCTTAATGGCGGGACAACCTCTGCGCGAGCAAGCGTTGCTACAGTTCTATAAAACCGGACCAACCGGATCGGGGATGGTCACCGCGCAGCAGGCAGGATCGTTTATTTTGCACAACAACCAGGCGTTCTGGCATTCACCGGAATCGACTATTCTTATGAATGGTTTCAGTGTCACAACGCTGGCGTGTTCAGTCAGTAATACTGCCATCGCCGTGAATATGGGCAATGTGGATAAGCGTGCGTTCAGTGGGACGGGCAGTTCACCCGATGCCAGCTTTACGCGTAATTTTACCCTTCCGCTTAACTGTAATGCCGGCACCCGCATCAATGTGAAGATTGATGGAAATGCCCAAAACTCCGCCAATGGGGTATTAAATCTGACATCAGGTGCCAATACGGCAAGTGGAGTGGGCGTGCAGCTGCTGTTTAACAATGCGCCTGTGCAACTGGGCGCTAATATTGTTGCCGGAACTTCGGCCAGCGCGGGGAATTATAATATTCCGCTTCAGGCGCGTTATTACCAAACGACCGCAACCATTACACCTGGCACAGCTAACAGTTCCGCGACTTTCACTCTGACCTATCAATAAATAATTTTCCCCCTGGCGGGGGAAAATTGTCAGTGATGACTCACCGATAGATCACTTCAACAGCTTTAATATGGCCCGATGATTGCACGCTGACATTGCCGAGTTGAAACGGCAGCGTCTGCTGTTGCTTATTGAATCTAATCTGACGCACTTTATCGACACCATTCTGGCTACATTGCACTGCGGCATGCTGGCTATTGGTCGTCGTCGTACAGGCAGGCTCAACTATCGCACCGGTAAAAGAAACGGTACCGCCCTCAGCCAGAACGGCTTGGGCAAATAGCAAACCAGAAAATAATACGAATGCTGTTTTCATCGGTCTTCTCCTGGTGGTGGCATAAAGAAGAACGACAAGTTAGGACCAAACTTTAATTAAAAATGGCGATAGTGAAAAAATATCCCCCTTAATGCGATCGCAGGTCGCTTAGAAAGCGCTGCGCGCGCGGGTGCTGCGGCTGGGTGAAGAACTGTTCTGGTTGTGATTTCTCCAGAATCTGTCCCTGGTCCATAAACCAGATGGTATCCGCCACCTCACGGGCAAAGTTCATTTCGTGGGTCACGCACATCATCGTCATCCCTTCCTGCGCCAGACCGCGCATCACCGACAATACTTCGCCGACCATCTCCGGATCGAGCGCCGAGGTCGGTTCATCGAACAGCATCACCGGCGGCTTCATCGCCAGCGCGCGAGCAATCGCCACGCGCTGCTGCTGGCCGCCGGAAAGCTGCGCCGGATAAGCATCGGCTTTATGCGCTAAGCCCACACGCTCCAGCAATTCACCCGCCTGACGACGCGCTTCGCTGCGCTTCACGCCCAGCACTTTCATCGGCGACATCATGATGTTCTCGGCCACCGTCACATGCGGGAACAGGTTGAAGCTCTGAAACACAAAGCCGATGCGCGTGCGCAGCTGATTGAGGCGCGTGCTGCTGCCGTGAATATCGGTGCCATCAAACACAATCTGGCCGTCATCGATCGGTTCTAAACGGTTAACGGTGCGGATCAGCGTCGATTTGCCCGAGCCGGAAGGGCCGCACACCACCACCACTTCACCGGGGTTAATTTCGGCGCTCAGGTTGGTCAGCGCCTGATACGCGCCGTACCATTTATTAACCTGATTAAACATGATCATCGGTCCCATGCGGTTTCCTTATTGCGAAGAGGTTTTAGTCAGCATCACCGCGGGCGCCACGCTGGGCGTTGGCTGCGGTGCTTGACGACGTTTCTGCGCAATGTGCGCTTCGAGTTTATTGGCCAGCCAGGTGAGGCTGAAGCAGATGAGGTAGTAGCTCAGCGCCACAATGGCGAACACCTGAAACGGTTTGGTCAGCAGCTGATTACTCACCTGATTGGCGGCAAAGGTCAGCTCCGGCACGTTAATCACATAGCCCAGCGTACTGTCTTTGATAATCGACACCAGCTGGCTAACCAGGCTGGGCAGGGTGTTGAACAGCGCCTGCGGCAGAATAACCAGACGCAGGGTTTTCAGGTGGCTCATGCCCAGCGCGCGCGAGGCTTCGTATTGGCCGTGCGGCAGCGCCTGAATGCCGCCGCGCACGATTTCGGCGATATAGGCACTCTCATAAATCACCAGCGTACACAGCATGGTGGCGAAACCGCTGATGTTGTGGCCAATCAGCAGCGGTACACAGAAGTAAGTCCAGAACACTACCATCATCAGCGGGATGCCGCGCAGCAGGTAAACCCAGCCGGTGGCGGGCCAGCTCAGCCAGCGCCACGGCGACAGACGCGCCAGGCCCAGCAGCACACCAATCGGAAACGCCAGCAGCACCGCCAGCACCGAGATCAGCAGCGTACAAAGCACGCCGCCAATCGGACCGTTTGGGTATTGCCCCATCAACAGCAGCATGCCGTTGTCATGCAAAATGGTGAACATCTCAAACATCGCCATTACCTCGCATAGACGCGCTGGAAGCGGCGGGCCAGCAGTGCGCCAAGGCCCATCAGCAGCAGGGAGAAGAACAGATAACCCCCGGTCGCCACGATGTAGGATTCGAAGGTACGGAACGTTTGGTTCTCAATATCGCGCGTTACATAGGTGAGATCCGCCACACCAATCACCATCGCCAGGCTGGTGTTTTTAAACAGCAGCACCGTGTGGTTGATCATCGCGGGCATCGCATTGCGAATGCCCTGCGGCAGAATAACGCCGTGCATGGCGCGCACGTAGCTCATGCCGAGTGCGCGCGCAGCTTCGTTCTGCCCGTCGGGAATGGCGCGCAGGCCGCTGCGGATATCTTCGGAGAAGTACGCCGCCTGACACAGGCCCAGCGCGGTAAGGGAGAACAGGAACTCGGCGTTGTAGTTGTTGATCCACATCTGCAGCGCTTCCGGCAGCAGCGTGGGAATGGCGAAGTACCACATCATCAACTGGATCAGCGTTGGCACATTGCGGTGATAAGAGACATAGGCTTTGACCAGCCCAACCGCGATGCGGTTTTCAGTCAGGCGAATCACCACCAGCAGCAGCGCCAGCACCATCGCCAGCAGCCAGGCACCCAACGCCAGTTCAAGGGTGATCACCGTTCCGTCAACGATCATCTGGCCGTATTGGCCGGTTATCACACTGCTGAAATCGAGAGCCATTCTGTTACCTCATCATCGCCTGCTACGCGCTGTGGTCGCCCGGTCGCATGGTGGAAAGACCGCCCGGCACCTGTAATGTCGGGGTGATTTCGATGTTGCCGATATTTACCGCCAGCGGTGCCGCGAGCGCGAAAGCAACGCAGTCGGCGATATCTTTGGCCTGCGGCAATTCAAAGCCATCAATGAAGCGGCGGCGCGCCTCTTCGTGATCGCCAGACACGTTGCCGAAGATATCGGTGGCGACGCGGCCCGGACAGATTTCGGTGATGCGCACTCGCGCGCCGTAGCAATCGACGCGCAGCTGGCGCGAAAGGGCATGCACGCCGGCTTTGGTGGCGTGATACACCGAGTTACCGTTGAAGTTGTAGATGGCAGCAATCGAGGTGATGTTGAAGACGTGGCCACGATCGCGCGCCACCATACCCGGCACCAGCAAACGACACAGATGCAGCACCGCGCGCAGATTGACGTCCACCTGGGTTTCAATCACGTTCTCGTCGGCATCGAGGATCGAGCCCGGATGCGACAGGCCAGCGTTATTCACCAGAATGTCGATTTCGAGATCCTGGCACAGCGCGGTCAGCGCCTTTATGTCACTGACATCCACCGCGTGCGGAATACAGCCGGTACGATCGGCCAGCGCCGCCAACTGCTCTTTACGGCGCGCCACCGCGTGCACGGTGATGCCCTCCTGGCACAAGCGCTCAACAATCGCTTCGCCCATTCCCGCCGATGCGCCGGTCACCAGCGCGGTTTTGTAATCTGAAAATGGCATCTGCCTCTCCTCGTTATGGCGTCTTTTGACTGTATGCAGTTATGCCGCAAGGGCATAAGACATAAAAATTTTGAGGCAATAAGCGCCCCTTATAACCCCGCAGGGCTGCCATTCATGGCGACTGAAACATCAACACGTCCTCGCCATACTCCACCGCAGACAAATGCTCTGCCGCGAACGACTGCACCGTGCCGCTATCCGGGCTAATCACCGGCACATACAGCGGGCCAACCTGCACCAGCGCCACCACCGCACCGGCCTCGATGTGCTGGCCGGGCGCGACAAAATCCTGCGGGCTATGCGGATGGCGGCGCAGCAGCGTGCCGGGCATCGGTGCGCCGATGCGTTGCGGGATGAGGGGGATTTCAGCGGCGGGAAGCGTGACAGGCGCGGGCGTGGCTGGCGTGGCGGCGAAGGTCAACCGCACTGACCAGTGCTTGCCATCGAGCGCCAGGCTGTTCAGCCCGGAGGATTGCATCTTGCGCGCCAGCGCACGCAGCGTCGGCAGCGGTATTGCGGTTTTATCCATGGAATTCCCGTCAAAGCGAAACACGCCCGCCGGAGCGGGCAAAATCGTAATCTAGCGCGTTCGCAATACGGGCAGTAAGAGGGTTTCGCTTTGCGGCAATAAGCGGGACTTATCCCACCAACGTCAGAGGATGATTCTCAACGTTGCGGCGCGACATCAGCGACAGCAGGATCGATTTCACCGCTTCGGCCGGCTGTGACAGCGGCAGGTGATCCGACATGCAAAACGACAGCGACACCTGCACATCCGGATCGACGATCTTTGCCATCCACGCATCGCCGCTTTTCAGCATCGCGCGCGCTGCGGATTCCGGCATGATGGTGGTGCCAAGTCCGGCGCTCAGGGCGGCATTCAGAGTGGTTTGCGACTCGATCTCGCATTTCACGCGGTACTGCAGATTGTTGTGTACGAAGGCATCATCGAGCACTTTGCGCATGATGTTGTAGACGCGCGGCAGGAACAGATCGTATTGCGCCACCTGCGCCAGCGGGATCTCTTTCACCGGCTGCGCGAGGCTAAACGGGCAGACGAAGTAGAGATCCTCTTTCATCAGCGGCATAAAGCGCAGGCCGTGAATGGTGCGATGATCGTAAATCACCGCCATATCCATGCGGCCATTCATGATCAGTTCGCTTAACGTGGTGCCGAAGTTCTCATTGAAGTAGAGCACGATGCCGGGATGCTGCTGCTGCACTTCCATCATTAGCGGTAACGCGAGGTTTTGTGCCGCGGTGCCCGGCGCTAAGCCAACCGAGACGCTGCCGTTCAGTGACGCGCCGACCAGTTCAATGGCACTTTGTGCCTGCTCGCACTGGCGCAAAATCGCCTGCGCATGGGAATAGAGCGTTTTACCGGCTTCGGTCGGCGTTACGCCGCGCTTGGTACGAATGAGCAGTTGCTGATTCACTTCCCCTTCCAGCGTAGCCAGCTGCTGGCTCAGCGCGGGCTGGGCAATATGCAAAATATCGGCGGCCTGGGTCAGGCTGCCCACATCAACAATTTTAACAAAGTACTTCAGGCGACGAAGATTCATGAACGCTTCCTCCAACAGAACGCATAGCGGGTATCAAGCAAACTTGATGCCAAAATAGGCTTTCGCGAATGAACTCAGACAGGAGGGTAGAGCTACAGTGCCTCCTACGGCAGGTGCTGAGTTGGACAGTTGCCGAGACGGCGAGGGTAAAACAGCGACCTTTGCACTAGTATGGTGCGATTCACTCATTAGATTTGGCGATGATGGGAGTGAGTAAACCGGCGTTGCGCGCTGTTAACCGGCACTCAAAGTAACACTCTATTAACATTGCGTCAGGCGCTGGCGCGTGACCTGCCGCGCATTTCCACATCAGGCTCGCCACCTTTATGGCGAAAGTGTGCGGTCGGTTCAGTCATCGCTTTGTGTTATATCACCACAACAAAGCACTATTAACCGCCGCTTCGGGCAAAAACCTATCCTCTGGTAAACGTCGTGTTTGCAGCTTGCTGCAAGCCTTTCATGCTGAAACTGAGCCAGGATTAACCCATGCCCGAGATAGCCGATCGATTAAAGAATGTGACCGTTTCTGCCTCCGTTGCCATGACCCAAAAGGCCCGCGATCTCGCGGCGCAGGGCATTGATGTGGTGGCGCTTTCTACCGGTGAACCCGATTTCCCCACGCCACCTCACGCGATTGAAGCAGCTTATGCCGCTGCGCGCGCCGGGGATACGCGCTATCCGCCCACCGACGGCACGCCGGCGCTGCGCAAAGCGATCCAGCTGAAGTTCAAACGCGATAATCAGCTCGATTACGACGTCAGCCAGATCCTCACCGCTGGCGGCGCTAAGCAGATCATTTTTAACGCGATCCTCGCGACCATCAATCCAGGCGATGAAGTGGTGATCCCGACGCCGTCGTGGATCAGCTATGCCGATATCGTCAAATTCGCTGGTGGCGTACCGGTGGCGCTACCCTGCACACAGGAGAACGGCTTCAAACCGCTGCCAGCCGATTTAGACGCCGCCATCACCGACAAAACCAAATGGCTGCTGCTCAACTATCCGAGCAATCCCACCGGTTCGGTGGCGAGCAAAGAGGAGCTGCAGGCGTTGGGCGAGGTGCTGCTGCGCCATCCGCAGGTGTGGATCATGACCGACGATATCTACGAACACCTGATTTATGACGATGTGCGTTTCTACACGCTGGCGCAGGTTGAGCCGCGTCTGTTTGAGCGCGTGCTGACGGTGAACGGCGTATCGAAAGCCTGGTCCATGACCGGCTGGCGATTGGGCTTCTGCGGCGGCCCGGCGTCGTTGATCAAAGCGATGAGCAACGTGAATACCCAGAACAGCGGCGGCGTCTGCACCTTAACGCAGGCCGCGGCGGTAGCGGTGCTGGAAGGCCAGCAGGATCTGCTGCAGGAGCGCGCGCGCATCTATCGCCAGCGCCGCGATTACGTGCTGGAGCGCCTGACGTCGATTGATGGCCTGCGCTGTCACAAACCGCAGGGCGCATTTTATCTGTTTGTGAATATCGCGGGCTACATCGGTAAAACCAGCGCCGGTGGCAGATTGATCACGAATGATGCCGATTTTGTGCTGGCGCTGATTGAGGAGCAGCACGTAGTCACGGTGCAGGGCGCGGCGTACGGCATGAGCCCGTTTATCCGGTTGTCGTATGCCACGAGCATGGAGCGGTTAGAGACGGGATGCGATCGCATTGCGGCGTTTTGTGGTGGATGCGTTTGATGTCCAGGTCGCCAAAAATGGCGACCTGGTTTTTACCTGGATTGTAGAACCTCTGCCGCCGGGGCAACCTGATGGCCGCTGGCTTCGATTTCGCTGCGCACAATGGTGGCGAGCGCGAGTGAACCTGGCGTGTCGCTGTGAACCAGAATCGAGCGCGCACGTACGGCAATCTCTTCACCTTCAATCGTCGTCACCGTGCCGTGCTGCAAAAACTGGCGCACGCGGGCACGCAGCGCGCTTTCCTCGTTGATCACCGCACCGGCAATGCCGCGCGGCACCAGACGGCCTTGCGCGTCATAGGCGCGGTCGGCCAGGAACAGCGTCAGCGTTTTCAGGCCAGCCGCCTGCGCCGCGACTTCAATGATCGTATCGGGCTGGGCGAAGATGATCAGCTCGCTATTGATGCGCGCCACTAACTCCATCACCTGTTGCGCCAGCGCGGCATCGCGGTTGACGATGTTGCCCATTGCGGCGTGGAAACTGAAGTGGGAAACGTAGGTGCCTTCCGCGCGGGCAATCGCCGTCAGCGCGCCGAGCTGATAGGCCACTTGCTGGCAAATCTCTTCGGCGCTAAATGGCAGTTCGCGGCGGCCAAAACTCTGACGATCCGGCAAGCCGGGATGCGCGCCAATGCCCACGCCATTTGCCTTCGCCAGCCGCACCATGTTGGTCATGATCGCCGGATCGCCGGCGTGGAAACCGCAGGCGATATTGGCAGATGACACCACTTTCATCAGCGCGGCGTCATCGCACAGCTGGTAAACGCCGAAGCCTTCGCCCATATCGGAATTCACATCAATCTTCATGTTTAGTTTCCTTGTGCGGATTAAACGGTAAGCGCTTTACGCAGTGGCTGGCAGCTAACACGCAGGCGGCTCAGCCAGCGCGTCACTTCCTGTTCGATGGCAATCGCTTCATGCACATCGCTGCGGATCAGCTGGATCGACTGGCCCGGCAGCACTTGCCCAAGCCGCCAAAGATCCTGCTCGATCACGCCAGCGATCTTCGGATAACCGCCGGCGGTGTTGGCATCGCTTAGCTGGATGATCGGTTCGCCACCCGGCGGCACCTGCACAATGCCGGGGATCAGTCCGTAAGATCGCATCTCAACGGTTTCTGACGGGAAGATCGGATCGCCAGAAAGCCGATAGCCGGTGCGATTGCTTTGATTTGATACCTGCCAGGATTGCTGCCAGAAGCGCGCGGCATCGGCGGCAAACAGCGGATATTCGCCAGAGGGAATGGCACGCAGCTGAATTTCTCCGGCGCTGTTGCTGGGGAAAAAGGCATGTAACGCGCTGTCCGGCGGTTCGATGCCAATGCCACTCTGCGGAAGTGCCGGGCCGCGATTTTCGCCGAGTGTTAGCCGATCACCACGCTGCAGCGGGCGTCCTTCAACACCGCCGAAGCCGCCGCGCAACGCGGTACTGCGCGAGCCGAGCACCAGCGGCACATCAATGCCGCCAGAAACACACAGATAGCCACGCGCGCCGCTGCGCGGATAACGCAGCTCCAGCACTTGCCCGGCACGCACGCTGCAGCCCCACCACGGTGGCAGCGGCGTGCCATCCAGCGTGGCGCGGCAATCGGCGCCGGTCACCGCGATGCTGCCTTCCTGCAGAAAACGCACGCGGAACGGGAACAGCTGCACTTCAATCGCCGCTGCATTTTCGTCGTTGCCGAGGAGCAAATTACCGGCACGCAGCGCCAGCGGATCCATCGCGCCGCTCACCGACACGCCCATGTGGCGATAGTTGAAGCGACCTAAATCCTGCACCGTGTTGAGCGCACCGCTCTGTTCGATCTCAATCACAGCTCAATCCTCTGCGGCAGAAAACGGATGCGATCGCCCGGTGCCATCAGCGCGGGCGATGCGGCCAGCGGGTCAAACACCGCCAGCTCGGCAAAACCAATCGCATTCCAGCCGTTCGGGCCGGTCAGCGCCGAAACGCCCGCCTGCGCGCCACCGATGGTGACGGTGCCTTTCAACATGCTGAGCGACGGCACTTTCTTGCGCGGTGTCGCCAGCAGCGGATCGAGACCGTGCAGATAACCGAAGCCCGGCGCGCTGCCCAATGCAAACACCGTGTATTCGCTTTGATGGTGCAGACGCACCACCTCGCGTGGGCTCAAACCGGTATGGCGGCACACCGCCTCGAGATCGGTGGCGTGTTCTCCGCCGTAATGCACCGGAATTTCAATCAGTTTGCCCTGCGGACTGATCGCCTGCGCCTGATCCCATGCGGCATGCAGCTGCATGCGCACGGCGATTTCATCAGCTGGAATATGGCGGAACAGTACCAGCAGATTGGTGACGCCGGGGATCAGCGCTTCAATCGCTTCATCGGCATGCAGCAGGCGCGCCAGCGACCAGATGCGGCGCTGCGCCGGGAGATCGAAACCGCCTGGCGCTTCCACCAGCCACGCGCGTGCGCCGATGGTGGAGAGCTTGATAGCAGAGGAGCAAGCCAGCGCGGGAACGCTGGCAGGCTGGAGAGCAGAGTGCGACGTCACGGGCATGGTTATTCCAGCGGTTCAAATTTCAGACTGGAGAGCGGCTGTACGCGCTCTTCGCGCACCATTTTGTATTCGGTGTTGGGCCCAATCCACGTATCCCAGATTTTGTCGATGGTGCCGTCATCGTCCATCGCCTTCAGGCTGCTGTTGACGCTGGCCAGCAGCGCCGGTTCATCACGCTTCATGCCGACACCAATCGGCTCCAGCGCCATCGGTTCTTTGATCATCGCCAGATTGATGCCGTCTTTTTTTGCCTGCGAAATGGTTTTGATGCCGGTCATGGTGTTGGTGACGAAGCCCACCGATTTGTTCTGCTCCAGCGCGAGGAACGCGGAGGCTGAATCCTGGAAGGTCACCGCTTTGCCGCCTTTGATATGGATTGATTGCTCAGAAGTGGTGCCTTTGGTGGCGCTGATGCGTTTGCCCTTGAAATAGCTCAGCGGCTTGTCGGCCAGCGGTGCTTTGACCAGCAGCATCTCCTTGGCGACGTAATAGGGATCGCTGAATTGAATCTGGTTGCCGCGGGTTTTGGTGTAGGCCAGATTGGCGATCAGTACGTCGGCGCGGCCGGTAGCAATCACCGCAATACGCGCTTCCACCGAGGTGGGCACCAGCGTCAGTTTGACGTTCATCTGCTTCGCCAGCGCGTTACACAGATCGATATCCATGCCCGCCAGCTGACGTGTTTTCGGATCCGGAGAAGAGAAGGGCGGCACGTCCGAATAGACCGCGCACTTTAGCTCGCCGCTGGATTTGATGTTGGCCATCATGTCGGCATGAGCAGCCGAAATAGCCAGCAGCGGCAGCAGTGCCAGCCCGATGGTGGTACGTCTTTTCATGGTCATGTGAACTTCCTCAATGATGAATACCACGGCGTCACCGGGACGGAGCGCCTGCGTTCTCGTTTTTCTGGACTATATCGGCTTTGTTTTCAGACGAAAAAGAGGGAAACCCTGTCGTGCAATAGCAAAAAAATATGGCTAAGCGGCGCATAAGTTCTTTCTATTCGGGCAGAGCAAAAAAGTGTTATCCAGCGCACACTTTTCTCGCCAGGCTGATTGCAAGTCCTCTCGGCAGTCCCGCCGATTGCATGTGGTAGAGAGAAGTGAAAAAGCATGAATGCCCGATTAGGCGTGTTACTGAAGATACTGGCCGCGCTGTGCGCCACCTTGATGCTGGCGTGTGTGAAGGGGCTGAACGGCGCCATTCCCACCGGCGAAGTGATTTTTTTCCGCAGTTTTATCGCGCTGTTGCCGCTGCTGATTTGGCTGAAAATGCAGGGCAACGTGCTGGACAATCTCAAGACGCGTAACCTTTTTTGTCACTTTATTCGCGGCTTCTCCGGCACCGGCGGCATGTATTTTAACTATCTGGCGCTGGTCTATATTTCGCTGGCCGATGCCACCGCGCTGAGCTATGCGGCGCCGCTGTTTACCGTAATCCTGGCGGCGATGTTGTTGAAAGAGCGGGTGCGGGTTTCGCGTTGGGTCGCCGTGGTGGTGGGATTATCCGGCATTTTGATCATGCTCTCTTCCAGCCTGAGCACCAGCGGCGCGCTGTTTTCCCATGGGGCCAGCAACGCGACGACGAGTATTGGTGTGGCATGTGCGTTGCTGGCGGCGCTGTGCTCCGCGACCTCTAACGTGCAAATTCGCTTCCTCAACGGCATCGAGAAGCCGGGCGCGATCGTGTTCTATTTCTCACTGATGACTACCGTAATTGGCCTGGCGACGGCGCTGTTTGGCTGGAGCAAACCCAGCGCGATACAGCTGCTGTTGCTGGTGGGCTGCGGCCTGTTTGGTGGGCTGGCGCAGATTCTGGTGACGCTGAGCCTGCGTTACGCCGATGCGTCACTGCTGGCACCGTTCGATTACACCACGCTGGTGTGGTCGATGCTGATTGGTTATCTGTTCCTGAACAGCCTGCCGGGCAGCACCACCTTGCTGGGCGCATCGATTGTAGCGCTGGCCGGGATATTTGCGGTGTGGCGTGAGAATCGCCAGCGCAAACTGGCGATGGTGAGCAGTACGCCTTAGCGTTGCGCAATAATTTGCGCTGCGACAAATAGGTGTACGCATCCGTAGCGGCGCGATTTATCGCGCAATGAATTGCGCCGCTACACATAGGTGCACGCATCGGTAGCGGCGCGATTTATCGCGCGGTTTTGTTTCTAACGAAACACATCATCAATGATTTCAACCTGCTTGGTGCGCAGCGTCTCATCCAGCCAGCTGCGTTCGAGTGAGCCGGTTTTCGCCAGCTCGAAGTTGTGTTCATCAACGATTAAATACGCCTGCGCCGCTTCGAGAATGCGTGCGGCATCCTGGCGAGGAATCACAATCACACCATCCGCATCGCCCAGCACGATATCGCCCGGTGAAACGTGAATTTTACCGCAGGCAATTGGCACGTTGATCTCGCCCGGACCATCCTTGAACGGGCCGCCCGGCGTGTGACCGGCGGCGTAGATGGGGAAGTCCATGCGTGACAACCCTTCGATATCGCGGACCGGTCCGTCCAGCACAATGCCTTCCATACCGCGCTGTCTGGCATAGGTCGCCATCACTTCGCCCATCAGCGACTGACTGCGATCGCCCTCGTTCGACAGAATAATCACATCGTTTCGGCCCGCCATATCCAGCGCTTTGTGCAGCATCAGGTTGTCACCGGAACGCGCTTTAACCGTCACCGCCAGGCCACACATGATCGGTTGGCGCGGCGCGGTTTTCAGGCTGATCTCGGCCGACAAGGCGGGCAAACGGCTCATGCAATCCGCCACCACCGCAGCCGGTAACCGGCGAAAAGCTTCCAACAGCGGTTCGGCATCGGCGGGACGACGTAAATAGATTCGGTTTCCTGCGCTCATGGTTATTTTCCTGTAGGGAGTGATTTAATTAATCGCGTTGTGTTTCTGAATAAATAATTAAAGATGAAAGTGAGACGCTTTATTTTTCGTTTTGATGAGTCATTACTTCAATGATTAGGGCGTTAAGCTAACAAGCTGAATCAGCAGGTGATTACTGGTATGAAATTAAGCTTACGCGATTACGCAGATGTTACGCAGGGGATGTTACGGCTAACCGAGACAGGATCACGAATTACTATTTTGGATGGGTTTAACTCACTGATAATTAATTTTATTGGATTTTATTATGGGGAGATAGATTAAAAGTATTAGCTGAGTATTTAATTTGTTTTCAGAGGAAATTCTCAAATTTAAAACGTTAAGTGCAGCGGCAAGTAGAAATCATGATGTAAATCATCTCTCAAAATATAACTTTCAGTTTATATGTTAAGAATATAAACTACAGTTTATGAGAGGCAAGTTTGAACAGTTGGGAAGTCGAAATTACTTTGCTCTTCGCAGCATGGCTGCAAGAACAAGATGACGAAATGGTTGAAGATGTGTTGTCGAGTCTCGAACTGCTGAAAGTGTTTGGCCCAATGTTGGGGCGACCGGATGTCGATACCGTCACCGGCTCTCGTTTTGCCAACATGAAGGAACTTCGCGTTCAAAGCAATGGAAGGCCTATTCGCGCATTTTTCGCGTTTGATCCCGTGAGGAAGGCTATCGTGCTGTGTGCGGGGGATAAAACTGGAGTGAATCAGAAGCGTTTCTACCAATCGATGATCAAACTAGCCGATAAAGAGTACAAGCAGCATCTGGAGGAACTAACCAATGCAAAAACTTGAAGAATTGATTGCGCAGCGTTCCCCTGAATCTCAGGAGCGCATTAAAAGTAAGGCTGATCAAAAAATCATGGAAATCCGCCTGCGTCAGTTGCGTGAGGAGCTGGAACTTTCACAGGTGCAGCTGGCTGAAAAGATGGGTATCTCGCAACCTGCTATCGCAGCGATTGAGGCGCGAGGTGACGAGATAAAACTTTCCAGCCTGAAAAAATATGTAGAAGCGTTAGGCGGTAAGTTGAGTCTGAATGTTGAACTTCCCACCGGAGATGGTCGGATATTTCAGATCTGATGTGGGGGAAGATGTCGGTGAGAAACTGGCATCTTTTTCAAAACGCAGAAAAGCAAAAACCCAGCCATAAGCTGGGTTTTCAGAATGTTGGTGCCCGGACGCGGAATCGAACCACGGACACGGGGATTTTCAATCCCCTGCTCTACCGACTGAGCTATCCGGGCAACGGGGCGCATTAAACCCTAATGGCTTACAGCCGTCAACGGCTTTCGTCAAAAAAGCGGTGCAATCGTGATTGATTGCTTGCTTTTCAGACAAGGTGAACAAAAAGGCTACGCCAGCGCACCATTTTTGCGGCACAGCGCGATGCCGAGTACATCTTCCGCCAGACGCCGCGCCGTCGCGACATCCTGTACGTTGCGTTTCACCAGCAGTTTGCTCAGGCAACCTTCCAGAATCAGCTCCATCTGATCGGCCACCATGCTGGGATTATCCAGCGCTAAATCGACCAGAATTTCATGGGTGAATTGCCAGGAACTGCGCTTTTGCTGTTCGGCTAGCTGATGCACCGGCTGATCGGGTTGCGGATAGAAGCTGCAGGCGGCGATAAACAGGCAGCCGGGAAAACGACCTTTGCTGACGTGCTCACTCAGCACTTCGTAGCGGGCTAACAGCTTTTGTTCGGCGCTGAGGTGTTCATCAAGCTGCACCTGACGACGCCAGCTGTCAATCTGCTGGCCGTGATAGCGCAGCGCGTCATACAGCAAAGCATCACGATCGGGCCAGAAACGCGTGAGTTGTTCCGCTTCAAGACCGGTTGCACCAGCCAGCTGAGTTAGGGAAGTGGTGGCGGCCAGGCCACTTTGTTCGAGCACATTCAACGCATGCTCGAGTATTTGTTCACGTTGCAAGTGACTCTCCTCTGGAATGCGGGCCCGCTCGCGGACGAAAGGACAGTGTCCTGCTGACAGTGTCGTTTAACGTGACACATTCTGCAAATGCGTGCGGAAATCGGCGGCGTTGAGGAAGCCGGTGACGCGCGAATCGGGGATCTCTTTGCCTTGCGCATCGAAGAACAGAATGGTGGGCAAACCTAAAACCTGCAGATGCTGCAACAGCGCGTTGTCCTGCGCGTTATTGGCGGTGACATTGGCTTGCAGCAGTTGTACCTGACTTAGCGCGTTACGCACGCCCTCATCGCTAAAAGTGTATTTCTCGAACTCTTTGCAGGCCACACACCAGTCGGCGTAGAGATCGACCATGGTGATACGGCCTTGCGCCTGCTGTAGCGCGCTGTCGAGCTGCTCGCTGCTATTGATGGTGTGGAACGGCAGATGCGCCACGGCTTGCGCGCTGTTGCTGCTGCCAAACGCCCAATCCTGTAGCGGGCGCGCACTGACCAGCGCGGCAGCAAGCATGATGACTTGCAGCACGCGCCATTTGCCGCTGGCGCGCAGGCTGAGGCTGAATGCCCAGGCAAAAAATGCCACGCCAAGCAGGCTCCACAGACGGATGCCCCACAGATCGCCAATCACGCGTTCCAGCAGGAATACCGGTAGCGCCAGAATCACAAAGCCAAAACCCTCTTTGACGGTTTGCATCCACGGCCCACTTTTTGGCAGCAGCTTGTTGCCAAACATCGTCACGGCAATCAGCGGCAGGCCCATGCCGAAGGCATACAACCACAGCGTGCCGGCTCCGGCCCACAGATTACCGCTCTGCGCGATGTACAGCAGAATGGCGCTGAGCGGTGCGGTGGTGCAGGGCGAGCAGATCAACCCGGCCAGTGCACCCATCATGAAGACGCCCGGCAGCGAGCCACCTTGCTGGCGATTGCTCCACAGCGTGAGGCGCGTTTGCAGGCTGGCAGGCAATTGCAGCGAGAACAGGCCAAACATCGACAGCGCCAGCACGATAAACAGCGCCGACAAGCCAATCAGCACGTAAGGATGTTGCAGCGCCGCCTGGAAGCGTAATCCGGCCGCTGCCACAACCATGCCGAGTACGGTGTACGTCAGCGCCATACCTTGCACATACACCATCGCCAGCGCGAACAATCGCCCCATCGAATAGCGGCGCGGGCCTCCTAAAATGATGCTGGAGATCAGCGGATACATCGGCAGCACACACGGCGTGAAAGCGACGCCAATACCAATCAGCAGCGCCCAAAGCGGTGAAAACGGCAGCGGCGTGCTGTGATTGGCGGGCTGCGCACTGACCGCAGGCGCAGCCTGATTGGCGGCAACCGCGCTCAGCGGCACCGCGCGGGTTTCCGGCGGATAGCAGAAGCCCGCAGCCGCACAGCCCTGATAGGTCACGGTGACGGTCGCGCCGGCATCGGCCTGGCGCAGCGTGATCGGCAGTTGCAGATCCTGCGGATAGATTTCACTTTTGCCGTAGAACTCATCTTCATGCGGCTGGCCCGGCGGCAGCGTGAGTGGAGCAATTTGCGCTTTTTGCGGCGTGACGTGGATTTGCTGGCGATAGAGATAGTAGCCATCCTTCACTTTCCAGCTGAGCGTCAGCTGATTGCCTTGCTGAGTGAAATCGAAGCCAAACGCCTGATCAACCGGCACAAAGCGGCTGTTGTTGTTCGGGGAGAAGAGTGAGGCTTGTGCCGAAAGGCAGAAAACCAGCGCCAGGCAAAAGCCGGCAAGGCGAAAGAGTCGTGCAGCCATAGCGAATGAGTGAGCTCCGGTGGCGAATAGGCCGCGATAATAACACGACCGCTTCGCCACGAGGTTTTCAGGATGTAAACGCGCTACAGAATCAGGCTGCCAAACAGGAGGCCAAACGCCACCGAGAAGGCAATCGCCAACACGCCGGGAATAATAAAGGAGTGATTAAACACAAACTTGCCGATACGGGTTGAACCGGTGTCATCCATTTCCACCGCGGCCAGCAGCGTAGGATAGGTTGGCAGCACAAACAGCGCGGAAACCGCCGCAAAGGACGCGACGGCGGCCAGCGGCGAGACGCCCAGCATCAACGCGGCAGGCATCAACGCTTTGGTGGTGGCGGCTTGCGAATAGAGCAGCGTGGCGGCGAAGAACAGCACCAGCGCCAGCATCCACGGATAACCTTGCAGCATGTCACCGGCTAACGCCTGGATATCGTTGAGGTGCGCTTTGACAAAGGTATCGCCCAGCCACGCCACGCCCATCACGCAGATACAGGCGCTCATGCCCGATTTAAAGGTGCTGGCGCTGAGGATTTCACCGGTATCGACTTTACAGGTCAGGCAGATTAGCGTGGCAACGGTCAGCATAAACACCACGATGGCTTCGTTGCGTGGCAGCACGGGATTGCTGATCAGGCCAACGCTGTCGCTAATTGCGGTGGCGTAGAGCACCACGGCGGCGATGCCGATCAGGAACAGCAATACGGCACGCTTCGCGCCCGGTTTGATGTCATAAACCTGCTCACCGCGCAGTTTCACTTCACCTTTCGCTAAACGCGCCTGATATTTCTCATCATCCCTGAGCTCCTTGCCGAGAAAACTGGTGATGATGGCGGCGCAGAAGATCGCTGCCATGGTAGAGGGAATCGCCACACCCAGCAGCGCCAGATAACTCACGCCATGCGGTTCCAGGATTGAAGCGAAGAATACCACCGCCGCCGAGAGCGGCGAGGCGGTAATGGCAATCTGCGAGGCGACGACCGCAATCGACAGCGGACGCGACGGGCGCACGCCTTGCTCTTTCGCCACTTCGGCAATCACCGGCAAGGTGGAGAAGGCGGTGTGGCCGGTGCCGGCCAGCAGCGTCATGACATAGGTGACCAGCGGCGCAAGGAAGGTGACATAGCGTGGATGGCGGCGCAGCAGGCGTTCTGCCAATCCCACCAGATAATCAAGACCGCCGGCGATCTGCATCGCGGCAATTGCGGCAATCACCGCCATGATAATTTCGATTACATCAAAGGGAATCGCGCCGGGTTTCAAGCCGCAAATCAGCGTCAACGCCAGCACACCTAAACCGCCCGCGAACCCAATACCGATGCCGCCCAGACGTGCACCGAGCCAGATTGCCAGCAGGACAATAACCAACTCCACTACTACCATTCGTTCCACTCCCTGAGCCGCGGAGAAATCCCGACTCTTAAAGTTGTAGCCGCCAAAATGAAAAAAGCACGCCGCATTGTATACGGGCGTGCTGTTGGCAACTTGATCCGGAACGGATTACTGTTCGTTTTCGTCGGTGTAACGTTTGGCTTTGTA
Source organism: Pantoea sp. SO10 (assembly GCF_005281435.1). NCBI lineage: Bacteria > Pseudomonadati > Pseudomonadota > Gammaproteobacteria > Enterobacterales > Erwiniaceae > Pantoea > Pantoea sp. SO10. The sequence goes on from NZ_CP040095.1 coordinate 486,259, forward strand.
CGCCGGATGCATCAGGTTCTGAATGGAGAAAATGTCATCCAGTTCAGTTTCCGTTAGCAGGCCACGCTCCAGCACCACTTCACGTACGCTTTTACCGGTTTCGGCGCAAATCTTACCGACGATATCGCCGTTGTGATGGCCGATGTACGGGTTGAGGTAAGTGACGATACCAATCGAGTTGAACACGTAAGCTTCACACACCGCTTTGTTGGCGGTGAGGCCGTTGACGCATTTTTCCAGCAGGTTGAAGCAGGCGTTAGTCAGAATGCTGATCGATTCAAACAGCGCCTGGCCAATCACTGGCTCCATCACGTTGAGCTGCAGCTGACCCGCTTCTGACGCCATGGTGACGGTAATGTCATTGCCGATCACTTTGAAGCACACCTGGTTCACCACTTCTGGCACCACCGGATTGACTTTGGCGGGCATGATTGATGAACCGGCCTGCAGTTCAGGCAGGTTGATCTCATTCAGGCCGGCGCGCGGACCGGAGGAGAGCAGGCGCAGGTCGTTACAGATTTTCGATAGTTTCACGGCCAGGCGTTTCAGAGCCGAGTGCACCATCACGTACGCGCCGCAGTCGGAGGTGGCTTCAATCAAATCTTCTGCAGGCACCACCGGCAGATTACTCACTTCCGCCAAACGCTGTACCGCCAGCTGCTGATAGCCATCCGGCGTGTTGAGACGTGTGCCGATGGCGGTGGCGCCGAGGTTCACTTCCAGCAGCAGTTCAGCGGTGCGCAGAATGCTGCGAGTCTCTTCATTCAGCAGCACGTTAAACGCGTGGAACTCCTGGCCAAGCGTCATCGGCACCGCATCCTGCAGCTGAGTACGGCCCATTTTCAGAATGCTTTCGAATTCAACCGCTTTGCGCTGGAAACCTTCGCTCAGCTGATTGATGCCGTCGAGCAGCTTCAGGATCGAAGCGTACACCGCGATACGAAAACCGGTTGGATAAGCATCGTTGGTGGACTGACACTTGTTCACGTGATCGTTGGGATTGAGGTACTGATATTCACCTTTCTGGTGGCCCATCAGCTCCAGGCCGATGTTGGCCAGCACTTCATTGGTGTTCATGTTGACCGAGGTGCCCGCGCCGCCCTGATAGACGTCAACCGGGAACTGATCCATGCATTTACCGTTGTTCAGCACTTCATCACAGGCCTGAATAATGGTGTTGGCGATATTGCGGGGAATGGTCTGCAACTCTTTGTTGGCGAGCGCGGCTGCTTTCTTCACCATCACCATACCGCGGACAAACTCCGGTATGTCGCTGATTTTATTGTTACTAATGTAGAAGTTTTCAATCGCACGCAGAGTATGAACACCGTAGTAAGCGTCTGCCGGAACTTCGCGCATGCCTAACAGGTCTTCTTCGATACGAATGTTGTTCGCCATGATTACCTTCTTGTTATTGCTGCCTGGTTACTGCCGGGCGTCGGGATGGACGGGCGGCAAACAACGTGCAGGTGAAGCGATTATATTGTCGTGGAATGTCAGCGCCGACATATTATCCATCTTCGCACTGACGGGCACGATCATATTCTGATGTTACAGAATTGTTTGTGCACAGATCACTTTACGGGCTTTTGCAGGCCCAGCGGTAATAACGATATGTGATGTACTTCGCAATTTTAAGTCAGTGGGAAAAAAATGGCAGGATCGGTTGAAAATGCCGGTGCAAATGCCCATCTCTATCAATACGGTCGTAAAGACCCTCCCTTTTTGCTGCCTGGCCATTTGCGGGGCAGCTTCAACTCACAGGAGAACTCGGTGCGCTGGTTACCGTTCGTGATTTTTTTTGTTTTGGCCTGGATTGAGATCTCAATCTTCATTCAGGTCGCGCATGCGCTGGGCGTGCTGCTCACCATGCTATTGGTGATCTTCACCTCGTGTATTGGTGTGTCGCTGGTGAAAAATCAGGGCATGAAGAATTTCCGTTTGATGCAGGAGAAGCTGGCGCGTAACGAAAGCCCGGCGGCTGAGATGACCAAAAGCGTTTCGCTGATCATCTCCGGCTTCCTGCTGCTGTTGCCCGGTTTCTTCACCGACTTCCTCGGTTTACTGCTGCTGTTGCCGCCGGTGCAGAAGCATCTGACGTTGAAGCTGATGCCGCACTTGCGCGTATGGCGAGGTCCGGGCGCCGGTCCGGATGCGGGTTTCACCGTGGACGGTGAATATGAGCGCAAAGATCAGGACCAAATAGGTCATGACAAAGACCATTAGATAATCAAGGCGGCGCAAGCCGCCTTTTTGTTGCTTTTTTCGCCGTCTGTTGCAGAAACGAAAATATTTATATTTTTTGCCCTTGAAAGCCCACTTATTGCCCCTATCTCTTCCAGCACGAGGCTGGAAGCCCTGCTGTCCGGCTCAACCCCAAAAATGAATGATTGGACTTTCTAAAGGAGAGCTATCAAATGAAAATTCGTCCATTGCACGATCGCGTTATCGTCAAGCGTAAAGAAGTCGAAGCTAAATCAGCGGGCGGCATCGTGCTGACCGGTTCAGCTGCCGGTAAATCTACCCGCGGTGAAATCCTGGCTGTTGGCAAAGGCCGCATCCTGGAAAACGGTGAAGTTAAGCCACTGGACGTAAAAGTGGGTGATCTGGTGATTTTCAGCGAAGGCTACGGTGCTAAAACCGAGAAAATCGACAACGAAGAAGTTCTGATCATCTCCGAAAGCGACATCCTGGCAGTTGTTGAAGCGTAATTTACGCGCAATTCACTGAACGAAACGAATTTAAGGGATATTTGAAATGGCAGCTAAAGACGTAAAATTCGGTAATGACGCACGCGTAAAAATGCTGCGTGGCGTAAACGTACTGGCAGATGCAGTAAAAGTTACCCTGGGCCCGAAAGGCCGTAACGTGGTTCTGGATAAATCTTTTGGTGCACCGACCATCACCAAAGATGGTGTTTCTGTTGCGCGTGAAATCGAGCTGGAAGACAAGTTCGAAAACATGGGCGCACAGATGGTGAAAGAAGTGGCCTCTAAAGCGAACGACGCAGCAGGCGACGGCACCACCACTGCAACTGTACTGGCTCAGGCCATCATCACCGAAGGCCTGAAAGCCGTCGCTGCGGGCATGAACCCGATGGATCTGAAACGCGGTATCGATAAAGCCGTTATCGCCGCCGTTGAAGAACTGAAAACCCTGTCTGTGCCTTGCCAGGATTCACGCGCGATTGCACAGGTTGGTACCATCTCTGCTAACTCTGATGAAACCGTGGGCAAACTGATTGCAGACGCGATGGACAAAGTGGGCAAAGAAGGCGTTATCACCGTTGAAGAAGGCACCGGCCTGCAAGATGAGCTGGACGTGGTTGAAGGTATGCAGTTTGACCGTGGCTACCTGTCTCCGTACTTCATCAACAAGCCAGAAACAGGCGCAGTTGAGCTGGAAACCCCGTTCATCCTGCTGGCTGACAAGAAAATCTCTAACATCCGCGAAATGCTGCCCGTGCTGGAAGCCGTTGCGAAAGCCGGTAAGCCACTGCTGATCATTGCAGAAGACGTGGAAGGTGAAGCTCTGGCAACGCTGGTGGTGAACACCATGCGCGGTATCGTCAAAGTGGCTGCGGTTAAAGCACCTGGCTTCGGCGACCGTCGTAAAGCGATGCTGCAGGATATCGCTATCCTGACCGGCGGTACCGTGATCTCTGAAGAGATCGGTATGGAGCTGGAGAAAGCTACCCTGGAAGATCTGGGTCAGGCAAAACGCGTTGTGATCAACAAAGACACCACCACCATCATCGATGGCGTGGGCGATCAAGGCGCTATCTCTGGCCGCGTAACGCAGATTCGTCAGCAGATCGAAGAAGCAACCTCTGATTACGACAAAGAGAAACTGCAGGAGCGCGTAGCGAAACTGGCAGGCGGCGTAGCCGTGCTGAAAGTGGGCGCAGCAACTGAAGTTGAAATGAAAGAGAAGAAAGCACGCGTTGAAGATGCCCTGCACGCGACCCGTGCTGCGGTTGAAGAAGGCGTGGTTGCCGGTGGTGGTGTGGCGCTGGTTCGCGTTGCAGCGAAAATCGCCGCATCTGGCCTGAAAGGCGATAACGAAGATCAGAACGTGGGTATCAAAGTTGCGCTGCGCGCAATGGAAGCCCCGCTGCGTCAGATCGTTTCCAACGCCGGCGAAGAGCCTTCAGTTGTTGCTAACAACGTGAAAGCAGGCGACGGTAACTACGGTTACAACGCGCAGACTGAAGAGTACGGCAACATGATCGACTTCGGTATCCTGGACCCAACCAAAGTGACTCGTTCTGCGCTGCAGTACGCTTCGTCGGTTGCGGGCCTGATGATCACCACCGAAGCGATGGTGACTGACCTGCCAAAAAGCGACGCACCTGATTTAGGCGGCGCTGCCGGTATGGGTGGCATGGGCGGAATGGGCGGCATGATGTAATTGCCCCTGACTGCTTAAGTCATCTGGAAAACCCCCGATCGGAAACGGTCGGGGGTTTTTCTTTTGCTGGGGAACAAGGTATAAGTAAGGGCGCAATACTTCGGCTTTACGGGTTTAGGGCAATGAATGTTCAGAAAAAAAGTGCGCTTTTCTGCTACGCTGCCGCCCGACACTGATGATAATAAATGGGGATTACAATGCGGATTAACCTCTTGCTCGGTCTGGCAGTCGGAACTTTACTGCTGGCGGGCTGTAGCAGCTCCAATCAATTGAGTGCTGGCGGCGAACGTGTGACCTTCGTCGACCAACAACCCGCAAGTCAATGTCAGCTGCTGGGAACGCTTACCGGCTCTCAGAGCAACTGGCTGAGCGGTTCAGGCGGTGAAGGCAGTTCACTGCGTGGCGCAGCTAACGACCTACGCAACCGCGCGGCAGAAATGGGCGGCAACGTGATTTATGGCGCCACCAGCCCGACGCAGAATCTGCTGTCAGCTTTCGCACCGCTCGACAGCAAAATGACCGGCCAGGTGTATAAGTGCCCGTAAGTTGCAGTTGTAAAAAAAGCCGCTGATGCGGCTTTTTTTATGCCTGACGCAGCTGCAAATCCAGCGGCGTCTTGCTTGGCTCGCCGCCAATCTCGCGCGCCAGTTTCGGCACCATATAACCGGAAACCATCGGCAGCAGCTGGCGCATCAGCCCACGTGCTTCCTCATCTGACACAAAGAAGTGCGCCGCGCCTTGCACCTTATCCAGCACGTGCAAGTAGTAGGGCAGAATGCCGGCATCAAACAGCGCATTACTGAGATCCGCTAGCGTCTGCGCATCATCATTCACATCACGCAGCAACACGCTCTGATTGAGTAGCGTCACGCCGGCACGCTTCAGCATCTGCATGCCGTAACGCAGCTCATCATCAATTTCCTGCGCATGGTTGATATGGCTCACCATCAATACCTGCAGGCGCGTGTCCGCCAGAATCTGACACAAACTCTCGGTGATACGCGACGGAATCACCACCGGCAAGCGGCTGTGAATACGTAGGCGTTTGAGATGCGGGATTTTCTCCAGCGCGCCCACCAGCCATGCCAGTTCATGATCTTTCGCCATCAGCGGATCGCCGCCGGAGAATATGATCTCGTCCAGTTCCGGATGCGTGGCGATGTAGTCAATCGCTGCCTGCCAGTTGCGCTTGTTGCCCTGATTATCCTGATAAGGGAAATGACGGCGGAAACAGTAGCGGCAGTTGACCGCACAGCCGCCTTTTACCAGCAGCAGCGCACGGTTTCTATACTTATGCAGTAAACCCGGCACCACGCTGCTTTGTTCATCCAGCGGATCGGTGCTATAACCTGGCGCATAGATAAATTCCTGGCGGCTGGTGAGCACTTGCAGCAGCAGCGGGTCGGTCGCATCGCCTTTTTTCATGCGTGCGATGAAGGCGCGCGGTACGCGCAGGGCGAAAAGCTTGCGCGCATCAGCGCCTGCAGCCAGATCAGCATGCTGATCAAGAGATAAAAGTTGCAGTAATTCAGCAGGTTCGGTGACAACATCAGCTAGTTGCTGCAACCAATCTTCTCTGACGGGGGGATTTAGGGTTACAATGTGTGCCATTTTTTTGGCTATTTACCAGTTCAATATTTACAGAGGGCCTTTATGGCGACTTATCTTAGCAACGATTTCCGTCCCGGTCTTAAAATCATGTTCGAAGGCGAGCCATATGCCATCGAAGCCAGTGAGTTCGTTAAGCCGGGTAAAGGCCAGGCATTTGCGCGCGTTAAAATGCGTCGTCTGCTGACCGGTTCTCGCGTTGAGAAGACCTTCAAATCTACTGACTCTGCCGAAGGCGCAGACGTTCGTGATATGACGCTGCAATACTCTTACAACGACGGTGACTTCTACTACTTCATGCACCCAGAGTCTTTCGAGCAGTATCAGATCGAATCTAAAGTGCTGGATGACGTGACCAAGTGGCTGCAGGACAATGCGGATTGTATCGTTACCCTGTGGAACGATAAAGCGATCGCTGTTCAGCCACCGAACTTCATCGAAGCGGAAGTTATCGAAACCGATCCAGGCCTGAAGGGTGATACCGCAGGTACCGGCGGTAAGCCCGCTACGCTGTCGACTGGCGCTGTAATCAAAGTGCCACTGTTCGTACAGATTGGCGAAGTAGTAAAAGTAGATACCCGCTCTGGCGAATACGTTTCTCGCGTAAAATAATCGTCAAATCAGGCGCATCATTGATGCGCCTTTTTTCTCACTGTGTGTTTCCCTTCTCTTTTTTCATCCGTCCAATCCGCAGTTTTACAGATCAAGACTATGCTTTAAGAGCTGTACTTTTACTGCAACCAAAAAGGATATGGCTATGTTAAAGAAAAGTATTGTCGCGATTTTTTCCGTGCTGGTGCTCTCATCCGTTCTGACCGCTTGTAACACCACGCGTGGTGTTGGCGAAGACGTTTCGGCGGGCGGCAAGGCAATCCAGCGCAGCGCACAGTAAGATAGTCCGGTGCGAAAGCGACTTTCGCACCGGTCCTCTCTATTTCTGCTCCACCCAAATCAGCTCATCCACCGGGAATCCGGCACTTCTGGCCTGTTCAACCAGGCGTTGCTTAACATTTTCATCCAGCTGCGGCGTACGTGACAGAATCCACAAGTAGCTACGATTCGGCCCGCACACCAGCGCATAGCGATAGTCAGGATCCAGTGCGATCACGTTGTAGCCGCCATAGAACGGGCCAAAGAACGACACCTTCAGCGCGGCGCGCTGTTTATCGCCGGTGAAGTAGGCTTTGCCAACGCTCTCTTGCCAGCGCTGTTTCTGCTGATTGTAGCCGCGATTGATCACCTTCAAACCGCCATCCTCGCGCGGACTATAATTAGCGGTAACCTGTTGTAATCCGCGCTCAAAGCGGTGATCGAGGCGGGCGATTTCATACCATTGGCCGAGATAGCGCTGACTGTCGAAACCCTCTACTACTGTGACACCTTTAGGCGGCGCGGTTGAGCAGGCAACGGAGAGAAAAGCGCTCAGGCTGGCAAGCAGGGTTTTCCATGGAGACATTGTGGGATTCCTTCACGATTTTAATGGGTTAAGTATAGCTGCCCGCTAGCAAATTGCTGCCTGCGCCCGCTGCCGTTGTTTGCCATCGGCATTGCGGGTAGACTTCCACCCCTTATCTGTATGAGGAGTCATCAACATGAGCGAAACGGCAAGCTGGCAGCCGAGCGCACCCATTGCCAATTTGTTGAAACGCGCCGCTATCATGGCGGAAATACGTCGTTTCTTTGCCGATCGCGGCGTGCTGGAGGTCGATACCCCGGCGATGAGCCAGGCGACCATTACTGACATCCATCTGGTGCCGTTCCAGACGCGTTTTGTTGGGCCAGGCGCAGCCGAAGGGCGCGATCTGTGGCTGATGACCAGTCCGGAATATCACATGAAGCGCCTGCTGGCGGCCGGAAGTGGTCCGATTTACCAGATGGGTCGCAGCTTCCGTAATGAGGAGGCCGGGCGTCACCACAATCCCGAGTTCACCATGCTGGAGTGGTATCGTCCGCACTACGACATGTACCGCCTCATGAACGAGGTGGACGATTTGATGCAGCAGGTGCTGGAGTGCGACAGCGCGGAATCCCTGTCGTATCAGCAGGCGTTTATCCGCCATCTGGAAGTCGATCCGTTATCGGCTGATAAAGCGCAGCTACGCGAAGTGGCGGAGAAGCTGGGCGAGGGCGAGTTGGCCAATCGTGAAGAAGACCGCGATACGCTGCTGCAGCTGCTGTTTATGCTGGGCGTTGAGCCGAAGATTGGTAACGATAAGCCGTGCTTCGTCTACCATTTCCCTGCGACGCAGGCCGCATTGGCGGAGATCAGTACGGAAGATCACCGCGTCGCCGAGCGCTTTGAGGTCTATTACAAAGGGATTGAGCTGGCGAACGGTTTCCGTGAATTAACCGATAGCCGCGAGCAGCGTCAGCGCTTTGAGCAGGACAATCGTCGTCGTGCTGCGCGTGGCCTGCCGCAACATCCTATCGATACCTATCTGCTGGATGCACTGGCGCACGGTATGCCTGCCTGTTCTGGCGTGGCGTTGGGCGTGGATCGTTTGATCATGCTGGCGCTGAAAGCCAGCTCGCTAAGCGAAGTGATCGCCTTCCCGGTCGATCGCAGCTAAATCATCAGGGCGCGCAAGCGCCCTTATGGCGTGGTGGTGGCGGGCGCGGTCACTTCCGGGAATTCCTGAATCGTCACCGGCAAGGTCATTTTCTTTTCATTACGCAAGATCTGCACGTCAATCACCGAGCCCGGCCGAATTTCTGCCACCTGATCCATGGTTTCCTGCGCCGAGAGCGCCGGTTTACCATTCACTTCCAGCAGCACGTCATTGGCCTGAATGCCGGCGCTATCGGCGGGGCCATTCGGCGTGACGTCACTGACGATAATGCCCTGCACGCGATCAAGATTACTGCCTTGGCCGTGCAGCGGCGGCAGTTCGCGCCCGGTGATGCCGATGTAGCCGCGAATCACCCGACCATCACGAATCAGCTTATCCATGATTTTGCTCGCCAGCGCGGTGGGAATGGCGAAACCAATCCCTTCCGGCGTTTCGCCATCGCTGCTTTTATCAAACGTCAAGGTGTTAATGCCCATCAGTTCACCCAGCGAGTTAATCAATGCGCCGCCCGAGTTACCCTGATTGATCGAGGCATCGGTCTGCAGGAAGTTTTGTCGTCCGGATGAGCTCAGACCCACGCGTCCGGTGGCGCTGATAATGCCTTGCGTCACGGTTTGGCCGAGGTTATATGGGTTGCCGATCGCCATGACGACGTCGCCGATGTGCGCGATACGTTTGGCGTTGATGGGGATAACCGGCAAGTTGGAGGCGCTGATTTTCAGCACCGCTAAATCGGTCATGGCATCGGAACCCACTAAGGTGGCTTCGAAGAAGCGTCCATCCTGCAGCGCGACGATGATTTGGTCGGCGTTATTAATCACGTGTTTGTTAGTGAGGATGTAGCCTTTGCCGTTCATGATGACGCCGGAACCCAGCGTGGTGATGCCGCGATTATTGTTGCCATGGGCGCTGCGGTTATAGACGTTAACGACCGCAGGCACGGCACGTCGCACACCCTGATTAAAACTAACGGGTGCTTCATCGTCGCTGTTGTCTTGATCAAAGGTGACGTTGCTGCCCATACGCAGCGCAGGGATCGCGACGAGCAGTAAGCCAGCCACGATCAGGCCCATCACCACAGAACGCAAAAGTTTAAGAAACATGGTGTTATTTCAAGCCAGGTGAGATCGCAGGGCAGAATAGCATGAGAAAGGCGGACAAACACCTGCTTGTCCGCCTGTTGCGAGGATTATCGCAGAAGCAGGTAAATCGTCTCTTCGCCGCGCACCACGTTTAGTGCCAGCACCGGCGGTTTGCCTTCCAGCACTTTGCGCATTTCGGCAATAGAAGCGACGCGATTGCGGTTTACGCCGATGATCACATCATCTTTCTGCAAACCAACTTGCTCCGCTGGCGTGCCTTTTTCAATGGCATCGACTTTCACGCCTTTATCACCGGTTTTGGTCGCGCCGTCGCTCAGCGTTGCGCCTTGCAGTGCAGGCGACATCAGCTGCGCGCTGGCGGTGGTTTGCGCGCTCTGTTCCAACGTGACGGTGACGTTGACCGGTTTGCCTTCACGCAGCAGGCCGATTTTCACATCCTGGCCCGGCGGCGTGGTGCCGACTTTCACACGCAGCTCAGCAAAGCTGGTGATTGGCTTATCATTGATGGAGGTGATGATATCGCCGGCTTTGATGCCCGCTTTCTCGGCGGCTGACTTCGGCAGCACTTCCGAAACAAAGGCGCCGCGCTGCGCATCAACGTTAAACGCTTTGGCGATATCGGCGGTCATTTCCGTGCCTTTGATACCAAGCTGACCGCGCTTCACTTCGCCGAACTGAATCAGCTGCTGCGCCAGGTTCATCGCCATGTTGGCGGGAATGGCAAAGCCAATGCCGATGTTGCCGCCGCTTGACGCCAGAATCGCGGTGTTGATACCAATCAACTCACCATTCAGGTTCACCAGCGCACCGCCGGAATTACCGCGGTTAATCGCGGCATCGGTCTGAATGAAGTTTTCCAGTCCTTCCAGATTCAGGCCGCTACGACCGAGCGCAGAGATGATGCCCGAGGTGGCGGTTTGACCCAGACCAAACGGGTTACCGATGGCCACGGCAAAATCACCCACTTTCAGCGAATCAGAGTCGGCGATTTTCACCTGCGTCAGGTTTTTCGCGCCTTCAACCTGGATCAATGCGATGTCGGTTTGTTCATCGTGACCAATTAACTTAGCGTCATATTCGTTGCCGTCACCCAGCTGCACGCTGATTTTATCGGCGTTGCTGACCACATGGTTATTGGTGAGGATATAGCCTTTAGCGGCATCAATGATCACGCCAGAACCCAGACCTTCAAAAGGCTGAGGCTGCGATTGTCCCGGTGCCTGACCAAAAAAGCGCTTCAGTGGTTCAGGAATATCCTGCGCCTGCTGACCGCTGTCGGTACCTTCAACACGCACGCTCACTACTGCGGGCAGAACTTTTTCCAGCATCGGTGCAAGGCTTGGCAATGCTTGTCCCTGAATCTGGGCGGGAAGAGTTGCCAGCGCACTCGGCGCCGCAGCCAAACTCATCCCGATACCTAAGGCTAATGCGCTTAACAGACGTGCTTGTTTTTTCATTGCTACAACGCTCTCGCTGCGAAAGGGATAAAAGAAGTGTGACAGTAGTTTGTGGTTTGTGTTCGAAAACGAAAAGGGCACAGCTAAGCTGTGCCCCAAAAGGATTAATTACGCGGAGCGCGGTCGCTGCCACGTAACAGGCCGGATGCGCCTTCAGAGTAATCACGCGGCATCTGCACCGGCGCCTGATCGTTATCCGCTTCGGCTTCCGTTAACTGGTAGGCAAACGGATTTTTCTCGCCGGGCAGATTTGGCAGCAGGTCGTTAGACCCTTTCGCCATGTGCTGATACAGCTGGCGATAATCATGCGCCATATTGTCCAGCAGCTCGGCGCTGCGGGCGAAGTGGTTGGTGAGCTCCTCGCGGTAATCGGCCAGCTCAGCCTTCGATTTTTCCAGTTCATACTGCATGCTACGCTGCTCACGCAGCTTCTTGTTGCCAAAACGCATGACGACTGCGCCGACAATAATGCCAATCACTAAACCAATCAGCCCGTATTCCCAGGTCATAATGACTCCCGTGTAATTTCCGTTGTTTCGTAGGGCATTGCTTCTGTTGCAACATCAACTTCAATAGCAGCCACTATACCCAATAATCTATTGGAAGTGGAACTATCGGGCTGCATCGCTTAGTGTAGAGCGGCCTAATTTTCGTCAACCGACCCGTGAATCGGACTTTTTCAGGGATTCTGAGAGAACCATGCAAACCTCATCTCCGCTTGCGCGCTACGAGCAGGCGCTGTCGCAGGGCGAATTTCGCCCGGATGACGTACAACGAGAAGCGATTACCCGCTTAGATACCATCCAGCAAGGATTGATTGCCCGCCAGCAACAGGTTGAACCGGCTGCCAAAGGTCTGTTTGGCCGCTTGTCTAAGATAATGAATAAAGAGAAAAGCACCCGCGAAGCGCCAGTGCGCGGCCTGTATATGTGGGGCGGTGTGGGACGCGGTAAAACCTGGGTGATGGATCTGTTTTTTCAGTCAATTCCTGGTGATCGTAAGCTGCGCCTGCATTTCCACCGCTTTATGCTGCGTGTCCATCAGGAACTGACGCAGCTGCAAGGCCACAGCGATCCGCTGCTAATTGTCGCCGATCGCTTTAAAGCGGAAACCGACATTCTCTGTTTCGATGAGTTTTTTGTCTCGGATATCACCGACGCCATGTTGCTGGGCACGCTGATGGAAGCGCTGTTTGCGCGCGGCATCTCGCTGGTAGCCACCTCGAACATTCCGCCGGATGAGCTCTATCGCAACGGCCTGCAGCGCCCGCGTTTCCTGCCAGCCATCGAACAAATCAAGCGTCATTGTGAAGTGATGAATGTGGACGCGGGTATCGATTACCGTTTGCGCACACTAACGTCGGCGCATTTGTGGAACTTCCCGCTCAACGAGGCCACGCATAGCGAAATGGAGCGCATGTTCCGCGCGCTGTCCGGTAAAGCGCGTGAAGACGCGCCGGTGCTGGAAATCAACCATCGCCAGATGCCCACGCTGGGCGTGCATGAAGGCGTGCTGGCGATCAATTTCCTGACGCTGTGCGGCGAAGGGCGCAGTCAGCACGACTATATTGAGCTCTCGCGCCGTTTTCACAGCCTCTTGCTGTATGATGTGCCGGTGATGATTTATAAGACCGAAGATCAGGCGCGCCGCTTCCTTGCGTTGGTCGATGAGTTCTACGAACGCCACGTGAAACTGGTTGTCGCGGCTGAAACATCACTGTTTGAAATTTATCAGGGCACACGCTTGAAGTTTGAGTATCAACGCTGCTTGTCGCGTTTGCAGGAGATGCAGAGCGAAGAGTATTTGCGTCTGCCGCATCTGCCCTGATGACGTGGCATAAATCGTAGGTTTTAGATGCAAAAAGGTTCGATCTTTGAGTTCGACTTCTCTATAATCTTGCGACCCCACGTTACAGCATCGGTTTTCTTTCCCAAGAACTCGATGTGATCCGGTAACTCACTTGAAGGGGTGGCTTGCTGGGCAAAATGGTCGTGTGAGCCTCAATCGTTTACTTAGCGTTTGGGATTTCACCAACGTGTAACTTTTTATTTGGGTAAGCTTTTCAATGAAAACTTTTACAGCTAAACCAGAAACCGTACAGCGTGACTGGTATGTTGTTGACGCAACGGGCAAAACCTTGGGTCGCCTGGCGACTGAACTGGCGCGCCGTCTGCGTGGTAAGCACAAAGCGGAATACACTCCGCACGTTGATACCGGTGATTACATCATCGTTCTGAACGCAGAAAAAGTTGCTGTAACCGGCAACAAGCGTACTGACAAGATTTACTATCACCACACTGGCCACATCGGTGGTATCAAGCAAGCGACCTTTGCAGAGATGATCGAGCGCCGTCCTGAGCGTGTGATTGAAATCGCGGTTAAAGGCATGCTGCCGAAAGGCCCACTGGGTCGTGCTATGTACCGTAAACTGAAAGTTTACGCAGGCAACGAGCACAACCACGCGGCGCAGCAACCGCAAGTTCTTGACATTTAATCGGGATTATAGGCAATGGCTGAAACTCAAAACTACGGCACTGGTCGCCGCAAAAGCTCTGCCGCTCGCGTCTTCATCAAGCCGGGTAGCGGTAACATCGTAATTAACCAGCGCTCTTTGGAGCAGTACTTCGGTCGCGAGACTGCACGCATGGTCGTGCGTCAGCCGCTGGAGCTGGTTGATATGGTTGGTAAATTTGACCTGTACATCACTGTTAAAGGTGGTGGTATTTCTGGTCAGGCTGGTGCGATCCGTCACGGTATCACACGCGCTCTGATGGAGTACGACGAGTCTCTGCGTTCTGAACTGCGTAAAGCGGGCTTCGTTACCCGTGATGCGCGTGAAGTTGAACGTAAGAAAGTCGGCCTGCGTAAAGCACGTCGTCGTCCGCAGTTCTCCAAGCGTTAATTGTTTGCTGCTTCGGCAGCGGCAGTTGGCTCAAAAAACCCGCTTCGGCGGGTTTTTTATTGCCTGCATTAATGATTTTTTCCCACGAAAAACGCGAGCTTTACCCGCATTTTGCCCGCAAATCATCACGCCCGCCCCACAAGCTGCTTAAAATCTGGTAAACTCACTGTCACTTTGCGCCTGCAAGACGCAGCGTTGTGCATGTCGTTCCTGTCCGGAAGACCGGTCGATGCTCCTGACGCTGACGGTAGGCGAATCTGATGAGCCGGTGAGTCGCCGTGTGGTTGGCTATTCGCAGTATCTTTTTGTGAACAAACTTGGAGGTTTTCATGGCTGTCGCTGCCAACAAACGTTCGGTAATGACGCTGTTTTCTGGTCCGACTGACATTTTCAGCCATCAGGTACGTATCGTACTGGCTGAGAAGGGCGTCAGCGTGGAGATCGAGCAGGTTGAAACGGATAACCTGCCGCAGGATCTGATTGACCTCAACCCGTATCGCACCGTACCGACGCTGGTCGACCGTGAACTGACGCTGTATGAATCACGCATCATCATGGAATACCTCGATGAGCGTTTCCCGCATCCACCGCTGATGCCGGTTTACCCGGTAGCGCGCGGTGAAAGCCGTCTGATGATGCACCGCATTGAGCAGGATTGGTACAGCCTGATGCGCACCATCGAAACCGCCAACGGTGCCGAAGCCGATGCAGCGCGCAAGCAACTGCGCGAAGAGCTGCTGGCGATTGCACCACTGTTCGCACGCACACCGTTCTTCATGAGCGAAGAGTTCAGCCTGGTGGATTGCTATCTGGCGCCGCTGCTGTGGCGTCTGCCGCAGATGGGCGTTGACCTGTCTGGCGCCGGTTCTAAAGAGCTGAAAGGCTATATGACGCGTGTGTTTGAACGTGACTCTTTCCTTGCGTCACTGACGGAAGCAGAACGTGAAATGCGCCTGCAAGCTCGGGGCTAATGTATGGAAATGTCGCAACTAACGGCGCGTCGTCCTTACCTGTTGCGGGCGTTCTACGACTGGTTGCTGGATAACCAGTTGACGCCGCATTTGGTGGTCGACATCAATCTGCCTGGTGTGCAGGTGCCGCTGGAATATGCGCGTGATGGACAGATCGTTCTGAACATCGCGCCGCGTGCGGTAGGCAATCTTGACCTCGCCAATGATGAAGTGCGTTTCAACGCGCGTTTCGGTGGCGTACCGCGTCAGGTTTCTGTGCCGATGGCTGCAGTTCTGGCGATTTATGCCCGTGAAAACGGCGCTGGCACCATGTTCGAGCCGGAACCGGCTTACGAGCTGGCGACGGACGAGCAGGAAGGTAGCGGTCAGGAAGAGACAATGATGTCTGTGATTGATGGCGATCGTCCGGATGATGCGACTGACGACGATCATTCGCCAGATGATGAGCCGCCGCCGCGTGGCGGACGACCTTCACTGCGTGTGGTGAAGTAAAACGTGCAATAAAAAACGGGCCGATTGGCCCGTTTTTTTATGCCTGCGCGTCTTAGTAGACGTCGCGCAGGTAGCGTTTATCTTTCTTCAGCTGATCGACGTAAGCCGCCGCGCGCTCGCTGGACAAGCCACCGAACTGACGAACCACTTCATACAGCGCCGCATCAACGTCTTTTGCCATGCGAGATGCGTCGCCACACACGTAGAAGTAAGCGCCATCCTGCAGCCAGGCGTACAGCTCAGCGCCTTTCTCCAGCATGCGGTTCTGCACGTAAATCTTCTCTTCCTGATCGCGCGAGAAGGCCAGATCCAGATTAGTCAGCAGACCTTTCTCCTGCCATGCCTGCAACTCTTCTTCGTAGATGTAATCGTGTGCCTGATGCTGGTCACCAAAGAACAACCAGTTTTTACCTTCTGCGCCCGTTGCCTGACGTTCCTGCAGGAAGGCGCGGAACGGTGCGATACCGGTGCCTGGCCCAACCATGATCAGCGGCGCATTGCCGTTTGACGGTACACGGAACGCTTTGTTTGGTGAGATGAAGATCGCCGGCTTTTCGCCGCGACGTACACGTTCAGCCAGATAAGTTGAGCACACGCCTTTACGCTCGCGGCCGCCGCTGTGATAGCGCACGGAAGCAATGGTCAGATGTACCTGATTTGGATGGGCTTTCGAGCTCGACGAGATGGAGTAAGCGCGATGCTGTAACGGACGCAGCATGGCAACGAATTCCGGCACCGACAGGCTGCGCGTCAGCTCAAGCTGCAGCAGATCCAGCGTGTCTTTGCCCCACAGCCAAACGGCAAGGGTATCTTTATCGTCGTGCTGCAGGACGTGACGCAGTTCCTGGTTGGTGGTGTGCTGGCCAACCCACTCAATCAGTTTGCGTGACGGCTCGGAGATTTCGAACTGATAAGTCAGCAGATCGCCGAGGTTGCGATCAAAGCTGGGAACTGGCGTTTCGTAATCTGCTTTCAGCTGAGTCAGCAGCAGTGAAACCAGTGCTGCGTCATTCACCGGGATCACACCCAGCGCATCGCCCGCTTCATATTTCAAACCGCTGTCGGTGAGATCAAACTCGAAGTGACGAATATCTTTCGCCGACTCTTCTGCCGAAAGACGCTTGTTAGTCACCAACGCAGCCGCATAGGGGTTCTGCTTATTGCTGCCCGGAATGACCGGCGCTTCAGGCGCACTTTCTAATGCTGTACCGCTGCTGCCTGCACTGGCGGCGAATTGCGGCATCGCCGTACCAATCCACGCACTGGATGGCTCTTCGAAGTCGATATCGCAGTCGATACGATCGGCGACGCGTTTTGCACCGAGCTGCTCAAGACGCATATCGATGAATTTACCTGCCTGGCAGAAACCGTCGTAGCCGGTGTCGCCAATCGCCAATACCGCAAAGTGCATCTGCTCCAGACGCGGCGCGGTGCTGGCTGAAATCGCGTTCCAGAACAGCTGGGCGTTGTCCGGCATTTCGCCTTCGCCGTAGGTCGAGGTGACGATCAGCACGTGACGCATGGTGGCGAACACATCCAGATCCACTTCGCCCAGCGCTTGAACCACCGGCACCAAACCTTTGGCGCGTGCGGCTTTAGCGGCCGTTTGCGACAGCGCTTCAGCGTTGCCGGTCTGTGAACCGAACAGGATGTGCAACTGCGTATTGGTGCTGGCACCTGCAGCCGGTGCGCTCTGCTTGTCTTCTAATACCAGCAGGCGCGAATGGAGACCGGCGAGGAAGCCCGCCAGCCAGTATTTCTGCTCACCGTTAAACGGTGCATCTTCAGGAATGTAAGGAATTTTCATCGGTAAGGCTCAATCCTGTTCAAAATTTTATCCCTGTCATACTTCAGGTTACAGATGCGTTTGCCGCCTTTCTGCACCTTGAAGTAGTGAGGGAAAGGTCAAAATTACACTTGTTCATTGGCGCTGTAATCAGGAAAGTTTCCCGACCGCAGCAGCGATTTCTGGCAGTGCAGCACGCGCAAACAGCTCTTCAAAATCAGGCAGATGACCAAGCACTTCACGGTTGCAGGCATCCTGATAGATGATCCAGCCGTAAGTCGCCAGGCTGTCCATCGAGCGAATGTTGCGCTGCGTTAATGCCGCTTTGTAATCTGACATTCGTTTCGCGGCGATCAGGCTTGCCAGCTCGTCATCGCTGTAACTCTCAATCGCCGAGCGTGCATGACGTTGCAGCTTGCTGATGAGCGTGAAATCTTCGGTCATCAGAAGATTACGTACCGCTTTTTCTACTGCTGGATCTTCCACCGCCGTGCCTTTCGGCAGCTTGCCCAGCGCCAGCTGCTGCGCGAGGCTGAGAACGGTGTAGTTGTTCAGCAGAACAAACATCTCTAGCGTATCGGTCGCGCCATAAGCCGGAACTGCGCCGTTGGCAATGGTTTTACCGTCACGCCACGCTGATTTGAACTTCGCAACCTGATGCGCAGCCAGTGAGGTTGACAGCTCTTCAAGCAGGTCTTTACGTGATTTGGCTTTCAGGATTTCGGTGCCATCCTGATACAGCAGCAGCGAACGCGGCATCACATAAACAAAGTGGTGGCACTCGGTTTCCCAGTTATCCAGCAGCCAGGCCGCGCGTGGCGATTGGGTTGCTTCCAGATGCCAGTTCAGCATGGTCAGCACCGCTTGTTTGTGCACCTGCGCCATTTCATCTTCATCGGCGATAGAACCAAACAGCACCGAATCACCTGCTGCGTGGGCTGCCAGCGATCCATACGGATCGTACTGGTAAGCGAAACCGCCGCTCATGCCGTTGCCAAAGCCTTTACCAAAGGTGCCAAGGTTGAGGATGGCGCCGTTGGTCATGTATTCGCAGCAGAAGTCACCAACGCCTTCCACTACCGCGGTTGCGCCGGAGTTACGCACGGCGAAGCGGTCACCCGCCTGGCCCTGAACGAACAGACGGCCGCCGGTGGCGCCAAACAGCGCGAAGTTACCGATCAACACGTTGCCATCGCTATCCTGTGCGCCGCCGCCTGGTGACATCACCACCAACTCGCCGCCGCACTGGCCTTTGCCGACACCGTCGTTACAGGTGCCGTAATGCTTCATCTGCATGCCGTCGTTGCAGAACGCGCCGAACGACTGGCCAGCAGAGCCGCTGGTGTTAATCAGCACGGTGGCTGGCGCCAGATAGTGACGACCGCGATCGTCTTTCAGCACCGCTGGCAATGCAGCCAGCTGCTCTTTCGAGAGTTCATGGTTCAGCATGCGTTCGATATCGATCGCCAGCTGACCACCGACGCTTTTGTTACGGTTGTTCAGCGTGATGCCCGCGCCCAGCGCGATTTCACGGCTTGCCGCGCCAACCAGCTGCGTTTTCAGCTCGCTGACCCAGCCATCATCCAGCTCAAAGTCTTTTTCCAGATACACCGGCTTGGCAATTTTCTGCTCTGGCACTACGGTCAACATCGCACGCAGATCCAGTTTGCCGACTTCCAGCGGGTGATCCATCAAGTGCAGCAAATCCGAACGGCCACGCGCTTCACGCAGAGAACGCAGACCGAGGCGGGCGAGGAACTCACGCACTTCCTGCGCCACGTTGATGAAGTACTGCGCCAGCTGACGCGGATCACCATCAAAGGCTTCGGCGTTGGTGGTTAAACCGGCCGGGCATTTGACGTTACAGTTTTTCGCCATCACGCATTTCAGCATCATCAGCGCGGTGGTGCCGAACTCGAAGCTATCGCCGCCGAGCAGGGCAGATTTGATCACATCGCTGCCGGTTTGCTGCGCGCCGGAGCAGCGCAGCTGCACTTTGTCGCGCAGGCCGTTGGCACACAGCGCCTGATGCACTTCAGCGATGCCGATTTCCGCGACGCGGCCGGTATATTTCAGGCTGGTAACGGACGCTGCGCCGGTGCCGCCGGTGTTACCCGCGACGTTAATGACATCCGCGCCGGCTTTCGCCACGCCGACGGCGATGGTGCCGATACCTTCAGATGAAACCAGTTTGACGATGACACGCACGCGCGCGGCTTTACAGTCGTGGATCAGCTGCGCCAAATCCTCGATGGAGTAAGTGTCGTGGTGCGGCGGCGGTGAAACCAGCTCAACGCCCGGCGTACCGCCACGCGCTGCGGCAATCTCAACGGTCACTTTTGGTGCCGGCAGCTGGCCGCCTTCACCGGGCTTCGCGCCCTGACCGATTTTGATCTCCAGCTCTTCCAGCATTGGATCAGCAAGATAAGCCGCCCACACGCCGAAACGCCCGGATGCCAACTGCTTGATACGTGACGCGCGGATGGTGCCGTGACGTGAATAGTGCTCGCCACCTTCACCACAGTTACTCATGCCGCCAACCATGTTAGTACCGTGCGCGACAGCTTCGTGCGCCGGCGCAACCAACGCACCGTGGCTCATCGCACCGGAAGCAAAGGTACGGGTGATTTCGTGGGCTGGCTGAATCTCTTCCAGCGGCAGCGATGGCAGCGCGGTGAAGATCAGCGACAGATAATCGGCCGCTTTGCCGTAAGCGGTGATGTGCAGCACGCCATCCGCTACGTTGCTGCTTTCGATATCATCGGTGAAACGGGTTTTCAGTGCCCGTGCCAGCGCTTCCAGGCGCTCGCTTTCTGGTTTCAGGCCAGCAATTGCATCGATCAGACGCAGCTCGAACTGGTTCAGGCTGCCGTTCACTGCTTCACATTTCAGGCCACGCGTAGCGAAACCGTTGTTCACCAGCGAGTAGCGGCCCAGTTTACGGCCGAATTCGGCTTCGCTGTCCACGTGGGTCAGATCGCACGGCAGCGCGAGGATGTCACGTAGCGCCGCAGGACGGCGTTTACGTTCGGCATGCATCAGGCTGGAGAACTGACGATAATCTGGCGTGATGGCAAAGCTGTCGATCACATCGTTTGGGATGCGCTCGAAGCTGCTGTCTTTAAAGGCTTCCGCTTTGATGTTGAACGCATTATCCAGTTTGGCCAGCGTCATCAAACGAATAAAGTTGTCCTCTTCGCGCTCTTTGTTAGCAAAGCGAATCGGTTGTTCCGTCATATCAATGAAGGTACGCACCGCGATGGTGCCGTATGAGTGGCCCGCGCCTTCAGCACGCTCTTTGAACAGGCCGAGCAACGGCACTTCCGCTTCGCCCTGAATTTTTAATGCGCTTTGATGCCAGTCTACCGCCATCTGGGCGATCGCCGGGAAGCCCGCGCCGCCAACCGGCGTTTTGATATTCGGGAAATACTTTTTCAATACCGGATCGTCGGTATTCAGGAAGTTCGGCTCGAAGAACTCGCCGCAGCTGTAGCTCTCAACGGTACACAGGCCGACTTTACCCATGGTTTTCATCAGCGCTTTTTCGGCTGCTTTGGCATAGCGTTTAAAGGCTTTATTGCCTTCTTCGCCTTCACCGAATTTCTCTTCCGCACGCATCTGCACGCCGAGTGGGTAAACGGCAGAAGCACCGAAGCCCAGCGTCGCCGCGATATGGTGTGAAGAGATGCTTTGACCACTTTCGACCACCAGCGAAACATCCAGACGCAGACCTTCCTGCACCAGACGTTGGTTGATCGCCGACACCATCAGCAGCATCGGGATCGCTGCGTGAGTTGAAGAGATATGACGATCGGTGATCACCGCGATGCCGCCTTGCTGGCGTGCGAAATCGACAACCTGCTGGGCTAAGTCATCAATGGCTTTTTCCAGCGCGTTGGCGTTGGCCGCACGGCTGACGATATCTTTGCCGACCACCGGTTCATACAGCATCTCGAAACGCGCATAAGGAGCGACGGTTTGCTCGCGCAGGCGCAGCATGTCGAGGTGCGTCAGGATTGGCGTCGGAACAATGATTTGCTGACCTTTGCTGCGGCCGAGATGCGGCTTCGCACCCAGCGCAACACGCAGCGTCATGCCGTCCGCTTCACGAATGGAGTCGAGCGGCGGGTTGGTAACCTGGGCAAATCGTTGTGAGAAGTAGTGCGCCATGCCGCCTTCGTGGTCAGACAGGCCGTTGATGGCGTTGCCGTAACCCATGGCTGAGATCTTCTCAGCGCCGGTTTGCAGCATCGGATCCATCATGAATTTGAAGCTTTCCTGGTTGTAGTAGTAGGCGACAAAACGTTGATAGGTTTTGAGGTCACCACGATAACGCAGCGGCGAGCCGAGCTGCTCTGCCTGAATTTCTGGCAGGTCGGCGAGATCGATACGCGCTTTGCTCAGGAGTGACAGATAATCTTTTTCAGCGGCCAGTTTTTCCAGCGCTTCAACCGTGGTGTAAGAGCGTTTCTCTTTGTGATCGTAATAGAGCATGCCGCCCGCTTCGATACGGCCACGACGCAGCACGCTTTCCGGTGGGAAGGCGATCTGGCCCGCTTCAGACATCGCTCCGATGTACTCCGCGGTTTCAACGGAACGCAGCGGACGCAGACCGAGGCGGTCAAGTCGCGCGCCGATCACTTCACCGTTACCGAAGATAAGCGCAGCTGGGCCATCGTTCTTCTCTTCATATAAAGAGAAGTACTCGAGCATGGCGCGCACTTCGTTCGAGAGCGAGGTATCGTTCTCCCACGCTGGCGGCATCATCGAAACTACGGCGTTGATCAGGTCGAGGTTATCTTCCATCAAACGGCTATGGATGCTCTGGTCGAGACGCGAACTGTCGGACTGACCTTTTGGACGCACGATTTTTTTACCGCGCGCCAGCATCAGTGCCGCTTCGGCAATGCGGTTTTTACGATCGGTGTTCAGCTCGCCGTTGTGCGCCATTAAGCGGAATGGCTGCGCCATGGTGGTATGCGGATCGGTGTTGGTCGAGAAACGGGTGTGGAAGAACAGCCCGCGCACCTGATGATCGGCATCGGTCAAATCTTTGAAGTAAGGAATCACTTCGTTGGAGTTCAGACGCGCTTTAAATACCTGCGTGCGCGAAGAGAGCGACAGCGGATAGAGGCCGCCGAATTCGCTTTCGGTAAAGGCGCGCGCTTCGATATCCAGCAGCGCGCGATAAATCTGGCGCTCGAATTCGAGTTGTTCAGTCACTTCCTGCGGCGCGGCAAAAATCCACTGCACAATCGGCAGCTGGAATTGCAGGGCGGCCGGGCGCGTCACGCTGCCGTCCAGCGGCATATCGCGTTTCACTAATACCGGGAAGTTATGCGCCGCCAGCGTTTCTTCAACCAGACGCTCAGCGTTTGCACGCAGCTCTGCGTCTTTTGGCACAAAGAAGTTACCGACGCCAAAACGGCCGGCTTCCAGCGCCAGACCGGTGACCTTGCGGAAGAAGTTCAGGGAGAGATCGACGTTCACACCCGCGCCATCGCCCACGCCTTCGGCAGACATGCCGCCTCGGTGCGGAACCGTGCACAGCGCGCTATGGGCCATCCGCAGAATCTCATGAGTCTGCTCGCCGTCCTTACGGGTAATGAAACCTACACCACAGCTGTCACTGCCAGCTGATGGGTCATACAAACCATAGGGATTCGGTTTTTGCGTGGACATTGAGAGTCTCCTTAAACTTCTTTTGACATTACCTGCATTATTTCGTGTACCGCAGCGTGACAATGTAAGCCAGCGCGGCGGTATCAATTCTTGTGCCGCTCAGTAAAGAGCAGGCGTCGCAGCACCGAGCAAGGGCTCTCAAGACACTGTTGTCACGTCCTTAATGAGCTGCTCTTTTTATTCCGGTCTCTTTCGGGAGATAGCTTGCATCCAGAGGGAGGCTTCTTGCTGCATAGATATGCCGAGACACAGGCCCACCAGGAAAGCTTCCAGTGGAATTCCAACTTATCGGGAAAGCGAACTCAGGTCAAATAGCCAGCTTTGATGCGGGTAATAGGCTTTCTTGTCACTTAATTAAATGATTAATAAGAATTTATTGCGTAAATTTATGTCAATATCCCGCTGCGCATTCCCCCAGGAAGTGTGAGCCGTCTCACTGTGACCCAGCCCTCTAATATCCAAACAATGCTGGCAGAAAGGGTTATAACAGCATTTAATGCTGTTAGGGGCAGTTGATACACAGCATGTATCTGTTTTTCTTATGGCGTCATATTTGAATCAAAATGGCGCTGCCATTAGTAAAATTAATCACGCAAAGCATGCGTAGAAAGTCATTTAAATTGAATGGGTATGCAATAAAGAGGTGCAACCATCAGGATGAATGGCTGCCAGGGTGCTGATTAGCACCGGATGTTGAGGAAAGGTTCGCAAAAGCGCGGCCCTCCAGATTATTCAGTTGGCAGAATTAGTCAAGCGCTTTGCGCATATAGAAGGGAACGTCGGCGAAATCACGCTGCGATGCACCATTACAGGGCATAACCTGCGCGATATGGCCGGGTGAAGCGGGGCAGCGCAGCGATAATTACGCTATCATGAGCCAGATTTCGTTCAGGGAGCTCGTAATGAAACAGATTCGTCTTTTAGCGCAGTACTACGTTGATTTGATGGTCAAACTCGGCCTGGTACGCTTTTCGCTGCTGTTAGCCTCAGCGCTGGTGGTGCTGGCGATGGTGGTACAGATGGCCGTCACCATGGTATTGCGTGGGCATGTGGAGAGCATCGACGTCGTCCGCTCCATCTTCTTCGGTCTGTTGATTACGCCCTGGGCGGTCTATTTCCTCTCAGTGGTGGTCGATCAGTTGGAAGAGTCGCGCCAGCGCCTGTCGAAACTGGTGGATAAGCTGGAAGAGATGCGTACGCGCGATCTCGAGCTGAACCAGCAGATGAAAGAGACCATCACCCAGCTTAATCAGGAAATTAACGACCGTATTAAAGCCGAGCAGGCGCGCGAGCAGGTGATGGATAAGCTGCGCGAAGAGATGGCACGACGCGAGCAGGCGCAAATTGAGCTGGAACAGCAATCCTCCTTCCTGCGCTCCTTCCTTGATGCGTCACCGGATTTGGTGTTCTACCGCAACATTGATAAGCAGTTCTCCGGCTGTAATCGCGCCATGGAACTGCTAACCGGCATGAGTGAAAAACAGCTGATTGGCCTGACACCACGCGATATCTACGATGACGAAGCCGCCACCAAAGTGCTGGAAACCGATGAGAAGGTGTTCCGCCACAATGTGTCGCTAACCTACGAACAGTGGCTGCAATATCCCGACGGGCGCAAAGCCTGTTTCGAAATCCGTAAAGTGCCCTATTACGACCGTGTCGGAAAACGCAGTGGCCTGATGGGCTTTGGCCGCGACATTACCGAGCGTAAGCGCTATCAGGACGCGCTGGAGAACGCCAGCCGTGAGAAGACTACCTTTATTTCGACTATCAGCCATGAGCTGCGTACGCCGCTGAATGGCATCGTCGGACTGAGCCGCATCCTGCTGGATACCGATCTCAATCAGGAGCAGCTGAAGTACCTCAAAACCATCCACGTGTCGGCCATCACGCTGGGCAACATCTTCAATGATGTAATTGAAGTGGACAAAATCGAACGCCGCAAAGTGCAGCTGGATAATCAGCCGCTGGATTTCACCGGTTTCCTCGCCGATCTGGAAAACCTCTCCGGTCTGCTGGCGCAGCCAAAAGGGCTGAAATTTGTCATGGCGCCAGAGCTGCCGCTGCCCCATAAAATTTCGGCGGATGGCACGCGTCTGCGTCAGATTCTGTGGAACCTGATCGGCAATGCCGTGAAATTTACTCAGCAGGGCGAGATTGTGGTGCGCGTTGCCTATCGTCAGGATGAAACGCTGCACTTTGAAGTGCAGGATTCCGGCATGGGCATTCCGCAGGAAGAGCAGGATAAGATCTTCGCCATGTATTACCAGGTGAAAGATCAGCACGGCGGCAAGCCGGCGACGGGCACCGGCATCGGTTTAGCGGTCTCGCGTCGTTTAGCCCAGGCGATGGGCGGCGATATTAGCGTGAGTAGCGTCGCGGGGCAGGGTTCCTGCTTCACCGTGGAGATCAACGCGCCACGCGTCGCTGAGGAAGTGGAAGACGACAATCTGGATGACAGTATGCCGTTGCCGGCGCTGCACGTGTTGCTGGTGGAAGATATTGAACTCAACGTCATCGTTGCGCGTTCGGTACTGGAGAAGCTGGGTTGCAGCGTAGAAGTCGCGATGACCGGTACGGATGCGCTGGCGATGTTTGATCCGCAGGAGTTCGATCTGGTGCTGCTCGATATTCAGCTTCCGGATATGACGGGCCTCGACGTGTCACGTGCCATCCATCAGCGTTACGCAGATGTGGCGCTGCCGCCGCTGGTGGCATTGACCGCCAATGTGCTGAAAGACAAAAAAGAGTATCTCGATGCCGGCATGGATGATGTGTTGAGCAAACCGCTTGCTGTGCCAGCGCTTACGGCGGTGATCAAGAAGTTCTGGGATTATCAGCCGGAGCTGGAAGAGATCGCCACCGAATCATCAGATGCGCAGTCGCGCACGCTGCTAGATGTGGCGATGCTGGAGCAATACATTGAACTGGTTGGCCCAGGATTGATTACCCAAAGCCTGACCATGTTTGAGCAGATGATGCCGGGCTATCTCGAGGTGCTGGATTCCAACATGATGGCGCGCGATCAAAAAGGGATTGCTGAAGAAGGGCACAAGATCAAAGGTGCGGCAGGTTCGGTTGGCTTACTGCATATACAGCAGTTGGCGAAGCAGATTCAGTCGCCGGAATTGCCAGCGTGGTGGGACAACGTGCAAGAGTGGGTCGATGAGTTAAAACAAGAGTGGCTGAAAGACGCGAACGTGTTACGTGAATGGGTAGCGGAGCGGGAAAAATTACAGGACGTTAGAAAAAAATGACCCCAGTCGAAACTGGGGTGCGCGAATACTGCGCCAACACCAGGGAAATGGGCACTGCTGCTATTATTAGAAATCGAAAAAGAAAGCAGCAGTTCGGTATTGGTTAACGCTTCCAAATCACCTTAACAAATTCGCCAATGCTTGTGACAAGATTCATTAAATTGTGTGATGTTGAGCAGCGATTAAATACAGAAAACATTAATTTGCTGACACAGTCAAGCAAGGAATTAATTTCTTTGCCATATTGCACCTTTTTTGACCAATTGTTCTGCTTTTTGCCTGGTTTTGCTTCAGTCGTTAGCAGGAAAAGCCTGACACGAGCATGGAAAATGTGATTCTGACAAAAAATTGAAGTTAAGTTAGATTAACATGCTGATATTTATGAATAAAGTCAGGTTTTCTGACGGCTTATCCAAAACGTTTTGGAAACCTTAAACGGAAAGTTCCAGTTTATAGTTTATTGAATGATGTAAACCAATTGTGCGGTAAATCGCTTTACCATCATTGAGGCCGAATGCAGGCAGGATCAGACAGATTTGGTCGCATTTTTCAGAATGGTCTCTGTAATCAATGAACAAGTTCGAACATCATAAAAAATGATAGTTAAGCTTCATGAAAGCTTTTACGTGAGCGATATCACATTCAGTTAAGTGTTCATGCGCGCAGCGCCTGGTGCATTTAACCTCATGGAACCGATTCCTTTTTGGCGGAAGTGCTTGATGTGATTGGCTCTAATAGAGGAACGTTGATTGCGCAGGCAACAATTTCACTGACGTTTTTGCCAATCAGAGGATAAAATTTAGTGGTTAATCGTTGGTATTAGCTATTGTGACTTGGGTGATTGATTAATACAGGGAACAGGTAAGAGAAAATTGCATGAGCAAGAGTAAAGGGACGCTGGGAAAACGTATTAAAGTACTGATTGCTAAAGTGCTGCTGGCCTGGCTCGGCATCTGGTTAGCGGGCATTCTGCTGTTTGCTTTTCTACCAGTACCGTTCTCGGCGGTAATGGTGGAGCGGCAAATCGGTGCCTGGTTTACAGGGCGTTTTGATTATGTGGCGCACTCGGATTGGGTCGGCATGGATGAGATCTCGCCGTGGATGGCTTTAGCGGTTATCGCTTCTGAAGATCAAAAGTTTCCCGAGCATTGGGGCTTTGATGTTGATGCCATTCAATCAGTGCTGGATAACGATGGCAATGAACGCATGCGCGGAGCTTCAACCTTGTCTCAGCAGACGACGAAAAACCTGTTTCTATGGGATGGCCGCAGCTGGGTGCGTAAAGGGCTGGAAGCGGGACTCACGGTGGGAATCGAAACCGTGTGGACCAAGCGGCGCATCCTGACGGTTTATCTCAATATTGCAGAATTTGGCGATGGCGTATTTGGCGTGGAAGAGGCCTCACAGCGCTATTTCCATAAACCCGCCAGCCGCCTGACGATGTCTGAAGCCGCGTTACTGGCGGCGGTTCTACCCAATCCGATCCGCTTCCGTGCCGATGCGCCTTCAGGCTACACGCGACAGCGCCAGCAGTGGATTATGCGGCAGATGCGCCAGTTAGGCGGCGAGGGTTTCCTGAATCGCTACAAGCTGCATTGAAAGGCTTAATCTTCGTCAAAGCCCGCTTCAAACAGTTCGATGACCGCTGCCAGCGCCTGCTCTTCCTGCGGGCCGCTGGCTTCGATTTCAATATGACCGCCTTTCGCTGAGTCGAGCATCAGCAACGCAATCACGCTGCTGGCTTCAGCTTCGGTGCCCGATTCGTTACGCAGCAACACTTCAGCATCAAAACTCTGCACCAGCTCGAACAGCTTCATCGCTGGGCGCGCGTGCATGCCCAGCTTGTTACGAATCTCAACGGTTTGCTTCACGGTCATGATTTGCGTTTTTCCAGAGTGCGATGACGAGACTGCACGTTTTTACCGCGTGAACGGAAATAATCCGCCAGTTGTTCCGCGATATACACCGAACGATGCTTACCGCCGGTACAGCCAATGGCGACGGTGAGATAGCTACGGTTATTGGTTTCCAGCATCGGCAGCCACAGTTCCAGATAGCTGCGCGTTTGATAGATAAAGTTGTGCACTTCGGTGTGACGATCGAGGAAGGCGGCCACCGGACGATCCAGGCCGGTCATCGGACGCAGCTTAGGATCCCAGTGCGGGTTCGGCAGGAAGCGCACATCGAAGACATAATCGGCGTCGATCGGAATGCCGTGTTTGAAGCCGAATGACTCAAACACCATGGTCAGTTCACGCTCACGCTTGCCTAACAGGCGGGTACGCAGCATCTCCGCCAGCTCATGAACCGACATCTCAGACGTATCGATAATCAGATCGGCGCGTGAGCGCAGTGGCTCCAGCAGATCGTTCTCTTCATCGATAGCACTCTCCAGCGACAAGTTTTTGCTGGAGAGCGGATGCAGGCGACGCGTATCGCTGTAGCGGCGAATCAACGTGTTGCGATCGGTATCAAGAAACAGCAGCTGCGGCGAAAAGGCATCGGGCAGATTGTTGAGCGCCGCTTCAAAGACTTCCGGTGATTCCGGCATGTTACGCACGTCAATGCTGACCGCCGCAGAGATATTGCGTTCGGTTAAGGTATTCGCCAGCTCCGGTAGCAAGACCACCGGCAAGTTGTCGACACAGTAAAAGCCCATATCTTCGAGGGCACGCAGCGCGACTGATTTTCCTGAGCCTGACCGACCGCTAACGATCATCAGCACCATCACATTTCTCCCGTTTTAAACCGGCGAAAACGCCGGTAAAAGTGTTTCTCGCTTAAGAGTGTGCTTCCTGAGCTTCTGTGATAATGGCGTAGAGCTCTTGGTCGCTCTGTGCCGCGCGCAAACGACGACAGACGGTTTTATCTGCGAGGCGTTTGGCAACCAGCGAAAGCGTGTGTAAGTGGGTTTTACACTGGTCCGCGGGTACCAGCAGGGCAAACAGCAGGTCAACCGGCTGATTATCTACCGCATCAAAAGCGATAGGCTGATCGAGGCTAATAAACACGCCGACAGCGCGTAAGGTGTCCTCTTCCAGCTTGCCATGTGGAATGGCGATGCCGTTACCAATACCGGTACTGCCCATGCGTTCGCGGGTCAGGATGGCTTCGAAAAGCGTCTGGTGCGGCAGATTGAGCTGCTTCGCTGCCAGCTCGCTGATAATCTCCAGCGCGCGTTTTTTACTCTGGCAGTGTACGCCGCTACGGGTACAGTCCAGTGATAGGACCGAGCTCAATTCCAGTGTTAGATCGTTGTTCATCATCGTTTCACTTGCGAGTTCACATAGCCGCGAGTTTCAGGCAATTGATTTCATTACCGTTCACCCGCTGGCGCTTGCGCAGATGACAAAACGGGGCGGTAAGTTCCGCCCCATTTATGCTCTAAGTGCCGAATCAGTCAGCACTCTGCAAGCGTGAAGGTTAGTGTTTTTTCAGTTTGTCTTTGTGTTTGGTCAGCTGACGGGAAAGCTTATCGATTAACCCGTCGATGGCCGCGTACATGTCTTCCGCTTCCGATGTGGCGTGCAGCTCTCCGCCGTTAACGTGCAGTGTTGCATCCGCAACCTGCGTCACCTTCTCTACCTTCAGAACAATATAAACCTGATTGATACGATCAAAATAGTGTTCCAGTTTGGCAAATTTGGTATTTACAAATTCACGCAGAGGTTCGGTAATTTCAACATTAAGTCCGGTAAGGTTTAGCTGCATAGGTCTTCCTTCTTCGTTCGGTCAAACCAATTGCTTGCGCTGGTTTGATGGCGGTATAGATAAAGACTCGCGATATTTAGCAACCGTACGTCGCGCAACCATGATGCCCTGTTCGGATAACATGGAGGTCAGTTTGCTGTCGCTCAAGGGTTTTGCGGGGTTTTCCGCCGAGATTAATTTTTTCACCAATGCACGAATCGCCGTGGACGAGGCTTCGCCGCCGCCTTCGGTGTTGACGTGACTGGAGAAAAAATACTTCAGTTCAAAGATGCCACGCGGGCTGTGTAAATACTTTTGCGTGGTCACGCGGGAAATGGTGGATTCATGCATATCAACAGCCTGAGCGATATCTGCCAACACCATCGGACGCATGTACTCCTCACCCTGATCAAAAAACGCCTGCTGCTGTTCAACGATACAGCGTGTCACTTTCAGCAGCGTGTCGTTGCGGCTCTCCAGGCTCTTAATCAGCCACTTGGCTTCCTGTAAGTTGCTGCGAATAAACTGGTTATCGCTTTCATTACGGCCAGCTCCGCCCATCGCCGCATACTGCTGATTGATTTTCAGGCGCGGCATGCTGTCGGAATTGAGTTCAACCGTCCAGCGCTTACTGATTTTGCGTACCAGCACATCGGGAATGACATATTCCGGTTCACTGGTGTTGATCGACTGGCCTGGGCGCGGATCGAGTGACTGAATCAGCAGCATCGCCTCTTTCAGCACCTCTTCCTTCAGACGGGTTACGCGCATCAGGCTGCGGAAATCATGGTTGGCCAGCAGATCGAGATGTTCGCTAACAATCAGGCGCGCTTCCGCCAGCATGGGCGTGTCGGCAGCATATTGCGACAGCTGGACTAACAGGCAATCACGCAAATCACGTGCACCGACGCCGATCGGATCGAAACGCTGTACGCGCTTGAGCACGGCTTCGACTTCTTCCAGCGCCAGCTCTTCATCACCAATACTGTCATAAATGTCTTGTAAGCTGACGGTGAGATAGCCGGTGTCATCAATGGCATCAACAATTGACGTGGCAATCGCGCGATCGGTATCAGTGAACGGCGTTAACTCAACCTGCCACATCAGGTAATCCTGCAGCGATTGGGTGGTTTCGCCTTGGTAGATCGGCAGTTCGTCATCCTGGTAATCGGTGCCGGTGCCTGACGGTGTGCCTGCGGTGTAGATTTCGTCCCAGGTAGCGTCGAGCGGAAGCTCTTCAGGCATATCTTTCTGCTCAAGCGCTTCGCGCGTGTCTAACGAATCACTTTCCTGATCCTGAAATTCACGTGCGTCAACTTCTTCGTGCAGTTCGGTTTGTTCAAGCAGCGGATTGCTTTCCAGCGCCATTTGCAGTTCTTGCTGGAGTTCAAGCGTAGAGAGTTGCAGCAAGCGAATGGCTTGCTGCAACTGTGGAGTCATCGCCAGCTGTTGGCTGAGCCTGAGTTGCAAACCTTGCTTCATAATTCGGTAAGAATTTCCTAAGCAAACGTAGGGTGTTACAACACCTTATCAGAGTCTGAACTCTTCGCCCAAATAAACACGCTTAACTTGCTCATCTACAAGAATTTCATCAGGCGTGCCATGGGCAATTAAATGTCCCTGGCTGACGATATAAGCGCGTTCACACACCGCGAGGGTTTCACGCACGTTGTGGTCGGTAATCAGCACGCCAAGGCCGCTGTCACGCAGATGCTCAATGATTTTCTTGATGTCGATAACCGAGATCGGGTCAACACCGGCAAAAGGTTCGTCCAGCAGGATGAATTTCGGATTAGCCGCCAGCGCGCGGGCAATTTCCACACGACGGCGTTCACCACCCGACAGCGCCTGGCCCATGCTGTCGCGCAGATGGCCAATATGGAACTCTTCCATCAGCTCGTTGGCCCGATCCTGACGCTGTTCTTCGGTTAAATCATCACGGATCTGCAGCACAGCCATCAGGTTGTCGTACACGCTCAGGCGACGGAAGATCGAAGCTTCCTGCGGCAGATAGCCGATGCCGCGACGGGCGCGCGCATGCAGCGGCAAAATGCTGATGTCTTCATCATCAATCACGATGCGGCCGGCATCGCGCGGCACAATGCCCACCACCATGTAGAAGGTGGTGGTTTTACCGGCACCGTTTGGGCCCAGCAGGCCGACAATCTCGCCGGATTTTACCTGCAGGCTAACATCTTCCACCACGCGGCGGCCTTTGTAGGCTTTCGCCAGGTTCTCAGCGATTAGTGTAGCCATAGCAATCAGTTACTCTTTTTAGGGCTCGCGGACGAACCGTTTTTGTCCTGCAGCTGCGACGGTACCAGAACGGTAGTCACGCGCTTGCTGTCGCCCTGGCTGAACGCCTGCATTTTCTGCTCTTTCACCAGGTAAGTGATGCGGTCGCCTTTGATGTTGCTGTCCTGCTGCTGAATGAAGGCATTGCCGGTCAGCTCAACAAAATCGTTCGCCAATTCATAGTGCAGTTTACTGGCGTGGCCTTGCACCGGCTTGCCGTTATCCTGCATCTGATAGAAGGTGGCTGGCGTGCCGTAAGCATCAACGATGGTTTTTTTGCTATCGCCGCCCGGACGAGTGACCACCACTTTATCGGCGGTAATCTTGATGGAACCCTGCGTCACAATCACGTTGCCGGTAAAGGTCGCAACGTTGCCCTGCAGATCCAGCGCCTGGTTAACGGAGTCGATATTTACCGGTTTGTCTGAGTCGCCAGTTAATGCCAGCGCAGGCAGGCTCGTTGCCAGCAGCGTACTCACCAGCAATAACTTAAGGCTATTTTTGTTCATTTTGAATTTCATAGGAAGTTTTGACCTTTTCAAGCAGCTCAGCATGTTTCGTCCGTAAATTGCCGCGCATTTTCATGCCAGTGGAATTAAAACTGCGGCCAAAAAGGGTGACTTGATCGTCAGATGTCACATCCTGGGTGACCAAATTAACCTGAGCGTTATCGGTGAGGATGCGCTCAAGCTGTGAATCCTGAGTCAAAGAATTGACAACAACGTTGCCGTAAAGATAAAGCATACGATCTTTGGTCAGCTTTGCCTTATCGGCGCGCACCGACCATGTCGCCACTTTATTAACGTCATAGGTGGTCATCACCGGATTATCGAACCAACTTATCTCATCGGCAGCAAAGTAGGTCACTTTATCGGAGACCAGCTTATAGCCCAGCGCGCCTGTGGGGTTATACACCACCGTGTTCGATTTCTCGCTGGTGTAGGTTGGCGCTTGATCGTTGGTTGCCACCGGCGTTCTGTCGTCATCCTGGTTGGTGAGATTCCAGCCGATCAGCACTAAGGCGATCAAGGCCAGGATCAGCGTCATCCAACGCCTGCTCTTACTCATATTGATTGCCCTTTGGCATCCTCAAATTTGTTCTGCGCCATCAAAATCAGATCGCACAACTCACGTACCGCACCGCGGCCACCGGCAATGCGGGTCACATAATGCGCGCGCCACAGTAAAATCGGGTGAGCATCAGCAACGGCAACGCTCAAACCCGCCTGCGCCATTACCGGCCAGTCGATCAGGTCATCGCCAATATAGGCGACCTGATCGGCCGTTAATGACAGTTTATCCAGGAGTTCCCGCCAGGCCAAAAGCTTATCCGATTGTCCCTGGTAAAGATGCGTAATGCCGAGCGTCTTACAGCGATCTTCCAGCAGTTTTGCTTTGCGGCCGGTAATAATAGCCACTTCGACGCCGGAGGTCAGCAGGCAACGCACGCCATAACCATCACGCACGTTAAAAGCTTTCAGCTCTTCACCGCTGTTGCCCATATAAATGACGCCATCGGACATCACGCCATCAACGTCACAAATCAGCAGGCGAATCTTCGCAGCACGCGCCATGACGTCCGCGCTCACCGGACCGTAGCAAGTCTCGACCATCGCCGTTTCAGCACTCATTATTTCTTCCTGTTAGACCACGCCAGCGCGCAGCATGTCATGCATATGTACCACACCGAGCAGGCGATCGTCATCGGCCACCAGCAGGGCGGTGATGTTTTTGTTTTGCATCAAATTAAGGGCGTCAACGGCCAGCATATTGGGGCGCACGCGAATGCCGCCGCTGGTCATCACTTCCTGAATGGTGGCTTTCTGGAAATCGATGCCCATATCGAACACGCGACGCAAGTCACCATCGGTAAAGATGCCTTCGATTTTCATTAGGTCATCGACGATCACCGTCAAACCCAGATTCTTACGGGTAATTTCCAGCAGCGCATCCCGCATCGACGCATCACGGCTAACGTGAGGAATTTCATCGCCGCTGTGCATGATATCGCTGACGTGCAGCAGCAGTTTGCGGCCCAGCGCACCGCCGGGATGCGACAGCGCAAAATCTTCCTGGGTAAATCCGCGCGCTTCCAGCAACGCCACGGCCAGCGCATCGCCCATCACTAAAGTCGCGGTGGTGCTGGTGGTCGGTGCCAGGCCGAGCGGACAAGCCTCCTGCGGCACTTTCACGCACAGATGCACATCTGCAGCGCGGCCCATCGCGCTCTCAGGACGGCCGGTGATACAAATCAGCTGCACTTTCTGGCGCTTTAACACCGGCACCAACGCAAGAATTTCGCCGGATTCACCGCTGTTAGAAATCGCGATAACCACATCATTGGTGCTGACCATCCCGAGATCGCCGTGGCTGGCTTCGCCGGGATGCACAAAGAACGAAGGTGTACCGGTGCTGGCAAAAGTCGCGGCCATTTTTTTACCGATATGCCCGGATTTGCCCATGCCCATCACCACCACTTTGCCGCGGCAGGCAAAGATCATCGCGCAGGCGCGATCGAAATCATCATTGATATATTGATCAAGCTGCTCCAGCCCTTCGCGTTCGATGCGCAGCACCGCTTTGCCTGCTTGCTGAAAATCGAAATCCGGTTGCTGATGTGACATGGTCAGTCCGTCCTTAATAGCTTGTGATAAGCATGGGGCTCAGCCATAGCCACAGCACCCACGCGATAAAACCACCTAATAATAGTGTGCCTGCGATACGACCAATACGGCGTTTGCGCAGCAGGCAGAGCAGGGCGAACAGTACGCTCACTGCCAGCATCACCCAGTAATCACGTGCGAAGGCATGCGCATCAACGCTGCCGGGATGAATCAGCGCCGGCAGGCCGAGAACAATCGCCAGATTGAAAATATTGGCGCCGATCAGGTTACCGATCGCGATATCGTCCTCACCTTTCAGCGCGCCAGCCACCACGGTGGCCAGTTCGGGCAAGCTGGTGCCGACGGCGATCAGCGTCAGGCCCATCACCAGTTCGCTCACACCAAAGTAGTCGGCAAAGACGGTGGCGTTGTCGATCACCATACGCGTCGACATCGGCAAAATAATCAGTGCAACCGCCAGCCACAGAAAGGCCACTGTGTTGCCGGCCTCATCGCGCGGCAGCTCCGCCAGCTGTTCGCGGGTTAGCGTGTCGTTATTATCGCGTTCAGCCCGGCGAGCAATGCGAATTACCACCAGCAGATAACCCAATGCAATCAGCAGTAACGCGATGCCGTCGAGTCGACTTAAATAGTTATCAAACAGCATGATGCCGCAGAGCAGTGAGACTAGCAGCATTAATGGCAATTCGCGCCGAATCAGATTGGAGTGTACTGTCAATGGGTGGAGCAGTGCCGCGCCGCCCAGAATTAATAGAATATTGGTGATGTTCGAGCCCAGCGCGGTGCCAACCGCTAAATCCATCTGTCCATGCTGTGCGGCCGAAAACGAGACGATCAATTCCGGTAATGATGTGCCAATGCTCACCACCGTCATACCAATGATCAGCGGTGGGATGCCAAAGGATCGACAGAGGATCGCGGCGCTAAATACCAAACGGTCGGCACCGTAAACCAGTAAAATCAATCCGATAAACAGCAAGGCAGAGGCTACGAACATTAAAAATCCTTGATGGATGGAGGTGTCGGCGAACCTTGTCCGACGGGTAAAAACATTCTGCACGCACTAACAGGCGCTGATTTTGACTGTCTGAGAGGCAAAAGTAAATTTTAAGGCCGTTTTCGCCACACTAAGTGGGTAAGTTTCTGTAAAACTATCGTGCATTCGAGGCTACCAGGCTACCATCCACAGCTTTGATAGCGCCCGATCCGCATAAAGAGGTAAAGATGATCCAGCAGCAAACGAATCTGGTTGAGGTTCGTGGCGTCAGTTTCACGCGCGGAGATCGTACTATCTTCGACGACATCTCGTTAACGGTACCTGCCGGTAAAGTCACCGCGATTATGGGCCCGTCCGGAATTGGCAAAACCACATTATTGCGTCTGATCGGTGGGCAATTACAGCCCGATAAAGGCGAGATTTGGTTCCGCGATCAAAATATCCCGACGCTTTCCCGCACCAAATTGTACGAAGCGCGTAAAAAAATGAGCATGCTGTTTCAGTCCGGCGCGCTGTTTACCGATCTCAACGTGTATGAAAACGTTGCCTGGCCGTTGCGTGAACATACGCAGCTGCCGCCAGAGCTGTTGCACAGCACCGTATTGATGAAGCTGGAAGCGGTGGGTTTGCGTGGAGCCGCTAAACTAATGCCTGCTGAACTTTCTGGCGGTATGGCCCGCCGTGCGGCGCTGGCGCGTGCTATCGCGCTGGAACCCGAACTGATCATGTTCGATGAGCCTTTTGTCGGCCAGGATCCAATTACCATGGGCGTGCTGGTGAAGTTAATTGATGAACTGAATCATGCTCTGGGCCTGACCTGCATCGTGGTTTCACACGATGTGCCTGAGGTCTTGAGCATTGCCGATCATGCCTATATTGTTGCCGGACAAAAAATCATTGCTCAGGGTAGCGCGCCGGAACTGCGGGAAAATCCCGATCCGCGTGTGCGCCAGTTTATCGAGGGTCATGCGGATGGTCCGGTGCCTTTCCGCTTTGCCGCTGGCGATTATCTCAGCGACTTGACCCGCTCAGGGAGAACGTAAACTGATGTTGTTACAGGCGCTAGCGTCATTTGGACGTCAGGGAATCAATACCTGTGCCGCTTTTGGCCGCGCAGGCCTCATGTTATTTCATGCGTTAGTCGGTAAGCCGGCGTTTCGTCGCCATGCGCCGCTGCTGGTAAAACAGTTGTACAGCGTGGGCGTGTTATCGTTACTGATCATCGTGGTATCTGGCTTGTTTATTGGCATGGTGCTGGGTCTGCAAGGCTATCTGGTGCTCACCACTTACAATGCGGAAACCAGCCTTGGCATGCTGGTGGCGCTCTCGCTGCTGCGTGAGCTCGGTCCGGTCGTCACGGCGTTGCTGTTTGCAGGCCGTGCGGGTTCAGCGTTAACCGCTGAAATCGGGCTGATGAAAGCCACCGAACAGCTCTCCAGCATGGAGATGATGGCCGTCGATCCGCTACGTCGCGTGGTCTCACCGCGCTTCTGGGCCGGATTTATCAGCATGCCGTTGCTGGCGTTGATCTTTACCGCCGTTGGTATTGCCGGTGGCGCGCTGGTTGGCGTGAGCTGGAAAGGGATCGATCCCGGTTTCTTCTGGTCGGCGATGCAGAACGCGGTAGATTTCCGCACTGATGTCGTTAACTGCATGATCAAAAGCGCAGTCTTTGCCGTCACGGTAACCTGGATTGCGCTCTTTAATGGCTATGATGCCATCCCGACCTCGGAAGGGATCAGTCGTGCGACAACGCGTACCGTGGTGCATGCTTCACTGGCGGTACTCGGTTTGGATTTTGTGCTGACAGCACTGATGTTTGGGAATTGATGCAATGCAAAGCAAGAAAAACGAAATCTGGGTTGGCGTCTTCATGCTGGCTGCGCTGCTGGCGCTGTTATTCCTCGGCCTGCGCGTTGCCGATCTCAAAACTATCGGCACCGAACCAACGTGGAAGATGTATGCCACCTTCGATAATATCGGCGGACTGAAAGTCAGTTCTCCGGTGAAAATTGGCGGCGTGTTGATTGGCCGGGTGTCAGATATTGCGCTGGATGAGAAAACCCTCTCACCGCGTGTGACCATGGATATTAGCGATAAATACGCTGATAAAATTCCCGACACCAGCTCATTAGCCATCCGCACTCAAGGCCTGCTCGGTGAGCAGTTCCTGGCGCTGAATTTAGGTTTTGACGATCCCGAGCTTGGCTCTTCTATGCTGAAAGATGGCGGCACGCTGCGTGACACCAAGTCGGCGCTGGTGCTGGAAGACCTGATCGGTCAATTCCTCTATAAAAGCGGCGATAACAAATCTGACGATAAATCACAGGGTGCGCAGAGTGCACCGGCAGCACCTGCAACAACGGAATAACCTACGAGGTAAAACATGATGTTTAAACGTTTACTGATGATTGCCCTGTTGGCAATCGCACCGCTGGCAGCCAACGCCGCAGCGGATCAAACTAATCCTTACAAGCTGATGAACGAAGCGGCGGAAAAGACCTTCACCCGCCTGAAAAACGAACAGCCGAAGATTAAGCAGGATCCGAACTATCTGCGCGAAGTGGTACGTCAGGAACTGATGCCGTACGTACAGATAAAATATGCCGGTGCGTTGGTTCTTGGTCGCTATTATCGCGATGCGACACCGGCGCAACGTGATGCCTACTTTGCCGCGTTCGGTGATTATCTGGCACAGGCTTACGGCCAGGCGCTGGCGCTGTACAACGGTCAAACCTACCAGATTCAGCCGGAGCAGCCGATTGGCGATGCCAATATCGTGGCGATTCGCGTCACCATCATCGATCCTAATGGGCGCCCGCCTGTGCGTCTCGATTTCCAGTGGCGTAAGAATAGCCAAACCGGCAACTGGCAGGCGTATGATATGGTGGCCGAAGGCATCAGCATGATCACCACGAAACAGAATGAGTGGGGCGATCTGCTGCGTACCAAAGGCATTGATGGCTTGACGGCTCAGCTGAAAACCTATGCCGCACAGCCGATCACCCTGGATAAAAAGCAATAATGAGTGAACCGTTACGCTGGCAGCGCACTGCCAGCACGCTGGCCTTAAGCGGCAAATTAGATCGTGATACTTTGCTGACCTTGTGGCAGGAACGTGACACTGCGGTGGCGGATATCACCACCATTGATGTCGCCGGGCTGGAAAGGGTGGATTCAGCGGGTTTAGCGCTATTGGTGCATCTGCGTGAGATTGCGCGTGCTCAAGGCAGCGCACCGCTTTTCTCTGGGATCTCCGATAAACTCCAGTCACTGATCACGCTGTATAACCTGCAGCAGATTATTGTTTCTGCGGAAAAAATCGCCTGATCAAATGATGTCGATGCTAAGCCCCTGATATTTTCAGGGGCTTTTGCGTATTTAAGAGTCAGACGCTTTCCTCTAAGATGTCTGCCTTATTATTATTAAGCGAAGTAACGAGCGATGGAAAATAGTGAAGTTCAGGCCGTGCTGATGCAGGCGCTGGCATTAGAAGAAGTACACGTACTCAGCAACGATGGCAGCCATTTTCAGGTCATCGCGGTGGGCGAAATGTTCGGCGAACTGAGCCGCGTGAAGAAGCAGCAGGCTGTGTACGCGCCGCTGATGGAATATATTGCGGATAACCGTATTCATGCGGTTTCCATCAAAACTTATACCCCAGCCGAGTGGGCGCGCGACCGTAAACTCAACGGTTTCTAAGTGCCTCACCGGTTGTTTTATTGATAGATAATTGAGAGCGGTGTTAATGGACAAATTTCGTGTGCAAGGCCCCACCCGTTTAAGTGGTGAAGTGACCATTTCCGGGGCGAAGAATGCTGCGTTGCCGATTCTGTTTGCTGCGCTGCTGGCTGAGGAGCCGGTAGAGATTCAGAACGTACCGAAGCTGCGTGATATCGATACCACCATGAAGCTGCTGAATCTGCTGGGTGCGCGCGTTGAGCGCAATGGTTCGGTCCACGTTGATGCTCGCGAAGTTAATGTTTTCAGTG
Source organism: Pantoea sp. SO10 (assembly GCF_005281435.1). Classification (NCBI taxonomy): domain Bacteria; kingdom Pseudomonadati; phylum Pseudomonadota; class Gammaproteobacteria; order Enterobacterales; family Erwiniaceae; genus Pantoea; species Pantoea sp. SO10. The sequence goes on from NZ_CP040095.1 coordinate 526,095, forward strand.
CGCCATACGATTTAGTGAAAACCATGCGTGCTTCGATTTGGGCGCTGGGTCCGCTGGTGGCGCGTTTTGGTCAGGGCCAGGTTTCACTGCCGGGCGGCTGCGCTATCGGTGCACGCCCGGTCGATCTGCACATTACTGGCCTGGAACAGCTGGGTGCGGAAATTAAGCTGGAAGAGGGCTACGTTAAAGCTTCTGTCAATGGCCGTCTGAAGGGCGCGCATATCGTGATGGATAAAGTGTCTGTCGGCGCTACCGTTACCATCATGAGCGCGGCCACGCTGGCCACCGGCATCACCATCATTGAGAACGCCGCGCGTGAGCCGGAGATTGTCGATACGGCAAACTTCCTCAACACGCTGGGTGCGAAAATCACCGGCGCGGGCACAGACAAAATTACCATTGAAGGTGTTGAGCGTCTGGGCGGCGGCGTTTATCGCGTGCTGCCAGATCGTATCGAAACCGGTACTTTCCTGGTCGCAGCAGCCATTTCACGGGGCAAAGTTGTTTGCCACAACACGAAGCCAGATACGCTGGATGCCGTGCTGTCTAAATTGCGTGAGGCTGGTGCAGAGATCGAAGTGGGCGAAGATTGGATCAGCCTGGATATGCACGGTAAGCGTCCAAAAGCGGTGAATATCCGTACCGCGCCGCATCCTGGCTTCCCTACTGACATGCAGGCGCAGTTCACACTGTTGAACCTGGTGGCAGAAGGAACCGGTGTGATTACCGAAACCATCTTCGAAAACCGCTTTATGCATATCCCTGAGCTGATTCGTATGGGCGCGCACGCGGAAATTGAGAGCAATACAGCGATTTGTCATGGCGTAGAAACCTTGTCGGGCGCGCAGGTGATGGCCACCGATCTGCGTGCATCAGCGAGTCTGGTGCTGGCGGGTTGTATCGCGGAAGGCACCACGATAGTGGATCGTATCTATCACATCGACCGTGGCTACGAGCACATCGAAGATAAGTTGAAAGCGATGGGTGCAAATATCGAGCGCGTAAGCGGCGAATAATTTCTGCTTCGTAGATCAAAAAAACCAGTCACGGCAACGCGGCTGGTTTTTTTTCATTGGTATTACAGTCAGATCTTTTTACGATCCTTCGGCGATCGTATGCACTTCTTGCGATCCAATAACTGGCCGGTAACAGGATCGTAATATCGGCTTGGCCAGATGTCTGCCGGATGAACCTTGATCGCATTGGCGATTAGCCACTCACCTTTGGGCCAGGGACGCGACAGCGCATTGGCCAGCGTTGAGGAGCTGAGCCCTGATTCGCGTGACAGCGCTGCCAGTGATGTGCCTTTCTTACGTAATGCAGCAATGATATCTGCCGGGTGCCAATCCGCTTTCCTTGTGTACATAACTCTCTTCTCCATGTCCGTGTTATTACTTCATCTCCGCTGTAAAAAGGCGCTCCCGTGGCAGAGATATCTGGAAAAAACCCGCGTTTTTATAGCAAATGTTTCCCGTAATTTTCCAGTAAATGTTTGGCTGGCGCACGAAACTGCGTCGCTTTTCGCAAAAGCGATGCAAGAGATGTAAGTAAAAAGGGAGAAGAGTGAGGAAGGAAACGGGGCCAGAGAAGGCCCCGTTGTAATCAGAAATCGCGCTGTACTGACATGTGCGCCAGCGCTTCGAGGGCGCTGCGCCACGGGCTTTCGGGTAATACCTGCAGGGCTGCGATGGCTTTATCTGCCTCTTCTTCAGCGCGTTTGCGCGTCCACTCCAGCGAGCCAGTCTGTTGCATCGCTGCCAGCACCGGTTCCAGCAGATGACGACCGTTACCTTCTTCAATGGCTTTACGGATCATCTGCGCCTGCTCAAGCGTCCCGTTGTGCATCGCGTGCAGCAATGGCAGCGTCGGTTTACCTTCGCTCAGGTCATCACCGGTATTTTTGCCCAGCGTTTCACCATCTGCGCTGTAATCCAGCAAATCATCAATTAACTGGAAAGCGGTGCCAAGGTAGCGACCATAATCCTGTAACGCCTTTTCCTGCGCGGGCGTCGCCTCAGCTAAAATCGCCGACGCTTGCGAAGCAGCTTCGAACAGGCGAGCGGTTTTGCTGTAGATCACCCGCATGTAGCTCTCTTCAGTGATATCGGGATCGTTGCAGTTCATTAACTGCAGCACTTCTCCTTCGGCGATCACGTTGACCGCTTCCGACATCAGCGCAAGGATCTTTAAGGATCCCATGCTGGTCATCATCTGGAATGAGCGCGTATAGATAAAATCGCCCACCAGCACGCTTGCCGCATTACCGAACGCGGCGTTAGCGGTGGCTTTGCCACGGCGCATATCGGATTCATCCACCACATCATCGTGCAGCAGCGTCGCCGTATGGATAAATTCGATCAGCGCCGCATTAGTGATGTGCAACGATCCCTGATAATTCAGCGCGCGTGCCGACAGCACAGCGATCATCGGACGGATGCGTTTGCCCCCGCCGCTGATGATGTAATAGCCCAACTGGTTAATCAGTGAGACTTCTGAATTCAGCTGCTCGAGGATGGTCTGGTTGACGGCCGCCATGTCCTGCGCGGTTAATTCATTAATCTGTTCTAAGTTCATTCGTCTTTTCAGCTTTACTCGTTTTTTGCATGGTAAGCGCTTTACACAGCGTGAGTTCAGGTAATCTGTTACTGATTGTACTTGAAAAATCGGGTTGCGAAACGTTTGCATTCGCCTTGCGCTTTTTTTCTGCAAGAGAGTGCAAAGTGCTCTTGTCTTCTGCTGGAGTATTGCGTAGAATTCGCGCCCTATTGTGAATATTTATCGCGCCGCCTGATGAATAGAAAGGCACGCGCAGAAGCGGAGTTTTATATGTACGCGGTTTTCCAAAGTGGTGGTAAACAACACCGAGTAAGCGAAGGTCAGACCGTTCGCCTGGAAAAGCTGGACATCGCAACCGGTGAAACCATTGAGTTTGACCAGGTTCTGATGATCGCAAATGGCGAAGACGTGAAAATCGGCGCGCCACTGGTTTCAGGCGGTGTGATCAAGGCAGAAGTTGTTGCTCACGGTCGTGGCGAGAAAATTAAAATCGTTAAGTTTCGTCGTCGTAAACACTACCGTAAGCAAGCTGGTCACCGTCAGTGGTTCACAGATGTGAAAATCACTGTGATCGGCGCGTAAGAGGAGATCTGACAAATGGCACATAAGAAGGCTGGTGGCTCGACCCGTAACGGTCGCGACTCCAACGCAAAACGTCTGGGTGTAAAACGTTTCGGTGGCGAATCTGTTCTGGCAGGTAGCATCATCGTTCGTCAGCGTGGCACCAAATTCCACGCAGGTAGCAACGTAGGTTGTGGTCGTGACCACACCCTGTTTGCCACCGCAGACGGCAAAGTAAAATTCGAGATTAAAGGCCCGAACAACCGTAAATATATCAGCATCGTTGCTGAGTAAGGTTGTCGTGCTGCAGACGTCTAACGTCTGAATACACGAATGAAAGGCCCCGCAGCTTTGCGGGGCTTTTTACATTCTGCTACTGAGCTTGCTGGATAACAGTTACGCTTTAGCACAGTTGTTGTACAATTTATGTACTCCTGGCTTTGCCAGTCTTGTATTATCCGCCGTCGGTCAGCGCAGAAGACCCTGGCGGACCCGTTTGCGGCCTGCAAGCTGCCGTGAACGACAGCGTGACGGAGAAATAAAATGAAGTTTGTAGATGAAGCGACGATCCTTGCGGTCGCGGGTGATGGCGGCAATGGTTGCGTAAGCTTCCGCCGTGAAAAATATATTCCAAGAGGCGGCCCGGATGGCGGCGATGGCGGCGACGGCGGCGACGTGTATTTGTTGGCGGATGAAAACCTCAACACCCTGATCGATTATCGCTTTGAAAAGTCTTTCCGTGCCGAACGTGGCCAGAATGGCCAAAGCCGTGATTGCACCGGTAAACGTGGTAAAGACATTATCGTTAAAGTGCCCGTTGGTACCCGCGTAATTGACCAGGGTACCGGCGAAACGCTGGGCGACATGACGCGTCATGAGCAGAAGCTGATGGTGGCGAAAGGCGGCTGGCATGGCCTTGGTAACACGCGCTTTAAATCCTCAGTTAACCGTTCCCCGCGTCAAAAAACCATGGGAACACCGGGCGAGAAGCGTGATCTGCAACTGGAACTGATGCTGCTGGCTGACGTTGGTATGTTGGGTCTGCCGAATGCCGGTAAATCGACCTTTATTCGCTCGGTATCTGCAGCGAAACCCAAGGTCGCGGATTATCCGTTCACTACGCTGGTGCCAAGCCTTGGCGTGGTGCGTATGGACAACGAAAAGAGCTTTGTTGTCGCCGACATTCCTGGCCTGATTGAAGGTGCAGCGGATGGCGCAGGTCTGGGTATTCGCTTCCTGAAGCACCTTGAGCGCTGCCGCGTGCTGTTGCACCTGATCGATCTTGCCCCTATCGATGAATCTGATCCGGTAGAAAATGCCCGCATCATTCTTGGCGAACTGGAGAAATACAGCGATAAGCTGTTCCAGAAGCCGCGCTGGTTAGTGTTCAACAAATGTGACCTGCTGAGCCGCGAAGAAGCGGAAAGCCGTGCCAAAGCGGTAGTGGAAGCATTAGGCTGGGAAGAAAAATATTACCTAATCTCTGCGGCTAGCCATGATGGCGTGAAAGATCTTTGCTGGGATGTGATGAGCTTTATCATCGAAAATCCAAAAGAAGCCGAAGAAGAAGCTAAAGAGCCAGAGAAAGTGGCCTTCATGTGGGATGATTATCACCGTGAAGCCATGGAAACGGCGCAGGAAGTGGAAGAAGACGACGATTGGGATGACGACTGGGACGAAGAGGACGACGAAGGCGTCGAAATCATTTACCAGCGTTAATCGCACAAAAAAAGCGGCCCGAAGGCCGCTTTTTTTATGTCTTAACCCAGCACCGCCACCGTCAATCTCGAGGTGCAGCACAGCTGATTGCGGGCGTTACGAATCTCAATCTGCCAGCTTTGATTACGCGCACCAAGGTGCAGCGGGCGGCAAATGCCGCGCACTTCACCGCTGCTTACTGCACGATGGTGGCTGGCGCTCACCTCAATCCCCACCACGCTTTTACCTTCTTCGATGCTGAGATAACCGGCAATCGATCCCATCGACTCCGCCAGCACCACAGAAGCGCCGCCGTGCAGCAGGCCAAACGGCTGCTGCGTGCGGGCATCCACCGGCATGGTGGCTTCGAGATAATCTTCACCGATGGTGGTAAACACAATGCCAACGTGTGCCACCAGCGAGTTTTCACCCATCTTATTCAACGTTTCAACATCGACCGAACGTTTCCAGATTGCCATAACTTAGGATCCCAGCGTTGCGCCACCGTCGACCACAATATCCTGCAGCACCACGTGGCTGGCAAGATCCGACGCGAGGAACATCACGTTAGCGACGATCTCCTGCGGTTTAGCGATCTTACGCAGCGGGATCCCCAGCTTGTACTGATCCGGGAAACCATTGATCATCTCCTGCTCGGCTTCTGGCGTATGCCACAGGCTGCGTTGCATATCGGTATCGGTGGAACCCGGAGAAACGATATTGCAGCGCACGCCGTAAGGTGCCATCTCTAAACCCACGGTCAGACACAAGCTGCGCAACGCCGCTTTGGAAGCGCCATAAGCGGACATACCAAGGCGCGGCGCATGTGCTGCATTAGAGGCGATAGTCACAATCGCACCCGCACGCTGCTGGCGAAACACCGGCAAGGTTTGCTGGAACAGGTTGAACGCGCCGCCGGCATTCACCGCCAGACACGCCTGCCAATCGTCGAACGACAGTTCATCGGTGCTGCCAATACGCAGGATGCCGGCACCGTTCACCAGCACATCGAGACGCGGCTGATCTGCCAGCAAACGCTGACAAACCGCTTTCACCTCGGCGGCGTTCGCCACATCCAGCACCTGCGTGGTGAAAGGATAGTCGGCCTGTTCGAAACGCAGATCGAAGCCGATAACCTGCGCGCCCGCCTGATGGAAGCTCAGCGCGGTGTGGTAACCAATCCCTTTGCCTGCGCCGGTTACCCAGACGATTTTTCCACTGAAATCGAAAGTTGCACTCATTTAGCTGGCACCCTTGATAACAGCGCCCACCAGCCATCGATGGTCGGATTTTTTGCCAGACTGACGAAATCGATGTCGCTGTGCACCTGACGCCAGCGCGCCGCCAGCGCCATCACGCGTACTGAATCCAGACCGTAATCGATCAGGTTCTCGTCATCTGCAGGCACATCGTCATCTTCCAGCAGCGGCAGAATCAGCGCACGCAGATCGTCTTTGCTCAACGGCAGCGGCATCAGGTCGGCGGTCATCACTACTTTACCGCTGCGACCTGCGGTGTAAGTCAGCGCCATCATGTGCTCTTCGCGCGTGAAGTCGGCCAGCGCATCCGCCACCATAAACGGCTGGATATTACGCATAAAGGCGTCAGTCGCGGTGGTCAGGCAACCGATATGCGCGTACACGCCGGTGATGATCAACTGATCGCGGCCCATCTCCTGCAGGATCGATTCCAGCGGTGAGCGCACGAAGGCGCTGTATCGCCATTTGGTCAGTACCTGATCGTCCTGATCCGGCGCCAGCGCATCCACGATCTTCTGCTGATCCGGATGTTTGTTCAGGCCCGGTCCCCACATGTCGTTGAGGAGTGCGCGATCGGCATCGCTCTGTTCGTTCGGCTGAGCGGTATATAACACCGGTATGCCCTGCGCTTTGCAGTAAGCACGCAGACGAGCGATGTTTTCCACCACCTGATTAACCAGCGGGCTGTTTTCGCCCCAGAAATTAAGAAAGTAAGCCTGCATATCGTGAATCAGCAGCGCGGCACGCTGAGGCTCAAGCGTCCACTTTACTTTATTGGTTGGCAGTTCAGTTGCTGCGGGTAGCGCGTAAGCGTTCAGTTTTGGAATAGCCATTACAATCTCCGGAACAGGTCAGGCTTGCGCTTGTTGGTCGGCAAGCTGTTGGCGTAAACGTTTTTTATCCACCTTGCCGACAGGCGTCAGCGGCAGGGCATCGACGCAGGTAATACGGTCAGGTAATTTGAACTCGGCCACGCCCAGTTCTCGCAGGTGACGACGCAACGCCACCGCTTTGATCGGTTGGCTGGCAACGATAAAGGCGCAGCTCTTTTCACCCATCAATTCGTCGTTCATCGACACCAGCGCGGCGTGGATCACATCCGGATGGCGTTGCAGCAGATTTTCGATCTCTTCCGCGGCGATCTTCTCGCCACCGCGATTGATCTGATCCTTTTCGCGCCCTTGCACGGTGATGTAGCCCTGCGCGTCGATCTCAATCAGATCGCCCGAACAGTAATACCCGTTGGCGTCGAAGCTGGCGGCGTTATGTTCCGGGCTCTTGTAATAGCCACGGAAGGTGTAGGGGCCGCGCGTCATCAGGCGACCGATGGTGCCGGTGGGCAGCGCGTTGCCGTGCTCGTCAGCGACCCACACTTCGTCATCTTCAGAGATCGGACGGCCTTGCGTGGTGAGAATGATGTTCTCATCGTCGCCAAAGCGCGTGTAGTTCACCAGACCTTCGGCCATGCCGAAAACCTGCTGCAGCTGACAGCCAATTTCACGCTGAATGCGTGCCGCGAGGGTTTCGCCCAGCTTGGCGCCGCCCACCTGAATGCGCTGCAGCGAAGCCAGCTGTTTATTGCTGCCCCATTCCTGAATCGCCTGTAGCCACAAACTCACCGCCGGCGGCACCAAACCGGTATCGGTGACCTGATGCTTCTCAATCAGCGGGAAGCAGAGCGTGGCGCTGGGATCGGCAGCCAGAATTACCTGACCACCGGCATAAAATACACCGAGCGAACCCGGGGAGCTCATGGCAAAGTTATGCGGCGCGGGCAGGGCGATGAGATAACGCGTATCGGCGGTCACCTGACAAATCTCATCACTGGCGCGAATGCTGTAGTAATAGTCGTTGTGGGTGCGCGGAATCAGCTTCGGCGTGCCGGTGCTGCCGCCGGAGAGCTGGAAAAACGCCACTTCATCAGCGGCGGTTGGTGTGGCGACGTAATCACCCGCGGCTTCCGCCATCAGCGCTTCCAGCGTATTTTCCGGCTGGTTGTCATTACGCAGAATCACCTGCTGCAGCGAAGGCTGCGCGGCGCACAGCGCGTTGATAAAGCTATCATCAGCAAACAGCGCGTGAGTGCGATCGGCAATCAGCAGTTTAGGTTCGATCTGCGCTGCATAGGCGCTTAGTTCGGTGCGCTGATGGCTGAACAGCGCAAATACTGACGCTACGCCGAGCTTAAACAGCGCAAATACCGTGACATAAAAATCGGCCACGTTGCCAAGCTGCACCAGCGCAGTATCGCCATTTTGCAGGCCACGACGCTGCAGCGCGGCGGCCAGGTTGCTGCTCAGCACGTCCATTTCGCGATAGCTGATCTGGCGATCGCCATCAATCACCGCGATGGCATCATTATGCTGATGACGCGCCAGAATGTCGGTCATCGGCACATCCAGCCAGTAACCTTTTTCGCGATAGCGCGCAGCCAGGTCGTCCGGCCAGCGAGTATAGGGAATGCTCATGTTCTTTCCTTTATTGCAGTCCAAAGGCGCGCAACATGGTGTCCAGCTTCACGCCGGTTTCACGCCATTCTGATTCGGGTTGGGAGTCGGCCACGATGCCCGCACCGGCAAACAGGCGCACCCGCGTGCCATGCACGGTGCCGCAGCGGATGGTGACCACCCATTCGCCATTGCCCTGGCTATCGCACCAGCCGACGATGCCGCCAAACAGTTGGCGATCAAAAGGTTCCAACTGCTGAATAAGCTGCTGCGCGCGCTGATGGGGGAAACCGCTCAACGCAGGCGTCGGGTGCAGCAGGCAGGCCAGCGACAGCGCATTTTCGCGCTCATCCTGCACTTCGCCGTCGATTTGCGTGGCGAGATGCCACAGCGTGGCGGTGGTAATCAGCGACGGAATGGTCGGCACCGACAGCAAACGGCTGCGCGGCTGCAAGGTGTCGCGCATCGCGTCGGTCACCAGTTTGTGCTCATGACGATCTTTGCCGGAATCCATCAGCGTATCGCCAGCGGCACGATCCTGCTGGGCATCGTCGTGATTGCGCCGCGCTGAGCCCGCCAGCGGACAAGAGCTAAAATCGCGCCCCTGTTTGCGCAGCATCAGCTCCGGACTGGCACCAATCAACGCACCGCCTTGCGGCAGCGGCAGATGGAAATGGTAGCTATTGGGGTTCTGTGCAATCACGCGCTGCATCAGCGCTGCGGTATCAACCGGCTGTTCGGTAACGATATCCATCAGACGCGACAGCACCACTTTATCCAGATCGCCGCGCTGCGTGGCCGCCACCGCATCTGCCACCATCGTGGTAAACACATCGTGATCCGGCACTGCGGTGCGACGTCGCACCTGCGGCAGATCGCTGACGTTTTCCGGCAACGCGTTTTGCAGGTCAGCGCGATTAAACGTTTGATAAGATTCAGGAATAAACAGCGCGGCGGGCTGGCTGACGTCAAACGGGATCGCCCCGACCAGAATCGGATTGTCGATGCCCTGTTTTTTCGCCGCGGCAAAATGCTGGCGCAACTGTTGTTGGAAATCACCGTCCAGCGACGCGGCGTCATCTACCGGCGCGGTAACGGTGGTATAGCATCCTTGCGTTGCCAAACTACGCCACGGCGAGGTAAAGAGGAAACCACGGCTTAGCGCGGAATAATCCTTCAGCCAGGCATTTTCAAACGTGGAAGATTCCACCATAATTTTCACCTATAAATGATAAGATTATTAAGAATGATTATCATTTTTATTATGGGCCTGTAACCTACGTCGATTGGGCAAAAGTGTCAATCCATTCGCGGGATTTCAGCTGCGTTTAGCCGTAATCAGGCGCTGACGCTCAGCAGGGCAATATGCTAAAAAGTGGACCAAAACTTATGAATAAATGCGGTTTTTGGGGCATTGCAGCCCTTATAGGTGTTTTCCAGATTTTCACCAGCGTCGCTCATGCCGAACAGGGTTGGCCGCGCACCGTTCAGGGTGCCAACGGATCGATTACGCTCAATCACGCGCCGCAGCGCATTGTCTCGACCAGCGTCACGCTGACCGGATCGCTGCTGGCCATTGATGCGCCGGTGATTGCTTCCGGCGCGACTGCGCCGAACAGTCGCCTGGCCGACGATCAGGGTTTCTTTCGCCAGTGGAGCGACGTTGCCAAAAAGCAGCATCTTCAACGTCTGTACATCGGTGAGCCGAATGCCGAAGCGGTTGCCGCGCAAGCGCCGGATCTGATTATCGTCAGCGCCACCGGCAACGATTCTGCCATCAAGCTCGCCGAACAGTTTTCGGCTATTGCACCGACGCTGGTGGTCAATTACGACGACAAAAGCTGGCAGGATGTCGTCACGCAGTTAGGCCAGGCGACCGGGCATGAAGCGCAGGCGGCGCAACGTATTAAAGCTTTTGACGATCGTGAAGCGGCGCTGAAAAAAGCCATCACGCTGCCACCGCAGCCGGTCTCAGCCATGGTATGGAACGGCGGCGGACGCGCAGTCAATGTGTGGACCGCGGCTTCGGCGCAGGGCAAGCTGCTGGAACAACTTGGCTTCACCCTGGTAACGCCACCGGCGACGGTTGAGCAGGGACACAGCATGGGACAGCGCAAAGACATCATTCAGCTGTCGGGCGAAAACGTTGCCAGCGGCCTGACCGGCAAAACCTTCCTGCTGTTCGCCGCTGACGATAAAACCACGCAATCGGTGCTGAACAATCCGTTCCTTGCGCAAAACGCGGCGGTGCAGGGCAAGCAGGTTTACGAGCTGGGCGTCGATTCCTTCCGTCTTGATTACTACAGCGCCAGCAATCTGCTGGCGCGCCTGGAGAAGCTGTTCGTTAAATCATGATGCCTGTTCCGTCAGCTCCGGTGCTGGCGGATGGTAACGACGTAAACGGCCCATCACCCACCACATCACGATGCCGAGCAGCGCCGCGGTAAAGCCAAATACCGCGGCGGCCTGCGGTGGCAGCAACCATGAACCCATCGCACCAATCACCGCCGCACCAATCGCATCGCCGGTCACGTTCTGCGCGGTCCACAAGCCGTTGATGCGGCCTAACAGATGATCTGGCGTTAATGCCTGAATCATCGCGTACTGCACCAGGCTGTTGATGGCGCTGAAGTAACCGAAAGCGACTAAACAGGCTAACGCCAGCGGCAGGTTCGGCATCAGGCTAAACAAACCCAGCGCGACAAATGCTACAATCGCACTGCCGAGCACCAGCTGTCCGGGACGCGCGGCGTGTTTCAGTTTACCGCTGGTGAACGCGCCGATAGCTGCGCCGAGCGGCACGGCGGCATACATCAGGCCAAGCTGGTCAGCGCTAACAGACCAATGCGGCGCGAGTGACGGATAGAGCACGCGCACCGCGCTGGCCAGCGTGACTAATGCGCCAATCAGCGCCACCATGCCGACAATAGGACTGGCGAAAAGAAACTGCACGCCAGCTGCGAGGGATTTCAGCGGATGTTCACGCGGTTGTGGCGGCGGCGGCAAAGTGGGCAATTTCAGCAGCGTTAACACGGTAAGTAAGGTGCCAAAGGCAGCGAGTGCGTAGTTCCACGTCACGTCGCCGTGAGCAATCACCAGACCGGCAATCGCGGGCGATAAAATGGAGCCGAAGCGCACCGTCAACATGGTGATAGCGCCCGCCTGCATAATGTTTTCCCTGCCGACCAGCGCGGGCGTCGCCGCCAGCAGCGCGGTGACGCCAATCGCGCCGAAAAAACCATCCCAGAAACCCAGCAGATAAACCGCGATCAGAGAGGGTTCTGGCAGCGCGGCGTTAATGGCCAGCGCGATAAAACCTAAGCCGCAGGTGGATCGGGCAAACAAAATCAGCTTTTTGCGTTCATAGCGATCCGCCAAAACGCCGCCGGTGAGCAGGCCGATAAACATGCCGGCAGCGGCCAGCGTCACCGCCAAGCCCACCAGCAGCGGTGAATGGGTCATGTGCTGAATCTGCACCGGCACCGCCACAGCGAGCATGCCGAGCGCGACAATCGAGATAAAACGCGCGATAAACACCGCGCGAAAAGCCGGGTGAGTTTTCAGCAGCGAGAGATCGATAAAGTGGGAAGATTTGTTCATGTGTTCGCCTTATTGCACCAATTTTCCTCATCGTCCGCGAGGCGAGTCATGGTAACATAGCTAAACGCGAGTAATAACGATAACCATTATCAAGTTACATCGCGCATGCGACGACGTTGAACAGTGAAGGTTTAGAACGCTATGCGCCAGATTCGTGCATTAGCAGGCTCAGGGATTCTGCTCTTGCTCCTCATTGCGCTCAGCTTAATGCTGGGGGCAAAATCAATACCACTTCCCGATGTTTATCATTCGCTTACCACCTCCTGTCACAGCGCGGAGTGCGTCATTGTGCGTGATGCGCGCCTGCCGCGTACGCTGGCCGGTTTGCTGGCGGGCGTGGCGCTCGGCCTCGCTGGTGCGTTGATGCAGAGCCTGACGCGCAATCCGCTGGCCGATCCCGGCATTCTCGGCGTCAACGCCGGAGCAGGTTTCGCGGTGGTAATTGGCATTGCGCTGTTCGGTGCTGACTCGCCGGTGGATTGGCTCGGCTTCGCCTTTGGCGGCGCGCTGCTGGCGTCCGTGCTGGTGGCGATGACCGGCGCGATTGGCGGCGGGCGTGTCAATCCGGTGCGTCTGACGCTGGCCGGCGTGGCGCTGGGCGCGGTGCTGGAAGGATTAACCTCTGGCCTGTCGCTGCTCAATCCCGACATCTACGATCATCTGCGCTTCTGGCACAGCGGCTCGCTGGATATTCGCAATTTCACCACGCTGCGCACGCTGTTCCCGGCGGTGCTGCTCGGCAGTGTGGTCGCCATTGCGCTATCGCAGGCGCTGAATAGTTTGAGTATGGGTGGCGACATGGCGACCGCGCTCGGCACGCGGGTGGCGCGCACCCAACTGCTTGGCCTGTTGGCGATTGCGCTGCTGTGCGGCGCAGCCACCGCGGCGGTGGGCCCGATTGCCTTTGTCGGTTTAATGACGCCGCACTTTGCCCGCTGGCTGGTGGGCAACGATCACCGCTGGATGCTGCCTGCGACCGCGCTGATCACGCCGATTTTGCTGCTCGCCGCCGATATCCTTGGCCGCCTGCTGGTGGCGGGCGAGCTGCGGGTTTCCATCGTCACGGCGATGCTCGGTGCGCCGATGCTGATTGTGCTGGTGCGCCGTAAATTGGGCCGGGGTGCACTATGACGCGTCGTGTCGGGTTACATGCGCTTTGGCTGCTGTGCGCCTGCGCTCTGCTGGCTTATCTGGCGATGACGCGCGGCGCATTGCAGATCAGCGGTGATCAAATCTGGCAAATTCTGCTCGGGCAGGGCGCCAGCAACGTCAAACTGATCGTGCTGGAATGGCGCTTGCCGCGCGTGCTAATGGCGCTGCTGATTGGTGCGGCGTTAGGCATCAGCGGCGCGATTTTCCAGTCGCTGCTGCGTAATCCGCTTGGCAGCCCGGACATTCTCGGTTTCAACACCGGCGCTTACAGCGGCGTGCTGGTGGCGCTGGTGCTATTTAATCAAAGCGTCACGGCGATGACCGGCGCAGCGTTGATTGGCGGCATCGCCACGGCGGCGCTGGTCTATCTGTTTGCCTGGCGCAACGGCGTAGAGACCTTCCGGCTGATTATCGTCGGCATCAGCGTGCGCGCGCTGCTGATGGCGTTGAATTCCTGGCTTATTATCAGCGCTTCGCTGGAGTCGGCGCTGAGTGCGGGCTTGTGGAGCGCCGGATCGCTCAACGGCATTACCTGGGCGAAAACGCCGCCGGTGATTGCGGTGCTGCTGCTGGCGTTACTGTTGATGGCGCTGCTGGCGCGGCGGATGCGTTTGCTAGAGATGGGCGACGATACCGCCTGCGCGCTTGGCGTGCCGGTGGAGCGCAGCCGCATGTGGCTGATGCTGATTGGCGTGGTTCTCACGGCGGCGTCAACCGCGCTGGTCGGGCCGATTTCGTTTGTCGCGCTGCTGGCGCCGCAGATTGCCCGTCGTCTCGGCGGCGGCGTTAAAGGTGCCTTGCCGCTGGCGGCGCTGTGCGGCGCGCTGTTGCTGATTGCCGCAGACTTCGCCGCACAGCATCTGTTCCTGCCATATCAATTACCGGTTGGCGTGATAACCGTCATTCTCGGTGGACTTTATCTGATCGCTTTACTGGTGCGGGAGGCGCGACGCCAATGACCGATATCCCTTCACGTCTGCGCGGCGATAGCCTGACGCTGGGCTATGACAAAAAGGTGGTGGCAGAGAATCTGTCAGTGACGATTCCGCAAGGTGAGCTGACGGTGATTATCGGCCCTAACGCCTGCGGAAAATCGACGCTGCTGCGCACGTTGAGTCGCCTGCATACGCCGTTAAAAGGTGAGGTGTTGCTGGATGGCGCGGCCATTGCCAGCTATCCCACCAAAGAGGTGGCGCGGCGTTTGGGTTTGCTGCCGCAAAGTTCCAACGCGCCGGCGGGCATCAGCGTCACCGAGCTGGTGGCGCGCGGACGTTATCCGCATCAGGTGCTGTTTGGTCGCTGGCGTGCGGAAGATGAAGCGGCGGTGCAGAACGCGATGCGCGCCACCGGCGTGGCCGATTTGGCCCAGCAGTCGGTGGATAAGTTATCGGGCGGTCAGCGTCAGCGCGTGTGGATTGCCATGGTGCTGGCGCAGGAAACGCCGCTGCTGCTGCTGGATGAACCGACCACCTGGCTGGATATCACCCATCAAATTGAGCTGCTGGAATTGATGCAGGAGCTGAATCAACAGCATGGGCGAACGCTGGTGGTGGTGCTGCACGATCTTAATCACGCTTGTCGCTATGCCACGCATTTGATTGCGATGCGTGACGGCAGGATTGTTGCCGAAGGGAAGCCGTCGGAGATCGTGACGCCCGCGTTGATCGAGCAGGTGTATGGCTTGCGCTGCGTGATTGTGGACGATCCGGTGGCGCATACGCCAATGATTGTGCCGCTGGGGCGCGGGGGATAATTAAACACGGTGCGCGCGGGCCCTCATCCCAGCCTTCTCACGCAAGCGGGAGAAGGGGCCGACCCAGCTTGTATGTTACACCCGTTACCACACCTAAACATTCCCTCTCCCGTCAGCGGCTCCTGATTGTTCCCTCTCCCGCTTGCGGGAGAGCAGCTGTGTTTAAAGTCAATGGATGCGTTACGCCGGCCTCCATTCTTTATTGTCCCTCAGCATCGCGTTCAAAATGGTTATCAGCTTTCTCACACACGCCGTTATCGCGACTTTGAACACTTTTCCCCGCCCTGTCAGGCGCTCAAAAAAAGCTTTGATTGTTGGGTTGTAACGCACCGCCGTCAGCGTGGCCATATACAGCACCGACCGCACCGCACTTCGGCCGCCCCAGATGCAGCGCTTACCTTTCATTTTTCCGCTGTCGTGCGCGTAAGGGCACACGCCGACCAGCGCACTGATTTTATGACGGCTCAGCGCTCCCAGTTCCGGCAACATTGACAGCAACACAGCCATCGTCGTCGGTCCTATTCCCTTTACCTCTTCCAGAAGCTTAACCTTCTCTTTCCACAGCGGCATCGTTCTTATCTGTCTGTCGATATCGTCATCCGCATCCTTAATCTCCGCTTTCAGCCAGTCAATATGACGCTTGAGGCTCGCCGATATGGCAACGTCATCACAGCTTTTATACCGGTTTATTTCCATCGCACGATTCTCAACCAACTGCCTGCGACGGGTCACCATTCCTGCCAGCCGTTGTGTCTGCTCATCCGGCGTGGCGCGTACTTCCGGCTCCATGCGCCGGCCAAACTCGCAGATGAGGCGCGCGTCGTTTGGGTCGGTTTTATGCAGCGTTCCCGTTGCGCGGGCGAAATTTTTTACCAGACGCGGATTGACTACAGCAACGGCAAAGCCCTGCAGCGTCAGCGTGGCGGCCAGCAGCGAGTGATAGCGGCTGGTTGCTTCCATAGCCACAAGTTTCACGCGAAGGGCAGACAATACGCTCAGCAGCTGCTGATGGCCGTCGGGTGAATTATCGAGATGCAGATAAGTACAGGAAGTATCGATATAAACGTCAAACGTCTCTTTAGCAATGTCGATGCCGATTACAGAGTATTCAGTCATTTCACATCTCCCGGCCTTGTAAGATACGGACTCGCAGAGCGGTCCTGGCAGCTGTTCGGGTTAAGAGAAAAACTGACGTTCCGCCATAAGCTCTCCCGCGGGCTCGATGTCCCAGAGGGCAGACGGGCTGAAACGTCAGGTACAACGCTTTGACAGTGTACCCGCCCGGAGGCGGGTAACTAAGATGACTTTAAACATACAAGGGTTAGGGTGAGGGAAAGATCGCTATCCCAACAACCGCTGCAACAACGGTCCAATCTGCTCAAACATCTGCGGTGAAATGATCTCCACGTGGGCGCAATCCATCGGCCACACTTCCAGTTCACCGATATACGGCGCCCAGGCGCGGCGCGCATCTTGTCCTGGCTGCTGCGTCTGTTCGGCGAGGAACAGCGTGGCGCGACCGTTGAAACGCGCGCTGCATGCAGTCGCCAGCAGGCGCACCGAACTGGCGTAGTTGGCCTCGATGGTATCGAACATCGCGCGCATCTCTTCACCGGCCTGATGGCGCTGCGCGGCGATAAACTGCTCGCGCTCGCGGTTCACCTCTTCCAGCACCGCCGGATCCAGCACGTTCTCGCCGCGTTTCTCATCCCAGTTTTGCGTTTCTGGTGGCCAGGTATCCAGCAGGCCGAGGAACGCCACCTCTTCACCGGCTGCTTCCAGCCGTGCCGCGATGCCCTGCGCCAGGGTTCCGCCAAGCGAATAGCCGAGGAAATAGTAAGGTCCGTGCGGCTGCACGTCGCGCAGGGTTTGCAGATGGGTGTCGCACACGTCATCCAGATGCGCGCTTTGGTTCAGCGGGCTACTGATATCCGGCGACTGAATGCCAACCAGCGACCAGCGCGCATCGAGATAACGCTGCAGGATGCTGAACTGCCAGGCAAACCCTGACGCCGGATGGAAGCAGAACAGCGTTGGTCCGTTGCCCTGACGCAGCGGCAGCACCGCTTCGAAACCGGCTTGCTGATGGGATTGCGTATCACTGAGCAGCGTTGCCAGCTTCTCCACCGTTGAGGCCACCATGATTTGTCCCACCGACACCGGCTGTTGCAGCTCACGGCGTAGCTGCGCCGCCAAGCGCATCGCCAGCAGCGAATGGCCGCCGAGGGCGAAAAAGTCATCCTGCGCGCTGATTTCCTCGCGCGCCAGCAGCTGACAGAAAGCATTGGCTAAGGTGGTTTCCAGCCCGGCGTGCGGTGCCCGTCCCGCGTGGGCACTGGCGGATGCGGGCAACGGCAGCGCTTTGCGATCCAGCTTGCCATTGCTGCTGAGCGGGAAGGCATCGAGCTGCACAATGGCTACCGGCACCATATGCGCGGGCAAGCGTTGCGCCAGCGCCTGACGCAGCGCGTCGCGATCAACCGGCTGCCCGGCAATCACGTAGCCGACCAGCTGACGCGCATCACCTTGCGCTGCCGTGCCGCCAAGCACCACCGCGTGTGTGACCGCCTGCTCAATGCCGGGCTGCGCGCTGAGCACATGATCGATCTCATTCAGTTCGATACGCTGACCGCGAATCTTCAGCTGATCGTCGCTGCGGCCGAGATATTCCACCGCGCCGTTATCCAGCCAGCGCGCCACGTCGCCGGTGAGATACATGCGCTCGCCAGGCATGAAAGGATCGGCGATAAAGCGGCTGGCGGTGAGATCGGGACGGCCAAGATAGCCATGCGCCAGCTGCACGCCGGTTAAGTAGAGATCGCCCGTCACGCCCGGCGGCACCGGCTGCATGCGGGCATCAAGGATGCGCAGGCCGGTATTCCACACCGGGAAACCAATCGGCACGCTGGCACCTTCGACGGCGGCCAGGGCAGCACCAAACGCCGGATACCAGCTGACATCCACCGCCGCTTCGGTTGGGCCATACAGATTGTGCAGCGGCACGCGCGTCAGTTTTTCCCACTCGCGCGATAAATCCGTCGGCAGCGCTTCACCGCTGCAGAACACGTTACGCAGGCTGGCGCAGCGGGCAATCGCCGCTTGATCGTCGAGCGCCGCGACAAAGGCCGCCAGCATCGAGGGAACGAAATGCGTGGTGGTGACTTGGTAGCGGGCAAACAGCTGCTGCAGCGCTTCCGGGTCGCGATGGGCTTCTGGCGGTGCCATCACCAACTGCGCACCGACCAGCAGCGGCCAGAAGAATTCCCACACCGAAACGTCGAAGCTGCTCGGGGTTTTTTGCAGCACCACGTCGTCGGCTTGCAGCGGATAGCGATCCTGCATCCACAACAGGCGATTGACGATGGCTTCATGCCCCACCAGCACGCCTTTAGGGCGACCGGTCGAACCTGAGGTGTAAATGATGTAGGCGCCATCCTGCGGCGTCGGCGCGCTGGCCGGCTGCGGTGCATGGGCATTGTGATACAGCACATCAAAATGCAGCTGATTGACCGACGCGATGGCGCTGAAGCGCGCGCTGAGCGCTGCGCAGGTGATCAGCGTTTTTGGCGCGGCGTCTTCCAGCATCAGCTGTAAGCGGTCATCCGGATAACCGGTGTCGAGCGGTAAATAGGCAGCGCCGAGCGAAACAATCGCCTGCAGCGCCAGGGAGAGCTGCACTGAACGCGGCAGAGCCACGGCGACAATATCGCCACGCTGCACGCCGGCGGCGCTGAGATCGGCGGCCAGCGCAAACACCTGCTGTTGCATCGCGCGATAGCTAAGCTGATGCTGCGCATCGGCCAGCGCCGGTGCATCAGGGGTGCGTGCCGCCTGCTGCGCTAACAGGGAAGCCAGCGTTTCTGCTGGCAGCGGATAGGCGGTTTGGTTGATCGCGGCAATCTGCGCATGCTCTTCGGCAGTGAGCAGATCGAGTTCGCCGCACGGCCGCTGCGGCTGTTGCGCCAGCTGATCGAGCAGCAGGGCAAAGCGGCTGGCATGACGCTGCAAGGTTTGTTCGCTATAGCGTTCGGCATTGGCCAGCAGCTCCAGCGTCAGTTCACCGTGCTCGCTGATGTAAATGGCGATCTCCAGATCGCGCACCGGCCCGGACGCCAGTTGATGGGTGATGCCTTCCACGCCAGCGAAATCGAGCTGGTAGTCAAACATCTTCAGGTTAATCACCGGACCGTACAGCGGGTCGCCATCGCCGAGGCGGCCGAGATCGCGCTGCACCTGTTCGGCGTCATAGCGCTGATGACGACGCATCTTTTTCACTTCACCCGCCAGCTGCGCGGCGAGCGCGCCGATCGGCTGCGCGGGATCGTAATGGATTGCCATCGGCAATACGTTGATCACCGGACCGGTGGCGCACAAGGCGGCCGAGCCGATGCGGCGCATAAAGATGAAGCCAGTGGCAAAGTCGTTTTGCCCGCTGAGACGCGCCAGCCACAGCGCCACTAGCGCAAAGGCGAGATCGGCCGCGCTGGCGTGCGGATGCTGCTGCACTAGCCTCTGGAAGATGCTGCGATCCAGCGTAACGCTATGGCGCAGCAGATCGGTGCTGGCATGTTGTCCGGCGAGCGGCAGCGGCGAGAGCGAAGCCGGTGAGGGCAGCGCCGCCCCTTTTTCGCGCCAGAACTGGCTGTCACGCGCAAAAGAGGAGGATTCGCGGTAGCGCTGATACTCGTCCACCACTTCGCTAAACGGAATAAACGGCGTCGGTTCAGCGGCTTGCTGGCGTACGGCCGCGCTGTAGAGATTGGCGATGCGGCGCGTCAGCGCGGTAAAGCTGAAGCCATCCACCACCAAATGATGGTAGCGCTGATACCAAAACCAATGCTGATCGTCGAGACGGAACAGGCGGTGATGCCACAGCTTTGCGCCGCTCAATACGCGCAGATCGCCATTCATGTCGTCACGCATCAGCGCGCGCGCTTTGGCAGGCGCATCGGCCTCAGCGCGCAAATCGACAATCTGCGGCAGGCTAAAGGCGTGTGGCTGCGGCCACTGCAACGCTTCGCCTTCCACCTCACCAAAGGCCATATTCAGCGTGTCGGCTTCCTGCATGCCGGCAACGATCGCCTGCGCCAACAGGGCGCTATCAATCTCACCGCGCAGTTCGACAAAGTGCGCCACCGCGTAAGCGTTGTGGTGAGGTGACAGCTGATCGGCAATCCAGATGCCGGGCTGTGCCGCGACTAACGGCAAGGTTTGTTGGTCGGTCATAGGCTTATTCATCAGGGATTCGGACATGGATGCTCCGGTTTGCTCCACAGCGCTTGCAGGCCATTCAGCAGGCCGCCGCGCCAACAGAGCGCGTCATGGCCGCCTTCCACGGGCAGGTAATTCACCTGATAGCCGGCAGCGCTAAGCTGCTGTTGAAGTTGTTGATTAGCTTGCAGAATCAAGCCTTCACGTTTGCCCGCTTCGAGCCAGAAACGCAGCGGTTGACGCGGTGCAAGACCGTTATCCAGCGCCTGCAGCAGCCAGCCGTGCGGATTGCCGCGTTCCGGCCACCAGAAGGAGCCCGATAAGCTGAGCGCGTTGCCAAAGGTTTCCGGCCAGTGCAGCGCGGCAAACACCGACGCCAGGCCACCAAAGCTTTGTCCGGCGACGATGGTACTGTCCGCCTGCTGGCGATAAGGCGTTGATTGTGCAACTTGCGGTAACAGTTCTTGCTGAATGGCTTGCCAAAACTGCGCGTTACACGGCAGCTCGCGGCTGCGGTGTTCGCGGTCAATGATGTCGATAAACAGATACACCGCTGGCGGCAAAGAACCGGCATCAGTGAGCTGCTGCAGCGGTCCGGCAATCGGCATGCTGTGCGCCCAGAATTGCCCGTCAAGCATGATGGCCAGCGGACGCTGTGCGGGATTGGCTGCGCCGGTGGTGTAAATCCACACCTTGCGGCTGTTGCCTAATAGCGCGCTATCCCATTGTTGCTGTTGCAGTTCAATGGTTGGCGCTGTGCCGTTATCCACCGCTTGCCACAGCTGTTGATCGGGCGCGTGAGGCAGATGCAGCGGCGAGACGCCCATGCCGCGACCACCGGACCAGCCACGTAAGCTGTTCAAAGGATCGGCCTGCGCCGTCGGGAATTTGTCGCGCCACCAGTTGCGCAGCGTGGACATGTCGGCAACGCCAGTGAAGTCCGTGGCCTGTTCATCGGGCATCAAACAGTAACTGCCGCGCCAGTTAGCGGGCAGCGAGGTCTGCCAATACCAGACGTTGGTGCCCGCCACACGCATTAACGACTGCGGCGGGCGGCGCTGGTGGTGATCGGTCACGCCGGTAATGTTAATCCACACGCGCTGGGTCGACGATTGCGTCTCATCGCCTTGCGGATCACGCCAGAAGAAAGTGACCTGACATTGGCCATCGTCTACTAACTCAATGCGGGGAATACCTTGGGATTGTTGCGCCTGCCACCAGGCCGCACTGCCGGTTACATCATTTCGCCAGGTCATAGGGCTGCCAGTCGGTGTTTACGCGGAGATTTACATAAGCTTGATGAATAATACTATTGATAATAATTTGCATTTGCAATAGGGTGGCTGCGCTCAAAAATGAGCACGCCTGTTCCGCCAGATGCTTACCGTTCGGTAAGGTTGCGCTACGGATGGTTTGAAGGGTCTGGAACTGGGCGCGATATGGACAGGGATCTTCTCACCGGCTCGCCAGTTAAGCATCCAACGGCTTTTTGCTGGCCATCCAGGAACGTATAAAATGAAAAATTACTCACGGTTATCGTTAGCCATTCTGATTGAACTGGGGCTCAGCGCCTCACTGCTTTCCAGCAGCGCCTGGGCAGCAGAGACTTCCTCCAGCAAAACCTCAGCCAGCACGACTGACGCACAATCAATGGACGGCGGCACCTTGATGGTCACCGCGCAGCAGCAGAACCTGCAAGCGCCGGGCGTCTCAACCATTACTGCCGACGAAATCAAAAAACATCCGCCCGCGCGTGATGTGTCTGAAATTATCCGTACCATGCCTGGCGTTAACCTGACCGGCAACTCCACCAGCGGCCAGCGCGGTAACAATCGCCAGATCGATATTCGTGGTATGGGCCCGGAAAACACCTTGATCATGGTGGACGGTATGCCGATCACCAGCCGCAACTCGGTGCGCCTTGGCTGGCGTGGCGAGCGTGATACGCGTGGCGACACCAACTGGGTGCCGCCGGAGATGATCGATCACATCGACGTGATTCGTGGACCGGCGGCGGTGCGTTACGGTAACGGCGCGGCGGGCGGTGTGGTGAATATCATCACTAAAAAACAGACCGATCAGCAGTGGCACGGTTCCTGGAACACCTATTACAACGTGCCGGAACATAAAGCGGAAGGCGCCACTAAGCGCACTAACTTCAGTCTGGAAGGGCCGCTGGGCGATGATTTCAACTTCCGTTTGTACGGTGGTTTAGCCAAAACCCAGGCCGATGCCTATGACATCAACGAAGGGCATGCGGCGGCGCGCACCGGCAGCTATGCGGGCAGCTATCCGGCGGGTCGTGAAGGTTCGGTTAATAAAGATATCAATGCCTTGCTGAGCTGGGCGTTTGCACCGATGCAGACGCTGGAGCTGCAGGCCGGTTACAGCCGTCAGGGCAACCTGTATGCGGGTGATACGCAGAACACCAACACCAGCGCGCTGGTGAAAAGCCTGTACGGTGATGAAACTAACCGCCTGTATCGCCAGAACGTCTCATTAAAATGGACCGGCGCATGGGATAACGGCGTCAGCACCAATACCTACGCGCGCTACGAGAAAACCCGCAACTCGCGCATCAATGAAGGTTTGGCCGGCGGCACCGAAGGCATCTTCTCTAACAGCGGTTTCAACACCATTCAGCTGGATGACGTGCTGCTGCATAGCGAAGTCAGCATTCCGTTTGAGCTGCTTTTTAACCAAACGGCGACGCTGGGTACCGAATGGAACCAGCAGCGCATGAAGGATGGCTCTTCCAACACGCAGGCGGCGAGCTACGGTGCGGTGCCGGGCATCGATAACACCGGTCGCAGCCCGTATTCCCAGGCAGAGATTTTCTCGCTGTTTGCGGAAGACAACATGGAGCTGACCGACAGCACCATGCTGACGCCAAGCCTGCGTTTTGATCATCACTCGATTGTTGGCAATAACTGGAGCCCGTCGCTCAACCTGTCACAAGGTTTGGGCGATGACTTCACGCTGAAGATGGGGATTGGTCGCGCCTATAAAGCGCCGAGCCTGTATCAGACCAACCCGAACTACTTGTTGTACAGCAACGGTCAGGGTTGTGCGGCCAGCACCGGCGCCTGTTATCTGCAGGGTAACAGCGACCTGAAAGCGGAAAACAGCATCAATAAAGAGATTGGTCTGGAGTGGAAACACGAAGGTTATCAGGCCGGTTTAACCTGGTTCCGCAACGATTATCGCAACAAGATCGAAGCCGGTTACTCGCCAGTGAGCAAAGCATCCAATGGCACCACAGATATTTATAAGTGGGAAAACGTACCGAAAGCGGTGGTGGAAGGGCTGGAAGGCACCGTCAACGTGCCGTTCTCCGACAGCGTGATGTGGAATAACAACTTCACCTATATGCTGCAGAGTAAGAACAAAGAGACCGGCGATCGTTTATCGGTGATTCCGGAATACACGCTGAATTCGACGCTGAGCTGGCAGGCGACGCAGGATCTGTCGCTGCAAACCACGCTGACCTGGTACGGCACGCAGACGCCGAAGAAGTATGATTACAAAGGGAATCTTTCGACCGGCAGCGCAACGGATAAAGTAAGTCCTTACTCAATTATCGGTATGAGCGGTACCTACGATATCAATAAGTACGCCAGCGTCACGGTGGGCATCGATAACCTGTTCGATAAACGTCACTATCGCGAAGGTAATGCGCAAACCACCGGTAACGCTAACACCAACTCTTATCTGTATGGAGCGGGTGCGAATACCTACAACGAATCTGGTCGTACTTACTTTATGAGCCTGAATACCCACTTCTAACGGCGCTTAGCCAATCAGTTGATGCGGTAAATAGCAGCGGGCAATCAGCCCGCTGCGATCTTCACGGTTCACCAGCTCCAGCCTGCCGCGATGCATCTGCACGATGCGCAGCACGATATTCAAACCCAAACCGCTGCCGCCATAACGCTGATCGCGACGACGAAACGCCTGTGTTAGCTCTTCCGCAGCGGCGGCTTCAATGCCGGGACCCTGATCCCACACTTCAATGATCACCTGCTGCTGGTCCTGCTGCATCTTCACCGCGACTTCGCTGCCTTCCGGGCTGTAGCGCGAGGCGTTTTCCAGCAGATTGCGCAGCATCAGGCGCAGCAGTACCG
Source organism: Pantoea sp. SO10 (assembly GCF_005281435.1). Classification (NCBI taxonomy): domain Bacteria; kingdom Pseudomonadati; phylum Pseudomonadota; class Gammaproteobacteria; order Enterobacterales; family Erwiniaceae; genus Pantoea; species Pantoea sp. SO10. The sequence continues at coordinate 550,456 of NZ_CP040095.1, forward strand.
CTTCACCTTGCTGCGGCACATCGTCGTTCTGCGGCCAGTGCAGGATTTGCTGACGCTGTTGATACAGCTCGGTCATTTCTGGCTCCAGCGGCTGCATGATGTCCTGTTGCCACTGCAACTGCTGATAGTGACCGCCCGCCAGCGCTTGCCCGGCGCGCGATAACATCAACAGCTGTTCCACGGTGTGCATCAACTGATCGATACGTTCAATTAGCATCTCGCTCTGCGGCACGTTCTGCTGGTGGAGCAGCTCGAGATGCAGGCGCAATCCGGCCAGCGGCGTGCGCAGCTCGTGCGCCGCATCGGCAGTGAACAGGCGTTCCTGCTGCAACGTGTGATCGAGGCGTGAAAACAGTTGGTTGATCGAGGTGGTTACCGCCACGATCTCATCCATTTCGGAGTAGATCGGCAACGGTGTCAGATTATCCGCTGAACGATGCGCAAGGCTGTCCTGCAGCGATTTCAGCGGACGAATAATCCAGTTAATCGCCCAAAACGACAGCAGCAAGGTGAGGGCGACCATGACTAAGGAAGGCAGCAGCAACGAGGCAATGGCTTCACGGATCTCGTTTTCTACCCGATCGTTACGCGCCTGCGCAGAGAGCGTTTCGTTGACTAAAAAACTGATCTGCTCGCGGCTTTCATGCCACAGCCAGATGGCGCTCATCACCTGACAGGTGAGGAGAATCAGCGCCAGCATAATCAATAACCGCTGACGCATGCTGTTCATTCGCGGATTTCCAGACGGTAACCGACGCCGCGCACGGTTTTGATGCGATCTTTTCCGAGCTTGCGACGCAAATTGTGGATGTGAACTTCGAGAGTGTTGGAGCCGGGATCGTCATTCCAGCTATAGAGATCCTGTTGCAGCGTTTCGCGGTGTACGTTTTGCCCCACGCGCATCAGTAAGCGGGTGAGCAGTGCGAACTCTTTGGGCGTGATCTCCAGCGGCTGATCTTCCAGCAAAACCTGTTGTGAACTGAGATTGAGCGTCAGATCGCCCTGTTGCAGCAGGTTGTCGCTGTGGCCCTGATAACGGCGGATCAGCGCCCGCACGCGTGCCTGCAGTTCAACCAACGCAAACGGCTTCACCAGGTAATCGTCAGCGCCGGCATCCAGACCATCAACGCGATCCTCCAGCGCATCGCGCGCCGTGAGGATCAGTACCGGCACCGCAATGCCGTCGCGTCGCCATTGTCGCAGCAGTGATGCGCCATCGCGATCCGGCAAGCCGAGATCGAGCACGATCAGGCTGTACTGACCGCTACGCAGCAGCGCGTTGCTCTCTGCGGCGGTACTGGCGCAGTCGATGGCGTAGCCTTGCGAGCTTAACGCCTGCGCAAGGCCCGATTGCAACAGCGCATCATCTTCAACGATTAGCAGTTTCATCAGTTGTTCTTGTTGATATCCGTATAGAGGCGGCTCTCAAAACGTACCAGCGGAATGCGGCGCGTTTTCTGATTTTCCGGCGGTACCGCGTAACCGGACAGGAACTGGACAAAGGCGACGCGCGCGCCGCTGGAGGTGGTGATGAATCCTGCCAGATTATAGACGCCCTGCAGCGAACCGGTTTTCGCCGAGACTTTGCCATCCAGCCCTGCTTCATGCAGACCGCCGCGATATTGCAGCGTGCCGTCGTAACCGGCCAGCGGCAGCATCGAAATGTAATTCAGCGTCGAATCATTTTTCGCAATGTATTGCAGCACTTGCATCATGGTCTCTGGCGCGATCAGGTCATGACGCGACAGTCCGGAACCATCAACCTGAATGCTGTTGCCGAGATCGACCCCGGCTTTTTCGCGCAGAATACGACGTACCGCATCTGAACCCGCGCGGAAGGTGCCCGGCACATTGAAGTAATGATGGCCGATGGTGCGGAACACGGTGTCGGCAATCATGTTGTCCGACTTCTTCAGCATAGTGTGCAGCAGCGTGTGCAGCGGCGCTGATTGCGTTGAAGCCAACACGGTACCCGGCGACGTCACTTGCGCCTGGCGAACCAGATGACCGCTGTAATCAATATCGGCGGCGCGCAGCTCGGCTTTAAGTATCTCACCGGCCCACGCAGCACCATCCTGCACGGCAAATGCCAGCGGTAGCGGCTCTGAACGTTGACGCATGCAGCCGGTTAAGGTGTAACGATTGAGCTCGCCTGGCACCACATCCAGCTCGCAATATTGTCCGTCACCGCTGTTGCGGCCAATGGTGCGCACCTGACTGAACATGTGGGCCGGATAATAGGAGGCGATACGCACAAAGGCGTTTTCGCCCGGCGTATTGGCGCTATACAGCGATACTGAGAAACAGTTTTTATCGACGATGGCCGCTGCCGGTGGCGCACTGAAGCACTGCGTCAAATCGTTCCACGGCCAGCCTGGCGCCATATCGTGGCTGGCGAATACCGAGGTGTCGATCACCAGATTGCCCTTAATATGGGTGATGCCCTGCTTTTTCAGCGCAGTGACCATGTTGCGCAGATCCTGGCGGCTTAGCGTAGGATCGCCGCCAAATCGTGCCACTAAATCGCCATTTAGGGTGCCGTCATTGACCGCTCCTTTGGTTTCCATGGTGGTCTGGAAACGAAAATCGGGCCCGAGCTCTAATAAAGCCGCCAACGCTGTCACCACTTTCATGGTGCTGGCCGGTAACGCCATCTGTTTGCCGTGATAATCGATTATCGGGGTGGATGCGCCCACTTTTTGTACCATCAGCGCCAGGTTTGCGCCGTCTGGCAAATACTGCATGTATTCTTCAACGGGAGCTGCTTGTGCCTGCAGCATAAACGCACAGGTTAATCCGGTAACAAGTCGTGAAAATCGCATAATCTCGCGGTAACTGACGGGTGAGGGCGTCAATACTACGTCCCCGGACGGTGCAAAGTAAACGATGACCCACAGGGAACTCTGGGGTAAAATACGTATCAAAATGCAAAACCGAACCTGACCCGGAAAGCTTTCCGGGTCAGGCTTCTTTTGCTTGTGAAAAGAGGTAACGCGCTGCAGAAGCTGTTTTCTGCTGTCACCGGTCAGGATGACGCCGTTAACCAGGATAGATGACGAGGAGCCAAAATGAATCAGATTCCGATGACGTTGAAAGGCGCTGAGAAGCTGCGCGAAGAGCTGAACGAACTGAAAACTGTGAAGCGTCCGCGCATCATCGCCTCCATCGCCACAGCCCGTGAGCACGGCGATTTGAAAGAGAATGCCGAATATCATGCGGCTCGCGAAGAACAGGGTTTCTGCGAGGGGCGTATTCAGGAGATTGAAGCCAAGCTTTCCAATGCGCAAGTCATTGATGTGACTGCCATGCCGAAAACCGGTCGCGTGATTTTTGGCGCTACCGTTACCATTCTTAATGTGGATACGGATGAAGAGTTCACCTATCGCATCGTGGGTGACGATGAAGCTGACTTCAAGCAGAACCTGATTTCAGTGAATTCGCCGATGGCGCGTGGATTGGTTGGAAAATCAGCCGACGATGTAGCGATTGTGAAAACCCCAGGCGGGGATGTGGAATATGAAGTCCTGAAGGTGGAATACCTTTAAGATATTGCTACGCTTTGCAATATGTCGCTGCATTTTGTAAAGAAAGGAAAAAGGCCGCATTGCGGCCTTTTATCACATGCAGGAGCGTGGCACTTTCTTTGCCCGTCGCCGCCTTTAAAGGCATGATTAACGCGGAAGAGTAATTTTACGCTCTTTGGCAGGGCGATACAGCACCAGCGTGTTGCCGATTACCTGTACGTTGCCTGCTTTAGTTTCACGCACGATAGCGTCCACGATCAGCTGCTTAGTTTCACGATCTTCCGAGGCAATTTTTACCTTGATCAATTCGTGATGCTCGAGCGCCAGTTCGATTTCGGCAAGCACGCCTTCGGTCAGGCCATTTCCGCCCAGCATGACAACCGGCTTAAGCGGATGGGCAAGGCCTTTCAGGTGCTGTTTTTGTTTGGTACTCAGATTCATCGTATTTTTTGCTTACTCAGGGATTGAAAACGGTTCATTCTACCGCCATCTCGGGTATATCGCCAAATCAACGCGACCATTGCGTGCTGATTTATCGCTACGATGACGATTTAATTGGAAAAATTATGACGGGTAAAAAGCGTTCGGCCAGTTCCAGTCGCTGGCTACAGGAACACTTTAGCGATAAATATGTGCTGCAGGCACAGAAAAAAGGGTTACGTTCGCGTGCCTGGTTTAAACTTGAAGAAATTCAGCAGGGTGACAAGATTTTCAAACCCGGGATGACGGTTGTTGATCTCGGTGCGGCACCCGGCGGCTGGTCGCAATATGTGGTTCAGCTTATCGGATCAAGTGGTCGTATCATCGCCTGCGATCTGTTACCAATGGATCCGATTGTCGGCGTTGATTTTTTGCAGGGCGATTTTCGTGATGAGGCGGTACTTAACGCCTTACTGGAGCGCGTTGGCGACCAAAAGGTGCAGGTGGTGATGTCTGATATGGCACCCAACATGAGCGGTACACCTGCGGTTGATATTCCACGTTCGATGTATTTGGTAGAATTGGCGCTGGAAATGTGTCGGGATATCCTGGCCCCAGGCGGCAGTTTTGTCGTGAAAGTGTTTCAGGGAGATGGCTTCGATGAATACCTGCGGGAAATTCGCTCCCTGTTTACGAAAGTAAAAATTCGTAAGCCGGACGCTTCGCGATTACGTTCGCGCGAAGTGTACATTGTGGCGACGGGGCGCAAACTTTAGCCCGAATTGCCGGAATCAAAGCAAGACGACCAATGCGTTTACTCTGATGTGTAATTCTGAGTTTCAGGGTAAACAAGCAAAATCATCCGCACTGCGATTCCAGGCATGAAGGATCTATAGTACCCTACGCTGTCTGTTAACATCGTTGTAATATGAGGTTAATCCCTTGAGTGACATGGCGAAAAACCTGATTCTCTGGTTAGTCATCGCGGTCGTGCTGATGTCTGTATTCCAGAGCTTTGGGCCCAGCGAGTCGAATGGCCGTAGGGTTGATTATTCAACTTTCCTATCGGAAGTGAACCAAGATCAGGTCCGCGAGGCACGAATTAACGGGCGTGAGATTAACGTTGTCAAAAAAGACAGCAATAAATACACCACCTATATCCCCGTCAACGATCCTAAGTTACTCGATAACCTGTTGACCAAAAACGTCAAAGTCGTTGGCGAACCGCCTGAAGAACCAAGCCTGCTGGCTTCCATCTTTATCTCATGGTTCCCAATGCTGCTGCTGATTGGCGTGTGGATCTTCTTTATGCGGCAGATGCAGGGCGGCGGCGGCAAGGGCGCGATGTCCTTCGGCAAGAGCAAAGCCCGCATGCTGACCGAAGATCAGATCAAAACCACTTTTGCTGACGTGGCCGGTTGTGATGAGGCCAAAGAAGAAGTCGGTGAGCTGGTTGAGTATCTGCGTGAGCCGAGCCGTTTCCAGAAGCTGGGCGGTAAAATTCCGAAAGGCGTCCTGATGGTCGGCCCTCCGGGTACCGGTAAAACGCTGCTGGCGAAAGCGATTGCTGGTGAAGCGAAAGTCCCGTTCTTTACCATTTCCGGTTCTGACTTCGTGGAAATGTTTGTCGGTGTCGGTGCATCTCGTGTGCGTGACATGTTCGAACAAGCGAAGAAAGCGGCACCGTGCATCATCTTTATTGATGAAATCGATGCGGTTGGCCGTCAGCGTGGCGCCGGTTTAGGCGGTGGTCACGATGAACGTGAACAAACGCTGAACCAGATGCTGGTTGAGATGGATGGCTTTGAAGGTAATGAAGGCATCATCGTTATCGCGGCAACTAACCGTCCAGACGTACTTGACCCGGCGCTGCTGCGTCCAGGCCGCTTCGACCGTCAGGTTGTGGTGGGTCTGCCAGATGTGCGTGGTCGTGAGCAGATTCTGAAAGTCCATATGCGTCGTGTGCCGCTGGCAACCGATATGGATCCATCAGTTATCGCACGTGGTACGCCTGGTTTCTCCGGTGCGGATTTGGCTAACCTGGTCAACGAAGCTGCGCTGTTTGCTGCTCGCGGCAACAAGCGTGTTGTTTCGATGGTTGAGTTTGAAAAAGCCAAAGACAAAATCATGATGGGTGCGGAACGTCGCTCCATGGTGATGACCGAAGAGCAGAAAGAATCGACGGCTTATCATGAAGCGGGTCACGCGATCGTGGGTACGCTGGTTCCGGGTTACGATCCGGTGCACAAGGTCACCATCATTCCGCGTGGTCGTGCTCTGGGTGTGGCTTTCTTCTTGCCAGTAGGCGATGAGATCAGCGCCAACCGTCAGAAGCTGGAAAGCCGTATTTCTGTGGCTTACGGCGGACGTCTGGCGGAAGAGATCATTTATGGTCCGGACTATGTTTCTACCGGTGCTTCATCTGACATCAAAATGGCGACCAGCGTAGCACGCAACATGGTTACGCAGTGGGGCTTCTCTGAGAAGCTGGGTCCATTGCTTTACGCTGAAGAAGAGGGCGAAGTGTTCCTCGGTCGTTCAGTGGCGAAAGCAAAACACATGTCAGATGAAACGGCGCGCATTATCGATCAGGAAGTTAAACACCTTATTGATACCAACTATCAGCGTGCACGCCGTATTCTGAATGAAAACATGGACATCCTTCACGCGATGAAAGACGCGCTGATGAAGTATGAGACCATCGATGCACCGCAGATCAGCGATCTGATGGCACGCCGCGAAGTGCGTCCACCAGCAGGTTGGGAAGAGGCGAAAGTTGCTGTGGGTAACGGCGACTCTACGCAGGCTCCACGTCCTGTTGATGACCCGAAAACGCCGGGTTCAGACAAGATCATGTGATGGCATTCTGGCGGGATGCGTTGCTCACCGCCAGTTCTCCCTCCCGCAATACTTGTTACAATGCAAACCCCGGCCAGTCCGGGGTTTTTTACATTCCGCGATTCAGTGATTCCTCAAGGAGATTCTCGCCATGAAGTTGTTCGCCCGTGATTCCCATCTCGATCTCTCTTTTCCCCATGTGATGGGTATTTTGAATGTCACGCCGGACTCTTTCTCTGATGGTGGAAGTCACAACACGCTGGTCGATGCGCTGACGCACACCAATGAAATGGTGAATGCCGGTGCCACCATTATTGATGTGGGCGGTGAATCAACGCGTCCGGGCGCTGATGAAGTTAGCGTGGAAGAGGAGCTGGCACGCGTTATTCCGGTGGTGGAAGCCATCGCGCAGCGTTTTGAGGTGTGGATTTCGGTCGATACTTCCAAGCCAGAAGTGATCCGTGAAGCGGCGCGAGTGGGTGCTCACATTATCAATGACATTCGTTCTTTGTCTGAACCGGGCGCGCTGGCGGCGGCGGCAGAAACAGGCTTGCCGGTGTGTCTGATGCATATGCAAGGTGAACCGCGCACAATGCAGCAGGCACCGGAATATAGCCACATCGTGAGCGAAGTGGACGCTTACTTCGCTGCACAGATTGCGCGATGTGAAGCCGCCGGCATCAAAAAAGATAATCTGATGCTCGATCCTGGCTTCGGTTTCGGTAAGAATCTCAGCCACAACTATGAACTGCTGGCCAACCTTAGCCATTTCCACCACTACGGCTTACCGCTGTTGGTAGGAATGTCACGCAAGTCGATGGTTGGGCAGTTGCTAAATGTCGGTCCGGCCCAGCGTCTGACCGGAAGCCTCAGCTGTGCGGTGATTGCCGCCATGCAAGGGGCGCAAATTATTCGCGTGCATGATGTGAAAGAGACTGTCGAAGCGATGCGCGTCGTCGAAGCGACACGGAGAGCAAAAGGATAAAGCATGAGTAATCGTAAATATTTCGGTACAGATGGGATTCGCGGCAAAGTCGGTGAAGCACCGATTACCCCTGATTTTGTCCTCAAATTGGGCTGGGCGGCCGGTAAGGTGCTGGCGCGCCAGGGGTCACGCAAAGTATTGATTGGTAAAGATACGCGTATTTCAGGCTATATGCTGGAATCGGCACTGGAAGCGGGCCTGGCGGCGGCGGGATTGTCAGCGGCCTTCACCGGCCCGATGCCGACACCTGCAATTGCTTATCTGACCCGCACTTTCCGCGCGGAAGCGGGTATTGTCATTTCAGCTTCTCATAATCCCTTTGACGACAATGGCATCAAATTCTTCTCGGCTGAAGGTACCAAGCTGCCGGATGAAGTTGAAGAAGCCATCGAACTGGAGATGGAAAAGCCGATCACCTGCGTAGAGTCGGCTGAACTGGGCCGCGCCAGTCGCATTGTCGATGCTGCTGGTCGTTACATCGAATTCTGCAAAGGGACTTTCCCAAGCGAGCTGAGCCTGAATGGGCTAAAGATTGTGGTCGATTGTGCGAATGGCGCGACGTATCACATTGCGCCTAATGTGCTGCGTGAGCTGGGTGCGAATGTGATTGCTATCGGCGTGCAGCCGGATGGCATGAACATCAACAAAGATTGCGGTGCGACCGATCTGCGTTTGCTGCAGCATCGCGTATTGGAAGAGAAGGCCGATCTCGGACTGGCGTACGACGGTGATGGCGACCGCATCATGATGGTTGACCATTTAGGTCACAAAGTCGATGGCGATCAAATTCTCTACATCATTGCGCGTGAAGGGCTGCGTCAGGGCCAGCTGCGCGGTGGCGTGGTGGGCACGTTAATGAGCAACATGGGTCTGGAACTGGCACTGAAACAGCTGGGTATTCCGTTTACCCGTGCGAAAGTGGGCGACCGCTATGTGCTGGAAAAAATGCAGGAGAAGGGCTGGCGTTTAGGAGCGGAAAACTCCGGTCACGTCATTCTGCTGGATAAAACCACCACCGGCGACGGCATTGTAGCAAGTTTGCAAGTGCTCACTGCAATCGTACGCAACCACATGACGCTACATGACCTGTGCAGCGGCATGAAAATGCTGCCGCAGATTCTGGTCAATGTGCGCTTCGCTGGCGAGCACGATCCGCTGGAAAGCGAAAGCGTGAAAGCTGTGACTGCGGAAGCTGAAAAAACGCTGGCGGGACGCGGTCGTGTGTTGCTGCGCAAATCCGGTACTGAACCCCTGATTCGTGTGATGGTGGAAGGTGAAGATGAGGCGCAGGTCAGTGCGCTGGCGCATAAAATCGCGGATGCAGTAAAAGCGGTGTAAGTTTTCAGGCGGGGAGTTTTTAAACTTTCCGCCTGCAAAATCACCGGGATGGTGCTTTTTTCCGCAATCGAAAGCGATGGTGAAAATTGCACTTGCAGAGGTATGTGCCTTTGGTTAGTATTCACACCCGCTTCTGATGGGTGATGACGAGACTCCCCATCGATATTGGTTGAAGCTTTAACTGTGCAGATACGCGCAAGGAAACAGGTTGATTATGTACGAAGCTCTGTTAGTTGTTTTCCTTATTGTAGCGATTGGCCTCGTGGGTTTGATCATGCTGCAGCAAGGCAAAGGCGCTGATATGGGAGCCTCATTCGGTGCAGGCGCTTCTGGTACGCTGTTTGGTTCAAATGGGTCTGGCAACTTTATGACTCGTATGACCGCGGTACTGGCTACGCTGTTCTTCATCATCAGCCTGGTTCTGGGTAACCTGAACAGTAATAAAACAGCCAAAGGTAGCGAGTGGGATAACCTCACTGCGACGGTGCAGTCTGAACAGCAGACTCAGCCAGCTAAACCGGCAACACCGGGCAATGATATCCCGCAGTAAGATCGTCAACGCTGTAGTGCGATAAAACAACGTCGCAGTCTAGTGATGTACCGAGGTGGTGAAATTGGTAGACACGCTACCTTGAGGTGGTAGTGCTCGAAAGGGCTTACGGGTTCAAGTCCCGTCCTCGGTACCAAATCTCAGTTTAACTTGCATTTTTTGCAAGGTCGGCGTATTATTCGCCACGTTTTCGGACGCGGGGTGGAGCAGCCTGGTAGCTCGTCGGGCTCATAACCCGAAGGTCGTCGGTTCAAATCCGGCCCCCGCAACCACTTTCCCTTAGAGTTCTTTTTCAAATATACTGTATGCATCGACGGACGCAATCTCAGTGATTTTTGAAAAAAATTCTTTTGGATTGTGCTCCGAAGCCGCTATGCGGCGTACAGGGTCCAGTCACAAAAAGCCCCGAATATTCGGGGTTTTTTGTTATCAGGAAATCGAAACACTGGGCTATAGGCCCTTTTTTTATGTCTTGGGGGTGGGCTTGTCCACATTAGAGCAAAAATTGACAGAGTTGATCTCTGCTCCAGTAGAAGCGCTTGGCTACGAATTAGTCGGTATTGAGTTTATTCGTGGTCGCACATCAACCCTGCGCATCTATATTGATAGTGAAGAGGGTATCAATGTTGATGATTGCGCCGATGTTAGCCACCAGGTTAGCGCAGTAATGGATGTGGAAGATCCAATTACCGTGGCTTACAACCTTGAAGTTTCCTCGCCGGGTCTCGAACGTCCTCTTTTCACTGCTGAACACTATGCACGTTTTGTCGGTGACGAGGTGAGCCTGGTACTACGCATGGCCGTACAAAACCGCCGTAAATGGCAGGGTATCATTAAGTCTGTTGAAGGCGAGATGATCACGGTGACCGTTGAGGGTAACGATGAAGTGTTCGCGCTGAGCAACATTCAGAAAGCGAACCTGGTCCCCCACTTTTAAAAGTCCGGATTGAGGCTAACCAGGATGAACAAAGAGATCTTAGCTGTAGTAGAAGCCGTTTCTAACGAAAAAGCCCTGCCGCGTGAGAAAATCTTCGAAGCGCTGGAGAGCGCTTTGGCCACTGCGACCAAAAAGAAGTATGAGCAAGAGATCGAAGTGCGTGTCAGCATCGATCGCCGCAGCGGCGATTTCGACACCTTCCGTCGCTGGCAGATTGTAGAAGAAGTCACGCAGCCGACTCGCGAGATCACGCTGGATGCAGCCCGTTATGAAGACGAAGCGTTCAATCTGGGCGAATTTGTCGAAGATCAGATTGAATCTGTCACCTTCGACCGTATCACCACCCAAACTGCTAAGCAGGTTATCGTACAAAAAGTACGTGAAGCTGAGCGTGCAATGGTGGTTGATCAGTTCCGTCAACACGAAGGCGAAATCATCACCGGCGTGGTGAAGAAAGTGAACCGTGACAACATTTCACTGGACCTCGGCAGCAATGCTGAAGCCGTGATTTTGCGTGAAGACATGCTGCCGCGTGAAAACTTCCGTCCAGGTGACCGTATCCGCGGTGTGCTGTATGCCGTTCGCCCTGAAGCGCGTGGCGCGCAGCTGTTCGTCACCCGTTCTAAACCAGAAATGCTGATCGAGTTGTTCCGCATTGAGGTGCCAGAAATTGGCGAAGAAGTTATCGAGATCAAAGCGGCAGCGCGCGATCCGGGCTCACGCGCCAAAATCGCGGTGAAGACCAACGATAAACGTATTGATCCAGTGGGCGCTTGCGTCGGTATGCGCGGTGCGCGTGTCCAGGCGGTTTCGAGCGAGCTGGGTGGCGAGCGTATCGACATTGTGCTGTGGGACGACAACCCGGCGCAGTTCGTTATCAACGCTATGGCGCCAGCCGATGTGGCGTCAATTGTGGTGGATGAAGACAATCACACCATGGATATCGCTGTTGAAGCCGGCAATCTGGCTCAGGCGATCGGCCGTAACGGCCAAAACGTGCGTCTGGCTTCCCAACTGAGCGGTTGGGAACTGAACGTGATGACCGTCGATGATCTGCAGGCTAAGCACCAAGCTGAAGCGCATGCAGCGATCGATATGTTCACCAAACATCTCGACATCGACGAAGAGTTCGCCACCATTCTGGTGGAAGAGGGCTTCTCTTCGCTGGAAGAATTGGCTTATGTGCCAATCAACGAGCTGCTGGAAATCGACGGCCTCGATGAAGAGACCATTGAAGCCCTGCGTGAACGAGCAAAAAATGCGTTAACCACCCTGGCATTAGCGAAAGAAGAGAGCCTTGGTAATCAGGAGCCCGCTGAGGATCTTCTGAATCTTGAGGGCTTGGATCGTGCGCTGGCGTATCGCCTGGCGTCGAAAGGCGTTTGCACGCTGGAAGATCTCGCTGAGCAAGGTGTTGACGATCTGACAGATATTGAAGGGCTGGATGACGAGAAAGCCGGTGCGCTGATTATGGCTGCACGTAATATCTGCTGGTTCGGCGATGACGCGTAATAACAGGAAGGAACAGCATGACAGATGTAACCGTAAAATCGCTGGCCGCCGAAATTCAGACCCCGGTCGATCGCCTGGTACAGCAATTTGCTGATGCAGGGATCCGTAAGTCTGAAAACGATGCGGTATCCCAGCAAGAGAAAGAAACCTTACTGTCTCACCTGAATCGTGAGCACGGTCAGACCGGTTCAAGCAAGCTGACTTTGCAGCGCAAGACGCGCAGCACCTTGAATATTCCCGTCACCGGGGGTAAAAGTAAGTCGGTACAAATCGAAGTCCGCAAAAAGCGCACATACGTGAAAGGCGATGCAGAGTCTGAGCAAGCTCAGGCAGAAGCGGAAGCCGAGGCGCAGCGTGAAGCGGAAGAGCAGGCGCGTCGCGAGGCGGAAGAACAAGCCCGTCGCGAAGCTGAACAGAAAGCGCAACGTGAAGCCGAAGACAAAGCCAAGCGCGAAGCCGCTGACAAGGCTAAACGTGAAGCAGCGGAAAAAGAGAAATTGACTAATCAACCTACCGATGTAGTAGCCAAGGCTGCGCAATCTGATAAAGCCCGTCGTGAAGCAGAAGCTGCCGAACTGAAACGTAAAGCAGAAGAAGAAGCACGCCGTAAGCTGGAAGAAGATGCGCGCCGCGTGGCTGAAGAAGCCCGCCGCCTGGCTGAAGAGAAAGGCGCTGAATGGGCAAAACCTGAAGAAGAGGATAAAGGCGACTATCACGTCACTACCTCTACTCACGCCCGTCAGGCAGAAGACGAGAACGATCGCCAGGTAGAAGCTGGCCGTGCACGTGCTCGCACCACCAAAGCGGCTCGTCCGGTTAAGAAAGGCAACAAGCATTCTGAAGCTAAAACTGATCGCGAAGAAGCGCGTGCTCAGGTGCGTGGCGGTAAAGGCGGTAAGCATCGTAAGCCAAGCACCCTGCAGCAGGGCTTTAACAAGCCGGCTCAGGCGGTTAACCGCGATGTTGTCATCGGTGAAACCATCACCGTTGCTGAACTGGCCAACAAAATGGCGATCAAAGGTTCTCTGGTCGTTAAAGCGATGATGAAGATGGGCGCCATGGCGACCATTAACCAGGTTATCGATCAAGAAACCGCTCAGATGGTTGCGGAAGAGATGGGTCACAAAGTGATCCTGCGCCGCGAGAATGAGCTGGAAGAAGCGGTAATGGACGATCGTGACACCGATGCTGCGCAGGAAAGCCGTGCGCCAGTCGTCACCATCATGGGTCACGTTGACCACGGTAAAACCTCGCTGCTTGACTACATTCGTTCAACGAAAGTGGCATCAGGCGAAGCGGGCGGTATTACCCAGCATATTGGTGCTTACCACGTTGAAACTGACAACGGTATGATTACCTTCCTCGATACCCCGGGACACGCCGCGTTTACCGCAATGCGTGCTCGTGGTGCGCAGGCCACGGATATCGTTATCCTGGTTGTGGCTGCTGACGATGGCGTGATGCCTCAGACCGTTGAAGCTATCCAGCATGCAAAAGCAGCCGGTGTGCCAGTGGTTGTTGCGGTTAACAAAATTGATAAGCCAGATGCTGATCCAGACCGCGTTAAGAACGAACTGACCCAGTACGGAATTCTTCCGGAAGAGTGGGGCGGTGAGAACATGTTCGTTAACGTCTCTGCGAAAGCCGGTACCGGTATCGACGACCTGCTGAATGCGATTCTGCTGCAAGCTGAAGTTCTGGAACTGTCTGCTATCCGTGAAGGTATGGCGAGCGGCGTGGTGATTGAATCGTTCCTCGACAAAGGTCGTGGCCCGGTTGCTACCGTGCTGGTACGTGAAGGTACGCTGAACAAAGGCGATATCGTGCTGTGCGGCTTCGAATATGGCCGTGTACGTGCGATGCGTGACGAACTGGGTCGTGAAGTACTGGAAGCGGGTCCATCCATTCCAGTCGAAATCCTCGGTCTGTCCGGTGTGCCGGCTGCGGGTGATGAAGCGACTGTAGTACGTGATGAGAAGAAAGCGCGTGAAGTTGCACTGTATCGTCAGGGCAAATTCCGCGAAGTTAAGCTGGCGCGTCAGCAGAAGTCTAAGTTGGAGAACATGTTCGCCAACATGACTGAAGGCGAAGTGTCTGAGCTGAACATCGTACTGAAATCTGACGTACAGGGTTCTGTTGAAGCCATCTCTGATTCGTTGCTGAAACTCTCTACCGACGAAGTGAAAGTACGCATTATCGGTTCAGGCGTGGGTGGTATCACCGAAACCGACGCCACGCTGGCTGCAGCATCCAACGCCATCATTCTCGGCTTCAACGTGCGTGCTGATGCATCTGCTCGCCGCGTGATTGACGCTGAAAACGTTGACCTGCGTTACTACTCCGTCATCTATAATCTGATTGACGAAGTGAAAGCTGCGATGAGCGGTATGCTGGCTCCAGAGTTCAAACAGCAGATTATCGGTCTGGCTGCAGTACGTGACGTGTTCAAATCACCGAAATTTGGTGCCATCGCGGGCTGTATGGTCACTGAAGGTATCATCAAACGTCACAACCCAATCCGTGTACTGCGTGACAACGTGGTTATCTATGAAGGCGAGCTGGAATCTCTGCGTCGCTTCAAAGATGACGTCAACGAAGTTCGTAACGGCATGGAATGTGGTATTGGCGTGAAGAACTATAACGACGTTCGCGTTGGCGATATGATCGAAGTGTTCGAAGTGATTGAAATTAAACGCACCATCGATTGATCATCATTTGATGTGTTGCAATTTGGGAGGCCTCTGGCCTCCCGAATTATTTGGGAGAAAGAATAATGGCAAAAGAATTTGGCCGCCAACAGCGCGTTTCTCAGGAGTTGCAGAAAGAGATCGCAATTATCCTGCAGCGCGAAATTAAAGATCCACGTCTCGGTATGATGGTGACGGTTTCGGGCGTCGAAGTGTCGCGCGATCTTGCCTATGCCAAGGTGTTTGTGACCTTTTTGAATGATAAAGATGAAGAAGCAGTGCAAAACGGCCTGAAGGCGCTTAAAGAAGCCTCTGGCTATATCCGTACGCTGGTAGGTAAAGCGATGCGCCTGCGCATCGTGCCGGAGCTAACCTTCTTCTACGACAACTCGCTGATCGAAGGTATGCGCATGTCGAACCTGGTCAGCAACGTTATTAAGAGCGATGTTGAGCGTCGTGGCGATAGCCCGGCGGAAGATGACAAGGAGGACTAATGAGTCGTCCTCGTCGTCGCGGTCGCGACGTCCACGGTGTGTTTCTGCTGGATAAGCACCAAGGCGCATCTTCCAATGATGTGCTGCAGAGAGTAAAACGTCTGTTCAACGCGAACAAAGCGGGCCACACCGGCGCACTCGATCCTCTGGCGACCGGCATGCTGCCGGTTTGCCTCGGCGAAGCCACCAAGTTTTCGCAGTATCTGCTCGATTCGGACAAGCGTTATCGCGTCATTGCTCGCCTGGGTGAACGCACCGATACGTCTGATGCCGACGGTAATATTGTTGAGACGCGTCCGATTACTTTTGATCAGGCGGCACTGGATGCAGCGCTGGACTATTTTCGTGGCGACACCATGCAGGTGCCGACCATGTTCTCCGCGCTGAAGTATCAGGGACGCAAGCTGTACGAGTACGCACGTGAAGGCATAACCGTGCCGCGTGAAGCGCGCCCGATCAAAGTGTTTGAGCTGCAGTTTATTCGCTGGGAAGGTGATGAACTGGAGCTGGAGATTCACGTCTCTAAAGGCACTTACATCCGCACTATCATCGACGATCTCGGTGAACGGCTTGGCTGCGGTGCGCACGTTATCATGCTGCGTCGTCTGCAGGTGGCGCGTTATCCGATCGAAAGAATGGTGACGCTGGAGCAGCTGCAGGAAGTGGCGGCCACCGTCAACATGGCGGAAACGCCGGATTACAGTGCGCTCGATGCGTTATTGCTGCCGATGGATAGTCCGGCAGAAGAGTTCCCGATAGTGAATTTGCTGCCTACGGTGGCGGCTTATTTCAAACAAGGTATGCCGGTTCAGGTGGCGGATGCGCCGGAACAGGGATTGGTGCGCGTGACGGAAGGTGATGAGCACAAATTCATTGGCATGGCCGAAATCGCCGACGATGGGCGCGTGGCGCCGCGTCGTCTGGTGGTAGAATTTCCTGCGTAATCAAGCCTCTCGCATTTGACCTAACGGCGCATTTGCGTTGCTATCTGGCGAAGAGTAGAATGGCGCGGCTTTAAAAGCGGGCTGCTGAATTAGAGATCGGCACCCATACATTCATTATCTAACGGAGTTTATTATGTCTCTAAGCGTAGAAGCTAAAGCAGAGATCGTTGCTAAATACGGTCGTGGTACCAACGACAGTGGTTCAACTGAAGTTCAGGTTGCTCTGCTGACTGCTCAGATTAACCACCTGCAGGGTCACTTCTCTGAGCACAAGAAAGATCACCACAGCCGTCGCGGTCTGCTGCGCATGGTATCTCAGCGTCGTAAGCTGCTGGACTACCTGAAGCGTAAAGACGTTGCTCGCTACACCAGTCTGATCGAAAGCCTGGGTCTGCGTCGCTAAGTCTGAAGAATCTGATCAAGGATGTAGCGCATGCACCATGCAAAAAAACGCATCTGACGATCAGATTTGTGCGAGTTTCGCGAAAAGGGGGCCTTTATGGCCCCTTTTTTCGAGCAATCCGCAGCAATCCGGACCAAACTCATGTATTGTTGCAGAGAGTGATCTTTGCTTGCAGAGGTTCGCGCGGCTAATGAGAGGCTTTACCGCATGGGCGGTTAAGGTTGTCATTAGTCGCGAGGATGCAACTGAAGATCGGTAATCCCCGGCGCGCCAGAATGGGCTGCGCCTCTGAATTTAAGGACTTAAATTTTGCTGAACCCGATCGTACGCAAATTCCAATATGGTCAGCATACCGTCACGCTGGAAACCGGCATGATGGCGCGCCAGGCTACCGCTGCAGTAATGGTGAGCATGGATGACACTGCTGTATTCGTTACCGTTGTTGGCCAGAAAAAAAATAAACCAGGTCAGGATTTCTTCCCGCTGACGGTTAACTATCAGGAGCGTACTTACGCTGCTGGTCGTATCCCGGGTAGCTTCTTCCGTCGTGAAGGCCGTCCAAGCGAAGGCGAAACCCTGATCTCACGCCTGATTGACCGTCCAGTTCGTCCGCTGTTCCCGGAAGGCTTCATTAACGAAGTGCAGGTTATTGCAACCGTTGTTTCTGTTAACCCACAGGTTAACCCAGACATCGTTGCGATGATCGGCGCATCTGCTGCGCTGGCTCTGTCAGGTCTGCCGTTCAATGGCCCAATCGGCGCAGCGCGCGTGGGTTATATCAACGATCAGTACGTACTGAACCCAACTGCTGATGAAATCAACGAATCACGTCTGAACCTGGTTGTTGCCGGTACCCAGAACGCGGTGCTGATGGTGGAATCAGAAGCTGACATCCTGACTGAAGAGCAGATGTTGGGCGCTGTGGTATACGGCCACGACCAACAGCAGATCGTTATCGAAAACATCAATGCGCTGGTTGCCGAAGCGGGTAAACCACGTTGGGATTGGCAGCCACTGCCAACTAACGATGCACTGATCGCACGCGTTACTGCACTGGCAGAAGCGGGCATCAGCGATGCCTATCGCATCACTGATAAGCAAGAGCGTTACACTCAGGTTGGCGCAGTGAAAGACGCGACCATCGCTGCACTGCAGGCTGAAGATGAAACGCTGGATGCTGGCGATATCGCTGACATCGTTCACGACCTTGAGAAGAGTGTTGTTCGTAGCCGCATCATCCGTGGCGAACCGCGTATCGATGGCCGTGAGAAAGATATGATTCGTGGCCTGGATGTGCGCACTGGCGTACTGCCACGCACGCACGGTTCTTCACTGTTTACCCGTGGTGAAACGCAGGCGCTGGTTACCGCAACATTGGGTACCGCACGTGATGCGCAGAATCTGGATGAGTTGATGGGCGAGCGTACTGATAGCTTCCTGTTCCACTACAACTTCCCTCCATACTGCGTGGGCGAAACCGGTATGGTTGGCTCACCGAAGCGTCGTGAAATTGGTCACGGTCGTCTGGCGAAGCGCGGCGTGCTGGCAGTAATGCCTAAGCAAGCTGATTTCCCCTACACCGTGCGTGTGGTTTCAGAGATCACTGAATCTAACGGTTCTTCTTCAATGGCTTCCGTGTGCGGTGCATCTCTGGCACTGATGGACGCTGGCGTACCGATCAAAGCTGCCGTAGCCGGTATTGCGATGGGTCTGGTTAAAGAAGCCGACAACTTTGTGGTTCTGTCTGATATCCTGGGTGACGAAGATCACCTCGGCGATATGGACTTTAAAGTAGCGGGTAGCCGCGACGGTATCACTGCGCTGCAGATGGATATCAAAATTGAAGGCATCACCCGCGAAATCATGCAGGTTGCTCTGAACCAAGCGAAGGGTGCGCGTCTGCACATTCTGAGCGTGATGGAACAGGCAATCAGCACGCCGCGTCAGGAAATTTCTGAGTTCGCGCCGCGCATTTACACCATCAAAATCAGTTCAGACAAGATCAAAGATGTCATCGGTAAAGGCGGCTCAGTGATCCGTGCGCTGACCGAAGAAACCGGCACCACCATCGAAATCGAAGATGACGGTACCGTGAAGATTGCTGCTACTGATGGCCTGAAAGCCAAAGAAGCCATTCGTCGTATCGAAGAGATTACTGCTGAGATCGAAGTTGGCCGCGTTTACTCTGGTAAAGTGACACGTATCGTTGATTTCGGTGCCTTCGTGGCAATCGGCGGCGGTAAAGAAGGTTTGGTGCACATCTCTCAGATCGCCGACAAGCGCGTTGAGAAAGTGACCGATTACCTGCAGATGGGCCAGGAAGTTCCAGTGAAAGTCATGGAAGTGGACCGTCAGGGACGTGTACGCCTGAGCATCAAAGAAGCGACAGAGCAGAAACCAGCGGAAGAAGTTGCTACCGCTGCATCTGATGCATCTGACGGCGAGTAAGCGTTTACCGATTTACCTCTCCCTGCTTTGCGGGGAGAGGTGTTTAGATCATCGCGAGGGCGGGAATCCTTGTGCACAGCAGGAGGATGACAGGATGGTTGTCCCAATGTTTGTATTCGGGAGTGGGAAATGAAGCCTTTTTTGCGCTGGTGTTTTGTTGCGACAGCTCTCACGCTGGCAGGATGCAGCAACTCCAATTGGCGTAAGAACGAAGTTCTGGCAGTACCTTTGCAGCCCACACTGCAGCAAGAGGTGATCCTGGCGCGAATGGAACAAATTCTTGCCAGTCGTGCCTTGACCGATGATGAACGCGCGCAGCTATTATATGAGCGCGGAGTGTTGTATGATAGTTTGGGTCTGAGGGCATTAGCGCGGAACGATTTTTCGCAAGCGCTGTCTATAAGACCAGATATGCCTGAGGTATTTAACTATCTCGGTATATACTTAACGCAGGCAGGCAACTTTGATGCTGCCTATGAAGCGTTTGATTCTGTACTTGAGCTTGATCCAACTTACAACTATGCGCATTTAAACCGTGGTATCGCCCTCTATTACGGCGGTCGATACAAGTTAGCGCAAGATGATCTGCTGGCGTTTTATCAAGACGATCCTAACGATCCATTCCGCAGCCTTTGGCTCTATCTCGTTGAAAGCGATATGGATGCCGACAAGGCAAAAGTTACGCTGAGACAGCGTCATGACAAAGCGGTTCGCGATCAATGGGGATGGAATATTGTCGAGTTCTACCTTGGCGACATCAGTGAAAAAACGCTGATGGAACGTCTCAAGGCGGACGCAACGGATAACACCTCGCTCGCTGAACATCTCAGTGAAACCAACTTCTATTTAGGTAAGTATTACCTAAGTCTGGGGGAGAAGGACGACGCGAAAGCGTTGTTCAAACTGGCGGTGGCCAACAACGTAAATAACTTTGTTGAGCACCGATACGCATTGTTGGAACTGGCGCAACTCGGCCAGACACAAGACGATTTATCAGAATCTGACCAGCAATAGCTGACGAACTTTTATTGCCTGAATACCTGTAAAGTCATCATCTTCAGAGATGAGGGCTTTTCTGTTCGTCAAAACTTCTAATTTGAGCCGGTTCACACTTTTTGATGAAAATGACTGAAAGTTTTCACGACGAGTTATGTAGACTGGCCGCCGCAATCTAAGAGGCACGTGTACTACATGACTGATATTCAAACCACTTTTGCTGACCTTGGCCTGAACGCCGACATCCTCGAATCACTGAACGGTATGGGCTACGTAAAGCCTTCTCCAATCCAGGCTGAGTGTATTCCTCATCTGCTGGCTGGCCGTGACGTGTTGGGTATGGCGCAGACCGGTAGTGGTAAAACTGCGGCATTCTCACTGCCGCTGCTAAACAACATTGATCCTACTGTTAAAGCACCGCAAATTTTGGTGCTGGCACCTACCCGCGAATTGGCGGTACAGGTTGCTGAAGCCGTCACAGAATTCTCTAAACACATGCGTGGCATTAACGTGGTAGCCCTGTACGGCGGCCAACGTTATGACGTACAGCTGCGCGCACTGCGTCAGGGACCACAAGTTGTTGTCGGTACCCCTGGTCGTCTGCTGGATCACCTGAAGCGTGGCACGTTAGATCTGTCTAACCTGCGCGGTCTGGTGCTGGACGAAGCGGATGAAATGCTGCGTATGGGCTTCATCGAAGACGTTGAAACCATCATGGCGCAGATTCCAGACGGTCATCAGACCGCGCTGTTCTCAGCCACCATGCCAGAAGCGATTCGCCGTATTACCAAGCGCTTCATGAAAGATCCACAGGAAGTGCGCATCCAGTCAAGCCTGACTACGCGCCCGGACATTTCTCAGTCTTACTGGACCGCATACGGCCGTAAAACTGATGCGCTGGTTCGTTTCCTGGAAGCGGAAGATTTCGATGCAGCCATCATCTTCGTGCGTACCAAAAATGCCACGCTGGAAGTGGCCGAAGCGCTGGAGCGCAGCGGTTATAACAGCGCAGCACTGAACGGCGACATGAACCAGGCACTGCGTGAGCAGACGCTGGAGCGTTTGAAAGATGGTCGTCTCGACATCCTGATCGCAACCGACGTTGCAGCACGTGGCCTGGACGTTGAGCGTATCAGCCTGGTTGTAAACTTTGATATCCCAATGGATGCAGAGTCTTACGTTCACCGTATCGGTCGTACCGGCCGTGCTGGTCGTGCAGGTCGTGCGTTGCTGTTCGTTGAGAACCGCGAGCGTCGTCTGCTGCGCAACATCGAACGCACCATGAAGCTGACCATTCCAGAAGTTGAGTTGCCGAACGCAGAACTGCTGGGTGAGCGTCGTCTGGCTAAGTTCGCGGCTAAAGTACAGCAGCAGCTGGAAAGCAGCGATCTGGATCAGTACCGCGCACTGCTGAGCAAAATGCAGCCGGGCGAAGATCTGGATATCGAAACGCTGGCCGCAGCACTGCTGAAAATGGCTCAAGGCGAACGTCCACTGATTCTGCCACCAGAAGCACCGCGTCCAGCACGTCGCGAGTTCAGCGATCGTCCTGACCGTGGTGAGCGTCGTGATTCACGTGATTCTCGTGGTCCACGCGAAAGCCGTGACAGCCGCGATGGCGATCGTCCACGTCGTGAACGTCGTGACGTTGGCGAAATGCAGCTGTATCGCATTGAAGTGGGCCGTGATGATGGTGTTGAAGTTCGTCACATCGTTGGCGCGATCGCTAACGAAGGCGACATCAGCAGCCGTTACATCGGTAACATCAAGCTGTTTGGTACTCACTCAACCATCGAGCTGCCGAAAGGCATGCCGGGCGAAGTGCTGCAGCACTTTACTCGTACGCGTATTCTGAACAAACCGATGAATATGCAGCTGATGGGTGATGCGCCAGTGCACGAGCGTAGCGAACGTCGTCCATCTGCTGGCGGCGAACGTCGTGGCAATGGCGCACCGCGCGGTGATGGTGCTCCACGTGGCGAAGGCGCTCCACGTCGCTTCTCCGAACGTCGTGAAGGTGGCCGTGAAGGCGGACGCTTCAGCCGTGAAGGTGGTCGTGGCCCGCGTCCAGAAGGCGCTGCTGCACCACGTCGTCGTGACGCATAAGCGATAAACGCGAAAAGTAAAAAGGGACGCTGATGCGTCCCTTTTTTTATGCGCGTGGAAGGTAAATTTTACACGCCACCAGCAATCAGCACGCGTTCACCGCTAACGTAAGCTGACTCTTCTGACGCCAGAAACAGCGCCACCTGCGCCACATCTTCCGGCAAGCCAAAGCGTCCGAGCGGCGTTGCCGCTATCAGCTGTGCTTTCAACTCCGGGTGCATCTTCTTCGCCGCCAGCAAACCTTCGGTCAAAATAATGCCGGGTGCTAACGCATTGACGCGAATATTACGTGGCCCAAGCTCGCGTGCGAGGCCCTGCGTTAAGGTATCGATCGCGCCTTTGGTTGCTGCCCAAAGCACCGAGCCGGGCGTGCAGCGTTGGCTATTTAAAGCGCTAAGGTTGATGATGGAACCGCCGCCTGCGGGGAAATGTTTTGCCGCCTGCTGACACACCAGCAAGGTGCCCAGCAGATTCACATTCAGCTGCTGCTGCATCTCGCTGAGGCTAAGCTCGGCAAAGTCACCGTGGTGAAAAATGCCGGCGTTATTCACCACAATATCGGGCGCGCCAAACTGCTCAATGCTGCTAGCGAACAAGCGCTGCACATCGGCCTCGCGTGAGATATCAGCCTGTACGGCGATGGCGTCGCTACCCAGCTCCTGAATGTCGGTCACCACATCCGCCGCACCCACTTCGTCCTGAAGATAATTCACCACCACCCGAGCACCGGCCGCCGCGAAAGTCATGGCGATGGCGGCACCAATGCCTTTCGAAGCGCCCGTCACCAGCGCAATTTTGCCTTCAAGTGTTTTCATCGTGTCTCTCCACCTGAGATTTCGGGGAAAATAAAGCATGCGCTGTCCATACAATCGGGTGGTAGCGCAATCCTGCAAGCTTCTTGCACGATCCTGCAAATCTGCTGTTCAAGGACTAGTCGCAGCGCCAACCGCAAGCGAGAATATCCACTCAGTGATTTCTTACCGCGGAGCACCGATCGCATGATTCATCAGGAACAATGGCAGCAGTTGGTGGCAATTATTGCTCGCCACGCACCGCAGGATGGTCGTCACTATTGCCCAATCGACTTTCTCTCTTTCGGCCGCAGTTCTCAGCCCACCAGTTTGGCGCATGTGGCGACCTGGGCGAGCTTTGCCCTGATCGCGCAGGGGCAAAAAGCGCTGCGCATGGGTGATGAAGTGATGCATTACGGGCCGGGCGATTTACTGTTGGTGACGCTTGATATGCCGGTGCAATCCTGCGTGGTCATGGCAACGCCAGAGAAACCGAATCTTGGTGTGGGCATCACCATTAACGAAACGCGTCTGATGCGTTATCTGGAACACTTTCCGCACCATCAACTCGGCAGCACGGCGGTGAGCGAGCGCGGTATCGCCGTGCATAAAGTCGCGCCACCGTTGGTGGATGCGGTGATGCGTTTAGTCGAGTTGCTGGATCACCCGCAGGACATAGCCGCGCTGGCACCGTTGATTGAGCAGGAGATTTTCTATCGTTTGCTGACTGGACCCGAAGGGCCGCGCATTCTCAACATGGCGTTGACGGAACGGCCAGGCAACAAAGTGGCGCGCGCCGCGCGTTGGCTACGCGAAAACTTTCATCAGCCGTTGAAAATGGATTTTCTGGCGAGCAGCGTAGGGATGAGTATTTCGTCGCTGCATCATCACTTTAAAGCGGTAACGGCGATGACGCCGATGCAGTATCAAAAGCAGCTGCGGCTCAACGAGGCGCGGCGTTTGATGTTGATTGAGAAGCTGGATGCCGGCACGGCGGGTTATCGGGTGGGTTATCAAAGTGCTTCGCAGTTCAGTCGTGAATACAGCCGTTTTCACGGTCAGTCACCGGCGCGAGACGTGCGAACCATTGCGGTGGGCCCAGAGTGGTTAAACCCACCGCAATGAGGTTTACAGCGTGCGCGCTGCTTCCATTGCCAGCGCGAAGGAGCGCAGACGCGCCTGCGAATCGTAAATCTGGCCGTTAACCATAATCTCGTCCGCCTGGGTTTCACGCATCAGCGCGGCGAGGCCGCTGCGGACTTTATCGCTATCGCCGACAATCGACATGCTGAGTGCCTGCTGCACGCCATATTGCTCGGACGGCGACCACAGATTATCCATGTTCTCCACCGGCGCAGGCAGCGGACCCGGTTTGCCGCGACGCAGATTAATAAACTGCTGCTGCATCGAGGTGAACAGGAAGCGAGCGTCACGTTCGCTATCGGCTGCGACGACGTTGACGCACACCATCGCATATGGCTTCGCCAGACGTGCGGAAGGTTTGAATTTCTCACGATAGAGATGCAGCGCCTGGAACAGCAGATCCGGCGCGAAATGCGAGGCAAATGCAAACGGCAAACCCAGCTGAGCGGCCAGTTGCGCGCTGTACAGGCTGGAACCGAGCAGCCACACCGGAATTTTCAATCCTAAACCTGGAACCGGTTGTACTGGTGGATGTTCTCCCTCTTCGGCGTCAAACCAGCGAATCAGTTCAGAGACATCTTCCGGAAAACTATCTGCCTGGCCGCTGGAAAGATGACGACGCAACGCCAGCATGGTGCGTTGGTCGGAACCCGGCGCGCGGCCCAGTCCCAAATCGATGCGCCCAGGATAGAGTGACTCGAGGGTACCAAACTGTTCGGCGATCACCAGCGGCGCGTGATTGGGCAGCATAATGCCGCCTGAACCAAGGCGCAGCGTTTCGGTATTAGCCGCTAAATAGCCAATCAGCACTGACGTCGCGGCGCTGGCAATCCCCGTCATATTATGGTGTTCCGCCAGCCAGTAGCGGTGAAAGCCCAATGCTTCGGATTGACGGGCCAGTGCCAGCGAATTATGGAACGCGTCGCGTGCAGTGGAACCTTGTGGAATAGGGGCCAGATCCAACACGGACAGGCGAACAGTTTTTTTCTCAGACATGGGCACTCCAAATAGGGATGGCGCAGGTGTTTATTCGGACCTGCGCTTGTGAGTATTACTCATCGTTACCTATATTAAAACTGCTAATAACAGCAGGAATATAGCCGGAATGTGCCTTTACCTGCCGCCTTCCAGTGCCATTCCCGCCAGGCGACGCCAATAACCATTACAATCACTGCCGCGCGCCATCATTAGCGGTGCCTGACCGGCTTCGTTGGCGCGGAAGCGATCCACTTCGGCGAGTGTACTTTCGCCCTGGGGCGACAAACGTACAATGTCGATCCAGTTATGCATGCCGCTCAGGTCATTGCCGAGGTTGTAGCAATAGCCGCTCATGGTCTGAATGCCGTTGAGCACAAACACCTGCTGGCCTTCCTGCGAGAGCACGCGGCGGCCGGTTGGGTAATTGATGCAGCAGGTTTGGCAATCATCTTTGCCACGATTCTCAGCGCGTGCGGTAAAGCAGCGTGCTGACAGCGCCAGCGGCAGATGACCATAGCCAAGCACTTCCACCTCAAATTGTTCGCGCACACCCGCCGCATCGCACTGTTGCAGCAGTTGAATCAGCCAGTCGCGGGACATCTCCACCGGAATGCACCAGCGCGTCATGCCTTCTTTCAGCAACAGTTGCAGCGTCTGCGCGTTATACACATTCAGTGTCGGGCCGGCGACAAACGGCAATTTGCGCTCCGCCGCCATATTCACGGTGCCGATATCATTGGCTTCCAGCAGGAACTCACCGTTATCGACATAGCGGCGCAGCTCTTTGACTTCCGATGGCGACTGCAGCAGTGCCAACGTACTCAGCACCACTTGCTTGCCCTGCAGCGCCAGCATGCGCGCGATGTCCATCCATTGATGGAACGAGGTGGCGCGTCTTTTACTGCAGACGGCTTCGCCGAGATAAATGATCTCCGCGCTGCTCTCGGCGGCGCGTTGATAAAAGGTTTCCAGCGTTGCAGTTGGCCAGTACCACAGCACCGGCCCGATGGCGTATTTCATGCGATCTCCTTATTGCCAGTCACGGTGATAAGCACCGAGCGTGGTTTGGCTGCCTTCTGATAACTCGCCCAACGCCTGCATCCAGGGTTCCTGCACGGCATACTGTTCCGGCGATGCCATGCAGCGATCAATGGCCTGACGCCACACTTTCGCTACCTGCGCCACATAGGCCGGACTGCGCTGGCGTCCTTCAATTTTCACCGAGGCAATGTTGGCGCGCAGCAGTTCAGGCAGCAGCGACAAGGTGTTCAGGCTGGTGGGCTCCTCCAGTACGTGATAGAGCTGGTTATCCACTTCATAACGGCCTTTGCACAAGGTGGGATAGCCAGCGCTCTCGTCGGGTGCGTAACGGTCAATCAGCACCTCATTCAGGCGCGATTCCATGCCTTTTGGCGTCTGCTGCCAACGCACAAATTTCGCCGGCGAGCAGGCTCCCGCACTGTTAGGCGACTCGCCGGTCAGCCAGGAAGAGAGGTAGCAGCGGCCTTCAGCCATAATGCACAGGCTACCGAAAGCGAACACTTCCAGCGGGACCGGCGTTTCACGCGCCAGCTGTTTGACCTGATGCATCGACAGCACGCGCGGCAGCACCACGCGGCTGAGTTGAAAATGACGATGGTAAAAATGGATGGCCTGCAGATTGGTGGCAGAGGCCTGTACCGAAAGGTGACGCTCAACCTGCGGATAGTGTTTTGCCGCATACTCCAGCGTGGCAATATCCGCCAGAATCAACGCATCCGCGCCGTTCTGAGCGGCAACATCAATCGCGCTTTGCCAGCGATTGATGCCATCAGGGTGGGCGAAGGTGTTGATCGCCACATGCAGTTTGCGCCGATGCTGATGCAGATAGCGCGCGGCTTCAGCCAGTTTCTTATCGGTAAAATTGAGGCCAGCAAAGTGGCGGGCATTGGTATCGTCTTTCAGGCCGACATACACCGCGTCAGCACCATGCTCCACCGCCGATTTCAGCGCAGGCAAATTCCCCGCCGGACACAGCAGTTCCATACATTTTCCTCCCCGGATTCTGAAGCCGAAGAGTGTAAATAACTGACCCGACAGCAATGTTGATTTAAGGCAGTGAAAGCGGCATTGATGATCGGGAATGAAGGTTTTTCGTCCAGCCAGGCGGCGATTTCCTTGATCTCAGTGGAGGCGAAGCCGGTCAGATGTGGCAAAATAGATGAAATTTTCTGAAGGGAATGACGATGATGTTTGCGCGCTTACGCGGTCTGATTGTTGAAAAAGGGCCAGAATTCCTTGCTTTACCTGTTTCCATTACCCCTTTCCCGCTAAAAAAAGCTATTCTGCAACAACTCCTAAACTGGCAATTTCGTCATGCTTTGTCTGAAGGTGAGTTAGACTTTCTGGAAGGGCGTTATCTGGGGATTGAGGTTGCCGATGTGAATCTGCGCTGGATCACCACCCTGCAAGCAGGGCGCCTGACCGTTTCGCGCGACACTGAGGCTGATGTCTGGTTTCGCGGTGAAGCCAACGATCTGTTGCTGGTGGCAGCACGCAAAGCGGATCCCGATATGTTGTTCTTTCAACGCCGTCTGGTGATTGAAGGTGACACTGAGCTGGGACTTGAGGTGAAAAACCTAATGGATGCCATTGAACTGGATGCCATGCCCACGCCATTACGCACGGGATTGCAGCAGCTCGCTGCTTTTATTGAGACAGGAATGAAACAGGACGCGAAGGCCACTGAGGCGCGCGCGGGGATCTCATGTTGATTCGTACTGAAATTGGCGTTGATGCAGCAGGCATCGATAGCCTGTTAAAGCGCAGTTTTGCTACCGCTGCCGAAGCGGAACTGATACAGCAACTGCGCGAAGATGGCTTGCTGACTCTCGGTGTAGTTGCCACGGATGATGAAGGTCAGGTTCTGGGTTATGCCGCTTTCAGTCCGGTGACCCTGCAGGGAGAAGACCGCAACTGGGTCGCTTTGGCGCCGCTCGCCGTGGATGAATCGGTGCGCAAACAGGGCCTTGCTAAACGGCTGGTGTATGAAGGATTGGATTCACTTAATGAGTTCAGCTACAGCGCCGTGGTGGTGCTGGGCGATCCTGAGTTCTACAATCCACTCGGCTTTGAACCGGCGGCACGTCATGGTTTGCACTGTCGCTGGTTAGGCAGTGAAGCGGCCTTTCAGGTTTACAAACTGGCAGACGATGCGTTTGATGATGTAGAAGGGCTGATCGAATTCGCGCTGCCGTTTAACCGTTTCGACTAAACCAGGCCACTAAGCAGGGCGGCTGCTGTGCAACCAGCAGCAGCTTTTGCGCGCGGCTCAGCTGCTTCACCTGATATTCCAGGCGTGACGCCGCCGCCCGATCGCCCGCATCGCAGTGAAACACCAGCGTCAGCGGGCCCTTGCCACGCAGCGAACGCGCGCCGCGTCCCTGCTGATGCTGTTGCAGCCGACGATTAACATCGGTGGTGATGCCGGTATACAGCATCCCTGCGGCGGTTTGTAGCAGATAAAGCTGCCAGCCTTGTTCCATCATACTTATCCCGAAAATTAGCTGGCAGGCAGTGTAGCGCGCTTCAGGCCGCATCGCTATTCGCCGCACGGAGTCCAATTTTGTCCGACCATGCTCATCTGATTCGCTACTTAAAAAAACAGCACGTGCTGTCGTTATCTGCCAGCCATGGCGACGATCTGTGGTGTGCCAACTGCTTTTATGTATTTGATGCCGCGAACATGGCGTTCTGGCTGATGACTGCACCAGACACGCGCCATGGCGCATTAATCCAGTCAAATCCGCGCGTGGCGGGCACGGTGAATGGCCAGCCAAAAAGTGTGCTGCTGATTAAAGGCGTGCAGTATCGCGGCGTGATTCAGCTGCTAAGTGGAGAAAGGGAAGTGCTGGCGCGTCACGCTTATCAGAAGCGTTTTCCAGTGGCAAAGAAAGTCACCGCACCGTTGTGGGAAATCGTGCTCGACGAAGTGAAGATGACCGACAATGCGCTGGGCTTTGGCAAAAAGATTATCTGGACCCGGCCTTAGGGCCGCCATTCACGGCGACCCCAATGCAGGAAAAACTATCAGGCCGCGTTCAAAATCCGCAGCGACTCGCGATTAAACGCGGGCAGGTCTTCAGGCGTGCGGCTGGTAACTAACTTGTCATCATCCACCACCACTTCTTTATCGTAAAAATCCGCACCGGCATTACGCAGATCGATGGCGATGGCTTTTACGCTGGTCATTTTGCGGCCGCGCACGCCGTTCGCGCTGATCAGCAGCTGCGGGCCATGGCAAATGGCAAACACCGGCTTGCCGCTGGCGACAAACTCCCTGGTGAAGTTGACGAAACGATCGTCACCGCGCAGGGCATCGGGCGAGTGTCCACCGGGCAGCAGCAGCGCATCGAACTCGGTTGCATTCACATCATCAATAGCCTTGTCGATGTTGACCTCAGCTTTACCCTGCTTCCCTTTAACGATGTTGCCGGCCTTAAACTCGATGGTAACCACTTCATGGCCCGCCTGAGTGTAAGCCTCCGCCGGTGAGGTAAACTCTGAGTCTTCAAATTCATTGGTAATCAGTACCGCTATTTTCTTGCTCATCTTTTTCCTCCTTGTTGATCACGAACCTTATGTTCGTTGCACTTCTAACCCAACAAGCCTGGTAGCCATGTCGCAAAAAGCAAGCCAGCCGGCAATTCTTCCGGGAGGTAAATTTCCGCGCCGGATCAAGTTTAGGCGATTTCCACATGGCGCAATGAAATGACCTGAATGACACTAAGGCCTTTCCGCCGCGTATCCTAACGCGGCATCGTTATTCAGTTGAATACGGAATTCCGTGATGACCCAACTCACTTCTCATGCCCCGGCGACACGCTTCGCCTGGTGGAAACCGCTGCTGTTCCTCGCCGTGGTAGTAATCGGCCTGTGGTATGTCAAATGGCAGCCTTATTACGGTAAAGCCTTTACTGCTGCCGAAACGCATTCGATCGGTAAATCGATTCTGGCCAATGCGGCGGGCTCACCGTGGCGCGCGGCGCTCGATTACGCCATGGTCTATTTCCTCGCCGTGTGGAAAGCGGCCGTGCTCGGGGTGATCCTCGGATCGTTGGTGCAGGTGCTGATTCCGCGCGCCTGGCTGCTGCGTCTGATGGGTAGCTCACGCTTTGGCTCGACGCTGATGGGCACTGGATTAGGTTTGCCGGGCATGATGTGCAGCTGCTGTGCGGCGCCGGTAACCGCTGGCTTACGTCAGTCACAGGTTTCCAGCGGTGCGGCGATGGCGTTCTGGCTGGCGAATCCGCTGCTCAATCCTGCCACGCTGATTTTTATGGGCTTTGTGCTCGGCTGGCATTTTGCGGCGATTCGGCTGGTGGCAGGTTTGATGATGGTGTTGGGCATCGCGTGGCTGGTGCAGCGCAGCGTGCCGGATCAGGTCGTTACCGCGCCCGTTATCCCGGCCCGCGATGAACAGCCGTTTCTGTCACGCTGGCTGCGGGTGATGTGGCGACTGTTCTGCAACACCATTCCGCTGTATATCGTCGCGGTATTGTTGCTCGGCGCCGCGCGCGTGTGGCTGTTCCCGCACGCGGATGGCGCGGTGGGTAATACGCTGTTTTGGGTGATGTTGATGGCAATCGCCGGCTGCCTGTTTGTGATTCCTACCGCCGCGGAAATCCCGATTGTGCAGACCATGATGCTGGCGGGCATGGGCATTGCGCCCGCGCTGGCGTTATTAGTCACGCTGCCCGCCGTGAGTGTGCCGTCGTTATTGATGCTGCATCGCGCCTTTCCCGCACGGGCGCTGTGGATCGCGCTGATCGGCGTGGCAGGCAGCGGCATGCTGCTCGGCGTGCTCGCCTTGTGGCTGGCGTAACCACCAAATCTTCTGATTGCGGCTGCCACGCCACAGCAGCCGCGCATCTTTCTCCGCTTCGATAAAACGTCCATCAATCAGCACATCAATTTCCTCCACCACTTCGCGCTGCGCCGCGCTGAGTTCCGTCATTTCATATCCGGTCCACAGCCAGATATCCTTATCCGGACACTCACGCCGCACGCGTTTCACCAGACGACGTATATGCGGCACGTTGTGCGGATGCAGCGGATCGCCGCCGCTCAGCGACAAGCCCTGGCGCGCAATGCGCCGATCGTTAAGATCGGCGATCAGCTGCTCTTCCATCTCCAGCGTAAACGGCACGCCGGAATCCAGCCGCCACGTGCTTTGGTTGTAGCAGCCGCGACATTGATGTTCGCAGCCCGCGACAAACAGCGTGCAGCGCGTGCCGGGCCCGTTAACGATATCAACCGGATAATAGCCGTGGATGCGCATCATCCCAGTTTTCCTGTCTCCAGATGTTTAACGCGCCGCTGTACTTCTTGCTGCTTACCGGCGTTAAACGGACGCGCATCCGGGCTGCCGAGATAGCCGCACACGCGGCGCGTCACCGACACGCGCGCCGGATCGTAATTACCACAGCATGGGCAGGTAAACCCTTTGCTGGTGCAGCTGAACTCGCCGCTAAAGCCGCATTCGTAGCACTCATCAATCGGCGTATTGGTGCCGTAATAGGGCACGCGGTGATAGCTGTAATCCCAGACATCTTCGAGCGCCTTGAGGTTGTGCTGGATGTTGGGATATTCGCCGTAACAGATGAATCCGCCGTTAGCGATGGCGGGATAGGGCGCTTCAAAGTCGATCTTGTCGTACGGATTGACCTTCTTCTCCACGTCGAGATGGAAGCTATTGGTGTAATACCCTTTGTCGGTAACGCCGGCCACCACGCCAAATTCGGCGGCATCGAGGCGACAGAAGCGGTCGCACAGATTCTCGCTCGGCGTGCTGTACAAGCTGAAGCCGTAGCCGGTTTCCGCTTTCCACGCATCCACCGCGCGGCGCAGGTGCGTGACAATCGCCACGCCTTTTTCCCGCAGGTAATCGGCGTCATACGGATGCACTTGGTTGCCGCTCAGCGCATTCAGCGTTTCATGCAAGCCGATGTAGCCAAGGGAAATTGAGGCGCGGCCGTTGCGGAAAATGGCGCCCACTTCGTCATCCGCTTTCAGGCGCACGCCGCAGGCACCTTCCATATAGAGAATCGGCGCTACGCGCGCTTTGGTTTTTTCCAACCGGGCGATACGCGTCATTAAGGCACGTTTCGCCAGCGCCAGACGTTCATCGAGCAAGCGCCAGAACTGCGCTTCATCGCCTTTGGCCTGCAGCGCGATACGTGGCAGATTGAGGCTAATGACGCCAATATTGTTGCGGCCTTCGTGAATCTGCTCGCCGTTCTCCTCGTAGACGCCAAGGAAGCTACGGCAGCCCATCGGCGTTTTAAACGAGCCGGTCACTTCCACCACTTTTTCGTAGTTGAGGATATCCGGATACATGCGCTTGCTGGCGCACTCTAACGCCAGCTGCTTGATATCGTAATTAACATCGCCAGGCCGACGATTTACGCCTTCGCGGATTGCAAACACCAGTTTCGGGAACACTGCGGTTTTATGATTTTTGCCCAATCCGGCAATGCGGTTGCGCAGAATGGATTGCTGGATCAGGCGCGCGGCCCAGTCGGTGCCGAGACCAAAGCCAAAGGTGACAAACGGCGTCTGGCCGTTGGCGGTGTGCAGCGTATTCACTTCATATTCCAGCGACTGAAACGCGTCGTAGCACTCTTTCTCGGTGCGAACGCGCGCATAGGCTTCGGCATCCGGAATCTGCCATTCCAGCGCCACCGAGCGGTGTTTTTCCAGACTGAGCGTAACGAAAGGTGCCAGCACTTCATCAATGCGATTGATGGTGGTGCCGCCGTAAATGTGGCTGGCGACCTGCGCGATGATCTGTGCGGTCACCGCCGTGGCGGTGGCGATTGATTTGGGCGGCTCGATCTCGGCGTTGCCCATCTTAAAACCGTGGGTCAGCATGCCGTGCAGATCGATTAGCATGCAGTTAAACATCGGGAAGAACGGAGAATAGTCGAGATCGTGATAGTGGATGTCACCACGTTCATGCGCCAGCACCACATCGCGTGGCAAGAGTTGCTGCTGAGCGTAATGTTTGGCGACGATGCCAGCCAGCAGATCGCGCTGGGTGGGAATCACTTTGCTGTCTTTATTCGCGTTTTCATTGAGTAGCGCGGCGTTGGTTTGCTCCACTAAACCGCGAATAGCGTGATGCAGTTTACCGCGCTGCTCGCGTGCTAAATCGCGGTCATGGCGATATTCGATGTAGGCACGCGCCAGCTGCGGCCAGCGTCCGCTCATTAGCGTCTCCTCCACCGCACACTGAATGTCGCGGATATCCACTTCAGCCTTGTCAGCCAGCTGTTGACTAACCTGCGCCGCCACTTGCGCGCACCACGCCGTATCATCGATTTGTACCGCAGCTGCAGCCGCGTTGACTGCCGCCTCGATCCGCTGCGCATCAAACGGCACTCTGCAGCCGTCACGCTTAATCACCACCGTCGCCATTTCTTCTCCATGAAACTATATGTAGATAATTTTAAGGAGTTTAATCGCTATATGTGGTGTTTGCGCTGAGATTAATCGCCCCCGCTTTGACCTACAGCAAAGAAGCCACAACCAGGAATGAAAGCCGTGCAATGGTGACGACGGCGTTAAAAGTTTTAACCTGCCTTGATTTCAGTCCGTCGCCACTTGCTTTGCAAAGCGAAACAGGTTTAATGGGCCTTTTGCCCATTTTGGTCCGTTGTTTCATTTACAAGGATGCCCAGATGTCATTGCAAAGAACTCTGCTTGCCTGTTGTTTATCCATGACTTTTTCCGCCTTCGCCGCGCCGGCCGGAGATTTACCGCTGATGCCGTGGCCACAGAGCGTTGTGCAGCCAGGCGGCGGCGGGGCGTATGCGTTAACACCTCAGCTCACGTTGCATATCTCGGGCGATCATCTGGAAGGTGCTGAATCGCGCTGGCGCGCGCGCATTGCGCGGCAAACCGGCTGGCCGCTGCTGCCGACCAGCGCATCCAGCGATCATCCCAGCATTCAGGTGCAAATCGCGCAGGCGGTTGATCCGCTTCCCCAGCCAGACAGCGACGAAAGTTATCATCTGCTGGTTAACAGCGATGGCGTCTTGCTGAAAGCCAACACGCGCTTTGGCGCGATGCGCGGCATGGAAACCGTGTTGCAGCTGATTGAAAACACCGAAAATGGCACCGAAATTCCCTACGTCACCATTGACGACAAACCGCGCTTTCCGTGGCGCGGCGTGCTGATCGATTCGGCACGCCACTTCCTGCCAATTGAGGCCGTGAAACGACAAATCGACGGCATCGCCGCCGCGCGTATGAACGTGTTTCACTGGCACTTAACCGACGATCAAGGTTGGCGATTTGCCTCCAGCCACTATCCGCAGCTGCAGGAGAAAGCCAGCGACGGCTTGTACTACACGCAGCAGCAGATGCGCGATGTGGTGCGCTACGCCACGCAGCGCGGCGTACGCGTGGTACCGGAAATCGATCTGCCCGGTCATGCGTCGGCGATAGCAGTAGCGATGCCGGAGTTAATGAGCGCGCCGGGACCGTATCAGATGGAGCGCGGCTGGGGCGTGTTTAAGCCGCTGCTCGATCCCAGCAACGAAGCAGTATTTCGCTTTATCGACACCTTAATGGGCGAAGTGACGGCGATCTTCCCCGATCCCTACATCCACATTGGCGGTGATGAGGTTGATCCAACCCAGTGGAATGATTCCACACGCATTCAGCAGTTTATGCGCGACCACGGTTTAAAGGATACGCATGCGCTGCAAGCCTGGTTTAATCAGCGCGTTGAGAAAATCCTTGAAGCGCATCAGCGCCGCATGATCGGCTGGGATGAGGTTTACCATCCTGATCTGCCTAAAAGCATTCTGATTCAATCGTGGCAAGGACAGGATGCGTTGGGCACGGTGGCGAAAAACGACTTTCGCGGCATTCTCTCCACCGGTTTCTATCTCGATCAGCCGCAAACCGCCGCCTATCACTATCGCAATGAACCCTGGCCGCAGGGGCTTAACGGCGCGGATCAGGTGCAGGCAGGTGAGCAGGCGCAGAGCTGGCAATTCACCATGCCGCGTTTGAAAGGCAGCGCGCTGAAAGGCAGCTTTACCCTGATAGAAGGGAAAAACGGCTGGCGCGGCTTTATCGATTTCAGCGGCAAAGCGCGTCGCATGGTCAGTGATATCCGCTGGCTGTCGCCCACACAGCTGACGTTCAGCGTCGATACGTGGATGGGGCCATTCCAGCCGATGGTGACGCTAACGCAAGACAAGCTGACCGGTTATATGCTGGTGGGCAATGTGCGCTATCCCGCAGAAGGCAGCAAGTTGCCGCAGGTGCCAACCGGCATTGCGCCATCGCTGCCGACGCCGCAACAGATGCAGAACAACCTGATCGGCGGCGAAGCGGCGCTGTGGGCGGAGAATGTTAACAGCCGGGTAATCGATACACGCCTGTGGCCGCGCGCCTTTGTGGTGGCGGAGCGGTTATGGTCGGCGCAGGATGTCACCGACAGCGATAACATGTATCAGCGCCTGAGCGCGGTGGATCGCTGGGGCACTGTTTCAGTCGGCTTGCAGCAGCATCAGCAGGCTGAAGTGCAGATGATGCGACTGGCGAACAGCAGCGACATCACGCCGCTGCGCATATTGGCCGAAGTGCTGGAGCCAGCGCAGTACTACACGCGCCAGCATCTGAAATTTCAGGCGGGACATTACGACTACTTTGAACCGCTCAATCGTTTGGCGGATGTGTTGCCTGCCGAGAGCAACGCGGTGCGTGTGCTGGATAAGCAGGTGGATCGCTTGATCGCCAATCGCGCCGATCATGCGGCGGCGCATGCCATCCGTCAGCAATTGCAGCGCTGGCAGAACAACAGCGATGCGGTGATGCCGCTGATTTTGGGCAGCTATCAGCTCAAGCCGCTGCAGCAGCAAGTACAGCAAGTAGCAGAGTTGAGCCGAATGGGACTGGATTTGGTCAATGCGCTGGAACGTAATCAGGCGTATGGCGCAGGTGAGGTGGCGCAGATGCATTCACAACTGGATGCGGCAGCGCAGGTACAGGATGAGACAGTGCTGGCGCTGGTGCGGCCGCTGGAGAAGTTGTTGCGATCGTTTAAATAGGGGGATGTGCGGGCTGTCCCCCTCCTCGGTCCTCCCCCATAAATGGGGGAGGAAGAGGCTGCCATATGTCAGTGATGAAGCTGCATGTGGCAGCATCTCCTTCCCCCGCTTGCGGGGGAAGGCCGGGATGGGGGACAGCCAGCACTAACCAAATCAACGACGTACCGCAATCGCCTCGATCTCAATCTTCACATCTTTCGGCAGGCGCGCCACTTCCACGCACGAACGCGCCGGGAAGCTGGCGTTGTGCTCGGTGAAGAACGCTTCATAGGTCGCGTTCACGGTGGCGAAGTCATTCAAATCCTTCACAAACACGGTGGTTTTCACGATATCGCCCACTTTCAGGCCGGCGGCTTCGACAATCGCCTTCACATTTTCCAGTGATTGACGTGCCTGCGCGGAGACATCGTCGGCAACGGCGCCGGTGACCGGATCAACCGGGATCTGGCCTGAAGTGATGATCATGCTGCCGAGATCCACGCCCTGCACGTAAGGGCCAATCGCTGCGGGTGCGTTTGAAGTACTGATTTCGCGAGACATTGTTTCTCCTTGAAAGTGCGCGGCCGACCGATGTCCGCCGCGAAATGAATCGTCCCATTATAGGGACGACGCGGGCGATTACCAGTGACCGAGCACCACGTGGCGCGCGAACTCTTTCTCGCAATATTTGCACTTCAGATGCACATCATCTTCGCGCTTTTTCACCGCAAAACTGGTGAACACCGGCTCGTTACGGCTGATACAGTTGCTGTTCGGGCAGGTCAGCACGCGGTCAATACGATCCGGCAAGGTGGGGGCGATCTTCGCCACCACTTCGTATTCGTCAATGCGGTTTACCGTGGCGAGCGGCGCATACACCGCCAACTGATTGATCTGATCGTCGGTCAGGAAGGTATTTTCGATCTTGATCAGATCTTTACGGCCCATCTCGCCCGACGGCAAGTTGAGGCCGATAGTGATGCGCTGATCGGTTTCGGTCAGACGAAACAGCGACAGTAACTTAAAGCCGACCTGCGCCGGGATATGGTCAATCACCGTGCCGCGTTTGATGGCTTCAACCTGCAATTTATTATCGTGAGTCATCGCTTTCTCCTTACAGTGCCAGTTCGCGATTCAGTACCAGCGCCAGCAGCGCCTGGCGAGCGAAGATGCCATTTCCAGCCTGCTGAAAATACCAGGCGTGCGGCGTGCTATCCACGTCGGTGGTGATCTCGTCGATACGCGGCAGCGGATGCAGCACTTTCATGTTGTCGCGCGCGCCGGCTAAATCAGCGGCACGCAGAATGAACTGTGCTTTAACGTTGGCGTATTCCGACGGATCGAGGCGCTCTTTCTGCACGCGCGTCATATACAGAATATCGAGTTCTGGCATCACTTCTTCGATGGTGTCGTGGCGTGACCAGGCAATGTTCTGCTCATCCAGCATATCGGTGATGTACGCAGGCATCGCCAGCGCATCCGGCGCGATAAAGAAGAAGCGGTTGCCATCAAACTTCGCCAGCGCCTGCGTCAGTGAATGCACGGTGCGGCCATATTTCAGGTCGCCGACCATTGCCACATTCAGGTTATCCAGGCGATTTTGCGTTTCGCGGATGGTGAAGAGATCGAGCAGCGTTTGCGTTGGATGCTGGTTGGCGCCATCACCGGCGTTGAGGATTGGAATGCCGCCGGAGAATTCCGTCGCCAGACGCGCGGCGCCTTCCTGCGGATGACGCATCACGATGGCATCAACGTAAGTCCCAATCACCGAAATGGTATCGGCGAGGGTTTCGCCTTTCTTGCCGAGCGAGGTGTTGCTACCGTCGGCGAAGCCTACCACTGACGCGCCGAGACGATGCATCGCGGTTTCAAACGACAAACGCGTACGCGTTGAAGCCTCAAAGAAGCAGCTGGCGATCACATTGTGTTTCAGCAGCTCCGGCTGGGGATTGGCTTTCAGCTGGGCAGCGGTATGCAGCACCAGCTCCAGCTCGTCGCGGTTGAGATCGTTGATGGAAATAATGTGCTTGCGGTATAGCGGGTTGGCCATAGCGTTCTCCTCTGCGCTGCCGGATTGCGGACAAAAAAAAGCCCCTGCTTAAGGGGCTTTTTTTACGATCGATTGATGACGGAAAGAAACAGATGCGCCGCCCGCTGTCAGGCGTCGTTGAGCGTCAAATTGTGCGCTGCGCTGTTGCATGTTTCCTCCGGCAAATTGGGCCGCATTATACGCATTCACTGATTTGCATCAAGCAAATATCGCGCGCGAGGTAAACGTTTGCGGCTCCACCAATCATAGCTTGCCGAGCGTCGCGACCATCACCGCTTTAATGGTGTGCATGCGGTTTTCAGCCTGATCGAACACGATGCTGTGCGCAGATTCAAACACCTCATTACTCACTTCCATGCCATCGTGCAAACCGTGCTGCTCGGCCATTTGACGGCCCAGCGTGGTTTTGTCGTCATGGAAGGCCGGTAAGCAGTGCAGGAACTTCACCTGCGGATTGCCGGTCAGCGCCAGCATCGCGCTATTAACCTGATAAGGACGCAGCAGGGCGATGCGATCTTCCCACACCGATTTGGCTTCGCCCATCGACACCCACACATCCGTGTAGATGAAGTCGGCACCTTGCACGCCTTCGGCTATATCTTCAGTCAGGGTGATTTTGCCACCGGTTTGCTGTGCGGCCACGCGGCACTGCTCCACCAGTTCCGCTTCCGGCCAGCAGCCTTTTGGCGCCACCAGACGCAGATCGAGGCCGACCAGCGCAGCGGCTTCCAGCATGCTGTTGCCCATGTTGTTGCGTGCATCGCCGACGTAAACCAGCGTCATTTCATTCAGCGATTTACCCGGCAGATGTTCCTGCATTGTCAGCAGATCGGCCAGCAGTTGCGTGGGATGGAATTCGGTGGTCAGGCCGTTCCACACTGGCACGCCAGCGAATTCCGCTAAGGTTTCCACCAGTTCCTGGCCGTAGCCGCGATACTGAATACCGTCATACATGCGTCCCAGCACGCGCGCGGTGTCTTTCATCGACTCTTTATGGCCGATTTGGCTGCCGCTTGGGCCGAGATAGGTGACGTTAGCGCCCTGATCGTAAGCGGCAACTTCGAAAGAGCATCGGGTACGAGTCGAGTCTTTTTCGAAGATGAGCGCGATGTTTTTGCCTTTCAGGTACTGCGTTTCGCTGGCATTTTTCTTTGCGTGTTTTAATTCACCTGCCAGACTCAGCAGAGAATCGATTTCGGCTGGGGTGAAATCCAGCAATCTCAGGAAATGTCTTTGATGTAGCTGACTCATACAGCGCTCCGGATGACTACATTAAATGAATTAAAATTCAATTTAACCGTATGAATATGCATTTTCAACCCTGGCGTTAAGAAACTTGTTGTTTTGTGTAGTGGCGCGCGAGGCAGTGTGGGAAAATAATTGAATTCAGCCGAATATTTGAGGACACACCCATGGCATATGAAGCATTGCTGGAAGAACAGCGCGAAGAGACGCGACTGATCATTGAAGAGTTGCTGGAAGACGGCAGCGATCCAGATGCGCTTTACACTATTGAGCATCATCTCTCCTGCAACAACTTCGACTCGCTGGAGAAGGTCGCGGTTGATGCCTTCAAGCTGGGCTACGAAGTGAGCGAGCCAGAAGAGCTGGAGCTGGAAGACGGCACCACCGTAATGTGTGTGGATATCCTGAGCGAAGGCGCGTTGAAGCCAGAGCTGATTGATGCGCAGGTTGAGCAACTGGTGAATCTGGCGGGCAGCTACAACGTCGATTACGACGGGTGGGGCACCTACTTTGAAGATCCTGATGCCGAAGATGAAGACGACGATGGCGAGTTCATCGACGACGAAGAAGACAACGGTGTGCGTCACTAAGCATTAATGGGCGGCACTCGCCGCCCTGAACACGTTTCCCCGTAAGACAAAAGACTGCCCATGAATTACGCTCCGCTATTAGAACCGATCTATCAATTCCTGCATTGCCGCACGCCACAAGCGTGGATTGATGAAGCGCGCAAGCCGGAAAATCTGACGTTGCTGCTCACCGATCACATGGTTTGTGAATTGAAAGCCGCGCAAACCGCGGTGTTCATCATCCGTAAATACGTGGCGGATAAGCCAAGTGGTGATGCCATTCTGGCGTGGCTCAAGCCGTATGAAGATTTTATCTACCGCGACGAGCAGGACGGTAACTTTATCAATGCCCACAAGAATCTGACCAAAAGCATTATCGTGCG
Source organism: Pantoea sp. SO10 (assembly GCF_005281435.1). NCBI lineage: Bacteria > Pseudomonadati > Pseudomonadota > Gammaproteobacteria > Enterobacterales > Erwiniaceae > Pantoea > Pantoea sp. SO10. The sequence goes on from NZ_CP040095.1 coordinate 590,881, forward strand.
CAATGAGCTGCCGTGGGCCGATGATTTGGTGGAGATGATGGTGCTGCTGGTGAAAGAGGAGCTGCACCACTTCTATCAGGTGTGGGAAATCATGCAGTCGCGCGGTTTGCCGTATCGCAAAATCACTGCCAGCCGCTATGCCAAAGGTTTGATTCGCGAGATTCGCACATACGAGCCGGAAGCGCTGGTGGATAAGCTGATTTGCGGGGCGTACATCGAAGCGCGATCCTGCGAACGTTTCGCCAGCCTGGCGCCGTATCTGGATGAGCAACTGGAGAAGTTCTATATTTCGCTGCTGCGCTCGGAAGCGCGTCACTATCAGGATTACCTGAAGCTGGCGCAGCAGATTTCGCCGAAGGAGATTGCGCCGCGCGTGCAGGTGTTTGGCGAGGCAGAAGCGCGCTTAATCAGCGAGCCGGATGGCGAACTGCGGTTTCATAGTGGGGTGCCGGCGGTTTAGGTTTGTGCCCGCTGTCCCCCTCCTCGATCCTCCCCCATAAATGGGGGAGGAAGATGCTGCCACATGCCAGTGATGAAGCTGCATGTGGCAGCATCTCCTTCCCCCGCTTGCGGGGGAAGGCAGGGATGGGGGACAGCGAGCACACACAGCGAGCACACACAGCGAGCACACACAGCCAGCAAATCACAACACCTTCAGCATCCGCACTTCACAATCCACATGCCCGGTACAACCCATCGCGCTATCAATCAGCTCGAACCCCAGCGACTCATACAACTTAATCGCACGCGTCAAACTGCCGGTGGTTTCCAGATAGCAGCGCTGAAAGCCCTGCTGACGGGCGAATTCCATGGCACGTAGCGCCAGATCGCGCGCCAGACCTAAGCCGCGCACCTGCGGCAGGAAATACATTTTCTGCAGCTCACAGATATCCGGCGCGCTACAGGCCAGCGGTGCAACGCCGCCGCCGCCCACCACCACACCATCATGTTCCACAATCCAGTAAGCGCTGTTGGCTTCGCTATAGAGTTCGAACAGGCGATCGAGATGGGGATCGGACACGGTGTAGCCTTTATCCGCCGTCAGGCCAAATTCGGCTGACACATCACGGATCACCTGTGCAATCAGCGGGTTATCGGCGGCTGTAATGGGGCGCACCTTTAAATTGATGGGAGCGTCGGTGGTCATCATTATCTTCCGGTATAAAAAAGCCGGGCAGTGCCCGGCTTCGATTAAGCAGTTGGACTGAAGCGCTTACAATGCCGCAATCACGCCCTGCTGTTCAAACAGTTTTGCTTTTGATTGCTCAAGCTCAGCCACGCGCTCACGCTCTTTGGCGACAACCGCTTCCGGCGCACGTGAGACAAAGCCTTCGTTCGCCAGCTTGGTCTGGATCTTCTCGATTTCGACATCAAGTTTCACCAGCTCTTTCGCCAGACGCTCCAGCTCGGCTTCTTTGTTGACCAGATCCGCCATCGGAATCAGCAACTCAGCGCCTTCAACAATCTTGGTGACCGAAACCGGGCCTTTCTCGCCTGCAGGCAGAATGGTCAGGCTTTCCAGACGCGCCAGACGCGACAGGAAGGTGCGGTTCTCTTCGACGCGACGCTGCGCGGCGGCAGAGCAGTCACGCAGCAGCACGTCGAGCGGCTTGCTTGGTGCGATGTTCATCTCAGCACGGATATTACGTACCGCGACGATCGCCTGCTTCATCCACTCGATATCGGCTTGCGCCTCGGCATCCTCTTTCGCCGCGTCATACTGCGGGAACGGCTGCAGCATGATGGTATCGTGATTGATGTTTTTCAGGCCTTTCACACGCTGCCAGATGGTTTCGGTGATGTAAGGAATGATCGGATGCGCCAGACGCAGCAGCGCTTCCAGCACGGTGACCAGCGTATTACGCGTACCGCGCAGTTCCGCTTCGCTACCGCTGGTCATCACCGGCTTGGTCAACTCCAGATACCAGTCACAGAACTGGTTCCAGGTGAAGTCGTACAGAATGTTGGCCGCGATATCAAAGCGATAGTTATCCAGCGCTTCACGATAGGCTTTCACGCTGCGGTTGAACTCGCTCAGAATCCAGCGATCCGCCAGCGACAGCTTCATTTCGCCGCCATTTTGTCCGCAATCCTGCTCTTCGGTATTCATCAGCACGAAGCGGCTGGCGTTCCACAACTTGTTGCAGAAGTTGCGGTAGCCTTCGAGGCGCTTCATATCCCAGTTGATGTCACGACCGGTAGAAGCCAGCGCGGCAAGGGTGAAGCGCAGCGCATCGGTACCTGAAGGCACGATGCCGTCCGGGAACTGCTTTTCGGTACGTTTGCGGATCTTCTCAGCCAGCTGCGGCTGCATCATGTTGCCGGTACGTTTCTCCAGCAGATCTTCCAACGAAATGCCGTCAATCATATCCAGCGGATCGATGACGTTACCTTTCGACTTGGACATCTTCTGGCCTTCTTCATCGCGGATCAAACCGGTCATATAAACGGTTTTGAACGGCACCTGCGGCTTGCCGTTTTCATCTTTGATAAAGTGCATGGTCAGCATGATCATGCGCGCAATCCAGAAGAAGATGATGTCGAAGCCGCTCACCAGCACGCTGGTTGGATGGAAGGTACGCAGCGCTTCGGTATTCTCCGGCCAGCCCAGCGTCGAGAAGGTCCACAGACCGGACGAGAACCAGGTATCCAGCACGTCGTCGTCCTGGCGCAGCGCCACATCGGCAGCCAGATTGTTTTCCTGACGCACTTCGTCCTCGGTGCGGCCAACATAGACGTTGCCGTCGTTGTCGTACCATGCTGGGATGCGGTGTCCCCACCACAGCTGACGTGAAATACACCAATCCTGAATGTCACGCATCCATGAGAAGTACATGTTTTCGTACTGCTTCGGCACGAACTGGATATCGCCGTTTTCTACCGCTTCAACCGCGACTTTCGCCAGCGGTGCGGTGCGCACATACCATTGGTCGGTCAGCATTGGCTCGATGACCACGCCGCCGCGATCGCCGTAAGGCACGGTGAGGTCGTGCGGTTTGATCTCTTCCAGCAGGCCAATCTCATCAATGGCGGCAACCATCGCTTTACGCGCGGCGAAACGCTCCATTTTCTGGAACTGTGCCGGGATGTCGTCTGCGCACGCGTCGCTAACTTCGCCATTGGTGTCGAACACTTCCGCGCGCTCGCGGATGTCGCCATCAAAGGTCAGAATGTTGATCATCGGCAGCTTATGACGACGACCCACTTCGTAGTCGTTGAAGTCATGCGCAGGCGTGATCTTCACGCAGCCGGTGCCTTTTTCCATATCAGCGTGTTCATCGCCAACGATCGGAATACGACGGTTCACCAGCGGCAGGATCAGCTCTTTTCCGATCAGATCTTTATAACGCGGATCTTCCGGGTTAACCGCGACGCCGGTATCGCCCAGCAGGGTTTCCGGACGCGTAGTCGCCACCACCAGATAATCTTTGCCTTCAGCGGTTTTCACGCCATCAGCCAGCGGATAGCGGATGTGCCACATCGAGCCTTTGCTCTCGCGATTTTCCACTTCCAGATCGGAGATTGCGGTACGCAGTTTTGGATCCCAGTTTACCAGGCGTTTGCCACGGTAAATCAGGTTCTCTTTGTACAGGCGGACAAACACTTCGCGCACTGCGTTGGACAGACCTTCGTCCATGGTGAAGCGCTCGCGATCCCAGTCAACCGAATTGCCGAGACGACGCATCTGGCGAGTAATGGTGCCGCCGGATTCCGCTTTCCACTGCCAGATTTTGTCGATGAACGCATCGCGGCCATAATCCTGGCGCGTTTTGCCCTCTTCAGCGGCGATTTTGCGTTCTACCACCATCTGCGTGGCGATACCGGCGTGATCGGTACCGGCCTGCCACAAGGTATTTTTACCCTGCATGCGCTGGTAGCGAATCATGGTATCCATGATGGTCTGCTGGAAAGCGTGACCCATATGCAAGCTGCCGGTGACGTTCGGCGGCGGGATCATGATGCAAAAGCTTTCCTGGCTGGTATCGCCATTCGGTTTAAAGTAGCCCTGCTGTTCCCAGTGCTCGTAGAGCGGCTGCTCGATATCTTGCGGGTTATATGTCTTTTCCATTTCTACACTGTCGTTTGCGGCGAGGGTGGCGTCGCCGTATTCAATTGGAAACCAACGCTGCGATAGGCTTTGTAGCGATCGCGCGCCAGTTGTTTTAGAGATTCTTCATAAGGAACGAAGTCTATCACTTCATGGAAACCAGTAGCAAAATCTGCGAACTGTGGCAGAAGGCTGATCAGCAGATCGCGCGGTGAACTACCGCGACGCTGTGGCCAGGCCAGCTCAACCGGAGCGCCGTAGCGCGGGCCTTCTCCCGCCAGGTTGTGCGGCACAAAGGCGTTTGCCGGAAGTTGCCAGAGCGCTTCATCCAGCCGATTGGCTTGTTCTTCGTTTTCGCAGGCAATCAGGATGCGTTTGCCGTCACGCCAGCGTGTTTCGGCAAGAGAGCACACCAACGCTTCGATGGCGGTTAGGCCGTCGTCGGCGCTCTCAGACTCCATCACATAGAAAGTGGCGTTTTTCATGGGAACCTTTGGATGAGAGGGGGGGGGCTTGGTGCTTGCTGTCCCCCACCTCGGTCCTCCCCCACAAGTGGGGGAGGAAGATGCTGCCCTATGTTAGTTGTGAATTCGCATGTAGCAGCGTCTCCTTCCCCCACTTGTGGGGGAAGGCCGGGATGGGGGACAGCCATCACCAAATCAATCGTCGCCGTTCAACCCTGCGCGATTTAGCAGGAACTGCGACAGCAGCGGTACCGGACGGCCGGTTGCGCCTTTGGCTTTACCGGAACGCCATGCGGTACCGGCGATATCCAGGTGCGCCCAGTTAAACTTACGCGCAAAGCGCGCGAGGAAGCAGGCGGCGGTAATCGCACCGCCAGGACGGCCGCCAATGTTCGCCATATCAGCAAAGTTGGATTCCAGCTGCTCCTGATACTCATCCGCCATCGGCAGACGCCAGGCGCGGTCGCCGGACTGCTCAGATGCGCTGATCAGCTCGTGCGCCAGCGGATTGTGGTTCGACATCAAACCGCTAACGTGATGACCCAGCGCAATCACGCAGGCGCCGGTCAGTGTGGCCACGTCAATCACCACTTCTGGCTCGAAGCGTTCAACGTAGGTCAGCGCATCGCACAGCACCAGACGGCCTTCGGCATCGGTATTCAGCACTTCAACGGTTTGACCTGACATAGTGGTCAGCACGTCGCCCGGACGCATCGATTTGCCATCAGGCATGTTTTCACAGCCCACCAGCACGCCCACCACGTTCAGCGGTAAATTCAGTTCCGCCACCATGCGCATCACGCCGTAAACGGACGCCGCACCGCACATGTCGTACTTCATCTCATCCATGGAATCGGCGGGTTTGATCGAGATACCGCCGGAATCAAAGGTTAAGCCTTTACCCACTAGCACGATGGGGCGCGCTTCCGGATCGTGATTGCCTTTGTACTCAATCACCGACATCAGCGATTCATTGTGCGAACCTGCGCCGACCGCCAGATAGGCGTTCATCCCCAACTCTTTCATCTGCTGTTCGCCGATGACGCGGGTGGTGACATTTTTGCTGTACGCATCCGCCAGCTGACGCGCCTGCGACGCCAGATACGCGGCGTTACAAATATTTGGCGGCATATTGCTGAGATCTTTGGCGGCTTTCACACCGGCAGCCACGGCCAAACCGTGCTGAATGGCACGCTCGCCGCTGGTAAGTTCACGGCGGGTCGGCACGTTGAACACCAGTTTACGCAGCGGACGGCGCGGCTCGACTTTGTTGCTTTTCAGCTGATCAAAGTTGTAGAGCGCTTCTTTAGAGGTTTCGACCGCCTGACGCACTTTCCAGTAAGTATTGCGACCTTTAACGTGCAGTTCAGTCAGGAAGCACACCGCTTCCATTGAGCCGGTGTCGTTCAAAGTATTGATTGTCTTCTGAATGACCTGCTTATACTGGCGCTCATCAAGCTCGCGCTCTTTACCGCAGCCGATCAGCAGGATGCGTTCGGAGAGGATATTCGGCACATGGTGCAGCAGTAGCGTTTGGCCCACTTTTCCTTCCAGTTCACCGCGGCGCAGCAGGGCGCTGATGTAGCCATCGCTGATTTTATCCAGCTGCTCAGCAATGGGTGACAAACGGCGCGGTTCGAAAACGCCAACAACAATGCAGGCGCTACGCTGTTTTTCCGGGCTACCGCTTTTTACACTGAACTCCATGCACTCTCCTGAATCTTAAAGACAACGGCCTTGGCTGTCGTTAGAATGTAGCGCGCTCGTAACTCATTAATTCGTTGCGACGCCATGACAATTCAACGCCGGTAGTCATAATGAGTGGTGGTGACAAGTATGTTGTTTTTTCACCACACTAACGCGTTCGTCATACTATTTTAGCTACGATGACGGCCATTGATGAAGAAAAATGGCTGATAAGCGTTGAAACTAGCGATTTTCCTGCAAAAAGACAAGTTATCACAGGCGTACTAAGCGTGATCATCATTAGATATCTGGTTCGGGAAACGCTCAAAAGCCAGCTGGCTATCCTCTTCATCCTGCTGCTGATCTTCTTTTGTCAGAAGTTAGTGCGGATTTTGGGAGCTGCGGTGGATGGCGAAATCCCAACAAACTTAGTTCTGACATTGTTAGGACTCGGCGTGCCTGAAATGGCACAACTTATCCTGCCCCTAAGCCTGTTTCTGGCGATTTTAATGACCCTTGGGCGGCTGTACACCGAAAGTGAAATCACGGTGATGCATGCCTGCGGCCTGGGCAAAAGTGTGCTGATTAAAGCCGCGATGATCCTGATGCTGTTCACCTCGCTTGTGGCGGCAGTCAACGTCATTTGGTTAGGGCCATGGTCATCACGTTATCAGCAGGAAGTGACGCAAAACGCCAAATCAAACCCAGGCGCGGCGGCGCTGGCGGCTGGGCAGTTCCAGACCTCTAGCGACGGCAATGCGGTGCTGTTTGTTGAAGATGTGAAGGGCAATACCTTCGGCAACGTGTTCCTGGCGCAGCTGCGTCCGAAAGGCAACGCGCGTCCCTCGGTGGTGCTGGCTGATAGCGGCCACATGGAGCAACACAAAGATGGCTCGCAGGTGGTGACGCTGGATAAAGGCACGCGTTTTGAAGGCACCGCCTTGCTGCGTGACTTCCGTATCACGGACTTCGTCAACTATCAGGCGGTGATAGGCTACAAAGAAGCCACGCTCGATCCGAACGATGCCGATCAGGCGGATATTAGCACGCTGCTCAAGACTAAAACCCCGCAGTTCCAGGCGGAGTTGCACTGGCGCTTGACGCTGATCTTTGCCGTACTGGTTATGGCGTTGATGGTGGTGCCGCTTAGCGTGGTGAACCCGCGTCAGGGCCGCGTGCTGTCGATGCTGCCTGCCATGCTGCTGTATCTGATCTTCTTCTTACTGCAAAGTTCTCTGCGTTCCAACGCCGCGAAAGGCCGCTTCGATCCGGCCATCTGGATGTGGGTGGTGAACTTCTCCTATCTGGCGCTGGCGGTGCTGCTGAACATGTGGGATACCGTGCCGATGCGTCGCATCCGCGCGCGCTTTAGCCGTGGAGGATCGGTCTGATGTTTAAGGTTCTTGACCGCTATATCGGCAAAACCATCTTTAACACCATCATGCTGACGCTGTTCATGCTGGTGTCGCTGTCGGGCATTATCAAATTCGTCGATCAGCTGCGGAAAACCGGGCAGGGCGCTTATACCGCGCTGGACGCCGGTTATTACACGCTGCTCAGCGTACCGAAAGATATCGAAATCTTCTTCCCGATGGCGGCGCTACTGGGCGCACTGCTCGGTTTGGGCACGCTGGCGCAGCGTAGTGAACTGGTGGTGATGCAGGCATCGGGCTTTACCCGCATGCAGGTGGCACTGGCAGTAATGAAAACCGCGATTCCGCTGGTGCTGTTGACCATGGCGGTGGGCGAATTCGTTGCACCGCAGGGTGAACAGATGGCGCGTAACTATCGTGCGCAGCAGCTGTACGGCGGCTCGCTGGTTTCAACGCAAAACGGCCTGTGGGCGAAGGACGGCAACGACTTCATCTACATCGAGCGCATCAAAGGCGATAACGAGATTGATGGCGTCAGCATCTACAAGTTCAGCGATCAGCGCCGTTTACTCAGCGTACGCTATGCGGCGAGTGCCGCCTGGAATGCGGATAAAAAGGTCTGGGCGCTGTCGCAGGTCGATGAATCGGATCTGCAAGATGCCAAACAAATTACCGGCTCGCAAAGCCTGAGCGGCGAATGGAAAACCAACCTGACGCCTGACAAGCTCGGCGTAGTGGCGCTGGACCCGGACGCGCTCTCGATCACCGGCCTGTATAACTACAGCAAATACCTCAAGCAGAGCGGCCAGGTTGCAGGGCGCTACCAGCTGAATATGTGGAGCAAAATCTTCCAGCCGCTCTCTGTGGCGGTGATGATGCTGATGGCGCTGTCGTTTATCTTTGGTCCGCTGCGAAGCGTATCGATGGGCGTGCGCGTGGTGACGGGGATTAGCTTTGGCTTCCTGTTCTACGTGCTGGACCAGATCTTTGGTCCGCTAAGCCTGGTATACGGTTTGCCGCCGATTCTGGGGGCGATTCTGCCGAGCGGTGCATTCTTCGCCATCAGCTTGTTCCTGCTGATGAAACGCCGCTAAGCCTTGTAAGGTCGCCATTCATGGCGACCTTTTTACTGAATACGCTCGATCCAACCCGGCACCTGCGACAACACATACAAAATCAGCCCAATCGTCCCGCCAACCAGCGTGCCGTTAATGCGGATAAACTGCAGGTCGCTGCCGATATTCAGCTCAATTTGCTGCGACATATCGCGCGCATCCCAGCTTTTCACCGTATCGCTAATATGGCGCGTCAGGAAGGCAGCAAACTCCGGCGCCACGCTGCGTGCGGCATCTTCCAGATGCTGATTCATTGAGGCGCGCAGCGCTTCGTCAGCCGCCAGCGTCTCGCCCAGCCACAGCGCGGCCAGTCTGACGCGCTCCTGCACCCGTGAATCCTCACTATTTAGATCGTCTTTCAGCCAGCCCCGTAAATCCTGCCACAGCTCGCCAATGTAGCGATTGAACGACTCATCTTCCTTCAGCCAGCTCTTGATGTTTTCAGCACGTTCCGCCATTTCAGGATCGCTTTTCAGCCGCTCAATCAGCCGCTGCACCGCGCGGTCGAAGCCCAGGCGCAACTCATGCCCCTGATCGAGCGCGACCTGATCGAGTATCGAATCCACCGCATTAGCAACCAAATCGGCGCTGTGTTCGCCCAGCCATTCGGTTGGCAGCATTTTGGCTTTGATCGGATGTTCGCGCTTGAGCCAGCGCACAATCTGCGCGGCGATAAACTCGCGCGTACCGGGCTTGTGCAGCAAGCGCAGCAGCTGTTGTACCGCCGCATCCAGCAGCTCCTGATGGCGATTATTTTTCGTCAGGCTATCCAGCAGCAGCGCGCTGGATTGGGTGAGATCGACCTTATCCAGCGCGCGATGCACCGCACGGCGCAGAAAGCGCTGAATGCGCTGATCATCGGTGAGATCGAGAAAACCGCGCATCACCTGCAACAGATGACGACCAATGCGATCGGCGTTGCCCGGCGTGTTCAGCCACTGCGCCAGCATCTGCGACGGATCGTGGCGGCGAATCAGCGCCAGCAGCGAATCGGTATCGAGGAATTTCTCCTGCACGAAGCGACCCAGATTCTCGCCAATGCGATCTTTATTGCGCGGAATAATTGCTGTATGACGCGAGATAAACGGCACCGGCACGCGCCGGAACAGCGCCACCACGGCGAACCAGTCGGCTAATGCGCCGACCATCGCCGCTTCTGCGATTGCCTTCAGCCCAAGCACCCAAAAGTTGGCTGGCAGAAACAGCGTCACAATAAAGGTGGCTGCAGCAATCAGCAGCAGTGACAGCGCCAGACGTTTGCTGCGCTTAAGTTGTTGGAATTTATCCATAGTTCCTTAAATACCCTAAATAATTCGAGTTGCAGGAAGACATACAGCTAACGCACCTGCGGCTTGAAGTATGCCGGGTATTAGCGACGGCGGCCGCCAAGAAGGCTTCCTAATACACCTCGAATGATCTGATTGGTGACCTGGCGCGCGGCACTCTTCGCCACGCTCTGCACCACGCCGTCGCGCTTGCCGCCGCGTGGGCCGGTGGTGCCAAACAGAATGTCCTTCAGGCCGCCGAGAATACCGTCATCAACGGCAACCTTGTTGCCTTTGGCTTCCGGCGCATTGGCTTGCTGCGTGGTGGCCTGCACGTCTTTTTGCAGCATTTCGAACGCCGACTCGCGATCGACTTCGCTATCGTATTTACCGTACAGCGGCGAATTGTTGATCAGGCCATTGCGTTCATCCTGCGTAACCGGTCCCATGCGCGAGCCGGGCGCAATCACCATCGCCCGCTGCACCATCGATGGACTGCCTTTTTCATCGAGAAAGGAGATCAGCGCTTCGCCGGTACCGAGCGCCTGAATCGCCTCGACGGTATCAAACGCCGGATTGGCGCGCATGGTTTCGGCGGCACTTTTTACCGCTTTCTGATCTTTTGGGGTAAAGGCGCGGAGCGCATGCTGAACGCGGTTGCCGAGCTGGCCCAGCACGTTATCGGGAATATCAGCGGGATTCTGCGTAACGAAATAGACGCCAACGCCTTTCGAACGGATCAGGCGAATCACCTGCTCAACTTTCTCCAGCAGCACCGGCGGCGCGTCGGTAAACAGCAGATGCGCTTCGTCGAAGAAAAACACCATTTTCGGCTTATCGAGATCGCCGGCTTCGGGCAAGTGCTCATACAGCTCGGCCAGCAGCCACAGCAGGCTGGTGGCGTAGAGTTTCGGCATTTGATAAAGCTTTTCTGCCGAGAGGATGTTGATAAAGCCTTTGCCGTTGCTATCGCAGCGCATCCAGTCGCGAATATCCAGCATCGGCTCGCCAAAGAAGTGCTCGGCACCTTGCTGCTCCAGCGCCAGTAATCCGCGCTGAATCGCCCCAACGGACGCGCTGTTGATGTTGCCGTATTGCGTCTGGAAGGCTTTGGCGTTGTCGCCGATGTATTGCGTCATGGCGCGCAAATCTTTGAAATCCAGCAGCAACAAGCCCTGATCGTCGGCGATGCGGAAGATGATTTGCAGCACGCCCGATTGCACGTCGTTAAGGTTGAGCAGCCGCGCCAGCAGCAGCGGGCCGAGATCGGATACCGTGGCGCGCACCGGATGGCCTTGCTGACCAAAAATATCCCACACCATCACCGGATTTTTCTGCGCCTGCCAGTCGCTGACGCCAATCTTCGCCAGGCGCGCCAGCAGCTTCTCGGATCCTTCGCCTGCGGCGGAAATGCCGGTGAGATCGCCTTTCACATCGGCCATAAACACCGGCACGCCGATATCGGAGAAGGATTCCGCCAGCTTTTGCAGCGTAACGGTTTTGCCGGTGCCGGTAGCGCCGGTGATCAAACCGTGGCGGTTCGCCATGTTGGAGAGAAGATGCAGTTGAACGTCAGGCGTTTGGGCAATCAGTAACGGAGTGGTCATGATTTTTTCGCTCTCAGGCAATAGGTTATGCCAGAAGGATAGCAAGCGGCGCGCGAGGAGGGAGGAGGATTGTGCCGAAAAAGGCGTAATTATGTGCCTGCTGTCCCCCATCCCGGCCTTCCCCCGTGAACGGGGGAAGGAGATGCTGCCACATGCAGCCTCAGCACTGACATATGGCAGCATCTTCCTCCCCCATTTATGGGGGAGGACCGAGGAGGGGGAAAGCGAGCACAATTTTGGTGGGGAGGACCGAGGAGGGGGAATGCGAGCACAATTTTGGTGGGAGGACCGAGGAGGGGGAAAGCGAGCACAATCTAAAACTATTTCTGCACCGTATCAAAAAACAGCAAACTCACACCAATCCCTTGCTGCACATGATTCACGTTATTCCGCACCGCAACCTGCTGCGCGCCCTGCAGCGTCACCACGAACGGTGAGTTCTGCTGCACGGTTTTCTGCAAATCGGTATAGAGCGCACGGCGCTTAACCGCATCGCTTTCACCGGCCGCTGCGCGGGTTTTCGCACTCAGATCCGGAATATCCCAGCCGACGCGCCACGCCAGGGTTTTGGAACCGCCCGGCACGTTATAGGCAAAGGCGCTGGCGTTGGTGTTTGGATCGACATAGTCTGCGCCCCAGTAAATGAAGATCGACTGGAAATCGCGACCGCGCATTTTGCTCCACAACTCCGATTCCGCCACCGGCTGTAACTCAATCTGCACATCCGCTTTGGCGAAGCTGGCCTGCAGCGCCTGCGCCACGTCAATATAGGGCGGCTGATTGATCACCGTCAGCGCAAACTTCGTCCCCGGTTTGATGCCGCCTTTGGCTAAAATCTCTTTGGCTTTCGCCACATCGTAGTGGAACGGCTGATCGTCCAGCGCGCCGTCAAAACCCTGCGGCAGGAAGCTCTGATGAATGCGGTACTGACCTTTCAGCAAATCCTTCGAGAGGGTGTTGTAGTCTACCAACCAGCGCGCGGCTTGCCACAGCGCCGGGTTGCCTAATGCCGGTTGCGCTTTGTCCTTGGTATTGAAACCGAGGTAGTAAACCAGGCTCGATGGGAAGGCTTCAATGCGCAGATTCTTGTCGCTCTTCAGCGCATCAATCTGATCCGGGCCAAGCTGATACGCCACATCAACATCGCCTTGCTGAATCAGCAGACGACGCGCACTGGCATCCGCCACGCCTTTCAGCAGAATGCGTTTCAGCTTCGGCTGCGGATTCGCTTGTTGGTTGGCGCTCAGCACCAGCGCCTGCTGCGGCACATATTGCTGAAGGATAAATGCGCCGCTGCCGGCGGAATGGGTATGCAGCCAGCCGTTGCCGAGATCGTTATTAGCGACGTGTTGCTGCACGGTTTTGCTATCCACCACCGAGGCCACCGGCGCGGTCAGCAGGCGCAGCGCCAGGTTCTGACCAATCTGCGCTGGCCACTGAATCTCCAGCTGATGGTCATTCAGCACTTTGAACTGGCTGGCGATGTTTTCATTGGTCCAGCCAAATTCGGCGAGGATGAAAGAGGGCGCTTTGTTCAGCTGCACCGCGCGCGTCAGTGAGAAGATCACATCCTGCGCCGTCACCGGATTGCCGCTGGAGAAGTGTGCCTTGGGTTTGATGTTGAACACTAAGCTGTGCGGCGTGCTGCCCTGTTGCCAGTGGGTGGCCAACAGCGGTGCCAGCTTCTGCGGATCATGACGATCCGCCTCCACTAATGTTTGGTAGATGTTGCGCTGCACGCTGTTACTGACGGTTTCAAAGCTTTCAGCGGGATCGAAGCTAATAATGCCGTCGAGCGGGACGGCGACGACAAGGGTATCTTTCGGTGTGGCGGCGTGCAGTGCAAAACTGCTGCCCCATAAAGCGACGAGCAAAATCAGTGAGCGCATTATTATTGTCCTGAGTGATAGATAAATTCACTCTATCTCTGCCGTCGCTTTGGCAAAATGCCGGTTTGTTCTGAGCTGTGCCGGAATATTACAATTGATTACCTGGGGGAATTATTGCGTTTATTTTGTGCGCGACTTGTCATTTCCGCTAAATAGATCGTTCATCTGCTGGTCAATAAAGTAAATAAGATGTTATAAATGAGAATAATTCTCTGGTATGGAAGTATGATTTTTTTTCATTGATTCATTTCTGCGATTATTTCTTTTCGCGATAATCCCTGGTCAAATGCCCACTGATTCGTGCCACTTTCCCATCAAATGTACGGTTAAACCCTGTTTTTTCGCCTCGAAAGCCTTTTACCATGCCTTAACCTAAATTCAACATGATGACTGAATTTCATCAAAACACATCCATAATTGAATTTTTACATTCTGAAATACCTATATCCCTAAGATTGCCAGGTTATTTACCGATTTATAAAGCTATTAACAAAAATAATTATCTTTCTTAGCAAGTGAGAGTCGTCGCGCCATGCTTCTAAATAAACCGACCACCAGACGTAAGTTTTTACTTGGGTCGCTTTTGGCTTTGCCACTAAGTGACCTGGTATTTAAGGGATTAACTGCGGCGCAAGCTGCGGAAATGGCAGCACCCGAGCTCGCCGACTATAAACCGATCTTTTTCAGTGCCGATGAGTGGCAATTTATTCTGGCCGCAACCGATCGCCTGATTCCAGCCGGCGGCAAAGGTAAAGCGCCAGGTGCACTGGAAACCAACGTGCCGATCTTTATCGATCAGCAGCTGCACAGCCCGGAGTTCGGGGCAGAGATCTACATGCAGGGTCCGTTCAACGTGCATGCACCTGCCACCATGGGTTATCAAATCCCGTTCACGCCACAGCAGATGTACCAAACCGGTATCAAGCTGGTGAATCAGTGGACGCAAAGCAACTTCCAGAAACCGTTCCATGAGCTGTCACTGGAAGAGAAAGATGCGGTGCTCACCAAAGTGAACAAAAACGACGGCATTGACTTCGCCGCCCTGGGCGAAGAGAACCTGAAGGCCTCGCAGTTCTTCGGCCAGCTGCTCTCAGATACCAAACATGGCTACCTCGCTGACCCAATGTACGGCGGCAACAAAGGCATGAAAGCCTGGATTGCCATCGGCTTCCCGGGCGCACGCGCCAGCTTTACCGAATGGGTGAAGCAGCACAACGTGCCGTACCCGCTGGGACCGGTCAGCCTCCTGGGTGAAAGCGCGTAAGCACACCCCCGTTTTTGGTATGTGAGACAGGATTAACATGGCACAGATTACAAAGAAAGAAGTCGACGTCGTCGTTTGCGGCCTCGGCTGGGCCGGCTCGTTGATGAGTATTGAACTGGCGATGGCGGGACTCGACGTGCGCGCATTAGAGCGTGGTGGCGAGCGTGATTACCCGGATTTCGCTTATCCGAAACCGGCTGATGAATACGCCTACAACGTGCGTAACAAAGTGTTCGCTACGCCAAAAGAAGTGGCGGTCACGGTGCGTTACAACAGCAGCCAGACGGCGTTGCCGACCCGTAAATGGGGTGCGTTTGCGCCGGGTACCGGCGTGGGCGGCGCGGGCATGCACTGGACGGCGGTGCTGATTCGTCCAACCCCAACCGACCTGAAGTTGAAAACCTACGTCGATGAGGCCTACAAGCCGGGCATCCTGCAGGAAGATATGCGCGTGATGGACTTCCCGTTCACCTGGGAAGAGATCGAGCCGTATTACTACAAGTTTGAGCTGATCTGCGGTCAATCCGGCACCACCGGCAACCTGCGCGGCCAGATTCTGCCGGGCGGCGATCCGTTTGAAGGTCCGCGTTCTGAACCTTATCCGTTGCCTGCACTGGAAGATACGCTGAACAACGTGATGTTCAAAGAGGCGGCCACCAAACTCGGCTATCATCCGTTCCCGAACCCATCTGCGTGCGTATCACGCGCGTGGAAAAACCCGTACGGCAACCAGATCGCACCGTGTAACTACTGCGGCTACTGCTCGAAATATCCGTGCCTCAACTACTCTAAAGCCTCACCACAAACGGCGGTAATGGATGCGTTGAAACGTATGCCGAACTTCTCATACGAAGTGCATGCGGAAGTGGTGAAAGTGGTACTGCATGACGACCAGAAAACTGCCAAGGGCGTGATTTACTACGATGTGGACGGCAACGAAGTGTTCCAGCCGGCGAAGATCGTGGTGCTCTCCAGCTTCCAGCTCTACAACGTACGCCTGATGCTGCTCTCCGGTATCGGCAAGCCGTATAACCCAATCACCGAAGAGGGTGTGGTGGGGCGTAACTACGCGTTCCTGTCGAACGGCGGCGCAACCCTGTTCTTCAAAGACAAAAACTTCAACTCTTACGCCACCGCCGGCGCCACCGGCCAGATGTTCAACGACATCTCGCCAGGCAACTTCGACGGTCCGGGCCTTGGCTTCCTTGGCGGCGCCAAGATCCACAGCTCGCAAGCCACCGGCACGCCAATGGCTGCTGCGCTGCCGAAAGGCACGCCATCGTGGGGCATGGGTTACAAAGAAGGTCTGGAGGAGTGGTACAACCACTCCATGAAGATCAGCATCACCACTACCTGCCAGTCGTATCGCGATATCTATCTGGATCTGGATCCGAATTACACCGACCATCGCGGTCAGCCGTTGCTGCGCATGACGTTCAACTGGAAAGAGAATGAACTGAAGCTGCAACAGCACCTGAAAGGCATCGTCGGCAACATCGCCAAAGAGCTGAACCCAGACAGCATGAGCATGAGCTTCCTGCCAATGGGCGCGGACTTTGACCTCACCAAATACGTTTCGACCCACAACGTGGGCGGCGCGGTGATGGGCGATAACCCGAAAACTTCTGCACTGAACAAGTACCTGCAGAGCTGGGATGTTCATAACGTGTTTGTACCGGGCGGCAACGCCTTCCCGCAAAACTTCCAGGCGAACCCGACCGATACCATCGGCGCGATCACCTTGATGGCGGCACAAGCCATTAAAGAACATTATCTGAAAAATCCCGGTCCACTGGTACAGGCATAAGCGCATGAAATTAAAATCATTGTTAATCGCCAACGCCGTGCTGCTGGGCAGCTTTGCACTGCAGGCACACGCGGAAGATGAAGCTCAATTGATCAAGCAGGGTGAATACCTGTCGCGTCTAGGCGACTGTATGGCGTGCCATACCGTTTCCGGTAAAGGGGATTACGCTGGTGGTTTGGCGATTGAGTCGAATCTCGGCACCATTTACTCCACCAACATCACGCCGGACAAAGAGCACGGCATCGGCAACTACAGCGAGCAGCAGTTCTCCGACGCGGTGCGCAAAGGCGTATTGCCGAACGGGTCGCGTCTCTATCCGGCGATGCCGTACCCGGATTACGCCAAAATCTCCGATGCCGATATGCACGCGCTTTACGTCTATTTCATGAAAGGCGTGAAGCCGAGCAGCGAGCAGCCGCCGGAAACCGATCTGAGCTTCCCGTTCAGCCAGCGCTGGGGCATGCGCTTCTGGAACTGGGCGTTCACCTCTGACAAGCCATTCCAGCCGATTGGCGGCGCGTCAGAAGAGGTTAATCGCGGTGCTTACATCGTGGAAAGCCTGGGTCACTGCGGCAGCTGCCATACGCCACGCGGCCTCGGCATGAACGAGAAAGCGCTGGATAGCGGCGACGATCAGTTCCTTGCCGGTGGCAGCCTGAACAGCTGGGATGTCCCGTCACTGCGCGGTCTGCCGCGCTGGAGCGAGCAGGAGATCGTTGATTACCTGCAAACCGGTCGTAACGATAAGGCAGCAGTGGGCGGTGAGATGAAGTCAGTGATTGAGCACTCCAGCTCGCACATGACCGATGCTGACCTGAAAGCGATTGCCTCCTATCTGAAGTTCCTTGGCGGCAACCCGGCGCTGCAGGCGTATGACGTGAAGAAACAGCAGGCAACCGAAGCGAAACTGACCGCTGCGAAAGGCTTATCGGAAGGTGAGCGTCTGTATATCGACAACTGCGGCGCCTGCCACTTTGTCACCGGTAAAGGTGCGCCGGGGATCTTCCCGGAGCTGGATCAGGCGACCATCGTCAATGCCAGGGATCCTGGTGGTTTGATCCACACCATTCTGGCCGGTGCGCAGCAGCCATCGACCGAGAAAGCACCATCAACGCTGGCAATGCCAGGTTTTGCTAAGCGTCTGGATGATGATCAAGTGGCTAAACTGGCGACCTTCATTCGTCAGGGCTGGAGCAACAGTGCGCCAGCGGTGACGAAAGATCAGGTAGCAGAAGTGCGTAAAACGTTGAAAGGCGAGTAAATCGTTTAAAACTGCGCGATAAACCGCGCCGCTACGGATAGGCGCAAATACCGTAGCGGCGCAATTCATTGCGCGTCATTTAACGTGGTCTCAATGATAATTGTGAATCACTTCTAACACGCCGTTAATCACGAACTGCACGCCCATACACACCAGCAAAAAGCCCATCAGACGTGAAATCGCTTCGATGCCACCTTTACCAACCAGCTTCATGATGGCGCCGGAACTGCGCAGCGAAATCCACAAAATCACCGACACGGCCAAAAACGTCAGCACCGGGGCGACGGCAACCACCCATGCCGGGAAATCTACGCCCGATTTAACCGTCGACGCGGAACTGATGATCATCGCAATGGTGCCCGGTCCCGCGGTGCTCGGCATCGCCAGCGGCACAAATGCGATGTTGACGGTTTCACGGTTGCTGTCGGTCGCATCCAGTTCATCCTGCTTGTGCTCGGCTTCGACCGAATGCCCGACCGGTTTCGCCGGAAATAGCATGCGAAAACCGATAAACGCCACAATCAATCCGCCCGCCATGCGCAGGCCGGGAATGGAAATGCCAAAGGTGTGCAACACCGCGCTGCCGGCATACCACGCCACCATCATGATCAGGAACACGTAGATCGAGGCCTGCATCGCCTGGCGATTACGTTCCTGGAAATTCATCTCTCCGGCCAGGCCGAGAAACAGCGCCACCGTGGTCAGCGGATTGGCGAGCGGCAAAATCACCACCAATCCCAGCCCGATGGCTTTAAACAACTCCAGCATGAAATGTCCCATTTGAAAAATTATTCGATAATCGCACGGCTCGTAGCGGCGCAATGTATTGCGCGTTAAGAGGATGGAGAGTCGGTCAAAACCGCGCGATAAATCGCGCCGCTGCGGTGCGTGCGTTCATTGATTAGTGCTTCGGCGTATCCAGTGCCTCGATCAGCTCAGGGAAGAAATCCTGCAGCAGCTCAGGCGTCATCAATTCGGGATGATTGATTAAATGCTCGCGAATGCGCTCATTCACATCCGGCAGCAGGCGTTGGGCGGCGTCTTGCGCATTGATCTTCTTCTGCTTCATCAGGCGCAGCACGTCATCCGGCAGATTGTCTTCATCTTCAACTTCATCCACACCTTCGAGATCGTCCAGCTCATCCAGCAGATCCATCAACGCTTCAATCTGCGGCGTGCGTGACTGGTATTCGGATGGCTGCTCGTTCTCCAGATAACGCAGCAGCGCGCGCACCGGTGAACCATCGGGTTCGGCAGGCGGTTCGTTGGCGAACCAGGTCAAGAGATCGTGCTGCGTCACCTGATGGACGTGATAACCGTTATCCACCAACTCATCGGCAAGGATATCGGCGGTATCGTGCTCAATCAGGCAAATGTGGGTGCGATTAGGCGTGAACTGCTCCAGCCACTGATAGATCTCTTCAATTACGCTGTCGTCGTAAATAAAGTGTTGGCTGAGATAGCTGTCATCCTGCTGGTGAACGCAGATGTGAATCTGGTCGGGATCGAAGTAAATCGCAATGTTGATGCCTTTCATGTGCGCTGTCCTGTGTGGTGCAAAATCTCACTATAGCCTCAGGCAGCGCAGATGAACATGGTGCCGCCAGCAGCATGAGCGACTGGCGGTAAAAATTAACGTAAATCAGCACGATCCAACCCATAAGCGCTGTCCAGTGCGCCCGGCGTCATCTGCGACAGCACCATCAGGCGATTCCAGGTATTGATCACCGCGATACAGAACGTCAGCTCGCTGGTCTCCACTTCGGAGAAGTGCGCGCGCACCTCGCTGTACAGCGCTTCGTCGATGCCGTGATCGCCCAGACGCGTCAGCGCTTCGGTCAGCGCCAGCGCCGCTTTCTCTTTGGCGGTGAACAGCGGGGATTCGCGCCAGATCGCCACATGATGCAGGCGCAGCTCGCGCTCGCCGTGCAGTTTGGCCTCTTTCACATGCATGTCGACGCAGAACGCGCATTGATTGAGCTGCGAGGCGCGCAGATCGACCAGATGCTTCAGTGAGGTTTCTAATGAAACATTACTGACGTTCATGGAGAGATCGGACATGGCTTTGACCAGTGTCGGTACGGTTTTAAAGTGGTTAACGCGTGCAGTCATGTTTTTATCCTCAGGTCAGTCGTTTTTCAATGCGAAGGTGATGCGGGCATCTTAAACTCCCATGTCTGAGTGAAAAGGGTCAAAAAACGTGAAAACAGGTAGGGCATGGCGTGGGTTATAAAGAGATTTATGCGCGATATCGCCAGCAGATTCTTGCAGGGCAGCTGAAACCGGGCGAGCGCGTACCGGCGATCCGTACGCTGGCGAGTGAGTTGCAAGTGGCGCGAAAAACGGTGGAAGCCGCTTATGAAATCCTGATCGGCGAAGGCTATTTTGTCAGTCAGGGCGCGAAGGGCACGCGCGTTAATCCCGAACTGATTCTGCCGGAAACAACCGGCAAAACGGCAGTGCCTGCGCCGCCAGTGAGCGCGTTAACCCAGCGTGAGAGCAAAGGCGAGCTGCGGCTTGGCATCCCGGCGCTGGATGCGTTTCCGCACAAAAAATGGCTGCTGATTTCCGGCAAAGCGGCGCGCAGCCTGCGCGCCGATGAGATGATTTTGCCGCCGGTCATGGGTTATCAGCCGCTGCGGGAAGCCATCGCCAGCTACCTGAATATTTCGCGTGGACTTAACTGCCAGCCGGAACAGATTTTCATCACCAGCGGCTATCGCGCCAACCTGCGACTGATTCTGGCGGTGCTGGCGCAGCCAAGCGACAAGGTGTTGTTTGAAGATCCCGGCTATTTCTTCGGGCAAAAACTGCTGAAGCGCATCGCGCCGAATCTGCATTACGTGCCGGTCGATCGGCAAGGCATGGATGTGGATTATCTGCTGCGCTATCACGCCGATGCGCGTTTCGCCATCGTCACGCCTACGCATCACAGCCCGCTGGCGGTAACCTTATCGCTGCCGCGCAAACATCAACTGCTGGAGTGGGCACAGCACAATGACAGCTGGATTATTGAAGATGATTACGACGGCGAGTTTCACTACACGCGCAAAGTGATTCCGGCGCTGAAAAGCCTCGATGTGCACGACCGGGTGATTTACACCGGCACCTTCAGCAAAACCATGATGCCGGCGATGCGCGTGGGTTATCTGGTGATGCCGAAAGAGACCATCGCGCGCTTCAGCGAGTTGGGGGAAATCCTTGAAACCGGTATGTCGCTGCTGCCGCAAAAGATTCTGGCGCAGTTCCTGAGCGAAGGGCATTTCTATCGCCACATCAAAAAGATGCGCACGCTTTATCAGCAGCGACGCCGCATGATGCTGGATGCCTTGCAGGCATGTTTCCCTGATGTGTTTGATTTTGAACTGACGGATGGCGGCATGCACATTGTCGCCTTCCTGGCGCGCGGCACGCAGGACACGGCGCTGGCGGAGATTTGGCAGCGGCATCAGCTGCGCGTATTGCCGCTTTCTGGCTGGTATATGCAGACACAGAAACGCTATGGCCTGGTGATTGGCTATACCAACATTCGGTCGCTGGACCAGGCGCGGGAGTTGTTGCAGAGAACGGTGCTGGAGACGCGAGCGTTACTGGACTAAAGAAAAGGCGCGAGGGACAGCTCGCGCCTTGATATCGGCGCGTCCTTACATGCCGATATATTTTTTGCCCTGCTTTAGAACCACATCGCAGGCTTTGGTTTTCAGCTTCTCACCCATCGGCGAGTTGCTCAGGCTTTGCAAATTCAGTTGCTGACCGTTGCCGGTGTTAAGCAAACCTTGCAAACCCTGCTGGTAATCGGTTTTCTGCGCTTGCGCGGTGGTGCTGTTCAGGCCGAGTTTGCTCAGCACCTGATCTTTTACCGACTTCACGTTGTTATCCACCACGTTGTGCTGCACGCAGTAGGACATCACTCCTGCAGCGTTGGTCATGCTGTTGGAACTCACCGCTTTATCGCCGCCGTTGAGCAGGCCGGTAAGCGATGAGAGCGACATGCCGCCATTCTGCGTGGTGCTGGTGTTGCTGGTGCTGTTGTTTTGCTGTGACAGCTGCGATGCCGCGCTGCTCAGCTGATCCTGCCAGCTTGCCGCCGATGCGCTCCCCGCAACCATGGCTGCCGCGATGCCCCATCCCCAAATCATGCGTTGTACTTTCATCTCAACCTCGTTGTCTTTTATGTTCTGACTGCGTCAGTTTTGGTTAAGAGAGGTTTGAATTCGGAAAGTTCCAGTTAACCGGGCTGATTGGGGAAAATTGGGACCGTTCTGGATTTTAATTTTTGAACGTCGGTTGGCGGGATCGATGGTATAACAAGCAGTTATCCGCGAAGTGCTGTTTTTTTCAACGCTTAGCGCACATCCCTAACGATTCCGGTTGCGCACGCTGTTCGTAACGGTATAATCCCCAACGTTTTCCGCATCCTCTTCAGTGCCGAAGTGGCGAAATCGGTAGACGCAGTTGATTCAAAATCAACCGTAGAGATACGTGCCGGTTCGAGTCCGGCCTTCGGCACCATTTAAAGATACGAGAACTTCCGTAACAGTCCGCAAGTTACTAAAATTAAAGCCGAAAGGCTTTTTTTTTGGTCCAAATCCGTCCGAGCCTTATTGTGGTTATGCTAAGGTCGACGGGGCACTTCCTCTTCTATTGTCTTTTTCTCCTGAAGTACAATTCAACGCCCACCCGATCAAAACATGACTTTTTGTTTATTGGTTTCGCTTTGTATCGTCACAGTGAGTTTTAATAGCAGCGCCTGTTGATGATATCCATCCTGCGAAATTGGGGAATACATTTAATTGATTGATATTGCTGATTTATATTTCCTTTATTAGTCTCAGTTAATTTTTCCATTCCTGCCGTTTTACTTACCTCATTTCTTATGATTTTCAGTAGACCCGCGGTGCGCGCGAAAAAGAAATCTCGCCAGCATCACAAAAATGAAAATCATCAGATACCTTTCTGTGACAAAAGACACAACCTGATTACAACTTCAGGCACAGAAGGGCGTTTGTCGAGATAATGATTGTACTCTGTACATCTAAGTTTTACACAGTACAACAATCGGCATTGCGAACATATCATCGCGTAAGGCCATGACAAACTTGTGAGGATTATCATGTCTGAGAAAAAGCACACCACGTCTTTCTCTGCCGATATAGAGCAGCAGACCGTTAAGAAGGTGGTTTGGCGCATTTTGCCCTTTCTCATCGTCTGCTATCTGATTGCCATCATTGACCGTGGCAACATCGGTATGGCCTCGCTACAGATGAATGAAGATTTGGGATTATCTAAAGCCGTTTTTGGTCTGGCCAGTAGCCTGTTCTTTGTGGGTTACTTTCTTTTTGAAGTACCCAGCAACCTTGCGATGCAGAAAATCGGTGCGAAGATTTGGATCTCTCGCATCATGGTCTCGTGGGGCATTATCTCGGTCTGTACCGCCTTCGTTGAGAGTGCCAATACACTTTACGTATTGCGTTTTTTACTGGGTGCAGCTGAGGCCGGATTCTTCCCTGGCGTGATTCTCTATCTGACTTACTGGATTCCGGGTAAATATCGCGCCCGCGTGATCGCCACCTTTATGGTTGCCATCCCCGCAGCGAATTTTATCGGCTCGCCCATTTCTGGGGCCATATTGTCACTTGATGGCTGGTACGGCATGCGCGGCTGGCATTGGTTGTTCATCCTGGAAGGCATTCCAGCGGTGGTTTTGGGTATTGCCGCCTTCTTTATGCTGAGCAACAGACCAAGCGATGCCAGCTGGTTAAATCAGGAACAAAAAGCGTGGCTGAATAGCACGCTTGAAGCCGAGAACGCGAAGAAGAAAGCGATCGGCCACATCTCTTTATGGCAACTGCTGCGCCATAAACATATCTGGGTGATGGCGCTGATTTATGCCGGCGCTTCTGCGGCAGGCTCAACGCTGAGCGTTTGGTCGCCGCAACTGCTTAAATCCTATGGCCTGGATAACTTCACCACCGGTTTGGTGAACGCCATCCCTTACGGTCTGGCATCTATCCTGATGATTGTGTGGGGCAGAAGCTCCGATCGCAGCGGCGAGCGTCGCTGGCATACCGCGTTAACCCTCTTCCTGATTGCGGGTGGTCTGTTATCTGCCTTTATCACCAACAGTTTGACGGGCAGCGTGGTGATTCTGTCGCTGGTACTGGTAGGCGCGTATTCAATGAAAGGTCCGTTCTGGGCGCTCGCATCGGGATGGATGTCTTCCACTACCGCGGCTGCCGGTCTGGCTGCGATTGGCGCCATGGCTAACCTGATCGGCGGAGGATTGATGGTCAACGTTTACGGCATCATCAACCAGGCCACGGGCAGCCACACACTGGCTATGGTGCCGCTGGCGATTCTGTGTGGTATCGGCGGTATCGCCGTGCTGATCATGGGCCGCAAAAAAGAGTTAAACATTGAAGTCGAAAACACCGCGTCGCCGGTGAGTAAATAACGTCACCCTCCCGCGGGCGCTTATCTGAGCGTCTGCGGGAGGCTTTTCTCCCATTCCTCCCACCATCAATCCACTCCAAAAGAAGTTCACGTTCCGCCTCATCCAAGCTATGCACTTCTCATTATCAAGCCGCTAAACGTCAGTGAGATCTCAGTGACAAGTGTGGATTAGAAAGACGTAACTGTCTTATCGAAGGTTCAACGCTGAGGGAGTGACGGAGATTAGCAGTGATAGCCGAGGTTGATGAACGACCTTACCAGCAGGCAAGTTGGTAAGGTCGTTTAACAAATGGTGGGGAAGGTTAATGCATTAAGACAGGGCACTTTCACTTTTAATCGGTTCAGCCAGCACCTTCAAAACGTTACTCGCTGCAGCTGTTCCCATTTTCACGTATGAGTTGTCACTGACGCCACCAATGTGCGGCGACAGGATGACGTTATCAACAGCCTGCCAGACATGTGGTGCGGTCAGCGGCTCAACAGCAAAACTATCCAGAGCAGCCCAGCTAAGGGTGCCGTCACCCAGCGCCGCTAGAAGCGCGTTATCATCGATCAGGCCACCGCGTGCGGTATTGACGAGAATCGCGCCTTTTTTACACTGACTCAGCCTGTCGCTGTTGATCATGTGCTGTGTCTGTTCCGTCAATGGGCAGTGCAATGAAATCACATCTGCCTGTTGTAGCAGAGCTTCAAGCGTGGAGGATTCACACTCGTCGGGAAAGGACCTGGCGAACGGGTCATAGGCAAGGACTTTCATACCAAACGCTTTGCCAATGCGAGCGACCCGGCCGCCAATCGCACCCAATCCAATCAGACCCAGCGTTCGGCCTTCAAGCTCAACCGACTTGTGGGTCGACTTGTCCCAATGTCCCTGACGCATTCGGCGATCCAGTGGGAGAACCGCTTTAGCGCAGGCCAATATCATCGTCCATGTATGTTCAGCCACCGCTGCTGCATTAGCACCGGGCGCTGCCTGCACGCTGATATGGCGCTCAGCCGCCGCTTTTTGATCGATAACATCAATGCCGCTGCCGTGCTTGGAAATAACCCGCAGGTGAGGTGCGGCATCCATGATGCGGGCGTTGATTTTGCCGTATCGAACAATAATCGCCACCGGATCGTGCTGGTGACACAGCTGACACAATTCGTCTTCGCTGGGCTTTATGCCTGCGTAAACGATATCAAAGCCCTTGAGCAGGCCTAACGCTTCCTGCGCCAAATCGCTGCCGGTTACCAAAATTACGGGATGAGAAGATGCCATTACAATTCCTCCCCTTCATTCAACATTCCAGCCGCAAGCAGGGCTTTTTCCAGCCAGGGAGCGCGAATATCGCCTTCACGGATGGCGGCAATGCGTTTGGTCTCGGCATCCCGTTTTTTCTGTGCCAGCTCAATCAGCGCTGGTACATCTTCACGTGGCAGAACGACCACGCCGTCGACATCACCAATGATCAAATCACCAGGCTGGATAGTCGCTCCGGCAACAGAAACAGGATAGTTAACGCGGCCCGCGACAGATTTGGTCGGGCCACAAGGATTCAGACCTGCGGAAAACACCGGGAAGCCGTTTTCGCACAGTGCGTCGGCGTCGCGAACTGCACCATCGATGATGATTCCTGCGATGCCCGACGCTTCTGCCTGAGTGGACATGATTTCACCAATCAAAGCACAGCTGATATCGCCTTTACCGTCGACGACGATAACATCGCCAGGCTGAGCGATGGCGAGCGCCGCGTGAATGGCAAGGTTATCGCCCGGCCGAACCTCTACCGTGATGGCGGGGCCAGCAACTTTCATGGTGGGTGAAACGGGCTTTACGCGACCGTGCAGCGTACCGCGGCGTCCGGCAACATCGGCAAGAATAGCTGCCTGAAACTCAGCAGCCTGTTTAACCAGCTCGGGCGCTATACGGGTAAGGTCGCGCTTGATGAACGTATTCTCTGCGTGTGGCATAAATCACCTCTTCATGTTTTACCTGATACAACTATGTTGTACTATGTAAAACTACTATATCGATGTTAAATCAGATCGCACCAGCGTTAAGCTTTCATTTGTGATGTAAATACGATGTGAATCACAAATTGCACGGTAAACTCTTACCGTCGCAAACAGGAGACCGTACCGATGGGGAATGAAGGCGTAATTGCCGTTGAGAAAGCGCTGGCACTACTGGATTGTTTTAAGCCTGGCGAAGAGGCGTTGACGCTCACCGCCCTGGCACAATTTTCGGGTTACCATAAAACGACGGTTTACCGTCTCATGAACTCACTTGAACGCATGAACTACGTTATCAGACGCGACAGCGGCGTTTATACATTGGGTCCCAGACTGCTTTATCTTGGCAAGCTCTATGAACAGTCATTTCATCTGGCCAGTATTGTCCAGCCTGAACTGCACGCGCTGGCGACGGCGACGGGTGAAAGCGCCACATGGTATGTGATTGAGAACGGTCAAAGGCTTTGCTTATTCAGAGCGGAGCCCTCCGAAGGATTACGAGAAACGCGCTTACCCGGTACTTTTTTGCCGCTGGATAATTCAGCAATAGGGCAAGTGCTTCGCCATTGGGGACTCAATGAACCGCTTCTTGAATCTGCCCCAGAATTACCGCTCTTTACCTCCGGCATGCGTGATCCGCACATTGCTGCATTCTCTCTTCCCGTTTTTGGTGAGGGAAATAAACTGCTCGCGGCGCTGGCATTAACAGGTCCGTCATCACGTTTAACGCAATCGATGCGCGACAGCGGTGTGGGCAAGATAATGAAAGAGACGGCTTACAGCCTCTCCCTGAAGCTCGGCGCCCCTAAGATCAAATGTGATCATTTTTATTCGCTCTAGCTGGCCTGGATAGGTTCGCTTTGTAAATGATATGCCGCGAGTATTGCTAACTTCGGCAGTATGAATGCTAACTATTTCACCTGGGTATGAAGAAGATAACCGGGTGAATCGCACAGCGAAAGCAATCCTGCATCGCTACCAGCTTAATTAAGTCGCTTACGAGCGCTTTTTATGTGTCTGAAATTCTGTCTGGCCCCGTAGCAAAATGCCCAAAATAAAATTCATCACACATTCGCCATCAGTAAGAATTTAAAAGGTTAAAACTATGGTTCGTCGTTTCAACATTATTGTTGGAATCTTTTATGCGAAATCCTAATTTAAAATGAGGGTGTTTCCCTCCGCATTTCAATCAGTTTTAAAACATCGATTCCAATACAGCATCTAAATCAAAATTTGCTCTAAACACCATGAAATAACTGTGTGTTATTGTTTTTTTGTGTATCCTCGCTTAAAGGATGAACAAAAAAAGGACGATGTAAAATGCCTATTCCAGCAAATCTCTGGCTAAAAGATGATGGCGGGGCTGATATTCGTGGCTCCGTTGATGTGCAAAATCGTGAGGGCAGTATTGAAGTTACCGGATTTTCTCATAACGTTAGACTCCCCACTGATCCTCAAACAGGTAAACCCACAGGCACACGAAAGCATGCACTTATAATCATTCAAAAAGAATTTGATGCTTCTTCACCGTATCTTTACAAGGCTGTAGCAACAGGTCAAAACTTAGCATCAGCTGAATTTAAGTGGTATCACATTAATGATGCTGGATAGGAAGTCGAATATTTCAATATCCTGATCGAAGGTGTGAAGACAATTGGTGTGTCACCAGTGATGCACAATACAAAAGACCCTGAAAAAGAGAAGCATAATCACCTCGAATGTGTTGAGTTTGCATACGAAAAAATTACATGGAAATATTATGACGGCAATATTATGTTCTCTGATAGCTGGAATGAGAGAGCATAATCAATGCGCTATCCGACTTTGGCTGCATCGCCGCAGCCGCCATTTGATATTATCTCGTTTAGCCCGCCGGCAGTTTCAATCCTCAGCAATATGATGCTGGCTCGTTTGCATAAAGGCCCGTCAGCCATGACCTATGTGTGGTTTTATAGTCAAGTGAGAGGACATGGCCCATGGGATTATAAAAGTCAAAGCGGTAAACAGTATGCCAACTTTGGGAACTTCAATTATGGTGCTGTTGGACATGCGGCTGGAATTACCGAGGCTGTATTATTAAGAGCTGCAGGATGGGCGCAAAGTCGCGCAGGAACAAGCAACATAGAATTTGGAAGTTGGTATGGTTCTAGCCCATTTGGCGACGATCCGGAAGACCAGTATTGGATAAGAGCAGGAATTGAATATGCTAAACGCTCAGGCTTTTAAGATGCGTCATGCCTTAATAATGTTTATTATAATGATGATTTGTTTAGGTGCTTATTTTTTATCAAAATTATCTCCGTTGGAACAATCAATTGTCCATGAGCAGGCGGTTAATACTCATGCTACTGTTTTCATAACTGAGGCAAGTGCAGGCGCTACGACGGATTTTTCCTATCGTTTTTACTTATACGATTCAAGTAAAACCGTTGAGGAATTCAAGAAGGCTTTAAGTAATGATTATTTACCCTTCCTCATTACTTCTGATTCTAGAGCACTAAATAAGATTGAAAATGGAGTGATTTATTTGAATGTGAAAGGTAAGGTTTTTTCTTTTAATAATCTCCCTGCTTATAAATACAATAATTCCATTTATACCATTCCCGTCGTTATCACGGCAAAGCCATACTGATTCTTTGCAAAGTTAGTGCTGATGTGTGGTCCTTAAGATCTTGTTAAGAACTCTTCGTATAATAGCGCCCATCAATGTAAACCAAGAGTTCACCATGAAAAACACCCTGATTTCCCTTTCGATTCTTTTCTCTGCTTTGACCGTGACGTCTGTTCAGGCTGCCAACCCAGCCACCGGCTGCGCCGCTAAAAAGCAGGATATCCAGCAAGAGCTGGCGATGGCGCGTGAGCATGGCAATGCTGCGCGCATCGCCGGTCTCGAAAAGGCGTTACGCGAAACCAATGCAAACTGCACCGACAGCGGCTTGCTCAAAGCGCGCCAGCAGAAAGTGGCCGAGAAGCAATTGAAAGTGCAGGAGCGCGAACAAGATCTAAGGGAAGCGCAGGCCAAAGGCCGCAGCGATAAAATTGAAAAACAGCAGCGTAAACTGGCTGACGCGCGTGATGAGTTGAAAGAAGCGCGGGATGCATTAACGCAATAAACCAGGCATCCCGCTCGGAAAACTGGCTCTTTGTCTCAAAATTCTCCCGCGGAGATTTTTTTCATCCAACTGTTGGGATTGCATGGCAGAATGGCGCTCCGGTGAAATCAGTGGAGGTGCAGAAGCGATGACAGTTGAAATTGAGCAGCGTATCTACGAGCTGGTGCGACGTTACGATGGCGTTTACCTGTTTAAGCAAAAAACGCTGACGCCGCAGATTGATATCGATAGCGATCTTAACTTCGAGCGTGAAGAAGCCGCTGCGCTGATGGATGAGTTCTTCGGCGAGTTCAGCGTCGATCGCGGCGGATTCGTCATTGAAACCTACTATCCCGATGAGCCCTCGCTGGCGCAGATTCTCAATCCATTCAATAAGCGTGAAGTGCCGGTGGTACCCGATTTCACGCTGGGAATGTTGATTGAATCAGCAAAAGCGGGGCGCTGGCTGTACGAGTAACAGCAGGCTCAGCGCCGAGTCTGCCACCTTTCACCGCTTCACATGCACGCCAAAGCCACTCTCTTCCGGGACAAACTCCGCCTTTAAGGTCAGCGCAGGAATCTCATAGTCGCCGCCGTTCTGCTGACGGTAGGCAATTGGCGCGGTTTCCGCCAACGTATCTAGCCTTGTAGCCAGCGCATCGCACCAGCCAGCAAATCGTTCTGCTGCTGACTTTTGTACCCGATAGAAAACCAGCGGCGGCAGCACGCTAAAGCCGGGATAAAACAGCATGCCGTGCTGAATCGGAAACAGCAGATCGTTGATCGGGCCGTTAATGCCGCGCGGGCTGTAATGCGATTCCCATCCGCCGGTCGTCACCACCAGCATTGCACGTTTGCCGATAAGATTGCCTTCGCCGTAACGATCGCCCCAATGCTGTTCGTTGTGCTCGCCCACGCCGTAAGCAAAACCGTTGGCGTAAACGCGGTCAAACCAGCCTTTCATGATGGCGGGCATCGAAAACCACCACAGCGGAAATTGGAAAATCACCGTATCGGCCCAGCGCAATTTTTCCTGCACCGCGGCGATATCGGCGGCCTGTAGCTGATGATCGTAGGCGAAGCGGGAATCCACCGTCGCATCGAAGTGATCGCCCACAAATGGGGCGCGCGTGTCGGCAGCGTCGAGCGGCGCTTTCCACTGCATCGCATAGAGATCAGAGACCTGCACCTGATGTCCGGCATGCTGCAAATGCTGCACGGCAAAGTCTTTGAGTGAACCGCTCAGCGAACGCGGTTCCGGATGGGCATACACAATCAGTACATTCATGGGCTTAATCCTGTGAGATGAAAACCACTGCAGATTAAGTCGGCGCTGGCTATAGTGGAAATCAATTGCTGATATCTCAGGTATAGCCATAGTGAATATCGACTCGCTGGATTTGAATCTGCTGCAGACGCTCAACGTGCTGCTAAGCGAACTCAACGTCACGCGCGCGGCGCAGCGTTTGCATCTCTCGCAGCCTTCCGTCAGCGCTCAGTTGGCGCGATTGCGTAGGCATTTTGACGATCCGCTATTGTTACCGGGGCCGCGTGGCATGCTGCCAACGGCGCGCGCAGCAGCTCTGCGTGAGCCGCTGCGTCTGGCGCTGGAAGCGGTTGAGCGTGCGGTCGCGCCGCCCGATGCCTTTAATCCGGCCAATGCCGATGACACCTGGCGCATCGCCGCCACCGATTACACCTCGTCAGCGTTGGTGCTGCCTGCGCTCAACCTGATCCGCGCTGCTGCGCCGCAAAGTCGTATGGCGATATTGGCGCTGAATCCGCCGCTGGTGGCGCAGCAGTTGGAAAAAGGCGAGCTGGATGTGGTGTTTCATACGGGCGATAACGCGCCGCCGACGCTGCATCAACGCAAACTGTTCAGCGAGCGCTACGTGCTGGCGGGACGGTGCGATCACCCGCAGTTGCAACGTCTGCCGACGCTGGATCAATTCTGTCAGCTGGAATTTGTCATGGTATCGCCCGATGGCGGTGGCTTTAGCGCCGCCACCGATAATGCGCTGGCGAAGCTCGGGCGTTCACGCCGCGTGGTGTTGTCGGTGCCGCACTTCTTGTTTATGCAGGAAACGCTGGCGAGCAGTGATTTAGTGGCGGTACTGCCCGAGCGGTTGGTGCGTCACGATTCGCACCTCGCGGTTGTCGATCTGCCGCTGGAGGTGCCAGGCTTTGATATTTTGCTGCTGTGGCATGAACGTCTGCACCGCGATCCGGCCCAGCAGTGGTTGCGGCAGCAGATTGTGGCGGCGCTCTAGATAACAGAATGAATGGCTCTTCAGCTATTGCTCCAAAATGAAGCGCGCATTCAGCTTTCTTAAAAATTCGAATGTCGTCATACATGGCACATCAAACTGGTGACAGATATTGGGGACTTTGACTTTGCGAGCATTTGCTGGCAGCGGAAGTTCATGTGTAATCACGGTCGCGCCGATGCTCTTACTCTTAGCAATAATCCAGGGATCGGCTTTTGCCAGAAAAGTATCACGGGAACCGGCATTGAAATCAGCCATCATTACGCACTCAACAATCTGCTGAAAAATTATCTGCGTATCCTGGTCGTCATTAGCAATGAAATGTGTGGGCCGCGCTTTGACCCACTCGGATAGTTCATCATTTCCTGCACGCAACTCTCGCGCAATCATGTCGACGCTGCCGACAACATTTGATGCGAATTGAACATCCAGCCATTGCCAATATCCCGGACAGATATCCATCCCATAATAGAAATTTTTCGCCATGATATAAGTGTTTGCATCCAGCAAATATTTCAAAGCCCTAACTCCTCTGCAAATTTCGACAACCTGGATGGCTGTATTCCATCCAGTAAATCACTGGCTTCACGTAATAGCATTTGGCCGCTCAGAGCTTGACTCAACACGGCACGAGAGAAGGAGACGCTGATTTGCGCTTTCTTAGTCCTGAAATAACTTGGGCCGCCGCTCTCTTTTTTGGTGCGTTGCTGATGAGCGAGTTTCTGCTCATGAATAAAATGCTGATAATCTTCTCTGCTGATCAAATTCATTGTTAAAGCGCGACGTGCCAGCACCCAACTACTAACGTGAAAATGACTTTCCAGCGGAGCAAGATTTTCACGCCAGTTTTCAGCATCAAGATCCCATAAAGGTAAAAACTCATCTGCAGGTACCAAAAATTCAGCGGCGACTGCATTGCAAAGTACTTCTTCATGGCGATGCGAAATTGCGCCGCCGTCAGAGACGCCTGACTGTCCAATCCAGATATGACAGAGTTCGTGAACCAGGGTGAACAAGCGTGCACCGGGAGCATCCGCATGGTTTACAAAGATGATTGGCGCGAGGTCATCCGCAATGGCAAAGCCTCTAAATTCATCAACGCTGAAGGGACGAGTGTGGTGATGGAGATAAGGAGAGCGCATCACCAGAATACCCATGTCTTCAATGCGTTTTACCAAATCGCTGTAGTAATATTCCCAGCTTCCGCGTATCGGATGTGTAGGCACATGTAGCTTGAGGCGCATGTCATTCACGATCGCGTCAATTGAGCTCCGCGAGGTGAAACGGCCACTCATTTCCAGTGGCGTCACCATCTGCTGCTGTAAATAATCGCGATACCATTCCTGGCGCATCAGCATGATCTTTAATAAATCGATCAATTCTGCGCTCGGACGCTGAGGTGCTTTTCCATCCAATGTGCGTAAGTCAGGAATGGGCAACAGTTCTTGCGGCGGCGTCGTCAAAAAAAGATAACCAAAAGGGACATGTGCTTTTTCAGCAAAGGCCATCGCCTGGTTAAATGTCAGAGGATGTTGCCCATTTTCCCATTCCTGCAGACGCTCGAATGTGACGTTACACTTCTGCGCAAATTTTTCCACAGCGATGCCGGCCCGTTCACGGGACCATCTGAGCATCGCTGGATTGATATTGGCAGTTGTCATGGATTACCTAATTTTATTGGGTCTGGCCGAAGTATGTGCTTAAGCCCTGAACCGTTCAATAGCTGACCAGTTAACGTGAAATTTGAAGAGGTTTCTTCATGATTGATGTTTCGACAAAGCGCGATAATGAAATCAGCATCGCCGCAAAAAATTCACTTCTCCCGCGTCACAAAAATCATCACACTAGCCACCTTTACCATTATGGAGAGATGGCATGATTACCCGATTGCTGCTGGCGATGTCGCTACTTGCCAGCCTGAGTGCGCCGCTGTTGGCAGATCAAGACGGCGTCTCCTTTAGCCACAAAGACTGGGAACTGGCCTGCGATAACACGCTGACCTGTCGTGCCGCCGGTTACAGCGCCGAAGAGGGCGCGGGCGGCTCGGTGTTGCTGGTGCGCGCGGGCGGTCCCAATGCGGTGACGCATGGTCGCGTGGTGCTGGCCGATACCGGCGATGATGATTCTAAAGTGGTGAACAACTTAGCGTTGTGGATTGATGATCGTGCGCTGGGCGACGTGGCGAAAGCCGATAACGACGAATGGACGCTGACGGATGAACAAACCCAGGCGCTAATTAACGGCATTAAAGGCAGCGGCAAAGTGGAGTTTCGCGGTGGTGAAGAGCCTTTCGATCTCTCCAGCAATGGCGCATTTGCGGTGCTGCTGAAGATGGATGATGCGCAAGGTCGTCTTAGTACGCCGGGCGCGTTGGTGCGCAAAGGCAACAAGCCGGAAAGCAGCGTACCGGCAGCGATGGCGATGCCGGTGATTCAGCAGGTAAAAGTGGCTAAGGCCGATGCGCGTCCGTTGACGGCCGATGAGCTGGCGCTGTTGAAGCCAAAGCTGATTGCCTCACTCACCGACGACGACAGCTGCGACAATCTGGCTCCGTCCGACGATCAGCCGGAAGAGGGCGCGGAGCCGCTGACCTTAACGCCGGTTGATGATGCGCATGTGCTGATCGCCGCGCTGTGCTGGCGCGGAGCGTATAACGAAGGTTATGGCTATTGGCTGATCGATAAAGCATTGCAGGGCACGCCGCAGCTGGTGACGGATTCCGGCTCTGATTACAGTGAAGGTGTGATCTCAGAAGCGCAGAAAGGGCGCGGCATCGGCGATTGCTGGAGTACAGCGGCGTGGGTGTGGGATGGCAAAGCGTTTGAGCAGAGCAGCGATGCCACCACCGGCATGTGCCGCGCGATTCGTGCGGGCGGCGCATGGCAGTTGCCAACCTGGGTGACCGAGGTGAAACCGGCTCCCTGATAAAAACCGCACATATCGGTAGCGGCGCGATTTAAAGGCCAGGGACGCGCAATAAATTGCGCCGCTACGGAAGGCGCAAATATTATTTACCGCAGCACTGCTTATATTTTTTACCGCTGCCGCACGGGCAAGGATCGTTACGGCCGGTTTTCTCGCCGGCAAAGTGCGGCAGTTGAGGTTCAGGATCGGGCTGCGCCATGCGCTGTTCCTGCCAGTATTCATGCAGCTCCAGCGCCGCGGGGCGAATCGCCTCGATGCTGGCTTCAAACTCTTCCGGCGTGAAGGCTTCGCGCTTCGCCAGATGATCTTCGCTGCCGTGCAAGGCAATCGTATCCATCATCGGCTGCAGTGATTCTGGCAGCAGCGACCAGTCCGCATCCAGCGCCACGCCGCGCAAATAACCATAGCACCAATCTTCCACCACGGTGAATTCCTGGCCTTCCATCTCTTGGGTGCCAAACAGCGGATCAAACTGCTCCGGGAACTCGGCCAGACGCTCGGCGATGTCGTTCAGATGCTGGAAGGTCAGCGTCATAAAGCGATCCATCTCGCGCTCATTCGACCACTTTGGAATGTGCTTTTTGCCGCCCCACATCGCCACCAGCCATTCGCTCGGTTCGATGTCGTTCGGGCCTGAGAGCAACGCCGTCAGCATGCCGTCCAGCTCAGCGGTATCCACCACCGAGTTTTCATTGCCGTATTTCTCCAGCATATCTTCAAGCCAGTTGAGCTCTTTTTCGGTTAACGGACCCTGGTTCATACGGCGTCTCCTGCTGTTCATTGATGGGCCATGCCCAAAGTTAATTGGCGGCGATTATAGCGGGAAGCGGGCACGATTTATCGCTTTTTGCATATCGATTGCTGAACCTCTCCTAAAAATGATTCGCCATAACTTATCGCGCAACAGTATTGGCTGCATTTGTCAGCAGATGGCAGCGTAAGGCAGAATTTTTCTGCACGAAGGATGCAAAAGTATGGCCAGCACATTGCCGGTACTGGATTTAGCCCTGCTGGAACTGCCGGATGCGGAACAGGCGCAATACCTCGCCGAGCTGCGCGAAACCGCGCGAGACGTCGGCTTCTTCTATCTGGTGAATCATGGCATCAATCCGCAGCTGTTAAAGAACGTGCAAAGCATCACGCGCGCGTTCTTTGCCTTGCCGGATGAAGAGAAGCAGCGCGTTTCGATGATCCATTCACCGCATTTTCGTGGCTACAACCGCGCGGGCGTGGAATACACCCGTGAGCAGCGCGATCAGCGTGAGCAGTTTGATATCGGTGCAGAACGGGCCGCCCTGACGTTGCAACCAGACGATCCGGCGTGGAAGCAGCTGCAAGGACCCAATTTGTGGCCGCAGGCGCTACCGCAGCTGCGTCCGGTGATCCACGCGTGGCAGCAGGCGATGACTGACGTGGCGCTGCGTTTACTGCGCGCCTTCGCCAAATCTCTGTCGCTGCCGCCGGACGCTTTTGACGCGCTGTACGGCACGCACCCCAACGAACATGTGAAGCTGATTCGTTATCCGGGTCAGGATGCCGCTGCCAGCCAGCAAGGTGTCGGCGCGCATAAGGATTCTGGTTTTCTGACCTTTCTGTTGCAGGACGAACAGCCTGGATTGCAGGTTGAAGTCACGCCAGATCAGTGGATCGATGCGCTGCCGAAACCGGGCGCTTTTGTGGTGAACATCGGCGAACTGCTGGAGATCGCCACCAACGGTTATCTGCGCGCCACCGTGCATCGCGTGGTGTCGCCGCCGGCAAAACAGCAGCGCATCTCCATCGCTTTCTTCCTCGGCGCGCAGCTCGACGCCGAAGTGCCGCTGTATCAATTACCGCCGCAGCTGGCGGCAGAAGCACGCGGACCGACCAGCGATCCCAGCAATCCGCTGCTGCGTGAAGTGGGCTGGAACTATCTCAAAGGGCGTTTGCGATCGCATCGCGACGTGGCGCAGCGTTATTACGCTGACACTCTCAATCGCGTTAAATCATAAGAAACTAAGGGAAGCAGATGAATAAAAAGGTGATAGCCGCGTTGGCGATGGTTTCGGTGTTCAGCACTTACGCTTCGGCGGCCGCGCTGCGCGTGGCGGCCGATGCCGTACCGCACAGCGAAATCCTCAACCACATCAAACAGAGCGACAAGAAACTCGATCTCAAAGTGATTGAACTCAACGGCAACCTCAACGCCAACGAACTGCTGGCGCGCGGTGACGTGGATGCCAACTACTTCCAGCATGTGCCTTATCTGCGCGATCAGGAAAAAGCGCTGGGCGAGAAATTTTCTGTGGTCGCCACCGTGCATATTGAGCCACTTGGCATCTACTCGCACAAAGTGAAATCACTGAAAGATCTGCCTGATGGCGCGCAGGTGGCGGTACCGAATAATGTCACCAATCTGAGCCGTGCACTTTATCTGTTGCAGGCCAATGGTTTGATTAAACTGAAGAGCAGCAGCGCCAACACGCTGGTGACTTCCGCAGACATTACTGACAACCCGCACCATCTGAAGATTATCGAAGTGGAAGCGCCGCAGCTGCCGCGCGCGCTGGATGATGCGCAGTTGGCGA
This sequence comes from Pantoea sp. SO10, assembly GCF_005281435.1. Lineage (NCBI taxonomy): Bacteria > Pseudomonadati > Pseudomonadota > Gammaproteobacteria > Enterobacterales > Erwiniaceae > Pantoea > Pantoea sp. SO10. The sequence continues at coordinate 627,959 of NZ_CP040095.1, forward strand.
TCATCAATGGCAACTACGCGTTGCAGGCCGGTTTAGTGCCGTCGAAGGATGCGCTGGCGCTGGAACAGGCGAAAGATAATCCATATGCCAACGTGCTGGTCACCACGCCGAAACTGGCGCACGATCCGCGTATTCTGGAACTAGCGAAAGATCTGGAGTCAAAGCAAACTGCTGAATTTATTAACCAGCACTATAAAGGATCGGTTATTCCTGTTAATCAATAATCCCCGCCGCCACCTGTTTTTGGCAGGTGGCGCTAACTTTCTTCTGTGCTATATTTCGCCACCAACACCCGTCGCACCCTTTATAAAACATAAAAATTCGCTCAATCCATTGCCATGATTACCTTCGCCAGGAATAAACGGGTGCTGTGCCATCGTTTAACCATATGCATCATTGTGCTGGGCATGAGCGTATTGCTCAGCGCCTGCGGCACCTTGTCGCAAACTTCCGCGCCCGTCAGCGATAAAGTCTATCTTTCACACGCGACTTTTAATGAAAACGTCGATGACATCGTGCGCCATTACATGCAGCAAAAGCAGGTTTCTGGCATCAGCATCGCCATTATCCATCAACGCAGCCAGCCTGAATTTTACAGTTTTGGTGTCACCGATGCGCTGCACCGTTATCCCATTACGCCAGACACTTTATTTGCGCTCGGCTCGCTGAGTAAAGGCATCACCGCGGAGGTGATTATTGAGCTGGTGGATCGCGGTGAACTGCACTGGAACGACACCTTAGCGACGCTTTTGCCGCCCAACGTGCCGCTCAGCGCCGATGCCAAACGCATCACGCTGTTGCAGCTGGTGACGCACACCTCGGGCTTGCCGCGTCAGGATATGGATTTGCCGATGTTCATGAAATTTATGGGCTATCTGCGTAGCGGCGAGAACTTTTATGGCAACCTCGACAGCGATGCCGTGCTGGATTATCTGGTCGACTTTGACGCGCCCGCGCATCCCGGCGCGCGCTATTCCAATCTCGGCTATGCGCTGCTGGGCTACATCCTTAAATATCGCTTCCATCAGGACATCGAAACGCTGGCGCAGCGTAATCTGTTCCAGCCGCTGGGCATGACCAGCATCAGCTTCAAGCCGCAGAGCCTGCGCGGCTATCCGTGGCGTGCGCTCGGTCATGCCGGCGATCAGCCTAAGCTGATTCCTCGCGGGCAAATCACGCCGGACTGGGCGTTTAACAACAATATGGTGGCGGCCGCCAGCCTCTACAGCAACGCGCGCGATTTGATTCGCTATCTGGATGCGCACCTGCATGACGGCGCGGGTGCTTCGCTCAATGCGGCTTTTGCGCAGGTCAATCACGGCTACGAACAGCACGGCAATCAGTCACAAAATATCGCCTGGGTTACGGATACCTACGGCGATCAGCAGATTACCTATCAGGTTGGCTATATCGGCGGTTACTCCAGCTTTATTGGCTTTGATAAACAGAACGGCAATGCGATTGTGGTGCTGCAGAACGCGTTTAACTGGAGTAACTATCTGGGCATCGCGTTATTGAGGGATCTGGCAAATAAAGCGCACGACAAAAACTAACATGGTTGCTTGCAATTTTACTGCGTCAAAAAGCGCCTGAGCTGAGGTATGCTGAGCAGCGAAATTTGACGCGCTAAGCGCGCCGGGGGAACCTTCTGCGTGCTTAACGTGTCAGTTAAATGGACAGTTAATAATTAACCAGAGTGGAAATCACCCATGCGCAGGACACACGTCAATCTTCTTTCTGCAGGAATTTTTCTGGGCGCTTTAAGCCTTGCTCCGGCCGCGCTGGCGGAAGGCGAGCAAACAGACGCCGTACCCATGCCGCCACAGGTGCAGCAAACCGCACCCGACGCGCAAACCCAGGCACCCGCCGCTGATGCACCCGCTCAGGCGCCGGCCGCCGATGCGCCTGTCAGCAATGAACCGGCTGAATCCAGCGGCGATGTCGCGCCGATTCGTCCACCGCAAAGCGGCAATGCGACGGCGCCAAACAACTACGATCTGAACACCATCATCATCGACTACAAAGAGTACAAAGTGGGCGATGTGGTGCCAGATGAGTACCGTAAAAAACAGTACACCATTGTTGAGTGGAAGCCACGCCATCTGCCAGCGCCGCAGCCAGGCACGCACTGGGCGTACATCAATGCCAACTACATCCTGATCACCGATGACACCGGTAAGATCGTGATGGGCAAATCAGGCGAAATCTTCTTCCGCGGTTAATTCCCGCGCAGCAGACGCGCTAACTGCGCAACGCCCGCCGTAATCTGGCTGGTGCTGGTGTTACCGTAACCCAGCACCAGCCCTTGTTGCTTCTGCTCACCGAGATAAAATCCCGACAGCGCGCCCGGCGCGTAGCCACTTTGGATCAGCCGATCCACCAACGCCATATCGTTTTGATCCGCAGCCAGTGATAACACCAGATGCATGCCGCATTCGCCGCCCAGCAATGGGACCTGTGCGCCAAACGTTTGCTGTAATGCCTGTCGCAACGTCGCCTGCCGTTGGCGGTACAGACGGCGCATTTTGCTCAAATGACGGCTAAAATCACCGCTGCGTAAAAACAGCGCCAGCGCCTGCTGCTCAGGACGATTACCACCGCGCAGCAGTTCATGCAGCGCAGGGCGCAGCGGCGCGACCAGCTGCGGCGGCAACACCATAAACCCGAGCCGTAGCGCCGGAAACAGCGTTTTGCTGAACGAGCCGACGTAGATCACCGGCGTTGGCTGCGTCATGCCTTGCATGGCGGCGATTGGCTCGCCGCTGTAACGAAAATCGCTGTCGTAATCATCTTCGATAATCCACGTTTGCTGTTGCCGCGCGGCCGCCAGCAGCGCCAGACGACGCGGTGCGCTCATGATTGCGCCGGTGGGATATTGGTGCGTTGGCGTGGTGTAAATCAGGCGCGGCGGACGCTGCTGCCAGTCCTGCGGCTGCGGCGCCAGACCTTGTGCATCGACCGCTATCGGTTCAATACGCATATCTCCCAGCCGCATCGCCGCTTTCGCCCCGCGATATCCCGGCTCCTCCACCCAACCGATGTCGCCGGGGCTGCTGAGCAGCGCCACGCACAGCGTTAATGCCTGCTGCGCGCCTTCGGTAATTACGATTTGTTCGGGCGTACAGCGCACGCCGCGCGCTAATGCCAGATGCTGCGCCAGCGCGGCGCGTAGCGTGCGTTCGCCGAGCGGATCGCCATAGCCCAGCAGTTGCTGCGGCTGATGCAGCATCACGCGGTTCAGCGCCCGTCGCCACTGAGCCAACGGGAAATGTGCTAACGAAGGAACGCCGGGCCGCAGCGCCATCTCCTGACTCAATGTGCGATGGCTGGATCGCAACTGAGCGATGCGCGGTGACAAGGCAATTTCGCTGCTGGCGGCCGGCTGAGTTTCCTGCGGTAGCTGCGCCATATTGCTGATGCGACTGCCCTGGCGATCGCTCAGCAAAAATCCTTCAGCCTGCAGTTGCGCCCAGACGGCGATCACCGTATTGCGTGAAACCGCGAGATCCAGCGCCAGCTGGCGTGTTGCGGGCAAACGCGTACCGGCAGCGAGTTTGCCGCTCAGAATCGCCTGCTTGATACGCTGGAACAGCTGCTGTTGCAGCGTCAGCTCGCCGTTGGTCTCTAGCGGGGCCAACAATAATCGATGCAGTGCAATATCACTCATTTACGCGGTTCCGTGGATCCATCAATTTCAACCATTGTGGCGCTTTTTAACACACCAGCAAAGTGGCACTCTGCGTTTCTGGCCCTGATTGATAAAGGAATTAAGCTATGTCGCAACACACGAATGATTACGGACAACCGGTAGGATTTCCGCTGCCAGATTGGCAACCCCGCGCCTGGCCGAGCTATGAAACCTTCACCGGTGACTATTGCCGCCTTGAACCGCTGAATGCCGAGCGTCATGGCCGCGAACTCTATGCTGCCTATGCGCTGGCTGAAGATGGCCGTGACTGGACCTATATGTTCGCCGAACCTTTTGCCGATGAAGCGGCCTATATTGCCTATGCGCGTCAGCTGGAAAACGGACGTGATCCGATGCATTTCGCGGTGATCGATCCCGTTAGCAACCGCGCGGTCGGTAGCCTGGCGTTAATGCGCATCGATGCGACAAACGGATCGGTGGAGATCGGCCACGTCGCCTTCTCGCCGTTGCTCAAACAAACGCGCATGGCCACTGAAGCGCACTATCTGCTGATGCGCTACGCTTTTGAGCAACTGGGCTACCGGCGCTATGAGTGGAAGTGCGACAGCTGCAACCAGCCATCACGAAACGCGGCACAGCGTTTAGGGTTTCAGTTCGAAGGGACTTTCCGTCAAGCGATTGTCTACAAAGGCCGCAGCCGGGATACCTGCTGGTTCTCGATTATTGATAGCGATTGGCCGCAGGTGAAACAGGGCTTCGAACGCTGGCTGGCGGCAGAGAACTTTACGGCGGAGGGGACGCAACGCGAAAAGCTGGAGGCGCTGCGCACCCTACGTTAGTTTTGCGGAATTATTTTTATATCCACCATGCCGATCCCCAGTTTGCGGGGATCCTGGCCGATGATATTGCCGACATTCGACTCCTGCGGCTCCGGTGGCGCAATGATCAAATTGCGGCTGCCGGTTGGATTGGTGAAATGCAGCGTGGTGGTAGAGAAATCCTCACCTAAATTCAGTTGCTGCTCTTCATCGCCAACGCGCACCGGAATCGGACGGTGCGCATTCGGACCGAACGCCCGCGCGGTGATCACCACGTCAAAGCGTTCTGGCAGCGGATCGGTGTACTCAATATTCACTTCCGGGGCCAGATTGGCATTTGACCAGCGTCCCCACTCTTCCGGGCGAGATATCCCCTTAAAACTTTTGACGCTGGTTGGCGCGCCAGGCACTGATAACAGGAAGCGGTCCGCGTTGTAGCGAATCGCGTTGTCTTCAATCCGAATCTGCTGCTCGTTAAGCTGGAAGGTTGCCGCACTCACTTCGGCTTTGGGGAAGCTGACTTTCGCTTTCCACTGCGGTTTATCAATGCGGGTAACGCTCGGTTTGGCGCCCATCTGTCCCATCGAAACACACAAATCGTTCGACAGAGCTAAATCTGGCTGCCACAGGCGCGCCATTTTAAAGCAGCGATCGACCCAAACGAATTTGTCGTCGGCAGCAAATTTAGCCAGCTGATAACGCAGTGGCTCCGCGTATTCGCCTTCGGGCAGCGGTTCAACATGCTTATCGGAGACGCGGAACAGAATCGGCAATTTGAAGGTTGCGCCGGAGAAGGTGAAGGTGTTTTTTTGTTGATCGACGGTAAAGCTGTCCATCTTACTGGGGAAATTCCACAGTTGAATGATATCCGCTTTCCACGCCGTGACGCGCTTCGCCATGTCTTCAAACTCGGTTGACAGCGAGGTGGAAGAGAGGCCGCTGCGACCAAGTCCAATCGCGTTATCCCCGCCGAGAATATCCAGCACCGTGGCGCCGTTATCCAGCGTACTGCGTTTGGCGTCGAGCACTTCCGCCTGTGGCTGATCGCCACGAATCACCATAAACAGGTCACGGCGCGGCTGCTTGATCAGGTATTGATGCGCGGTGTTATTCATTGCCAGATGATCGGAGGTCACCACGATGATGGTGTTTTTAAACCACGGCGACGCTTTGATGCGTTCAATCAGACGCGCCACATGCTCCTGCGAGCAGGCGACCGCGCTAAAGGATTGGTTTGGTTTGCCATCATAGCTGTAGCTTTTGCGCTGGCAGCTGCGCGAGATAAAACCATCCGGGTGATGGGTGTCGACGGTGAGAGTGAACAATGCGAAGCGTTTTTGCGCGCGCGATAGCTCTTCATATTTCTCAAAAACCTCGTCCATCACCGTGTCATCGTAGTAGCCCCAGTTATTACGATAGCCGGGATCGGCGACGCGACTTTTCAGCTCCTGCGAGCCATACATATTGGCCGCATCAAAGCCATGTGACAGCAGAAAAGTGTCTTTACCGGCGAAGCGTAAATCGGCGCCCTGAATAAACCAGTTCTCATAGCCAGAGTTTTTCAGGATGTCGCCCAGACAAATATTCTGCGGATAGAAGCTGGAGAGCGAGGCCGAGGCGTTGCCATCAAAAGGCGCAAACAGCGGGATGCCGCACTGTGAAGCCACCATGCCCGCGATGGTGTAATCAGTGCCAGGCAGTTGTTCGGTTTGGCTGAAATCGATGCTGTTATCTTTTTCGCGGCTGAGTTCCGGGGCCAGACCGGGAAATGCCTGCTGATCGAAGTAGGTGCGTTCAAGACTTTCGCCATAAATGTAGACCAGGTTGAGCTTTGGCTCGGCGATCACCTTATTAGGCGTTTTGTAATAGGTTTCAAAGTCCGAATCGGCGAGGCGCGAATGTGAGGCGATCAGCTCTTTCACCTGGCGGAACGCAGGCGTGGTTTGTACCGAACCCGCAGCACAGGCAATCGCCAGCAAACTCCAGCCGAGGTGATGCGGCCGCTTACGGCGGCGCAGTAACCATGAAAGCAGGCAAAATAGCGAGAACAACGCGATGATCAGTCCGATGGCGGGCACCACATATTTGCTCACGCCCGCGCCGGTCAGGCTGTTGGTCAGGGTATACAGCACCGCGTCATTAATGCCATCGCCGGTAAAATAGTTGCTGGCGACCAGCGTGACGTTAAGCACGATAAACAGCGTGAGCAGCAGCAGGATCAGACTAAACCAAAATTTATTTCGCCCGGCTTTGAAGGAGTAGACTGCAATCGCAGCCAAAAAGAGTACAACCGAAACCAATTCGGACAACGTCAGATCCTCATTTTGAATGAATACGCAATCCTTGCGCCAACGACCCTCTGCGGGGATTTTGCGACAATCTATATTGGGTGTCACATGGCTGCAACACATCCAACCAGATTTGTGCGATGCATTCCGATTCGTTTAAGGCGGGTTCAGGCTGACTGTGGTTTAGCCTGGCAGCAACGGACGGGCTGCTGCCAGTGAGGGCAGAGAAGGGAATCAGAGTTTTCCAGTGAGGTATTGCGCTTCGCCGTCGGCAAAGCTCCAGTCGCCTTTACTGTTGGTGATAAAACTAATCATCAAATCCGTGCCCTGTACGCCACAATTTTCCAGCAGCTCGCGTGCTAACTCTGCCATAAACAGGCACTTCTGTTCTTCACTTCTCGGGCTGGTATATACGCGCACCATGACCAGATTGTCGGTTCGCGCAAAGCCCAAGCCGGTATCCTGAAAGACCATCTGATAACCTTTGTTTTCGTGAACAATCTGATAACGATCGCGCGCCGGGACTTTGAAGGCGGTTAAGACCGCACGGTGTGCGGCATCCAGCAATGTGCGGATTTCTGATTCTGAACGGCCCTGAATAACGTCGAATGTCAGTAACGGCATAAATAAAACCTCGTTTTTGCTCACATGAAAAGAGTAGGATGTGGCGCTATGCTGCCGCTTGCTGCCGGAAAGAAAAAGCGCGCTGGTTGAAATGATTATTTATTATTTTGAACAATCGATATGAAAGAAATTAAAACCGATAGCCTTTGGGTCCATTTGCACTGGTTAACCGTGCTGGCTGAGCTCGGCAGTTTTACGCGCGCGGCGGAACGATTAGACGTCAGCAAAGCGGCGATGAGTCAGAAGATTAAAGAGCTGGAAAAGATGGCGGGCGTGGCGTTGGTACAGCGCACCACGCGCAGCGTGCGACTGACTTCCGCCGGTGAAAAGCTGGTGGATGAGCTGCGCGATCCCTTCGCGCGTATCGCGCAGAGCTTTTTCAGCGTGCGCGATGAAGCCGGTCCGGTGCGTGGCATGGTGCGCGTCACAGCGCCGGTGGCGTTTGCGCGTCAGCAACTGGTGCCGATCATTGGCGATTTCCTGCGCGACTATCCGCAGGTGCGCTTGCAGCTGGATGTCACCGATCGTCTGGTGTCGCTCGGCAGTGAAGGCTTTGATCTGGCGATTCGCCACAGTGATAGCCTGCCGGAAACCCATGTTGCGCTGCCGCTGTGTGAAACCCGCGCGCTGCTGGTGGCGTCGCCGGCATATCTGGCGCAAAACGGCCTGCCGGATTCACCGCTGGCGTTGCAGCAGCATAATTGTCTTTATTATCCGCGCGGACTCGAATCGCCGCAGTGGCGCTTTCAATTAGCGGACGGCGGCAGTGAAACCGTGCAGGTGAAGATTCAGGGCAACTTTGCCACCAACAACAGCGAGTCGATCCGCGATGCCGCATTGCAGGGTTTGGGCATTGCGATGCTGCCGGATTTCAGTGCCAGCGCGGCACTCGCCAGCGGCACGCTGCAGCAGGTGCTGCCGCAGTGGCAAGCGGTGGATGCGTTCGCCGACCGGTTGTGGGTGGTGCGCCCGTATGCCGCACAGGTACCACGGGCGGTGACCACCTTAATTCACTGGTTACGCGCGCGCTTTGTTGATGGGTGATGCCAGCGCGATCGGCGCAGGCGTTTGCATCATCTGACCCAACAAACTGCCGCGGTTGTAGTTGCCGAGCCGCAGGTTGAAGTCGAGATGCAACTGCTCATTGCCGCTGAGTTTAATCACCGGTGGCGGCGTGAGTGGACGCTGGTGAAACAGCACCGCGTGGGCAAACGCCTCGCTTTTCCAGCCGCTTAAACGCTGATAGTAATAAGCGTTCGCCTCGCATTTACGCAGATAGAGATTCACCCGGCGATGTTCACGCATGGCGATCTGCTGCGCCAGAGAACCTAATTGCTGCTGCGGCTGCGCAATTTTCTGCGTCAGCAGGGAATAATCATCGCGCTTGGTCAATTCACTGAAGTAATTCTGTTCGCCGAGATGTTTGATCGGCGCGTAATGTTTTTGCCACTCGCGGATAAAGGGATTATTGGCGGTTGCCGCCAGGAACCAGCTCTCAATCACCGGCGCGAGATAGTTGACGGTGGCGTTTTCGTGATAATAACCAATCACATCCATGCGACGTTCCTGATGCGCGCGATGTACCCAGGAGAGATCTTCAAATAATAAAGTGCTGCAATCAATGGCAATGCCGCCATAACGCAACAGTAATTCCAGACGAATCACTTCGCTGCGTTGTTGGGCGGTTAATTGGGTCGAGGTAAAGATAAAATCCGGTAAAACTTCTTTTATCGTTAAACGATTTAATAAATGAATTTCATGATCGGGATTATCCTGACGAATCTTTTTAATATTTAACGCCATTGATTTCGGTAAATATTCATTATCCCAATACATCCAGACTTTCTTTGGAATCTCTGGCAGATCTTTTTCGCCAGAAAGTAACACGATATTGTCCTCCTGGCTGGGATCGTATTCCGGCGCACAGAACGCATTATGCTGTTTTTTCTGCAGGAAAGTCTGGCTGGTAAAAGCGAGTCTTTTCCAGTTATGCCAGAGGGTTAACGCTGGCTGAAGGCGTTTTTTATTCATGATGCACCTGATTATTGTGATTATGGTGGCAAGGCGTCCCTGATCGCGGCGCTGAGCGCTCTTGATTGTCCTTTAGGCTGTGTGTAAAAAAGTACTCTCCTATGCTTAATAAAACATTCTGTGCGGCGCGGCTATCACTTTTTGATCCTTTCAGATAAACCGGAAAATCAAGGATCCGTTAAGCTTTAAATTAACGATAAATAACCGCGTGGATTGTTGATTATTCTATTTTATCTCATTAAGACTATTCCTAATAAAATAACAATAGCGTGGCGTAAGTCGCGGGGCGGATTAAAAATTGCGTGTGAGATCACGTGTTAACCTCGCTGCATTTTTCGCTGGCCTGCCGCGAAAATCCCCTCCTGATTGCGGGTTGGCTACGCTTAAAGGAGGTGACGAACAAAAGGAGACACTATGCAGCGACACAACCGTGGATTACTGGCGGTCGATAAGCAGGGCAATCGCGTGCTGTTTCTCAATCCCGAAACCTTTGCCGTTGAACAAGAGTTAAATGCCTTTCCGCCGCGTCCACACGAGCTTCTGATGCTGCCGCAGCTGGAGAAAGCTTACGTGCCGATCTACGGCGACGGCATTCACGGCGACAATCCGCATCCCGGCCACAAAGTGGCGATCATCGATCTGCGCCTGCGGCAGATCAGTGGTTTTATCGATCTGTCGCCGTTAAAAGCACCGCACAGCGGCCAGCTGGGACGAGACGGTAAAGTTTATCTCTGCTGTGAAAACAGCGCGGTGGTGGCGGTGATTGATCCCGTTAGCGATCGCGTGGAGAAAACCATTCAGCTGCCTTCGCACAATGCGCACCGACTCACTTTGTCGCCCAGCGGTCGCAAGTTGTTCACCGAGAATGAAGAGGACGCCAGCATTACCGTAGTGGATCTGTGTGAGGCGGAAGGGCGGATTATTGACAATATTCTGATGCCCGGCCCGATTTCTGGCATCGCCGCCTCGCCGAAACATCCTTATCTGGTTGCGAGCGCCGCCGATGCGCCGCTGCTGTATGTGGTGGATCGGCAAAGCCATCGTATCCGCCAGCGCCTGACGTTGCCGGGCCACCAGCAACCGTGTCAGGTGGTGCGCTTCAGTGCCAACGGCGAGCGGCTGGTGGCGATTGGCGATCAGGAGCCGGTGGTGACGCTGTTTGACGAGCTGCTCAATCCGCTCGGCGATATTCATGTCGGCAACAAGCCGATGGATGGCTGCTTCAGTGAGGATAATCACAGCTTGCTGATTGCTAATGAGGGCGACGGTTCGCTCAGCCTGATTGATCTGCAGCAGATGAAAGTGATTGCCACGCCGCAGGCCGGTACCGGTTGCGAAGTGCTGAGTTACTTTCAGCTCAAATATTAAATAAACGGGCGATGATAAATCGCACTGCTCCAGTGGCGGCTGCTGGCATGTTTTTCGGCTTGCCAGCCGCGCTTGCGTAACTCGCGTGCAATCAGCTTATTCATGATGCCGTGCCCAACCAATAACACCGTGCCTTGCTGCGACAGCACCACTAGTTTATCCGCCGCCAGACGGGCACGTTCTCGCGCATGCTGCACCGATTCGACATGGCCGGCATAGCCGCACAGCCACAACAAGCGTAATAGCGCCAGCCAGACGTTGAGCGGCAGATGTAAACGCTCAAACGGCAACGTCGGTATCGCCACTTCGCTGAACACCTCATCCACCGCGTTTGGCTGTAAACCGAGACGCGTTAATGACGAACGGGCGCGCGGCAGCGGGCTGGTGGCGATCACACTCGCGAGGCGCGCAATGGTCTGACTGCGCGGCGGCGGGGAGTCGCAAATATCAGCCTGATCGTAACCTTCACACCAGTCGGCCAGCGCCCGAGCCGTGAAGCGCCCCGTGACCGGATGATTGGGTTTACCGTGTCGCATAAGAATAATGGTCATAGCGCTCCTGAGTGAACTTTCTCCAGTGTAATGCAGATGCTGAGTCAGTCGCGCACCGGTGACGGCATTTAAGAATATTGCGGGTGTGTCATTAAACTTTAACTGAACTGTGCGAAAAACAGCGCGATGAAGATTCAGTCTGCGCCGTTAAATGGTAAGCAATAATCGTTAATTACGTTGTAATCAGACATTTCTTGCATACGCGCATTAGATGTAATGTCATGAATTAACGCCTCTTTTATCTTGTGCTCATGAGTTATAGTGAAGTTTATCTAATAAATGTCACTATTTTTGCTTGATTTATCTACGCGCGTAGATAGACTATGCCCATAGTGATAACTCACGGTGCCAGAGACGAAGTTGGCCTTGAGATGACCCAGTTACATTTGCCTTACTAATGCGATCGATGAAAATTACATCGGCGGGAACAGGCGAAGAAGCGGATTCCAACACCAGGGAATTCATTACTGATTTTTCATCCAGGTTTGCCTACTGAACGTCGCCACCGGGGAGTTCCGCTTGTTGCAAGGGAACTGACCCACGGAAGGGCGTTTGCTGTTTTTACCTCATTCAGGGATTGGGTTATGACGGTTTCGCAACAAAGCTCACTGACATCCTCCTCAGCTGCCGACGCGCGGCTTGAAACATCATCCGGCCGCAAAGATTTCTGGCGCGCCACGTTCTCGTGCTGGCTCGGCACCGCGATGGAATATGCGGATTTTGCGCTGTATGGCCTCGCTGCCGGCATTATCTTTGGTGATGTCTTCTTCCCCGAAGCCACGCCGACTATCGCCTTGCTCTCGAGTTTTGCCACCTGGTCGGTTGGCTTTATTGCCCGCCCGATTGGTGCCTTGCTTTTCGGCTGGATCGGCGATCGTAAAGGCCGCAAAACGGTGATGATCTCGACCATCATTCTGATGGGCGCCTCCACAACATTAATCGGTTTGATTCCCTCCTATGCCAGCATTGGCGTTTGGGCACCGGCGTGTCTGGTGCTGCTGCGCTTTACCCAGGGTTTGGGGGCGGGCGCAGAGTTGTCCGGCGGCACAGTGATGCTGGGCGAATACGCGCCGGTTGAGCGTCGTGGTTTGGTCTCATCGGTGATTGCGCTGGGCTCGAACAGCGGCACGCTGATCGCCTCGCTGGTTTGGCTGGCGGTGATCCAGATGGACAAAGAGAGCTTGCTGGCGTGGGGCTGGCGTATTCCGTTCCTCAGCAGCGTGTTGATTGCGGTGGTGGCGTTGTGGATTCGTCGTCATCTGCGAGAAACGCCGGTGTTTGAACGCCAGCAGGCGGAATTGCAGGCCGAACGAAACGCCACGCTGGCGCAGGCGAAAGCAGAAGTGGATACGCGCAGTTTCTGGCGTCGCACCCGGGCCTTCTGGACCATGGTGGGTTTACGCATCGGCGAAAACGGCCCTTCTTATCTGGCGCAGGGCTTTATCGTCGGTTACGTCGCCAAAGTGCTAATGATCGATAAGTCGGTGCCCACCACTGCGGTGTTCATCGCCTCGTTACTTGGCTTCGTGATTATTCCGTTTGCCGGTTGGCTGTCGGATCGCTTCGGTCGCCGTATAACCTATCGTTGCTTCTGCTTATTGCTGATGTTCTACGCCTGGCCCGCCTTTAGCCTGATGGACAGCCGCGACCCGACGATTGTCATCGCGGTGATTGTGGTCGGCATGGCGCTGGCATCGCTGGGTATTTTCGGCGTGCAGGCAGCGTGGGGCGTCGAGATGTTTGGCGTGAAGCGTCGTTACACCAAGATGGCGGTAGCGAAAGAGCTGGGGTCTATCCTTTCAGGAGGCACCGCACCATTAGTGGCGGCGGCGCTGCTGTCGTTTACCGGACACTGGTGGCCGATCGCGGTTTACTTCACGGCGATGGCCAGCATCGGTTTTCTCACCACTTTCGTGGCGCCGGAAACGCGCGGACGCGATCTCAATCTGCCGGAAGATGCCATCTGACCAGCAGGATCGCGTAAATCACAACCCCCATTGGCCGGATATTCCGGCCAATGGCATTTACGCAGGGGCAAAGGAATGGCGAAATCTCCAACCGGAAACGTAACGCGCACGGACGTGGCAAAAATCGCCGGCACCTCGGTGGCGGTGGTCAGTTACGTGATCAATAACGGCCCGCGTCCGGTGGCAGAAGCCACGCGTCAGCGCGTGCTGGAGGCGATCAAACAGACCGGCTATCGCCCCAACGCGGTGGCGCGCGCGCTGGCTTCGGGCAGCACTAAAACCTTTGGTTTAGTGGTGCCAAATATCGGCAATCCCTTTGTTGCCTCGATGGCGCACATGCTGTTGCAGGAGTCGATGAATCACGGCCACGTCATGCTGTTGGGGGATGCCGGTGACGATCGCAAACGCGAGTTGGAGATTATTCAGGGCCTGTTAAATCGTCAGGTTGATGGCCTGTTTTACAACAGCGTCGATCGCCATCCCTACATCGATGTGATTCAGGCCAGCGGTACGCCGCTGGTAATGCTGGATCGCATTGAGCCGCGTCCAGGCGTTGGCATGCTGCGCGTCAATGAGCGCGAAGCGGCGTGCCAGGTGACCGCGCATCTGCTCAGCCACGGTTATCAGCAGGTGGGCATGATCAGCGGTCCACTGGACATGCTTAACGCGCAGGACCGTATTCACGGCTGGCGCGATGCGCTGGCGCAGAAAGGGTTGCTGGCCGATGAGGCAATGATTTTCCCTGCCAGCTACACGCGGCAGGGCGGTTACGACGCCGCGCAGCGCATGGTGGCCAGCGGTCGTGTGCCGCGCGCGCTGTTTACCAGTAATGAAGGCCAGGCGATTGGCTGCATTCGGGCGCTGTCGGAGCATGGACTGCGCGTGCCGCAGGATGTCGCGCTGGTGTGTTTTAACGGTACCGATCAGTCGGCGTTTCATGTGCCGACGCTCACCACCGTACGTCAGCCGCTGCGCGATATGGCGCGCAGTGCGATTGCTATGCTCAAAAACTGGGATGGCGACGCGAAGCTGGCGGAATTTCCTCACCATTTAGAAATCGGTGAGTCCTGTGGCTGCCAGCTTACTCAACAAGAATAAAATTATAACACTATGAAAAGATTGATTATTGATTGTGATCCGGGAAACGGTATAGCGGGCGCCAACACCGACGATGGCCTCGCGCTGGCGTTAGCATTGGCCTCCAGGTCGCTGTCGCTGGAACTGATTACCACTGTGACCGGCAACACGCCGAGCGCGGTGGGTGCGCAGGTTGCGAAAGATCTGCTGCAGCGGCTGGGACGCAACATTCCTGTGGTGCAGGGCGCGCTGCAGGCGCTGCGTGAAGATCCTGCGCCGTGGCGTGCGCGTCTTGATAACGTTGCTGATGAAAAGCTCGGTGAACTGTGGCGCGGCGTTCGTCAACCGCAGCGTATTCCGGCGGATGGACATGATGCGGCTGGCGTAATGGGCCAACTGATTTGTGACAATCCCGGCGAGTTTACGCTGGTAGCCATTGGCCCGTTGACCAATGTGGCGCTGGCACTGCAGCGTTATCCAGAGATGGCTGAATCGGTGGCAGAGATTGTGATTATGGGCGGCGTGTTCGCGCTGGATGATTACATCAAAGACACCAATTTTGGCCTCGATCCGGAAGCCGCGCATCAGGTGCTGCACAGCGGTGCTGCCATCACGCTGGTACCGATGGACGCCACCACGCAAACCCTGATGACGCAGCAGGATCTCACGCGGCTGACCGCTAACGATCATCCGTTGCCGCAGTTTGTGCGCGAGACGTTACGGCCGTGGATCGATTATTCGATCCGCACCCGTCATCTGCCAGGTTGCTGGATACATGATGCGCTGGTGGTGGCGTGGCTGCTGAATCAGCGTGTCGCCGACGGCGTGGATTATCATGTGGATATTGAGCTGCGACCTGGCGCCACGCGCGGCAAAAGCTGGCGTTATCGCACGCCGCTGCGGCTGGATATTGGCGTGCCACCGCAGACCGGCGCCTTGGTGCATGTGATTCAAACCGTTAATAATGCGCTGCTGCTCGAGATGATCGAAAAGGCATTTAATCAGTTATAAAACCCTTGACTGCACCTGCCGTAACGGCGCGATAAAACGTGCCGTTACAGGATATTGCCTCCATCAATGACACGTTTTTTTACACCGCGCATCACTCGCTGACAATTCCCGCCACAGTCCGCCTTTCTGACATGCTATATACAAATAGTTAACAAATTAGTAACCCGTGAAATTATTCGCGCGGTAACTTCTACTATAAATCCGGCCAACGAACCGGAAGCTCATCAGACAGGATACCAACATGTTCAACTGGACTGCGACCCAGCGCAACGTGGCTTTTGCCAGTTTCGCGAGCTGGACGCTGGATGCGTTCGACTTCTTCATCTTAGTGTTTGTCCTCAGCGATCTTGCCCAGTATTTCCATACCAGCGTCTCCGATGTTTCCCTCGCCATCATGCTCACGCTCGCCGTGCGTCCGATCGGCGCGCTGTTGTTTGGTCGGCTGGCGGAGAAGTATGGCCGCCGACCGATTTTGATGCTCAATATCGTGATGTTCTCGGCGTTTGAGCTGCTGTCGGCGTGGTCGCCCACCTTCACGGCGTTCCTCGGTTTCCGCGTGATTTACGGCGTGGCGATGGGGGGGATTTGGGGCGTGGCGTCGTCGCTGGCGCTGGAAACCATTCCGGATCGCTCGCGCGGCTTGATGTCCGGCATCTTCCAGGCTGGTTATCCGTGCGGCTATCTGCTGGCGTCGGTGATTTTTGGTTTGTTCTTCGAAACGGTCGGCTGGCGCGGCATGTTCCTGATTGGCGCGTTGCCGATTCTGCTGCTGCCGTTTATCTACTTCAAAGTGCCGGAATCGCCGGTGTGGCTGGCGGCGCGCGAGCGGAAAGAGAGCAATGCGCTGCTGCCGATTATCCGCCAGCACTGGAAAATCTGTATCTATATGGTGCTGCTGATGGCCTGCTTTAACTTCTTCAGCCACGGTACGCAGGATCTCTATCCCACCTTCCTGAAAGTGCAGCATCAGTTTGATCCGCACACCGTCAGCATCATTGCCATCAGCTACAACATCGCGGCGATGCTGGGCGGCATTACCTTTGGTGCATTGTCCGAGCGCATTGGCCGCAAGCGCGCGATTATTCTGGCGTCATTCCTCGCGCTGCCGGTGTTGCCGCTGTGGGCCTTCTCCAGCGGTTCATGGATGATCGGTATCGGCGCGTTTCTGATGCAGTTTATGGTGCAGGGCGCGTGGGGCGTGGTGCCGACCTATCTTACCGAACTGGTGCCCGCCAATGCGCGCGCGGTGCTGCCGGGCTTTGTCTATCAGCTGGGGAATCTGATCGCCTCCGTGAATGCAACGCTGCAGTCGCGTATCGCCGAGGCGCACGGCGGCAATTATGGTTTGGGTATGGCGATTGTCGCCGGAACGGTGGCGGTGCTGATTTGCGTGTTAGTGGCCTTTGGTCGCGAGACGCGCGGCATCGAAATCTCCGGTGCTGCCGCGCGCGAGTCGTCTTAAAGCGCCTCGCAGACGTCAACCCATTTCGCCGCGGTGAGTTCCGCCATGCGCTGCGGCGAAATGCGCACCGCGCTATGAATCGATCCGGCTGCGGGCAGCACTTCATCAAAGCTGCGCAGCGACACATCGCAATAGACGGTAAGCGGATTTTCCAGCCCGAACGGGCAAACGCCGCCGACCGGATGTCCGGTCCAGTTCACCACCTCATCCACGCTTAACATGCGCGCCTTAGCGCCGAGCGCAGCTTTCAGCTTGCGGTTGTCGAGACGCGCATCGCCGCGCGTAACGATCAGCACGATGGCATCTTTCACTTTCAGCGACAGGGTTTTGGCGATTTGCCCAGGCTGAACGCCATGAACGCGTGCGGCCAGCTCAACGGTGGCGGTGCTTTCCGGCATCTCGATGATGTCGATATCCGGTGCATGTTCGGCAAAGAAGTGCCGTACCGACTCCAGGCTCATTGTTATCTCCGGTAAAAACAGAGCCGAAAAAATGCCATAAGCCTGGAAAAGTGTAAACGGGAGAAAAGGAGAATCTGTAACAGAATGCGCGGGTGCTACACCGCTTTTAACGTGCAGTTACCGCAACGTTCTACATCGGGGATACGATAGCGCTGGCAGCAGCTGCGTCGTTCCATTTCGCCATTACGTGGGATCATGGTGCGATACAGCGGATTATCGCTGCCATCGAGCAGGGATTTGCTGAAAAATAGCGCCTGTTCCAGCTGCAAAATCGTCTCTTCTGGCAACTGGTTTTTCAATTCACCAAGGAACCAGTAAAACGAAAAGCCCATGTTGTTCCAGATAAGCTTCGCATTGATATCACCATGCTGCGTCATGCCGTTAACCGCCGGAATCAGGCATTGCTGAATCAGGCGATCGATACGCTGCTGGGCATGGAGGTAGCGCGCATCCTCATCTTCCTGCATATCCAGCCAGAAAGCGCACGGATGGCCGTTTTCGTGAAACTCAACGTGAATCAGATGCGGCGAGCAGTTCAGCGCACGCGGTTCCTGCAATAACGCCATCATTAGCGGTGGCAGCAGCAGGCCAAAATACCACTGCGCCCATAGCGACTGCAGCGGCTTAGCTTCCTGCTGCACATCAGGATGATCGCGATAGAGATAGTCGCTGTAGCGCTGCGTCAGGCGGCGATAGTGAAGCGGATTAGACCACTCGGCCAGGGTTAACGTCCCGGCGGGTGCCGGCTGGCCAAGCTTGAGGTTATCCAGCATGTAGCTGCGTTGATCGCGCATCAGATCTTCCAGCGCGCTCGCTAAACTGCGATCGCTCTGCATAAAGATCAGTGGATGCTCGCTGAAGCGATGATCCTGACGCGTGATGATGGTCATGCCGGTCCTGAGTGATAACGGGAATCGAGAGACAAATGATAATCGTTCCCAGCATTTTGAACAACATTTCTGCACATGCATCTGTTAACGCACATTTTCGTCGCGACACGATTTATCGCGCAATAAATTGCGCCGCGACGAGGTGTGCGTTGGGTAATGACGAGGCTTTATATCAGTTCATTACTCGCCTGCGTCAATTTCGGCAAATCTTCCCACGCCAGAATAGTGTTACGTCCCTGATTTTTCGCCACATACAGCGCGCGGTCAGCATTAGCGACTGCCTGGTCAAAATCGTCAGCAAAGATGGGCGCGATGCCAGCGCTGATGGTGACGTGCGTCGAGACTTTCTCATTGAAGCGGTGCGGAATTTCTAAATCCACCACGTACTGACGAATGCGTTCAGCCAGTTTCATTGCGATTGAGGCGTTTACATTGGTCATCAGCACGAGAAACTCTTCGCCGCCGTAGCGTGTGACCACATCGCGCGAACGTACCGCGTCGCGGATCGCCACGGACACGCGCGCCAGCGCCTGATCGCCCATCGCATGGCCGTAATTGTCGTTGTAGGCTTTGAAGTGGTCGATATCCAGCAGCAGCACAAAGTGGCTGCCGGCGTGGTTTTCCAGAATGGTATCAAGGCGATTCTTCAATCCACGGCGGTTGTACAGGCCGGTAAGCGGATCGAGCATGCTCAAATCGCTGAAGCTCTCTTTTTCCTCGTACAGCTGGCTCACCAGCCGACGGGTAAAAGTATCGAAGCGACGACGCATTAAATGGTGCAGTGAAAAGCCGATTAATGGCAGCGTAATGGTGAACAAGATCATCATTAAATGCTGACCATCATCCAATAACAGCACGGTTAATACCGGCGGTGTGATGTGTAAACAGAATGCAATCAAATAATCACTCAGCGCAATGGCACTGATAAAGAACACGCTTAACAGGCTGATAATTAAAAAGCTGCCATCAAAATAGTAAACCAGATGATATCTGTGGTTAATATGCCACGCCCACAGCGCACCCAAAATAAAAGCCACAGGATTTAATAGCGGTAATTTTTGTTTTGACGCCATTAAGCAAATAACCAGCAGCGTGGAGCTGAAGCCCGCTACAACGTCCACCGGCAGCGAGCGTATTGGGCTATCGCTGCCTAAAATCGGCAGCAGGCAAAAAAGCGAAACGGCGACATTAAGAAACAGAAATAGCATCAGCGACAGCCGATATTTACTCTGTTTCAACTCATCATAAGATTGTAATTTCATTATTATTCTCGTGACAGCCCTGATATATCAAAGCGCTACCCGCAAGTAATAGTTTACCTACCCGGATAGAGAGCACGTTATTGTTGTGTTAGCGATATTGTTATCGGCGGCAATTTAACATTTTCCAGTAATTCTGTCATCCGGCATGGCTTGCGACAAAAATTCGCTGCAAGATGAGAAATATTGTCATATGATAATGCGAATGTTTATCATTTGAGGGTTGCGCGATGATCATGGCGATAATGGCCGCCTGCGGACTATGGGGCGTGAGCTGGGTAATGGGTAAACGTCTGGATAGCGGCTGGGGCGTGTTATTACCCTGCGCGGCGATGCCGGTTTTCGCGTTATGGGAACCGAGTTTCAGTCAATGGCGAGTAGTGATGATTGTGGCGTTGCTGCTGACCGTGGTGATGCTGTTTCACCATCGCCTGCGTCACTATCTGTTGCTGCCATCTTGTCTGGCATTGGCGGGCGGCTTAGCGGCGGTGTCGGTCAATTTCCACGTTATCTGATCAAATCGCAGAAACGACAACATCACGCTGAGAGCGTGAAGTTCGTTGAAAAATCTTTCGGGGGATTTACTGCTCGAAAGGAGTGACAACTGTTGGTGCGAAGGGAGGGACTTGAACCCTCACGTCCGTAAGAACACTAACACCTGAAGCTAGCGCGTCTACCAATTCCGCCACCATCGCATCTTAGTTGTCTGTTTATATCGTCGCATTGGTGCGAAGGGAGGGACTTGAACCCTCACGTCCGTAAGAACACTAACACCTGAAGCTAGCGCGTCTACCAATTCCGCCACCATCGCTCAGTGCGCAGATATAAACTGTGTGATTTTAGTTTGGTGCGAAGGGAGGGACTTGAACCCTCACGTCCGTAAGGACACTAACACCTGAAGCTAGCGCGTCTACCAATTCCGCCACCATCGCAAACTAACAACACCCTAAAGTATTGCTAACCACGGAGGCGCATTTTAGAGATTTTACTCATTGCGTCAACACATATTTCGCGACGGCAAAACGATCGCTGTAAAAAGCAACGTTTCTGCCGCCGCGCTGCTGTTAACGCGTTTTGGCACCGCGACCGTATACGGCGCGATAGACTTTGAAGCGTCCGGTTTGTGCCAGCACTTCGTGATTGCCAAAGGTTTCATCCAGAATCTGTGGATACGGCAGGAAGGCGTTAGCCACGATACGCAGTTCGCCGCCGCTGTTCAGATGCTTAAGCGCACCGCGAATCAGCGTGTTAGCCGCTTCAAGGCTGGTTTGCAGGCCATCGTGGAACGGCGGGTTGGAGATGATCATATCGAAACGGCCGGTAACGTCAGAGAAAACGTTACTGGCAAACACTTCACCCTCCAGTTCATTGGCGGCCAGCGTGGCTTTACTCGCTTCAATCGCAGCAGCATGCACATCGCACAGCCACAGACGCACGCGCGGCGACACTTTCGCCATCACCGTTGCCAGCACACCGCTGCCACAACCGATATCCAGCACTTTGCCACGGAAATGCGGCGTCAGCGTGGAGAGCAGCAGATCGCTGCCGATATCCAGACCATCACGGCTGAACACGCCCGGCAAGGTATGGATGGTGAGATCCTCGAGCTGATAAGTATGGCCGTAGCTGCTGGCATCAAAGGTTGGCTGCTTATCGAGACGACCGTGATACAGGCCACAACGACGCGCGCTATCAACTTTCTCCAGCGTCGCCCACGCTTCCAGCATGCCTTCGGCGCTGCGCACGCCGCTGCGGTTTTCACCCACCACGAAGATATCGCAGCCTACCGGCAGCAAAGAGAGCAGGTTTTGCAGCTGGTACTGCGCTTCGGGTTTGTTCTTCGACCAGTAATAAACCAGCGTATCGCAGCCTTCAACATCGGCAGCGGTTGCAACCATGCTGTAAACCGCACGTTCACCAAGGCGATGGCTAAGGTTCTGCCAGTGATGATATTGCTGGGTATGCACGCGGCTCGACGCGGTTTCTAGCTGGGCGGGCAGGTCATCCTGCAGGTCGCCAGCAAACAGAACGTTGCGGGCGGTAAATTCATCACTGTGGCGCAGAATCACTTCGCTGGCCGGGGTAAAAGCAGACATGGAGCACTCCTGTTAAATCAGAGCGACGATTATATACACGTCATACTTCAAGTTACAGGTGCGTTGGCTGCTCTCGCTCACCCGAATCACTTACCTGAAGTAAGCTCATCGGGCTTCACTCGTTTGCCGCCTTCCTCTAACTCGAATTATTTTGTGTAGGGTGCTTTGTTGGCGCATGTTCGATGGGTTTGCTAGCATAGCGTCGCATTCTGGCAGCATAACGGGTAATAGCATGAGCACAAGGCGCGACTGGCTTCTACAGCAAATGGGGATTACGCAGTATCAGCTGCGGCGTCCGCGCGTGCTGCAAGGGGAAATTGCCGTCACGCTTTTGCCCGACACGCGTTTGGTTTTGGTGGCCGAACAGGCACCCACGCTACAAGAACCGCTGATTCGCGACGTGCTGCGCGCGCTGAACATTCAACCCGCGCAGGTCATGTCGTTAACGCCAGACCAGCTGCAAATGCTGCCGGAGCAGGTCGATTGCGCCGGCTGGCTGCTGGGCGTCGAGAGCGAACATCCCTTTAACGGCATTACCTTCAACACCGCCGTTTTCAATGAACTGATCAGCAGCGGCGCAGCAAAACGCGCCCTGTGGCAACAGATGTGTAACCATGACAGCCATCTCTTTAGTCACCCCTGAAGACCAGCCGCAGCTGCTGGCGATTGAGCGCCGCGCACATGCTTTTCCGTGGAGCGAGCAGACGTTTAGCAGCAATCAAGGCGAACGTTTCGTTAATATCCGCATTGAAGTTGAAGGTAAGCTGGCCGGATTCGCCATCACCCAAGTGGTGCTGGATGAAGCGTCGCTGTTCAATATTGCGGTGGATCCCGACTTCCAGCGCCGCGGCCTGGCGCGCCAGCTGTTGCAGCATCTGATTGCTGAGCTCGAGCAGCGCGACGTGATGACGCTGTGGCTGGAAGTGCGCGCCTCAAATATGCCGGCGATTGCGTTGTATGAGCAGCTGGATTTCCATCAGGTGAGCGTACGCCCCAACTATTATCCCACTGCCAGCGGACGAGAAGATGCCATCATTATGGCGCTAACGCTTTAAGGAGCACCATGCTAAACGATTGGGACTGCATCCTGTTTGATGCAGACGAAACGCTTTTCCATTTCGATGCTTACGCTGGTTTGCAGCGCATGTTTGCCCGCTATGACGTGCAATTTTCTGCGCAGGATTACACCGATTATCAGGCGATCAACAAGCCGCTGTGGGTCGATTACCAGAACGGCACCATTTCCGCACTGCAGCTGCAAACGCGCCGCTTCACCTTGTGGGGCGAAAAGCTGAGCGTCGCACCCGAAGTACTCAACAGTGATTTCCTCAGCGCAATGGCCGATATCTGCCTGCCGCTGGAAGGCGCAGCCCATCTGTTATCAACGCTGAAAGGCAAAGTGAAAATCGCCATCATCACTAACGGTTTTACTGCGTTACAGCAGGCGCGACTTGAGCGTACCGGATTCCTCGATGTGTTTGATGCGCTGGTGATTTCTGAAGAAGTTGGCGTACCGAAACCTGACGTGGCGATTTTTGATCACACGCTGGCCTTGCTGGGCAACCCAGATCGCAGCCGCGTGCTGATGGTCGGCGATACGCCAGAATCAGATATTCTCGGCGGCATGAATGCCGGCCTGAAGACCTGCTGGATCGATCACGGCACGCGTCCGTTACCCGATCACATCACGCCAACCTGGCAGGTGAAAACGCTGGCCGAGCTGGAAGCGATTTTGACTGAAGGTTAAAAGTATCTATTCATCGTTACCATCGTGATGATGCTGAGAAGCCCGCTGTGCGGGCTTTTTTTATGTTATTATCTATGCATGAATCTATTCATCAATCTATTCATCAGGTAAGGTGGCGGCAATGGCTGAGCTACAAAGTTTGCTGCTGGAAGGACCGCTTAGCGCGGCGGATCTGCTGGCTCGATTGCATATCAGCCAGGCCACGCTTTCACGCCAACTGCGTCAGCAGCCGCAGATTATCAAATGGGGCAAAGCGCGCGCGACGCGTTATGCGTTGCTGCGGCCCATCCGGGGTGAAAGCCGCTTCCCGCTGTATCGTATTTCTGCTGAAGGTCAGGCATCGCCCGCTGGCATCCTTTTGCCAACCTGGCCACAGGGCAGTTGTCTGCATCTGGACCAGCACGATCAAGGCCGCTTTTATGACGGCTTACCGTGGTTCCTGCAGGAGATGCGTCCGCAAGGTTTTCTGGGCCGACAATGGGGCCGTGAATACGCGCCACAGCTCGGGCTGACGGATGATATTCGTCTCTGGAGTGATGAGCAGTGCCTGATGGCGCTGGCAAGCGGCGGCATCGATATGCCGGGCGCTTTTATTGTTGGCGACATGACATACCAGCGTTGGCTGCAACAGCCCGCACCGCAAGCCATCAGCGAGGCGCAAAAAATCGCGCGTTATCCGCTGATGGCACAACAGGCGCTGAGCGGCGATGAACCGGGCTCATCGGCTGGCGGCGAACAACCGAAATTCCTGTGCTATGCCGCAACGGCGAATGGCGATCGTCATTGTCTGGTGAAATTTACCGTCGCCCGTCAAAGTGATAATGCTGAGCGCTGGCGTGATTTGTTACGCGCGGAGCATCTGGCGTTGCAACATTTACTGGCGGCGGGATTGCCTGCCGCACATAGCCAGCTGATTGATAGTGAAGGACAATTGTTCCTCGAAGTGCAGCGTTTTGATCGCATTCATCAACGTGGTCGACGCTGCATGAGTTCATTAGAAGCGGTAAGCGCAGAGTTTATCGGCCATCAACAACACTGGCCGGATGCGCTGCGTGAGTTGCAGCGTCAGCAACGTGTTGATGCGGTAGCGGTTGAACGCGGGACTTTGCAGTGGGCGTTTGGACGACTGATTGCCAATAGCGACATGCACGCGGGCAATCTGTCTTTCTTTACTGATGAAGAACGTTTCAGCCTGACACCGGCTTACGACATGCTGCCGATGGCGCTGGCGCCCAATTCTCAGGGGCACATGCGCGATGAAGTCAAACTGACGCTGGATTTCGCGCTGCCAGGCGCCGTGTGGCGCGCTGCCAGCGCTATGGCGAAAATCTACTGGCAAGCGATTGCAGAGGATGCTGCGTTTAGCGCGAACTTCCGCAGCATTGCCGGGCAGGCATTACAGCAACTGGAAGCGATGGAAGTAACAATGCATAAAATGGCTTAACGCTCTTTTTCATTCTCAGTGGCTGCCGCCGCCGCCTCTTCTTGCTCTTTCTCTTTATCCTCTTTCACCGTGCGGCTCGCCGTTAGCAGGAACGGCGATTGCTGCCAGCGGGTGCGACGGTCGCGCAGCAGGGTGCGCGTCAGGATAATGCCGATGGCCAGCGCCAGTAACATCATCAGGCGCAGGATGTTGGTGGTGTTATCCACCTGACGTGATTCCGTCACCAGCACGTGAGTATCCAGCGTGACGCGCAGGAAACCTTGCGGGCCATCTTTGCCTTCCAGCGGCTGCACAATTTGATGGTTGAAGTAGCTACCAGCGCGTTTGCCATCCAGCGACAGCCGATCACGCACATTAATGCTTTCGCCGCTGTGCGCCACCAGGCTGCCATCATCGGCGTAGACGGAAGCATCAAGAATGCGGCTGTTGTCGGTCATCTGATTGAGGATGGCGGCAATCTGCGTGCGGTTATCGTCGCTGTTATCCATCAACGGTTTAAGGCTAAACGCCACCTGTTTGGTCAGCGTGCGCGCCAGTTCTTCCACTTGTTCAGAGCGAGCCATTTGATGGCCGAGGCTAAACCAGGATGCGCCTTGCATCAGAACCACTAACAGAGCCAGCGAGATAAGAACAATCACCGTGCGATGCAGGCGAAATTTCAGTGCGGTTTTAACCATCAGAAACCCGTGTGATGTAACAGCAGAAAGGCTGGCAATTATGTTGCCAGAACCCGCGCAGACAAGGTAGCCTCTTGCGTGGTTTTGTTGTCCCTACAGGAGCTGTAATGCCAAATCGTCTTACCTGGTGCGATCTGCCCGCCGATGTTTCACTTTGGCCGGTTTTACCCCTTTCCCTCAGCGGTGATGAAGTGATGCCGCTGGATTACCGTGCTGGTCGGACTGGCTGGTTGCTGTATGGGCGTGGGCTCGATAAACAAAAACTCACCGATTATCAGCATAAGCTGGGGGCGGCGATGGTGATCGTCAGCGCCTGGAATGTCGATGAGTATCAGGTGATACGTCTGGCAGGCTCGCTGACGCCGCGCGCCAGCAAACTGGCGCATGAAGCCGGTTTTGATGTGGCACCGCTCGGCAAAATCCCGCATCTGAAAACGCCAGGTTTGCTGGTGATGGACATGGATTCCACCGCGATCCAGATTGAGTGCATCGATGAGATCGCCAAACTGGCGGGTTGCGGCGAGCAGGTGGCGGAAGTCACCGAGCGCGCGATGCGCGGCGAGCTGGATTTCAAAGCCAGCCTGCGCGAGCGCGTCGGCACCCTGGCGGGCGCCGATGCCAATATCCTGATGCAAGTGCGCGATGCGCTGCCGCTGATGCCAGGCTTAACCACGCTGGTGCAGAAGCTGCAGGCGCTGGGCTGGCAGGTGGCGATCGCCTCGGGCGGCTTTACCTTCTATGCCGACTATTTGCGCCAGACGCTGCATTTAGCCGCGGCGGTGGCCAACGAGCTGGAAATTCGCGACGGTAAGTTAACCGGCCAGGTGCTGGGACAAATTGTCGACGCCCAATTTAAAGCCGATACCCTGAACGATCTGGCACAGCGCTTTGAAATTGCTCCGGAACAAACCGTGGCGATTGGCGATGGTGCCAATGATCTGCCGATGATTAAAACCGCGGCGCTGGGTATCGCCTATCATGCTAAACCTAAAGTGAATGAGCAGACGGAAATCATCATCCGTCATGCTGACCTGATGGGTGTGTTCTGCATCCTGACCGGCAGCCTGATTCACGAAGAGCGTTAACTGAGGATTTGATTTGGCCAAAGCGGCAAAACGCGCCTTCGTTTGTAACGAATGCGGCGCTGATTATCCGCGCTGGCAGGGGCAATGCAGCGCCTGCCATGCGTGGAACACCATCACCGAGGTGCGCATTGCCGCCTCGCCTGCGGCGGCGCGTAATGAGCGCCTGAGCGGTTATGCCGGCGGCAACGCGGGCGTTAGCCGCGTGCAGAAGCTGTCGGAGATCAGCCTCGAAGCCCTGCCGCGTTTCTCAACCAGTTTCAAAGAGTTCGATCGCGTATTGGGCGGCGGCGTGGTGCCGGGCAGCGCCATCTTAATTGGTGGTAATCCGGGTGCCGGTAAATCGACGCTGCTGCTGCAGGTGATGTGCAAGCTGGCAGAAGGGATGAAAACCCTGTATGTCACCGGCGAAGAGTCACTGCAACAGGTGGCGATGCGCGCCCATCGTCTGGGATTACCGACCGAAAACCTCAATATGTTGTCGGAAACCAGCATCGAGCAGATCTGCCTGATCGCCGAGCAGGAGCAGCCGAAATTGATGGTGATCGACTCGATTCAGGTTATGCACATGGCGGAGATCCAATCCTCGCCGGGCAGCGTAGCGCAGGTGCGTGAAACGGCCGCCTACCTGACACGCTTCGCCAAAACGCGCGGCGTGGCGATCATCATGGTCGGTCACGTCACCAAAGACGGTTCGCTGGCCGGCCCGAAAGTGCTGGAACACTGTATCGACTGTTCGGTGATGCTGGATGGCGACGCTGATTCCCGTTTCCGCACCTTACGCAGCCATAAAAACCGCTTTGGCGCGGTGAATGAGCTGGGCGTGTTCGCCATGACCGAACAAGGCATGCGCGAAGTCAGCAATCCATCGGCCATCTTCCTGTCACGCGGTGATGAGATCACCTCGGGCAGTTCGGTGATGGTGCTATGGGAAGGTACGCGTCCGCTGCTGGTCGAGATTCAGGCGCTGGTGGACCATTCGATGATGGGTAATCCACGCCGCGTTGCGGTAGGTCTGGAGCAGAATCGCCTGGCGATCCTGTTGGCGGTGCTGCATCGCCACGGCGGGTTGCAGATGGCGGATCAGGATGTGTTTGTTAACGTGGTCGGCGGCGTAAAAGTCACCGAAACCAGCGTCGATCTGGCGCTGCTGATGGCGATGGTATCGAGCTTCCGCGATCGTCCGCTGCCGCAGGATCTGGTGATCTTTGGCGAAGTGGGCCTTGCCGGCGAAATTCGCCCGGTGCCGAGCGGCCAGGAGCGCATTTCCGAAGCGGCGAAACACGGCTTTAAGCGCGCCATCGTCCCGGCCGGTAATGCACCGAAGAAACCGGTCGAAGGGATGAAGGTGTACAGCGCGAAGAAGCTGGCGGATGCGTTAGCGATTCTGGATGAGTTGTAAGGTTTTTCCCTCTCCCAAAGGGAGAGGGAACCGATCGGCGCTGTTTATCTTTTCTCCCTCCCCCTCCGGGAAAGGGCCGGGGTGAGGGCAACCACACCCCATTTTATTCCACGCAGGAGGCACTAAATGTCATCGTTTGACTACCTGAAAACAGCCATTCGCCAGCAAGGCCACACGCTGCAGCAGGTTGCCGACGCCAGCGGAATGACCAAAGGCTACTTAAGCCAGCTGCTCAACGCCAAAATTAAAAGCCCGAGTGCGCAGAAGCTGGAAGCGCTGCACCGTTTTCTTGGCCTGGAATTTCCGCGCCGCGATAAAACCGTTGGCGTGGTGTTCGGGAAATTTTATCCGCTGCATACCGGCCACATCTATTTAATCCAGCGCGCCTGCAGTCAGGTGGATGAGCTGCATATCATCATGGGCCACGACGAGCCGCGCGATCGTGAACTGTTTGAAAACAGCGCCATGTCGCAGCAGCCGACCATCAGCGATCGACTACGCTGGTTGCTGCAAACCTTCAAATACCAGAAAAATATCCGCATCCATTCGTTTGATGAAGAGGGCATTGAACCTTATCCGCACGGCTGGGATGTGTGGAGCGGCGGCGTCAAAACCTTTCTGGCTGAGCAGGGCATTGAGCCGAATTGTATCTACACCAGTGAAGAGCCGGATGCCGCGATGTATGAGCAGCACCTCGGCATTCCGGCGGTGGTGATCGATCCCAATCGATCCTTTATGAACATCAGCGGCGGGCAGATTCGTCAGGATCCGTTCCGCTACTGGGAATACATCCCGACCGAAGTGAAGCCATTCTTCGTGCGCACCGTGGCGGTGCTGGGCGGCGAGTCTAGCGGCAAATCAACGCTGGTGAACAAGCTGGCGAACATCTTCAACACCACCAGCGCATGGGAATATGGCCGCGATTATGTCTTCTCGCACCTCGGTGGCGACGAGATGGCGCTGCAATATTCCGACTACGACAAAATCGCGCTCGGTCAGGCCCAGTACATCGACTTCGCGGTGAAGTACGCCAGTAAAGTCGCCTTTATCGATACCGATTTCATCACTACGCAGGCGTTTTGCCTCAAGTACGAAGGTCGCGAGCACCCGTTTGTGCAGGCGTTAATTGATGAATACCGTTTCGACCTGGTGATTTTGCTGGAAAACAACGTGCCCTGGGTGGCGGATGGATTGCGCAGCCTCGGCAGCTCAATGGATCGTCGCGAGTTCCAAACCATGCTGATCACCATGCTGCGTGAAAACAATATTGAGTTTGTGCACGTTAAAGAAGATGACTATGACACGCGCTTCCTGCGTTGCGTCGAGTTAGTAAAGCAGATGCTGGGCAGCTGATTCAGCCATAAAAAAAGGCGCCTAATGGCGCCTTTTTCACAGCAACAGACTTACTTCGCCATACGCTTGTACTTGATACGCTTCGGCTCGAGCGCATCGGCGCCGAGGGTGCGTTTCTTGTACTCTTCGTACTCGGTAAAGTTACCTTCGAAGAACTCCACCTTGCCTTCATCCTGATAATCGATGATGTGGGTGGCGATACGGTCCAGGAACCAACGGTCATGCGAGATCACCATGGCACAGCCCGGGAATTCCAGCAGGGCGTTTTCCAGCGCGCGCAGAGTTTCGATGTCGAGGTCGTTGGTTGGTTCATCAAGCAGCAGCAGGTTGCCGCCGACTTGCAGCAGCTTGGCGAGGTGCAGACGACCGCGCTCACCCCCTGACAGCTCACCCACGCGTTTGCCCTGATCGGTGCCTTTGAAGTTGAAGCGACCAACGTAAGCACGGCTTGGCATCTCGGTGTTGCCAACGCGCATAATGTCCTGACCGCCAGACACTTCTTCAAACACGGTTTTGGAATTGTCCATCGCGTCACGGAACTGATCAACCGACGCCAGCTTGACGGTTTCGCCCAGCTCGATGGTGCCGGAATCCGGTTGCTCCTGACCTGACATCATGCGGAACAGCGTAGATTTACCCGCGCCGTTCGGGCCGATGATGCCAACAATCGCG
This sequence comes from Pantoea sp. SO10, assembly GCF_005281435.1. Taxonomy (NCBI): domain Bacteria; kingdom Pseudomonadati; phylum Pseudomonadota; class Gammaproteobacteria; order Enterobacterales; family Erwiniaceae; genus Pantoea; species Pantoea sp. SO10. Next base: position 657,888 of record NZ_CP040095.1, read on the forward strand.
CCTTTCGGTACAGAGAAGGTCAGATCGTCGATCAGCACGCGATCGCCATACGATTTCTTCAGGTTGGTCACTTCCAGCACTTTGTCGCCGAGGCGAGCGCCAGGTGGAATGAAGAGTTCGTTGGTTTCGTTACGCTTCTGGTAATCGGTGTTGTTCAGCTCTTCAAAGCGTGCCAGACGGGCTTTGCCCTTCGACTGACGGCCTTTCGCGCCTTGACGCACCCACTCCAGCTCTTTCTCGATAGATTTGCGACGCGCCGCTTCAGAAGAAGCTTCCTGCGCCAGACGCTGATCTTTTTGCTCCAGCCAGGAAGAGTAGTTACCTTCCCACGGAATACCTTCACCGCGGTCCAGTTCCAGAATCCAGCCAGCCACGTTATCCAGGAAGTAACGGTCATGCGTGATCGCCACAACGGTGCCTTCGAAGTCGTGCAGGAAGCGCTCGAGCCACGCCACGGATTCGGCATCCAGGTGGTTGGTCGGTTCATCGAGCAGCAGCATGTCTGGCTTTTCCAGCAGCAGACGGCACAGCGCAACGCGGCGGCGCTCACCACCGGAAAGGGTAGCGATTTTGGCGTCCCAGTCTGGCAGACGCATCGCGTCGGCGGCACGGTTCAGCTGGGTATCGAGGTTGTGACCATCGTGCGCCTGGATCACTTCTTCCAGACGGCCCTGTTCAGCGGCCAGCTTGTCGAAATCCGCATCGGGATCGGCATACAGCGCATACACTTCGTCGAGGCGCTTCAGCGCGCCCACCACTTCTGAAACCGCTTCTTCAACGGATTCACGCACGGTGTGCTCCGGGTTCAACTGCGGTTCCTGCGGCAGATAACCCACATTGATGCCCGGCTGTGGGCGTGCTTCCCCTTCGATATCGGTATCGATACCGGCCATGATGCGCAGCAGCGTCGATTTACCCGAGCCGTTCAGGCCGAGTACACCGATTTTTGCTCCAGGGAAGAAGCTAAGAGAAATATTCTTCAGGATGTGACGCTTCGGCGGAACGACCTTGCCGACGCGATGCATGCTATAGACGAATTGAGCCACGTTGTATTGAGCCTTTTGGTCTGTGAGTTATGAACTTTAGGTACAGAAGTTTAGCTGTTTTCACCCTTTATTCATACCCGTCATACTTCGCGCTGCAGGTGCGTTGGCTGCGTGTGTCCACCCCAGTCACATACTAATGTATGCTCCTGGGGATGAACCCACTTGCCGCCTTCCTGCACCAAAAGTAGGCCCCCTGAGGGGACTCGAATTATTTAGGGTCTGGTTTTGTTTCCCGGTAATAGAAACAGAGGAATTCTAAGCTTTAGGCAATCGCAGCGGTATATTCTGTTGTGCCAGCCAGCTCTTCAGCGCCGGTTCGGGTGCGCTATCGCTGACCAGCAAATCAAAACGGCGCAATTCACCGATACGCGCGGGCAGCACTTTGCCAAATTTACTGCTGTCCGCCACCAGCACGCGCTGACGTGCGCGCAGCATCGCGTGGTGCTTCATCGCCAGCTCGTTAATGTTGTAGCAGGTGGCGCCCTGTTCCTGATCGATACCTGCCGCCGAAATAAAGGCCAGCGTCGGGCAGAGATCGTCGAGGATCGAATGCGCGCCAATCGGCGTGAACAGCGCGTTATCGGCGTGGAACTCACCGCCGCTGAGGATCACGTTGCAGGCCGGTTTCTCTTTCAACGCCAGGAAAGTGTTCATCGCGCAGCAGATGGCGGTGAACGGCAAGGTGTCAGGAATCGCATCTACGATGTACGGCAGCGTGGTGCCGCAATCAAAAAATACCGTGTCATTTTCACTGATCAGATCCGCAGCAGCCTGCGCCAGGCGCTGTTTGCGTGCGGCGTTTTGACCGTGCTGATCGGAGATGAAGTAGTGTCCGGCGTGGCTTTTCGGATCGCTGACGATATAGCCGCCCAGCAGCACCACGGTTGAAGCCGGTTCGGTGAGATCGCGGCGGATGGTCATTTCCGACACACCCAGCAGCTGCGCCGCGTCTTTCAGGTGCAGTTTATCGGTGCGTTTCAGCGCCTGAGCCAACTTGTGAATACGTTCGTCGCGCCGGGTTTCCATGATCATCTCTGCGTAATTAATCCTGAAGTCGAAGTGGCCTGGTCAAAAATCACGATAAATCTCACATATTTTAATGATTTGCGACGTATCCAGCAGGCCAGTTTTCAATCTTACCTGTAATGAGATCGGCCCGCAAACCTCATGCAATGCCGCCAACGTGTTGCTCTCAAGCCGCTTCGCTCTGATTCTCAATGTTGTTCCATTGTTAGAATAATAACATTCATTTCTACGAATGAAGGGCTGTTTATCGGCTTTTTATCAGGATGTCGAGGTGTGAAATTTATCACATAATTAACTTTATTAACCTGATATTGTTATTTTAATAACATTATAAAGCTAAAAATTCACCGGGAGAAAACAATGGATATTGCGGTTATTGGGTCAAATATGGTGGACCTCATTACCTATACCAATCAGCTGCCTAAAGCGGGCGAAACGCTGGAAGCACCCGATTTTGCCATCGGCTGCGGGGGTAAAGGTGCCAATCAGGCTGTGGCAGCGGCGAAGATGGGCGGCAGCGTGATGATGGTGAGTAAAGTCGGCGACGATCTGTTCGCGCCGAATACCGTGGCCAATCTGCAGCAGCAAGGCGTTGATACCCGCTTCGTCACCACCGCGCCAGGCACCTCCAGCGGCGTGGCACCTATCTTCGTCGACGATGAGTCGCAGAACCGCATTCTGATTATTAAAGGTGCCAACCAACAGTTGAAGCCAGCCGATATCGATGCCGCCGCTGACGCGTTGAAAAGCTGCCAGTTGATCATCCTGCAGCTGGAGATCCCGCTGGAGACCGTTTATTACGCCATTGATTTTGCCCGTCAGCATGACATCAAAGTGATCCTCAATCCGGCACCGGCTGTGGCGGATCTCAATATCGACTACGCCTGCAAATGCGACTTTTTCATGCCGAATGAAACCGAGCTGGAGATCCTCACCGGCATGCCGGTCACCACGGATGAAGAGGTGAAGCTGGCGGGGCAATCGCTGCTCAAACGCGGGCTGAAAAACCTGATCATCACGCTGGGCGGGCGCGGTTCGCTGTGGATGTCTGGCGACAGCGTGCATCAGGTTGCACCCACCGCAGTAAAAGCGGTGGACACCAGCGGCGCGGGCGATGCCTTTATCGGCTGCTTCGCCCACGAGTTGGTGAAAAGCGGCGATATCCCGGCCGCGATGACGCAAGCCTCGGCTTATGCCGCCTGCAGCGTGACCGGTCGCGGCACGCAGCGCTCCTATCCCGACGCGGAAACCTTCCAGCGTTTTCTCAACGTTCACTGAGGTCGAGTTATGCAACCGAACATTGTTCAGCAATCTGATGGCTATCTGAATAAAACGCCGCTGTTCCAGTTCATTTTGCTCTCGTGCCTGTTCCCGTTGTGGGGCTGTGCGGCGAGTCTGAACGACATCCTGATCACCCAGTTCAAAAGCGTGTTCGCGTTAAGCGATTTCGCCAGCGCGCTGGTGCAGAGCGCGTTCTACGGCGGCTACTTCCTGATCGCTATTCCGGCCTCGCTGGTGATCCGCAAAGCCACCTATAAGCTGGCGATTTTATTGGGACTGGCGCTGTATATCGTGGGCTGCGTGCTGTTCTATCCTGCGTCGCACATGGCAACCTACACCATGTTCCTGGCGGCGATTTTCGCCATCGCCATCGGTTTGAGCTTCCTCGAAACCGCCGCCAACACCTACAGCTCGATGATTGGTCATCGCGATCACGCCACGCTGCGCCTGAATATCAGCCAGACTTTCTATCCGGTGGGCGCACTGATGGGCATCGTGCTGGGCAAATATCTGGTGTTTCAGGAGGGCGACAGTCTGGAAAGTCAGCTGGCGGGCATGAACGCGGAACAGGCGCATGCGTTCCGTCTCACCATGCTGGAGCACACGCTTGAGCCGTATAAATATCTGGTGATGGTTTTGGTGGTAGTAATGCTGCTGTTCCTGTTCACCCGCTATCCGCGCTGCAAACCGGAAAGCAGTGAAAAATCGTTGCCGTCGCTCGGCGAGACTTTCCGCTATCTGGCGGCGAATCGTCACTTTAAACGCGGGATTCTGGCGCAGTTCCTGTATGTCGGCATGCAGGTGGCGGTGTGGTCATTCACCATTCGTCTGGCGCTGACGCTTGGCGCGATCAATGAGCGTCATGCTTCTAACTTCATGATTTATAGCTTTATTGGTTTCTTTATCGGTAAATTTATCGCCAACTTCCTGATGACGCGCTTCCGTGCAGAAAAAGTGCTGATCGCCTACTCGTTGCTGGGTGTTCTGGCACTGGCGTATGTGATGTTTGTGCCAAACTTTACCGCCGTGTATGCCGCCATCTTTGTCAGTGCGCTGTTTGGTCCATGCTGGGCGACGATCTACGCTGGAACGCTGGCTACCGTCGATAACAAATACACCGAAGTGGCGGGCGCGTTTATCGTGATGTCGATTGTCGGTGCTGCCTTTATTCCTGCGATTCAGGGCTTCGTCTCCGATCATCTGGGCTCGATGCAGCTGGCGTTCGGCGTTTCGCTGCTGTGCTTCGCTTGGGTGGGTTACTTCTTCTGGGGCGAGCTGCGCCATAAAAAGCAGGCGGAAGCAGCCGGTCGTTTAGTAGAGGAGATGCCATGAAAACCCGTATACCGTTACGTCGTGAGCAGTTTCATGAAACGCCAGCCACGCTGCTGTGCAACGAGACGTTCCACGTCGAGCTGTTTCGCTATCCCGCGGGCGTGGAAGCGGTGCGCATCAGCAATCCACGCGGCACGGTGATCGTACTGCCGTTTTACGGTCAGATGGTGTGGGACGCTAACTTTGACGGCCATTCGCTGACCATGGGCCACAGCTTTAAGCAGCCGCTGCCCGGCAGTTCGATCATTGATACCTACGGCTGTTTCGCTTTCCACTCCGGGCTGCTGGCCAACGGCTGTCCGGCAGAGGATGACGATCATCCGCTGCATGGCGAAATGGCCTGCGCGCGCATGGACAGCGCGTGGATGGTACTGGAGGACGATCGCCTGTCGCTGGAGGGCGAAACCGAGTATGTGAAGGGCTTTGGCCATCACTATCTTGCCGCACCGGCGGTGCGCCTTGAGGCCAATGCTGCGCGCCTGCACATTGAGATGAACGTCACTAACCTGGCAGGCGCGCCGATGCCGCTGCAGTATATGTGTCATCTGAACAGCGCCTGGCTGGATCAAGGGCGTTTCCAGCAGTCGATCCCGACCGATGCGTTCCAGCTGCGCAGCTCGATCCCGGCGCACGTCAAGCCTACCCCACAGTGGCGCGCATATACCGATCAACTGGCGCGCGATCCGCAGGCGTTTCAGCAGCTGGATCAGCCGCAGATGTGCGATCCGGAGATCGTGTTTTTCGCCGACGATCTCCAGCAGTACGGCGATGAGATGCAGTTCGAGCTGCACTCACCGCAAGGGTTTGCCCTGATGACACGCTTCTCCAGCCAACAGTTCCCGCACGCCACGCGCTGGATGCTGCATAACCGCGATCAGCAGGTCGCCGCCTATGTGCTGCCGTCAACCTGCCGCCCGGAGGGTTTCAAAGCCGCACAGCGCGCCGGCACGCTGATTGAGCTGGCCCCCGGCGAACAGCGCCATTTCAGCGTTGAGACCGGGATTTTGTAATCAATGGCGGTCTTTTGATCGCCATTTAAAATTAATATCAACAGCGGATGTTGATATTAAAAATCATTTAAAAAATATCAAATATACCCCTATATCTCCTCGGTTAATTGCAATGACCTAATGATTTAGATCAAATTATTAAATAAGAGGATGTGCATTATAGTTAACTGATTTAAATTTACGTTCAGGGAAGGATTATGGCATCTGTACCGATAGGACCTGGTGCATTAATTATTCAGAATAATATGCGTGAAGCCAGATGTAATGGTATGTCGAGAGGTATGGCGACACCGGCAACCTATTACTGGTTTTATCAAAAAGTACGCAATCGCGGCCCTTGGGATTACAAACAATTCGACTTCAACTGGGCTGCTTTTGGAAACTTCAATTTTGCCGCTACAGGCAGAGCGGCTGGCATACCCGATGACATTTTGCTGATGGGCGCGGGATTTGCTCAAACACTCGCTGGCACATCAAAACCTCGCTGGGGAAAGTGGTATGATGTTCCTCCCTATGGAGATGATCCCACAGACCAACGCAATATACGCGAAGGAATTGAGTATGCTAAACAGCACGGTTATTAAGCGATTTCATTTGATACTGACTCTTCTTTTGCTGATTATTATTGGTTTTTTAGTCATCGGTAATGAAAGCTCACGTGATAATGATGTGTTGAAGCGCAGTCAAAAAATCAATCAATCTTCCTGGCTATATATGACTGAATACAGTGCTGGCGGTGCCACTGTTCCAGTTATTTATCGATATTATTTAACCAGTGAGATTACCGGCAGCGAAAAACAAGTTTTAAATAAACTTAAAACGTTGGAACCTCTCATTGAAGGTGTAGGAAGCATCCGCTCAATTAATATATCAGCTAATGGGCATATCAACTTTGGATGGAGTGGAAAAATAGTGTCAGTGAGCAGTAAAGTTGGCATGGCAGATTTTGAATTTAAAAATTAAATAAAATATTTAAAATGCTCTAAACGACGTGCCTCCTGCTTGTAGACGCGGCCGTTAGGCCGCCCTTTTTAGTTATCAAGCTCAACTAAATCGCCACTAATCCGCGTACGCCGTCGGCTTCCATGGCGGATCCGGCGCCGCGCTGCACGATCTCGCCGCGCGACATCACCAGATAGCTGTCGGCCAGTTCGGCGGCGAAATCGTAAAACTGCTCGACCAGCAGGATCGCCATATCACCGCGCTGTGCCAGCTGACGGATTACCGCACCGATCTCCTTGATCACCGACGGCTGGATCCCTTCGGTTGGCTCATCAAGGATCAACAGCTTCGGTGAACAGGCGAGGGCGCGGCCAATCGCCAATTGCTGCTGTTGTCCGCCTGACAGATCGCCGCCACGGCGTGCTTTCATCTCACGTAGCACCGGGAAAAGTTGATAGATCTCCTCCGGCACCGCTTTGGCCTGTGCGCCAGAAAAACGCGCCAGCCCCATCAGCAGATTCTCTTCCACCGTCAGGCGCGGGAAAATTTCGCGCCCCTGCGGCACATAAGCGATACCCGCCTGCACGCGCTGGTGCGGTTTGCGGCTGTTGATCACATTATCCTGCCAGCGAATTTCGCCGGATTTGGCCGGAATCAGCCCCATCAAACATTTCAACAGCGTGGTTTTACCCACGCCGTTACGTCCCAGCAGGCAGGTAATTTCGCCCGGTTTCGCTTCAAACGACAGCCCGCGCAGGATGTGACTGCCGCCGTAATATTGATTCAGTTCCGCGACTTGCAGCATGTTAACGCCCCAGATAAACGTCGATAACCCGATCGTCCGCCTGCACTTCGCGTAACGATCCCTCGGCCAAAACCTGGCCCTGATGCAGCACGGTGACGTGATCGGCAATGGTTTCAACAAAGCCCATGTCGTGCTCGACCACCATCAGCGAATGCTTCCCGGCGAGGCTGCGAAACAGCTCAGCGGTGTACTCGGTTTCGGCATCGGTCATGCCGGCCGCCGGTTCATCCAGCAGCAGCAGATGCGGGTCCTGTACCAGCAGCATGCCGATTTCCAGAAACTGCTTCTGACCGTGCGACAGCAAACCGGCTTTGCGCTGACGCTCGCCGCCCAATCGCAACAGTTTTAGCACCTCATCAATGCGATCCTGCTGCTCGCTGTTCAACCGCGCGCGCAGGCTGGCCCACACCGATTTGTCGTTTTTCAGCGCGATTTCCAGATTCTCAAATACCGTCAGCGCTTCGAATACCGTGGGTTTCTGGAACTTGCGCCCAATACCGGCGCGCGCGATCTCCACCGGCGACATTTTGCTGAGATCGGTATCCTGGTCGTAGATCACCTGGCCATTATCCGGCCGGGTTTTACCGGTGATTACATCCATCAGCGTAGTTTTTCCCGCGCCGTTGGGGCCGATCACGCAACGCAGTTCGCCCACGCCGATCTTCAGCGAGAGATCGGTTAGCGCGCGGAAGCCGTCGAACGATACGTTGATCTTCTCCAGCTGCAATACCGGATCGGTTTGTTCACGATGACGATCCGAGGGATGAGGTTGGGTAAACAGTTGTTCAGTCATCACGCCTCCGGCGCAGCAGGCCAATCACGCCACGCGGCAGGAACAGCGTGACCAGGATAAACATCAGGCCAAGGAAGAACAGCCAATATTCCGGGAAGGCGACGGTAAACCAGCTTTTGGCACCGTTGACGATGGCGGCACCGAGCAGCGGACCAATCAAGGTGCCGCGTCCGCCCAGCGCCACCCAAATCGCCGCCTCAATCGAGTTGGTCGGCGACATCTCGCTGGGATTGATAATGCCGACCTGCGGCACATAGAGCGCGCCCGCCAGCCCGCACAGCACCGCCGAAAGCGTCCAGACAAACAGCTTGAAGCCTTTGGGATCGTATCCGATGAACATCAGGCGGTTCTCCGCATCGCGCACCGCGGTCAACACGCGGCCAAACTTGCTGCGTGCCAGCGCGAAGCCAATGCCGAGGCTGACCAGCAGCAGCAGCACCGTGGCGACAAACAGCCCAATACGCGTGCCGGTAGCGGTGACGTTAAAGCCGAGCAATGTGGTGAAGCCGGTAAAGCCGTTATTACCGCCGAAGCCGGTTTCGTTGCGGAAAAACAGCAGCATGCCGGCGTAGGTCAGCGCCTGCGTCATGATTGAGAAGTAAACGCCTTTGATTTTCGAGCGGAAGGCGAAGAAGCCAAACACCAGCGCCAGTAAACCCGGCACCAGCATGATCAGGCACAGCGCCCAGGCAAAATGTTGCGTGCCCGCCCAAAACCACGGCAGCTCACTCCATGAAAGAAAAGACATGAACGCGGGCAGGCCGTCGCCGGAGGCCTGACGCATCAAATACATGCCCATCGCATAGCCGCCAAGCGCGAAGAACAGGCCGTGACCGAGCGACAGCAGCCCGGCGTAACCCCACACTAAATCGAGCGCCACCGCGACCACGGCGTAACAGAGAATCTTGCCGACCAGCGTTAGCGTGTAGGTGGAGATCGCCAGCGGATGGGTGGCGGGCAGCAGGGCGCAGAACGGCAGCGCCAGCAGCAGCGCAGCGATCACCACGCCGAGGCTGAGCGTCAGGCGTGGCGCTTTGCGCGCAATAGTTAACGTCATTGGCTGGCTCATCAGTCAATCACCCTCCCTTTGAAGGCAAACAGGCCCTGCGGACGTTTCTGAATAAACAGCACGATCAGCACGAGGATGAGGATTTTTCCCAGCACCGCGCCAATCTGCGGCTCCAGCACTTTATTAAGAATGCCGAGACCAAAGGCCGCGACCACGGTGCCCGCCAGTTGGCCGACGCCACCCAGCACCACCACGAGGAAGGAGTCGATGATGTAGCCCTGACCGAGCTCCGGCCCGACGTTGCCGAGCTGCGACAGCGCCACGCCGCCGAGTCCGGCGATGCCAGAACCGAGGCCAAACGCCAGCATATCGATGCGTCCGGTCGGCACGCCGCAGCAGTCGGCCATTGCGCGGTTCTGCGTCACGGCGCGCACGCTCAGCCCGAGACGGGTTTTATTCAGCAGCAGCCAGGTGAGGGCCAGCACGGCAAATACGAATAGGATCACCGCGATACGGTTGTACGGCAGCACCAGATTCGGTAACAGCTGCAGCCCGCCGGAGAGCCAGCTTGGGTTAGCCACTTCCAGGTTCTGCGCGCCAAACAGCATGCGCACCAGTTGAATCAGCATCAGGCTGATACCCCAGGTGGCGAGCAGCGTTTCCAGCGGACGTCCGTACAGATGGCGGATGATGGTGCGCTCCAGCAGCATGCCCATGCAGGCGGTGACCAGAAAGGCCACCGGCAGCGCCAGCAGCGGATACCACGCCAGCCACTGCGGTGCGAACTGCTGGAACAGGCTTTGCACAAACCAGGTGGCGTAGGCACCCAGCATCAGCATTTCGCCGTGCGCCATGTTGATTACGCCCAGCAGGCCGTAGGTGATCGCCAGACCGAGCGCGGCCAGCAGCAGAATCGAACCGAGCGACAGGCCGGTAAACGCCTGACCGAGCAGATCGCCCCACATCAGGCGCTGTTTAATCTGCTTCAGGCTGGTGGCGGCGGCATCACGCACGCTGGCATCGGGTTCATTGCTGGACTGGGTTAAGCGCGTGAGGCTGGCCTGCATGTTGGGATCGCTGGATTCGCCGAGCAGTTTGACAGCCTTAAGGCGCAGCGCGGCATCCGGGCTGGCGAGCTGCAGGTTGGCCGCTGCCATCAGCAGTACGTCGTGCACTTTCGTGTCTTTTTCCAGCGCGAGACGCTGCTCAATCAGCGGCAGCATATCGGCGACGCCATCGTTTTGTAGTTGTTGTGCGGCATGTAAACGGATCGCGGCATCATCGCTCACCAGCTGATGGGCGGCGAGGGCGCTGGCAATCAATACGCGCAGGCGGTTGTTCATGAACAGCTTTTTGGTGTCGCCGTCGGGCTGTTGCGCGCTGTCGAGCGGCTGCAACGCTTCGCCTTGTTTGCTGAACGGCTGCTGTTTTTGGTCGATGACCACGGTTTCATTGCGCAGCGCCTGCAGCAGCGGCAAGCGACTGGCCTGCGGTGCGGCGGCCCACTGCTGGAGCAGCGTGGCTTGTTGCGCGCGGCTGGCGGCCGCGAAGTCTGCGCCATCGCCCGCCTGGGCGAGCCAGGGCAGCAGTAACAGCAGACAGCAGAGATAACGGCGGATTGTCATGGTTCTGGCCCTGATGGTGAGAAGTTGTTTTGGTTTGGATTGGTGTGGCTGTCCCCCTCCTCGGTCCTCCCCCATAAATGGGGGAGGAAGACGTTGCCCAATGCCAGCAATGAACATGCATGTGGCAGCGTCTCCTTCCCCCATTTATGGGGGAAGGCCGGGATGGGGGACAACCAGTACAACCCCTACTGCGTTGATTTCACCGGATGGTCCGGCTTCTTATCGTTACCGGCGATGTACGGGCTCCACGGCTGGGCGCGTACCGGTTGCTCGGTCTGCCACACCACGTTGAACTGACCGTTCTCTTCCACTTCACCAATCATCACTGGCTTATGCAGGTGATGGTTGGTTTTATCCATGGTCAGGGTGAAACCGTCCGGGGCTTTAAAGGTCTGTCCCGCCATCGCCGCGCGCACTTTATCCACATCGGTGGTGCCCGCTTTCTCTACCGCCTGCGCCCACATGTGCAGGCCAACGTAGGTCGCTTCCATCGGGTCATTCGTCACCACGGTGTTGGCGTTCGGCAGGTTGTGCGCCTTAGCGTAGGCGCGGTAATCTGCGACGAACTTCTGGTTAGTTGGGTTATCCACCGACTCGAAGTAGTTCCACGCCGCTAGCTGACCGACCAGCGGTTTGGTATCAATGCCGCGCAACTCTTCCTCGCCGACGGAGAAGGCGATCACCGGGATATCCGTGGCTTTGATGCCCTGATTGGCCAGCTCTTTGTAGAACGGCACGTTGGAGTCGCCGTTGATGGTGGAGATCACCGCGGTTTTGCCACCGGCAGAGAACTTCTTAATGTTGGAGACGATGGTCTGATAATCGCTGTAACCAAACGGCGTATAGACCTCTTCGATGTCTTTATCCTGTACCCCTTTGGTGTGCAGGAAGGCGCGCAGTATCTTGTTGGTGGTGCGCGGATAGACGTAGTCGGTGCCCAGCAGGAAGAAGCGTTTCGCGCTGCCGCCATCTTCACTCATCAGGTATTCCACCGCCGGAATCGCCTGTTGGTTCGGCGCGGCGCCGGTGTAGAACACGTTCGGCGACATCTCTTCGCCTTCGTACTGCACGGGATAAAACAGCAGGCCGTTCAGCTCCTCAAACACCGGCAGCACCGATTTGCGCGATACCGAGGTCCAGCAGCCAAACACTGCCGCCACTTTGTCCTGCGTCAGCAGCTGACGCGCTTTTTCGGCAAACAGCGGCCAGTTGGAGGCCGGATCGACCACCACCGGTTCCAGCTTTTTGCCCAGCACGCCGCCTTTGGCGTTGATCTCATCGATAGTCATCAGCGCCACATCCTTCAGCGGCGTTTCGGAGATCGCCATGGTGCCGGAGAGCGAGGACATAATGCCCACCTTGATGGTGTCAGCAGCCTGCGCCGCAAAGGCAAAGCCCATGCTGGCCACAGAGGCAGAGAGCGCGAAAGCCTTGAGCAACGAACGTCTTTTCATCAGTAAACCCCTCACGATGTTTGTATTGTTATTCAATGGGTTGAAGTCGAGCCTGCTGTAACATATGCAATGTGATCTTTCTGACCTCTGCCTTACTGACGGCAATGTGGTCGGTTAAAATGCGCTGCGCCTCCTCAGTTTGTTGCTGGAAAATCGCCCGTAAAATCTGAGCGTGCTCGCGGTATGTCGCCTCCATTCGGTCGTCTCGGGTAAAATCGAGACGGCGAATGATGCGGATTTTTTCGGTCAGTTCGGCGTGGATGCGCGCCATCTCCTGATTGCCAGCGGCGGCCACCAGCGCCATGTGAAAGGCTTCATCCTGCGCCGAAACCGCTTTGCCATCGGCCAGCAGCGGTGCATCCATCCAGAAGCTTTTCAGCGCGGTGAGCATGTCGATGCACTGCGGTGCGGGCAGTGCGCACAAGCGGCGCACCGCTTCGCACTCCAGCACGGTGCGAAAGTCGTACAGCTCTTCGAAATATTCAAAGTCAAACGGCTTCACCTGCCAGCCGCTGCGGAACCACACTTCGACGTAGCCCTCGCGCTCCAGCCAGAACAGCGCCTGACGCACCGGCGTGCGGCTCACTTCCAGCCGATCGGCGATTTCGTTTTCGCTGAAGCGATCGCCCGGCATCAGTCGGAACTCAAAAATGTCCTGTTTCAGCGCCTGATAAACCTTTTCGGCCAGCGCTTCCGGACGACCTTTGCTACGAGGGCTCGTATTCATGCCGACTCCTTATTCCAGCCACAGCAGGGCATCGCCCGGACTCACCGGACGTCCTGCCTGGCAGGCAATGCGTTTCACCGTGCCGGCCTGCGGCGCGACAATCGCCAGTTCCATTTTCATCGCTTCCACGATGATCAGCGTTTGACCGGCTTCCACCGCGTCGCCCGGCTGCACCAGCACTTTCCAGATGTTGCCGTTCATATCGGCGCATACCGCCAGCGCATCGTCGTCGACTTCGACCACAGCCAGCGTCTCCTCGGTGGTGAGCGGCGCGTTCTGCTCTTCCTGCGCCCACAGCGTCACTTCCTGTTCGAAAGCGGCGGACTGACGCTGGCGGAAATCGCTGATCGACGCGGCATTTTCCGCCAGGAATTGATGATGGGCGGCGAAGTCGAAGACCGTTTCTTCGATGCGCACCGTGGCGCGGCCTTCGCGGAAGTCATCGCGCAGCTGCGTCAGTTCGTCTTCCGTTACCGGATAGAAGCGCACCTGATCGAAGAAGTGCAGCAGCCACGGCTCGTCGGCCGCGAACTGATCGTTTTTCAGGAATTTGTTCCAGATTGGCAGCGTGCGGCCTACCAGCTGATAGCCGCCGGGTGAATCCATGCCGTAGATGCACATGTACATGCCGCCAATGCCGACCGTGCCTTCGGCGGTAAAGGTGCGCGCCGGGCTGTATTTGGAGCTCAGCAGGCGATGGCGTGGATCGATCGGTACCGCGCACGGCGCGCCGAGATAGACATCGCCGAGGCCGAGAATCAGGTAGCTGGCATCAAAAAGGGTGTCGCGCACCGCTTCGCGGCTCGCCAGGCCATTAATACGCTGGATAAAATCGACGTTATTTGGCAGCCACGGCGCGCTGGCACGCACAGTTTCCTGATAACGTTCGACCGCGCCGAGTGTGGCGCTGTCTTCGAAGGCCATCGGCATCCAGACAATGCGCGACGGCACTTTCAGCTGGCTGACATCGCCGAGCCCGGCTTCCAGTTCCAGCAGCAGCTGCATCAGCTGTTTCTGGCTGAGAATCAGGCTGTCGTAGCGTACCTGCAGAGAGCGCACGCCCGGCGACAGCTCTTCCACGCCCGGCACCGCGCGTTCACGCAGCGCATTCATCAGCAGATGCACGCGCAGACGCAGCGCCAGATCCAGCACGTTATCGCCGTACTCAATCAGCACATATTTGTCGCCCGCCTGGCGATAAACCGCCGCTGGCGTGGTTGCCGTGGCGGGGAGCGCCGCCAGCAAGGTGGCGGAACCGATAGCGCTGGCTGCTAAAGAGGGCACCGCAAAGGCCGGCGCGTGGCTGCTGCGCAGCGTGGCCACGCTATGCGCCTGCGCTTTTTCCAGCGCCACCGCTTCGTCGGCGCCGATCGGATGGAAACGGATTTTATCGCCCGGTTTCACCTGGCCGACTTTCCACAGTTCGGCTTTGGCGATGGTCACCGGGCAGACGAAGCCGCCGAGGCTGGGACCGTCGTGCGTCAGGATCACCGGGAAGTCGCCGGTGAAGTTCACCGCGCCGATGGCGTATTCGCAGTCATGCACGTTGGACGGATGCAGGCCGGCTTCGCCGCCGTTGGCGCGCATCCACGTCGGTTTCGGGCCAACCAAACGCACGCCGAGGCGGTTGGAGTTGTAGTGCACCTGCCAGTCGCTGGCAAAGAACTCATCAATCGCCGCCTGAGTGAAGAAATCCGGTGCGCCGTGCGGTCCATACAATACGCCGATGCGCCATTCAGTGCCGTAGTGCGGCACCAGCGCATGATCGAGCGCCTGCGGTGCGCTAACCGGCGCGGGCGTGGTGCAGGCAGCGAGCTGCGGCTGAGAAATTGGCAGCATATCGGCGACGCGCAGAGTGCGTCCGGCGTGGCCGCCAAACTGGCCGAGCGAGAAGGTGGATCGGCTGCCGAGATATTCCGGCACGTCGAACCCGTTGCGCACCGCTAAGTAGGTGCGACAGCCGCTCTGCGCGCGGCCCAGCGTCAGCGTTTGTCCTGCTTTGACGCTGACGGGCTGCCAGTACGCGATGCTTTCGCCATCAACATCGGCTGGGCAATCGGCGCCAGTTAAGGCGATTACCGCATCGCTGTGGAAGCGCAGCGTCGGGCCTTGCAGAGTGAATTCCAGACCGGCGGCGCTGTCGTGGTTGCCGACAATGCGGTTGGCCAGGCGGAAGGAGAAATCGTCCATTGGGCCGGATGGCGGCACGCCGATATCCCAATAACCGAGGCGGCCAGGGAAATCCTGAATACTGCTGAAGGTGCCGGGTTGCAGCACTTCAATCACGCTGGCGGCTGGTGTGAAGCTATCGAGGAAGCGCGTCCACACGTTGCCGCTGCGGAAGGCGTCGGTGGCGACGATCTGGCGCAGATAATCGAGATTGCTGGCGATGCCGTGCAGCTGCGTGGCGTCGAGCGCCTGCTGCATCTTCGCCAGCGCCGCTGCGCGCGTCTCGGCATGCACGATCAGTTTGGCGACCATCGGATCGTAAAACGCCGAGACTTCGGTGCCGGTAGCGATCCAGCCATCAACGCGCACGTCATCCGGGAAACTGACGTGGGTCAGCACGCCGGGGCTGGGCTGGAAGTTTTTCAGCGGATCTTCGGCGTAGATACGCACTTCAATCGATGCGCCAGCGGGCGCTTGCTGCAGGCGCGCCCAGTCGATGGCATCGCCAGCGGCGACTTTCAGCATGCACTCAACCAGATCGAGGCCGGTGACGCATTCGGTGACCGGATGTTCAACCTGCAGGCGGGTGTTCACTTCGAGGAAGTAGAAGGCATCTTGTTCGGCGTCGTAGATGTATTCCACCGTACCGGCGCTGCGATAATTCACCAGCTCGCCAAGGCGCACCGCAGAAGAGAGCAGCGCTTCACGCGTTGCCTGCGGCAGATTCGGTGCAGGCGTCTCTTCCACCACTTTCTGGTTGCGGCGCTGCAGCGAACAGTCGCGTTCGCCGAGCGCGATCACTTTGCCGCTGCCGTCGCCAAAAATCTGCACTTCAACGTGGCGCGCGCGATCGATGCAGCGTTCTAAAAACACGCCCGCATCGCTGAAGAACTGCTCGCCAAGGCGGCGCACGCTCTCCCACGCATTGCGCAGCGCATCGGCGTCGGCGCAGCGCGTCAGGCCAATGCCGCCACCGCCCGCGGTGCTTTTCAGCATCACCGGATAGCCGATGGTGTCGGCGGCGCTTAAGGCTTCTTCCAGCGAACTCAGCAGCGGTGTGCCCGGCGTCATCGGCACGCCTGCGCTGGCGGCGAGCTCACGTGCGCGGTGTTTCAGGCCAAACTCGCCAATCTGCTGCGCGGTGGGGCCGACAAAGGCGATGCCGGCTTTTTCACAGGCATCGGCAAACGGCAGGCTTTCTGACAGGAAACCGTAGCCCGGCCAGATGGCTTGCGCGCCGGTTTCCTGCGCGGCGGCGAGGATTTTATCGATGCGTAAATAGCTGTCGCTGGCTTTGTCGCCGCCGAGGGCGATGGCGACGTCGGCTTCTTTGACGTGGCGCGCGTTGCGGTCAGCATCGGAATAGACGGCGACGCTTTTCACGCCGAGGCGTTTTAAGGTGCGAATGGCGCGGCAGGCGATTTCGCCACGGTTAGCAATCAGAACGGTGCTGAACATGCTTATTTACTCCCCAGAGAGGCCAGCCAGTTGCGCCAGCCGCCAAATTCGGTAATTTCCAGCGCCTGCGACAGCTCCGCCGGTTCACAGATAAAGCCTTTGACGATGCGTCCGTCGGCCAGCGTCAGCGAGCCAATGCCGAGCGGGGCCGGGATTTCCGCCACGAACTCGCCAAAGCGCGCCAGCGGGATATCCCACAGTTCGACGGTGATCGCCGCACCGCTCTCGCCACGCAGCAGGCCTGGCTTCTTAATCGGGCCATCGAGCAGGGCGAACAGACGGTAATGGCTGGCGGTTTGCGTCTCTTCGACCAGCACCGCCTGGCGCGTGGTAAGCTGGAAGTTGAGCGGCATGCCGGTGAGATGCGCACCCACCACCGCCACGCGGACGTGATCGGCGGAAACCGGCAATGCGCCTTGCTGAGTAGGCTGCGCCTTGCCAGTAGCACCGAGCGGCAGCGCCATCTGCTGCTGCCAGCGCAGGCCAAAACCAGCCAGCGCGCGATCGTGCCACGCAGGCGCAATCAGCGTGATGCCGGCAGGCAATCCATCGGCGCGGAACGGCGCAGGCAGCGCCAGCGCGCTGAGATCGGCGAGGTTGGTGAAATTGGTGTAGGTGCCGAACTGCGAGTTGTAATGCACCGGCTCCTGCTGCATTTCGTCCAGCGTATGGATGGTTGGCGAGGTGGGCACCACCAGCGCATCGAACTGCGCCAGCGTTTGCTGAATCTGGCGCGTCAGTTCGGCGCGTAGGTATTCCGCCTGATAGGCTTCCACCGCCGTGTATTTCAGGCCGCTGTTGACGATGCCGTACACCACCGGATCCATCTCTTCCGGGCGATGGATCATCTCGCCCACCGCCACGGTGCGCTCGGCAACCCACGGACCGTTATAGAGCTGTTCGGCGAGTTGATGGAACAGAGAAAAATCGATCGGATGCAGCGTGGCGCCGCCGGCCTGCAATTGCTCCAGCGCCGCAAGCCAAGCCGCTTCTGCCTGTTTGTCGCCGAAGAACTCGGGCGTGGCGGGAATGGCGAAATCGGGCTGCGCTTTGAAGCTGGCTGGCGCGGTGTGCGGATTGCTGCGCGAATAGGCATCGCCCGCGTCATAGCCGCCCGCTGCGGTGGCCACCGCGAAGGCATCTTCGACGGTTAACGCGAACACGGAAATGGTGTCATTGAGGCGGCAAGCCGGCACCACGCCGCTGGCAGAGAACCAACCTTTGGTCGGCTTGAGGCCAACGATGTTGTTGAAACCGGCGGGCACGCGGCCCGAACCGGCGGTGTCGGTGCCGAGCGAGAAGCCCACCAGACCGCGCGCCAGCACCGACGCAGAACCGGAGCTGGAGCCGCCGCTGACGTAATCAGGATTGAAGGTGTTGCTCACGGCACCAAACGGCGAACGCGTGCCGACTAAGCCGGTGGCGTATTGGTCGAGGTTGGTTTTGCCAATCACCACCGCACCTGCTGCTTTGAGCTGCGCGACAACAAAGGCATCGGCTTCGGCGGTGTAGGTGAAGGCCGGGCAGGCGGCGCTGGTCGGCCAGCCAGCGACATCAATATTATCTTTTACCGCAAACGGCACACCAAACAGCGGCAGCGCCGCCGGGTTGCGCTGATAGCTCGCCAGCAGCGGTTCAATCTGTGCCTGCAGCTGCGCGGGCGTGGCAAGATAGAGCCACGCGTTATCCTGCGCGTCGATGGCGTCGAGATGGGCCGCCAGCAAGGCGGTAATCTGTTGTGGATCCTGTTGGTAACTGCGTTGCCAATCCTGGAGCGTAAAGCCAAAGGTCAATGCCATGAGTGAATTCCAACTGGTATACAAGATGGAATTCAACAGAGCAAAGCGCGTGCCATTTTTGTAAGCCGATGAAACCGCGTAGTTAATTGATGTGTAATACGTTTTTCTGATGATAAATTGCACAACGGCGGCGCAAACGCTGCGCAATGGCGGTGCGCGAGCGTAAATTTTGTGAAGAACATGGCAAGAGACGGTTGGCCTGGTTAGCATGAAAGAAGTCTGGCATGAGCTGGATCGCAGCACTGAGAGGAGAGCGTAATGGAGAAGTGGCGTTACTGGATGCTAGGGATCTGTCTGGTCAGCACGGCCAGCAGCGTATGGGCCGATTCGCTGGATCAGCAGCGACAGCGCTATGCGCAAATCAAGCAAGCCTGGGATAACAAACAGATGGACCAGGTGACGCAGCTGATGCCGACGCTGCAGGATTATCCGCTCTACCCGTATCTGCAATATCGCCTGCTGGCGCAGGATCTCGATCAAGAGACGCCGCTGGCGGTGAAGAACTTTATTCAACAGTATCCTACGCTGCCACCGGCGCGCTCGCTCTCAACGCGCTTTGTGAATGTGCTGGCGAACCGTCAGGATTGGCAGGGCGTACTCAGCTTCAGCCCGGATGAACCGAAACCGGTGCAGGCGCGCTGTAACTGGCACTACGCTAAGTGGGCGACCGGCCAGCAGCAGGCGGCGTTTGCCGGTGCGAAAGAGATTTGGCTGCGCGGCACCGCGTTGCCGAACGACTGCGACAAGCTGTTTTCGGTATGGCAAGCCAGCGGGCAACTCTCGCCGATCACCATTCTCGAGCGTATTCGTCTGGCGATGAAAGCCGGTAACGACAGCCTGGTGAATTACCTGGCGAAAATGCTGCCGGCGGATTATCAAACCACCGCCAGCGCGCTGATTGCGCTGCAGCAGAATCCGCAAACCGTCACCACCTTTGCCAGCAGCATGGGACCCACCGATTTCACCCGCATGGCGACCAGCTACGCCTTCGCCCGCGTGGCGCGTGAGGATATGGATAACGCGCGCATGATGATCCCGCAGCTGGTGCAGGCGCAGAAGATGAGCCAGGCCGATGAGCAGGATCTGAAAGAGACCGTGGTGTGGCGCATGATGGGCGCGGATCTCACCAGCGAGCAGGCGCGCTGGCGTGATGCGGTGGTGATGAACAGCGAATCTACCGCGCTGGTGGAGCGCCGCGTACGCCTGGCGCTGAGCCAGAACGATCGTCGTGGTCTCAATACCTGGATCGCGCGTTTGCCGGTGGAAGCCAAAGAGAAAGATGAGTGGCAATACTGGCAGGCGGATTTGCTGATTTCGCAGGGCCGTAAAGAGGAAGCCAATGATATTCTGCGGAAGCTGATGCAGGCGCGCGGCTTCTATCCGATGGTCGCGGCGCAGCGTTTGGGCGTGGAGTACCCGTTGCAGGTCGACAAGGCTCCGGCAGCCGACAGCAGCGTGACGCAAGGTGCGGAAATGGCGCGCGTGCGTGAGCTGATGTATTGGGGGCTGGATAACCTGGCACGCAGCGAGTGGGCCAATCTGATCTCCAGCAAAACCCGTTCGCAGCAGCAGATGCTAGCGCGTTACGCTAACGAGCAGGATTGGTGGGATCTCAGCGTGCAGGCCACCATCACCGCGAAAATGTGGGATAGCCTGAAAGAGCGCTTCCCGCTGGCATGGCAAAACCTTTACCAGCAATACACCAGCGACAAAGGCATTCCGCAGAGTTATGCGATGGCGATTTCGCGTCAGGAGAGCGCGTGGAACCCAAAAGCGCGTTCACCGGTGGGCGCCAGCGGATTGATGCAGGTGATGCCCGCTACGGCGACGCATACCGTGAAGATGTATAACATTCCCGGCTATGTGAACAGCAGCCAGCTGCTGGATCCGCAGACCAATATTCAGATCGGTACGCAGTATCTGGAGTATGTCTATCAGCAGTTTGGTCAGAACCGCATCTTCTCTTCGGCCGCCTATAATGCCGGTCCGGGACGCGTGCGCAGCTGGCAGAAAACCAGCGGCGGTAATCTGGATGCGGTGGCGTTTATCGAAACCATCCCGTTCTCAGAAACGCGTGGCTACGTGAAAAACGTGCTGGCCTACGATGCCTATTACCGCTACTTCATGGGCAGGCCGGACAAGATTCTCGCCGACAGTGAGTGGAATCGCCAGTATTGACTATGCTATGCTTCCGTACTCGTTAATGAGTACGGAAGCCCTTCATGAGCCAACCCCTTTCTTCCCAGCCGGAATCGGCTCAGCCTGTTGAAGATAACTGGCTGCGATTTATCGAACTGATGCAAAATGCCTTTGCCGATGGCGTGGCGCTGCCGTTATTACAACTGATGATGACGCCGGATGAACGTGAATCCTACGGGACGCGTTTGCGCATTATTGAAGAGCTGATGAACGGCGATATGAGCCAGCGTGAACTGAAGAATGAGTTGGGCGTCGGCATCGCCACCATTACGCGCGGTTCTAATAGTCTGAAAGAGGCGCCGCCAGAGCTAAAACGCTGGCTGGAAGCGCGTCTTGGCCGCGGTTAACGCTGGCTGTAGAGCGGATGGGTGAACGGACACAGCGCCAGAATCAGCGCCTGATGGTAGACGCTGGAGCGGCTCAGCAGGCCGTGGGTAAGGGCACCAATCGCGCCACCTTTGTGTTTGATATTCTCCACGCCGGTTAAGCGTGCCATCTCATCACCCAGTTCATGCCCGGCAGCCAAGCCTGCCACGACAATCGGCGGCAGCGTAAAGCTGGCCGAACGTGATTCTCCGCGCTGCTGCGCGTTTTCAATCACCATCCACGCAAAGGCGCAATCGCCTTCAATGCCCGCTTCGATCGCCACCCAGTAATCGGCCCGTGGACGCGTTTGACGCGCGTTCTCAACCCGCTGACGTGCGCCAGTTCGCGTTTCAACATCACTAAGTGGCTGGGCTGCGACGCCGCTCTCGACCTCAACCCCTTCGATGTGGCAGGATCCTTCGCCGAAAACGTCGTTGAACGCCTGAGCAATCGCGCGAATTTTTGCCGGGTTGATGGTGGCTGCGACAACATGGTACATAATTGTTTAAACCCTCGAGGCAAATTTGTCGCAGTATAACGGAAATTAAGCATGCTACAGGTCTATCTTGTTCGTCACGGTGAAACGGTATGGAATGCGGCTCGGCGCATTCAGGGGCAGTCTGACAGCCCGTTAACGGAAAAAGGTGAGCAGCAGGCTCAGCAAGTGGGCGAGCGAGTTAAATCGCTGGGCATTACCCATGTGATTGCCAGCGATTTGGGACGGACGCGGCGTACGGCAGAGATTATCGCCGATGCGTGTGGCTGCACCGTGACGCTCGATGCGCGTCTGCGCGAGCTCAATATGGGCTGCCTGGAACAACGTCCACTCGATGGCTTAACCGAAGAAGAGGAACACTGGCGGAAAACGCTGGTGGATGGCACCACTGCTGGACGTATTCCGGGTGGCGAATCGATGGCGGAGATGGCGACGCGGATGCACGAAGCGCTGAATGCACTGCTGGAGTTGCCTGCCGGTAGCCGTCCGCTGATTGTCAGCCACGGGATGGCGCTGGGCGTGTTGGTCAGTACCATTCTCGGTTTGCCTGCGCATGCGGAACGTCGTTTGCGTTTGCGGAATTGCTCGATCTCGCGTGTGGATCATCAGCAGAGCGCGTGGCTGGCGGCCGGTTGGGTGGTTGAGACGGCGGGCGATGTGTCGCATCTGGATGCGCCAGCGTTAGACGAGCTTCAACGCTAAGCCAAAAAAAATGCCGTCGCGATGACGGCATTTTTTATTAGTTATTCTGTTGGCGAATCGGAATCAGGTATTCGCAGCGGATTTCCGTTGGCGGCTCGCTACGTTTTTTACCCCCGTGCGTGTAGAAACGCTCGATGTCCTGTCCCTGACGACGCACTAATCCCAGCGTTGGCATACAAGTGCCGTACAGCAGCAGGATAAATTCACCCAGCGCGCTGCGCGCACCGTTGTAGGTGAACTGCACGTAATCACCGGCTTCCACAATCACGCTCTGATTCGACTGCATGCTTTTTGCCAGCTGATCGGCAGGCACCGCAGTGGTGTAGAGAATCTCCTGCTCATCATCTTTTTCATGGCTGGCGCGCACCTGATGCAAGCCATACAGCACCGGCGGCACCGTGTCGGTTTCCAGCAGGAACTGCTTCCAGAAATGCAGGCGCATCTCATCGCGGTAGCTGGAAATCTGCTCCAGCGTACAGGAGTAACTCTGCGTCTGGCCGACCAGCACCGTTTCTGGCAGCGTGACAAACTGCGCTTCCGGCATGCTGTTATCGTCGAGACGAATTGGCGGGCGAATGCCAAACGAGTTCCACTCCGATGAGCGACGATACCAGGCAGGCGTTTGGTTGAATTGCTTTTTAAACGCACGGGTAAAGGTCTGCTGCGAATCGAAGCGATATTGTAACGCGATGTCGAGGATGGGGCGGCTGGTCAGGCGAAGCGCCACCGCGGCTTTCGACAGCCGACGCGCGCGAATGTACGCACCAATCGCGTGGCTGGTTACTTCCTTGAACATCCGCTGTAGATGCCACTTGGAGTAGCCTGCTTTCTGCGCAACGTTATCTAATGAAAGCGGTTGATCCAGATGGCTCTCCAGCCAGACAAGCAAATCGCGAATGATACCGGCTTGGTCCATAAAACATCCTCATAACTCTCTGGTGGCGCAACTATGAAGTCGTCGAATAATAGCACGAAATGCACAAAAGCGTGGGGGCGGTTTGCTAATCGAGTGTGCTAAGTCAAAGCGGGTTAAAACCCTTTTAGGTTTGGTTCTGTGTTCGATTGACAGTACATTACATTCTCATCTATTCGATTGGCAATGGTAACTCAATGACAATAGCTCGTATTCTTATAATCACGTTGGCAACATATGTATTCAGTGCTGGCGTTCAGGCCGAAGAGATCGGCTCAGTTGACACGGTATTCAAGATATTTGGCCCCGATCATAAGATCGTGGTAGAAGCCTTCGATGACCCCGACGTAAAAAATGTAACCTGTTATATCAGCCGGGCAAAAACCGGCGGTATTAAAGGGGGATTAGGTTTGGCGGAAGACACGTCCGACGCGGCCATCTCCTGTCAACAGGTGGGACCGGTAGAGCTTAGCGAGAAAATCGCACAAGGCAAGGCGCAAGGTGAAGTGGTGTTCAAAAAACGCACATCACTGGTGTTTAAGAAGCTGCAGGTGGTGCGCTTCTTTGACCAGAAACGTCATGCGCTGGTGTACCTAAGCTATTCCGACAAGGTGGTGGATGGATCGCCGAAGAATGCGCTGAGCGCCGTGCCGATTATGCCGTGGCATTAATGCAGGCATAAAAAAACGCCCTGACGGGCGTTTTTTCTTTCAACGCTTAATCCTGCAGTTCGCCGCAGAAGCGGTAACCTTCGCCGTGAATGGTGGCGATGATTTCTGGCGTGTCTGGCGTGGATTCGAAATGCTTACGAATGCGGCGGATGGTGACATCCACGGTACGGTCATGCGGCTTCAGCTCGCGGCCGGTCATCTTCTTCAGCAAGTCACCACGCGTCTGGATTTTGCCTGGGTTCTCACAGAAGTGCAGCATGGCGCGGAATTCACTGCGCGGCAGCTTGTACTGGTCGCCGTTCGGACTAATCAGTGAGCGGCTGTTGATATCCAGCTCCCAACCGTTGAAGCGATAGCTTTCAACGGTACGGCGTTCTTCACTTGGCATCGCCAGATTCATGGTGCGCGACAGCAAATTGCGTGCACGAATCGTCAACTCACGCGGGTTGAACGGTTTGGTGATGTAATCATCGGCACCGATTTCCAGACCGAGGATTTTATCCACTTCATTATCACGGCCGGTAAGGAACATCAGCGCGACGTTTGCTTGCTCACGCAGTTCGCGCGCCAACAGCAAACCGTTTTTACCTGGCAGGTTGATATCCATAATCACCAGATTGACGTCATTGTCCGTCAAAACCTGATGCATCTCGGCGCCGTCGGTGGCTTCATAGACCACGTAACCTTCTGCCTCAAAGATACTTTTGAGGGTGTTACGCGTGACCAGTTCGTCTTCAACGATAAGAATGTGCGGGGTCTGCATGTTTCGCTACCTAAAATTTGCCAACAAATCGAAAACAGGGCGTACGTCGGTTACGCTAATGTGCTGCAACCGGTATACGAAATAATCTTCGGAATACACCATCCATCTACGTCAACTTCAGTGTTAGCTCAGCCAGTCAGGATGGATATTTGCACGCCCCGAGGATCTCGGACAGGCGCTCATCCTAACCGTATTAACAGCAACCTAACAGCACCAACAACAACCGATAAGCATAAAAACAACGCTTCGTTGACTTATATCAAATGCAAGTGTAGCACGTTAACACTTTTATGAAAAACTTCTCCAGGATTGCTAGTTTAGCTCACAAAATGCAGCATTTTTGCTACATTTCGTCCTTATATAACCAAAACTAAAACACGCAGGAAATTATATTTCAATGATATGAAAGAAAAGGGTTTTATATTCAATAGGTCCGATAATTTTGCTTATGCCCGCTAATTTCCACTACAGCTGGATTTATCCCTCTTTTAACATCGTTAACATCTTATTTTCTCCTCTAGCCGCAGTTGGTATTTTCTCTCCTGCATGCCAACATAATGCGAGTTGTTAACAGTTCGATGGAAAAATCATGCATTTCCCCTTAATCCTTGTCTCTCCCGCCCGTCCGGAAAATATCGGTGCGGCTGCTCGCGCTATGAAAACCATGGGATTTAGCGAGCTGCGCATTGTCGCCAGCGATGCCTGGCAAGATCCCGCAGCACGTCGAGTGGCGCACGGCGCCGGTGAGATCCTCGATAACGTCAAAACCTACGCCACGCTGAGCGAGGCGCTCAAGGATGTCGATTTTTCCGTAGCGACCACCGCACGTAGCCGCGCGAAATTCCGCTATTACGCTACGCCCAGCCAGGTTGAAAACATCCTGCAGGAGAAGCGCCAATGGCTGAGCCGCATCGCGTTGGTGTTTGGCCGTGAAGACAGCGGCTTAACCAATGAAGAGCTGGAGCAGGTCGATCTGTTAACCGGTATTCCGATGGCCAATGATTATCCGTCGCTGAATCTCGGTCAGGCGGTGATGGTGTATTGCTATCAGCTGTCGGCGCTCAATCAGATTGCGGCTGAGACCGCAGAAGTGGCGAATGAGCAGCAGTTGCAGGCATTGCGCCAGCGCTTTCATCAGTTACTGGTCAAGCTGGATGTGAGTGATGACGTCAAAATGGCGGACTGGATTGATCAGCGTATCGGCCTGCTGGAACAACGTGACAGCGCCATGCTGCATCGTTTGTTACACGACGTAGAAAAAAAACTTATAGATAATTGCTCGGATAAATCCTGAGATGCTAGTGACTGATGCGGCAATCCGCCGCATCTCCTGAACGATCGCGATAATTTTTGCCTCAGCAAGCGCAGCACTGCGCAACGCCAGGGACGGCGCGGCTAAGACAAATTCGTTGACTTAACGTGCGCTTTGCTTTACTTCTGGAAGGCAGACGGACAAGATAAAGACAGACAGAAAAAAATCTAAATGCGTAAACTCAGCCTGAACACCACAATTATTACCACCACCATTACCACAGGTAACGGTGCGGGCTGACGCATACAGGAAAAACAAAGAAAAAAGCCCGCACCTAAACAGTGCGGGCTTTTTTTTTCGGCAAAAATTCAGGAGAGCTTCAAATATGCGAGTGCTGAAATTCGGCGGAACCTCAGTAGCCAATGCGGAACGTTTTCTCCGTGTGGCGGATATTCTGGAAAGCAATGCACAACAGGGACAGGTTGCGACCGTACTCTCTGCACCAGCAAAAATTACCAATCATCTGGTGGCGATGATTGAGAAAACCATCAGCGGCCTGGACACGTTGCCGAATATCAGCGATGCCGAACGTATTTTTGCCGATCTGTTGCAAGGCTTGCGTGATGCGCAGCCGGGCTTTGATTATGACGGACTGAAAACCCGCGTTGAACTGGAATTTGCACAGCTGAAACAAGTGCTGCACGGCATCAGCCTGCTGGGCCAATGTCCGGACGCTGTGAATGCCGCCATTATCTGCCGTGGCGAAAAGCTGTCGATTGCTATTATGGAAGCGCTGCTGCAGGCGCGCGGCCACAAAGTTACCGTTATCGATCCGGTGGAGAAGTTGCTGGCGATTGGTCATTACCTTGAATCCACCGTTGATATCGCCGAATCCACGCGTCGCATCGCCGCCAGCCAGATCCCAGCCGATCACTTTATCCTGATGGCCGGTTTCACCGCCGGTAATGAGAAGGGCGAACTGGTGGTGCTGGGCCGCAACGGTTCTGACTACTCCGCCGCCGTGTTGGCTGCGTGTTTGCGCGCTGATTGCTGTGAAATCTGGACCGATGTTGACGGCGTATATACCTGCGACCCGCGCCAGGTGCCCGATGCGCGCTTACTGAAATCGATGTCGTATCAGGAAGCAATGGAGCTCTCCTACTTCGGCGCCAAAGTCTTGCATCCGCGTACCATCGCGCCCATCGCCCAGTTCCAGATTCCTTGCCTGATCAAAAACACCGCTAACCCGCAAGCGCCGGGCACCTTAATTGGTGGCGAAGGCGAGTTGGATGAAAATCCGGTGAAAGGCATTACTAACCTGAATAACATGGCGATGTTCAACGTGTCAGGTCCGGGCATGAAAGGCATGGTCGGCATGGCGGCGCGCGTTTTCGCCGCGATGTCACGCACCGGCATCTCCGTGGTGCTGATCACCCAATCCTCTTCGGAATACAGCATCAGCTTCTGCGTACCGCAAAGCGAGCAGGCGCGTGCGCGTCGCGTGCTGGAGGAGGAGTTCTATCTGGAGTTGAAAGATGGCTTACTCGATCCGCTGGACGTGCTGGAACAGCTGGCGGTGATCTCGGTGGTCGGTGATGGCATGCGCACGCTGCGCGGCATCTCGGCCAAATTCTTCTCGGCGCTGGCGCGTGCCAATATCAATATCGTGGCGATTGCGCAGGGCTCGTCTGAGCGTTCCATCTCGGTGGTAGTGAGCAACGATGAAGTCACCACCGGCGTGCGTGTGGTGCATCAGATGCTGTTCGCTACCGATCAGGTCATTGAAGTGTTCGTGGTCGGCGTTGGCGGTGTGGGCGCAGCGTTGCTGGATCAGCTGCATCGCCAGCAGACGTGGCTGAAACAGAAGCATATCGATCTGCGCGTGTGCGGCATCGCTAACTCGCGGGCGCTGTTGACCAACGTACACGGTATCGATCTCAGCAACTGGAAGGCAGAACTGAACGAAGCCAAAGAGCCGTTCAATCTCGGTCGCCTGATGCGTTTGGTGAAAGAGTATCATCTGCTAAACCCGGTGATCGTCGATTGTACCTCCAGCCAGGCGGTTGCCGATCAATATGCCGATTTCCTCGCCGAAGGTTTCCATGTCGTCACGCCGAACAAAAAGGCCAACACGTCGTCGTGGAATTATTACCAGCAGATGCGTGCAGCGGCAGCAAAATCGCGCCGTAAGTTCCTATACGACACCAACGTCGGTGCCGGTTTGCCGGTGATCGAAAACCTGCAAAACCTGATGAATGCCGGGGATGAACTGATCAAGTTCTCCGGTATTCTCTCTGGCTCGCTCTCCTTTATCTTCGGCAAGCTTGATGAGGGCGTTTCGCTGTCGGAAGCGACCAAAATGGCGCGTGAGATGGGCTTTACCGAGCCGGATCCGCGTGACGATCTTTCTGGCACCGATGTGGCGCGTAAGCTGCTGATTCTGGCGCGTGAAGCGGGGCATCAGCTGGAGCTTAGCGATATCGATATCGAACCGCTGCTGCCCGCCAGCCTGACGGAGATCGCCGACGTTGAGCAGTTTATGCAACGTCTGCCGGAGCTGGATAACGCCTTTGCCGCGCGCGTTGCCAAAGCGCGTGACGAAGGTAAAGTATTACGCTTCGTCGGCGCGATAGAAGAGGGTGGCGTCTGCAAAGTGAAGATTGACGCGGTGGACGGCAACGATCCGCTGTACAAAGTGAAGAACGGTGAGAATGCGCTGGCATTCTACAGCCGCTACTATCAGCCAATCCCGCTGGTTTTGCGTGGATATGGTGCAGGGAATGATGTCACAGCAGCGGGCGTATTTGCTGACCTGCTGCGTACGCTGTCGTGGAAGTTGGGAGTTTGATGATGGTAAAAATTTATGCACCGGCCTCGATAGGTAACGTCAGCGTCGGCTTTGATGTGCTTGGCGCGGCGGTTTCGCCGGTGGATGGCACCTTGCTGGGTGACTGCGTTTCCGTGGAAGCCGCCGACAGCTTTAGCCTGGTGAACTCCGGGCGTTTTGTCAGCAAACTGCCGACCAATCCGCAGGAGAACATCGTTTATCAGTGCTGGGAGCGTTTTTGCCAGGCGATTGGTAAACAAGTTCCGGTGGCGATGACGCTGGAAAAGAATATGCCGATTGGTTCCGGACTCGGCTCAAGTGCCTGTTCGGTGGTTGCCGGTTTGATGGCGATGAACGAATTCTGCGGCAAACCGCTCAATGACACCGAACTGCTGGCGCTGATGGGCGAGCTGGAAGGGCGTATTTCCGGCAGCGTACACTTTGATAACGTTGCGCCGTGCTTCCTTGGCGGCGTGCAGCTGATGATTGAAGAGAACGGCATCATCAGTCAGGAGGTGCCGTGCTTTGACGAATGGCTGTGGGTGATGGCGTATCCGGGGATTAAAGTCTCCACCGCCGAAGCGCGCGCCATTCTGCCGGCACAGTACCGCAAAGAGGATGCCATCAAGCATGGTCGCCTGCTGGCAGGCTTTATTCACGCTTGTCATACGCGGCAGCCTGGGCTGGCGGCTAAACTTATGCAGGATGTTATCGCCGAGCCGTATCGCACTAAACTGCTGCCAGGCTTCGCCGATGCGCGTAAAGCGGCGCAGGATATTGGCGCGCTGGCGTGCGGCATTTCGGGCTCCGGCCCGACACTTTTCGCCGTTTGCAACGAGATGGCAACGGCACAGCGGATGGCAGACTGGCTGAGCCAGCACTATCTGCAGAATGAAGAAGGTTTCGTCCACATCTGCCGTCTTGATACGGCTGGCGCACGTAAATTGGGATAACGCATGAAACTCTACAACCTTAAGGATCACAACGAGCAGGTTAGTTTTGCTCAGGCCGTTAAACAGGGCCTCGGCTCGCAGCAAGGGCTGTTTTTCCCGCTCGAACTGCCGGAATTCGAACTGACCGATATCGATGCCATGCTGGAGATGGATTTCGTCAGCCGCAGCAGCAAAATTCTCTCTGCCTACATTGGCGATGAAATTGCGGCGCATCAGCTGGCCGAGCGCGTGAAAAACGCCTTTGCTTTCCCGGCGCCTGTGGCGAAGGTCAGCGATGATGTGGCTTGCCTCGAGCTGTTCCACGGTCCAACGCTGGCGTTCAAAGACTTCGGCGGCCGCTTTATGGCGCAGATGCTTTCCTATGTGAGCGGTGCGGATGAGCAGATCACCATTCTGACCGCCACTTCCGGCGATACCGGCGCCGCCGTGGCGCATGCCTTTTACGGCATGGAAAACGTGCGCGTGGTGATTCTCTATCCGCAGGGCAAAATCAGCCCGCTGCAGGAGAAACTGTTCTGTACGCTGGGCGGCAACATCGAAACCATCGCGGTTGAAGGCGATTTCGATGCGTGTCAGGCGTTGGTGAAACAGGCGTTTGATGATGAAGAGCTGAAAAAGGCGATTGGCCTGAACTCGGCGAACTCCATCAACATCAGCCGTCTGCTGGCGCAGATTTGCTACTACTTCGAAGCGGTAGCGCAGCTGCCACAAGAGAAGCGCAATCAGCTGGTGGTGTCGGTGCCGAGCGGTAACTTCGGTGACTTAACGGCTGGCCTGCTGGCGAAATCATTGGGTCTGCCGATCAAGCGCTTTATCGCTGCGACCAATGCTAACGATACCGTGCCGCGTTTCCTCGGCAACGGCGCATGGCAGCCAAACGCCACGGTAGCAACGCTGTCGAACGCCATGGATGTCAGCCAGCCGAACAACTGGCCGCGCGTGGAAGAGCTGTTCCGCCGCAAAACCTGGCGTTTGACTGATCTGGCGTACGGCGCGGTAACCGATGAAACCACCAAATCCACCATGCGCGAGCTGGCAGAGATTGGCTATATCTCTGAACCGCATGCGGCGATTGCTTACCGTTTGCTGCGCGACAACCTGCAGGAGGGCGAATATGGCCTGTTCCTCGGGACTGCGCATCCGGCGAAGTTCAAAGAGAGCGTGGATGAGATTCTGGGTCAGGATCTGCCGCTGCCAAAAGAGCTGGCCGAGCGCGCCGATTTGCCGCTGCTGTCGCACAACCTGAAAGGCGATTTCGCGGAGCTGCGGGCGTTCTTATTGAAGTAAGTGCTGACTGGGGTAAGTGCTCGCTTTCCCCCATCCCGGCCTTCCCCCGCAAGCGGGGGAAGGAGATGCTGCCACATGCAGCTCCCCAACTATCATATTGCAGCATCTTCCTCCCCCATTTATGGGGGAGGACCGAGGAGGGGGGCAGCAAGCACGGACCGAGGAGGGGGACAGCGAGCACGAACCAAGGAGGGGGGCAGCGAGCACAATCCATTGCAGCGCTTGCTGAACTATTTCTGCTCGCGGCGCTTAAACACCAGTTCGTTCTCGCTGCTTTCTGCACCATCCAGAAAATACCCATCCACATCGAACTTCTTCAGCTGCGCAGGGTTGGTCAGGCGATTCTGAATCACATAGCGGCTCATCAAACCGCGCGCTTTCTTGGCGTAGAAGCTGATGACTTTAAATTTGCCATTCTTCTCATCGAGGAACACCGGCTTGATCAACTCGGCGTTGAGTTTCTTCGGCTTGATGGCTTTGAAATACTCATCGGATGCCAGATTGATCAGCACGTCATCGCCTTGCTCAGCAATCGCCTCGTTTAACTTCTCAGTCAGCAAATCGCCCCAGAAGCCGTAAAGATCTTTCCCGGCCGGATTCGCCAGCTTGATGCCCATCTCCAGGCGATAAGGCTGCATCAAATCGAGTGGGCGCAGCAGGCCGTAAAGACCCGACAACATGCGCAGGTGCTGCTGGGCAAAGTCAAAATCGTCGTCGCTAAAAGTTTCGGCCTGCAAACCGGTATACACATCGCCTTTGAACGCCAGGATCGCCTGACGCGCATTCTCCAGCGAGAAGGGCGGCTGCCATTGGTTAAAACGATCGGCATTCAGGTGCGCCAGCTTGTCGCTGATGCCCATCAGTGAGCTGATTTGCGCCGGTGAAAGATCGCGCGCAACGTCAATTAATTGGTGTGATTTTTCTAACAGCGCCGGTTGGGTAAAACGTTGTGTCGCCAGCGGGCTTTCATAGTCCAGTGTCTTCGCTGGTGAGATAACCATCAGCATCGTGTACGTCCTCTTTGACCCGCAGGTTTATCAGGGAATTGAAGGGAAAATGTCGCAACGAGTGTAGCAAAAAAGCGGCATGGATCGGCAAATCGCTCCCATTTGTTAGCGCTATCGTAAAGGGCACTTCGTGGTGTTGCGCCGTAACTTGTGCGTGATATTATCGCAACAGCCTTTTACACCCTGACAGTCAACCTAAGAGAAAGAGAACCATGACGGACAAACTTACTTCCTTGCGTCAGCTGACTACTGTGGTCGCCGACACCGGTGATATCGCGGCGATGAAACTTTACCAGCCGCAGGACGCGACCACGAACCCTTCTTTGATTCTCAACGCCGCTCAAATCCCCGAATACCGCAAACTGATTGACGAAGCCATTACCTGGGCACGTCAGCAGAGCAGCAACAAAGAAGATCAGCTGGCGCTGGTTTCTGACAAGCTGGCCGTCAACATTGGTCTGGAAATTCTCAAACTGATCCCTGGTCGCATCTCGACTGAAGTCGATGCGCGCCTCTCTTACGACACTGAAGCGAGCATCGCTAAAGCGCGTAGCCTGATCAAACTGTACAACGATGCGGGCATCAGCAATGACCGTATCCTGATCAAACTGGCGTCAACCTGGCAGGGCATTCGTGCTGCTGAGCAGCTGGAAAAAGAAGGCATCAACTGTAACCTGACGCTGCTGTTCTCCTTCGCGCAGGCGCGTGCCTGTGCCGAAGCGGGCGTGTTCCTGATCTCTCCATTCGTTGGCCGTATCCTCGACTGGTACAAGCAGAACACCGATAAGAAAGAGTATGCAGCTCACGAAGATCCAGGCGTGGTGTCTGTGGCTGAAATCTACAGCTACTACAAGCAGCACGGTTATGAAACCGTGGTAATGGGCGCAAGCTTCCGTAACGTTGGTGAAATCATTGAGCTGGCTGGCTGCGACCGTCTGACCATCTCTCCGGGCCTGCTGAAAGAGCTGGCTGAAAGCGAAGGCACCGTTGAGCGTAAACTGAGCTACACCGGCGAAGTGAAAGCGCGTCCAGCGAAGATGACCGAAGCTGAGTTCTTCTGGCAGCACAACCAGGATCCAATGGCCGTTACCAAACTGGCTGAAGGTATCCGCAACTTTGCCATCGATCAGGGCAAACTTGAGAAGATGATCGCCGAGCTGCTGTAAGGTGATTGGCCGTGGCGGCAACCGCTGCCACGGTTTTACGTTTTTTCCCCCGCTTCTTGTATTATCCTTCTAACTACTCACGTCATTTGCTGCCATGCAGCTAACCACAGCGATAACTCTATGGATACTTTACGAATTGGATTAATTTCCGTTTCCGATCGTGCTGCTAACGGCATCTATCAGGATCAAGGCATTCCGGCGTTAGAGAGCTGGCTCACCGCCGCGCTGGCTACGCCGTTTGAAATCGAAACGCGTCTGGTGCCGGATGAGCAGCCAATGATTGAGCAGGCGATTTGCGAGCTGGTCGATGAGCTGTTCTGCAATTTGGTCCTCACCACCGGCGGCACCGGACCGGCGCGGCGTGATGTGACGCCAGATGCCACATTGGCGGTTGCCGACCGTGAAATGCCGGGCTTCGGCGAGCAGATGCGCCAAATTAGCCTGCAATTTGTGCCGACCGCTATTTTATCTCGCCAGGTTGGCGTGATCCGCAAGCAGTCGCTGATCCTCAATCTGCCGGGCCAGCCAAAATCCATTAAAGAGACGCTGGAAGGGCTGAAAGCGGAAGATGGAACGGTAAAAGTGCCGGGGATTTTTGCCGCTGTACCTTATTGTTTACAGCTACTGGAAGGGCCGTATGTGGAAACTCATGCCGATGTGGTAGCAGCTTTTCGCCCCAAAAGCGCCCGTCGTGAGACAAATGACTAAAAATCGGCATTTTCAGGCATAAAATCCAGCCGCACTGGTGTGGCAAAATATTGACGGTATAGTAATTCAATCTTTACATAAGTTGTTTTGCCTCTGGATACCGCTGGATTATGGATACGCACGCAACGCGTCGACTCAACGGACAGGATTACAAAACCCTGTCGCTGGCCGCCCTTGGTGGGGCGCTGGAATTCTACGATTTCATTATCTTCGTCTTCTTTGCCGCCGTGATTGGCGAACTGTTCTTCCCACCTGACATTCCTGAATGGTTGCGTCAGGTGCAGACTTTCGCCATCTTTGCTGCGGGTTATCTGGCGCGTCCGTTAGGCGGCATTATCATGGCGCACTTTGGTGACAAAGTGGGGCGTAAGAAGATGTTCAGCCTCAGTATTCTGCTGATGGCGCTGCCGACGTTGGCGATGGGCGCATTGCCCACTTATGCCAGCATTGGCATCGCTGCGCCGTTATTGATGCTGCTAATGCGCGTGCTGCAAGGCGCGGCTATCGGCGGTGAAGTGCCTGGCGCGTGGGTGTTTGTCGCCGAACATGTGCCTGAAAAACGCATTGGTTTTGCCTGCGGCACGCTGACCGCAGGCTTAACCGCAGGGATTCTGCTCGGTTCGCTGGTGGCAACGGTGCTGAACACCACGCTGTCACCGGCTGCGATGCGCGATCATGGCTGGCGCATTCCTTTCTTCCTCGGCGGTGTGTTTGGCTTGCTGGCGATGTATCTGCGTCGCTGGCTGCATGAAACCCCGGTGTTCCAGCAGATGCAGCAGCGTAAAGCGCTGGCAGAAAAAATGCCGCTGCAAACCATTTTTGCCAGCCATAAGCGCGGCATCGTAATTTCGATGCTGCTCACCTGGCTTCTGTCGGCTTGCATTGTGGTGGTGATTTTGATGGCGCCGACGCTGATGCAAAAACAGCATGGCATTCCCGCCGCGCTCAGTCTGCAGGCCAACAGCTTCGCCACCATTATGCTGCTGCTGGGTTGTGTTATCGCCGGATGGCTGGTGGATCGCTTCGGCGCGGCGCGTTCGCTGATGGTCGGTTCAATACTGCTGGCGATCGGCAGCTGGAACTTCTTCCATCAGTTAAGTAGCACGCCGGAAATGCTGTTTGTTTGGTACGGTTTAGCGGGCCTGAGCGTGGGGGTCGTCGGTGTAGTGCCGTTTGTGATGGTGCGCGCATTCCCGGCGGCGGTGCGCTTTACCGGCATCTCATTCTCGTACAATGTTGCTTACGCGATTTTCGGTGGTCTGACGCCGATTAGCGTAACGCTGATGATGAGCCTGACGCCAATGGCGCCTGCCTGGTATGTGCTGGCGCTGGCGATAATTGGCTTTATGGTGGGAATCTGGCTGTGGCGCGATAGCCGTCAGCAGTATGCGCAGTTAGATATGTCGCTGCACTCGTCATAATGCAAAAAGCGGAGCCAAACAGCTCCGCTATTCATTTGTCACTCGCCAATCGGCAATACCGTACGACCAAACTTCTCGTTCAGCACTTCGCCCATCGCCAGATAGAACGCACTCGAACCGCAAATAATGCCAATCCAGCCGGCAACGCGCAGCAACCCCGCGTTGTCGGTCAGGTGGCCGATAGCCAGCAGCGCAAACAGCAGCGTCAGGCTGGCGAAGATGAACTGCAGCATTTTCGGTGACTTCAGCGTGCCGAAAAATAGGAATGCAGTGAACACGCCCCACAGCGCGAGATACGCGCCAAGGAAGTGGCCGTCGGCCGCCTCTGCCAGCCCCAGTTTCGGCAGCAGCAGAATTGCCACCAACGTTAACCAGAAGCTGCCGTAAGAGGTAAAGGCGGTCAGCCCGAAGGTGTTGCCTTTCTTATATTCCAGCAGCCCGGCAAAAATTTGCGCGATGCCGCCGTAGAAAATCCCCATCGCCAGGATGATCACATCCATCGCAAACAGGCCGGTGTTGTGTAAGTTGAGCAGGATGGTGGTCATACCGAATCCCATCAGGCCCAACGGGGCGGGATTCGCCAGCGTGGTATTGCTCATAATTCCTCAGAAGCAGCGTTGAAGATGTTGTTCGTGTTTTACACCCGCGCAAACCGCTGGGGGCGCGAGGCGCTGCATAATAAGCGGCCTCTTTTTGCCCAACTTTGATCTGAATCGACGAGAGAATGAAATTTTTTTTAGTTTTAACCCTTGATGCGCATCGAACCGGCCCCATTTACTTGTCATCGAGCGTTGTGAGGCAGCAAAAAAAGCCTGCTTCAGCAGTTGAAAGTGGTCAGTTTGACCGCATCTCTGTTTCACAACCCAAATTGGCAAAGAATTTAAGTAGGAGACGTTTAGATGGGCAAGATTATTGGTATTGACTTGGGTACAACCAACTCATGTGTTGCAGTTATGGATGGTGGTAAAGCACGCGTACTGGAAAACGCCGAAGGCGATCGCACCACGCCGTCGATCATTGCGTATGCACAGGATGGCGAAACTCTGGTGGGTCAACCGGCTAAACGTCAGTCTGTGACCAACCCGCAGAACACCCTGTTTGCGATCAAGCGCCTGATTGGCCGTCGCTTCCAGGACGAAGAAGTACAGCGTGATATTAAAATTATGCCGTACAAAATCATCGGCGCAGATAACGGCGACGCATGGCTGGACGTAAAAGGCCAGAAAATGGCACCGCCGCAGATTTCTGCTGAAGTGCTGAAAAAGATGAAGAAAACCGCGGAAGATTTCCTCGGTGAAGCCGTCACTGAAGCGGTTATTACCGTTCCAGCTTACTTCAACGATGCGCAGCGTCAGGCGACCAAAGACGCCGGCCGTATCGCGGGTCTGGAAGTAAAACGTATCATCAACGAACCAACCGCAGCTGCACTGGCTTACGGCCTGGATAAAGGTCAGGGCAACCGCACCATCGCGGTATACGACCTGGGCGGTGGTACTTTCGATATCTCAATCATTGAGATCGATGACGTTGATGGCGAGAAAACCTTTGAAGTTCTGGCAACCAACGGTGATACCCACCTGGGTGGTGAAGACTTCGATAGCCGTCTGATTAACTATCTGGTGGCTGAATTTAAGAAAGATCAGGGCATCGATCTGCACAACGATCCGCTGGCCATGCAGCGTCTGAAAGAAGCGGCAGAGAAAGCCAAGATCGAGCTGTCTTCAGCACAGCAGACCGACGTTAACCTGCCGTACATCACGGCGGATGCGACCGGTCCTAAGCACCTGAACATCAAAGTAACACGTGCGAAACTGGAATCACTGGTTGAAGACCTGGTTTCTCGCTCTATCGAGCCGTTGAAAGTGGCTCTGCAGGATGCGGGTCTGTCTGTTTCAGACATCAACGACGTGATCCTGGTGGGCGGTCAAACGCGTATGCCAATGGTTCAGGCCAAAGTGACTGAGTTCTTTGGTAAAGAGCCACGTAAAGATGTGAACCCGGATGAAGCGGTCGCCGTGGGTGCTGCGGTTCAGGGCGGCGTGTTGGCGGGTGAAGTGAAAGACGTTCTGCTGCTGGACGTGACTCCGCTGTCGCTGGGTATCGAAACCATGGGCGGCGTGATGACTTCGCTGATTAGCAAGAACACCACCATCCCAACCAAGCACAGCCAGGTGTTCTCTACCGCTGAAGACAATCAGTCTGCCGTGACCATTCACGTGCTGCAGGGTGAGCGCAAGCGTTCAGGCGATAACAAATCCCTGGGCCAGTTCAACCTCGACGGTATCCAGGCTGCACCGCGCGGTATGCCGCAGATCGAAGTCACCTTCGATATCGATGCGGATGGTATCCTGCACGTGTCTGCGAAAGACAAAAACAGCGGTAAAGAGCAGAAGATCACCATCAAGGCTTCTTCTGGTCTGAATGAAGAAGAGATCGAAAAAATGGTGCGTGACGCGGAAGCGAACGCCGAGTCTGACCGCAAGTTCGAAGAGCTGGTTCAGACCCGTAACCAGGGCGATCAGATTTCGCACAGCACCCGTAAGCAGCTGGACGAAGCGGGCGACAAACTGTCTGCTGACGACAAAGCGCCAATCGAAGCTGCGTTGACCGAGCTGAACACCGCGCTGAAAGGCGAAGACAAAGCAGAAATCGAAGCCAAAATGCAGGCATTGATGGAAGTGTCCAGCAAACTGATGGAGCTGGCACAGCAGCAGGGTCAGGCAGCTGATGCAGGCGATGCTTCTGCACAGAAAGAAGACGACGTTGTCGACGCTGAGTTCGAAGAAGTTAAAGACAAAAAATAATTGCCCCTGACCGGGCGCGACGGCTGGCCTGACAGCCGTTGAAACCAGCACGGGCGTAGGAGATCTCTCCACGCCCGTGCGATCATGTTAAGGGCAGAACAAATATGGCTAAGAGTGATTTATACGAGATCTTAGGCGTCTCTAAATCCGCAGATGAGCGTGAAATCAAAAAGGCTTATAAGCGCCTGGCGATGAAATACCATCCGGACCGTAATCCGGACAATAAAGAAGCCGAAGCGAAGTTTAAAGAAATTAAGGAAGCCTACGAAATTCTGACCGACGCACAGAAGCGTGCGGCCTACGACCAATATGGTCACGCAGCCTTTGAACAAGGCGGCATGGGCGGCGGTGGTGGCTTCGGCGGCGGCGGCGCCGACTTCAGCGATATCTTTGGCGACGTATTTGGCGATATTTTTGGTGGTGGCCGCCGTCAGCGTGCCGCACGTGGCGCCGATTTACGCTACAACATGGAGCTAACGCTGGAAGAAGCGGTACGCGGCGTGACC
Source organism: Pantoea sp. SO10 (assembly GCF_005281435.1). NCBI lineage: Bacteria > Pseudomonadati > Pseudomonadota > Gammaproteobacteria > Enterobacterales > Erwiniaceae > Pantoea > Pantoea sp. SO10. The sequence continues at coordinate 696,405 of NZ_CP040095.1, forward strand.
AAAGAGATCCGCATTCCAACACTGGAAGAGTGCGATGTCTGCCACGGCAGCGGCGCGAAAGCGGGGACCAAACCGCAGACCTGTCATACCTGTCACGGTGCAGGCCAGGTGCAGATGCGTCAGGGCTTCTTCACTGTGCAGCAGGCGTGTCCGACCTGTCACGGTCGCGGTTCAGTGATCAAAGATCCGTGCAATGCTTGTCATGGTCACGGTCGCGTTGAGCGCAGTAAAACCCTGTCGGTGAAAATTCCAGCAGGCGTGGATACCGGCGATCGCATTCGTCTGACCGGCGAAGGTGAAGCGGGCGAACAGGGCGCACCAGCGGGCGATCTGTACGTTCAGGTTTCGGTGAAAAAGCACCCGATCTTCGAGCGTGAAGATAACAACCTATATTGCGAAGTGCCGATTAACTTTGCGATGGCAGCATTAGGTGGCGAGATTGAAGTGCCGACGCTTGATGGACGTGTGAACCTGAAAGTGCCTTCTGAAACGCAAACTGGCAAGCTGTTCCGCATGCGCGGTAAAGGCGTGAAATCGGTGCGTGGTGGTGCGGTAGGCGATTTGCTGTGTCGTGTGGTGGTGGAAACGCCAGTCAGCCTCAATGACAAACAGAAAGCGTTACTGCGTGAACTGGAAGAGAGTTTTGGCGGCCCGAGCGGCGAGAAAAACAGCCCGCGCTCCAAAAGCTTCCTCGACGGCGTGAAGAAGTTTTTTGACGATTTAACACGTTAATCCCGTCTGGCATGCTTAATAAAGCGGAGAGGAAACTCTCCGCTTTTTTTATGTTTTCCCGCCAACGCGTCGCTCCTGATATAAGCTCAATCTGCCTGGCGTGAGATAAAAGCAGAAACCCTCTCGTAATGCATCGGTATTATCGAGTCGTTAACGAGACATAAGCTGCTTTTAACGAGGTGTTTGAGTCGTTACACTTCTCAGCCTAAATGTCTCTACTCAGGAGGAGTTGTGAACAAACCCCGTTCTCTTCGAAGCTTACTGAAAAGCTTTATTGCCAGCGATGCCAGCAACGGCATGGTGCTGATTCTGGCGGCCGTCGCGGCAATAATTTTGGCTAACAGCGCGGAAACCGCTCAAGCTTATCAATCGTTTCTCGCCGAGCCGGTGCAGATTCGCTTCGGTGCATTAGACATCAGCAAAAACCTGCTGCTGTGGATCAACGATGCCATGATGGCGCTGTTTTTCCTGTTAATTGGTTTGGAAGTGAAACGTGAACTGATCACCGGTGAACTCGCCAGCCGCGATCGCGCCATTTTCCCGGTGATTGCGGCAATTGGCGGCATGGTTATGCCGGGACTGATTTTCCTGATGCTTAATCATGGCGATCCTATTGCACGTAACGGCTGGGCAATTCCTACTGCTACTGATATCGCCTTTGCTTTGGGCGTGCTGGCACTGCTGGGCAGCCGCGTGCCAACCGCGCTGAAAGTGTTCCTGATGGCGCTGGCGATTATTGATGATCTCGGCGCTATCGTCATTATCGCGCTGTTCTACACCAGCGATCTCTCCATGCTGTCGCTGAGCGTGGCGGCAGGTGCGATTGTGCTGCTGGCGATTCTCAATCGTTGTGGCGTGCGTAACATTGCCATCTATATGTTGGTCGGCATTGTGCTGTGGACGGCGGTGCTCAAATCGGGTGTGCACGCAACGTTAGCGGGCGTGATTGTTGGCTTCTTCGTGCCGCTGGAAGAGAAGAACGGCCATTCTCCAGCCGAGCATCTGGCGCATGGTTTAATGCCGTGGGTAAACTGGCTGATTCTGCCGCTGTTCGCTTTTGCCAACGCTGGCATCTCGCTGAGCGGCATTACCTTTATGGATACGCTGTCACCAGAACCGCTGGGCATCATTCTCGGCTTGCTGATTGGTAAACCGTTGGGTATCACGCTGTTCTGCTGGCTGGCGGTGAAGTGGCGGCTGGCGGTGTTGCCGGCGGGCACCACGATACGCGATATCATGGCGATTGGTGTGCTGTGCGGTATCGGCTTCACCATGTCGATCTTTATCAGTTCGCTGGCGTTTGATGCCGCCCATGAGCAACTGGTGACCTTCTCCAAGCTGGGGATTCTCAGTGGCTCGCTGCTCTCAGCGGTGATTGGTTACACGCTGCTGCGCATCAAATTGCGTTAAAAGAGGAAGGAGGCGAAAGCCTCCTTTTTTTGCCGATGAATCAGCTCAACTTTAATCATCTCTACTACTTCTGGCAGGTGTGTAAAACTGGTTCGGTGGTGCGCGCGGCGGATGTGCTGTGCCTGGCACCACAGACCGTTACCGGTCAGATTAAATCGCTGGAAGAGCAACTCGGCGGTGTGCTGTTTCGTCGTCAGGGACGCGGTTTAGTGCCGACGGAACTTGGCCAACTGGTGTTTCGCTATGCCGACCGCATGTTCATGCTGAGCCAGGAGATGCTCGATATCGTTAACTACCGCAAAGAGTCGCATCTGCTGTTTGACGTTGGCGTGGCGGATGCGTTGTCTAAGCAACTGGTGAGCAAGGTGCTAGAGGCTGCGGTGGTGGCTGAAGAGAGAATCCATCTGCGCTGCTTTGAATCGACGCACGAGATGCTGCTGGAACAGTTAAGCCAGCACAAGCTGGATATGATTCTTTCCGATTGCCCAATTGATTCGACTCAGCAGGAAGGGCTGTTTTCGGTCAAGCTGGGCGAGTGTCCGATCAGCTTCTGGTGCAACACACCGTTACCGACGCTGCCGTTTCCTGCCAGCCTGGAAGAGCGGCGTTTGCTGATTCCGGGGCGTCGCTCGATGCTGGGTCGCAAACTGCTGAACTGGATTCACAGCCAGGGATTGCAGGTGGAGATTCTGGGCGAGTTTGATGATGCGGCATTAATGAAAGCTTTTGGTGCGCTTAACAACGCGATATTTGTGGCTCCGACGCTGTATGGCGACGAGATTTATCGGGATGACGCCATCAAAGAGATTGGGCGGTTGGATGCGGTAATGGAGGAGTATCACGTGATCTTTGCCGAACGGATGATTCAGCATCCGGCGGTACAGCGGATCTGCCATCGCGACTTTAGTGCGCTGTTTACCCCTGAATTGCAGGCATAAAAAAACCGGCTAAACGCCGGTTCTTTTTTACAAAGCGATTAACAGACGGGCGATTAAGCCAGTTTGTTGATCTGAGCAGTCAGGTTTGCTTTATGACGTGCAGCTTTGTTTTTGTGGATCAGGCCTTTAGCAGCCTGACGGTCCACGAGTGGTTGCATTTCGTTGAATGCGTTCTGCGCAGCAGCTTTGTCGCCTGTTGCGATAGCCGCGTATACTTTCTTGATGAAAGTACGCATCATTGAACGGTTGCTTGCGTTATGCTTGCGACGTTTCTCAGATGTTACGGCGCGTTTCTTAGCTGATTTGATATTAGCCAAGGTCCAACTCCCAAATGTGATCTATATGGACAAATCAAAGGCCGAGGACTATGCCTTTTGCGCCTTCTTATGTCAATGGATTTGTGCAAATAAGCGTCGTTTTAAAAACAACACTCGATTACGTAATTGATGGCGCAGGATTCTACCAGCAACGCGGCGTTGAATACAGTATTTCGCAGCAAAAATCTTCAGATCCTTGCTAAGCAATTGCCCACGCGTGGAATAAGCCGCTCCAGAAGCAGGAAAGGCACGTATACGGGTTAACCTAAACGCCATTCAAGGGTATAATCCGCCGATTTCCACCGGTTTGAGTCAGCCATGAAGTTTATCCGCGGTATTTATAATCTGAAAGAGCAGCATCGCGGCTGCGTCCTGACCATTGGCAATTTCGACGGCGTACATCGCGGCCACCAGGCTTTGATGGCGCAGCTGATTGCCGAAGGACGAAAACGCAATCTGCCGGTGGTGGTGATGGTATTTGAGCCACAACCGCTTGAGCTGTTTGCCGGCGACAAAGCCCCGGCGCGCCTTACGCGTTTGCGTGAAAAGCTGAAGTACCTCGAACAAGCGGGTGTTGATGCCGTACTCTGCGTACGTTTTGATCGTCGCTTCGCTGCGCATTCGGCGCAGAGTTTTATTTCTGAATTGCTGGTAGACAAGCTCAACGTCAAGTTCCTGGCCGTCGGCGATGATTTCCGCTTCGGCGCTGGTCGCCAGGGGGATTTCCTGTTATTACAGAAAGCCGGTGCGGAGTATGGCTTTGAGGTTATCAGCACCCAGACCTATTGTGACAGCGGCAAGCGCATCAGCAGCACCGCCGTTCGTCAGGCGCTGGCGCAGGATGATTTTGCGCAAGCCGAAGCGCTGCTGGGCCATCCGTTCAGCATCTCAGGCCGCGTAGTGCACGGCGATGCACTCGGGCGCACCATCGGTTTTCCAACGGCTAATCTCCCTTTGCGTCGCACCGTTACGCCGGTTAAAGGCGTGTTTGCGGTGGCAGTGTTGGGCCTTGGCGATCAGCCGCTGCCCGGCGTGGCCAATATTGGTACGCGCCCAACGGTAAAAGGTTTACGTCAGCAGCTTGAAGTTCATCTGCTCGACACACATATGAATCTCTATGGGCGTCACATTGAAGTGGTGCTGAAACAGAAGATTCGCGATGAACAGCGTTTCGCTTCGCTGGACGCGCTGAAAGAACAAATTGCGAAAGATGTGGTGACAGCCCGCCAATTCTTTGGGCTAAAAACACCGGTTTAATGACCGAAATACGGAATCGAGAATCTGATGAGTGACTATAAATCTACCCTGAATTTGCCGGAAACGGGGTTCCCGATGCGTGGCGATCTGGCCAAGCGTGAACCGGGAATGCTGCAACGTTGGTATGATGACAACCTGTACGGCATCATCCGCGAAGCCAAAAAAGGGAAAAAAACCTTTATTTTGCACGATGGCCCTCCTTATGCGAACGGCAGCATTCATATTGGTCACTCAGTTAACAAGATTCTGAAAGACATTATCGTTAAGTCGAAAGGCATGGCGGGCTACGACTCGCCGTACGTTCCAGGTTGGGACTGCCACGGCTTGCCGATTGAGCACAAAGTTGAACAGATGATTGGTAAGCCGGGCGAAAAAGTGAGCGCGGCTGAATTCCGTGCCGCTTGCCGCCAATATGCGGCAGAGCAGGTTGAAGGCCAGAAAAATGACTTCATCCGCCTCGGCGTGCTCGGTGACTGGGATCGTCCTTATCTGACGATGAATTTCCAGACCGAAGCCAACATCATCCGTGCGCTGGGTAAAATCATCGGCAACGGCCATCTGCACAAAGGCGCTAAGCCGGTGCACTGGTGCATGGATTGCCGTTCGGCGCTGGCTGAAGCGGAAGTGGAGTATTACGACAAAACTTCGCCATCCATCGATGTGATGTTCAATGCCGTGGATGCCGATGCGGTGCGCGCGAAGTTTGGCGTCGCTGCTTCAGAAGGCCCGGTTTCACTGGTGATCTGGACCACCACGCCGTGGACCATGCCAGCTAACCGCGGTATCTCGCTGCATCCAGAATTTGAATACCAGCTACTGCAGATCGACGGTCGCAGCCTGATTCTCGCCAAAGAGATGGTTGAGAGCGTGATGAAGCGCGCGGGTATCAGCGACTGGACCGTGCTGGGCGAATGCAACGGCGCGGCGCTGGAGCTGCAGCTGTTCCAGCATCCGTTCCTCGAGCAGATCCAATCGAAAGTGGTATTGGGTGAGCACGTGACGCTGGAAGCCGGTACCGGTGCGGTACATACCGCACCAGGCCATGGCCCGGATGACTATGTTATCGGTCAGAAATACGGTCTGGAAACCGCCAATCCGGTGGGGCCGGATGGCGCGTATCTGCCAGGCACCTACCCGACGCTGGATGGCGTAAACGTCTTTAAAGCCAACGACATGATCGTTGAGCTGCTGAAAGAGAAGGGCGCGCTGCTGCACGTTGAGAAACTGCTGCACAGCTACCCGCACTGCTGGCGTCATAAAACGCCAATCATCTTCCGTGCCACGCCACAATGGTTCATCAGCATGGATCAGAAAGGCCTGCGTGCGCAGTCGCTGAAAGAGATCAAAGGCGTGCAGTGGATCCCAGATTGGGGCCAGGCGCGTATCGAAGCGATGGTAGCGAACCGTCCGGACTGGTGTATCTCACGTCAGCGTACGTGGGGTGTGCCGATGGCGCTGTTCGTGCATAAAGAGAGCGAGCAGCTGCATCCGGATACGCTGGAGCTGATGGAGAAAGTCGCGAAACGGGTTGAGCAGGACGGCATTCAGGCGTGGTGGGATCTCGATCCGCGCGACCTGATGGGCGACGACGCTGACCTCTACGTTAAAGTGCCTGACACCTTAGATGTCTGGTTCGACTCCGGATCAACCAGCTACGCGGTGGTGGATGCGCGTCCTGAATTCGGTGGCCATACGCCAGATATGTACCTGGAAGGTTCGGATCAGCATCGCGGCTGGTTCATGTCTTCTCTGATGATCTCCACGGCGATGAAAGGCAAAGCGCCTTATCGTCAGGTACTGACGCACGGTTTCACCGTGGATGGTCAGGGCCGCAAGATGTCGAAATCGATCGGCAACACCGTGGCGCCGCAGGATGTGATGGATAAGCTGGGTGCGGACATTCTGCGTCTGTGGGTCGCTTCTACCGATTATTCCGGTGAGATGGCGGTCTCCGACGAAATCCTGAAGCGTGCCGCAGACAGCTATCGTCGTATCCGTAACACCGCGCGTTTCCTGCTGGCAAACCTCGCTGGCTTCAACCCGGCGACCGATTGCGTCAAACCGGAAGAGATGGTGGTGGTGGATCGCTGGGCGGTTGGCCGTGCGCTGGCAGCGCAGCAGGATATCGTGCACTCCTACGAAAACTATGATTTCCACGAAGTGGTGCAGCGTCTGATGCACTTCTGCTCAATCGAAATGGGCTCGTTCTATCTCGATGTGATCAAAGATCGTCAGTACACCGCAAAAGGCGACAGCCTGGCGCGTCGCAGCTGCCAAACCGCGCTGTGGCACATCGTTGAAGCGCTGGTGCGCTGGATGGCGCCAATCATGTCCTTCACCGCAGACGAAATCTGGGGCTACCTGCCGGGCGATCGCGCGAAGTACGTGTTCACCGAAGAGTGGTATCAGGATCTGTTTGGTCTGGCAGATAACGAAACGCTGAACGATGCCTATTGGGATGATGTACTGAAAGTCCGCGGTGAAGTGAACAAGGTGATTGAGCAAGCGCGTAGCGACAAACGCATCGGTGGCGCGCTGGAAGCGACGGTGACGCTGTATGCGGATGCCGAGCTGGCAGCCAAGCTGCAGGCGCTGGGTGATGAGCTGCGTTTCGTGCTGTTAACTTCAGGCGCGACCGTGGCGGATTACGCCACTGCCAGCGATGAAGCGCAGCAGAGCGAGCTGTTCAAAGGTCTGAAAATCGCGCTGCATAAAGCAGAAGGCGAGAAATGTCCGCGCTGCTGGCATTACACTACTGACGTTGGCCAGAATCCGGAGCATGCTGCGGTGTGTGGTCGTTGCTACACCAACGTCGCCGGCAATGGCGAACAGCGGAAATTTGCCTGATGAGTAAAGCGCTCTCTTCAACCGGTTTGCGCTGGCTTTGGCTGGTGCTGGTGGTGATTGCCATCGATTTTGGCAGCAAGATGTGGGTCATCAACAACATGATGCTGCATGAAACGCAGCCGCTGATGCCGTTCCTGAACCTGTTCTACGCGCATAATTATGGCGCGGCGTTCAGCTTCCTGGCCGACAAAGGCGGTTGGCAGCGCTGGTTCTTCGCCGGCATCGCCATTGCTATCGTGGTGGCGCTGTTGGTGATGATGTATCGCAACGCTGCCAGCAACAAATTAACCAATATTGCCTACGCGCTGATTATCGGCGGGGCGTTGGGTAACCTGTTTGACCGTTCGTATCACGGCTTTGTGGTCGATTTTATCGACTTCTATGTCGGTGACTGGCACTTCGCGACCTTTAACATCGCCGACTGTGCCATCTGCATCGGCGCGGCGCTGGTAGTGCTGGAAGGTTTTCTCAGCCCGAACGGCAAACCGGCTAAACAGAAAGGGTAACTGATGACAGACTTAGTTCAGCGCGATAGCGCGTTGCTGGTGCATTTTACGCTGAAGCTGGAGGATGGCTCGACGGCCGAATCCACGCGCGCCAACGGCAAACCTGCGCTGTTCCGTCTGGGTGATGGCAGCCTGTCGGGCGCGCTGGAACAGCAGCTACTCGGACGTAAAGTGGGCGATAAGCATGCCTTTACGCTGGAGCCGGAAGATGCGTTTGGCGGCACCAGCCCGGATCTGGTTCAGTACTTCTCACGTCGTGACTTTAACGATGCGGGCGAGCCGGAAGTGGGTGCCATTATGCTGTTCAGCGGCCGCGGCGGCAGCGAAATGCCTGGCGTGATCCGTGAAGTTTCCGGTGACTCGATCACCGTAGACTTCAACCATCCGCTGGCGGGCCAGCGCATTCAGTTTGACATTGAAGTGCTGGAGATTGATCCGGCGCTGGAGGCCAACGATGCAAATCCTGTTAGCTAACCCACGCGGTTTCTGCGCAGGCGTTGATCGCGCCATCAGCATCGTTGAGCGCGCGCTGGAGATGTACGGCGCGCCCATCTACGTGCGTCACGAAGTGGTGCATAACCGCTACGTGGTGAGTAGCTTACGCGAACGTGGGGCGATCTTCATTGAAGAGATCGCTGAAGTGCCGGATAACGCCATTCTGATCTTCTCCGCGCACGGCGTATCGCAAGCGGTTCGCGCCGAAGCCAAAGCGCGTAACCTCACCATGCTGTTTGATGCGACCTGTCCGCTGGTGACCAAAGTTCATATGGAAGTGGCGCGCGCTAGCCGTAAAGGTGTTGAAGCGATTCTTATTGGTCACGCGGGGCATCCGGAAGTGGAAGGCACCATGGGCCAGTACAGCAATCCTAACGGTGGCATGTATCTGGTGGAATCGCCGGAAGATGTGTTCAAGCTGAACGTCAAAGATGAGAGCAACCTGTGCTTTATGACGCAGACCACACTTTCAGTCGATGATACTTCGGACGTGATTGATGCACTGCGTCAGCGCTTCCCGGCGATTATCGGTCCACGCAAAGATGACATCTGCTACGCCACCACCAACCGTCAGGAAGCGGTACGCGTCTTAGCGCGTGATGCTGAAGTGGTGCTGGTAGTGGGATCGAAAAACTCCTCTAACTCGAACCGTCTGGCCGAACTGGCGCAGCGTGCTGGTAAGCTGGCGAAGCTGATTGATTCGGCTGATGACATCCAGGAAGAGTGGGTCAAAGACAAGCAGGTCATCGGCGTAACAGCGGGCGCTTCTGCTCCTGATATTCTGGTGCAACAGGTGATTCAACGTCTGCGTGAGCTCGGCGGTGAAGCGGCGATTGAGCTGATTGGCCGTGAAGAGAACATCGTGTTTGAAGTACCAAAAGAGCTGCGCGTCGACGTGCGAAACGTGCAGTAAGCGGTTTACACCGCAGTAAAATCAGGCCGACATTGTTCGGCCTTTTCTTTGCCTGTCGCTGTAGAAAATCCTGCTTCCAGCATGCGGGATTGCTTTTACTGATAATGTTTCGCGGCTGGCATAAAATTCTTATATCCCTTTATTGTTGTGGCGTGACTGTTATCTGACCGTTAACCTGTTTACGCTTTACATGCATAGATTTGTATCAGGAATGAATAATTATGAGTGAAATCCGCATTGCTATCGTTGGTGCGCCGGGCCGCATGGGACGCAATTTGATTCAGGCCGTACAGCAGGCGGAAGGTGTTGCGCTAGGCGCAGCACTGGCGCGTAGCGGTTCGTCATTGCTGGGCGTAGATGCTGGCGAACTGGCGGGCATCGGCAAAACGGGCGTGATCGTCTCTGACGACCTGCAAAAGGTGGTTAACGACTTCGATGTCCTGATCGACTTCACCCGTCCGGAAGGCACGCTGGAGTATCTGGCGTTTTGCCGACAGCACAGCAAAGCGATGGTGATCGGTACCACCGGTTTTGATGAAGCCGGCAAAGCGGCGATTCGCGCGGCTGCTGAAGAGATTGGCATCGTGTTCGCCGCTAACTTCAGCGTGGGCGTCAACCTGGTGCTGAATCTGCTGCAGCAGGCAGCGAAGGTGATGGGCGACTACGCGGACATTGAAATCGTTGAAGCGCACCATCGTCACAAAGTTGATGCACCATCAGGTACTGCGCTGGCGATGGGCGAAGCGATTGCCGATGCCATGAAGTGGAATCTGGATGAGCACGCGGTGTATGCCCGTGAAGGTCATACCGGTGAGCGTAAAGCGCAAACCATCGGATTTGCTACCGTGCGCGCTGGTGATATCGTCGGTGAACACACCGCGATGTTTGCAGATATTGGTGAGCGCGTAGAGATTACCCACAAGGCTTCCAGCCGTATGACCTTTGCAAATGGTGCAGTTAAAGCGGCAAGCTGGTTAAAGAACAAGAAATCTGGCCTTTACGACATGCGAGATGTGCTGGATTTATCGATGTTGTGAGTGTTGTGAACCATCGTGATGTGGTTATTTCAATCGGTAAGACCTTGATTGACGAGGGCAATGTGATCATTGCCCTTTATTTTATCTGTAAATGACCGTTTTGCTATGTTATGGGTTCGAAATGATTATTTATCGTAGTTAACGAGTGATTATCAGGCTTGCGATGGCTAATTTTGACCGTTTGGTCAAAAATTTATGCGCGCTAGCACCACTTTGCCATTATCGCCGTCAGGCAACCGATTATTTTTCTGAGTTATCTCACTCTTTTATCGCCTTTCACCGTTTTTAACATTCAGTTGCCCGAAATATACAAAAAAATAACCACATGTTGTAGACAAGGTGCGGGGCGATCATTAGAATGCGCGCAATTTGCCAAAATTCGAGTACTCAGGCGGGTTTTGCATTGATTCTGGCACTGCTTTTGAATTAATATGCAAATATTGTGACTGTTTATTCCCTGGAGGATGTTTTGATTAAGTCAGCGCTCTTGGTTCTGGAAGACGGAACCCAATTCCACGGTCGGGCCATCGGGGCTACGGGGTCGGCAGTGGGGGAAGTTGTTTTCAACACTTCAATGACCGGTTATCAAGAAATCCTCACTGATCCTTCCTATTCCCGCCAAATCGTTACCCTCACTTATCCCCATATCGGCAATGTTGGCGTTAACGCCGCCGATGAAGAATCCAGCCAAATCCATGCTCAAGGCCTCGTTATTCGCGATCTGCCGCTGATTACCAGCAACTTCCGCAGTGAAGAAAGTCTGGCAGCTTACCTGCAGCGCAATAACATCGTTGGCATCGCCGATATCGACACGCGCAAACTGACCCGTTTGCTGCGCGAGAAGGGTGCACAGAGCGGCTGCATTATTGCGGGTGATAATCCGGATGCCGCACTGGCGCTGCAGAAAGCGCAGGCGTTCCCAGGCTTGAAAGGCATGGATCTGGCGAAAGAAGTGACCACCGCGGAAACCTACGCGTGGCAGCAAGGTAGCTGGACACTGGAAGGTGACCTGCCGGAGCAGAAAACGGCGGAAGAGCTGCCGTTCCATGTGGTGGCGTACGATTACGGCGCTAAGCGCAACATCCTGCGTATGCTGGTGGATCGCGGCTGCCGCCTGACGGTCGTGCCGGCGCAAACTTCGGCAGAAGAGGTTCTGGCACTTAATCCAGACGGTATTTTCCTGTCGAACGGTCCTGGCGACCCGGAGCCATGCGACTACGCCATTAACGCCATTCAGGCGTTCCTGAAAACCGATGTTCCGGTATTCGGTATCTGCCTTGGGCACCAGCTGTTAGCGCTGGCGAGCGGTGCCAAAACCATCAAGATGAAACTCGGCCACCACGGCGGCAACCATCCGGTGAAGGAGCTTGATAACAACACCGTGATGATCACCGCACAGAACCACGGCTTCGCGGTTGATGACAGCCAATTACCGGCCAATCTGCGCGTGACGCATGTGTCGCTGTTCGACCAAACCGTGCAGGGCATTCATCGCACTGACAAACCGGCCTTCAGCTTCCAGGGACACCCGGAAGCGAGCCCAGGCCCGCATGATGCGGCGCCACTGTTCGATCACTTCATCGAACTGATCAAAGCATACCGTTCTAACGCGAAGTAATCAGGAGCCCACGATGCCAAAACGTACAGACATAAAATCCATCCTGATTCTTGGTGCTGGCCCGATCGTTATCGGCCAGGCATGTGAATTTGACTACTCCGGTGCGCAGGCGTGTAAAGCGCTGCGTGAAGAGGGCTACCGCGTCATTCTGGTGAACTCGAACCCGGCAACCATTATGACCGACCCGGAAATGGCTGATGCGACCTATATCGAGCCGATTCACTGGGAAGTGGTACGCAAGATCATCGAAAAAGAGCGTCCGGATGCGGTGCTGCCAACCATGGGCGGCCAGACAGCGCTCAACTGTGCGCTGGAGCTGGAGCGTCAGGGCGTGCTGGCTGAGTTCGGCGTCACCATGATTGGTGCGACTGCCGATGCCATTGATAAAGCCGAAGATCGTCGTCGCTTCGACGTGGCGATGAAGAGCATTGGTCTGGGCACCGCACGTTCCGGTATCGCGCATACCATGGAAGAAGCGCTGGCGGTGGCCGAAGACGTTGGCTTCCCGTGCATCATCCGCCCTTCCTTTACGATGGGCGGCACCGGCGGCGGTATCGCCTATAACCGCGAAGAGTTCGAAGAGATTTGCGAACGCGGTCTGGACTTGTCGCCAACCAATGAGCTGCTGATTGATGAGTCGCTGATTGGCTGGAAAGAGTACGAGATGGAAGTGGTACGTGATAAAAACGACAACTGTATCATCGTCTGCTCGATCGAAAACTTCGATGCAATGGGCATCCACACCGGTGACTCTATCACCGTGGCGCCCGCGCAAACTCTGACCGACAAAGAGTATCAAATCATGCGTAACGCCTCGCTGGCGGTACTGCGTGAAATCGGTGTCGAAACCGGTGGTTCGAACGTCCAGTTCTCGGTGAACCCGAAAGATGGCCGTATGATCGTCATCGAAATGAACCCGCGCGTATCGCGTTCGTCAGCGCTGGCTTCAAAAGCGACCGGCTTCCCGATTGCCAAAGTGGCGGCGAAACTGGCGGTGGGCTTTACCCTTGATGAGCTGATGAACGACATCACCGGCGGCTTAACGCCTGCGTCGTTCGAACCCTCTATCGACTACGTCGTTACCAAGATTCCTCGCTTCAACTTCGAGAAGTTCGCCGGTGCCAACGATCGTCTGACCACGCAGATGAAATCGGTCGGTGAAGTGATGGCGATTGGCCGCACGTTCCAGGAATCGATGCAGAAAGCGCTGCGCGGTCTGGAAGTCGGTGCCAACGGTTTCGACCCGAAAGTCAGCCTCGACGATCCAGAAGCGTTAACGCGCATTCGCCGCGAACTGAAAGATGCCGGTTCTGACCGTATCTGGTACATCGCCGATGCGTTCCGCGCCGGCATGTCAGTTGATGGTGTGTTCAACCTCACCAACATTGATCGCTGGTTCCTGGTGCAGATTGAAGAGCTGGTGCGTCTGGAAGAGCAGGTTGAACGCGAAGGTGTGAACTCGCTGAACGCGGAGTTCCTGCGCGCGCTGAAGCGTAAAGGCTTTGCTGATGTCCGTCTGGCCGCGCTGGCGGGCGTATCTGAGGGCGAAATCCGTAAGCTGCGTCAGCAATTTAACCTGCACCCGGTTTATAAACGCGTTGATACCTGCGCCGCTGAATTCGCCACCGACACCGCCTATATGTACTCAACCTACGAGGAAGAGTGCGAAGCCAATCCAAACCAGGATCGTGAAAAAATCATGATTCTGGGCGGCGGTCCAAACCGTATCGGCCAGGGAATCGAGTTTGATTACTGCTGCGTGCATGCGGCGCTGGCGCTGCGTGAAGACGGTTACGAGACCATCATGGTCAACTGTAACCCGGAAACCGTCTCAACCGATTATGACACCTCGGATCGCCTCTACTTCGAGCCGGTCACGCTGGAAGATGTGCTGGAAATCGTGCGTATCGAGAAGCCGAAAGGCGTCATCGTACAGTACGGCGGCCAGACGCCGCTGAAACTGGCACGCGCGCTGGAAGCGGCTGGCGTGCCGGTGATTGGTACCAGCCCGGACTCGATTGACCGTGCAGAAGACCGTGAGCGTTTCCAGCAGGCGGTTGATCGCCTGAGCCTGAAGCAGCCGGCTAACGCCACCGTTGCCACGCTGGAACAGGCCGTTGAGAAAGCAGCTGGGATCGGTTATCCGCTGGTGGTGCGTCCTTCTTATGTGCTGGGCGGCCGCGCGATGGAGATCGTTTACGACGAAATCGACCTGAAGCGTTACTTCCAGACGGCGGTGTCGGTCTCTAACGATGCGCCAGTGCTGCTGGATCGCTTCCTCGATGATGCGGTTGAAGTGGATGTCGATGCGATTTGCGACGGCGAGCGCGTGCTGATTGGCGGCATCATGGAGCACATCGAGCAGGCGGGCGTGCACTCCGGTGACTCCGCGTGTTCACTGCCGGCCTACACGCTGAGCACTGAAATCCAGAACGTGATGCGTCAGCAGGTGGAAAAACTGGCCTTCGAGCTGAACGTACGTGGCCTGATGAACGTGCAGTTCGCGGTGAAGGACAATGAAGTTTACCTGATTGAGGTGAATCCACGTGCCGCGCGTACCGTGCCGTTCGTGTCGAAAGCCACTGGCGTGGCGCTAGCGAAGGTTGCCGCGCGCGTGATGGCAGGTAAAACGCTGGCTGAACAGGGCGTCACCAAAGAAGTGATTCCACCGTATTACTCGGTGAAAGAAGTGGTGCTGCCGTTCAACAAGTTCCCAGGCGTTGACCCGATTCTCGGCCCAGAAATGCGCTCTACCGGTGAAGTGATGGGCGTCGGTCGCACCTTCGCTGAAGCCTTCGCCAAAGCGATGCTGGGTGCGCAGAGCAACATGAAGAAAACCGGTCGCGCGTTGCTGTCAGTGCGTGAAGGCGATAAGAAACGTATCGTCGACCTGGCGGCAAAACTGCAGAAGTTTGGTTTCGAGCTGGATGCGACACACGGTACCGCAGTGGTGCTGGGCGAAGCGGGCATTAATCCACGTCTGGTGAACAAGGTGCATGAAGGTCGTCCGCACATTCAGGATCGCCTGAAGAATGGCGAATATACCTACATCGTCAACACCACGGCGGGACGTCAGGCGATTGAAGACTCCAAGCTGATTCGTCGTAGCGCGCTGCAGTACAAAGTGCATTACGACACCACGCTGAACGGCGGTTTTGCCACAGCGATGGCGCTGAACGCGGATCCGACAGAGCAGGTAATTTCGGTGCAGGAAATGCACGCGCAAATTAAAGGCTGATTCCAACTGGCTACCAATTAACGGCTCCTGCGGGGGCCGTTTTTTTATCCTTTTACCAATGCCCGCATTTCCTTATCTGTAAAAATCCTATTGATTTGACATATGTTTTATCAGTTGATGCGGAAAGCGTTACACCTCGGAATATCCGCACAAAATTATAAATAAGATCCCAGTTAGCGCACCGTACTATTTCGCCCGCTCACCAATAGAGCGCTCACCTTAACTGGGATATAAAAAATGCAAATGCGTGCTTTCACTCTCAGCGCTATTGCTGCGTTACTCGCAGCGGCGCCACTCGCCAGCCAGGCGGAAATTACTTTACTCAAGCAGGATCCACAGGCGGGCGATGCGCTAAGCCGTCTCGACTTCAAAGTGGGCGGCAGTATTCGTCCGCAGTTCCAACATCAGAATGGCGTGAACGACAAATCGTACAAACGTAATGGCTACGACGGTGGCTCACGCTTTCGCTTCAGCGCCAATTATTACCTGTTTGACGACGTAAGCTGGGTCGGTTACTACGAGCTGGGCGTTAACTTCCCGGCCTGGTGGGGTTGGGACAATCATCATGCAGATGGTGCGAATAACACCTCGCGCCGCCAACTTTATACTGGCTTCAAAAGCGCCACCTTGGGTGAGCTCTACTTTGGTCAGCAGAACAGCGTTTACTACGATGTCGTAGGAGCGAAGACCGATATCTGGGATTACGACATGCTGGCGCAGGCGCCAGGCAATGGCATCAATGGTGATTACGATGGTTCTTACCGTTCGCGCAAAATGCTGAAGTACAAAAATACCTTCGGCGATGCGGATGTGTATGCGTCGTACCTGTTTGAAGATAATGAGTTCCTGCCAGGCAACGGCCTGCGCTATAAGCGTAAAGGCGGCGGCTCGCTGGGTGTGAACTACCACATCACCAAAGATCTGGCATGGGGAACCGCGTGGAACTACACCCGCGCCGATATTCGCAATCCAGTCAATGGCGTCAGCAAGCGCTATGACCAGAATATCTACGGTACCGCTCTGAGCTGGACGCCGGATAACTGGACGCTGTCAGCCGGTGCGGGTTGGTATGAGAACTTCTCCCCAACCAAACGTAATACCGTTAACAATTACTTCGCGGATGACGCGTGGGGCATCGAATACTTTGCTGGCTACAAATTCCCAATTGGTCAGTATGCGGTGAAATCTATTCAGCCTTACTTCATGGGCGACCGTCTGGAGTTCGTCAACGGACGTGACTACAAGCGTATTGATAACGGCGTTGGCGTGAGTGCCCAGCTGGATTACGGCTTCCGTGTCGACTACGAATATGTCATCACCTCCAGCACCGACAAGTCACTGGGCAACGTGAACCTGGTGCGTCTACGCTACGATTTCTAAAGCGTTTCAACGGCTCCTGCGGGAGCCGTTTTCTTTTTTTGCACAGAGTGCGCTTTTCTTTACACTGCGATACCAATAACGCGACGTTTCGCGCGGAGTTGTGCCGCCTCGTCAGCAATTTCTGGCTCCTCGCCCCGCAATTGCCGGGAAAGTCGGTGTAAAACTCTGTCCAATAACAAAAGTGCGGTGGCATCGGAGCTTTACGCAAATAGCGGGGGCGGCCTATCGACGAAAGTTTCGCCTTTACGTATGATGGCGCCAATTTTTTCCAGTAGGTCTTTTAACATGATTAGTCTGATCGCGGCACTGGCAGCGGATCGCATTATTGGTATGGAAAACGCCATGCCATGGAACCTGCCAGCAGATTTGGCATGGTTCAAACGTAATACCTTGAATAAGCCGGTGATTATGGGTCGTCTGACCTTTGAATCGATAGGCCGCCCGCTTCCTGGACGCCTGAAC
The DNA here is from genome assembly GCF_005281435.1 of Pantoea sp. SO10. NCBI lineage: Bacteria > Pseudomonadati > Pseudomonadota > Gammaproteobacteria > Enterobacterales > Erwiniaceae > Pantoea > Pantoea sp. SO10. The sequence goes on from NZ_CP040095.1 coordinate 713,555, forward strand.
ATTGTGGTCAGCAGCCAGCCGGGCAACCATGAAGGCGTCACTTGGGTGACATCGCTGGAAGAGGCGGTAAAAGCGGCGGGTGATGTCGAAGAGATGATGGTGATTGGTGGTGGGCGCGTTTACGAGCAGATGCTGGCTCGCGCGGATCGCCTCTACCTGACCCATATCGATGCGGAAGTGGAAGGGGATACGCAGTTCCCGGATTACGAACCGGACGAGTGGCAGTCAACCTTCAGCGAATTCCATGACGCCGATGAGCAGAACTCGCACAGCTACTGCTTCGAGATCCTGGATCGCCGCACGTAACGTTGCCAGTGATGGCGACCCATAAAAAACCCCGCTTATGCGGGGTTTTTTATTTACGGCGTATCACTTAACGGTGGATGCGCACTCACCGCGCTTACGGCCATTGCCTGTTCGCGATTGGATGCCTGTACGTAATACTGTTTGGTTTCCCAATGCAGCAGCGTCAATGTTCCACCCCAGCAGCAGCCGGTATCCAGACCAATCACATGTTCCGGTGTGCCTTTACCTTCCAGCGATGCCCAGTGACCAAAGATCTGCGTATAGTCGCTGTCGATTTTGCCCGGCACCTTAAACCACGGCTTGAGCGGCGGCGGCGCTGATTCAGGCGACTCTTTGCAGATCATATCCAGCTGGCCGTTCGGGAAGCAGAAGCGCATGCGCGTCAGCGCATTAGTGCTAAAGCGCAGTCGCGCCAGACCGCTGAGTTCCGGCGTCCAGTTGTTTGGCATGTCGCCATACATCGCATCCAGAAACAGCGGATAGCTGTCGCTGGAGAGCACCGCTTCCACTTCACGCGCGCACAGCTGCGCCGTCTCTAAATCCCATTGCGGCGTAATGCCCGCATGCGCCATCAACAGCTTCTTCTCTTCATCTACCTGCAACAGTGGCTGACGACGTAACCAGTTAATCAACTCATCGGCATCATCGGCTTCCAGCAGCGGCGTCAGGCGATCTTTCGGCTTGTTACGGCTGATACCGGCATACACCGCCAGCAAATGCAGGTCGTGATTACCCAGCACCAGGCGCACGCAATTTCCCAGCGATTTTACATAGCGCAGCACATCGAGCGAACCGGGGCCGCGCGCCACCAAATCGCCGGTAAGCCATAAGGTGTCCTGCTGCGGATCGAAGTCAACCTGCGCCAACAGCGCACGAAGCTCGTCATAACAGCCATGAACATCGCCAATCAGGTATGTACTCATTGTCAGTCCGATTAAAACGCGCCGCCCGGACGGGCCGGGCGGAGGAGGATTAGTGAATGTGGGTTTGCACCGCGAGTCGGAACACCGGAATCTCGACGTGGAACTCTTCGCCCGCATCGTCGATCATCACATAGTGGCCTTGCATGGTGCCCATCGGCGTCTCCAGAATCGCGCCGCTGGTGTACTGATACTCGCCGCCGGCCGCAATGTGCGGCTGTTCGCCGACCACGCCTTCACCTTGCACTTCAGTCTCGCGACCGTTGCCGTTGGTGATCAGCCAATAGCGGCTACGCAGCTGGACGTTGCTGCGCCCCAAATTGCGAATGGTGATGGTGTAGGCAAACACGTAGCGATCCTCGTCGGGCAAGGATTGCGACTCCACATACTGACTATGCACATGGATACAGACGCGGGCCAAATCACTCATGCACTCAACTCTCCGGAGTTTCTGCCTGATGCTTGCTCAACCAGTTTGCCAGTTGGCAATATTGCGCCACAGAGACGTTCTCTGCACGCAGCGAGGCATCGATTTCTAATTGATCCAGCGCACCAGCCGCAAACATATGAGCAAGGCTGTTGCGCAGCGTTTTACGGCGTTTACCAAAGGCTTCCGTGGTGATACGGCTCAGCAGACGAATATCGCTGACCGGATACTGTGGCTGCATGTACGGCACTAAACGCACCACGGCCGATTCCACTTTCGGTGCCGGCGTGAAGGATTCTGGTGGCACTTCGAGCACAGGAATAACCTGGCAATAGTATTGCGCCATCACGCTCAAACGACCGTAAGCTTTGCTGCCCGGACCGGCGACTAAACGATTCACCACTTCTTTCTGCAGCATGAAGTGCATATCTTTAATCGAACCAGTATAGCTGAAAAGGTGGAACATCAGCGGCGTCGAGATGTTGTACGGCAGGTTGCCGAACACGCGCAGCGGCTGACCTTTCTCTTGCGCCAGCGCAGAGAAATCAAAGGTCATGGCATCCTGCTGGAAAATGGTCAGCTTAGGACCGAGGAACGGGTGCGTTTGCAGACGCGCAGCAAGGTCGCGGTCCAGCTCGACCACGGTCAGCTCATCCAGACGTTCGCCTACCGGCTCGGTTAATGCACCCAGGCCGGGGCCGATTTCCACGATAGCTTCACCTTTTTGCGGGTGAATGGCGGAAACAATGCTATCGATAATGTACTGATCGTTCAGGAAGTTCTGCCCGAAACGTTTACGGGCGTAATGCCCCTGATGGACGCGATTATTCATTACTGCTCTTGATCATAGTGATGGCGAGATTAAGCGCCGTGATAAAGCTGCCCGGTTCTGCCTGACCGAGACCGGCTAATTCAAGCGCGGTGCCGTGATCGACAGAAGTCCGGATAAAGGGCAGGCCAAGTGTGATATTCACCGCGCGGCCAAACCCCTGAAATTTTAGCACCGGCAAGCCCTGGTCGTGATACATCGCCAGAACTGCATCGGCATGTTGCAGGTATTTCGGCTGGAACAGCGTATCGGCTGGCAGAGGTCCGGTAAGTTGGATGCCTTGCTGGCGCAGTTCGTTGAGGGCCGGAATAATGGTATCAATCTCTTCGCGGCCCATATGGCCGCTCTCGCCGGCATGCGGATTAAGGCCGCAGACGAAGATATGAGGATGCGGTAAACCAAACTTCTGCTGCAGATCCCGATGCAGAATGGTGATCACTTCATGCAGCGTGTCGCGGGTAATTGCGGCAGAAACATCTTTCAGCGGCAGATGTGTGGTAGCCAATGCCACACGCAACTCTTCTGTTGCCAGCATCATCACCACTAAATCGCCACCGGCGCGATCGGCAAAAAATTCGGTATGACCGGTAAACGGAATGCCCGCATCGTTGATCACGCCTTTGTGTACCGGACCGGTAATCAGCGCGGCAAATTCGCCATTCAGACAACCGTCACAGGCGCGCATCAGGGTTTCCAGCACGTAGTGACTGTTTGCGACGCAGAGTTCTCCGGCGGTCACTGGCTGAGCGGTATCGACCTGCAGCAGCGTAAGCGTGCCGGCCTGCTGCGGTTGTGCGGCAACGCCAGGTTGATAGTCACGCAGCGTCAGCGGCAAACCCAATAAAGCAGCGCGACGGCGCAAAAGCTCGCCGTCGCAGCAGACCACCAATTCAACCGGCCAGTTTTGCTGCGCCAGTTGCAGGGTGAGGTCGGGACCAATCCCGGCGGGTTCGCCGGGCGTGATCACCACACGATAATTACTGACCATTGTTATCCAGAATTTTCACGTAAGCACTGGCGCGCTGTTCCTGCATCCAGGTTTGCGCTTCTTCCGCGAATTTACGGTTGAACAGCATGCGATAGGCGCGCTCTTTCTGCGCGGCATCGGTCTTATCAACCTGACGCGTATCCAGCAACTGAATCAAGTGCCAGCCAAATGAGGAGTGAACCGGCTGGCTGACCTGGCCTTTCTGCAACTTCAGCAATGCATCGCGGAATGCCGGATCGTAAATCTCTGGAGATGCCCAGCCGAGATCGCCGCCCTGGTTAGCCGAACCCGGATCGTCGGAGAACTGTTTGGCCGCTGCGGCGAAGGTGGTTTTACCGCTTTTAATATCCGCTGCAATCTGTTCGATTTTGGCCTGCGCCTGAGCGTCGGTCAGGATCGGTGAAGGCTTCAGCAGAATGTGACGCGCATGCACCTCAGTCACAGAGATGCTTTTGCTTTCGCCACGCAGGTCATTCACCTTCAGGATGTGGAAACCAACACCTGAACGGATTGGACCGACGATATCGCCTTTCTTCGCGGTGCTCAGCGCCTGCGAGAACAGCGTTGGCAGCTCTTCAATTTTGCCCCAACCCATGTTGCCGCCTTTCAGCGCCTGCGGATCGGCTGAGTAAGTCACGGCCAGCTTGCCGAAGTCGGCACCGCCTTTCAGCTGAGCAACCAATTGGCGCGCCAGCGTTTCCTGATCGTCAACCTGCTGCTGCGTCGGGTTTTCTGACAGCGGCAGCAGAATCTGGCTGATATTCAGCTCAGTACCTTGCGTATTCTGCGCACCCACCTGCGTAGCCAGCGTATCCACTTCCTGCGGCAGGATAGTGACGCGGCGACGCACTTCGTTGTTACGCACTTCTGAAATCAGCATCTCTTTGCGGATCTGCGCACGGTAATCGTTGTAGTTCATGCCGTCGTAGGCCAGACGGCTACGCAGCTGATCGAGGCTCATGCGGTTTTGGGCGGCAATGTTCAGAATTGCCTGATCCAGCTGCTGATCGGTAATCTGCACGCCCGCTCTTTCACCCATTTGCAGAATGATGGCATCCATGACCTGGCGTTCAAGGATCTGATGACGCAAGGTTTTGTCATCAGGGAGTTGCTGGTTTGCCTGCTGCGCCTGTGATTTCACGGTGCGCATCATATTATCAACGTCACTTTCCAGTACCACGCCGTTGTTCACGACTGCGGCAACTTTATCAACCACTTGTGGGGCTGCGAACGCAGTGTTAGCGGTAATCGCTACACCAAGAATCAGCATTCTCCAGTTCTTCATACTTTATCCATTGTTGTTTCCGCACTGCGGGATAGCCTGTCAAACATCACAACATCAGAAAGCGCGCTGGTAAGGGATGATGCCCTGACGCAGCATTTCGTTGGTGCCTAAGCCATAGTTAGAACTCAGACCACGCAGCTCAATGTTGAATGAGATTTGGTTGTCATACTTACTGTCGTTGTTTTCCCAACCGTTGATCTTGCGTTCGTAACCCAGACGAATGGCATAGCAGCACGAGCTGTACTGCAGGCCGACCAGCTGTTCAGCCGGACGACTATTGCGGGTATCGTAGTAATAACCGCCCACCAGTGACCAGGCATCCGCAATCGGCCAGCTGGCAGTGCCGCCCACCTGTGAAATCCCGTTTTTATAGATCGGGTTAGTCACCAGGCTTGAATTATTCAGCGCCTGCGCCACATATTCCGGGCTGCTGTAGCGATAGCTCAGCTGCACCATACGATCGGCATCCTGACGATACTCAACTACCGCATTGCCCTGCGCGACGTTATCGAGGCGGGTGTCATATTGCAGACCGCCACGCGCGCCCCAGCGATCGCTGATTTTCCAGTATGTATCGCCGGCCCAAACCAGGCTGCCGGTGTCATCTTCCTGGTTCGTCTGGTTTACGCCGGTACGAGACGGGGTAAACGAGTAGATTTGACCCACAGAAACGTTAAAACGTTCAACCAGATCGTTATCATAAATACGCGTGGTTACGCCGGTCGCCACTTCATTTGCTGAAGCGATGCGATCCAGGCCGCTATAGGTACGATCGCGGAACAGGCCGGTGTAGTCGGTTTGCAGCAACGTCGAGTCGTACGGATAGATATTGCTCTGGTTACGATAGGGGACGTAAAGGTACTGAACACGCGGTTCCAGCGTTTGTGTATAGCCTGGTTCCCAGTCCATATCGCGATCAAACACCAGGCGACCATCCACTTTGAACTGGGGCAGCGTGCGGTTGACGGAGTTTTCCAGCTGATTATCACGAGCGGTATTAACCGAGGTGTTGTAATACTCAACGTCATCCTGCTGATAATGGGTTGCCAGGAATTTCGCTTCGGTATCGAGACTCGCCCAGCCGTTTGACAGCGGTAAATTCAACGTTGGCTCAACATGCAGACGCGTGGTTTCAGGCATCTGGCTATTCACGTTGGTAAATTTCACCGCCTGCGCAAAGATTCGACCATCAAACGGCCCCATATCGTTCTGATAGAAGTTCAGATCGAGCTGCGGCATCGCACGATAGACGTTGCTGTTGCTGGTGTTACCAAACACCTGGAAGTCTTTGGTCGACAGCGTCGCGTCCCAGTTGGTATCCGCGTAGCCAAGGCTGAATTTCTGCGTGGCGTAACCATCGGTGGAGCTGTAGTACTTCGACTCAAGATCGTTGAAGTAATAGGGATCGCTTACTTTGGTGTAGTCAGCGTTGAAGCGCCAGTGCTGGTCGTATACCCCCGAATGGCGCCAGTAGAACAGCCAGCGATCGGAGCTATCGTCCTGCGCGATACCACGCACTGCTTTGTCATTGTCGTACTGCTTATCTGACTGCAGATAATCCAGCTCCATCAAGCCTGCGCCAAACACCGTCAAATAGCGGAATTCGTTCTGCAGCTGCAGACCGCGTTTTTCCATATAGTGCGGCGTGATGGTGGCATCGGCCTGCGGCGCGATGTTCCAGTAATACGGCAGCATGAATTCGAAGCCGTTATTACTGCCGTATTTCGCATTCGGGATCAGGAAACCGGAGCGGCGGCGATCGCCAATCGGTAGCTGTAAATAAGGGCTGTAAAAGACCGGCACATTGCCGAGCTTAAAGCGGGCGTTCCAGATTTCCGCGACTTCTTCTTCGCGGTCCTGAATCACTTCGGAACCGACCACGCTCCAGCTGTTGGAACCCGGCAAACAAGAGGTAAAGCTGCCGTTTTCCAGAATGGTGTAGCGATTGTTACCGCGCAGTTTCATCTGATCGGCATCGCCGCGGCCCTGACGGCCAACCATCTGATAATCACCGTTCCACACGTTGGTGTCTTTGGTGTTCAGATTTGACCAGGCTTTCGGACCTTTGAGGATGACCTGATTATCGTCATAGTGCACATTACCCAGCGCATCCACGGTACGAACCGGCGTGGTTTGTCCTTCCTGCTGACGTTGATGCAGCTGCACCTCGTCGGAACGCAGGCGGCTATTGCCTTGCTGCACGTCGACGTTACCGGTGAACACCGCATCATCCGGATAGTTGCCTTTGGCGGAATCAGAATGGATGGTGACCGGCAGCGAGTTGGTGTCGCCATTGACCAGCGGGCGGTTGTAACTCGGCACGCCCAGCATGCACTGCGACATCAGATCGTCGGCGAGTGATGACTGGCTATAAAGCGCTGCACCAATCATGGTAGCCAGCAAGGTAGGTATACGTTTTTTCATACGCGGTTTCGATAATTCCATGAAAACTGGCATCATGCCGACAATCCGGTCAGAGACTAACTTACTGCCCGGCGTTGCGCCAGTGTTAATCCTTGTCTGTCCGCGTTGCCGTTAGGCGCTGAGATAAATGACAGGTATGATAATGCAATTTTCAGCCGCAAGCATGGCGAATTGAGGAGTTTATGCGCTACTGGGGAAAAGTAATTGGTCTGGCGCTCGGGATATTTTCCGGGGCAGGCTTTTGGGGCATTGTACTGGGTCTGATCATTGGTCACATGTTTGACAAAGTGCGCAGCGTAAAAGGACAGGGCTATTTCGCCAATAACCAGGCGCGTCAGACGCTGTTTTTCAGTACCACATTCCAGGTGATGGGCCATTTGACCAAATCAAAAGGGCGCGTCACCGAAGCGGATATCCAGATTGCTTCCTTATTTATGGATCGCATGCAGCTGCATGGCGATGCGCGCACTGCCGCGCAGCGTGCGTTCCGTGAAGGTAAACAGAGCGATTATCCGCTGCGCAGTAAACTGCGCGAGCTCCGCAGCGCCTGCTTTGGCCGGTTTGATCTGATTCGGATGTTTCTGGAAATCCAAATCCAGGCTGCCTTCGCCGATGGTTCACTGCATCCCAACGAACGTCAGGTGCTATATGTGATTGCCGAAGAGCTGGGTATTTCACGCGCACAGTTCGATCAGTTCCTGCGCATGATGGAAGGCGGTCAGCAGTTTGGCGGCGGCGGTTCTTCCCGCGGCGGCGCCTATCAGCAGGCGCAACGCGGTCCTACGCTGGAAGATGCCTGCAGCGTGCTGGGCGTGAAAAGCAGCGATGATGGCACCACCATCAAGCGCGCGTACCGTAAGCTGATGAGCGAACATCATCCTGACAAGCTGGTGGCGAAAGGTTTACCGCCGGAAATGATGGAGATGGCGAAGCAGAAGGCGCAGGAGATTCAGGCGGCTTACGATCTGATTCGTAAGGAGAAGGGGTTTAAGTAATTTTATTGCTGTCCCCCATCCCGGCCTTCCCCCGCAAGCGGGGGAAGGAGATGCTGCCCCATGCAGCTTCATCACTAACATGTAGCAACATCTTCCTCCCCCATCCATGGGGGAGGACCGAGGTGGGGGGCAGCAAGCACGGAACGAGGAGGGGGACTGCAAGCACGGACCGAGGAGGGGCAGCATCTCCAACACTAAAATCCCGCCGGCTGCCTGAACGTCATGCTATTGCCAAACGCCGGATGGGTGATCGTCAGCGACTCCGCATGCAACTGCAAACGGGGCGCCATCGCCAGCGCCTCATCATGTGCATAAAAGCGGTCGCCAAGAATCGGATGCCCCAGCGCCAGCAGATGCACACGCAGCTGGTGTGAGCGTCCGGTAATTGGCTTAAGCTTGACGCGCGCACTGTTCGTGGCTTCATACTCCAGCACCTGATACTCGGTCTGCGCCGCTTTGCCGTTCTCGAAACACACCATCTGCTTCGGCCGATTCGGCCAGTCGCAAATCAGCGGCAGATCGATCAAACCCTCTTCTGCCGCTGGATGGCCCCACACGCGCGCCACATAGTATTTGGAAGGCTCGCGCTCACGGAACTGGCGCTTGAGCTCACGCTCAGCCGCTTTATTCAGGGCCACGACGATCACGCCGCTGGTAGCCATATCGAGACGGTGCACCGATTCCGCCTGTGGGAAATCACGCTGGATGCGCGTCATCACGCTATCCTTGTGCTCTTCGAGACGGCCCGGCACCGACAGCAACCCGCTCGGTTTATTCACCACCATAATGTGCTCGTCCTGATACAGAATATGCAGCCAGGGTTCGAGCGGCGGGTTGTAAGCTTCCATCAGCATGATGTCGCGGTCCTGAACATTATTGGTGCGTGACCACGATCAGACGTAGCGCATCGAGACGCCAGCCTGCATCGCCCAGGCTTTCCAACACCTGTTCGCGATTGCTCTCCAGCGCTTCAACCTCGTCATCACGGATGTTGGGGTTAACCGCGCGCAGCGCTTCGAGACGTGACAGCTCAGCACCGAGTTTCTCTTCGGCTTCCACTTTCGCTGCCGCGATAATCGCCTGCGCTTCCGGAACGATCGCTTTTTCGGCCTGGGTCAGAATCTCGTGCACGTCTTGCTGCACCGCATTCACTAGCTTGCTGCCGGTATGGCGATTCACCGCATTCAGCTGACGGTTAAAGCTTTCAAACTCCACTTTGCCCGCCAGATTGTTCCCGGCGCGATCCATCAGCAAACGCACCGGCGTTGGCGGCAGGAAGCGGGTGAGCTGCAGACTTTTTGGCGCTTGCGCTTCAACCACATAGATCATCTCGACCAGCAGCGTCCCGACCGGCAGCGCCTTGTTCTTCAGCAGTGACAGCGCACAGCTACCGGTATCGCCCGAAAGGATCAGGTCGAGGCCGTTGAGGATCAGCGGATGTTCCCAGGTAATAAACTGGGTATCTTCGCGCGACAGCGCCTGGTTACGGTTAAAGGTCACGGTGCAACCCTCTTCCGGCAGGCCAGGGAAATCAGGCACCAGCATGTGATCGGACGGCGTCAGCACGATCAGGCTATCGCTGCGGTCTTCCTGATTGATGCCGACGATATCGAACAGGTTCAGCGCAAAGTTAACCAGATCGGTATCGTTGTCCTGCTCGCCGATGGCATTTGCCAGCTCCTGAGCGGCTTCACCGCCGTTGGAGTTCAGTTCCAGTAAGCGATCGCGTCCCTGTTCCAGCTGTGCTTTCAGCGCATCGTGCTGCTTGCGGCTTGCGCTGATGAACTCATCGAGTCCCTGCGGATTTTCCGGCGCGGCAAGATATTCAATCAGCTGATTATACTCGTTGTCATAAATGGCGCGGCCAGTTGGGCAGGTGTGTTCAAACGCATCCAACCCTTCGTGATACCAGCGCAGCAGCACCGCCTGCGCGGTTTTTTCCAGCCACGGCACCAGAATCTGGATGTCATGCATCTGGCCGATACGATCGAGACGACCGATACGCTGCTCCAGCAGATCCGGGTTGAACGGCAAATCGAACATCACCAAACGGCTGGCGAACTGGAAGTTACGGCCTTCAGAACCGATTTCGGAACACAGCAACACCTGCGCGCCATCCTCTTCGGAGGCGAAGAAGGCTGCTGCGCGGTCGCGTTCGATAATCGATAGGCCTTCGTGGAACACGGCGGCACGGATGCCTTCGCGCTCACGCAGCACCTGCTCCAGCTGCAGCGCGGTGGCGGCTTTGGCGCAGATCACCAGCACTTTCTCTTTGCGGTTGCTGGTGAGGTAACCCATCAGCCACTCAACGCGCGGATCGAAGTTCCACCATGTGCCGCTATCGCCTTCAAATTCCTGATAAATCTGCTCGGGATACAGCATGTCACGCGCGCGCTCTTCTGCGCTTTTGCGCGTGCCCATGATGCCGGAGACTTTAATCGCGGTTTGATACTGCGCCGGCAGCGGCAGACGAATCTGGTGCAGCTCGCGTTTCGGGAAGCCTTTCACGCCGTTACGGGTGTTACGGAACAGCACGCGGCTGGTGCCGTGGCGATCCATTAGCATCGAGACCAGCTCTTTACGCGCGTCTTCTTTGCCATCGCGATCGCTGTTCGCCACTTGCAGCAGCGGTTCGATATCCTGTTCACCGATCAGATCGTTAATCAGGTTCATCTCATCTTTGCTGATGGCGTGGTCGGCCAGCAGCGAGCTCACCGCATCGGCCACCGGACGATAATGCTGCTGCTCTTCGACAAACTGGCCGAAATCGTGGAAACGATTTGGGTCGAGCAGACGCAGACGCGCAAAGTGGCTCTCTAAGCCCAGCTGTTCTGGCGTGGCAGTCAGCAACAGTACGCCAGCGGTTTTCTCTGCCAGCTGCTCGATAACCTGATATTCGCGGCTCGGTGCGTCTTCGCTCCATGCCAGATGGTGCGCTTCATCAACCACCAGCAGATCCCACTCGGCATCGGCCAGCAGCTCAAGACGCTGCTTGTTACGGCGTACAAAATCGAGCGAACAGATAATCAGCTGCTCGGTTTCAAAGGCATTGTCGCTGTCGTGCTGCGCTTCGGTGTAGCGATCGTCATCAAACAGCGCAAAGCGCAGGTTAAAGCGACGCAGCATTTCCACCAGCCACTGATGTTGCAGCGTTTCCGGCACCACAATCAGCACGCGCTCGGCACGACCGGCCAGCAGCTGTTGCTGGATGATCATCCCGGCTTCAATGGTTTTACCCAAGCCCACTTCATCCGCCAGCAGCACGCGCGGGGCGTGGCGACGGCCGACATCGTGAGCGATATGCAGCTGATGCGGAATCAGGTTGGTGCGCATCCCGCGCAGGCCGCTGATCGGCAGGCGGTATTGCTCGCTGTGGTATTTGCGTGCGCGGAAACGCAGCGCAAAGCGGTCCATGCGGTCGAGCTGACCGGCGAACAGGCGATCCTGCGGCTTGCTGAACACCAGCTTGCTGTCCAGCATCACTTCGCGCATGACGACGCCCGCTTCTTCGGTGTCGAGACGGGTGCCGATGTAAGTCATTAAATCGTTTTCGTTGCGGACTTCATCGACGGTCATCTGCCAGCCTTCGTGGCTGGTGATGGTGTCACCCGGATTGAAAATCACACGAGTGACCGGAGAATCGTTTCTGGCATACAGGCGGTTTTCGCCGGTTGCCGGAAAAAGCATGGTGATCATGCGCGTATCGAGCGCGACCACCGTGCCCAATCCCAGTTCACTTTCCGTATCACTAATCCAGCGCTGACCCAGTGTAAAAACCATATATTTTTTGCTCGACTCTCTGACATGCCATAAAGAAGTTCACCTGTACTCAGGCAATACCCAACCGCCAAACGGGTGTTTGGTCAGATTGTGAGTGCGGTGAGAATCAGGAAGGGCGCTATGGTACTGGATGGCAAGGCATTCGTCACCTGTCAAAAAAGCCCCAGCTGCCCAGTAATGAGTGTAGCAAAGTCGTCACCGACGAACGGCAAAATGCCGTCAGCCACCGGCTGCAGCTGTTTGGTGACGTAATGATCGTAGTCAAGGGGCGTATTACGCGCCTCGAGCGGTTCCGGTCCGGCCGTGGCCATCACATAGCGGATCGAGCCACCGTTTTGATACTGCAGCGGGCGCTGCAGCTTGCGGTTTTGCTCATCGGCGAGACGCGCAGCGCGCACATGTGGCGGCACATTGCGCTCGTAATCTTTCAGCGCGCGCCGCAGGCGTTTTTTATACACCAGCTGATCGTCGAGTTCACCGGCCAGCAGCTGCGCCACCGTTTCGCGAATGTAATCCTGCCACGGCTCGCCACGGAAAATACGGCCATACAGATTTTGCTGGAACTGCTGCGCCAGCGGCGTCCAGTCGGTGCGCACTGATTCGAGGCCTTTAAACACCAGCCGCTCGCCGCCCTCGTTGCGAATCATGCCGGCATAGCGCTTTTTGCTGCCCTGTTCGGCGCCGCGAATGGTAGGCATCAGGAAACGGCTGAAGTGCGTTTCATACTCCAGCTCCAGCGCGCTCTCCAGCCCATAAGTCGATTGCAGATGCTGCCGCCACCAGCCGTTCACCTGTTCAGCGAGATGACGACCAATCGCCGTCGCCTCCGCTTCACTGTGCGCGCCTTTCAGCCAGACGAAGGTGGAATCGGTATCGCCGTAAATCACATCAAAGCCTTCCGCTTCAATCAGCTCGCGCGTTTGCTGCATGATGGCGTGGCCGCGTAGGGTGATGGATGACGCGAGGCGCGGATCGAAGAAGCGGCAGGCGCTGGTGCCGAGCACGCCATAAAAAGCATTCATGATAATTTTCAGCGCCTGCGACAGCGGTTTATTGTTGTCGCGCTTGGCGGCCTCACGCCCTTGCCAAATCTGCTCGACAATCGCCGGTAAACAGTGGGTCTCACGGGAAAAGCGCGCATTGCGGAAGCCGGGCACGGAATCGGCGTCATCCGGGTGCGCCAGGCCTTCCACCAAACCCACCGGATCGATAAGGAAGGTGCGAATAATTGAGGGATAGAGGCTTTTGTAATCCAGCACCAGCACCGAATCGTACAGGCCGGGCCGCGAATCCATCACGTAGCCGCCGGGGCTGGCTTCCGGCGCCACTTCGCCGAGATTCGGCGCCACGAAACCGGCGCGGTGCATGCGCGGGATATAGAGATGACCAAAGGCCGCCACCGAACCGCCGTGACGATCCACCGCTAAACCATTTACCGTGGCGCGTTCCAGCAGGAACGGCATGATGGCGGTGTGCTGGAAAATGCGCGTCACCAGCTCGCAATCCTTGAGATTATATTTCGCCAGCGCCGGTTTATCGTTGGCAAAACGCCAGTTGATCTCTTCCATGCGATCCCACGGATTATTGATGGCCTTGCCTTCACCGAGCAGCTGGCGAGAGACCGCTTCGAGGCTGAATGACGGGAAATCCCAAAACGCGGATTTGAGCGCGTCGATACCATCAATAATTAAGCGGCCCGTTGCCTGCGCGAAGAACACACCAGGTTTGAAGCCGTGCTCGCGCCACTCCAGCGCCTGCTTCTGACGCCCTAAACGCAGCGGAATGCCGTAGCGATCGGCGTGTTTCTGCAGTACGCGTAGATCGAACTGCACTACATTCCAGCCAATAATCACATCCGGTTCATGCCGCTCGAACCATGCGTTGAGCTGCTCAAGCAGCTGCGGGCGGCTATCAACATAGATCAGTTCAAAATCGAGCGTGCTGGCATCGCCGTTGGGCGGACCGAGCATGTAAACCTGGCGCTGACCGCAGCCTTCCAGCCCGATGCAGTAGAGCTCACCGTGCTGCGTGGTTTCGATATCCAGCGATACCCATTTCAGCTGCGGACGGTAATCAGGATGCGGTTTCAGACGCGCGTTGACCACGCTGTCACCGCGTGTTTCACCGCTAAACCACACCGGCGCGGTGATAAAGCGCTCCATCAAATAGCGTTCGGGTGGCCGAATATCCGCTTCATAGACCGGAATGCCGTTTTCACGCAGGCGCTTTTCCAGATTTTGTAGCTGACGATTGCTGCGGCAATAGAGGCCAAACACCGGGCGGCGGCGGAAATCCTTCAGCTCCAGCGTTTGCAGGCGCGTATGGCGTTCGTCGCGGATCAGCGCTTCGGTTGGCGTGCGAAACTCTTCAGGCACAAACGCCACGGATTCCTGGGCAGGCAGCACCAGCCGCTGCGGGCCGCTGTCGGTGGCCAGCCACAGCACCACTTCGCTGCCGGTCGGCGTATCTCGCCAATGTCGGGTAAGCAGAAAACCTGCGCGCGGATCGGTCACGTGAACTCCAGAGAATGAATTGCATTGAGTATAACATGGATGTTTATACAGTGTCCTGCAGGCGAAATTGTCACCACTTTGTCAACATCGTTCTACAATTCTTGCCTTGACGGCTACCTGCATGCTCTGGACAATCCAGCCTCTATATTCCGCAGAGGATATTTATGGAAGCCTGGATTCAACACCTGTTTTCGCAATCGCTGGAGTACGCGCTGATCGCTGTGGCGCTGGTGACCTTTCTTGAGTCGCTGGCCTTCGTGGGATTGCTGTTGCCGGGCACGGTATTAATGGCCAGCCTTGGGGCGCTGGTCGGAAGCGGACAAATTGGTCTTTACCCTGCGTGGGCGGCCGGATTCGTTGGCTGTTTAATCGGCGATTGGGTCTCTTACGGCATCGGCTGGAAGTTTCAGGGGCCGCTGCATCGCTGGAAATATCTGAAAAAGTACAAGGGTTTGCTGGATAAAACCGAGCATGCGCTGCATCAACACAGCATGTTCACCATTCTGGTGGGGCGATTTGTCGGCCCGACGCGTCCGCTGATTCCGCTGGCAGCGGGCATGCTGGAGTTGCCGGTGCGCAAATTCCTGCCGCCTAACCTGATTGGCTGCATCCTCTGGCCGCCCGCGTATTTGATGCCGGGCATTCTGGCGGGCGTGGCGATTGATGTACCGCAGGCCGCGCAGGGCGGCAGCTTTAAATGGCTGCTGTTGCTGGTGGCGCTGCTGCTGTGGGTCGGTGGCTGGTTGCTGTGGCGCTGGTCGCGCAGCGGTAAAACGATGGATTGGGCGACAAAGTATCTGCCTGCATCGCGTCTGCGCTGGTTGGCACCGTTGATGGCGGCGATTGGCCTGGGCGCGTTTATCGCAATCCAGTTCCATCCGATGATGCCAATCTTCCGCCACCTGCTGTGGAAAGTTTTCTTCGCTTAACGCGCTGTCACGCCAAGGATGGCGGCCGCGGCACTTTCACCGCGCACCAAACTCTCTGTACTGCCATCCCAATAGATGCGCCCGTCGACGATCACCAAACTGCGCGGCGCAATCTGCTGAGCATCTTCCAGGCTGTGCGACACCATCAACAAGGTGATGTTGCGGTTTTCGCATACCGAACGTACCAGCTGCAGCATCTCGTTGCGCAGCGCCGGATCCAGCGCTGAGAAGGGTTCATCCAGCAGCAAAATCGGTTGATTGCGCAGCAGGCAGCGCGCCAATGCCACGCGCTGACGCTGTCCACCGGAAAGCTGACCAGGCAAACGCGTGAGCATCGCCTGCAAGCCGGTTTGCTCGGCGATATCCACCACTTGCTGCTGCTGTTCGCGCGTCAATTTCAGGCCCGGATGTAGGCCCAACGCCATGTTTTGCTGCACCGTGAGATGCGGAAACAGATTGTTCTCCTGGAACAGCATGGAAACCGGGCGCGCCGACGGCACGCTGTGGGTATGATCAACGCCGTTCATCACCAGCGCGCCTTGATTGATCGGCAAAAAGCCGCCAATCAGACTCAGTAAAGTACTTTTCCCCGCGCCGCTCGGACCGAGGATCGCCAGACGTTCACCCGCCTGCGCCGCAAAACTGAAGCGCATCGGCAGATGCTGATAAAAGTAAGTGAGGTTATTCAGTGTCAGCATGGCGACCCGGTAATTTTTCCATCAGAGTAAAAAGTAGTAAGCAGAGCAGCAGCAGCAGGAGTGCGGTGACGGCACCGTCCGCACCGCGATAGGCGCCAATCTGCTGGAACAGATAGAAGGGCAGCGTGCGGAAATCGGCGCTGCCGAACAGCGCGACGACGCCAAAATCGCCAATCGACAGCACGCAGGCAAACGCCAGCGCCTGAGCAATCGGGCGTTTCAGCGCGCGCAGCTCAATCAGCCGCAAGCGGTTGAAACCGGAGATGCCGAGTGAAGCGCAGAGCTGGCTGTAACGGGCGCTGATATCGCGCATCGGATTCTCCAGCACTTTCATCGCATAAGGAATGGCGATCAGGGCGTTAGTGAAGATCACCAAACCATCGGCGCGCTGCGGCAACCCCACGGTGGCGTTGAACAGCAGAAAGAAACCGCTCGCCAGCACAATGCCCGGCATAGCCAGAATCAGCATGCCGCTCATCTCCATCGCCTGCGCGGCGACTCTGTTCTGGCGCTGCCGCAGTTCGCGGCTGCTCCACAGCAGCATCATGGTCAGCACCACGCAGAGCACGCCGGCGCCCACGGCAATACGCAGCGAGGTAAAGGTGGCTTGCCACAGCGCCGCTTGTTGCAGCGCACCGGCAACGCCGCCGCGCAAACCATCGACGATTACTGCCGCCAGCGGCGGTAACAGCAGCAGCAGCGCCAGGCCAATCAGCACCGTATCGCTGATGCGCGCCTGCCATGAATCCTGCGGATCGCGCCAGCCGCGAATGCTCTGGCTGCCGGTGGGAATGGCTTTGCTAAAGCGCTGGCTCAGCAGCACCAGCAGCAAACAGCAAGCGAGCTGTAACAGCGCCAGCAGCGCCGCGCGGCCCGGATCGTAATCGAAATTCAGCGCCTGATAGATCGCCAGTTCCAGCGTGGTCGCTTGTGGTCCGCCGCCCAGCGCCAGCACCGTGGCGAAGCTGGCGAAACAGAGCATAAAGATCAGTGCCGCCGTCGGCAGAATCTGACGGCGCAGCCACGGCCACTCCAGCAAGCGAAACAGATTCCAGCCGCGCAGGCCAAGCTGGGCGGCGACTTGCCGCTGCTCGCCGGGAATGTTCTCCAATGCCTGTAACAGCAGGCGCGTCGCCAGCGGCAGGTTAAAGAAGACGTGCGCCAATAGAATGCCCTGCAGGCCATACGGCGAAAAGTGGTAGTCAAAGCCGATGGTCGCGCACAGTTGTGCCAGCCAGCCGCTGCGACCGTACACGCTGAGCAAGCCAAACACCGCCACCAGCACCGGCAGCACCAGCGTCATGGCGCACAGGCGCAGCAACAGATTGCGTCCCGGAAAACGGCGGCGATAGAGCGCGCGCGCCAGCAGGATCGCGGGCAGCACCGACAGCAGCGCCGACAGCAGCGCCTGCTCAAACGAGAACAGCAGCACATGATGCAAATAGCTGTCGTCGAGTAGCGCGCGCCAGTCGGTGGCCGGAGCGACCACCACCAATGCGCCAAACGCCAGCAGCGCCACCGCGCACAGCATCAGCGCGATGGCGCTGCCGGGAATCAACCAGCCGGGCATTAACGGCTAACGGCGCTTTGCCATGCGCTGATCCACGCGGCGCGATGGTCGGCGACTTCGGCTGGCGTGAATTGCAACGCCTTCGCGGGCACCTGCAACGTTTGATAACCGGCTGGCAGATCGCTTTTGATCACCGGATACATCCAGTTGCCGGTAGGAATGGTCTGCTGGAAGGCCGGAGAAACCATAAACTGCATGAACTGCTGCGCCAGCTTAGGCTGTTTGCTACTGGCGAGCTGCGCGGCGACTTCCACCTGTAAATAGTGGCCTTCGCTGAATTCGGCCGCGGCGTAGTTCTCTTTCTTCTCTTCGATAATGTGATAAGCCGGAGACGTGGTGTAGCTCAACACCAGATCGCTTTCGCCTTTCAGGAACAGGCCGTAAGCTTCGCTCCAGCCTTTAGTGACGGTAACGGTTTTTTGCGCCAGCTTCTGCCACGCATCAGCTGCGTTATCGCCATACACTTTTTGCATCCACAGCAGCAGGCCAAGACCCGGCGTGCTGGTACGCGGATCTTCATAAATCACGCGCCATTTTTCCGGGCTTTCGACCAGCTCTTTCAGGCTTTTCGGCGGGTTCTTCAGTTTGTTTTTATCGTAGACGAAAGCGAAGTAGCCATAATCGAACGGGATAAAGGTTTGATTGTTCCAGCCATCCGGCAGTTTTAAGCTGCGGGTATCGATGCTGCTTTCGGCAAACAAGCCGGTTTTCTCCGCTGCCTGCACCAGATTGTTATCCAGCCCGAGCACCACATCGGCTTTGCTGTTTTTGCCTTCCATGCGCACGCGATTGAGCAGCGATACGCCATCTTCTAGCGCCACATACTTCAGCTCGCAGTCGCACTGCGCTTCAAAGGCTTTTTTTACCGCCGGGCCGGGGCCCCAATCGGCAGAGAACGAATCGTAGGTGTAAACAGTCAGAACCGGTTTGGCAGCGAAAGCCGGTGCCGTAACCAGCAGCAACATAGGCAGAACTTTGTTTAACACTTTGCGCTCCTTGAGGAGAAGAGATGTTGAGTCGCAAAGGATCTGAGGAGTGAGGCATCTCAAATCCCTACGCCGGTATTAGCCGGATCAGGTTCGACGGGTTTCTCTCAGCCCTGATATCAAGGCACCCCGTTGAGAACGGCTCATTCTAGACATTTATATGACAGCGCGAAAGGATCACAGCTCCGGTGGTGCAAACCAGGCTGATTTGAAGTCAAACCAGCCGAGCGTATTCAGCCGCACGCCGCGCATACTGCGTTGCCCTTCCAGTAGCAGCCAGTGATGGAACAGCGGATGCAGATAGTCGCGGTCGATCAGCTGTTTGCTCCATTCCGCCAGCGGTAACGCTTTCTGCCGCCAGCGCGCGGCATCGGCTTGCCAGTCAATCGGGATGCAGTGATGCATCAACGGCAGCTCGAACAGTTGCGCGAACAGCGCGTACTCCAGCGGCAGGGTAAAGTTGACGCTGCCAAGCCAGATATCACTTTCACCTTCGCCCTCGAACCACGCTTCGTAGCTCACGACACGAGTAATTAGCTCGACACCTTGCTGCGCCAGCAGCGGTCGTAGCGCGTTAGCGATACCTTCATGCTCAACGTGATGGCTGTACCAGCTCAGCGTCAGCTGAGTTAAGCCTGCCGGTTTATCGGCGGAGGTGAGATCGCGGCGATGGTGCCAGCGCGGCAGCAAGCCATAAGCCGGGAACCAGTAACGCTGATAGCCGACGCCTGCATGATTCAGTAAGGCGATGGGATTAAACAGATAGCTTACCCAGCGGCGGAAATGCGCATCGCGACCCAACTCGGAGCGCTGATCGTACAGCAAGAAGTAGCAGCCTTCTTCCAGACGACTCTCTTCCGATTTTTCATCGGCGGTTTCGCCCTGCAACTTGACTCCGGCATACACCAGCTCGTCGCTGATCTCCGGCAGCACCCAAATCGACACATCGTCAATCAGCGCGCGATAGCCAAAGTAATCATCAAAGGCGGCGATCTTCAGCTGCGTTTGCTGATTGCGCACCACGCTGTACGGACCGGTGCCAAGCGGCTGGCGGGCAAACTGGCGTAACGTGGGCCATTCGCGCGGCAGGATCATCGCGCTGACGCTGGCCAGCAGCCACGGCAACCAATCGTCCGGCTGGCTCAGATGAATATCCAGCGTCCAGGGCGCGGGCGAATCCAGTTTACTGATGTGAGAAAACAGCGGCTGGCTGCGCACGCGCTCCAGCGAAGCAATCACATCCGCCATTTCCAGTTCACGGCCATGATGAAAACGAATCGCCGGGCGCAGGAAGAAACGCCACTGCAGCGGCGAGGTTTGCTGCCAGTGATGGGCGATATCGGGTTCGATTTCCCCCTTTTCCTCATTTATGCGCATCAGGCCGTTGAAAATTTGTCGCGCCAGATGGGTTTCCGAGCGGCGCAGCGGCGAACCGGGTAGCAGATTGGGCAGCGGGCGATAATAGAGCACGCGCAGGATGTGTTTACCCTGGCGGAAGCTGCGGCCTAAATGCGCCGCAATCATCTGGCGCACCTGGTTTTTATCGCCCACCAGCTGCACTAACTGTTCGATGCGATCTTGTTCCAGCAGATCCTCGGCGCGCTGCTGCTGGAGCGCCAAGCCGGTGTAGCAAAAACTCAGCATTGAGCGCTTGCCGCGTCCCGCTTCTGCCTGCCAAATCAGCCAGCCTTCGCTCTGCATGGCGTTGAGCAGGTTACGCATATGGCGACGCGAGCAGTGCAGCAGATCGGCCAGCTCGCTGAGCGTGGTTTCCTGATCCTGCCCCTGACAGCTTTGCCATAGGCGGATAAATTGCTGCTGCAGACGTGAAGAGGACATAAAAGGGGAACTCCTTGTCAGAATCGCTCAGTTTTTCCTGCCTCATATTAGAGGCATACTGCCCGGCAATGGAAGAGCGGGAGGCATTCAGTAATGAATGGCGCTCTGCCAGCGGTTCCGCCGACGTGGAACCCCTTTCTGAGTAGGGTGCATTTTCACCGCCAGCAGCGCTTTATCTGCTGGCTTTTTTCGTTTTGCTGTAGAATCTTCTACCCTCATTTCTCTACCTTTTTTATTCGCAAAGGGATTTCTGCATGAAATCGCTGTTAACGCGTCAACGTCGCATCAATCCGGTCTACCTCTCGTTTATGGCGGTGTCGTTTATGACCGGCGTGGCCGGTGCGCTGCAGGCGCCGACGCTGAGCCTGTTTCTGACGCGCGAAGTACAGGTAAGTCCGTTCTGGGTCGGCTTGTTCTTTACCATCAATGCGATCGCGGGGATTGTGGTCAGCCTGCTAATGGCGAAACGCTCCGATAATCAGGGCGATCGCCGCAACCTGATTCTGTTTTGCTGCCTGATGGCGACGCTGAATGCGCTGCTGTTTGCCTTTAATCGCCACTATTTAACGCTGGTGACGCTGGGCGTGTTTTTGTCGGCGCTGGCCAGCGTGTCGATTCCGCAGGTGTTCGCCCTCGCGCGGGAATATGCCGATCAGTCGGCGCGTGAAGTGGTGATGTTCAGCTCAGTGATGCGTGCGCAGCTGTCGCTGGCGTGGGTGATCGGGCCACCGCTGTCGTTTGCGCTGGCGCTTAATTACGGTTTTGTGACGCTGTTTTGCGTGGCGGCGGGGATTTTCCTGCTAAGCATGCTGCTGGTCTGGCGCACCTTGCCCTCGGTGCCGCGCGTGGTGGTCTCGCCTGAAGAGGTGCTGACGCAGCTGAGCCCGTGGAAGGACAGTCAGGTGCGGTTGCTGTTTATCGCCTCCGTCACCATGTGGGCGTGCAACACCATGTATATCATTGATATGCCGCTGTATATCAGTACCACGCTTGGCCTGCCGGAGAAGCTGGCGGGCTTGCTGATGGGCACCGCCGCCGGGCTGGAGATTCCTATTATGCTGCTGGCCGGGCATTACGCGCGGCGCACCGGCAAACGCAACCTGATGCTGCTGGCGCTGGTGGCGGCGATTGTGTTTTATCTCGGATTGGTGATGTTCCAGTCGCGGACAGCGTTGATGGTGCTGCAACTGTTTAATGCCGCGTTTGTTGGCATCATCGCCGGAATTGGCATGTTGTGGTTCCAGGATTTAATGCCGGGCCGCGCAGGTGCGGCGACGACGCTGTTCACCACCTCAATTTCCACCGGCATGATTATCGCTGGCATCATTCAGGGCACCATGAGCGAACGCTTTGGTCATGAGTCGGTTTACTGGCTGGCGTTGGGGCTGGCGGTGCTGGCGTTGGGATTGGCGTCGCGCGTGCGGGATGTGGTTGATAGCTAGCAAAGAGAAGGGCGACAGGATGTCGCCCTTGTTGCCTCAGCGTAAGAACGCGGGCTGATTGGTCTCGTAGCTGGAGATAGACGCTTCGTGTTGCAGCGTCAGGCCAATGCTGTCGAGGCCGTTGATCATGCAGTGACGGCGGAAGCTGTCGATTTCGAAGCTATAAGTCTTATCGCCTGCGGTTACAGTTTGCGCTTCCAGATCCACGGTGAAGGTGATGCCCGGCTGCGCAGCAACCAGTTTGAACATCTCATCCACTTCTTCATCGCTCAGCTTCACCGGCAGCAGCTGGTTGTTAAAGCTGTTGCCGTAGAAAATGTCGGCGAAGCTTGGCGCAATCACCACATGGAAGCCGAAGTCGGTCAGCGCCCACGGCGCGTGCTCACGCGATGAACCACAGCCAAAGTTCTCACGCGCCAGCAAAATGCTGGTGCCTTTGAACTCCGGTTTGTTCAGGACAAAGCTGGCGGTTGGCACGGTGCCCGCATCATCTTCAAAACGCCAGTCGTGGAACAGATGCGCGCCAAAACCGGTGCGCGTCACTTTCTGCAGGAACTGCTTTGGAATAATGGCATCAGTATCGACGTTGGCCGCATCCAATGGCGCCACAATGCCGGTGTGTTGAGTAAATTTGTTCGCCATGGCTTACGCTCCCTGAGTCAATTCACGAATGTCGGCAAAGCGACCGGTTACGGCAGCGGCAGCGGCCATCGCCGGGCTCACCAGATGAGTACGACCACCGCGGCCCTGACGGCCTTCAAAGTTACGGTTGCTGGTTGATGCGCAACGTTCGCCTGGATTGAGGCGGTCGTTGTTCATGGCCAGACACATGGAGCAACCCGGTAAACGCCATTCAAAACCGGCTTCGAGGAAGATTTTGTCCAGACCTTCGGCTTCGGCTTGTGCTTTTACCGGACCCGAACCTGGCACCACCATCGCCACCACGCCCGGCGCCACTTTACGGCCTTTGGCAATTGCAGCAGCGGCGCGCAAATCTTCAATACGTGAGTTGGTGCAGGAACCGATAAACACTTTATCGATCGCCACGTCAGTCAGTTTGATGCCTGGCTGCAGATCCATGTAAGCCAGCGCTTTCTCTGCTGAGGCGCGCTCAACCGGATCGGCAAAGGATTGTGGATTCGGAATCGCTTGATCTACCGCCATTACCTGGCCTGGATTGGTGCCCCAGGTCACTTGCGGAGCGATATCTTCCGCGTGCAGCGTGACGATGCTGTCGAATTTGGCATCGCTGTCAGACTTCAGCGTGCGCCAGTAAGCGACCGCTTGTTCCCACTGCTCGCCCTTCGGCGAGAACTGCTTGTCTTTCAGATAATTGAAAGTGGTGTCGTCTGGCGCGACCAGGCCCGCTTTGGCGCCCATTTCAATCGCCATGTTACACAGCGTCATGCGGCCTTCCATGCTCAGCGCTTCGATCGCTGGGCCACAGAATTCGACAACGTGACCGGTACCGCCAGCGCTGCCGGTTTTACCGATAATGGCCAACACAATGTCTTTGGCGGTAATGCCTGGCGCCGCTTCGCCCAGCACTTCAATCTTCATGGTTTTCGCGCGGCCCTGTTTCAGGGTTTGCGTGGCAAACACATGCTCAACTTCGGAAGTACCGATACCGAATGCCAGCGAACCGAACGCGCCGTGCGTTGCGGTGTGGGAATCACCGCAGACGATGGTCATGCCCGGCAACGTCATACCTTGCTCTGGCCCAATGACGTGCACGATGCCCTGGAACGGGTGATTCAGGTCATACAGCTGAATGCCGAACTCAGCACAGTTTTTCATCAGCTCTTGCATCTGAATACGCGCCATCTCGCCAGACGCATTGATGTCTTTGGTCTGCGTCGAAACGTTGTGATCCATGGTAGCGAAGGTTTTCGACGGCTGACGCACTTTTCGCCCGTGCGCACGCAGACCATCAAAGGCCTGCGGCGACGTCACTTCATGGATCAGATGGCGATCGATATAAAGTAACGGCGTTTCGTTCGGGGTTTCGTTAACGACATGTGCATCAAATAACTTCTGATATAAGCTTTTCATTTTATTATTTTTCCTCGGCGATGAAACCGGCAATGATGCTGCCCATCTCATCTGTGCTCACGGCTTTGCCGTCACCGGCCAAATCACGGGTGCGATAACCCGCTACCAGCGCACGGCTCACGGCGCGTTCAATGCTTGCGGCGGCTTCATCCGCATTCAGGCTGTAACGCAACAGCAGTGACAGCGACAGAATCTGCGCAATCGGGTTAGCGATGTTCTGACCGGCGATATCCGGTGCGGAACCGCCCGCTGGCTCAAACAGGCCAAAACCTTCTTCATTCAGGCTGGCGGAAGGCAGCAAGCCCATTGAACCGGTAATCATCGCGCATTCATCTGACAGGATGTCGCCAAACAGGTTAGAACACAGCAGCACGTCAAACTGTGATGGATCTTTAATCAGCTGCATGGTGGCGTTATCGATGTACATGTGGCTCAACTGCACATCAGGATAATCTTTTGCCACTTCGTTCACAATTTCGCGCCACATGACGGAAGTCTGCAAAACGTTGGCTTTGTCAATTGAGGTGACGATGTTGCGGCGCTTACGTGCGGATTCAAACGCGATACGCGCGATGCGCTCGATTTCGAAACGGTGATAAACCTCAGTATCAAAAGCGCGCTCATGCGGGCCGCTGCCTTCGCGGCCTTTTGGCTGACCGAAGTAGATGCCGCCGGTCAGTTCACGCACGCACAGGATGTCGAAACCGCGTTCGGCGATATCGCTACGCAGCGGGCAGAACGCTTCCAGACCTTTATACAGCGCAGCAGGGCGCAGGTTGCTGAACAGCTTGAAGTGCTTACGCAGCGGCAACAGCGCACCGCGCTCGGGTTGCTGCGCAGGTGGCAGATGTTCCCATTTCGGGCCACCTACGGAGCCAAACAGAATCGCATCTGCCTGCTCTGCGCCGGCAACGGTAGCCGGTGGCAGCGGTTCACCGTGACGATCGATGGCGATACCGCCAACATCATATTCGCTGGTGGTGATACGCATGTCGAAACGCGTACGAATTGCATCGAGAACTTTCATGGCCTGCGCCATCACTTCCGGACCAATTCCGTCGCCTGGCAATACCGCGATATGAGAAGACTTAGACATAATTACACCGTTTCCTTCTGATCTTTAAATTTACGCTGCAGTTCTTTTTCCACCTGCTTAGCACGCCAAATATTGTTCAACGCGTTCACCATCGCTTTCGCCGATGATTCGACGATATCGGTCGCCAGGCCAACGCCGTGGAATTTACGACCGTTGTAGTTGACCACGATATCGACCTGACCCAGCGCGTTCTCGCCGTGGCCTTTCGCCGTCAGCTTGTAGTTAATCAGCTCGGCTTCAAAGCCGGTAATACGGTTGATCGCCTGATAGACCGCATCAACCGGACCGTTACCGGTTGCGGCGTCGGCTTTGGTCTCTTCACCGCAGCCCAACTGCACGGAGGCCGTTGCGGTTACGCTGGAGCCGGTCTGCACGTTGAATTCGTTGAGCTCGAAATATTCTGGCTCTTCGTTCTGCTTGTTGATAAAGGCCAACGCTTCCAGGTCGTAATCGAACACCTGACCTTTCTTGTCGGCCAGCTTCAGGAAGGCGTCGTACAACGTGTCGAGGTTGTAATCGGACTCTTTGTAACCCATCTCTTCCATGCGGTGTTTCACCGCAGCGCGGCCAGAACGGGAAGTCAGGTTCAGCTGGATTTTGTGCAGGCCGATAGATTCTGGCGTCAGAATTTCGTAGTTTTCGCGATTCTTCAGCACGCCGTCCTGGTGAATACCGGAAGAGTGGGCGAAGGCGTTAGAACCGACCACCGCTTTGTTGGCTGGAATCGGCATGTTGCAGATTTGGCTCACGGTTTGGCTGGTGCGGTAGATTTCCTGATGATTGATGTTGGTGTGGACGTTCATGATCTGCTGGCGGGTTTTGATCGCCATAATCACTTCTTCCAGCGCACAGTTACCGGCGCGTTCGCCTAAACCGTTCAGCGTACCTTCAACCTGACGCGCACCGGCCAATACCGCAGCGATGGCGTTGCCGGTCGCCATACCTAAATCGTCGTGGGTGTGAACCGACAAGATGGCTTTATCGATATTTGGAACGCGTGCCACCAGTTGGCCAATGATGTTGGCGTATTCGCCTGGCAAGGTGTAGCCGACGGTGTCCGGAATGTTGATGGTGGTTGCACCGGCATTGATCGCGGCTTCAACCATGCGGCACAAATCGTCGATTGGTGTACGCCCGCCATCTTCACAGGAAAACTCAACGTCGTCGGTGTAGTTGCGGGCGCGTTTGATCATGTGCACTGCGCGTTCAATCACTTCTGGCAGCGTGCTGCGCAGTTTGGTGGCGATGTGCATCGGCGAAGTCGCGATGAAGGTGTGAATACGGAACGCTTCAGCCACACGCAGTGATTCGTATGCGGCGTCAATGTCCTTCTCAACGCAGCGTGCCAGTCCGCAGACGCGGCTGTTTTTAATGGTACGAGCGATGGTTTGTACGGATTCAAAATCGCCTGGAGAGGAAACGGGGAAGCCCACTTCCATTACATCCACGCCCATACGTTCCAACGCCAGAGCGATTTGCAGTTTTTCTTTAACACTCAGGCTGGCCTGTAAAGCCTGTTCGCCATCACGCAGAGTGGTATCGAAAATAATAACTTGCTGGCTCATCGTAATCTTCCTTATGCATTAACTTTGCCGGTGCTACGAGCATAAAAAAACCCGCGCATTGGCGCGGGTTTCTTAAACTTCTGCAGGTTCGAATCAGTTATTGATTCCGCCCACGAGTCTACCGCGCAAACTGGATGCGTTTAGTAGTAGACCGAGTAGGCGGAAAGAATGAAACATGAGTCAAACCTCGTAAATTGAGTGCTGCACATATTGGTACTGGAATTGACGTGTGAAGTCAACCTTAAGTACAAGGGTATTTCCATGAAGTCAGAAGGGCGATGTGCTGTGATTTTTCGGCTGCGCAGAGCAATGACATTAATTAGCAACAGAATCAGTGAATCCATCCATTTAAAAAATCGTTTAGAAAATGGAATTTATTTTAAATATTTGATAATTAACATCTTAAGTTGCTAATGCGCATTGCTGATAAAACAAGATTAGGCTTGTTGTTAAGAAGAATATGATGTGAACGGGCCGTTTTATAGATAATCACGCCAGAAAGTAATTATCACAAAAGATTGTGGACTGAGTGGTCAGGCAATATGAAAATCATATTTCTTAGAACACGCTGCAAATAATCTATAAACCAGCATTTTCCTCTGTGGTTATGACGAAGCATTAGTTTAATCCTCGCAGGCAATAATCACGCATCAGTGCCTTTATTGCCGGATCGGGCGCGACGTGGCGTCCTGGCGTTTGCAGGGCGGGTTGTCTGCGGTTATGGTAATCGACCTACTCTCATATAATTAACTCAAGTAGATTCCCTGTACCTGGAAGGCGGACAGAACGCCGCCTTCTGAGCATAAACATAAGGTTTTGATCTTAATTGGCGATCGGGGGCCGGATATCAGTGGCGTGCGGGAAACGCGAACGTCAGTGGATTCAGTCCCTCAAGCCTGGAGGCAGAAAATGGAGATGTTGTCAGGAGCCGAAATGGTCGTCCGTTCGTTAATCGATCAGGGCGTTAAGCAGGTATTCGGTTATCCGGGCGGAGCGGTGCTCGATATTTACGATGCGCTGCAAACGGTCGGTGGTATTGACCACGTATTAGTCCGTCATGAACAAGGCGCGGTGCACATGGCCGATGGCCTTGCGCGTGCGACCGGTGAAGTGGGCGTGGTGCTAGTGACTTCCGGTCCGGGCGCCACCAACGCGATTACCGGTATTGCAACCGCCTATATGGATTCGATCCCGATGGTAATTCTTTCGGGTCAGGTGCCTTCGTCACTGATTGGTTACGATGCGTTCCAGGAGTGCGACATGGTCGGCATCTCCCGCCCGGTGGTGAAGCACAGCTTCCTGGTGAAAAACGCCGAAGAGATCCCAACCGTGTTGAAAAAGGCCTTCTGGCTGGCAGCAAGCGGTCGGCCGGGACCGGTGGTGATCGATCTGCCAAAAGATATCCTGAATCCCGCCAACAAGCTGCCGTACGTCTGGCCGGAAACAGTGAGCATGCGCTCATACAATCCGACCATTCAGGGCCATAAAGGACAGATTAAGCGCGCGCTGCAAACATTACTGGCAGCACACAAGCCGGTGATTTACGCCGGCGGCGGCGCGATTATGTCGGGCTGCGAAGCCGAGCTGCTGCAGCTGGCAGAGCAACTGAATATTCCGGTAACGACCTCGCTGATGGGCTTGGGCGTGTTCCCTGGCACACATCGTCAGTGTGTCGGCATGCTGGGGATGCACGGCACTTACGAAGCCAACATGACCATGCACAATGCCGATCTGATTTTCGGTATTGGCGTGCGCTTCGACGACCGCACCACCAACAATC
Source organism: Pantoea sp. SO10 (assembly GCF_005281435.1). Taxonomy (NCBI): domain Bacteria; kingdom Pseudomonadati; phylum Pseudomonadota; class Gammaproteobacteria; order Enterobacterales; family Erwiniaceae; genus Pantoea; species Pantoea sp. SO10. The sequence continues at coordinate 741,979 of NZ_CP040095.1, forward strand.
TGGCGAAGTACTGCCCGAACGCCACCATCATGCATATCGATGTCGATCCGACGTCGATCTCCAAAACGGTCAGCGCCGACATTCCAATCGTTGGCGATGCGAAGCAGACGCTGGCACAGATGTTAGAGCTGCTGGCGCAAAGCGATGCGAAGCAGGAACTTGATAGCCTGCGCGACTGGTGGCAGACCATTGAAGGCTGGCGCGGTCGCAAGTGCCTGGAATTCGATCGTACCAGCGACAAAATCAAACCGCAGGCAGTCATCGAGACCATCTGTCGTTTAACCAAAGGCGAAGCTTACGTGACGTCTGACGTTGGTCAGCATCAGATGTTTGCCGCACTTTACTACCAGTTCGACAAGCCGCGTCGCTGGATCAACTCCGGCGGCTTAGGCACCATGGGCTTCGGCTTGCCTGCAGCGTTAGGCGTGAAGATGGCGCTGCCGGATGAGACGGTTATCTGCGTGACCGGCGATGGCAGTATCCAGATGAACATTCAGGAGCTGTCGACCGCACTGCAGTACGATTTACCGGTGCTGGTATTAAACCTCAACAACGGCTTCCTCGGCATGGTTAAGCAGTGGCAGGACATGATTTACTCGGGCCGCCACTCGCAGTCCTACATGCAATCGCTGCCTGACTTCGTGCGTCTGGCCGAAGCGTATGGGCATGTGGGCATTTCCATTGCGCATCCGGCGGAGCTGGAAGAGAAGCTGCAGCTGGCACTGGATACGCTGGCGAAAGGCCGTCTGGTGTTTGTCGATGTAAACATTGACGGCAGCGAGCACGTTTACCCGATGCAAATTCGTGGTGGTTCGATGGATGAGATGTGGCTGAGCAAAACGGAGAGGACTTAATTATGCGTCGTATTTTATCGGTTCTGCTGGAAAACGAATCCGGCGCATTGTCCCGCGTAGTGGGGCTGTTCTCTCAACGTGGCTATAACATCGAAAGCCTGACTGTGGCACCGACCGATGATCCCACCTTATCACGCATGACCATTCAAACGGTCGGCGACGCGAAAGTGCTGGAGCAGATTGAGAAGCAGCTGCACAAGCTGGTGGACGTGTTACGTGTCAGCGAGCTCGGTCAGGGCGCTTACGTTGAGCGTGAGATCATGCTGGTGAAAATCCAGGCCAGCGGTTACGGCCGTGAAGAAGTGAAGCGCAGCGCGGAAATTTTCCGTGGGCAGATTATCGATGTCACGCCAACGCTTTACACGGTTCAGCTGGCAGGCACCAGCGATAAACTCGATGCGTTTCTCAACACCGTGCGTGACGTGGCAGAAATTGTCGAAGTGGCGCGCTCAGGAATTGTGGGTGTGTCGCGCGGCGATCGCGTGATGCGTTAATCACCCAAAGTAACGATTTCATCTGATTCTAACCCGGCGAAATGCCGGGTTTTTTTATTTTATGCGCTTAACCAGGATGCGAGAGAAAAGCGGTTGCTCGGCGTAGTGTTCTGCGGTTAGATGTTACAAATGTTTTACCCATAGCTACTCTGCGGATATTTTCGTCAGCGCTGGCTTATCAGAATTAAGGTGTCACCGTGAAACTGGATGAAATTGCGCGCCTGGCAGGCGTGTCGCGCACCACGGCCAGCTATGTAATTAATGGCAAAGCGCGGCAGTATCGTGTCAGCGAAAAAACCGTCGAAAAAGTGATGGCGGTGGTGCGTGAACACAACTATCACCCCAATGCCGTTGCGGCTGGGCTGCGCGCCGGGCGCACACGTTCGATTGGCCTCGTGATCCCCGATCTGGAAAACACCAGTTACACGCGCATTGCGAATTATCTGGAGCGTCAGGCGCGTCAGCGCGGCTATCAGCTGCTGATTGCCTGCTCAGAAGATCAGCCAGACAACGAAATGCGCTGCATCGAGCATCTGTTGCAGCGCCAGGTTGATGCCATCATTGTTTCAACTTCACTGCCACCAGAGCATCCGTTCTATCAGCGTTGGATCAACGATCCGCTACCGATTATCGCGCTGGACCGTGCGCTGGATCGTGAACACTTTACCAGCGTAGTGGGTGCCGATCAGGATGATGCGCAGGCGCTGGCGGCTGAATTGCGTCAGCTACCGGTGAAAAATGTGCTGTTCCTCGGCGCGCTGCCTGAGTTGTCGGTCAGCTTCCTGCGTGAGTTAGGTTTCCGCGATGCGTGGAAAGATGATGAGCGGCCAATTGATTACATCTACTGCAACAGTTTCGATCGGGCCGCCGCTGCCGCGCTGTTTGAGAAGTACCTCGAAGATCATCCGATGCCGGAGGCACTGTTCACCACGTCGTTTGGGCTGCTGCAGGGCGTAATGGACATTACGCTGAAGCGTGATGGGCGCCTGCCGACAGATTTAGCGATCGCCACCTTTGGCGACCATGAATTGCTGGATTTCCTCGAGTGCCCGGTGCTGGCGGTGGGGCAACGTCATCGCGACGTCGCTGAGCGCGTGCTGGAACTGGTGTTAGCCTCGCTAGATGAACCACGTAAACCCAAGCCTGGTTTAACCCGTATCCGTCGCAATTTATTCCGCCGCGGACAATTAAGTCGCCGCTCTAAATGAAATGCTGGGCAGTTCGCTGCCCAGCATTTATTAATCCTGTCGATATTTTGAAACCTTAGGGCGTAAATAAGCGTAAATAATCGCCACTCCAGCTAACAATTTAACCTTGCTGACTTTTCTTAATTGTTTACATGTTCACCAGTGAGGCGCGGCAGAGCTGGCGCGATGATGCTGGGCTTCCTTTCAGAAATCCCCTAAAATGCCGCCGCTGTCGCAGATTGCGGGGCAATTATATTTTTGCGCTGGAGCGCTTTATTTTTCACCATTTTTCCTCGTGCAGAAATTTTTATTCAATTATTCATCAGGTTAATTTTTTATTTTACGAATCCATGTCGATTAATTCCCTCATTGATTAATTTTACCCGATGTAAATAGTGATATTCACTTGCCGTTGCGGCTTGACAAGGATTTCATCGGCTCCGTAAACTCGTTTCGTGGTAAAAAGTGGGATAAAGTGGTGAAAACGGGTGATTGAGGGGTAAGGCTGGCATGTTCCGTGGAGCAACGTTAGTCAATCTCGACAGCAAAGGACGATTAGCAGTACCAACGCGCTATCGAGAATTGCTTGTCGCAGAGTCTCAGGGGCAAATGGTATGCACCATTGACCTCCACCAGCCATGCCTGCTGCTTTATACCCTGCCCGAATGGGAAATCATTGAGAAAAAGCTGTCTCGCTTATCCAGCATGAATCCTGCCGAGCGTCGCGTACAGCGACTGCTGTTGGGACATGCCAGTGAATGCCAGATGGATAATGCGGGTCGTTTGTTGTTGGCGAACACGTTACGTCAACATGCCGGCCTGACCAAAGAAGTGATGCTGGTTGGACAGTTCAATAAGTTTGAGCTGTGGGATGAACAGACCTGGTATCAACAAGTTAAGGATGATATTGACACAGAACAGTCGGCTCAGGAGCCTTTATCTGAGCGGTTGCAGGACTTGTCGCTATAGCTATGCAGGAAAATTTCAAACACACCACAGTGCTGCTGGATGAGGCGGTAAACGGCCTCAATATCAGGGAAGACGGCATTTATATTGATGGCACTTTTGGTCGCGGCGGTCACTCGCGCTTAATCCTTTCGCAGCTTGGTGAGAAAGGGCAACTGATAGCGATTGATCGCGATCCGCAAGCGATAGCCGCAGCCGCTGAGATAAACGATCCGCGCTTCTCGATCGTCCACGGGCCGTTTTCGGCTTTGGCAGAATACGTTGAAGAGCGCGGGCTGACCGGCAAGATCGATGGCGTTCTGCTCGATCTGGGCGTCTCTTCTCCGCAACTGGATGATGCCGAACGTGGCTTCTCCTTTATGCGTGATGGGCCACTGGATATGCGTATGGATCCAACACGCGGGCAATCGGCCGCCGAATGGCTGATGAGCGCAGAGGAGGCGGATATCGCTTTCGTGATCAAGACCTACGGTGAAGAGCGTTTCGGTAAACGGATTGCGCGCGCCATCGTAGAGCGTAACCGCGACCAGCCGATGACGCGCACCAAAGAGCTGGCGACGGTGATTGCCGCCGCCATGCCCGTCAAAGACAAATTTAAGCACCCGGCAACGCGTACTTTCCAGGCGATTCGTATCTGGATCAACAGTGAGCTGGAAGAGATCGATACCGCGCTGAAAGGGGCCTTGTCGGTTCTTGCGCCAGGCGGCAGGTTGTCGATCATCAGCTTCCACTCACTGGAAGATCGCTTAGTGAAGCGTTTTATGCGCGATCAGAGCCGTGGTCCTCAGGTGCCAGCAGGCATTCCGATGACGGAGTCGCAGCTTAAAGCCTTAGGCGGTCGTGAGCTGAAAACGCTGGGCAAATTGATTCCTGGCGAAGCCGAAGTGAACGAAAACCCACGTGCGCGCAGTTCGGTATTGCGTATCGCGGAGCGAACGGCCTCATGATTGGCAACGAGCGCCACAGCTTACCCGGTGTCATTGGTGGGGACTTGCTGCGATTTGGCAAGATCCCGCTGTTGCTGTTGATCGCGGTGCTGGTGTCCTCGGTAATGGTCGTGACCACCACGCATAAGACGCGCCTGTTAACGGCGCAGCGTGAACAGCTGGTGCTAGAGCGTGATGCGCTCGATATCGAATGGCGCAACCTGATTCTTGAAGAGAACGCACTGGGCGATCACAGCCGTGTAGAGCGGATAGCAACCGATAAACTGCAAATGCAGCATGTAGATCCTTCGCAGGAAAATATTGTGGTGCAGAAATAAGGAATCGCAGAACTCAATGAGTGGCGCAGGCAAAACGCTGAAGTTAAAAAAACAAGAAGATAAGGCCAGCTTTGTAAGCTGGCGCTTTGCGTTACTGTGCGGGTGCATTTTACTGGCGCTGGGCGGACTGCTGTCGCGCGTAGCGTGGCTACAGGTGATCAACCCTGACAAGCTGGTGAAAGAGGGCGATTTGCGTTCGCTGCGTGTGCAAGCGGTGCCAACCGCGCGCGGTATGATCAGCGATCGTGCCGGTCGTCCATTAGCGGTGAGCGTGCCGGTGAATGCGATCTGGGCCGATCCGAAAGAGCTGACCGAACACGGCGGCGTCTCGCTGGATAGTCGCTGGAAAGCGCTGTCGGATGCGTTATCGATTCCGCTCGATCAGCTTGCTGCACGTATCAATGCCAACCCGAAAGGGCGCTTTGTCTATCTGGCGCGTCAGGTGAATCCAGCGATTGGCGAATATGTGAAAAAGCTTAAGCTGCCGGGCATCTATCTGCGTGAAGAGTCGCGCCGCTACTATCCGGCGGGCCAGGTGACCGCGCACCTGATTGGTTTCACCAACATTGATGGCCAGGGCATTGAAGGCATCGAAAAGAGCTTCGACAAATGGCTGACTGGCGCACCGGGTGAACGTACGGTGCGTAAAGACCGCAACGGCCGCGTCATTGAAGATATCTCCTCGGTAGACAGCCGCGCCGCGCATAACCTGACGCTAAGTATTGATGAACGTCTGCAGGCGCTGGTGTACCGCGAACTGAATAATGCCGTGGCGTTTAATAAAGCCGAATCAGGCACCGCGGTGCTGGTGGATGTAAACACTGGCGAAGTGCTGGCGATGGCGAACAGCCCCGCTTACAACCCGAATAATCTCAGCAACACGCCGAAAGACGTGATGCGTAACCGCGCTATTACCGACATCTTCGAGCCAGGTTCCACCGTGAAACCGATGGTGGTGATGACGGCTTTGCAGCGCGGTGTGGTGAAAGAGAACAGCGTACTGAATACCGTGCCGTACCGCGTCAATGGTCATGAGATCAAAGACGTGGCGCGCTACAACGAATTGACCCTTACCGGGGTTTTACAGAAGTCGAGTAACGTCGGGGTTTCACGTTTGGCGTTAGCGATGCCCTCCTCAGCACTTGTAGATACTTACGCGCGCTTTGGACTGGGTAAACCGACCAATTTGGGGCTGGTCGGGGAAAGTAGTGGCTTATACCCTCAAAAACAACGGTGGTCTGACATAGAGAGGGCCACCTTCTCTTTCGGCTACGGGCTAATGGTAACGCCGTTACAGTTAGCGCGAGTCTACGCAACCATTGGCAGCTACGGCATCAATCGCCCGCTGTCGATCACCAAAGTTGACCCGCCAGTGGCGGGTGAACGCGTTTTCCAGGAAGACCTGGTGAAAACGGTGATGCACATGATGGAAAGCGTTGCGTTGCCTGGCGGTGGTGGGGTTAAAGCCGCCATCAAGGGCTATCGCATTGCCATCAAAACCGGTACCGCTAAGAAAGTTGGACCGGATGGACGTTACGTCAACAAATACATTGCTTATACCGCAGGCGTTGCGCCTGCCAGCCGTCCTCGTTTTGCGCTGGTGGTGGTGATCAACGATCCCCAAGCCGGTAAATATTATGGTGGTGCGGTTTCAGCACCGGTGTTTGGCGCCATCATGGGCGGCGTATTGCGTACCATGAATATCGAACCTGATGCGCTGCCAACAGTTGATAAGAACGAGTTGGTGAAGAATAGAAGTGAGGAATCAAGTGACAGATCGTAACCTGCGCGACTTACTGGCTCCGTGGGTGCCGGGTGCGCCGGCGCGTCCACTCCGTGACATGACACTAGATAGCCGCGCGGCGGCTTCTGGCGATCTGTTTATCGCCGTGGCGGGCCATCATGCTGATGGACGTCGTTTTATTCCGCAGGCTATTGCACAAGGCGTAGCGGCAGTGATTGCCGAAGCCGAAGGCGAAGCCAGCGATGGAGATATCCGCGAGATGCATGGCGTCCCGGTTATTTATCTGGCGCAGTTGCAGCAGCGTCTCTCTGCACTGGCCGGACGCTTTTATCAGCAGCCTGCAAGCAAACTGAAATTGATTGGTGTTACTGGCACTAACGGCAAAACCACCACCACGCAACTGATGGCGCAGTGGGCCAATCTGCTCGGTGAAACCGGCGCAGTGATGGGCACGGTAGGCAATGGCCTTTACGGTCAACTGGTGGCAACCGAAAACACCACCGGTTCTGCGGTGGATGTGCAGCATGTGCTGAATGATTTAGTCGGGCAGGGCGCAACCCTGACGGCAATGGAAGTCTCGTCACACGGCTTGGTGCAGCATCGCGTTGCCGCCTTGCCGTTTGCGGCCGCGGTATTTACTAACCTGAGCCGTGATCACCTCGATTATCACGGTGATATGCAGAGTTATGAATCCGCTAAATGGTTACTGTTCTCTGAGCATCAGGTCGCTGAAGCCATCATCAATGCTGATGATGAAGTGGGCCGTCGCTGGCTGGCGAAATTGCCGGATGCGGTAGCAGTCACCATGGAAGACAATCTGCAATCGGGCTGTCATGGCCGCTGGCTGAAAGCCACGGCGGTGGATTATCACGACGGCGGTGCGCATATTCAGTTCAGCTCCAGCTGGGGTAACGGCGAGTTTGATAGCCGCCTGATGGGCGCTTTCAACGTGAGCAACCTATTGCTGGCGCTGGGTACGCTGCTGGCGCTGGATTACCCGCTTGATGCGCTGGTTGCCACTGCACCGCAGCTGCAGCCGGTGTGTGGTCGCATGGAAGTATTCACTGCGCCAGACAAACCTACGGTGGTTGTCGATTACGCTCACACGCCTGATGCACTGGAAAAAGCGCTGGAAGCGGCGCGTCTGCACTGTAAAGGCCAGCTGTGGTGCGTGTTTGGCTGCGGTGGCGATCGTGACAAAGGCAAACGTCCGCTAATGGGCGCGATTGCTGAGCAATTCTCCGACATCGTCGTGATCACCGACGATAATCCACGCAGCGAAGAGCCGATGGCGATTGTGAATGACATTCTCACCGGCTTGCTCGATCCGGGCCGCGCACGCGTGGTTTCCGGTCGTGCGCAGGCGGTCACCAACGCCGTGATGCAAGCCGGCGCCGACGACATCGTGTTGGTGGCCGGAAAAGGCCACGAAGATTATCAAATCATTGGCAACCGCCGTTTGGATTACTCCGACCGCGACACCGTCGCCCGTTTGTTGGGGGTGATGGCATGATTCCCGTTTCTCTCAATACGCTGGCCGAAATCAGCGGCGGTCAACTGCACGGCGCTGATTTAACCCTTGCCGATGTCACCACCGATACTCGCAAAGTTACCGCCGGCAGCCTGTTTGTGGCGCTGGTGGGTGAACGTTTTGATGCTCACGATTTCGCTAACGATGCCATTGCCAACGGCGCGCAGGCGCTGCTGGTCAGTCAACTGCTGCCGGTTTCTGTCCCGCAGGTGGTTGTGGCTGATACGCGGATTGCTTTTGGGCAACTCGCCGCGTGGGTACGCCAACAGGCGAACGCTCGCGTGGTTGCGCTGACCGGTTCATCTGGCAAAACCTCGGTCAAAGAGATGACCGCCGCGATTTTGCGTCAGTGTGGCGAAACGCTTTACACGGCCGGCAACCTGAACAACGACTTCGGTGTACCGATGACGCTGCTGCGTCTCACCAAAGAGCATGCTTACGCGGTGATCGAGTTAGGTGCCAACCATCAGGGTGAAATTGCTTACACCACCGATCTGGTGCGTCCGGAAACTGCGCTGGTGAATAACCTTGCTGCCGCCCATCTGGAAGGCTTTGGCTCGCTGGCGGGCGTGGCGAAAGCCAAAGGCGAAATTTTTGGCGGCTTGCCGGTACACGGCACCGCGATCGTCAACGCTGACAGCAACGATCTGGCCAACTGGAAATCACAGTTTGCAGATAAAACCTTGTGGCGCTTCTCGCCGCAGCCGATGGCTGATGCAGAGTTCCGCGCCAGCGAAATCGTGCTGCGAGCCGATGCCACGCTGTTCACGCTGCATACGCCACGTGGTGATATCGCCGTGGAGCTGCCGCTGCCGGGCCGTCATAACATCTCGAATGCGTTAGCCGCTGCAGCGTTGGCATTGTCAGTAGATGCGCCGCTGTCGGCGATTCAAGCTGGCCTTAAAACCTTGCAGCCTGTTCCTGGTCGACTGTTCCCGATTCGCCTGGCGGCCAATCAACTGCTGCTGGATGACAGCTACAACGCCAATGTCGGTTCTATGACTGCCGCCGCACAGGTGCTAGGCGATATGCCGGGCTACCGCGTGATGGTAGTGGGCGATATGGCTGAATTGGGTGATGAAGCCGAACTGTGTCATCGCCAGGTCGGCGATGCGGCCAAAGCGGCCGGTGTCGATCGCGTGCTGAGCATTGGGACTCTGAGCCAGCTGATTGGCGAAAACAGCGGTAAAGGCGAGCATTTCGCCACAAAAACCGCGCTAACTGAACGTTTACGCACATTGCTGTCCGAACATCAGGACATCACTATTTTGGTTAAAGGTTCACGTAGTGCCGCCATGGAGCAGGTAGTACAGAGCTTACAGGAGAAAGGAACATGCTAGTCTGGCTGGCCGAACATCTGGTCGCATTTTATTCCGGCTTTAACGTCTTTTCGTATCTGACGTTTCGCGCCATTGTCAGCCTGCTGACCGCCTTGTTCATTTCTCTGTGGATGGGCCCGCGCCTGATTGCCTGGCTGCAGAAGCTGCAGATCGGCCAGGTGGTGCGTAACGACGGTCCAGAGTCACACTTCAGCAAACGCGGCACGCCAACCATGGGCGGCGTGATGATCCTCACCTCCATCACCATTTCGGTACTGATGTGGGCCTATCCGTCTAATCCATACGTCTGGTGCGTACTGGTGGTGCTGGTCGGTTTTGGCATCATCGGCTTTGTGGATGACTATCGTAAGGTGGTGCGCAAAGACACCAAAGGCCTGATCGCGCGCTGGAAATATTTCTGGATGTCAGTAATTTCGCTGGCGGTTGCGTTCGCGCTGTTTATCGCCGGTAAAGATACGCCTGCAACGCAGCTGGTGGTGCCGTTCTTTAAAGACGTGATGCCGCAGCTGGGCCTGTTCTACGTGGTGCTGGCCTACTTCGTGATTGTCGGTACCGGCAACGCGGTTAACTTAACGGATGGTCTTGATGGCTTAGCCATTATGCCAACGGTGTTCGTGGCAGCAGGCTTTGCGCTGGTGGCGTGGGCGACCGGTAACGTCAAGTTTGCCGAATATCTGCACATTCCTTATTTACGGCACGCGGGCGAATTAGTGATTGTCTGCACCGCGATTGTCGGAGCCGGACTCGGATTTTTGTGGTTCAACACCTATCCAGCGCAAGTGTTCATGGGCGATGTCGGCTCCCTGGCGCTGGGTGGCGCGCTCGGCACCATCGCCGTACTGCTGCGTCAGGAATTCTTGCTGTTAATCATGGGCGGCGTGTTTGTGGTCGAAACGCTGTCGGTGATTCTGCAGGTGGGATCGTTCAAGCTGCGCGGTCAACGTATTTTCCGCATGGCACCGATTCACCATCACTATGAATTGAAAGGCTGGCCGGAGCCGCGCGTCATCGTGCGCTTCTGGATTATTTCGCTGATGCTGGTGCTGATTGGCCTGGCAACGCTGAAGGTACGTTAATCATGGCTGACTATCGGGGCAGAAAAGTCGTCATCATTGGATTAGGCATTACTGGCCTCTCCTGTGTTGATTTCTTCCTCGCGCAAGGCGTAACGCCACGCGTGATGGATACCCGTGTCTCGCCGCCGGGGCTGGACAAACTGCCAGCTTCGGTGGAGCGCTATGTTGGCGGTATGAATAGTGATTGGTTGCTGGCCTCCGATCTGATTATCGCCAGCCCCGGCATCGCGCTGGCGCATCCTGCATTGAGCGAAGCCGCCGATGCCGGAATTGAAATCATCGGCGATATTGAGCTGTTCTGCCGTGAAGCGCAGGCTCCGATTGTGGCAATCACCGGTTCGAACGGCAAAAGCACCGTGACGACGCTGGTAGGCGAAATGGCGCGTGCTGCAGGTTGGCAGGTGGGCGTGGGCGGCAACATCGGTTTGCCGGCGCTGACGCTGTTGAAATCGCCAGCACAGCTTTATGTACTCGAACTCTCCAGCTTCCAGCTGGAAACCACGCATAGCCTGAAAGCGGCTGCGGCGACGATCCTCAATCTCACCGAGGATCACATGGATCGCTACCCGCTCGGCATGCAGCAGTATCGTGCCGCCAAGCTGCGCATTTACGAAAACGCTAGCGTCTGCGTGGTGAATGCTGACGATGGCATGACCATGCCGGTGCGCGGTGTTGATCAGCGCTGCGTAAGCTTCGGTATCAACCTCGGCGATTATCATCTCAATCAGCAGCAGGGCAGCACCTGGCTGCGGGCAAAGGGCGAGAAAGTCCTGAACACCGATGAGATGACGCTGGTCGGCCAACACAATTACACCAACGCGCTGGCAGCGCTAGCATTGGCCGACGCGGTGAATATTCCACGCGCTTCCAGCCTGAAAGCCTTAACCACCTTTACCGGCCTGGCGCACCGCTTCCAACTGGTGCATGAAGCCCACGGTGTGCGCTGGATTAACGATTCCAAAGCCACCAATGTTGGCAGCACCGAAGCGGCGCTGAATGGCTTGCAGGTGAAAGGTACCTTGTGGCTGCTGCTGGGCGGCGACGGCAAGTCGGCTGATTTCAGCCCGCTGGCGCGCTATCTGCAGGGCGACAACGTGAAGCTGTTCTGTTTTGGTCGAGATGGTGATGCGTTAGCGGCATTGCGTCCGGAGATCGCCACGCGCACTGAAACCATGCAGCAGGCGATGACGCAGATTGCCGCCCAGGTTAAAGCCGGCGATATGGTGCTGTTATCACCGGCCTGCGCCAGCCTTGACCAGTTCCGTAATTTTGAACAGCGCGGCGATCAGTTCGCGCAACTGGCGAAGGAGTTGAGCTGATGCGCATTCCTGGAGCCGGTATCGCCAACTATCTGTCGTTGCGCCTGCGTGAGTGGGTGATGGGCGCGCGCGACAGTGATGATGCGCCGGTGGTGCTGTACGATCGCACGTTGCTGTGGCTGACCTTTGGGCTGGCGCTGATTGGTTTTGTGATGGTGACGTCGGCGTCGATGCCGGTTGGTCAACGTCTGAACGAAGATCCGTTCTACTTTGCCAAGCGTGATGCGTTTTATATCGCTTTGGCGTTTGGTATGGCGCTGGTGACCTTGCGCATCCCGATGGATTTCTGGCAGCGCTACAGCAACGTGATGCTGATGGTTTCCGTGGTGATGCTGCTGATCGTATTGGTCGTCGGTAGCTCGGTAAACGGTGCATCGCGCTGGATTGCCCTTGGCCCGCTGCGTATTCAGCCAGCCGAGCTTTCGAAGTTGACGCTGTTCTGCTATCTCGCCAGCTATCTGGTGCGCAAAGTCGAAGAGGTGCGTAACAACTTCTGGGGCTTCTGTAAGCCGATGGGCGTGATGGTGGTGCTGGCCGTGCTACTGCTGGCGCAGCCGGATCTCGGTACCGTCGTTGTGCTGTTTGTTACCACGCTGGCGATGCTGTTCCTCGCCGGGGCGAAAATGTGGCAGTTCCTGGCGATCATCGGCTCCGGCATTTTCGCCGTGGTGCTGCTGATCATTGCCGAACCATACCGTATGCGCCGTGTGACCTCCTTCTGGAACCCGTGGGAAGATCCCTTCGGCAGCGGCTACCAGCTGACGCAATCGTTGATGGCGTTTGGGCGCGGTGAGTTCTGGGGGCAGGGCTTAGGCAACTCGGTGCAGAAACTGGAATATCTGCCGGAAGCACATACTGACTTCATCTTCTCCATCATCGGTGAAGAGTTGGGTTATGTCGGTGTGGTTTTAGCGCTGTTGATGGTATTCTTCGTCGCTTTTCGCGCGATGTCGATTGGTCGCCGTGCTCTGGAGATCGATCAGCGCTTCTCAGGCTTCCTCGCTTGCTCAATTGGCGTGTGGTTTAGCTTCCAGGCGCTGGTTAACGTGGGTGCAGCTGCTGGCATGCTGCCGACGAAAGGTCTGACGCTGCCGCTGATCAGTTACGGTGGTTCGAGTCTGATCATCATGTCGACCGCCATCGTATTTTTATTGCGCATAGATTATGAAACGCGTTTGGCAAAAGCGCAGGCGTTTACCCGAGGTGCACGATGAGTGGCAAACGGTTGATGGTCATGGCAGGCGGTACTGGCGGACATGTGTTCCCCGGTCTGGCCGTTGCCCATCACCTGATGGAACAAGGCTGGCAGGTGCGCTGGCTGGGAACCGCTGACCGAATGGAAGCGGATTTGGTGCCGAAACACGGCATTGAAATTGATTTTATCCGCATCAGCGGCTTACGCGGTAAAGGTGTAAAAGCGCAGTTGCTGGCACCGGTACGCATCTTCAATGCATGGCGCCAGGCGCGTCGCATCATGAAGAGCTGGCAGCCGGATGTAGTGCTGGGAATGGGTGGCTACGTTTCGGGCCCTGGCGGCTTAGCGGCGTGGAGCTGCGGTATTCCGGTGGTGCTGCATGAGCAGAACGGCATTGCCGGACTGACCAACAAGTGGCTGGCGAAGATCGCCACCAAAGTGATGCAGGCGTTTCCGGGGGCGTTTCCAAATGCTGAAGTGGTTGGCAATCCGGTGCGTACCGATGTGTTAGCGCTGCCGTTACCGGCAGAGCGACTGAGTGCACGTTTCGGCCCGATTCGCGTGCTGGTGGTTGGCGGCAGCCAGGGCGCGCGCATCCTCAACCAGACCGTGCCGCAAGTGGCCGCAGCGTTGGGCGAAGCCATTACGGTTTGGCATCAAACCGGTAAAGGCGGACTGGAAACCGTGCAGCAGGCTTACCGCGCAGCGGGCCAGCCGCAGCACAAAGTCACCGAGTTTATCGATGACATGGCCGAAGCTTACGCCTGGGCCGATGTCGTAGTGTGCCGTTCGGGCGCATTGACGGTAAGTGAAGTGGCGGCCGCAGGTTTACCGGCAATTTTCGTACCGTTTCAGCACAAAGATCGTCAGCAGTACTGGAATGCGTTGCCGCTGGAAAAAGCGGGCGCAGCCAAAATTTTCGAGCAGCCGCAGTTCACCGCGGCTGTGGTAGCGGACACGCTGCGTCACTGGGATCGCACCACATTGTTGGCGATGGCAGAAAAAGCCCGTCAGGTCGCGATTCCCGATGCAACCGAGCGGGTTGCAAATGAAGTGGCGCGCGTCGCGAAGTAAATTAATCGGCCAGTTGATTTGGCCCGTACCTTTTAGCAGGTACAAACGGGAAAAACAGGTAATTGAAACAGATGAATACACAACAATTGGCAAAACTGCGTTCTATTGTGCCCGAGATGCGTCGCGTCCGGCACATTCACTTTGTCGGCATCGGTGGTGCTGGCATGGGCGGTATTGCCGAGGTGTTGGCGAACGAAGGCTATCACATCAGCGGTTCCGATCTGGCGCCGAACGCGGTGACACAGCATCTGGCTGCGCTGGGTGCGACGATTTATTTCAACCATCGTCCGGAAAACGTCACCGATGCCAGCGTTGTCGTGGTGTCGACGGCCGTAGCGCAGGATAACCCTGAACTGGTTGCCGCCCGTGAGCAGCGTATTCCCGTGATTCGTCGTGCTGAGATGTTGGCTGAACTGATGCGTTTCCGTCACGGCATCGCCGTTGCGGGCACGCACGGTAAAACCACCACCACCGCGATGGTGACCAGCATTTACGCGGAAGGCGGGCTGGATCCCACCTTCGTTAACGGTGGCTTGGTTAAAGCCGCAGGCACGCATGCGCGCCTGGGCAGCAGCCGTTATCTGATTGCTGAAGCAGATGAAAGTGATGCGTCCTTCCTGCATCTGCAACCGATGGTGGCAATTGTCACCAACATCGAAGCGGATCACATGGACACTTATCAGGGCGATTTCGAGAACCTGAAGCAGACGTTCATTAACTTCCTGCACAACCTGCCATTCTATGGACGCGCGGTAATGTGCGTGGATGATGCAGTGATTCGTGACCTGATCCCACGCGTAGGCCGCCAGGTAACCACCTACGGCTTCAGCGATGACGCGGATGTGCGTATCGAGAATTACGAGCAGCGTGGCGCACAAGGCCACTTCACCATTATTCGTCAGGATAAGCCGGTGCTGAAAGTGACGCTGAATGCGCCTGGCCGTCATAACGCGCTGAACGCAGCCGCCGCGGTAGCTGTTGCCAGCGAAGAGGGGATTGAAGATAACGCGATTCTGGCCGCGCTGGAGAGCTTCCAGGGCACCGGACGACGCTTTGACGTGCTGGGCGAGTTCGATACCGCCGCCGTCAATGGTAATCCAGGCAGTGCGATGCTGGTCGACGATTACGGCCACCATCCCACCGAAGTGGATGTCACCATCAAAGCCGCACGTGCGGGCTGGCCTGACAAGAAGCTGGTGATGGTGTTCCAGCCGCATCGCTACACGCGTACGCGTGACCTGTTTGATGATTTCGCGAATGTGCTGTCGCAGGTGGATGTGTTGCTGATGCTGGATGTCTATCCGGCGGGTGAAGCGGCGATTCCTGGCGCTGATAGCCGCTCGCTGTGCCGCGCGATTCGTAACCGTGGCAAAGTTGATCCGATTCTGGTCTCTGAGCATGACGCGCTGCCAGATGCGCTGGCACCGTTGCTGTCGGGCGACGATCTGGTGATCGTGCAGGGTGCAGGCAACATCGGCAAGATTGCCCGCAAGCTGGCCGAAAACGAATTACAGCCTGCCGTTAAGTCGGAGGCGCGCCATGACTGAGAAGGTTGCAGTATTGATGGGCGGCACCTCGGCCGAGCGTGATGTGTCGCTGATGTCCGGTGCGGCAGTGCTGGCCGGACTGCGTGAAATGGGCATTGATGCGCATGCAGTCGATACGCGTGATGTGTCGGTGCTTGACCTGAAACAGCAAGGCTTCGCTAAAGCGTTTATTGCTTTGCACGGTCGTGGTGGCGAAGACGGCACGCTGCAAGCGGTGCTGGAGTTTCTGCAACTGCCCTATACCGGCAGCGGTGTGATGGCTTCCGCCATCACCATGGATAAGCTGCGCAGCAAATTGCTGTGGCAGGGCAGGGGATTACCTTCAGGCAAATTTGTCTGGCTGACGCGTCAGCAGCATGAACAAGGTTTAAACGCGGATACTACCAAAGCCATTGAGGCGCTGGGTTTACCGCTGTTTGTCAAGCCAAGCTGCGAAGGTTCTAGCGTCGGTATCAGCCGCGTGAACCATGCGGATGCATTACCCGCAGCGCTTGAAGAAGCCTTTCGTCATGATGATGACGTGCTGATCGAAGCTTTTCTGAGCGGCGCGGAATACACCGTGGGCATCGTGGGTGAGCAAATTCTGCCTTCTATCAGAATTAAAACCGCCAGCGAGTTCTATGACTATGAAGCTAAATACATTTCTGACGATACTGAATACTTCTGCCCGAGCGGATTAAGCGCCGAGCAGGAAGCAGAATTGCAGACGTTGGTGTGGTCAGCCTGGCGCGCATTGGGTTGCAGCGGCTGGGGTCGCGTGGACGTGATGGCTGACGGTGAGGGCAACTTCCAGCTGCTGGAAGTGAATACTTCGCCCGGCATGACCAGCCACAGTTTAGTGCCGATGGCCGCGAAGCAAGCGGGATACAGCTTCCCGCAGCTGGTGGCGCGTATTCTGGAGCTGGCTGACTGATATGTCTCAGGCAGCGATACGAGTACGCAATCGCGAACCTCAGGAGCGGACACGCTCCGGGCGCAGCAACGGTGCGCGACTGTTTGGCATGGTGTTCCTGTTGATTGTGTTGGGCATTATGGTGGCGGGTGGCCTCGTGGTGCTGAAGTGGATGAATGACGCGTCACGCTTGCCGTTATCGAAGCTGGTGGTGACCGGGCAAACCCACTACACCACGCATGATGATATTCGTCAGGCCATTTTATCGCTTGGCGCGCCGGGAACCTTCATGTCGCAGAACGTGGATATCATCCAGCAGCAGATTGAGCGTTTACCCTGGATTAAGCAGGTCAGTGTGCGCAAGCAGTGGCCTGATGAGCTGAAGATAAATCTGGTGGAGTATGTTCCGGTTGCACGCTGGAATGACTCACATATGGTGGACGCCGCTGGCGTTTCCTTCAGCGTTCCGGCCAGTCACGTTGGCAAAGAAACGTTGCCGATGCTGTACGGTCCGGAAGGCAGTGAAAACGAGGTGTTAGCCGGCTATCACACCATGAGTGATGTATTAAAGGCTAACAAGTTTACCCTGAAGGTCGCGTCGATGACGGCGCGGCGCTCGTGGCAATTAGTGACCAGTGACGATGTGCGCATCGAATTAGGTCGTAGCGATACCATGAAGCGTCTGAACCGTTTTATTGAGCTTTATCCGGATTTGCAGCAGCAGGGCCAGAGTCAGAACCAGCGCATCACGTACGTTGATTTGCGCTACGATTCGGGCGCCGCAGTTGGTTGGGCCGCTGCACCGATAGAGCCACAGGACAGTAATCAGCAACAGAACCAGGCACAGGCTAAACCACAATGATCAAGGCAACGGACAGAAAACTGGTAGTAGGACTCGAAATTGGCACCGCGAAGGTGTCCGCCCTGGTTGGGGAAATTCTGCCCGATGGTATGGTCAATATTATTGGGGTGGGCAGTTGCCCGTCTCGCGGCATGGATAAAGGCGGCGTAAACGATCTGGAATCGGTGGTGAAATGCGTACAGCGCGCCATCGATCAGGCTGAATTGATGGCGGACTGCCAGATTTCCTCGGTCTACCTTGCTTTATCGGGCAAACATATCAGTTGCCAGAACGAAATCGGGATGGTTCCGATTTCGGAAGAGGAAGTGACTCAGGATGATGTAGAGAACGTGGTGCATACGGCGAAATCCGTTCGCGTACGTGATGAGCATCGTATTCTGCATGTTATCCCGCAGGAATATGCCATCGATTATCAGGAAGGCATTAAGAATCCAGTGGGACTTTCTGGCGTACGTATGCAGGCGAAAGTACATTTGATCACGTGCCACAATGATATGGCAAAAAATATTGTCAAAGCCGTTGAACGTTGCGGCCTGAAAGTTGACCAACTGATTTTTGCCGGGTTGGCATCCAGTTTCTCCGTACTGACGGAAGATGAACGTGAGCTGGGCGTCTGTGTTGTTGATATCGGTGGCGGTACAATGGATATCGCTGTCTATACTGGCGGTGCACTGCGTCACACCAAAGTGATCCCGTATGCCGGGAACGTGGTAACCAGCGATATCGCTTACGCTTTTGGTACACCGCCGACCGACGCAGAAGCGATTAAAGTGCGTCACGGTTGTGCATTGGGCTCGATTGTCGGCAAAGACGAAAATGTTGAAGTGCCGAGCGTAGGTGGACGTCCACCACGTAGCCTGCAGCGTCAAACGCTGGCTGAAGTCATCGAGCCGCGTTACACCGAACTGTTGAATCTGGTCAACGACGAGATTCTGCAATTACAGGAGCAGCTGCGCCAGCAAGGCGTGAAACACCATCTGGCGGCCGGTATCGTGCTGACCGGTGGTGCGGCGCAGATTGAAGGTTTGGCAGCCTGCGCACAGCGCGTGTTCCACACGCAAGTGCGCATCGGACAGCCGCTTAACATCACCGGCCTGACGGACTATGCGCAGGAGCCGTATTACTCTACGGCGGTTGGCCTGCTGCATTACGGCAAAGAGTCACACATGAACGGTGATGCAGAAACGGAAAAACGTGCTTCAGTGGGCAACTGGTTCAAGCGAATCAACAGCTGGCTGAAGAAAGAGTTTTAATTTTTGAAAAAGGAGATCATGCTGGCAATGTTTATGATCTCCAGGCGACAGGCACATAACGGAGAGAAATCATGTTTGAACCTATGGAATTAACCAATGACGCGGTGATTAAAGTCATCGGCGTCGGCGGTGGCGGTGGCAACGCCGTAGAGCACATGGTACGCGAGCGTATCGAAGGTGTGGAATTCTTCGCTGTGAACACCGACGCGCAAGCGTTGCGTAAGACAGCGGTCGGCCAGACGATCCAGATCGGGACCAATATCACCAAAGGTCTTGGTGCAGGTGCGAACCCAGAAGTGGGCCGCAACTCTGCAGAAGAGGATCGCGAAGCACTGCGTGCTGCGCTGGATGGTGCAGACATGGTGTTCATCGCAGCTGGCATGGGCGGCGGTACCGGTACTGGTGCAGCGCCAGTTGTGGCTGAAGTGGCAAAAGATTTGGGTATCCTGACCGTTGCGGTGGTAACTAAGCCGTTCAACTTTGAAGGCAAAAAGCGTATGGCTTTTGCCGAGCAAGGTATCGCTGAACTGTCTAAGCATGTCGATTCACTGATTACTATTCCAAACGACAAGCTGCTGAAAGTTCTGGGGCGCGGTATTTCTCTGTTGGATGCGTTTGGCGCAGCCAACGACGTATTAAAAGGCGCTGTACAGGGTATCGCCGAACTGATTACCCGTCCTGGCCTGATGAACGTTGACTTTGCGGACGTACGTACCGTGATGTCAGAAATGGGTTACGCCATGATGGGTTCAGGCGTGGCATGTGGTGAAGATCGTGCGGAAGAAGCGGCAGAAATGGCTATCTCTTCTCCGCTGTTGGAAGACATCGATCTGTCCGGCGCGCGCGGCGTACTGGTCAACATTACTGCGGGCTTCGACCTGCGTCTTGATGAGTTTGAAACCGTGGGTAACACCATCCGCGCCTTCGCTTCTGACAACGCAACCGTGGTTATCGGTACTTCTCTGGATCCAGAGATGAACGACGAACTGCGTGTTACCGTAGTTGCAACCGGCATCGGCATGGATAAGCGTCCGGAAATCACGCTGGTGACCAACAAGCCGGCCACTCAGCCAGTGATGGATCATCGCTACCAGCAGCACGGCATGGCGCCGCTGCCGCAGGAGCAGAAACCGGCTGCGAAAGTGGTGAATGACCAACCGGCGGCATCCAGCAAAGAACCCGATTACCTTGATATTCCAGCCTTCTTGCGTAAGCAGGCTGATTAAGAATATCCCGAGAATTGGGATTCTCCGCTCTTTGTGCTAAAGTATTCGCCCGCTGGTAATTTATACTGGCGGTCGGACAGGTAATATTGCGAGATAAAGCGATGATCAAACAAAGGACATTAAAACGTATTGTTCAGGCGACTGGTGTCGGTTTGCATACCGGCAAGAAAGTCACACTGACGTTACGCCCTGCGTCGGCTAACACCGGGGTCATCTATCGTCGCACTGACTTGAATCCACCGGTAGATTTCCCGGCTGATGCAAAATATGTGCGCGACACCATGCTGAGTACTTGCCTGGTGAACGATGAAGGCGTACGTATTTCAACCGTTGAACACCTGAACGCCGCATTGGCGGGCTTGGGCATCGACAACATTATTGTTGAAGTTGATGCACCGGAAATCCCGATCATGGATGGCAGTGCCGCGCCTTTTGTCTATTTGCTGATGGACGCTGGCATCGAAGAGCTAAGCAGCGCGAAGAAATTCGTACGCGTTAAGCAAACGGTGCGTGTGGAAGATGGCGATAAGTGGGCCGAGATCAAGCCGTATAACGGTTTCTCACTCGACTTTACTATCGACTTCAAACATCCAGCGATCGACTCAAGCTCGCAGCGTTACCAGCTCAACTTCTCGGCTGAGAACTTTGTTCGCCAAATCAGCCGTGCGCGCACCTTTGGCTTTATGCGTGAAATCGAATATCTGCAGTCTAAAGGCCTGTGCCTGGGCGGTAGTTTAGATTGTGCGATTGGCCTTGATGATTTCCGCGTATTAAACGAAGACGGTCTGCGCTTTGAAGACGAATTTGTTCGTCATAAAATGCTCGATGCAATCGGCGACCTGTTCATGTGCGGCCATAATGTTATTGGCGCGTTTACCGCCTTTAAATCGGGCCATGCGTTGAACAACAAGTTGCTACAAGCGGTTCTGGCTAAGCAGGAAGCCTGGGAATGGGCGACCTTCGAAGATGAAGCTGAACTGCCACTGGCATTCAAAGCACCAAATTTAGTTCTGGCGTAAGTCAGACATAAAACGGCAGGTTTCGCTGACACCCTCTCCGGTCAGTTGAACCTGCCGTTTTTTATTGCCTCATTTTTATTCCTGCCAAGCCGATCTCAATTCGCTGTAGCAACTGGCGAAACCCTGTACAAAAAAACGTGAATTCCGCCGAAGCCCCTTTAATCACTGGTGTCGAAGCCCCACATAAGTGCTATCATCTGGCGCTCACATAAGCTGGGTAACGCAGATTTTTGCTACCGCTTTATTACTTTATTCAATGCATTGTGGACGGATTGTGATCGGGATTTTCTCACGCTGGCGACAATTAGGCAGACGCTATTTCTGGCCACATCTCCTGTTGGGGATGGTGGCGGCCAGTTTAGGTTTGCCTGCCTGTGCGCAAAGTTCTGAGCCGAAAGCAAATGATTCGCCGATCAGCAGCCTGTTTGTCGGCAATGTTGTCCATTTTGACCATCTAATTCGTCTGCAGGAAAGCGCGCGTCGACCGAATTTCAACGTCGATTACTGGCACCAGCATGCGATTCGCACCGTTATTCGCCACCTTTCCTTTAGTATGACGCCGCCCGCTCAGGCGGAAGCCGATCAAGCTGTGCCGCTAACGGCACAAAAGCTGGCGTTGATAGGTTCGCTTCAGGCGTTGCTGACTTCTCCGGCGCAATCGCTGACTGTTGTTGAGCCGCAACAAAACCTGCGTCACAACGAACCACAAATCCTTTCCTCTGCTGATTGGCAAGCTGCTATTCATGGCATCCGCGCCGGGCCTTTCATTGCTTAACTGCTAACGTTTTTTCCACATCCTGAATCAGATTTTGCAGCCCGTGAAATCACGGCTGAATTGAGAAAAATTTATCATGTTAATCAAATTATTAACTAAAGTATTCGGCAGCAGCAATGATCGTACTCTGCGCCGTATGCGCAAAATCGTCGACGTCATCAATAAGATGGAGCCGGATTTCGTAAAGCTCTCTGACGATGAACTGAAAGCGAAAACTGACCTGTTCCGCGAGCGCCTGAAAAAAGGCGAAAGCCTTGAGAGCCTGATTCCTGAGGCCTTTGCCACCGTACGTGAAGCAAGTAAGCGCGTCTTCGGTATGCGTCACTTTGATGTGCAGCTGATTGGCGGCATGGTGCTCAACGAACGTTGCATCGCAGAGATGCGCACCGGTGAAGGTAAAACCCTGACCGCGACTCTGCCCGCTTACCTGAACGCGCTGAGCGGCAAAGGCGTGCACGTTGTTACCGTCAATGACTATCTGGCGCAGCGTGATGCCGAAAATAACCGTGCACTGTTTGAATTCCTTGGCCTGACCATCGGCATTAACCTGCCAAACATGCCAGCCGTGGCTAAGCGTGCAGCTTATGCCGCTGACATCACCTACGGCACCAACAACGAATACGGCTTCGACTACCTGCGCGACAACATGGCGTTCAGTCCGGAAGAGCGCGTGCAGCGTAAGCTGCATTACGCATTGGTGGATGAAGTCGACTCAATCCTGATCGATGAAGCACGTACGCCACTGATCATCTCTGGTCCGGCGGAAGACAGTTCTGAGCTTTATACCAAAGTTAACAAGATCATCCCGCATCTGGTGCGTCAGGAAAAAGAAGACTCTGAAACCTTCCAGGGCGAAGGCGATTTCTGGGTTGATGAAAAAGCGCGCCAGGCACACATGAGCGAGCGCGGCCTGGTAAAAGTTGAAGAGCTGCTGGTTAGCCAAAACATCATGGTAGAGGGCGAGTCACTCTACTCCCCGACCAACATCATGCTGATGCACCATGTTACTGCGGCGCTGCGTGCTCATGCACTCTTCACCCGCGATGTTGATTACATCGTTAAAGATGGCGAAGTGGTCATCGTTGATGAGCACACCGGCCGTACCATGCAAGGTCGCCGCTGGTCAGATGGTCTGCATCAGGCGGTTGAAGCGAAAGAAGGCGTGGAAATCCAGAATGAAAACCAGACGCTGGCTTCCATTACCTTCCAGAACTACTTCCGTATCTACGAGAAACTGGCCGGTATGACCGGTACCGCAGATACCGAAGCATTCGAATTCAGCTCCATCTATAAACTCGACACGATCGTGGTGCCAACCAACCGTCCGATGGTGCGTAAAGATATGGCCGATCTGGTCTACATGACCGAGAAAGAGAAGATTGACGCCATTATCGAAGACATCCGTGCCTGCACTGCTAAAGGGCAGCCGGTGTTAGTGGGTACAATTTCGATTGAGAAATCTGAAGTCGTTTCCAATGAACTGACGCGCGCGGGCATTAAACACAGCGTACTGAATGCCAAATTCCATGCCAGCGAAGCGGATATCGTTGCTCAGGCGGGTCAGCCTGCAGCGGTTACTATCGCAACCAACATGGCCGGTCGTGGTACCGATATCGTGCTGGGCGGGAGCTGGCAGGCTGAACTCGCCGCAATGGACGAGCCAACCGAAGAGCAGATTCAGGCGATGAAAGAAGCGTGGAAACTGCGTCACGATGCGGTGCTGGCTGCAGGCGGTCTGCACATTATTGGTACTGAGCGTCACGAATCTCGCCGTATCGATAACCAGCTGCGTGGTCGTGCGGGTCGTCAGGGTGATGCCGGTTCTTCACGCTTCTACCTGTCGATGGAAGATGCATTGATGCGTATCTTCGCTTCAGATCGCGTATCGAACATGATGCGTAAACTGGGCATGAAGCCAGGCGAAGCAATCGAGCATCCATGGGTGACTAAAGCGATTGCCAACGCGCAGCGTAAAGTGGAGAGCCGCAACTTCGATATTCGTAAACAGCTGCTGGAATACGATGACGTTGCCAACGATCAGCGTCGCGCCATCTACAGCCAGCGTAACGAACTGCTGGATGTGTCTGATGTGTCTGAAACCATCAATAGCATCCGTGAAGATGTCTACAAAACTACCATTGATACCTACATTCCGCCGCAGTCACTGGAAGAGATGTGGGATGTTGCCGGCCTGGAAGAGCGTCTGCGTAACGACTTCGATCTGAACTTGCCTATTGCTGAGTGGTTGGATAAAGAGCCCGATCTTCACGAAGAGACGCTGCGCGAACGTATCATGACCCACGCCGCGGAAAGCTATGCTGCTAAAGAAGAAGTGGTTGGCGAAGAGATGATGCGCAACTTTGAGAAAGGCGTGATGCTGCAAACGCTGGATTCGTTGTGGAAAGAGCATCTGGCAGCGATGGATTACCTGCGTCAGGGCATCCACCTGCGCGGTTATGCCCAGAAAGATCCGAAGCAGGAATACAAGCGTGAATCCTTCTCTATGTTTGCGGCGATGCTTGAATCACTGAAGTACGAAGTGATTAGCACCCTGAGCAAAGTTCAGGTACGCATGCCAGAAGAAGTGGAAGCGATGGAGCAGCAGCGTCGTGAAGAAGCGGAGCGTTTAGCGCAACAGCAGCAGCTGAGCCATGTTGATGATGCCACCGCAGCAGCCGAAGCGTTAGCCGCACAAGGCGGGGAGCGTAAAGTGGGCCGTAATGATCTCTGCCCATGTGGTTCCGGCAAAAAATACAAGCAGTGCCACGGCCGTCTGGCCTGATAAAAAAAGGAGCCTTCGGGCTCCTTTTTTTTTGCTGACGATTTAGCGTGTTATCGCCATGAGTTTCTCTTCATTTAGGCGCACGCCATGATACGGCAGCGTGACCAGTAAACCATCCGGTAAGCCAGCTCGCTTCAACAGCGCCCGGCTTTGGAACAGTAGCTGATGGTAATTGTTATCGCTAATGCTCGGATAGCTCTCATTCCAAACGGTGGCAATAATCTGACGCTTCGAGGTAATCCGCAGCAACAGACAAGAGAAGAATCGTTTTTGCGCTTCATTCAACGAAATAACTTTGTGTTCAGGCCACCATGTTAAGGTGTTCTTTGCGCTGTCTAACGTCAGGATGTCATGAAATACCAGATGGCGTAGGGCATGTAATTGTTCCGGCGTAGTTTGCGCCAGAAACGTTGTTTCTTTGAATTCCATAGGTAGTCGGGTTTAACAGAAGAAAGTGCTGCGAGTATTCCCAACATTCCCGGTTGCGATCCTTACGACATGTCTTAATCACTGGCTTTTGTAGGGCGTGGTACGTCACTTTCCGCTCAACGGTTAACATCACTCGATGTCTGATTTACACTCAGCGCTCATTTTATTAAAAAAGCGGAATCCAGCTTATGAAACACCTGCAGGTTGCGGTGGGCATTATTCGCAATACAGAACGTCAAATCTTCCTTGCCCAGCGTGCGGCAAGCTCCTACATGGCGAATAAGTGGGAGTTTCCCGGCGGAAAAATTGAACAAGATGAATCTGCCGAGCAGGCGCTCAAGCGTGAGCTGATGGAAGAAACCGGTATTGAAGTCACGTCGGCAAGCGCGATTGGTCAGGCCGATCACAGTTATGAAGATCTGCGCGTTACGCTGCATTTCTTCCTGGTTGAAGGCTGGAACGGCGAACCTTATGGTCGTGAAGGTCAGCCACAGCGTTGGGTCGAACAGCAGGATTTGGTCGCGGATGAATTTCCGCCTGCGAACCATGAATTGATCAGCCGATTAGTGGCTGGCGAGATTTAAGTGAAGGGGCGCTAAGCCCCTTACTTTTTACTGCTGTTCTTCGCTCCAGTCATCGCTGTCCATCTGGTCACCGCTGCTGGGAATACGTTTCTCTTCTGCTGCCCATTCACCTAAATCAATCAGCTGGCAACGTTTGCTGCAGAATGGCCGCCACGGGCTCAACTCATCCCAAATCACATCGCGACGACAATTGGGGCAAGGTACGGTAATTATCTCTTCCGGCATAACTTCCTCTAACAACAAGCTAATTCAAAATTCAGTCGGGCTGGTACTTCTCCACGTTCGCTGTCTAATGGCAGGAAACGAATCGCATAACGGCTTTTGTGACCCGAGACTTGTGGGTACAGCGCGTCTTCCAGAGTTAATTGCAGGCGCAGTAAATCGGATCCTTCGGCGTTATCCTGATAAAAACCGTTGAGGCTGGTTTGATGACGAAATATGCCAGACTGACGCACCAAATCGAGGATCATCGTCAAACTATTACGCAGCGGATTCAGTGATGCCAGCCAGCCATTCACCTGAACATCTCGCACCGCTTGCTCCTGATGCAGCCAGATGTGCAGGCTGGGTAGATCGAAACTGCAGCAGCCGCCGGGAATGCTCAAACGCTGACGTACCAGAGCAACCAGGCGATCTTCACGTAACTGTTGGCCCATGCGCGGTGCCGCCATGAGTTCGCTTGAGCATTGCTTCAGCTGCTGACGCAGATCATTCACGCGCAGTTCATCAATGCCTGGCACATCCAGCCAGGCGCGTAATTTTTGTTGCTGGCGCTCCAGTTCTTTTAACAATTCAGTGCGCATATCTCCGCGCTCAAAAATATCCAGTAAATCGCTAAGAATACGGAAAACGCCAAGTGCTGATACCGAACCGTTAACCGGCACCGTTTCATGCAGCTGATCAATTAGATATTCGACGCGCAGCCAGGTGCGCATCTTCTCATTCAAAGGGTGTTCAAAAAGAACAATTGTGCTCATGATGTTAATCCTTTCCGGTTGCTGCCAGGCGTAGATAGCGCTGGTGAAGCTCAGCAACGCGCGGTAGCACCTGTTCAGGCGTACCACTGTTATCAATGATGTCATCCGCACAGGCCCGACGCTGTTCACGACTAGCCTGTGCGGCAAGAATATTTTTCGCCTGACTTAGCGAAATACCATCTCGCTGTTGGGTGCGTTGCAACTGCGTGGCGGTATCCACATCCACGACCAACACGCGATCGGCCTGATGCTGTAAGCCGTTTTCGACCAACAGCGGCACCACCCAAAGCACATAAGGTGAGGTGGCCAATAATTTTAATTGTTGCGTGCGGGCGTTGATGAGTGGATGAAGCAGCTGATTGAGCCAGTTTTTCTCTTGTGGCTGTTGGAAAATAATTTCACGAAGCCGCGCACGATAGAGCGTGCCTTCTGCCGTCAAAATGGTATCTCCATGACGCTGAGCAATCGCCTTTAGGGCAGGCGTTCCGGGCTCAACAACTTCTCTGGCAATGACGTCAGCGTCAATAATATCAACGCCTAGCGCTGCGAAAGCGTTGGCAATAGTGGTTTTACCACTGCCAATGCCGCCGGTGAGCGCAACGGTATAAGGCATAGCGTTCTCGCAAAATTTATATCGTGAGCGGCGATTAACCACAGCAAGATGAGAGCATGATCACAATCAATTTTCTCAGCTAAATTTAAGGGATTGTAGCCTAAATAAAGTGAAATTCGCAGTCTTGTCGCGGAACGAATGGCGCGTATGATAACGACACTGGAGCCGTGAGCGCTACCCGAACCGCGGTTCGTCGTCACTAACCAGGATAAACAGCTATGCGCATTGAAGAAGATCTAAAACTGGGCTTTAAAGATGTTTTGATCCGCCCAAAACGTTCCACTTTGAAAAGCCGTTCCGAGGTTGAGCTGGAACGCACCTTCACCTTTAAACACTCAGGCTTGAACTGGAGTGGCATACCGATTATTGCCGCCAACATGGATACCGTCGGTACTTTCACGATGGCTGAAGCCCTGGCGAGTTTTAACGTACTGACCGCAGTGCATAAACATTACAGCGTGCAAGAGTGGCAGGCGTTTGTGCAGCGCGCGCCAGCGGCGGTGCTGAGTCATGTGATGGTCTCATCCGGTACCTCAGAATCAGATCTAACGAAGTTATCCGCCATTCTGGCGTTATCACCGCAGCTCAACTTTATCTGTATCGACGTTGCTAACGGCTACTCTGAGCACTTCGTTCAGTTCCTGCTGCGCGTGCGTGAAAGCTTCCCTGGTAAAACCATCTGCGCAGGCAACGTGGTTACCGGTGAAATGGTGGAAGAACTGATTTTGTCTGGCGCAGACATCGTCAAAGTGGGTATTGGCCCCGGCTCAGTGTGCACCACACGCGTGAAGACCGGCGTTGGTTATCCTCAGCTTTCTGCCGTTATCGAGTGCGCAGATGCGGCACACGGTTTAGGCGGACAGATCGTCAGCGACGGCGGCTGCTCGGTTCCAGGTGACATTGCCAAAGCTTTCGGGGGCGGTGCAGATTTCACCATGCTCGGCGGCATGCTTGCGGCACATGACGAGTGTGAAGGAACCATCGTTGAAGAACAGGGTGAGAAATTTATGCTGTTCTACGGCATGAGCTCCGAATCGGCGATGAAACGCCACGTTGGCGGTGTCGCACAATACCGTGCGGCGGAAGGCAAAACCGTGCGGTTACCAGTGCGCGGCCCGGTTGAGGAGACGGTTAAAGATATCCTCGGCGGTTTACGTTCGGCCTGTACCTACGTCGGTGCTGAACGATTGAAAGAGCTGACGAAACGCACCACCTTTATCCGCGTCGCTGAACAAGAGAACCGCGTGTTCACTCGTTAATCTCTGCCAACGGGCGCGCATCGCGCGTGCCCGTCATCGAATGGCATCGCCAAGACCAAATACCGGCAGATACATTGCAATCACTAAGGTGCCAACAATCCCGCCGATTACCACCATCATCATCGGTTCCAGCGATGCCGCCAGAGCATCAGCGCGCGCTAATGTTTGCGCCTCGTGCCACTCCGCCAGCCGTGCCAGCATCACATCTAACGCACCTGCTTCTTCACCCACTCGGATGAGTTGGGCACACAGGGGTGTAAACAGCAGATGCTGTTGCAGCGCCTGATGCAGCGGCGCACCCGCAGCAATGTGTTGCTGCAACTGAATGATGGCATCGCGCCACAATCGCGATACCAAAGTCACTTCAACCGCCTGCAGGCTTTGCAATAAGGTCAAACCGGATTGTTGTGTAAGTTGCAGGATGGCGTATATCTGGCTGAGCTGCCCGCCGCGCCACAGCGGAGATAACAGTGGCATACGCAGTAACCATTGATGTACGCGCTTTTGCCACGGTACCGAACGTCGATAAGTCTGATGCACAATCATCACTGATACGGCACCTACTAGCGACAGCGGCAGCGCGGCCTTCTGCAGCAGTTCTGACAGCGACATCACCGCAGCAGTAAAAGCGGGCAGCGGCGCATCAAAACTGGCATAGACAGAGACAAATTCTGGCAAAACAAACAGCAGCATGCCAGCACTGACCGCGAGCGCTACCAGCAAGATAAACAGGGGATAGCGCAGCGCCTTCACCACTTTTTGCCGTAAGTATTGCTGCTTGCTTTGCTGCTGCGCCAGCTGGCGACAGCACTCATCGAGTTGGCCGGTTAATTCACCCACTTGCATCAAAGCGGGAAACAGCGGGGGAAAGATTTGCGGCCACTCCTGCAAGGCTTGCGAGAAGGGCTCACCGGCGATGACGCGGCGCTGCAATCCTTTCAGTAATACCCGCCAACCGGCATGAGGATGGCCTTCTGCCAGCAGAATCAGACTTTCCGCCAGCGGTAAGCCGGCCTTTAGCAGCGTCGCCAGTTGCCGCACCAAATCGATTTTTTGCTGCCACTTCCAGTCGCGCGAACGCCAGCATTTTCCACGCTGCCAGTTCACCGGCAGCATGCCGCGATCGGAGAGTTGATTGAGCAACGCATCCTGGCTGGCATTAAGTGATTCGCCCTCCTGCAGCACACCCATGGTATCAAGAGCCTGCCAGCAGAAATGATAGAGATTAGCCATCGCCCAGTCCCACCACGCGCTGCATCTCTTCGAAAGAAGTATCGCCACGACTTACTGCTTCCAGCCCCGCAGCTAGCAATGTTTTCATTCCCTGTTCATTTGCCAGCGTTAGCAGATGTTCCAGCGGCATATCTGCCGAGATAGCATTCTGCAATTTGCTGGTTAGCGGCAAGACTTCAAACAGCGCCAGCCGCCCGTAATAGCCGGAGAAGCAGTGATCACAGCCCGGCGCTCGCCAGGTTTGCAGTGTGCCCGGCCAGAGTTCGGCCGGCAGATGGGCGATGGCTTGTCCCGGCTGACGGCAATGCACGCACAAGCGTCTGACCAGACGCTGCGCCACCACCAACTGCAAAGCGGGGCCCAGCAGATAACCGGGAATATCCATCTGGCGCAGGCGCGTCAGGGTTTCAGCAGTCGAGTTAGTATGCAGTGTGGAAAGCACCAGATGGCCGGTCTGCGCTGCTTTGACGGCGATGCTGGCCGTTTCGGCATCACGGATTTCCCCCACCATAATCACATCGGGATCCTGGCGCAGTAGTGCGCGCAGCACACGATTGAAATCGAGCCCGCTACGCGGCTGGATCTGCGTTTGATTAATACCATCCAGCGGGATCTCAACCGGATCTTCCACGCTACAAACGTTCTTCTCTGGCACATTAAGCGCGCTTAACCCGCTATAGAGCGTGAAGGTTTTACCGCTGCCGGTCGGTCCGGTGACCAGAATCAAACCCTGCGGTTTCGCCAGCGCGTTTTTCAGTAAACGCAGCTGTGCTGCGGGCATGCCGAGTTTATCGAGGGTGATGGCGCTGTTTTCACTTTGTAGCAGCCGCACCACGGCTTTTTCGCCCTGGCTTACCGGTAGCGTTGAGAGACGAAACGCCGCCAGTTTGTCCTCTATTTCCAGCGTAAACTGTCCGTCCTGCGGCAGACGCCGTTCGGCGATATCCAATCCTCCAAGAATTTTCAGGCGCGCCAGAATCGCCGCGGGTTGTGCTTCAGAAGGCTGAGGTAGTTTGTGCAACACGCCATCGATGCGCAGACGCACCCGCAGTCCATGGCGCTGCGGTTCAAAATGCACATCTGAGGCGCGCCGCTGAATGGCCTGGCGCAAAATCTGATCGACCGCGTTAATCGCTGACTCAGCGCTGGCCTGTTCACGTGGTGCTGCAGCGGCATCCGGCTCGTGCAGCAACTGCTCAAGCCGTGCCGCAGGCCAGCACTCGACCTCCACCTTGCACTGGCTGGCGAACTGTAGCGCTTCCAGCAGCAGCGGATCGGGTGTGTCGGCTACCGCTACGCGCAGTAGCGTGGCGTCATGGTGCAGAATCACCGCCTGGTAACGGGCGCACAACGTGTGCAGCGCACTATTAGGGTTGTCCATCAGTTGGCATCCTTGTCGGCAAAGCGGAACTGCTCAAGGCAACTATCGCGCAGGCTGCTGTTATCGCTGGTACAAGTGCGTTGCCAGCTCAACGTGCCATCCGTTGCGCTCCAAATCGGCAGCATTTCAACCGTTAATCCGCTGAGACTTTCCTGGCCGGTCAGGTTGATGGTTCCGTTGACCACGCTCAGCGTTGCCACATAGCGTGAACCTTTGGCCACCGGAATGCCGCGTTCTCCTGCCTGACACTGCGCCGGTCCGCCGCGCTCAATGGCACAGAGTTCTACTGCTGTTTTGTACGGCACCATGGTTTGCAGCATGTCGGTGAGCGCTGCGCGTTGCAGGTAGTTTTGATAGGCCGGTAAACCGATGGCGCTGAGAATGGCGACGATGCCAATCACAATCATTAATTCGATAAGGGTAAAACCGCGTTGTCTGTCCATAATGATGCTCCTTGTTGTGGAGCCGCTACGGTAGAAAAGGGCGAGGGAAAGCGGAAGTCATGGCTGCGCGAGGCTGGAAAGCATCGCGCAGGGAATCGTCAGATTTACAGCGGAGATAACAGCATTTTGGAAGCCAGCTCGCATATCTGCCGCACTAACACGCGGCAGAACGGGGCATTAAAGCTCTCGGAAACGCATCGACAGATCCAGCGCGCGTACATGTTTGGTCAGCGCACCAACAGAGACATAATCAACGCCGGTCTGGGCAATTTGAGACAGCGTGGTTTCGGTTACGTTGCCAGAGACTTCCAGCAGCGCGCGTTTGTGGGTTAGCGCAACCGCTTCATGCATCATCTCAAGGCTGAAGTTGTCGAGCATGATGATGTCCGCTCCGGCATCGATGGCATCCTGCAGTTCCGCCAGCGATTCAACTTCAACTTCTACCGGCACATCCGGCGACAGCCACAGCGCTTTTTCTACGGCGTTACGCACCGAGCCGCTGGCGATAATGTGGTTTTCTTTAATCAGGAAAGCATCCGACAGGCCTAAACGGTGGTTATTACCGCCACCGCACAGCACCGCATATTTCAGCGCGGTACGCAGGCCTGGCAAGGTCTTGCGTGTATCAAGCAACTGGGTTTCGCTGCCTGCCAGCAGGGCGACATAACGGCTAACCTCGGTGGCCACGCCAGAGAGCGTCTGCACGAAGTTGAGTGCGGTGCGTTCTGCGGTTAACAGCAGGCGCGCCGGGCCGGTAAGCTCGAACAGAAGCTGATCGGCAACCAGC
Source organism: Pantoea sp. SO10 (assembly GCF_005281435.1). Classification (NCBI taxonomy): domain Bacteria; kingdom Pseudomonadati; phylum Pseudomonadota; class Gammaproteobacteria; order Enterobacterales; family Erwiniaceae; genus Pantoea; species Pantoea sp. SO10. The sequence continues at coordinate 774,085 of NZ_CP040095.1, forward strand.
GCTTGTCCATCTTCTACATGCCAGTTAAGAGTGACTTTATTACCGAGCTGGATAAAGACTTCCTCTACCCAGCGTTTACCACAAAAAACACCGGCTTCACGGGTGATGACTTTTGCCACCGCCTGCTTTTCTGCTGGCAGCAGCAACGCGGTGATATCGCGATCCGCATCCACTTCGCCACCTAAATCCTCCTGAAGCGCCCGGGCAACGGCTTCCGGGATATCCTGTTCTATACGTTTAATCAGTTCCTGACGGCGATGATCGGGATCGTAACGACGCGTTGCCATGGTTTGCCCCTTCACAAGACGAAATTTCGTGCGCTCACCTTAGCCTGATTTATCGGCCATTGCCAGTTACTAGCGGTGAAATGTTTAGTATCCTGAACTCACCAGCGTCGGCGCATTAAGTCGCAAGTCTGCAGGGTGAAACATGTTATTCTCAGCCTGATTTTGCTTAGGATTTAGCAGCATGAAACTGGAAGAGGGCTGGATTACCAGCGCGCGTAAAGTACCTTCACCACACTTCAATCAGCGTCCAAATGATGAAGTGCCCTCGCTGTTGGTGATTCACAACATCAGCTTACCGCCCGGTGAGTTTGGCGGGCCGTGGATTGATCGCTTATTTACCGGCACGTTGCCTGCCGATGCGCATCCCTATTTTGCGGACATCGCCCATTTACGCGTGGCGGCGCACTGTTTAATCCGTCGCGACGGCGAGCTGGTGCAATACGTCTCTTTCGATCAGCGCGCCTGGCACGCCGGCGTGTCGCAGTTTGAAGGACGTGAAAGCTGCAACGATTTTTCCATGGGCATTGAACTGGAAGGCACTGATACGCTGCCCTATACCGATGCCCAGTACGCGACTTTGCAACAGGTGACTCAACTCCTGCTGCAGCACTATCCGTTGACGCCAGCGCGCATCACCGGCCATAGCAATATCGCACCAGAGCGGAAAACCGATCCCGGTTCCTCTTTTGACTGGTTGCGCTATAAAGAATCCATCAGGCAGGAGAATCCCTGAGACAGCAGGAGCGGGTATGACGTTGTTTAGCTTGTTATTGGTTTTAGGTTGGGAACGCCTGTTTAAGTTGGGTGAGCATTGGCAACTGGACCATCGGCTGGAGCCGCTGTTTCGTGGCCGCCAGCGTTTTTCCCTGCTGCGCACGCTGATGATGACAGTGATAGCGATGCTGATCGTCTGGCTGGTGGTGTGGAGCCTGAAAGGCATCTTGTTTGGCGTGGCGCAACTGCTGTTCTGGATTTTGGTGGGATTGCTGTGTATCGGCGCGGGTTCGGTGCGACTGCATTATCACAGCTATCTCAAAGCCGCGAGCCATGACGATGAAGCGGCGCATCAGGCGATGGCGGCTGAACTGACGCTGATTCACGGCGTGCCGGTTGAGTGCAGCGAGCGCGAGTTCCTGCGTGAACTGCAGAACGCGCTGATTTGGATTAACTTCCGCTTCTATCTTGCGCCGCTGTTCTGGTTTGTGGTCGGTGGACCTTACGGCCCGGTGCTGCTGGTGGGTTATGCGTTTCTGCGCGCCTGGCAGAGCTGGCTGGCGAAGCATCAGTCGCCGCTGGCGCGCTCGCAGTCTGGCGTTGATCGTCTGCTGCACGTTTTGGACTGGATCCCCGTGCGTTTGGCCGGCGTGGCTTACGCGTTGCTCGGCCACGGCGAACGTGCGCTGCCAGCGTGGTTTGCCGCGCTGGGCGATCTGCATCGCCCGCAATATCAGGTGCTGACCAGCCTGGCGCAGTTCTCGCTGGCGCGCGATCCGCACATGGATAAAGTTGAAACGCCACGTGTTGCAGTGGCGTTGGCGAAACGTATTTCTCTGGTGCTGGTGGTGGTGGTCGCGCTGTTGACGATCTACGGCACGCTGGTGTGATCGGCTGGCGGCACGCCAAAATCCGGTGTGCCGTCTTCACGCCAGTCGAAATATTTCAAGCGCGTATGGCGATTCGGATCCCACAGCGGATCGCCCTCAATTTCGGTGTAATTGCGTGCGTGATACACCAGCACCGCTCTTCCCGCTTCATCCACCGTAAAGCTATTGTGTCCCGGTCCGTATTGCTGATTATCCCAGCTGGTGGCAAATACCGGCCGCGCGGATTTACGCCAGGCGTTGATGTTGAGCGGATCGGCCAACACATCAATGCTTAATATCCCCAGACAGTAATTTTCATCGGTCGCGCTGGCGGAATAGGTGACAAACAGCTGGTCGCCATGCTGAATCACCGCCGGTCCTTCATTAACGCTAAATCCTGCGCACTCCCATTCATACTCCGGTCGGCTCAGCATCAGCGGGGCGCTTTTTAGCGTCCACGGATTGAGCAACTCGGCGAGATACAGGTTAGAGTTTCCGGGAATCGCCGGATCTTTTTGCGCCCACAGATACCAGTGTTTACCTTGATGGTGGAAGTAGGTGGCGTCCAGTGAGAAGGAGTCGATGGGCGTATGTACGCGGCGGCAGGGCTGCCAGTTACCGCTCAGCGGATCGGCATCATTACACACCAGCGCATACATGCGGTGCTGGAACAGGCCATCTTTTATCGCCCGTGTCGGTGCGGCGGCGAAATAGATCACCCATTGCCCGTTGATGTGATGCAGTTCTGGCGCCCAGATCAGCGCGCTAAACGGGCCGGTATCCGGTTTGTGCCACACCGTTACCGCTTCTGCCTCAATCAGGCCAGCCAGCGTTGAGGCATAGCGAATCTCCAGTCGGTCATATTCCGGCACCGAGGCGATAAAATAGTAGCCATCGGCATGGCGCAGAATAAAGGGATCGGCGCGTTGCGTAATAAAAGGATTGGGCCAGCTCATTTGATCTCTCCAGGTTGCGCGGTCGCAGAGGACGCGATAGGGGATTCGTGGTGTGAATGGGCACGGCGCAGCGCCAGATCGGCCTGAATCGTACGCATTAAGTTGCGATCCACTTTCATTAAACGCACCACGCCGGCAGTGATCAGATATCCCACGCCCGGAATCACCGTGAACAGCAGCATGATGCCGTTAATCGCGTTGGGAGCCTGCTGTTTTGCGCCGGCATCGTAGCCATAAATCGACAGCAGGAAACCGACCATCGCCCCCGCAACCGCCAGCCCCACTTTGAGGAAGAACAGGTTGCCGGAGAAGCTCATACCAGTGATGCGTTTGCCGGTTTTCCATTCGCCGTAATCATCCACGTCGGCCATCAGCGACCAGTGCAGCGGCGAGGGAATCTGGTGCAGGATATTCAGCAGGAAGTAGGCGATGACTACCGTGACGGTGGCGTGCGGATCAATCCAGTAGAAGCCGCAGGAGAACAGCGCCAGCGCGATGTTGGTCCAGAAGAACACCTTGAGCTTGCACCAGCGATCGGTGAGGATTTTCGCCAGTGTGCTGCCGAACATCATGCCGATGACGCCCAGGCTGATAAACAGCGTGGCAAAGTGCGTTGATTGCCCCATCACCCAGGTGACGTAGTACATGGTGGCGGCCATGCGGATAAAACCGGGGCAGACGTTGCAGAAGGTGAGCAGCAGAATGCGCACCCACTGATCGTTTTTCCACACGTCGCGCAGATCTTGTTTCAAATCATCGTTGCTTGGCGTCGCAGGATGAATGCGTTCACGCACATTGGCAAAACAGAACAGGAACATTGCCAAACCGATCAGCGCTAGCACGCCCATAGCCATTTGGTAACCGCGCGCTTTGTTGTCGCCGCCAAACCATTCAGCCATCGGTAACAGCGAAAGTGAGAGGATCAGCGTGGCAATGCCCACCATCACAAAGCGATAGGACTGGCATGACACGCGCTCACCCGGATCGTTGGTGATCACACCGCCCAGCGAGCAGTAAGGAATGTTGATGGCGGTGTAAGTGAGTGACATCAGGAAGTAAGTGACAAACGCCCAGATAACCTTGTTGTCATAGCTCCACTCCGGCGTGGTGAACATCAGCACGCTAAACAGCACGTAAGGCACGGAAACCCACAGCAGCCACGGACGGAAGCGGCCCCAGCGACTTTGCGTACGATCGGCAATGGCGCCCATGATCGGATCGGTTACCGCATCAAGTACGCGTACCGACAGTAATAGCGTTCCGACCAGCGCCGGGGCTAAACCAAACACATCAGTGTAGAAATAATTGAGGAACAGCATGATGGCACCGCCAATCATGTTGCATCCGGCATCGCCCATGCCATATCCCAGTTTCTCTCTGAACGAGAGGGCTGCTCCTTTCATTGATCGTCTCCAGCGATATGATGAGCAGGAATTATCTGTGCAAAATCAGTAATCTGCTGGGGAGCAAATGGTCGGGTAGATGGACAAAACGCGCGGGCGGGGAAAAGTGTGAGCCAGATCAGAAGTGCTGCCCGGCATCAGCGTGCCGGGCAGGGAACAACATTACGCTTTCTGTAGTTTGTTCTTGATGGTGTAACCGATAGCCAGAATCACCAGCCATACCGGAATCAACCATACCGATATCGCCATGCCTGGCGTCATCAGCATAATGACCAACACACCGGCGAGGAACACCAGGCAAATCCAGTTACCCAGCGGATAGAGCACCGCTTTGAAGCGCGTGGTGACACCTTGCTGATCTTTCTTTTTACGGAATTTCAGATGCGCGAGGCTGATCATCGCCCAGTTGATCACCAGTGCGGAAACCACCAGCGCCATCAGCAGGCCAAAGGCTTCGCCTGGCATCAGGTAGTTGATCAGTACACATAGCAGGGTTGCTACGGCTGAGACCAGAATGGTCGCGACCGGCACGCCACGGCTATCCACTTTCAGCAGCGCTTTCGGCGCGTTGCCTTGTTGCGCGAGACCAAACAGCATGCGGCTGTTGCAGTAAACGCAGCTGTTGTAGACCGACAGCGCCGCCGTCAGGATTACCACGTTCAGCGCGTTGGCCACAAAGGCATCGCCCAGCTCATGGAAGATCAGCACGAACGGGCTGGTATCGGCAGTGACACGCGTCCAAGGCAACAGCGACAGCAGCACCGCCAGTGAGCCAATATAGAAAATCAGGATACGCCACAGCACCTGATTGGTGGCTTTCGGGATGCTCTCTTGTGGGTTATCGGCCTCTGCAGCGGTGATGCCCACCAGCTCCAGACCACCAAAGGAGAACATGATGATCGCCATCATCATCACCAATCCGGTCATGCCGTGGGGCAGGAAGCCGCCCTGATTCCACAGGTTGCTGACGCTCGCCTGCGGGCCGCCGTTGCCGCTCAACAGCAACCAGCCACCGAACAGAATCATGCCGATGACAGCGACCACTTTGATAATCGCGAACCAGAACTCCATCTCACCGAACACTTTGACGTTGGTCAGGTTAATGGCGTTGATCAATACAAAGAAGATGGCGGCGGTGGCCCAGGTAGGGAAATCCGGCCACCAGAATTGTACGTACTTGCCCACAGCGGTGAGCTCGGCCATGGCAACCAGCACATACAGCACCCAGTAGTTCCAGCCCGAGGCGAAACCGGCGAAGTTGCCCCAATATTTATAGGCGAAGTGACTGAAGCTGCCGGCAACCGGCTCTTCAACCACCATCTCGCCGAGTTGGCGCATGATCAGAAAGGCAATAAAACCGGCAATCGCATATCCCAGAATCACGGCCGGACCGGCCGATTGAATCACTGATGCGCTACCCAGAAACAGGCCAGTACCTACGGCTCCGCCCAGCGCAATCAGCTGAATATGGCGATTCTTTAAGCCGCGGTGCAGCGTGTCGCCATGCTGTTGTTCCATACAAACCTCGTGATGTTGTTATTGTGCACCTGCAGTGCGCGCACTGTAAGGCTGTTTACCTTAATGTATTCTTTTCTTTACGGTATCTGGCGTGCTGTGTGCATGCATGAGCTACCACGGCGTTCAGAATAGTGATAAGCGCGTCAGTTTGCACCTGCTTTTGCTTTTTGTGCTGAGAGATGACTGAAAAAGCAGCAGCATCCTCTGCGCGCCCGTCGCAGTATTTCTGCCATGAAAAAAGGGTGAACACGAATAGGTTTCCCTTATGGTTGAGCCGTTTTCTGGGCGCTAACTCAGTGTAAGGTTAGGTAAAAGTGCAATTCATTAACATTTGCCGCGTGCGGAGGATTTCTCGCTTGATGCCGGTAGGTTAGCGCACCAGCGCTGCGATCATCACATGAAGTGTGACCGCACCCATATAGACACAAGGTGAATACTTTGTTACTTTACCGGCACCATTTTTCAATTGGTATTACCAATTTACTCCGGACGTTTGGCTGATAAGAAGGGAAGATGGCCTACAGTAAAATTCGCCAACCCAAGCTCTCCGATGCGATCGAGCAACAGCTGGAATCCCTCATTATGGAAGGGACGCTCCAGCCGGGTGAAAAACTGCTCCCCGAGCGTGAACTGGCGAAACAGTTTGATGTCTCACGTCCATCCCTGCGCGAAGCGATTCAGAGCCTGGAAGCCAAAGGCCTGCTGCTACGTCGTCAGGGCGGCGGCACCTTCGTCCAAAAAAATCTCTGGCAAAGCCTGAGCGACCCGCTGGTCGGTCTGCTTGCCGAACATCCAGAATCTCAGTTTGACCTGCTGGAAACCCGCCACGCGCTGGAAGGCGTGGCTGCCTATTACGCGGCACTGCGGGGAACCGATGAAGATTTGCAGCGCATCCGCGACTGCCATGTTCATATTCAGCAGGCACAGGACAGCGGCGATCTCGACGCCGAAGCGGATGCAGTGATGAAGTATCAGATCGCTGTCACAGAAGCCGCCCATAATGTGGTGTTGCTGCATCTGCTGCGTTCCATGGGCCCTATGCTGGAACAAAACGTCCGTCAGAATTTTGAATTGCTCTACGCTCGTCGGGAAATGCTGGCGAAAGTGAGCGGTCACCGCGCCAGTATCTACGAGGCGATTGTGGCTCGTGAGCCAGAACAAGCACGCGAGGCATCTCATCGTCACCTGGCGTTCATTGAGGAAATCTTGCTGGATAGAAGTCGGGAGCAGAGTCGTCGTGAACGCTCCCTGCGTCGTTTACAGCAACGTAAGGAATAACGCACGGCAACGAACGTGCGGAAAACACGACGGGCCTGTCTTCTTGTGCTGTGAACCAGAAGCAAAGCACAAGAAGACAGGCTCCTGATAATTTCAACGTATTAGACACAGATAAGGAATACACCCCATGTCAGAACGTTTACAGAATGACGTGGATCCGATCGAAACTCGTGATTGGCTACAAGCGATCGAATCGGTCATCCGTGAAGAAGGTGTTGAGCGCGCGCAGTATCTGATTGATCAGGTAATGAGTGCAGCACGCAAAGGTGGCGTGAAAGTTGCCGCAGGTTCCTCTGCAATCAGCAACTACATTAACTCTATTGCTGTTGAAGATGAGCCGGACTATCCGGGCAACACCTCTCTTGAACGTCGTATCCGTTCCGCAATTCGTTGGAACGCCATCATGTCGGTGCTGCGTGCGTCGAAGAAAGATCTGGAGTTGGGTGGCCATATGTCCTCCTTCCAGTCTTCCGCGACCATTTATGAAGTGTGCTTTAACCACTTCTTCCGCGCGCGTAGCGACAAAGACGGCGGCGATCTGGTTTTCTTCCAGGGTCACATTTCTCCAGGTATCTACGCCCGCGCCTTCCTTGAAGGCCGCTTGAGCGAAGACCAAATGAACAACTTCCGTCAGGAAGTGCAGGGCAAAGGTCTCTCTTCTTACCCGCACCCGAAACTGATGCCGGACTTCTGGCAGTTCCCTACCGTATCAATGGGCCTGGGTCCGTTGAACGCGATCTATCAGGCGAAATTCCTGAAGTATCTGGAACACCGCGGTCTTAAAGACACCTCAGCACAAACCGTTTACGCCTTCCTCGGTGATGGCGAGATGGATGAGCCGGAATCCAAAGGTGCGATCACCATCGCCACCCGCGAGAAGCTGGACAACCTGGTGTTCATCATCAACTGTAACCTGCAGCGTCTGGACGGCCCGGTCACCGGTAACGGTAAGATCATCAACGAGCTGGAAGGCATTTTTGCCGGCGCTGGCTGGAACGTGATCAAAGTGATTTGGGGCGGTCGTTGGGATGAACTGCTGCGTCAGGACACCAGCGGCAAGCTGATTCAGCTGATGAACGAAACCGTTGATGGCGATTACCAGACCTTCAAATCCCGTAACGGCGCATACGTGCGTGAGCACTTCTTCGGTAAATATCCGGAAACCGCAGCTCTGGTGAAAGACTGGTCAGACGAAGAGATCTTCGCGCTGAACCGCGGCGGCCACGATCCGAAGAAAGTCTACGCTGCACTGAAAAAAGCGCAGGAAACCAAAGGTCAGCCAACGCTGATTCTGGCCCATACCATCAAAGGTTATGGCATGGGTGACACTGCTGAAGGTAAAAACATCGCCCACCAGGTTAAGAAGATGAACATGGATGGCGTTCGCTACATCCGCGATCGCTTCAATGTGCCGGTGGCCGATGACAAAATCGAAGAGCTGCCATACGTCACCTTCGAAAAAGGCTCTGAAGAGTACAACTATCTGCACGGTCAGCGTGAGAAGTTGGGCGGCTACCTGCCAACGCGTCAGGCTGAGTTCAGCGAGAAGCTGGAAATGCCAACGCTGGAAGAGTTCCGTCCACTGCTGGAAGAGCAGAATAAAGAGATCTCCACCACCATCGCCTTTGTGCGTGCATTGAACGTGATGCTGAAGAACAAGTCGATCAAAGATCGTCTGGTTCCAATCCTTGCCGACGAAGCCCGTACCTTCGGTATGGAAGGTCTGTTCCGTCAGATTGGTATCTACAGCCCGAACGGTCAGCAGTACACCCCGCAGGACCGCGAGCAGGTTGCGTACTATAAAGAAGACGAGAAAGGTCAGATTCTGCAGGAAGGGATCAACGAGCTGGGCGCGGGTTCATCCTGGCTGGCGGCGGCGACCTCTTACAGCACCAACAACCTGCCGATGATTCCGTTCTACATCTATTACTCGATGTTCGGCTTCCAGCGCATCGGCGATCTGATGTGGCTGGCCGGCGATATGCAGGCACGCGGCTTCCTGGTGGGCGGTACTTCAGGTCGTACTACGCTGAACGGCGAAGGCTTGCAGCACGAAGATGGTCACAGCCACATTCAGTCGCTGACTATCCCGAACTGTATCTCTTACGATCCGTCTTACGCGTACGAAATCGCGGTTATCATGCAAGATGGCCTGGTGCGTATGTACGGCGAAGCGCAGGAAAACATCTACTACTACATCACCACGCTGAACGAAAACTACCACATGCCTGCGATGCCGCAGGGTGCGGAAGAGGGTATCCGTAAGGGTATCTACAAGCTGGAAACCGTAGAAGGTAGCAAAGGCAAAGTGCAGCTGCTGGGTTCAGGTTCAATTCTGCGTCACGTGCGTGAAGCCGCGCAGATCCTGGCGAAAGATTACGGCATCGCTTCTGACGTCTACAGCGTAACCTCGTTCACCGAGCTGGCGCGTGATGGTCAGGATTGTGAGCGCTGGAACATGCTGCACCCAACCGATGAGCCACGCGTACCTTACATCGCGCAAGTGATGAACGAAGCACCGGCCGTCGCATCGACCGACTACATGAAGCTGTTCGCAGAACAAGTTCGCAGCTACGTGCCTTCCAGCGATTATCGCGTGTTGGGTACCGATGGCTTCGGTCGTTCTGACAGCCGTGAAAACCTGCGTCACCACTTCGAAGTGGATGCATCGTATGTGGTTGTGGCTGCGCTGGGTGAGCTGGCTAAACGCGGTGAAATCGATAAGAAAGTGGTGGCAGAAGCCATCACCAAATTCAATATCGACGCCGATAAAGTTAACCCGCGTCTGGCATAAGAGGTAAGAGAGTAATGGCTATCGAAATTAACGTACCGGACATCGGGGCAGACGAAGTTGAAGTCACCGAAATCCTGGTAAAGGTGGGCGACAAAGTTGAAGCTGAACAGTCGCTGATCACCGTGGAAGGCGATAAAGCCTCCATGGAAGTGCCTTCGCCGCAGGCGGGCGTGGTTAAAGAGATCAAAATCTCGACCGGCGACAAAGTAGAAACCGGCTCGCTGATTATGATTTTTGACGCAGAAGGTGCCGCAGAAGCGGCGCCAGCGCCAGCAGAAGAGAAGAAAGCGGAAGCCGCTCCTGCTCCAGCTGCTGCCGCTGCTGCGGTCAGCAAAGAAGTCAACGTACCGGACATCGGCGGCGACGAAGTTGAAGTCACTGAGATCCTGGTGAAAGTGGGCGACACCGTAACGGCTGAGCAGTCGTTGATCACCGTTGAAGGCGACAAAGCCTCAATGGAAGTCCCGGCACCGTTCGCGGGCGTGGTGAAAGAGATCAAAATCTCCACCGGCGACAAAGTGAACACCGGTTCACTGATCATGGTGTTCGAAGCAGAAGGCGCAGCGCCGGCGGCTGCTCCAGCAGCTAAACAGGAAGCGGCTCCAGCAGCAGCACCTGCGGCTTCTGGCGCTAAAGACGTCAACGTCCCAGACATTGGTGGCGACGAAGTTGAAGTCACCGAGATCCTGGTGAAAGTGGGCGACAAAGTCGCTGCTGAGCAATCCCTGATCGTGGTTGAAGGCGACAAAGCCTCAATGGAAGTGCCTGCACCGTTCGCCGGTACCGTGAAAGAGTTGAAAGTGTCGACTGGCGATAAAGTCAGCACCGGTAAACTGATCATGGTGTTCGAAGTGGAAGGCGCGGCACCGGCTGCGGCGCCTGCGGCTAAGCAGGAAGCGGCTCCAGCGGCAGAAGCCGCGAAACCGGCAGCGGCCCCAGCAGCAGCGAAAGCGGATGCGAAAGGCGAGTTCGCTGAGAACGATGCTTACGTACACGCGACGCCGGTGATTCGTCGTCTGGCGCGCGAGTTCGGTGTTAACCTGGCGAAAGTCAAAGGCACCGGCCGTAAAGGTCGCATCCTGAAAGAAGACGTGCAGACTTACGTCAAAGACGCGGTGAAACGCGCTGAAGCGGCTCCGGCTGCAGCAGCCAGCGGCGGAAGCCTGCCAGGTCTGTTGCCTTGGCCGAAAGTGGACTTCAGCAAGTTCGGCGAAATCGAAGAAGTTGAACTGGGCCGTATCCAGAAAATCTCCGGTGCCAACCTGAGCCGTAACTGGGTGGTGATCCCGCACGTTACACACTTCGACAAAACCGATATCACCGATCTGGAAGCGTTCCGCAAACAGCAGAATGCCGAAGCAGAGAAACGCAAACTGGATGTGAAATTCACGCCAGTGGTGTTCATCATGAAAGCCGTTGCCGCTGCTCTTGAGCAGATGCCACGCTTCAACAGTTCACTGTCTGAAGATGCACAGAAACTGACGCTGAAGAAATACATCAACATCGGTGTGGCGGTGGATACGCCAAACGGTCTGGTGGTTCCAGTGTTCAAAGATGTGAACAAGAAAGGCATCACTGAACTGTCCCGCGAGCTGATGGCGATTTCGAAGAAAGCGCGTGATGGCAAGCTGACCGCCGGCGACATGCAGGGCGGTTGCTTCACCATCTCCAGCCTTGGCGGCCTGGGCACCACGCACTTCGCGCCAATCGTCAACGCGCCGGAAGTGGCTATCCTCGGTGTTTCCAAGTCAGCGATGGAACCGGTGTGGAACGGTAAAGAGTTTGAGCCGCGTCTGATGATGCCGATCTCACTCTCCTTCGACCACCGCGTGATCGACGGTGCTGATGGTGCGCGCTTTATCACCATCATCAACAACACACTGTCCGACATTCGCCGTCTGGTGATGTGAAGTTAATCAAGGCCGGCGAAAGCCGGCCTTGTTGTAAGCATTCAATGTTGCCGCGGTTGGCAGTTTGTTAACAATTCTGTAAACTCTCGCGGTGAAATGTCCCGGCGGATATAGGGCATTAGAGCTTGGGAAAAGCTTTTTCCTGACTGCCGGTAATCAAACAAGAGGTCATGATGAGTACAGAGATTAAAACTCAAGTCGTGGTACTTGGGGCAGGTCCTGCAGGTTACTCTGCAGCCTTCCGTTGCGCTGATTTAGGTCTGGAAACCGTAATCGTTGAGCGTTACAGCACCCTCGGCGGTGTTTGTCTGAACGTAGGCTGTATCCCGTCAAAAGCGCTGCTGCACGTCGCCAAAGTGATCGACGAAGCAAAAGCCCTGGAAGAGCACGGTATCGTGTTTGGCCAGCCGCAAACTGACATCGACAAAATTCGTTCGTGGAAAGAGAAGGTGATCAACCAGCTCACTGGCGGCCTCGCGGGTATGGCGAAAGGTCGTAAAGTGAAAGTGGTGACTGGCCTCGGCAAATTCACCGGTGCTAACACGCTGGTGGTCGAAGGTGAAGGTGGCGCAACCACCATTAACTTCGATAACGCGATCATCGCGGCCGGTTCTCGTCCAATCGAACTGCCATTCATTCCGCACAATGATCCGCGCGTGTGGGACTCAACCGATGCGCTGGAACTGAAAGAAGTGCCGAAGCGTCTGCTGGTTATGGGCGGCGGCATCATCGGTCTGGAAATGGCCACCGTTTATAAAGCGCTGGGTTCAGAGATCGACGTGGTTGAGATGTTCGACCAGGTGATCCCGGCTGCCGATAAAGACGTAGTGAAAGTCTTTACCAAGCGTATCAGCAAGAAATTCAACCTGATGCTGGAAACCAAAGTGACCGCTGTTGAAGCGAAAGACGACGGTATCTACGTATCGATGGAAGGCAAAAAAGCGCCAGCTGACGCACAGCGTTATGATGCGGTGCTGGTGGCGATTGGTCGCGTACCGAACGGTAAAGGCCTTGATGCGGGTAAAGCAGGCGTGGAAGTGGACGATCGCGGCTTTATCCGCGTCGACAAGCAGATGCGCACCAACGTACCGCACATCTACGCTATCGGTGACATCGTGGGTCAGCCAATGCTGGCGCACAAAGGTGTGCACGAAGGCCACGTAGCGGCGGAAGTGATCTCGGGTCTGAAGCACTACTTCGACCCGAAAGTGATCCCATCCATTGCTTACACCGAGCCAGAAGTTGCCTGGGTTGGTCTGACCGAGAAAGAAGCCAAAGAGAAAGGCATCAGCTACGAAGTGTCCACCTTCCCGTGGGCCGCTTCAGGCCGTGCTATCGCGTCTGATTGTGCAGACGGCATGACTAAACTGATCTTCGACAAAGAGACTCACCGTGTTATCGGTGGTGCGATTGTCGGCACCAACGGCGGCGAGCTGCTGGGTGAAATCGGTCTGGCGATTGAAATGGGCTGTGATGCCGAAGATATCGCTCTGACCATTCACGCGCACCCAACGCTGCATGAGTCTGTCGGCCTAGCTGCCGAAGTGTTCGAAGGTAGCATCACGGACCTGCCGAACCCAAAAGCGAAAAAGAAATAAGTTTGCGCTTTGAATAAATCAACGGCTCCTTTAAGGAGCCGTTTTTTATTAGTGGTTCTATTTAAATAAAGAGATAAAAAAGGCGCGAGAGCTAACACATGCGCAATGCCGGAATAGCGGGAGCGAACTCCCGCTAGTGAAGTTTTACTGTTGTGCTTCGTAAGCCATAACAGCCGATAATTCAGCAGTGAATATCCGTAATCGTAATTCACAGAGTGAACTGCGATTAACCAGACACAATCCTAATAGAATGAGCCCGCTGATAATCAGCTTGCTGAATATAGACTTCATAGTCACGTTCCTCTTGATTTAGCACGAGCAAGCGACTACCCTGACATTTCTCAGGTGTTAGGGTATGTTGCTTGCCCGTGCGGTTAATGAAAGTTAACTGCACGGTTTTACGCTCCACAACCCACCCCAATCTTTTCAGCTTGAAGCAAGTTGCCTCAAGCGCCCGCAGGCAGTCTACGCCAAACTTCTTTTATTTCATCTAATATTTTAAATTATTTATAATTAATGGATTTTTATATTATCTAATCATTTAAATAGATCGCATAATGGATGTTTTTAATTAAAAGTTAATTTCTTTAAGCCGATCAATAAAATGACTTGGTGGCACGGGTAGATATTTCCGGCTCGGATAGTAGAGCCAGAATCCTTCTTCTACCTGAGTGAAGTCCGCCAGTATTTCCACTAACTCAACGCGAATTAAATCTTCCCGCACCGTAGCCTCATGCAGAAAGGCAATGCCTACGCCCGCACGGGCTGCCTGTAATATCCGCTCATTACTACCCTGCAGGATGCGCAGGCTCATAACCAGAAGTTAGTGAATCAACTTAACGAGATGGCTAGAGGTTATGATGCAACAGCCGCTCAGCTAGCGTTAGCGTGGGTGCTGGCAAAAGGCGAGTTTATTGTGCCGATTCCCGGTGCCAGCAAAATCGCCCATCTGGAACAGAACTGCGCCGCCGCCGATTTAGCATTACGTCATGCGGATGTCGCCACGCTGGACGAGTGGTTTAGCGAGAAAAATATTCTGGGCGAACGCTATAACGACAGCGAATTCGTGCTGGTTGATCGTTAACACTCTTCTCCGTACATAAGAACAAGCAGGCTTTCATAGCCTACTTTTTTATGTGATCCCGCTCAATTTGCAGATGAAGCTGCTAAAAAACGCACGAATGTTGCTTTTTTGTAAACAGATTAACAATCAGGCGAAATGCTGCTATGCTGCCCCACGCGGAACCGGGCACCTCACCCTACTGTTCGACAGCATCAAGGGGTGCACCGGAAAGCTATACAATGAGAGCGAGGAGAACGTCGTGCTAGAAGAATACCGTAAGCACGTTGCCGAGCGTGCTGCCCAGGGAATCGTACCTAAGCCGTTAGATGCTTCCCAAATGGCCGCGCTGGTTGAACTGCTGAAAAACCCGCCAGCGGGTGAAGAAGAATTCCTGACCGACCTGTTGGTCAACCGTGTCCCACCAGGTGTTGATGAAGCGGCGTACGTAAAAGCCGGTTTCCTGGCAGCTGTCACTAAGGGCGAAGCCCACTCTCCTCTGGTTACTCGCGAAAAAGCCGTTGAGCTGCTGGGCACCATGCAGGGCGGTTATAACATCCATGCGCTGATTGAAGCGTTAGAAGATGAAGCCTTAGCACCAATTGCTGCCGAAGCCCTGTCTCACACGCTGCTGATGTTCGATAACTTCTACGATGTCGAAGAGAAAGCCAAAGCGGGTAACCCACACGCGAAAAAAATTATCCAGTCATGGGCCGATGCCGAATGGTTCCTGAAGCGTCCAAAACTGGCTGAAAAAATCACCACCACCGTGTTCAAAGTGACCGGCGAAACCAACACCGACGACCTCTCTCCGGCGCCGGATGCATGGTCACGTCCGGATATTCCACTGCACGCGCTGGCAATGCTGAAGAACGCCCGTGAAGGCATCGAACCCGACGATGCGGGTAACATTGGCCCGATCAAACAGATCGAAGCACTGCAGACTAAAGGCTTCCCGCTAACCTACGTCGGTGACGTGGTCGGTACCGGTTCTTCACGTAAATCCGCCACCAACTCGGTGCTGTGGTTTATGGGCGATGATATCCCTTACGTGCCAAACAAAAAGGGCGGCGGTCTGTGCCTCGGCGGTAAAATTGCTCCAATCTTCTTCAACACCATGGAAGATGCGGGCGCCTTGCCGATCGAGCTCGACGTTGATCGTCTGAACATGGGCGATGTCATTGACGTTTACCCGTACAAAGGCGAAGTGCGCAATCACGAAACCGACGAATTGTTGGCGACCTTTGAGCTGAAAACCGACGTGCTGCTGGACGAAGTCCGTGCTGGCGGTCGTATTCCGCTGATCATCGGTCGCGGCCTGACCACCAAAGCGCGCGAATCGCTGGGTCTGCCGCATAGCGATGTGTTCGTACAAGCCAAAGATGTGGCTGTTAGCACCCGCGGTTACTCGCTGGCGCAGAAAATGGTCGGCCGTGCGTGCGGCGTAGAGGGTGTCCGTCCGGGCTCATACTGCGAACCAAAAATGACCTCAGTGGGTTCTCAGGACACCACCGGTCCAATGACCCGTGATGAACTGAAAGACCTGGCGTGCCTCGGCTTCTCCGCTGACCTGGTGATGCAGTCATTCTGCCACACCGCCGCCTATCCGAAGCCGGTCGACGTGACCACGCACCATACGCTGCCAGACTTCATCATGAACCGTGGCGGCGTGTCGCTGCGTCCGGGCGATGGCGTTATCCACAGCTGGCTGAACCGTATGCTGCTGCCAGATACCGTTGGTACCGGCGGTGACTCACACACCCGTTTCCCAATCGGTATTTCCTTCCCGGCAGGTTCTGGTCTGGTGGCGTTTGCTGCTGCGACGGGCGTGATGCCGCTGGATATGCCGGAATCGGTGCTGGTGCGCTTCAAAGGCGAAATGCAGCCGGGTATCACCCTGCGCGATCTGGTACACGCCATTCCGCTGTATGCGATCAAAGCTGGCCTGCTGACCGTTGAGAAGAAAGGGAAGAAAAACATCTTCTCTGGCCGCGTGCTGGAAATCGAAGGTCTACCGAAACTGAAAGTTGAGCAGGCATTTGAGCTGACCGATGCCTCGGCTGAGCGTTCTGCTGCCGGCTGTACCATCAAGCTGGATAAAGAGCCGATCATCGAGTATCTCAACTCGAACATCGTGCTGCTGAAGTGGATGATCTCGGAAGGCTACGGCGATCGTCGTACGCTGGAGCGCCGCATTGAAGGCATGCAGAAATGGCTGGCCGATCCGCAACTGCTGGAAGGCGATGCGGATGCTGAGTACGCGGCGGTGATCGATATCGATCTGGCCGAGATCAAAGAGCCAATTCTGTGCGCACCGAACGATCCAGACGACGCGCGTTGGTTGTCTGACGTGCAGGGCGAGAAGATTGACGAAGTGTTCATCGGTTCGTGCATGACCAACATCGGTCACTTCCGCGCGGCCGGTAAGCTGCTGGATGCCCATAAAGGCCAGCTGCCAACCCGTCTGTGGGTTGCGCCGCCAACCAAAATGGACGCCGCACAGCTGACCGAAGAGGGCTATTACAGCGTCTTTGGTAAGAGCGGTGCGCGTATCGAGATTCCGGGCTGTTCACTGTGCATGGGTAACCAGGCGCGTGTGGCTGACGGCGCGACGGTGGTTTCCACCTCAACCCGTAACTTCCCGAACCGTCTGGGTACCGGCGCGAACGTCTTCCTGGCGTCAGCAGAGCTGGCGGCGGTCGCTTCGCTGCTTGGCAAGCTGCCAACGCCGGACGAGTATCAGCAGTTCATGCTGCAGGTTGATAAGACCGCGGCTGACACGTATCGCTACCTCAACTTTGATCAGCTGGGACAATACACTGACAAAGCCGACACAGTGATCTTCCAGACTGCCGTTTAATCGGTTATCGGGATGAACAAGGGGACGATGAAAATCGTCCCTTTTTTTATGCCCTTTTTTCCGCTGACATCTCCAGGCATAATGCGAGCGCGATCCCACTTTATTCAGCGTGCTGCGCACAAAATGCACTAACACTGTGCTGCACAGCGCGTCATCAGTATGAGGCAATCATGGAATATGAATTTCTGCGTGATTTGACCGGTCAGGTCAAAGTGCGTATGTCGATGGACCACGAAGCGGTGGGGCACTGGTTCAACGAAGAGGTCAAAGACAATCTGCCGTTGCTGGATGAGGTTGAGGCCGCCGCCCAACAGGTGAAAGGCACCATCAATCAGTGGCAGCGTGTCGGGCATGAATACACGCTGTGGCTGGATGATGAAGAGGTGATGATTCGTGCCAACCAGCTGGCGCTGGAAGATGACGGCATGGAAGAGGGCATGACTTATTACGACGAAGAGAGCCTCTCTTTCTGTGGCGTCGACGATTTTCTCGCAGTGATTGCCGCTTATCGGCTGTTTATTGCCGGTAAATAGCTAAACAGTAAGGTCGCCATTGATGGCGACCCAGACGATTACCGCGCCGCGCCGCGCCACTTGCCACGGAATGCGCATTCGTCACCTGTTCCTCATCGACGATAGGTTCAACTTTACCCATCAGGAACAGATAGTTAAGAATACCAATTACCACCAACACCGCCGAGAACACCAGCGCCCAGGTAAAGTGACCGGTTGCGCCAACAATCGCGCCGGTTATGATTGGACCCACCGCGCCGCCCATGTTTGAAACAGTATTCTGCAGCCCCGCCACAATCGACACGCTGTTTTGCGGTGCCACATCGCCCGGCAAGGCCCACACTTGTGATGCCGCCACGGTGGTACCGGATTTGGCGATACACAGCAGCAGCACGGTCATAAACACCGAATCGGTAAACGGGGCAAGTCCGATACACAGCGCCATCAGCAGGCCGATGGTGAGAAACAGTTTGCGTGTAGCGGTCAGCGACAGCACTTTGTTATGCACCATGCGATCCGATGCCCAACCCGCCAGCACTTCAATCACCATGCCACAGATCAGCGGCAGCGCAGCCACCATCCCCATTTTGAGGAAATCCATGCCTTTATCTTTCACCAGATAGGTCGGCAACCAGGTAATAAAGAAATAGGAGGTGTAGTTGATGGTGAAGAAGCCGATGCACATTGCCCAGATATTGCGGTAGCGCAGCAGCTTGTACCACTTCATCGGCCGCACGCTTTTGTCACCGTGCTTTTGCGTCTGGCCATTACGGATGAAGCGCACTTCTTGCTGGCTTATCGACTTATGATCTTCCGGATTTTCAGCGTAGATAAAGTACCAGGCAATCACCCAGAACAAGCCCAGCGCACCTATAGCGAGGAAGGTCAGACGCCAGTCGAACAGGGCGATCATAAAGACGATCAGCGGCATGGCCACCGCACCACCAAATTTGGAGGCACTGTCGAACAGGCCAGAAACCGTGGCGCGTTCGCGATCCGGGAACCAGCGCGCGGTAATGCCCGCGTTGCTGGGATAGGCGGCGGCTTCACCGACGCCGAGCGCTAAACGCAGCGCCAGCAGCGATTTAAAGCCGGTCGCCAGTCCCATCGCCATGGTGGCGATCGACCACCAGCCGACGGCGATACCAAGCCCTTTTTTCTGGCCGAAGCGATCGGCAAACCAGCCCGCTGGGATCTGCAACAGCGCATAAGACCAGAAGAACGCCGCCATGATGAAGCCCATCATTTCAGGATTGATATCGAGTTCTTTGATCAGATGCGGAGCCGCTGCCGAGAGAACGGTGCGGTCAATGTAGTTAATGGCGATGGCCAGCCACATCAGGCCAGCAATCCACCAACGGATACGACTCGAGCGCGCAGAGTTAATCATAGTAATTATCCACTCGAAAAAGTTTACAGAGAAAGGCGGCGTGTTATTCCAGCCCGTTCATCACGTTGATTGGGCGTTTGCCCTGTTGGATGCACTGCACAATTTGCGTCACGCAGCGTTCACCAATCGCGCTGATCGCACCATCGGTGTAACCGGCGATATGCGAAGTGGGAATGAAGTTGCTGAGCGTGAACAGCGGATGCTCGGTCAGCGGTTCCTGCACAAACACGTCAGCCGCTGCTCCGGCGATCACGTTATCCAGCAGCGCCTGATAAAGATCCTGCTCATTCACCACGCCGCCGCGTGAGGCATTAATCAGGAAGGCATTTTTCTTCATGCGTTTCAGGCGCGCGGCATCAAACAGATTCTGCGTTTTATCGGTAAGCGGCATGTGCAGAGTGATGAAATCGCTGGTTTCGGTCAGCTGATCCAGCGTGACGAAGTCGATGCCGTGTTCAGCAGCAAACGGCTCATCAGGATAAAAATCAAACGCGATCACCCGCATGTCGAAACCTCTGGCGCGCAGCGCGACCTGCTTGCCAATATTACCCAGCCCGATGATACCCAGTGTTTTACCGTACACGTCGGTGGCAAAAATACGCGGCCAGCTGCCCGCTCGGGTTTCGATGGCGGCTTGGGTGATCTGACGCGCGCTGTTAAGGATCAAAGCAAAGGCGAAATCAGCGACAGCATGTTTATTGGCATCCGGCACGTTGGTGACGTAAATCCCGCGTGCACGCGTAGCATCCAGATTGATGTTGTCGACGCCAACGCCGTGCTTACAGACGATTTTCAGCTGCGGTGCTAACGCCAGCAGCTCTTCGTTGATGTCGGTAAAAGCCACGATCAGCGCCACGGTGTCCGCCAGATGCGGCTGGAGTGCGCTCAGCGGCGCATCGGCGGGCAGCGTGATCAGCTCAAAACCGTGCTGTTGCAGCGTGGTTATCGGCGTCGCGTCATATTTCGCAAACGACGGTGAGGTACAGATGACTTTCATAATTCTTCCCGATGTTGAAAAAAACAGATAACAGCCGATGCCAGGGTCGCCATTGATGGCGATCTGGCTGGCTGCTCACCTGAAAATTACTGCAAATACTGATTCACAATCTGGCGGATCTTCTGCTCTTCTTCGGCTGAGAAACTCACCGCGTAGCGGCTGTCACCAACCTCAAAACCAAGCAGCGTCACTGCTTTTTTCACTGCGGCGGGAGAGAAGCCGACGCTATACAGATCGGTGCGCAGACCGGTCACATTCTCTTGCGCCAGGCGCGAACCTTCGATATCGCCGGCATGGAAGCGCGCCCAAATCGCGTTGATCTCTTTAGGCGCCACGTTAGCAAGGCCAGAAATGCAGGCCGAGCAGCCGTCGACAAAGCCCTGATGGATCAGCGAATCCGGGCCGTTCAGCACATCAAAACTGTTGATGCCTGCAGCCGCTTGCAGAAAGCCGCTCAGGCTCTCATAGCTGCCGGCGCTGTCTTTGATACCGATGATGTTTGGGTGTGCGGCCAGCGTGCGTGCGGTTTCCGGTTGCAGCGTGTTGCCGGTGCGCGCCGGAATGTTGTAAAGGAACAGCGGCACGTCGATGGCGTCAGCCACCGCGCGATAATGGGCAATCAGCTCTTCCTGCTTTAGCGGCACGAAATAGGGTGTGATGACCGAAACCGCATCCACGCCCAGCTTCGCCACTTGTTTCCCAAGGCGAATGGTTTCACGCGTGGAGATCTCGCCAATGTGCGCCACCACCGGTGCGCTGCCGTTCACTTCATCAACGCAGGTCTGCGTTACCGCCAGCTTCTCCTGTTCGTTCAGCACGAAGAATTCGCCGTTGGTGCCGCCGCAAAAGATACCGTTGCCGGCGCTTAACTGGCGTTGTACCTGCTCGCGCTGGGCGGCTGGGTTGAATGCGCCGTCGCGATCGAAGGTGGTGACGATGGCGGTTAATACGCCCTGAATTTTCTTACTCATGTTGTCCTCGATAATCCTTAGTGATTCAAAGCCGGAAACAGCGTCAGGTAGACGTTTCGTACGTCATCGGCGCCCACTTTCATCGGTACATTCTTCATCAGGCGCTGCACGTCGAGCGCGGCTTCCACCAGATACGGCAGATGATCCGGGCCGATACCCAGCTCTTCCAGGCTGGCGGGCAGCTTCAGGCGCTTCACCAGTGCGGCAAAATACGTCACCAGCGCGTGGGATTTGGCTTCGTCGTCCAGCGTGATGTCGGCATCCGGCAGCAGATCGTAAACCTGAGCGAATTTGCTCACCGCCGCCGGTCGTACAAAGCGCATGCAGGGCGCAAGGAGAATGGCGTTGGCGACACCGTGCGGCAGGTGATATTTGCCGCCCAGCGGATAAGACATGGCGTGCACCAGATGCGTACCGGCATGCGCAATCGATGCACCACCGTAATAAGATGCCCACAGCATATTCAGGCGCGCTTCGAGATTGTCGGGTTCGGCGATAGTGGTTTCGAGGCTGGCAAACAGCTTTTTCATGCCGATCAGCGCATAGTTATCGCTCACCAGGTTCGCCACGGTCGCGGTAAAGCACTCAATCAAATGGCACAGCGCATCGATACCGGTGGAAGAGGCGATGTGCGGTGGCATGCTGGTGGTGAGTTCTGGCACCAGCGCGACATAATCTGGCAGCATCACCGGCGTGATAATGCCGACTTTGGTCTCTTTCTCGGGAATCGCCAGAATCGCGTTGGGCGTGGCTTCCGAGCCAGTACCTGCGGTGGTCGGAATCAGCAGCGAAGTGGTGCGCGTGTGCGGCTTCTCACCAGCCAGTAACGCCTCCAGCGTCGGCGCATCTTCGACACACAGAATCGACAGCAGCTTAGCGACATCCAGTACGCTACCACCGCCGATGCCAATCACCAGATCCACATCGGTGCTCGGCAGCGCGGCGACAATGGCCGCCACATCGTGCTGGCTAGGCTCTGGCGGCACCGTGTTGACGATGCTCAGGCTGGCAATCTGCTGGGTGAGCTGGGCGATCAGCTTTTGTACCGCCGGAATGCCTTCAATATTTTTATCGGTCACCAGCAGCGCTTTGTCTTTACCTTGCAGTAAATAGCTGAGGTCATTAAGCGCCTGAAAGCCACTGATCACGGTGCTGTTGATATTCATCTCTTACCCTTACGTTTTTTGCGCTGAATGATTGATTTTGCTCAATCGGCGCGAGTTTCATCACTGCAGTGCCTAATTTTATAGGGCAAATTGATTTCGATTAATTTGATCTTGCTCACATATAATCAATCATGATTGAATATAATCATTGCAGCCCGGCAGCGGCCGGAAGAGGAGAAAGCATGACTTCACAGCCATGGAAAACGCCAGTCTTAGTGATTGCCGATGACTTTACCGGCGCTAATGACGCGGGCAGCGGGCTGGCACAAGCCGGAGCGCGTGTGCATGTGCTGTTTGAGAGCAGCACGCCACACGACGCTGGTGCTGCTGATGTGCTGGTGATCAGCACCGATAGCCGTGCAACCAGCGCACAAGAAGCGGCCCGGCGCACGCGAGCTGCCATTGAGCAACATCAGGCCATCGCTAACGACGGTTGGTTATTTAAGAAGATCGATTCCACGCTGCGCGGCAATCCCGGCGCGGAGATCGAAGCCGCGATGCAAGCCAGCGGTAAAACATTAGCCTTAGTGGTGCCGGCGGTGCCGAAGCTGGGACGCACCACGCGTGCGGGTGACGTGTGGATCCATCAGCAGCGTTTGATCGACAGCGAATTCGCCAGCGATCCCAAAACGCCGGTCACCAGCGGCCATGTGCTGACGTGTCTGCAGATGCAGAGCACATTGCCGGGTGAAACCCTCGATCTCGCCACGCTGCGCAGCCATCAACTGGCGCAGGTGCTGGCCAGCAAGCAAGGTTTGCTGGTGGTGGATATCGAGCAGGACGCCGACATTGCCTTGTTGATGGCCGCGGCAGCCACGCTGGAGACGCGTCCGTTGTTGGCCGGAGCGTCCGGGCTCAGCGATGCGCTCGGCGCGTTGCTGGCGGCACGTCAGTCGCGTCCGGTGCTGGCGGTGGTCGGTTCGATGAGCGCCATTGCGCAGCAGCAGATTACACGCCTCGCTAGCCAGCGTGACATCCGCATTATCGACATTGATATCCGTCAGCTGTTTGCCCAACCGGCCTGGCCGCAGGCTGAACGGTGGCAGCAAGAGATGCAGCAGGCGCTGCACGACGGCGCGCATTGCGTGGTACGCACTACCCAACATGCCGGGCAGCGTCATGAGATTGCGCAGTTGTGCCAACAGCATCAGGTTTCTCGTCAGCTATTGGGCGAACGCATCTGCCAGTTTCTCGCGCAGTTAACCCGCCGCGTGTGCCGCGAGGTGCAGCCTGCTGGGCTTTATCTCTCTGGCGGCGATGTGGCGATTGCCGTGGCACAGGCATCAGGTGCCCGCGGTTTTCAGATTCAGGGCCTTGTGGCGGGCTGCGTGCCGCACGGGGTTTTGCTTAACAGTGAATTACACCTGCCGGTGATGACCAAAGCAGGTGGCTTTGGTGATGAAAACACCCTGGTAGAAGCCATTCGTTTTATTGAGGAGAAGTCGAGTGAGTAAAATTATTGCGATTACCATGGGCGATCCGGCGGGCATCGGCCCGGAGATCATCATTAAAGCGCTGGCAGAAGGTGAGTTAGCGGGCGTGCCTGCCGTGGTGGTCGGTTGCGCTAACACGCTGCGTCGGGTGATGGGTTTAAATGTTACGCCGCAGGCTGAACTGCGCGTGCTCGACCAGGTCAAGGATGCGCATTTCGCGCCCGGCATGATCAACGTGATTGATGAGCCGCTGGCAGATGCCGCCGCGCTGCAGCCTGGCGTGGTGCAGAAAGCAGCGGGTGATTTGGCCTGGCGTTGCGTTAAACGCGCCACCGAACTGGCGCTGGCTGGCGACGTGCAGGCGATCGCCACCGCACCGTTAAATAAAGAGGCGCTGCACTCAGCGGGGCATATCTATCCCGGCCACACCGAACTGCTGGCGCAACTGACCAACACCAAAAATTACGCCATGGTGCTCTATACCGATAAGCTGAAAGTGATTCACGTCACCACGCATATCGCGCTGCGTAAGTTCCTCGATACCTTAAACGGCGAGCGCATTCAAACGGTGATCGGCATGGCCGACAGCTTCCTGCGCCGCGTCGGTTTCGACCAGCCGCGCATCGCGGTGGCAGGCGTTAATCCGCATGCCGGTGAAAACGGTCTGTTTGGTGATGAAGAGATCACCATCGTCGCGCCTGCCATTAACGCCATGAAAGCGCAGGGCATTGATGTCAGCGGCCCGTGTCCGCCCGATACCGTGTTCCTGCAGTGTCAGGAAGGACAGTACGATATGGTGGTAGCGATGTACCACGATCAAGGCCATATCCCGCTGAAATTACTAGGCTTTTACGATGGTGTTAACATCACTGCGGGCCTGCCGTTTATCCGCACCTCGGCGGACCACGGCACCGCGTTTGATATCGCCTGGACAGGTAAAGCGAACTCTGCGAGCATGGCGATCTCCATTAAACTCGCGATGCAGCTTGCATAGGGAAATATGAAGGGACAAAGCCGTCTCGACCAGATTATGGATTATCTGAAGAGCCATAATTTGGTCACTGTTGAACAACTGGTGAGCGCGATTTCTGCCTCGCCAGCGACGATCCGCCGCGATCTGATCAAGCTGGATAAAGAAGGCGTTATCAGCCGCAGCCACGGCGGCGTTACGCTGAATCGCTTTATCCCCAATCAGCCGACCACGCTGGAGAAGATGCAGCGTAATCTCGCCGAGAAGCAGGCCATCGCGCAGTTTGCCGCCAGCTACGTGCAGTCGGGTGATGCGGTGGTGCTGGATGCCGGCACCACCATGCTGGAGCTGGCGCGCCAGCTGACGCACCTCAAGCTGCGGGTCATCACCGCCGATCTGCATATCGCGCTGTTTCTGTCGGAGTTTAAGCAAATCGAAACCACCATTATTGGTGGACGCATCGACGATTCCAGCCAGTCGTGCATTGGCGAACACGGTCGCCGTTTGCTGCGCAGCATCAATCCTGATATTGCCTTTGTCAGCTGCAACTCGTGGAGCATCGAACGCGGGATTACCACGCCAACCGAAGAGAAAGCCGGATTGAAGATGGATCTGCTGGCCAACGCGCGCCGCCGCGTTCTGCTGGCTGACAGCAGTAAATACGGTTCATGGTCGCTGTATTGCGCCGCGCCGATTGATAGCCTGACTGATGTGGTGACGGATGCACGTCTGGATGAAGCGGTGTGCCGCGACCTGCGCGAGCGGGGTATTGGATTGGAGTTGACGGTTTAGATTGAGATTGTGCTGGCTGTCCCCCATCCCGGCCTTCCCCCGCCTGCGGGGGAAGGAGACGCTGCCACATGCAACCTCGGAGCTGCATATTGCAGCATCTTCCTCCCCCACTAGTGGGGGAGGACCGAGGAGGGGGACAGCAAGCACCAACCGAGGAGGGGGACAGCAAGCACCAACCGAGGAGGGGGACAGCCAGCACCAACCGAGGAGGGGGACAGCGAGCACCAACCAAGGAGGGGGGCAGCAAGCACCAACCGAGGAGGACAGCCAGCACCAACCAGCGGGCAATGATTACTTAACGTAAGCCAGCAAACTCAGCGAATCGCGCGCCAGCGACTTACACTTCTTGTCGTTGGTAATGGCGATACCGCTCAAATCCTTGTAGCTCTCTTCGCCCAGCGACTTCATGTTGTAATTGCTGTAGTTGCTTAAATCCCAACGGTTCTGTTGGGCGAAAAACACCAGCGCTTTACGAATCTGTGCGTCCGGCAAATCCTGATAGCCACAATCGTTCTTGAGATAAACGAACACGGCGGTGAGGTCGGCCAGATCTTCTGCTTCGGATTCGCTCAGGGCAAAACTGGTGGAGGAGAAGCCAAGGAGTCCCGCCAGCAGCAGGATCTTGATGCTTTTCGTCATAATCATTCTCAACAAGGGACAATTTATTGACGTTAGCACAGTTATTGCCGCTATTCTGCTAAATTTGCCCTTTCGGGCCATTCCCACCCTTTTTATCAGTGCAATCTGTTTCAGGTCTTGACCCTCCCGCAGGGTAAAGGTTTACGCTGTGCCCTTATTCACGACAAGGATAAGAATATGCAACGTCGTCATTTTCTAAAGTTGACTGCCGCACTCAGCGCCGCCGGTGCGCTGCCGCTGTGGAGCCGCTCACTAATGGCCGCCACGCGCCCATTATTACCGATTCCCTCCATTTTGCAGCCTGATGCCCGCGGGCAATACACCTTGACCGCCATGACCGGTAGCAGCCAATGGAATGGCAAAGCGGTGCCTACCTGGGGATACAACGGTGGATTGCTCGGACCCGCGCTGCGTCTGCAACGCGAAAAAGCCGTCACGGTGAATATCCATAATCAACTGCCGGAAGCCACCACCTTGCACTGGCACGGGCTGGAGATCCCCGGCGATGTTGATGGCGGCCCGCAAGGGATTATTGCGCCCGGCGCGACGCGTCAGGTCAGTTTCACCCCTGATCAACCCGCAGCGACCTGCTGGTTCCATCCGCATCACCACGGCAAAACCGGTTATCAGGTGGCGCAAGGTCTGGCGGGTTTGGTGCTGCTGGAAGATGAAGCGTCCGGCAAGCTGCGTTTGCCGATGCAGTGGGGCGAAGACGATGTGCCGCTGATTTTCCAGGATAAGCAGCTGAATAAAGCGGGAACGCAAATCGATTATCAGCTCGATATCATGCGTGCCGCCGTCGGCTGGTTTGGCGACATGATGCTCACCAACGGCGTGCAATATCCGCAGCATGCGGTGCCACGCGGCTGGCTGCGTCTGCGTTTGCTTAACGGCTGTAACGCGCGTTCGCTGCATATCGCCACCAGCGATCAACGTCCGCTGTACGTAATTGGCAGCGACGGTGGGTTGCTGGCCGAGCCGGTGAAAGTCGATAGCTTGCCGCTGCTGCCGGGCGAGCGTTTTGAAGTGCTGGTGGATACGTCAGATGGCAAAGCCTTCGACGTGGTAACGTTGCCGGTGACGCAAATGGGCATGACGCTGGCACCGTTTGACCAACCGCTGCCGCTGGTCAACATTCTGCCGCTGCGCGTGATGGCCAGCGGTACGCTGCCGGACAAGCTGGTGGATCTGCCGCCCATTCCCGCCACCGAAGGCCTGCAAAGCCGCTGGCTGCAGCTGATGATGGATCCGCAGCTTGATCAGCAAGGTATGCAGGCGCTGATGGATCGTTACGGCGATAAAGCCATGGGCGGCATGAAAATGGATCATGGCAACATGGCGATGAGTGATAGCGCGAAGCCGATGGATCATGGCGATATGGCGATGGATCACGGCAGCCACGGCAAAACTGCCGCCTATGATTTCCATAATGGCAACAAGATCAACGGTCAGGCATTTAATATGACCAAGCCGATGTTCAACGTGGAATTGGGCAAAGTGGAGAAGTGGACGATTTCCGGTGAAGGCGATCACATGCTGCATCCGTTCCACATTCACGGCACGCAGTTCCGCATCCTGTCAGAAAACGGCAAGCCGCCTGCGGCGCATCGCGCAGGCTGGAAGGACATCGTCAACGTTAACGGCTGGCGCAGCGAAGTGCTGGTGCGCTTCAACTATGTCGCTAACGCCGACAATGCGTACATGGCGCATTGCCATCTGCTGGAGCATGAAGATACCGGCATGATGCTCGGTTTTAGCGTCAGTTAACCGAAGCCTCCAGTGCCAGGCGAATATCCTCGATCAGGTCGTCAGGATGTTCGATACCAATCGACAAGCGCACGGTCGCATCGGTGATGCCAATACGCTGTCGCACATCCTGCGGCACGCCCGAATGGGTGGTGCTGGCAGGATGGCTGGCAAGCGATTCGGTGCCGCCGAGGCTCACCGCCAGCTTGAACAGTTCCAGCGTATTAAGGAAACGGAACGCTGCCGCTTGCCCGCCACGAATATCAAACGAGAAGGTTGAACCCGCGCCGCTACATTGGCGCTGATACGTTTTGCCCGCCGGACTTTCTGCCGCCAGATACGGCAGCCAATGCAGTTTCTCCACCTGCGGATGATCGCGTAAAAACGCCGCCACGTTTTCGGCATTGCTGGTGGCTTTCTCCATACGCAGCGACAGCGTTTCCAGCGAGCGGCCAATCATCCAGCTGGAGTGCGGATCCAGCTGCGTGCCGATGGCGCTGCGCAGCGAACGCACCTTGCCAATCAACGCTTTGCTACCCAGCACCGCACCGGCAATCAAGTCCGAGTGGCCGCCGACATATTTGGTCAGTGAATAGAGCGACAAATCTGCGCCATGCTGCAACGGCTGTTGAAACACCGGCCCGAGCAGCGTGTTATCGCAGGCGAGAATCGGCCGTGAACCTTGCTGCTGCGCAATCACATCCGCCACCTGCTGCATCAACTGGATATCCACCAGGCTGTTGGTGGGATTGGCGGGCGTTTCAATCAGAATCAGCGCTACGCGTCCGCGCTGCCACGCCAGCTTCGCCGCTTCATGCACCTTATCTTCATCGGTGCCATCGCTGAAACCCACCGCTTTAATCTCCAAATCGTGCAGCGTTTTGCTCAGCAGCGTTTCGGTGCCGCCGTACAGCGGCTGGGAATGCAGAATCACTTCACCCGGACGCGCAAACGTCAGCAGCGTGGTGGCAATCGCCGACATGCCGGAAGAGAACAGCGCCGCGCTTTCCGCGCCTTCATACACCGCCAGCCGATCTTCTACGATTTCGCTGTTGGGGTGGTTGAAGCGTGAATAGACCAGCCCGCCAGTTTTGCCCTCCGGCGGCTGCTTGCGCCCGGCGACGAAATCGAAAAAGTCCTGCCCCTCTTCGGCGCTGTTAAACACGAAGGTGGAGGTAAGAAACACCGGCGGTTTCACCGCGCCTTCCGATAACTGCGGATCGTAACCGTAATTCAGCATCTGCGTTTCCGGGTGCAGATCGCGCGTACCAATTTTGTTTTTTTTACTGGATGAAGCGGTCATAGGAACTCCAGAACTCGGCGGTAAAGGGGCGGACGTGTTCCTACAGTTAACGCCAGTGCGATAAATTTCGCCACGGAATCGTTTGCGTTCTGTGCGCGGCGTAAGACGCTGGCTCGTCTATGATAGACTTCGTGGCTTTCCAAAAACCGTAACTGGACGCATGCAATGAAACATACCGTCGACGTGATGATCTCCGAGCAAGAGATCGCAACCCGAATTGCCGAACTGGGCAAGCAGATCAACGAGCACTACCGCAACAGCGGCAGCGAAATGGTGCTGGTGGGTTTGCTGCGCGGCTCCTTTATGTTTATGGCCGATCTGTGCCGCGCCATCGACGTGCCGCATGAAGTCGACTTTATGACGGCGTCAAGCTACGGCAGCGGCATGTCGAGCAGCCGCGATGTGAAAATCCTCAAAGATCTTGATGAAGATATTCGCGGCAAGGATGTGCTGATCGTGGAAGACATCATCGATTCCGGCAACACGCTGAGCAAAGTGCGTGAAATCCTGCGCCTGCGCGAGCCAAAGTCACTGGCGATTTGTACCTTGCTGGATAAGCCAGAGCGTCGCGAAGTGGACGTCACGGTTGAATACGTTGGCTTTACCATTCCCGATGAGTTCGTGGTCGGCTTTGGTATCGATTACGCCCAGCGCTATCGCCATCTGCCGTATATCGGCAAAGTTATCCCGACCGGTGAATAACCGCACAATCGTCCAAGGCTAAACTTCCCCGCCTGCGATACACTGCGCAGCCCGTAAGCCAACGGTTTATGGGCTGGCTCGACTCTCTGCTAAACTCCATTGATTTCTTAATGTTAATGACCGCGACATCGCTCGTGCGCATTACCATTTTCATAGGCCTTTGATGTCTCTACAACAAGGTATGGATTCGCAATGACATATGCACTGGAAATTTCCGGGCTGACCAAAACCTATCCCGGCGGCGTACAGGCGCTGAAAGGACTCGATCTCAACGTGGAAGCGGGCGACTTTTACGCCTTGCTGGGGCCAAACGGCGCCGGTAAATCCACCACCATCGGTATTATCAGCTCGTTAGTGAATAAAACCGGCGGCAGCGTGCGCGTGTTTGGCTATGACCTGCAAAAAGATGTGGTCAACGCCAAGCGCCAGCTTGGGCTGGTGCCGCAGGAGTTCAACTTCAACCCGTTTGAAACCGTAATGCAGATTGTGGTCAATCAGGCTGGTTATTACGGCGTTGAACGCGCTGAAGCTAATAAACGCGCGGAAAAATACCTCAATCAGCTCGACCTGTGGGGCAAACGCAACGAACGTGCGCGCATGCTTTCGGGCGGTATGAAGCGCCGCCTGATGATCGCGCGTGCGCTGATGCATGAGCCGAAGCTGCTGATCCTCGATGAACCGACCGCCGGCGTAGATATCGAACTGCGTCGTTCGATGTGGAGTTTCCTGAAAGAGCTGAATATTAAAGGCACCACCATCATCCTCACCACGCACTATTTGGAAGAGGCGGAAATGCTGTGCCGCAATATCGGTATTATTCAGAGCGGCGAGCTGGTGGAGAACACCTCGATGAAAGGGTTGCTCTCCAAGCTGCAATCCGAAACCTTTATCCTCGATCTGGCGCCGCGTAGCCCGCTGCCGCAGCTGGAGGGCTTCCAGTATCGACTGGTCGATACCTCGACGCTGGAAGTGGAAGTGATGCGTGAGCAAGGTCTGAACAGCGTGTTCAGCCAGCTGAGCACGCAGGGCGTGCAGGTGCTGAGCATGCGTAACAAAGCTAACCGCCTTGAGGAGCTGTTCGTCAGCCTGACACAGGGAAAAACAGGAGTGAAAGCATGACGCACTTGTATTGGGTGGCGCTCAAGAGCATCTGGAGCAAAGAGATCAACCGCTTCGCCCGCATCTGGATTCAGACGCTGGTGCCGCCGGTGATCACCATGACGCTCTACTTCATCATCTTCGGCAATCTGATCGGTTCACGCATCGGCGATATGCACGGTTTCAGCTACATGCAGTTTATCGTGCCGGGCCTGATCATGATGGCGGTGATCACTAACGCTTATGCCAACGTGGCATCGTCGTTCTTTAGCGCCAAATTCCAGCGCAACATTGAAGAGCTGCTGGTGGCACCGGTGCCAACGCACATCATTATCGCCGGTTATGTCGGCGGCGGCGTGGCGCGCGGCGTGTGCGTGGGGATTTTGGTTACCGCGATTTCGTTGTTCTTCGTGCCGTTCCACGTGCATTCGTGGTCGATGGTGGCGTTGACGCTGTTGCTGACGGCGATTCTGTTCTCACTGGCGGGCCTGCTGAATGCGGTATTCGCGCGCACTTTTGACGATATCAGCCTGATTCCCACCTTCGTGCTGACGCCGTTAACCTATCTCGGCGGCGTGTTCTATTCGCTGACGCTGCTGCCGCCGTTCTGGCAAGCGGTGTCGAAGCTGAATCCGGTGGTGTATATGATCAGCGGCTTCCGTTACGGTTTCCTCGGCATCAACGATGTGCCGCTGGTGTTCACGCTATCGGTGCTGATCGCCTTTATCGTGGTGTTTTATGTGCTGGTGTATTCGTTGATTCAGCGTGGGCGCGGGCTGCGTACCTAAGGCTGGCATAGCACATCTGTCCCCTCCTTTGTGAAGGCCATTTTATGGCCTTTTTTTTCGTCCTGAATGTGTCGTCTGTGGCATTAAACCTTCTTTAGCGGGTCAGGTTGAGATTGAGATATGTCTCAAACGCTGCCCTGTCTTGACGCTTAAAACTTTTGCTAACAGCCAATACCTTTTATAAGTTGGACTTAAAATATTGAAGAAACTGGTCTTATTAAAATTTTAACCGCATCCGCTTTTCCCCTCGCTGTCTTATCCCGAAACGTCTTCCCGAATGTGACTTAATTTCCACAATAGGTTGTCGTCATAAAAGGCTATCGGAACAGCATAAGACGTTTAGGCATTATGAAGCAGTTAACAGCAGTATTGAGCGCCATTCTTTTGGTTTTATTGGGGATTCATGCCGCGATCGCCAATATGAGCGTTTATCCCATGGTAATAAACCTGGATGAAAAGCGTAATGAAAACACGCCCATTCAAATTACCTCTAAAAGCGAAAATACCCAATATGTACGAGTGGTGGTTAAAGAGGTTATTCATCCTGCAACGCCAGAGGAACAGGAACGCGAAGTAAAAAGCTGGCAGGGTAAAAATATTGTGGTATCCCCTGTTAAGTTCGCTTTGCCTGCCGGAGCGAATAAACTCGTGCGGATTATAGCGCTGCAGCCGGTGAGTCATGAGCACGTTTACCGTATTTACTTTGAGCCGGTTGCCGCTTTAGACAGTGATGCACCGGCTGTGACCAATAAGATCAATGCTTCGATTGGCATGAGCTTAATTTGGGGCGTGCTGGTGCGCCAGCAACCATTAATTGCTCAGCCTGCCATGGAATATGATCGCCATAAACAGCAGTTGCATAATCGCGGTAATGTTCGCGTGATTCTGCAACGTTACAGTTATTGCAAAAAAGAGATAAAAGAGAATGCATGCCAGTGGATTCAGGATCAACGCAGTGTTTATCCCGGTGAACATTACACGCTGAAAACTAAGCCTCAGAACGGCACTTTCAGGCTGGTATTTAAAGTACAAGGAGAGAATCAGGAGAAAATAAGCGTCTTCCCTTGATTGTCCTGTGTAACGGCTAACAGTAGCCAATTCAATAAAAGTGAATAAAGGAATAGAAAATGAAAGTGAAATTACTCGCGTCAATGGCTTTAATGGGGAGCATGGCCTTCAATGCCTATGCGTTTGATCAGGATATTACCGTCACGGCATCCATTGACCCCATTATGACATTAATGATGGAAGATGGCTCAAATCTGCCCTCAGCAATTGAAATGAAGTATCTGGCCGATATGAATAAATTGGCGCCTAAAATTATTAACACCCGCGTGCACACTAATGATGTTGAAAAAGACCTCAACATCAAATTGTATAACGCAGCGCAATTGACGCACACCCTGACGCCAGCAAACACCATTCCGCTGACGGTGAAATTTGATGGTAAAGCGTTGACGACGGCTAACACTACTTTTACCGCGGCCAGCCTGTTTTCAGCGGCGAAAGGTGCTGGTGCGTCGCGTTCAATTCCATTGGAAATCTCCAGCGGCAATGTCACGCCTGCAGCAGGTTTTTATACCGGTCTGGTAAGACTGGCAGTAGTGCAGGCACCTTAGTGCAGTTGTGACAATCGTAATATTTCTGGCTTGAGATTTTAATTGTGAAGACGTTCTCCTGGTTAATTCTATTTTTGGTCGGCGCAGCGATTTATCCCTGCGTGGCGCAGAGCCAGGAGAACGTGCCTTCAGGTTTTGAAGAGTTATTACTGGGTCAGCATGAATTACTGTCGGTACGTTTAGCCAGCCATGACTTAGGGCTTTATGATGCGCTGGTAAAACCTGATGAAATCCAGTTTTCGCAACCAGAAAAATTGGTTCAGCGAATCAAAGAAATTTATGGTTTAAGTGAAGAACATGAAAAAAAGCTAACAACTGCTTTGCGTCAGCCACTCGCACGTAATGGGCATAAAGCCTGTTTAAATGATGTTTCCTCAATACGTTGTGGGCAATTGGATACCGAAAGTGCTGCGCTAATTTACAATGAAAGCCGCAATGATGTTGATCTGTTTATTAACGTCACATGGCTGCCACTAGCCCCTGCGGGGGCCGGCTATTACGCACCTGCGCTGAATGCGCACAATGCACTTATCCATCAGCAGCAAATCAATCTCGCTACGTCTGACACAACTAAAAATATCAGCATTATGGGAAATGGTGCATTGGGATTGGGCGAAAAAAGTTATCTCTCCAGTAGCTGGCAAGCATTGTCCAATCAACAATCACATTACACGGAAAAAACATTTCGCCATGATGATCTGTATGTTCGTCATGATATTGGCACACGCCGCTATGTTCAGGTTGGCGAAATGGATAAGCGCAATCTTTATGGCGCGCTCGGCGGCAATTTTAATTTATCGTTATTACCGCTGCCTAAATTTTATGGAGTACGGCTGGGCACCACCCAAAGTTACGTTAATAACAGTGAAGAGAGCGAAACAACAACACCTATCACCTTATTATTATCGCGAACCACGCGGGTGGATGTTTATCGCGATGATGAACTGTTGGGTACGCAATACCTGCCCGCAGGCGTGGTGAAACTAAATAGTCAGGCATTTCCCCAGGGACGTTATCTTTTAACGTTGAAATTCTATGAAGAGGGCACGTTAAGCCGCGTACAACAATACCCGTTTAGCAAAACGACGCTGCAGCAGGGTCCGGCAGATTTTCAATGGTTCACGCAGCTGGGGAAGGTGGCTGAGGCCGTTAATTCGGCGCCAGACGTTAAAAATCCTCACCCTTTTGCTTTGCAGAGTGGCTTCAGAACGCGTCTTGCCGAACCGCTGACGATCACCAGCGCCGTTTCAGTGCTGGCAGGAGAAAGCTTTAATGAAACCCGTCTGGATTGGCAAAACGTCTCATCACTCGGAATAGTCAATCTCGGGATGGGGGCAATGGCGAGCAAAGATGGGCTGGCTGGCAATATTCAGCAGCTTACGATGACTAAAGGCGCAACGCTTTACTTATATCGTTATCAGCAGCAAGGTAAAACCTGCATATCGGCCACGCACGCAGGGCAATATCGTTGTTCACAAAGCCTGAATGCAACGCTTTCTGGCCAGCTTGCGGGCAACGCGGTGTCGCTGGGATACAGCAAGAGCCGCGCCTCAATAACGCCTGACGTTAGGGTTGATCCCGCGCCTTCATATCCGCGCCACGCAGATCAGCAGGCCAGCAAGCAGACGCGCTGGCAGCTGGATATGAGCCGCAGTTTCACACTTAACACGCTATTAGTGTCCGCGCGCGCGGGCATCTTTCGTAGCATAAGTAGCGGTCAGGAACCCGATCGCGGTGGATATATCGGTATTTCCCTGTCCTATGTGCCGCGCGAGGAAGCCGCTTCGGAACGGCGTCACACTTCGCAGATTGGAGGCGAGTATCGCCGCCAACACAGCCAGGGAGCTGAAATGGGGTGGCAGGCTTCACATGCGGTTTCATGGTTTGCGCCGGAATATCGTGAATTAAGCGTGACCGCGACGGGCAGCCAGGGAGGCGAAATGTATTCTCAGCTCTCGGGGCGACGTGATGGGATGCATGGCAACGTCTACGGAACCTTATCCCATAACCAGGGTGGAACCAGTTTAACCGGAAGCTATAACTCGGCCTTCGCCGCCACGCCTCAGGGATTTTGGTTGGGCAGCAGCGCAGGCAGCACGGATTCTCCGGCGGGTGTGGTGGTAAGCGTGGATGCTGACAGCGCGTTATCGGGTCCAGCGGCAGAAGTCATGGCCAATGGCCATACTTACGCGCTCAATTTTGGCGACAGTGCTTTTCTTCCGGCGGTGGGATACCAATCGGGCACGCATCGCATTCGTGAAAGCACATCGAGTGATAATCAGCAGGCCGCCACGCTCAGTACCGGTGGCAGTGAACAATCATTGTTTTTGCTGCCGGGTAAAATTGTGCAGCGCAAGGTAAAAGCGCGGCTGAATTTAACCTATGTCGGACGGGCGCTCAAAGAAAATGGAATGCCATTGCGCGACGCCAGGGTGATAAATACACCGGCGCAATTAGATAGCGACGGCGGCATGTTATTTGATAGCACACAGCGCATCACCACGCTTTATCTGCAGGAGTCGATGCAGATATACGCCTGCGCGCTACGTGTGAAGCAGCGTAAAAATGCTGTGCAGTTTATTGGTGAAGTGATGTGTCCGCTTATAGATGTGGCGGCGCTACCAGACGCGATGCGCAACAATTTAAGCCTCGCTGCGTTAAATAACCCCTAATGGCTTCGAAAGCGAGTGACTAATAATGCACTTTTTAACCCTTAGCTCACGCATATATAAGTGGGTAGGCATAATAATGTGCGGCACGATGTTAATCGCGCCGGTGGCCCATGCCGATCAGGAAGCGAGTGATATTAATAAAATTGTCACCGCCGCTCTATCCAAACAAAAACTACCGGCCAAAATTGATATTTTTGTACGTGAAATTGCTGGCTGGAAGGGAGATGAACCACGGCGCTGGGGCTATGGCACCTATTTATGTGATTCATCTACTGATCCGCAGCACGGGGCCTGTGAAACCAGCACGAAATACTCTGGCGGCGAAGCTGAATCTGAAATCGTATTAACTTTCACCGAGCGTAAAACGAAAAATAGCGTCAATCTGAAATTGGGCGCTTACCGGCAGGCTTATGGACGTGGTGAGGCAGCACGCTGTAGTGGCGGTTTTTTTACCAATGAACACTATGCTATTAACGATCGGTTCACGCCAAACTGCATCGGCTATTTGCGGCAGGGATCAGGCCTGAGCGTATATATCAGCACAGCTCAGCTCGCGCTGTTGCCCAGCGGCGGCATATGGGAAGCCGATTTAAAAATAAATGTGATGCAGGGAGAGCCGTTTCAAAAAGCGGCGGAATGGCGCGTGCATATTCAATTGAATGTTGATGACAATGCGGCGCAACTCTATTTCCCCGCGTTTCATACCGCTACGCCGCGTATAGCCCTTAACTTGCGCGATACGGGAAAAAATATGGCGGGCGCAGGCCAAAGCTATCTGGATATGTGCATGTATGATGGTTATGGCGCCAACAGTCAATCTCTGCAATTAACGCTCTCTGATGGCGTAATGTTGCCCGATCGCAGCAGTACCGATTTCACGATTATTAAACAAGGCGCTTTGAACACGGATAAAAGCCAGCGTATCGATTTTCAAGCATTCGTGGAGTGGAATGGCATGACGCGTCAATTCACTAACCAGTCCGCGCTGATCATTCCCCGTAACGACTACGGTGACTACCGCTTAGTGATGTTGCCGGGAATCAATGTTCCGGTGGCCTGTACGCTGGGACGATTACGCTTATCGACGCCAGCCTTTGATCACGCGACTAAGGCGGCGGGTCAGTACTCAGGCACGCTGAGGCTGGAATTTAAAGTCGAAACCGGCATTCCGTAGCAGGCTGCGGGTTTTGGGAATCGAAAAAGGGCGCCGCTTTGGGCGCCCCTGAGTTTAGGCCACCTGAACCGGCAACGCCTTAGCGAGGCGCTTCATTTCGTTATCGCCTTCGAAGTAGGCAACTTTCGGCTGCCAGCTGCGTGCGACTTCATCTTCGACCTGCACGTAAGAGCAGATGATCATGATGTCACCGGCGCAGGCGCAGCGTGCGGCGGCACCGTTGACTGAGATGATCTTCGAGCCACGTTCAGCGGCAATCGCGTAGGTGGAAAAACGCTGGCCGTTGGTGACGTTGTAAATGTCGATGGCTTCGTATTGCAGAATGCCGGAGGCGTCGAGGAAATCCTGGTCAATGGCGCAGGAACCTTCGTAATGCAAATCTGCCTGAGTGACTTTAACGCGATGCAGTTTGCTTTGAAGTACGGTGCGAATCATAACTGTCTAACCTTGTTAAGCTGCCAATAAACAACGGAAAACTACTCCGTCAGATCCACTTGCTGATTATCAATCAGACGCGCATTGCCGAGCCATGCGGCCATCAAAATCACCGCGCGCTGGCTATCCACGTTCAGCGCTTGTAAAGTTTCGGCATCGCAAATCGCCAGTCCATCCGGACGGAAACCCTTCTCACGCAACGCCACTTCCGCTTGCCCGATAATCTCTTCAACATGGCGCTCGCCGTTGCTCAGACGTTCGGCCATGCTGTTCATCACCTGGCTAAGACCGGACGCGATGTTACGCTCGTCGGCGGTGAGATAGCCATTGCGCGAACTCAGCGCCAGACCATCTTTTGCGCGTACCGTTGGCACGCCCACAATCTCGATATCGAAGCCCATATCCGCCACCATCTTGCGGATAATCGCCAACTGCTGGAAATCCTTCTCGCCGAAGCAGGCGATGTCTGGCTGCACCAGATTAAACAGTTTGCAGACGATGGTGGAGACGCCGCGGAAGTGTCCCGGACGGCTGGCGCCTTCCAGCAGCGATGATAAACCCGGCACTTCCACAAAGGTTTGGCTATCCAGGCCTTTGGGATAGACATCGGCGGGCGCGGGCGCAAACACCAGATCCACGCTATGACGATTCAGCTTCTCGCAGTCGTCCTGCAGCGTGCGCGGATAGCGCGCTAAATCGTCGGGACGATCAAACTGCATCGGATTGACGAAAATCGAGACCACCACAACATCAGCGCGCTCGCGCGCTTCATCGACCAACGTCAGATGACCGTCGTGCAGGTTGCCCATGGTGGGCACCAGCGCGATACGTTTACCTGCCTGACGCCAGCGACGAATCTCACGACGCAGCATCGGCAGTGTTTCAATGATCAGCACTGCAAATCTCCTGATTTACTGGAAACTGTGTTCAGCGGCTGGATAGAGGCCCGCTTCAACGTCGGCGATATATTGGCGAATCGCCGCGCGAATGTCGCCGGTTTCTGCGAGGAAATTTTTGGCAAATTTGGGAATGTGACCGCCGGTAATGCCAAAGGCGTCGTGCATCACCAGAATCTGGCCGTCAGTGACGTTGCCCGCGCCGATGCCGATCACCGGCACCGACAGCGCTTTCGTAACGCGTTCCGCCAGCGCCACCGGCACACATTCCAGCACCAGCAGCTGCATACCGGCGGCTTCCAGCGCCAGCGCATCGGCCAGCAGACGTTCAGCGGCGGCTTCATCGCGGCCCTGCACTTTATAGCCACCGAAGATGTTCACCGACTGCGGCGTCAGGCCCAAATGGCCGCACACCGGCACGGCGCGCTCGGTTAGCATACGCACGGTTTCCGCCAGCCACTCGCCGCCTTCCAGCTTCACCATATTGGCGCCGGCGCGCATCAGCTGTGCGGCGTTAGTAAACGTCTGTTCTGGCGTGGGGTAACTCATAAACGGCAGATCGGCCATCAGCAGCGCCAGCGGTGCGCCACGGCGCACGGCGGCGGTGTGATAGGCGATATCGTCCACGGTGACCGGCAAGGTCGATTCATGGCCCTGCACGGTCATGCCGAGCGAATCGCCAATCAGCATTACCTGAATGCCTTCATCGGCAAACAGGCGGGCAAAACTGAAGTCGTACGCCGTCAGCGTGGCAAATTTGCGCCCGCTGGTTTTAAGTTGGCGTAAATGGGAGAGGGTTGTTGGTTTCATCACACGCTCCAGAGTTTTCTGATGCGCGCAGTGTACTACGGCTTACTCAGACCACAAACGGATAGCGCTGCGATCCAGGGTGGCAAGAATCACAGATAAGGCTTGTCCATTCGGCAGCGACAATTGCGGGGCAATTTCCAGCAGCGGCACCAGCATAAAAGCGCGATTGTGCATGTCGTAGTGCGGCACGGTCAGGCGCGGCGTGTTAATGGTCTGGTTGCCAAACAGCATGATATCGAGATCCAGCGTGCGCGGTCCCCAGCGTTCGGCTTTGCGCACGCGACCCTGTTCCAGCTCAATACGCTGGGTATGATCGAGCAGCGCCTCAGCGTCCAGCGCGGTTTCCAGCGCCACCACCGTATTGAGGTAATCAGGTTGATCCGGCGGGCCGTACGGCGGCGTGCGATACAGGGAAGATGTGGCGATGCGCGAGGTATGCGGAATGGCATCGAGCGCGGCCAACGCTGCATCAACCTGATGCAGCGGATCGGCCAGATTACTGCCTAAAGCGAGGTAAACGCGGGTCATTGCGGACTGTTTGTGCGAGGCCCGGTTGGACGGCGACGCGGACGGCGCGGTTTACGGCGCGGGGCCGGATCGTCGCCCAGCGTGGTCATCATGGTTTTCTGCTGCACCGGTGCCGCCGCCTGGAACTCGCCCCACCAATGCGTCAGCTTTTGCAGCTCAGGATTGTTTTCCACGTCGGCACGCAGCGCCATCAAATCGTAAGCGGCACGGAACTTAGGATGCTCCATCAGCTTCCATGCACGTTTGCCGTGACGACGCGACATGCGCAGCTGCAGCTGCCAGATATCACGAATCAGTGTGGTGATACGCTTGGGAATCGCCAGCGCGCGGCAGGCTTCATCCAGCGTTTCGTTCATCGACAAGGCGAAAGCATCGTAATAGGTCAGGCCGCTTTCCTGCGCAATGCGTTCGGCGGATTCCAACTGCGGATACCAGAACATCGCGGCAAACAGGAAAGCCGGATTGACGCGCATATCATTTTGCAGGCGGGTATCCGTATTTTTCAGAACCTGCGCCAGCATACGCTCCATCAGGCTGTCGCTTTCGGCGGTGAAACCGCGCGTCAGCATCGGGAACAGCGGCTGGAACAGCTGATATTCACGCATCATCTGATAGGTGCGGTAGCCGTAACCGGCCTGCAGCAGCTTGAGCGACTCTTCAAACATGCGCGCCGGCGGAATGTCATTCAGCAGCGTTGCCAGACGCGGAATCGGCTCGGCCGTTTCTGCCGCGATACGCATCTGCAGCTTGGCGGCGAAGCGCACCACACGCAGCATGCGCACCGGATCTTCGCGGTAGCGCGTTTCCGGATCGCCAATCATGCGAATGATGCCTTCGTGCAGATCGTGCAAGCCACCGACGTAATCACGTACGGTGAAATCGGCCACACTGTAATAGAGGCTGTTGATGGTGAGATCGCGGCGTTGGGCATCGTCTTCAATGCTGCCGAAAATATTGTCGCGCAGCAGCATGCCGTTCTGGCCGCGCTGCGAGCTGTTGCGATCTTCTTCGCTCTCTTCATGATGATGACCACGGAAGGTGGCGACTTCGATCACTTCCGGACCGAACATCACATGTGCCAGACGAAAACGACGACCCACCAAACGGCAGTTGCGGAACAGCTTACGCATCTGTTCAGGCGTGGCGTTGGTGGTGATATCAAAGTCTTTCGGCTTGCTGCCGAGCAGCAAATCGCGCACGCCGCCGCCAACCAGGTAGGCTTCGAATCCGGCTTTGTTCAGACGATAGAGCACTTTGAGGGCGTTTTCGCTGATATCTTTGCGTGAGATGTTGTGGCTTTCTCGTGGAATGACAGTCATCTGACCAGGACTTTCAGCTTCCACCTCTTCAGGCGCCTCCTCATCACGCTTGAGGACTCTCCGGCAAAAATTAGCGACTCGGGTAAAAATGGGACACCTCGACAGTGAGAAAAAGGGTGTTAATAAAATCAGCGGCTAATCATAGCCTGTTGAGAACCATTTAGGAATGGTGATGTCGTTTCATCCTCTTTAAGACCGTTCTGCAACGGAATCAGGCGG
The DNA here is from genome assembly GCF_005281435.1 of Pantoea sp. SO10. NCBI lineage: Bacteria > Pseudomonadati > Pseudomonadota > Gammaproteobacteria > Enterobacterales > Erwiniaceae > Pantoea > Pantoea sp. SO10. Next base: position 815,511 of record NZ_CP040095.1, read on the forward strand.
ATATTCCACTGCGCGACGGCCTGTTTCAACAGGCTTTCCAGCGATTCATCCTGCCAGCCAGCCGAAACCGGCTGACCAAGAAAGCGTAAAGCCTGCACCAGCAGCGGCCGCGCATCGCCAGCGGGCAACGCGGGCGCATGATTCTGCTTGGAAAGCTTGTTGCCATCGCGATTGACCGCCAGCGGCAAATGCAGGTAATCCGGCACTGGCCAGGCAAACTGCTGATACAGCGCAATCTGGCGCACCGTGGGCTCAATCAAATCTGCGCCGCGCACGATTTCCGTCACGCCCTGAAAATGGTCATCAACCACCACCGCGAGATTGTAGGCAAACAGCCCATCACGGCGATGGATAATAAAATCTTCCTGCGCCAGCTGCGCTTCAGCCGGCAACTGGCCACGCAGGCGATCGTCAAAGCCGTTAACCGGCGCATGCTGACGCAGGCGCAGCGCGGCGTTGTGCGGCGGCAGCTGCAAATCGCGGCAGTGACCATCGTAAAAACCGCCCAGCTGCTGGATGCGGCTACGCGTGCAGGTGCAGAAGTAACTTTGTCGATGCGTTTGCAGCCAGCTTAGCGCGGCGCGATAGGCATCGTGGCGCTGTGACTGCCATAAAACGTCGCCATCCCAGTAAAGACCATAATGTTCCAGCTGCTGCAAAATACGCGTTGCGGCACCGGGAACTTCACGCGGGGGATCGATATCTTCGATGCGCACCAGCCAGCGTCCCTGTTGCGCGCGCGCACTCAGGTAACTGCCTAATGCAGCAATCAGCGAACCAAAATGGAGGTCACCAGAAGGGGAGGGAGCGAAACGCCCAATGCAATTTGAAGAATTCATAACGAAGTGTACCGCACGTCGGGAAAACAGGGATTTTCCCGGCTGTGCGGTAGCAATTTGCTTACGGCCATTAGCCAGCCATCTGCTTCTCGCGGATTTCTGCCAGCGTTTTGCAGTCAATGCAGAGATCGGCAGTCGGACGCGCTTCAAGGCGGCGAATACCAATTTCTACACCGCAGGAGTCGCAGTAACCGAAATCGTCGTCATCCACTTTCTTGAGCGTTTTCTCAATCTTTTTAATGAGTTTGCGCTCACGATCGCGGTTACGCAATTCCAGGCTGAACTCTTCTTCCTGCGCAGCACGGTCGACCGGATCCGGGAAGTTGGCAGCTTCGTCCTGCATATGTGACACAGTGCGATCTACTTCATCCCGAAGTTGGTTGCGCCAGGCTTCCAGAATCTTACGGAAATGGCCTAGCTGGGCGTCGTTCATATACTCTTCGCCCGGTTTCACCTGATACGGCTCCACTCCAGCGATGGCGAGGATACTCAGGGACGATGTTTTACGGTTTTGCCCTTCTTGCATGTTGTTTCTCCTGGATAACACGCACTTCCCTAGATACGTCAAGTTGCATGTGCGTTGACTGTGTGCCTGCAACCTAAACGATTTAGGGCTTATCGATTCCCATAAAGGGAAAAAAACAGGCCGCTATAAATAGCAGAAGCCATCAAGGTTGGCAATTATTCCTGACCACTACTTGACAAGCCTCTGAACAATCGCGTATTCAGCGCCTCGCCCAGAACATTCCTACCACACCAAATTGCTTTAAATATTACAACGCTACGTTAATCGGTTGCGTAAGTAATATCTTTAACGGTGAAATTTGCGCTTGATACGCCAAAACTTCCACACCACCACGCTGCGCCTGTTCCAGTAGTTCTGCGTAGTGCACGTCGATATGGCGTGCCGGGGAAACGTCCTCAATCCCCGTATGCAGAACTGCGAACAACAAAACGGCTCGATGACCTTCTGCCACGATGGTGCTCAATTCGCGCAGATGTTTCTGTCCACGAGCCGTCACCGCATCCGGAAAATAGCCTTTACCTGCTTGTAAAAGGGTGACGGACTTGACTTCAATATAGCAGTTGGATCGGCCATCCGCTTGCAGCAGGAAGTCAATTCGGCTTTTTTCCGTGCCGTATTTCACTTCAGGCTGGCAGCGGCTGTAAGCGGATAATTCCGGAATCGTGTCGAGCGTCAGCGCCTCGCGCACCAGCTGATTGGCGCGCAGCGTATTCACGCAGATCCAGTGGCCTTGTTGGGTCTCGGTGAGTTCCCAACTGTGCGGATATTTCCGCGTGGCACTGCTGGATGTCGAATACCACACGGTATCGCCCGGCGTGGCGCAGCCGGTCATCGCGCCGGTATTGGCGCAGTGAATGGTCAGCGTTTCACCTTCTGGCGTAACCACATCGGCTAAAAAGCGTTTGTAACGGGCGATCAAACGGGCGGGTTTAAGCGGCGGATCGAATTCCATTTACTCTCCTGTGGATGATAGTAGCGGCCAGCGGGCCAGCGCCTGATAACGTGTGCGGCCGCGCGTCACGTTCGAAGCGAACAGCGCAAAATGGCGGATATCGGTGCGCCAGTGAAAACCGCGCGGCGGCAGCGCGATCTGTGACGCTGCTTGGCGCAACAGCGTGACGTGCGGATGAAACGGCTGCGGGCTCTGTGCGCAGCCATGACGTGCGGCTTGTGCGCGCAGTAGGCTGGCGAGCTGCAGTAATCCGCGCGGCGCCCGCTGACAACCGAGCCACACCACGCCGGGACGCGGCCAGTGACCGGCGTCATCCAAATCGAGGGCAAAACCGGGCTGTTCGATGCGTGAGGCCAGCCGCTGCAGCTTGCGAGACGTCTCATCGCTGACCTCGCCGAGAAACGCCAGCGTCAGGTGCAGGTTGGCCGCCGCCACCGGTTTCCCGGCTTCGGCAGCAAAATTATCCGCGCGCCACTGCACCAACTGTTGCTGGAGCGGAGCGGGCAGTTCAAGAGCAAAAAACAGACGTTGCGTTGCCAGGTTGGCCTCCGGTAATCCGCGCCTCAGAGTGCTACAATGCGCGCCATCTTAGCACAGGCATTTTGGGAGTTGAGTTTGAGTGAGTTACCGGTAAGCGAGGTGCTGCCTGCGTTGCTGGACGCGCTGGCGCAGTCGCCGCAGGTGTTGCTGGCGGCGCCGACCGGCGCAGGTAAATCAACCTGGCTGCCATTACAACTGCTGCAACACACCCCATTGCCCGGCCGCATCATCATGCTGGAGCCGCGCCGACTGGCGGCACGCAACGTGGCGCAGCGTCTGGCAGAACAGCTTGGCGAGCAGCCGGGCGGCACCGTTGGCTATCGCATGCGCGGTGAAAACTGCTGCGGTGCCAACACGCGCCTCGAAGTGGTCACCGAAGGCATTTTGACGCGCATGTTGCAGCGCGATCCGATGCTGGAAGGCGTCTCGCTGGTGATCCTCGATGAATTCCATGAACGCAGCCTGCAGGCCGATCTCGCGCTGGCGCTGCTGCTCGATGTGCAGCAAGGATTGCGCGACGATCTGAAAATTCTGCTGATGTCGGCCACGCTCGATAATCAGCGTTTGCGTCAGCTGCTGCCGGATGCGCCCTTTGTGGTCTCTGAGGGCCGCAGCTTCCCGGTCACGCGCCGCTATGCCTCACTCAACAGTCAGCAACGTTTTGAAGAAGCGGTAGCGCGCGAGGTGGCGCAACTGCTGCGCGAAGAGTCAGGATCGCTGCTGCTGTTCCTGCCCGGCGTGGCGGAGATCGAACGGGTTAAGCGCGAGCTGGAAGCGCGGGTCAGTGACGAGGTGGATCTTTCTCCTTTATATGGCGCGCTGTCGCTGGAGGCGCAACGCCGCGCCATCCTGCCGTCTCCGGCGGACCGCCGCAAAGTGGTGCTGGCGACCAACATCGCCGAAACCAGCTTGACCATCGAAGGTATCCGCTTAGTGGTCGATAGCGCGCTGGAGCGCTCGGCGCAGTTTGACGTGCGCAGCGGCGTGACGCGGCTGCAAACGCAGCGTATCAGCCAGGCGTCGATGACGCAGCGCGCCGGTCGTGCTGGTCGTCTGGAACCTGGCATCTGCCTGCACTTACTGCCACAAGAGCAGGCGCTGCGTGCGGCGGCGCAGAGTGAACCCGAAATTCTCAATAGCGATTTGACCTCGCTGCAGATCGATCTGCTGCAATGGGGATGTCAGAATGCGTCGCAGCTTATGTGGCTTGACGCGCCGCCGCCGCGCAACGTGCGTGCGGCGTGCGAGCGGTTAACCCAGCTAGGCGCGCTGGAGAATCACCAGCTCAACGCGCGCGGTCGAAAAATGGCCGCGTTGGGCAGCGATCCGCGCCTGAGCGCGATTCTGGTGGCTGCCGGGCAAAACAACGATGCCATCGCCAGCGCCGCGCTGCTGGTGGCGATTCTGGAAGATCCGCCACGCAGCGGCAGCGCCGATCTGCGTGATGCGCTTAACCATCCGCAGTCGCACTGGCAGCGCCGCGCGTGTCAGTGGCAGAAGCGCCTCAACGCCAGCGGCGGCACCATTAATCCCGACCTGTTCCCGCAGCTGCTGGCCGCCGGTTTTGCCGATCGTCTGGCGCAGCGTCGTGGCGACAGCGCGCGCTATCAGCTGGCGAACGGCATTGGCGCGATGCTCAACGAGCAGGATGGTTTGAGCCGCTACGAGTGGCTGATTGCACCGATGCTGCTGCAGGGCGCCAGCGCCGCCGAAGCGCGCATGTTACTGGCGCTGCCGGTGGATATCGACGCGCTGCGCCGCGAATGCCCCACCTTAATTGAGCAGCGTACCGACGTGGAGTGGGACGAAGATAAAGGCACTTTACGTGCCTGGAAACGCGAACTGATCGGCGCGCTGGTCCTAAAAGCGCAGCCGCAGGCACGCCCGGAGGCGGAAATATTGCATCCGGCGATGCTGCGCTGGATCCGCGAAAAAGGATTGTCGGTGCTGGGCTGGAAAGAAGACGCCGAACAGCTACGCTTGCGGGTGCACTGTGCCGCGCAGTGGCTGCCGGAAGAGGCGTGGCCGGCGCTGGACGATGAAAGCCTGCTCGATACGCTTGAAAGCTGGCTGCTGCCGGAGATGAGCGCGGTACGCGATCTGAAAGGATTGCAGAGCATCAACCTTGTCAGCGCATTATTACATTTGCTGACATGGTCACAACGTCAGCGGCTGGATACTGTGCTGCCAACTCATTACACTGTGCCGACCGGAAGCCGCCTGCCGATCCGCTACGATGCAGAGAAGCCACCCGCGCTGGCGGTGCGGATTCAGGAGATGTTTGGCGAAGCACAGAATCCGGCGGTGGCCGATGGCCGCGTACCGCTGGTGTTAGAGCTGCTCTCGCCCGCGCACCGTCCGCTGCAGATCACCCGTGACCTCGCGGCGTTCTGGCGTGGTGCGTATCCCGAAGTGCAGAAAGAGATGAAAGGGCGCTATCCAAAGCATCCGTGGCCGGACGATCCGGCCAACGCCTTACCCACAAGGCGGACCAAGAAATTTTCATCGTGAAACGCTGTGGATCGAATTCAGAGGGTTCTGCCATGCGTCGCATGAGAAAGCAGTTAGAGTAACGGCCGCCGCCGTAGCAATACCTGGAGAATAAAAGCATGTCTGGGAACGATCGCGAACCTATCGGGCGCAAAGGAAAAGCGCCAAAGCCGCCGCGCAGCACTGCGCGTCGGGGTCGCCGCAGGGAACTTGATGATGATATCGATCAGGACGATTTTGACGAAGAAGATGAGGAGAGTGGACCGGTGCCACCAAAAAGTAAAAAACGTCCGCCACGCGGTAAACGTCGCTGGTTGGGCTGGTTGATTAAACTCTTCCTGGTCTTTGTGGTGGTGATGGCCGCCTGGGGCGTCTATCTCGACTCGGAAATCCGCAGCCGCATCGACGGTAAAGTGTGGCAACTGCCTGCTGCCGTTTATGGCCGCATGGTCAGCCTCGAACCGGGCATGTCGTACGACAAAAAAGAGATGATTGCGCTGCTGGAAGGCACGCAGTATCGCGAAGTGTCGCGCATTACCCGTCCGGGCGAGTTTAGCGTCAAAGGCAACACCATTGATCTGCTGCGCCGTCCGTTTGATTTCCCGGACAGCAAAGAGGGGCAGATCAACGCGCGCCTGACCTTTAGCAACAATGAGCTGAGCGAGATTAAAAACCTCGATACCGGCCGCGATTTTGGCTTCTTCCGCCTCGATCCGCGCCTGATCACCATGTTGCAGTCGCCGAACGGTGAACAGCGTCTGTTCGTGCCGCGCGCCGGTTTCCCGGATCTGCTGGTGAGCACCTTGATCGCCACTGAAGACCGCCACTTCTACGAGCACGACGGCATTAGCCCGTATTCGATTGGTCGTGCGTTCCTCGCCAACATCACCGCCGGTAAAGCGGTGCAGGGCGGTAGTACGCTGACGCAGCAGCTGGTGAAAAACCTGTTCCTCACCAACGAGCGTTCGCTGTGGCGTAAAGCGCGTGAAGCTTATATGGCGGTGATCATGGATGCGCGCTACAGCAAAGATCGCATCCTCGAGCTGTATCTCAACGAGGTGTATCTCGGCCAGACCGGTAATGACCAGATCCGCGGTTTCCCGCTGGCGAGCCTTTACTACTTCGGTCGTCCGGTGGATGAGCTGAGCCTCGATCAGCAGGCGATGCTGGTCGGCATGGTGAAAGGCGCGTCGCTGTACAATCCGTGGCGTAACCCGAAACTGGCGCTGGAGCGACGTAATCTGGTGCTGCGTTTGTTGCAGCAGCAGAACGTCATCGATCAGGAACTGTATGACATGCTGTCGGCGCGTCCGCTTGGCGTGCAGCCAAAAGGCGGCGTGATCACGCCTCAGCCGGCATTTATGCAGATGGTGCGTAACGAGCTGCAGGCTAAGCTCGGCGACAAAATGAAAGATCTCTCCGGCGTGAAGATTTTCACCACGCTGGATGCGATTTCGCAGGATGCCGCAGAGAAAGCGGTGATTGAAGGCATCCCAACGCTGAAAAAACAGCGTGGCCTGAAAGATCTGGAAACCGCGATGGTGGTAGTGGACCGCTTCAGCGGTGAAGTGCGCGCCATGGTCGGCGGTGCCGATCCGCAGTTCGCCGGTTACAACCGCGCGCTGCAGGCACGTCGTTCGATTGGCTCGCTGGCAAAACCGGCCACCTATCTCACCGCGCTGAGCCAGCCGAACAGCTATCGCCTCAACAGCTGGATCGCCGATGAACCGATTGCGCTGAAACAGCCGAATGGAACCATCTGGAAACCGATGAATGACGATCGTCGTTTCAGCGGCAAAGTGATGCTGGTGGATGCGCTGACCAACTCGATGAACGTGCCAACCGTCAACCTCGGTATGACGCTGGGACTGGATGCGGTGGTCGATACCTGGAACAAGCTCGGCGTGCCGAAAGATCAGCTGCATCCGGTGCCGTCAATGCTGCTCGGTGCGCTGAACCTGACGCCGATTGAAGTGGCGCAGGCGTTCCAGTCGATTGCCAGCGGCGGTAACCGCGCTGAGCTGTCGGCGGTGCGTTCGGTGATTGCGGAAGATGGCGCGGTGCTGTATCAGAGCTATCCGCAGGCGCAGCGTGTTGAACCGGCGCAGGCGGCGTATCTGACGCTCTACACCATGCAGCAGGTCGCCGATCACGGTACCGCGCGTGCGCTGGGTGCGCGTTATCCTAAAGCGCATCTGGCTGGCAAAACCGGTACCACCAATGACCTGATCGATAGCTGGTTCGCCGGTATTGATGGCAAAGAAGTGGCGATTACCTGGGTTGGCCGCGATAACAACCAAACCTCGAAGCTGTACGGTGCCAGCGGTGCAATGCAGCTTTATCGTCGCTATCTCGACAACCAGGCGCCAATGCCGCTGGTGCTGACGCCGCCGGAAGATATCACGCAGATGAATATCGATTCTGCCGGTAACTTTATCTGCGGTACGGGCAGCAGCACATGGCGTTCGCTGCCGGTGTGGTCGCTGGATCCGAACGCGCTGTGTCAGCAGCAGCAAGAGCAGGTTCAGCAACAACAGCAGCAGTTGCAGCAGCAACAAGAGCAGCAACAGCAACAGCAGCAACAACAGCAGCAGCCACAGAATGAGCAGAAAGATTCTGACGGCGTGGCGGGTTGGATTAAAGATATGTTCGGCAGCAAATAAGTTGCTGAGAAAACACAGGGCGCTGCGGCGCCCTTTTTTATGCTTAGGATTGGTTGAGGGATCTTAGCGAGGCACAAATAATTTCAGCGATTTTTTCGCCTGCTGTTCTCTCCTCAATTTGCAGTTCTTCCCTCAAAACCCGTTCCCGAGTGGCTTTCATCGGATCGCGTCCGGCGACGATATTGTCGACAAAAGTAAAAATATCCTCCTCCTGCCAGGCCACGTCGTAGGCGTTATAGATGAAGTCAGCGGTGCGATTCAGGCCATAACAGCTTTCATGAGTCAGGTAGAGAATCGGTTTTTTTGACGGCAAATATTCGAATAAGAATGAACCCGCGTCAGCGAGCAGCGCATCCGAACGAGCAAACGTCTGTTTGTAATCATGTCCGCTATCCCACTCCACATTTGAATGATGTTTTGCGGCATCAAACAGTTGCTGATACAGGCTGCGCGCGGTTGCGCTGGCTTCCCCTATCCACTGACTCAGTAGCGGGTGAGGGCGAATGATCAAATGGATATCCGCACGCTCAATCAGCTTTAAAAAAGCGGCGCCGTAGAGCGTAAAAGTGGTAGACATTTTGCGTCCGTCAGGCAGCACAAAATGCGGCGTCCAAAGCAACGTTTTGATCTTTGTGGGTGGCTTTTCGTCGGGCAGATGAAAGCGGCGCTGATAGTGGTCAAACTTGGGGTGACCCGTAACATAGACGTGGTTGTTGCCCGCGTCGCACTGAATACCAAACTCCGCTTTATGTCGCTCCGAGCGAGAAAAAATCCACGTCGCCAGATTTTGGCACAGCAAATTAAATTGATAGAGTTGGACCTCTTCACTGATGCCGCTATCGAGCGCATAAGGGATGTAAGCGATTTTCACGCCGCGCTCATGCAGGTAGTCGCTGCGAAAGGCTTCGGGGCGTGCTTCGTCGTAAGGGTTTTGCAAGAACACCACATCGGGCTGACGCTGCTCCAACTGATAGTCTTCAAATCCTGTGTAATCCAGCCCTCTTTCACGCAGAATCTCACGCTGAATATCGCCGTTAACATCGCTCGCCTTCCAGTTCAGGTAAGGCACCACCACGATGCGGCAATCGAACGCGGGATTGGCCTGCATCGCCTCAATCACCGATTCAAAGTTCGTCCAACCCGGTGGCCACTGGAAGTAAAAGTCGACTTTAATGGGGCCTGAAGTGGAGGGTGTGAATTTGGCGGGCGCAACGATTTGACTCAACGGTTTTCTGAAGAGTGCGCGGTAATCTACCGTTCGATTTTCGATATCGCTTTTATCGAGCCGTTGTGCACCGGCGTTGGGGAATACGCCCAGCCAAAGATCCTGCTGCATCAGGCTATTCCAGTGCACATCAAGGGCATATTGTGCCTGCGCACCACCTTGCAATTGCGCCTGCAGCGCCTCGCGATAGTTTTTAATCAGCGTGGTGTAATAGCGGTGATTTACGATATAGGCGCATGCACACCACGCGAAGTTAGCGCGCACGATATAGTCCACACTTTTTAACGGCGTGACGCGGCGGTAATTGGCCGCCAGAAAAGCCACTTGCCAGTTGATTTGCGGCAGGGCGGCAAAGTAGCGGTTGAGATTGTCGTAGTTCTTCTGGCTTTCATTGAAGCTAAAATCATCCTCCAGAATCAGCACGCGCTCCCAGCCGTTATCGCGTGCCATCTCCAGCGCGGCGATATGCGATTGCGTGCAGCCGATGTAGCCCTTTTCATGCTTGATCGCGTCCAGGCGAACGATTTTTTCAGCGGTTAAACCCAGCTTTTTAAGTTGTTTAGTAATGCGGCTTAATCGGTCTTTGCGTTTCTTCAAATTGATGAAGATAACGCGATCAACAATGTTCCAGTTTATAGCGGTCATGACTGTGTCTGCAGGAAGGAGAATGCAGGAGATAAGCAATTAGCGGGCCATTTTTTTAACTTTATGATTTTACTCGTTATCGTTGGTTTGATGCTCTGTCGGGATGAAATAAACTTCCTCTGTGCGGCAATGCAATTTCCCGATTGCCGGCCTCCGCTCCTTTTATTGCTCATTTATTATTTGCGATCATGAATATGCGCGATCTGGCTGTAAACGCCGCGCTTACAGGCATTAATCGTTGCGAATATGACGCTATTTCGCCTAAAATCTGTGCGTCATAATAATCATTCTCGTTTGTATTCGCCTGCATCGACTTTTTTCGAGAGACCTCACTTATGAATACGCGAAACACCAATCCTTGTTTCTTACGCCCGCGTTCGCTGGCTTGGTTTATTTCACTGACTATGGGTACGTTCAGCGTGCAGGCGTTGGCAGAAGATACCGTGGTGGTTAGCGCCGATGGCAGCAGCGGTGTCGAACAAGAGAAAGCGTGGGGCCCGTCGCCAACCATTGCGGCCAAACGCAGCGCCACCGGCACCAAAACCGATACGCCGATTGAGAAGAATCCGCAGTCAATCTCGGTAGTCACGCAGGAAGAGATGGCGATGAAAAACGTCACCAGCGTGAAAGGGGCTTTCAACTACACGCCAGGCGTGTTGACCGGTAACCGCGGTAGCTCCAATGTCATCGATGCGCTCTCTATTCGCGGCTTCAGCGAAACCAACACCAACCAATATCTTGATGGCCTGAAACTGCAGGGTGATAACTACTCTGAGTTTGCTATCGATCCTTATTTCCTTGAACGCGCCGAACTGTTGCGCGGTCCGGTTTCGGTGCTGTACGGCAAGAGCAATCCGGGCGGCGTGGTGTCGCTGGTGAGTAAGCGTCCGACGCAGGAGACGCTGCGTGAAGTGCAGTTCCAGATGGGCACAAACAATGAGTTCTCCACGGGTTTCGATTTCAGCGGCTCGCTGGATGATGACGGCGTTTACAGCTATCGCCTGACCGGTCTCGCGCGCAGCGCCGATGCGCAGCAGGATATGAACAAAGAGAAGCGCTACACCATTGCGCCATCATTCAGCTGGCGTCCGAATGAGAATACGCGTTTCGATTTGCTGACCTACTTCCAGAACGAACCGGAAACCGGCTATTACGGCTGGTTGCCGCGTCAGGGCACTGTGGTGGGCATCACGCGTCCTGACGGCAGCAGTTACAAGCTGCCAACTAACTTTGATGAAGGCGAAGACAGCAACAAGATTTCGCGCAACACCAGGATGGTGGGCTACAACTTCGAGCACAGCTTCAACGACACCTGGACGGTGCGGCAGAATTTGCGCTATGCGGATCTGAGAACGGATTATCGCAGCATTTATGGCAATGGTTTTAATGCCGCAACACAGCAAATCACCCGCGGTTCAGCGGTTTCTGATGAAAAGCTCAACCAGTTTGCAGTCGATAACCAGGCGCAGGCCAAATTCACCACCAGTCAAATTGATCACACACTGTTGCTGGGTGTCGATTTCCAGCGCACGCGTAATGATATTGATGCGCAATTTGGTACCGCATCACCGCTGAATGCCGTTAATCCACAATATGGCGACGACAGCGTGACGCCGTTCCCTAATCCTTATCAGCACCTCAATAAGCAGCGCCAAACCGGTTTATACGCGCAGGATCAGATGGAGTGGAACCGCTGGGTGTTAACCCTCGGCGGTCGTTATGATTACGCGATGAACTCGGTCTATGATCGCGTAGCCAGTAGCGTTGATCGCCAGAACGATCAGGCTTTCACCTGGCGTGGCGGGCTGAACTATGTGTTTGATAACGGTATCGCACCTTACTTCAGCTACAGCGAAGCCTTCATTCCGAACTCAGGTTCAACTTATGATGGTCAAGCCTTTGATCCTTCCCGCGCGAAGCAGTATGAAGCCGGCGTGAAATACGTTCCTAAAGATCGTCCGGTGGTGTTGACGGCGGCGGTGTATCAGCTGACCAAAACCAAAAACCTGACGGCCGATCCGGATACCCTTAACCACCCAAATGCCAGCATTCAGAGTGGTGAAATCCGCTCGCGTGGCGTGGAGCTGGAAGCCAAAGCAGCGCTGAATGCCAACATCAATATGACCGCGTCTTATACCTACACTGATGCGGAATACACCGAAGACACTAACCTGAAAGGCAAAACGCCGGTGCAGGTGCCGAAGCATATGGCATCGCTGTGGAGTGATTACACCTTCCATGAAACGGCGCTGTCGGGCGTGACGGTGGGTGCGGGTGTGCGTTATGTGGGCGAGAGCAAAGGGTTGTACGCCAGCGGCGACGATGTGAACCAAAACTTCGACGTAGCCGGTTACACCACCGTTGATGCCGCACTGAAATACGATCTTGCACGCTTTGGCATGCCGGGCTCCACCATCGGCGTTAACGTCAATAACCTCTTCGATCGTGAATACGTCGCCAGCTGCTACCGCGACTACGCCTGCTACTGGGGCGCTGAGCGTCAGATTGTCGGTACTGCGACTTTCCGTTTCTGATCGTGTTACGCAGGTCGCCATCAATGGCGACCTACAGATTAACCAGGGATTATCATGCAGCATCCGCACCACGCAGAAACCACCTTCAGGCTGGATAACGTCAGTTTTCGTGTGCCAGGCCGCACGCTGCTGCATCCGCTGTCTCTTACCTTTGCACCGGGCAAAGTCACCGCGCTGATTGGTCACAATGGTTCTGGCAAATCCACGCTGCTGAAAATGCTCGGTCGTCACCATGCGGCGAGTGAAGGGCGCGTGTTGTTGAATGAGGACGCGGTAGATAACTGGGGCAGCAAAGATTTTGCGCGTCAGGTGGCGTATCTGCCGCAGCAACTGCCCGCGGCGGAAGGCATGACGGTGCGCGAGCTGGTGGCGATTGGCCGCTATCCGTGGCACGGCGCGCTGGGCCGCTATGGTCAGGAAGATCGCGATCGGGTGGAAGAGGCGATTACGCTAGTGGGATTAAAGCCTTTTGCCGGGCGTCTGGTGGATAGCCTTTCTGGCGGCGAGCGCCAGCGTGCCTGGCTGGCGATGCTGGTGGCGCAGAACAGTCGCTGCCTGTTGCTGGATGAACCGACCTCGGCGCTGGATATCGCCCATCAGGTTGATGTGCTGGCGCTGATTCAGCGTCTCAGCCGCGAACGTGGGCTAACGGTGATTGCGGTGCTGCACGATCTCAACATGGCGGCGCGCTATTGCGATCGTCTGGTGGCATTGCGCGGTGGCGAAGTGATTGCCGAAGGAGGCCCCGAGGTGATCATGCAGGCCGATGTGCTGGGCAACATTTACGGTATTCCGATGGGCATTTTGCCGCATCCGCTGGGCGGCGCGCCCGTCAGTTTCGTTTATTAAGGCCTCGCCATGTTCTACATTTCTCGCCGCCGCCTGCTGACGGCGCTGGCGCTTTCCCCGTTGATGTCTGCGTTGCCGCTGCGTGCCGCCGTGCCGGATGCGCAGCGCATTCTGGCGCTGGAGTGGCTGCCGGTGGAGCTGCTGATGGCGCTCGGCGTGACGCCACTCGGGGTGGCCGACATGCACAACTACAACATTTGGGTCGGCGATCCGCAGCTGCCATCCAGCGTTATCGATCTTGGCTTACGCACCGAACCCAATCTGGAGCTGATGACGCAGCTCGAACCTTCACTCATCCTGCACTCCAATGGTTATGGTCCGGCGCTGGATAAGCTGCGGCGCATCGCGCCAACCATGGGTTTTGACCTCAACAGCGGCGACGGCAAACCGCTCAGCACCGCGCGTCACTCATTGCAGGCGCTCGGCGCACGTCTTGGCCGTGAAGCGCAGGCCGTGCAGCATCTGCAGTATGTGGATGAACAGCTGGCGGCGGCGCGTGAACGCCTCAGGCCGTGGGCCGATCGTCCGGTGCTGCTGATGTCGCTGATGGACAGCCGCCACGCGATTACCTTCGGTAAAAACAGTTTGTTCCTTGAGGTGATGGAGATCCTTGGCTTGAGCAATGCCTGGCAGGGCGAAACCAACTTCTGGGGCAGTGCAGTCGTTGGGCTGGAGCGGCTGGCGGAAGTGGGTGATGTGCAGGTGATCTGCTTCGATCACGATAACGATCGCGATATGCAGCAGGTGATGGCCACCGCGCTGTGGCAGGCGCTGCCGTTTGTGCGCGCGCAGCATTTCCAGCGCGTGCCGGCGGTATGGTATTACGGCGCGACCTCTTCGGCGCTGAAATTTGTCCGCGTGCTGGAACACGCGCTGGAGTCGCACTGATGCGCAATCGTCTTTTTCCCGTCGCGCTATTGAGTACGGTGTTTCTGCTGGCGCTGGCCTTAACCGTGATCAATCTGCGCCAGGCACTGCCGATCGATCAATGGTCGCAGGCGTTTTTTGCGCCTGACGTCAACAACATCCAGCAAGTGGTGTTTCATCACAGTTTGCTGTCGCGACTGGCGCTGTCGCTGCTGGTTGGCGCGGGCCTTGGCCTGGCCGGTTTGCTGTTTCAACAGGTGCTGCGCAATCCGCTGGCGGAACCCACCACGCTTGGCGTGTCGTCGGGCGCTCAGCTGGGGATTACCGTCGCGACGCTATGGCATTTGCCGGGTGGCGAGTTCACGCAGCAGTTTGCGGCGATGGGCGGCGCGGTAATTGTCGGTATTCTGGTATTCGGCGTGGCCTGGGGCAAACGTCTGTCGCCGGTGACACTGATTCTGGCTGGGCTGGTGCTGAGTTTGTACGCCGGTTCGGTGAATCAAATCTTCGCGATCTTCAATCACGATCAATTGCAGAACATGTTCCTGTGGAGCACCGGCGCGCTCAACCAGCTGGATGGACACAATGTGGCGCAGCTGTGGCCGCGTCTGCTGCTGGCGTTTGTGGTGGCGCTGGCGCTGCTGCGTCCGCTGACGCTGATGGGGCTCGACGATGGCGTAGCAAAAAACCTCGGTCTGGCGCTGTCGGCAGCACGTATTGCTGCGCTGGCGCTGGCGATTTTACTTAGCGCGCAACTGGTCAATGTTGCAGGCATCATCGGCTTTATTGGCCTGTTCGCGCCGCTGCTGGCGAAGATGCTCGGCGGGCGTCGCCTGATGAGCCGCATGATGTTGGCGCCGCTGATCGGTGCGCTGCTGCTGTGGCTGGCCGATCAGTGCGTGCTATGGCTGACCAGCCACTGGCGTGAAGTGTCTACCGGCACGGCGACCGCGCTAATCGGCGTGCCGATTCTGCTTTGGTTGCTGCCGTGCCTGCGTACCGGATCGGTGCCGCCAGCGCTAAATCAGGGCGATAGCGTGCCGGCTGAGCGGCAGAAGGTCTTGCGCTGGTGTTTGATCGGATTACTGATTCTGGCCGTATTGAGTTGGGTTGGCATTACCTTTGGCCGCGATGCGCACGGCTTTGCGTGGGTGGGCGGCGATATGCTGCAGCAGCTGCTGCCGTGGCGCGCACCGCGCGTATTGGCCGCGCTGATTGTGGGCATGATGCTCGGCGTGGCGGGGGCGCTGATCCAGCGGCTCACCGGTAATCCGATGGCGAGCCCGGAAGTGTTGGGCATCAGTTCGGGCGCAGCGTGCGGCGTGGTGGTGATGATGTTCTTCGTACCGGGCGATGCGGTGGCGTGGCTGTTACCTGCCGGTGCGCTGGGTGCGGCGTTGACGCTGTTGATTATTATGCTGGTGGCGAGTCGCGGCGGCTTTTCGCCAGAACGCATGTTGCTGGCGGGCATGGCGCTTAACAGCGCGTTTGTCACACTTTTGATGGTGCTGCTGGCCAGCGGCGATCCGCGCATGGCGGGCTTGTTGAGCTGGATTTCCGGTTCAACCTACAACATCAATATGCAGCAGGCCGTGCAAAGCGCGGTGATGGGTGTAGTGCTGATTTCGCTGGCTCCGCTGGCAAGTCGCTGGTTAACGCTGTTACCACTCGGCAGCACCACCGCACGTTCGGCGGGCATGGCGCTCACTACCTCGCGCCTCAGCCTGCTGCTGCTGGCGGCGGCATTGACTGCCACGGCCACGTTAACTATCGGGCCGCTGAGCTTTATCGGGCTGATGGCGCCGCATATTGTGCGCATGCTCGGGTTCCGCCGTGCGTTACCACAGGTGTTGATGGCCGGTTTGTTGGGCGGCGGCTTGATGATTTTCGCCGACTGGTGCGGCAGGATGCTGGCGTTTCCGGATCAAATTCCAGCCGGGTTGATGGCGACCTTCTTTGGTGCGCCGTATTTTATCTGGCTGTTGCGGCGGGCGTAATCAGGGTAACCCTGAATGGCGACTCCACAACGACGGCAGAGTGCGCCATTCAGGCGGTTTTAAAGTTTCGCGAAGCTGCGGCGTGCCGCATCGATGGTGCGTTGAATATCTTCTTTACTGTGCGCCAGCGACATAAAGCCCGCTTCAAAAGCAGATGGCGCAAGGTAAACGCCTTCTTCCAGCATAAGGTGGAAGAAACGCTTAAAGCGTTCAACGTCACACTGAGTGACGTCCTGATAGCAGGTCACTTCATCGGCATCAGTGAAGAAAATCCCGAACATACCGCCCACGTGGTTGATCACCAGCGGAATATTTTCGGCTTTCGCTGCGGCCAGCAGGCCTTGTGCTAACTGCGTGGTCAGATCGGTCAACGTGCTGTGGGTGCCAGGCTGCGCAATTTGCGACAGACACGCGAAGCCCGCCGCCATGGCAATCGGGTTACCGGACAAGGTACCGGCCTGATAAACCGGACCGGTTGGTGCCAGCGCATCCATCACATCACGACGACCACCAAAGGCACCGACCGGCATGCCGCCGCCGATGATTTTACCGAGACAGGTCAGGTCTGGCGTCACGTCGTAATAGGCCTGAGCACCGCCTAATGCAACACGGAAGCCGGTCATCACTTCGTCGATAATCAGCAGCGCACCGAATTCGTCACACAGCGCACGCAGGCCTGGCAGGAAGTCTGGCTGCGGTGGAATGCAGTTCATGTTGCCCGCTACCGGCTCAACGATGATGCATGCAATATCCTCAGGATACTGTTCGAAAGCCGCACGCACGGTGCTGAGATCGTTATAGGTGCAGGTCAGCGTGTGCTTAGCGAAATCGGCCGGTACGCCCGGCGAGTTTGGCTGGCCGAGCGTCAGCGCGCCGGAGCCGGCTTTCACCAGCAGGCAGTCGGCGTGGCCGTGATAGCAGCCTTCGAACTTGATGATTTTGTCGCGATGGGTGAAGCCGCGCGCCAGGCGAATGGCGCTCATGGTGGCTTCGGTGCCGGAGTTAACCATGCGGACCATGTCCATGCTGGGCACCAGCTCGCACACCAGCTCGGCCATTTTCACTTCCATCTCGGTTGGCGCGCCGAAGCTCAGACCGCGCGCAGCCGCTTCAATCACCGCGTTACGGATGTTGGCGTTGTTATGACCCAGCACCATCGGGCCCCACGAACCGACATAATCGATATAGCCTTTGCCGTCGGCGTCATACAGATACGCACCGTCAGCGCGTTCGATGAACAGCGGCACACCGCCCACACCGGTAAATGCACGTACCGGGGAGTTCACACCGCCGGGGATCAGGCGTTGCGCTGCGGCATACAGGTTTTCTGACTTACTCATTGTTCTGCTCCTGCTGTTCGGGAAAAAATCTGGCGCCATTCTACGGGAATAACGGCTTGCGCTAAAGTTTAGGGTATATACTTTCCTGCGCATGCGGCGGCACGCAGTGTCAAGCGTGAGACTTGATTGCACTGGACGGCTGGCAGATAATAGCGAGATTAAGGTCGTTTTCTGACCTCGACGTTTACCCGGAGTAAAAGATGAGTGACGACTTAGCAGCGCTGCCTTTGCAATTCACTGATGCAGCAGCAAAAAAAGTAAAAAACCTGATTTCTGATGAAGAGAATCCCGAGCTGAAATTGCGCGTTTATATTACCGGCGGCGGTTGCAGCGGTTTCCAGTACGGCTTCACGTTTGACGATCAAATGAATGACGGTGACATGACCATCGAGAAACAAGGCGTGGCGCTGGTGGTGGATCCGATGAGCCTGCAATATCTGGTGGGCGGTTCCGTGGATTACACCGAAGGCCTGGAAGGTTCACGTTTTATCGTGACCAACCCGAATGCCAAAACCACCTGCGGTTGTGGTTCTTCCTTCAGCATCTAATGCTGCTTCTGGCTGCCGTTCTGGTAGCCAGATTCCTACCATTCAATAGTCACTAAACGCGCAGATTCACGGCGTTTAGCATCGCGTTTTAATACTCGTTCGGTAATGCGCGGCTGCGCGCTAAAGTGACGTCCACAATCTACTTTTGGCAGAGAGTGTTCACTCTGGCGTGAGATATCGCAACGCGAGAATAACGTTAAGGTAGCGGCGATAGAGCCGGTCGACGTGGCCGCACTCAGAGGTGCAGCGATCACGAGCCCTATGGCCAGCAGCAGTGCTCTGGTCATGAATAGTTCCTGGTGAAGACAAAATTGCGCTTAGCGCTAAAAATGGGCACAGAGCATACGTGGCCGCTGTGCCTTGTATTATGATTTACGACAATTTATGCCGAATCTTTAATCTTAATTAGTGCTTTTTTTCGTCGGATGTAAATCTGCACACAGCTGTTTCGCTGCCAGCAGCATGCGAGGCCCCGGACGGCTCAGCCAGTCGTCATTGATAGCGATCACCGGCACATCCAATTGCGGCTGCCAATATTGCGCGATGCTGGCGGCCCGAGCGGCATCACCCCCGATGACAATCGCCTGCGGATGGCGCATCAGCACCTGTTCGCGGCTCACCTGCGGCCAGCTAACGCTGCTATCGGCAAAAATATTCCTGCCGCCGCACAGCTCAATGACCTGGTTTTGCATGGTGTTACGCGAAGCCGTAAACAGCGGCTGCTGACCATACTGCAAAAACAGCGGCAGCGGCGTACTTTGCTGATACTGCTTGCGCAGCGCCGCTTCCTGCGCGCGTAATGCCTGCGCCGCATCGATGGCTTGCTGCGGCTGCGGACTCCAGCGCTGTAACGCCGCCAGCGCATCGATCATTTGGTCAATGGTTTGCGGATCGATCCACTCAACCTTAACCCCGAAACGCTGCAGCTGTTCAATTTGCCGCTGTGGATTACCGCCGCGCCACGCCAGCACCACATCCGGCTTCAGTTGCAGAATGCGTTCCACTTTAATGCCTTGCCAGTTCGCCACCTGTTCCAGCGCGTTGGCCTGCGCGGGATAATCGGAGAAGGCGCTGACGGCGAGCGGCGTAATGCCTGCGGCGAAGGCCAGTTCCGTCAGATGCGGCGAAAGGGTGATGACGCGCGGCGCGGCAGCGAACAGGCTGTTGCACAGCAGCAACAGCCCAAGCAGCAGGTTTTTAGCCACGCGCCAGCTGAACCAGCAGGTTTTCTACCATCAAAGAAGATTGTCTTGCCGCAACACTGAGGAACTCATCGAAGCTGAGGTGTGATTCCTGATCGGCGACGTCAGAAATGGCGCGCACCACCACAAATGGCACCTTGAACTGATGGCAAACGTGACCAATTGCGGTCGCTTCCATCTCCACCGCAATCGCCTGCGGGAAGGTGGTGCGGATGTGTTCCAGCGGTGCAGCGCCGTTGATAAACGCATCGCCGCTCACTACCAAACCGCGTACCGCGTTGAGGTCGAGCTGCTTGATAACCATTTCGGCGGCGGCAATCAGTTTGTCATCCGCCACGAAAGCGGCGGGGCAGCTGGCCATCTGGCCTGGCTCGTAACCGAAGGCGGTGACGTCGGCATCGTGATAGCGCACTTCATCCGACACCACGATATCGCCCACTTTCAGCGTTGGCGCCAATCCGCCGGCAGAACCGGTGTTGATTACCACATCCGGCTTGCACAGCTGAAGCAGCAAGGTGGTGCCGAGCGCGGCAGCCACTTTGCCGATGCCTGATTTCAGCAGCGCCACCTCAACACTATTCAGCGTGCCGGTGTAAATTTCGCAGCCGGCCAGCGTCAGTGTCTGGCGGTTTTCGATTTTGTCACGCAGCAGTGTAACTTCCTGCTCCATCGCGCCAATAATGCCTACTTTCATAAGAATCTCGCTAATTTAATGGATGTAACCCGCAAAAGTGAGGCATAGTCTAACATGGCTGATTGAGGAAGAATTCACGAAAAAATAAGGGGTAATTATGGCGACGATCAATTTCAGGAAGAAGATCAGTTTCACCCGCCCTTATACCAGCCGCAAAGATCCCGAAGAGGAATACTTTATTACCCGCCACTTTGAAAGCGATCGCGGACGTATTATTAACTCCGCGGCGATTCGTCGTCTGCAACAGAAAACCCAGGTATTCCCTCTCGAGCGCAATGCGGCGGTGCGTTCGCGTCTAACGCACTCGCTGGAAGTGCAGCAAACCGGGCGATATATCACCAAAGAGATTCTGCAAGCGCTGAAAACCCAGGGCGGCGGGCTGGCGAATTATGGGCTGGATGAGTTTGAAGGTGCCTTCGAAAGCCTGATTGAGATGGCCTGTTTACTGCACGATGTCGGCAATCCGCCGTTTGGTCATTTTGGCGAGGCGGCGATCAATGACTGGTTCGACGAAAATCTGCCTGCCGAGCTGGTCGATCCGCTGGTGGCGGGCGTTGCCGATGAGGCTGAGCGCGCCGCTTTTGACCAGTTGAATGCAATGATTCGTCAAGATTTATGCCATTTCGAGGGTAACGCGCAGGCGATTCGCCTGGTGCATACGCTGCTGCAACTCAATCTCAGCTATGCGCAGGTCGCCTGTATTTTGAAATATACCGCGCCCGCATGGTGGCAAGGCGATAAACCGGCTGAATTTAGCGTATTAATGAAAAAGCCGGGCTTCTATTTATCTGAGCGAGAATATGTGGCTGAGTTGCGTGAAGCGACCAATATTAAACAGCACCATCGTTTCCCGCTTACCTGGATAATGGAAGCCGCCGACGATATCTCTTATTGCATTGCCGATTTGGATGACGCCGTAGAAAAAGACATCTTCCATGTTGAAACGTTGTATAAGCATTTATTGGATGCCTGGGGCGCGGTAAAAAACGGCGATGTTTTCAGCCGCACTATCGGTGATGCCTGGAAAGAGGCTAATCAGAAAAAACGCCGCAGTATCAGCGATCAATTCTTTATGTCATTGAGGGTTAACGTGCAAAACGTGCTGGTTAGCCATGCGGTTAAGCGTTTCATCGACAACTTACCGGCTATTTTCGAAGGTGATTTTAATCACGCTTTACTGGAAGATGATGGTGAAGAAGGTCGCTTGCTAAAACTATTTAAAACGGTTGCGCGTCAGCAGGTGTTTAATCATCCGGAAGTTGAACAACTGGAATTGCAGGGTTATCGGGTAATTAAAGGTTTGCTCGAAATATATCAGTCACTGCTGTTGCTGGATTACGAGCAATTTACCACCTTGATGAACGAAGACTTTCTGGCAAAGCATCCGATTGAAACCCGCTTGTTTCATAAGCTTTCCGGCAAACATCGAAAGGCCTATCAACAACACATGCGCTCATTAATTGTTGAGCATAAATATCAGCGCTTGTTGTGGGAACGTTATTATCGTGCGCGTCTGATTCAGGACTACATTAGTGGGATGACGGACAATTATGCCTGGGATGAATATCGTCGTTTAATGGCGGTTGAATAAGCGCACAATTGTAAAGATGAAGAACAATTTTTTACCTTTACCTAAAACTTTATTAGGAACTTCGCGCTAAAAACTTAATCTCACCATCACGACCACAGCAATGGTCTGGCCGTAATTCTTAGAGAGACACAGATAAATGAAAAAAAACACAATTATGCTGGCGTTGGCGCTGAGTTTCGGCGCGGCGACGTTGAGCCCTGTGAGTGCATTTGCCGCAGAGACCGCTTCTTCTTCCAGCCAGCAATTGCCAAGCCTGGCACCCATGCTGGAAAAAGTCATGCCTTCCGTGGTGAGTATCAGTGTGGAAGGCTCGACGACGGTTAAAACGCCGCGTATGCCGCAGCAGTTCCAGCAATTCTTTGGTGATAATTCTCCGTTCTGCCAGGACGGTTCACCGTTCCAAAGCTCACCCATGTGTCAAAACGGCGGTGGTGACGGCGGCGCGGATGGCGGTGCTAACGCGCAGAAACAGCAGTTCCGTGCGCTGGGTTCCGGTGTGGTAATTAACGCGGATAAAGGCTATGTGGTGACCAACAACCACGTGGTGGATAACGCGACCAAAATCCAGGTGCAGCTCAGCGATGGACGTCGTTACGACGCCAAAGTGATCGGTAAAGATCCACAATCAGATATCGCGCTGATTCAGCTGCAGGATGCGAAAAACCTCACCGCAATTAAGATTGCCGACTCCGACAACCTGCGCGTCGGCGATTACACCGTGGCGATTGGTAACCCGTACGGCCTTGGCGAAACGGTGACCTCGGGGATTGTTTCGGCGCTGGGCCGCAGCGGCCTGAACGTTGAAAATTACGAAAACTTCATCCAGACCGATGCGGCGATTAACCGTGGTAACTCCGGTGGCGCATTGGTAAACCTTAACGGCGAGCTGATCGGGATTAACACCGCGATTCTGGCGCCGGACGGCGGCAACATCGGTATCGGCTTTGCGATCCCTAGCTCAATGGTGAAAAACCTTACCGCGCAGATGGTGGAGTACGGTCAGGTGAAACGCGGCGAGCTGGGCATTATGGGCACCGAGCTGAACTCAGAGCTGGCGAAAGCGATGAAAGTCGATGCGCAGCGCGGCGCCTTTGTTAGCCAGGTATTGCCGAACTCTGCTGCGGCGAAAGCCGGCGTGAAAGCGGGTGACGTGGTGGTGTCGATGAACGGTAAAGCGCTGACCAGCTTTGCAGCGCTGCGTGCCGAAGTCGGCTCGCTGCCGGTCGGTACCAAGCTGCAGCTGGGCCTGCTGCGCGAAGGCAAACCGGTGAACGTCAGCGTTGAACTGCAGCAGAGCTCGCAGGATAAAGTGCAGTCCGCCACCATTTACACCGGTATTGAAGGTGCCGATCTCAGCAATATTGATACCAACGGCCAGAAAGGCGTGCGCGTCGATAGCGTCAAGCCTGGCAGCGCAGCGGCGCGAATTGGCTTGAAGAAAGGTGACGTGATTCTGGGTGTCAACCAGCAAGCCGTAGCTAATCTTGGCGAGCTGCGTAAAGTGCTCGACACCAAACCTTCGGTGCTGGCACTTAACGTGCAGCGCGGTGACAGCAGCCTGTATCTGCTGATGCAGTAAGTTTCAGGTTGTTGATAACAGGCGAGCTTTGGCTCGCCTTTTTTGTGTCTGTGCAAATGTCCGGTACTGAATGTGACGCTTACCGCAAATCCCGCATAATCCCGCTGGCTATGTGCAGTTGCACAATGTCAGCGCCGTAACGGATGCGTATTCTGTCTGTTCGTCCTTATCTCCGGAGTGTTTGATGGCCACCTATCATCTCGATGCGCGACTGGCTCAGGATATTGTTGCCCGCACCATGCAAATTATTGATAGCAATGTCAACGTGATGGATGCACGTGGTCGCATCATCGGCAGTGGCGATCGTGAGCGCATTGGCGAATTGCACGAAGGCGCGCTTTTGGTGCTGTCACAAGGGCGTGTGGTAGACATCGACGAAGCGGTGGCAAAACATCTGCACGGCGTGCGTCCTGGCATCAATTTGCCGCTGCGTATTGATGGCGATATCGTCGGCGTGATCGGTTTGACCGGCCAACCGGCAACGCTGCGTCACTACGGCGAATTGGTGTGTATGACCGCCGAAATGATGCTGGAACAGGCGCGTTTGTTACACATGCTGGCGCAAGATAGCCGCTTGCGAGAAGAGCTGGTGCTGAATCTGGTGCGCAGCGAAACCTTATCGCCAGCGCTCAGCGAATGGGCGCAGCGGCTCGGCATCGATCTCAATCAACCGCGCGTGGTGGCGGTGGTGGAAGTGGACAGCGGCCAGCTCGGCGTTGATAGCGCCATGTCCGAGCTGCAACAGCTGCAAACGCTGCTGACCACGCCGGAACGCGACAACCTGATTGCGATTGTTTCACTCACCGAAATGGTGGTGCTGAAACCGGCACTGAATGCGCATGGCCGCTACGATCAGGACGATCATCGCCGCCGCGTGGATCAACTGCTGCAACGCATGAAGGAGAGCGGCCAGGTGCGAATGCGCATCGCGCTCGGCAACTACTTTACCGGTCCCGGCAGCATCGCACGTTCGTACCGCACCGCGCGTACCACCATGATGGTGGGCAAACAGCGCATGCCGGAACAGCGCAGCTATTTTTATCAGGATCTGGTGCTGCCGGTGCTGCTCGACAGTTTACGCGGCGGCTGGCAGGCCAACGAACTGGCGCGCCCGCTGGCAAAGCTGAAAAGCATGGATAACAATGGCTTGCTGCGACGCACGCTGGTGGCGTGGTTCAGCCACAACGTGCAACCCAGCGCCACGGCACGCGCGCTGTTCATTCATCGCAACACGCTGGAGTATCGCCTCAACCGTATTTCCGAGCTTACCGGGCTCGATCTGGGCAATTTTGACGATCGCTTACTGCTGTACGTGGCGCTTCAACTGGATGAGCAAAGTTAATGAGGAACCTGTGGATTGCGCTGCTGTGGCTGTATAGCGCGCTAAGTGTGGCTAACGATCCGGCCTTTCTCTCGTTAAACGATCTGCAGAAAGTTAAGCAGCAGCTGGCACATCATCAGGCCGCGCCGCCAACGCTCGACGCCTGGCATCAGCTTAAACAGCAAGCGGATAACGCGCTGCAACACCCCAATCCCAGCGTCACCGATAAAGGTATGTTGCCGCCGAGCGGCTCGAAGCAGGATTATTTAAGCCTGAGCGCCTATTGGTGGCCGGACGCCAGCAGCGCCGACGGCCTGCCGTGGCAGCGTCGTGATGGCGAAGTGAATCCTGCCAGTAAGAATGATCAAAGTGATGGCGTGCGGCTGGCGCGCTTTACCGCTGATTTTCAGGCGCTGACGCTGGCCTGGTATTTTTCTGGCGATCAACGTTATGCCGACAAAGCGCTGGCGATGATGCGTCACTGGTTCATCAATCCCACCAGCCGTATGCACCCTAATCTTAACTTTGCTCAAGGCATTCCGGGCCGATCCGCGGGCCGCCATGATGGCGTGCTCGATGGGCGCTACTTTGCCACGCGCGTGGTGGATGCGCTGACTTTGCTACGCAATGCGCCCGGTTGGCAGCCTGCCGATCAGCAAGCGATGCAGCAGTGGTTTAGCGAGTATCTGCACTGGCTGCGGCACAATCCGCTAGCACTGCAAGAAGCGGCGGCGGTGAATAATCATGGTAGTTGGTATTGCACGCAGGTGGCGGGAATCGCGTGGTATCTGGGCGATCGCGAGACAGTCACAGCGATGGTAGAGTTGGCGCGCAATAAAATAGCGCTGCAAATTCGTGCCGATGGCAGCCAGCCCGCAGAGTTAGCGCGCACGCGATCCTTCCATTACAGCTACTTCAATCTGCAAGCGCTTAGCGCATTGGCGCAGCTAGCCGGTAAAGCAGGGTTAGGCGATTTATGGCATAGCCAGCAGCCGGGCGGATCGTTGCTGGCTGCGCTCGACATGATGGCGCCGTACAGCGATGCCACTAAACTCTGGCCGTGGAAAAATCGTGATCGCGTGAGCCAGCGCATCATTCCGCTGCTTTCAATGGCCGATAACAGCCTGCAGCAGCCGCGTTATCAACAGTGGATCATGCAGACGCAATGGAAAGATCAAAAGAGTGGGGCGGTGAGGCAGGCACAGCGTGATACCTGGCTGCTTTCGCTGCCTTATCAGCAGCCATAAAAAAAGGCCAGCATCGGCTGGCCTGTTATTTAAAGCGCGAAATTAACGGTTGTTGCGGGTCAGCTGATCAAGGTCTGATTCGATTTCAGCGATCTTGTTCGAGACCACGCTTTCCAGATGGCGCAGATCCGCCAGAATTTTGCGCTTCAGATCCACTTCAACCTGGTCGCGCTGGCAAATCTGGTCCAGCTCATCGATCACATAACGCAGGTTCGGGCTGATTTCCTGCACTTCTTTGTAACCCTGGCTGGTGTGATCGGCGACAACGGTTTTGCGCTGACGTGGATATTTGAATTTCACGCTTTTAGCAAAGAATTCACCTTTGTCTTTGCGGAAGTAGATTTTAAGAATGTCGTTGTTAGCTTCCTGACGCAGGCTGTAACGGTCGATGTCGTCAGGGTTGCTGATACCTAAGCTTTTCAGGTTGTCGTACATAGCGTTTATATTCCATCTAAGAGTGGGTGAGCGCGCAGGACTATCATCATCATTCGGGATGCAGCAGAAACGCGGCAACCGGAACGCTTACGGCATACTTAATCAACTGTAGACACAAAAACCGGGATAAACAGTGCGCGACCGGAGTTAACTTGGCGCGGATTATGAACTGTTTGAAAAATAAACGCACGTGTTAATTCGCGGCGCGAAACAGGTAATTCTGGCGGGAGTGTAAACAAATAATTACGGGCCTGTAGGCAGGCCCGTCGGGAAGATCTTCAGGCAGGAGAAGCTCAGTCGATGCTGCGCAGCAGTTCGTTAATGCCTGTTTTGCTGAGCGTTTTAGCGTCAACTTTCTTCACAATTACCGCGCAGTACAGGCTGTAGCTACCATCTTTAGACGGCAGGTTACCGGAAACCACCACGGAACCCGCCGGAACGCGACCGTAATGCACTTCGCCGGTTTCGCGGTCAAAGATTTTGGTGCTCTGGCCGATGTAAACGCCCATGGAAATCACGGAACCTTCTTCGACGATCACGCCTTCCACGATTTCTGAACGTGCGCCAATGAAGCAGTTATCTTCGATGATGGTTGGGTTAGCCTGCAGCGGCTCCAGCACGCCACCGATGCCCACGCCGCCTGACAGGTGGACGTTTTTACCGATCTGCGCGCAAGAACCCACGGTCGCCCAGGTATCAACCATGGTGCCTTCATCAACGTAAGCGCCGATGTTGACGTAGGAAGGCATCAGCACGGTATTACGTGCGATGAATGCGCCCTGACGCACGGCAGCGGGTGGCACAACGCGGAAACCGGCGTTTTTGAAACGCGCTTCATCCCAGCCAGCAAACTTCATTGGCACTTTGTCGTAGAAGCGGGTTTCCGACCCTTCCATGACCTGATTGTCGTTGATGCGGAACGACAACAGCACTGCTTTCTTCAGCCACTGATGCGTTACCCACTCACCGTTGATCTTTTCAGACACGCGCAGTTCACCGCTATCCAGCAGGCCAATAACCTGAGTGATAGCATCGCGGGTCGCGCTGTCTACGCTAGATGGCGTGATGTCGGCGCGGCGCTCAAAGGCAGATTCGATAACGCTCTGTAACTGTTGCATAATGATTTCCTAAGTCTGTAATACGGGTGCCAGCATCGCACTGGCACGGTAAATAAATTTGATTAATCGATTGCGGTCACACTTTATCGTTTGGATTAAGGGCCTCTGTCAACCTCTGTTGCAACACATTGCGCATTTCCACCCCAAGCGCACGCCGCTCGCTATCGGCGAGGATGAAAAGATCCTCAACCCGTTCACCAATCGTACTGATGCGTGCGCCGTGCAGCGACACGCCCAAATCGGCGAACACTTCACCCACGCGCGCCAGCAAGCCGGGCTGATCGAGCGCGACCAATTCCAGATAACTGCGGCGGTCGGTGTGCGTCGGCAGGAAATTGACTTCGGTATCGACACTGAAATGCTTGAGGCGCGCAGACTGGCGACGCGTACGCGGCGGAACCCATTCGTTTTGCGTGATGGCTTGTTCCAGCGCCTGAATGATCAGCGGATGGCGATCAGCGGCCAGCGGGCTGCCATCCGGCTCCAGCACAATAAAGGTGTCCATTGCCATGCCATCGCGACTGGTAAAGATCTGCGCATCATGCACGCTGAGATTGCGGCGATCCAACTCGCCGGCCACCGCAGCAAACAGGTGCGGACGATCCGGGCTCCAGATAAAGATCTCGGTACCGCCGCGGGTGGCCTGCGGGCTGACCAGCACCAGCGGTTTGTTGAGATCGTGATGAATTAAATGACGCGCATGCCAGGCGAGCTGATTCGGTGTGTGGCGCAGGAAATAGTCGGCGCGGCAGCGACTCCAGATATGGTGCAAACGCTCTTCGTCGAGGTTTTCCATCCGCAGCAGCGCCAGCGCTTGCAGACGATGATGGCGCACGCGCTCGCGCAGATCCGGGCTGTTTTCCATGCCGCGGCGCAGCTGTTTTTCGGTCGCGAAGAACAGCTCGCGCAACAGGCTCTGCTTCCAGCTGTTCCACAAGCTTTCATTGGTGGCGCAGATATCGGAAACCGTCAGGCACGCAAGATAGCGTAAGCGATTTTCGTTCTGCATCACTTCGGCGAATTGCTGAATCACGGTGGGATCCTGAATATCGCGGCGCTGCGCGGTGACTGACATCAATAAATGATGGCGTACCAGCCAGGCAACCAGCTGCGTTTCGCGGGAGTTCAGTCCGTGTAGTTCGGCAAAGTCGAGCGCATCCTGCGCGCCGAGAATGGAGTGATCGCCGTTGCGGCCTTTGGCGATATCGTGCAGCAGCGCAGCCATCAGCAACAGTTCCGGCTGTGGCAGGCGCGGCCAGAGTTCAACGCACAGCGGATGCATCGGGCGCGTGGCTTCGTCGGCAAAACTCTCCAGCTTCTGCAGCACGCGGATGGTGTGCTCATCCACCGTGTAAGCGTGGAACAGATCGAACTGCATCTGACCGACGATGTTGCCCCACAGCGGCGTATAGGCCCATAACACGCTGTGACGATGCATCGGCACCAGCGCACGCTTAACCGCGCCAGGATGACGCAGAATCGCCATAAAGGTTTCACGCGCTTCAGGAATTTGACACAGCGGCTGCTTCAAATGGCGGCGCGCATAGCGCAACTGCCGCAGCGTGGTGGAGTAAATACCTTTGATGTTTTCGTTACGCACCATCACGTAGAACATGCGCAGGATGGCTTGCGGCTCACGCTCAAACAGCGTGAGATCGCGCAGGTCGATGAGGTCACCGCGAATCTGGAAATCGTCATCAATGTTGCGCGGTTTTTCAGTGGTCGACAGCGCCAGAATCGCTTCATCGAACAGCTGCAGCAGCATCTGATTGAGTTCGCCGATACGGCGCGTGACGCGGTAGAAGTCCTTCATCATGCGCTCAACCGGCTCATTGATTTCGCCCAGATAGTTGAGGCGTTGAGCGACGGTGAGTTGTCGATCAAACAGCAGACGATTGTCATAGCGTGGCAGCGTTAAGTGCAGCGCAAAGCGAATGCGCCACAAAAATTCCTGACACTCGTTGATTTCATTGCGTTCCGCTTCGGTGATAAAGCCGAAACCAACCATCTCATCCATGGTGGTGGCGCCAAAGTGACGACGCGCCACCCATTGCAGCGTGTGTATGTCGCGCAGGCCGCCGGGGCTGCTTTTGATATCCGGTTCAAGGTTGTAGCTGGTGCCGTGATAGCGCTGGTGGCGCTCCTGTTGCTCTTCAATTTTGGCGGCGAAGAAGCGTGAAGACGGCCAGAAACCATCGCTGAAGATGTTCTTTTGCAGTTCGAGAAACAGCGCCACATCGCCGGTGAGCATGCGCGATTCAATCAGGTTGGTGGCGACCGTGAGATCGGATAAGCCTTCCAGCAGGCACTCTTCCAGCGTACGTACGCTGTGACCAACTTCCAGCTTCAAATCCCACATCAGCGTTAGCAGCTCGCTGGTGCGCTGCGCGGCTGTGTCGTCCAGCGGCTGGCGGCTGAGGATCAGCACATCAATATCGGAGAGCGGATGCAGTTCGCCGCGACCATAACCGCCAACGGCAACCAGTGCGATCTCCTTCATCTGGTCAAAACCAAAGAAGCGCCACAGACGACGCAATAAGCGATCTATAAACAGCGTGCGGGCATCAATCAGAGATTCAATATCGGTGCCCGCATCAAATGCAATGCCCAGGTGCTGCTGGAATTGCTCAAGATAGTGTTTGAGCTTGTCGCGCGTCAGGGCGTCATCGGGCCAGCTGGCGGGGGAATCGGTCAGGCCTTTGTGTACTGCTTCGGTCACGCTACCACTCATCAACATGCCTCTTCATTACGCACATAAAAAAGGCCAGCGATAAGCCGGCCTGGTACTGTTAGCGAGATGATTACGCGACGTTTTCAAGCACCGCTGGAATGGTGTCGTCTTCACGCAGCGTCAGAATCTCACAGCCGTTTTCTGTCACCACAATAGTATGCTCATACTGCGCGGACAAGCTGCGATCTTTGGTTTTCACGGTCCAGCCATCCTTCATGGTGCGGATGCGGTAATCACCGGCATTGACCATCGGTTCAATGGTGAAGGTCATGCCTGCTTGCAACACCACGCCGCTATCATCCGCGTCGTAATGCAGTACCTGCGGCTCTTCGTGGAAGCCTTTGCCGATGCCGTGACCGCAATACTCGCGCACCACCGAAAAATCCTGTGCTTCGACATACTGCTGAATCGCGCGGCCCAGTTCACGCAGACGAATACCCGGTTTCACCAGACGCAGCGCGATATAGAGACTTTCCTGAGTAACGCGACACAGGCGCTCGCCCTGAATGGTGGCTTTACCGACGATGAACATTTTTGAGGTATCGCCGTGATACTCATCTTTGATCACCGTGACATCGACGTTAACCACGTCGCCATCCTTCAGCACGCGATCGTCGCTCGGAATACCGTGACATACCACTTCATTCACCGAAATACACACCGATTTCGGGAAGCCGTGATAGCCGAGGCAGGCGGAAATCGCCTGCTGCTTCTGCGTGATGTGTTCGTGACAGAGACGATCCAGTTCACCGGTGGTGACGCCAGGCACCACGTGCGGGGCAATCATCTCCAGCACTTCAGCGGCAAGGCGGCCCGCCACGCGCATTTTTTCGATTTCTTCAGGGGTTTTAATTGAAATAGCCATTAAATTAATCCGCAATCGTCGAAATTTTCGACAATAATGAGTTCTGTGGCAGTCATGTTAGCAGCCAGCAAAAGGGCTGCCAAATGGCGATTGTCTGCGCCTGCGGCGCTCAACTACTATTGGCGTATTCCTGCGCATTGTGGTATAAAGCGCGCCGACGATTCTCTGTCACCGACGTTTGGCTGGCAGGAAACGCATAAAACTCATTATGTGTACTAAAACACACATGTATCGACACATACGCCGGGGTGCCTTGAAAGAGGTCGGTCGTATGGGATACATGGAGGCCCAACCCCAAATCAAACTTTAGAGGTAATCATGGCAACTGTTTCAATGCGCGACATGCTCAAGGCTGGTGTTCACTTTGGTCACCAGACCCGTTACTGGAACCCGAAAATGAAGCCATTCATCTTCGGCGCACGTAACAAGGTTCACATCATCAACCTCGAGCAGACTGTGCCAATGTTCAACGACGCTCTGGCTGAGTTGAAAAAGATCTCTTCCCGTAAAGGTAAGATCCTGATCGTTGGTACTAAGCGCGCTGCTGCCGAAGCGGTAAAAGAGTCAGCTCTGAGCTGCGACCAGTTCTTCGTAAACCACCGCTGGTTGGGTGGCATGCTGACTAACTGGAAAACCGTTCGTCAGTCAATCAAACGCCTGAAAGATCTTGAGTCTCAGTCTCAGGACGGTACTTTCGACAAACTGACCAAGAAAGAAGCGCTGATGCGCACTCGCGAACTGGCCAAGCTGGAAAACAGCCTGGGCGGTATCAAAGATATGGGCGGTCTGCCGGATGCACTGTTCGTTGTTGACGCTGATCACGAGCACATCGCTATCAAAGAAGCAAACAACCTGGGTATCCCAGTATTTGCTATCGTTGATACCAACTCTGATCCAGACGGCGTTGACTTCGTTATCCCAGGTAACGACGATGCGATCCGTGCTGTAAGCCTGTACCTGACTGCCGTTGCCACTACCGTGCGCGAAGGCCGTTCACAGGATCTGGCTGAGCAGGCTGAAGAAGCTGCTGAAGCTTAATAAGGTTCGCTCTTTCTAAGAGCCCTTAGACATCAGATGTTATCTGTTAAGGGGGCCGTTCAGGCCCCTTTATTTTATCTAAGTCTGTCACGCTCACTACAGAGCGAGCGGGGCAGAGTAAATTTTCCGCAACAAGTTTCTGACAGTGTGTGAGCACACAGAGACGAATCGAGGATTCTGGAATGGCTGATATTACCGCTGCATTGGTAAAAGAACTGCGTGAGCGTACTGGCGCAGGCATGATGGACTGCAAAAAAGCGCTGACCGAAGCGAACGGCGACATCGAGCTGGCGATTGAGAACATGCGCAAATCTGGCGCAATCAAAGCGGCTAAGAAAGCAGGCAACGTTGCTGCTGATGGCGTGATCAAAACCAAAATCGCTGACGGCTTCGCGGCGATCCTGGAAGTAAACTGCCAGACCGACTTCGTTGCAAAAGATGGCGGTTTCCAGGCGTTTGCTGACAAGGTTCTGGATGCAGCTGTCGCTGGCAAAGTTACCGATGTGGAAGTTCTGAAAGCGCAGTTCGAAGAAGAACGCGTAGCGCTGGTTACGAAAATCGGTGAGAACATCAACATCCGTCGTATTGCTATCCTGGAAGGCGCTGAGCTGAACAGCTATCAGCATGGCGCACGTATCGGTGTGGTTGTTTCTACCACCGGTGCTGACGAAGAACTGAGCAAGCAAGTTGCTATGCACATCGCTGCGAGCAAGCCAGAATTCGTTAAGCCAGAAGACGTGTCTGCAGACGTGGTTGAGAAAGAGTACCAGGTTCAGCTGGATATCGCCATGCAGTCTGGCAAGCCAAAAGAAATCGCAGAGAAAATGGTTGAAGGCCGCATGAAGAAATTCACCGGCGAAGTTTCTCTGACCGGTCAGGCTTTCGTTATCGACCCAAGCAAAACCGTTGGCCAGGCGTTGAAAGAGAAAAACGCTGACGTCATCAACTTCATCCGCTTCGAAGTGGGCGAAGGCATTGAGAAAGTTGAAGCTGACTTCGCAGCAGAAGTTGCTGCAATGTCCAAACAGTCTTAATGGTCCGAAAGAACCGCCACAAGGCGGTTCTTTTTTGTCTGCGATTTAGTGCAGCACTTTCAGTCTCATCCCAATAGCTTTTCTCGCGGGCTTTGCGGATGATCGACCAGATTTTACTTCTCCTTTTCATCATATCTTCCAGGAAGAACTGACCATGGCGACCAACGCAAAACCTGTATATCAACGTATCCTGCTAAAACTGAGTGGCGAAGCACTGCAAGGTGCCGAAGGTTTTGGCATCGACGCGAGCGTGCTTGACCGCATGGCGCAAGAGGTGAAAG
Organism: Pantoea sp. SO10; assembly: GCF_005281435.1. Lineage (NCBI taxonomy): Bacteria > Pseudomonadati > Pseudomonadota > Gammaproteobacteria > Enterobacterales > Erwiniaceae > Pantoea > Pantoea sp. SO10. The sequence continues at coordinate 848,662 of NZ_CP040095.1, forward strand.
AGCTGGTTGAGCTGGGCATTCAGGTGGGTGTGGTTATTGGTGGCGGTAACCTGTTCCGCGGCGCAGGTCTGGCCCAGGCGGGCATGAACCGTGTGGTCGGCGACCATATGGGCATGCTGGCAACAGTAATGAATGGCCTGGCAATGCGTGACGCGCTGCACCGTGCGTATGTCAATGCGCGCTTGATGTCAGCGATTCCGCTGAACGGCGTGTGTGATAACTACAGCTGGGCAGAAGCGATCAGCCTGCTGCGTAACAACCGCGTCGTGATCTTCGCGGCCGGTACCGGCAACCCGTTCTTTACCACTGACTCTGCAGCCTGCCTGCGCGGCATCGAAATCGAAGCCGACGTGGTACTGAAAGCCACCAAAGTAGACGGCGTCTACTCTGAAGATCCGGTGAAAAACCCGGATGCCACGCTGTATGACCAACTGAGCTATGCAGAAGTGTTGGATAAAGAGCTTAAAGTGATGGATCTCGCCGCCTTTACGCTGGCGCGTGACCACAAGCTGCCTATCCGCGTCTTCAACATGAACAAGCCTGGCGCATTGCGTCGCGTCGTGATGGGTGAAAAAGAAGGCACCCTGATTACGCATTAATACCCGACGCGCGTTAAAATAAGGTATATTCTTTTGCCGCGATGCTCTGACATCGCGCAGCAATTAGGATGATCGATGTTTATCGATACCGCTTCCGGTTAGCCCGGAAATGGCCAGGTCAACCGAATTCAAGGGTTTCAACGTGATTAACGACATTAAAAAAGATGCAGACACGCGCATGGAAAAATGTGTGGATGCATTTAAAAACAACATCAGCAAAATCCGCACCGGCCGCGCTTCGCCTTCACTGCTCGACGGCATTGTGGTTCCTTATTACGGTACGCCAACGCCGCTGCGCCAGCTGGCTAGCGTGACGGTTGAGGATTCACGTACGTTGAAAATCAACGTATTTGATCGCTCGCTGAGCGCTGCGGTTGAGAAAGCGATTATGACGTCTGATTTGGGTCTGAACCCAAGCTCAGCCGGTAGCGATATTCGTGTGCCGCTGCCAGCGCTGACCGAAGAGCGTCGTAAAGACCTGATCAAGATCGTACGTGGCGAAGCAGAGCAGGGCCGTGTTTCTGTGCGTAATGTCCGCCGTGACGCCAACGATAAGATCAAAGCGCTGCTGAAAGACAAAGAGATCAGCGAAGACGACGAACGTCGTACGCAGGACGAGATCCAGAAAATGACCGATGCGCACATCAAGAGTGTTGATGCCGCATTGGCCGATAAAGAAAAGGAACTGATGGACTTCTGATTCCATCAACTGCTTTTCAAAACGCCGTTCAGAGACGTGTTCGACTCTGGCGGCGTTTTACATTGTGTCTGGCGCTTTTGCGGACACTCTCCACGACTTCACAGGGATAGCATGATGAAGCGATTAACTCTGCTGGGATCGACCGGCTCCATTGGTACCAGCACGCTGGCGGTGATTGCCGCAAATCCTGAACTTTATCAGGTGACCGCGCTGGTGGCTGGCCAGAATGTGGCGTTGATGGCTGAACAATGCCTGCAATTCCAACCGCGCTATGCCGCGATGTCCGACGAGATTTCCGCACAAGCGCTGCGTGAGCGACTGAAAGCACTCAACGTTAATACCGAAGTGCTCTCCGGCGTTCAGGCAGCCTGCGAATTGGCCGCGCTGGATGACGTGGATCAGGTGATGGCGGCGATTGTTGGCGCCTCAGGTTTACAGCCCACCATGGCGGCGATTCGCGCCGGTAAAACCGTGCTGCTGGCCAACAAAGAGTCGCTTGTCACATGCGGCCGTCTGTTTATGGAGGCGGTACGCCAACATCAGGTGCAATTGCTGCCGGTCGATAGCGAGCACAACGCCATTTTTCAGAGTTTACCCGCTTCCATACAGCATCAGTTGGGGTACGCTGATCTGCGGGGAAACGGCATCGAGTCGATTCTCCTTACGGGATCGGGTGGTCCTTTTCGTGACACGCCATTAGCGGATTTAGCCGGTATGTCGCCGGATCAGGCTTGTGCGCATCCGAACTGGTCAATGGGGCGTAAAATCTCCGTTGATTCGGCCACCATGATGAATAAAGGTCTTGAATACATTGAAGCCCGCTGGCTGTTTAATGCGACTGACGCGCAGATGGAGGTGATCCTGCATCCGCAGTCGGTTATCCATTCGATGGTGCGTTATTGCGACGGCAGCGTGCTGGCGCAACTGGGCTCTCCGGATATGCGGACGCCTATTGCGCACAGCATGGCGTGGCCAGCACGTATTTCTGCGGGCGTAACGCCGCTCGACTTCACGCGCATGAAGTCGTTGACGTTTTCCGAGCCGGACTACGAGCGCTATCCTTGCCTGAAGCTTGCGATTGATGCCTGTGCCACAGGTCAGGCCGCTACGACATCGCTGAATGCAGCGAATGAAGTGGCGGTGGCAGCTTTTCTGCAGCACCAGATTCGCTTTACCGATATCGCCGCCATCAACAGCGAAGTGCTGGCGTCCCTGAGTTGTCAGGAGCCGGGCAGCATTGACGAGGTGATGGAGATCGATCGGTTAGCGCGCGTGCGTGCCAATGAATTGTTACCGCGCTTTCGTTTAGCAGGTTGATAGTTCCCGCTATTTGTTCGCTCTGGGTGAAAATGGTATAGTCGCTCGCTCGCGTTTCACAGCCGACATTGTTTCGATGTCATCTGGCGTGTTTGCCGGAGTTTGCTGCAGGCGCAATGTATTCAGAAACCACAGCATTTCTGATGAAAGGAATTATTACGCGTTATGTCGTCCAACAATCACAACACAATCGATGACGAGTCGTACTGCACGCCACGTCACGTGGCCATCATTATGGATGGTAATGGTCGCTGGGCAAAAAATCAGGGCAAACTGCGTATTTCAGGCCACAAAGCCGGGGTAAAATCAGTACGCCGGGCTGTCAGCTTTGCGGTTAGCCATAAACTGGAAGCGCTCACGCTTTATGCGTTCAGCAGTGAAAACTGGAGCCGTCCGATTCAGGAAGTGACAGCGTTAATGGAGTTGTTTGTCTGGGCGCTCGACAGCGAAGTCAAAAGCCTGCACAAACACAATGTGCGTCTGCGCATTATTGGCGATATCAGTCGTTTCAATAACCGAATTCAGGAACGCATTCGCCGCGCCGAGGAACTGACTCAGCAAAATAATGGACTGACCCTAAACATTGCTGCCAACTATGGCGGCCGTTGGGATATTATCCAGGGTGCCAGAAAATTGGCCGAACAGGTTCAGGAAGGTTTACTGCGTCCTGACCAGATTACCGAAGAAAGCCTGGCTCCGTATCTGTGTATGCAGGAGCTGGCGCCAGTGGATTTAGTGATAAGGACCGGGGGAGAGCATCGGATTAGCAACTTCCTGCTGTGGCAAATCGCCTATGCTGAGTTTTGGTTTACCGATGTTCTTTGGCCTGATTTTGATGAAAACGTTTTTGAAGGTGCACTGAATGCATTCTCTACGCGGGAGCGACGCTATGGCGGTACTGCACCAGGCGGCGCCTAAGCAATTTGGGGGTAACCTTTGCTGAAGTCTCGTCTGATTACCGCGTTAATTTTGATTCCGCTGGTGATCGCTGCACTGTTCTGGTTACCCCTGTCCGGTTTTGCGATTATCACTATCATCATCTGCATGCTTGCCGCCTGGGAATGGGGGCAGTTTGCTGGCATGAAAACGCGTCAGCAACGTATCTGGCTGGCCGTGCTTTGCGGCCTGTTGCTGTCCGCGATGCTCTTTACCCTTGAACCCTATCAACGCAATCTGCACCAATTCCAGATGGAAGGCTCGCTCTGGGCATCGCTGTTGTGGTGGATTGTCGCGCTCATCTTAGTACTGTTCTATCCCGCTTCTGCCGCATTGTGGCGTCACTCACGTACGCTGCGCCTACTGTTTGGCGTGCTTACCTTGATTCCGTTCTTCTGGGGCATGATGGCGCTGCGTCAGTATCATTATGATACTGACCATTTCGCTGGCGCATGGTGGCTGCTGTTCGTGATGTTCCTTGTCTGGGGCGCAGATTCCGGTGCTTACATGTTTGGTCGCCTGTTTGGCAAACACAAGCTGGCACCGAAAGTCTCTCCGGGTAAAACCTGGGAAGGTTTCTTCGGTGGCCTATTGTCATCTGCCATCATCGCCTGGCTGTTTGCTCTGCTGGCACCGCTTTCGGTGGCGCCGGGCACGCTCATTATCTGTGCGGTGATTGCGACGCTGGCATCGGTATTGGGCGACCTGACAGAAAGTATGTTCAAGCGTGAAGCGGGCATTAAAGACAGTGGTAACTTGATTCCGGGGCACGGTGGTATTCTCGATCGTATTGATAGCCTGACTGCTGCGGTGCCGGTGTTTGCCTGCCTGCTGCTGTTGGTGTTTCGCACCCTCTGAGGATAGCTGGCGATGTTGAGTATACTCTGGAGTTTTGCCGCCTTTATCGTGGCCCTTGGCGTGCTAATTACCGTGCACGAGTTTGGCCATTTCTGGGTGGCGCGCCGCTGCGGTGTTAAAGTTGAACGTTTCTCGATTGGCTTTGGTAAAGCGCTGTGGCGTCGCAGCGATCGTCAGGGCACCGAATATGTCATCGCGCTGATCCCTCTTGGCGGCTACGTCAAAATGCTCGACGAACGCGTTGAAAGCGTTCCCGCCGAGCTGCGTCATCAAGCCTTCAACAACAAAACCGTGCTGCAGCGTGCTTCGATTATCGCAGCCGGTCCTATCGCCAACTTCATCTTCGCCATCTTTGCTTACTGGGTCGTGTTTATCCACGGCGTACCAGGTGTGCGTCCTGTGGTTGGTGAAATTCTGAACGGTTCGGTCGCTGCCGAAGCGCAAATTACCTCCGGCATGGAACTTAAAGCGGTAGATGGTATCGAAACGCCTGATTGGGATGCTGTGCGTATGGCGCTGATCGGTAAAATCGGCGACAGCGATGCCACGCTTACCGTCTCGCTATTTGGCGAAGAAGCCACGCAGCAAAAGCAATTAAATTTGCGCGATTGGCAATTTGAGCCTGATAAACAGGATCCGGTGGTCGCTTTAGGTATTCGTCCACGTGGGCCGCAGATTGAAACGACCTTAGCCGAAGTTCAGGCAAACTCACCGGCAAGCAATGCTGGTTTGCAAGCGGGCGATAGGATCGTTAAAGTCGATGGTCAGCCATTATCACAGTGGCAGGCTTTTGCGGCACAGGTGCGGGACAATCCGGGCAAAAACATGGCGCTAGATATCGAGCGCAACGGCGAACCTGTGGCGTTGACGTTAACGCCGGAAGCGAAACCGGGCAATGAAGCGGAAGGCTTCGCGGGTGTCATTCCGCGTGTGATTCCGCTGCCTGATGAGTACAAAACGGTAAGGCAGTATGGACCTTTTGCGGCGATCGGCGAAGCCAGTGTAAAAACCTGGCAGTTGATGAAGCTAACAGTCTCCATGCTGGGCAAGTTGATAATCGGGGATGTGAAGCTGAATAACCTGAGCGGGCCGATTTCGATCGCGCAGGGTGCAGGGTTATCAGCTGAGTACGGGGTGATTTATTACCTGATGTTCCTGGCGCTGATCAGCGTCAACCTGGGCATCATTAACCTGTTCCCTCTGCCGGTTTTAGATGGTGGTCATCTGTTCTTTCTGGCGATCGAAAAGATCAAAGGTGGACCGGTGTCCGAGCGAGTTCAGGACTTTAGTTATCGCATTGGCTCAATATTGCTAGTGCTGTTAATGGGGCTTGCACTTTTCAATGATTTCTCACGTCTGTAATAGCTGGAACGCATACAGGCGCGGGATGTGTTAGGAAAACGCATAACAACGATGGCGATGAAAAAGTTGCTCATAGCGTCGCTGCTGTTCAGCAGCGCCACCGTTTACGGTGCAGACGATTTCGTAGTGAAGGACATTCATTTCGAAGGTCTCCAGCGAGTCGCCGTCGGCGCGGCTCTGCTCAGCATGCCGGTACGTGTCGGTGATACGGTGAATGACGATGATGTTAGAAACACCATTCGCTCACTGTTCGCCACCGGTAACTTTGAAGATGTGCAGGTTCTGCGTGACGGTACAACCCTGATTGTTCAGGTGAAAGAGCGTCCAACCATTGCCAACATCACTTTCTCCGGCAACAAAGCGGTGAAAGAAGATCAGCTGAAACAGAACCTCGAAGCGTCTGGCGTGCGCGTTGGCGAAGCGCTGGACCGCACCACGCTCTCTTCAATCGAGAAGGGGCTGGAAGACTTCTACTACAGCGTCGGTAAATACACCGCCAGCGTCAAAGCGATAGCTACGCCGCTGCCGCGCAACCGCGTGGATCTAAAATTCGTCTTCCAGGAAGGCGTTTCAGCGCAGATCCAGCAGATCAACATCGTCGGTAATAAAGCATTTACCTCTGACGAACTGATCTCGCGCTTCTCACTGCGTGACGAAGTGCCATGGTGGAACGTGGTGGGCGATCGTAAATACCAGAAACAGAAGTTAGCGGGCGATCTCGAAACCCTGCGCAGCTTCTATCTGGATCGCGGTTATGCGCGTTTCAACATCGATTCCACGCAGGTGAGCCTGACGCCAGATAAGAAAGGCATCTACATCACCGTGAACATTAACGAAGGCGATCAGTACAAGATTGCCGGCGTGATCGTGAACGGCAGCATGGCGGGCCATTCTGCTGAAATCGAAAAGATGACCAGGATTCCAGCGGGTGAGCTGTATAACGGCACCAAAGTCACCCAGATGGAAGATGACATCAAGAAATTGCTGGGTCGCTACGGTTACGCCTATCCGCGCGTAATGACGCAGCCAGAAATCAACGATGCTGATAAAACCGTCAAGCTGCATATCAACGTGGATGCGGGCAACCGTTACTACGTGCGTAAAGTGCGCTTTGAAGGTAACGACACCTCAAAAGATTCCGTACTGCGCCGTGAAATGCGTCAGATGGAAGGTGCCTGGTTGGGCAGCGACCTCGTCGATCAGGGTAAAGAGCGTCTGAATCGTACCGGTTACTTCGAAACCGTGGATGTGGATACGCAACGTGTTCCGGGTGCGCCGGATCAGGTTGATGTGGTCTACAAGGTGAAAGAGCGTAACACCGGTACTTTCAACTTTGGTGTCGGTTACGGTACTGAAAGTGGCGTCAGCTTCCAGGTGGGCGTGACCCAGGAAAACTGGCTCGGCACCGGTAACACTGTAGGCATCAGCGGTACCAAAAACGATTACCAGACCTATGCTGAGTTCTCACTGACCGATCCGTACTTCACGGTCGACGGCGTGAGCCTTGGCGGTCGTTTGTTCTATAACGACTTCAAAGCCGATAACGCCGACCTGTCTGACTATACCAACAAAAGTTATGGTCTCGACGGTACGCTGGGCTTCCCGGTCAATGAAAATAACACCCTGCGTGTTGGTTTAGGTTATGTGCATAACGACCTGTCCAACATGCGTCCTCAGGTTGCGATGTGGCGTTATCTGGATTCGGTCGGTCGCCATCAGGGCTTAAACGATGACGGTGATTTCTCTGCAGATGATTTCACCTTCAACTACGGTTGGACCTATAACACTTTAGACCGCGGCTTCTTCCCTACGCGCGGTAACCGTACCAACCTGAACGGTAAAGTGACGATTCCAGGCTCTGATAATGCGTTCTATAAAGCGACATTGGATAGCCAGCAATATGTGCCGCTGAACCGCGATGGTACGTGGGTGGTGTTAGGCCGTGGCCGTGTAGGATATGGTGACGGACTTAATGGAAAAGAGATGCCGTTCTATGAGAACTTCTACGGCGGTGGCTCGAGCACGGTTCGTGGCTTCCAGTCCAACACCATTGGTCCTAAAGCTGCGTACCTGAACGATGGCTCGTCAAACTGTAAGATCTCTGATCCAAACGGCGTCTGTAAGTCGGACGATGCGGTTGGTGGTAACGCCATGGCGATTGCCAGCCTGGAGCTGATTACACCAACGCCGTTCCTGAGCGAGAAGTATGCGAATTCCGTGCGTACCTCGGTGTTTATGGATGCCGGTACCGTTTGGGATACCAAATGGCAGAACACTGCGGAAACACGCGCGGCGGGTGTGCCAGATTACAGCGATCCTAACAACATTCGCGTCTCTGCCGGTGTGGCACTGCAGTGGATGTCACCGTTAGGGCCGCTGGTCTTCTCATACGCCCAGCCGATGAAGAAAGTCGAGGGAGACAAGTCAGAGCAATTCCAGTTTAACATTGGTAAAACCTGGTAAGGCTCTGAGCAGGGAAGTGAAAATACCGTCTTGCATGCGTGCTGCCTGATAATGTGGCACGCTGCAAACACACACGTTGAGGTAAGGAGTTTATAGTGAAAAAGTTGTTCTGTGCTGCTGCTCTGGGTGTTGCATTAGCTGCTTCTGCGGGTGCCCAAGCGGCTGATAAAGTTGCCGTCGTAAACCTGAGCCAGGTTTTCCAGCAGTCTCCGCAGCGTGCCGCTGTTGCTAAACAGCTTGAAGGTGAATTCCAGAGCCGCGCCTCTGACCTCCAATCTCAGCAGCAGAAGATCCAGCAAGAAATTCAGGATCTGCAGCGTAATGCATCGACCATGAAAGCGAGCGACCGCACCAAGAAAGAGAAGCAAATCTCTTCTGAGCGTGCTGCCTTTGAACAAAAAGCACAGGCTTTTGACAAAGACAACCAAACTCGTCAGATGCAGGAGCGTAACAAGCTGCTGGCTAAAATCCAGACCGCTGTTCAGTCTGTAGCGAAAAGCGAAGGTTACGATCTGGTTCTGGACTCTCAGGCCGTGCTGTACTCTTCTTCTGATGCTAAAGACATCACTGCTGACGTTGTAAAACAGGTTAAATAATTGATGTCATCAATTCGACTGGCTGATTTAGCCCAGCAGTTGGATGCAGAATTGCACGGAGATGGCGATATCGTCATCTCCGGCATTGCTTCTATGCAATCCGCCACAACTGGCCAAATCACTTTTCTTGCAAACAGCCGCTACCGCGAGCAGCTCGCTACTATCCAGGCTTCAGCCGTGGTGCTGACGGAAGCGGATCTGGAGTGGTGTAAAACGGCCGCCCTGGTGGTGAAAAATCCTTACCTGACTTATGCCCGCATGGCACAACTGCTGGACACCACGCCGCAGCCCGCGCAGAATATCGCGCCCAGCGCGGTGATCGATGTAACGGCTAAGCTGGGTAACAACGTTTCGGTAGGCGCAAATGCGGTGATCGAGTCTGGCGTAGAGCTGGGTGACGACGTCGTTATTGGCGCAGGATGTTTTGTTGGTAAGCAGACGCGTATCGGTCGCGGCTCACGTTTGTGGGCTAACGTCACGATTTATCACGAAATCCAGATTGGTCAGGATTGTCTGATTCAGTCCGGCACCGTCATTGGTGCTGATGGTTTCGGGTATGCTAACGATCGCGGCAATTGGGTGAAAATCCCGCAGCTGGGTACCGTCGTGATTGGTGATCGGGTTGAAATTGGTGCCTGTACTACCATCGATCGCGGCGCGCTGGATAACACTCTGATCGGCAATGGTGTTATCATAGATAACCAGTGTCAGATTGCGCACAACGTCGTGATTGGTGATAACACCGCTGTTGCGGGTGGTGTGATCATGGCGGGTAGTCTGAAGATTGGACGTTACTGTATGATTGGCGGCGCCAGCGTCATTAACGGCCATATGGAAATCTGTGACAAAGTGACCGTAACGGGCATGGGCATGGTAATGCGCCCGATCACAGAGCCAGGCGTATATTCGTCGGGTATTCCACTGCAACCCAACAAAACCTGGCGTAAAACAGCAGCGCTGGTGATGAACATCGATGAAATAAGCAAACGCTTAAAAGCCATCGAACGTAAGGTCGGTAAAGACGACTAAACGCATCCCACGCTACTTGCTTTCATAACAAGAAGTGTACTTTCTTCCACCTTCGGTAACCCGAGAATGGCAGCAGGTATCGTAAGAAAGCGAAACGCCCCGAACTAATTTGCGGCCTGCGGAAGATCATTTTGATCGGTGCAGGCCGTGTTATTGATGCCATCAGATTTTTAGGACAGGAAGAGTATTTTGACTACTGAAACGCATACTCTGAAAATTGAAGAGATTTTAGAACTGCTGCCACACCGCTATCCTTTCTTGCTGGTTGATCGCGTGCTGGATTTTGAAGAGCATAAATATCTGCGCGCGGTGAAGAACGTTTCTGTTAACGAACCGTTTTTCCAGGGACACTTCCCTGGTAAGCCGATTTTCCCAGGCGTTCTGATCCTGGAAGCGATGGCGCAAGCGACCGGTATTCTGGCGTTCAAAAGCGTTGGGAAACTGGAACCAGGCGAACTCTATTACTTCGCTGGTATCGATGAAGCCCGTTTCAAACGTCCGGTTGTGCCGGGCGATCAGATGATCATGGAAGTGACCTTCGAGAAAACCCGTCGTGGTCTGACACGCTTTAAAGGCGTGGCGACCGTGGACGGCAAAATTGTCTGTGAAGCGACCATGATGTGTGCCCGTAGCCGGGAGGCATAATAAGTGATTGATTCAACCGCCAATATCCATCCCAGTTCTGTCATTGAAGAGGGTGCCGTCATCGGCGCCAATGTTCATATCGGCCCGTTCTGCTTTATCGGCGCTAATGTGGAAATTGGTGAAGGAACCGTACTCAAATCGCACGTGGTGGTGAACGGCCACACGCGTATCGGCAAAGACAATCAGATCTACCAGTTCGCTTCCATCGGTGAAGTGAATCAGGACCTGAAATATGCGGGCGAACCGACGCGCGTTGAAATTGGCGATCGTAACCGCATCCGCGAGAGCGTCACCATTCATCGTGGCACCACACAGGGCGGCAATGTGACTAAAGTCGGCAGCGATAACCTGCTGATGGTGAATGCTCACATCGCGCATGACTGCGTGATCGGCAATCGCTGCATCTTTGCTAACAATGCCACGCTGGGCGGTCACGTCACCGTTGATGATTTTGCGATTATCGGCGGCATGACGGCGGTACATCAGTGGTGCACCATTGGTGCTCACGTGATGGTTGGCGGTTGTTCAGGCGTCGCGCAGGATGTGCCGCCTTATGTCATTGCGCAGGGCAACCACGCAACGCCATACGGTATCAACATCGAAGGTCTGAAGCGTCGCGGCTTTAGCAAAGAAGCGCTGCATGCCATTCGCAACGCGTACAAACTGCTGTACCGCAGCGGCAAAACGCTGGATGAAGTGAAACCAGAGATTGAAGAGCTGGCGAAACAACACAGTGAAGTGCAGCCTTTCTATGACTTCTTTGCCCGTTCAACGCGTGGATTGATTCGTTAATCCATGTCAGCGCGTCCCCTAACGATTGCCCTGGTCGCCGGAGAAACCTCCGGCGATATTCTTGGTGCAGGTCTCATCCGTGCGTTAAAAGCGCGCCATCCTGATGCGCGCTTTGTTGGCGTGGCCGGTCCGCTGATGCAGGCCGAAGGCTGCGAAGCCTGGTATGAGATGGAAGAGCTGGCGGTGATGGGCATCGTCGAAGTGCTGGGACGCCTGCGGCGTCTGCTGAAAATTCGTCGTGACCTGACGCAGCGCTTCACCGAACTCAAGCCGGATGTGTTCGTGGGCATTGATGCGCCGGATTTCAACATCACGCTGGAAGGTCGCCTCAAGCGCGCAGGCATTCGCACTATTCATTACGTCAGCCCTTCGGTTTGGGCGTGGCGTCAAAAGCGCGTTTTCAAAATCGGCCGCAACACCAATCTGGTGCTGGCATTTCTGCCGTTTGAAAAAGCGTTCTACGATCGTTTTAACGTGCCGTGCCGCTTTATCGGCCACACTATGGCTGATGCGATGCCGCTGCAGCCCGATAAGCTGGCAGCGCGCCGGGAGTTAGGCATTGCTGACGAGGCGATTTGCCTTGGCTTGTTGCCGGGCAGTCGCGGTGCCGAAGTGGAAATGCTCAGCGCCGATTTCCTGCGCGCCGCGCAGCTGCTGCGTCAGCGCTATCCCACGCTGGAAATCGTGGTGCCGCTGGTGAACGCCAAACGCCGCGCGCAGTTTGAGCAGATCAAAGCGCAAGTTGCGCCAGAACTGCCGATGCATTTGCTGGATGGCAAAGGCCGTCAGGCGATGCTGGCCAGCGATGCCGCTATTCTTGCGTCTGGCACCGCCGCGCTGGAGTGCATGCTGGCGAAATGCCCGATGGTGGTCGGTTATCGCATGAAGCCGTCTACTTTTTGGCTGGCAAAACGTCTGGTAAAAACACCGTACGTTTCCCTGCCAAATCTGCTGGCCGGTCGCGAGCTGGTGAAAGAGTTGCTGCAGGACGAATGCCAGCCCGACGCGCTCGCCGCGGCGCTGGAGCCGTTACTGCACGCTGGCCCGGAGCGCGAAGCGCTACTGAAAACCTTCACCGAACTGCATCAACAGATTCGCTGGAATGCCGATGAGCAGGCGGCGGATGCGGTACTGGAGATTATCAATGGCTGAATTTATCTATCCCAACGCGCAGCGGATTGCTGGCGTTGATGAAGTAGGGCGCGGCCCGCTGGTTGGCGCCGTGGTCACGGCGGCGGTGATCCTCGATCCCGCCAACCCGATTGCCGGACTGGCCGACTCGAAAAAGCTCTCCGAGAAGCGTCGTCTGGCGCTGTATGACGAGATCACAGAGAAGGCGCTGGCCTGGAGCCTTGGTCGTGCCGAGCCAGAGGAGATCGATCAGCTCAATATTCTGCACGCCACCATGCTGGCGATGCAGCGCGCGGTCGCGGGTTTGCACATTGCACCGGACTTCGTACTGATCGATGGCAACCGTTGCCCGGCGCTGCCGATGCCCTCGCAGGCGGTGGTGAAGGGTGATAGCCTGGTGCAAGCGATCAGTGCCGCCTCGATCATCGCAAAAGTCACGCGCGATCGTGAAATGACCGAACTGGATCTGCTGTTCCCGCAATATGGCTTTGCGCAACACAAAGGCTATCCAACCGCGCTGCACATGGAAAAGCTGACGCAGCACGGCGCCACACCTCATCATCGTCGCAGCTTTGCGCCGGTGCGTAACGCCTTGATTGATGCCGACGTGCTGGCAGCCCGCCAGCCAACTACGCTTTAATAGCCTGACGCTGTTTTAACCGGAAACTGATATGGCTGAACCTCGTTTTATACATCTGCGCGTCCACAGTGATTACTCCATGGTTGATGGTCTGGCGAAAACCGGACCCTTAGTCAAGAAGGCGGCTGCGCTGGGCATGCCGGCGATTGCCATTACCGATTACATCAACCTGTGCGGGCTGGTGCGTTTTTACGGTAGCGCACACGGCGCGGGGATCAAGCCGATTATTGGTGCTGACTTCCAGGTTGCCAGCGAATTGATGGGCGATGAGCTGACACAGTTAACGCTGCTGGCGGCCAATAACACCGGTTATCAAAACCTGACCTTGCTGATTTCACGTGCATATCAGCGCGGTTACGGCATTGCGGGCCCAATCATCGATCGCGACTGGCTGCTGGAGCTGGGCGAAGGCCTGATTCTGCTGTCTGGCGGACGTCGCGGCGACGTGGGCCGCAGTCTGCTGCGCGGCAATAGCGCAATGGTGGCGCAGTGTTTAAGCTTTTATCAGGAACACTTCCCGAATCGTTATTACCTGGAATTAATGCGCACCGGTCGCGCCGATGAAGAAGCATATCTGCATGCCGCCGTCGAGCTGGCGGTGGCCGAAGGCATTCCCGTCGTTGCCACCAACGAAGTGTGCTTCCTGAATGAAGAAGATTTTGATGCGCATGAAATCCGCGTCGCAATTCATGACGGCTATACGCTGGACGATCCCAAGCGTCCACGCAACTACAGTCCTCAGCAATATATGCGCAGTGAAGAGGAGATGTGCGAGCTGTTCTCGGACATTCCGGAAGCGCTGGAAAATAGCGTAGAGATTGCTAAGCGCTGTAACGTGACGGTGCGCCTCGGCGAATATTTCCTGCCGCAGTTCCCCACCGGTGACATGAGCACTGAAGACTTCCTCGTGGCGAAGTCACGTGAAGGCCTGGAAGAGCGTATGGAATTCCTCTTCCCGGATCCGGCGGTGCGCGCAGAAAAACGCGTGGAATATGATGAACGTCTGGAGATTGAACTCACTGTTATCAACCAGATGGGCTTCCCGGGCTACTTCCTGATCGTGATGGAGTTTATTCAGTGGTCGAAGGACAACGGCATTCCCGTCGGCCCAGGCCGCGGTTCGGGTGCCGGTTCATTGGTGGCGTATGCGCTGAAAATCACCGATATCGATCCGCTGGAGTTTGACCTGCTGTTCGAACGTTTCCTGAACCCGGAACGTGTGTCGATGCCTGACTTTGACGTTGACTTCTGCATGGAGAAGCGCGATCAGGTGATCGATCACGTGGCCGATATGTATGGACGCGATGCGGTATCGCAGATCATCACCTTCGGTACCATGGCGGCGAAAGCGGTCATCCGCGATGTGGGACGCGTACTCGGTCATCCGTACGGTTTTGTTGATCGTATCTCGAAACTGATCCCGCCGGATCCGGGCATGACGCTGGAGAAAGCCTTCCTGGCTGAACCGCAGCTGCCGGAGATCTACGAGGCTGATGAAGAGGTGAAAGCGCTGATCGACATGGCGCGCAAACTGGAAGGTGTCACGCGTAACGCCGGTAAACATGCCGGTGGTGTGGTGATCTCGCCGACCAAAATCACCGATTTTGCGCCGCTCTACTGCGATGAAAACGGGCAATTCCCGGTTACCCAGTTTGATAAGAATGACGTGGAATATGCCGGGCTGGTGAAGTTTGACTTCCTTGGCCTGCGTACGCTTACCATCATCGACTGGGCGCTGAAGATGATTAACCCGCGCCGTGAAAAGCAGGGTTTGCCACCGATTGATATCGCCGCCATTCCGCTGGATGACAAGAAAAGCTTTGATATGCTGCAGCGCTCGGAAACCACGGCGGTGTTCCAGCTTGAATCGCGCGGCATGAAAGATCTGATCAAACGTCTGAAGCCTGACTGCTTCGAAGATATGATCGCACTGGTGGCGCTATTCCGTCCGGGACCGCTGCAATCGGGCATGGTAGATAACTTCATTGACCGTAAGCACGGTCGCGAAGAGATCTCTTATCCGGATATTCAGTGGCAGCACGAAACCCTGAAGCCGGTGCTGGAGCCGACCTACGGCATCATTCTGTATCAGGAACAGGTGATGCAGATTGCGCAGGTGCTGTCTGGCTATACGCTGGGCGGCGCGGACATGCTGCGTCGTGCGATGGGTAAAAAGAAACCCGAAGAGATGGCGAAGCAGCGTTCGGTGTTCCGGGACGGTGCGGAGAAGATGGGCGTCGACGGTGAGCTGTCGATGAAAATCTTCGATCTGGTAGAAAAATTTGCCGGTTATGGCTTTAACAAGTCGCACTCCGCCGCTTACGCGCTGGTTTCTTATCAAACGCTGTGGCTGAAAGCGCACTATCCGGCAGAATTTATGGCGGCCGTAATGACCGCTGATATGGATAACACCGAGAAAGTGGTTGGCCTGGTCGACGAATGCTGGCGCATGGGCCTTAAAGTGCTGCCGCCAGACATCAACGCCGGTTTGTATCCGTTCCACGTCAATGACGAAGGCGAGATCGTTTACGGCATCGGCGCGATCAAAGGCGTGGGTGAGGGCCCGATCGAAGCGATCATTGATGCGCGTAATGAAGGCGGCTACTTCAAAGAGCTGTTTGATCTCTGTGCGCGCACCGACACCAAAAAGATCAACCGTCGCGTAATGGAAAAACTGATCATGTCGGGCGCATTCGATCGTCTCGGCCCGCATCGCGCGGCTTTGATGAGTGCACTCGGCGATGCATTAAAAGCGGCCGATCAGCATGCTAAAGCTGAAGCCATCGGCCAGGCCGATATGTTTGGCGTGCTGGCCGAAGAGCCAGAGCAGGTAGAGAAATCGTACGCCAGCATCACGCCGTGGCCGGAACAAATTCAACTGGATGGCGAACGTGAGACTTTAGGTCTCTATCTTACCGGACATCCGATTAACCAGTATCTGAAAGAAATTGAGCGTTACGTCGGCGGCATGCGGCTGAAAGACATGCATCCGACAGATCGTGGTAAAGTAACCGTCGCGGCGGGGCTGGTGATCGCCGCCCGTGTGATGGTCACTAAACGCGGTAACCGAATTGGTATTTGTACCATTGACGATCGTTCTGGTCGTCTTGAAGTGATGTTATTTACCGATGCGTTAGATAAATACCAGCAGTTGCTGGAGAAGGACCGTATCCTGATCGTCAGTGGACAGGTCAGCTTTGATGACTTTAGCGGTGGCCTTAAAATGACCGCTCGAGAAGTGATGGACATCGACGAAGCGCGGGAAAAATACGCGCGCGGACTTGCTATCTCGCTGACGGACAGGCAAATTGATGACCAGCTTTTAAACCGTCTCCGCCAGTCTCTGGAGCCTCATCGTTCCGGGACCATTCCGGTGCATCTTTACTATCAGAGAGCCGATGCGCGAGCGAAGCTACGCTTTGGTGCAGCGTGGCGTATTTCGCCCAGCGATCGTTTACTCAACGATTTGCGGTCGTTAGTAGGATCGGAGCAGGTGGAACTGGAGTTTGACTAAAACAGGAACATTATGAGTCTTAATTACCTGGATTTTGAACAGCCAATCGCAGAGCTTGAAGCGAAAATCGACTCGTTAAAATCGATTGGCCGTTCGGATGAGAAACACGATATTAATTTGGATGAGGAAGTGCAGCGTTTACGCGAAAAAAGCGTTGAGCTGACCCGTAAAATCTTCTCCGATTTAGGCGCATGGCAAGTGGCGCAACTCGCGCGTCATCCGCTGCGTCCTTACACACTGGACTATATCCGCAACGCGTTTGATGATTTCGACGAACTGGCTGGCGATCGTGCTTATGCCGATGATAAAGCGATTGTCGGCGGTATTGCCCGTCTTGACGGTCGTCCAGTGATGATCATTGGTCATCAGAAAGGTCGCGAAACCAAAGAGAAAATTCGTCGTAACTTCGGTATGCCGGCACCAGAAGGCTATCGCAAAGCGCTGCGTCTGATGGAAATGGCTGAACGCTTTAAGATGCCGCTGATCACCTTCATCGATACGCCGGGAGCTTATCCGGGCGTGGGTGCAGAAGAGCGCGGTCAGTCAGAAGCGATCGCACGCAACCTGCGTGAAATGTCTGGCCTGAAAATTCCGGTGATTTGTACCGTAATCGGCGAAGGCGGTTCCGGTGGTGCGCTGGCAATCGGCGTGGGTGATAAAGTCAACATGCTGCAGTACAGCACCTATTCGGTGATTTCACCGGAAGGTTGTGCGTCGATCCTGTGGAAAAGCGCCGATAAAGCTCCGCTGGCTGCGGAAGCGATGGGTATCACAGCTGAGCGTCTGAAAGAGCTGAAGCTGATCGATTCCATCATTCCTGAACCGCTGGGCGGCGCGCATCGTCAACCGGTAGATATGGCGGCTTCTCTTAAGCAGCAACTGCTGGCGGATCTGGCCGATCTCGATGTGCTGAGCACCGAAGAGTTGCTCAACCGTCGCTATCAGCGCCTGATGAACTACGGCTACGCTTGATACATCAGATCTAAGCAAGAAGCGGACCTTGGTCCGCTTTTTTTATGTCGAACGAACACCATTCTGATCAGCCATCCGTAGGGTAGCCATCCATGGCTAACTGGTTCGACGATTTCGCTGTGACTCCGGTGCAAGGTCCAGAAAAGACCAGCCCGATCGCAAAGAATAACTGCATCCATGCAGATCGGCCTCGCCATCCATGGCTCGGACGCTTTGCTCTTCGGGCTGGTCTTTCCTGTCCCCTTTGGCTTGATCGTGGCTTTTCTGGTGCATTAGCATTCGGTTGCAATCACTCAACAGCAGAGCATTCCAGGTTTATCCGCGCGCGGTTTTCGCTATCCTTATTCAGTGCCACAACACCACAGGAGGTGAGCATTGAATATTATTGCGATCATGGGACCGCACGGCGCTTTCTACAAAGATGAGCCTATTCGCGAACTGGATGCTGCCCTCAAGCTGCAAGGCTTCCAAACCGTTTACCCCAATAATGCCAGCGACCTGCTGAAGTTGATTGAACACAATCCGCGTATCTGCGGTGTGATTTTTGACTGGGACGATTACAGTCTGGCGCTGTGTAGCGACATCAATCAGCTTAATGAATATCTGCCGCTCTATGCCTTCATCAACACCCATTCGCAGATGGATGTCAGCATCAACGAGATGCGCATGGCGCTGCACTTCTTCGAGTATGCCCTGAGCGCTGCCGATGACATCGCGCTGCATATTCGTCAGTACACCGATGAGTACATCGATAACATCACGCCGCCGCTAACTAAAGCGTTGTTCACCTACGTCAAAGAGGGCAAATACACCTTCTGCACGCCGGGTCACATGGGCGGCAGCGCCTTCCAGAAAAGCCCGGTGGGCAGCCTGTTTTATGACTTCTTTGGCTCGAACACCTTAAAAGCGGATGTCTCGATCTCGGTCACGGAATTGGGTTCATTGCTCGATCACACCGGCCCGCATCTGGAAGCGGAGGAGTACGTTGCGCGCACCTTTGGCGCTGAGCAAAGCTACATGGTGACCAACGGCACCTCGACCTCGAACAAAATCGTCGGCATGTATGCGGCGCCTGTGGGTAGCACGGTGCTGATTGACCGCAACTGCCATAAATCGCTGACCCATTTGCTGATGATGAGCGACATCATCCCAATCTGGCTCAAACCGACGCGCAACGCGCTGGGCATTCTGGGCGGCATTCCGCAGCGCGAGTTTACGCGTGACAGCATCCAGCAAAAGGTCAACGCCACGCCGCGTGCCAGCTGGCCGGTGCATGCGGTAATCACCAACTCAACCTACGATGGCCTGCTGTACAACACGCAGTTCATCAAACAGACGTTGGATGTGCCATCGATCCACTTTGATTCTGCGTGGGTGCCGTACACCAATTTCCATCCGATCTATGCCGGTAAAAGCGGCATGAGCGGCGATCGTATTCCCGGCAAAGTGATTTATGAAACGCAATCGACGCACAAACTGTTAGCGGCGTTCTCGCAGGCTTCGCTGATTCACATCAAAGGCGATTACGACGAGCACACCTTCAACGAAGCCTACATGATGCACACCACCACCTCGCCGAGCTACGCGATTGTCTCGTCGATTGAAACCGCGGCGGCGATGCTGCGCGGCAATCCGGGTAAGCGACTGATCAACCGCTCGGTTGAACGTGCGCTCCATTTCCGTCGTGAGATTCAACGCTTGCGGGAAGAGTCTGACGGCTGGTTCTTTGATATCTGGCAGCCGGAGCAGGTCGATCAGGCCGAATGCTGGCCGATCCAGCCGGGCGAGGAGGATTGGCACGGTTTCACCCATGCCGATCGCGATCATATGTATCTCGATCCGATCAAAGTCACCATTCTGACGCCGGGCATGAGCGAGCTGGGTAACATGGCGGAAGAGGGCATTCCAGCCGCGCTGGTGGCGAAGTTCCTCGATCAGCGCGGCATCGTGGTGGAGAAAACCGGGCCATACAATCTGCTGTTCCTGTTCAGCATCGGCATCGATAAAACCAAAGCGATGAGCGTGCTGCGTGGGCTGACGGAGTTTAAGCGTGCATACGATCTCAACCTGCGCGTGAAAAACATGTTGCCGGATCTCTACGCTGAAGATCCCGACTTCTACCGCAACATGCGCATTCAAACGCTGGCGCAGGGTATTCATCAATTGATCCTGCAACATGATCTGCCTCGCCTGATGTTGAAAGCGTTCGACGTACTGCCGGAGATGAAGATGACGCCGCATCAGGCATTTCAGCGCCAGGTAAAAGGTCAGGTGGAAACGGTGGATATTCGCGAACTGGTGGGGCGCATTTCCGCCAACATGATTCTGCCGTATCCGCCTGGCGTGCCGGTGGTGATGCCGGGCGAGATGATCACCGAAGAGAGCCGTTCCGTACTCGATTTTCTGCTGATGCTCTGCACCATCGGCCGGCACTATCCCGGCTTCGAGACCGACATTCACGGTGCGACGTTGACGGACGATGGGCGCTATCTGGTGCGCGTATTGCGTGAAGATGATGAAGGCTAACTTAGGACAATCACCTCTTTTCATCGTCGCATTTGCCACGTAGGGTAAGCGGCTTATGTGAAAACCGGAGTCGCTATGCTGCAGATTAAACAGATCCATCACATCGCCATTATTGCCACCGATTATCAGCGCAGTAAGGCGTTTTATTGTGATGTGCTGGGCTTTGAATTGTTGGGTGAATATTACCGCGCCGAGCGTGACTCGTGGAAAGGCGATCTTGGCCTGAACGGGGTTTATACCATCGAACTGTTCTCTTTCCCCTCGCCGCCGCCACGCGTTAGTGGACCGGAAGCCTGCGGCCTGCGTCATCTGGCGTTTTGCGTTGAGGATGTTGAGCAGTCCATAGCGGCGCTGGCGGAGAAGGGCGTGACGTGTGAGCCGATTCGTATCGATGCGTTAACCGGTAAAGCCTGCACCTTCTTCCCCGATCCGGATGGTTTGCCGCTGGAGCTGTATCAGGCGTAAACTAGCGTCCGCCGCGAGCCGCAATTCGGTGGCTCGCCCGGACGGAACGCGCTCATGTCTTTATCTCATCTTGCTTCGCTGCTGACACCCGACGCTGGCTATGTGCTGGCGTTCAGCGGCGGACTTGATTCCACCGTGCTACTGCATCAATTGGTCTGCTGGCAACGTCAGCAGCCAGCGCTACGCGTGCGCGCGTTACACGTCCATCATGGTCTTAGCCCGAATGCCGATAGCTGGGCGCTGCATTGCCAGCAAGTTTGCCAGCAGTGGCAGATTCCCTGTGAAGTGCTGCATGTGCAGGTTGATGGCCGCGCCAACGGCATTGAAGCGGCTGCCCGCGAAGCACGCTATCAGGCGCTGTTTCAGCATCTGCAACCCGGTGAACACTTACTTACCGCTCAGCACCTTGACGATCAGGCGGAAACGTTGCTGCTGGCGTTAAAACGCGGCAGCGGACCGGCGGGTTTGGCCGCGATGCCGCTGCAGCGCAGCATGGGTGAACATCGGCATCTGCGTCCGTTGCTCGACGTTAGCCGTCAGCAGCTGGAAAACTATGCTACCGAGCATCAACTGCGCTGGATTGAAGATGAAAGCAACGCCGATAGCCGCTATGACCGCAACTTCCTGCGTCAGCAGATTCTGCCGCAGCTGCAGGCGCGCTGGCCGCACTTCAGTGCCGCCAGTGCACGCAGCGCCGCGCTCTGTGGCGAGCAGGAGCAACTGCTCGACGAGTTGCTGGCGGAACAGCTGGCGCAGCTTAGCGATGCGCAGGGCGCACTGCACTTCCCGCCGTTAATGAACATGAGCGAAGCGCGGCGTCATGCGCTTTTACGCCGCTGGATTGCTCAACAGGGCGGCGCGATGCCTTCGCGCGAGGCATTGAAACGCATCACCGATGAAGTCATCAACAGCCGTGAAGACGCCAAACCTTGTTTGCGTTTCGGCGCTTTTGAGCTGCGCCGCTATCGCCAGCAACTCTATTGGTTACCGCCGCAGCCTTCACTTAGTCAGCACTTGCTAACCTGGCAAGACCGCACGCAGCCGCTTAATTTACCCGCTGGTTTAGGTTCGCTGCACGCGAATGCGTGGATTGCCGAGCTGCGCCAGCCTGCAGCGGATGAAGCGATCACGATCCGCTTCCAGGCGCAGGGTTATTATCATATACAGGGGCGCGCAGGTGGCCGCGAGATGAAGAAGCTGTGGCAAGAGCTGGGCGTTGCGCCCTGGCAGCGCGAACGTATTCCGTTGATTTATTTTAACCAGACGTTAATTAGCGCGCCGGGGCTGTTTATTACCCGCGAAGGCGCAGCCAGCAACGAGCAAGGCTGGCAGGCGATCTGGTCACCACAACAATAAAATGGAGAGCAATGATGAAACTTTGGATGGCCGCGGCGTTATTCGCTGCGGCGCTGCCGGCGTTGGCCGACGGCGATGTGAATGCGGGGGCGCAAAAAGCGGCAAGCTGTATGGCGTGTCACGGTGCGGAGGGCAAAAGCGCGGTGCCGCTTTATCCCAATCTGGCCGGGCAACATGCGCCTTATCTGCTGCATTCACTGCAAGCCTATAAAAAAGGCGAGCGGAGCGGCGGCCAGGCGGAAGTGATGAAAGCGTTTGTAGCGGGATTGAGCGATCAGGATATGGCAGATTTATCGGCGTATTACAGTTCGTTAAAACCTTAAGCGAGGTGGGCGGGATGTGATTCCCGCCCGAGAGAGGTTTTACTCGTCTTCGCTGACGACGACGGTGCCCAGCTCCGGATGTGTGAAGCTGGCGATGTGGTCGAGCCGCACTTCGCGGGTCTCGCCTGAAAGATCGACGGCAAGGTACTCGACGTTTTTACGTGAGACCATGTCCACGGCTTTGGCCTTGAGCTGATCGCCGTTTTTTAACTCTAACGACAGCGTCCAATGTTTTTGGCAGGCGAGTTCAAGGTTGTCGTAATCATCGCAGTTGATGGGTTTGTAGGCTTCATTCGTCAACATAGTCGCTCACCAATAAGTTTGCAGCGGCATACGCTGCTTGTTCCCTGAGAGAAGAGTTTAGCGCAGAATCAGCGGCAATATCGTTGAGAGCCTTCAACGCACAACCTATGGCGTCTGGCACATACCCAAGGTCGCCGCTACCAATTTCGGCATACTTCTGGCGAACTAACTCACAATACTTTTGCACATACACCTCCTCAGCAGAGTTGATACTCTGGATGATAGGCGACTATATCACAGGAATTTCATCGAAATCAGCCCGGTCGTCACGGGAATGATGCAAGCAAATGGGCAAAAGTGACATTTCGCGCTGGTCTTATGCATTCAGCGTGCGCACAAAAGGTTAAGTTGATGAACAGGTTATTACGCGACGCAACGTCGAGCCAAACGGTAGGTGACAGATGATTGTGCTGTCTCGATCGCTTTCACTTGCAGATAATGAAGTGGAACTCAGTGCCATCCGTGCGCAAGGTGCCGGTGGCCAGCATGTGAATAAAACGTCGACGGCGATTCACCTGCGATTTGATATTCATGCCTCATCGCTGCCGCCGTTTTATAAAGAGCGACTGCTGGCGGCGAGCCATCATTTGATTACCGCGGAAGGCGTGGTGATCATCAAAGCACAGGAACATCGCAGCCAGGAAATGAATCGGGAAGCGGCCGTGCAGCGGCTGATAAATCTGATTCGGGAGTTAACCACGGTGGAAAAAGTGCGGCGTGCGACCAAACCGACGCACGGCTCTAAAGTGAGGCGGCTGGAAGGTAAAACGCGGCGCAGTAACGTGAAGGCGATGCGTGGAAAGGTGAAATAAAAAACGCCTCCGGCTGGAGGCGTTTTAGCGTTACTTGTTGAGTGCTTTCACCAGGAAGTCGACGATGTCATGTTGCTTAATCATCTGCTTCTCGCTGGCGGTACGCGCCTTGTACTCAATCTCTTCGTTATCGAGATTACGATCGCCAATTACGATGGTGTGCGGCACGCCAATCAGCTCCATATCCGCGAACATCACGCCTGGACGCTCTTTACGGTCATCCAGAATCACGTCAATGCCTTTGGCACGCAGCGTGTTGTACAGCTCTTCAGCCAACTGCTGCACACGGAAAGATTTGTGCATATTCATTGGCAGAATGGCCACTTCAAACGGTGCCAATGCCGCAGGCCAGATGATGCCACGCTCGTCGTTGTTCTGCTCAATTGCCGCCGCCACAACGCGCGTGATACCGATGCCGTAGCAGCCCATGGTCATCACCTGGTTACGACCATCTTCGCCCTGAACCGCTGCTTTCATCGCTTCGGAGTACTTGGTACCCAGCTGGAAGATGTGGCCCACTTCGATACCGCGTTTAATCAGCAGCGTACCTTTGCCGTCTGGGCTTGGATCGCCTTCCACCACGTTACGGATATCTTCCACGCGCGGTTCTGGCAGATCGCGGCCCCAGTTGATGCCGCTCAGGTGTTTGCCATCAATGTTGGCACCCGCGCAGAAGTCAGCTGTTTTTGCCACAGTACGATCGGCGATCACTGGCATGGTCAAACCGACCGGGCCGAGCGAGCCTGGACCGGCACCCAGCAGCGCGCGAATCTGTTCTTCGCTCGCCATCTCCAGCGGTTCAGCGACGATATCCAGCTTCTCCGCTTTAATTTCGTTCAGCTGATGATCGCCGCGCAGCAGCAGGGCAACCAGCGTGTGGCCGCTCTCTTCGGTGGCTTTGACGAACAGCGTCTTAACGGTTTTCTCAATCGGCAACTGATGTTGCTCAACCAGCTCGGCGATAGTCTTGGCGTTTGGCGTATCGAACTGCGTCATGGCTTCTGTGGCCTGCGGACGCTCGCCAGCCGGCGCTAAGGCCTCGGCTTTTTCAATGTTGGCCGCGTAATCGGATTCGCTGGAGAAGATCACGTCATCTTCACCGCTCAGCGCCAGCACCTGGAATTCATGTGATGCGCTGCCGCCGATAGAACCGGTGTCAGCTTGTACGGCGCGGAAATCCAGGCCCATACGGCTGAAGCTCTGGCTGTAGGCGCGGTACATCGCGTCGTAGGTTTCCTGCAGCGATTCCTGCGTGGTGTGGAACGAGTAAGCATCTTTCATGATGAACTCGCGTGAACGCATCACACCAAAACGCGGGCGCACTTCATCGCGGAATTTGGTCTGGATCTGATACAGATTGAGCGGCAGCTGTTTATAAGAGCTCAGCTCGTTGCGAATCAAATCGGTGACCACTTCTTCGTGGGTTGGACCCAGCACGAAGGGACGTTCGTGACGATCTTTAATGCGCAGCAGTTCCGGGCCGTATTGCTCCCAACGGCCGCTCTCTTCCCACAGATCGGCAGGCTGAACCACCGGCATGGAGATCTCAATCGCACCGGCGTTGTTCATCTCTTCACGCACGATGTTTTCAACTTTTCGCAGCACGCGAATCCCGGTCGGCAACCAGGTGTAGAGACCGGAAGCCAGTTTGCGGATCATGCCGGCGCGCAGCATCAGCTGGTGGCTGATCACTTCTGCATCGGAAGGTGTCTCCTTCAGAGTGGAGAGCAGATATTGAGTAGTACGCATTGATTACGATTCCAGTTATACGGAAGGAAACTGACAAAATTTTTCTGGCGGCTAGTGTACCAGCGAGATCAATCACTCAAAAGCGGGTTTTAACGGGGATCGAGGGCGATCACCTCGGTTCCTGCCTCATCAATGCGCCAGCGCACGTTAAAGTCGAGTAGCCAGGCGGCATATTCACGATCTTCCGTCTCACCTTTACGGTAAGCCGGGCGCGGATCCTGTGCCAGCACTTCGCTAATGAAACGCGCTAGCTGCGGATGGGTTTTCTGCTGCAGCTGAAGCTGGCTCTGCGCCAGCGGCGAAAAGCACACCGGCATGGTGGCATCAGGCGCCGCCTGCGCAAACCCGGCGCGCGCATCAGGCAGCGCTTCGGCGAACGGCAGATAAGGTTTGATATCCACCACCGGCGTGCCATCGACTAAATCGAGGCTGCCGAGCTGCAAGATCACCTGCTGCTTCTCGCAGCGAATGCCTTTTAACTCAACCAGCGACATGCCGATAGGATTGGGGCGGAAGGTTGAACGGGTGGCAAACACGCCCATACGCGCATTGCCACCGAGGCGCGGGGGACGCACGGTCGGACGCCAGCCACCTTCCATCGTTTGGTGGAACACAAACAGCACCCACAAATGACTAAACGCTTCCAGCCCGCGCACCGCTTCCGGCTGATTGTAAGGTGGTAGCAGATGCAGCTCGCCGCCGCCATCCTGCACCAGACCGGGCTGGCGCGGGACGGCAAACTTCTCTTTCCACGGCGAACGAATTACGCCGATTTGCGCAAAGGCAAACTCACTCATTGATTTGATACTTTCAGTGCGGAGCCCTGGCAAATGGCCTGGCGATAGCATCCCGGCGTGCTGGTGACAATTTCGCACTTATGCAGCAGGACGGCGTTGGCTTTCATGCCGGCTGCGCGAATCTGCAGGCGCTTGCGCGCGGTGTTGATGTTAGGAGGCGAATCCTGGCTGCTGCTCTGGCAATCTTCAGCAGAGACTTCGCCCAAATCGCGGAACGGGTTGCTGACCAGATCGGTCGCATCGGTGTAGATCTTCACCGGCGCGGGACGTGGAGTCGGTTTACGTTGTGGTTCGCTGGATGCCTGTTGCGGACGAGAAGGAGCACTGCTTATCGGGTGATATTCACGCACACACCCGGTTAGCATCAATGCTAACAAGCAGAGCGGTAAAAAACGCATGGCAACATCCTCAAGTAATAAAAAAGTGGCGTTATTGAAACAAGGACGACAATAAATAACAAGTCAGGTGCAATTTATGGCAAAAGAAAGGGCGGCCGAAGCCGCCCTGCAAGGCATGAAAGGTGAACATTACCAGCCTTTCACTGCGCCGCCGTTGAAGATCTTGTTGGCCGCTTCAGACACTTCGTCTGATTGGTAAGCCTGCACAAACTTCTTCACGTTCTCAGCGTCTTTGTTGTCTTCGCGGCTGACAATCAGGTTCACGTAAGGTGAATCTTTGTCTTCCACGAAGATGCCATCTTTCGCTGGCGTCAGACCAATCTGGCTGGCGTACGTGGTGTTGATCACCGCCAGTGCGATCTGCTGATCGTCAAGTGAACGTGGCAGCTGCGGCGCTTCCAGCTCAACGATCTTCAGCTTTTTCGGGTTCTCAGTGATATCCAGTGAGGTTGGCAGCAGGCCAACGCCATCTTTCAGTTTGATCAGGCCGACTTTCTGCAGCAGCAACAGTGAACGTCCCAGGTTGGTTGGATCGTTCGGGATAGCAACCTGTGAACCGTCCTGCAGTTCATCCAGTGATTTGATTTTCTTCGAGTAGCCGGCGATTGGGTAAACGAAGGTGTTCGCCACAATGGCCAGCTTGTAACCGCGATCTTTGATCTGCTGATCCAGATACGGCTTATGCTGGAAGGCGTTAACGTCAATATCACCTTTGCTCAGCGCTTCGTTTGGCAGCACGTAATCGTTAAAGGTCACTAGCTCAACATCGAGGCCATATTTCTCTTTCGCCACTTTCACTGCAGTTTCAGCAACCTGCTGTTCAGCGCCGACAATCACACCCACTTTAATGTGGTTTGGATCTTTTGCTTTCTGATCGCATCCTGCCAGCGCAATTGCGCCAATCAGAGCACCCACAGCGGCAATCTTTTTAAATGTAAAAGACATATCCTTTCCTTAATAGAGGACTATTGATGTTGCTTGCTTACTTATGGGACACAGCACGTACAATGCGGTCGCCACAGAATTGGATTAAATAGACCAGCACAACCAGCAAAACCAGCACGGTGTTCATTACGGTGGCGTTATAGCCAATGTAACCGTATTGATAGCCAATCTGGCCCAAACCGCCTGCGCCAACCGCTCCGCCCATTGCGGAGTAGCCAACCAGCGTAATCAGGGTAATTGTAGCGGCATTCACCAGACCTGGCAGCGCTTCCGGCAGCAGGACTTTACGCACGATCTGCAGCGGGGTGGCGCCCATGGCGCGAGATGCTTCGATCAATCCGGTTGGCAGTTCCAGCAGGGCGTTTTCCACCATACGTGCAATAAACGGCGCGGCGCCGACGGTTAGCGGCACAATCGCGGCTTGCAAGCCAATCGAGGTGCCGACTATGGCGCGGGTGAACGGAATCATCCATACCAGCAGGATAATGAACGGAATCGAACGGAAGATATTCACCAGCGCCGACAGCACGCGATAAAGCGCGTTGTTGGCCAGAATCTGGCCGGGACGCGTCACATACAGCAGCACGCCAATCGGAAGACCGAGGACAAAACCAAAGAAACCAGAGACGAAGGTCATCATCAGCGTTTCCCAGACGCCACGCGTCAGTAACCACATCATCGCTTCAGACATAACCCAACACCTCTACTTTCACATGATTTTCTTTCAGCCAGGCAATCGCGGCTTGTGTATCTGTTTCACTGCCATCCATCTCAGCCAGCATGATGCCGAACTTCACGCCGCCGGCGTAATCCATCTGCGCACTGATGATGTTGTTATTAACGTTAAAGCGTCGAGCCGATTCTGACAGTAGCGGAGCATCCACCGATTTGCCGGTGAACTCCAGACGCAGCAGCGGCACGCTATCAGCTGTTGGCTGTGGCGCCATGCGTTGCTGGTAGTCGTCGGGGATATCCAGATGCAGCGTCGATTGAATAAATTGTTGCGCCAGCGGCGTTTTCGGATGCGAAAACACTTCGCTCACGCTGTCTTTTTCAATTAACTCACCATTGCTGATCACCGCAACCTGATCGCAGATGCGTTTCACCACATCCATTTCATGGGTGATCAATAGAATGGTAATGCCCAGACGACGGTTAATGTCCTTAAGCAGCTCCAGAATCGAACGCGTGGTTGCAGGATCCAGTGCGCTGGTGGCTTCATCACACAGCAGCACCTTAGGATTGCTCGCCAGTGCGCGGGCAATCGCAACACGCTGCTTTTGTCCGCCAGAGAGATTCGCTGGCCAGCTATCATGCTTGTCTGATAATCCCACCAGATCCAGCAATTCGCTAACGCGCTTCTTTATCTGTTCGCGCGAAAGATTGCCTAACTCTAATGGCAGCGCCACGTTACCGGAGACGGTGCGGGAGTTCATCAGATTAAAGTGCTGGAAAATCATGCCAATCTGGCGGCGTGCCAGCGTCAATTGGCCAGAAGAAAGGGTGGTTAATTCCTGGCCATCAACCAGCACGCGTCCGGAGGTTGGGCGCTCCAGCAGATTGACGCAGCGAATCAGGGTACTTTTACCGGCACCGGAGGAACCGATGACGCCATAGATCTGTCCAGCAGGCACATGCAGGCTGACGTTGGATAGCGCCTGAATGGTGCGTGAGCCTTGCTGGAACACTTTGGTGATATTTTCGAGTTTAATCATTAGTTTATTTATTATCGTGTTGCATAATCCGTGGTGTATCGGGCTTCACTCAGCAGGGCTGTGCGAAATTTGGATGGATGTTAAGGCATCCAGACGGCTAAATCAATGGAAGTCATTCAAACTGCCATTCTCTCGCTATACGCAATCATGCGATACTTAGCGACACATTTTCAGCAGGAGTTTCTACGTGGCGAACAAAGTCCCGGCTATTTTTCTTGATCGTGATGGCACATTGAATGTTGATCACGGCTATGTTCATGAAATCGATAATTTCGAATTCATTAATGGCACCATCGAAGCGCTACAGGCGTTAAAGAAGATGGGCTATGCGCTGGTACTGGTGACTAACCAGTCGGGCATTGCGCGTGGCATGTTTACCGAAGACCAGTTTATGCAACTCACAGAATGGATGGATTGGTCGCTGGCCGATCGTGATGTTGATTTGGATGGCATCTATTTCTGTCCGCATTTGCCAGATGCCACGGTAGAAGCGTATCGCCAGCAGTGTGATTGCCGTAAGCCGCAGCCGGGCATGTTGCTCTCCGCGCAGCAGCATCTGGATATCGATATGGCTTCTTCTTATATGGTAGGCGACAAAATAGAAGATATGCAGGCGGCGTTAGCAGCGGGTGTGGGTACCAAAGTGCTGGTGCGTAGTGGCAAGCCGGTAACGGCAGAAGGGGAAGCAGTGGCGGATTGGGTGATTAACAGTCTGGCAGAGCTGCCAGCACGCATCAAAAAGGCCTGAAAACGGGTCTTTTGCGCAAATTTCAAGCGAACAGCAAAAAACTTGAAATTTGCACTTGTCAGCTCCGAATAACTCCCTATAATGCGCCACCACTGAGACGGCAAAGCGGCAACGCAGACGGCTTGGCAGGGAGTGAAGAAATTCATCCCGCCGGATGAAAGCGCTGAAAAAAGTGTTTGACTCCGAAGGAGAGTAGCGTAGTATACGCCACCTCGCGACAGACGGTTCAGCCGCTGTTCGCAACGCTCTTTAACAATTTATCAGACAATCTGTGTGGGCACTCGCAGGATTGATATCAGCGTCTCCGGACGCAAAAAAAATATCAAAGCCTCACGAGTGAACACATAATGAAATTCATTATGACGTTTTACAGATGAGCACCGCTGAACTGGTTTCAGCAAATCAAACTTAAATTGAAGAGTTTGATCATGGCTCAGATTGAACGCTGGCGGCAGGCCTAACACATGCAAGTCGAACGGTAGCACAGAGAGCTTGCTCTCGGGTGACGAGTGGCGGACGGGTGAGTAACGTCTGGGAAACTGCCCGATGGAGGGGGATAACTACTGGAAACGGTAGCTAATACCGCATAACGTCGCAAGACCAAAGTGGGGGACCTTCGGGCCTCACACCATCGGATGTGCCCAGATGGGATTAGCTAGTAGGTGGGGTAATGGCTCACCTAGGCGACGATCCCTAGCTGGTCTGAGAGGATGACCAGCCACACTGGAACTGAGACACGGTCCAGACTCCTACGGGAGGCAGCAGTGGGGAATATTGCACAATGGGCGCAAGCCTGATGCAGCCATGCCGCGTGTATGAAGAAGGCCTTCGGGTTGTAAAGTACTTTCAGCGGGGAGGAAGGCGGTGAAGTTAATAGCTTCACCGATTGACGTTACCCGCAGAAGAAGCACCGGCTAACTCCGTGCCAGCAGCCGCGGTAATACGGAGGGTGCAAGCGTTAATCGGAATTACTGGGCGTAAAGCGCACGCAGGCGGTCTGTCAAGTCGGATGTGAAATCCCCGGGCTTAACCTGGGAACTGCATTCGAAACTGGCAGGCTGGAGTCTTGTAGAGGGGGTAGAATTCCAGGTGTAGCGGTGAAATGCGTAGAGATCTGGAGGAATACCGGTGGCGAAGGCGGCCCCCTGGACAAAGACTGACGCTCAGGTGCGAAAGCGTGGGGAGCAAACAGGATTAGATACCCTGGTAGTCCACGCCGTAAACGATGTCGACTTGGAGGTTGTTCCCTTGAGGAGTGGCTTCCGGAGCTAACGCGTTAAGTCGACCGCCTGGGGAGTACGGCCGCAAGGTTAAAACTCAAATGAATTGACGGGGGCCCGCACAAGCGGTGGAGCATGTGGTTTAATTCGATGCAACGCGAAGAACCTTACCTACTCTTGACATCCAGAGAACTTAGCAGAGATGCTTTGGTGCCTTCGGGAACTCTGAGACAGGTGCTGCATGGCTGTCGTCAGCTCGTGTTGTGAAATGTTGGGTTAAGTCCCGCAACGAGCGCAACCCTTATCCTTTGTTGCCAGCGGTTCGGCCGGGAACTCAAAGGAGACTGCCAGTGATAAACTGGAGGAAGGTGGGGATGACGTCAAGTCATCATGGCCCTTACGAGTAGGGCTACACACGTGCTACAATGGCGCATACAAAGAGAAGCGACCTCGCGAGAGCAAGCGGACCTCATAAAGTGCGTCGTAGTCCGGATCGGAGTCTGCAACTCGACTCCGTGAAGTCGGAATCGCTAGTAATCGTAGATCAGAATGCTACGGTGAATACGTTCCCGGGCCTTGTACACACCGCCCGTCACACCATGGGAGTGGGTTGCAAAAGAAGTAGGTAGCTTAACCTTCGGGAGGGCGCTTACCACTTTGTGATTCATGACTGGGGTGAAGTCGTAACAAGGTAACCGTAGGGGAACCTGCGGTTGGATCACCTCCTTACCTGAAGATACCTTCCCGCGAAGTGCTCACACAGATTGTCTGATAGAAAGTAATGAGCAAGACGGCTGCGAAGTCGTGACACTATCGTGTCCCCTTCGTCTAGCGGTTAGGACTCCGCCCTTTCACGGCGGCAACAGGGGTTCGAATCCCCTAGGGGACGCCACTTGCTTGGTGACAGGTGAAAGGTGTCTCCACGACGTATCTCAAACGAAGCTTACGAGCTGCGTCTGAGATACTGCTCTTTAACAATCCGGAACAAGCTGAAAATTGAAACGACGTATCGTCTTCATTCTCCGTAATAAGAATGAAGCGGCGATATGTTCGAGTCTCTCAAATGCTTGCAGTCTGCGCGCGTTGCAAAACGCCTGTGGGTTGTGAGGTTAAGCGACTAAGCGTACACGGTGGATGCCCTGGCAGTCAGAGGCGATGAAGGACGTGCTAATCTGCGTAAAGCGTCGGTAAGGTGATATGAACCGCTACAGCCGACGATGTCCGAATGGGGAAACCCGGTGCACCCAGTGCATCATCGCAACATGAATACATAGTGTTGCGAGGCGAACCCGGGGAACTGAAACATCTAAGTACCCGGAGGAAAAGAAATCAACCGAGATTCCCCCAGTAGCGGCGAGCGAACGGGGAACAGCCCAGAACCTGAATCAGTTTGTGCGTTAGTGGAAGCGTCTGGAAAGTCGCGCGATACCGGGTGACAGCCCCGTACACGAAAGTGCACAGATTGTGAGTTCGAAGAGTAGGGCGGGACACGTGGTATCCTGTCTGAATATGGGGGGACCATCCTCCAAGGCTAAATACTCCTGACTGACCGATAGTGAACCAGTACCGTGAGGGAAAGGCGAAAAGAACCCCGGCGAGGGGAGTGAAACAGAACCTGAAACCGTGTACGTACAAGCAGTGGGAGCCTCTTTATGGGGTGACTGCGTACCTTTTGTATAATGGGTCAGCGACTTATATTCTGTAGCAAGGTTAACCGTATAGGGGAGCCGCAGGGAAACCGAGTCTTAACTGGGCGTTAAGTTGCAGGGTATAGACCCGAAACCCGGTGATCTAGCCATGGGCAGGTTGAAGGTTGGGTAACACTAACTGGAGGACCGAACCGACTAATGTTGAAAAATTAGCGGATGACTTGTGGCTGGGGGTGAAAGGCCAATCAAACCGGGAGATAGCTGGTTCTCCCCGAAAGCTATTTAGGTAGCGCCTCGTGAACTCATCTCCGGGGGTAGAGCACTGTTTCGGCTAGGGGGCCATCCCGGCTTACCAACCCGATGCAAACTGCGAATACCGGAGAATGTTATCACGGGAGACACACGGCGGGTGCTAACGTCCGTCGTGAAGAGGGAAACAACCCAGACCGCCAGCTAAGGTCCCAAAGTCATGGTTAAGTGGGAAACGATGTGGGAAGGCACAGACAGCCAGGATGTTGGCTTAGAAGCAGCCATCATTTAAAGAAAGCGTAATAGCTCACTGGTCGAGTCGGCCTGCGCGGAAGATGTAACGGGGCTAAACCATGCACCGAAGCTGCGGCAGCGACGCGTATGCGTTGTTGGGTAGGGGAGCGTTCTGTAAGCCGTTGAAGGTGTGCTGTGAGGCATGCTGGAGGTATCAGAAGTGCGAATGCTGACATAAGTAACGATAAAGCGGGTGAAAAGCCCGCTCGCCGGAAGACCAAGGGTTCCTGTTCAACGTTAATCGGAGCAGGGTGAGTCGACCCCTAAGGCGAGGCTGAAAAGCGTAGTCGATGGGAAGCAGGTTAATATTCCTGCACTTGGTGTTACTGCGAAGGGGGGACGGAGAAGGCTAGGTTATCCGGGCGACGGTTGTCCCGGTTTAAGCGTGTAGGCGGAGAGTTCAGGTAAATCCGGACTCTTATTAACGCTGAGGCGTGACGACGAGCCACCACGGTGGTGAAGTAACTGATGCCCTGCTTCCAGGAAAAGCCTCTAAGCTCCAGGTAACACGAAATCGTACCCCAAACCGACACAGGTGGTCAGGTAGAGAATACCAAGGCGCTTGAGAGAACTCGGGTGAAGGAACTAGGCAAAATGGTGCCGTAACTTCGGGAGAAGGCACGCTGTCATCAGGTGAAGTCCCTCGCGGATGGAGCTGAAGGCAGTCGAAGATACCAGCTGGCTGCAACTGTTTATTAAAAACACAGCACTGTGCAAACACGAAAGTGGACGTATACGGTGTGACGCCTGCCCGGTGCCGGAAGGTTAATTGATGGGGTTATCCGCAAGGAGAAGCTCTTGATCGAAGCCCCGGTAAACGGCGGCCGTAACTATAACGGTCCTAAGGTAGCGAAATTCCTTGTCGGGTAAGTTCCGACCTGCACGAATGGCGTAATGATGGCCAGGCTGTCTCCACCCGAGACTCAGTGAAATTGAAATCGCTGTGAAGATGCAGTGTACCCGCGGCAAGACGGAAAGACCCCGTGAACCTTTACTATAGCTTGACACTGAACATTGAGCCTTGATGTGTAGGATAGGTGGGAGGCTTTGAAGCGTGGACGCCAGTCTGCGTGGAGCCAACCTTGAAATACCACCCTTTAATGTTTGATGTTCTAACGTAGGCCCGTAATCCGGGCTGCGGACAGTGTCTGGTGGGTAGTTTGACTGGGGCGGTCTCCTCCCAAAGAGTAACGGAGGAGCACGAAGGTTGGCTAATCCTGGTCGGACATCAGGAGGTTAGTGCAATGGCATAAGCCAGCTTGACTGCGAGAGTGACGGCTCGAGCAGGTGCGAAAGCAGGTCATAGTGATCCGGTGGTTCTGAATGGAAGGGCCATCGCTCAACGGATAAAAGGTACTCCGGGGATAACAGGCTGATACCGCCCAAGAGTTCATATCGACGGCGGTGTTTGGCACCTCGATGTCGGCTCATCACATCCTGGGGCTGAAGTAGGTCCCAAGGGTACGGCTGTTCGCCGTTTAAAGTGGTACGCGAGCTGGGTTTAGAACGTCGTGAGACAGTTCGGTCCCTATCTGCCGTGGGCGCTGGAGAATTGAGGGGGGTTGCTCCTAGTACGAGAGGACCGGAGTGAACGCACCACTGGTGTTCGGGTTGTCATGCCAATGGCACTGCCCGGTAGCTAAGTGCGGAAAAGATAAGTGCTGAAAGCATCTAAGCACGAAACTTGCCCCGA
Organism: Pantoea sp. SO10; assembly: GCF_005281435.1. NCBI lineage: Bacteria > Pseudomonadati > Pseudomonadota > Gammaproteobacteria > Enterobacterales > Erwiniaceae > Pantoea > Pantoea sp. SO10. The sequence goes on from NZ_CP040095.1 coordinate 883,458, forward strand.
GATGAGTTCTCCCTGACCCCTTGAGGGTCCTGAAGGGACGTTGAAGACTACGACGTTGATAGGCCGGGTGTGTAAGCGCAGCGATGCGTTGAGCTAACCGGTACTAATGACCCGTGAGGCTTAACCTTACAACGCCAGAGGCGTTTTGGTCTGAGAGACCGGATATTTTCAGCTTGTTTACGGATTAAAGAATCAGCGGAGGCGAATGTTATTCGTTTTTGCACAAAGAATTTGCCTGGCGGCTTTAGCGCGGTGGTCCCACCTGACCCCATGCCGAACTCAGAAGTGAAACGCCGTAGCGCCGATGGTAGTGTGGGGCCTCCCCATGCGAGAGTAGGGAACTGCCAGGCATCAATTTAAGACCCGTTACCGGGTCGTGACCTTCCCTGTGACGCGGGAAGGGCGAAACACCTGGAATCAGAACGATTGTCTGATATCAGTACAGAATCGGTGGAGCGGTAGTTCAGTTGGTTAGAATACCTGCCTGTCACGCAGGGGGTCGCGGGTTCGAGCCCCGTCCGTTCCGCCACTTAATTGATAAGCCCTGACTGAAAAGTCAGGGCTTTTTCATATCTGCAATTTTTTTCATTATTGTTGATAAAAAATCAAAATTCTTCTGCTTATAAACGGATTTTTCAGCAACAATAAACCTGCCAAAATAATTCCCATCGAAACATAACGCTATACGATGAGGAAATCATGACAATCCCCGCCTTTGGTTTAGGTACTTTCCGCCTGCAAGATGACGTTGTAATCCATTCAGTTAAAACTGCGTTGGAACTTGGCTATCGCACAATTGATACTGCGCAAATCTATGAAAATGAAGCGGCTGTGGGCCTGGCGATCGCTGAGAGTGGTGTAGTACGTGGCGACTTGTTTATTACCACCAAAATCTGGATTGAGAATCTTTCGGCTGAGAAGTTGATTCCCAGCTTGAAAGAAAGTCTGGCGAAACTGCGCACCGATTATGTCGATCTCACTTTAATCCACTGGCCTTCTCCCGGATCGGCGGTATCGGTAAAAGAGAGCATGTTGGCATTGATGGCAGCAAAAGAAGCAGGCCTGACGCGGCAAATTGGTATCTCAAACTTCCCAATTGCTTTGATGAAAGAGGCGATTGACGCGGTTGGCCTGGAAAATATAGCGACTAACCAGATTGAGCTGCATCCCTTTCTGCAGAATCGGCAGGTGGTTGATTTTGCTAAAAAGAATGGTCTTCACATCACTTCTTACATGACGTTAGCTTATGGAGAAGCGCTGAAGGATGAGGTAATTAATACCATTGCACAGAAGCACAAAGCTACTCCGGCACAGGTTGTTTTGGCATGGGCGATGAAGTTAGGTTACGCGGTGATCCCGTCATCAACCAAACGTGAAAACCTGGCGAGCAACATGACAGCGGTTGATCTGCAGCTAGACGATCAAGATATGGCAAATATTGCCGCGCTGGATCGTCATCAGCGCTTAGTGGGTCCAGAAGGTTTGGCGCCAGACTGGGATTAATCGCTGCATCCCTTTTCAGCCCTGCACTCGCCAGGGCTGAGCTTTAACCCATTCACTCAGAAAATCGATAAACGCCCTAACGCGTTGGCTAACTCCTAAGTCACTGTAATAGACTGCATTAAAAGGCATCTCAACTGGGATACGCTGTTCAGCAAGCAGTTCAATAAAAGTACCATCGGCTATCTCTTTATCTACCATAAAATCTGATAAACACGCGATACCTTGGTCGCCTAGCACTAGCTGTTTAAGCGTTTCGCCGCTGTTAGATGACATTCCTGGAGTGATGTCATAAAGATCGCCACCTTCATCTGCGACTGGCCAGCGATTTAAGCGTGGCGTTTCAACGAAGCCAAGGCATTCATGCTGAGCCAAATCAGCTGTTGATGCAGGGACACCATATTTCGCCAGATAAGCCGGCGTCGCCACTAATTTGCGATAGCTTATAAAGAGCAAACGAGCGCGCAGTGTAGAATCCGTCAAATTGCCAGCGCGAATCGCCACATCGACTTTACGTTCGATGAGGTTAATAAAGCTCTCTGAAGATATGAGCGATAGTGTGACATTGGGATAGCGCTCACGAAAGGGTTTAATCATCGGTAGCAACAGATGCAGAATTACGGGTGTAGCAGCATCAATACGCAGTACGCCCTGAGGCGCCATCTGACGCTCAATCAACTCGCTCTCGGCGGTTGACATCTCCTGCATCAACTTTTGCACGCGGCGAAAATAATGCTCGCCCTCATGAGTGAGCGCTAGCTGACGCGTAGTACGCGTTAAGAGCGCGACACCCAGCTTATTCTCCAGTTTTTTAACCGTGCGACTCACCGCTGAATTGGCCATCTGCAACTGTTCTGCAGCGCGACTAAAGCTGCCGCTCTCCACTACAGCGATAAACACTTTAAGCTCATCTGACGATGCTTTCATTATCCCTCCAAAAGCAAAAGTCCACTCTCACTTTGCATCTTATTGTCATTAAAGCATGCGGCAACATCAACGCCCATCAAAACCTTAATGGGAGTTAATCACGCCAACTGCACTTTGGCCGCTGACGACCAGTGCCTGTGCGATCGGAACGACAGAATTTGTTATTGTCGTTCTGAGCCCAACCATCGCTGAACAACTCCGTACTACGCTGCCTGCCGCAGTGAGTGTGATTCTGCATTGTTGAATATTATGGACTGGCGCAAACCCCGTGGATCGGTACGGTGTATGTACCTGGCACGCTGCTGCTAGTGCGATTGAGTGGCCAACTCGATAAAGCTCAGACTGCGATAGCGATGGAATAACCCGCACGAAAGCCTGCCAGCTGGCAGGCTTTTACATTGGTAAGCTGTGAGGCGAATTCCGACAATCAAGAACACCAATTGAAACCCCGCGCTAAAATCCCTATAACAGTCAGGAGAAGTACGAGTCGTAAACCAGTTGGGCGGGAAAGTGCGGAAAAAAACTTATTCAATGCGTTATGTAGCAGGTCAGCCAGCAGAACGGATTTTTCCGCCGGGGGCAATGCTGCATCTTGGGCAGGCATTACCGCCTGGCGCACCTTTGCCAGCTGATCCCACACTGCGAGTTTTAGTCTGGAATATCTTCAAGCAACAGCGTGCAGACTGGATGTCTGTGCTCCAGGGTTTTGGCAAAGATGCCCACCTTGTTCTGCTGCAGGAGGCGCAGGCCACGCCTGAACTGGTCAAATTCGCCACCAGTAACTATCTCGCGGCCGATCAGGTGCCAGCCTTTGTCTTACCGCAACATCCTTCCGGCGTCATGACGTTGGCGTCTGCGCACCCTGTGTACTGTTGCCCACTAAGGGAACGTGAGCCGCTGCTGCGTTTGGCCAAATCTGCGCTGGTCACGGCGTATCCATTACCCACGGGCGAAATGCTGATGGTGGTGAATATCCACGCGGTCAATTTCAGTCTCGGTGTCGATGTCTACAGCAAACAGTTGGGGCCGATTGGCGAACAGATTCAACATCATCGTGGGCCGGTGATCATGGCGGGGGATTTCAACGCCTGGAGCCGCCAGCGCATGAATGCGCTGTATCGCTTTGCGCGGGAGATGTCTTTGCGTGAGGTGAACTTCACCGATGACCATCGCCGAAAAGCCTTTGGGCGCCCACTGGATTTCGTCTTCTACCGCGATATGAAGGTCAGTGAAGCTTCTGTACTGGTGACGCGCGCATCAGATCACAATCCGCTGCTGGTTGAGTTCAACTCTCTCTACGGTATCGAGCGTTAAGCTAATACGCTCGAACTCACGTCTCGCAACAGTTAATGTTCAGCTGAAATAATACAGGGAAGGGCGAGTCAGAGCCTGAACAGGCGATATGCAGAATTTAGCAAAAGCAGAAAATGAAAAAGGCTGACAAAAGTCAGCCTTTTCGGGGCATTAGGTATCAGGTGTTGCGCTATTATTCACAAACAGCGTGAGCTTGTCGCCCGGCTGAATGTCTTTAGCGTCACTGTTCCAGCGCATAACGTCTTTGGTGTTCACACCGTGGCGTTTAGCAATACTGGCAAAAGAATCACCCTTACGTACACGGTAGGTGATGCTGTTGCCGTTATCAGCCAATTGCGTGCTCGCTTTGCCGCTCACGGTCAGAGTCTGACCGGTACGAACTGAAGCGCTGCGCAGATTGTTCTGCTGTTTCAGTGCACTGACGCTTACGCCAAGCTTGTTGGCAATGCCAGACAAGGTGTCGCCTTTGCGTACCGTATAGCTGTTTCCTGCCGCACTGACTTTCGCCATCTCGGTAGGCTGCACGGAAGCGATATCACCGGAAGCCAGTGAATCGCGCAACTTAGCAACGTTGGACTTCGGCACCATAATGTAGTGCGGTCCATTTGGCGCAGTGGCACCGTTTTTATAACCGGCATTAAATGTCTTCAACTTGCTGAGAGACATTCCGGCCATATCGGCGGCCTGCGTCAGTTCAATCTGCTGTCCCACCTCTACGCGAGCTAAAGCACGGCTCTCGTTCGGGGTCGGCAGTTTGATACCGTAACGCTTGTTGTTCTTGAGAATCTCACTCAAGGCCAACATTTTAGGTACGTAAACCGTGGTCTCGCGGGGCAGCGATAAACTCCAGAAGTCAGTCGGCTTACCGCGCGCCTTATTCTGTTTCATCGCCTTCAGCACACGTCCTTCACCGCTGTTATAGGCGGCGATGGTCAGTAACCAGTCGCCGTCAAACATACCGTTCAGACGCTGCATCATATCCAGCGCTACTTTGGTCGAGGCCACCACATCGCGGCGTCCGTCGTACCATTGGTTCTGTTTCAAACCATAGTTTTTGCCCGTTTGTGCAACAATCTGCCAGATGCCGGCGGCATTCGCAGAAGATGTTGCGTGTGGGTCAAAAGCGCTCTCCACTATGGGTAGCAGTACCAGTTCCATCGGCATTTTACGTTTCTGTATCTGCTCGACAATCCAGTACATGTACGGCTCTGCCCGTAATGTTACATCGTGGAGATAGCTCTTATTTTTTAAAAATTTTGTTTTTTGTTCGCGGATCCGGCTGTTTTCCGGAATCCCCATCTTCAACTCGTCACTAATGTGATTCCAGAGATCAGTATCTTCTGCGAGGCTTGTTCCATCATCCTGCCATCGCGGCGACAACAATCGATCTCCGTACTTTCCATTTTCACCTTGACCAGCTGAAGACAGACTCTGGGCATGCTGTACGGGGATATTGGCGTCATTCCTTGATGCCTGACATCCTACCAGCAAGACCGAGGCGAGTAAGATCGCTTTAGCCTTCATGTGTGTGTCAATAGTTCGCTTAAAAGACGAGCAACTATACGTGACGGTCCACCACAACACAACCTCAAATATCAAAAGCGGTCTTTCTTCTCGCGTAGATCGGCGAAAGTTTGCCATAACGCTGATGATGAGACATTAGTGCCTAAAGCCTGTTGTAAATCAGCCTCTTGCGTGCGTAAAAATAAATTTATTTCCCGCTCTAAGGCCAGTTTTGTTGGTAAAGTGATGCGGTTTTCTGCGCGTAAGTCCTTAATTTGCTGATACCTTGCCAAAATTTTAGGGTCGTGGGGCAGAATAGCCGCAGCAAACTTCATATTGGATAAAGTGTACTCATGCGCGCAGCAAACGAGAGTATCTTCAGGGAGCTGATTAAGTTTTTGAAATGATTCGAACATTTGCTCTGCAGTGCCTTCAAATAATCGCCCGCAGCCGCCAGAAAACATCGTGTCACCACAGAAAAGATAAGGGGAGCTGAAATATGAGATATGTCCTAAAGTGTGACCGGGTGTTGCGATGACACGGAAATTCAGCCCAAGCAGGGTAAATTCATCACCTTCGGCCACAATACGCTTCGCCCCTTTATCTGCCGTTTCCTCTGGACCGAAAACGGCCACATCGGGATAGTGCTGCAGCAGCTCATCCACACCGCCGACGTGATCGTGATGATGATGTGTCAGCAAAATCGCCACGGGTTGCCAATGATTGGCGCTGATTTTATCCAGCACCGGCTGTGCTTCCCCAGGATCGACTATCAAACACCTGTTGTCATCGTCCGTCAGTGTCCAGATGTAGTTATCCTGCAATGCGGGAATGCTGGTAAGATTCATAAACACCTCTCAGGTCGTAGAAAAAGGAAAATGGTAGAGCATGAAGCCGGCTAAAACACGCCAAATCCTGACTGCACCGCGCTCCTGGCGCGATATGCCAATGGGAGACTATTTTCGCGACGCGCTCACTCAGCAACTGCAGCCTTATCTCGGCAAGCTGTATGGCTTTCATATGCTTAAAATTGGCAGCCTCAGCGCAGAAATCAACACCAGCCAGTGTGCCATATCGCATCAGGTGAATGTGGGCATTGAGGGCGATGAATTACAGGTTATCGCCAATAACACGCAATTACCCTTTGAATCTAAATCCGTTGATGCCTGTTTACTGGCGCACACGCTGGCGTGGAGTCAGGATCCGCACCGCGTACTGCGTGAAGTGGATCGGGTATTAATCGATGATGGCTGGATGATCATCAGTGGCTTCAACCCTTTCAGTTTATTAGGGATTAGCAAAGGCATTCCGGGTTTGCACTCGCGCGCGCCGTGGAGTGGACGGATGTTCAGCCAGGTACGATTGCTCGACTGGCTGGGCCTGCTGAATTATGAGGTGGTTTACCGCACCCGTTTTCAGGTGGTGCCGTGGCATCGGCAGGGCGGCAGGGTGATCAGCGCGCATTTACCGGCGCTCGGTTGTTTGAACTTTGTGGTGGCACGTAAACGTACGTTCCCGCTAACGCCCACCAAAATGAAGAAGAATCTGAGTCAAAGCCAGCTACGGCAAACGGTTAACGTCACGCGCCAGTTTCGTGAAGTGAAGGATCAGGATTCAACCTGATAACCGATATCATCCTGAGTGGGCTTTCCCGCCGCGCTGCGTGCCAGTTCGTCGCAGCGTTCGTTCTCCGGATGCCCCGCGTGGCCTTTTACCCATTCCCACTTAATTTCATGGTTGCTGAGCGCCACATCGAGACGTTTCCATAGATCGACATTTTTCACCGGTTTTTTATCGGCGGTTTTCCAGCCGCGCTTCTTCCAGTTGTGGATCCAACTGGTGATACCCTGACGAACATATTGGCTGTCGGTGCTGATCACCACCTCACACGGCTGTTTTAACGCTTCAAGCGCCACGATAGCCGCCATCATTTCCATGCGATTGTTGGTGGTGAGGCGATAACCTGTACTGAACTCTTTTTCATGCGCGCCATAACGTAATATGGCGCCATAACCGCCGGGACCGGGATTGCCCAGGCAAGATCCATCGGTGAATATTTCTACCTGTTTGCGCATCTCTGGTAGACTTCCTTCTGAAAAAACGCCAAGTCTGACATAAAACGAGTCTTATGAGCACTGCAAATAACCGCCAGATCGTCCTCGATACTGAAACCACCGGCATGAACATGATCGGTGTGCATTATGAAGGACATCGCATCATTGAAATTGGTGCGGTTGAAGTGATCAACCGTCGCCTGACCGGCAACAACTTCCATATGTATCTGAAGCCCGATCGGCTGGTGGATCCGGAAGCGTTCGGCGTTCACGGTATCGCCGATGAATTCCTTGCTGATAAGCCGATGTTTGCGGATATCGCTGACGAATTCCTTGATTACATCCGTGGCGCAGAGCTGGTGATCCATAACGCATCGTTCGATATCGGCTTTATGGATTATGAATTCGGCATGCTGAAGCGGGATATTGGCAAAACCGAAACCTTCTGCCAGATCACCGATAGCCTGGCGATGGCGCGTAAGATGTATCCCGGCAAGCGCAACAGCCTCGATGCATTGTGCAACCGTTATGAGATAGACAACAGCAAGCGTACGCTGCACGGCGCACTGCTCGATGCCGAGATTCTGGCCGAAGTATTCCTGATGATGACCGGCGGTCAAACCTCGCTGGCATTTTCTCTGGACGGCGAGCAGAACAATCAGGGCGGCGCGGAGAACATTCAGCGCATTGTGCGTCCGACTTCAGGTCTGCGCGTGGTCAGCGCCAGCGATGAAGAGATTGCTGCGCACGAAGGTCGTCTGGATTTGGTGCAGAAGAAGGGTGGTAGCTGCTTGTGGCGCGTGTAAAACGGCTGATTTTGCGTGCAAAATCGACGTTAAGCTGAAAAAAACGTCAAACGAAACATTCCCACAGAAAAAGCGTTGACGGGTGTGAAAGCTGCTATTAATATGCGCCTCGTTCTCGACGGGGAACAAAGCGCGGAGCGGTAGTTCAGTTGGTTAGAATACCTGCCTGTCACGCAGGGGGTCGCGGGTTCGAGCCCCGTCCGTTCCGCCAATCTATTTAAAGAAGCCGATGCAGAAATGCATCGGCTTTTTGCTTTTTCTAAATGGTGTCATTTTCCCTCATCCCCCGCCTTCTCACGCAACTGGGCGAAGGCGCTGATCGCGCTCGATGTTAACCCTCGCAGCGAGCTGCCCCTTCTCTCGCAAGCGGGCGAAGGATGGAATGAGGGCCAGCGCGCACGCAACTTAATCCTTCTGTACCGCCACCGTCGCGCGATACGCCGCCACCGACTCGTCGCGGTCAGCGCGCGCCAGCCAGCGATAGCAGCCCGCACCCAACGCCACGCCGATAAACCAGCTAAAGTTCGCCACCGCATGCAGTGAAGGAATAAAGCTGATCACCAGACAAATGCCCACCGACGGCAGCAGCGCGGCAATTGCTTTCGGGTTGAAGCCGCCGCGATACCAGTAACGGCCTTTCGGCGTGTCATCAAACAGGTCATCCACGTAGACTTTGCTGCGTTTAATCAGATAGAAATCGGCCACCAGGATGCCAAACAGCGGCCCAATAAACGAGCCCAGCACATCCAGCGTGTAGTGAATCAGTTCTGGCGACTGGAACAGGTTCCACGGCGTCAGTAACACCGAACCAACTGCGGCAATCATGCCACCGGTGCGGAAGCTGATTTTCTGCGGTGAACAGTTAGAGAAGTCGAATGCCGGCGAAACAAAGTTCGCCACGATATTAATGCCGATGGTAGCGATAATCATGGTCAGCAGGCCAATCGCCACCGCCACGTCGTTACCCACCATGCTGACAGTTTCAATCGGATCGGTGATCATTCTGCCGAACAGCGATTGCGTACCGGAGACAATCACCACGGTGACAATCGAGAACAGCAGGAAGTTGAACGGTAAGCCCCAGCGGTTGCCGCGACGAATTTCGCCCATGCTTTTGCCATAACGCGAGAAGTCACCAAAATTCAGCAGCGGACCGGAGAAGTAGGAGACCACCAGCGCGGTGGCGGTAATCATCTGCCAGGTTTGCTCGCCGGTGCTCAACTGCTTGCTGGCCAGCGTAAAGGAGATACCATCGAAACCGGTTTTGTATACAATCCAGCCCGCCAGCGCCACCATCACCACGTACACCGCCGGACCGGCGACATCAATAAAGCGTTTAATCGCGTTCATGCCGTGCCAGAACACCATCGCCTGCAGTAACCACATCACACCGAAACAACACCAGCCCAGCTGAGATAAGCCGAGCCAGCTGCTTTGCGTCATGCTGCTCAGGGTGGGGAAGAACTTCAGCAGCACCAGCATTAGCGCGTTAGCCGCAAGATAAGTCTGGATGCCGTACCACGCAAAAGCGATCAGCCCGCGAATAATCGCCGGGATGTTAGCGCCAAACACGCCAAACGCCTGACGCGAAATCACTGCGTACGGTACGCCCGCCATCTGGCTCGGTTTGGCCACCAGATTGGCGCACAGCTGCACAATGCAGATGCCCACTAACAAGCACAGCAGCACCTGCCAGCTCGCCAGCCCGAGGGTAAAGAAGCTGGCGGCCACCACGTAGCCGCCCATGCTGTGCACGTCCGACATCCAGAACGAAAAGATGTTGTACCACGACCAGTTCTGGTCGCGCGTCGGCGCCAGATCGTCATTACACAGACGTGGACTGTATTGTGCGTTGGCTTCAGAGGCCACCCGCGAGGTCACTTCAGAATGATTTGGCATGAAACCTGCTCCTCTCTACATCATGGAAAAATAATCACAGCGTGAAACGGTATTGCAGGATCCAGGCCAGAAATGATTTCTTGTATACAAAAAATTAATTTCACGTATACGATGTGCAGCACGCAGTCACTTACCGGAGCAGGTAATGAAGAGTGAAACAGGCCAGAAAACGGCTGCCGATCTGAACGATCGCGATGAACCTATCTATCAGGCGCTGCTTACCGCCATCGTTGAGCATCAACTGCCGCCGGGCAGTAAATTGCCGGAAGAAGCCTTATCGGAAGTCTTCGGCGTGAGCCGCACCGGCATTCGTAAGGTGCTGCAACGCCTCGCCGCGGTGCAAATGATCACCTTGTCGCCCAGGCGTGGTGCACAGGTGGCGACGCCGGGCGTGGATGAAGCCCGCGACATCTTTGCCACCCGCAGTTTATTAGAGTGCGCCAATCTGCCAGCGGTGCTGAGCCACGTGCAGGCACCGCACTTAGCGGCACTCGGCGTGCTGATTGAAGAAGAGCAGCAGGCACATGACCAGCACGATGGTGCCGCGGCGATTCGTCTCTCCGCCGCCTTTCATATTCAGCTGCAGGCGATCTCCGGTAACGCAGTGCTCACCGATATGGTGACGCGCCTGACGCAGCGTTCGTCGCTGGTGATTGCCGCTTACGGTGCACCGTGGCAGCGCGGCTGCCGATGCGATCATCATGATCGGCTGGTGGATCTGCTGCGGCAAAAAGATCTGCCGGGGTTGACGGCGGCGCTGCAGCATCACTTCGAACATATTGTTGCCAGCCTGCACTTTGAGCGCAGCGGCGAAACCTTGCCTGATTTCACCCGGTTATTTGCCGGTAACAAAGGAGCGGCATCATGAGCCTGATTCAGGTCATCAATCCCAACACCAGCTTAGCGATGACGGAAACCATGGGTACTGCCGCGCGCGCCGTCGCCGCGCCGGGCACCGAGATTCTGGCGGTGTGCCCGACTCACGGCGTCGAGTCGATTGAAGGTCATTTTGATGAGGCCATCGCGGCGATTGGTGTGTTGGAGCAGGTGAAACGCGGCAAAGAGCAGGGCGTGAGCGGCCATATCATTGCCTGCTTCGGCGATCCGGGATTGCTGGCGGCGCGTGAACTGGCAAGCGGCCCAGTAATTGGCATTGCGGAAGCGGCCATGCACACCGCCACGCTGGTAGCGACGCGCTTTTCGATTGTCACCACCTTGCCGCGCACGCTGGTGATTGCGCGCCATCTGCTGCAGCAATATGGCTTCACACACCATTGTGCCGCGCTGCACGCCATCGATCTGCCGGTGCTGGCGCTGGAAGACGGCAGCGGCGTGGCGCAGGAGAAAGTGCGTCAGCGCTGCATGCAGGCCAAACGCGAAGATGGCAGCGGCGCGATTGTGCTGGGCTGTGGCGGTATGGCTACGCTGGCGCAGGATCTCACCAAAGAACTGGGCATGCCGGTAATCGACGGGGTCAGCGCTGCGGTAAAAATGGTGGAGTCGCTGGTGGCGCTAGGCTTTGGTACCAGCAAGCATGGCGATCTCGATTATCCACGCGAAAAACCGCTCAGCGGAGCCTTTCAGCACCTAAACTAACCACTGGTTGAGCGACAGGAACTTACAGAATGAATGATGTATCTGGCAAGAAAGAGTACAGCTTCAACAAAAACTATCCCCGCGATCTGATCGGCTACGCTGGCAACCCGCCGCATGCGCAGTGGCCGGGCAAAGCGCGCGTCGCGGTGCAGTTTGTCCTTAATTACGAAGAGGGCGCCGAGAACAACGTGTTGCATGGCGACGCCGGTTCCGAGCAGTTTCTTTCCGATATCATCGGCGCGGCCAGCTACGCCGATCGCCATATGTCGATGGATTCGCTGTATGAATACGGATCGCGCGCCGGTTTCTGGCGCATCCACAATGAGTTTCAAAAGCGCGGTTTGCCGCTGACGGTGTTTGGCGTGGCGATGGCGCTGGCGCGTCATCCGGACATCGTTGAGGCGATCAAAGCGGCGGATTACGACATAGTGAGCCACGGCTGGCGCTGGATTCACTATCAGGCGATGGATGCCAAAACCGAGCGCCAGCACATGCAGCAGGCGGTGGACGTGTTAACCGACCTGTTTGGCAAAGCGCCAACCGGCTGGTACACCGGCCGCGACAGCCCCAACACCCGACGTTTGGTGGTCGAGCAGGGCGGCTTTAGCTATGACAGCGACTATTACGGCGACGATTTACCGTTCTGGACGCAGGTCACCTGTCAGGACGGCACGGTTAAACCGCATCTGGTCATCCCTTACACGCTGGAGTGCAACGATATGCGCTTCGCCTCGCCGCAGGGCTTCAACACGGCGGAGCAGTTCTTTACCTATTTGCGCGACACCTTTGATGTGCTGTACGAAGAGGGCGAAACGGCACCGAAGATGATGTCGATTGGCATGCACTGTCGTTTACTGGGACGTCCGGGGAAATTCCGTGGTTTGCAGCGCTTCCTTGATCACATTCAGCAGCATGAGGATGTGTGGGTGTGTACGCGGCAGCAAATCGCCGATCACTGGATCGCGACGCATCCGGCACCGAGCGCTTAGCCCCTCATCCCAACCTTCTCCCGCCAGCGGGAGAAGGAGCCGATCCCGCCGCGATGTATCAGATCACTCCACCTAATCATCCCTCTCCCGCGTGCGGGAGAGGGTTAGGGTGAGGGAAAAACCACCCAACTCAACTCATCAAACTCACCTGCGCCGCGACAATCCGCCAGCCGCACGGTAATCGCACCCACGTCTGCTGCTGGCGTCCGATCTTCTCTACACCTTCACGCGTAAACTCCGTACTGCACACCGCATAGTCATCGCCAAAAGTGGTGATCACCGTATTACGTAACTCGCGTTCCAACCCTTTTGACGGCCGCGCCGCGCGAAAAGCGCGGATCTCATCAATGCCATACAAATTCTCACCCGCGCCCAAACGCACGGTACGTTTGTCGTGCCAGAACAGCTCATCCAGCACCTCCACATCATTGCCGATCAGCGCTTGCTCATAGCGGTAAAAGGCGGCGGTGACTTCGGCGAGAATTGCCGGGCGATCGATATGTTCAGGTGTCATCTTCAGGCATCCATTAATGTGGTTTGTGGCAGCGTCAGCCCTTGCTGTTGCAGCGCCCAGGCAGCGCGCAGTGCCAGATGTTCTTTAAACGGCGCAGCGATCAGCTGCAAGCCTATCGGCAAGCCGCTGGCGGTTTGCAGCGGCACGGTACAGACCGGTAAGCCGAGGAACGAAATCGGCTGGGTTAGCATGCCCATGCTGGCGCGCGTCGGCAAATGCTGGCCGTTGATATGAATGGTTTCCTGGCCGATGGTGGTGGCGGTGCAGGGCGTGGCGGGCGCAATCAGCACGTCAAATTGCTCAAACAGCGGCAGCACCTGCTGCTGGAAGTGGCGGCGGAAACGCTGGGCCTGCACGTACCACGCCGAAGGCAGCATTGCACCGGCCAGCAGGCGCTCACGCGAGTTGGGCTCGAACTGCTCCGGTTGCGTGCGCAGCATCGGCAGGTAGTGATTGCCGCCTTCTGCGGCGGTCATGATAAAGGCCGCCGAGCGTGCGATCTCCGCATTCGGCAAGGTCACTTCGTCGATTGCCTGCAGCGCTTTAGCTGCCACCGCCACGGCGGCACGCGCTTCATCGCTGCACCAGGTTGAGAAGAACCCGCCGAGTACCGCGCTGCGCACGCCTTCTGCGCCCTTGCTGAGCCCTGCGCTAGCTGGCGAGGCGGGCTGCGCGGCCTGGAAGGCATCGCTGGCATCGGCACCTTGCAAGGTGTCGTACACCAGGCTCAAATCTTCAACCGAACGGGCAAACGGGCCGATGTGATCGAGGCTGGCGACAAACGGATGGCTGCCGCTGCGCGACAGGCGGCCAAAGGTCGGCTTCAGGCCAAAGATGCCGCACAGTGAAGCGGGCACGCGGATCGAGCCATTAGTGTCGGTACCGAGCGAGAAGTGCACCAAACCCGCTGCCACCGCTGCCGCTGAACCGCCGGACGATCCGCCCGCCACGCGGGTTAAATCGCGCGGGTTGCGCGTTGCGCCGTAATGGGTGTTTTCCGTGGTAAAACCATAAGCATAGGCATCCATATTCAGCATGCCGGAGAGCAGCGCGCCAGACTGGCGCAGTTTGCTCACCGCCCACGCATCCTCGCGTGCCGCCGCGCGTGCGCTGAACAGGCTGGCACCGGCTAAGGTGCTGTGTCCGGCGACATCAAACAGGTTTTTCACCGCGTAAGGAATGCCGGCTAACGGCGGCAAAGCTTCACCGCGCTGGCGCTGCAGATCGATCTGATCGGCTTCGCGCAGCATGCGCTGGCCGGTGACTTCGGTCCAGGCGTTGATCGCCTTATGCTGTTCAATCGCCGCCAGCGTGTTTTGCGCGATATCGCGGGCGCTGATCTCGCCCTGACTCAGCGCCTGCTGCAGGGCATTAATCGATAATGACGACAGTTTCATGGATGAAACACTCCCGCCACTTCCAGGCGATCGTCGAGCGGCAGCGCCATCAGCGGCTCGGCCATGGCGGCGATGCGGTTGAACTGCGTCAGCAGCTCGGCGCGGCGCGCATCATCCAGCTCCAGCGCCAGAATCTGCTCCATTTGGGCGATATAGGTGGCCCAGTCCGGTTGTGAACTCATCAATAATCTCCGTTAGAAACCGGCGGCGCTGCCGTTGCTGCGCGGATCGAACGCGCCTTCCAGCATGCCGTTGTTGTGTCTGACGATCGCGCCCGCATGGCCGACCACTTCACTGAAATCGGGTAGCAGTTCAACCTCATGGCCGAGCGCACGCAACTGCTGCACTGTTTCCGGCGCGATGCGCGCTTCGAGCTTGAGCGAATCGGATGATTGTCCCCACGTACGACCCAGCAGCCAGCGCGGCGCGCTCACCGCCTGCTGTAGCGGATGTCCCTGAATCACGTGACGGGTGAAAATCGCCGCCTGGGTTTGCGGTTGGCCGTCGCCGCCCATCGAACCGTACACCATGGTGCGGCCATCTTTGAGACGCGCGGCAGCGGGATTGAGGGTGTGGAACGGCTGTTTGCCCGGCTGCAGCGCCAGCAGATGATCGGGTTGCAGGCTGAAGGCGGCACCCCGGTTTTGCCAGGTGATGCCGGTGCCGGGCAGCACCACGCCGCTGCCGAATTCGTGATAAACGCTCTGGATAAACGAAACCGCTAATCCGCTGCTGTCCATCACGCCCATCCACACGGTATCGCCCGGCCCGCGCCCGGTGCCCCACGCAGCGGCTTGTTGATCGTCCACCTGCGCCGCCAGCGTGCTGAGGTGTTCCTCATCCAGCAGAAGCTGCACATCAATGTCGATGTGGCGCGGATCGGTGATGTGCTTGTCGCGCAGCGCAAAGGCTTTTTTAGTGGCTTCGACGATGCGGTGCACGGTTTGCGCTTCATCGGCGTCAGCCATATTGAGCCGATCGGTAATGCCGAGGATCGCCAGCGACACCAAACCCTGCGTTGGCGGCGTCATGTTCCAGATATCGCCTTCACTGTGTGCCAGATGCAGCGGCGTGCAGCGCCGGGCTTGGTGCGTCTGCAAATCCTCCAGCGTGATCGGCATCCCCAGCGCAGTCATTTCGCGCGCCAGATGGTGCGCCAGTTCACCGCGATAGAAACTTTCCAGCCCGTGATCGCACAGCATGCTCAGCGTATTCGCCAGCGCCGGCTGGGTAAAGCGACTGCCGGCAAGCGGCACGCTGCCGTCCGGTAAAAAGGTGGCGGCAAAACCAGGTTGATGCTGCAACTCGTGCTGTTTGGCGGCGGTGGCTGCGGCTTGCGAGGCGGTGACCGGAATGCCGTCGGCGGCATAGCGAATTGCATCGCGCAGCAGGCGGGTTAACGGCAGCGGCGTCGCGCCAAGTTCCTGCGCCAGCGTTAACGCTTCCTGCCAGCCGCTGACGGTACCCGCCACGGTTAAGGCGGCTTTGGGGCCGCGATGCGGAATCTGCGTTTCGCCATGGTAGAAATCAAGGTGTGCCAGCGAACCGGCTGCGCCGCTGGCGTCAATGGCGATGGGATCGCCGTTTGGCGGCACCACCAGCCAGAAGCCGTCGCCGCCCAAACCGTTCATGTGCGGGTAAACCACGGCGATGGTGGCTGCGGCCGCCACCATTGCTTCCAGCGCATTGCCGCCTTCGCGCAGCACCGCTAACGCGCTTTCGCTGGCGAGATGGTGCGGCGTAACGGCCATGCCTAACGGCGCCATGTTGCTCTGTATCATAAAGAACTCTTTTTCTGGGTACGTGGTTAATGGGAAGCAAGAGCTGTTCCAGTTTTGAACGGACATCAATCTGGATCGATTTATGCTAGCTTGTGATGAAACGAAAGTTACAGGACCGATGATGAAACAACTTGATGAACGCCTTCGTAGTCACTATCCGCAACTGTCGCCGCAAGAGCAGCGCATTGCCGACTTCGTGTTTGACCACTTTGATGACCTGATCAGCTACAACAGCGCCGAGCTGGCGCGGCTGAGCGGTGTGTCGAAGGCCACGGTCAGCCGTTTATTCAAGCGTCTCGGTTACGAGAAATATAAGGACATGCGCGACGAGCTGCGCATCCTGCGCCAGAGCGGCATGCCGCTCACCGATAACCGCGATGCGGTGCAGGGCAACACCTTGCTGTCACGCCACTATAAGCAGGAGATGGCCAACCTGACGCAGTGGGTCAACAGCATCGATCCACAGCAGTTTGGCGAGGTGATTAGCGCGCTGGGCGCGGCAAAACGGGTATTTATCATCGGCATGCGTAACGCCTATCCGGTGGCGCTGCACCTGCGTCAGCAGCTGATGCAGGCGCGTCCGCAGGTGCATGTGCTGCCGCAGCCGGGCCAGACGTTGGGCGAAGAGCTGGTGGATATCACGCCCGACGATATCGTGGTGGTGATGGCGTTTCGCCGCCGTCCACGCATCATTCGTCCGCTGATGCAGCAGCTGCAGCAGAGCAACATTCCGGTGCTGGCGCTGTGTGAGCCGCAGGCGCAGGGCATTATCACGCTGGCGCGCTGGCAGCTTTGCGCGCCGCTCGACAGCGTTTCCGCTTTTGATAGCTACGCCTCCGCCATGAGTCTGATTAACCTGCTGGCGAATGCGTTGCTGCATGAAATGTTGTCGCAGGGCCGTCAGCGCATCCATCAAATTGCCGATCTTTATCAGCATCTCGACGAGCTGGAACACCGTTAACGGGCGCCATTGTGGTGCATTGCACTGTTTTTGATCGTTAATTCCAACGGGCGCGATGCCCGTTTTTGTTGCCTTCAACGCGGTAAAACCCCGTTTTTTCTCCTTTCTTCTCCCGGCACTGCGGTTGGCACATTAGTTGCAGAATGATTCATCAAGAATCTTTTGTTTCACGTAAACTCACCGGGGTGCAAAATGAAAAAAGTATTATTAGCGGTAGCGGGCGCGGCATTGCTGATGGCGCAGGTCGGGAGTGCGATGGCCGATCAGCTGCAGGATATCCAAAAGCGCGGCGTGATCCGCGTGGCGGTTCCGCAAGACTTCCCGCCGTTCGGTTCCGTGGGTACTGACCTGCAGCCGCAGGGCTACGATATCGACATGGCGAAGTATCTCGCCAAACAGATGAAACTGAAGTTGCAGCTGGTGCCCGTTTCCAGTGCCAACCGCGTGCCGTATCTGCAGACCGATAAAGTCGATCTGGTGATCTCCAGCATGGGTAAAAACGCCGAGCGTGAAAAAGTGATCGATTTCACCCGCGCTTACGCGCCGTTCTTCCTCGGCGTATTTGGTCCGAAAGGCGAAACGCTGAAAGATGCGGCAGCGCTGAGCGGCAAATCGATCGGCGTCACGCGCGGTGCAGTGGAAGATATGGTGTTAAGCGATATCGCCCCGAAAGAGGCGCAGGTGAAGCGTTATGAAGATAACAACACCACGCTGTCGGCCTACCTTTCCGGACAAGTGCAGTACGTTGCGACGGGCAACCTGGTGGTGGCGGCGATTGCGCGCCAGAACGCCGAAAAAGCGCCGGTTGCCCAGTTTATGCTGAAAGATTCACCGTGCTACATCGGCCTGAAAAAAGATGAGCCGGCGCTGAAAGAGAAAGTGAATGCGCTGATTGAGCAGGGAATCAAAGACGGCACGCTGAACAAGCTGTCGGAAGAGTGGCTGAAAGCGCCGCTGCCAGCGAACCTCGGCGCATAAAGTATGGCGCAACTTAACTTCGCCGATCTCTGGCCGCACTGGCCAGAGTTGCTGGCCGGACTGTGGGTCACGATTCAGATCACCGTGCTCGCCACCGTGGGCGGTGTCAGCCTCGGTATTCTCGGCGCGGCGCTGCGCAGCGGCAAACCGAGCTGGGCGAGCCGCATCTGGGGCCTGTACGTCGAGCTGATTCGTAATACGCCGTTTGTGGTGCAGCTGTTTTTCATCGTCTTTGGTTTGCCCAATCTGGGTCTGAAACTCACGGCGGGTGAAGCCGCGCTGCTGGCGATGTTGATTAACCTTGGCGCGTACAGCACCGAAATTATTCGCGCCGGGATTCAGGTGACGCCGCGCGGCCAGTGGGAAGCGGGGCGCGTGCTGGGATTGACCCGCACGCAAACCTTTATTCGCGTGGTGTTGCCGCCGTCGCTGCAGCGTATTTATCCGGCGCTGGTCAGCCAATGCATCATTGTGATGCTCGGCTCGTCGGTGGTGTCGCAGGTGTCGTACGAAGAGTTGACCTTCGCCGCCAACCTGATTCAGTCGCGCACCTTTTTGAGTTTTGAAGTCTATTTCGTGACCACGCTGATCTATCTGGCGTTGTCGATTGCCATGCGCCAACTGCTGCTGGCGCTGGGACGTAAATGGTTGGGAGCGCAGCCGGCATGATGACGCAATTTACCGACTGGGACATCCTGCGCAACCTGCTGCTGGCAGCGCGCTGGACAATTTTACTTTCGCTGGTGGCGTTTTTTGGCGGCACGCTGGTGACCTTGCCGCTGCTGTTTATGCGCCTGCTGAAACGTAAATGGCCGATGCGCCTGGTGCGCGCCTACACCGAGCTGTTTCAGGGCACGCCGCTGCTGATGCAGCTATTCCTCGCCTTCTTCGGTGTCGGCTTGTTCGGCATCGATGTCGCGCCATGGACCGCCGCCTCGCTGGCCTTAACGCTCTACACCAGCGCGTTTCTGGTGGATATCTGGTACGGCAGCATTCGTGCCCTGCCAAAAGGGCAGTGGGAAGCGTCGCGCTGTCTCGGCCTGACCTTTGGTCAAACGCTGTTTCGCGTGGTCGCGCCGCAGGCGATTCGTATCGCCATCGCGCCTACGGTTGGGTTTGCCGTGCAGGTGATTAAAGGCACCGCGCTGGCCTCGATTATCGGTTTCGTCGAGCTGACCAAAGCCGGCACCATTTTGAATAACGTGACGTATGAGCCGTTCAAGGTGTTTGGCCTGGTAGCGCTCGGTTACTTCCTGATGTGTTATCCGCTGTCGCGTTACAGCCAGTACCTGGAGAAAAAATTCAATGCCGCTCATCACCATTAATCAGGTACAGAAGTACTACGGCGATAACCACGTCTTGAAAGGTGTCGATCTCGATGTCGATCACGGTGAAGTGATCTCGATTATCGGCCGCAGCGGATCGGGTAAAAGTACCCTGCTGCGCTGCATGAACGGGCTGGAAGGTTATCAGGAAGGCAGCATCAAACTCGGCGGTATGACAATTACCGACCGCGAATCGCAGGCGCGTGAAATTAGCCGTTCGGTCGGCATGGTGTTCCAGAACTTCAATCTGTTCCCGCACATGACGGCGCTGGAAAACGTGATGCTGGCGCCGCGCCGTGTGCTGAAGAAAAGTGAAGCCGAATGCCGTGCGCTGGCAACGCAGATGCTGGAGAAAGTCGGCCTCGGTGAGCGCATCAATTACTATCCGGCCAATTTGTCGGGCGGTCAGCAGCAGCGCGTGGCGATTGCCCGTGCGCTGGCGATGCAGCCCAAAGTTTTACTCTGTGATGAGATCACCTCCGCGCTCGATCCCGAGCTGGTGGGCGAAGTGCTGAAAGTGCTGGAGCAGCTGGCCGCCGAAGGCATGACGTTGATTCTTGTCACCCATGAAATGAACTTCGCCCGCGACGTGGGCGATCGCGTGGTCTTTATGCATCAGGGGCGCGTCTGGGAGCAGGGCGACAGCAAAACGCTGTTCGCCAATCCGCAAACCGCGGAGCTGAAGCAGTTTATCTCTACCGTGCGCCTCTAAGCTTTCTTTAAGGAATACAACATGGATATCAGCCAATTTTCGCAAATCAATCCGCCACAGCGTCTGTTGATGGGACCGGGCCCGATCAATGCCGATCCGCGCGTGCTGCGCGCCATGTCGAGCCAGCTGATCGGCCAGTACGATCCGGCGATGACGCACTACATGAACGAAGTGATGGCGCTGTACCGTGGCGTATTCCGCACTGAAAACCGCTGGACGATGCTGATCGACGGCACGTCACGCGCCGGTATCGAAGCGATCCTGCTGTCGGCGATCCGTCCGGGCGACAAAGTGCTGGTGCCGGTGTTTGGCCGTTTCGGTCATCTGCTGTGTGAAATTGCCCGCCGCTGCCGCGCGGAAGTGCACACCATTGAAGTGCCGTGGGGTGAAGTGTTTACGCCGGATCAGATCGAAGACGCGATCAAAAAAGTGCAGCCGCGCCTGCTGCTGACGGTGCAGGGCGATACGTCCACCACCATGCTGCAGCCGCTGGAAGCGTTGGGCGCGATTTGCCGGAAGTATGGCGTGCTGTTCTACACCGATGCCACCGCGTCGCTCGGCGGTAACGCGCTTGAAACCGATGCGTGGGGCCTGGATGCGGTCTCCGCCGGGATGCAGAAGTGCCTTGGCGGTCCATCCGGTACGTCGCCAATCACGCTGAGCCCGCAGATGGAAGCGGTGATCCGCAAGCGCAAATGCGTGGAAGAGGGCATCCGCACTGCCGATCATCAGGATGGTGACGACGAGATGATCTACTCCAACTATTTTGATCTCGGCATGATCATGGATTACTGGGGCCCGGAGCGCCTCAATCACCACACCGAAGCCACCACCGCGCTGTTTGGCGCGCGTGAATGTGCGCGTCTGATAATGGAAGAGGGATTAGATAACGGCATCGCGCGCCACAAGCTGCACGGCGATGCGCTGCTGAAAGGCATTCAGGGCATGGGCCTCGAAACCTTTGGCGATTTAAAAAACAAAATGAATAACGTGCTCGGCGTGGTGATCCCGCAGGGCGTGAATGGCGATCAGGTGCGCAAGCTGGTGCTGGAAGATTTCGGTATCGAAATCGGCACTTCGTTTGGTCCGCTGCATGGCAAAGTGTGGCGCATCGGCACCATGGGCTACAACGCGCGTAAAGATTGCGTGATGCAAACCCTGAGCGCGCTGGAAGCGGTGCTGAATCATGTTGGCTTCCGCACCACGCAAGGCGCGGGGATGCAGGCGGCGTGGGATCTTTACGGGAGCCGCGCATGAATAAAAGCCTGATGACCGCCAGCGAGGCGCAGATCGCCGCCGCTCGCGTCATGGCGCGCTGTGATGCGCTGGCTGAGATCAGCGAAAGCGAAGATGGCCTGACGCGCGTTTATCTGTCGCCGGAACAGCTGCGTGCTAGCGCGCGCGTCGGCGAATGGATGCAGGCCGCGGGCATGACGACGTGGCAGGATGCGGTGGGCAACATTTGCGGTCGCTACGAAGCGGCGCAGGCGGGCGCGCAGGCGCTGCTGCTCGGTTCGCACCTGGATACGGTGCGCAATGCCGGTCGCTACGACGGTATGCTCGGCGTGTTAAGCGCCATTGAAACCGTGCAGTGGCTGCACGATCGGCAGCAGCGTTTGCCGCTGGCGATTGAGATTGTCGGCTTCGGCGACGAAGAGGGCACGCGCTTCGGCATTACGCTGCTCGGCAGCCGTGGTATTACCGGCAGCTGGCCGGAAAGCTGGGTGACGCACCCGGATGGCAACGGCATCACCGTGGCGGAAGCGATGCAGGATGTCGGTTTCGATGCGGCGAAGATTCACGACGCGGCGCGTCAGGTCAATGACATTGCCGCCTATCTGGAACTGCATATCGAGCAAGGTCCGTGTCTTGAGCAGGAAGATTTGGCGCTTGGCGTGGTCACGGCGATCAACGGCGCGCGTCGTCTGAACTGCAGCTTTATCGGTGAAGCGGGTCACGCGGGCACTGTGCCGATGACGCATCGCAAAGATGCGCTGGCCGCTGCCGCTGAATGGATGGTGTTTATTGAGCACACCACGCAAGAGCACGATCCGCAGCTGGTGGCGACCGTCGGCACGCTGAGCTGCTTGCCGGGCGCGGTCAACGTCATCCCCGGTGAAGTGCAGCTGTCGCTCGACGTGCGCGGTCCGCAGGATGAGCCGCTGGAGCGTTTACTCTCCACGCTGCTGACGCAGGCGCAGGCGATTGCGCTGCGTCGCGGCTTAACCTTCAGCGCCAACGAGTATTACCACATTGCCGCTACCGCCTGTGATGCGCGGTTGCAGCAGGCGCTGAGCCACGCGGTAGAAACCGTGCAAGGGCGCAGCCTGTCGCTGCCGAGCGGCGCCGGACACGATGCAATTGCTATCGCCGAGCGCTGGCCGGTGGGCATGCTGTTTGTGCGCAACCATCGCGGCATCAGCCATCATCCGGCGGAATCGGTACAAACCGCTGATGTGGCGCTGGGCGTACAGGCGTATCTGCAAGCGGTTTGCGATATTGCGCGCTAAGGAATAAAGATGGATTTGGTCAACTTTAATCAGCTTTCACCTCAAGCTGCGCAGACGGCGATTGCGCACTGCGTGGCGATTCCCGCCTGGCAGCAGGCGCTGGTGGCGGCGCGACCTTTCGCCGACGTTGCGGCTTTACAGGCCGAAGCCGATCGTTTGGCGCAGTTGTGGCAAGCCGCTGATCTTGAGCAGGCGCTGAGTGCCCATCCACGCATTGGCGACAACGTGGCGGGCGCGGACAAAGAGGCCACGCTGTCGCGCAGTGAGCAGTCGGCGATGCAGCAGGCGGACGGCGCGCTGCAATTGTCGATGCTGGCGGGCAATCAAACCTATGAGCAGCGCTTTGGCCGGGTGTTTCTGATTCGTGCCAAAGGGCGCAGCGGCGAAGAGATGCTGGCGGAATTGCAGCGTCGGCTTAACAATGATGCAGCGAGTGAACAGCGTGAAGCGCTGGCGCAGCTGCGTGAAATTACCCTGTTGCGGCTAAAGGAGAGCATCACATGAGCACCATTACGACGCATATTCTCGATACCGCGCTGGGCAAACCGGCGATTGGCGTGGCGGTTTCGCTCGAGCAAAATAGCCCGGAAGGCTGGCTGCCGCTGGTGGAAGGCAACACCGACAGCGACGGACGCATTAAAGATCTGACGCCCGAACCGCTGGCGCCAGGTCATTACCGTTTGACGGCGGAAATTGGCGACTACTTTGCTGCCGAAGGGCGCGATGCGCTCTACGTGAGTGCGCAGATTGATTTCGTGATTGGCGCCACAGGCAGCCATTATCATCTGCCGTTTCTCATCTCGCCGTGGTCATGGTCGACTTATCGCGGCAGCTGATAATGTGCGCCACTTCACGCGCTGCGCTTGAAAGCCAGTAACTATCAAAACCTTCGGTTCATCCAAATATATTCCTGGCGCAAGTGCGGCTAATCTTAGTCGCATAGTAGAAAGCAATATGAAGCCAATGGAGCCGATAAACATGAGCACGTACGACAATAACGATAATGCAGCAGCCGCAGGCAAGTGCCCCTTTCATCACGGGGCGTCTGAAGAGAAGAGTGTTCTGGCGCGCGGCGCCGGTGGCGGGACATCCAACCGCGACTGGTGGCCCAATATGTTACGCGTCGATCTGTTAAACCAGCACTCCAACCGTTCCAACCCGCTTAGTGACACCTTCAACTACCGCGACGAATTCAGCAAACTGGATTACTCCGCGTTAAAAGCCGATATCCGCGCACTTCTCACCGATTCGCAATCCTGGTGGCCAGCCGACTGGGGCAGCTATATTGGGCTGTTCATTCGCATGGCGTGGCACAGCGCGGGTACTTATCGCACCATTGATGGTCGTGGCGGTTCAGGTCGCGGTCAGCAACGTTTTGCGCCGCTGAACTCATGGCCGGACAACGTCAGCCTCGATAAAGCGCGTCGCCTGTTGTGGCCGGTAAAACAGAAATATGGTCAAAAAATTTCCTGGGCCGATCTCTACATTCTGGCAGGTAACGTCTCGCTGGAAAACGCCGGCTTCCGCACCTTCGGCTTTGGTGCCGGTCGTGAAGACGTGTGGGAACCGGATATGGATGTGGATTGGGGCCATGAAACCGAATGGCTGGCGCATCGCCATCCAGAAGCGCTGGCCAATGCACCGTTGGGCGCCACCGAAATGGGCCTGATCTACGTCAACCCGGAAGGACCGGAAGCCAGCGGCGATCCAAAATCAGCGGCGCCGGCGATTCGTGCCACCTTCGGCAACATGGGCATGAACGATGAAGAGATCGTGGCGCTGATTGCTGGCGGTCATACCTTGGGTAAAACCCACGGCGCGGCAGAAGCCAGCCATGTTGGCGTTGACCCTGAAGAGTCACCGATTGAAGCGCAGGGCCTTGGCTGGACCAGCAGCTATGGCAGCGGCGTGGGTAAAGATGCCATCACTTCAGGTCTGGAAGTGGTGTGGACGCAAACTCCCACGCAGTGGAGCAACTACTTCTTCGAGAACCTGTTCAAATACGAATGGGTACAGACACGCAGCCCAGCGGGCGCCATCCAGTTCGAAGCGGTTGATGCCGAAGCGATTATCCCGGATCCGTTTGATCCAGAGAAAAAACGTAAACCGACTATGCTGGTGACCGATCTGACGCTGCGTTTCGATGAAGAGTTCGGCAAGATTTCGCGCCGCTTCCTCAACGATCCGCAGGCGTTCAACGAAGCCTTTGCCCGCGCCTGGTTCAAACTGACGCACCGCGATATGGGACCAAAAGCGCGTTACATCGGCCCGGAAGTGCCGAAGGAAGATCTGCTGTGGCAGGATCCATTACCGCAGGCGATTCATCAGCCAACGCCGGCTGATATCAGCGAGATTAAAGCGCGCATTGCGGCTTCAGGTCTGAGCGTCAGCCAGCTGGTTTCAGTGGCCTGGGCTTCAGCCTCCACCTTCCGTGGCGGTGACAAACGTGGCGGAGCCAACGGTGCGCGTCTGGCGTTAGCGCCGCAGAAAGATTGGGCGGTGAATGCCAGCGTAATCAATGATGTGCTGCCAATCCTGCAAAAGATTCAGCAGGAATCAGGCAAAGCATCGTTGGCCGATGTCATTGTGCTGGCAGGTAGCGTGGGTATCGAACTGGCCGCTTCAGCCGCTGGCGTGGCAACGCAAGTGCCGTTTACGCCGGGCCGGGTGGATGCGCGTCAGGATCAAACCGACGTTGAGTCGTTCAACTTCCTGCAGCCGTTGGCCGATGGTTTCCGTAACTATCGCCGCAGCGCCAAAGGTTCTTCAACCGAAACGCTGCTGCTGGATAAAGCCCAACAGCTGACGCTGAGCGCGCCAGAATTGACGGTGTTGCTCGGTGGCCTGCGCGTATTGGGCACCAACTTCGACGGCGGCCAGCACGGCGTATTCACCGATCGCGTTGGTGTGCTGAGCAATGATTTCTTTGTTAATCTGCTCGACATGCGTACCGCGTGGAAAGCCACCGATGAGAGCGAAGAGCTGTTTGAAGGTCGCGATCGTCTGAGCGGCGAAGTGAAGTTCACTGCGACACGTGCCGACTTAGTGTTTGGATCGAATGCTATCTTGCGCGCGCTGGCCGAGGTTTACGCCAGCAGCGATGCGAAGCAGAAGTTCGTGACCGACTTCGTTGCCGCATGGACAAAAGTGATGAATCTGGATCGCTTCGAGCTGTAAGCTTAAAAAGCCGCAGCGGATTTCTCTGCTGCGGCTTCCTCTTTTAATCTTCGCGAAATGCTTCGAAAGGCAGGTTAAAACGTTTAGCCAGCGCGGCTTTGTGTTTGTCTGTCAACGAACGTTCTCCTTTCAAAATTCGGTTTACATAAGAACGCTGACCAATTTCATTCACGAAGGATGACTGATTGAGATTATGTTGATCCATCAACACCCGCAGTAACGCGACACCGCCAGGTAATGCAGTGACACGCGCGTTGAACGCGGCAAATTCCGGCGCACTATCTTCATATTTCGCCACTTTATCGGTGAGCATTTCAATCAGCGGATGATCAGGTTGATGTTCAATCAGATACTCCACCAGTTCTAACGCCTGCTCATAATCAGCTTTCGCGTTACTTCCGCCCAGCAGCGGGACGGCTTTAATCAGATTGTTGCTGGCCTGGATGGCTTCGGCGATCATTCTTTGTTCTCCCGATAATGCTTTACCCATTTGTCATACTCGGCATGCGTTACAACGTGTTTAATGAAGATTCGTTGGGCTATAAAATCAGCAAAAAACATCACTCTGAGATTATTTCCACCCACGTTAATCACCCACCATTTCGCCCGGTATTTCATTCGGTCAAGACTTGGAAAAAAGGCTCTGAGCGCATCTGGATCGGCAAAATCGTTGCCATTTAAAGTTCGATAAGTTGCATCCAATGCTGCTGCATCATTTGGAAAACTCCGTGTCGCTTCTGTAAACACTTTCCTTGAGATAACATGCATCATTCCCTCGACATGTTCCAACATGGAAACATCGTAGCGCAACAATGCCATGTTTCCAAGCAGGAAACAAAATTTTAGCGGGTTTTTAAGAGAGGGGAAAATGTGCCGCGCAGCGTCCACGCGGCAAAGAGGTTACTTCAGCGTATACCCATCCGCATCACGCCAAGCCGGGAAGCGTTCGCGGTAGGCTTGCAGCTCCTCCAGCGAAAGCTCCGCATCAAGACGCGCACGCGCAAAGGGCTCTCCACTCGCCAGAATCTCACCCAGCGGTGAAATGATTCGACTGTCGCCACTGTATTGATGCTGATTGCCATCGCTGCCGACGCGGTTACAACCGGCGACATAAGCCTGGTTTTCAATTGCACGGGCTAACAGCAGCGATTGCCAGTGCAGCGCACGCGGAGCCGGCCAGTTGGCGACATACAGCGCCAAATCGTAATCGTTGTGGTTACGCGAAAAAACCGGGAAGCGCAGGTCGTAGCAAATTTGCGGCAGAATCCGCCAGCCGCGCCACTCAAATACTTCACGCGTTTCACCCGCCACATAGTGCTGATGTTCATTGGCCATGCGGAACAAGTGACGTTTATCGTACTGATGCAGCGTGCCGTCTGGCTCGACCAGCAAGAAGCGGTTCACCGCGCCTTTTTCCGTCTGGATTGCCGCGCTGCCGCCGACTAACGCATTGCTGGTTTGCGCGTGCGCGTGCAGCCACGCCACGACGTCATCCTGCGGCAGCGAACTTTCGGCAGCTTCCATAGCAAAACCGGTAGTGAACATTTCCGGCAGCAGAATGATGTCGCGGCCTGTAATGCCTTTCAGCACACCGTCGAAATGACGCAGGTTAGCCGCGCCATCCATCCAGCTCAGGGTTTCCTGCAGAACGGTAATTTTCAAAGTTGACATAAGCGCTCCGCAGCGGCGTCAAGCGTCGCTTCCTGTTTGGCAAAGCACAGGCGAATCAGCTTGTGCGGGAAAGGTTCGGCGCAGAACACCGACAGCGGAATCGCCGCCACGCCGACTTCCTTGGTCAGCAGCTGGCAGAAGCTCACGTCATCCAGATCGGAAATGGCGCTGTAATCGACCAGCAGGAAGTAAGTGCCTTCACACGGCAGCAGCTTGAAACGGCTGGCGGATAGCGCCTGGATAAAGCGATCGCGGCGCGCGCGGTAGAACTCCGGCAATTCGCGATAGTGCTCAGGCGCCTGACGCAGCATGTCGGCAATCGCCAGCTGTGCCGGCGTATTCACCGAGAAGGTCAGATATTGATGCACCTTGCGGATTTCAGCGCTGATCGCCGCCGGGGCAATGCAGTAACCCACTTTCCAGCCGGTCATGTGGAAGGTTTTACCAAAAGATGACACCGCGATGGATCGCTGACGTAGTTCAGCATGCGCTAACACGCTGGCGTGGCCCTCTTCAGTGAAACAGATGTGCTCATACACTTCGTCGCTCAGCACATAGATTTCCTGCTCCGCAATCGCCTGCCACAGCTCGGCATAATCGCTTTTGCGCCACACGGTGGCGGACGGATTATGCGGCGTGTTCAGGATCACTAAGCGGGTTTTGCTGCTCAGCAGGCCGCGGAATTCGCGCCAGTCAACGCGGAAACCCGGCGGCTGCAGGGCGATGCGTTTTAACACGCCGCCCGCCAATTGCACCGCAGGCGCGTAGCTGTCGTAGCTTGGGTCAAAGCAGATCACTTCATCACCTTGACGCACCAGCGCGGTGATCGCTGCGTACAACGCTTCTGTCGCGCCCGTCGTCACGGTGATATCGCTGTTGACGTCAGGCGTGTGGCCGTAAAGCGCGGCGGTTTTCTCAACAATCGCCTCACGCAGTGGCAGTACGCCGATCATCGGTGCATATTGGTTGGCGCCCTGACTCACGTGATGCGCCAGGCGCTCCTGCAAATAGCGCGGACCGTCAAAATCGGGGAAGCCTTGCGACAGGTTGATGGCGTTGTGCTGCTGAGCTAACGCACTCATTTGCGTAAAGATGGTGGTGCCGAGCGCCGGTAATTTGCTCTCGGGGATCAGGTTGTGCTGCGTCATTGTTTTGTGGCCTTAAGCGCGAATGTCGTTGCGGAGAAACCCTGTGTTGCTGCCACTATAAACAGGATGTTAACATTTGGCAATCGAGACGCTTAGACGTCTAAACTAACCTGCGGAGTCGGTATATCGCTATGACGGATTTTCTTCCACTGGAACATTTAGTGGCTGCCTGCCACTGGATTGGTGGCAAAGGCTGGGCACCTGCGACCGGCGGTAATATGTCGGTGCGGCAGGACGCGGAGTATTGTCTGCTGAGTGCGTCCGGCAAAGATAAAGGCAGCCTGACGCGCGATGATTTTATCCAGGTTGAAATTGCTACCAACGCTGTGCCATCGGGCCGCACGCCTTCGGCGGAGACCGGTCTGCATACCTTGATTTATCGCCTGTTTCCGCAGGCGGGTGCGGTGCTGCATACGCACACGGTCAACTCGACGGTGCTGTCGCGGGTGGAGAAGGGCGATGCGCTGCTGCTCAGTGGTTATGAGATGCAGAAAACGCTGGCCGGGCAGCAGACGCATCTGAACACCATCGCCATTCCCTTGTTCGATAACGATCAGGACATGACGGCGCTGGCGCAGCGCATTGAAGCTTTTGCCGCCGCTACGCCGCTGCAATATGGTTTTCTGCTGCGCGGCCACGGTTTGACCTGCTGGGGCAAGGACGTGAACGAAGCGCGTCGCCATCTGGAAGGTCTGGAATTTCTGTTTGAATGTGAACTGCAACGTCGCCTGCTGGAGGCCAAATGATCCGCGCCATTGTTACCGATATTGAAGGCACCACCAGCGATATCCAGTTTGTGCATCAGGTATTGTTTCCTTATGCGCGTCAGCATTTAGCGGCGTACGTGCGGGAAAATCATACCGATGAAAACGTCGCCGCCGCACTCAACGCGGTGCGTGCAGAGTCCGCTGCGCCTCAGGTCACGCTGGAGGAGCTGATTACCACACTCACGAATTATATCGATGAGGATCGCAAATCACCGGGCCTCAAAGCCCTGCAGGGCATGATTTGGCGCGCCGGCTACGTTGAAGGCCAGTTCACCGGCCACCTTTATCCCGACGTGCTGCCGGCTTTTGCGCGCTGGCAGCAGCAGGGGATTGGTCTATATGTTTATTCCTCGGGATCGGTGGCCGCGCAAAAACTGTTATTTGGCTACAGCGATGAAGGTGATTTAACCTCGCTGTTCAGCGGCTATTTTGATACCGGCGTCGGCGCGAAACGTGAAGCGCAATCGTATCGCAATATCGCCGAAAAAATCGGCCTTGCGCCTGCGTCATTGCTGTTCCTCTCGGATATTCATCAGGAGCTGGATGCGGCAGCGGATGCGGGCTGGCATACCGTGCAGTTAATTCGTGGCGCGGCGGATAACGCCAGTCGTCATCACCAGGTCAACGATTTTTCCCAGATTAAACCGGAGTCGATTTAACATGAGTGCATTGACCATTTTTACCGATACCGAAGCCCAGCAACCGGTGTGGCACAGCACCGATGCCGAGGCGATTCGCGAGCGTCTTAACGCGAAAAACGTGCGCTTTGAACGCTGGGAAGCCGATCGCGATTTGGGTGCGGATCCTGATGCAGAGACGGTGATTAACGCCTATCAACATGCGATTGATCGTCTGGTGGCCGAGAAGGGCTATCAGAGCTGGGATGTGCTGAGCATGCGTGCGGATAATCCGCAGAAAGAGGTGCTGCGCACCAAGTTCCTTAACGAACATACGCATAGCGAAGATGAAGTACGCTTCTTTGTTGAAGGTTCAGGGCTGTTCTGTCTGCATCTGGAGGGCGAGGTGTATCAGATTTTGTGTGAGAAGAATGATCTGATCTCGGTGCCCGCTGGCACGGCGCACTGGTTTGATATGGGTTCTGAGCCGCACTTTACCGCGATCCGCATTTTCGATAATCAGGAAGGCTGGGTCGCGAATTTCACCGGCGATAAGATTGCTGATGCGTATCCGCGTTTGGCGTGATTTTTTGCCCTCACCCCGGCCCTCTACCGCAAGCGGGCGAGGGAGAAAACCAAGCGTGCAGATTTGCTCGCTCGGTTCCCTCTCCCAGTTGTGGGAGAGGGTTAGGGTGAGGGGAAAATCGCGCCTATTTACGGCAAAAATATCCCTTCCTCTACCTGCGCAGGCGTTACCACACCCGTATCCAGCACCCAACCGCTAATCAACGCCGCTGGCGTCACATCAAAGGCCGGGTTATAGACTGCCGCACTTTCCGGTGCCCACTGCACGCTACCAAAACTGCCTGCAACGCCGGTCACTTCGCTGGCGGCGCGCTGCTCGATAGGGATGGCGTCGCCGTTTGGACATTGACGATCCAGCGTGGTGTGCGGTGCGGCGACGTAGAACGGAATACCGTGATAGTGCGCCAGCACGGCCAGGCTATAGGTGCCAATCTTGTTCGCGACATCACCATTCGCTGCGATACGATCCGCGCCGACCCAAATAGCATCGACCACGCCGCGCGCCATTAGACTGGCGGCCATCGAGTCGGTAATCAGCTGATAAGGAATGTTTAGCTCACCCAGCTCCCACGCGGTTAAACGGCCACCTTGCAGCAGCGGTCGCGTCTCATCCACCCAGACATTTTTCACCAAACCTTGCTGGTGGGCATAAGCGATAACGCCGAGCGCCGTGCCGACGCCCGCAGTCGCCAGCCCGCCGGTATTGCAGTGCGTCAGCAGCTGGCTGCCCGGTTTTACCAGCGTGCTGCCGGCGCGGGCGATGTTGTCACACAGTTGCTTATCTTCGGCCACCAGACGCAGCGCTTCGCGGCTCAGCGCCGTGACGAAATCACTCTCGGCCAACGCAGTTTTCATGCGATCAAGGTTATTCATCAGGTTCACCGCCGTTGGGCGCGCCGCGCGCAGCACCTCAAGCGCCGTCGCTAATTCCGTGCGCGCTGCGCCTTGCTCACCCAGCAGCGCCAGCAGCAGACTGGCTGAGAGGCCAATCAGCGGCGCACCGCGCACGCGCAAGGCATGAATATGTTCGACCAACTGCGTGACGCTGTGCGCGGGCAGCCAGTTTTGTTGTTGTGGCAGCGCCTGCTGGTCAAGGATCCATAATTGATTATCGCGGACCTCAAGGCTGGTGGTACGAAGTGTTTGCATGGTGTGAAATCCCTGTTGCGTTAATGCTGGCTATTGTGCCAACATGCGTAACGGATGTATAGACGTCTGAACGGCTTATTACTATCGATAATCGAGGAACAGGCAATGTCGCAATACCGTACGTTCAATGCTGCCGATGCTGTGGAATATGCTCAACAATTTGGCGGCGTGGACGATCCGTCAGCGCTGGTGAGCGCCGAGGAGATCGGGGATGGCAATCTCAACCTGGTGTTTAAAATTTTCGATAATCAAGGCCGCAGCCGCGTGGTGGTAAAACAGGCGCTGCCCTATGTGCGTTGTGTCGGTGAATCCTGGCCGCTCACGCTGGATCGTGCGCGTCTCGAAGCGCAGACGTTGATTGAGCACTACAAACATTGCCCGCAGCACACCGTCAACGTCACTCATTACGATGCCGAATTGGCGGTGATGGTGATGGAGGATCTCTCCAGTCATCGTATCTGGCGGAGCGAATTGGTGAAGGGTGCGTATTATCCGCAGGCCGGTCGTCAGGTTGGCGAATATCTAGCGCAGACGCTGTTCCATACCTCCGATTTCTTCCTGCATCCGCATAAGAAAAAAGCCGAAGTGGCGCGTTTCATTAATCCGGAAATGTGCGAAATCACCGAAGATTTATTCTTCAACGATCCGTTTATTGACCATGAGCGCAACAAATATCCTGCGGCACTGGAATCGCTGGTGGTCAGCCTGCGCAGCGACGATGCGCTAAAAATCGCCGTGGCCGGTCTCAAACACCGTTTCTTCGCCGATGCGGAAGCCTTGCTGCATGGCGATGTACACAGCGGTTCCATCTTTGTCGCCGATGGCAGCCTGAAAGTGATTGATGCGGAGTTTGGTTACTTTGGGCCGATAGGTTTTGATGTCGGCAGCGCGATTGGCAACTTGCTGATCAACTACTGCTGCCTGCCGGGCTTGCTGGCACCGCGTGAGGCGGCAGAAGGGCGAGAACGTCGTCTGAGTGACGTGCAGGATATTTGTAATCAGTTTGCCAGCCGCTTCCTGGAATTGGCGAAAGAGAAAACCCGCGATGTGGCGCTGGCCTATCCCGGTTACGCCGAATCTTTCCTGCGCAAAGTATGGCGCGATACCTTGGGTTATTGCGGTACCGAGTTGATCCGCCGCACGGTGGGAATGTCTCACGTTGCGGATTTCAAACAGATTGAAGATCAGACCATGCGCACCGAGTGTATTCGCAGCTGTATCACGCTGGGACGCACGCTGATTCTGGCTGCCGATCATGTTGCTGATGTGGATGCGCTGATTGCGCGGATTCGTCAGGCGGGTTAATGCTGGTGTCGGGAAATCAAGCAGGGGCTGCAGAATAACCGGCTGACGCTGCGCAGCAAAAAACCAGATAGTCAAACTGCCGGGGCGACGGGAGAGGTCGTTCCTGAGAGTGGAGAAAGAGAGGCCCTGGAAGTACCCGACAGCCAAAAGAAAAAATGCCAGTCAGGCTTAACTGACTGGCATTAGCCCCGTTTCCGGGGCTTTTTTTATTTCACGTTTAAGCTGGATTTTTTAGCTTCATAACGATGTGTTTAACACCCGGCTCATTCGGTAACAGCTGAAGGGACGATTCAATGACAGTAATTTTCCCTGCGTTGATGTCATCCAGACGGCCACGCACAATCTTATCGGTGTGAACGTTTAAGTCGATGCTAAAAACATCAGCGCTTGCGATCATTTTGTCACGTTCAGACTGTGGCAAGGCTTAAAATTCTTCGAAGTTCTTTGGAAAAGCTTTATTTGCTGAGTGAAAGTTAATTACTAACGGATTACGCAGAAGGACGTTCGTTCCATGCGTCCGTGTACTGGATATTACCATCCACAATACGCCAGGTGATTTTTTCATACTGCAGGCTGACGCTTTCCGTGTGGTTCAGCTTGTCATTGCCCGACAGTTTTGTGTTGGCCACGCCGCAGTTAACGCCGGTGACTTTCACGTTTTCCATCAGCACGGTGTAATAGCACACCTCTTGGCCCGCATCGCTGATGTTGTAGAAACGAATTTCGGCGCTTTTCAACGTCTGGCCGGTGGCCGCTGCTTTATAGAGATAAGGCGTTGAGCTATCCACCTCTTTCTCGATCATCATTGATGAATGCTGGCGCGTGCCGGTTATTTTGCCGTTAGCGGTGTCTACCGGCAGGTTAATACCGTGGCTCAGGCCGATAATTTCAATGCTGCCTTCACGTTCGTGAACATCGACAGAACCTCTAATATCCGCGCCACCATCGTCTTTAAGCCACATATACGGAGGAATTGGCATTTATTTGCTCCTTATTTTTTTGATTAACTTCATTGTTAAAATGTAAATAACAACCGTGATGGGAATCACTGTGCATACGGACATGTAGAAATAGATGTCGTAAAAACGATCCGCTCCAATCTCTTCATTCCCGTAGATCATTTGGCCGATTTTCAAGGCTAATTGTTCGTTAAACCATAACTCTGGCGGGCCCAGAGTACGGGCGACAACGAGCATCAGCGCGAGAAAAAAAGCGACTTTGACCGCTCTACGGGCAAGTGTTTGAATAACCACCGGCAACCACCTCAATGTATCCGCGCGCCATTAAATTTTTCATGCAAGGAACCGGGATCGGCGCTGTTCTCAGAAGGGCATTACGAATTAGCGCATAGTCTGAATTAAGGTGGAGAGTTATACATCCTTCAGATACGCGGCCGGGATGAAGGCGAAATAATCCGCGTTTGACGTCATTAATCCACGTTTCATCATCAATGCTCAGATCGTCACGATATAAAGCAAACCATTCGTCGCGATCAAATTCAGCACCGTTAAAAACGCGGTTATATAAATCCTGTGACTTTGCCTTAGCCCATGACAGCAGGCCACCCCTCCCACGCTCAACAATCCAGTATTTACCCGGTGGGATAGGCCCAACGTTTGGGACGGCCATACATGCAGGAATATTTCTGTAGGCACCTTTTCCGGAAAACGCCATGAAGACGCCCACGCCATACAGATTCAACGGCACGAAATCTGCGCCGTTCAAAATCATCTTACCGATAATTGGCATCGTTAATCCCTAACCTTTAATCCATGTAGTAACTGATGTTTACGTTACATCCCTCAGATTGTCAGGACCAGAAATAATTAGAGTTGGTAATCAATAAAGCTTTTACGATCACGCTTTGCTATTGGCGTTGTAAAACAACAACGAGAGATAGAGAATCTCAACGAACAACCCCCCCCCCCTTTCGCGCAAGACGTGCGACACAAACAGGATATTCGTTATGTCGCAGACGCTGACCGATCAGGATTTTAAGAACGCCGCCACCAAACTCAGCTGCAGTGAAGCCGCCGTGCGCGCCGTCGCCGAAGTAATGAGCTCCGGTATCGGGAAATCAAGCAGGGGCTGCAGAATAACCGGCTGACGCTGCGCAGCAAAAAACCAGATAGTCAAACTGCGGGGCGACGGGAGAGGTCATTGCCGAGAGTGGAGAAAGAGAGGCCCTGGAAGTATCCGACAGGCAAAAGAAAAAATGCCAGTCAGGCTTAACTGACTGGCATTACTCCCTGCAGAGGCTTTTTTGTTTTTAAGCGGCTTCACTGGCCCGCGGGTTGGATTTCGTCTGCGGCTTTGGCACCGCCAGCGCTTCCGGCGCAAAATCATCGACGTTAATCGCTTTCAGGCGGCTGGCTTCAGCACGGATCAAGACCTGCGCTTCGCTCTCATCAATCCAGCCCGCTTTCAGGCCCTCTTGTGCCAGCGCATCCAGTCGGGTAAATGACAGATGTTTTTTCTGCTGCTTGCATAAACGATCGTGAATCACTTCGGCGGCCATCACATCCTGCAGCGCCTGCTCCAGCTGACCTGCAGGATTATGTGCGCTTGGTGCCAGATATTGACCACGGCCCAAACGGGTACGGGTCGCAGAAGGCAGCTGCAACAGTTTCGCCAGCTTGTGGTCCAGTTTATCGGACGGTGCCGGGCAGTGATGACCACCGGCGAAGATCACCAGTCGCAGCGCACCGGCCACCATGCGGTTCGGGAAGTTACGCAGCAAATCATCCATCGCCACTTCGGCCTGATGCAGCGCATCCTGCACGCCCCAATGTACCAGCGGCAGATCAGCTTCGTTGCGGCCTTCATCGTCATAGCGCTTCAGGGTGGCGGAGGCCAGATACATCTGGCTCAGCACATCGCCGAGACGCGCCGAGATACGTTCACGACGTTTCAGGCTGCCGCCCAGCACCGCCATCGATACATCTGACAGCAGCGCGAGGTTGGCGCTCAAACGGTTAAGGTGCTGATAGTAGCGGCGCGTGGCGTCGCGGGTTGGTGTGGCGCTAGTGCGGCCGCCGGTTAAGCCCAGCCACAGGCTGCGTACTTTATTACTACCTACGTGGCCAATATGGCTGAACAGCGCGCGGTCAAAGGTCACCAGATCGTTTTTCGCTGCGGCGTTCATCTCTTCCAGCACCCACGGATGGCAGCGGATCGCGCCCTGGCCGAAGATGATCATGCTGCGCGTCAGAATGTTAGCGCCTTCCACGGTGATGGCGATCGGTGCGCCCTGATAAGCCCGCGCCAGGAAGTTGTTTTCGCCCAGCATAATGCCTTTACCGCCAGCGATATCCATCGCGTCGATAATCGCGCGCTGACCGCGATGGGTGCAGTGATACTTCACAATCGCCGATAGCACCGCCGGTTTTTCACCGAGCATAATGCCGCTGGTGATCAGTGTCGCGGCAGCATCCATCACGTAGGCGTTACCAGCAATGCGCGCCAGCGGCTCTTCGATACCTTCCATCTTGCCGATAGAGACTTTGAACTGGCGACGGATATGCGCATAGGCACCGGTCGCCAGCGCAATGCTTTTCAGGCTGCCGGTTGAGTTCGAAGGTAGTGTGATGCCGCGACCGACTGAAAGACACTCCACCAGCATGCGCCAGCCCTGGCCGGCCATGGATGGGCCGCCGATGATGTAGTCGATGGGTACGAAAATGTCTTTACCGCGCGTCGGACCGTTCTGGAACGGCACGTTAAGCGGGAAGTGACGTTGGCCGATTTCTACGCCAGGCGTGTGCGTTGGGATCAGTGCGCAAGTGATGCCGAGCTCTGCGGTATCGCCCAACAGGTGATCCGGATCGGAGAGTTTAAACGCCAGGCCCAATACAGTGGCAATCGGTGCCAGCGTGATATAGCGCTTGTTCCAGGTGAGACGCATGCCCAGCACTTGCTGACCTTGCCACTCGCCCATGCACACCACGCCGGTATCGGGAATTGCGCCGGCATCCGAACCCGCTTCCGGGCTGGTCAGTGCAAAGCACGGGATCTCATCACCGCGTGCCAGGCGCGGCAGGTAATGATCTTTCTGCTCATCGGTACCGTAATGTTGCAGCAGTTCGCCGGGGCCGAGTGAGTTCGGTACGCCAACGGTGATCGCCAGAATGCCGGAGACGCCCGCCAGTTTCTGCAGCACGCGCGCCTGCGCATAGGCGGAGAATTCCAGGCCGCCATACTCTTTCTTAATGATCATGGCGAAGAAGCGATGCTGTTTCAGATACGCCCACAACTCCGGCGGCAGATCGGCCATTTCATGGGTGATTTCGAAGTCGTTCGCCATGCGGCACGCTTCTTCGACCGGACCATCGATAAAGGCCTGCTCCTCTTCGGTCAGGCGCGGCTGCGGATAGTTGTGCAGCTTCTGCCAGTCCGGTTTGCCGCGGAACAGGTCGCCTTCCCACCATGTGGTGCCGGCATCGATCGCCTCTTTTTCAGTGCGCGACATCGGCGGCATCACTTTCTGGAAGCTGTGCAGCGCCGGTTTCGAGAACAGGCTGCGACGCATCACCGGCAGGTTAAATGGCAGCAGAATAATCGCCAGCGGCAGCAGCATCCATGGCGTCCATAGGTCAGCGGCCGCCAGTGCGCCGGTCCACAGCAGCAGAATTACGCTGCTCAGCTGAAGCGAAATTTGGTGGTAGAACAACACGCTAAGCAGGATTAGCGTCGCAACGATTGAGGCAACCAACATAATGAACCACTCCATAAGTAGTAAGAGGTCTGACCTGTTATGGGTGTAGGTTTAGAATATGGGGCAAAATTTATCAATCTGTTTACATCGCAATTACAACACATCTCACAAATTCGTTGCACGATGCGCAACAACGGCCAAACTTGCTCGAGACGCCGCGCTTTTCCTTAAGGCAGGCGCTTTGCGGCTTAGCCCCATTCCGTTAAACTTGCCGGGTCAATCTTTCCTCTAAAGGACATCTCTATGTATCAGGACATTATTCGCTCAGAACTCAATGAAGCAGCCGATACGCTCAACACGTTCCTGAGTGACGAAGCCAACATTCACGCCATTCAGCGCGCCGCAGTTCTGCTGGCCGATAGCTTTAAAGCGGGCGGCAAGGTGCTCTCCTGCGGTAACGGCGGCTCGCACTGCGATGCGATGCATTTTGCTGAAGAGCTGACTGGACGCTACCGTGAAAACCGTCCTGGCTACCCGGCGATTGCCATTTCTGATGTCAGCCATCTGTCGTGCGTCAGTAACGATTTTGGTTATGACTATGTGTTCTCGCGCTATATCGAAGCGGTAGGCCGTGAAGGCGATGTGCTGCTGGGTCTTTCTACGTCCGGTAACTCTGCCAACATCATCAAAGCCGTGGAAGCTGCGCGCGCGAAAGGCATGAAAGTGATTACTCTGACCGGCAAAGATGGCGGCAAGATGGCAGGTTCCGCGGATATCGAAATTCGTGTGCCGCACTTTGGCTATGCCGACCGCATTCAGGAGATCCACATCAAAGTGATCCATATTCTGATGCTGTTGATTGAAAAAGAGATGGTTAAGTCATGATGCGTTCCTCTCGCCGCGCGCGAGAGGATCTAACTTAAGGCGGTTGCTATGTGCGAATTGCTCGGGATGAGCGCCAATGTCCCCACGGACATCTGTTTCAGTTTTACCGGTCTGGTGCAGCGTGGCGGTGGAACCGGGCCGCACAAAGATGGTTGGGGCATCACGTTCTATGAAGGAAAAGGGTGCCGCACCTTCAAAGATCCGCAGCCGAGCTTTAACTCGCCGATAGCCCGTTTGGTGCAGGAATACCCGATCAAATCGCATTCGGTGGTGGCGCATATCCGCCAGGCGAATCGCGGTGAAGTGTCGCTGGAAAATACCCATCCGTTCACGCGTGAGCTGTGGGGCCGCAACTGGACCTACGCACACAATGGTCAGCTCAAAGGTTATCGTCAGCTGGATACCGGGCCATTTCGTCCGATTGGTGAAACCGACAGCGAGAAAGCATTTTGCTGGATGCTGCACAAACTGACCGAGCGTTATCCGCGCACGCCGGGCAACTGGCCAGCGGTGTTCCGCTACATTGCCGAGCTGGCAGCAGAAATGCGTGAGAAGGGTGTCTTCAACATGCTGTTATCGGATGGGCGCTATCTGATGGCGTTCTGTTCGACCAATCTCTACTGGATTACGCGCCGTGCGCCGTTTGGCAAAGCGACGTTGCTCGATCAGGATGTGGAAATTGATTTTCAGCAGCAGACGACGCCGCAAGATGTGGTAACGGTGATTGCTACGCAACCGCTGACGGGCAATGAAACCTGGCACCGGATAGTGCCAGGCGAGTGGGCACTATTTTGCCTGGGTGAGCGCCAGGAATGATTTCGAGGCAGCATCCGGTGTAGCGATCACCGGCGTGCTGTTCACCGCATATTGGCCGGTGGCCGTCACGTTCACGGTAGGCGGCACACGGTACTTAGCGAAGTACGCATAGCCCGGCTGCAGTTCACGCCAGAAGTTAATGTACGTCGAGTATTTATGACGCTGCATATTGCTGTCTGTCATGCGGAACGGATAGATATTGACCTGAATCTCCTGCTGACCATTACGTAGCGCGGCGTTGGTGTAGGCGAAGATCTCATCCATCGATGCATCCGTCATTGCGTAGCAGCCCACTGACACGCAATCTCCGTGAATCATTAAATAGTTACCGTTATAGCCTTTAGCGCGATCGTACTGATTGGGAAAACCGGTATTAATAGCGCGATAAAAACGGCTATCCGGTTTTAACTGGTTCAGCTTAACGTTATAAAAGCCTTCCGGACTTTTGAAATCGCCCTGACGACGTTTAGGTCCTAAACCGCCAGAGAAATTACAGATGCGATAGCTGTCCAGCAGACGATATTCATTCCCGATTTTGCCGTACAGTTCCAGCGTACGCTCTTCCTTGAAAATCTGAATAAAAACGGGGGTGCCAATTAGTTGTTTCTTTAACTCTTTGCTCACCGGAGCCAGCGGTTGCGTAGGCTCGGGGTTCATTGCCCAGCTAAGGAGCGGCATAAGAATCATCGCAAGCGTTAATGCGATTCTGCCCATTCTGTAGATACCTTGATGTGGAGAGAGACGATGACGCTGTGCGTCCGGGTATTGCATTATCGGAAATATCCGCTATCGCAGCGCAACATTAACATTGTCTGGCTTTTAATCAAGCCAGTGTCCGAGAAAATGGCGCGTTCCTAAAAGGAATACGACCACTAATTTGTAAACTTTAATCTCGCTCTCAACAAATATTGCCGATATTTTTCGCTGCTGTATACTTATCCAGTATCTGGGAGGGCGTATGCGCAAAATTATTCATGTCGATATGGACTGCTTTTATGCAGCGGTTGAGATGCGCGACGATCCCTCTTTACGTGATATTCCTATCGCCATTGGCGGCAGCCGCGTGCAACGTGGCGTGATCAGCACCGCGAACTATCCGGCACGTAAATATGGCGTGCGCAGCGCGATGCCGACCGGCATGGCGCTGAAACTCTGCCCGCATCTGCGGCTGCTGCCCGGCCGCTTTGATGCCTATAAAGAAGCCTCCCGCCAGATCCGCGACATCTTCTCACGTTACACCTCGCTGATTGAACCGCTGTCGCTGGATGAAGCCTATCTGGATGTGACCGACAGCCTGCATTGCCATGGCTCGGCGACATTAATGGCGCAGGCGATTCGTGCCGATATCCTGCGTGAAACCGGATTGACCGCTTCCGCCGGCATCGCGCCGATCAAGTTTCTCGCCAAGATCGCTTCCGATCTCAACAAACCCAACGGGCAATATGTGATTACGCCGGACGCGATGTCCGATTTTCTACTGACGCTGCCGCTCAGTAAAATTCCTGGCGTGGGTAAAGTGGCGACTAAAAAGCTGGAAGAGATGGGCTTGCGCACCTGCGCGGATGTGCAGCGCGCCGATCTGGCGCTGCTGCTTAAACGCTTTGGCAAGTTTGGCCGCATCTTGTGGGAACGCAGCAACGGCGTGGATGAGCGCAATGTGGTGGTTGAGCGCGAACGCAAATCGCTCGGCGTTGAACGTACCCTGATGGAAGATATTCACAGCTGGGAGCAGTGTCTGGAGATTATTGATTTTCTCTATGCGGAGTTGGATCGCCGCTTAACCGCCATCAAGCCGGATAAGCAGATCGCCCGGCAAGGCGTGAAACTGAAGTTCAATGATTTCCAGCAAACCACGCAGGAGCACGTTTGGCCGGTGCTGAATAAAGATGACATGATCGCGGTGGCGCGTCAGGCGTGGGATGAACGCAGAGCAGGGCGCGGCGTGCGGCTGGTGGGATTGCATGTCACGATGGTGGATCCGCAGTTGGAGCGGCAGTTGGTGTTGGGGTTGTGAGATTGTGCGCGCTGCCCCTCATCCCGGCCTTCTCCCGCCAGCGGGAGAAGGAGTAAAACAAACCGCGCTAATCGGTTCCCTCTCCCACATGTGGGAGAGGGTTAGGGTGAGGGAAAACTACTTCTTACCGTACTTCGCTTCCAGCGTTGCAAACCATGGCGCGATGAAATCGTTATTTTCGCCCCAGCCTGGAATGATCTTATTCAGCGACGCCACGTTGACCGCGCCTTGCTGGCTGTTCAACTGCTGCTGAGAAATCGATGACGCTTTAAACTCGTAAGTCGCCGGTGTGGTTTCGCCTGCAATCTTGTTCGCCACCAGACGCATATTCACCGCGCCAATGGTTTTTGGATCCACCGCTACGGTTTGTACCCAAGGACTGTTCTTTTCATGCATCAACTGCAGATCCTGATTGGATACGTCGATGCTATACAGTTTGATCTCGGTACGACCATTCTCCTGCAGGGCTTTATACGCGCCCTGACTGAAGGCATCCCACGAACCCCAGATCGCATCGATCTTGCCTTTCGGGTATTTCGCCAGAATCGCGCCAATCTTGTTGGCGGTATCGCCCTGTACATCAGATGAAACCGCGCCAATCGACTCCAGCTGATGAATGTCCGGATTCTCTTTCAGCAGCTTCTCATACACCACCTGACGACGATCCATCGCCGGGAAACCGGCCACCCACAGCTTGACGATATTCGCCTTGCCGTTGAAGTCTTTGATTAAGCTGCCGAGCGATTCCTGTGCCAGCGAAGCATCATTCTGCGCCGTCACGGTGACGCCCTCTACCGGCGTATTAACCGGCGTATCAAACACCGACAGCTTAATGCCCGCTGCGGCAATACGCTGCACCAGCGCCGTCGAGTAGGGATCTTTACCGTGCGACAGGATAATGCCGTCATATTTCTGGCTAATCGCCTGGTTCACGAAATCCTGGAAGCGCGCATCGTCGCCATTGCTGAGGAAAGTGCTGACCTTAAAGCCCAGCTGGCGGCCTTGCTGAATCGCACCGGCGACAAACTGCGTGGTGTTATCGTCCGAACCCAGGTTGCGGATGATGGCGATGCGTACCGGGCCTTCATGGTTAGCGATAACCGCAGGCACTGCGGCATCGGCGAAGGCGGCGCTGGCGTTGAGCAGGCTAACCGCCAGCAGCGAAAGGGTAATTTTTTTCATTATGGTCTCTTTCTGATTAAACGCGCCTTAACGGCGCTGGATGTAAGTCATCGCCAGCGCCAGCGCCAGTACCAGGCCTTTAATAATGTCCATCGCGTAATAGGGCACCGACAACATCACCAGCCCGTTCTGCAACACACCAAGAATGATGGCGCCCACCAAGGTACCCAGCGCATTCGGTTTGCCCGAACCGGCCAGCGAGAAGCCGATCCACGCCGCGGCAACGGCATCCATCAGATAACC
This sequence comes from Pantoea sp. SO10, assembly GCF_005281435.1. Lineage (NCBI taxonomy): Bacteria > Pseudomonadati > Pseudomonadota > Gammaproteobacteria > Enterobacterales > Erwiniaceae > Pantoea > Pantoea sp. SO10. The sequence continues at coordinate 926,437 of NZ_CP040095.1, forward strand.
GCCGCCGGCATTCACCTGCGAAGAGCCGATGCGTGATGCCAGCAAAATGCCGCCCAAGCCAGCCAGCAGCGAGGCAAGCACATACGCCAGCACGCGATAGCGCGTGGTACGAATACCGGAGAGACGCGCCGCTTCAGGATTGCCGCCCAGCGCATACATACGACGGCCATGCTTAGTCAGCGACAGCGCCAGCTGCGCCACAATGGTGACCACCAGCATGATAATCACGATAGTCGGCACCTGGCCGAGCAGGCCAAAGGCCGCAGGAATGGTGCCTTCGGCCATGTCGCCGCTCGGCAGCACCATATTCTCGGTAATGGAACCACCAAAGCTGTAGGTCATCGCCACGCCCTGAATCACAAACAGCGTGGCGAGGGTGGCGAGCATGTCGGGAATACGTAGCACCACAATCAGGAAGCTGTTGAACAAGCCAACCAGCGTACACAGCAGCAGCGTAATAATGATGGCTTCGGTGGTGCCAAAGCCGTGCCAGACGAATAGCGAAATCACCAGCGCATTGGCCAGCGAAGCGGTGGATCCCACCGACAGGTCAAAGCCGCCAATGGTCAGCGAAATCGACACGCCAATCGCAATCACCGTGACGATGGCAATCGAGCGCAGGATGTTAATGATGTTGGTCGGTTCGAGGAAGCTGTCCGAAGCAAGACCAAATGCGGCAATCAAAATCACCACGGTCAGCAACATGCCCCACTTATAGAGGAAATCAAACAGCTGATGGCGCAGAGAAGGCTGCGAGTTTAGGGATAGTTCTTTGCTGCTCACGCAGGTGTTCCTCCGGTGGAATAAAGCAAAAGTGCCTCTTCTGTGGCGGTGTTGCCCTCCATCTCTGCCACAATGCGCCCATCCCAGAGCACACAAATGCGGTCGCACAGACCGACCAATTCAGAAAACTCGCCCGAGGCATAAATGATGCCTTTGCCCTCACGCGCTAAGCCATCGATCAGCGTGAACAGATCGGTTTTGGCTTTGATATCGACGCCTTTCGTCGGCTCATCAAAAATCAGCACATCGGCGTTGTTGCGCAGCCACTTGCCAATCGCCACTTTTTGCTGATTGCCGCCCGACAAACGACGCAGGATTTGCCCAGGTCCGGTGGTGCGCACATTCAGGCGCTGAATCACCGCTTCCGCCCAACGCCACGCCTGGCGATGACCAAACAGGCTCCAGCGCGAGAAGCTGTTATCGGCGCTGATGCTCAGATTCATGCTCACCGGTTCATCGATGAAAATGCCCTCTTTGCGGCGCTCTTCCGGCACCAGCGCCATGCGGTTTTCTACTGAATCATGTGGTGAACGCGGTCGCCACGGTTTGCCGTGCAGTTCGCCCTTTATCACGCAGCTTTTGCTGGCACCAAACAGCGCTTTACACAGCTCGGTTTTACCGGCACCCGCCAGACCAGCAATGCCCAGAATCTCCCCTTTGTGCAGACGCAGCGAAATATCCTGCAGTAGCCGATCGTCGTGTAAGCCTTCCACCGACAGCAGCAGCGGCTGAGTTGCACGCGCGCGACGCGGCGGAAAAACATCATCGAGCCGATGTCCGAGCATTTTTTCCACGATCTGCTCACCGTTTAGCGCCGCCATCGGGCTGCTTTCGATCAGACGACCATCGCGCAACACCGTTAAGCGGTCGCAAATCGCTTTCAGTTCGTGAATGCGGTGCGAGATAAACACCACGCCAATGCCGCTGGACTGCAAGCGGCGCACCACGGTAAACAGGCGCTCGCTCTCATGCTGATCGAGCGGGGCGGTGGGTTCATCCAGGATCAGAAAGCGGCAGTGATGGGACAGGGCGCGCGCCAGCAGGATTTGCTGCTTCTCTGCCAGCGAGCAGCGCTCCACCAAACGGTTGACGTCGATGTTCACTTCCAGCTGCGCCAGTAACGTACGCGCCTGGCGGCGAATCTCACGCCAGCTGTAGGCGTGGCCCGGTTCAGCTAAACGATCGAGCAGAATGTTTTCGGCCAAGCTGAGCTGTGGCACCAGCGCCACATCCACTTCCTGCTGCACCAGATGAATGCCGAGCTTTTTGGCATCGCGCGGTGAGCGAATAGTGACCGGCACATCATCCAGCAGAATCTCACCGCTGTAATGATCGTGTGCGCCAGCCAGCACCGCCATCAGCGTAGATTTTCCGGCGCCGTTAGCGCCCGTCAACGCATGCACCGAGCCGCCTTCAGTCAGAAAATCCACCTGCGCGAGCGCGGCGAAACCGCCAAAGGCAATGGAGATATTACGCATCTCCAGGCGGTTGATCGCACTCATTGAACCGGGCCTTTAATTAGTTGAGTTGGGGGCATTTTTTCCTGAACCATCACTCTCGGCAACGAACGAAAGGGCATAAGCTAGCACGAAATCTTATTAGCCATCCAGACATCTGGACGTTATGGCGGCTAAATCTGGTTTGATGGAAAGATTTGGGTTAACCGAGAGGTGTAATCGTATTTATTCAGCGGGATGTGCTGTTTGTAGATTTGCGCAATAAATTGCGCCGCTACGGTATTTACAGCGTTTTATTTCCACACCTTTCACACGTCACTTTTGTAGCGGCGCAATTTATTGCGCAATCCTTCGCAGGCATAAAAAAACCCGACCGAAGTCGGGTTCATCGCGAAAGCGCAATCTTACGCTTTTTCTGGCACCACGCTGAGCAGCGCGGTCAGCAGTTTCCAGTACAAGCCCACGCTTTCGATGTGAACCTGCTCATCCGGCGAATGCGGGCCGGTTATGGTTGGGCCAATCGACACCATATCCATGTTTGGATACGGCTTCTTGAACAAACCACACTCCAGACCGGCGTGAATCACCTGAATGTTCGGCGTTTTACCAAACAGCGCTTCATAAGTTTTGCGCGTTAGCGCCATCACCGGTGAATCGGCATCAGGCTGCCAGCCCGGATAGCCGCCTTTAGGTGCGCTTTTCGCCCCGGCCAGATCGGCCAGCGAGGTCAGCACTTCAACCACCCAATCTTTACCGGTATCGATCAGTGAACGAATCAGGCAGATGATTTCGGCATTGTCCTGATCCATCGTAACCACGCCGACGTTCAGCGAGGTTTCCACCACGCCTTTTGCCACGTCAGAGTTACGAATCACGCCGTTTGGCGTAGCGTTTAGCAAATTAAGGAAACGATCGCGGCTGTCAGCGTTCAGCGCCTGGCCTTGATGCGCCAGCGACTCGGTGACCACGGCGATGTTCTTCTCTTTAATGCCCAACTCGTTCAGCAGCGTCGCCTGGAAATGTGCCGCAGCAGATTTCAGTGCATCAACCTTATGGCTGTCGATCGCCAACGTAGCAAAAGCTTCACGCGGGATGGCGTTACGCAGTGTACCGCCGGTGAATTCGATCAGACGAACATCGAGTTCACGCGCGTGCAGCGCCAGGAAGCGTGCCAGCAGTTTGTTGGCGTTGCCGAGACCATGATGAATGTCGGCACCGGAGTGACCGCCTTTCAGGCCTTTCAGCGTGAGCTTCAGGGTTTCATAGCCCGCAGGAATCGCTTCACGCGTCAGCGGCAGGGTGGTGATGAAGTCGATACCACCGGCGCAACCCATGTAGATCTCACCTTCCTCTTCCGAGTCGGTGTTGATCAGAATGTCGGCCTGCAGCCAGTTCGGCTGTAAACCAAAGGCGCCGTCCATACCGGACTCTTCGGTCATGGTCAGCAGCACTTCCAGCGGACCGTGGATCAGGCTGTTGTCAGCCAGCACCGCCAGCGCAGACGCCATACCAATGCCGTTATCCGCGCCCAGCGTGGTGCCGCGCGCTTTCACCCATTCGCCATCAACATACGGCTGAATCGGATCTTTGGTGAAGTCGTGCACCGTGTCATTGTTCTTCTGCGGCACCATATCGAGGTGCGCCTGCAGCGCCACCGGCGTGCGTTTTTCCATACCGGCGGTAGCGGGTTTACGAATCAGGATGTTGCCAACCTGATCGCGCTCAACCCACAAACCTTGCTCTTTTGCCCAGCCGACAACGTGTTCGGCCAGTGCTTCTTCGTGGTAAGAAGGGTGCGGAATGGAACAGATTTTGGCAAAAATATCCCACAGCGGTTGGGGTGAAAGTTGCGACAATTCAGACACCATGCATCTCCTGTGTCAGCGTGGCGGACATACCGCACGCACGCGGGTTTCCAGTAAAAATCGTCGTCAGAAGATCTGACGTGATGGGCCTGAGAATATCACTGTTTCTCGCCGGGTGCGTAATCAGCCGCGCTAAAAACCTGCAACCAGTAAGACAGATGCTGGTTTTTAAGGCGTCAGATCCTTATAATCTCGCGCAACCTTTTCCCCCTTGCATATTTTTTAAGCCAAGTTTCTTGGCCGGGATTCCTTTATATGAGCGAAAAATACGTCGTAACCTGGGACATGTTGCAAATCCATGCCCGTAAACTGGCCCAGCGCCTGCTTCCTGTGGAACAGTGGAAAGGTATCATCGCGGTGAGCCGTGGTGGTCTGGTTCCGGCATCGCTGCTGGCGCGTGAACTCGGTATTCGCTACGTCGATACCGTGTGCATCTCCAGCTACGATCACGATCATCAGCGCGAAATGAAAGTGCTGAAGCGTGCCGAAGGCGACGGTGAAGGCTTCATCGTGATTGATGACCTGGTGGATACCGGCGGCACCGCGCAGGCGATCCGCGACATGTATCCAAAAGCGCGTTTCTGCACCATCTTCGCTAAGCCAGCTGGCCGTGCGCTGGTGGACGACTACATTGTCGATATCCCGCAGAACACCTGGATCGAGCAGCCCTGGGACATGGGCGTGGTCTACATCCCGCCAATCGTCAAAAGCTAATTGATGCATCGCAAACAACGCCCGGTTATGCCGGGCGTTGTGCTTTCTGCGCCTCGCGCGCGTATGGCGGGTGCAGTACACTCTTAGCCATCGCCACGTTGTTGGCAGGAGAATAGCTGAGATGTCTGATAAAAACCTGAGCGAAGAACTGTTCAAACCCCGTTTTAAACACCCGGAAACCTCCTCATTAGTGCACCGCCAGCATCACGCCGCCGTGCAGGTGCATAACGCCCTCGAAGGCGATACGCAGCGCGGCTGGTATCGCATGCTGAACAAGCTGCTGTGGACGTGGCGCGGTCTGTCGCCGCAGGAGATCAGCGAAGTGCTGGCGCGTATCGCGGTGAGCGAGTTCGAACGCACCAATGAAGCCTTGCTCGATACCGTGATTGGCTATCGCGGCGGCAACTGGAATTATGAGTGGTCGAAGCAGGCGGCGATCTGGCAGCAGCGCGCGTTAGAGAGCGAAAACCATGACGATGCAGGTCAGCATTGGCTGCACGCCGCCAATCTTTTCAGCCTCGCGGCTTACCCTTACATCAAAGGCGACGAGCTGGCCGATCAGGCGCAGGTGCTGGCCAATCGCGCCTACGAAGAGGCCACGCAGCGTCTGCCGGGCGAACTTAAATCCCTGACTTTTCCGATGAGCGGCGGCAGTCCGGTGACGGGGTTCCTGCATATGCCCGCGCAAGCCGAAGCGCCGTATCCCACCGTGCTGCTGTGCGGCGGCCTTGATTCGCTGCAGAGCGATCACTATCGCCTGTTCCACGACTATCTCGCGCCGCGCGGCATCGCCATGCTGACGCTGGATATGCCATCGGTAGGCTTCAGCAGCAAATGGATGCTGAATCAGGACACCAGCCAGGTGCATCAGCAGGTGCTGCGTGAACTGAGCAATGTGCCATGGATCGATCACACCCGTGTGGCGCTGCTGGGCTACCGCTTCGGTGCTAACGTGGCGACACGTCTGGCCTATCTGGAAGTGCCGCGAGTACGCGCGGTAGCGACGCTGGGAGCCATGGTGCACAGCGTGTTTGTGGATGCGCAACAGCAGCAACAGCTACCAGATATGTACATGGATATGCTGGCGAGCCGTCTCGGTATGTCCTCAACCTCCGACAGCAATCTGCGTACTGAACTCAACCGCTACTCGTTGAAGGTGCAAGGCTTACTCGGCCGCCGCACGCCAACGCCGATGCTGGCGGCTTATTGGCCGGATGATATTTTCGGTCCGGAAACAGACGCGCAGTTGATCGCCAACTCCTCGTCGCAGGGCAAGACGCTGGCGATTCCCGCCAAGCCGGTTTTTGCCAGTTTTGACAAAGCGCTCAATCAAATTTGTGACTGGCTGGAAAAACAGTTGAAAGGCTAACTGGCGAAATCTCTGAACTCTGCTACTACTTATATCCGGGATTTTCCATTTTTATGTTAATGGAAAGCTGGAAGTGCAATTTAAAGGGTTAAGGGAAAAGAGATGACATTACCGAGTGGTCACCCCCGTAGTCGCCTGCTTAAGCGCTTCACCGAATTGGGGCCGTATATCCGTGAAGGCAAATGTGAAGAGACACGCTTCTTCTTCGATTGCCTGGCAGCGTGTGTCAACGTCAAGCCTGCACCTGAGCTGCGTGAGTTTTGGGGCTGGTGGATGACGCTGGAAGCCTATGAAGATCACTTCACATACGAATATCATTTTGGCCTGTTTGATAAAGCGGGTGATTGGGGCGCTGCGACCATCAAAGGCAAAGAGAACAATGCCAAAGTGGAAAGCACGTTGCGTAATTTCCATGAGCGTCTGAAAGCGATGCTGCTGGAACAGAAACTCGATCTGCGCCCGGCGGAAGGCTTTAAAGAAGAGCCAGTGAAACTGAGCGCCTGATAGACTTTTAAGGGTTTAAAAAGGAAAGAGCCGGTGATGAGCCGGCTCTTTTTTTATAGACACAACGAGGGTACAGCTCAATCAGAATTGGTAAGTTAAGCCAACGGCTACAACGTCATCGTTGTTCAGGTTCAGCTTGTTGTTGTCATCCAACTGGTTGATTTTGTAATCCACAAAGGTCGACATGTTTTTGTTGAAATAGTAAGTCATGCCCACATCAATGTATTTAACCAGATCCTCGTCACCGATCCCTTCAATGTCTTTGCCTTTGGTCTGGATATAGCCGAGGGACGGACGCAGGCCGAAGTCGAACTGATACTGCGCTACCACTTCGAAGTTCTGCGCTTTGTTAGCAAAACCGCGGGTGCCGATTGGCGTCATGTTGCGGGTTTCGGTGTAGATTGAAGCCAGGTAGATGCTGTTCGCATCATACTTGATACCGGCGCCCCATGATTCCGCTTTATCACCGCTTCCCAGCGCCTGCAGCTGCTGCTGGTTAGTACGGTCAGAAGAGGTGATGGCCGACATCAGGCTGATACCGGTGTCAGCAATGGTGTAACCCAGTGACGCACCGTAACCGTCGCCGTTCTGACGAGAAGTATCGGTGATGCTGCCACGGGCGTTAGCGCTGGTGGCGTCGTTTTTGCCCTGATATTGCAGCGCGAAGCGCAGGCCATCAACCAGGCCAAAGAAGTTGCTGTTGCGGTAAGTGGCTACGCCAGTTGCACGCGCAGTCATGAAGTTATCGGTACGCGCGGTACCGTCACCGCCGAACTCTGGGAATACGTCAGTCCAGGCCTCGACGTCATACAACACGCCATAGTTACGACCATAGTCGAATGAACCGTATTGGCCGAATTTCAGACCAGCAAAGCCCAGACGGGTTTTGTTGCCTGCGTTGGCATCAGAACCTTCAGAATTATTCGCGTTGTACTGATATTCCCACTGACCATAACCGGTCATCAGGTCATTAATCTGCGTCTGGCCTTTGAAACCGATACGCACGTAAGATTTGTCACCGTCGCTTGACGCGTTATCGCTGAAGTAGTGTTCAGCTTTAACACGGCCGTAGAAGTCCAGTTTATTACCGTCTTTGTTATACACTTCTGCGGCGTTTGCGGTGGAAGCCAGTGCCAGCGCTGATACAACTAATGCCAGTGTGCTCTTCTTCATTTTGCTATCAATCCCAATGAGTAAAATTTGTTGTACCCGTGAAAGGTTTTGTAAAACACCGACTTTTTACCGGTTGGTGATGAACGTTTTATGACAGTTTTTCGGCTTTCTTGTTAATCGCGAACTTTTGGTCTACCGCATTGTCAGGGGATTTTTGTGCTTTTCCCCTTGCTGTTGTTGGCTTCCTTGCTCACTCCTGATAAAACGTCCCTTCGCAGATTTTTTTCTTACATGGCAGGAAAAACATGAGTGGCAGTCAGACCCTTGTGGTCAAGTTGGGTACTAGCGTCCTCACCGGCGGTTCACGCCGGTTGAATCGGGCGCACATGGTGGAGTTGGTTCGTCAGTGTGCGCAGTTGCACGCCGCGGGCCATCGCATTGTTATCGTTACCTCTGGCGCCATTGCCGCCGGACGCGAACACCTTGGTTACCCCGAACTGCCGCCTACCATCGCCTCAAAGCAGCTGTTGGCTGCGGTGGGGCAGAGCCGTTTGATCCAGCTGTGGGAACAACTGTTCTCGATTTATGGCATTCACATCGGGCAGATGCTGTTGACGCGCGCTGATATGGAAGACCGTGAACGTTTCCTTTATGCGCGAGACATGCTGCGCGCGCTGCTCGACAACCACATCGTGCCGGTGATTAACGAGAACGATGCGGTGGCCACTGCTGAAATTAAAGTGGGCGACAACGACAATCTGTCGGCGCTGGCGGCGATGCTGGGCGGCGCGGATAAACTGCTGCTGCTGACCGATCAGCAAGGGTTGTTCACCGCCGATCCGCGTACCAATCCGGAAGCGGAGCTGATCAGCGACGTGCACCAGATCGATGATGCGTTACGCACCCTCGCGGGCGGCAGCGTGTCGGGCCTGGGAACCGGCGGCATGGCGACCAAGCTGCAGGCGGCGGACGTCGCTTGTCGCGCGGGGATCGATGTGATCATCGCCGCCGGCAGTCGTCCGGATGTGATTAGCGATGTGCTGTATGGCAAACCGGTCGGTACGCGTTTCCACGCGCAGCAGTCGCCACTGGAAAACCGCAAGCGCTGGATCTTTGGCGCACCGCCGGCGGGCGAAATCACCATCGATGATGGTGCGCTGGCCGCGATGCTGGAGCGCGGCAGTTCGCTGCTGCCAAAAGGCATCCGTGACGTGCAGGGCAACTTCTCGCGCGGTGAAGTGATCCGCATTCGCAATCTGCAAGGGCGCGATATCGCCCACGGCGTCACGCGCTATAACAGCGATGCCATGCGCATGATTGCCGGTCATCACAGCCAGGAAATCGGCGAGATCCTCGGTTACGAATATGGCCCGGTAGCGGTGCACCGCGACGATATGATCGTCAGTTAAGGAGCAGATAATGTTAGAAGAGATGGGTAAAGCGGCGCGCGCTGCGTCGTACAAACTGGCAGAACTCTCCACCGAACAAAAAAATCAGGTGCTGCTCACCATCGCCGATCGTCTGGAAGCGGAAAGCGCGGACATCCTGGCGGCGAACGAGCAGGATTTGGCGGATGCACGCCAAAATGGCATGAGCGAAGCGCTGCTCGATCGCCTGACGCTCAACCCGCAGCGTCTGAAAGGCATTGCCGATGATGTGCGTCAGGTGTGTCGCCTGGCCGATCCGGTGGGGCAATTGATGGATGGCGGCCAGCTTGATAGCGGCCTGCGCATTGAACGTCGTCGCGTGCCGCTGGGTGTGGTTGGCGTGATTTATGAAGCGCGTCCTAATGTCACTGTTGATGTGGCATCGCTGTGCCTGAAAACCGGCAACGCGGCGATTCTGCGCGGCGGCAAAGAGACTTATCGCACCAACGCCGCCACCGTGCGCGTGATCCAAAATGCGCTGACCCAGCACGGTTTACCAGCAGGCGCGGTGCAGGCGATTGAAAACCCGGATCGTGAACTGGTGAATCAGCTGCTGAAGCTCGATCGCTACGTCGATATGCTGATCCCGCGCGGCGGAGCAGGTTTGCACAAGCTGTGCCGTGAAAACTCCACCATTCCGGTGATTACCGGCGGCATCGGCGTGTGCCATCTCTATCTCGATGAAACCATGGAGACCGAGGCCGCGCTGGAGGTGATCGTCAATGCCAAGAAGCAGCGGCCAAGCGCCTGCAACTCGCTGGAAACGCTGCTGATCCATCGCGATCAGGCGGACACATTCATTCCGGCATTCCTGCAACGTATGGCGCAAGAGAAGATTGCGCTGCACGCCGACGAAAATGTGCTGGCGCTGCTGCAAAACGGTGCTGCCGAGGTGGTGGCGGTGCAAGCGGAAAATTATGATGACGAATGGTTGTCCAACGATCTGAACGTCAAGCTGGTGGCGGATATTGATGAAGCCATCGCGCATATCCGTGAGCACGGCACGCAGCACTCTGATGGCATTCTGACGCGCAGCATTGGCAATGCCAATCGCTTCGTCAACCAGGTTGACTCATCGGCGGTATACGTTAATGCCAGCACACGCTTCACTGACGGCGGCCAGTTTGGCCTCGGTGCCGAAGTGGCGGTCAGTACGCAGAAGCTGCATGCGCGTGGTCCAATGGGACTTGAAGCGCTGACCACCTACAAATGGATAGGGTGGGGCGACGATACGCTACGTCGCTAATGTTCGCTCCTGCATGACAATGGGCACCGAAAACGGTGCCCATTTTTTTCGTTTTCGATCCAGTTATTCCAAGAGCTTTTTGATTTATTTCTGTCATCTATGGCGGGCTCGCGGCTTTTCACCCATTTTTTCCTTTAGATGCTGGTCTTATTGCGACAGAACAATCCTGAAAACCCCTGTCAGAACAAGCGATATGGCACTGAACACTGGTTTCGCCCTAACCGAAGGGGATAATGATTGTCCAGCTTCATTGATAAAAGCGGTTGGGTAGTAAACTGCCGGTAATATAAAATGAACTGGTAGCAAAAATGAAAATAACATTCAGTCTTTTACTGAAGGCAGATTATTAACTGATGGTTAAAAAAGAAAGTACGAGACAAGCATTCACTGCCAGGCTGATTGCCGCATGCGAAAGCGCGGGAATTGTCGGACATGGACGGAATAAACAGGTTGCGCTGGCTCTGCAAGAGAGGGGATGCAAGATCTCAACGCCGGGGGTGTGGAAATGGTTTAACGGGCAATCGATCCCCGATGATAATAATCTACTGGCGCTCAGCCAGTTACTCGACGTGCGCGTGGAGTGGCTGCAATTTGGCATGGAAAAACCGGCCGCCTTGCTGACGCAGCGCAGTCTGGTGAACCCAAAACATCTGTTTCGCGTGGAGAGTCTGGATATCGGCCAGCACGGTGCGCGCAGCGGCTCTTCGCGCGATGAACTGGTGGAAACCATTCAAGCCATTGAATATGGGCTGGAAGAGGCGCGGGTGCTGTTTAATGGCCGCCCGGCGGAAAATATTCGCCTCATCGCGCTGAACAGCGATTCGATGGCCGGCACTTTTGCGCCGCGCGATCAGCTGTTTGTCGATATCAGCGTGCATCGCTTCGATGGCGATGGCATTTACCTGTTCACGCTTGACGATCAGCTCTATCTCAAACGCCTGCAACTTCAGCACAAAAAGGTCGCGGTAATCTCCGATAACAAGCGCTATGAAACCTGGTACCTCACGCTGGAAGAAGCCAGGACGCTGCAAGTGGTGGCGCGGGTGATCATGAGCCAGGCGCGGGATTACCAAATCCTGGGCTGATCACAAAACGTCAGATTGCGGCAAAAAAATATTTTGGCTGAAATCATTAATTTAACTGACGGTAAATAAAAAATTAACCATTGGTGTTTGCCAATGCATTAGAACCTGTTAATAATTTGAGCATGGATGGACAACATACCTGCTCACGGATGAGCCCGCTCTTAAACAATTGAGGCGCTGCACAAGCGCGATACATACCATCCAAAGTTAGTGAACTTTGGGATGGGGTGGATACGCACTTTGCAGCGTTGTCAGTTGCCCTCTGATTTTCACTCTCCTCTACTTCACCCTGGCCGCGAAAGCAGCCGGGTAAGTTGACGTCGGGTATTTTCCAGAGGAATAACGAACGCGTCGGCCTCAGCCGAATTGCCGTGCCTGCCACCCCATCGCCAAAGACTCATTAACAGGAGGAGTTATGGCGATTATCCAGTACGGAAAGTCAGTATTTTCAGGCAATGCACGCACGCGCCGCCATCGGCGACGGCAGTCCCTCAGCCTTAAGCGCAGCATCGATAGCGCACTCGGCATCGAATACGAAAACGTCACCTTGCGCACCGCTGAACGCATCTGCCAGCGCCAGACGCTGTCGCGCGTTGACAGCGCCGTGCTAGCGCCCGTTCGTGTTCAGCAGGCACAACCCAGCTTTGATAACTGCTGTCTGCCCCACGTCTATTTGTATGCCGTGCGTTAACCCTGCATCACTTTCCCCAGTTTTAAACGGAACGTTCCATTGTTGCTCACTGTTTAACCATTCTTGAGCGTTTCGCTTATATGAAAACGCGCTCAATGTCGTAAACGATCAGCAGGATTTATGTTTTTTGCCGTTTTGCGCAGCCATTTTCAGGCTGTTGCGCCCCGTCAAAGAGGAATTTCTATGAGCCAGATTATTGCCATCCTGAATTTCGAAGAGGGTTACCGCGAAGCGCCTTACCTCGACTCGCTGGGTTTCCCCACGGTCGCTGGCGGCATTCGCATCGGCCCCAAAGGGGCATCGCTTAGCAACTACATCTTCCAGGTGCCGCGTCCCGTCGGCGATGTGTGGAAGCAGTGCATTGTCGAGGGCAAGGTGCAGCAGATGCATCAGCGTGCGCTGGTGCAGCAGGCGCTGGCCAAATGCAATGAGGCGCGCAGCGATGTGCTGATCAGCATGGGATATCAGCTGGGGGTGGATGGGCTGGCGATGTTTCGCGGCATGCTCACCGCCATTACGCAGGGCGATTTCAACAGCGCGGCCAACGCCATGCTCGACAGCCTGTGGGCAAGACAAACGTCGGGTCGCGCACGGCGCCATGCCGAAGTGATGCGCAGCGGCACCTACGACATCTATCGGGGGCTGCTATGAATTTGAAACTGCTGATTTTTGTCACCGCGGTGCTGGCAGTGATTGTGGTGGTGTTGGTGATGCAGCGCTTCACCACGCTGGAGTTCGTGAAACATGCGCGGCTGTTATTCAAAACCTGGTCGGTATGGCTGGCGTCGCTCGGTTCGATGCTCAGCGCGTGGGTGCAATCATTTCCCACCGCTGCGCTTGATGCCTGGAACAGCATGCCGCCCGACGTGAAAGCGATTCTGCCGCACAACTATCTGGGGCTGATTGGCGCCTTTATGGTGGCGATGGGCGTGATTGCCCAATTCATCCGCCAGAAAGGCCTCAACCAGCAGAAAAATGCGATGGAGGAAAAAGTATGACATTGCTCATGACATTGTTCGGCGGCAGCTGGCACTGGATTGCCGCGCTGGCGGGCGTCATCGCTGCGCTGGTTGCCAGCTACTTCGGTGGCAAGAAAATCGGCAAGGTGCAGCAAGCATCCCAGGCCGCCGTCGAGCGCGCCGATAAAGCCGCGGCGCAAGCGGTAGCGGTTAACCAACAGCAGCAACTGCTGCGCGAGGAGGCCAAACGTGTGGAAGCCAGCAACCTTAATCTTGATGACGCTGCTGCTCGTGACAAGTTGCAGCAATCGAAGTATCACCAGCCCTGAATCTCCCGTCGTCATCGACTCAGCCTGCACCCTGTTTTCCCCGATTTATACCCACGGCAATGACGCCGAGCGCATGGACGTTCGCACCGTGCGCGCCATCAACAACCACAACGATCTTTGGGATCAGCACTGCGGCCAGCCGGCTCAGTAACGCTGCTCTCATGCATTTGCATTACCTACCCGAAAAGCCGAGGAGGCTATGATGATCGAAGTTAACTCTTATGCAGAACTGCGCACCACTGTACCGGCCAAAAACGGCGATTTGGCATTCTTACGTCGTTACAACGCGGACTCCACCTTCCACGGTGGCGGTGATTTTACCGGTTTTATCGGCACCACCACGGCGGTAGAAGATGGCGGTACGCTGGTGATCGGTAACGGTTTTTACTGGAAACGCGTGATTAACGATCCCACCGAAATCAACGTTTATCACTTCGGTGCCAAAGGCGACGGTTACGCCAACGATACCGAGGCGTTTAACCGTATGCTGGCGTGGACGCAAAGCTACTCAGGCAACATCACCGCATTACCGGTGCGTTTTCCAGGCGGTCGATTCCTGATTAGCCCCATCGACATCAGCGGTACCGAGCGCGCCTTCTTCGGTTTGCAGGGGGATGATGTTGAGCTGGGTTCGCTGCCGCGCACCACCATCATTTCCGACAAAAGCGCCAACACGGTGTTCAAGGTGAAGGCGCGTCGTACCTCAATCCGCGGTATTGCGTGGAACGGCCAGGCATCCGCCGATATCACCACCAACAAAAGCACCATCACTGCCGACATGTGCAGCAACGTGCAGCCGTTCTTCGAAAACACCTGTATCGAAGGCACCACCGTCAATATCTACTGTTTCCGCGCGCAGAATAACGGCGGTACGGTGATCAAAGTGCTGGATACCCTCGACAGTAAATTCGACCAGATTTACACCCTGTATACCTACGGACGCGTGTTTGATGTCGGCTGGTCAAACTCGCCAAAAGGCGCGTGGGATCACTCCACGGCGATTGAGCTGTGTAACTGTAACTTCCAGACCGGTTATGGCGATGCCACGCTCTACATGCCGCGCGTGACGCAGGGGATTATTCGCAACGTGTGGATTGAGCACACGCGTAATCCGGGCGATCTCTCCGACGGCGGCTGGACGGTGGATACGCTGAACATTGAGGATTGCGGTACGCCGTTGAATCTCAACAATGCGCGCGTGGTGATCCGTCAGCTCAATCTGCAATCCGGCGCAAAACTCAGCCTGGATGCGGCGGCTGGACGTTGGTTATCCACCTTTGAGTATGGCTACCGTCGCGACGAGAACTACGGCACCTTTATGACCGGATCGCTGCGCGCGGGCTACTTCAGCGGCTACAAAATTACTAATAACACCGATACCGATAACTGGTATCGCGTTGGGCAGCTGTTCTTCCCGAACGCTAACCAGCAGTGGGTAATGGAGTTTATTGGTAAAGCGGATGCCACTCAGCCAACGGGCACTGCCGGTTCACCGGTCAACGTGGCGGCGACCGGCAAAACCTGGGTCAATCTGCAGCGTCTGGAAACGGTGTGGGCTGATGCCTATCACATGGGACAACCTGCGGTGCTGGATATCCGCTACAGCCGCGTCGGCACCACCTATGCGGCGGTGTGGGTAAAACTGCGCGCCAACAGCGGTGACACCATGATGAACCTGAAATGCACCGGTCCAACGCGTTTCGATACCGGTTCCTGCTCGCTGTTCCAGCAGGACTTCTCGGTCGTGACCGATACCACCAAACTGGGCGGTTTCAAACCGGCGGCGCGTTTCGGGCTGCACAACGGTTTGGCCGGCATTGGCGCGAACGAGAAAGGGGTGCTGACGGTCGCGACGGCGGCCGGTACGCCGACCAACAAAACCGCGCCTACGGGCTTTGTGCTGGTCAACATTAACGGTGTCGATCGTAAACTTCCTTATTACGATTGAGGTCCAGCACCTTTTTTGGCGAGGCTTCGGCCTCGCCTTTTTTTGTTTGTGGGGAAAGCGCACTGGCCATAAAAAAAGCACCGCTGTTTCCAGCGATGCTCTGATCAAAAGAGGCCGATTGCGCTATCAAAAACTGACTTTGACGCCCAGCGCGGCGCTGGAATCGCTGAAGCCTTTGCCGCCAACCTGTTGCGCGATGCCGCCCCAGATGCCGACGTGCTGACTCGGATTCACTTCCAGACCCAGTTTCACTTCGCCGATATTGCGCGCACCCGCCTGCTCAATCTTCACGCCATCCAGTTTGCTGCCGAAGCGCTGCGTGTTATGCAGCCAGTTCACTTCAGCGTAAGGCTGCGCGGTGGCGGTGTGCATGGTTGCCCGAACGCCAGTGCGGGTTTGCACGTTATTGTTGCCGGTGGCGCTGACGCGGGTGCCGTTCTGCTCGGTGTAATCGCCGGTTTTTACGCCCATCCACACCGCCTGCGCTTTCGGCTGCAGGCGATACTGCTGCTGCTCGCCGAAGGCGAAGCTGTAGCCGCCTTCCAGTGACGCTGTCATCCCCTTCGACTTGTAGCTTTCCTGACCGAGACCTTCACCTTTTACGCTGTTATTGAAGGTGTTGTAGGCCAGCCAGCTGTCGACAAAGGCGCCGCTGCGCGTCTGGCTGTCCTGCTGCCAGCCGGCATAGATACCGCCGCTGTAGCCGTTAACCTGGCCTTTGGCGCTGTAGCCGGTGGTTTTCGACAGCGTATTGCTTTTGGCATTGCCGTAACCTGCCATCACGCCGAGGCTGAAACGGTCGCTGCCATTCAAACTCCATTGTGCGATGTCGCCACCCAGCTGCGTCATGTAGCTGTTGGTGATGCTTTTCAGCTGCGCGGTGCTGTCACTGAAGCGTCCGTGCGCGCCTTCGTTGCGCAGCCACAGCGTGGTTTTTTCCACTTTGCCGGTCAGCGCATCACGGTATTCTGTCACGCCCGGACGGTCGGCTGCGCTCAGGGTAAACAGCTTGCTGGCCGCCGCAAGGTTGGCAATATAGCTGCCGACTTCCGGACGGGCACGCGGGGTACGTTTCGGTTGCGGCACCTCCGGTGCAATGACGGTGCCCGTATCGCCGCCCTCGTCTTTAATGGGATCGACAGGCGTTGGATCAACGGGAATCGGATCGCTAACCAGGCGCCACTTACCATTTTTATCCTGCACCAACGCATAATCCCACGCGCCGCCGACAATGCGACCATCCTGCAGGAACTCACCGTTTTGCGTGCCCTCAACGCGAATCAACTCAATGCCCTCCAGCGTGGCAGCACCTTTACCGCCCGCATTGTGCACCTGAACTTTGGTGGTGCCGCTGGCGTTGCCGGCAATATGCAGTTTATCGCTAGCCGCATCGTCACCCGCCAGCGCAAGGTTCATCACCAGTTTGGCGTTGTCAGCGTGGTAATCGCCCTTAACGGTTAAGGTGTGGAAATCGCCTGCACTGTGATCGAAGATGATGGTGCTGTCTTTGGCCGTCAGGCTGTCGACGGTGGAGCTGCCGGTCATATTCCACTGGCTGCTGCCCGCTAAGCTCAGATCCTGCAAATCATGCGCGGCACCCTGCCAGCGTGAACCGGAATCCAGGCTGACGCTGCTGGCCTGCGTTTTGCTGCGATCAATATTGGCATCGCCCTGCAGTTGAGAATGATTGCTGGCGTTAACCGTAATACCGCGCACGTCCGCTCCTGCATCACCGCCGTACGGGTTGAGCCCGGTTTCGAGCAGCGTTGTGCCGGACAACAGGCTGTTATCAAGATTCACCGTCGTTAAGGCCTGGTTATAAGCGACGATTGCAGGCCCATTATCTACCGTCAATATTGTGTTATTCAGGTTGATTTCACCTTTAGTATATGAAGTCACAATTCCAGCGGCGTTATTTCCTTTGATATGTAAAAATGAATTATTAATGTTAGCCGTAGGGTCAGCGGAGCTTACATAAGCGTTAGCGATATGTATAGCAGTAACTATTTCTTCTGGGTTGTTATTATTATCCATTTCTGCAAAAACATTGTCAGCCGTTAACACGGAGCCACTTTCAGCTTGAAATACATTGCCGCCGCTATGGCTTTCTATTTTTGAATTGATTATGTTTATTACTCCACTATAAGTTGATTGTGCACCATTCCCGCTATTCATGATCTCAATATCTACACCTTCAGCATCGACTTGTCCTGAATAATTGGCATAGATACCAGCAGAATCACTATCCAAGGCAATTAGTTTACTATTACGAACGTTGGCTAATCCTTTGCTACTGGCGGTAATTGCACCACCTAAAGTTGCCGCTGAAGAAATTGTGCTGTTATTGATATTTATCCGGGCGCCCTCACTTTTGGCCCAGACACCATATCCTCCTGCATCAATCTGCATATTTTCAGCATCAGTCATGGATTGATTAGCATAAATGCCGTGTCCTACCGATTTCACCTGAACATCTTTGAGCGAAATGGTAGATTTATTAGATGCCTGAACGCCCACGCCCTGCGAATCAATTGAGACATTTTCAGCATTCAGAATACCGCCATTTTTAGCAAACATCCCATAACCGGCTTTACCGGTGGTTGTGATGCTGCCACCGAAAATATTCAGTTCCGATCCGGTATTTACCCACGTGCCGTAGGCATTGTCGCCTGTGGTAATATAATGGCTATCTGTGCTGGTCATCTTTCCACCGTTTTCAGCCAGCAATCCGTAGGCCTCTTTACCCGTCACGGTGACGTGACTGTTTGCCACATTCGCCACGGCTGAGCTATAGCTGTTGATGCCCTGGCTGGTAGATACCACTGTCACTCCATCAACATTTAAACGTCCACCGCTTTTAGCCAGAATGCCGGTGCTACCATTACCAGTATTTGTGATGCTGCCACCGATAATAGTGAGTTCAGATCCCTTGTTGACCCATGCGCCGTAAACGTTTTTGCCTGATGTAGTGTAATGGCTGTTGGTACTGGTAACGTTGCCGCCATCTTCAGCCAGTAACGCGTAAGCGTCATTACCGCTTACATTTACATTGCTGTCAGCAATTACAATCTTAGCGCCTTGATTAATGCCGTAAATGCCATAGCCGTTAGCCTGTACGCTCAGGTTCCTGGCCAGAATTTTGGATTTATCGGCGTAAACGCCCACGCTGGAAGTATTCAAGGTAACATCGCTGGCCATTAACTTGCCGCCATTGCCAGCCACTAAACCATATCCCTGTGCGCCTGTAGTGGTAATCGTACCGCCTCTTATGTCAATACTCGATCCCGCACCATCAACATTAACCCCGAACGCTTTTTTACCGCTGGTCGTGAAGTTCATATTATTGCTGTGCGCGGTGGCGCCTTTTTCAACAAATAAGGCGTGTGCGCTGTCATCGCTGGTAGCCACGTCCTTATCCTGAATATTAATAATATTGCCCGCGCCAGAAGCATATTCGCCATAGGCGGGGTCGGCCAGCGCGGGCTGGATAATCCCGACGCTGGCAAGCGCCATAAAGGCCGTCGCCACGCAGCCTGCGGTGAGGCGACGTGCTGTGCTGGAACGGGATGATTTCACTTTGCCGCGTGCCAGTTCGGAGGTGACAACATAATTACCCTGGCTGTGGTTCCAGATAACCCGATAGTTTTTATTCATTTTGACTCTCTGCCTGTAAAAGTATCTCACGCCGAAATAAAACGTTGATTCGCGCGCGGGATGATTAAGGGATGGATATAACTTGATGGCAGAGAGAATATGAAAGGTGCGGTAAAAATCCGGGTAAGACATGTCTTGAATAAGATAAGTACAGAAAGAATTTAATTATTGAGCGGCGTATTTAATAGCAGGAGGTGATGTGTCGCTGTTTATTCTGTTTTTAAAAAAATTATTTTTGATGAGGATTATCAGTGAAGAAAGGAGGCGGCTGGCCGCCCCCTTAAACATCAGGATTTCGGGAAAATCCACACATGGTTTTCCGGCAATGCCAGATGGCAGTGCTGCGGATCGCGCACCTCGCTGCCATAAGCACGAATGACAAAATCATCGCCCTGGGTGCGGAACAAATATTCCCAGCGATCGCCCAGATACATGCTGGTGAGCAGCGGCAGTTCCAGCTGATTTTCGCCCGGCCCCTCGACCAGTTTCACCCGCTCGACGCGGATCACCGCCGTCGCTTCCTGGCCGTTTTGCACGCCTGTGCCCGCCAATCCCCACAACGCCCAGCCTTTGCCCTCAATGCGCGCTTTGCCGTCGCGCAGCTCGGTGATTTTGCCGTGTAGCCGGTTGTTGCTGCCCATGAACTCGGCGGTGAACAGGGTTTTCGGTGAGCCGTACATCTCCTGCGGCGTGCCTTGCTGTTCGATTTTGCCGTTATTGAGCAGCAAAATACGGTCGGAAATCGCCATCGCCTCATTCTGGTCGTGTGTCACCATCAGCGCCGACAAGCCCAGTTTGATGATCAGCTCACGCAGGAACACGCGTGCCTCTTCGCGCAGCTTGGCATCCAGATTCGACAACGGCTCATCCAGCAGGATCACCGGCGGGTTGTAGACCAGGGCACGACCAATTGCCACGCGCTGCTGCTGACCGCCAGAAAGCTGGTGCGGATGGC
The DNA here is from genome assembly GCF_005281435.1 of Pantoea sp. SO10. Lineage (NCBI taxonomy): Bacteria > Pseudomonadati > Pseudomonadota > Gammaproteobacteria > Enterobacterales > Erwiniaceae > Pantoea > Pantoea sp. SO10. The sequence goes on from NZ_CP040095.1 coordinate 946,536, forward strand.
GTTTACCAAGGTGGCCTAAACCCAATTGCGCCAACACATCCTGCACGCGTTGGGTGATCTCCGCCGCCGCCACTTTGCGCAGCTTTAACGGATACGCCACGTTCTCGAACACGGTTTTGTGCGGCCACAAGGCGTAGGACTGGAACACTAACCCCAGATTACGTTCTTCCGCTGGGATCTCACTGCGCGGCGTGCCGGCGTAAACCGTGTTGTTGCCAATCACAATCGTGCCTTGCGTTGGCTTCTCCAGCCCGGCGACCGCGCGCAGCAGCGTGGTTTTGCCGCTACCGGACGGACCAAGCAGAGAAACCACTTCGCCGCGCTGCAAGTTCATCGACACGCCTTTCAGCACCGGATTGTCGCCGTAAGTTAAGTGCAGGTTCTCGACCGATAATTCAATCATGTAATTTGACTCCAAATCGCAAGGCAATACCCAAACCGACCACGACCAGCAGGATGTTAATAAACGAGAGTGCGGCGACGATATCTATCGCGCCCGCCGCCCACAGGGAAACCAGCATGGAGCCGATGGTTTCCGTGCCGGGCGAAAGCAGGTACACGCCGGTGGAATATTCGCGCTCGAAAATCAGGAACATCAGCAGCCATGAGCCAATCAGGCCGTAACGGGATAACGGAATGGTGACGTGACGCGTGATCTGTCCGCGCGTGGCGCCGGTGCTGCGCGCCGCCTCTTCCAGTTCCGGCCCGACCTGCAGCAGCGTGGACGAGATCAGACGCAGGCCATACGCCATCCACACCACGGTATACGCCAGCCAGACGCTGAAGATGGTGCTGCGCAGTGACCGCAGCCAGACGATCAGGTTATCGCGCAGCCACTGCGACCAGACGAAATCAGACAGCCAGCCCGATTTGAGCGAGTTATCCAGCCACATCGGCAGGAACAGGAACACCCAGAGAAACGCCAGGCCGGCCAGCAAGCCCGGCACCGCACGCGGCACCAGCACGCTGTAGTCGAGAAAGCGCGTGGTGTTATCGGGTTTGCGGTGCATAGCGATACCGATAAACAGATAACACACCACCGCCAGCGCGCCGCCAATCACCCCAATCGCCATCGAGTTGACGATGGCGCGCAGCAGGTTAGGCTGCGCCCAGATAGTCTGAAAAGTTTTGATCGACAGCTCATCCCAGAGCGAGACGCCAACGCCCCAGTTTGAGATAAACGCACGCAGCACCACGCCCAGCAGCGGCACGCCAATGGTCACCGTCAGCCAGAAGGCGACAACTGCACCGGCCACCCAGCGCCATTTGCCCAGCGGCAGCGCACGCGCCTGTGAGGCTTTACCTTTTACGGTGACAAAGCGATTGGCGGTGCGCATCAGGCGGCGTTGCAGCATCACCAGCGGAATGGTGATACAGATCAGCACCACCGCCACGGCAGCCATCAGATGATAAGAAGGCGTGCCGAGTTTGTTAGTCAGCTGATAGAGATAGGTGGCCAACACCATGTTGCCTTCGGGATCGCCCAGCACCAGCATCAGGCCGAACACCTCCAGCCCGAGGAAGAACAGCAGCACGGTGGCATACAGCATTGAAGGACGCACCATCGGCAAGCTCACCGCCGTCATCACCTGCAGCGGTGTCGCACCCGCAATACGCGCCGCTTCTTCCACATCCGATCCCACGCTGCGCAGCGCAGAAGAGATATACAGATAGGCGTGCGGGACGTGCGTTAGCCCGGCGATCACCACAATGCTCGACATGTCGTAGATATTCCACGGCACAAAACCGAACAGCGATTGCGCCCACAGCGAGAAGAATCCCACCGGGCCCGCCGCCACCACGTAACCAAAGCCGAGTACCATCGGCGAGACAAAAATTGGCACGAGGATCAGCGGCTCAATGATGCGTCGGCCGGGCAGATCGGTGCGCACCATCAGAAACGCCAGAATACCGCCCAGCGGAATGGCGATGATCACCAGCCCGAAGGCGAGAATAAATCCGCTGCGCAGCGCTTTATAGAAGTCGGGATCGGTGAAAATAAATTCAAACGACTCGAGGCTCCACGCTTTCGACGGCGAAAAGAACGGGGCGGACAAGAAACTTTGTATCACGATAAACGACAGCGGAACGTAGATAACCAGCGCGGTTATCAGCACCACAACGCCGCGCGGCAGGCTTTGCCACTTTCTCTGCAATGCACGCATATTGAGACCCTGAATGGCGAATCAGATAACAGAAAGAGAAGCGCGACGCAGCGGCCGCGCTTCGGTACTGCCGTTATTTACCGGCGGCTGTGCGCCACTGTTTGATGTAATCCAGACGTTTTTTCGGTTGCAGATATTCCAGCAGGCTTTCATCAACCGGGATCGGTTTCAGCGCGTTACCTAACATTTTGGTCAAGCCATCAATGTCATTTTTGCCTTCAATATCGTTGCGCAGGGAAGGGATGTCGGCTTGATTGGCCAGAATGCTTTGCCCTTTTTCAGACAGCACGTAATCGAGCCACAGCTTAGCCGCATGGCTGTGTTGCGCTTGCTGGCTGATGAACGAGACGCGTGACAGCACCAGCGTGTAATCCTTCGGATAAGCGATGCCCAGCGACGGATCGGTTTTGGCGCGCGCTTCGGCGTAAGAACCCAGAATGTTAAAGCCAATCAGGTTTTCGCCGGATGAAACCCTTTCCATCATGGTGCCGGTGGAAGACTGCACGGCTAAACCGCCTTTCGCCACGTCGGCCAGGGTTTTGAAGTAGTTGGGGTCGGCTTTGGCATCCTGTACTGAGAGCATGAAGCCGAGGCCCGATTTCTCAATATCGTAGGTAGTGACTTTGCTCTTGAATTTGTCGGTCTGGCTGGCGATCAGCTTGGCTAACGCAGCGTGCGAATCGGGCACGTCACCGGCCGGGATCATGCGCTTGTTGTAGATAAAGACCACCGGTTCGTAGGTGGTGCCGTACGCCTTGTTATTCCACACCGCCCACTTCGGCAGCTGCGCCAGTTCAGGGGATTTGTACTCCTGCGCGTAGTCGGTCGCCAGCTTCAGCCCGGTATCCATTGAGGAGCTCCACACCACATCGCCGCTGGTGCCACCCGAAGCTTGTTCACTGATAAAACGGTTGTACAGCTCGGTGCTGTTCATATCGTTATATTCAACTTTGATGCCGGGATAAGTGGCCTCAAAGCCTTTGACCAGCGGCCCAGCTGCTTTGATGTCGGTGGTGGAGTAGACCACCACTTTGCCCTCTTTGGTGGCGGCATCAATCACGCTTTGGTAGTCCGAAGGGTAACCTTGCGGCGGAGCCGCTACGGCTGACATGGAAACAAACACAGTGGCGGCAATCAGAGACAGAGGAAAAGTGTTCGACATTATAATTAACCTTTTAGTTACATTTGAGGAACTAAAGGTCAACATAGCCGATCGCCTTTTCCACACAAGAGGTGACGGATTGTTATCTTCACGAAGTGTGATTGTTGGCGTCGTTTAGGCAATTAACACCATAAAAACCACAAGTGGCCGCGCGCGGGATTTGCGCAAGATCACAGGATTTTGCGGTACAGCCGTCGCGGGTGGCCGATATTGCCGTACTGCATCTCGACGCCAATAAATCCGATCTCTACGCAATATTCGAGGTAGCGGCGGCCGGTGGTTTTGCTGATGCCGATGTTTTCTACCACCTGTTCAACCGACCAGCTGCTGTGCGGTGCTGCGTTAAAAAAGCCTTTAACCCGTTCCAGCGTAATCGACTCAATGCCTTTGGTGGATGGCGCGGCAGGCGCGTCACTGGCTGGCAGGTTGAACAACTTATCCAGCGCCTGTTGATCGACATTCTTCATCTGACGCAGGGTCTGCACCAGCAGCATGAAGCGCTCCAGCGACGCGCGCAGGCGATGGAAAAACACCGGTTTCAGCAGGTAGTCAAAGGCACCGCTGCGCATCGCGTGGCTGCAGGTTTGCATGTCGCTGGCGGCGGTGATGAAAATCACCGAACACTCAAAACGCTTCAGCAGCGGGTCATCAATCAAGGTTACGCCCTGACCATCCGGTAAATAGTTGTCGAGCAGCAGCAGGCGTGGCTGATGCGCAGCAATCAGCGCGCGCGCCTGCGCCAGCGTCGCGGCAATGCCGACCACGCGCAGATGAAAGTTCTGCTCAATATATTCACGATGCAGATCGGCCAGATGCGGCTCATCTTCCACAATCACCACATCAAGCGGCTTAGCATTATTCATGGGAAAGTCCTGTTAATGCGGCGGGCTGGAACGGAATAAACACCGAGAAGATGGTTCCCTGCGGTGAGTTGTCGCTGATCTCAATGCTGCCGCCCGCCTGCTGTACATAACCTGCCGCCAGATAGAGGCCGATGCCATGCTCTGCACCGAACATATCGTCTTCGCTGGACGGCTTGCTGGTGACGCCTTGCTCAAACAGATGCGGTTTAATGCTGTCATCGATGCCGCAACCCTGATCGGCCACTTCAATTAACAGCTCCTGATTACGGCCAGAAATATACAATTCTATCGGGGCGGCGGGCGTTGTGGCATTGAGCGTGGCGTCGACGGCGTTATCCAGCAGATTACCAATCACTGACATCAACGCCGTTTCACTCAGTGCGGCAGGAATGCGGCTCAGCTGGCAGGCCGGATCAAATTTCAGCTCCACGCCTTTTTCCCGCGCACTGACATATTTCCCCAGCAGCAGCCCACAGAGCGCGGGTGAGGTGAAGCGCGCCGAGACAAAATCCAGCACCTGCTGCGCGCCAGCTGATTGCGCGTGGATGTAGCGCATCGCGTCGTCGTAACGCTGCATCTGTAACAGGCCGACCAGCGTGGCGGTCCAGTTCAGCTGTTCATGACGCATGATGCGTAAATTATCCGCATAGCGTTTCACCTGGCTCAGCTGGCTGCTCAACGTATTGATGTCGTTTTTATCACGGAAGCTGCATACCCAACCGCCAGGCTCGCCGGGTTCCAGCTCGATCGCCACCCGGTTAACGATCACCTGACGCTGATTGAGCACGGTAACGTGATCGTGAGTTTTCACCTCATGCTGGCGCAAAAACGCTGCAGGAATCTGCAACACCGCATCCAGCGGTTTCCCCAGCAGTTCACTTTCACTCTGCTGAATATCCAGCAACTCGCGTGCGGCGCGGTTGATGAGAATCAGCTGCCGCTCCGCGTTGACCGCAAACACGCCTTCATACATCGCTTCCAGCAGCGCCTTTTGTTGCAGCACCAGCAGGGCGATATCCTTTGGCTCCAGCCAGAACATCTGTTTTTTCAGGTTGCGACTAAACATCCAGGAAAAAATAAACAGCAGCAACAGCAGCGCCACGCCATACAAACTGGCCTGCCACAGCAGGCTAACGTTGATATTGGCAATATAGGAAGTGAGATAACCCACCGAGACAATGCCAATCACCTGATGCTGGGCATTTAAGATTGGCGCCTTGCTGCGCAGCGACACGCCGATACCGCCTTTGCGCACCGAAATAATGGTTTTGCCCTGCAGCACCTCGGCATTGTCGCCGCCAATCATCGGTAGATTGAGGCGCTCCGGTGATTCCGAGTGGTAGAGATGGTGTTCTTGCGTGTCGCCAATCACGATATAGCTGGCATCGCTTTGGTTGCGCAGCGGCTGAATCAGCGCGGCGATGCCAGCGATATCACGGCGCGCTACTTTCTCCGCCAGGCCGGGCATCAGCGCAATCTCACTGGCCTGCACCCGCGCGCGCTGTCCCAAATCGTGATGCAGTTGGCGATCGATAAAATGAAACAGAATGGTGCCCAGCAAGGCGAGTAGCAGGCAGGAAAACAGCACCAGCGACAGGAAGAGTTTTACCTGGAAAGATAATCTGCGTTTCATACAACCTGCAGTAAAGAGAAACTGGAGAGAGGCATGGCTGGAGACTAGCACGCGAAAATGCGTGCCGTGACACGCTATCTTCAGAGTTGTGAGCTGGCTTCAATCCCGGCGCGGCTTAGGCGCTGGTTACTGTTGGCACCATGTCAGCGATATTCCCATCTTATTCCTGGTATTCGCCTGCTGTGGCGCTAATCAATCGGCAAAAAATCAATTCACCACGGCTAATCTATGCGCCGTTGTTTAATCCAGCCTTTCTCTGAGTAAATTCCGGTTTGGCCTGGCAACCATTGACCTTATAACCCGGAGTGGTGAGAATGCCGGGAAAAGTTTTGAATTAGATCGCAAATTTTGGGCATTAAGCCCGTTGCAGTGCGACCGCAAGCGTCGCACTGAATTAACGCCACTTGCACTCATCGGAACGCAAAAAGACGCGCCGAAGTAATAAAAGTGCAGGGCACACAGCAAATATCGTTAATGTCGTGACGTTCGTTGAGAAGGCCCGTCTGTTGATGCACCTACTCAGCCCCGGTCGGCATTTCTTGTTTTTGGTGATGAGCGCGATAAAAACGCCAGCGTTTTTTTACGCTCATTACCAGACAGATAAAAATTTAATTTAAGTTCGCCGTGAATGACGTGGTGACGCTATTAAGCCAAATCACCACAAGATAAAACGTAACTGGCTGAAAATTAACTGAACTCTTACGAGCGCAGCGCAGCCTTTTTATGCCTGAAAAATGGGTTTATGCGTAGTCAGTAAACAGGTAGCTGCAAGCCTGGGGCGGTAGCCTGCCTGTTTTACCTGACGAAAGCAGAATAAATCTGCACGGTTTATTTGGCGATTATCTTATTTAGCGATTTTTTTACAGAGAATTAAAGGCCAGTTTTATTTGACCTGAGGAAACTCTGAAATAGACAGGCAATAAATGTTAAGCCGGGCGCAAGCAACGTGCACTGTTAATCACTGCAATGTTCAGCAAATTTTTTTTCCGCCCGCAACTTTTACTCCGACAGAGTCCAGAGGTTATATGCAAAATCCCGTTAACGACGTTTTAATCAGCGTCATCGTGCCGGTGTATAACGCCGCGGCGTATCTGGAGCGATGCATTGATAGCCTGCTACAGCAGGAAGAAAGCCGTTTTGAAGCGATCTTTATTAATGACGGTTCCAGCGATAACTCGCTCGCGATATTGCAGAATTACGCCCATTACCCGCATTTTCATATCATCGATAAAACCAACGGCGGCGTTTCGTCGGCGCGCAATCAGGGCATTCACGCATCGCGCGGCAAACTGCTGTGCTTCTTAGACGCCGATGATTTTCTGCCGGCCAGCGCATTTGCCACCTATGTGCGGCTGATGCAAAACAACATCGCCATGGTGGGTGGGGAATCGCAGCACTTCACGCCTCAAGGCGATCCGCTCGATTTCCCGGCCAACAGCAGTGACGTGCGCCAGCTGACCGCTTCGGCGGCGATTAACGATCTGCTCTATTTCAATCCGCGTCACGGCATCTGCGACAAGGTGTTTCGTGGTGATGTGATTCGTCAGCATCAGCTCACCTTTAACGAAGAGATTTATAACTTCGAAGATCTGCTGTTTGTGGTCAATTACCTGCACCTGCAACAGGATCGTCAGGTGATCTTCACCCAGCAGGTGGTTTATCACTATGTGGAATCCACCAACTCCGCCACACGATCGGCGTTACGCGAAAAGCATTTCTCCTTTGCGCGTTCGTTTAATGGCATGCAGGCGTTTTTATCCGCGCAGCATAGCCGCTGTTATTACCATCTCTATTTAAAAGTGACCTCGTCTTATATCTATAAAGCGCTGCACAGCGACGGATTCAGCCGCGCCTTTATTGATGAATATATTTCGCTCTACCGTCGCAGCTTTAAGTCCTATTTCACATCAGGATTGATGCTCAATCCGTGGAGCCTGTACTTTGCGCTGTTTTTTGTCAGTCCACGACTGGTATCGCGTCTGCGCCGCCTGGCACAGAAATAAACGCTGAGGTTGAGTTGTGAAAGATAAATTAAAAAACTCCATGTGGATGATCGCTGAAAAGCTGATTGCGGTGTTCGGCCTGATATTTGTCACCTCATATGTGGCGAAATATGTGGGGCCCACCACCTTCGGCATTATCTCGATTTCGATGCTGGTCTTTCAGTTCATCCAAAGCATCGCGCTGATGGGCAGCGATGTGATTCTGCTGAAACGCTTATCGCAAAATCATCACTCCGGCATGCGCTTAATGATGGCGACCTTTCTGCTGGTGTTAGTGATTTACGGCGTTCTGGCAGCCAGCGGCATGCTGATTATGGGCGAAGAGTGGAGTGCTGAAGCGCGGGTATTTGTCTGCGCAGCGGCGATTGCCTGTCTGTTTTCTTCACTCGATCTGGTCAATATCTACAATGAGGCGATGCTCAATGCGCGCCTGAATGTCATCGCCAATCTGGCGGGGCTGGCGATCAGTTTAACCGTGCGCTTCTTTATTTCGTATTACGGTCTGGATCCGCAACTGTTGTCGATTCCCATCGTACTGGCGACCTTTATTCCTTTTGCCATCAAACTGACGATATTCCTGAAATACCATCGTCAGGTACCGATTCCGGCACTGCGCCAGATGAAGAAATATTCACGCTATATGGTGGCGTCCGGTATTTCTCTGGTGTTTTCCGTGATTGCGGTGGCGATTTATACCCGCGTTAACCAAATCAGCGTGTCGTATTTCCTTGGCGTGAAAGAGGCGGGGATTTTCTCTGTCGCGCTGACGCTCGCCACCGCGTGGGTATTTTTACCCAATGCCTTGCTGGCTTCCTTTTTCCCGGCGTTCTTTGCCGAACGTGACGATCGGCAATCGATTATCAAAGCGCAGAAATTACATCTGCTGGTGATAGGTGTCTCGTCGTTGGTGATTCTGGCGATTTGGTTATTGTCCGGATGGTTTATCCGTGACTTTTACGGTGCGGAGTATCTCGATGCGGTAGCGCCAACGCTGTTACTCAGCGTGGGTGCGATGTGCGCGGTGCTAAGCAGCGTGATGGATCGTTTCATTATTAAGTACAACGGATATCGCTATTTAGTGAAGAAAACCTTCGTGGTGTTATTAATTTGCGTGGCCTCCTCTTTATTGTTGGTTCCTTATTTCGGTTTAAATGGCGCGGCCATGAGCGTGGTATTAACCGAGTTTTTATCTTTCTCCCTGCTTAATTACTTTTTCCCTGCTCAACCCGTAATGCGTATTCATCAAATTTTTATCAATCCCAGGAAACTATGGCTGTTATTTAACAATATCAAAACCTCAGACAGTAAAGAGAGTTTATCATGAATGAAAAACCCCTGTTTAGTCTTATCATTCCCGTCTATAACTCACAAAAAACCATTAAACGTACCTTACTGAGCGTGCTTAAACAGACGTTCAGCAGTTACGAAGTGATTGTGGTTAATGATGGCAGCAGCGATTCAACCGCGAATATTCTGCAGGAGTTCAGTGCTTATTCGCAGGTCACGGTAATTCACCAAATTAATGCCGGTGTCAGCGCCGCTCGAAATAGCGGAATGCAGCAAGCCAGCGGTGAATATGTGTTATTCCTCGATGCGGATGATTGGGTGGATGATAACTTCCTGATGATCTTCAAACAGAATCTCGATGCCTGGCCAGCGGAATCTGTCGATTTGATGGTGGGCAACCTCAACGACAACCGCGTGGGCAAAGTGTCGCAGGCGGGCTTCTTCAGTCAGGAGGACATTCCTTATGTGCTCGGTGAGTTGGAGATGAGTGATAACATCGGTTATCTGCATAACAAATGTTATCGCCGTCAGATTATTGAGGAGTTGAACCTGCGCTTTTTGGAAGGTATCTCCATGAGCGAAGATTTGCTATTTAACCTTAAATTCTTCAGCTGCATTAGCAATTTTCTGGTCACGCCGGGTGCGGCTTATCATTATGAAGACGTGGCGGGTTCATTATCGAAGCGTAAAGTGCAATACAGTGAACTGAAAGTACGTAAACAGTTTCTCACCGCACTGTATGATTCGATCATCAGTAAATATCAGGCCAGCGATCTCGACTATTTTCTTAAAGGCATCTCCAAACGTGTACTGGCGCTGGATATGCAAATCGTGACCGCAATGTATCACTCATCGTTTTCACCTGCGGATATTGCCCAGGAAATTGATCAAATAAAGCGGGGTAAATACTCAAAAGGTATTTTCATCCTGCTGAATAAAAATGAAAAATTGAAGTACATGATTATGAATTTGAATACACTCACAGCGTACTATTTTCTTTATGCACTCTACAGAATGCGCGCATTCTAATTAAATTCTCCCGGCGTTAGCCTCTGGACGCATTTGCTGTATCAGAGGCTAGTGGCCGGGGGAGTTGCTCTTTATGTCATCTGTACTACCCGTGGTAACAGCCCAGCGTTGCCACACCTTTCCACTTTCCTCACGCCTTTCTGCTGACTCCCCGTTACTCCTTCTTGCACTCATTCCGCGTCTCATGTCAAATAGCGCCCCATGCAATCGATTGCGCGCATGTTTCGTGCATTTACTGCGGCGCAAAACATCAGGATGCGTGAATTTCATCTCATGAAGCGTCATCCTTTGCGTTCCGGCCGGGCGGAGCAGCCCACGCCATGATGGGTAGCCATCTTTGTGGCTGCATGTTGATAAAGCTTGTAATTCTGGAGAGACAGATGGACAACTCACAAACCGGTACGCTTGGCACCGTAGAAACGGCGGCTAAGGGCTGGCGTAAGAGTGATACCGTGTGGATGCTGGGTCTGTACGGTACGGCGATTGGTGCGGGCGTGCTTTTCCTGCCGATTAACGCCGGTGCAGGCGGGCTGATTCCGCTAATTATCATGGCGATTCTTGCCTTCCCGATGACCTATTACGCGCACCGCGCGTTAACGCGCTTTGTGCTCTCCGGTAAAAATCCCGGCGAAGACATTACCGAAGTGGTGGAAGAGCACTTTGGCGTGGGCGCTGGCAAGATCATCACCTTGCTCTACTTCTTTGCTATCTATCCGATCCTGCTGATGTACAGCGTGGCGATCACCAATACCGTTGATAGCTTTATCGTGCATCAGCTGGGGCTGGTTTCGCCGCCGCGTGCGCTGCTGTCGCTGATTCTGATCATCGGCATGATGACGGTGGTGCGCTTTGGCGAGCAGATGATTGTGAAAGCGATGAGCATACTGGTGTTCCCGTTTGTGGCGGTGCTGATGCTGCTGGCGGCTTATCTGGTGCCGCACTGGCATGGTGCAGCGCTGGAAACGTTGTCGTTAGATGCGAATGTAAGCGGCCACGGCATTCTGATGACGCTGTGGCTGGCGATTCCGGTGATGGTGTTCTCCTTTAATCATTCGCCGATTATCTCCTCTTTTGCCGTTGCCAAACGCGATGAGTACGGCGCAGGCGCGGAGAAGAAATGTTCGCGCATCCTGGCGAACGCCCATCTGCTTATGGTCGTGACGGTGATGTTCTTTGTGTTCAGCTGCGTGCTGAGCCTGTCGCCCGCCGATCTGCAGGCGGCGAAAGATCAGAACATCACTATTCTGTCCTATTTAGCCAACCACTTTAATGTACCGATGATTGCGTGGATGGGGCCGATTGTGGCGATGGTGGCGATCACGAAGTCGTTTCTCGGGCATTATCTGGGGGCGCGTGAAGGGTTTAACGGCATGGTGGTGAAGTCTCTGCGCAGCCGCGGTAAAACCGTCACGCCGCAGCGTCTGAATCGCCTGACCACCACGTTTATGCTGCTGACCACCTGGCTGGTGGCGACGCTGAACCCCAGTATTCTGGGCATGATCGAAACGCTGGGTGGGCCGATTATTGCGATGATTCTGTTCCTGATGCCGATGTATGCCATTCAGAAAGTGCCGGCGATGCGTCAGTACAGCGGAAAAATCAGTAACGTGTTTGTGGTGATCGTTGGCGTGCTGGCGATTTCGTCGATTGCTTATTCGCTGGTCAGTTAAGCATACATATCAGAAAGGTCGCCAGGCATGGCGACCTTATCATCATTACACCGCAGCCGTTTTAAACACACTCATCGACTGCGCCAGGCGATCCGCCTGTTCCTGCAACGCCTGCGACGCCGCTGAGGCTTCCTGCACCAACGCGGCATTCTGCTGCGTCACCGCCTCCATCTGCGTAATCGCTGAGTTGATCTCGCTAATCCCGCTACTTTGCTCGCTGCTGGCAATGGTGATTTCGCTCATAATATCCGCCACGCTCTTCACGCTGTTGACCACTTCACCAATCGTTGAACCGGCGTGCGTCACCAGACGGCTACCTTCATCCACCTGCGCGACCGAATCCTCAATCAACACCTTGATCTCTTTCGCGGCAGATGCCGAACGCGCCGCCAGATTACGTACTTCGGTGGCTACCACGGCGAAACCACGGCCTTGCTCACCGGCGCGTGCGGCTTCGACTGCGGCGTTAAGGGAAAGTATGTTGGTCTGGAAGGCGATGGAGTCGATCACGCTGATAATATCGACGATCTTCTTCGAAGAGAGCGTAATGGCTTCCATCTTCTCGATCACCTGTTCCATCACCACGCCGCCTTGCTTCGCCACGTTGGAGGTGTTGGCCACCAGCTGATTGGCTTCCCGCGCGTTTTCGGCGTTGTGCTTGACGGTGGCGGTCATCTGTTCCATCGCCGATGCGGTCTCTTCCAGCGAGCTGGCCTGCTGTTCGGTGCGTGATGAGAGATCGATATTACCGCTGGAGATTTGATTCGAGGCGACAGCAATGGTATCGGAACCGGCGCGCACATCGGAAACGATAGTGAGCAGATTGTCGTTCATCGCCTGCAGCGCCTGCATCAGCACGGCGGTTTCATCTTTACCGCTGATTTCAATGTGCGAACTGAGATCGCCTGCCGCGACTTTCCCGGCGATTTCCACCGCTTCATTCAGCGGACGCACAATTGAACGCGTCAGCATAAAGCCTAATACGATGGAGGCCGCAATGGCGAGAGCAGAGAAGATTAGCGTCATCTCAATAGCAGATGATCCGTTATCAATAATCTTCGCGCCTTCTTGCTGTAACTGCTGCGATTGCGAATCGGCAAACGCCACCGCGCTCGCCAGGAAAGCGTTTTGCGTATCGGTAATGGATTTCAGTACATAGGTGCTGGCGGCGTCTGCATCGCCAGCGCGTACCAGCTCAATCAGCTGATGTTTCTCGGCCTCGAATTTGTCACTGGCCGCCAGCAGCCCGGCGATTTTCTTTTTACCCACTTCGGTAACCTGTATCGCTTTGATTTTATTCATCGCGTTGTTGGTATGCTCAGTGGCTTCGGCGAGTTGCTGATAACGTTTAACGTTATTTTCCGGACGCGTGGTATCAATCACGATGCCACGCAGATATTTAATTTGATCGTTAACACCGTCACGGACGTCAAAACCGAGACGCACTTTTACGTAACGGTCTTCCACAATCGACGTAATACCGGTTTTGATGTTGTTAATTTTGGTAATCGACGTGATGCCGACAATGACTAACAGTGCCACCACTAAACCAAAGGCGATGCCCAAACGGACGCCGACCTTCATATTCTTTAAGCTCAACATTGGTTCTCCCCGTAATGCCAAAAATTGATGTTTTCAAGACGGAAAAGCAGGCAAGGCGCCCGCATCAGGTTGATGTTTTCTAAGGTAAAAATGGTTACGCAGCGTGACAAATCTGGTATGGCAGCACCAGCGCAAGCGCTATCAGTTATCGGTTGTTAATGTTTTAACTTTAATTTTTTAGAGATGCGTCACGGTTTGATTAATGACGTTAACCTTGATTTTTGACTGGATGGGAAAGTGAGGCGGGAGGATCCTGGTTGAAGAGTCGCCAGGAATGGCGTAATGCCGATCAGTTAAGCACCTTATCAAATCACCGCACATTCCGTAGCGGCGCGATTTATCGCGCAATGAATTGCGCCGCTACAAGGTGTGCTCTCGGTAATTAAGGGTTTCAGGTCTTAACTGACAAGCATTACGCTATGAACGGTGGCGTTACGATCATTAACGCGGCTTTTTCAACACGCCGTGGATCACATTCGACAGCTCGTTAATTTCGAACTTCGCCACGTAACCATCGGCACCGACTTTACGCACGTGATCTTCGTTGGCGCTACCGGAGAGTGAAGAGTGGATCACCACCGGAATCTGGCGCAGGTTGTTATCGCGTTTGATGTTGCGCGTTAAGGTAAAGCCATCCATTTCCGGCATTTCGAGATCGGTCAGCACCAGCGCGATCTTGTCGTGGATCGACTCACCATTAGCAGCCGCTTCTTTCTGCATCTCGTTAATTTTGATCCAGGCTTCCAGACCGGTGTTGTGCATAATCGCCGGGATGCCCATGCTTTTCAGGCCTTGCTCCAGCAGCTGACGCGCCACTTTGGAATCTTCCGCCACAATCGCCACCTGGCCCGGCTTCAGATTGAAGTCTTTGGCGGTCTCTGCGCTTGGCTCAACGCCGCGCACTGAAGGAATGATGTCATACAGAATCTGCTCAACGTCCAGCACCATCGCCAGATTATTACTTTGGCCGTCGGTATCCAGACAGGCGATGCTGGTGATGTTGCGGCTACCGATGCCCGCTTCCGCCGTGTGCACCTGGCTCCAGTCGAGACGCACAATGTTCTCCACCGATTCCACCGCAAACGCCTGAGTGCTGCGCGCATATTCGGTCACCAGCAGCAGGTTAAGGCCGGTTTCTGGTTTGCAGCCGGTGACGGCGGGCAGATCGATAACCGGAATAAACTGGCCGCGAATACTCGCCATGCCAAGCAGCGGCGATTGCATGCCAGCGGCGCGGGTGATGGTGGGCATCGGCACGATTTCACGCAGTTTAAACACGTTGATGCCGTACAGCTCAGATTTGCCTTTCAGCTGATCGGAACCCAGTCGGAACAACAGCAGTTCGAATTTATTGGAAAGCGCAAGGTTGGCGCGTTCATCGATCTCTTTCTGAAAATTATCCATCATGGCCTCGGAGCAGATCTGGGCTGAGTAAAGGGCAGGGCAATATCGCCATGATTAACTTATCGGCAGAAGAGAAAAAAAATGAAGGGGGAGATAGCGGAAATTTTAGCGTGAGAGCGATCGCCCTCACGCGTGTACTCTTTACTTCAGCAGAATGGCGCGCACGCTTTTGCCTTTGATCTTGCCCTCTTTCAGCTTGATCAGCGCTTTCTTCGCCTGAGCGGCGTCGATGGCAACATAGGCGTGGGTGGCGGTCATATCGATCTTGCCGATCTGGTCGCCGCTGAATCCGGCTTCACCGGTCAGCGCGCCGAGAATATCGCCCGGACGGATTTTGGCTTTGCGGCCGCCATCAATGCACAGCGTCATTTTGGTCGCCGGCAGCGATTTGGCGCTGGTGCCTTTCAGCGAGCTGGAGGAAACCCAATTGAGCTTCTGCTGCAGATACTCTTCCAGCGCATTGGCGCGCACCATTTCGTCGGGGGCAACAAAGCTTACCGCCAACCCTTTCTCACCGGCGCGGCCGGTACGGCCGATGCGATGAATGTGCACTTCCGGATCCCACGCCAGCTGGAAATTCACCACCAGCGCCAGCGATTTAATATCCAGACCGCGTGCAGCGACGTCGGTGGCGATCAACACGCGGATGCTGCCGTTGGCGAAGCGAATCAGCACGCGCTCACGATCGCGCTGCTCCAGATCGCCATGCAGCGCTAACGCACTGATATCACGCTCGTTCAGCGCGGCAGCAACGTCGTCACATTCGCGCTTGGTGTTACAGAACACCACGCAGGAGGCCGGTTGTTGCTGGCTGAGCAGCGCGCCGAGCAGGCTGTGGCGCTCTTTGGCGCTGGCTTCAATAAACTGCTGCTCGATGGTCGGTAACTCGGTTTTATCTTCGGTGGCGACTGCCAGCGCATCGCGCTGAAAACGCTGGCTGAGACTGGCGATGGTATCCGGCCAGGTGGCAGAAAACAGCAGCGTCTGGCGCGTTTCTGGCGTAAAGCCGATGATCGCTTCCATGTCGTCGCGGAAGCCCATCTCCAGCATGCGATCGGCTTCATCCAGCACCAGCGTTTGCAGCTGGCTGAGATCAAGGTTGTCGCGCTTCAGGTGATCGAGCAAACGGCCCGGCGTGCCCACCACGATATGTGGCGCATGCACTAAAGAATCACGTTGCGCGCTCATCGGCTGGCCGCCGCACAGCGTCAGAATTTTGATGTTGCGGGTAAAACGCGCCAGCTGACGCAGCACGTTGCTGACCTGATCGGCCAGTTCACGCGTCGGGCACAGAATCAGCGCCTGAGTGTGGAACTGGCTGTTATCGATGCGGTTCAGCAAACCCACGCCAAAGGCGGCGGTTTTGCCACTGCCGGTTTTCGCCTGCGCACGCACGTCGCGCCCTTCCAGAATCGCGGGCAGGGAAGCGGCCTGAATCGGCGTCATGGCGTCGAAACCCATCTCGCGCAGGTTATCGAGTTGGCTGGCGGGCAGTTGCGTCAGGGTAGAAAAAGCAGTCACGGGAAAGTCTCTAATTGCGGGTAGGATGGCGGCGGTCAGTCTGGCAGAAAGGGGCGTGATCGGCAATGGCAAAAGCGCTTCTGCTGCCTGCCTGAAAACCGTTAGCGTTATAGCAGGCTTGTCTCGTTTTTATACGCATACTGTTGCGAAGTTCTAATGCTTTTGAGGTTGATTTTATTCTGCAATGAAGGCGCTAAACCTCGGCATATGCAACGAAAAAGGAGAATTAGCGTTATTAAACAAGCATTATCAGGGTTTGTTAATGCTTACTTATAAGTATTGTGCTAATGAATGGCTTCGCTTAGGTAAAATTCTGATTAAAACGAATGGCCGATTTGCTTTATATTTACCCCGCCGTTTGGCTAATCAGTAAATACCCATAATATTTCAGAGGTCATTTCATTGAGTCATTATGTCCAGGGACAAAACGAAGGCATTCTGAAAATCGTCGGCCGCGCCGTGTTAACGCTGCATCTGCATGGGGAAACCTTATCTTCGGATAAAGTCAGCTCTATGATTGCCTGTTACGCGGAAGAAGAGCCTGTCAGCGACGATGAAAACCAGCGGCTGTATGCGCTGGCGATTCAGATGCTTTCGTAAAATCCAGCACTCACCGGGTGTGCGCATGCTGCCTGTTTATGTCGTACGTAAAGCCTCCTTGCGGAGGCTTTTTTGTTGGGTGCCTTCAACCACGCGCCGCTACGGGAATGTGCGATTTTTGGCTTACGCACTGAACACTGGCAATCCGCGGTGGAAGGTGGCGCGGACCGGGGAGATGCGGGCGACGGCTTCGGCGGAGCAGCTGGCCTCGACCAGCATCATGCTGGCTTCATCGTCGACCTTCGGCCACTGACGTTCGCCCTGATTCGACAGCGGCAAAATCCCGCCAGTGGCGATATGCAGCGCGCGGCTCAAACCGAACTCATCGGAACCGCGATACAGCTGCGCGTACAAATTGGCTTTCTCCAGCATGCTGCCGGTGCCAAACGGTGACCAGTGATCGATCACGCTGTCCGTGCCGGTCATCACCGTGATGCCCGCCGCCTGCAACTGCGGCAGCGGCATGGTCAGCTTGCCAATCGGAATGGTCGACGCCACGCTCATCTGCTGCTCGGCCATGCCCGTAATCATCTGATCCAGCGCTTTGCCTTCCAGCGTGCCGAGCGCAAAACCGTGGCTCAGCGTCACTTTGCCCTTCAGCTGCGGGTTTTTCGCGATGGTGTCGATCATGTACTGAATGGCCGCCACGCCGGATGGCGAGGTTTCGTGCAGATGGATATCCACGCCGCGCTGGAAATCGAGGGCGATCTGGAACATCGCATCCAGCGACGCCTGCATCGCGCCATCCACGTTGGTCGGATCCAGCCCGCCGACAAACTGCACGCCCATCTGCATCGCTTCGCGCATCAAGCCATCAACCTTCGAGTGCAGTAAACCGTGCTGCGGGAAGGCAACGATTTCACACGGGAATTCCGCATGATTCGCCAGCGCCAGCTTGAGATGCTCAAGGCTTTTCAGGCCGCTAACCGGATCGATATTGCAGTGACTGCGCGCTTCGGTGGTGCCTTTGCTGTGCAGCAAACCAATGATCGCTTCAGCACGCGCCTGCGACGTTGGCAGCAGTTGCGGGATCAGCACCTGTTCGCGCGCAATCATATCCATGATGGTTTTGCCCTGACGCGGACGCGGCGCTTCCCACGGACCACCGTAAAAGGTTTTGTCGAGATGGATATGCATATCGCGGGTGCGCGGCAGCAGCAGGGCGCCGTTGGCATCCCACTGAGGCAGGGCGGCGTTGCGCGCTTTGCCTGCGGCATCAATCGCCGCGAAAGTGCCGTCTTTGATAGTGATGTCGTACAGCGCGGTGCGCGTGGCGATCACCTCTTTACCGTCGCGCTCAAAGCCCTCTTCGAGGCGGACATTGAGCAGCTGGTAGTGCGCAACGCGCGGTGGCGGCGTGTGCGGCTGTGTGCTGTTAGCGAGCAGCGGTGAAGTGGGTGCAGCGTAGCTGATGCCGGCGGCCAGCAGGCTTCCGGCGGCGGTCAGACTAAGAAATTCACGACGGGTGGGAGAGGTCAGTTGCATCAGAGGTTCCATCAAATGAGAAATGCTTAATCTGGCAAAACTCTACGCAGCGCGCTGCGATATTTGCCACTGGTTAGCAGTGGAAAAATCACTGCCACTGCAGCTGACAAAAGGTCACCAGCGCGGCGGCCAGCGCCTGCTGCAGTTCGTCCTGCGGCGCACGGCAAAATAGCGCCAGTTCAAAATGGTTGATGGTGGGTAAACCATCGGCTTCCCCTAATACGCGATGCTCAGGCAAGCGGCAGCTGGCGGGCAGCAGCGTTAAGCCCAATCCGGCGGCGCTGGCGCTGGCGAGCGCCACCAAACTGGCGCTGCTGTAGCTGATGCGCCAGCTGCGGCCGAGGCTATCCAGCGTCTGCGCCATCTCCTCGCGATATAAACCGAGCTGCGGGAACACCACCAGCGGTACCGGCGTTTGCTCAAAGCAGGGATGTGCGGCGCTGTCCAGCCACAGCAGCGGCTCGGGGCGCGCAGCCAGCGGACGTTCACCGCCCGGCTGTTTGATCAGCATGATATCCAGCTCCTCACGCTGCCAGGCGCGATGCAAATCGACATACATGCCGCTCATCACATCAAGGCGCAGTTGCGGATGATCGCGGCTGAACTCCGCCAGCAAACCGGCGGTCGGCGCGGCGAAATCTTCCGGCACGCCAAGGCGCAGCACGCCGTCGCGCCATTTATCGCTCAGCACGTCGTGCGCTTCGCCGTTTAGCGCGATGATGCGGCGCGCATAGCCCAGCAGCTTCTCGCCCTCTTCGGTGAGCGCCACCTGATGCGACGTGCGCTGCAACAGCGGTTTACCGATCATCTCTTCCAGCCGACGCACCTGCTGGCTCACGGTGGATTGCGACAGATGCACGCGCTCGGCGGCGCGGGTGAAGCTGGCGGTTTCACACACCGCGACAAAACTCAGCAGTTGCTGCGGGGTAAACATCGGCTGACGATTCATTTTTCCACTGGTCATTATGGTGTTATTTCATTTCCAAATAGTAACGACTGCTGCGATGCTGACAACCTCTTTGCAGCTGGATTGTGTATGAATCGACATTTCAACGGATTAACGCTCGCCGCTTTGGTAGTGGCTGGGCTGAATATGCGACCGTTACTCACTTCTCTTAGTCCGTTACTCGGCCAGCTTCGGCAGACGATGGGACTCTCTTCACTGGCGGCTTCGCTGCTGCCTGCGGTACCGATGGTGATGATGGGCGCGGTCGCGCTACTGAGCGCTTCGCTGATGCAGCGCGTGCCGCTGCAACGCTTGCTGCTGGCCGGATTGACGCTGCTGCTGCTGGCGCTGGCGGCGCGTGGCGTGATCCACGACGGCAGTTGGCTGGTGGTCAGCGCGCTGTTTGGCGGCCTTGGCGTGGGCGTGGTACAGATGGCGATGCCGGGCCTGATTCGTCAGCGCTTTGCGCAGCGCAGCGCGCCGGTCACCGGATTGTGGGCCGGTGCGCTGATGGGCGGCGGCGGTTTGGGGGCGGCGTTATCGCCGTGGCTCAGCGATCATTTGGGCGAGCCGCTGGCGCTGAGCGGCTGGGCGCTGCCGGTGCTGCTGGCGATTGCACTGTGGCTTTACGTGCGCGTACCAACCGCCGCCAGTACGGAAAACGTTGCGCTGCCGTCGCTGTGGCGCACGCCGCGCGCCTGGACGCTGGCAATCAGTTTTGGCCTGGTGAACGGTGGTTACGCTACCTGTGTTGCGTGGCTACCGGATGCCTATCATCATCTTGGCTGGTCGGCGCAGGCCGGCGGATCGCTGCTCGGCGCAATGATTCTGTGTCAGGTTGCGGGCGCGCTATTGATGCCGCTGCTGGCGCGTAAGGCGGATCGGCGTCCGCAGCTGATTATCAGCCTGGTTTGTCAGCTGATCGGCATGAGCGGCTTTCTGTTTGCTCCGCTGTTCGCGCCGTGGCTGTGGGCTGCGATTGCCGGATTTGGTCTGGGCGCGGCATTCCCGCTGGCGATGGTGCTGGCGCTTGATCACCTGCCGCATCCGCAGGCCGGTGCACGGCTGGTGGCGTTTATGCAGGGCGCGGGCTTTATCATCGCCGGCTGCATGCCGTTTATCGCCGGTCAGCTGCAGGCATTAACCCACAGTTTTTCCAGCGTCTGGCTGATGCAGGCGGCGGTGACGGTCGGGCTGATTTTGCTGAACCTGCGCTTTCATCCGCGCAGTTATGATCGGGCCTTTGGCCGGACTGCGGCGTAATTGGTCCTACCAAAAGATTCAAATGTGGCCGCGTCGTCACATAACATGAAAAATCCCGCCTGTTTCGTTGCATCGAAATAACAAAGCATTAACCATTCTCCTCCATCAAGCCCGCCCTGCTGCATTTTGGTCCTACCAATGCAGCATCGTGGGGGAGCCTTTCTCAGGATAATGCGATGACCGAAAATACGCTGCGGGCGCGGCTCTGCGCCTGGATTACCGAGCATCAGCTGGAGCCGGGCATGCGGCTGCCGTCCGAACGCGCGCTGGCGGCCGAGTTTGGTTCATCGCGATCGTCACTGCGCGAGGCGATCCAGCAACTGATCAGCAGCGGCGTGTTAATCAGTAAACGCGGTGGCGGCACCTGGCTGCGTCAGCCGCAGCAGCCATGGTCGGAACAGCGCATCGTAGAGCCGATTCGTCAACTGCTGGCTGAAGATCCCGATTATCGCTACGACATCCTTGAAGCGCGTCACGCAATAGAGGCCAGCACGGCGTGGCATGCGGCGTTGCGCGCCACCGAAGCCGATAAAGAGCGGCTGGCTTACGCCTTTGATGCGCTGCTGAAGATTAAGCAGAGCGACGATGCCGATCTCGCGGCGCAGGCCGATCTGCGTTTTCATCTCGCCATCGCCGAAGCCTCGCACAATGTGGTGCTGCTGCAGACCATGCGCGGCTTTTTCGATCTGCTGCAATCCTCGGTGCTGCACAGCCGTCAGCGCATGTATACCCATCCGGTGATTTTTAATCGTCTTAACGAACAGCATCAGGCGATGTTTGATGCGGTGATGGCCGGTGATGCGGAAACGGCGCGCCAGGCGGCGATGGATCATCTCGGCTTTGTTCACACCACTATGAAAACCCTGCATGAAGATGAGGCGCGCCAGGCGCGCATTACGCGTCTGCCGGGCCACCAACCTCAGCACAAGGAAAATAACGGATGATCATTTCTGCTGCCAGTGACTATCGCGCCGCGGCGCAACGCATCTTGCCACCGTTCTTGTTTCACTATCTGGATGGCGGCGCTTACGCCGAGCACACGCTGAAGCGCAATGTCGCCGATCTCTCCGACGTGGCGCTGCGCCAGCGCGTGCTGAAAAACATGTCGGAGTTGAGCCTCGAAACCAAGCTGTTCAACGAAACCCTGTCGATGCCGGTGGCGCTGGCGCCGGTCGGCTTGTGTGGCATGTATGCGCGACGCGGTGAAGTGCAGGCGGCGCGCGCGGCGGCGCTGAAAGGCATTCCGTTTACGCTCTCAACCGTGTCGGTTTGCCCCATTGAAGAAGTGGCGCCGGCCATTAATCGTCCGATGTGGTTCCAGCTCTATGTGCTGCGCGATCGCGGCTTTATGCGCAACGCGCTGGAGCGCGCCAAAGCCGCCGGCTGTACCACGCTGGTGTTCACTGTCGATATGCCGACGCCGGGCGCACGTTATCGTAATGCGCACTCCGGCATGAGCGGCCCCAATGCGCCGCTGCGTCGTTACTGGCAGGCGGCAACCCATCCGCAATGGGCGTGGGATGTCGGTTTACATGGCCGTCCGCACGACCTCGGCAACATCTCCACTTATCTTGGTAAACCGACCGGGCTGGAAGATTACATCGGCTGGCTGGCGAACAATTTCGATCCGTCGATTTCCTGGAAAGATCTGGAGTGGATTCGTGAATTCTGGGATGGCCCGATGGTGATTAAAGGCATTCTCGACGCGGAAGATGCGCGCGATGCGGTGCGATTTGGTGCCGATGGCATTGTGGTGTCGAATCACGGCGGGCGTCAGCTGGACGGCGTGCTGTCGTCGGCGCGCGCGTTGCCGGCAATTGCCGATGCGGTGAAAGGCGATATTACCCTTCTCGCCGACAGCGGGATTCGCAGCGGGTTGGATGTGGTGCGGATGATCGCCCTCGGAGCCGACAGCGTGCTGCTGGGACGCGCGTTTGTCTATGCGCTGGCAACGCAAGGTCAGCGCGGCGTTGAAAATCTGCTCAACCTGATTGAGAAAGAGATGAAAGTGGCGATGACGCTGACCGGCGCGAAATCGATCAAAGAGATTACGCAGGCTTCGCTGGTGCAGGCTAACGCGCTGTTGAGCGAGGCGGGCTTGAGTCCGGCGCGTCCACGCGCGGTGAGCTAATCCAGCAGAATGAGTCATGTTGTCTATACTCAATAGCTGTCGAACACAACAGGAGGAATGACATGACCATTCATAAGAAAGGATCGGCCCATTGGGAAGGCGATATTAAAGGCAAAGGTACGGTAAGTACCGAAAGCGGCGTGTTGAGCAATCAACCGTACGGTTTCAATACCCGTTTTGAAGGCCAGAAGGGCACTAACCCGGAAGAGCTGATTGGTGCTGCGCACGCTGCTTGCTTCTCAATGGCGTTGTCATTGATGTTGGGCAATGAAGGGCATCCGCCAACAAGCATTGATACCACCGCGGATGTGTCGCTGGATAAAAAGGGTGACGGTTTTGCCATCACCAAAATCGCGCTGACCAGCGCCATCGTCTTACCGGGCATTGATGACGCGAAGTTTGATGAGATCATCCAGAAAGCCAAAGCGGGCTGCCCGGTTTCTCAGGTACTGAATGCTGAAATCACGCTCGACTACACGCTGAATAAATAATCGCCCAAATGGGTGACCAGCGTTAGAATCAACGGTGCGCCTTAGGGCGCACCGTTGCTTTCTGTCGTCTGGAGGATGCGTGGCAAAAAAACTGGCTGCAACCAAACACTGGAAAATGATCGTGGTGCTGTTGTGCATCTGCGGGGCGCTGATGCTGATTCGCTGGGCGGCGATGATATGGGGATGAAAGAGTGGATCAGCAGCCACAAGCTTGGCGTGTTGGTGATGGTGATTTTGGTGCTGGAGTTACTGCACTACCTGCTCACGGCGTCATGGTTCCCATGGCAGATTGGCTAATCAATCAGGCGTACTCACCGTCTGTCTGGCGTACGTTACGCGCACTGCTGCGCGCAATGCGATACGCCTTGCGTGGATCGCCCGCCACGAACTCAAACGTGGGCGAGAAATAGAATGGCAGCCAGCCACCGAAGCCGCTTTCCCATTCCCAACGTACGGGGCAGGGCCAGAGAATGCCATCATACAAAATGTAATAAACCCAGCGTCCGTTTGGACGACGGGGGCGAGATGTTTTCATTGGATTCACAACGATGATAGTGAAAAGCAGCTTATATTTTGAACGCTACAACCCATTCTTGCAATGCCGTTTGGCTACTATTTGCGCAACTTTAATCAAGCTGGCACCGAATTAACGGTGCACTTCGCCACAAAGTAAGACCACATTTGGCCGCACTTTATGGATGCGATCGGCCATCTGCTCACAGGCCACTTTGGTCGGATAGATACGCTCCGAAACCGGTAAGGCATCACAGGCATCATGCCCACACGCGCTCACTAATAAAACAAAACCAATCAGCATAATCAGACTCCTTTAACACCTTCTCGCTGGTACGGAATGTGTGGCTGGTCGTTCCCTTTTTTGATCCAGTATAGCTAAACGCGTTGAGAGTCAATTATCACCCTGAGCGGCTTTCTTGTCCGGCTCGCAAGATTATACGCATCGCAGTGCGCAACCGTAGCTCAATCTGGGATAAACTATGCGGCCCTGATAAAAACGATGAGTGAGTTAACATGTCGAACGAAATTGCCCAACCAGCCAGCAGCCCAAAACAAGCCGCCTTGCAACTGGTGATTGAACTGGTGCGCGCGGGAAAACTGAGCCCGCTGCACGGTGATGCTTCCAACATGATTTCTATCTACGAACAGTTCAAAACCCATTTCGAAGCGGAAAAAGAGTAATTTTTGTGCCAGCGGTCGCCATGAATGGCGGCCCTAGGCGATCTCATCCGTGTGGGTGCGGTCGTACTCTTCCTGCGCGCGTTCCAGTGATGGACCGTGCTCCAGCGCCCAGTCATACAACGCGATAAACGGTTGTTGCAGCGTCTGCGCCAGCGGCGTCAGGCTGTATTCCACACCGATTGGCGCGGTGTTCAGCACTTCGCGATTCACCAGCCCATTACGCTCCAGCCGCTTTAACGCATCCGCCAACGCTTTGTGAGTGATGCCATCCAGCCGACGACGAATCTCGTTAAAACGCGACGGCTTAGTACAAAGCACGGTGAGAATTAAAATCGACCATTTATTGGTGATGTGCTCCAGCACCGGCCGGGTTTTTCCTACATCTCTCAAGCTGTTACCGTCGATCTCTGCCATGGCGATATACTCCGCGATATCTGGTATAAATGAAGTGCGTAATTGTTATTAAATATAAAATATATACCATCAGCTTTCTACCCAAACAGGAGAGAGCAGATGAGCAGACTGGATAACAAAGTGGCAGTGGTACTGGGCGGCGCAAAAGGAATTGGTCTGGCAATCAGCCAGCGTTTTGCCAGTGAGGGCGCTACCACCTGGTTTACCTCGCGCCGTGACGAGGAGTTACAGACCGCCAGCAGCAGCATCAGCGGCAACGCGCATCCGCTGCGTGCCGATGTGAGCCAGCAGAGTGAATTGACGCGCATTATTGAAACGATCACGCGTGAATCCGGCCAGCTGGATGTGTTGGTGATCAACGCTGGGATGGCGGAGTACGCCACCATTGATGAGATTAGCGCTGAGCATTTTGATCACATCTTCGGCCTCAATGTGCGCTCGCCGGTGTTTGCCCTGCAGGCCGCGTTGCCGCTGCTGAAGCCCGGCGCCAGCGTGGTATTGATTGGTTCTATTGCCGATGTGATTGGCACCGAAGGATACGGCGTTTACAGCGCCAGTAAAGCCGCGCTGCGATCCTTTGCCCGTACCTGGACGCGCGAGCTCTCTGCGCGCGGTATCCGCATTAACGTGGTGGCGCCCGGCCCGATCGATACCGATATGATGCGGGCGGCTTCTGAAGAGGTGCGCAACGGCATCACCAGCACTATTCCGCTCAGCAGAATGGGCAAGCCCGAAGAGGTGGCCAACGTCGCGCTGTTCCTCGCCAGTGACGAGAGCAGTTACATCGCGGGCGCAGAAATCTGTGTGGATGGCGGTTTGACACAGGTGTAAGCATCATACATAGCCATCTCAGGATGGCTGTTTTGCTTTGGTCAGGCGAAATACCAGGCGGGCAGGATAGCGATTAAATTGTTCAGCGTGTGCAGGAAAATCGGTAGCGCCAGGCTGTTGCTGCGCAGGCGCGCGTAGCACAGCAGCATGGAAAACAGCGTTAAGGCAACCAGCGTTTCCCAGTGCACATATTGGGTATGCATCGCGGCGAACAGCAGGGAGGTGAGCAGCATGCAGGCAAAACGGCTTCTCGGCGCCCACAACAGAAAACCTTGCAGTAAAAATCCCCGGAACAGCACTTCTTCAAACACCGGCGCCAGCAGCACGGCGGTGAGCAGCAGAATCAACATCGAGCTGCGTCCCTGCTGCGATTGCGCAATCAGCCAGCCTTCGGGTTGCAGAAACTGCGTCTGCGCCACCATCAAAGCAAACAGCAAACCGATAAACAGCAGCGCCTGCATTGGACGCACAAAGCCCAGCGGAATGTCGCTGCGACGCTGACAGTAAAAACGGTACAGCGGATAGATCACCGCAAACTCCACCAGGCATAGCACCGGCATCAGCAAGCCGTTGGTACGCAGCATCCCGTAATTGGGAAACAGCGTAACCAGCATGGTCACAAGGTAATAGACCACAAAGCTACCCACGTAGAACAGCGTTAACGTAACTTTGTCGGATTGGGTGTCCATAGGCGACTCAGCGAGCAGAGGAGAGCGCATAGTAGCAACGCCGATCATCCCTGTCGAGGTGGCGTGCTGCACATTTGCGCTGCTCAAATATTCCACCAACAAGACTAAATCTGCGGCGCTTGGGGCCGATAACCGATCAAACCCTTACAGGGTGGAGATGTGCGCAGTCTGCGTTGTCATCCGCCTTTTTTTGCTGCCTGTATTCTACGAGCAATGCGCATGAATTCTGAGTTTCACCGGCACACGGCACTGGCCGCCAGGACCAATATGGAAGCACACACGGTAAGGCTGACGCGGCGCATTCTGCGCACCTTATCCTCGCTGCTGTTTGGCGTGCTACTTCTCTCTGTGGTGATGGTGCTGGTTATCGCCCATCGACAAAACATCGACTCAATCCAGCAGGATGCCAATCTGATGCGTCAGGCGTGGCAGCAACAGCAGCAACAGATGCTCGTCGATGCGCGCGATTATGCTAACTGGGGCGAAGGCTGGAAGAACCTGCATCTGACGGTCAATAAGGTTTGGGCGTGGGACGAAGAGAACTTTGGTCCGGGGCTTTACAAGGAGTATCACTACGACGGCGTGTTCGTGGTCGATGGCAATGGGAAAACCCGCTATGCGGTGATTAACGGTGAATTATCGGATGCTTCGATTGAGAGCTTGTTAGGCGCACAAAGCAACGTACTGCTAAGCGCGGCGCGCTCACGGCATGACGCCGTTGCAGGCAATGCGCTGGTGGAGAGTAACCCGGCGATTGTCGTGGCCGCGCCGATTACGCCGGGCAAAGGACAGGATTTGCCGACGATGCCCGGCCCCGCTTCGGTCATGGTGTTCGTTAACACTTTCACGCCACAAAAACTGCAAACGCTGGGCAAAGCCCTGAATGTGATTGAACCGCGCATCGCCAGCGATCTAAACGATGCGCGGTTTGAGCCACGGCTGGTGGAGCCGGTGCTGCAGGGCGAACCCCTGGTGCTGCGCTGGCAGCCGAAAAATCCCGGCTTCGGCGTGATGTGGCTGATGATGCCGCTGCTGCTGTTCACCGCGCTGGCGGTGGCGCTGGTTACGCGTCGCGTGCTGCGGCATGCACTGCACAACGCGGTGATCTCCGATCGTCGCTTTGAAATGCTGGCGATCAGTCAGCGTGAGTTGGCCAACAGCGAAGAGCGTTTTCGCGATCTGGCGGAAGCCGCGTCGGACTGGATTTGGGAAGTCGACGCACAGGGCCGCCTCTGTTATCTCTCGTCGCGCTTTGCTGCGGTGACCGGCCATGAAGTGAAAAGCTGGATTGGACGTCCGCTCGATCAACTGCTGAGCCATCCCAGCCATTCGCTGGTCTCCTGGCTGATGCGTCAAGGCGAAGAGGTGAAACCTGTGCCGCTGCGCTGCCAGTTTATGTCGGCCAACGGCGAGCGCCGCATTGGGCAGTTAATGGCGAAAGCCATTCGGCGTAACGGCTTGCGCTCGGGTTTTCGCGGCACGGTGTCGGATATCACTCATGAAGTGGACGCCGAAGCGCGCATTCAGTTTCTGTCACGTCATGACATGCTGACCGGCCTCGCGAACCGCATGCAGCTGCAGGAGTATTTAACCGCGTATCTGGAGTGCGTCAGCGCGGATGATCCGCTGTTTGTCATCAGTTTCGATCTCGATCAGTTCAAACCGATCAACGATACGTGGGGCCACGCAGTCGGTGATGACGTTCTGAATGAGATCTCGACACGGCTGAAAAGCTTGCTGGCGCCGAATGAACTGGCGGCCCGGCTCGGCGGCGATGCCTTTATTTTGCTGCTGCGCGAAAGCACGCGGGCGGGTGTGGAATATCGCTGTCGTGCGCTGCAGCGCATGGTGCATCAACCGATCATCAGCGGATCGCATCAAATTAGCCTCACCGCCAGCATGGGCATCGTATCAGCACCGCAGGATGCGGCTCAGCCGGAAGCGCTGTTACGCCTGGCCGATATTGCGCTGGCTCAGGCGCGCAGTGCCGGACGCGATCGGTGGGTTTGGTACTCCACCGATATGGCGAACCATCTGCAGTCAAAACGCGACATGGTGCAGGCGATTGAGGGCGCGCTGCACAATCACGCCTTCACGCTGCATTACCAGCCGCGCTATCAGCTGCAAAGCGGGCAGCTGGCTGGCGCGGAAGCGCTGATTCGCTGGCAGATAGCTGACGACCAATGGATCACACCCGATCGCTTTATTCCATTAGCGGAAGAGAACGGCCTGATCGCTGCGATCAGCGATTGGGTGCTGATGCGCGCATGCGCGGACGCCCGCGACTGGGGCGAACAGCGCTATGTTTCTGTGAATATTTCGCCGGTGGAGTTTCGTAATAACGATCTGGTGCAGCGCGTGGCGCATGCGCTGGAGGTGAGTGGATTACCGGCCACACGGCTGGAGCTGGAGATCACCGAAAACGTCACTTTTGAAAATCCGGATCGCGCATTGGAGATCATGCAAGGCCTGCGCGCGCTCGGCGTGCGGCTGACGGTGGATGATTTTGGTACCGGCTATGCGGCGTTGGGCTATCTGAAAACCTTCCCATTCAACGGCTTGAAGATCGATCGTTCATGGATGAAGGAGTTCCCGGAATCGCAGCAGGCGCAATCGGTGGTGGCGGGGATTGTCGGTCTGGCTCGCGCGTTTGCGCTGACCATTACCGCAGAAGGGATTGAAACCGAAGCACAGCTAAAGGCGCTGAAAGCGCTGTCATGTGAAGAAGGGCAGGGATATGTCCTTGGCCGACCCATGTCGCTGGCAGCCTTTAATGCGCGGTTACAGGAAGAGGAAACCGTTAATTGATTTTGCACACATTGTAGCGGCGCAATGCATTGCGTGATAAATCGCGCCGCTACGAAATGTGCGCGGCCTTTTAACGCACTCTGATCGCAACAAACGTCATCAGAGCGGCGAAGCCAACAAAAATCACCAGTTCCATCATTGCCTCCTCGCTAAGAAAATTCTTAGTTAATTGTAGTGGCTGGCGGATTGATTTTTAGACAGTGCGTGCGATTAATCCTAACTTTTGAGAGGAAGATCGCCCTTTTGAGCTGATTAGTGCGACCAATCTGCTGTAAAAATTTCCGTTTCACGGTCACGCTTTGCTACTCTCAAAAACCGGTTGTCTATTTATCCAGGAGGAGAAACTTGTGACCCATTATGGAAAAGCGCTACTGGTAACGGCCTTTTTTGCCCTGACCGCTTGCCAGTCAGCCAGCAAACCTGACGCCAGCGCGGCTGCCAGCCACGATCCGGAAACCGATCAGTGCGGCGCATCGCAATACCAAAACTACGTTGGTCAGCCATTATCGACGCTCGACAACAAACGCTTCGCGGTGCCCGTGCGTGCTATTCCGTGGAATTCAGCGGTAACGATGGATTTCAATCTGCGTCGGATAAATTTCGCGGCGGATCAAAGCGGTAAAATTTCCCGGGTGTACTGCGGATAACAAAAAAACGACATTGCATTGTCATATGGCTGTCACAGCGCCGGGCGAGGATAACTGCGCACTACGGAGATTTCCTCGTCACTCTCGAATATGCAATGTTCGTCTTATTTCTTCCCGCTGCGGCGGGAATTTTTTTATCTTTCGGCCTGCAAGGCTGATGGAGGAGTGATGATGAGAACGCGTGGAAAATTGCTGCTGTTAACGATGTTGTTGAGTCCGCTGGCGCAGGCGTCGAGCGAAGCCGCATGGCAGCAGAACGACAAAAATATGCAGCAAAGCTGTCTCAAGGCCAGCGGCCTGAAGACAGCGAAATTGGTGGGTAAGCCGATTCCGTATGATGATAGCGTGGGCTTTGATGCGCTGCTGCTGGAAGGTCGCTATCCGCAAAAGCACATGAAAAATCAGGTCGGACGCGAACTCTGCCTGTACCAGCGTCAAAGCGGCAAGGCATTTGTCAGCGAAGCCGACCATCTGCGTGCGGTAAAATAGTGGCGTGGGCCGCTATTTCTGCGGCCCCGATTCCAGCAGTTTTGCCAGTAAGTTGCGGTAGCTCTGCAACTGCTGTTCATCCCCTTCAAATTCCAGCTTATCAATCACGCGCGCAATAATCGCTTTGCTGGTGGCAGGCTGTCCGTCATCCATCAGTTCGCGCATGATCGCCGCTAACATGTCGCTCTCATGCGGTGCATGCCAGGCTGGGCTATTGAAGTAGTCGGTAATCGCCCGACTGGCGCTGTTTGGCTGGGTTCTCATAGCTGACCTCCGCAGAGACAACGATGCCCACCGCCGGATAATGGCAGCATGGGGAAATTGGGTTTAATCATGCGGACTGCCCAGAACAGACAGCGCGTCGCCAGTGATAACTGGTGGTTTTTTAAACATAGATGCGGTGTGGAATATTGTCAGTAACGTGTAGACATATTTTTTCACGTTTGCCTGCCATTGCGATGCGCTTATCTTGCGGCAGGCAGGGTTTCAGCACATAAAGACACTAAAAAACGGCTTTCAGACATGATTTGCTGTGAGCAAAATCACGCTCGACAGTGTAAAACTGCGTTTTTTCGCCCATGCCATGTTTTGCCGTCCGGTAATGTTATGAGATTGTTAGACTGAACTCTCGTTTCATTCTGCTGATGCCCACGCCCATGTTACGCTCCATCGAGTCCTGGAAAGTTAATCTGATATCCGTTTGGTTTGGCTGCTTTTTTACCGGCCTTGCTATCAGTCAGATCATTCCCTTCCTGCCGCTGTATGTGGAAGAACTCGGGATTCGTGGCGCTAACGCGCTCAGCGTCTGGTCTGGACTCACTTTCAGCGTCACCTTCATTGTTTCTGCCGCCGTCGCGCCGTTGTGGGGCAGCCTTGCTGACCGTAAAGGGCGCAAGCTAATGCTGCTGCGCGCCTCTTTCGGCATGGGCGCGGTGATTCTGCTGCAGGCGTTTGTCACTCAGGCGTGGCAGCTGTTGCTGCTGCGCGCGCTGATGGGCCTTACGTCCGGCTACATTCCCAATGCGATGGCGCTGGTGGCGGCGCAGGTACCGCGCGAACGCAGCGGCTGGGCGCTGAGCTGTGTTTCCACCGGGCAAATCAGCGGCGTCATTCTCGGGCCGATGATTGGCGGTTTGCTGGCGGACTGGCTCGGTTTACGCATGGTGTTTATCGTCACCGCCGTGCTGCTGATGGTGAGCTTTCTCGTCACTTTGTTTCTGATAAAAGAGACCGGTTATACGCCGGTTAGCAAGCAGGACAAGCTGAGCGGGCGCGACGTGTTTCGCACCCTCGATAATCCGCGCTTAATGATCTGCCTGTTCTTCACCACCATGGTGATTCAGATGTGCAACGGCTCGGTGAACCCCATCCTGACGCTGTTCGTGCGTGAGCTGGCACCGAATGCGCAGAACATCGCGTTTCTCAGCGGGGTGATCGCCGCGCTGCCGGGCGTATCGGCGCTGATCTCCGCGCCACGGCTGGGTAAACTCGGCGATCGTATTGGCACGCAACGCATTCTGCTCGCCACCATGATGGTGTCATTATTGCTGCTGGTGGCGATGTCGTTTGTCACCAGCGCGACGCAGTTGGGCGTGTTGCGTTTCCTGTTGGGATTTGCCGATGGCGCCATGATGCCGGCGGTGCAAACGCTGCTGGTGCGGCATTCACGCGATAACGTCACCGGGCGCATTTTCGGCTACAACCAATCGTTTATGTACTTGGGTAACGTGGCGGGTCCGCTGCTGGGCGCGGCGGTATCGGCGGCAACCGGCTATCGCTGGGTGTTCTTCGCCACGGCGATGGTGGTGATGGTTAACGTGATCTTCCTGCGCCGCTTCTATCGTCGGCCGAAAACCACGCTGACTCCACCTTTGAGCCAGCGTGAAACCGCAGAAAAACCTACTGACGCAACGTCAGCGCGTAGTGCCAGCGCTGCTGAGAAAGCAAAAACTCCGGGCTAACGCTTGGGCTCCATGAATCATCACCGCCGACGCCCATGTGGAAGCCGTCGAGGTGCAGCCAGCAGCCCTCCTCTTGCTGCAATAAGTGGCGATGCGAGGTGGCACGCAGCTGTTCAAGGCTGAAGCGACTGAGCGAAAAGGCGAAGTCGCCGCTCACCTGCAAGCCATTGCTCTGTAACTGACGCGTGCCGCAGCGCAAACCATTTTCACCGGGGAACACATACGCGGTGCTGAGCGCTGCCAGCGGCAGCTGCCAGCGCGAGAACTGCGCCGCCAGTTGGCGATCCGGATAGTTCTCGTGCGGGCCTAAACCGAGCCAGCTCGCCTGCTGCGGCGACTTCGCCAGTTGGCAGCGCAGCCCGATGCGTGCCGGCGGCGGCAGACCGGGCGCCTGTTCCACATTGACGCTAATGGACAACTCACCGTTAGCATTAATTTGATAGCGTTTATGGCTGGTGAAAGCCAGCTGACCGTTGGCCAGCCACTGATGCCAGGTTTCAATCAGCACGCTGTGTTTCAGGCTATCGACTTGCATATCCACCAGCACCGCTTGCAACTCATCGTAGCCCGCACGTTTCCAGCGCTCGACCCACGCATTGGGATCAACATTGGCAGCTTCGCTGGTGCCGATATCGTTATCAATCGGCGCACGAATAAAGCACTCCTGCAGCGGCGTGATCAGCGTTTCTTCATCATCAACAAACCATTGCACCAGCTCGCCACTGCGGCGCGAGAAGTGCCAGCGCTGCTGCGGCACAACCACCGCCACCAAATCGTGATTGGCGATCAGTTCCGGCGCGGTGGCACCGATCTCCACAACGCGCACCGGCAGCGCAGCGGGCAGCGGCCACTGATCCCAGGCGACGCGCGCATCCGCTTCGGACCACGGCGTGGCGTTGATTTGATGCACCGCCAGATTCAGCCACGCGTTGCCCTGCAAATCTTCACTGGCGGGCAGCGTAAAGGTCTGGCTGCCTTGAGCGGCGAGATCGAGCGGCAATTCACCGCTGGCGATGGCAACGCCATCCTGCTCGATTGACCAGCGCAGCACTTCGTTATCGCTGCGGCGGAACAGATATTCGCTGCTGACGGTAAAGCGATACGGCTCGTTAGCATCCCGCTGAAACTGAAAGAACTGCTGCGCGCGCTGGGCTTCAAACAGCGCCGGATGCGGTGAGCGGTCGGCAAAAAACAGCCCGTTCATGCAGAACTGGCGATCGTTTGGCGTATCGCCAAAATCCCCGCCGTAGGCTTGCCAGGCTTCACCGTTGTCGTCGTAGCGCGTCAGGCTTTGATCGACCCAATCCCAGACAAAGCCGCCCTGCAAGCGCGGGAACTGGCGGAAGGCTTGCCAGTATTTAGCGAAACCGCCAAAGCTGTTGCCCATCGCGTGGGCGTATTCACACAGAATCAATGGCCGCGTCTCGCCCGGCAAACCAATCCACTTTTTCAGCGACCACTTTGGCACCGCCGGAAAAGGCTGATCCTGATCGACGCGCGCGTACATCGGGCAGACGATATCGGTGGCGGCGGTGTTGGCGCCGCCACCTTCGTACTGCACCGGACGCGTCGGATCGCTGCTTTTCACCCAGTGATAGAGCGCATCGTGCGTGCTGCCGTGACCTGATTCGTTGCCCAGCGACCAGATAATAATGCAGGCATGATTGCGGTCGCGCTGCACCATGCGCGTGACGCGCTCGCTGTAGGCGGCGAACCAGCGCGGATCGCTGGAGAGGCGATTCATGGGCTGCATACCGTGCGTTTCGATATTCGCCTCATCCACCACATACAAGCCGTATTGATCGCACAGGCGATACCACAGCGGATGATTAGGATAGTGCGCGCAGCGTACCGCGTTAAAGTTGTGGCGCTTCATCAGCTCGATGTCGCGGCGCATGCTGGCTTCATCCACCACCTGACCGTTTTCCGGGTGATGTTCATGGCGGTTCACACCACGAATCAGCAGCGGCTTGCCGTTGAGGCACAATTGGCCCTGTTCAATGCTGACGCGGCGGAAACCGACGTCGTAAGCTTCGGCTTCGAGCACGGCACCGTTTTCATCCATCAGCGTCACCACCGCGCGATAGAGATGCGGCGTTTCGGCGCTCCACAGCTGCGGCTGGTTGACCGGCAAGATCAGCAGGGCGCGTTCGGGATAATGTCCGCGCTCGTCGATAATCGCACTGCCGGGTGCCTGTTCCTGCTCACCAATGCAGCTGTCGCCGCGCCACAAACTGACGCGCAGACGGCACTGCGCGGGCTGACGATCGCCGGCGTGGATCTTGACGCTGACACGCAGATCGCCGCGCAGGTATTCCGGGCTCAGCGCGGTTTCAATCTGCACATCGGCCAGCTGCGTCTCCGGCTTATGCAGCAAGCTGACATCACGGAAGATGCCGCTCATGCGCCACATATCCTGATCTTCCAGATAGCTGCCATCGCACCAGCGCAGCACCATCACGGCTAAGCGGTTCTGGCCGGGCTGCAAAGCGTGAGTGAGATCAAACTCGGCGGGCAGGCGGCTGTCCTGCGAATAGCCGATCCACTGGCCGTTACACCACAGGAAGAAGGCCGAATTTACGCCGTCGAAGATAATGCGCGTCTGGCCCTGTTGCAGCCAGCTAGCATCCACTTTGAATGTGAGCGAGTAGCATCCAGTAGGATTCTGTTGCGGCACCAAAGGTGGCGTTACCGGAATTGGATACTGCACATTGGTATAAATTGGCGCGTCAAAGCCGTGCAGCTGCCAGTTTGCGGGCACCGGCAGCGCATCGGCGCCAGGCAAATCCTGCAGCAGCCAGCTTTGCGGTACCGCTTCCGGCTGCGTGAAGTAGCTGAAGCTCCATTGGCCGTTCAATAGCTGGCGTGAAGGCGAAGGGCGATCGTCGCGCGCGCTGATTTCGTCGCGCCAGCTGGCAAACGGCGGATGCGCATCCAGTCGATTAAGGCTGGTGATCACCGGATTTTCCCAGTCACGGCGCGCCAGAATTTCACTCAGGGAGACAGCAGATAAGCTCATGATGAGATCTCATTTATTGTAATGCGCTCACATTGCGTGAAATCGCACCGGCTGTAAAGCGATCAACCACGATTTTGCGCAGCGCGTTGGCAGCAATCTATGTCACCCGTGCAATGTTTTTGCCGCTTTAGTGCCAGTAAATTGTTAAGCGTGGTGAGCAGAGATGAATAGCGCCGGGTTGCGGAGAATTCTGTATTGTCGTGCCCGGTGCGGCCTCATACACTCAGCCCGATTTCACCATTCCGAGGTAATTATGGTCCGTATGATTAAAATCGCCGCAGTTGTGGCATTGGTCACCGCGCTGAGCGGTTGTATTTTCCCACCTCCGGGTGGCGGCGGTTGGGGCGGCGGTCATGGTGGCGGCGGTCCGGGTCGCGGCTTTATGGGGCCCCGCTAATTAGCACCGGCGTTAATTAATAGAATAAGCGAAACGTTTCAATTCACCATTAAGCGTTCAGAGAAACGTTTCGCTATTAACTATTGAAATCTAGCCGGTTTTTTTTATTCTGCCGTTTGGCTGTTTTTTCTCTAAAACGGCTTAAAAATCCTTGTTGTTTTATTCAGCGCAATGCTAACGTCTGTTTTTCTTCTCTCATTGAGCTTGTCGCATGAAAAACCTGATTGCGGAACTCCTTCTAAAGCTGGCTGAAAAAGAAGAAGAGTCTAAAGAATTAGTGGCTCAGGTCGAGGCATTAGAAATCGTGTTAACCGCGATGCTGCGCAAACTGAATCCCGATCAATTCCACGACATTGAGGCCGCTATTAAATTAGCCATGCCGCCCGTCGCTCCCGCGGCTGAAACGCCCGATACCACCATGTTGCGTAATTACGTAGAGAAGTTGCTGCATCATCCGCGCGTATAATGGCTATCGCCTGTTTTTGCAGGCAATTGTCATTATCGATTTCTCGTATTTGCTTATTCCGTGCCATGCTTAGAGAGCAATAATGCTACGGAGAATCCGGTAATGAAATCGTGTCTTTTGGCAATAATGACAGCAGGCTTGCTGATTGCAGGCGGAGCGAGTGCGGCAGAGAAAACCGCACAGCAGGAAAAAATGACCCAGTGTAACCAGAGCGCCGGTACACAAAATCTGAAAGGCGATGCGCGTAAAAGCTTTATGAGTGACTGTCTGAAAAAAGACAGCAAAATAGGCAGTATGACGCCGCAACAAATGAAGATGAAAACCTGTAATGCTGATGCGAGCGATAAAAAGCTCACCGGCGATGCACGTAAAACGTTTATGAGTTCGTGCCTGAAGAAAAGCTGATTTAATTAGCGATAAATCGTCGCCGTTTTTAAATCACTCATGCGTGAAAAGGAATAAGGGTTCATGTTTAGCGTGAACCCTTTTTTTATTGCTGTAAGCTGCGGCGCAAACATATTCAATTTTACTTATCACGTCAGAGGAAAAACTCATATCAGGATCCTCATCACAAAACCGCACCAATAACGCTGCCAGGATGCTTTAGTCCTAAATAATGACTAATTATTCCATCCGCTCAATCCCCGCGAAGCCAGAGCGTTCGTTGGGCAGCCTTTACCTGTGGAGTCTGCTATGAATGTGCTTGATTATGCTGTGATGGCGCTTTATGCGCTGATGATTGTGGCTATAACCTTGTGGGCGATGCGCAAGGTAGGCAGCACGCGTGATTTCTTTGCGGCTGGCGGCAAAATGCCGTGGTGGCTGTCGGGCGTGTCGCATCATATGTCAGGCTACAGCGCGGCGGTGTTTGTCGCCTATGCGGCGGTGGCTTACAACATGGGCATCACCATCTATTTTTGGTGGGCGTTTCCCATCGCGATTGCGGTGTTGATAGGTTCACGCCTGTTTGCGCCGCGCTGGGCGCGCTTGCGCATCTATATGAACATCGAATCGCCGATGGAATATCTCGCCACGCGCTACAACCTGCCAACGCAAATGGTGCTGGCGTGGAGCGGGGTGCTGCTGAAAACTTTTGACGTCGGCGCGAAGTGGGCGGCAATTGCGGTCATCATCAACGTCTTCACCGGACTCGATCCGCTGATTGGCATCTGCGTTTCCGGCGCGCTGAGTTTGTTTTACACCGTGATGGGCGGATTGTGGGCGGATGCCTGCAACGACTTCGGCCAGTTCGTGGTGCAATTTGTGGCCGCGATTGTGATGGTGGTCGCGGTGGCGGTGCATCTCGGCGGATTTGCTGAACTGTTCACCATCTGGCAGCGTTTGCCGCCAACCCATACCCAGATTATTCAGGAGCCGTACAGCATCGGCTTTATTCTCGCCTATTTCGTCATCTACACGCTGAGCTACAACGGCGGCACCTGGAATCTGGCGCAGCGCTTTATAGCCGCGCCCGCCGGCCGCGATGCACGCAAAGCGGCGCGCCTCTCCGCCGCGCTCTATCTCATCTGGCCGCTGATTCTGTTCTGGCCGATGTGGGCAGCGCCGCTGCTGTTTCCCAATCTCAGCGATCCGTCGCGCTCTTATTCGATGATGGCGATGGAGCTGCTGCCGAATGGTCTAGTGGGTTTGGTGCTGGTGGCGATGTTTACTCACACGCTGTCGATGACCTCGT
Organism: Pantoea sp. SO10; assembly: GCF_005281435.1. Classification (NCBI taxonomy): domain Bacteria; kingdom Pseudomonadati; phylum Pseudomonadota; class Gammaproteobacteria; order Enterobacterales; family Erwiniaceae; genus Pantoea; species Pantoea sp. SO10. Next base: position 984,402 of record NZ_CP040095.1, read on the forward strand.
CGGATGCCAACGCCATTACGGCGGTGGTGACGCGCGATATCCTGCCCGGCATGCTGCCGAAACACTTTCAGCGCGGTAAAAGCTCGCTGCTGGTGGCGCGGCTCACCGCTTTTATCTTCATTATCACCACGCTGGTGATTGCCATGAACGCCAGCCACTTCGGCGGCGTGCTGTCGCTGCTGATCATCTGGTTTGGCGGCTTAGTCGGCCCGATCTCCATTCCCATGCTGCTGGGTTTGCTGCCGGCATTTCGTCGCAGCGGCAGCGCCGCCGCGCTGGTGAGTTGGGCGATCGGCGTCGGCACTTTCTTCTGCGTGAAATTTGTCTTTACCGATGTCAGCACCGCCACCGTGGTGGCTGCGCCGGTGATGTCCTCGCTGGTGCTGTTTGTGGTGATGGGCTGGTTACGCCGCGCGCCGGTGCGCCCGGAAGTAGATCAGCTGCTGAACGCACTCAATCAGGATCAGGATGCGCCAGCCGCACAGCGCTGGGCGCATAAAAGTAACGTCTCTCAGGAGGGATAACATGACGCTCTTACAACAGGGAACCCGAGATCGCTTACGGATCAAACGCTTCGCCAGCCGCGCGGCATTAGGTGCTGCTGCGGCGCAGGATGTGGCCGCGTTTCTGCGTCAACGGCTGAGTGAACAGCATGTGGTGCGCATGGTGTTTGCCGCCGCGCCCTCGCAAAACGAGTTTCTCGCCGCGCTGATTGCGGCAAAGGATATCGACTGGTCGCGTATTCACGCTTTCCATATGGACGAGTACATCGGGCTGGAGACGGATGCGCCGCAGCGTTTCAGCCACTTTTTACGCCAGAAGCTGTTTGATGTGGTGCAGCCTGGCGAAGTTCACTTGATCCCATCTTGCGGCGATCCTGCCGTGATCTGTGCGGATTACGCGCCAAAACTTACCGCTGCACCGATTGATGCAGTGTGCCTGGGTATTGGCGAGAACGGCCATTTAGCCTTCAACGATCCGCCGGTGGCCGACTTCAACGATCCTTTCACCGTTAAGGTGGTGCAACTGGATAATGCCTGCCGCCAGCAGCAGGTTAACGATGGCTGTTTCGCCAGTTTCGAGGCGGTACCGACGCATGCCGTGACGCTCACCATTCCCACCCTGATGAGTGGTGCGCGGCTGTTCTGCATGGTGCCGGGTGCGAGCAAACGCGCGGCGGTGCGCGCAACGCTTGAGGATGCGATCTCGACCGCGTGTCCGGCGACGTGCCTGCGCCAGCATGCCGATTGCACGCTCTATACCGACAGCGATGCCTGCCCGGAGGTGACCTTTGACTAACCTCATTTTGCGCGGTCGCGATTACCGCACGATGCGACCGATTGAGCTGGAGATTGAGCACGGCACCATCAGTGATGTGCGCGCGCTGAATAAACTGGAAGAGGAGATTATCCTCGCGCCGGGCTTGGTCGATCTGCAGGTCAACGGCTTTCAGGGCGTCGATTTCAACCACTTTCCTTTTAGCGAAGAGGATGTGCTAAACGCCACGTGCGCGCTGTGGCAGCAGGGCGTCACCAGCTTTCTGCCAACGGTGATCACCGCCATGCCGGAGGAAATTGCGCAGGCGATGCAGCGACTCGCCAGCGCCCGCCAGCAGTATCCTGACGTGGCACGCGCCGTTCCGGGGTTTCATCTGGAAGGACCTTTTTTGTCGCCTGAAGATGGGCCGCGCGGTGCGCATCCGCGCGAGGCGATTCGCGCACCGGATATCGCACTGTTCGACAGCTGGCAGCAAGCCGCGCAGCAGCATATTCGCCTGCTCACGCTGTCACCGGAATGGCCGCACAGCGATGCGCTGATCAAACATTGTGTGGCGCAGCAGGTGCGCGTCGCCATTGGGCATACGTCCGCCACGCCAGCGCAAATTCACGCGGCGGTTGACGCGGGTGCGACGCTCTCCACCCATCTCGGCAACGGCGCGCATCTGCAACTGCCGCGTCATCCCAATTACATCTGGCAGCAGCTGGCGGAAGATGCGCTGACGGCCACGTTGATTGCCGATGGCGATCACCTGCCGGCGGACGTGCTGAAAGTGTTCCTGCGTGCCAAAGGCGAGCAGGCGCTGCTGGTCAGTGACGTCACCTCGTTCGCTGGGCAGCCGCCGGGCATCTACGACACCGCGATTGGCGGCCGCGTGCAGCTTAGCGCTAGCGGACGCCTGAGCATCGCCGATGCGCCGCAGCTGCTGGCGGGATCGGCGCGTGGTTTGCTGGAGGGCGTGAACTTCCTGCTGCGCCATCAGCTGGCGACGCTGGCGCAGGCGATTGAGATGGCGTCTGTTCGTCCGGCGCGGCAGCTCAATCTGCCGCAGCAACAAGGTTTGGCCTGCGGCGCACCCGCCGATGTGCTGCTGCTGGCTGCTCAGGCGGACGGCGGCGTGGCTTTACGCGGCTGTGTGAAGCAAGGCGCTGTCGTGTGGCGGTATGGTGAAGATTATCTTTAGCGAATAAACAATAACTTACCTACCGTAACGCGTTGTCGATGCGGACAAATCACCATGCTTTGCCAGGCTTACTCTTTGTAGGGATTTGCTGATTACCTCAAAAACCACAAGAAAGGAGGCCTAACGTGAGCTATCAAACTGTCGTGGAACTCAAGTCGCTGGCACAGCGCAAACCCACCAAATTTACCGTCGGCGACACCGATGTGGTACTGATTCGTGACGATGAGCGGGTGCAGGCGTTTCAGGCCAAATGCCCGCACGCCGGGGCGCCGTTAGAGCAGGGCGCGGTGTGTGGCGACAAGCTGATCTGTCCGTGGCACAAAGCGGTGTTTCAGCTGCAGGATGGGCAGATGTGCGAGCCGCTGGCGCTGGCGAATCTTAAGCGTTATCCGGTGCGCATCGAACAAGGCAAAGTGCTGGTCAGCCCACAGGCGATGTCGCCCGCCAGTGCGCCCTCCGCACAAGGTGAGTCACCGGTATGCGTGATTCTCGGTTCGGGCGCGGCGGGGAGTGCGGCAATCTGGACGCTACGCGATGAAGGTTTTAAAGGGCATATTGTGTTGATCGAGCGGGAATCGGCCGCACCTTACGATCGCACCGCACTGAGCAAATTCGTGCCGTCCGGCAAAATGGCGATTGAGGATGTACCTAAGCTGCTGCAGCAGGATGTGCTGGGTACGGTGGAGCGGATTCAGGGCGATGTCGAGCAGCTCAAAGCGCTTGAGCAAACGCTGATCCTTAAAGGCGGTCAGCAAGTGAAGTTTGACCAACTGCTCATTGCCAGCGGCGGCGTGCCGCAACCGCTCGATATACCGGGTAACGATCTCGACGGCGTGCATCTGCTGCGATCGCTTAATCAAGCCGATGAGTTACTCAAAGAGGTGGATAAAACCGAGCAGCTGGTGATTATCGGCAACAGCTTTATCGGTATGGAGATGGCAGGTTCGCTGCGTAATCGTGATGTTGATGTCACGGTGATTGCGCGCCATCCGCTGCCGTTTGCTAAACAGTTTGGCGAAGAGATTGGCCGCCACTTTTACGATCTGCATCGCAGCAACGGCGTGAAGTTTGTCGAAGGCGATCCCGTGGCGCTGGAAGGCGAGGGCAAAGTCACTGCCGTGCGCCTGAAGAGTGGCAAAAAAGTCGATGCCAGCCTGGTGCTGTTTGGCACGGGCGTGGTGCCGGCGACCTCATTCATCCACGACCTGCCGCTGGAGGACGATGGCAGCTTGCTTACCGACAGCCAGCTGCGCGTGGCCGATAACATCTGGGTGGCCGGTGATATCGCCAGTTATCCGTCAGTGCAGGGCCCACAACGCATTGAGCACTATCGCGTTGCGCACCAGCAAGGGCGCATCGCGGCGCTGAATATGTTAGGGAAAAAGATCCTGTATGACCGCGTGCCGTTCTTCTGGACCGCGCATTACGGTACCCGCTATGAGTATCTGGGGCATGCGGAAGAGTGGGACGATTACCGGCTGCTGGGATCGCTGCAGAATAAGCAGTTTATCGCTTTCTATTGTCAGGAGGGGATGATTGCGGCGGTGTGTTCTGCCGGGTTATATACGCTGACAGCAGCGCTGGTGCAGGAGATGCAGCAGCCCATGACGCTGGCGCAGGGTATTGCGCTGTATGAGGCGTACGCAGCGGCCTGATGCCCTCACCCCGGCCATCTCCCACAGGGAGAGGGAGACGCAGCCACATGCCCGATCGGACCCCTCTCCCGCTTGCGCGAGTTCGCCACATGCTCGATCCGTTCCCTCTCCCGCTTGCGGGAGTTTGCCACATGCTCGATCAGTTCCCTCTCCCGCTTGCGGGAGAGGGTTAGGGTGAGGGGCAAAGCGCACCGATCACTGCTTACTCAATGCCTCAGACTTCGCCATACACTGCTGCATCGCATTCATCACCGCGGCGCGGAAGCCTTTCTCTTCCAGCACTTTCACCGCTTCGATGGTGGTGCCGCCTGGCGAGCACACCATATCTTTCAGCTCGCCGGGATGCTTGCCGGTTTCCAGCACCATCTGCGCCGAACCTTTGACCGCCTGTGCCGCAAACTGATATGCCTGCGCACGCGGCATGCCGCCGAGCACCGCCGCATCGGCCATCGCTTCGATAAACATAAACACATAGGCTGGCGCTGAGCCGCTCACGCCAACCACCGCGTGAATCAGGTATTCATTTACCACCGCCGCTTTGCCGAAGCTTTCGAAAATCCCCACCACTTCATCCACTTCATGCGCTTCCACCAGCACGTTTGGCGTCACCGAGGTCATACCTTCGTTCACCAGTGATGGCGTATTGGGCATCACGCGGATGATTTTGCGATCGTGGCCGAGCACCGATGCCAGAGAATCCAGCGTCACGCCTGCGGCGATCGAGACCACCAGCACATCTTTCTTCAGCTGGCCGGCAAGATCTTTCAGTACTTTGAGAATCACATTGGGTTTCACCGCGCCAAACAGGATATCCACTTCGCGCGCCAGACTTTCCACGCTGTCTGCGGCGGTGACGCCATATTGCTGCGCCATCGCCTGATTGGTGGCGGGCTTACGGTCGAACACCCAGATATTGGCGGGGGCGATCTGCCCGCTGTTGACCAGTCCGCTAATGATGGCTTTCGCCATATTGCCGCAGCCGACAAACCCGATTTTCTTCTCCAGCATCGCTTTATCCTCTAAGTGGTTCATTTTCTGTGGGGGTAAGCTTACGTCAGCGAGGATTAATAACAAGGCGGGCGGCCAGCAAAAACAGTTGCCATTCTGCCGTAGCACGGCAAGATCAGCCTCATTGTCTGTGAAAAAGGAGTCATCATGTCGATTTGGGTTGATGCCGATGCCTGTCCCAATGTCATCAAAGAAGTGCTGTACCGCGCGGCTGAGCGCACCAAAGTTACCGTGACCTTTGTCGCCAACCAACCGCTGCGCGTACCGCCGTCGCCGTGGCTGAAAACGCTGCAGGTTGCTGCCGGGTTTGACGTGGCGGATAACGAGATTGTGAAACGGGTGCAGCCCGGCGAGCTGGTGATCACCGGCGATATTCCGCTGGCGGCAGAAGTACTGGAGAAGGGCGCTGCGGCGCTGAATCCGCGCGGAGAGCGTTATTCAACAGACACCATTCGTCAGCGCTTAACCATGCGTGACTTTATGGAAACGATGCGCGCCAGCGGGATTCAGAGTGGCGGCCCGTCGACCTTAAGCCAACGCGACCGCCAACTGTTCGCCAATGAACTAGATAAGTGGTTACGTCAGCGCTGATCAGACGAAGCTATCATCGTCGTCAAAGTCGCCGCCGCTGCCAAAGTCACCGAAATCATTGTTGTCCGCCAGGTTGTTATCCCAGCCCGAGTTATCATTCAGGAACGCATTGTTGCTGTCGTTGCCGTTAAAGGTGTCGAGGCTGTTATCGACCTGCGGCAGCGCCGGTTCGTTGATGATGTTAACGATCTCTTCCGGCTGCGAATGGTGGAACATGCTGGTCAGCATATCCGCCATCACCACGCCGCCCGCCACGCCAACGGCCGTCTGCAATGCGCCGCCGAGGAAGCCGGTGCCGCGTGCCGCCGGCGCAGCAGATTGCTGCTGTGGTGGCGCATATTGCTGTTGTGGCTGCGGCGGTGGATTCACCCACGCTGGCTGCTGCTGTGCCGCCGGGCGCGATCCGCCACCAAACAGGCTGGAGAGAAAACCGCCGCTGCTCTGCTGCGGTGCCTGTTGCTGCTGCGCCTGCGCCAGACGATTTTCCAGATCCGTAACCTGCGCATTAAGCTTTTTCAGCGCCGCTTCCTGAATCAGGATCGCCTGTGACATGTAGTAAGGCGCGCCGGGCTGATTCTGTAAATGCTGTTTGATTAACTGCTCTGCGCCAGCATCACGCGGGCCGCTTTGCGTCTCAGCCTGTTTCAGTCGGCTGAACAGGTTTTCAATAAGTTGTTGTTCTTCGCTTTGCATGGGGAACCCTCCGTTAAGGTATGCCTCATATATGAGGGCGCGACCAAAGAAAGTAAATCAGCGGCCTGGTAAGGAAATGTTGGCCGCTGTTACATTTGGCCCGATGCACGATTCATGCATTGTTTTTTGCAGCTTAATCAAAGGACTAGCTTAGGATGTGACTGAAATACGCGTAAATCGTGCCTCGCGGGTGGCTGATAAAATAAAATCCAGGTATTATGCGACGCATTATTGACCTGATGACGTTGCCCGTGCGGCACATTACGGCGGAGGATGAGCCCGGATGTCATTACCCATCTATCTGATCGGCGCACGCGGTTGCGGTAAAACCACGGTTGGCCAGGCGCTGTCGCAAGCGCTGGGCTATGCCTTTAACGATACCGATCACTATTTGCAACTCACTACGCAACGCAGCGTGGCGGAGATTGTGGCATCTGAAGGGTGGGATAGCTTCCGCGCCCGCGAAACGGAATCGCTGCGCGCGGTCACCGCTCCGAATACGGTCATCGCCACCGGCGGCGGCATGGTGTTGGCGGAAGTGAATTGTCGCTTTATGCGCGAACACGGCCAGGTGATTTGGCTGAACGCGCCTGCAGACGTGCTGGCCGATCGTCTGGAACATCAGCCGGAAGCCGCGCAGCGTCCCACCTTAACCGGCCGCCCGATTGCCGAAGAGATGGGCGATATTTTGCGTGAGCGTGCTCATTTGTATCGCCAAACCGCGCATCATGAAGTCAACGCGATGCAATCGCCCGATCGCGTAGTAGAGCAAATTCTGCAATCGCTCTCTTTAGCGCGCGCCAGCTAAACCCTCAGATTTCTCTCTGTTTCTTTGCAGCGATCCTCAGTTGTCTATACTTAGCGTTAGGCAGAGGATCACCGCTGTCTGTGGACAACTGATAGAAGAGGGAAAACAATGCCAACGAAACCACCCTATCCGCGCGTCGCGCGTATTGTCGCCGTTGAAAAAGGTTCGGCGGATCAAACCGTCACCTGGTATGAATTGCGTGCCGACCATCCCAAACCCGATACATTAATAAGCGAACACAAAAGCGAAACCGAAGCGCAAGATGCCAAAGAGCGCTACGAAGACGCTGAAAAAGATTAAGTTTACCCGTCATATTTCAAGCTGCAGGTGCGTTGGCTGCATGTGTTCACCCCAGTCACTTACCTAAGTAAGCTCCTGGGTTTCACCCATTTGCCGCCTCCCTGCAACTTGAATTATTTAGGGTAAAGAATCTCAGCCGAAAAACTGCAATATTCCAAAAAAGTTACACACTTTCCTGCGGAATATTTAACTCACCTGATTACGTCATTTATTTCCCACTTCACGCCGTATTTTATTCTGCCTTAAATTCCCTCAGAAACGTCCGGCTTAAAATTTGCGCTTGACCGTCAAAGCATCGCGCTTTACTTTCTGGTTATTGAAAGAGGAACTGTGTTCCATATAGTGAAACCAACGCCATGACCACACTCGAAAATGCCTCCGCTGTACTGAAGCTGTTTCAGCGCTTTGGCGTGACGCAGGGCCATCCCGGCTTGACCTTTACCGAGGTGGTGGATGCGTTAGGCATGCCGAAAAGCACGGTCTCGCGCCTGTTGGCGACCATGGAAAGTGAAGGCTTACTTGAGCGTGATGGAGAGAGCCGCTGCTTCCAGATTGGTCGCGTGCTGCTGTCGGTGGCGGGTCACTATCTGTCGACGCCGCTGGTGGATAGCGCGTCGGCGCCGATGGCGCGCCTGGCGGCCAGCAGCGGTTGCATGGGTTATATCTCGGTGTTGGATGGCGACGATGTGCTGGTGATGCGCATGTATCACGGCCGCTTCTTCACCCAGTTGGTGACGCCGCCGGGCTCGCGCGTTTCATTAACCGGCACTTCGACCGGACGCGTGCTACTGGCGCAGCTCAGTGATGACGAGGTTCGCGAACGTTTTGCCAGCAACTGGCAGGCGGCTTCGATGAACTCGCCGCTGAGCGTCGATGCGTTATGCAAAGAGTTAGCGGTAATTCGCCAGCAAGGCTGGGCACTGGCGCGCAATGAGACGCTGCCGGGCATCAGTTCGCTGGCGGTCGCGGTAACCAATAAACATCGCGGTGAAAGTGCCGCGCTGTGTCTCTCGTTTTTATCGCAAGAAGCGGCGCCCGGATATCCGGAGAGGCTGCTCAGCGAACTACGCGCAACGGCTGCACTGATGGCCGAAAAATACGGCGCATAATCCTGTCCAAAACAGGAAACCCTATTTTAGTTTTGAAGGCGTTTATTCGCGCCACACCAGGGAAATAGCAGGTCCTCGGACCTGCTTATTTCAATAATCAGGGAACGATTAATATAAAAACGTTGATGTCCCGCGTGTCGGGCACTGCGAATTAAAGCGTTTTCTACAGGGTGAAAATACGGGGATCTCATGCGTCAAAATAATCCAATAAAAAGCGTTGGCGTTGCCTTAATGCTGGTTCTGCTGTCCGTTGCCGGCGCCATCATTGGGGTTCAGCTTATTACCACCATTGGGGTAACACCCAATACCTCTATTATCGGCGCGCTGTTTGCCATGCTGCTGGCGCGTATTCCGCTGCAATGGTTTCGTCGCTATCGCTCCATTGAAGTACAAAACCTCGCGCAAACCGCCATCTCCTCTGCCACCTTCGGTGCGGCCAACAGCCTGTTGATGCCGATTGCGGTGCCGTGGGCGCTGGGTGAGCCGCAACTGGTGCTGCCGCTGTTTGTAGGCGTCAGCGCGGCGATGCTGCTCGATGCTTATTTACTCTATCGTCTATTTGATACCCGCGTCTTCCCGGCCAGCAATGCGTGGCCGCCGGGCGTGGCGGCAGCCGAAGCGATCAAAGCCGGTGACAAAGGCGGTCGTCAGGCTTGGCTGCTGGTGGTGGGGATTGTTGGCGGCATCGTGGGTTCGATGCTGAAGATCCCGATGTCGGCATTTGGTACCGCGTTTATCGGTAATATCTGGGCGCTCAGCATGCTCGGTATGGGTTTCCTGCTGCGCGCCTACGCGCAACCGGTTGCTGGCATTGATATCAACGCACTCTATATTCCGCACGGCGTGATGGTCGGTGCCGGTTTGGTGGCGTTAATTCAGGTGGTGCAGGTGATTCGCAGCCGCCGCAATGATCAGGTCAACGTCAGCCGTAGCGACAGCGAAGTCAAACGTTCGCTGGGTTTCGGCACCGTCGGTTACATCGTCATCTCCACGCTGCTGGCGCTGGCGGGCGGTCTGTGGAGTCAGATGGGCCTGCCGATGCTGGTGCTGTTTATCCTTTACGCTGCCTTTGCTGCCTTCATGCATGAATTGATTGTTGGTATCGCTGCCATGCACTCTGGCTGGTTCCCGGCCTTTGCGGTGGCGCTGATCACCCTGATTCTCGGTATTCTGCTCGGCTTCCCGCCGCTGGCCTTGTGCCTGCTGTGTGGTTTTACCGCCGCTACCGGTCCGGCGTTTGCCGATATGGGTTATGACCTGAAAGCCGGCTTTATCCTGCGCGGTAACGGTGCCGATGTGCAGCAAGAGCTGTGGGGTCGCCGTATCCAGCTGATCGCCGCGATGATTGCCTTTGTGATCTGTATTCCCGTGGTGTGGTACGCGCACACCATTTTCTTTGCCGAGAATCTGCTGCCGCCGGTGGCGCGCGTCTATGCCAAAACCATTCAGGCCGGTGCCGAACCGGGGATAGCCGGCAACCTGCTGATGTGGGCGATTCCGGGCGCGATTATTCAGTTGATCGGCGGACCAAAACGTCAGCTTGGCGTCCTGCTGGCGACCGGCTTGTTAATCAACAACGCCGCGGCAGGTTGGGCGGTGATGGTGGGCATCGCGCTGCGCATTATCATCCTGCGCGTGTGGGGCGAGCGTGGACGTTCACCGATGGAGGTGATGGCCGCCGGATTTATCGCGGGCGACGCGCTCTACAGCTTCTTCCATTCACTTTTTGCCAGCGGCAGCAAAAAATAATCCAGGAAATTGATGATGAGTTTACAGCAGACACTGCAGGTCTTTGAGTTACTCGATAGCGCTTACATCGATGGCCAACAGGTGGTCGATCTGTTCGCGGCCTATCCGGGCGTCACCGCCAGCACGAAACGCGTTAGCGGGCCAAAAGGGCGGACCGATTTCGTCCGCATCGATATCCCCGGCGCGCAGGGCAAAAGCAACGGCGGCAGTGCGCCAACGCTCGGCATCATTGGCCGTCTCGGCGGTATCGGTGCGCGTCCAACGCGCATTGGTATGGTGTCGGATGCCGATGGCGCCGTCGCAGCGGTGAGCAGTGCGTTGAAGCTGGCGCAGATGCAGACCAAAGGCGACGTGCTGGCCGGTGATGTGATTATCACCACCCACATCTGCCCGGATGCGCCAACCCGTCCGCACGAGCCAGTCGATTTCATGGATTCGCCGTGCGACGACATCACCATGAATGACAACGAAGTGATCGCTGGTGTTGATGCGATTCTGTCGATCGATACCACCAAAGGTAACCGCATTCTCAATCACAAAGGCTACGCGCTGTCGCCGACGGTGAAAGAGGGCTACATCCTGCGCGTGTCAGAAGATCTGTTACGCATCATGGAGATGACCAGCGGCAAACCGGCGGTTACCTTCCCGATCACCACGCAGGACATCACGCCATACGGCAACGGGGTTTATCACCTCAACAGTATTTTGCAACCTTCCACCGCGACGGATGTGCCGGTGGTCGGCGTGGCGATCTGTGCCGAATCGGTGGTGCCGGGCTGCGGCACCGGCGCCAGCCACGAAGTGGATATCGCTTTAGCCGTGAAGTTTGCGGTGGAAGTGGCGAAAGAGTTCGGGCGTGAAACCTGTCACTTCTACGACCCACAAGAGTACGCGCTGCTGCTCTCTTTGTATGGTAGTCTCAGCCATCTGCGCACCCGGAAAGCCTGATGATGAACATCTCCCTGGTCACACTGACGATTGGTCAATCACCGCGTAGCGACATTCTGCCGCTGCTGCTGGAACATCTGCCCGCCGAGCAGGTAGCGCATGCCGGTTTACTTGACGGCCTGACGCTAGCCGAAGTTGAGCTGCAGTATGCGCCCGCGCCGGGCGACAAGGTGCTGGTATCGCGTATGACCAGCGGCGAGCAGGTGCGCCTGTCCGTAGCAAAAGTGGAGCAGGGACTGCAACGTAAGATCAACGCGCTGGAGCAGCAGGGCTATGACACCATTTTGCTGCTGTGCACCGGCGAGTTTGGCGCGCTGAAAACCCAATCCGCCTTGCTGCTGGAGCCCGATCGCATCATCCCGCCGCTGGTAAGCGCGATTGTGCAAGATCATAAAGTCGGGATTGTGGTGCCGGTGGAAGAGCAGATTGCCGAGCAAGCCAACAAGTGGCGCAATCTGACCACTCCGCCGTGTTTTGCCGTCGCCAGTCCGTATCTGGCGGAGCAGGCCGATTTGGTGGAAGCGGGCTTGTCGCTGCAGGAGCAGGGCGCGGATGTGGTGGTGCTGGATTGCATCGGCTATCACCAGCAGCACCGCGATTTCCTGCAGAAAATGCTGGGCATTCCGGTACTGCTGTCGAACGTGCTGGTGGCCAAGCTGGCGGCAGAATTGATCGTCTAACGCAGGGAGATCACAAGTTGCGATCTGTGGCGCTAATTCGCGTGACAGATCAGTGAGTTCCTTAGTAATCTGCCAGTCACGATAATGTGCTGTGAGGAAGTAATATGCTCAATACAAGTGAGTATTTCGACGGAAAAGTGAAATCCATTGGTTTCGACAGCGTGACCATTGGCCGTGCCAGCGTTGGCGTGATGGCCGAAGGTGAATACACCTTCGGCACCAATCAACCGGAAGAGATGACGGTGGTGAGCGGCGCGCTGAAAGTGCTGCTGCCGGGCGAAACCGAGTGGAAATGGTACGAAGCTGGCACCAGCTTCAACGTGCCAGGCCAAAGCGAATTCCATCTGCAGGTGGCAGAGCCTTCTTCTTATCTGTGCCGCTACCTCTAAACTCAAGCTTTAGAACATCTTAAACCTGCGACTTCTGTTGAAGCGCAGGTTTTTTTATTGCGCACCCCACGAAAATCCTGCTGGTTTGTCGTGGGGTCACCCTTAATGGCGACCAGGATCGAGAGGATTAACGCTTCGCTTCGCCGCCTAACGCTTCGACCAGATTGCTGATCAGTGCGGCCAGTTCGCTGGTCATCAGAATGAAATCGGCATCGAAACGCTGGGCGAAATCATCGCGGTCGATGTCATCATTTTGCTCACGCAGCGTGTCGCTGAACTTCAAACGCTTCACTGAAGCATCATCGGCGATAACAAACTGAATGCGTTCCTGCCAGTCAAGCGCCAGTTTAGTGACCACTTTACCGGCTTCAATGTGTGTAGCGATTTCGTCGGAAATCAGATCCTGCTTCTTACAGCGGATCACGCCGCCATCTTCCAGCATCGCTTTCAGTTCGGCTTCATCCATCAGGGCAAAACCGGCGGGCAGTTCACCCGAACGCACCCATTCGGTCAGCGTCAGTTCGATCGGATTTTCCAGCGTCAGCGGCACCACCGGCAGCGAACCGAGGCTTTTACGCAGCAGCGCCAGCGTATCTTCGGCTTTCTTGGCGCTGGCGCAATCGACGATGATCAGGTTATTAACGGTGTCGATCCACATATACGTCTGGCTGAAACGGCTAAACGCGCGTGGCAGCAAGCTGTGCAGCACTTCATCTTTCAGCGAATCTTTCTCGGTCTTCTTCAGCTTGCGGCTCTGTTCCGCCTCCAGCTTGTCGATTTTGGCTTCCAGCGCCTGCTTCACTACCGGCGACGGCAGAATCTTCTGCTCGGTGCGTGCACAAATCACCATCTGACCGTTGATTTCGTGCGTCAGCGCTTCGCTGCGGTTGCCCATCGGTGAAACCCAGCCGGTTTTCGCCATATCCTGGCTGCCGCATGGCGAAAAGGTAAAGGCGTCGAGCTGTTTTTCCAGATCGTCTGCGGACAGCGGAATGTCACGATTCAGACGATAAACCATCATATTTTTAAACCACAACATCGGGATTCCTTACCGTGGGTGCGATCGGGCGCACAAGTCTCAAAGTCAGCGCGCATGATAGCGAAACATCGGATTGGTTTCATTGCCTTTCCCGATTCAGCCTTCTACTGTATTGGTCACCAGAACGAATAATGAGGAATAAATCGTGCGCATCGGGATTGATTTAGGCGGGACCAAAATTGAAGTGATTGCACTATCTGATCAGGGTCAGGAGCTGTTCCGTCATCGCGTTAACACCCCGCGTGACGACTACGCTGCCACGGTTCAGGCGATTGTCGATTTAGTGCTGCTGGCGGAGGAGAAAACCGGCCAGCAGGGCACGGTCGGCATCGGCATTCCCGGCACGATTTCGCCCTACACGCAGCGGGTGAAAAACGCCAACTCCACCTGGCTGAACGGTCAGCCGCTGGATAAGGATTTAGCGCAGGCGCTGAATCGTGACGTGCGTATTGCCAACGACGCGAATTGTCTGGCGGTTTCCGAAGCGGTAGATGGCGCGGGCGCGGGTCAGCCGCTGGTGTTTGCGGTGATTATCGGCACCGGATCGGGCGCGGGCGTAGCGATTGGCGGTGAGTCGCGCATTGGCGGTAACGGCAATGCTGGTGAGTGGGGCCACAATCCGCTGCCGTGGATGGATGAGGATGAATTGCGCCATCGTGCGGAAGTGCCCTGTTATTGTGGATTGCAGGGCTGCATTGAGACCTTTGTATCGGGTACCGGCTTCGCTATCGATTATCAGCGTCTGAGCGGTAAAGCGCTGAAAGGCGCGGAGATCATCAAGCTGATTGAGCAGCAGGATCCGGTGGCGGAACTGGCGATGAATCGCTACGAAATGCGTCTGGCGAAATCACTGGCGCAGGTCGTGAATCTGCTGGATCCCGATGTGATTGTGTTGGGCGGCGGCATGAGTAACAACGATCGCCTGTACCAAACCGTGCCGGCGCTGATGAAGCAGTGGGTGTTTGGCCGCGAGTGTGAAACGCCAGTGCTGAAGGCGGTACATGGCGATTCAAGCGGCGTGCGCGGGGCGGCATGGTTGTGGCCGTTGAAAGGGTAGTTTCTGTTACGCACCTCTGTATGTGCTCGCTTTCCCCCTCCTCGGTTTGTGCTCGCTTTCCCCCTCCTCGGTCCTCCCCCATAAATGGGGGAGGAAGATGCTGCCACATGTTAGTGCTGAAGCTGCATGTGGCAGCGTCTCCTTCCCCCGCTTGCGGGGGAAGGCCGGGATGGGGGACAGCCAGCACGAACCCACTCACTCACCCACTAACATCGAATCCTGCGGCGCGTTATCGCGCTGGGCTTTCGTCGCCAGGAAGTAGACATATCCCACCGCCATAATCGCCACAAACAGGCCGCCAATCACCGGGTTGAACCACAGCATCGCCACCAGACACACCAGCGACAGCACCAGCGCAATGCCCGGCACAATCGGATAGCCAGGCGCACGGAAGCTGCGTTCCATCTCTGGCGCAGTGCGACGCAGTTTGAACAGGCTCAGCATACTCATCAGATACATCACAATCGCGCCGAACACCGCCATGGTGATCATCGCAGCGGTCAGCGTCATGCCTTGCAGATTAATGAAACCATCGCTGTAGATCGCGGCGATGCCAATCAAACCGCCGGCGATAATCGCGCGGTGCGGCGTCTGAAAGCGTGACAGCTTCGCCAGACTTTGCGGCAGATAACCGGCGCGGGCGAGGGCGAAGAACTGGCGCGAATAGCCGAGAATAATGCCGTGGAAGCTGGCAATCAGGCCAAACAGACCAATCCACACCAGCATGTGCATCCAGTTGGAGTTTTCACCCACAATCATCTTCATTGCCTGCGGCAGCGGATCGTTGATGTCCGACAGCTTGCGCCAGTCGCCAGCACCACCGGCCAGCAGCATCACGCCAATCGCCAGCACCACCAGCGTCAGAATGCCGGTGATATAGGCTTTGGGAATGGTGCGTTTGGGATCTTTGGCCTCTTCGGCCGCCATCGCCGCGCCTTCAATCGCCAGGAAGAACCAGATGGCGAACGGAATCGCGGCAAAGATGCCAGACATCGCCGGCATGCCGAAGTGATCGCTGCCCGCCCAGCCGTTAGCGGCAAAGTTGGCGATGCTGAAGCCCGGCGACACCACGCCCATAAACACCAGCAGCTCCAGAACCGCCAGCACGGTGACCACCAATTCGAACATCGCCGCCAGCTTAACGCCGAGAATGTTCAGCGTCATGAAGACGATATAGGCGCCGACCGCGGCGGTTTTCGGATTGAGATCGGGATATTGCACGTTGAGGTAAGCGCCAATCGCCATGGCGATCGCCGGCGGTGCGAACACGAACTCAATCAGCGTGGCGAGGCCCGCGATCAAGCCGCCGGTTTCACCGAACGCGCGGCGGCTATAAGCAAACGGACCGCCCGCATGCGGAATCGCGGTGGTCAGTTCGGTAAAGCTGAAAATGAAGCAGGTATACATGGTGGCGATCATCGCGGTGGTGATCAGAAACCCTAGCGTGCCCGCCACGCCCCAGCCGTAACTCCAGCCAAAATATTCCCCGGAAATCACCAGTCCAACCGCAATGCCCCACAAATGCAGGGTGCCCAGCGTGGGTTTGAGCTTATTCGTCATCATCTTCTCCCCGTCGTCATTGTTGGTGCGGCAGCTTCACCGCGCTTTTTTATCTTTGCGCTACAGTGAAGTGATAATGCCGCTGCCGGACGCGGGAAAACTTGACGCGGGCGCAGTGAGTTTTGTCCTCCACGGTCAACTCTAAGGCAAGAAAAGTGCCAGATGCACGCTGCGGTCAACTTTGGGTTGTCTGCGGTCAAGCAGTCAGGACGACGTCATCCCATGCTGATACCACTTGCTTGATGCTGGAGATTGATGAATGAGTGCCGAACAGTCCGATACCTTAACCGATACTGAAATCACCTTGCTGGCGCATCAGGCGCTGGCCCGTTATCCCGCGGCACTGCGCGGCGAACTCAAGCTGCTGTGCCGCTCGGAAAATGCCACCTTCCTGTTGCAGGCGGCGGGCAAACGCTACGCGCTGCGTCTGCATCGTCCTAACTATCACAGCAAAGCGGACATTCAGAGCGAGCTGCTGTGGCTGGATGCGCTGCGTGGCATTGGCATCATGGTGCCGCAGGCGATCCCGGCCAGCGAGGGTGAGACCGTGCTGACGCTGCCGATGGCAAACGGCGCCCAGCGCTACGCCGTGTTGTTCCACTGGATTGAGGGTGACATGCCCACCACCGATGTCGATCCCAAAGCGTTTCAGCAGCTGGGTCACATCACCGCGCGCTTGCATCAGCACAGCCGCAGCTGGCAGAAACCGGCGGGTTTTCAGCGCATCATCTGGGATCATCACACCATGGTCAGCGATCATAGCCATTGGGGACGCTGGCAGGATGCGCCGAACCTCAATCCGGCCGATCACGGTATCGTCGCCGAAGCGGTAGCGCGCGTCGGGCAGGAGCTACAGGGCTTTGGCAAAGGGGCGGATCGTTATGGTTTGATCCACGCCGATCTGCGTCTGACCAACCTGCTGCTGCATAAAGGCGAAACGCGGGTGATCGACTTTGATGACTGCGGACTCGGCTGGTATCTGCACGATCTGGCGGCGGCGATCAGTTTTGTTGAGCACCATCCGCGCGCCGCCGAATGGGTGGATAACTGGATCCTCGGTTACGAAAAAGTGGCGCACATCAGTGATGACGAGATGGCGCTGGTGCCGACGCTGCTGATCCAGCGCCGCATTCAGATGACCGCGTGGATGGGATCACACGCGGAAACGGAAATGGCACTGAGCCTTGGGCCGCGCTGGGCCGATCACTCGGTGCGCCTCTGCCGACGTTATCTGGAAACCAATCAGCTGCCGGTTGGCGTTTGATGCACCAGCAGTGAGCAGCTTTGCGCTGTCGCGGCGCAGCAAAGGTCGCCATTCATGGCGACCCTGCGACAAAATCCGCAAATCATCCGCCTGGTACGAATATTGCTGGAATCCTCAACCTGTTTCACTCGCGCCACACGCAGAGGTTCCGATGCAATCACTCATAACACCCACTGAAGCCTTGAGCGCCTTGTCCGTCAGCGCCAGCAACCGCGGCGTTTTGGCGGCGGCGGCCACCGGACTGAGCGGGTTTATCACTGACAAAGGCGGCGATGTCGATCGTATTTTTGGCATCAGCGGCATCAACTCCGAACTGCTGGCGAGCCCCACGCTAAGCCTGGGTTTGGTGAACTACTGCCGCGTGATGGAAGAGGCAGCGCGTCATTCCGGTTTTGATAACTTCGGTTTGCATTACGGTAAGCAGTTCAAACCGCAGTCATTAGGCTTGATTGGGTATATCGGCCTCTGTTCGCCCACGCTGGAGCAGGCGCTGCACAACGTGGTAAATGCCTTTCCGTGGCATCAGCACGACACGCTGACGCGGCTGGTGGATAAAGGCGAGTGCTGGCGGCTCGATTATCAGGTGCGCCACGGCGCGATCCTCTCCAGACGTCAGGATGCGGAGCTGACGCTCGGCATGTTTCTCAACTTGATCCGCCACGTTGCCGGCAAAAACTGGGCACCGCGTGAAGTGCACTTCGAACATCCGCGCCCGGAGCAGTGGCACGAGCACTGCAAAGTATTTGATGCGCCGGTGTGGTTTGATCAACCGTTCAACTCATTACTGATCCCGAAACGCGATCTGCTGCGCAGCATGCCGGAACAAGATCCGATGTTGCTGATGGTGATGCAGGATGCTATCCGCCGCCTGAACAGTTGTGCCAGCCTGCAAAGCGTGGTGGAGCAGGCGCGATCGCAGGTCAATCTGTCGCTGATGCAGGGCGAACCGGTGCTGGAAGAGATTGCCGAAAAAATGGGCTTGTCGAGCTGGTCGCTGCAACGGCGGCTGCGTGAGGAGGGCAGCAGTTTCACGGCGCTGGTGGACAAGGTGCGCTGCGAGATGGCGACGCACTATCTGCAACAGAAGCAGCTGCCGATCTCAGAGATGGCGCTGCTGCTCGGCTATTCCGAAGTCAGCGCTTTCTCCCGCGCCTTCCGCCGCTGGTTTGGCATCAGCCCGCGCCAGTGGCGCCAGGATGGCTCGGCGTTGCCGGGGCAAAACCGAACCACGCTGGCTGGCTAGCGTCCGGCGGCGGCGGTAAATCTTTGCTTTGACCAATCAACTGCCAGGCGCGCAGGCACAGCGTTTCGTCGCCTTGCGTCTGCGTCACCGCGTAGCGCCCGCTGTTTTGCCACTCAAGCCGCACCAGACATTGCTGACCGGCATAACGGCGCGCATCGCGGAAATGCTGGTTGAGCTGATGCTGCATCTCATCAGTCCATTTGCAGGATGCGCTGCCCGGTGCGCTCTGCGGCTGACACAGGTTGGCGATGCTATCCTGTTGCTTTGGCTGAGAATGCTGACAAGCGCTGAGCGTCGCAATAATCATTAACCCGCCCAATAATCCCGCCATTCGATTAATTAAATTCATTAATATGCCTGTGTTTTCACTAAAGTTCCTCTCCCTCACTGCCGACAGTCTACAGACCGACTCAACCAATGCTATGGCATTACTCTGACTATCGGCAGAACCAGAATTTGCCGCAGCCTTGCGGCTTTATCTCCTTTTGATTCATGGATTAGAAATGCAGAAAAAATATGCCCTTGCGGCACTCTCCTTGTTAAGCGCCACGCTGCTCAGCGGCTGTGCGACCGAATCGTCACGCGCCATTGAAGCGCCACAGGTGCGTGCGGCCAGCCAGCCCGCGTATCAGGGCGTGCGCAGCCCGATTGCGGTTGGCCAGTTTGATAATCGCTCCTCGTACATGAACGGCATCTTCTCCGATGGCGTGGATCGTCTTGGCAATCAGTCGAAAACCATTTTGGTCACGCACCTGCAGCAGACCAATCGCTTCAACGTGCTGGATCGCAGCAACCTGAAAGAGTTGCAGCAGGAAGCCGGCTTTAAGAAGAGCGAGCAGAACATCAAAGGTGCGACTTACATCATCACCGGCGATATCACCGAATTTGGTCGCAAAGAAGTGGGCGATCAACAGCTGTGGGGCATTTTGGGGCGCGGTAAGAACCAGATCGCCTATGCCAAAGTCAACCTGAATGTGGTGGATGTCACCACCTCAGAAGTGGTGTACAGCGCGCAGGGCGCGGGTGAATTCAAGCTGTCAGCGCGTGAGATCGTCGGTTTCGGCGGCACCGCCAGCTATGACTCCACTCTCAACGGCAAAGTGATGGATCTGGCGATTCGTGAAGCGGTAGATCATTTAGTGGATGGCATTAACAGCGGCGCATGGCGTCCGGCGAAATAAGGATATTGAGCATGAAAGGGTTGCAACTGAGTGCGGCGCTGATCGCTGCGGGTGTGCTGGCTGGCTGTGCGCCAAAAGGGCCGGAACCGATCTATTACTGGGGCGATTACCAGCAGCAGATCTATAGCTATTACAAAAAAGATAGCGATCCGCAGAAGCAGATCGAAGCGTTGAATCTGGATATTGAAAAAGCCAAATCGGTCAACAAACCGGTTGCGCCGGGCCTGCACGCGCAGCTCGGCCTGCTGTACGCCAAAACCGGTGCTACCGATAAAGCCTTCGGCCAGTTTGCCACCGAGAAGCAGCTGTTCCCGGAATCGGCGCCCTATATGGACTTTCTGATGAAGAAAAAACAAGGAGTTGCCCAGTGAAAAAGCTGATTGTGTCTTTAGGCGTGCTGGCCACGCTGCTATTGACCGGCTGCGCGCATAAAAAACCATACGATTACAGCGCCTTCCGCGCCAGCAAGCCGGCCTCAATTCTGGTGCTGCCTGCGGATAACCGCGCGCCGGATGTGAACGCGGCGAACAGCTTCACCTCGCTGGTGACGCGTCCGCTGGCGGAAGCGGGCTATTACGTGTTCCCGGTGGCGGTGGTGGATGAAACCTTCCAGCAGAACGGATTGACCAACGGCCATGAAATTCAGGCTGTCAGCCCGCAGCGTCTGCATGACATCTTCCACGCCGACAGCGCGCTGTACATTTCAGTGACCGATTACGGCAGCAGCTATCAGGTGATCCAGAGCGTGACCAGGGTGTCGGCGACGGCGCGTCTGGTGGATTTGCGCAGCGGTAAAGAGCTGTGGCAAGGCATTGCCACCGCCAGCGACGCGGAAGATGGCAACAACAATAATGGCGGTATCATTGGCATGTTGGTGTCAGCGGCAATCAAGCAGATCGCCAGCAATGTATCGGATAAGGCACACACCATCGCCGGTGTGACCAGCGCCCGTCTGCTGGCGCAGAACGAGCAGGGCGGTTTGCTGGCCGGCCCCCGTTATAAGTTGGTGAGTACGCGATAAAAGAATGCAGTGAATCGTAGCGGCGCGATTTATCGCGCCGCTACCAATGGTGCGTTTTTAAGCGAGATCGCCCGGCAACTCCAGCTTGCTGTAACCCAGGCCATTCATCTTGCGGACACGGATCTGCACCGGAATACGCTCTTTCATCGCTCCGACATGGCTGATCACGCCGATGGTTTTGCCGCTGGCGTTGAGGGCATCGAGCGCATCCAGCGCGGTATCCAGCGTCTCGGCATCCAGCGTGCCGAAGCCTTCGTCGAGGAACAGCGATTCGATGCGCGTTTTATGACTCACCAAATCTGACAGCGCTAACGCCAGCGCCAGGCTGACGAGAAAACTCTCGCCGCCCGATAGCGTGCGCGTATCGCGCGTGGCGTCAGCTTGCCAGGTATCAACCACTTCCAGCTCCAGCTCTTCACTGATGCGGCGCTGCAGCAGATAGCGACCGTGCAGGCGATCGAGCTGACGGTTCGCCAGCCACACCAGATGGTCGAGCGTCAGACCTTGTGCGAAGCGGCGGAATTTATCGCCTTTGGCCGAACCCACCAGATCGTTCAGACGGCCCAGCTGCGCCAGTTCCACTTCATCGGTGGCGATTTGCGTCAGCAACGATTGCTGCTGCAAACGCTGTTGTGCATCGCTGTGTAACTGCTGCTGCGCTTCGCCCTGTTGACGGGCATTGTCACGTAACGTCACGCGCAGCTGTTCCAGCTGCTGCTGAATCGTGGCGGCGATCTCGTCGCTAAGTTCCAAAGGCCGCTGCTGCTGATGCGCCGTCCAGCGCTGCATAAGCTGTTCGCTGAGGGTGAGCTGCTGCTGGCGCTGTTGATCGAGCGTCTGCAACTGCTGGCGCAGCTGCTGCACCTCGCGCTCCTCCAGCAGAGCGGCACGTAGCGCGCTTTCATCCGCAAAATCACTCTGCTGCAGCGCGGCGAGGAAGGCGCTTTCTGCGGCGGCAGCGCGCTCACGTAAGGTGTGTTGCTGCGCCGCGATCTGCTCGCACTGGCCATTCAGGCCGTGCAGCAAGCTTTGCGCCTGTTGCCACTGCTGAAGCTGCTGCGCCAGCGCCTGTTCACACTGTTGCAGCGCAACATGCTGCTGCTGCCGGGCTTCTGCCACCTGACGATCGCCAAACAGCTGTTGACGCTGTTGTTGCTGCTGCTGGCGCTGCTGCTGCAAAGCGCTGAGCGTCTGCTGCAGCTCATCCAGCCGCTGCTGTTCACGCGCCAGATTCTGCTGCAGGCTGCTGCGCTCGCTTTCGGCTTTCGCCAGCTGTGGCTGCAACTCGCCGTGTAACCGTTCATTTTCCTGCCATGCGATCCAGCGTTGTTGTAGGGTGCGCAGCCAGCTTTCCCGCTCAGCGACATCTGGCAGGACGAGTTGATGCTGCGTCAGCTGCTGTTCCAGCTGCTGCGCCAGTTGCTGCATGGCGCTGCGTTCGCTGGCCTCGCGCTGGCTGATTTCATCCAGCGTCTGCTGCGTGCTGGCGATCTGCTGCTGCGCCAGCTGCTGCTGATTCTGATGCTGCTGCCACAGCTGCTGCTGTTGCAGATGCGCATCCTTCGCCTGCTGCAGCGCACGCGCGGCGTTTTCCCGCGTCTGCAGCTGCTGTTGCTGCAGCTGTTCCTGCGCATCCTGCTGCTGTTGCCATTGCGCAAAATCGTCCTGCTGCTCCAGCGTGCAGGTAAGTGCCAGCTCACCGCTCAGCGCTTGCCATTGGGTGTTCACCGTCGCCAGTTGCTGATCGTAATCGCTGATCTCCTGCTGCAACGCCTGCTGCTGTTGCAGCGACAGTTTCTGCTGCTCGCCTTTGGCGGTGCCGGACTCTTTTAGCTGCGCCACGCACGTTTCCAGCGCGATTAAACGCTGCTGATTGGCACCGGGCTCAAGCTGCTGATATTGCGCAATCGCCGGATGCTGGCACGAGCCGCACAGCGGGCAGGGCTGATCCGGCTGCAGTTTAGCGCGCTCGTCGGCCAGCTGGGCGATGGTGCGCTCCAGCTCGCAGATTTTGCGCACATCGAGCAGCGCCTGATGTTCCCGTTTGTACTCCTCGCGCAGCGCCTGTAACGCCTGTTCCGCGTCCTGATGCTGCTGCTGGAGCTGCGCCAGTTTCTGCTGACGCTGCAACCGCTGCGGTTGCAGCGCGCGCCACTGCGCGGCGAGCTGGTTAAGTTGCTGGCGCGCAGGGCGTTGGGTTTGATGCTGCGTCAGGGCGTCGCGCAGTTGCGCGCTGCCGATCTCCGCCTCAAGTGAAGTCAGTGCTTGCTCCGCTTGCAGGCGCTGCTGCGCGGCCTGCGCTTCGGCTTGCTGCAACGGTTGCGCCGCCTGTTCACGCTGAGCCTGCGCCTGTTGATGCTGCTCCAGCTGGCTGCGCTGCTGTTGGTGCTGTGCGATCAGCTGCGTCAGCGTCTGCTCGCGCTCATCCAGTCGGGTAATCTCCGCCTGCCAGCGCGTTAACTCCGCGCCCCAATGGGCGACAGCGGCTTCGCGAGTGCGGAATTCCTGCTGCTGCGCCAGCTGTTGTTGTAAACGTTCACTTACCTGCTGTTGCTGGCTGAGTGCGGTTTGGCTGGATTGCAGCGCCTGTTGCTGCTGCAGATGCAATCGCTGCTGTTCATCCAGCTGCTGCGAGAGGGTGGTGATGCGTTGATCGAGCGGGATAACCTGCTCGGTGAGCAGCGTTTCAAGCTGCTGCTGTTGCTGTAACGCCTGTTCGCGCGCCTGCTGCGCAGCCTGATAATGGTTTTCGCCCTGTTGCAGCGCGGTTTTGGCTTGCTGCCGTTGCGCTTGCAGCTGCTGCGATTGCTGTTCCAGCGCACGGAGATCGCCCTGCAACTGTTCGCGCTGCTGCAACTTCTCGCGCAGTTTTTCTGCCGGTTCGGCGCGCGCCAGCCGCTGAAGATCGCCATCCGCCTGCTGCCAGGCCTGTTGCGCGGCAAGCAGCGTCTGTTCGGCCTGCTGCTGCTCTTGCGTTAGCTGTTGCTGCTGCACCAGCCATTGCTGCTGATGCTGCGCCAGCGTTAGCTGTTCGCTCAGGATTTTCTCCTGCGTGCCAAGTTCCGCCAGCTGCTGCGTCAATTCTGCCCGGCGCGCTTCATCGAGCAGCGACATGCCGCCGGCGCGGGCGCGCAGCGTATCCAGCTCGCTGCGCGCGGTGCGCCAGCGCTCGTAGATCTGCACCGAGATTTGTCCGTAGATTTCGGTGCCGGTCAGCTCTTCCAGCAGCTCGGCGCGTTCGCCGGGTTTGGCATTCAGGAAGGCGGCAAACTGGCCTTGCGACAGCATCATTGAGCGGGTAAAACGGGCGAAATCGAGCCCCGACAGGGTCTCAATCGCTTTCAGCTTGTCGCCAACTTTATCGGCGATGATCTGATTATCGGCCACACGCGCCAGCTCGACGCGCGGTGCCTGCAGCTTACCGTCGGCTTGGCCGCGCGCGCGGTTCTGGCTCCAGAAGGCGCGCCAGGCTTCGCCTTTGATCTCAAACTCCACCTCCGCCAGACACTCGGCGGTGTCGCGGGTGATCAGCTCGTTCTGGGTTTGCGACAGCGTGCCGAGGCGCGGCGTCTGGTGATAGAGCGCCAGGCAAATCGCATCGAGTAAGGTGGTTTTGCCCGCGCCAGTGGCGCCGGTAATGGCAAACAAGCCGTTGCTGGCAAAGGGCTCACGACGGAAATCGATAAACCATTCGCCGCGCAGCGCATTGAGGTTCTTAAAACGTAGCGTCAAAATTTTCATGCGGATGGATTCTCCAGCGCGGCAAGCTGGGTGCGGAACAGCTGCGTTAACTGCTCGGCCTGCCCGGCATCCAGCTGATCTTCCTGCGCCAGTCGGCGAGCAAACACGTCTTCCACTTTTAGTTCGCTCAGGGTTTCGTTCTCCAGCCGTTCGAGGCTGCGCTGCCGCTGTTCGCGGCTGCGGCGCACCAGCAGCACTTCGACCGGCAGATTTTCGGTGAGCGCTTCAATGCGACGTTGCAGATCGCTGAGATATTCCTGCGTGGTGATCTCAATATCCAGCCAGACTGGCTGTTCGCTGGCGCTCGCGCTGAACTGCGCCAGCTGATGTTCAATCTCCGCCATCGAGCCTTTCAGCATCTGCATCGGCTGGAAGTGCGGGATGGTTAGCGGCGTAACGGTATCGAGCGTGGTGCTGAATTCCAGCAGGAAGACGCTTTTCTCGCGGCCAAGCTCATCAAAACTGAGCGGAATCGGCGAGCCGCTGTAACGAATGTGCTCGCTGTTGGCGATGCGCTGGGCGCGATGGATGTGACCGAGCGCGATGTAATCGGCGGGCGGAAACGCCTGCGCCGGGAAGGCATCCAGCGTGCCGATATAGATGTCGCGCACTGAATCGCTTTTAGTCACGCCAACGGTGGTGAGATGGCCGGTGGCGATGATCGGCAGCGTAACGTCCTGCGCATCGCGCTGCGCCTGCGCGGCGGCAAAACAGTGCTGATAATGCTGCTCGATCGCCTCCAGCAGCGAGATCTGCTTCTCGCGGCCGGATTGGCCGGCCTGGCTGCGCAGAATGTCGCGCGGACGCAGATAAGGAATGGCGCACAGCAGCGCACCCGGCGCGCCATCACGCTGCTTCAGGGTTAACACCTGCTGTTCGCCCTGCGGCGTGGCGCTGGTGATCACCTGCGTATTCAGGCAGGCCAGCAGCTCGCGCGATTCATTCAGCGTCGCCACCGAGTCGTGATTGCCCGCCAGCACCACCAATTGGCAGCCGCTTGGCTGCAGCGCCACCACAAATCGGTTAAACATTTCACGCGCGTAGCTCGGCGGCGAACCGGTATCAAACAGATCGCCGGCGATAATCAGCGCATCCACCTGATGCTGCACAATCTGATCCAGCAGCCAGTCGAGAAACGCCTGATGTTCCCGCGCGCGACTTTTGCTGTAAAAGAACTGACCGAGATGCCAGTCAGCGGTGTGAATGATGCGCATGTTTGCTCCGTGCTCTGTTTAGCGAAGGCGAATTATAACCACTTAAGATCACAAAGAAAAAAAGCAGAATTTTATTGTGACATTTCTGTTTTTTATCTATCTATCTTAGGGCGGTGTTTTCATAAAAGTGTCACAAAACTGACGCATAATGGCGCCGCAAATCCCAGTGACACGGTGTCACACTAGCAGGAGTTACAATGGCTAAGCGCATTTTGGTTGTGGAAGACGAAGCTCCCATCCGTGAAATGTTATGTTTCGTGCTGGAACAGAATGATTACCAGCCTATTGAGGCGGAAGATTATGACAGCGCGATTGGTAAGCTGATCGAACCCTGGCCTGATTTGATTCTGCTGGACTGGATGTTGCCCGGCGGCAGCGGGATTCAGTTTATTAAGCATTTGAAGCGCGAAGCCATGACGCGCGACATTCCGGTGATGATGCTGACGGCGCGCGGTGAAGAGGAAGATCGCGTGCGCGGTCTGGAAGTGGGCGCGGATGATTACATCACCAAGCCATTCTCACCGAAAGAGCTGATGGCGCGTATCAAAGCGGTGATGCGCCGTATTTCACCGATGGCGGTGGAAGAGGTGATTGAGATGCAGGGCCTGAGCCTTGATCCTTCCTCACATCGTGTGATGTCGGAAACCACGCCGCTGGAGATGGGACCGACCGAGTACAAACTGCTGCACTTCTTTATGACCCACCCGGAACGCGTGTACAGCCGCGAACAGCTGCTGAACCATGTTTGGGGCACCAATGTGTATGTCGAAGATCGCACCGTCGATGTGCATATTCGCCGTTTACGTAAAGCACTGGAATTAACCGGCCACGATCGCATGGTTCAAACCGTGCGCGGAACAGGGTATCGTTTCTCTGCCCGCTATTAAACGTAAACGGAGTGTTTACCGTGCTGGAACGACTCTCCTGGAAGAGATTGTTGACCGAGCTGGCGCTGGTCTGTTTACCTGCGCTGGTGTTGGGTCTGTTGTTCGGATATCTGCCGTGGCTGCTGCTGATTGCGGTGACCGGCGTGATGTTCTGGCACTTCAGAAATCTGATGCGTCTGTCGCACTGGCTGTGGGTCGATCGTTCAATGACGCCGCCCACCGGACGCGGCAGCTGGGAACCGCTGTTTTATGGCCTGTACCAGATGCAATTGCGCAACCGGCGGCGGCGGCGCGAGCTGGGCAATCTGATCAAACGTTTCCGCAGCGGAGCAGAATCGCTGCCGGATGCGGTGGTGCTGACCACCGAAGAGGGCACTATTTTCTGGTGCAACGGCCTGGCGCAGCAGCACCTTGGCTTGCGCTGGCCGGAAGATAACGGCCAGAACATCCTCAATTTGCTGCGTTATCCTGAATTTTCCCGCTATATCCGCCAGCGCAAGTTCGACATGCCGCTGACGCAGATCCTTAATAATCAGCATCATATGGAATTCCGCGTGATGCCTTACAGCGAAGGTCAGTGGCTGATGGTGGCGCGTGATGTCACCCAGATGCACCAGCTGGAAGGCGCGCGACGCAACTTCTTTGCTAACGTCAGTCATGAACTGCGCACGCCGTTAACGGTATTGCAGGGTTATCTGGAAATGATGGACGACTCGGTGATGAACGAGCGCACGCGCAGCAAGGCGTTGCATACCATGCAAGAGCAGACACGCCGCATGGACAGCCTGGTGAAGCAGTTGTTGACCTTGTCGCGTATCGAAGCGGCGCCGGCCATCGATCTCAAAGAGACGGTGGATGTGCCGGGCATGCTGATGCTATTGCAGCGTGAAGCGGAAACGCTGAGTCAGGGACGTCACACCATCCATTTCCATACCGATCCGCATCTGAAAGTGTTCGGCAATGATGAGCAGCTACGTAGCGCCATTTCCAATCTGGTCTACAACGCGGTGAATCACACGCCCGATGGCACGCGCATCGACATCAGCTGGCTGCGCACCAAACAAGGCGCGCAGTTTAAGGTGTGTGATGACGGGCCGGGCATTAGCGAGCAGCATCTGCCACGCCTCACCGAGCGTTTCTATCGCGTGGATAAAGCGCGTTCGCGCGCCACCGGCGGAAGCGGATTGGGGCTGGCGATCGTGAAGCATGCGTTGGGACATCACAACGCGCGGCTGGAGATCACCAGCGTGCCGCATCAGGAAACCTGTTTCAGCTTCCTGCTGCCGCCACGCTTGATTGTGGCTAACGTGATGCAAGAGCGGGTTAATTAAGGTCGTAGGATCGCTATTCATGGCGCCATACTTATCAGTTAATAAAGCCTTTTTGGTGCGGGCGCTGACACATCTGCTGCGTCACGGGCCGTCCTCGCGCCGCTAGCGCGGTACCTTCGGCTTCCACGTTGTGCCGACGGACCGTTCGCGGATCGGCCTTCCCTGGCCGACCCCGAACTGCCTCGCGCATCCATGCGCGAGGCTCCTGGCCCAACGTAAAAGCCTCAGCGCTGCGAATGGCCCTTTTGCCGCAGCAGACGCGCCAGCGCCTGAAGCGAATGAGTCCTTTTCAACAACACGCACTGAAGCTTATGAGCAGGCCGGGGGCACTTTTGGCCCGGCAATCCGCAGCGCTGAACGAAGCGAGGAAGCCAGGAGAGCCCGCAGGACGCGGGCGAAAGGCGGAGCCGGGACAAGGAAGTCCCGTCTCCGCCGGTCCGTCAGGCAGACGAGCGAAGTGAAGGTACCGCGTAAGCGGCGCGAGGACCGCCGGACCAAAAGTGCCCCCGGCCTGCGCACTCGTCGTTGGTTTAACTGACAAGCATTACGCCATTCATGGAGACCAATTCCCGCCTCATTAACAACCCATACGCAATGTATTGCGTGATAAATCGCGCCGCTCCAGAATAGGCGTCTTACTGAATTGCGGAATCGCCAATGAAATCGCTGTTGATCTCCCTCTTGCTGCTTTGCTCTGCTTTGGTACACGGCCAACAAACCATGCTAACCGGCAATCTGAGCAGCGTTGGATCGGATACGCTGGGTTATCTGATGACATTATGGGGCGAGGATTTCAGCCGCCAGTCGCCGGGCGTCAACGTTCAGGTGCAGGCGGCGGGATCTTCTACTGCGCCGACCGCGCTGGCGGCTGGTGCTGCCCAGCTGGGCGCGATGAGCCGGCCGATGCAGATCGACGAACGTCAACTTTTTACCGCGCGCTACGGCTATCCGCCGCTGGCGGTGCCGGTGGCGATGGATGCGCTGGTGGTAGTGGTTAATCAGGACAATCCGCTGTCGCGCATCGCGCCGCAACAACTCGATGCGCTGTTCTCCATCACGCGTCTGTGCGGCGGGCAACAGGTGCCGCAGCGCTGGGGCGATCTCGGCCTGAGCGAAGGCCAGTGGGCCACGCGCAGCATCCAGCGCTATGGCCGCAACTCGGCGTCGGGAACGTGGGGCTTCTTTAAGCAGCAGGCGCTGTGCAAAGGTGATTTCCGTGCTGATGTCGCTGAATTCCCCGGCTCTGCGGCGGTGGTACAAGCCGTTGCCGCCACGCCCAACAGCATCGGTTATGCCAGTTTTGGCTTTCATCTCAGCGGCGTGAAAATGCTACCGGTGGTCACGGCGAACGGCGACAGCGTGATGCCGGATGCCGAATCGATTCGCAACGGCCGCTATCCGTGGTCGCGCCCGCTTTATATCTACGTCAACAAAGCACCCGGCAAACCGCTGCCGCCGCTGGTGAATGCCTTTCTGCATCAGGTGTTATCGCCACAAGGTCAGCGTCGGGTGAGCGAAGCGGGTTATCTGCCATTATCAGATAGCCAGATGGCGCAAGCGCGAGCGGCAATTGAGGGAAATTGAAGAACGTGCATCTGAACATGAAATAGTTTCATGTAAGCTGAATTTTCTTCCGTTGCCGAAAGGGTAACAGCGTGGCATTCTTCGTGGACATATAGCCGTCCAGATGGCTGAAATAACCCAGCGAAATTATACCCTGACGCAACTATGCGCTCAGCCAGGAGATAAAATGCCACGTCATAACCCGTTCCGCGCCGATACCGTCGGCAGTTTTCTGCGTCCCGCAGCCATCAAGCAGGCGCGTGTGCAGTTTGCCAATGGCGAAATCAACGCTGATCAACTGCGTCAGGTTGAAGATCGCGAAATCCGCCATGTTGTGGAGCAGCAGCGTGCCAACGGCCTGCAGATCGTTACCGATGGTGAATTCCGTCGCGCTTGGTGGCACTTCGATTTCTTCGGCGATTTGCATGGCGTCGAGCTGTTCGAAGCGGAGCAGGGCATTCAGTTCAACGGCGTGCAGACCAAAGCGCACGGCGTGAAAGTCACCGGTAAAGTGGCTTTTAATCCTCAACACCCGATGCTGGAGCACTTCCGCTTCCTGCAAAGCGTGGCGGGCGATGCGGTTGCCAAGATGACCATTCCCAGCCCAAGCGTGCTGCACTTCCGCGGTGGCCGTAAGGTGATCGATGCCACGGTGTATCCCGATCTGAAAGAGTACTTCGCCGATCTGGCGCAGACCTACAAAGACGCCATCAAAGCGTTTTATGCGGCTGGTTGCCGTTATCTGCAGCTGGATGACACGGTGTGGGCCTATCTGTGCTCAACCGAACAGCAGCAGCAGATCCGCGAGCGTGGTGAAGATCCACAGGAACTGGCGCGCATCTATGCTGAAGTGCTGAATACTGCACTGGAAGGTAAGCCAGAGGATCTGACCGTTGGGCTGCATGTGTGTCGCGGCAACTTCCGCTCAACCTGGATTTCCGAAGGTGGCTATGAGCCGGTCGCCGAAGTGCTGTTTGGCGGCGTGAATATCGATGCTTTCTACCTTGAGTATGACAACGAACGTTCAGGTGGTTTCGAGCCGCTACGCTTCCTCAAGCCGGGTCATCAGCAAGTGGTGCTGGGTTTGATCACCACCAAAACCGGCGAGCTGGAGGATGCGCAGCAGGTGAAAGCGCGTTTGCAGGAAGCAGCACAGTTCGTGAGTCTTGATCAAATCTGCCTCAGCCCGCAGTGTGGCTTTGCCTCAACCGAAGAGGGCAACAGCCTGAGCGAAGAGCAGCAGTGGCAGAAGATTCGTCTGGTGGTCGATATAGCAAGAACAGTCTGGTAATGCTGTAAAGTTAGCCAAACAGGCGCGTAAATCGCGCCTTTTGTGCATCTGCAGGCTGATTTATGCAAAGAGATCTCTCGCATCGAGGAAACATTTAGCAAATCATCTGAGGTGTTTTGCCGCTATTCCACCGTGATTCACTGCTTTCTACCACTATCTTGTTATATCCTTCTGGTTTTTCGATCCTGTATTGCCTTTCTTCGCTATAAACGTTCTAATTTGCGCCGTTGTCGATTTATCCCTCTGCGAACAGAAGAAAAGTAGATTAAATCACCTGCGCTTTAACGATTAGTCCCGCATAACACGCTGGTCTTGCCTGATAAGCCCTTGTTTTAGCGCATCCAGAGGACAACACGAACTCAACTTCCACCGCAACATCAGCTACAGGCAGTACAGAAGTTTATGACACATCGTTTAACCTCCAAGGATATCCTGGCGCTGGGCTTCATGACGTTTGCCCTGTTCGTTGGCGCAGGAAATATCATCTTCCCACCGATGGTGGGGATTCAGTCTGGCGAACACGTTTGGATTGCGGCTTTCGGCTTCCTGATTACGGCTGTTGGCTTACCGGTGATCACCGTCATCGCGCTGGCGCGTGTGGGCGGCGGCATTGATGCGCTGAGCTCGCCGATTGGTAAAGCCGCAGGCTTGCTGCTGGCGACCGTGTGTTACCTGGCTGTTGGCCCGCTGTTTGCCACGCCGCGTACCGCCACCGTTTCCTTTGCCGTAGGTATTGCACCGCTGACCGGCGACGGCACGCTGCCGCTGTTCATTTACAGCCTGATTTACTTCGCGCTGGTGATTGGCATCTCACTGTATCCGGGCAAACTGCTGGATACCGTCGGCCACTTCCTCGCTCCGCTGAAAATTCTGGCGCTGATTGTGCTCGGCGTTGCCGTGCTGATCTGGCCGGCAGGTGGCGTTTCGCCGGGCACCGAAGAGTATCAGCGTGCCGCCTTCTCCAGCGGTTTCGTTAATGGTTATCTGACCATGGATACGCTGGGAGCGCTGGTGTTCGGTATCGTCATCGTCAATGCGGCGCGCTCACGCGGTGTTGAAGATGCCAAACTGCTGACGCGCTACACCATGCTGGCGGGCATCATCGCCGGTATCGGTTTGACGCTGATTTACCTGACGCTGTTCAAACTCGGTAACGATAGCGGCGCATTAGTGGCGCAAAGCGCGAACGGTGCTGAAATTCTGCATGCTTATGTGCAGCAGACTTTCGGCGGCATGGGCAGCTTCTTCCTTGCGGCACTGATCTTCGTCGCTTGCATGGTGACGGCGGTGGGCCTGACGTGCGCCTGTGCAGAATTCTTTGCGCAATATGTTCCGCTGTCGTATAAAACGCTGGTATTTATTCTGGGCCTGTTCTCGATGGTGGTGTCGAATCTCGGTCTGAGCCATCTGATTCAGATCTCGATTCCGGTGCTGACGGCGATTTATCCGCCATGCATCGTGCTGGTGGTGCTGAGCTTCACGCTGAAGTTCTGGAACAAAAGTTCGCGTATTATCGCGCCGACCATGCTGGTAAGCCTGCTGTTCGGTATCGTTGATGCCATCAAAACCACCAGCTTTAAAGATGTGTTGCCGCTGTTCAGTCAGCATCTGCCGCTGGCCGATCAGGGACTTTCCTGGTTGCCACCATCGCTGGCGATGCTGGTGATTGCCGCGGTAGTTGATCGGGCAAAAGGACGTGAGCAGGTCGCGGTTCATCAGTAAGCGACATTGCTGTTAATTCCAACCACGGGCTTGCCCGTGGTTTTTCATTTTCAAGGTACTGAGTGTTATGCAAGAAACCAATAAGCTCAAACGCGGACTGAGCACGCGCCACATTCGCTTTATGGCGCTGGGATCGGCGATTGGCACCGGGCTGTTTTACGGCTCGGCAGATGCTATCAAAATGGCAGGCCCAAGCGTGCTGCTGGCGTACATCATCGGCGGTGCGGTGGCGTACATCATCATGCGTGCGTTGGGGGAAATGTCGGTCAACAATCCGCAGGCCAGCTCATTCTCGCGCTATGCGCAGGATTATCTCGGCCCGCTGGCCGGATACATCACCGGCTGGACCTACTGTTTTGAAATCCTGATTGTGGCGATTGCCGACGTAACGGCTTTTGGTATCTACATGGGCGTGTGGTTCCCCGATGTGCCGCACTGGATTTGGGTGCTGAGCGTGGTGCTGATTATCGGCGCCATCAACCTGATGAGCGTGAAAGTCTTTGGCGAAGTGGAGTTCTGGTTCTCCTTTTTCAAAGTCGCCACCATCATCATCATGATTCTCGCCGGCTTCGGCATGATTTTCTGGGGCATCGGCAACGGCGGCCAGCCGACCGGCATTCACAATCTGTGGACCAACGGCGGCTTCTTCGCGCACGGCATTGTCGGCATGCTGCTGTCACTGCAGATGGTGATGTTTGCCTACGGCGGCATTGAGATTATCGGGATTACTGCCGGTGAAGCGGAAGATCCGAAGACATCGATTCCACGCGCCATCAACTCCGTACCGATGCGTATTCTGGTGTTCTACGTTGGTACGCTGTTCGTCATCATGTCGATTTATCCGTGGAATCAGGTGGGCACTTCTGGCAGTCCGTTCGTGCTGACCTTCCAGCATTTGGGGATTGCGGCGGCGGCATCAATTCTTAACTTCGTGGTGCTGACGGCGTCGCTGTCGGCGATTAACAGCGATGTGTTTGGCGTGGGGCGTATGCTGCACGGCATGGCGCAACAGGGCCACGCACCGAAGGTATTCCAGAAGGTTTCGAATCGCGGAATTCCGTGGGTGACCGTTTTGGTGATGATGCTGGCGATGCTGATTGCGGTGTATCTCAACTACCTGATGCCAGAGAAAGTGTTCCTGGTGATCGCCTCGCTGGCGACCTTTGCTACCGTTTGGGTGTGGATCATGATTCTGCTGTCGCAGATCGCCTTCCGCCGCAAGATTGGCAAAGAGCAAGCCGGTAAGCTGGATTTTGCCATGCCGGGCGGTAGCGCTACCGCATGGTTCGGCGTGCTGTTCCTGGCCTTCATTATTGGGCTGATTGGTTACTTCCCGGATACGCGCGTGTCGCTGTACGTTGGTTTTGCGTGGATTGCGCTGCTATTACTGGCGTGGCCGCTAGTGAAAAAGCGTAAAAGCTGATGATATTGTAAGGTCGCCATTGATGGCGACCTTTTTTATCGATGACGATTAAAAATAATATTAAAAAATAATCACGCCATCCCGAAATAATAAAATGCCGAAAAATATCTCGGCGCATCCTGGCGCCGAAAAAGAACAACAAAAAAGGAGAAAATAAGTATTACTAAGGGATGTTTGACTTGCGCAGCATATCGTATTTTTATTGATGCCGGGATGTTTAAGAAAAAAAGAGAAAATTCTCACTTCGGAATAGAATATTACTTACAGCGCGCTTAAGTAATTTTGCATGAAGGTTAAGTTCGCATAAATTAACGAACTTAACCGATTACGGAAATTATAACGGTAAATGCCCAGGCAGCAGCGCTTTCAGCTGCGGATAAATCACCGCATTAGCCAGCAGCACCGGATTGCCGTTCTGCAAGCCGTGATTAGCCAGATAATCGTTGGTAATGCCGCCCGCTTCGCGCATCAGCACAATGCCCGGCAAGCCATCCCACGGATTCATATGCGCTTCGTAGTAACCAATTAAGCGACCGGCCGCCGCCCATGCACTCATCAACGCCCCCGAGCCGTTGCGGATAAACATGCCGCCCTGCGCCAGTAATGCGCTGATAAAAGTGGTCAGCGGTTCAATCGGTTGGCTGTTGGAGCTGCTCAGACCAAGCAATCCCTGATCGAGCTGCTGCGCGCTGTGCGCCTGAATGCGCTTATCATTAACCCAAGCACCTTTGCCGCGGCAGGCGTGAAAGGTTTCATGATGATTGGGATCGCACACCACGCCAATCACCGCTTCGTTTTCACAAACGATCGCCAGCGATACGCACCAGTTGTGCAAGCCGTTAAGAAAGCTGCTGGTGCCATCAATCGGATCGAGCACCCAGATAAAGCGTGCGCCAGCAGTATTGCCGCCGCTCTCTTCACCCAACACCGCATCGTCAGGAAAGCGTTCGTGGATCAGATGCTTGACCAAGGCCTCAACGTTGCGATCGGCTTCGCTGACCACATCCTGCAGATCTTTCTTATGCTCAACCACTAATTGATGACGTTGCTGATACCAGGATAGAGCCCGGCTGGCGGCGGTTTTGGCAACATCACAGGCGAAATGATAACGTGCGTCGAGTTCGGTAAGCGAAGCTGATGACATCTTTCCCTCTTATGATTTTCAGGCTGGCGAAGCAACGACAGACGCCAAAAATGGCGTATTGGCTGTGTGACGAAGTTAACAAAAGTTAAGAAAGGCTTCATTAAGCCGCAGATGGCTGCGCGTGACAAGAGGGGGAAAAGCCCGCCAGTGAAATTTTTCTTCTTACTGGCGGGTAATTCGGGATGAAGCCTTAGTGGCGGGTTCTTACGCCAATTTGACGCATGTCATTACCGGTTGGCGATTGATGGACGCGCAGACCAAAAGTAGGTAGCACCGCGTAAATATGGTCAAAGATATCCGCTTGAATATTCTCGTACTCTTTCCACACCGTGGTGTTGGTGAATACATACACTTCCAGCGGCAAACCGTTTTCACCTGGTGCTAACTGCCGCACCATTAACGTCATCTCTTTGTGAATACGCGGATGCTGCTCCAGCCAGCTCTGCAGCCAGACGCGGAAGGTACCGATATTCGTCAGGCGGCGACCGTTGAGTGGCGAATCTAAATCACAGCCCAGTTGCGCATTCCATGCGGCCACTTCTTCGCTTTTGCTATCCAGATACGGTGCCAGCAGATGCGCACTTTTCAGCTGCTGCATCATGGCATCATCAAGGAAGCCAATACTGGTGGTATCAATATGAATGCTGCGCTTAATGCGACGCCCACCGGATTCCGACATACCGCGCCAGTTTTTAAAGGAGTCTGAAATTAAGGCGTAAGCGGGAATGGTTACAATGGTGTTATCCCAGTTGCGCACTTTTACCGTGGTTAAAGAAATATCGATGACCGCACCGTCCGCGCCATATTTCGGCATTTCCAGCCAGTCATTCATTTTCAGCATATTATTGGCCGCCAACTGAATACCGGCCACCAGACCCAGAATTGGATCTTTAAATACCAGCATCAGCACCGCGGTCATGGCACCGAGTCCGGTGATCAATACGCCGGGCGATTTACCCAACAGCAGCGAAATAATCATGATTACCATTAAAATGGCGGCGATCAATTTCACGCTCTGGATAATACCGCGCAGCGGTAATTGCTGTGCCAGCATGCTGTTCGCGCTGAGCTGCTGCAGTAAATCCAGCAAGGAGAACAACATCAGCAGGGCGAAGACCATCATCCACAGCTGGGCGAAAATCAGCAGCGCTGCGTAGATCTGAGCACTGTCGTGCAGGAAGAGTTCAGTCTGTAATTTGAATAGCACACCTTGCATCAGCCAGACGCTGCGGCTAAACAGGCGACTGTTAATCAGCGCTTTTGGCCACTGACGGCTACTTTTCTCGGTGTAGCGACGCAGCAGCGGCAAGATAGCGCGGTGCAGAATGGCGTGAGTAAGCAGTGAGATGGCAAAGATAATGGCAATCACTATCCCCAACGCCAGGATGTGCGTGTAGCTAAGACCGGCTTCTGCGAGCCGGTTGGCAATAAGATGCTGCATGAGATTTCCCTGAGTGTGACGAAGATTAAGGTCACGCAGGGTAGGTGATGGGAAATTTCCCGTCCAACAGACGGGTCTTGAATTACCTAATATTACAATTCCTGCGCGCGCGCGGCGGCCATTAAGCGCGGATAAAACTGGAAGAACAGCGGCTTAAGTTGCTCGTAGTGATCAACAAAATCCTGATAGGAGTCGCGCAGCGCGGCTAAGCGCGGACGGCGATGCGCCATGCCGTTGAGCACGCGTGCCAGCCGCGTTGGTTCGGCATAGTGCTCAAACCAGCGTTCGCGCCACATCACGGCGTTCAGCTCGATGAAACCTTCCGGCGTGCCCGCCAGCTGCGGCACGATGTTTTGTTCAGCCGCCGCGGTAAATGCCACCAGCGACTGCGTTGGGTGGAATTTATCCCAGTGTAGCGCGAGGAAGTGGTCCCAAATCACGTCGAGCGTGATGGGGGCCACGCGGCGCGTTTCCGGACGAAACAGCGCACGCGCCATCCGCACTTCGGGCAGGTTATCGGTCAGGACGTCGAGGCGACGATGCATGGCAATGCCATCCACCACCGATGCAGGCCATTGTGATTGCACGTTGCCGCGCACGAAATCGGCCATGAGATTGCCCAGCAGAGAGCTGTTAGCCAGCTGCGCCAGGTGAAGGTGAGCGAGAAAGTTCATGGCGCATTATATACACGTCATACTTCAAGTTACAGGTGCGTGAGCTGCTCTCGTTTGCCGCCTGCCTGCACCTCGAATTATTTTGTGTATTCGCAGAATCACAGAAACTCAGCCAGTTGTTCAGAATTTGCCGCTTTTCCGCTAGACTATGCCGCCTGATTTTAAGTCCTGAAGAAGTGAAGCATGCGCGTAGCCGATTTTACCTTTGAGTTGCCAGAATCCTTAATCGCCCACTATCCGCAGGCGCAGCGAAGCGGTTGCCGCTTGCTGTCGCTGGATGGTCCAAGCGGCGCGTTAAGCCACGGCGTATTTACAGACGTGATGGATAAGCTCAATCCGGGCGATCTGCTGGTGTTCAACAACACCCGCGTGATTCCGGCGCGCGTCTTTGGGCGTAAAGCCAGCGGCGGCAAAATCGAGATGCTGGTTGAGCGCATGCTGGACGATAAGCGCGTGCTGGCGCACGTGCGCGCCTCCAAAGCGCCCAAGCCGGGCGCAGCGCTGCTGCTGGGCGATGACGAAAGTGTCAAAGCCACGATGGTGGCGCGCCATGACACACTGTTTGAGATCGCCTTCGAAGACGATCGCGCGGTGCTGGATATTCTTAACAGCGTCGGCCATATGCCGCTGCCGCCGTATATTGATCGTCCGGATCAAGATGCTGACCGTGAGCTGTACCAGACCGTGTACGGCGTGCGTCCCGGCGCCGTTGCCGCACCGACCGCCGGTTTGCACTTTGACGAGCCGCTGCTGGAAGCGCTGAAAGCTAAAGGCGTCGAGATGGCGTTTGTCACGCTGCACGTCGGTGCCGGGACTTTCCAGCCGGTGCGCGTTGAAACCATCGAAGATCACATTATGCATGCCGAATACGCGGAAGTGCCGCAGGATGTGGTGGATGCGGTGCTGGCGTGTAAAGCACGCGGCAACAAAGTGGTCGCCGTGGGCACCACCTCAGTACGTTCGCTGGAGAGCGCCGCGAAGGCCAGCCAGGATGCGCTGATTGCACCCTTCTTCGATGACACACAGATTTTCATCTATCCCGGCTATCACTATCAGGTGATCGATGCGCTGATCACCAACTTCCATCTGCCGGAATCGACCCTGATTATGCTGGTTTCGGCCTTTGCTGGTTATCAGCACACCATGGCGGCTTATCACAGCGCGGTGGCAGAGCAGTACCGTTTCTTTAGCTACGGGGATGCGATGTACATCACCCGTAATCCACAAGCGCCTGACGAAAGCGTCGGCGCATAATTGAATCAGACTGTTTCTCTGATCAGAGGTTAATGTGAAATTTGAATTAGATACTACCGACGGGCGCGCGCGCCGTGGACGTCTGGTCTTTGATCGTGGCGTTGTTGAAACCCCAGCATTTATGCCCGTGGGCACTTACGGCACGGTGAAAGGCATGACGCCGGAGGAAGTGAAAGAGACCGGCGCGCAAATCCTGCTCGGCAACACCTTCCACCTGTGGCTGCGCCCAGGTCAGGAGATCATGAAACTGCACGGCGACCTGCACGATTTCATGAACTGGCAAGGACCGATCCTTACC
The DNA here is from genome assembly GCF_005281435.1 of Pantoea sp. SO10. Classification (NCBI taxonomy): domain Bacteria; kingdom Pseudomonadati; phylum Pseudomonadota; class Gammaproteobacteria; order Enterobacterales; family Erwiniaceae; genus Pantoea; species Pantoea sp. SO10. The sequence goes on from NZ_CP040095.1 coordinate 1,023,141, forward strand.
GATTCCGGCGGCTTCCAGGTGTTTAGCCTTGGCGATATCCGTAAGATCACCGAAGCGGGCGTGCACTTCCGTAACCCGATCAACGGCGATCCGATTTTCCTCGATCCGGAAAAGTCGATGGAGATTCAGTTCGATCTCGGTTCTGACGTGGTGATGATCTTCGACGAATGTACGCCATATCCGGCGGATTGGGATTACGCCAAACGTTCGATGGAGATGTCGTTGCGCTGGGCACAACGCAGCCGCGATCGCTTCGATTCACTCGGCAATAAAAATGCATTATTCGGCATTATTCAGGGCGGTGTTTACGAAGATTTACGAGATGTCTCGGTTAAAGGTCTGGTAGAGATTGGCTTTGATGGGTACGCTGTGGGCGGCCTGGCGGTGGGTGAACCTAAAGAGGACATGCACCGAATCCTGGAGCACGTCTGTCCGCAAATTCCGCAAGACAAACCGCGTTATTTGATGGGCGTCGGCAAGCCAGAAGATCTGGTGGAAGGCGTTCGCCGCGGTATCGATATGTTTGACTGCGTTATGCCAACGCGCAATGCGCGCAATGGTCATCTGTTTGTTACCGATGGCGTGGTGAAAATTCGTAATGCCCGGTATAAAGATGACACCGCAACGCTGGATGCAGAGTGTGATTGTTACACCTGTCGCAATTATAGCCGCGCCTACTTGCATCATCTTGATCGCTGTAACGAAATACTGGGCGCACGCCTGAATACGATTCACAATCTGCGCTATTACCAGCGTTTGATGGCCGGTTTACGTAAGGCTATCGAAGAGGGTAAATTAGAGCACTTTGTTAGCGAGTTCTACCAACGGACGGGGAAGGCGGTTCCTCCGCTGAACGTCTGATAATTCATCAATGAGGGAAATTTAATGAGCTTTTTCATTTCTGACGCCGTAGCCGCAGCAGGCGCACCGTCTCAGGGAAGTCCGTATTCTCTGGTGATCATGCTGGTGGTATTTGGTCTGATCTTCTACTTCATGATTCTGCGTCCACAGCAGAAGCGTACTAAAGATCACAAGAAACTGATGGATTCCATCTCTAAAGGTGATGAAGTGCTGACCAGCGGTGGTTTAGTTGGCCGTGTGACAAAAGTGGCAGAAACTGGCTATGTTTCTATTGCCCTGAACGACACCACTGAAGTAGTTGTTAAACGTGATTTCGTGGCCGCCGTTCTGCCGAAAGGTACTTTGAAGGCGCTGTAATTTTTTCTTCCCGAAGGGAACTGCCGTGTTAAACCGTTATCCTTTGTGGAAGTACATCATGCTGGTCGTCGTGATTCTCGTCGGCCTGCTCTATGCGCTTCCTAACCTTTATGGTGAGGATCCGGCCGTTCAGATCACTGGTGCGCGCGGTGGCGCCGCCAGTGAGCAAACGTTGGATCAGATCCAGACCGTATTAAAACAAGACAATATCGAGAGCAAATCCCTCGCTCTGGAAAATGGTGCCATTCTGGCCCGCTTTGCAACGCAGGATGGACAGCTGCGCGCGCGTGATGCACTCACCAGCGCGCTGGGCGAAGACTACATTGTGGCCCTTAACCTTGCGCCGGCAACGCCTCGCTGGCTGAGCATGCTGTCCGCGGAACCGATGAAACTCGGTCTTGATCTGCGCGGCGGCGTTCACTTCCTGATGGAAGTGGATATGGATACGGCTCTGGGCAAACTGCAAGAGCAGAACGCCGACAGCCTGCGCAGCGATCTGCGCGACAAAAGCATTCCGTATACCACCGTTAATAAAATCGCGAACTATGGCGTAGAAGTGCGTTTCCGTGACGGCGCCAGCCGTGATGCGGCAATCAGCTACTTGTCTACTCGCCACCGTGATCTGGTGATCTCAAGCCAGGGCAGCGATGCGCTGCGTGCGGTGATGAGTGATGCGCGTCTGAGCGAAGCGCGTGAATATGCGGTGCAGCAAAACATCACCATTCTGCGTAACCGTGTGAACCAGCTCGGCGTTGCCGAACCGCTGGTGCAGCGTCAGGGTTCTGACCGCATCGTGGTGGAACTGCCGGGTATTCAGGACACCGCGCGCGCCAAAGAGATTCTGGGCGCAACTGCCACGCTGGAATTCCGTCTGGTGAACACCAGCGTGGATCCAACCGCAGCGGCCAGCGGCCGTGTGCCCGGCGATTCGGAAGTGAAGAAAACCCGCGACGGGCAGCCAGTGGTGCTGTACAAGCGTGTGATTCTGACCGGTGATCACATCACTGATTCCACGTCGAGCATGGATGAGTATAACCAGCCGCAGGTGAACATTTCACTGGATGGCGCGGGCGGCAACATGATGTCCAACTTCACCAAGGACAACATCGGTAAGCCGATGGCGACCCTGTTTGTGGAGTACAAAGACAGCGGTAAGAAAGATGCCAACGGCCGGTCGATTCTGGTGAAACAGGAAGAAGTGATTAACGTGGCGAACATTCAGTCGCGCCTCGGTAACAGCTTCCGTATCACCGGTATCAATAATGCAAACGAAGCACGTCAGCTGTCGCTGCTGCTGCGCGCGGGTGCGTTGATTGCGCCAATCCAGATTGTAGAAGAGCGTACTATCGGCCCAACCATGGGTCAGCAGAACATCACACAAGGCCTCGAAGCCTGCCTGTGGGGTTTGATTGCGTCGATCCTGTTCATGGTGGTGTTCTACAAGAAGTTTGGTCTTATCGCTACCAGCGCGCTGCTGTGTAACCTGGTGCTGATTGTCGGCATCATGTCACTGCTGCCAGGCGCGACGCTCACCATGCCGGGTATTGCCGGTATCGTGCTGACGCTGGCGGTTGCGGTCGATGCTAACGTGTTGATTAACGAACGTATTAAAGAAGAGTTGCGTAACGGACGCTCGGTACAGCAGGCGATTCATGAAGGCTATAAAGGCGCCTTCTCCAGTATCGTCGATGCCAACGTCACTACGCTTATCAAAGTGATCATTCTTTATGCGGTCGGTACCGGTTCAATCAAAGGTTTTGCGATTACTACTGCTATCGGTATCGCAACCTCAATGTTTACCGCTATCGTCGGCACCCGTGCCATCGTTAACCTGGTGTACGGCGGCAAACGCATCAACAAGCTGTCTATCTGAGGAGTGCGTTGTGGCACAGGAATATAGTATTGAGCAGCTAAACCACGGGCGTAAAGTCGTCGACTTTATGCGCTGGGATAAGCTGGCTTTCATCATCTCCGGTCTGCTGATTGTGGCATCTATCGTCATTGTCGGTGTGCGAGGCTTCAACTGGGGCCTCGACTTTACCGGCGGAACGGTGATTGAGATTAACCTGGAAAAACCGGCGGATCTCGACGCGCTGCGTGAAGGTTTGGTGAAAGCGGGCTTTGAAGAGCCGCTGGTGCAGAACTTTGGTAGCAGCCGTGATGTGATGGTGCGTATGCCTCCGGCCACCGGCAATGCCGGCACCGAACTGGGCAATAAAGTGCTGGCGTCTATCAGCCAGACCACGCAGCAGAACGCTACCGTGAAACGTATCGAGTTCGTTGGCCCAAGCGTGGGTAGCGATCTGGCGCAGGCCGGTGCGATGGCGCTATTGTCAGCGCTGATTGCGATTTTGATCTACATCGGCTTCCGCTTTGAGTGGCGTTTAGCGCTCGGCACCGTTCTGGCGCTGGCGCACGATGTGATCATCACCTGTGGCATTTTGTCGCTGGCGCACGTCGAAATCGACCTGACGATTGTCGCCTCATTGATGTCGGTAATTGGCTACTCGCTTAACGATAAGATCGTGGTATCCGACCGTATTCGTGAGAACTTCCGCAAGATTCGCCGCGGTTCTTCTTACGACATCACTAACGTGTCGCTGACCCAGACGCTGAGCCGTACCTTGATCACCTCCATCACCACGCTGGCGATGATCATGATCCTGTTCGTGTTTGGTGGTGCGTTGCTGAAAGGCTTCTCACTGACCATGCTGATCGGTGTCACCATCGGTACCATTTCATCGATTTATGTCTCTTCAGCGCTGGCGCTGAAACTCGGCATGAAGCGTGAACATATGCTGGTGCAGAAAGTGGAAAAAGAGGGCGCAGATCAGCCTTCGATTCTGCCGTAACGCGGAGTCAGAAAGTAAACGGGCTGCCATTGGCAGCCCGTTTTTTTATGCCTGTCGATCAGGGCGTGGTTTTCGCCGCTGGAGGCTCAACCTCGTGCACGCGCACGTAGCCGAGTTGCTCCGGGGTTAACCCGCTGAGTCGCAGCGGTACGCTAACGGAACTGCGCGGCATTAACTGTGCAGGAACCTCGATGGTCTGGCTCAGGCTGCCCGCGTTAAGCGGTTTGCCGCTGGTCGGATCCATTTCGCCCCATACCACGGTCGCGCGCAGTGCCGGAATCGGCTGATCATCGGTCGAGCGGATATTCAGATTGGCGCGACTGCCGCTGGCTTCACCCGCCACCTGCGAGAGTGACAAACGCAATTTACCTAGCTGCGTCTGTAACTCCACCGGCGTATTGGCTTGCGGCAACAGCGACGCGCCCTGGGTGGATTGGCTGTTCAGCTGTCCCTGAATCTCCAGCGCCGTTGCCTGATTGGTCAGCTTGCGCATCTGCTGATTAAGCTGACTCACCTCCTGATGCAACTCTTTGACCTGCGGTGAAACCGGCGTTGAACTGCAACCACTGAGAACCAGCAAAGAGAGTGCTGCCGGAGCCCAAAACGTCCTGATCGTCATGCAATGTCCTTTCTTTATTCGGGAATTCGTAAAACCTGGCCAGGGTAGATCTTATCAGGATGCGTCAGCATTGGCTTGTTCGCTTCGAAAATCTTGTTGTATTCATTAGGATTTCCGTAGACCTCTTTCGATACCGCACTCAAGGTATCGCCTTTTTTCACGGTATAGAATTTCGCGGGCGTAGCGGCATCGCTGGCGGTGACCTTGTCATCCACCTTGGTGATGCCCGCGACGTTACCGGCGGCCACCAGAATCTTCTCTTTTAACTCCTGAGAGATGCCATCACCAGTCACAGTAACGGTATCGCCTTTGACATCCACCTTGACCTTATCGCTGTCGGGCAAACCGAGTTTGTTGATGTGATCCTGCAATTTCTTGCTGGCATCGTCGCCGCCGCCACTGACGGCATCCCACAGTTTTTCTCCAGCATCTTTCACGAAATCAAATAGACCCATACATCCTCCAGATTTTTATGATGTTGGCCGCCTTGCTGGCGGCTCTTTAAGCGTAGTGGTTTTTTGCCTGTGGTCATGTAGGTGATGTCTTGCATTTGGCTTAACGTCACAAACGGGGATTCACACATTATGTGCCACACACATACATTTTGTGGCGCGATCGCGCTACACTGTGTGGCCTATTTATCTCGCATCAGGAAGCCTCATGCATTGCCCATTCTGCTCCGCTGTGGACACCAAAGTGATTGATTCTCGTCTGGTTAGTGAAGGATCGTCGGTGCGTCGCCGTCGTCAGTGTCTGGTGTGTCATGAGCGTTTTACCACCTTTGAAGTGGCAGAGTTGGTGATGCCGCGCGTGGTAAAAAGCAACGATGTGCGTGAACCCTTCAATGAAGACAAGCTCAGCAGCGGCATGATTAAGGCGCTGGAAAAACGCCCCGTCAGCGCCGATGCGGTTGAAAGCGCGGTCAATCATATTAAAACTCAGCTGCGTGCCACCGGTGAACGCGAAGTGCCAAGCGCACTGATCGGCAATCTGGTGATGGATGAGCTGAAAAAGCTCGATAAAGTGGCCTACATTCGCTTTGCCTCGGTCTATCGCAGCTTCGAAGATATTCGCGATTTTGGTGAAGAGATCGCCCGCCTACAGGACTAATCCATGACTGACGAACGCTATATGGCGCGCGCGCTGGAACTGGCGCGGCGCGGACGCTTTACCACCACACCTAACCCCAACGTCGGCTGCGTGATTGTGCGCGAGGGCGAGATTGTCGGCGAAGGCTGGCATCAGCGCGCCGGCGAACCGCATGCCGAAGTGCATGCGCTGCGTATGGCGGGCGAACGAGCTGCTGGCGCAACCGCGTATGTCACGCTGGAACCTTGTAGCCACCATGGACGCACGCCGCCGTGCTGCGATGCGCTGATTGCCGCAGGCGTGACGCGCGTGGTCGCCGCGATGCAGGATCCCAATCCGCAGGTGGCAGGACGTGGACTCTACCGTTTACAGCAGGCGGGCATCGACGTCAGTCATGGCCTGATGATGAACGAAGCGGAAGCGCTGAACCGGGGTTTTCTCAAACGTATGCGGACCGGATTCCCGTGGATCCAGCTGAAACTCGGCGCATCCCTTGATGGCCGCACCGCCATGGCGAGTGGCGAAAGTCAGTGGATCACCTCCGCGGCCGCAAGGCGCGATGTGCAACGTTTACGCGCCCAGAGTTCAGCTATTCTTAGCACCAGCGCCACGGTGTTGGCTGACAATCCGTCGCTCACGGTACGCTGGAGGGAATTGAATGAAGAGGTGCGTGCGCAGCTTGATGAAAGCCAGCTGCGTCAGCCGGTGCGCGTGGTGATTGACAGCCAACAGCGCGTCACGCCGCAACACCGACTGATTGATCAGCCAGGCGAAACCTGGCTGATGCGCTGCGAGCCCGATCAACACGCGTGGCCCGCCAGCGTGACCCAGATTGCGGTGCCCCAGCGTGGTGAACAGCTTGATTTGGTCGCGATGATGATGTTGCTCGGCCAGCGCCAGATCAACAGCGTGTGGGTGGAAGCGGGTGCCGGATTAGCGGGTGCTTTGCTGCAAGCGGGCCTGGTGGATGAGCTGATTGTTTACATGGCGCCAAAGCTGTTAGGAAATGCCGCACGCGGCCTGTGCACGCTGCCCGGACTGGAACAGCTGGCCGATGCGCCGGCCCTGAATTTTAGCGATGTGCGCCTGGTTGGCGATGATCTGCGCCTGACGCTGACGCCGCGCTGAAAGCGCGCGGAAAAGCCTGAGCGCGTCGCCAAAGAGTATGATAGAATCCGCCCCCTTCTGCGGGGCCATAAAACAACCCAAAGGATATGTATGAAAGTTATCGAAGCTCCTGTTGCCACGCCTGATGCAAACATTGCCATCGTAATTGCGCGTTTTAACAACTTCATTAATGACAGCCTGCTGGACGGCGCGATTGACGCACTTAAGCGCATCGGCCAGGTGAAAGCAGATAACATCACCGTTGTCTGGGTTCCAGGTGCATACGAACTGCCGCTGGCAGCACGCGCACTGGCGAAAGCCGGTAAGCACGACGCCATTGTTGCGTTGGGCACTGTCATCCGTGGCGGCACCGCACATTTCGAATATGTGGCCGGTGAAGCCAGCTCGGGCATTGCGCACGTCGCGATGACCAGCGAAATCCCGGTGACCTTCGGCGTGTTGACCACTGAAAATATCGAGCAGGCGATTGAACGCGCCGGCACGAAAGCAGGTAATAAAGGTGCCGAAGCGGCCCTGACTGCACTCGAAATGATCAACGTATTGAAAGCCATCAAAGCCTGATTTTTGTAAGGGGAATTTTGTGAAACCTGCTGCTCGTCGTCGCGCCCGTGAGTGCGCTGTCCAGGCGCTTTACTCCTGGCAGCTGTCTAAGAACGACATTGCCGATGTGGAATACCAGTTTCTGGCGGAACAAGACGTCAAAGACGTCGATATTAGCTATTTCCGCGAATTGCTGGCCGGTGTGGCGACTAACAGCGCGTACCTGGACGGTCTGATGAAGCCTTACCTGTCGCGTCAGCTGGAAGAGCTGGGCCAGGTAGAAAAAGCCATCCTGCGTATTTCGCTGTATGAGCTGAGCAAGCGTTCTGATGTGCCGTATAAAGTGGCCATCAACGAAGGCATCGAGTTGGCAAAAGTGTTTGGTGCTGAAGACAGCCACAAATTCGTCAACGGTGTGCTCGACAAAGCTGCCCCGCAAATTCGACCAAACAAAAAATAGCGTTAAAGGCCGGTTATCCGGCCTTTTTCTCATTGAGACCTGACTTATGTCTTGTGGTGAATTCGAACTGATTGCACGTTACTTTAACCGCGTCACCAGCTCCCGCCGCGATGTGGAGAAAGGAATTGGTGACGACTGCGCGTTACTTAACGTGCCAGAAAAACAGACACTTGCCATCAGCACCGACACGCTGGTTGCAGGCGTCCACTTCTTACGTGATATCCATCCCGCCGATCTCGGCTACAAAGCCGTCGCCGTTAATCTCAGCGATTTAGCCGCCATGGGCGCCGATCCGGCCTGGCTGACGCTGGCATTAACGCTGCCTGAAATTGATGAACCGTGGGTGGCGGCCTTTAGCGACAGCCTGTTTGAGCTGCTGGATTATTACGATATGCAGCTGATTGGTGGCGATACCACGCGCGGACCGCTGAGCATGACGCTCGGCATTCACGGTTTAGTGCCAGTGGGAAGGGCGCTGAAACGTTCGGGCGCGAAGCCAGGCGACTGGATCTTTGTCACCGGCACCTTGGGTGACAGCGCGGCCGGTTTGTCGTTGCTGCAGCATCGCCATCGCCTGAACGATCCGGCGGTGCACGAAGCGTTGATCAAACGCCATTTGCGTCCAATGCCGCGCGTGCTGCAAGGCCAGGCGCTGCGCGGTCTGGCAACCTCGGCGATCGATATCTCTGATGGCCTGATTTCCGATCTCGGCCATGTGCTGGCCGCCAGCCGCGTTGGCGCTCGCATCAATCTCGACGCGTTACCGCTTTCAGCTGCCCTGCGCGATCACTTCGAGCCTGAACTGGTGCTGAAATGGGCGTTGAGCGGCGGCGAAGATTACGAGCTGTGCTTTACCGTGCCAGAAGTGAACCGTGGCGCGATTGACGTGGCGCTCGGCCATTTTGGTGTGCCTTATACTTGTATTGGGCAGATTGCACCCGAATCGGAAGGGCTGAGTTTGCTGGAGAACGGCAAGCCGCGCAGTGTAGATGTGAAAGGGTTTGATCACTTCGGCGCGAAGTAAATTGCCCTCACCCTAACCCTCTCCCACAAGCGGGAGAGGGGACGATTAGGTAGGGACTGCTCGTTCTGCTCCAACAAGTGGGAGAGGGGACAATTAGGTGGGTACTGCACGTTCTGCTCCCTCGCCCGCTTGCGGGAGAGGGCTGGGGTGAGGGGAATGGTCTACCTTACTCAAACCCTACCACCGGATGCGGTTGATATACCGTTTCCAGCTCGGCAATCTCATTCTCACTTAATTCAACATCCACCGCTTTCACCAGCTCGGCGAACTGTTGCTCGCGCGAAGCGCCAATGATCGGCGCGGTGACCGCCGGTTTATGTAATAGCCACGCCAGCGCCACCTGCGCGCGCGTCACGCCTTTATCGGCGGCTACATTAGCCAGACGCTCGGCAATTGCCGCATCGTTCTCTTCGGTGCCGGTATACAGCTTCTCCATCACATTATCCGATACCGAACGTGCGGTGGTTTCGCCCCATGGACGCGTGAGTTTACCGCGCGCCAGCGGGCTCCACGGCAGCACCGCGATCCCTTCGCGCTGACACAGCGGATGCATGTCATTCTCTTCCTCACGCTGAATCAGGTTGTACTGATCCTGCATGCTGACAAAGCGTGCCCAGTTATTTTGCTCTTGCAGATCCAGCGCCTGAGCAAACTGCGATGCGTGCATTGATGATGCGCCGATGTAACGCGCCTTGCCGGATTTCACCACTTCATGCAGCGCTTCCAGCGTCTCTTCAATCGGCGTGGCGTAATCCCAGCGGTGAATCTGCAGCAGATCGACATACTCCATACCAAGGCGCGTCAGGCTGTCATCAATCGATTGCAGGATATTCTGACGCGACAAGCCTTGTGACAGATTACTCAGCGGGAAATAGACCTTGGTGGCGACCACAACCTGATCGCGACGGGCAAAATCTTTCAGCGCCCGGCCCACAATCTCTTCGCTGCTGCCATCGGAATAGCTGTTAGCGGTATCGAAGAAGTTGATGCCGGCTTCCAGCGCCTGCTTGATCAACGGTCGGCTGCTCTCTTCAGGCAGCGTCCACGCGTGATTGCCGCGCGTGGGATCGCCGTAAGTCATGCAGCCTAAACAGAGACGTGAAACCTGTAAGTCGGTTTGGCCTAGGGGAATAATTTTCATCTATTTGGGCTCCTGCTCTTATGCTTGAGGGAAATCGTTCCCTAAGCATAGCAGCAGGCTCGCTCACCGGGCGGTGAGCGAGTCGGGCAGATTACTGGGCGAGCCAGTCAGTGATTTTCTGCTGAATACCGGCGGCATCCAGCTGATAATCCTGACGTACTTCTTCCTGCGTACCTTGCGGGATGAACTCATCCGGCAGGCCGAGGTTAAGCACCGGCACGCGCAGGCGTTTTGCCATCACGTACTCATTGACGCCGCTGCCGGCGCCGCCTTTGATGGCGCCTTCTTCCAGCGTAACCAGCGAATCGTGGCTGGCCGCCAGCTCGGCAATCAGTCCTTCATCGAGTGGCTTCACAAAACGCATATCCACCAGCGTGGCATTCAGCGCTTCCGCAGCGGCAGCGGCTTCTGGCAGCAAAGTACCGAAGTTAAGGATCGCCAGCTTTTCGCCGCGACGCTTCACAATACCTTTGCCCAGCGGCAAGCTCGCCAGCGGTTCCAGCGTTGCGCCGGTGCCGGTACCGCGCGGGTAACGCACCGCACTCGGGCCATCCTGATAGTGATATCCGGTATAAAGCATCAGACGACATTCGTTTTCATCGCTTGGCGTCATGATCACCATCTCTGGCACGCAGCGTAAGAACGCGATATCAAATGCGCCCTGATGAGTTTGACCATCCGCGCCGACAATGCCGCCGCGATCGATAGCAAACAGCACCGGCAATTTCTGGATGGCGACATCGTGGATCAGCTGATCGTAGGCGCGCTGCAGGAAGGTCGAGTAGATCGCCACAACCGGTTTGTAACCACCAATCGCCATACCCGCCGCGAACGTTACCGCGTGCTGCTCGGCAATCGCCACATCAAAATATTGCTGCGGATAGTCGCGTGAGTAGCTCACCATGCCCGATCCTTCGCGCATCGCTGGCGTGACCGCCATCAGGCGCGGATCGTCAGCCGCCATTTCGCTCAGCCAGTTGCCGAAAATCTTCGAGTAGCTTGGTAAGCCTGGCACGCTTTTCGGCAGCGCTAAGCTGGCGGGATCGAACTTCGGTACCGCATGCCAGGTAATCGGATCTTCTTCCGCCGGGGCATAACCTTTGCCCTTTTTGGTCATGATGTGCAGGAACTGCGGACCTTTAAGATCGCGCATGTTCTTCAGCGTGCTCACCAGCGTCAGCACGTCGTGACCATCTACCGGGCCGATGTAGTTAAAGCCCAGCTCTTCAAACAGCGTACCCGGCACCACCATGCCTTTCAGGTGCTCTTCTGTGCGCTTCACCAGCTCTTTAATCGGCGGCAAACCGCCCAATACACGCTTGCCGCCTTCGCGCAGGCGTGAATAGGTTTTCCCGGAGAGAATCTGTGCCAGACGATTGTTGAGTGCGCCCACGTTCTCGGAGATCGACATCTCGTTGTCGTTGAGGATCACCAGCATATCCGGCTTGATGTCACCGGCGTGGTTCATGGCTTCAAACGCCATGCCAGCGGTGATCGCGCCATCGCCAATAATACAGGCGGTGCGACGGCCTTTGCCTTCACGTTCGGCGGCAACCGCCATGCCGAGCCCGGCGCTGATCGAGGTGGAGGAGTGACCTACGCTCAGCACGTCGTACTCACTCTCACCGCGCCACGGGAACGGATGCAGGCCATTTTTCTGGCGGATGGTGCCGATGCGATCGCGGCGTCCGGTCAGAATTTTGTGCGGATAGGCCTGATGGCCCACGTCCCACACCAGATGATCAAAGGGGGTGTTATAAACATAATGCAGCGCCACTGTTAGCTCGACGACGCCCAGACCCGATGCAAAGTGGCCGGAAGATCGGCTCACGCTATCCAGCAGATACTGACGTAGTTCGTCACACAGCTCCGGAAGTTTTTCTTTCGGTAATAAACGTAATTCCTGAACCGTGTTGGCTAACGCCAGTGTCGGGTATTTTGCAATATCAAAACTCATCAGAGACTCATTATGAAAGTTATTTATCGCGTTCAATTATGAAGCTTGCCAGCGCTTGTAAGGCGAGTGTGTTGTAAGACTGTGCCGCCAGAATATCGAGCGCGCCGAGCGCCTCTTGATAAAGATCCCAGGCTTTACTGCGGGCATTTTCCAGCCCCATCAATGAAGGATAGGTGCTTTTACCCAATGCCTGATCCGCGCCCTGTGTTTTTCCTAACACGGCGGTATCGCCGACCACATCGAGGATGTCATCCTGCACCTGAAACGCCAGTCCGATGGCATTGGCGTAGGTATCCAGCAGCGGCATCGCGGCGCGGCCACGATCGCCGGCGGCTAATGCGCCAAGACGTACCGCGGCGCGAATTAACGCGCCGGTTTTATGGCGGTGAATCTGTTCCAGCTGCGCCAGATCGATGCTTTTGCCTTCCGCCGCCAAATCCAGTGCCTGACCGCCGCACATGCCTGCTACGCCGCTGGCCTGCGCCAGTTCGGAAATCATCGCAATACGCGCGTCGGCGCTGACGCCGGGCATCGGCTGATCGGCCAGAATCGAAAAGGCCAAAGTTTGCAGAGCATCGCCGGCGAGAATCGCCGTGTCTTCACCATATTTAATATGGCAGGTTAGCTGCCCGCGGCGTAACGCATCGTCGTCCATCGCCGGCAGATCGTCATGTATCAGGGAATAAGCATGGATGCATTCCACGGCCGCAGCCGGCACATCGAGGCTGGCGGCATCGGCCTTTAGCATTTCGCCTGTTGCGTACACCAGAAAGGGACGCAGACGCTTACCGCCTAATAATGCCCCATACTCCATGGCATTCACCAGAGGAGAACTCTGAAAAGGAAGTGGATCTATTAAGCGCGTCAATGCCTGGTTAACGCGTTGATGGTAAGCGCTCAGCAGTTTAGCGAAATCCATTACTCATTTTCCGGGGTAAAAGGGGCGAGGGCGGCATCTTTCTCATCGCTAAGCAGAATTTGCACACGCTGCTCTGCCTGCTGCAGGGTTTGCTGACCGGTACGTGCCAATTGTACGCCGCGTTCAAATTCGTTCAGCGCCTGCTCTAACGGCAGCTCGCCACTTTCCAGGCGGCTGACAATCTGTTCCAGCTGCTCTAATGCGCTTTCAAAACTGGCAGGCGCTTCGGCTTTTTTCGGCATAATCAGTGTCGACTCACAGGTTAGGAGATCATCTTGCAATCGGTCATGGTAGCTGACGAGGATTAATTAGCAAAATAATGAATGTGATGAAGGTTGCTTAAAGCAGTCACCCGGCAAAGGTGATATACTTTTGCGCCTCGGATGCGGGGGCTCCTGAATTAACCCGCAATTATATGATTTTAACAGTTAAGTGCCGATGCTTTTAGCACTTATTTGTCCAAACGAACCCCTGTCGCCATGAAGTTTATCGTCAAGCTGTTTCCAGAAATCACCATCAAAAGTCAGTCGGTGCGTCTGCGCTTTATCAAAATTCTCTCCAGTAGCATTCGTAATATTCTGCGCACCGTGGATGAAGAGATTAAAGTCGTGCGCCATTGGGACCACATTGAAGTGCGTTCTAAGAATGAGTCGCTGCGCGAGACCCTTGTCACCGAACTGACGCGCATTCCGGGCATTCACCATGTGCTGGCGGTGGAAGATCGCGCCTACACCGATATGCACGACATCTTCGAGCAGACGCTGGTGCTGAACCGCGAGCGTCTGGAAGGCAAAAGCTTCTGCGTGCGCGTCAAGCGTCGCGGCAAGCACAGCTTCAGCTCGCAGGACGTAGAACGCTACGTTGGCGGCGGCCTTAATCAACACATCGCCAGCGCGCGCGTGCAGCTCAATCGTCCGGATGAAACGGTGAATCTGGAGATCGACGACGATCGCCTGTTGCTGATCACCGCACGCTATGAAGGCTTAGGCGGATTCCCGATTGGTACCCAGGAAGATGTTCTGTCACTGATTTCCGGCGGTTTTGATTCTGGTGTCTCGAGCTACATGCTGATGCGTCGCGGCTGCCGCGTGCATTACTGCTTCTTCAACCTTGGCGGTGCGGCACACGAGATTGGCGTGCGCCAGGTTGCACACTACCTGTGGCAGCGCTTTGGTCGCTCACACCGCGTACGTTTCGTAGCGATCAACTTCGAGCCGGTAGTCGGTGAGATTCTGGAGAAAGTGGACGACGGCCAAATGGGCGTGGTGCTGAAGCGTATGATGGTGCGTGCGGCGTCGATGGTAGCAGAACGTTACGGCGTGCAGGCGCTGGTGACCGGCGAAGCGCTGGGCCAGGTTTCCAGCCAGACGCTGACCAACCTGCGTTTGATCGATAACGCCTCCGATACGCTGATCCTGCGTCCGCTGATCTCCCATGACAAAGAGCACATCATTGATGTGGCGCGTAAGATCGGCACAGAAGATTTTGCCCGCACCATGCCAGAATATTGCGGCGTGATTTCGAAAAGCCCAACCGTTAAAGCGGTGAAGGGCAAAATCGAAGCGGAAGAGCAAAACTTCGATTTCGAGATCCTTCATCGCGTGGTGCAGGAAGCCAGCAACGTCGATATCCGTGAAATCGCCGAGCAGACGGAAGAAGAAGTGGTGGAAGTTGAAACCGTTGACTCCTTCATCAGCAATGACGTGGTGTTGGATATCCGTTCGGCCGATGAGCAGGAGGCGAATCCGCTGATCGTCGAAGGCGTTGAAGTGAAAACTCTGGCGTTCTACAAACTCAGCACCCAGTTTGGCGACCTGGACCAGAGTAAAACCTGGCTGCTGTATTGCGATCGCGGTGTGATGAGTCGCCTGCAGGCGCTCTATCTGCATGAGCAGGGCTTCAAAAACGTGAAGGTTTATCGTCCATAAGCGATAAATCGTAGCGGCGCGATGAATCACGCGTATTTCATGCGGCATCAGTGTTGCAGTGAAATGCGCAATTAATCGCGCCGCTACAATCATGTGCAGTCTGTTGTAACAACGTTACCGCTCTTCAAACTCCTGATAATTATAAATCCCTGCCGCCAGCACCAGCTGTGAAGCCACTTCACGCGCGGTCTCTTTATCCACCAGCAAATCAATCAGCTTCAACGCAAAATCCATTGCGGTGCCCGGTCCCTGGCTGGTCAGCAGATTAACGCGCGGATCCCACACCACGCGGCGCTCCATCCATTTGCTGTCGGGAATGGTGTCACGGAGGCCGGGAAAACCGGTCATATTGCCGACGGGAAACAGATCGTGCGCGACCAAAACCGTGCCCGGCGCGGCACAAATCGCCGCCACAATCTTGCTGGAGAGATGGAACTGGCGCACGGTTTCCACCAATAACGGGCTGTCGCGGAAGGTCTGCGCGCCTTTCAAACCGCCGGGCAGCACAATCGCATCGTAGTCGTTATCTGCCACCTCAACCAAAGGCGCATCCGCCAGCAGCCGTACGCCGCGCGAACAGACGATCTCACGCGTGCCATCGCTCTCCACACTGGCGGTGGTGACGCTTAAACCGCCGCGTACCAGCAAATCGATAGTAGTGACCGCTTCGGTCTCTTCACTTCCATGTGCCAGGCAAACCAGAACCGATGCGTTCGCGCTCATAGTGGGACTCCTTACGTTTAATCAGATCGTACAAACGGGTGTTTTCCGGCAGTGAAATGCCCTGCGCGCGGGCGCGACGCAACAGGTAGCCGGTGATGTAATCAATTTCGGTCAGACGCTGCGCGCGCACATCCTGCAACATTGATGAGGTATTGGCGGCGGTGCTCTCGATCACGTCGTAAATGATGTCGCGCAGATTATCCACCGCCATGTGCTGGCCTTCGCGCTCCATCACCCAGGCGATCTCTTCGCACAGCAGCGCGACTTGTTCCGGCCAGGCGCGCAGCGCCCCGTTCTGGCAATCGTGCTCGACGGTCATCGGATTGATCACGCAGTTGATTGCCAGCTTGCGCCAGCTGGCGGCGGCGATGTTGTCATGCCAGGCCACATCCGGCAGCGCCTGATGCAGAATATCAGCGATATCGCTGAGTGCGGCGCTCTCACGATTAGCAGGGCCGATATGGGTGATGCCGTGCGCAATATGCTTAATCACCGTGCCGTCGCGCATTGCCGCGTGCGTGGTGATGCCGCGCAACAGCGGCTGACGCAAATCTTTCAGCTCTTCCAACGTTCCCATGCCGTTATGCAGCAGCAGAATTGGCGCGTGCGTCGGCAGCACGCTTTGCAGATTTTTCACCGCAGGTGAAACCTGGGGCGCTTTGAGCGTCACCAGTAACAGCTGGCTTTCGGCGAGGAACAGCGGATCGTTGGCAATAAAGGTGTGATTGCTCACCTCGCCTTGCGGATCGACTACGTTGGCTGAGCAATAGGGCTGCGGTACACGTAACCAGCCCTGCACCTCATGTCC
Organism: Pantoea sp. SO10; assembly: GCF_005281435.1. Taxonomy (NCBI): domain Bacteria; kingdom Pseudomonadati; phylum Pseudomonadota; class Gammaproteobacteria; order Enterobacterales; family Erwiniaceae; genus Pantoea; species Pantoea sp. SO10. The sequence goes on from NZ_CP040095.1 coordinate 1,039,547, forward strand.
CTGACGGGCGAGAGCGGCGAGCCAAATTTGACCTAAGGCGCCACACCCCAACACGGTAATTTTCATTTTGCCTCCCGTGGGCGGGTTCCTGTTTTCACGTTACGGGTAAGTATAGCTTTCCGCGTATCGTGTTTTATTAGCGCCACAAGACGCGTATTATGCATGTCACTTTAGTATCAGGAGAAGAAAAGATGCCATCTTTCGATATCGTTTCCGAAGTCGAATTGTCGGAAGTGCGAAATGCCGTGGAGAATGCGAACCGCGAGATCTCAACTCGTTTCGATTTCCGTAACGTGAGTGCAACCATTGAGCTCAACGAAAAGAACGAGACCATCAAACTCAGCAGCGAATCTGATTTCCAGGTCAAGCAGCTGGTGGATATTCTGCGCGAAAAGCTGCTGAAGCGTGGCATTGAAGGCGCGGCGATTGAAGTGCCAGAAGAGATCGTGCACAGCGGTAAAAGCTGGTCGGTGGAAGCCAAGCTGAAGAAAGGTATCGAAAGCGATATCGCGAAAAAGCTGGTGAAGCTGATTAAAGACAGCAAGCTGAAAGTGCAGACGCAGATTCAGGGTGAAGAACTGCGCGTAACCGGTAAGTCACGCGACGACCTGCAAGGTGCGATGGCGCTGGTGCGCGGTGGCAACCTCGGTCAGCCTTTCCAGTTCAAAAACTTCCGCGACTAATCGCGTTTGTCGCGCGCCGCACGACGATAAAGCGTGCTGCGCGCGACGCCTAAGGCTTCCGCCGTTTTACTGATATTACCATTGAAGCGCTGCAGCGTTTCGCTGATCAACCGCCTATCATGACTCTGCCGATCGGACTGTGGCTGCACCGCCGCACGCCGATACTCTGCCGGTAAATGCACCTCTGTCACTTCTTCACCTTCATCCGCCAGTGCCAACAGCACGCGTAACAAGCTGCGCAATTGCCGCACGTTACCCGGCCACGGCAGCTGCGCCAGAGCCGTCAACAGCGCAGGTGAGAGCTGAATATCGCGATCCGCGCCGCCCAGCTCCAGCCATAATCGACGGATAAAACCTTCCACATCCGGCCAGGCGCGCAGCGGCGGAATGGTCATCGAGAATTCCTGCAGGCGATAGAGCAAATCTTCGCGGAATTCGCCTTCGGCCACGCGCTGTGCCAAATCGCGGTGCGTGGCGCTGATCACCGCGAAATTCACCGGCCAGCTGCGGCTGGATCCGAGCGGCGCCACCTCTTTCTCCTGCAACACGCGTAGCAAGCGGGTTTGTAGTGCCAGCGGCATATCGCCAATTTCATCAAGGAACAGCACGCCGCCATCCGCTTCACGGATTTTGCCGATGTAACCATTCTTGCTCGCGCCGGTGAACGCGCCGGGTTGATAGCCAAACAGCTCAGATTCAATCAGCGCTTCGGGGATGGCCGCGCAGTTAATGGCAACGAATTTGCCTTCGCGCCAGCGGCTTTGCTGATGCAGTGCGCGGCTGACATACTCTTTGCCGCTGCCGGTTTCGCCGTGAATGCACAGTGAAACGCCGGCATTGAGCAGTCGCACCATCTTCTCGCCATCGCGCCCCAGTGAGAAAGGCAGCTCGCTGGCGGGTTCGCTCGGCGTGGCAAAATGGCTGCGCTGCGGTGCTCGCAGGCGAAAATAGTAGCGCTGCGTAGCGTAATCGAGCGGAGCGGGAATGCTGTTGGCGTGCTGCTGCTGTTGCGGAAACAGTTGTTGAAAGGTCACGCTGCCGAGTTGCCCGACGCTCAGCGCCAGTTCGCGCATCGCCAGACGATTGGCGGCGGTCAGGACGTTATCCGAGAACACCAGCAGCAGTTCATCGCTGGTATCAATACCCTGCGGCTGCAGATGCAGGCTCATCAACCATTGCTGCGGGTGCAGGCTCTGCTTCACCCACAAATATTCGATCTGTTTCGCCGCAGCTTTCACCCAGCTAAAGGTCTGCGGATGCGGGAAGTGCGCCGGGCCGGAAATATCCAGCACGCCAGCAATCTGACCGTTGGGCATTTGCAGCGGCATCGCCGCACAGTACAAACCTTGATTGAGCGTCAGGAAGTGCTGATGGCCTTGAATCTCGCAGCCATCATCAATCGCCAGCGCGGTGCCAATCGCATTGGTGCCACGCCCGCATTCACTCCATAAATTACCCGGCGCCAGCGCATAACGTTGGGCTTTTTCCAGCGAGGGCATATCGCCAAAGGTATTGAGCACCAGACCGGTGGCATCCGACAAAATCACCACCGATTGCTTCTCGGCCAGCTTCTGCGCCAGCTGTTTGATCACCGGCTGCGCGAATTGCTGCAGCCCGGCATTGCTGGCAAGCACATCGGCCAGTTCACCCTGGCGAACACGCGGAAAATCATCGGCGGTGCGATCGAGACCATACAGCTGGCTACGGAACCAGGAGTCGCTTAATAGCGGATTGGCGTTAACGGCAGACGCGGATGGATGTCCCTGCATTGATGACCTCATGCCCAAGCGAAAGTGTTGCGACATTGTAGCGGGTCGGTTTCTGTACTGTTGCGATACGCAACACAGATGGTGAACTTTTCTGCACAACATAGCCAGGTCATGTTGTGCGGCGGCTCTTAACTTAATGATGATATTGGTTTTTTAATGAAATATCGTCTGATGAAAAAAGCTGGCACGCCCGCTGCAATAGCTCCTCTGACAGCACGTTTTCTGGAAGGCGACTGAGCCTTCAGAATATCTGACCCTACATAAAGGAGTTTGCGATGCGTTATGCACATCCCGGTACGCCCGGCGCTTTGGTTTCATTCCAGGCGATTTACGGCAACTACATTGCGGGCAAATTCGTCGAGCCGCTCAGCGGCCAATACTTCACTAACACCTCGCCAGTGAATGGCAGCGATATCGCGCAGTTCCCGCGTTCGGATGCGCGCGATATCGATTTAGCGTTGGATGCGGCGCATCAGGCGGCCGATGCCTGGGGAAAAACCAGCGTGCAGCATCGCGCCAACATCCTGTTGCAGGTGGCGGATCGCATTGAGGCCAATCTCGAAAAACTGGCGGTAGCGGAGAGCTGGGATAACGGTAAACCTATTCGCGAAACCCTGAACGCCGATCTGCCGCTGGCGGTGGATCACTTCCGTTACTTCGCCGGTTGCCTGCGCGCGCAAGAGGGCAGCACCGCGGAGATCGATGAAACCACCGTGGCATATCACTTCCATGAACCGCTCGGTGTGGTTGGGCAAATCATTCCGTGGAACTTCCCGCTGTTAATGGCGGCGTGGAAACTGGCGCCAGCGCTGGCGGCGGGCAACTGTGTGGTGCTGAAACCGGCGGAACAGACGCCGCTGGGCATTACGCTGCTGATGGAGGTGATTGGCGATCTGTTCCCGGCTGGCGTGTTGAATGTGGTGCAGGGCTTTGGTCGTGAAGCGGGTGAAGCGCTGGCGACCAGCAAACGCATCGCCAAAATCGCCTTCACCGGTTCAACGCCGGTGGGGCGCCACATTATGGCCTGCGCTGCTGAAAACATCATTCCCTGCACCGTCGAGCTGGGCGGCAAGTCGCCGAATATCTACTTCGCTGATGTGATGGATGGTGAGGACGAGTTTATTGAGAAGGCGGTGGAAGGGTTAGTACTCGGTTTCTTCAATCAGGGGGAAGTCTGTACCTGTCCATCGCGCGCCTTGATTCATGAATCGATCTATCAACCCTTTATGGATCGCGTGATGGCCAAGGTGGCGAACATCCGTCGCGGCGATCCGCTCGATAGCGACACCATGATTGGTGCACAGGCTTCACGCCAGCAATTCGATAAAATCCTGTCGTATATCAACATCGCACGCGACGAAGGCGGGCAAATTCTCACCGGTGGCGATCGCGCCAGCATGGCCACCGAGCTGAATGATGGATTCTACATTCAGCCGACCTTAATCAAAGGAACCAACCAGATGCGCTGTTTCCAGGAGGAGATTTTTGGGCCGGTGATTGGTGTTACCACCTTTAAGGATGAGGCAGAAGCCCTCGCCATCGCCAACGAAACCCAGTTCGGTCTTGGTGCGGGCGTGTGGACGCGCGATACCAATCTGGCTTATCGCATGGGACGCGGCATCAAAGCCGGGCGCGTCTGGACCAACTGTTATCACATCTATCCCGCTCACGCGGCATTCGGCGGCTACAAGCAGTCGGGTGTAGGCCGTGAGACGCACAAAATGGCGCTCAGCGCCTATCAACAAACCAAAAATCTGCTGGTTAGCTATGGCACCGCGCCTTTGGGCCTGTTCTAAGTCCGCATCCGTTCAAGTGGAGAGTGAAAGATGAATATGCAAATCAAAACCACCATGAAAGCCGCTGTTGTGAAGGCTTTTGGTGAACCGTTAGTGATTGAGCAGGTGCCGGTGCCGCAGGTCGGGCCGGGGCAGATTTTAGTGAAGATTGCGGCTACCGGCGTGTGCCATACCGATCTTCACGCGGCCGAAGGCGACTGGCCGATTAAACCCAATCCGCCGTTTATTCCGGGCCACGAAGGTGTGGGCCAGGTTGTGGCGCTCGGCGAGGGCGTTAAGCACCTGAAAATGGGCGATCGCGTCGGTGTGCCATGGCTCTATTCGGCGTGCGGTCACTGCGAACACTGTCTCGATAGCTGGGAAACGCTGTGTCTGTCGCAGCAAAATGCCGGTTACTCAGTGAATGGCAGCTTCGCGGAATACTGCCTCGCCGATGCCAACTATGTCGGCATCATTCCGGATAACGTCGATTACAACGAAATCGCGCCAATCCTCTGTGCCGGCGTCACCGTGTATAAAGGGCTGAAAATGACCGACACCAAACCCGGCGATTGGGTGGTGATTTCCGGTATCGGCGGTTTAGGACATATGGCGGTGCAGTACGCGGTTGCCATGGGTCTGAACGTGGCGGCGGTGGATATTGATGATGAGAAACTGGCATTCGCTAAACGTCTCGGTGCCAGCGTGGTGGCGAATGCGAAAAATGTCGATCCGGCCAAGGTGTTCCAGGAAAGTTTTGGCGGCGCGCATGGCGTGCTGGTCACGGCGGTTTCACCAAAAGCGTTCGAACAGGCGATTGGTACGCTGCGTCGTGGCGGCACCATGGTGCTGAACGGTTTGCCGCCGGGCAAATTCGATCTGTCGATTTTCGATATGGTGTTGGACGGCATTACGGTGCGCGGTTCCATCGTCGGGACGCGCAAAGATCTGCAGGAAGCGCTGGATTTCGCCGGTCGTCACAAGGTGAAAGCCACCGTAGCGGTAGAACCGCTGACTAACATCAACGATATCTTCGCGCGGATGCACGCTGGCAAGATTGAAGGGCGCATCGTGGTGGATATGTCGCTGTAACAAAAAGCCCGACGCGATGGTCGGGCTGGTCACTTAGCAACTGGCGAGCAGCGCTTCGAGTTCGACGCGGCTCGTCACTTTACTGTCGATTTTGATGTAAGCACTTTTCTCTTCTGGCACGATAAACACCGACGCCACGCCGGGCTGCGCTTTCAAACGCTTCTCCAGATTAGGCACCGCCAGCACCGCATCGCTGAGCATAATGCGCAGGCTGCTGACGTAAGGCGGTTCCTGCATCGACATCGCCACAAACAGCCAGGCAGCCGCGACAATCGCACCAACCAGGAACACGCTTTCGGCATCAACATGACCATAGATCCATCCGCCCATGCTGCCGCCAATCGCCACACCAATGAACTGGCTGGTGGAGTAGATGCCCATCGCGGTGCCTTTGTAGCCCGGCGGCGACTCTTTGCTGATCAGTGATGGCAGAATCGCTTCCATCAGGTTGAAGGCGAGGAAGAACAGCTGCACACCAATCACCAGCGTCCAGAAGTGGCCTGCCGCGCCCCACAATACGATTTCTGCAATGATGATGATCGCCACGCAGCCGACAAACACGCGCTTCATGCGGCGCTTCACTTCGGCATAGATAATGAAAGGCACCACGGCCACAAAGGCCACCAGCATCGTCACCAGATAGACTTTCCAGTGCTCGGCCGCCGGTAAACCGGCTTGTTCAAACTGTCCCGGCAGCGCCACGAAGCTCGACATCAGCAGAATGTGCAGGCAGAGAATGCCGATATTCAGTTTTAACAGTTTTGGATTGGTCAACACCGCGCGGATACTGCCTTTCACCATGCCGGATTCGCGGTTCAATACGTGGTTTGGTGCGTTCGGCACCACTAATAAGGTGATGACGATGCCCAGCGTCGCGAGGATGGCGATCATCCAGAACAGCGCGTGCAAGCCGAGTGCGTGGGTGACAATCGGGCCAACTACCATCGCAATAGCAAAAGTGACGCCAAAGCTGATGCCGATAAACGCCATCGCCTTGGTGCGGTTTTGTTCACGGGTTAAATCTGACAGCAACGCCATTACCGCAGCGGCAATCGCGCCGGAGCCTTGTAACGCGCGGCCTAAAATCACGCCCCAAATGGTGTCGGAGGTGGCGGCGATCACGCTGCCGAAAACGAACAGCAGCAGCCCGCCAACGATCAGCGGCTTTCGGCCGACGCGATCGGAGAGCAGACCAAAAGGAATCTGGAAGATGGCTTGTGCCAAACCATAGATACCGATTGCGAACCCAATCAGTGTTTCACTGGCGCCCTGTAACGCCATGCCGTACGTGGTGAGTACCGGCAAGACCATAAACATTCCCAACATGCGCAGGGAAAAAACGGTACCTAAACCCCATGTAGCACGAAGCTCTACTGGCGTCATTTTATTGTCGTTCATGTTTACCTCAAAATTATACTGCGCCCATTTTAGGCAGCAGGGCAGGGCGGGTAAAACATTTGTTCTTAAGCAGTGGTAACAAAAAGAAAGGGCGCGAAATTCGCGCCCTTTCTGGTTTTGCGGAGCTGAATTACCAGACGTAAGTCAGTAAATCTTTCGACGCTGGCGTCATGAAATCAACGGACATCATCACGCTCAGAGCGGTGATAGCGACAATCGAGAACACAAACAGTTTACGCGCCCAAACTTTATCGTTTGAGGTTTTGTAACCTGAAAGCGCCATCCCGAGCCACCACACGCTAACGGCCGCAGCCACCACCAGATATTTGTAGCCCGCGTAACCGCCAAGGGTCAGCATCAGCGTGGCAATCATGAACGCCAGGATATACAGCGTAATATGATTTTTTGCCACCGAGATGCCTTTCACCACTGGCAGAACCGGGATGTTGGCAGCCTGGTAATCTTTAAAGCGGAAGATGGCAATCGCATAGGAGTGCGGCATCTGCCACAGGCTAAAGATAGCCAGTAAAATCAACGCGCCAGCATCAAACTGGTTGGTCACTGCGCAGTAGCCAATCACCGGCGGCGCAGCGCCAGAGAGACTACCAATCAGCGTGCCGTAGACAGAGTTACGCTTCATATAGAGGCTATACACGCCTACGTAAACCACGAAGCCCATCACCGCCAGCCACATGGCCAGCGGGTTAGCGCCGAAATACAGCAACGCAAAGCCAGCAATACCCAATGCGGTTGCATAAACCAGGCTTACTTTCGCCGAGATCAGGCCTTTGACCAGAACACGGTTCCGCGTTCTCTCCATTTTGATGTCGATATCGCGGTCAATCACGTTGTTGAAAACACAACCTGATGCGACAACCAGCGATACGCCAACCAGCGAGGCGAGAAACAGGGTGTAATCAATGCTGCCTTTCGAAGCCAGCAGGAATCCACCGATCACAGAAATTAAATTGCCGAAAATAATTCCTGGTTTTGTTACTTGCAGGTATTGCTTAATCATTACGCGACTCTTTAGTGGGCCATCATGTTGTAGTTGAGGTTCCACATAATCCACAGTGAGCCTACGACAACAATCAAGATGATGAGTGCTGAGAAGACAATGGCCACCATGTTCCAGCCACCTTCTGATTTGCTGTCTAAGTGCAGGAAGTAGACCAGGTGAACCAGCACCTGCACTACCGCACACACCAGAACCACACCCAGAATAGTGCCGTGTGAAGCGCCGCCATCCATGACCATCCAGAACGGAATACCGGTCAGGATGATAGAGAGGACGAAGCCGATCATGTAAGACTTCACGCTACCGTGAGAAGCGCCATGTTCGTTAACAGAATGACTCATTACATGGCTCCCATCAGGTAGACAACGGTGAATACGCAGATCCAAACCACATCCAGGAAGTGCCAGAACAAGCTCAGGCACATGATACGGGTGCGGTTGGTTGCAGTCAGACCACGTTTAGAAATCTGGAACATCATCACTGCCATCCAGATCAGGCCAGAGGTCACGTGCAGACCGTGCGTGCCGACCAGCGTAAAGAACGCTGACAGGAAGCCGCTGCGATCGGGACCGAAGCCTTCTTTGATCAGGTGATGGAATTCATAGATTTCCATGCCGATAAAGCCAGCACCGAACAGGAAGGTCAACGCTAACCAGCTGATGACCGAGCCCTTGTTCTGGTTGTTCATCGCAATCACTGCCATACCATAGGTAATGGAGCTGAGCAGCAGCAGCGCGGTTTCGACCAGAACGAACGGCAGTTCGAAGATGTCTTTACCTGCCGGGCCACCGGCAGTGTTATTGACCATAACTGCATAGGTCGCAAACAGGGTTGCGAAGATAATGCAGTCACTCATCAGGTAGATCCAGAAGCCAAAGACTTTATTGGCTCCTGCATCGTGATGCCCATGCTCCGCATGGGCGTCGTGGTGGTGTTTTGCAGTTTCAGTTGACATTATTTCAGACCTGCTTTGCTGATTTCGTCAAAGTGCTTCTTCTCGATCTGCTCGACTTCAGCAACCGGTACGTAGTAATCCACGTCTTCATCGAAGCTCTTCACAATCCAGGTGATGATGGTGCCCACGAAGGTGAGGCCAGCCAGCCACCAGATATGCCAGATCATGGCGAAACCGAACACAGTCATCAGAGCCGCGATAACAACAGCTGCGCCACTGTTTTTCGGCATATGAATTTCTTCATATTTTTCTGGCTGCTTGTACGCTTCGCCTTTCTCTTTCATTTCCCAGAACGCATCGCGCTCATGGATATGCGGGATAACAGCAAAGTTGTAGAACGGCGGCGGTGAAGAGGTTGCCCACTCCAGCGTACGTCCACCCCACGGGTCACCGGTCAGATCACGGTTCTGGTCGCGATCACGTACAGAAACGTAGAACTGGGTAACCTGGCACAGGATACCGCAAGCGATCAGCGCCGCACCGCCTGCTGCAACCACCAGCAGTGAGTGGAACTGAGGATCGATGTCCTGGCTGATACGACGCGTCATGCCCATGAAGCCCAGCGCATACAGCGGCATGAATGCCACGAAGAAGCCGATGATCCAGAACCAGAACGCGCGGATACCCCATTTTTCGTTCAGCGTGAAGCCGAACGCTTTCGGGAACCAGTAGGTCACGCCAGCCATACAACCGAACACCACACCACCGATAATCACGTTATGGAAGTGGGCGATCAGGAACAGGCTGTTGTGCAGAATGAAGTCCGCACCTGGAACCGCCAGCAGAACACCTGTCATACCACCAATAGAGAAGGTAACCAGGAAGCCGATGGTCCACAGCATCGCTGAGTGGAACTCAACGCGACCCTGATACATGGTGAACAGCCAGTTGAAGATTTTCACGCCGGTCGGGATAGCGATGATCATCGTCATGATACCGAAGAAGGCGTTTACGTTCGCGCCCGCACCCATGGTGAAGAAGTGGTGCAGCCAAACGATGAACGACAGAACGGTAATCGCGATGGTCGCCCACACCAGAGAGGTATAACCGAACAGACGCTTTTTAGAGAAGGTCGCCGTGACTTCAGCGAAGACACCAAACACCGGCAGAACCAGGATGTACACTTCCGGGTGACCCCAGACCCAAATCAGGTTGACGTACATCATCATGTTACCGCCCATTTCATTGGTGAAGAAATGGAAGCCAAGGTAACGGTCAAGCGTCAACAGTGCCAGCGTAACGGTCAGTACCGGGAACGCAGCGATGATCAGGACGTTAGTACACAGTGATGCCCAGGTGAATACCGGCATTTTGAACAGGTCCATGCCCGGCGCACGCATCTTCAGAATGGTCACGAAGAAGTTGATACCGGTCAGTGTCGTACCGATACCGGACAGCTGGAGACTCCAGATCCAGTAATCGACCCCGACGCCAGGACTGTACTCCGCACCCGAAAGCGGCGGATAAGCCAACCAGCCGGTCTGTGCGAACTCGCCCACACCCAGAGAGATGTTCACCAGGATCACACCGATCGCGGTAAACCAGAAGCTCAGGTTGTTCAGGAACGGGAAGGCAACGTCACGAGCACCGATTTGCAGCGGTACCGCGATGTTCATCAGACCTACCACGAACGGCATCGCCACGAAGAAGATCATGATCACGCCGTGAGCGGTGAAGATCTGGTCGTAGTGGTGCGGCGGTAGTATGCCGGCTTCCCCAGCGGAAGCCATCACTTGTTGGGTACGCATCATTACCGCATCGGCAAAGCCGCGCAGCAACATGACGAAAGCCATGATGATGTACATGATACCCAGTTTTTTGTGGTCAATGGAGGTGAACCATTCTGACCACAGGTACTGCCACTTACCAAAGTAGGTAATCGCAGCAACCAGCGCCAGACCACCTAAGATGATAGCGGCGACCGTAACCACGATAATGGGTTCGTGGTATGGCACTGCATCCAGTGTTAATTTTCCGAACATCGTATTATTCCTCGGCTCCCGCGGAAGCGGCGTGACTCATGTCCATGCCTTTATGTTCTGGCATGTCCATCTTCCCGTGGCTCATCATGAACTTATCAATTACTTGCTTGAACAGTTCTGGATTTGCCGTTGAGAAATATTCCACCGGGTGATTTTCGCTTGGCGTAGCCAGTTTCTCGAAATCATCCATGGTGTTCAGCGCGTTAGGTGCCGCTTTAACTTTGGCAACCCACTGCTGGAATTCCGCATCGTCTTTAGTTGCAATGGCTTTGAACTTCATGCCAGAGAAACCACGACCACTGAAGTTCGCAGAGATACCGTCAAATGTTCCTGGCTCGTTGGCGATCAGATGCAATTTGGTCTGCATACCGGCCATCGCATAGATCTGGCTGCCGAGAGTAGGAATAAAGAAGGAGTTCATCACGGAGTTGGAGGTGATCTTGAAGTTCACCGGAGTGTTTGCCGGGAAGGCAATCTGGTTGACGGTTGCAATACCCTGTTCCGGGTAAATGAACAGCCATTTCCAGTCCAGTGCCACTACGTCGATCTCAACCGGTTTAACGTCAGAAACCAGCGGTTTGCTCGGCTCCAGCGCGTGGGTTGATTTCCAGGTCAAAACGCCGAGGAAGATAATGATCAGGATCGGAATGGTCCAGACCACGGCTTCCACTTTGTTTGAGTGTGACCAGTTAGGGCTATATGTTGCGTTAGTATTGGTTGCCCGATATTTCCAGGCAAAGAATACTGCCATGAAGACTGCCGGGATAACTACGATCATCATCAAGCCGAAAGCTGTCAGAATCAACGAACGTTGCTCCAGTGCAATCTGTCCTTTGGGATTTAACAACGCACTATCGCAGCCACTGAGTAATACAGCGCCTGCAATTAATGACAAAATCCCCAAACTTTTATTGTATTTACTGAGTCTCATTTAACGACCTCAATGACAAAGGGCTCTATTGTCGTTTAAGTGTGCGCGCATTTTACGGGAAGGTTTATGCAGTGTAAACCAGCTTAAGGATGTGTCAGAAGGCTGTTGACACCTTTTGCTAAGGGTGTCACAGATGTTACGCAGGGTGACAAATTATTAACTGCGACAAGCAGTTGGCATCAATATAACAAAAACCAATGGTAGAAACCGCAGAAAAATCAGGGAAAGTATAAACCGTACTCTTAATACTCATTTATTTAACATTTCTGCATCATTTCGGCGATGACTTTTATACAAAGTAATTGCGCACCGGATTTAAATATTCGCTCGCAGTTGTTAATTTAATGTTTCTAATTCGCTTTAAAAAAAATGCTATTGGGAAAATGAGCAACTGATATTTTTAGCCCATTATTTCGTTATGAAAATTGGCTTACTCAACCCAGATTTTCCCGCGCAGCTTTTTTTAATGCCAAACTATCCAAAATAACCCCGAGTGCGACCGCCAACAGCGCAAATGCCATGCCGGCTTCAAACATTGGCGTAAGTAGCGCATCAATCTGCACAACGCCGCTGGCGTTAAGGGCTAAAGCCAGTAACCACAAGGCCAGTAAGCCGCTGCCGATGCTAAACAGACGCACCGTCCAGCGGTAACCTTGCGGCCACAAGCTGCGCATCACAAACTCTCCGCTTTGCTGCATGCTATGCAAAGTGCCGCGACACAGCCATAACAGCAGTAATCCCGGTACGCCAGCAAACACGGTGAAAGCATAGAAGGTGGGCCAGCCCCACATTTCGACCAGCCAACCGGCGGCGGGACCGACGTAAACCCGGCCCACGGCGGAGAGGGCAGAGAGCAGTGCGAACTGCGTCGCCGAGAAGGATTTGTTGCACAATGTCATCAGTAACGCGACAAAGGCCGCGGTACCCATGCCGCCGCACAGGTTTTCAATGAAGACCGCGCTGGCCATGCTCCACAAGTGCGGTGGCGTTACCGCCAGCAACCAGTAAGCAAAATTCGACACCGCTTGCAGCACGCCAAAAATCATCAGGGCGCGGAACAAACTCAGGCGCTGCATCAGCACGCCGCCATACAGCGCACCAATCATGGTGGCCAACAAACCCAGCGTTTTGTTCACCAGACCGACATCGCCCGCGCTAAAGCCGACGCCGCGAATCAGGAAGGTGGTGGTGAGCGAGGCGGCAAATGCATCGCCAAGCTTGTAAAGGATAATTAGCGTGATCAGCAGCCAGGCATTGTTACGCTGGAAGAAGTCTTTCAGCGGGAATGTCACGGCCTGGCGTAGCGAGTGCGGTTCGCGCGCTGGCGCCACCGGTTCTTTCGCCAGCAACGTGGCGATCAGGCCCGGCACCATCAGCAGCGCCATTAGCCAGTAAGTGGCTTGCCAGCCGAGGTAGCGATCCGCAATCCACAGCGCCAGTCCGCCTGAAATCAACATCGCCAGACGATAGCCCAGCACGGTGATTGCCGCGCCGCTGCCGCGCTCCTCCGGCGGCAGTACATCGGTTTTCCAGGCATCGAACACGATATCCTGCGAAGCCGAACAGAAGGCAACCAGCACCGCCAGCGCGGCCAACAGCGTTAAGTCACGCGAAGGCTGCATAAAGCCCATGGCAATAATGCCGCCTATCAGCGCCAGCTGCGTGACCAGCAGCCAGCCGCGACGGCGGCCAAGAAACGGTGGCGTATAGCGATCCATCATCGGCGACCACAGGAACTTAAACACGTAAGCCTGACCGACAAGGGAGAAGAAACCGATGGTTTTCAGGTCAACATTCTCTACCGTCATCCACGCTTGTAATGTTCCGGCGGTTAACGCCAGCGGTAAGCCTGAGGCAAAACCCAGCAGCAGCAATACCGCCGCATTACGTTGGGTAAAAATTCGCAGATAGTGAGATGTCATAGCCAACCTGAAATGAAGCCCGGCTGAGAGTCGCCGGGCAAAATACTGCGGAAATTAGCGGGCGTTCTGCTTAATGAAGTTGTGAACGCTGGTGTCCTGCGCCATATCAGCAATCACGTCACTCAGGGTTGAGTTAACCGCGTTGGTGATCTTCGCGTTGGTGGCGGTAAACGCGCCTTCTACGCTGTAAGTCTGGCGATAGTTTTTCACCTGCTTGTTACCGTTTTTCGCGGTGGCGATGATGGAAATATCCGCTTTGGTGGTAATGCTGTAGCGCACGTTGCCTTGTGTCACATCCGCATACAGACCATTCACCACGATCTGCAGATCAACGGCACCGCTCGGGCCGATCATGTAGCCGCGTGACGTCATCTGCTTCTCTAACACTTCCTGCAGCAGGAAACGCAAGTCGCGTGATGGTGTCAGCGTGATCAACTGACCATCGCGGTTTACTTTGGCCAGCGCCTGATCGGAACGTTGATCGGCACCGTTAACGCTGATGGTGACGCCCATCAGGCTTGGATCTTGCTGCGGTAATTGAATCTTCGGCTGAATATCCAATGTGGTGTTGTTGCTGGCACAGCCGGCCAAAATAAAAGCAGCCAGCAGAGGGAATAACAGTTTTTTCAACATACTCATTCTCGTTAGCATATGGGTTGGTTTGCAAAACTGGGGCCATCATAGCATTGCGCAGCGGTGAAAAAAGCCCCGGGCCAATGGAAATTGATTGTAAAGGCTTTTTTCGGACAGGATGAAACGCCAGCCAGTTGACCTGAGAGATAAGCAAGTTACTATGCGCAGCGCTGGCGGATTTATTTACGGCCAACCTGCGGAAGCGGTGAAAAACCTACTAATATTTAAACAGATGGGCACAGCGCTCGCCGGAAAGGAGTGTTAATCATGATTCGCGAACAAATAGAAGAAAAGTTGCGTAACGCTTTCGAGCCTGCACATCTTGAAGTGCATGATGAAAGCTACCGTCATAACGTGCCCGCCGGTTCTGAAAGTCACTTTAAAGTGGTGATTGTCAGCGATCGATTTACCGGTCAGCGCTTTCTGCAACGTCATCGCGCTATTTATGGCGAACTGGCGACCGAATTAGCGGGCAGCGTACACGCGCTGGCACTGCATACTTACACGCAAAAAGAGTGGGATGGATTGCAGGATACGGTTTTGGCCTCGCCGAATTGTCGCGGCGCGGGAACGCTCGCCTGAATTCCCTTTTTACTCATCCTTAAAAACGGCCTGCGGGCCGTTTTCTTTTCATTTATTACACTCAAACGCGATCTACGGCGCAAAAAAGCAGCAAAACCGCTAAAAAGTGGTGAGTTTGCAGCCTCGACTCATTCCAGCGATGCCGCTATAATGCTGCGTCTATTTTTCCGGAATGTCTTCGGGACGCTTCTGGTGACAGGGATTTGGTTCTGCCTGCAGAGGCCGTCCCGGTTGTTGGATACGGCGCATTTTATGTGTGGTGTCTGAAGTTGACCGAGCACGTGATTTTTTGAGGTAACAAGATGACAGTTTCAGTAGAAACCACTCAGGGTCTGGGCCGTCGCATTTCGATTACTGTTGCAGCTGACAGCATCGAAAGCGCAGTAAAGAAAGAACTGGTGGAAGTGGCTAAGAAAGTCCGTATCGACGGTTTCCGTAAAGGCAAAGTGCCGGCACACATCATTTCTCAGCGCTACGGTGCTTCTGTTCGCCAGGACGTGCTGGGCGAGCTGATGACGCGCAACTTCGTTGACGCCATCATCAAAGAGAAAATCAATCCGGCTGGCGCACCAAACTATGTGCCGGGCGAATATAAAGAAGGCGAAGACTTCACCTACGCGGTTGAGTTCGAAGTGTATCCAGAAGTTGAGCTGAAAGGCCTGGACGCAATCGAAGTTGAGAAGCCAGTGGTAGAAGTGACAGACGCTGACGTTGATACCATGCTGGAAACCCTGCAGAAGCAGCAGGCGACCTGGAAAGAGAGCGATGCCGCAGCGACAGCTGAAGATCGCGCGACCATCGACTTCAGCGGTTCTGTTGACGGCGAACAGTTTGAAGGCGGCAAAGCCTCTGACTTCGTGCTGGCAATGGGCCAGGGCCGTATGATCCCAGGCTTCGAAGAGGGCGTTGTTGGCCACAAAGCCGGCGAAACCTTCACTATCGACGTGAAATTCCCAGACGATTACCATGCAGAAAACCTGAAAGGGAAAGATGCGAAGTTCGAAATCGTGCTGAAGAAAGTTGAAACTCGCGAACTGCCAGAGCTGACTGAAGAGTTCATCAAGCGCTTTGGCGTGGAAGATGGTTCAGTTGCCGGTCTGCGTGCTGAAGTGCGTAAGAACATGGATCGCGAGCTGAAAGGTGCTATCCGTAACCGCGTCAAGACGCAGGCAATCGACGGTCTGGTTAACGCCAACGACATCGACGTTCCGGTTGCGCTGATCGACAGCGAAATTGACGTTCTGCGTCGTCAGGCTGCACAGCGTTTTGGTGGCAACGAGAAGCAAGCGCTGGAACTGCCACGCGAACTGTTCGAAGAGCAGGCTAAACGTCGCGTCGTTGTGGGTCTGCTGTTGGGCGAAGTGATTCGTATCAACGAACTGCAGGCTGACGAAGATCGCGTTAAAACGCTGATCGAAGAGATGGCTTCTGCGTACGAAGATCCGCAGGAAGTGATCGAGTTCTACAGCAAGAATAGCGAGCTGATGAACAACATGCGCAACGTGGCTCTGGAAGAGCAAGCGGTTGAAGCGGTACTGGCGAAAGCGAAAGTGACCGATAAAGCCACTAACTTCCAGGAACTGATGAACCAGACCTCTGCGGCCTGATTCATTCGTTAACCGTTAGTGCTAAGCCCGTGACTGAAAAGTCGCGGGCTTTTTCGTTTCTGGCGCCAAATACACCGATTTGCCCTCTATTTGCTTAATTAATCGGCAAATTATCCGCTAAGCTCTTTTTCCGTGTTAGCGAATGGGCAAAAGGTTGTTATGCTTGAAACAACTGGGCAGCATCCCCAGATACAGGGAGAATGCATGAAAACAGTGAGACTGACTGATTAACCGTCTTGTTACTGCGGAGTGAGACTGCAGCGCATAGTTTTCCCGGCGCGCCTCACGTAAAATCGGTACAGAATGTTGCCAATGAAATTTATCAGGAGACGGTAATGTCATACAGTGGCGATCGTGAATTTACTGCACCGCACATGGCGCTGGTGCCAATGGTGGTCGAACAAACCTCGCGCGGCGAGCGTTCTTACGACATCTACTCTCGCCTGCTCAAAGAGCGTGTGATCTTCCTGACTGGTCAGGTTGAAGATCATATGGCTAACCTGATCGTGGCGCAGATGCTGTTTCTGGAAGCTGAGAATCCTGAAAAAGACATTTACCTCTACATTAACTCGCCAGGCGGCGTGATTACTGCTGGGATGTCGATTTATGACACAATGAAGTTTATCAAGCCGGATGTCAGCACCATCTGTATGGGGCAGGCTTGTTCAATGGGTGCGTTCCTGCTGACAGCAGGCACCAAAGGCAAACGTTTCTGCCTGCCTAATTCACGTGTGATGATTCATCAGCCGTTGGGCGGCTATCAGGGCCAGGCGACGGATATTGAAATCCATGCGCGCGAAATCCTGAAAGTGAAGCAGCGCATGAATGAGCTGATGGCTGAGCACACTGGCAAATCGCTGGAAGAGATTGAACGCGACACTGAGCGCGATCGTTTCCTCTCTGCGGGCGAAGCGGTTGAGTACGGTTTGGTTGACTCAATCCTGACGCATCGCCAATAAGACACATCTGTCTGCCCCTTACGCTATAGTTAACGGGTAGCAGGCAGATGGGTTGAATGCATATCGGCCGTTGATGTACGGCCAGCGCCGTACAACAAATTTGGTCTGAGAAAGAAAAGAGGTTAGCTGATGACAGATAAGCGCAAAGACGGTTCAGGTAAGTTGCTGTACTGCTCTTTCTGCGGCAAAAGCCAGCATGAAGTCCGTAAGCTAATTGCCGGGCCGTCAGTGTACATTTGCGATGAGTGCGTTGATCTTTGCAACGACATCATTCGCGAAGAGATTAAGGAAGTTGCGCCGCATCGCGAGCGTAGCTCACTGCCGACGCCGCATGAAATCCGCCATCACCTCGATGACTATGTTATTGGTCAGGAAAGGGCGAAGAAAGTGCTGGCAGTAGCGGTGTATAACCACTACAAACGCCTGCGCAATGGCGATACCAGCAACGGTATTGAACTGGGCAAAAGTAACATTTTGCTTATCGGTCCAACCGGTAGCGGTAAAACACTGTTGGCCGAAACGCTGGCGCGCTTGCTGGATGTGCCCTTCACGATGGCGGATGCCACCACGCTGACCGAAGCGGGTTATGTGGGTGAAGACGTTGAAAACATCATCCAAAAGCTGCTGCAGAAGTGTGATTACGACGTGCAGAAAGCGCAGCGCGGCATTGTCTACATCGATGAAATCGACAAGATTTCTCGTAAGTCTGACAACCCGTCGATCACCCGTGACGTCTCGGGCGAAGGCGTACAGCAAGCGCTGTTGAAACTGATTGAAGGCACCGTGGCTGCCGTACCGCCGCAGGGCGGACGTAAACATCCGCAGCAGGAGTTCTTGCAGGTTGATACCTCCAAGATTCTGTTTATCTGTGGTGGCGCATTCGCCGGTCTCGACAAGGTGATCTCCCAGCGTGTTGAAACCGGGTCCGGCATCGGCTTCGGTGCAACCGTGAAGGGCAAATCCCAGAAGGCGAGTGAAGGCGAATTGCTGTCTCAGGTTGAGCCAGAAGATTTGATCAAGTTTGGCCTGATTCCTGAGTTCATCGGTCGTTTGCCGGTTGTGGCAACGCTGAGCGAACTGAGTGAAGAAGCGCTGATTCAGATCCTGCGTGAGCCGAAGAATGCGCTGACCAAACAGTATCAGGCGCTGTTCAATCTGGAAGGCGTAGAACTGGAATTCCGCGACGAAGCCTTAACGGCAATCGCTAAAAAAGCGATGTCACGTAAAACCGGTGCGCGTGGTCTGCGTTCTATCGTTGAAGGTGCGTTACTTGAAACTATGTACGACCTGCCTTCGATGGATGACGTTGAAAAAGTGGTGATTGATGAATCAGTCATTGAAGGTCAATCCGAGCCGATGTTGATTTATGGAAAGCATGAAGCCCAGGCTTCTGGTGAATAAATAAACAATTGCACCACGTTGTTATCTTAAAAAAGGGGAAAAATCTTTCCCCTTTTGTTTTTCTCTCGCCAGTGACATTGAATGTCGTACAAGCATCCCCATATACTCAATATCCTGTGGGTTTAACTGCAAAACCTCTATTGCGCGGTACCCATCACCTGGCGGACATTAAACTAAGAGAGAGCTCTATGAATCCTGAGCGTTCTGAACGCATTGAAATCCCCGTGTTGCCGTTGCGCGACGTGGTGGTTTATCCGCACATGGTAATTCCGTTGTTTGTTGGCCGGGAAAAATCGATTCGGTGCCTCGAAGCCGCGATGGATCATGATAAAAAGATCATGCTGGTTGCACAGAAAGAGGCTTCAACGGATGAACCTGGCATTAACGATCTCTTCTCAGTAGGGACCGTCGCTTCTGTATTGCAGATGCTGAAACTTCCAGATGGCACGGTAAAAGTGCTGGTCGAAGGTTTACAACGCGCGCACATCACCACGCTGGCTGATAATGGCGACCATTTTGTTGCCCAGGCCGAATACCTTGTCTCGCCAGAAATTGAAGAGCGCGAGCAGGAAGTGCTGGTGCGCACGGCCATCAACCAGTTTGAAGGCTACATCAAGCTTAATAAAAAAATCCCACCTGAGGTCTTAACCTCCCTCAACAGCATCGATGATGCGGCTCGTCTGGCCGATACCGTCGCAGCGCATATGCCGCTGAAACTGGCTGATAAACAGTCCGTGCTGGAGATGTCCGACGTCAATGAACGTCTGGAATATCTGATGGCGATGATGGAATCAGAAATCGATCTGCTGCAGGTTGAGAAGCGCATTCGCAACCGCGTTAAAAAGCAGATGGAAAAAAGCCAGCGTGAGTACTATCTGAATGAGCAAATGAAAGCCATTCAGAAAGAGCTGGGCGAAATGGATGATGCGCCGGATGAGTACGAGGCGCTGAAACGTAAGATTGAAGCGGCCAAAATGCCGACCGAAGCGCGTGAAAAAGCCGAAGCTGAGCTGCAGAAGCTGAAGATGATGTCGCCGATGTCTGCAGAAGCGACCGTGGTGCGTGGCTACATCGACTGGATGGTTCAGGTTCCGTGGGTGGCGCGCAGCAAGGTGAAAAAAGACCTGCGTAAAGCGCAGGAAACGCTGGATATCGACCATTACGGTCTGGAGCGCGTCAAAGATCGCATCCTTGAGTATCTTGCGGTGCAAAGTCGCGTTAGCAAAATCAAAGGCCCGATTCTGTGCCTAGTTGGACCGCCGGGTGTGGGTAAAACCTCGCTGGGACAGTCGATTGCTAAGGCCACCGGACGTAAATACGTGCGTATGGCGCTGGGTGGCGTGCGTGATGAAGCGGAAATCCGCGGACATCGTCGTACCTACATCGGTTCTATGCCTGGCAAGCTGATCCAGAAAATGGCGAAAGTGGGCGTCAAAAACCCGCTGTTCCTGCTGGATGAGATCGACAAAATGTCTTCTGACATGCGTGGCGATCCGGCTTCAGCGCTGCTTGAGGTGCTGGATCCTGAGCAGAACATCGCGTTTAACGATCACTATCTGGAAGTGGATTACGATCTCTCTGACGTTATGTTCGTGGCGACCTCAAACTCCATGAACATCCCAGCACCGTTGCTTGACCGTATGGAAGTGATTCGTCTCTCCGGTTACACCGAAGATGAAAAGCTGAACATCGCGAAGCAACATTTGCTGCCGAAGCAGATTGAACGTAATGCGCTGAAAGAGAAAGAGATCACCGTCGACGATAGCGCGATTGTTGGCATCATCCGCTACTACACTCGTGAAGCGGGCGTGCGTAGTCTGGAGCGCGAACTCTCCAAGCTGTGCCGTAAAGCAGTGAAGGCGCTACTGATGGATAAGTCGAAAAAGCACATCGTGATCAATGGCGATAATCTCAAGGATTTCCTTGGCGTGCAGCGCTTTGATTATGGTCGCGCAGAGAGCGAAAGCCGTGTGGGTCAGGTGACCGGACTGGCGTGGACGGAAGTGGGCGGCGATCTGCTGACCATTGAAACCGCCTGCGTACCAGGTAAAGGCAAGCTGACGTACACCGGTTCGCTGGGCGAAGTGATGCAGGAATCGATTCAGGCCGCGCTGACTGTGGTGCGCGCGCGTGCAGAGAAACTGGGCATCAACGGTGATTTCTACGAGAAACGCGACATCCACGTGCACGTACCAGAAGGTGCGACACCGAAAGATGGCCCGAGCGCCGGTATCGCTATGTGCACCGCGCTGGTGTCTTGCTTAACCGGTAACCCGGTGCGTTCTGATGTCGCAATGACCGGTGAAATCACCCTGCGTGGTCTGGTTCTGCCGATTGGTGGCCTGAAAGAGAAGTTGCTGGCGGCACACCGTGGCGGCATCAAAACCGTGCTGATCCCGGACGAAAACAAGCGCGATCTGGAGGATATTCCCCAGAACGTGATTGCTGATCTCGAGATTCATCCGGTGAAGCGTATTGAAGAAGTGCTGAACCTGGCACTGGAAAATGCGCCTTACGGCATGCAGGTTGCGACCGCAAAATAGTGATTAGCGGCATAAACCGCTAAAAAGCGAAGCTGGCAGGCAAAATGGTGCTTGCCAGCTTTTTTTTGTGCCGCTAACTTAGTGGGCTGCTGGATCAACGATTAAGATGAATACCGTTGTTTCAGCTCCACAGGCTTGATATAACTGGCTGCGCGTTCGCACCGGGCGGGAAGCACGGGTGCGATGTGAATAATAAAAGAGGGGATGAAGAGAGTGAATAAGTCACAGTTGATCGACAAAATTGCTGCAGATGCTGACATTTCTAAAGCGGCAGCGGGACGTGTTTTAGATGCATTCATGGACTCCGTTACCGAAGCTCTGAAGGGCGGTGATGAAGTAGCACTGGTTGGTTTCGGTACTTTCTCTGTACGTGAGCGTGCAGCTCGTACAGGCCGTAACCCACAAACGGGTAAAGAGCTCACCATTCCGGCTGGTAAAGTTCCGGGCTTCCGTGCTGGTAAAGCACTGAAAGATTCCGTCAATTAATGACCGCTGATACATCCATTGAAGCATTTTCTTCCGTGGATTGAGGACGCAAAAGCCGTTCTCATGTAACATACGGGCACATCATTTTTGATGTGCCTTTTTTATTCTTGATGCGCGGCGATAGCCTTTGGTTGTTGTCTCCGCATGGTTGCCAACTGCCAGCCTGAACAGCAGTTGCACGATGATGACATCGTGATAGAGCTTTACATTCACACTACAGCGGAGTGTTGTCATACCATGATGGACAATTTACGCGCGGCGTCGAATCATGTCGTGCTCAAGATTATTCTGGGATTGATCATCCTGTCTTTCGTACTCACCGGGGTGGGTAACTACCTGATCGGTGGCGGCGGTGATTATGCTGCCAAAGTTAACGGGCACGAGATCAGCCGTGCAGAGCTGGAGCAGGGTTATAACAACGAGCGCAATCGTCAGCAGCAGATGCTGGGCGATCAGTTCTCGCAGTTAGCCAGCAACGAAGGCTACATGCAGCAGATGCGCCAGCAGGCGCTGTCGCAGTTGATCGATCAGGCGTTACTTGATCAGTACATCAAAGATCTGCACATCGGCATCAGCGATGATCAGGTGAAACAGGCGATCTTCAATCAGAAAGCTTTCCAGACCAACGGTAAATTCGACAACGCCAAATACAGCGGCCTGATCACCAGCATGGGCTTCACTGCCGATCAGTATGCCGAAGCGCTGCGCAAGCAGCTGGCGACGCAGCAGCTGATTAACGCAATTGCTAACACCGATTTCATGTTAAAAGGCGAAACCAGCAAACTGGTGGATCTGGTGTCTCAGCAGCGTGAAGTGCGTCAGGCGGTGATTGATGTCAACGCGCTGGCGGCTAAGCAGACGGTCAGCGACGACGAAGTCAGCCAATATTACCAGCAGCATCAGAATAGCTTCATGGCGCCTGAACAGTTCCGCGTGAGCTACATCAAAATGGATGCCGCTAGCATGCAGGAAACGGCCAGCGAAGCGGACATTCAGAGCTGGTACGATCAACATAAAGCGGATTATTCACAGCCACAGCGTAATCGCTACAGCGTGATCCAGACCAGGACGGAAGCTGACGCTAATGCCGTGGTTGACGCGCTGAAGAAAGGCGAAGATTTCGCTGCGCTGGCAAAAAGCAAATCCATCGACCCAATCTCAGCCCGCAAAGGCGGTGACATGGGTTGGCTAGAGCCGAGCACTACGCCAGACGAGTTGAAAAACGCCAATCTGACGCAGAAAGGCCAGCTTTCCGGCGCTATCAAATCGTCGGTTGGCTTCCTGGTGGTGCGTCTGGATGATATCCAGCCGGAGCAGGTTAAGCCGCTGGCCGATGTTCATGACATCGTTGCCGATAAAGTAAAACAAGAGAAAGCGGTTGATGCCTTCTACAAAATTCAGCAGAAAGTCAGCGAAGCAGCCAGCAACGACAACGAATCGTTGGCGGGCGCCGCGCAGGCTTCCGGCTTGAAAGTGGTAGAAACCAATTGGATCACCCGCGATAACCTGCCAGACGAGTTGAATTTCGATCAGGTTAAACAAGCGATCTTCAACGGTGGTCTGGTAGGCCAGAATGGTGCGCCGGGTAACAACTCCGACATCATCTCTGTGGATGGCGATCGTGCCTTTGTACTGCGTATCAGCGAGCACAAACCGGAAGCGGTGAAGCCGCTGGATCAGGTAAAAGCACAGATCGTAGACTCGCTGAAGCATGATAAAGCGACGCAGCAGGCGAAAGCACAAGCAGATAAGCTGCTGGCCGATTTGAAAGCCGGTAAAGCGGATGCACTGAAGGCTGCAGGCCTGACGCTCAGCGCCAGCAAATCGTTCGATCGCAACGCGCAGGATCCTGTTGCTCAGTCGGCCTTCAATCTGCCACAACCTGCCGAAAATAAACCGTCGTGGGGCGTGAGCGAAGATATGCAGGGCAATGTGGTGCTGATCGCGCTGGATAAAGTCAGCGCGGGCAACATGCCGCAGGCGCAGATCGATGAGATGGTAAAAGGCGTAACGCAGAATAACGCGCAAATCGCCTTTGAAGCGCTGCTGGAAAACCTGCGTAAAGAGGCGAAGATTAAGTACGGCGCCGCAGCACAAAACCAGTAAGCCTCACAAAAAAAGTTAAATCACTGCAATACCCGAAAGGCCGCTTATGCGGCCTTTTCCATTTCTGAAATTGCCCTTTTGAGCGTTGAATTGTGCTGTGACACCCTGCTGTTGCTGTCAAACACAAGGAGAAACACAGCATGGTTAAATCAACGTTTCAAGCCCTATGCGTTACGCTGGCGCTGGGCGGCGCAGTTTATACCACCGGACTGGCGGCTGCCGAAAGTCCCAGTGAAACGCAGGCGACGCAAGTCTCCACGCCACAGGAAGGCCAGGTTAGCATCAATTCAGCCACCGCCGAACAACTGGCGGCTGGTATGAACGGTATCGGGCTGAAGAAGGCGCAGGCGATTGTCAGTTATCGCGAACAATACGGGCCCTTTACCGCCATTGAACAGCTCAAGGAGGTGCCGGGCATTGGTAGCGCCCTGATTGAGCGCAACAGCGCCCGGCTTAAACTGTGAAGCGTCTCGCGACTTTGAAGGATTGAAAAAGCCCGGATTCAGGCTGTGCTATGCTCAACAGGTCTTACCAGTTGTCATTCTCAGCCTGAACAAGGAGCAACAATGCAAACCACAATTAAAGTGCGCGGTTATCATCTGGATGTTTATCAGCACGTGAATAACGCGCGCTATCTGGAATTTCTGGAAGAGGCGCGCTGGCAGTGGCTGGAGGATGTCGATGCGTTTCATTGGCTGATGGAGCAGCAACTGGCGTTTGTGGTGGTGAATATCAACATCAACTATCGTCGTCCGGCGGTATTGGGCGACGTATTGAATATTGAAAGTGAAGTGTCACAGCTCAGCGGTAAAAGTGGCATCATTGCGCAGCGTGTCTTGCTGGCGAGTGATAATTCGGTGGTGGCCGATGCCGCGCTGACCTTTGTCTGTATCGATTTGCGTACGCAAAAAGCGGTGCCGATGGAAGGGGAGTTGCGCGAGCGTCTGGCGTCATTGATGGTCGAAAATGAATAACTGGCGCCGATGACGCCAGTTTACCCTGCGGCCTGAATCAGTTGAGGCCGCTTTTTTGTTTCATCGCTGCCATCACCGCCGGCGCGTTCGCCTGATAATCTGCCAGGCCACGGGCGCGTAAATGACAGGCCGCGCATTCGCCACAGCCATCACCTTTTACGCCGTTGTAGCAGGTAAGCGTTTCAGCGCGTACCAGCGGCAGTTGCTGCCAGTAATCGGCCAGCGCCCAGGTTTCCGCTTTATTCAGCCACATCAGCGGCGTCTCAAAACGAATATTGCGCGCCATGCCGAGGCTGACGGCGTTATTCAGTGCTTTAACAAACTCATCACGGCAATCCGGGTAGCCGGAGAAATCGGTTTCGCACACGCCGGTGATCACCGCTTCGGCTTCGACCTGATAGGCATAAATCGATGCCAGCGTCAGGAACAGGATATTGCGGCCCGGTACAAAGGTACTCGGCAAACCGCTGGCATTGGGATCATAGGTCGGCACCGGAATGTTGTCGCGCGTCAGGCTGCTGACGGCTAACTCGTTGAGCAGCGTAACGTCCAGCACTTTGTGCGCGCGCGCGCCCAGCTTGTGCGACAGCTCAGCCGCAACCTCGATCTCTTCACGATGGCGTTGGCCGTAATCAAAAGTAACGCAATGCACTTCATCATAGTGTTGCAGCGCCTGAATTAAACAGGTGGTGGAGTCTTGTCCGCCACTGAATACCACAACGGCTCGTTTCATTTTTTCTTCCCCAAAAATCAGTGCGCTTATGGTACTGGCTCGGACGCAGGCTGAACAGCGCTAGCTGTGGTTGGCGGCGGAATCCAGGCGCGGGTGAAATCAAACCATCCCAAACTATTAAGCTGGATGCCCTCCACGCCGGGCGGCGCAAAAACCTGATAGCGATAATTAAACAGCGGCAGTAAGTGGCCATCGCACATCAGCTGCTGAAACAGTTGCTGAGTCAATTCACTGCGCTGCAGTGCATCAGGTTGTTGGGCAATCGCGCTCAGTGGCGTTTGCAGAACCTGTTCGCGTAGCGGCTGCCAGACCGGATCGTTCTCCAGCCAGTTCACCAGCGTAAACAGCGGTGCATCGCCAATCAGTCGATCGCCCATCACTACATCGGCCTCACTGAGATCGCTATCGTCACGCCAGCTTTTTACGTCATGGAAGATGCAGGTGAGGGCGCAGCCGTGTTGCGCCAGCAGTGGAATTAACGCCTGTGCCATCACATGCAGTTCGACCGGCAAGTGGTAATGCAGCGTTAATGTGGGCGGCAGTGCAATCGTCTCTCTTTCGGCGCGCGGTACTGGCCAGCCAGGCAGCAGCTCATGGCTCGGTGTGATTAAACCCTCATCCAGCGGCAGTTGCTGAATCACACCGCTGCGCTGAATCAGGGCAATCAGCGATTGGGCCTGTTCGGCACTGAAGTTTGCCGAGATGCGTGGCGCCAGATAGCAAAATCCCAGGCTGATACTGCGATCAACCGGACGTAGCGAGCCAAGTTCGTCAGGATCGCCAATAGCGATTTGCACCGGATGGCTGCAACTGGTGCCGAGATCACGATCAAACAGCTGCGGTGTGATCCAGTATTCCATCCGCTGGATCAGCGGGCGCTGCAAATGCCAGCGCGCATGGCTCTCCAGACGCACCATCTCAGCGGTGAAATGCGTGAGTTTCCACGGCCCGCTACCGATATCGGTGAATTCAGGATGCGGTAACAGACAGAACTGGTGCGCCAGCCGCTGCGGCAGCCAGTAATCGCTTTCACGCAGTTGAATATGTATCGCTAGCGGATGCGGCGCTTCAATCTGTTCAATCGCCGCCAGCAGCCGCGAACCGCGTGGCGAATGCCTGATCTGTTGCAGTTGCTCAACCAACTGTGCCGCCTGCACCAGTTCATCGTTGTGCCAGCTGAGCTGTGGGCGCAGCCAGAAATACCAGTCACGGCCGCTGGCATCATGCTGCCAATGGTGAGCGAGATCGCCTTCAACATCGTTATCGCGAAAACGCGTTAACCCGGAGAAAACCTGGCGCGCCAGATGTTGCTCGGCGCGTCCGGTCAGCTGCAGCGGACGCAACGGCTCCATCGCGCGGTAGTAAGGAATGCGCAGCACCGGCGATTGCTTCTGCCACTGACCGCCCATCAGTGGTCGCAGCAATTTTACTAATCGCTCGGGATGCAGATCGAGCACCTGCAGCGCCTGTACCGCCTCGCCGGCGTCGAGTTGCTGCGTTAACAACTGCTGGCGCAGCTGTTCCGGCGACACCAGGAAAGTCAGCTCACCCTGTTTGCCACGCCCGGATTCACCGCGCCACTGCAGCCAGCTGGCATCCTGCCACTGACGCAGCAGCGTGCGCACATGGCGCTCGCTGCAAAAGCAGTGATGCGCCATCGCAGCGACGCTAAGGCGTTGCGTTTCGCCGTGGCTGAGTTGCCACAGGCGCTGAAATTGATTGACCCGATGAAGTTCACGCATAGTTAAACCCGGAACAGTTTTTAAAAAGTATTCACTATTAGTTCCGTAATTACCAGGCGATAGTAGCTGCCTCACTCAGACAGGAGAATTCGCATGGCTCGCCTCGCGGCATTTGATATGGACGGCACGCTGTTGCTGCCTTCGCACCGGTTAGGTAATGAAACGCTGGCAAGCCTGCATGCGTTGCATCAGCGCAGCGTCACGTTGGCGTTTGCCACCGGGCGTCATCTCATGGATATGCAGCGAGTACGCGAACAAATCACCTTGCCTGCGTGGCTGATTACCGGTAACGGCACGCGCATTCACGATTTGGAAGGCAACCAACTTTACGGCTGCGATTTATCGCCATCGGTGGCGGAAGAGGTGATCCATACGTATTGGCAAACGCCGGCCTCGATTCATGTTTTCAACGATGAGGGCTGGTTTACCGATAAGCCGCTGCTCGGCGCGCTGGAAGCGCATGCGATGAGTGGCTTCCATTATCAGCTGCGCGATTTGCGTCAGATGTCGGCGCATGAAGTCACGAAAATCTGTTTTATTGCGCCACATGAAATGTTGCAGGCGTTAAAAAGCGAATTGCAGGCCGCGTTGGGCGAGCGGGCCAACATTTGCTTCTCTGCGTGGGATTGTCTGGAAGTCTTGCCGGTCGATTGCCATAAAGGCGCGGCGTTGGGGCGTTTGTGCCAGCATCTTTCGCTGTCGCTGGCGGATTGTATGGCGTTTGGCGATGCCATGAACGATCGCGAAATGCTGGAACGTGTTGGCAGCGGTTTTATTATGGGCAACGCCATGCATCAACTGAAAGCGTCGTTGCCCCATTTACCGATTATCGGACATTGCGAGACACAGGCGGTGTCTCACTACCTTAATCACTGGATGACCACACCACACCTCGATTATTCCCCCGAATGCTGAGGCTTACAGTGAACCGGACAGGACGTCCGGTTTTTTATTGCAGCTCACGCACCCATGGCGCAATGTCGCCGATATTCTGCTTTACCCACTGCGCATTGTAATAGGTGTCGGGATAGCGCTCACCGCTGTCACACAGCAACGTCACCAGAGAACCCTGCTCGCCGTTTTCCCGCATGCGTTTTGCCACCTGCATCATGCCCCAGAAGTTGGTGCCGGTTGAAGCGCCAGGGCGACGTCCCAGCACCTTTTCCAGCTGCAGCATTGCGGCGATAGTCGCGCTATCCGGCACTTTCGTCATCTCGTCAATCACGTCGGGTAAAAACGACGGTTCCACGCGCGGACGACCAATGCCTTCAATCAGGCTGCCGCGTTCGCTGCGCAGCGTTTTGTCGCGGCTCTGCCAGTAATCAAAGAACACTGAATGCTGCGGATCGACCACCAGCAGGCGGGTGTCATGGCCCTGATAGCGGATATAGCGGCCCAGCGTTGCTGAGGTGCCGCCGGTACCGGCGCTCATGATCACCGTATGCGGCACCGGGAAGGGTTCGTGTGACATCTGGCGGAAAATGCTTTCGGCAATATTGTTGTTGCCGCGCCAGTCGGTGGCGCGCTCGGCATAGGTGAACTGGTCCATAAAGTGGCCGTTGAGTTCACGTGCTAAACGCTCGGATTCGCTGTACAGCTGGCAGGGATCGGCGACGAAATGGCACTCGCCACCGTAAAAACCAATCATCTCGATTTTGCGTTTCGCGGTGCTGGCGGGCATCACAGCGATAAAGGGCAAACCGAGCAAACGCGCGAAGTAAGCTTCCGATACTGCAGTACTGCCGGATGAGGCTTCAATGATCGGCGTATTTTCGTGGATCCAGCCATTCGCCAGGCCATAGAGAAACAGGGAACGCGCCAAACGATGTTTTAAGCTGCCGCTGGGATGGGTGCTTTCATCCTTAAGATAGAAGTGAATGCCAGGAAAATCATCCAACTTAAAGCGGATCAGATGCGTATCCGCGGAGCGCTGAAAATCGGCGTTAATTTCATTGATGGCGTGGCGAACCCAGGGCGTTTGCATGTGGCATTTCCGTAATCATTATTGCGCACAGTGTAAGGCACTGGCAGGAAAAAGAGGTTGCTTTAATCGCGGTATAATGGTGCGCTTAGAGAAAATTTTTCTCCGGGAGTGGCAAATGTTAGATAAAACTGACCGCGCTTTGCTGGCAATGCTGCAGCAGGATTGCACATTGTCGCTGCAGACATTGGCCGATGCGGTGAATCTCACCACCACGCCGTGCTGGAAACGCCTGAAAAAACTGGAAGATGATGGCATTATTCGTGCGCGCGTGGCGCTGGTGGACGGCGAAAAAATCGGTCTGTCGCTCACCGCTTTTATGTTTGTTAAAACTCAGCAGCACAGCAGCGAGTGGTTTAAGCAATTTGTCGCCGTGGTGCAGCAAATGCCGGAAGTGATGGCGTTTTACCGCATGGCGGGCGAGTACGATTATTTGCTGCGCATTCAGGTCGCGGACATGAAGAGTTACGACAGCTTTTATAAGCGCCTGGTGAACGGCGTGCCGGGACTGATAGATGTGACCTCCAGTTTTGCCATGGAAGAGATTAAATACACCACCGCCTTGCCGGTAGCGCCCTAACGGGCACAGAAAGAGACACGCTTGTGCAATTATTCAGCCAGTTAAGTTGGTATTTCCTGCGCGAGTGGCGGCGATATCTGGGCGCCGTCAGCTTGCTGATCGTTATTGCCTTACTGCAATTGCTGCCACCGCACGTGGTTGGCGTAATTGTCGACGGCGTCACCCAGCATAATTTAAGCGCCGGGCAGATCTTTATGTGGATCGGCGTGATGCTGGTGACGGCGGTGATTGTCTATCTGCTGCGCTACGTCTGGCGCGTGCTGCTGTTTGGCGCATCCTATCAATTAGCCGTTGAGCTACGTGAAGATTTTTATCGCCAGCTCAGCCGCCAGCATCCGGCATTTTATCTGCGCCATCGCACTGGCGATCTGATCGCCCGCGCCACCAATGATGTGGATCGCGTGGTGTTTGCCGCCGGTGAAGGCGTGCTGACGCTGGTGGATTCGCTGGTGATGGGATTGGTGGTGCTGATTGTGATGAGCACCCAAATTAGCTGGCAACTGACGTTACTGGCGCTGATCCCGATGCCAATTATGGCTTTCGCCATCCAGAAAGACGGTGCCCGCTTGCATCAACGTTTCAAAGTGGCGCAGGCGGCGTTTTCAAGCCTGAACGATCAAACCCAGGAAAGCCTGACCAGCATCCGTATGATCAAAGCATTTGGCCTCGAAGATCACCAGTCGCAGCAGTTTGCCGGCATCGCTGCTGATACCGGCAAGAAAAACCTGCATGTGGCGCGCGTGGATGCGCGATTCGATCCGATCATTTATATCGCCGTCGGCTTCTCTAACCTGCTGGCAATTGCCGGTGGCGGCTGGATGGTGTGGAACGGCAGTTTGACGCTTGGGCAGCTCACCAGCTTTGTGATGTACCTTGGTCTGATGATTTGGCCCATGCTGGCGCTGGCGTGGATGATCAACATCGTTGAGCGCGGCAGTGCGGCGTGGAGCCGTATCCGTTCATTGCTGGCGGAAGCGCCAGCGGTTGAAGATGGACAGAAAGTGCTACCGCCCGAACCTGGCATCCTGCAGGTTGCCATTCGAGAGTTCCGCTATCCGGCCAGCTCTGGCCCGGTGCTGAGCCATCTTAATTTCCAGTTAAAACCGGGCCAAATGCTAGGATTATGTGGGCCAACCGGCTGCGGCAAGAGCACGCTCCTAAGCTTGATTCAGCGCCACTTCGACATCGATCAGGGCGATATTCGTTACCACAATACGCCGCTGCCGCAGTTGCGGCTCGATAGCTGGCGCAGCCGGCTGGCGGTCGTCAGCCAGACGCCTTTCCTGTTCTCTGACACCATTGCCGCCAATCTGGCGCTGGGTCGCCCGAATGCGACGCAGCAAGAGCTGGAGCGTGTGGCAACCATGGCCTGCGTGCACGATGATATTCTGCGCCTGCCACAAGGTTATGAGACCGAAGTGGGCGAACGCGGCGTGATGTTATCGGGCGGACAGAAGCAGCGCATCGCGATTGCACGCGCGCTGCTGCTGAATGCCGAAATCCTGATTCTGGATGACGCGCTGTCGGCGGTTGATGGCCGCACTGAACATGACATCCTGCATAACCTGCGTCAGTGGGGCAAAGGGCGCACCTTGATTATTAGCGCGCATCGTCTGTCGGCGCTCACTGAAGCGAGTGAAATTCTGGTGCTGCAGCAGGGGGCCGTGGCGCAGCGTGGCGATCATGAAACTCTGGCGGGCAAAGAGGGGTGGTATCGCGATATGTACCGTTATCAGCAGCTGGAAGCCGCACTGGATGACGATGAAGTGGCAGAAGGAGCTAGCCGTGGCTAAATCACAACGTTTATGGCCGACGCTGAAACGACTGCTGGCGTATGGCAAACCGTGGCGTAAATCGCTGTGGCTGGCGGTCGGCATGCTGTGGATTGCGGCGGCAGCCGAAGTGACCGGACCGGTGCTGGTAAGCTACTTCATCGATAATCTGGTGGCGAAACATCAGATGCCGTGGGGCATCGTCGCGGGCCTGCTGGTGGGCTTTGTCCTGCTGCAATTGCTGGCCGCCGGTTTGCACTATTTTCAGGCGTTGCTGTTTAACCGCGCGGCGATTGGCGTGGTGCAGCAATTGCGCGTGGACGTGATGAACGCGGCGTTGCGCCAGCCGCTCAGCGCCTTCGATACGCAGCCGGTCGGCCAAATCATCTCGCGCGTCACCAATGACACCGAAGTGATCAAAGATCTCTACGTTACCGTGGTGGCCACAGTGTTGCGGGCTGCCGCGTTGATTGGCGCGATGCTGGTGGCGATGTTCTCCCTCGACTGGCGCATGGCGTTGGTAGCGATCGTGATTTTCCCGCTGGTGCTAACGGTGATGCTGATTTATCAGCGCTTTAGCACGCCGATTGCGCGTCGCGTGCGCAGCTATCTGGCGGACATCAACAACGGCTTCAATGAAGTGATCAACGGCATGAGCGTGATCCAGCAGTTCCGCCAGCAGGCGCGCTTTGGTGAACGCATGGGCGAAGCCAGCCGTTCACACTATCTGGCACGTATGGAAACGCTGCGGCTGGATGGCTTTTTGTTGCGCCCGTTGTTGAGTCTGTTTTCGGCGATGATTCTGTGCGGTTTGCTGATGCTGTTCAGCTTCGCCACGCCGGGCGTGTTTGAAGTCGGTGTGCTGTATGCCTTTATTACCTATCTTGGCCGCCTCAATGAACCGCTGATTGAACTCACCACGCAGCAGTCGATGCTGCAACAGGCGGTGGTGTCCGGCGAGCGTATCTTTGAACTGATGGATGCGGAGCAGCAAGGTTATGGCAGCGATAGTCTGCCGCTGGCCTCCGGCAGCATCTCGCTGCGGGATGTGAGCTTTGCCTATCGCGATAATCGCGATGTGCTCAGCCACATCAATCTCGAAGTGCCGGCGCGTCATTTTGTTGCGTTGGTGGGGCACACCGGCAGCGGGAAAAGCACGCTGGCGAATCTGCTGATGGGCTATTACCCGGTGACGCGCGGCAGTATCGAACTGGATGGTCGCCCGCTGCCGCAGCTGTCGCACGCCGCTTTACGTCAAAGCGTTGCGATGGTGCAACAGGATCCGGTGGTGCTGGCGGATTCGCTGCTGGCCAACGTGCGTTTGGGGCGCGATATCTCGGAAGATCAGGTGTGGCAGGCGCTGGAGACGGTGCAGCTGGCACCGCTGGCGCGCAGCATGGCGGACGGCATCCATACGCGTTTAGGCGAGCAGGGCAATAATCTGTCGGTTGGGCAGAAACAGCTGCTGGCGCTGGCGCGCGTGCTGGTGTCATTGCCGCAAATCCTGATCCTCGACGAAGCCACGGCCAATATCGATTCCGGCACGGAACAGGCGATTCAGCAGGCGTTACGTGCACTACGCCAGCACAGCACGCTGGTGGTGATTGCGCATCGCCTTTCCACCATTACCGAAGCCGATCAGATTTTAGTGCTGCATCGCGGTCAGGTGGTTGAACGCGGTACGCATGCTGAGCTGCTGGCCGAGCAGGGCCGTTACTGGCAGATGTATCAGCTGCAGCAGGCCGGCGATGAACTCGCGGCGGGCATCCCCGTACAAGCCGAAGGGTGAATTGCACCTTTTTTGCACAGTTTTATCGGAATGTTCTGTATTGATGCACTTCTTTGAGGCTTGAAGCACCAAAGAAGTGCAATATTGCAACACCTTTCCTCTTCCCCCTCCGCAAACTGCGCTGTGCTTCACATAACGAAGCGTGATGCAGCGCGCCTATGCTACTGACATTCCCCTTTTTTTATTTATGGCACAGCCTTTGCTTATATCCCTACGTGTCCGCGAAGACTCACTCAATTTCTTATCCGGAGGGGAACGTATGAAGCTGGTTACCGTGGTAATCAAACCATTTAAGCTGGAGGACGTGCGTGAAGCCTTATCCTCTATTGGCATTCAGGGACTGACCGTTACCGAGGTTAAAGGTTTTGGTCGCCAGAAAGGTCACGCAGAGCTTTATCGCGGTGCCGAGTACAGCGTTAACTTCCTGCCAAAAGTAAAAATTGATATCGCTATTGCGGACGACCAACTTGATGAAGTGGTCGATGTCATCAGCAAAGCCGCGTATACCGGCAAAATTGGCGACGGCAAGATTTTCGTCGCAGAACTGCAGCGCGTCATTCGTATTCGTACCGGCGAGACCGACGAAGCAGCACTGTAACTGGGGCTCTGAATTGTGATGGGATGGAAAGAAATGAATAAACTGATAACGAAGTTGGGCCTCACCAGCCTTGCGCTGTTACCTTCTCTGGCGATGGCGGCAGCCCCTGCAGTAGCGGATAAAGCCGATAACGCCTTTATGATGATCTGTACCGCCTTGGTACTGTTTATGTCGATTCCCGGCATTGCGCTGTTCTACGGCGGTTTGATTCGCGGCAAGAACGTGCTGTCGATGCTGACGCAGGTTGCGGTGACCTTCTCACTGGTTTGCGTGCTGTGGGTAATTTACGGCTACTCACTGGCGTTCAGTGAAGGCAACGCCTTCTTCGGTAGCTTCCAGTGGGCGATGCTGAAAAATATTGAGCTGAAAGCGCTGATGGGCAGCTTCTATCAGTACATTCACATCGCGTTCCAGGCTTCCTTCGCCTGTATCACCGTCGGCCTGATTGTTGGTGCGCTGGCTGAACGTATTCGCTTCTCTGCGGTATTGATCTTCGTGGTGGTATGGCTGACGCTGGCTTATCTGCCAATCGCACACATGGTATGGGCTGGTGGCTTGCTGGCGCAAGATGGCGCGCTCGACTTCGCGGGCGGCACCGTGGTTCACATCAACGCAGCGGTTGCTGGCCTGGTGGGCGCTTACCTGGTGGGCAAACGTGCTGGTTTCGGCAAAGAAGCCTTCAAACCACACAACCTGCCGATGGTGTTCCTCGGTACCGCGATTCTGTATGTGGGCTGGTTCGGCTTCAACGCTGGTTCTGCTTCCTCAGCTAACGAAATTGCCGCGCTGGCGTTCCTGAATACCGTGGTGGCTACCGCAGGTGCGGTGCTGTCGTGGGTGTTTGGCGAGTGGGCGGTACGCGGTAAACCTTCTCTGCTTGGCGCTTGCTCGGGCTTCATCGCTGGTCTGGTGGCGATTACCCCTGCTTGTGGTTATGTGGGTGTCGGCGGCGCGCTGATTATCGGTCTGGCGGGTGGTTTAGCCGGTCTGTGGGGCGTAACAACCCTGAAGAAATGGCTGCGCGTTGATGACCCATGTGATGTGTTCGGTGTGCACGGCGTGTGTGGCATCCTTGGTTGTATCCTGACCGGCGTGTTCGCGTCCTCTTCACTGGGCGGCGTAGGCTACGCAGAAGGCGTGACCATGGGCCATCAGGTTTGGATTCAGCTGTTCAGCGTGGGTGTGACCATCGTCTGGACTGCAGTTGTAGCCTTCATCGGCTTCAAACTGGCGGATATGATTGTTGGCCTGCGTGTTCCGGAAGATCAGGAACGTGAAGGTCTGGATGTAAACAGCCACGGCGAGAACGCTTACAACCAGTAACCGCCGGGCTAAAGAAGAGCAGTGCGCTAAAATTATAAAAAAACAGAGGGGCGATTTTATCGCCCCTTTTTTTTATGCGTCGCGTTGGCGCATCACGCCTTCCTGCACCGTGGTCGCCACCAGTCGGCCATCCTGGGTATAAAACTCACCCCGCACAAAACCGCGCGCGCCCGAGGCGGAAGTGCTCACCACGCTGTACAGCAGCCATTCAGACAAGTCGAACGGACGATGGAACCACATTGAGTGATCGATGGTTGCAACCTGCATATCGGCTTCGAGGAAGCCTTTACCGTGCGGCTGCAGCGCCACCGGCAGGAAGTTGAGATCCGAGGCATAGCCCAGCAGATATTGATGGATACGACGATCGGCCGGTAACTCGCCGTTGGCACGAATCCACACCTGACGCAGCGGCTCATCGACGTGGCCTTTCAGCGGGTTATGAATTTGCACCGGACGAATATCCAGCGGACGCTCGGCGAGGAATTTTTCTTTCAGCTTGAGTGGCAGATGCGCGGCCAGCTTCTTCGCCAAATCCTGTTCCGATGGTAGATTATCCGGGCCCGGCACCTGCGGCATTTCATTCTGATGCTCGAAGCCGCTTTCAGGTGCCTGGAACGAAGCCGTCATGTAGAAGATCGGCTGACCATTCTGTACCGCGCTAACGCGGCGTGCGCTGAAGCTTTTGCCGTCACGCAGCGTTTCGACATCATAAATGATGGCTTTTTGGCTATCGCCCGGACGTAGAAAGTAGCTGTGGAAGGAGTGAATGATGCGCTCTTCCGGCACCGTTTGTTTCGCGGCATACAGCGCCTGGCCGACTACCTGGCCACCAAACACCTGGCGCAAGCCCAGATCTTCGCTCTGACCACGAAACAGGCCTTCTTCCAGTTTTTCCAGATTTAATAAATTAAGCAGGTTGTGCAGTGCCTGGCTCATAGCGGATTCCTCAGCGTGACTCATCGCGTCAGTGTGAAAGATCCGACCAGTTTCCGTCAATGATTTTGCCGCGATTTCAGCGGGCTGGCGGAGGGTTTAGGCGCAATGCCGATATTTGTGCCAGAATTAAGGTCATTCGGCGGCTGAAAAGCTAAGCAATGAATTTACCGCCGACAATCATAGTGTTCATAAGGAGACGACATCGATGAAACTCTGGCAAGTTATTAGCGGTATGACCCTGGCTGCGGCGATTACCGGTTGTGCGGACCACAGCAAGCCGGTAGCCACACCCACACTCGGCTCAGCGGTAGCGGGGCAGCAGGCCGCGATTGCGCAGCCTAATGTCAGTGGTTCGGTGTATATCCGCCAGCGCATTGCGCTGCCGCCGGATTCTGTGCTGACCGTTACGCTATCAGATGCATCGCTGGCCGACGCGCCTTCAAAAGTGCTGTCGCAGCGCGTGGTGCGTACTGAAGGGAAACAGTCGCCGTTCCAGTTTGTCTTGCCGTTTAACCCGGCTGACATCCAGCCGAACGCGCGCATTCTGTTGAGTGCGGCGATTTCGATTGATGGCAAGCTGGCGTTTATCACCGATACGGTGAAACCGGTGATTAATCAGGGCGGAACAAAAGCCGAACTGCTGTTGGTGCCAGTGACCAACGTCGCGATGCAAACCCAGCCGGGAGCAGCAACAACAGTGCCTTCGACTTCACCTACGCAGGTGACGCCATCTGCTTCGGTGCCGGCACCGACAAGTCTGTAATTTCGATTGATGGGACGGGAGAGCGCCGGAAAGCATCGTTGTTCCGTAAAGTCGCTGTCTCGTCCCTGAACGCTCGTCACACGCCATCCATGGTGTGTGACGCTTTACTCCACAACGATGCTTTCCAGCGTGCGACGTTCAGTGCGATTGGCTGCAGGCTTGTGCGCGACATATCGCACCGCTAAATCTCCCACCGATATTTCTCTAACTCGATCTCCCCAGCATCGCTCACTTCAATCCCTTCCGCTTCCAGCGCATCGCGCTGACGAAACAAGTCGTCACCCTGTAATGAAATGCGGCCATGGCGATTGATAACGCGAAACCAGGGTAATTTACTGCCTTCCGGCAAACGGCGTAACACGCCACCCACCTGGCGTGCCGCACGCGGCGAACCCGCTAATTGCGCAACATCCCCGTAAGTAGTGACCTTTCCTGGCGGAATGGCCGCGATGATCTGCCAGACGCGCTCAGAGAAATTGTTTTGGTCGCTCATATGCGTACCTATTTTTATCTGGAAAGGGCAAACTTTAGCATGCAGAAGGGTAGACATCAGCGCATTGCTGTGTGCTTGTGCAAGAAACCAACGGTTGTCGGGCCTGCGCTTGCAATTGCCGGGGGCATACTTGATAATGCCTGCGCTCTCGAAATGAGGGCTTGTCAATGGGGGCCCTGTTGGTTCTCCCGCAATGCTAACTTGTGAACTCGGTCAGATCCGGAAGGAAGCAGCCGCAGCAGGCGACGCGTGTGCCGGGATGTAGCTGGCAGGGCCCCCACCAATTTGTACCCGCCTCATACTCCACAGAATTTTACGCACAGAGAAATCTGGCAATCCTTTGCCGGTGATTCAATCCTTGATCAAAACGATGATGGTGCAGATCGGCTGTTAGGGGAAAAACTTAGCGGACGAACTTCCAGACAGAAACCGGTACTTTATCGTAAAGCTTATTCATTGTCAGTTCAGCCAGACGATGATCGGCTGCCGAATAGAATACCGCGAGTTCATTATCAGGTAATTCATACTTGTTTTTTTCGATAACCCGTTCAAGGGTATCGATTGAGCGACAGCGGCGCAGTCGCATCAAATAATCTGTTTTAGTTAAGGCTTGGTTGCTCATAAATAAACCGGTCTCAGTCTGGTGCTAAAAGGAATGGCTAGGTTGTTGGAGATAAGCGCACTCTTCGGCAAACAGATTAAATAAGCGTTTTGCTGAACGCTGCCACCGTTGTAGATCCTGAGTATTGATTCCATAGCTGCTGAACAGCATAAAGGTATCGTCAAGATATTCATCGATTTGCGTAATCAGGGCTTCATCTTCAACGTGCTTAATTTTGTAATTCATCGTGAAAGAAGCGATATGCTCAATCAAATCGTTGAGCTGTAAATTGCTTTCCGAAGTAGGATCATTAACCCAACCATGATGGCTGTCGGTCAATGTCGCCATACTTTCGTCGAACAGGTTCTCACACAGGTATTTAAGCTGGGCAATATCATGCCGTTTCGGTGAGTATTCGTCCATCTTTTTCCCCCTCCATAGCTAGCACAGTTACCGCAGCGCGGCGAGATTAAGAAAAGCTACCAGGAAGCGATATCGAATAAAATTGAATTCAGCGACTCCTTAAATGTAATCCACAATCATTAGCTTTGCTCACCTCAATTACCAAATATTACAATTCATCGGCAGGAGAGGGGCGCTCATTGTCAATCACGTCAAACACCAGCGCGCCGGGCTTTACCTGAAACAACACTTCTTCACGACGCGTAAACGTTTCATTTAAATCCAGGCAAGGATTAAATAAATTCCAGCTGAAATCGTAAAGCATTTTAAATCGATTATTGTCGGTTGGTTGAATAGAAATAATCTGGAAGCTATCGGGAACTAATTGCGCGTTTTGAGAATACCACTGTAAATCACCGGCTAATGCCTCGGCTATTTTGAGAATATTCCCCTGGATAATTCTGACCAACTTTTCGCAATCGTCCTCATCCATAGCAATATCACAATGAATAATAGACGGCATTTTGTATCCAGTAAAAGAATGATGTTTCTATCATTGTGCTTATTGAGTGACATTGCAAGTCGCTAATAAACAGAAAGAGTAATCGTTGTGATGGGTTTCATAACACAATCATGGCGAAACGGCGAATTAGCGCGGCTATCTTCATGATCGATCAACTTTTGAAACACTTTTGCCTGGGCGCAATTGAGGATGAGTCGGGTATGATAATTGTTATGTTATAACATTATTGGTTGTTGAGTATGAATCACAGCGGTTTACTTCTTTCCCTTGGCGGCCGTTTGCTGGTTGCGCTGATGCTGATTGCCTTGCTAGCGCTGGCCTTATATTGGGGCATGCAGAAATGATGCATTTCAACCGCTTACAAGCCGGTTATCAAGGCCGTGCGGTGACGCCGGTCGTTAACGGTGAGCTGGCAACAGGCAGCATGACGGCGCTGATTGGCGCTAACGGCACCGGCAAATCGACATTATTAAAAACCATTGCCGGCTTACTACCGCCAATTTCCGGCAACTGCGAATTGCACATCCCACGCAAAGCGCTGGGCTGGTTACCGCAACGCAGTGAACTTGAAACCCGCTTTCCTCTTACTGCTTATGAACTGGTGGCGATGGGCTGCTGGCCACGCTGCGGCTGGTTTGGTGGTATCAATCGCGCCTTGCGCCTGGAAATCGATGCCGCGCTGGATGCGGTACAAATGCGTGAGTTCGCCGATGCGCAGCCATCGACGTTATCTGGCGGGCAACTGCAGCGCGTGCTGTTCGCGCGCTTAATGCTGCAGCGCAGCCAGCTCTGGCTGCTGGATGAACCCTTCAACGGCATTGATAGCCAAACCGTCACCTTGCTGATGTCGATTCTCGAACAGCAGCAGCAGGCGGGCACCACATTATTAGTCGTGCTACACGATCGTCCGCTGGTGGCGCGCTATTTTCAGGATGTGTTATCGCTCGATGACGCTGATGCCGCACAAACGCCAACGTTGCGTAGGGTGGCGTCGTGACATTACTCCAACCATTTATCGAATTTGGTTTTATGCGCCGTGCGCTGGTGGCCTGCGTTGCATTAGCGATCAGCGCCACGCCGCTGGGCGTTTTCCTTTCCCTGCGCCGCATGAGTCTGGTCGGCGATGCCTTATCACATGCTGTGTTACCCGGCGCGGCGATTGGTTATCTGGTATCGGGATTATCGCTGGTGGCGATGGGTATCGGCGGCCTGATTGCCGGGTTGGCGGTGGCGCTGCTCTCGGGAGCGGTCAGCCGTTATACGCATCTCAAAGAGGATGCCAGTTTTTCCGGCTTTTACCTCGGCTCTCTTGCACTCGGCGTCACACTGGTGTCGCTGCGCGGCTCCAGCGTCGATCTGCTGCACGTGTTATTTGGATCGCTGCTGGCGGTGGATAACGCGGCGATTCTGCTGGTCGGCGGCATTGCGGCTACGACCTTGCTGCTGCTGGCGGTGATCTTCCGTCCGCTGGTGATCGATGCCTTCGATCCCGATTTCCTGCGCGCTCAGGGCAAATGGAGCGCTCCGCTGGTGCACGGTCTGTTTCTGATGCTGGTGGTGCTCAATCTGGTGGCGGGCTTTCGGGTGCTGGGCACGCTGATGTCGGTGGGATTGATGATGTTGCCGGCCACCAGCGCACGCTTCTGGAGCCGCCATCTGGCTTACATGCTCGGCATCGCCATGCTGCTGGCGATCGTCTCAGCATTTATCGGCCTGATTCTTTCGTGGCATTTCTCGCTGCCGGCTGGACCGGCGGTGGTGCTCAGTGCTGCGGTGCTGTTTCTGCTTTCTGTTTTGACAGGACCATGTGGCGGCCTGTTGCGCCGTCGATAACCAAACCAATAAGGGGATAGGAATGAAAAAGTTACCGCTGAGTCTGGCGATTGGCGCCATGCTGGCAAGCCCGCTGTCGCTGGCGAAAAGCGTTGATGTTGTGGCGAGCTTTACCGTGCTGGCGGATATCGTTAAACAGGTTGGTGGCGATCACGTTAACGTGAAATCGCTGGTCGGGCCGAATGGCGACCCGCACACCTTCGAACCGACGCCGCAGGATAGCCAGGCGCTGTCGAAGGCGGATGTGGTATTCGTGAGCGGTTTGGGCATGGAAGGCTGGATGGATCGCCTAATCAGCGCGTCAGGCTATAAAGGCACCATCGTAGTGGCATCGAACGGTGTCAACACGCGCAAGATGGAAGAGGACGGCAAAAGTGTCACCGATCCGCACGCGTGGAACAGCATGCAAAACGGTGTGATCTACGCCACTAATGTGATGAATGCGCTGATCAAAGCCGATCCAGAAGATGCGGCGGATATTCGTAAAAGCGGTGAAAGTTACATTCAGCAGCTGCAGAAGCTGGATAGCTGGGCGAAAAATGCCTTTGCCGAAGTGCCGAAGAGCAAGCGTAAAGTGCTGACCAGCCATGATGCCTTTGGCTACTTTGGCCAACGCTATGGCGTCAGTTTCCTGGCGCCGGTGGGTTTCTCTACCGAAGCGGAAGCCAGCGCCAGCGACGTGGCCTCGATCATCCAACAACTGAAGGCCGAGCACATCAAAACCTACTTCATGGAGAATCAAACCGATCCGCGACTGGTAAAACAGATTGCCAGCGAAACCGGCGCGCAGCCGGGCGGGGAACTTTATCCTGAGGCGCTGTCGGAAGCGAATGGCCCAGCAGCGACCTATGTCGCCGCGTTCAAACACAATGTTGACGCCATTTTGCATAGCATGAAGTAAAAAAAAGGCCGGGGAGCATCCCGGCCAACTATCACGACACTTTTCTACCTTTTTTTCTTTCTTCCCTGAACCGCCTTAAAGCGCGGGTTAGTTTTGCAAATCACATAGATGCGACCATTACGACGCACGACTTTGCAATCCTTATGGCGCGTCTTTGCAGAGCGCAATGAACTCAATACCTGCATCTGTTCTCTCCAGCGTTACTTGTTGCGCGACAGGAAGCTGCCGAAACGCTGGTTGAAGCGCGCGGTGCTGCCTTCTTTAGCAAAGTCTTTCTGCTTGCCGGTGTAGAACACGTGGGATTTTGACGAGACATCCAGCGTGACATACGGCAGCACTTCACCTTCATACTCAATGGTGCGCTCGGTTTTGATGGTGGAGCCGACTTTAAAGTATTCGTTGGCCGAGGTGTCGTGGAACACCACTGGGCGATAAAGAGGATGGATATTCGGTTTCATAGTAACCTCGCTATGTAATGTTATACTATAACAATAGTATGAGCCCGAACATGGCTGATTGCAACCGTGAAAAACGCAGGGATTTTGGTGGGGCAGGGAAACAGCAATAAAAAAGGCCGCATCAGCGGCCTTTTAGGGAAGAGTAAAACTTAGTGTTTGTGCTCAACCGGATGACCGTGTTCCAGGTCACCTTTGTTCTTACTGAAGCGGCGACGTACCACCACGAAGAACACTGGAACGAAGAAGATAGCCAGCGCGGTCGCTGTTACCATCCCGCCCATTACGCCGGTACCTACCGCGTTCTGTGCGCCAGAACCCGCACCGGTGCTGATCGCCAGCGGCATTACGCCGAGGATAAAGGCGAGTGAGGTCATCAGAATCGGACGCAGACGCATACGGGATGCTTCCAGCGTGGATTCCACCAACCCTTTACCTTCCTTCTCCATCAAATCCTTGGCGAATTCGACAATCAGGATGGCGTTCTTCGCCGACAATCCTATGGTCGTCAACAAGCCCACCACAAAGTAGACGTCGTTACTTAGGCCACGCAGCGTGGTGAAGATCAGTGCGCCGACAACACCCAGCGGTACCACCAACATGACCGAGAACGGAATCGACCAGCTCTCATACAGCGCGGCCAGACACAGGAACACCACAATCAGTGAGATAGCATACAGCGCCGGAGC
Organism: Pantoea sp. SO10; assembly: GCF_005281435.1. Classification (NCBI taxonomy): domain Bacteria; kingdom Pseudomonadati; phylum Pseudomonadota; class Gammaproteobacteria; order Enterobacterales; family Erwiniaceae; genus Pantoea; species Pantoea sp. SO10. The sequence continues at coordinate 1,082,477 of NZ_CP040095.1, forward strand.
TTGGTTTCCTGACAAGCGTTCCTGATAGGACATGCCGGTCCAGTCGTAACCGATACCCGCCGGCAGTTTTCCTGCCAACTCTTCCATCAGGTTCATGGCATCACCGGAGCTCTTGCCTGGCGCAGCCTGGCCCAGAATCTCCATCGATGGCAAGCCGTTGTAACGTTCCAGACGCGGTGAACCGTACTGCCACTTCGCCGAAGAGAAGGCGGAGAACGGTACCATGGTGCCGCCGCTGTTGCGCACGTACCATTTACTGATATCGTCCGGCAACATACGTGAATCGGCCTTGCCCATAACGTACACCTTCTTCACGCGACCGCGGTCGATGAAGTCGTTGACGTAAGAACCGCCCCATGCTGAAGCCAGCGTGGTATTGATGTCAGACAGCGACACACCCAGCGCCTGCGCTTTCTCTTGGTCGATGATCAGTTTGTACTGCGGCGTATCTTCCATGCCGTTTGGACGCACACCTACCAGCGTATCCGAATGCTGGGCGATCATGCCAAACAGCTGGTTACGCGCGGCGGTCAGCTTCTCGTGACCCAGGTTACCCTGATCGGTCAGCATGAAGTCGAAGCCGGTGGCGTTACCCAGTTCGATAATTGCTGGCAGGTTGAACGGGAACACCATCGCATCTTTGATTTGACCGAGCGCCTGCATGGCACGACCGGCAATCGCAGGCACTTTCAGGTTGGCATCGCCACGCTCATCCCACGGCTTGAGGCTGACGAACGCAATACCGGTGTTCTGTCCACGACCGGCGAAGCCGAAGCCGTTAACGGTAAACACGGAATTAACGCTGTCTTTCTCTTTGGTCAGGAAGTAATCCGTCACCTGATCCAATACTTTCTGGGTACGTTCCTGGGTAGCACCGGCTGGCAATTGCGCCTGCGCCAGTAACAAACCCTGATCCTCTTCCGGCAGGAATGAGGTAGGCAGTTTCAGGAACAGGTACGCCATGCCGACCACGATCACCAGATAAATCAGCAGGTAACGGCCGGTGCTGCGAATGATATGACCGACACTATCAACGTAGTGGTTGGTGCTCTTATCAAACAGGCGGTTAAACCAGCCGAAGAAACCGGTGGTTTTGCCGTGAGCGCCTTTCTCCACTGGCTTCAGCATGGTGGCACAAAGCGCAGGCGTCAGGATCAACGCCACCAGCACCGACAGCGCCATCGCCGAAACGATGGTGATGGAGAACTGGCGATAAATGACGCCGGTTGAACCACCGAAGAACGCCATTGGAATAAATACCGCTGACAGCACCAAGGCAATACCGACCAATGCGCCCTGAATCTGCTCCATCGAACGTTTGGTCGCTTCTTTCGGCGGTAAGCCTTCTTCCGCCATTACACGTTCGACGTTCTCTACCACCACGATGGCGTCGTCCACCAGCAGGCCAATGGCGAGCACCATCCCGAACATCGTCAGGGTGTTTATCGAGTAGCCAAAGGCACTGATGATCGCAAAGGTTCCGAGCAACACAACAGGAACGGCGATGGTTGGAATCAGCGTCGCACGGAAGTTCTGCAGGAACAGATACATCACCAGGAACACCAGCACGATTGCTTCGAACAGCGTTTTCACCACTTCGAAAATCGAAATTTTCACGAACGGTGTGGTGTCGTACGGATAAACCGTTTTCATGCCTGCCGGGAAGAACGGCTCCAGTTTCGCCAGTTCTGCTTTCACCGCATCGGCGGTGTCCAGTGCGTTAGCGCCGGTGGCCAGTTTGATACCGATACCGGAAGCCGGTTTGCCGTTATAACGCGCGATGATCTCGTAGTTTTCACCACCAAGTTCAATCTTCGCCACGTCACGCAGACGTACCTGCGAACCATCCTGATTCACCTTCAGCAGAATATTGCCGAACTCATCTGTCGATGTCAGACGGGTTTGCGCAATGATCGAGGCATTCAGCTGTTGGCCTGGTACAGGTGGCGTACCGCCCAACTGACCCGCGGCGATCTGGGTGTTCTGGATTTTCAGCGCGTTGATCACATCCACTGGTGTCAGTGAATAGTTGTTCAGCTTGTGTGGGTCCAGCCAGATGCGCATCGCATACTGCGCACCAAACACCTGAGTATCACCGACACCCGGCATACGGCTGACCGGATCTTTGATGTTTGAAGCAACATAGTCAGAAATATCATTCTGCGTCATGGTGCCATCATCACTGACAAAACCCGCCACCATCAGGAAGCTGCTAGAGGATTTCTTAACCTGAATACCCTGTTGCTGTACTTCCTGTGGCAGTAACGGCGTGGCCAGCTGCAGTTTGTTCTGCACCTGAACCTGCGCGATATCGGCATCAGTACCGGATTGGAAGGTCAGCGTCAGCGTCAATGTACCCGACGAGTCACTGCTCGAGGACATATACATCAGTCCATCGATACCGTTCATGTTTTGCTCGATGACCTGCGTCACCGAATCTTGCAGCGTTTTCGCATCAGCACCCGGATAGGTGGCCTGGATTTCAACCGCCGGCGGTGCAACATTGGGATATTGCTCAATCGGCAGGCTGATAATCGATAGCACACCGGCCAACATGATGATGATGGCGAGCACCCACGCAAAAATGGGGCGATCAATAAAGAACTTAGCCATGTATCAGTGGCTCCTGTTATGAGGATGATTTAGCAGACGGTGATTCTGGTGCAGCTTTGGCATCATCGGAGACTTCTTTTGGCGTCACCTGCGCACCCGGTTTGGCACGCTGGATACCGGTGGTGATCACCCGATCGCCTTCTTTCAGACCTTCCGTCACCAGCCATTTGTCGCCAAATGCCTGATTAGCGGTGATGTTACGGGATTCCACTTTATTATCTGCGCCAACCACCATTGCGGTTGCCTGACCGGTTGGGGTGCGTGTTACGCCCTGTTGCGGCACCAGCAGTGCGGTGGGATTGGTGCCCTCATCCAGACGCGCACGAACAAACATGCCTGGCAGCAGGCGATTGTCCGGGTTCGGGAAGATGGCGCGCAGCGTGATCGAGCCGGTGGTTTCATCCACGCTCACATCAGAGAATTCCAATGTGCCTGTCTGCGGGTATGCGTTACCGTTTTGCATCAGCAGGGTGACGTTGGCCTTACCGTCGTTCTGTTTCAGCTGACCGGATTCCAGCTCTGCGCGCAGACGCAGGAAATCATCACTGGATTGGGTCACATCGACATACATAGGATCGAGCTGTTGCACGGTCGCCAGGGCAGTGGTTTGCCCGTTGGAAACCAGCGCACCTTCGGTTACCGACGATTTACCAATACGGCCGCTGATGGGTGACGTCACTTTGGTATACGCCAGATTGATGCGCGCAGTTTCGACGTTGGCACGCGCAGCCTGGGCAGCAGCAGCAGTCTGGGCTGCGGTGCCTGCGGCGGTGTCATAGTCCTGCTGACTGATGTACTTAGTACCCAGCAGCGGCTTATAGCGAGTAATGGTTAACTGCGCAACACGCGCATTGGCTTCAGCCTGGGCGAGATCCGCTTTAGCGCTGTCGTAGGCCGCCTGATAGGTGGCTGGATCAATCTGATACAGCGACTGACCGGCTTTTACATCACTACCTTCAACAAAATTACGCTTGAGGATAATTCCTGACACCTGAGGGCGAACTTCCGCAACGCGGAAAGCCGAGGTACGGCCCGGCAGCTCGGTGGTAATTTTCAAGGGTTCGTTTTTTAACGTTACAACACCCACTTCTGGGGGCTGCTGCTGGGCGGCTTGCTGGGATTTATTATCATCACATCCTGTTAACACAAAGCTGCCTGATAGCATCAGGACGGCCGCCAGAGGCGCTAATCCTCTGTTTTTATTCATAAATAAACCTCTAGTGTCCGATATCAAATGATCAATGGATCACAAACCGATAAACCCATTGCTGCGTTAAAACACGGGTCATGCTATGGTACATACATTCACAAATGTATGTAAACTTACAAGTTTGTAAAAAAAGCCCAGCATGGCACGAAAAACCAAAGCGCAAGCTCTTGAAACACGGCATCAAATTCTTGACGCCGCATTAGCACACTTTTCCGAACATGGTGTGGCCGCCACGTCTCTGGCGGATATCGCAACAGCGGCCGGCGTCACGCGCGGGGCTATCTACTGGCACTTCAAAAATAAAGCCGATCTCTTACAGGAAATCTGGCTGCGTTGTGACGCTGGGCTGGACGATGTGGAACTTGAGTATCAGACAAAATACCCGGGCGATCCACTTTCTGTTGTTCGTTCTATGTTGATCTATATCCTTGACGCCACAGCAAAGGATCCGCAAAGACGCGCATTAATGGAGATTATCTTTCACAAATGTGAGTTTGTTGGCGAAATGTCGACGTTACAGGATATGCAGCAGAGCTTACTGCAAGCGTGTTACGATCGAATTGAAACTGTACTACGTCTTTGTATTGATGCCAGCCAATTGCCTGCGAACCTGAATACGCGTCAGGCGGCGCTACTGATGCGCGGCTATATCAATGGCATGATGGAAAGCTGGCTGTTTAACCCGCAAAGTTTTGATTTGGCAGCCGATGCGCCTCAGCTGGTGGATGCGTTTCTTGATATGTTGCGCTTGAGTCCAACGCTGCTTAGTCGGCCTTGATTTCCGCCGCTTGTTTCTGCTCATAATCCCGCTGAACAATCGCCAACGCAGCCAGCACGGTGGCAGTAGGGACATTATTCTCTTCAAGCAGTTGAATCAGATCGACGGCAAGTTTGATGTCGTCGGGTGCGCTGTCCAGTGACATTTTTTCTCCTAAATACGTAATTTCGCCGCGACCAGCAGCATTAACAGTGCGCCCAGCAGTGCGCTGGCGAAACCGGCTGGATGCAGGACGGCCAGATCGCCGGTGGTGAAGTAGGTGGCGATATAGCCGCCAATCAGCGCGCCAATCACCGCCAGCACCAACGTCGGCACAAATCCTCCCGGACGACCGGGAAAAATCACCCGTTTGAGCCAGCCTGCCGCTAAACCGATCACAATCCATAATACCAGCGTCATGATTTTACTCCTTTTTCTCACCGCAATGAGTATAGAGGAAAAAGCGCCGCGTTCAGCGCGGCATAGGCGGCAACTCCAGTTTGTAGATAGCGGCGCGGCAGCGTGCCAAACGGTCTTGCAGCTGATCGACTTCACGAATTAACTGCTGCTGAACGCTCAGCGTTTCAGCGCGCGCCAGATGCTGCTCGCGCTGCGCAATCATCGCCAGTAAGCGTTTTTCGTAGCCTTGATACTCTTCACGCTTGGCCTGGCGAGCATCGACGCGTGGCCGCTCGCGCTTGACGCGCAGCTGCTGGCTCTGGCATTCGCGCTGCAAGGCGGCAATTTGATCCAGCACTTTCTCCGCCAGCCATTGACGGCGCGCCACATCAGTGTCAGCCGCGGTTAACTGCGTCACATTGCCTTCCAGTTCGCGCAGATAATCCGCCAGACGCGTGCCGCTGGTGCGAAACAGGTGAGAATCAAAACGGGGCTGACGACAGGCACCATCCGGCTGCTGCGCAATCTGCTGGCGCAGTAACTCTAACATGGCATGGAGACGTTGCTGGGCGGGCGGTTGGGGCATCACTCTGTTTCCGACTGTGTTAACGTAACGCTGTTTTTGACTTATTCAGGCATCAGGCATGCAGCGCATTTTACTACTGAGCCTTGGCTGGCTGGCGATTGTGCTAGGTACGCTGGGCATTGTATTACCTTTATTACCAACGACGCCATTTGTGTTGCTGGCGGCCTGGTGTTTTGCCCGCTCGTCGCCGCGTTTCCATCATTGGTTGCTGTGGAAGTCGCCGTTTGGTCGCTTTATTCGCCACTGGCAGCAGCATCGTGCCATGCCGCCCGGCGCCAAAGGGCGCGCCATGTTGCTGATTGTGATTACCTTTTCGGTGTCCCTTTATTTAGTAAACCTGCTGTGGGTGCGCATCCTGTTAGGCGCGATGCTGTGCCTGCTGCTGCTTTTTATGTGGCGCATTCCGGTTGTAACCGAGGATGCCAACCCGCCACAACAGTAGCGTGAGGGTTGCATTTAGCCGGGTATTTGCATAGATTTGGGCATCTTCGTGCGTGGCTTCCCTTATAAACGACTTCGCTTAACCCGGTTTCCGGGGTTTGGCGCTAGAGAAGCTGCGCGTATTAGATATTTTCTCCAGGCGTAACATTTATGACCGCAACTGCGCAGCAGCTTGAACTCATCAAAAACAGCATTAAAAGCATTCCTGACTATCCGAAGCCGGGCATTCTGTTCCGTGACGTGACCAGTCTGATGGAAGATCCGCAGGCGTATGCCGCGTCGATCGCCATTCTGGTGGAGCGTTATCGTAACAAAGGCATCACCAAGGTGGTGGGAACGGAAGCGCGTGGCTTCCTGTTTGGCGCACCGGTGGCGCTGGGTTTGGGCGTGGGTTTTGTGCCGGTGCGTAAGCCGGGCAAACTGCCGCGTGACACCTTCAGCGAAAGCTACGAGCTGGAGTACGGCACCGATGCGCTGGAACTGCACAAAGATGCCATTAAACCAGGCGATGTGGTGCTGGTGGTGGACGATCTGCTGGCGACTGGCGGCACGCTGGAAGCAACGGTGAAGCTGATCCGCCGCGCCGGTGGAGAAGTGAAAGACGCCGCATTCGTGATTAATCTGTTTGACCTGACCGGTGAAGCCCGCCTGACTGCTATGGGCGTCGAGTGCTTCAGCCTGGTGAATTTCCCCGGCCACTAAGGCCTGCGCGCTCCGCTGCACGGCGGGGCGCCACCTCTGCAAAGTTAGTGGTTGCTGATCCGCTGGTGGCTGTTAAACTACTGCCAAAATAAACAGGGTTTGCGAAGCTGCATTTTCTCCCTTCTCCCTAAATTCCAGTGATTGAATCCACATGAGCTATCAGGTACTTGCGCGAAAATGGCGTCCCCAGGCCTTCGCTGACGTAGTCGGTCAGGAACATGTGCTGACTGCGCTGGCCAACGGGTTGTCACTGGGACGAATCCATCATGCTTATCTCTTTTCTGGCACACGCGGCGTCGGGAAAACCTCGATCGCCCGTCTGCTGGCGAAGGGGCTTAACTGTGAAACCGGCATCACGTCAACGCCTTGCGGGCAATGCGATAACTGCCGCGAAATCGAGCAGGGCCGTTTTGTCGATCTGATTGAGATCGATGCCGCGTCACGCACCAAAGTTGAAGATACGCGCGATCTGCTCGATAACGTGCAGTACGCGCCGGCGCGCGGCCGCTTCAAGGTCTATCTGATCGATGAAGTGCACATGCTGTCGCGTCACAGCTTCAACGCGCTGCTGAAAACGCTGGAAGAGCCGCCATCGCACGTGAAATTCCTGCTGGCGACCACCGATCCGCAGAAGCTGCCTGTGACGATTCTGTCCCGTTGCCTGCAATTCCATCTCAAAGCGCTGGACGTGGAGCAAATCCAGCAGCAGCTGGCGCATGTGTTGCAGCAGGAGCAGATTGCTGCCGAACCGCGCGCGCTGCATCTGCTGGCACGCGCCGCTGATGGCAGCATGCGCGACGCGCTGAGTCTGACCGACCAGGCGATTGCCATGGGGCAGGGCAGCGTAACGCGTGACACCGTGGCACAAATGCTCGGCACGCTCGACGATGAACAGCCGCTGGCGCTGATTGAAGCGCTGGTGGATGGCCAGGGTGAACAGGTGATGGCGCTGCTGGATCAGGCCGCGTCGCGTGGGGTTGAGTGGGAAGCGCTGCTGGTCGAGATGCTGCGTTTACTGCACCGCATTGCGATGGTGCAGCTGCTGCCAGGCTCGCTCAGCGAGGACGATCTCAGCCAGGCCGATCGCCTGCGCGAGTTAGCGCGCGTACTGCCACCGGCTGACGTGCAGCTCTATTACCAAACGTTGTTGATGGGACGTAAAGATCTGCCGCTGGCACCGGATCGGCGCTTAGGCGTAGAGATGACGCTGCTGCGGGCGCTGGCGTTCCATCCGCAGGCAACGATTGCGGAGCCGGTGGCGCGTCCCACCTTGACGCCACAAGCTGCGCCGCAGGTTGCTGCGCCACAAGCCGCCGCGAAAACCGCGCCCGCACCGGCTGCGCAGCCGCAGATGGCACCGCCAAACCCTGACGCGCCGCCGGTGTCGGATGATTATCCAGACATGCAGCCCGCGCCCGATCCGTTACCTGACTCCACCAGCCAGTTGTTACAGGCGCGAACGCAGTTGCTGCGTCAGGGAGCCGGCAAAGCAAAAAAGAGTGAGCCGGCAGCGCGTTCCGCGCGGCCGGCGAATCCGGCGCTGGAACGTCTCGCTAGCGTCACTGAACGTGTGCAACAACGTGCGTCCGAACCCACGGTAAAAGCCCCGGCCAAACCGGAAGCTTATCGCTGGAAAACGCAGCTGCCGGTGGAGGTTAAAGCGGAGCCGGTGGCGACGCCAAAAGCCTTGCGTTCGGCACTGGAGCATGAGAAAACCCCTGAGCTGGCGCTGCGTCTGGCGGAAGAAGCCCAGCAGCGCGATGCGTGGGCTGCTGAAATCGCCGCGCTGACGCTACCGAAACTGGTGCAGCAAGTGGCGCTTAATGCGTGGAAAGAGGTGGGCGAAGCCGGTGTTACGCTGCATCTGCGCAGCAGTCAGCGCCATCTGAATTCAGCTTCTGCCAGGCAGGCGCTGGCGGAAGCGCTGAGTCAGTCTGCCGGCCAGCCGGTTGAATTGACGATTATTGAAGACGATAATCCTACGGTATTGACGCCACTGGAGTGGCGCCAGGCCATTTATGAAGAGAAGCTGTCGCAGGCGCGACAGTCGATCGAAAGCGATACCCATATTCAGACATTGCGTCGATTCTTCGATGCCGATCTGGATGAAGAGAGTATTCGACCGGTGTGAACATGCTGCCGCGCGTCAACTGCGCGCAGCCCCAGCAGAGAGAGAAAACTATGTTTGGTAAAGGCGGATTGGGCAACCTGATGAAACAGGCCCAGCAGATGCAAGACAAAATGGCCAAAGTGCAGGAAGAGATCGCCGCGATCGAAGTGACCGGTGAATCAGGCGCTGGCTTGGTTAAAGTAACCATCAACGGTGCGCACAACTGCCGTCGTGTCGAAGTCGATCCTGGCTTGCTGGAAGATGACAAAGACATGCTGGAAGATCTGATCGCCGCGGCCTTCAACGATGCGGCACGCCGTATTGACGAAACGCAGAAAGAGAAGATGGCTGCCGTCTCTTCAGGTATGCAGCTGCCGCCTGGCTTCAAGATGCCGTTCTGATGCAAACCAGTCCACTGCTTGAATCTTTGATGGAGTCGTTGCGCTGCCTGCCGGGCGTTGGCCCGAAGTCGGCGCAGCGTATGGCTTTTCAGCTGTTGCAGCGCGATCGTAGCGGTGGCATGCGTCTGGCGCAGGCATTGACCCGCGCCATGTCGGAAATCGGTCACTGCGCCGATTGCCGTACCTTCACCGAACAGGAAATCTGCACCATCTGCGCCAATCCGCGTCGTCAGCAAAACGGCCAGATTTGTGTGGTGGAGAGCCCGGCAGATATCCACGCCATTGAGCAGACCGGCCAGTTTGGCGGCCGCTACTTTGTGCTGATGGGGCACTTGTCACCGCTGGATGGCATTGGTCCACAGGATATCGGCCTGGATCGGCTGGAGCAGCGTCTCGAGCGCGAAACCTTAACCGAGGTGATCCTCGCCACCAATCCCACGGTGGAAGGGGAAGCCACGGCCAACTACATCGCCGAGTTGTGCGGACAATATGGCGTTGATGCCAGCCGCATTGCACACGGTGTGCCGGTCGGTGGTGAGCTGGAAATGGTCGATGGCACCACGCTGTCGCACTCGCTCGCCGGACGCCACAAGATTAATTTCTAATCACTTGCCGATGTCTTCACAGACATCGGCTTGAAATCCTCTCCTTCATCCCCATTTCTCTCTCAACGTATCATCAACCCCGATTCAGTTGAGGTAGCAATGACCATGAAAGGACAAGAGACGCGTGGCTTCCAGTCAGAGGTAAAACAACTTCTGCACCTGATGATCCATTCACTCTATTCAAATAAAGAGATTTTCCTGCGCGAGCTGATTTCCAACGCTTCAGATGCCGCCGACAAACTGCGCTTCCGCGCGCTGTCGACGCCCGATCTGTATGAAGGCGACGGCGACCTGCGCGTACGTATCTCGGTCAATCCGGAAAATCGCACGCTGACGCTCAGCGATAACGGCATCGGTATGCGCCGTGATGAGGTGATTGAGAACCTCGGCACCATCGCTAAATCCGGCACCAAATCCTTCCTCGAATCCATGGGCTCCGACCAGGTGAAAGACAGTCAGCTGATCGGCCAGTTCGGCGTGGGCTTCTACTCTGCGTTCATTGTGGCGGATAAAGTCACCGTGCGCACCCGCGCCGCCGGCGCTAAAGCCGATGAAGCGGTGTTCTGGGAATCTGCTGGCGAAGGCGAATATACGCTGGCAGAGATTGAGAAAGCCGATCGCGGTACCGAAATCACGCTGCACTTCCGTGAAGGCGAAGATGATTTCCTCGATGCGTGGCGCGTGCGTAACGTGATCAGCAAATACTCCGATCACATCGCGCTGCCGGTCGAGATTGAAAGCAAAGACGAAGAGAGCGACACCACCACCTGGGAAAAGATCAACAAAGCCCAGGCGCTGTGGACGCGCAACAAGTCTGAGATCAGCGACGACGAGTACAACGAGTTCTACAAACATATCGCCCACGATTTCAGCGATCCGGCGATCTGGAGCCATAACCGCGTGGAAGGTAAGCAGGAATACACCAGCCTGCTGTATATCCCGGCGCGTGCGCCGTTCGACATGTGGAACCGCGACAGCAAGCACGGCCTGAAACTCTACGTACAGCGCGTGTTCATCATGGACGATGCCGAGCAGTTCATGCCGAACTACCTGCGCTTCGTGCGTGGTTTGATAGATTCCAACGATCTGCCGCTGAACGTATCGCGTGAAATCCTGCAGGACAGCCGTGTGACCCAAAGCCTGCGTGGCGCGCTGACCAAGCGTAGCCTGCAGATGTTAGAGAAGCTGGCGAAAGACGACGCGGAAAAATATCAGCAGTTCTGGAAAGAGTTCGGTCTGGTACTGAAAGAAGGTCCAGCCGAAGACAACGCTAACCAGCAACAGATTGCCAAATTGCTGCGCTTTGCCACCAGCCAGAGCGAAAGCGCTGAGCAGAGCGTTTCGCTCGACGATTACGTGACGCGCATGGTGGAAGGTCAGGATAAGATTTACTACATCACCGCCGACAGCTATGCCGCCGCGAAGAGCAGCCCGCATCTGGAACTGTTCCGCAAAAAAGGCATCGAGGTGCTGCTGCTCTCCGATCGTATCGACGAATGGATGATGAGCTACCTCACCGAGTTCGACGGCAAAACCTTCCAGTCAGTCAGCAAAGCGGATGATTCGCTGAGCAAACTGGCCGATGAAGAGACCGAAGAGCAGAAAGAAGCGGAGAAGGCGCTGGAGCCGTTTGTTGAGCGCGTGAAAACGCTGCTGGGCGAGCGTGTGAAAGAGGTGCGTCTGACGCATCGTCTCACCGACACGCCAGCGATCGTCACCACCGATGCTAACGAAATGACCACGCAGATGGCGAAGCTGTTTGCCGCGGCCGGTCAGGACGTGCCGGACGTGAAGTACATTTTCGAGATCAATCCGGATCATACGCTGGTGAAACGCGTGGCCGATACCCAGGACGAAACGCGCTTTGCCGAGTGGGTTGAGCTGCTGCTGGATCAGGCGCTGCTCGCCGAGCGCGGTACGCTTGACGATCCAAACCAATTTATCCGTCGCATGAACCAGTTGCTGACGGCGTAATCGCACCAAACCCGAAAGGTCGCCATTCATGGCGACCTTTTTTTATATCTGCTGTTAAATCTGCGCCTGATCCCGCAACCAATCGCGAAACAACGTAATCTCTGCATCGTGCTGACGCGAAGTCTTGGTCATCATCAACGTGGCGCGATCGACGCGCACAAAGCCCAGCGGTGCGATCAAGGTGCCGTCACTCAACTCCTGACGCACCAGCAAGCGTGGCGCCATAATCACACCCAATCCGTTTCTCGCCGCCTGAATGGCTAACGTCAAATTATCGAAATGCTTGCCGATCCAGTAATTGCCGCGTACGCCGCTGGTTTTCGCCCATTCGGCCCACGCATGCAGCCGCGTATCGGCGTGCAGCAGCGGCAGTGAGGCGAGATCCTGCTCGCTTTGAAAGCGGGCGGCAAACTGCGGGGCGCACAGTGGGCCGATATAATCATCGCTGATCAAGGTGGCATCAATATCGTCATCCGGCGACTGCTCGGCGCTGAGAATCAGCACATCGGTATGCTCGCTGCGCAGCTGGTCAATCTCCACCAGCGGCTGAAACTGCACTTCAATATCGGGATAGCGCTGATAAAAGCTGGCGATGCGCGGAATTAGCCATTGCGAGAGAAAGCTGGGCGCGCAGGAGACGCTGATATGATGGCGCATGCCGGTACGAATGCTTTCGCAGGTGGTGGAGAGCTCGCTAAAGGCTTTCTGACAACTCACCAGCAAACGTTCACCGTGTGAGGTTAATTTGACGCGTCCATTGGTACGCACAAACAGCGGCTTCCCCATCCAGCTCTCCAGCTGTCGAACCTGATGGCTAATGGCGCTATGGGTGACATGCAGACGTTCGGCCGCTACGCTAAAACTGCTGAACAGTGCCGCCTGGTGGAAATAGTGCAGTGCACGTAACGATGGAAGCACGGTCATACTCGTCCCCTGTGTAAAAACCTAACAGGGATTGTCAGTTTATATCATTTTAATGTCCAGCCGCATTGGCCTAACCTTTCCCCCAGATTCTGGCAGGTTGACGGATACGGCTCTCTGTGTTTTACGCCGACTATCACCGCAGGTTTCACCTCCCACACACAGCATAATAACCAGAGACATACCACGCGATGGCTCCACAACTTGCTTCTGCCAGGGCGGCGGCGGCGCGCGATAAGCTTCGCGGCTCGCTTTCCCGTTATTACCGGCTTGAAAATTTCGATCTCTTCTTCGCACCCTCTTTGCATATCTCGCAAGTGCTGCTTTCCCAGCTGTTTCTCCGTCAGGAGCAATCACGTAATCACACGCGCTATGCCTCGCACTATCCGGTTAGTGAACTGAGCGTGCTGCCCACCTTGCCGATGACGGCGGGCAACATTGCGCTGGTGGATCATGTTGATATGCAGCAAGGTCGCGTGCGTGCGTTGAGCGAATGTCAAAGCCACGGCGTCACCGATGCATCGGAGTCGTTTGCCACGCAGCTACACAAACGGCTGGTGAGCGATGCGCGACTGTTTGTCGCCCGCCTTGATCGCCATGCGGCGTTATGCGGCGATCTGGTGTTAATCGCATTGCGCACCGCCGATTTCAGCACATTGGTGCGCAGCGAGCTGCGGCTGTTTGAGCAAGGATTAGCGCTCGGTGGCGCGCCAGAACAGGCGCTGGCAATGATGAAGGAGAGCGAATGGCGTCCGTACAATATTGCGATGGTGGAAAAAATCGCGCTCGACTCGCCATTCATCCTGCACTCCATTCAGCAACCGGGATTACCCTTTGCGCTTTTTCCGCTGCCGAACGGCCTCAATGCCAGTGAATTGCCGCAGGATATTCAGGTGCTGCCCGAACAGGCGCAATTACGCTTGCGCGCCGACGTGCGCGGCGGGGTCAACAAACAGCTGAACGTCACACCCGCACTGAAAAAACGCCTCAAAGACCTACTCATGCTTAGCCGTGATTCCTAAAAACGGGCACTCTGCTGGTATTTGCTGACAAAGCAGGTCAAAGTAGACCTTTCGTGGCGAGCGCGCCCGTTTCCTTGTGGTGCGCGGGCCATAATGGTATGTTCTTCGCCTTCTCAGATTGAACAATGCGATTCGCAAGGGGAATTACGCAATGCGTATTATTCTGCTCGGAGCTCCGGGCGCAGGTAAAGGCACTCAGGCTCAATTCATCATGGAGAAATACGGTATTCCGCAAATCTCCACCGGTGACATGTTACGTGCGGCAGTCAAAGCAGGTACGAAACTGGGCCAACAGGCAAAAGCGATCATGGATGCCGGTAAACTGGTGACTGACGAGCTGGTGATTGCGCTGGTTAAAGAGCGTATCGCGCAGGAAGACTGCAAAAACGGTTTCCTGCTCGATGGCTTCCCACGCACTATCCCGCAGGCTGACGCGATGAAAGAAGCGGGCATCAAGGTTGATTACGTGCTGGAGTTCGCTGTACCGGACGAGCTGATTGTGGATCGCATTGTTGGCCGCCGCGTACATACGCCATCGGGCCGCGTTTATCACGTCACTTACAATCCACCGAAAGTGGAAGGTAAAGATGACCTGACCGGCGAAGAGCTGACCACGCGTAAAGATGACCAGGAAGAGACCGTGCGTAAGCGTCTGGTGGAATACCATCAACTGACTGCACCGCTGATTGCCTACTACGGCAAAGAAGCGCAAGACGGCAACACCGAATATCACAAAATCGACGGCACACGTCCTGTCGCCGAAGTGAGCACGCAATTGGCCGCGATTCTCGGTTAATGCGTTGAGGGGCCGGTTGTCCGGCCCTTTTGCAGCAATTGCTTTCCCCTCCTTCAATTTCCGCTACAATTTCCCCCTGATTTTGCATTCGACCCATTCGTTTCGACATCAAGGAAATACCATGAGGCAAGAAAAGCCCGGGGTTTTGCTGGTTAACTTAGGCACACCAGACGCACCCACAACACCTGCGGTTAAACGCTATCTGAAACAATTCCTCGGCGATCCACGAGTGGTTGATACACCGCGCTTACTGTGGTGGCCGATTCTCAATTTCATCATCGTGCCTTTTCGCTCGCCACGCGTATCGAAACTGTATGCTTCCGTATGGATGGATGAAGGATCACCGCTGATGGTGTTCAGCAAGCGTCAGCGTGACGCATTGGCGCAGCGCCTCGATATGCCGGTTGAACTGGGCATGAGCTACGGCCAGCCAAGCCTCGACAGCGCGCTGAAGCGCTTGCTGGATCAGGGCGTGACCAAACTCATCGTGCTGCCGCTCTATCCGCAGTTCTCCTGCTCGACGGTTGCCGCGGTTTGGGATGGCTTAGCCACCAGCTTTAAACCACTGCGCTCGCTGCCGGAAGTGGCGTTTATCCGCGATTACGCGGAGCATCCGGCTTACATCGCCGCGCTGAAAGCCTCGGTTGAGCGCTCGTTTGCGCTACATGGCGAACCGGATCTGCTGGTGCTGTCCTATCACGGCATTCCGCAGCGTTTCGCCAATGAAGGCGATGATTATCCGCTGCGTTGCAAAGACACCACCGATGCGCTGGCCGCGGCGTTGGGCATTGCGCCACACAAAATCATGATGACCTTCCAGTCGCGCTTTGGTCGCGAGCCGTGGCTGACGCCGTACACCGATGAAACCATGAAGAGCTTGCCGGCCAAAGGCATCAAGCATGTGCAGGTGATGAGTCCGGGCTTTGCGGCGGATTGCCTTGAAACGCTGGAGGAGATCAGCGGTGAGAACTGCGAGATCTTCCTGCATGCCGGCGGCGAAAAGTTCGAGTACATTCCTGCGCTCAACGCCGATGCGGAGCACATTGAAATGATGGTGCAGCTGGTCAACGCGCGCCGTTAAGGGTGTGGCAGAGAGTGTGATATCATTCTCTGCCTGATTTTCCCTGACGGCACTCTCGATGAAATTTCCCGGCAAACGCAAATCCAAACACTATTTCCCCGTCAACGCGCGCGATCCGCTGCTGCAAGCCACGCAGCAAGAGCAGGAAGAGGGCAGTTGGGTGGTGGGTATCGACCAGACGCTGGTGGATATTGAAGCCAAAGTCGACGACGACTTTCTGCAGCGTTACGGTTTAAGCGCCGGTCACTCGCTGGTGATCGACGATGCTACCGCCGAGGCGCTCTATAACGAACTGATGCGCGAAGCGCTCATCAGCCATCAATTTGCCGGTGGCACCATCGGAAACACCCTGCATAACTACTCGGTGCTGGCGGATGACCGCTCGGTGCTGCTCGGTGTGATGTGCAATAACATTCAGATCGGCGGCTACGCCTATCGCTACCTGTGCAACACCTCCAGCCGCATGGATCTGAACTTCCTGCAGGGCGTCGATGGCGCGATTGGCCGCTGCTTTACGCTGATTGGCGAGCAGGGTGAGCGTACCTTTGCCATCAGTCCCGGCTTGATGAACCAGCTGCAGGCCAACAGCATTCCGGAAGAGGTCATTGCAGGCGCGTCGGCGCTGGTGCTGACGTCCTATCTGGTGCGCTGCCAGCCGGGCGAACCGATGCCGGAAGCCACTTTACGCGCCATCGACTACGCCAAAAAACACAACGTGCCGGTGGTATTGACGCTCGGTACCAAATATGTGATTCAGGATAATCCGCAGTTCTGGCGCGATTTCCTGCGCGATCACGTCTCAATTGTGGCGATGAACGAAGAAGAAGCCTTTGCCTTGACCGGCGAGCAGGATCCGCTGCTGGCGTCGAATATGGCGCTGGATTGGGTAGATTTGGTGCTGTGTACCGCCGGGCCAACCGGTTTGTACATGGCCGGTTTCACTGAAGAGGAGTACAAGCGCAAAACCAACCATCCGCTGCTGCCGGGCGCGCTGGCTGAGTTCAACCAATATGAATTTAGCCGCGCGATGCGCCACAAGGATTGCGATCAGCCGCTGCGCATCTTCTCGCATATCGCGCCATATATGGGCGGCCCAGAGAAGATCATGAACACCAATGGCGCGGGCGATGGTGCGCTGGCGGCGCTGCTGCATGACATCACCGCTAACAACTTCCACCGCCAAAAAGTGCCGAACTCCAGCAAACACGGCCGCGCCTACCTGACCTATTCGTCGCTGGCACAGGTGTGTAAATACGCGAACCGGGTAAGTTATCAGGTGCTGAACCAGCATTCACCACGCCTGACGCGCGGCCTGCCGGAGCGGGAAGACAGCTTAGAAGAGTCGTATTGGGACAGATAAAACGCAAGGTCGCCGTTAATGAACTGAACCCCATAACCTGGACCGTTTAGTTAAAGCGCTGCGTAATGCTGAGTCCTGTACGCTACCGGACTCAGCCCACCCAACCCCATTTTTATCCGCTTAGTATTCCAGAAGTGGATATAGTCTCCGATATCCTTCTCCAGCTCCTCTACATCACGGTATTTCTTCAGGTAAAACATTTCCGACTTCAGATGACCGAAGAAGTTTTCCATCACCGCGTTGTCCAGGCAGTTTCCTCTGCGCGACATGCTCTGTGTTATCCCGTTTTCCGCCAGGCGCTGCCTATACTCCGGCATCTGATACTGCCAGCCCTGATCGCTGTGAAGAAGCGGACGCTGCTCGCCCGTCAGATGCCGTAAGGCACTGCTCAGCATATTGTTTATCATCGGCATCAGCGGCTTACGCGCCGTTTCCCAGCCCACGATTTCGCCGTTATACAGGTCCAGAACCGGGGACAGGTAGCATTTTTCACCCGCAACGCTGAACTCCGTTACGTCCGTTACCCACTTCTCGTTCGGTGCCTGTGCCCGGAAGTTGCGCTGCAGCACGTTGCCGGCTGTTCGCCCTTCGGGCCCGCGACAGGACCGGTATCTCTTCTTTCTTACCGGCGACTGCAGGCCCAGCGCCGACATCAGCTTCAGCACGGTTTTCCCGCTCAGCCCCCAGCCGTGCTGCCTGAGCAGGCAGCCCATGCGCCGGTAGCCGTAAAGACTGCGATGCTCCTCCGACAGCCTGACGATGAGCGCCTTCACCTCTGCGTACTTATCCGCCGCCTGCTGGCGGGCAAGCTGATAAAAAAATGTGCTTTTCGGCAGCCGCGATACGCTCAGCAGCACCGGCAGGCGATGCCGCGTGCGCAACCGCGTCACTGCAGCGGCTTTTTCTCCCGCTCCCGGCGCTTTTTTTCCAGGATAATCTCCTGCATAACCTTCAGATAGTCGTTTTCGGCGCGAAGGTATTCGAGCTCCTTAAGCAGCTCTTTCTCCGTCATTGATCCGGCAGGTTTTGGTGATTTTGCTTTGTCTGACATTCGTATACTCCGCGTGCTGTTTTCGGGCGGGAAAGCGTAGTGGCCTTTAAGGCTGTACTGACGGGCCCAGGATTCAACCGTTTTGTATGAGGTGAGATTAAAACGCGCCGCAACCGCGGCGTATGACTCACCGGGATGAGCCAGAACGTAATGCGCCACCTGAACTCTGAAGTCGGAAGAATAACGCCGGTGCCCGCGGGGAAGCAAAGCCTGCTCACCGTGATGCTGATAGCGTGCAACCCAGCGGCGCAGGTTAGTAGGGGCAATGCTGAAGTGCTTAGCCGTTCCATCAATACCGGCATGGCCGCTAAGAAAATAGTGAATGGCCGAGAGTTTGAATTCGACGGGATATTTTGTCGCCATAGACCTGCACCTTCAATGTCAGATTATGGTCCAACATTTGGGGTGCAGTTCATTAATGGCGACCTTGCTAAAGACCGCACTCACTTAAATTGGGCACTCACGTACAATCGGGTTCTGCGCAATCTCTTCTTCCAGCACATGCAACATGCTGTTAGCGATCTCACGCTCGCCCATCACCACGCGATTCGCGCCGCGCTCCATTATGTAGGCCACTTCATCGTCATAATGCGCACGGGCAATAATCTCAATGTCCGGACGCTTCTCGCGCGCTGCCGTCACGACTTCACCGGCTTCGTAGCCATTCGGAATGGTCAGCAGCAGCCAGCGGGCGCAGTCGAGGCGCGCCAGTTCCATGGTATCCACGCGTGCCGCATTGCCCAGCACCGCTTTGATCCCTTGCTCGCGCAGCGCTTCAACGCGCGGACGGGAGTTCTCCACCACCACCAGCGGCACATCCGCTTCCATCAGCTTTTGCCCCAGCAGGCTGCCGACGCGGCCATAACCTACTAAAACCGCGTGATTGCAGATATCCACCGGAATCTGCTTCTCTTCTTCGATCGCTTCTTCCAGCGTCTGCTCTTCGATGGTCTCGGTTTTGTCGAGGTAGCGTTCCAGCACGCTAAACAGAATCGGGTTAAGCATGATGGAGAGAATCGCCGCCGCCAGCACCAGATTGCGGCCTTCCTCGCTCAGCATGCCGAGCGAGATGCCGAGGCCGGCGAGAATAAAGGCGAATTCACCAATCTGCGCCAGGCTCACCGAAATGGTCATCGCGGTGCGACGTGAATGACCCAGCAGCGTTACCAGCAGCCAGGCGGCAATGGATTTGCCCAGCACGATAATCGCCAGCGCGCCAAGCACCGCCAGCGGCTGCTCAATCAGGATCATCGGGTCAAACAGCATGCCGACGGACACAAAGAACAGGACGGCGAACGCATCCCGCAGCGGCAAGGTATCGTGCGCCGCGCGGTGGCTAAGTTCAGATTCGTTCAGCACCATGCCGGCAAAGAAGGCGCCGAGGGCGAAGGAGACATCAAAGAATTCGACGGCGCCAAAGGCGATACCGAGCGCCAGCGCTAACACCGCAAGGGTAAACAGCTCACGCGAACCGGTCGCGGCACTTTTTGCCAGAATCCACGGCACCACGCGACGGCCTACCACCATCATCAGCACCATAAAGGCGACGACTTTACCGATGGTCAGCAGCAGATCCCACAACAGCAGCGTTGGGCTGGCGTTGCCCTGTTCCAGCATGCCAGCGATGGCTGGCAGCAGCACCAGCGTCAGCACCATCACCAAATCTTCCACGATCAACCAGCCAATGGCGATTTGCCCGCGCTGGCTATCAATCAGCTGACGCTCTTCCAGCGCACGCAGCAGCACCACGGTGCTGGCGGTGGAAAGACACAACCCAAATACCAAACCGGTCATCCACGACCAGCCCATTGTCCATGAAAGTCCCATTCCCAGCAGCGTCGCCACGGCGATTTGCGCGATGGCGCCAGGAATGGCGATGGACTTTACCGACATCAAATCCTTCAGCGAGAAGTGCAAACCGACGCCGAACATCAGCAGAATAACGCCGAGTTCAGCCAGTTCAGGGGCAAGGTTGGTATCCGCGACAAAGCCTGGCGTGAAGGGGCCGGCCAGGACGCCAGCCAGAAGATAACCGACTAACGGTGAGATGCGCAGGCGGTTTGCCAGCATACCAAGGAGAAATGCGAGGACCAGTCCCCCGACAATGGTAGTGATCAACGGTGTGGTGTGATGCATGCCTGTCTCCTTGTGTGCAAATGTATCCGCTTGTAACAACCTAGTGTAATGCACAATCACTCACCGCGTTTAAACATTTGAGCGGTTAAAGCCCACTAAATTGAAAAAATGAGACTAAAACGCAGCTGAAGCTCCATTTTCGTCAGTTATCTCATTATATCGGCTGGAAATACGCAGAATGAAGGGTGGCGTGGAAAAAATAGTTGCAGGGGGAAATTGGCTTCGCAGCAGGGGTTGTTACGGTTAAAGCGGTCCTAAGTCGATAAAGTCACCGCCAGGTGTAGAATTGGGTTGTCATTGCCAGCTAGAAGCGAATTTAAAAATGCTGGTCGTCACGCTGTGCCATGATGCAATGCGTGTTTCATCTTGAGTTAGCCAGCCATCTGTGCGACACAGAAGGGCGATAACGCACATTAAGTCCACCGCTAAGTGGAAAAACGCAGAATAAGGAGATCGACTTTGTTTTTATCACCGCGAAAAGGGCGCTGGCTGGCGCTGACAGTGTTACTGCTGCCGATGCTGGCGCAGGCGTGGCAAACGGATCGCAGTTATCGTTTCAGTATTCTGCACACCAACGATCATCACGGTCGTTACTGGCCGAACGCACAAGGCGAATATGGCCTTGCGGCACAGAAAACGCTGATGGATCAACAGCGCTACGATGTGCAGGCCAAAGGTGGCGGCGCGCTGATCCTGTCGGCGGGCGATGTGAACACTGGCGTGCCAGAGTCAGACATGCTGGATGCTGAACCCGACATTCGCGGCATGAACCTGGTGGGCTATGACGCCATGGCGCTGGGTAACCACGAATTCGACAAACCGCTTAGCGTGCTGCAACAGCAGCAGAAGTGGGCCAAATTTCCGTTCCTTTCGGCCAACATCTATCAAAAAGGCACCGACACGCGCTTATTTAAGCCGTGGGCAACCTTTAACCGCATGGGGCTGAAGATTGCGGTGATCGGCCTGACCACCACCGACACGCTGCGCATCGCCAATCCGGAAAACATTGCGACGATTGATATTCGCGATCCGGTGAAAGAGACCGAAAAAGCGGTGGCGGAACTACGCGCCAGCGAAAAGCCTGATGTCATCATCGCGCTGACACACATGGGCCACTACGACGGCGGTCAGCACGGCAGCAATGCGCCGGGCGACGTGGAGCTGGCGCGCAGCCTGCCGCCGGGGACCATCAACGTGATCATTGGCGGCCATTCACAGGATGCGGTGTGCATGGAGAAAGAGAACGTCAGCGTAAAAGATTATCAGCCAGGCCAGCCCTGCCAGCCGGATCGGCAAAACGGCGTGTGGATCATGCAGGCAAAAGAGTGGGGCAAATTTGTTGGGCGCGGCGACTTCACCTTCCGCAATGGCGAGCTGACGCTGGAGAATTACCAGCTGATCCCGGTCAACCTCAAGCACAAGGTAAAAAATCTTGATGGCAGCGAATCCTGGCTCACCTGGCAGGAAGAGATCCCGAAAAACAGCGCGATGATGAAGCTGTTAACGCCGTATCAACTGCGTGCTGGCAAGAAACTGGATGTTAACGTCGGCAGCAGCGACGGCGTGTTTGTCGGTGAGCGCGACAAGGTACGCTTTGAGCAGACCAATCTTGGGCAGCTAATTTTGCGCGCCCAAATGGCGGCGACCAAAGCGGACTTTGCGGTGATGAGCGGCGGTGGCATTCGCACTTCGCTGGCGCAGGGTAATCTCAGCTGGCGCGATTTGTTGCAGGTGCAGCCTTTTGGCAATCAGGTGGTGTCGGTGACGCTGAAGGGTAATGAAGTGCTGAATTATCTGGCGACGGTTGCCAATATTAAAGTGGACTCCGGCGGCTTCGCGCAGTTCAGCAACATCAGCCTGGTGGCGGATGGTAAAGGCGTCAGCGACGTGAAGATTAATGGCGAACCGCTGCAAAAGGATAAAACCTACCGCATGGCGACTAACAGCTTTAACGCCAGCGGCGGCGACGGTTATCCGAACATTGAAACCCATGCTGGCTTCAGCAACAGCGGGCAGCGCGATGCGGATGTGCTGCGTGATTATGTCAGCCAGCATTCACCGCTGAAGGTAGCGGATTATCAACCTGGCGGGATTGTGCATCTGACGGCAGCACAAATTGAAGAGCGCAACAAAGCGCTGGAGAAGCAACGCAAGCCAAGCTATCCGCAAATGATTCTGGCGTGGATCTGGCCGCGCGCCGCACAACATTGAACTCTGCGCTCGTAGGTCGCCATTCATGGCGACCTCTTTTCAAATGCACATCACGCCTGACACGATTTCTGCGCCACCCAACGGTGGCGCAACTTATCCCACATCCAGTTGTAAACCATGGTATAGGGCAGGAAGAACAGGAAGAACGCCACTTCCAGCACAAAGGCTTCCAGCAGTGAAATATTCAGCATCCAGGCGGCAATCGGCAAGCCAATCAGGATAAAACCGCCTTCAAAGCCTAGCGCATGCATGGCGCGTAAACCGAATCCGCGTTTCACCTGCGGCGGCCAGATGCGGTCAAAGCCGGTGTTATAGATCATGTTCCACAGCATGGCGACGGTCGACAGCATAATCGCCAGCGCGCCCATCTGAAACAGCGGTTTCTCCATGATCCAGGCAGCCAGCGGCGCAACAGTGATAAGTGCTAACCCTTCAAAGCCTGCGGCATGACAAAAACGTTCTTTCAGCGAACGGGTACGCATATAAACCTCCTTATTGGTGATAACCCCTATTTTCGCACTGGGTGATGCTAAGATAAAATGATCACCTATCGATAAAAGCGATGGTTCAACATGAAATATTCCCCGGAATCCCTTGAGGCGTTTGTGCAAACCGTGGCCAGCGGATCCTTTTCGGCGGCGGCGCGCGCGTTGTCTAAAAGCCAGTCCACCATCAGTAACGCTATCGCTAATCTGGAAGACGATTTGGGTTTCACGCTGTTTGATCGCAGCGGACGTAACCCGGTATTGACCGAGCATGGCCAGCGCGCGTTTGCGCAGGTGCAGCAGATTCTGGCCGCCAGCCAGCGGCTGGATGAGCTGGCAGTGCGCTTGTCGCAGGGCGTAGAACCGCGCCTTAGCCTGGCGATCTCCGATTTTTGGCAAGCGGATCACCATGAAAATCTGCTTAACCGGTTTGAGGTGCGTTATCCAGATATCGATTTTGAGTGCATGATCGCCGAGGATGCTGATGCATTAGATTTGATACAAGCCGGGCGCGTGCACCTTGGCGTGGTGCGGGCGCAGCCACAATTGCCGCCGGATTTGGCGGTGGCACGCTTGCAAGTGGGGGCGCAGATGGCGATCTACCTTCATCAGGATCATGCGCTGTCGCAGGCTCAGCAGGTGAGTGAAGGGCAGTTAGGTGAGTTGCGGCATCTGCGACTCAATACCTGGGTACAAAATCGCGATCCCTTGCCCGCCGGACGCGTGTGGTCGGCGCCATCTTATTTATTGCTGTTAGAGATGGCGGAGCAGGGTTTTGGCTGGAGTATATTACCGCGCTGGCTGGTGGAGCAGTTTGGTCATCAGGTGCTGAAGGAGTTGCCGGTGCCGGGCTGGCCGCAGCATATCGCGGTTGATGTGGTGTGGTCGCGGCGTAATCCGCCGGGACCGGCCGGACGCTGGATGATCGATCAACTCTGCGCCCAGCAGCCCGACTAATCGCGCCGTGCGACGTCGGCCAGCGGCGCATCCAGCAGGCGAGACAAATCTTGCGCGGCCAGCTCGATATCCAGCCCGCGTTTGCCGCCGGAGATAAAGATGGTGGCAAACTCCGCTGCCTGCCGATCGATCACCGTTGGCAGACGCTTTTTCTGTCCCAGCGGGCTAATGCCGCCTACCAGATAACCGGTCACGCGCTGTGCCAGCTGCGGATCGGCCATATCCGCTTTCTTGGCGCCCAGCGCTTTGGCGACCTTTTTTAGATCCAATTGGGTTGAGACCGGCGTCACCGCAACCGCCAGCGCTTTAGCATCGCCGTTGAGCGATACCAGCAAGGTTTTGAACACCTGGCGCGCATCCAGATTAAGCTTACGCACCGCTTCGTCGCCAAAATTGGTTTCATGGCTATCGTGGTCGTAGGGATGCAGGGTAAAGGTGACTTTTTGTTTTTCCAGAAGTTTTACCGCGGGCGTCATGATCGGTCCTTGTTAGGAAAATTCTTATTTCAGTTTTGATGGAAAAACAGTGGCGAAATTCTGAACTTTGCGCGAGAATTGGCCCGCGCCAGCAAGAGATTGTTGGTGATAACCAAAATCATAAACAAATTCCTCTTTGACGGGCCAATAGTATTATTGGCCTTCTTTTTTTCTGCCAAACGCACAGTTAATCAACCGCACAAGCCCGTAGCGGCGCGTCTTAACGCGCAATAAATTGCGCCGCTAAGAAATGTGCATAAATCAGCTCTTCAGCAGTCCCGGCAAATTATCATCGCCATACAGATGCAGTGCGCCCACCGCCACCACATAACGCCCTTTCGGTAACGCCAGCAGCAGCTCGCGCCAGTGCTGGTTGCGGTTGCGCATCAGCGTGTCGTTCAGCTCGCTGCTAAAGGTGGTCGGCAACGCCACCGGTTGCTGGGTGGGCGGCGCATCCAGCCACCAGCTGATCATGGTTTGCAGCAGGCGCGCGTTGGTGTGCCAGTGTTCCAGCGTATCCAGCAACAGCGGCAAACCATCCTGCGGCAGCGATTTCAGCAGGGCGATCTGCGTTTCCGGACCTTCCAGCTCGATAATGCGTTTGTTGGCCGCTTTGGCCGCCTGCAACAGCTGATAATCGATACCAAACTGCGGACGCAATCCCAGCCGCTGCGCCTGTTGCGCCTGCAACATCAGCGCGATCTGCCAGAACGGCAGCGTATCGAACAGGCTCAGTGACAGCGAAAGCTCATCGCACAAAGCCTGCAAGCGCGGCAGCACGTCGTCGTCGAGTCGCATTGCCAGCGGCGGATGTTCATCATCATTGCTGAACGGCGATTCGCCTTGAGTGATATCGGCTTCGACAATCAGCGCGTCGGCTTTATGCAGCTGGCGCAATAGCCCGGCAGGCAGCGGCTGCATATCGCGCGTGCCCATGTGAATGCTGCCCGCCAAATGGAAACGACGATCGCCCAGCTGAATATCCATGGCCGGCCAGCTGTAACTGGCCGGAAAAAGGGTCGCGATCCGTTGTTGGATGCTGTGCCACAGACCGTGTCTCATTCCCTGTCCTTTTTAAGGCAAAAAACCATGCTAGCGATTTCATCCGATGAAAAACAGGGCTGGAATGGCTATTGCCGTTGCGCGGGCTTGAAGCGCAACAAACGGTTAGCGTTGCTCACCACGGTAATGGATGACAGCGCCATCGCCGCGCCCGCGACAATCGGGCTCAGCAGCATGCCAGTAAACGGATAGAGCACGCCGGCCGCAATGGGAATCCCGAGGCTGTTGTAGATAAAGGCGCCCAACAGATTTTGCCGCATATTGCGCAGCGTAGCGCTGGAGATCGACAGCGCATCGGCGACGCAGTGCAGATCGTTGCGCATCAGCGTCATGGCGGCGGTTTCTACCGCCACATCGCTGCCGCCGCCCATTGCAATGCCGACATCCGCCTGCGCCAGCGCGGGCGCATCATTAATGCCGTCGCCGACCATCACCACTTTGCGGCCTTGCTGCTGTAGCTGCTTAATCGCCTGCGCTTTACCATCCGGCAACACGCCGGCAATCACTTCATCAATACCCGCTTCGGCGGCAATGGCCTGCGCGGTTTTTTGGTGATCGCCGGTCAGCATAATCTGGCGATAACCTTGCTGATGCAGACGCTGCAGCGCCGCTTTACTCTCGGGACGCAAGCTGTCACGCAGCGCGATCAATCCCAGCAGCTGCTGATTGTCGGCCAGTAGCACCGGCGTTGCGCCTTGTGCGGCGAAGCGCGCGATATCGTCCTGCGCGGCGCGGTAATCAACCTGTTGCTCATCCAGCAGCGCCTGATTCCCCAGCAGCAGCGTTCTGTTTGCCACTGTAGCGCTGATGCCTTTGCCGCGTATTGTACGAAATTGCTTAACCGCTTCGGCGTTCACCGCAGGCGCAGCCTCAAGAATCGCTTTGGCGAGCGGATGGCTGGAGCCTTGCTCCATCTGCGCCGCCGCGCTGAGCACCTGCTCGCGATTCCACTCGCCATACAGCACCACATCGCTGACCTGCGGCGTGCCGCGCGTCAGGGTGCCGGTTTTATCGAACACGATAGTATCGACTTCGCTGGCCCGCTGCAGCGCATCGGCGTCACGCACCAGCACGCCCAACTCTGCGGCGCGCCCGACGCCCGCAATCACCGACATCGGCGTGGCTAAACCCAAAGCGCAAGGGCAGGCGATGATCAGCACCGTGGTGACAATTACCAGCGTGTAAGCCAGTTGCGGCTGCGGACCCGCCAGATACCAAATAACCCCGCTCAGCAGTGCAATCGCCACCACCACCGGCACAAATACGGCGGAGATGCGATCCGCCAGTCGGCCAATATCCGGTTTGCTGCTTTGCGCCTGACGCACCAGATTGATAATGCGCGCCAACGTGGTGTGGCTGCCGATGGCGTGCGCCACAAAGTGCAGCGTGCCGTCTTGTACCAGCGTACCGGCAAAGATTTTATCTCCCGGCTGTTTGGCCTGCGGCACTGCTTCACCGGTCAGCATCGCTTCATCCAGCCAGGCTTCACCGCTGGCGACCTCACCGTCCACCGGTACGCGATCGCCAGTGACCAGCTTCAGCGTCATGCCGGACTGAACCTCGCTGAGCGGCAACAGCGTTTCACCCTGATCGCTGATGACCCGCGCCTGCGCCGGGGTTAAATCCAGTAATCGTTCCAGCGCCTGCGAGGCGCGCTGGCGTGCGCGCTGCTCCAGCGCGTGGCCGAGATTAATCAGGCCAACGATCATCACGCTGGCTTCAAAATAGAGATGACGCGCCTGATGCGGGAAGAATTCGGGCCAAAGGGCGACGCTCATCGAATAGAGCCACGCCGCGCCGGTTCCCAGCGCCACCAGCGTGTCCATGGTGGCTGTGCCGTGACGCAAACTGCGCCACGCGCTGCGATAGAAGTGGCCGCCGGCCATCACCATCACCAGCAAGGTAATCACGCCGAGCGTGCGCCACAGCGTTTGGTTATCTGCGCTCAGCATCATGTTTTCGCCGAGCATGCCCCAAATCATCATCGGCACGCCGAGCAGCAACGCCAGCGCCGATTGCCAGCTAAAACGGCGCATAGCGTGCTGCGCGCTAACCTGCTGGCGTTCGCGGCGGGTTTGTTCATCCTCGATCACTTCGGCGGAATACCCAGCCTGATCGACCGCGCTCACCAGCGCTTCGGCGCTTGCATCACCCATGATCAGCGCGCTGCGCTCACCGAGATTGACGCGTGCCTGGCTGACGCCCGGCACTTTTTGCAGCGCCTGTTCCACGCGGCTTACGCAGCTGGCGCAGCTCATGCCGCCAATCAGTAAATGATGCACAGCAAGCTCAGCTTCAGTGGATTGTGCCGGTTGCGACTCCGTTGTCAGCGCCTCCGGCGGCGGCTCTGTAGCTGTCAACGGATCAGGCTTTGGGCTGGCTGCGCCTTCTTTCAGCACCGCGTGATAACCGGCTTGTTCAACCGTAGCGATCAGATCGCTGGCGCTCGCCGCACCGGTCACGCGCGCTTCTTGCTGCGTGACGTCCGCCTGTTCAACATCGCTGCGCTGCTCCAGCGCTTCTTTGACGCGTTTTACACAGTGGCCACAGGACAAGCCGTCCAGCGCCAGCAGTTGGGTATGTGACATGGTGTACTCCTCAGGCTAATGATTTTGACTACATGCAAAATTTGCATTAGAACTACAGCCTAAACCTTCCCCTGAATGGAAGGTCAAGGGGGAAAAATGAACATCAGCGATGTGGCAAAAAAAACCGGACTCACCAGCAAAGCGATTCGCTTCTACGAAGAGAAGGGCGTGGTGACGCCGCCGTCGCGCGGTGACAATGGCTATCGCCATTACGCGGCGCATCATATTGATGAGCTGAATCTGCTGCGCCAGGCGCGTCAGGTGGGTTTTACGCTGGAAGAGTGCCGTGAACTGGTGACGCTGTTCAACGATCCCGCGCGCCACAGCGCCGATGTTAAAGCGCGCACTTTGCAGAAAGCCGACGAGATTGCTGCGCACATCGAAGAGTTACATGCGATGCGCGCGCGCTTGCTGGAACTGGCGGAGGCTTGCCCCGGCGATGACAGCGCAGAGTGCCCGATCATCAATCATCTGGCCGGTTGCTGCCATCACGCCGATGGAAAGCGCGGCTGAATCATCAGCGTAATGCCGACCACGCCAGTGACAATCACCGGCGTGCCCGCCGGCAGGTCGCTGTCCGCCTGCACGCGCCAGCTGCTGTCACCAATGCGTACGTGTCCAAGGCCGTTTTTCAGCGCATTATCCAGCGTCAGCTGCATGCCCATTAACTGGTTACCGCGTTGGTTAAGCGTGTTAGCGACCTGCGACGATTCGCGATAGCGCATCCAGCGATGCCAGAAGAACGCGCTGAACAACGTCATCACCGCAAACACAATGCCCTGACTGGTCCATGAGATGGGAAACAGCCACTCAATCAGCGCCACCGCGACGGCGGCTAAGCCACTCCACAGCAGATAACCGCTGGTGCCGAGCATTTCGGCGGCCAACAGCAGGCCGCCCAGCGTCAGCCAGAACCAGTGTGGATGCGCAATCAGCTCCATCAGGATCATGGTCTGCGCTCCGTCCGGTTCTCCTTCAGCAGTTCACTGATACCGGCAATTGAACCGAGCAGGCTGCTGGCGTCCAGCGGCATCATCACCACTTTGCTGTTGTTGGCTTCGCCGATTTTTTGCAGCGCGTCGGTGTATTTCTGCGCCACAAAGTAGTTCACCGCCTGAATATCACCGGCGGCTATCGCCTCGGAGACCATGCGCGTCGCCGTGGCTTCCGCTTCCGCCTGACGCTCGCGCGCTTCAGCTTGCAGGAAGGCCGAGGTGCGTTCGCCTTCTGCTTTGAGGATCTGCGACTGCTTGTCCCCTTCGGCGCGCAAAATCGCCGCCTGACGTACGCCTTCGGCGGCAAGGATATCGGCGCGTTTGGTACGTTCCGCCTTCATCTGCGCGTTCATCGCGGCGATCAATTCCTGCGGCGGGCGCACGTCACGAATTTCGATACGGGTAATTTTCACGCCCCACGGATTGGTGGCTTCATCAACGATATGCAGCAGACGCGTGTTGATGTTGTCGCGCTGCGACAGCATCTCATCCAGCTCCATGCTGCCGAGCACGGTACGGATGTTGGTCATGGTCAGATTCAGGATCGAGAGTTCAAGATTGCTGACTTCATAGGCGGCGCGCGCCGGATCGACAACCTGAATAAAGCAGACTGCATCAATGGTGACGTTGGCGTTGTCTTTAGAGATGATTTCCTGCGAAGGGATATCGAGCACCTGTTCCATCATATTGATTTTGCGACCAATACGATCCATGAATGGCACAAGCAAATTGAGGCCGGGCGCCAGGGTTTTGGTGTAGCGGCCAAAGCGCTCTACCGTCCACTGGTAACCTTGTGGAACAATTTTTACACCGGCCCACACGGTAACGAGTGCGAGCACAATGATGACGGGAATGACCGTTAACATATAACCTCCTGGCTGTCAGATTGTCGGGCCGAGTCGTTCGGCCCGTTTAACGCGCGGTACCGATCAGTACAGCAGCGAGTAAAGCTGGCGGCGATAGCGCGTGGCGAGGGTGTCGCCGGTGCCGAGTGCGGCCAAAATTTCCTGGAACATTTTACGCACCTGGCCGTCACCGACGCTGAGATCGCTTTTCAGGAAGCTGAATAACAACTCCAGCGCTTCCTCGTTGCGACCAACCTGATGCAGCTGTAACGACAGTTTAGCAGCCAGTTCGGCATTGGTCGGATCGCTGGCTAGCTGCTCCTGCAACAGCTGAATTTCTGGCGTATCGGCGGCCTGCTTTAACAGATCGATTTGCGAAATCAGGCTCTGATAGCGCGTGTCCTGATCCTGCAGCGGCACCGCATCCAGCACGGTTTCTGCCTCGTCGCTGCGGTTCAGGGTGATCAACACTTCTGCCAGCAGGAAGCCAATTTCGCTGTTTTTGTTACTCAGCTGCCAGGCGTCTTTCAGCAGCGGCAGCGCTTCCAG
This sequence comes from Pantoea sp. SO10, assembly GCF_005281435.1. Classification (NCBI taxonomy): domain Bacteria; kingdom Pseudomonadati; phylum Pseudomonadota; class Gammaproteobacteria; order Enterobacterales; family Erwiniaceae; genus Pantoea; species Pantoea sp. SO10. Next base: position 1,112,810 of record NZ_CP040095.1, read on the forward strand.
CGGTTTGCCTTCGTGCATTAATTGCATCGCCTGCTGCGCTTTAACTTCTTCTTCACGCGGCAACACTTTTTGCAGCAGAGCGCGAATTGCCTCTTCCGGCTGCGGTCCCTGGAAGCCGTCAACCGGCTGACCGTTCTGGAACAGATAAACGGTTGGGATCGAGCGCAGGCCAAACTGCGATGCCACCATCTGCTCTTTATCCCAATCCAGCTTCGCCAAAATAAACTGACCCGCATACTCCTGCGCCAGGCGATCCAGCACCGGCGTCAGTTCCAGACAGTGCTGACTGCGTTCGGACCAGAAATAGAACAGCACCGGCAGCTGCATCGACTGTTCTAAGGTCTGCTGCAGGTTGGATTCGTTGATGTCGATAATCAAAGCGTGTGACATGAATACGTCTCTTGTCAGAAAGTGTGTTGAGGATATGGGGGCAAGCTGCCCCGGTTCAAGTTTGATTCTGCGTTGCAGCTTAGTTGCTGCGCAAAATGCGATCCAGTATCCAACCTGGCAGCAGGCGTTTCAGCAGGCTCATCGCCCAGGCCACCAGCGTTACCGGATAGCGCAGGCGCGGATGTTTGCTCTCTAACGCGTGGCGCAGCTTCGGCAAAATCGCTTCCGGCGGCAGCGTGAAACGCGCAGCGATGCCCGGATTTTGTACCGGTTTATCCTGCTGGCCCTGATGCACGTTATCGGTGAAACGCGTGCTTATCGGGCCCGGTTCAATCAGGCTAACGCGCACGCCAGAGTCGCGCACTTCAAGACGCAGCGCATCGCTCCAGGCTTCCAGCGCCCATTTGCTGGCGGCATAGGCGCCGCGCCCCGGCGTCGAGATCAGTCCCAGTACCGAACTGGTATTGACGATGCGTCCGTTGCCGCTGGCTTGCAGCGCGGGCAGCAGGCGCATGGTCAGTTGGTGGGTGCCAAACAGGTTGGTAGAAAACTGCTTCTCTAACTGCTGACGTGAAACGCTGCTGAGCGGCCCATATTGACCAAAACCGCCGTTGTTAAACAGCGCGTGCAGGCGATGATCGGTGAGTTCCAGCACGCGATCGGCGGCGGCATCGACGCTGGCGGCATCATCGAGATCGAGCTGCACGCCAATAAATCCCAATGCTTCCATGCGCGCCACATCGTCGGCGCGGCGACAGGCGGCCAGCACGCGATAGCCGCGCGATAAAAGGTCATTTGCGGCGACCAAACCAATGCCGCTCGAGCAGCCGGTGATGAGAATTGTTTTTTGCATTTCTTTACCCGTTAAAAATCACACGCCTGCATTAATCATGCTTTACTAGCGGAGCCAGTTCGGTCGCCATCAGGTTGGCGATAAACGGCTGAGCATCCGGATTGGGGTGAATTCCATCCTGCTGCATCCACTCCGGCTTCAGGTAGACCTGCTCCATAAAGAAGGGCACCAGAGGAATGTCGTACTGCTGTGCCAGGCGCGGATAGATCGCGCTAAACGCTTCCGTATATCGACGTCCATAATTAGCCGGCAGACGAATCTGCATCAGCAGCGGCTGCGCTTTCGCGGCTTTCACTTCGTCAATCACTTTGGTCAGGTCTGCGGCGATATTCTGCGGCGGGAAACCACGCAGGCCATCGTTACCGCCCAATTCGATTAACACCCAGCGGGGTTGATGCTGTTTTAATAGGTCCGGTAAACGAGCCAGCCCTTGCCCTGCGGTATCTCCGCTGATGCTGGCGTTGACCACTTTGGGCTGCTGTTGCCACTCTTTATTCAGCAGGCTGGGCCAGGCCGCGGTGGCGGACATGCGATACCCGGCGCTCAGGCTGTCGCCCAACACCAGCAAGGTATCGGCGGCGGCGAGTCGGGACACCAGCAGAAGCAATAACAACAGGAAGGGATAATGCCAGCGGAAAACATTGTTGCAGTTCATCATCTTACTAAGTCCGTCGGTCAGGGAGAGCATCAGCTGACCATCCTTACCGGAGTTGAGCTGGTTGTCAAACCAGCTGAGACCATCGCCCTGATTGGCGAGTCCGGCTCGGGCAAATCCACGCTGCTGGGCATTCTGGCCGGACTGGACGACGGCAGCAGCGGCGAAGTGCATCTGCTTGGCCAGCCGCTACACAGCATGAATGAAGAGCAGCGAGCGGCGCTGCGTGCGCGTGAAGTGGGCTTTGTGTTTCAATCCTTTATGCTGGTGCCGACGCTGAATGCGCTGGAAAACGTGCAGCTGCCGGCGCTGCTGCGTGGCGACAGCGATCGCGAAAGTCGCCGCCAGGCGGTGGAACTGCTGACGGTGCTGGGTCTGAAAGATCGTCTGCACCATTTGCCGGCGCAACTTTCTGGCGGCGAGCAACAGCGTGTGGCGCTGGCGCGTGCCTTTAGTGGTCGCCCCGGCCTGCTGTTTGCTGATGAACCCACCGGCAACCTCGATCGTAAAACCGGCGATCGTATCGCCGATCTGCTGTTCTCCCTCAACCGCGATTTTGCCACCACGCTGATTCTGGTGACGCACGATGAACAACTGGCGGCGCGCTGCGACCGTCGCTTACGGCTGCGCGACGGCAAGTTGTGGGAGGAGTCATGATTTGGCGCTGGTTCTGGCGCGAGTGGCGTTCGCCCTCGCTGCTGATTGTCTGGCTGGCGCTCACGCTTGCGGTGGCCTGCGTGCTGGCGCTGGGCTCGATCAGCGATCGCATGGAAAAAGGCTTAAGCCAGCAGAGCCGCGACTTTATGGCGGGCGATCGCACGCTGCGCACCACCGCGCCCGCGCCGGAAGCGTGGCTTAACAAAGCGCGCGACGAAGGGCTGTCGGTCAGCAGCCAGCTGCACTTTATGACCATGACCTTCGCGCAAGAGACGCCGCAGCTGGCGGACGTGAAGGCGGTGGACAATGCCTATCCGATGTTCGGCACGCTGCAAACCGATCCGCCGGGCCTACGTCCACAAGCGGGCACGGTGTTGGTCGCACCGCGTTTGCTGGCGCTGTTGAATCTGAAAGTGGGCGACAGCGTGGATGTCGGCGACACCACGCTGCGCATTGCCGGGGAAGTGATTCAGGAGCCGGATGGCGGCTTCAATCCGTTCCAGACCGCGCCACGTCTGCTAATGAATCTGGCCGACGTGGAGAAAACCGGAGCGGTGCAGCCGGGCAGTCGTCTAAGCTGGCGCTATAAATTCTCCGGCGATCCGGCACCGCTGGCGCGCTATGACAGCTGGATCGCGCCGCAGCTAAAAGCCGATCAGCGCTGGATCAGCGTGGATAATTCGGAAGATGCGCTGGGCCGTTCGATGCAGCGCGCGCAGCAGTTTTTACTGCTTTCCGCCTTGCTGACGCTGATGCTGGCGATTGCTGCGGTGGCGGTGGCGATGAGTCATTACTGCCGCAGCCGCTACGATTTGGTGGCGGTGCTGAAAACGCTGGGCGCAACGCGCAAGGCGCTGCAGCGGCTGATTATCGGTCAATGGTTGGCGGTGCTGCTGCTGGCGGCGATTGTCGGGAGCGCCTTAGGGCAGGGCATTGAAGTGATTCTGCTGCTGATGCTGAAACCGGTGCTGCCGGGCGCGCTGCCTGCGGCGAGTTTCTGGCCGTGGCTGTGGGCGATCGGCGCGATGTTTGTGATTTCGCTGCTGGTGGGTTTGCGTCCGTATCGTTTGCTGATGGCGACGCAACCGCTGCGCGTACTGCGGCGGGATGCGGTGGCGAACGTTTGGCCGCTGCGATTCTATCTGCCGGCAATGGCGCTGGTGGTGATTGGCTTGCTGGCGCTGCTAATGGGCGGCAGCAAAATGCTATGGGCGCTGCTGGCGGGCGTGGTGATGCTGGCGCTGCTGCTGGCGTTACTCGGCTGGGGCACCTTGCTGCTGCTGCATCGGCTGGTGGTGCGCAATCTGGCGCTGCGCCTGGCGATCAACCGTCTGCTGCGTCAACCGGCGATGACGCTCAGCCAGCTGGCGGCGTTTTCGCTGTCATTTATGCTGCTGGCGCTGCTGCTGGTGATGCGCGGCGATCTGCTGGATCGCTGGCAACAGCAACTTCCGCCGGACAGTCCGAACTATTTCCTGCTGAACATCACCAAAGAGCAGGTGCCGCAGGTACGCGACTTCCTGGCTGGGCATCAGCTTAAGCCGGAGACCTTCTACCCAATTGTGCGTGCACGTCTCACCGAGCTAAACGGCAAAGAGGCCGATCCCCAGCTGGATAACGCGCTGAATCGCGAACTCAATCTGACGTGGCAAGCGGAGCGTCCGGATCACAATCCGCTGATTTCCGGTAACTGGCCGCCGCAAGCCGGTGAAGTGTCGATGGAAGTGGAGTTAGCGGATCGCCTCGGCGTGAAGCTCGGCGATAGCTTAACCTTCAGCGGTGACACGCAGCAGTTCAGCGCCAAAATCACCAGCTTGCGCAAGGTCGATTGGGAGAGTCTGCGGCCGAACTTCTTCTTTATCTTCCCGCCGGGCGCGCTCGATCAACAGCCACAAACCTGGCTGACCAGCTTCCGTATGGAGAGCAATCCGGCGCTGCTGGCGCAGCTAAATCGCGCATTCCCGACACTGAGCCTGCTGGATATCGGCAGCATGATGCGCCAGATTGGTCAGGTGCTGACGCAGGTCAGTCAGGCGCTGGAAGTGATGGTGGTGCTGGTAACGGTGTGCGGCGTGCTGCTGTTGCTGGCGCAGATCCAGGTTGGCATGCGTCAGCGTCGGCAGGAGTTGGTGGTCTATCGCACGTTGGGTGCCAGTAAACGCCTGCTGCGCGGCACCTTATGGTGCGAGTTTGCGCTACTTGGCGTGGTGTCGGGGATTGCGGCGGCGCTGGGCGCGGAAGCGGCGCTGTGGGGCTTGCAGCGCAAGATCTTCGATTTCCCGTGGCAGCCAGACTGGACGTTGTGGATCGCCTTGCCGATCGGCGGCGCGCTGCTGCTCTCGCTGTGCGGTGCCTGGTTGGGGATTCGGCTGTTAAAACAGAAGGCGCTGTTCAGAAGCTTCAGTGCCGGATAAGCAAAACGATTTGTCTTAAATTTAAGTTCTGGTCTGCGTGAGTCGACTCATGAAAGCAGACCAGACTTATTTAAGGCTAAACATGTCATCTCCACTTATCGTCAAATCCGTTGTTGAAATCGGCTGCTGTAAAGTCTGCCAGGGCGAGGCCACGCTGTATGGTGTGACCGATTTCAATACCATCTGTCATTCGGAAAATGCCAGTCGTTACACTTATCCGCTCACCGGCGTGGCGATTTATTATCATCAATGCCAGACCTGTGGTTTGGTGTATACCCACGCATGCGATGACTGGACGCCAGCGGATTATGCACAGCATATGTATAACGAGGCTTACGGGCAGTTTGATCCTAACTATGAGATCAATCGACCGATGAGAAATCGCGATCTGATTTTGACGTTATTCAAAAAATATCACGGCAAAAAAATGCTGGATTACGGTGGCGGCACCGGCACGCTGGCGCGCTTAATGCAGGAAGTGGGCATTGATATGGTGGCGTGGGATCCGTTTGTGCCCGGCGATTATCCAGAACTGAATTCTTATGAATTTATGACCAGTTTTGAGGTGTTTGAGCATACGCCGGATCCGCATAAAACGCTGGCAGAAGTGTCAGGTTTTTTGAAAAAAGGCGGAGTGTTTTTCTTCAGCACCGCGACCACTGACGAAGTGAGTCATTTGGGGATGAATGACTGGTATATCGCGCCGCGTAATGGGCATATCACGATTCATTCGGAAGCGTCGCTCGATGCGCTGTTTAAGGCGCATGGTTTCCAGATTACGCATCTGAATCGCTGGAGCCATGTGGCGATGAAGATGGTGGGGTAAGGGGAGTTCTGAGCGGGCTGATGCCCTCACCCCGGCCCTATCCCATAGGGAGATGTTAGCTCGATCGGTTCCCTCTCCCAGTGGGAGAGGGCTAGGGTGAGGGAAAAACAGCTGAACTACAGCTTTTCAACCGCCCACGCAATCCCGCTTGCATACGCTTCCGGCAGCAGCGGCACCAGCGCATTCAAGGCTGACGCCAGACGCGCGTGATCGCTATCGGTGAGATTAAGATGCCCAACCTTGCGGCCTTCACGCACCTCTTTGTCGTACCAATGCAGATGCACCAGCGGCTGCTGCAGCCACGCCAGATTCACCTCAGTACCAATCAGATTCACCATCACCGACGGCGCAAACACCACCGGCTTTGGCAGCGCCAGGCCCAAAACCGCACGCAGATGCAGCTCGAACTGGCTGATTGACGCGCCATTCTGCGTCCAGTGGCCGCTATTGTGCACGCGCGGTGCTAACTCGTTGATCAGCAAACCTTCTGGCGTAATGAAACACTCCATCGCCATCACACCAACATACTTCAGCTCATGCATGATGGCGCTGAGCATCGCTTCCGCCTGTTGTTGCTGTGCGGTATCGGCCTGCGGGAACGCCACGCTGATACGCAGAATGCCGTCCTGATGCAGGTTATGCGTCAGCGGATAAAACACCGTGCTGCCATCGTGCCCACGCGCGCCGACCAGCGACACTTCGCCGCTGAAGTTAATGCCTTGCTCAACGATGCATTCGCCGTAGCACTCATCCGGCAGCGCATCGGTTTCATTGGCGCGCAAACGCCACTGACCGCGGCCGTCATAGCCGCCGGTACGACGCTTTACAATCGCCAGTTCGCCAAGCGAGTTGAACACATTTGGCCACTCGGCTTTATCGGCCAGCAGCTGCCACGGCGCGGTAGCGAGGTTCAGCTGATCCAGCAGCTGTTTTTGCGTCAGGCGATCGGCCAGACGCGGGAAGATATCGCGATTTACAAAGGCCGGATGGCTCGCCAGTTCGCGGGTTAACGCGGTTTCCGGCCAGCGCTCGATCTCAGCGGTGATCACGCTTTCGGCGATCGGCAGCGCAGAAGGTTCCGCATCCAGACCCACCGGATACACCGCGATGCCCAGCGGTTCACCTGCCTGGCGCAGCATGCGGCCTAACTGACCATTTCCTAAGACGCAAACCGGCTTCATACGTCCTCCCGCGGATCCGGGTTGTTCAACACTTCATCGGTTTGCGTTTGACGCCAGTTGGCGATGCGCGTTGACAGCGCGCTGTCGTGGATCGCCAGAATCTGTGCCGCCAGCAGGGCGGCGTTGGCAGCACCGGCTTTACCAATCGCCAGCGTACCCACCGGAATGCCGCGCGGCATCTGCACGATGGAGTAGAGGCTATCGACGCCGCTCAGCGCCGCGCTTTGCACGGGCACGCCCAGCACCGGCACCAGCGTTTTCGCGGCCAGCATGCCCGGCAAATGGGCAGCACCGCCGGCACCGGCGATGATCACCTGAAAACCGTTGTCGGCTGCGGTTTCCGCGAAGCTAAACAGTTTGTCGGGCGTACGGTGAGCTGAGACCACTTCAACGTGGAAGGGAACATCCAGGCTGTTAAGAATTTCCTCGGCGAACTGCATGGTAGCCCAGTCACTTTTGGAACCCATGACAATGGCGATACGGGCCGGGGCGGCGTTGGATGACATGCGGTCAACTCCTGTGAATATGCAAACGAACCTGGCCGGGCGGGCAGGCGAAGAAGGGCACAGAGAATAGCATGAGATGGCAGCAAGGAAAACGGTTGCGTAGGCGGAAAACGGGCATTGATGCCCGGATTTCAGAAGGGGAATTCGATCAGGCTGACGCCGCTGGCATCAAGCTGAATCATCGATCCGTTCTCATGCCAGGCACCCAGTACCGCGCGCTCGGCGTTTTCGCCGTGCAGCGGGAAGGCGTGAATGGCGGGACGATGCGTGTGGCCGTGAATCAGAATCGCCACCTCTTGACGCGTCATCGCGGCTTCCACCGCGGACTGATTGACGTCCATGATGCTAACCGACTTGTGCTGATTCGCCTGCTTGCTGCCATTGCGCATGCGCGCGGCAATACGCATGCGCAGACGCAGCGGCAACGCGAGGAACAGACGCTGCAACCAGCGTTGATGCACTTTGGCGCGGAAACGCTGATAGCCTGCATCGTCGGTGCACAAGGTATCGCCGTGCATGATCAACACACGATGTCCGTAGCGATCGAGCACTTTCTCTTCCGGCAGCAGCGTCATGCCGCTGGCACGCGCAAAACGCTGGCCGAGCAGGAAGTCGCGATTGCCGTGAATAAAGAACTTCGGCACCGGCAGCGCCTTGAGCGCCGCAGCGATTTGCTGATGCAGCGGATTAGGATCGTCGTCGCCGATCCAGGCTTCAAACAGATCGCCGAGGATATAAAGCGCATCGCAGGCGCGCGCTTCACCCTGCAAAAAATGCAGAAAACCGGCAGTAATTGCCGGTTCTTCATGACACAGATGCAGATCTGCGATAAACAGCGTGCGCGACATTACTCGCTAACAGTCACTTTCTGGATGACAACATCTTCAACCGGAACGTCCTGATGCATGCCGCTGCGGCCGGTTTTCACCGCTTTGATTTTCTCAACCACGTCCATGCCTTCAACCACTTCAGCGAACACGCAGTAACCCCAGCCTTGCAGGCTTTCGTCACGGAAGTTCAGGAAGTCGTTGTCTGCCACGTTGATGAAGAACTGGGCCGTTGCAGAGTGTGGCGCCTGTGTACGCGCCATCGCCAGGGTGCCTTTGGTGTTTTTCAGGCCGTTGTTCGCTTCGTTGCGGATGTCTGCTTTGGTATCTTTCTGCTTCATGCCAGGCTCAAAACCGCCGCCCTGAATCATGAAACCGTTGATTACGCGATGGAAGATAGTGTTATCGTAAAAACCTTCCGCGCAGTATTCCAGGAAGTTCTTCACGGTAGCCGGCGCTTTGTCATCGAAAGTTTTGATTACGATATCGCCATGGTTCGTCTGGAAAGTGACCATTATTTTCTTCCTGTCAAGGTTGTCGTCAGTATCAACTGCCACGCCTGTAAGGCGGCGAGGCATTTTTGTAGACGCTTCTTATATCACAATTTCCAATAACGCGTCAGTAACCGGACGGCAGTTGGCAACCGAGCGATGCACAAGTCAGAAAAATACGGCACAATAACCGGCTACGCTGCAAGGGCGTATCCCGCAAACGTCACTAACGGAACCATTCAATGTTGAAGATCTATAACACCCTGAGTCGACAGAAAGAGGAATTTAAACCTATCCACGCCGGTGAAATCGGTATGTACGTGTGTGGTATCACGGTTTACGACCTCTGTCATATCGGCCATGGGCGTACATTTGTGGCATTCGACGTGGTGGCGCGTTATCTGCGTTACGTGGGCTATCAGCTGAAATACGTGCGTAACATCACCGATATCGATGACAAAATCATTAAACGTGCCAATCAAAACGGGGAAAGCATCGAAACGCTGACCAACCGCATGATCGCCGAGATGCACAACGATTTCGCCGCGCTCGGCATTTTGCCGCCGGATCTGGAGCCGCGCGCAACGCGCCATATCGACGAGATTATTGAGCTGGTCGGCAGGCTGATTGAGCGTAAGCACGCGTACGTGGCGGACAACGGCGACGTGATGTTCGACGTGATGAGCGACAAGGATTACGGCGTGCTGTCGCGTCAGGATCTGGAGCAGCTGCAGGCCGGTGCACGCGTTGAAGTGGCGGATGTAAAGCGCAATCCGATGGACTTCGTGCTGTGGAAGATGTCTAAAGCCGACGAACCGGCGTGGAACTCGCCGTGGGGCAACGGCCGTCCAGGCTGGCACATCGAGTGCTCGGCGATGAACTGCAAACAGCTTGGCACCCATTTCGACATTCACGGCGGCGGTTCGGACCTGATGTTCCCGCACCATGAAAACGAAGTGGCGCAATCCACCTGTGCGCACGATGGCCCGTATGTAAATTACTGGATGCACTCCGGCATGGTGATGGTTGATCGCGAGAAGATGTCGAAATCGCTGGATAACTTCTTCACCGTGCGCGATGTGTTGCAGCATTACGATGCCGAAACCGTGCGTTACTTCCTGATGTCGGGCCACTATCGCAGCCAGCTCAACTACGGCGAAGATAACCTCAACCAGGCGCGTGCGGCGCTTGAGCGCTTGTACACCGCGCTGCGACATACCGATGCCAATGCCACGGCGGCGGGTGGTGAAGAGTTTGAAGCGCGATTCCGTACCGCGATGGATGACGACTTCAACACGCCGGAAGCCTATTCGGTGCTGTTCGATATGGCGCGTGAAGTGAATCGCCTGAAGACTGAAGACAAAGCCTCCGCTGATGCGCTGGCGGCGAAACTGCGCCAGATCGCTAACGTGCTCGGCATTCTGCAGCAGGATCCCGAGCAGTTCCTGCAAAGCGGTGCGCAGGTGAATGACGATGAAGTGGCGGAAATCGAGCATTGGGTGAAAGCCCGTTCCGATGCGCGTGCAGCCAAAGATTGGGCGCAGGCGGATGTGGCGCGCGATAAGCTCAATGAGTTGGGCGTGATCGTTGAGGATGGGCCGCAAGGTTCCAGCTGGCGACGCAAATAACCGGAGAGGGCGAGAAATCGCCCTTTTTTATTGATGGCGATTGAACAGATTCATATTCACGGCTTCCGCTCGGTGCGCGACCTGACGCTACCGCTGCAACAGCTCAACGTGGTGAGCGGCCCGAACGGCTGCGGAAAATCCAACCTTTATAAAGCGGTGCGACTACTGCACGAAGCGGCGGGCGGACGTTTAGCGCTGGCGCTGGCGGAAGAGGGCGGCATCCAGAAAGCGATGTGGGCGGGGGGATTGCGGCGCGGCGATCGTCGCCACGATCCTAAACGTCTGGCGCTCGCGGTGGTGATGGATGATATGGATTATCAGCTTGATATTGGTTTTCCTGAGCCGTTAGCCACCAGCATGTTTAACCTCGATCCGCTGGTGAAAGAGGAGCGTATATGGATGAGCGGCCAGCGTCGGCGTCCTTCCTCCTGCATCCTGCAGCGGCAAAATCAAACCGCTTTCCTGCACAACGTTGAGGGCGAACGCGTTGCTTATCCTGCGGTGCTGCATCCGGAAGAGTCGCTGTTTGGGCAGCTTGGCGAGCCGCACCTTTATCCCGAGCTTTCCCAGGTACGTGAAAGGCTGCGCCAGTGGCGTTTCTATCATGAGTTTGCGGTGTGGCCCGGTTCGCCGATTCGTGCGCCGCAGATTGGCGTGCGTGCGCCGGTACTGAGCCACGATGGCAGCAATTTGGCCGCAGCCTGGGCCACAATTGTTGAACGCGGTCATTCCGAATTACTGCTCGAGGTGATGGCCGAAGCCTTCCCGGACACGGAATTTCACGTTGACGTGCAGAACGGGCGTTTTCAGATGCTGATGTCACGCCGGGGGATTTTGCGACCGCTGGAGAGCGCCGAGTTCTCGGATGGCACGCTGCGCTTTCTCTGCTTAGTGGTGGCGCTGCTCAGCCCGCGTCCGCCGGCGTTTATGGCGCTGAATGAACCGGAAAACAGTTTGCATGAAGATTTGTTGCCTGCATTAGCACGACTGATCGCCGAAGCCAGCCAGTTTAGCCAACTGTGGATCACCAGCCATTCACCGAAACTGGCGACGTTGATTGCGCAGCATACGGCGGTGAATCACATCGCGCTGGAGCAAATTGAAGGGGAAACTCGGGTGGTGGGGGAAGAGCGGATTTAGGCGCCCCGATTGGGACGCCTAAAGGTCAGGCAACAACCGTAATCTTAAAGCCCGCAAACTCGACCTTCTGGCCTTCAACAATCTTGCAGCGCTTACGCGTTTCAACTGCGCCATCGACGCGCACTTCGCCTTCCGCAATCACCGCTTTCGCCTGCGCACCGCTTTGCACCCAACCTTCGAGTTTCAGCAGGTCGCACAAATCAACGTGGGCATGTTTACCGAGAGAAAAACTGGCCATTATGCCTCCTCAATGTCGTGAAATTCTTCACACGCCGTTAGCGTGTTTTGGATCAGTGTCGCGACCGTCATTGGACCGACGCCGCCTGGAACGGGCGTAATGTACGAGGCGCGCTCAGCAGCCGCTTCGAATTCCACATCACCCACCACTTTACCGCTGTCGAGACGGTTGATACCCACATCAATCACCACCGCGCCCGGCTTGATCCAGTCGCCCGGAATAAAGCCCGGCTTGCCGACCGCCACCACCAGCAGATCGGCGTGCTCAACGTGATGACGCAGATCTTTGGTGAAACGGTGCGTCACGGTGGTGGTACAACCGGCGAGCAGCAGCTCCATGCTCATCGGACGGCCAACGATATTCGATGCGCCAACCACTACGGCGTTCAGGCCGTAAGTATCGATATTGTAGCGCTCCAGCAAGGTGACAATGCCGCGCGGCGTACACGGACGCAGCTTTGGCGCGCGCTGGCACAGACGACCAACGTTGTACGGATGGAAACCATCCACATCTTTGTCCGGCACGATGCGCTCCAGCACTTTGACGTTATCGATGCCGGCTGGCAGCGGCAGCTGCACCAGAATGCCGTCGATGTCGTTATCGTTGTTGAGCGTATCAATCAGCTCCAGCAGCTCGGCTTCGCTGGTGGTGGCGGGCAGATCGTACGAGCGGGAGATGAAGCCCACTTCATCACAAGCACGACGTTTGCTGGCGACATAGATCTGCGAAGCCGGGTTTTCACCCACCAGCACAACTGCCAAACCGGGCGCTCGTTTACCGGCCGCCAGACGCTGCTGTACTTTTTCGGCAACCTCAAGGCGCACCTGCTGCGCAATCGTTTTACCGTCAATAATTTTTGCTGCCATCAGAGAGGAAATCCATCTGTAGAGGGTTAGATCGGGGATGGCGCCTATTCTGTCAGAAGCGCGTGCGGCTGTCAGGTAGAGATTCGCCATCTACGCCGCTTTCCCGATTTTTCGCCGTGGCGCCCGCCCGCGTTAGCGCTTATGATGCCCGGCAGTGAATGAGATGGATGACGTGATGATTTGGTTAATTCTCGCCACGCTGGCGGTGGTGTTCGTGGTAGGTTTTCAGCTGCTGACGGCCAGCTCGCGCCATGCGGTGCAGGCGCTTAATAAACGGTTGCAACTGCAGCCGGTGCATATCGAATCGATGTTGTCGCTGATGGGCAAAGAGGCGGCAAAAGAGTTTACCGATTACATCTCGGGCGATAACGACACGCATCTGCACAACGGCGCGGCGGTGCTGCTGATTTGGCAGGTGCTGATTGTCGATGGCAGCGACGAAAATAAGCAGCGCTGGCATGGCATTTTGAGCCGGGCTGGGTTTTCTGCGCTGATATCAAGGCAACAGCTGTTGCTGGCGTTGGGGTTCTTGCGCCAGCTGGAGCCGGACAGCCAGGAACTGCACGCGCTGCGCGATCAGTACAATGCGCACTTCACGCAGCAAGGGATTGAGCTGGAAGGCGAAACGGAGCAGGGCGGGAATCTGGTGTCGATGAGCGAATGGCGCAAGCGGCATTAAGGGGTTTTGGTTAATCTGGCAGCACTCCGCTTATGTTCAAGGGCAAAAACGTTGACGCGCGAGCCGCTGGACGTATAATCCGACCCAATCACTATGCGCCCTTAGCTCAGCTGGATAGAGCACCGGCCTTCTAAGCCGTAGGTCACAGGTTCGAATCCTGTAGGGCGTACCATTTTTGCTTCTCTTCTTGTTTATAATCGTCTCATTAGTCCTTGTCATAACTTTATATCTCATCCAATTCACTACGTTTTTCAATGGAAATAAACTCCTCCGGGATATCCATCTAAAGACTAACTTTTCTGCATGGTATAACTAACCAGTGGAATAGGGAGTAACAGTCCGTATTGGAGATCAACGAATACGCTGGAATGAGCTGGTTGAGAGTATTATATTGCTTATTTGTATGAAGTAATGAATGGGTGGAAACATAAGGGAGTAAAGCAATAGGTGCATATCGAATTAATTCGGCGATTTACGCTAAATATTTCCATATGGTTCTTTATATAAAATTAAATTGCGATAAAATGTATTCAACAACATAAATATAGCATCGTAACAGGATATTAAATGACAAGCCTTCAACAGCGAGCAGAATTACACCGTCAAATCTGGGCAATTGCCAACAATGTCCGTGGTTCGGTCGATGGTTGGGATTTCAAACAATACGTCCTTGGTGCGCTCTTCTATCGCTTTATCAGTGAAAACTTTTCCAGCTACATTGAGGCCGGTGATGATAGCGTCCACTATGCTGCTCTGGATGACAGCATCATTACCGATGACATCAAAGATGATGCCATTAAAACCAAAGGCTATTTCATTTACCCGAGTCAGCTGTTCTGCAATGTTGCCGCTAAAGCGAATACCAACGACAGGCTGAACGCTGATTTAAACAGTATCTTCGTCGCCATTGAAAGCTCAGCCTATGGCTATCCTTCTGAGGCCGATATCAAAGGCCTGTTCGCTGACTTTGACACCACCAGTAACCGTCTGGGTAACACCGTTAAAGATAAAAACAGCCGCCTCGCTGCCGTGCTGAAAGGCGTTGAAGGCTTAAAGCTGGGTGATTTTGATGCACATCAGATTGACCTCTTTGGAGATGCATATGAGTTCTTGATTTCCAACTACGCGGCAAATGCCGGTAAGTCAGGCGGTGAGTTCTTTACGCCACAGCACGTATCTAAACTGATTGCCCAACTGGCGATGCATGGTCAGAGCCACGTTAACAAAATCTATGACCCAGCAGCAGGCTCTGGCTCATTACTGTTACAGGCGAAAAAGCATTTTGATAACCATATTATCGAAGAAGGCTTTTTCGGGCAGGAGATTAACCATACGACGTTTAACCTTGCGCGTATGAACATGTTCCTGCACAACATTAACTACGCAAAATTTGATATAAAACTAGGTAATACTCTCACGGAGCCGCATTTTCAAGATGGTAAGCCCTTTGATGCGATTGTTTCTAATCCGCCGTACTCGGTGAAATGGATTGGTAGTGACGATCCGACGCTGATTAATGATGAACGTTTTGCGCCAGCAGGTGTATTGGCCCCGAAATCAAAAGCCGATTTTGCTTTTGTGCTGCATGCGCTGAACTATCTTTCACCTAAAGGCCGTGCTGCGATTGTTTGCTTCCCGGGTATTTTTTACCGTGGTGGCGCGGAGCAGAAAATTCGCCAGTATCTGGTCGATAACAATTACGTAGAGACCGTAATTTCACTCGCGCCTAACCTGTTCTTTGGCACCACCATTGCCGTTAACATCCTAGTGCTATCAAAGCACAAAACCGATACCAACGTGCAGTTTATTGATGCCAGCAGCCTGTTTAAGAAAGAGACTAATAACAACACACTGACTGACGCACATATTACGCAGATCATGCAGGTGTTTGACAGCAAGGCAAATACTGACCATCTGGCGAAAGCTGTGCCATTTGAAACTGTTGCAGCCAATGAATATAACCTGTCAGTCAGCAATTATGTAGAAGCTAAAGATACCCGAGAAATCGTTAATATTACCGAACTGAATGCAGAACTGAAAATCACAGTTAGCAAGATTGATCAGTTACGCAAATATATTGATGCAATTGTGGCAGAAATTGAAGGTAGTGAGGCACAGGGATGAGCGAGCTGAGTTATCTTGAAAAACTGTTAGATGGTATTGAAATAGAGTGGGTGCCATTGGGTCAGTTAGGCGAGCTAGTACGCGGAAATGGATTGCCAAAGTCTGATTTTACAGAATCAGGAGTTCCAGCTATCCATTATGGTCAGATTTATACTTTTTATGGGCTATCAACTGAAACGACCAAGTCGTTTGTCTCTCCGCTTGCTGCGGAAAAGCTTAAAAAGGTAAATACTGGCGATGTTGTTATTACTAACACCAGTGAAAACCTTGCAGATGTTGGTAAAGCATTAGTTTATTTAGGTACAGAACAGGCCGTTACAGGTGGGCACGCTACAATTTTTAAACCTAATGTCGGAATTGTTGGTAAATATTTTGCTTATTTCACGCAAACGGACACTTTTGCAAATGAGAAACGGAAATATTCAAAAGGAACAAAAGTAATTGATGTATCAGCAACTGATATGGCAAAAATCGCTATACCAATCCCTTGCCCAAACAATCCGGATAATTCCCTAGCCATTCAGTCTGAAATCGTCCGAATTCTGGATAAATTTACCGTCATTACCGCTGAGCTTACCGCTGAGCTTACCGCTGAGCTTACCGCACGTAAAAAACAGTACAACTACTATCGCGATCAGTTGCTGAGTTTTAAAGAGGGGGAGGTCGAGTGGAAGACCTTGGAGGAGATTGGTCAGATCGTGACTGGCCGCACTCCAAAGTCGTCAGACAAGTCTGCATGGGGCGACGATGTTGATTTTGTAACCCCCAGCGATATCAAGAACGGGATGCGTAACATCACGTGTCCAAGTCGTCGTTTGTCAGCTGAAGGAGCAGCTTCGATGCCCAAAGTTCGGATCCCTAGTGGTTCATTGCTAGTCACATGTATCGGCGCTGATATGGGTAAGACAGTAATTAATACTAACGACTGCATCCCCAATCAACAAATTAACGCAATTAAATTGACCGATGATAGCGTTCAAGTCGGCTACCTGTTCCACGTTCTGACTGCTATGCGTGAGACATTGCGTCGACAGGGTGAGCTGGGCGGAGGAACGATGCCCCTCATCAATAAAAGCGACTTTTCAAAGATTGTTGTTCCGGTTCCTTCGTATGAAGAACAGAACCGAATAGCTACAACACTCGACAAATTCGACGCTCTCACCAACTCCATCACCGAAGGCTTACCCCGTGAAATCGCCCTGCGCCAGCAGCAGTATGAATACTATCGTGACTTGCTGTTCAGCTTCCCCAAGCCTGATGCCGTCAGTCAGTGACAGTAATGCTATAACTAATCGGTCAGCGTTTGCTGGCCGTGCCATACATAACCAAATTCACCGGCCGGTAGCTTTTACTTCTTCTGCTGCCGGACTTTTCCAAACAGCACACAGGATGCGCGATGACTCAACAGACCAATACCATTGCTGAATCGAATAAATTCATTGTTCTCGATAAGTACACTAAAGGCTGGGAGAGCGTTGACAGCTACCAGAGTGAATCAGACCTGGAGCGAGAACTGATTCAGGACCTGTGCAATCAGGGATATGAATTTGTTTCCTTCACCTCTCAGCCGCTGATGCTGGCAAATATCCGCACGCAGCTTCAGGCGCTTAATAATGTGCTGTTTAGTGACAGTGAATGGCGGCGGTTCTGTGAGAGCTATCTGGACAGCCCGGGAGACAGCAGCCTTGATAAGACTCGTAAAATACACATCGATTACATCTGTGACTTCACCTTTGATAACGGACAACTTGAAAACATTTACCTGATTGATAAAAAGAATCTGATTCGTAATAAGGTACAGGTTATCCAGCAGTTTGAGCAGACCGGATCACACGCGAACCGCTATGACGTCACCATCCTGGTCAATGGACTGCCGCTGGTTCAGGTTGAACTGAAAAAACGCGGTGTGGCGATTCGGGAAGCCTTCAACCAGATACACCGTTACAGCAAAGAGAGCTTTAACAGCGACAACTCTCTTTTTAGGTATCTTCAGCTGTTTGTGATTTCTAACGGCACCGATACCCGCTACTTCGCCAACACTACGAAGCGGGATAAAAACAGCTTCGACTTCACCATGAACTGGGCGAAGTCCGATAATACGCTGATTAAAGATCTGAAGGACTTTACCGCCACCTTCTTTCAAAAGCATACCCTGCTGAATATCCTGTTTAACTACAGTGTTTTTGACAGCAGCCAGACGCTACTGGTGATGCGCCCTTACCAGATTGCCGCCACCGAGCGTATTCTGTGGAAAATTAACAGCTCCTTTAAAGCTAAAGACTGGTCAAAACCCGAAGGCGGCGGCTTTATCTGGCATACCACTGGTTCGGGTAAAACCCTTACCAGCTTCAAGGCGGCAAGGCTTGCCACTGAACTGGACTTCATCGATAAGGTCTTCTTTGTTGTTGACCGCAAGGACCTTGATTATCAGACCATGAAGGAGTACCAACGCTTTTCTCCGGACAGCGTTAATGGCTCAGATAATACCTCCGGCCTGAAACGCAATCTTGAGAAGGACGATAACAAAATCATCGTCACCACTATTCAGAAGCTCAACAATCTGATGAAGGGAGAGGCTGACTTGCCGGTATACCGTCAGCAAGTGGTGTTTATATTTGATGAGTGCCACCGCAGCCAGTTTGGTGAAGCCCAGAAGAACCTGAACAAAAAATTTACCCGCTTTTATCAGTTTGGTTTTACCGGAACACCAATTTTTCCGCAAAACGCCCTCGGGGCAGAAACCACCGCCAGCGTGTTCGGCCGCGAGTTGCACTCTTATGTGATCACTGATGCCATCCGGGATGAAAAGGTGCTGAAATTTAAGGTGGACTACAATGATGTCCGCCCGCAGTTCAAGGCACTGGAAACTGAAACTGATGACAAAAAACTCAGCGCAGCAGAAAATCAGCAGGCCTTTCTGCACCCGCGTCGTATTGAGGAAATCACTCGCTATATCCTGACTCATTTTCGCCAGAAGACCCATCGTGCTTTTCCGGGGGTGAAAGGCTTTAATGCCATGTTTGCAGTGAGCAGTGTCGATGCGGCTAAAGCCTATTATGAAGCCTTTAAATCACAGCAACAGGATGCCTTAGAGGCTTCTGATACGTATAAGCCACTGAGAGTAGCTACCATTTACTCCTTTACCGCCAATGAAGAGCAGAATGCCGTCGGTGATATTACCGATGAGAGCTTTGATGTCAGCGCGATGAACAGCAGCGCCAAAGAGTATCTGGATGCGGCGATTGATGACTACAACGGCCACTTTAAAACCAACTTCAGCACTGACAGTAATGGCTTTCAAAATTATTACCGGGATTTAGCCCAGCGGGTGAAAAATCAAGATATCGACCTGCTGATTGTTGTCGGGATGTTCTTGACTGGTTTTGACGCCCCAACGCTGAATACGCTGTTTGTTGATAAAAACCTGCGCTATCACGGGCTGATGCAGGCGTTTTCACGCACCAACCGTATCTATGATGCGACCAAAACTTTCGGCAATATTGTGACCTTCCGTAATCTGGAACGTGCCACAATTGATGCCATCACGCTGTTTGGCGACAAAAATACGAAAAACGTGGTGCTGGAAAAAAGCTACAAAGAGTACATGGAGGGCTTTACCGATATCGTCACCGGCGAGGCGAAGCGCGGCTTTATGGACATCGTCACTACACTAGAACATCGTTTCCCTGATCCGGCTGACATTGAAAGCGAGAAAGAGAAAAAAGCCTTTGTGAAGCTGTTTGGTGAATATCTACGAGCCGAAAACATCCTGCAAAACTATGATGAATTTGCCACGCTGAAAGCGCTGCAAACAGTCGATATCAATAATCCGGAAGCCGTCGAGAAGTTCAAAGCCGCGCATTATCTGGATGATGATAAGTTCTCAGAACTCCAGACTATACGCTTGCCAGCCGAGCGGAAGGTGCAGGATTATCGTTCGGTGTATAACGATATCCGTGACTGGCAGCGCAAAGAAAAAGCAGCTGATGACAAAGATAAATCAACCATCAACTGGGAGGACGTGGTGTTTGAGATCGACCTGCTGAAGTCGCAGGAAATCAATCTGGACTACATTCTCGGCCTGATATTTGAACGTAATAAACAGAATAAAAACAAAGCAGGCCTGACCGAGGAAGTTAGACGCCTGATACGCTCCAGCTTAGGTAACCGTGCCAAAGAAGGGTTGGTCGTTGACTTTATTCAGCAGACGAATCTTGATGAACTGCCGGACAAGGCAGGGATTATTGATGCATTCTTCACCTTCGCTCAACGCGAGCAGCAGCGCGAGGCGGAAGAGTTGATTAAGTCAGAAAACCTCAATGAAGAAGCTGCAAGACGCTACATCCGCACTTCCCTAAAACGTGAATATGCGACGGAAAATGGTACGGAACTTAATGAGGCGCTGCCAAAACTCAGCCCCCTGAATCCACAGTACAAAACTAAGAAACAGACTGTATTCCAGAAAATTGTATCATTTATCGAGAAGTTTAAAGGTGTAGGTGGTCAGATCTAAATATTGTTAAAAGGGGGGGAGCTATTACGAATGGCATGTCTCCCCCATTTATTCCCCCGCTTTGAGGGTCAACGAGATTAGCTGATTGCTTTCTGCGAAATGAGTGCAACTTATTAATAATTTAGATATTGGTTCAATTCCCCCACTTGCGGCGCATGTAAGGCGTATAAGTAGGGGAGTTATTATAAAATGCGTACTGTATTATTACTTCCCCCACTTGATTTCCGTTTATACCCCGGCTTCGTTCTTCAGGGAAACTGGCCTAATTTGTTCACCCTCACCGATGACATGGCCTTCCTCTTCCAGCTTATTTAATCCTGGGAGCGGGTCACTTAATCTTATCGATTAAAATTATTAGGAAAGATAACTGTACGTTAGGTATATCATCCGCCCACATCATCCTTTTAACTATGTTTCGCAGTCATCGAGCTTTGCTTCACGGGCCTTCTGATAAGTATTTTAACGATCATTAAAACTAACAGACTGGACAATCGCACTGATAACATCAAAGTCCTGATAAAAACCAACAGTATCGAATAACAATTGTGTTTTATCGTTATAAGCAATTGCCATAAAACAGGTGCCTCCAGCGGCATGAAACCCTGTTTCTTCATCACTGACACCACATGTCTGCGTGGTTTCCATCCCTTTCCAGCCTTCTCCATCAAGCATATCGACAGGGCTGGGAGCATCCATTCCGGCTTCCCGCATCCAGACACCATTATCGTTGTAAAAAATCATGCTGTCGGTTGCCTGCTCCAGAGTGCCATGCTGAACACAAATATTTAGTGTGTATTCTTCATTTGTTAACCGACCAGGCTTATTGAGATGTATGCACTGCTTTTCTTTTTTAACTGACCAAGCTTTCGGATAGCTTAGACTAAACTCCCCAGCCTGATACCTGACCATGTTTTGTATCTCGGCCAGAGGATTTTCAGGTTCTTTCAGAATTTTATCTTTACGGCATGCACTGAGAGGGCGAGAGGTTGATTTAATCAGATTAATCATGCGATGCATGTTTGGGTCCGTATCAGCAGTGATACATGCACAGCCGTAGCCATAATTTCCATACCCGGTGCGTACCCATCGATCAGCGCTGAAATCTGGCCAGTCACCTCCTGCGTGATATCCTCCCTGAGTAGCAATTTCCCACATGCCATCGCGGTCTGTCAGCGTGGCATTAGCTGGTGTAGGGTTCTGAAACCAGCCACAGCGACGTTCAGCGGCGTGAGAGGTGGCTGAACAGATAATAAAAAAGATGCATGCCAGGGCAGAAAGGGAAATTGAACGCATAAAATGTCCTTATTTTATAAAAACATAGGCTGTTAGATTAGTTGCTGGTTTGCTTCATCTGCATGGCATATTTCTCCATTTCAACCACCCGCGCCTTATACGGATCAAGCTCCTCCCGACTCAACACCACTCGCCAGTCATTTTTACGAATATCGGGCGTGCGGTACTGTGCGACGATGGCAACAAACTGTGCCTGTTCATCCATCGGCATGGTGAAAGTCAACGTTTGCTGTGGGCGGATCTGCACTTCTTTTTTTGCCACCATATCGGCACTCAGCGCATGCTCAGCATCACTGATAAGCGTGTTGTAGTCGGCTTTATCAAATGCCTGTCGGTCTTTGAGCGTAAAGACCTGCACGCGCGTAGCGAGTGACATGCCATCCTCATCCGGGTTCAGCTCAGCGCGAGCACGAAACTCCAGATGCACGGTTTTCACCTTTTTATAAAACACCGCTTTTGCCACGTCTTTTGTGCCATCAGTGACGCTCTGCGTCAGGCCGCAGCATGCCACCAGCGCGGCGAACATCAGGGGCAGGGTGCGTTGTATTCTCCGTTTCATTAATCGTCATCCACTTCTGTTACTGTGCGTTGTTGCGGATTGCGCGTTAGCCCTTCATAAAAGCCGAGCGGTACCGTCAACGTA
The DNA here is from genome assembly GCF_005281435.1 of Pantoea sp. SO10. Taxonomy (NCBI): domain Bacteria; kingdom Pseudomonadati; phylum Pseudomonadota; class Gammaproteobacteria; order Enterobacterales; family Erwiniaceae; genus Pantoea; species Pantoea sp. SO10. The sequence goes on from NZ_CP040095.1 coordinate 1,134,734, forward strand.
TCTGAATTGTTGTTATCATCCTGTCCCGGCAGGAAGGAATAGCCCGCGAAGGTGCTGTGCATGTCGTTGGCTTTTGCGCTCAGACGCGGAGGCGGGAACAACCGGCGCGGCAGCGTCAGCGTAATGTGCGCGTCATATCGCCAGCCGAGGTACACCCGTAGCAGGGAAAGCAGGTCGTGATAAAGCGGTTGATGCGGTGGCAACCAGCCACGCGCATCAACTGGGTTCTCTGTAAAAAGCCGGATCTCCACCGTGCTGTTCACGTCGGCTGCTCTGCCGCCCAGCACCGGCTGATTATCGAGGCTGAAATTCCTGTCAAGCCGTGGCTCTGGCACTTCAACTCTGCGCTTAAAGTTTGGGGCGATGGTGGCGTGGGTATTGGGCGTTACAAGCCTGACCAGCGCTTCAAGGCCTTCCGCCGCTCTTCCCGGCTGACGTAAGATGCCGGGAAGAGACAGAAAGCGTGACAGCGGCGTGCGCAGGTGGTCAGCGGTGCCAGATATGCCCAGTCCAGCTAGGCTCAGCAGGCATTGCGACACGCTATCCGTGCCACCTGCCCCAAAAGTGGCCGGATAATTGTGCTTGCGCCAGATGCGATAGAACTGAGTCAGGATGCGGTGGTTGAATATGTCGAGAAAGTGCTCAACGGATTCATGTCCCTCGCGGCGCTTTGCAATGTCATCGATATAGGAGCCCGGGAGAGGAGACGTAATGCCGTACAGGCCGAGAAAGGTGGTGCGAACCGTAGGCGGTGAATCCGGATTCTCATCCGGGTTCAGTTCAATGCCTTTAAACTCGCTGGCCGGAAATCCCATGCCCGCATGAGGTCGCAAGCGGATCGGATCGTTTTTAATCTGCGTAGTGCTGCCGATTGGCGGCAGGTGCGGATGGCGATGTTCAAGCCACTGCATGAAGCGGTAAAAATTGCTGTAGGGCAGCCTGTCGCCCATCGTTTCACTGAGTTCGGTATAGCTCAGTGGTGATTCTCTTTCCATCGCAGGCATTTCCCTGAAGGCTGCAGTATCAGCGTTAGTCGGTTATACAGATGCTCATCAGCAAACTGCGCCAGGAAGCGGTTGAGCAGGGAGCCAAACAGCCACACGTCGCCTTCACCGGCAAAGTGAGCGGTATCCAGCGTGACTTCAATATCCACGCCTCGTTGCAGATAACGCTGCCAGCGTTGAAGCCGCCAGTGCCGCACGTCGATGATGCCATCCAGACGCTGCTGATTGATCGCGTCATCAGACCAGCAGTGAAGCTTCAGCGTGTTCCGCAGTACCTCAGCGTTATCCATCATCCACAGAAAACTGCTGCCGGTCTGGCTGAGCAATTGCCAGTGGAAGCGATCGCGCTGCGGCGGATAGCAGGCCATGGTGGGTATGCTGAGGTTCTGCACCCGCACGCTGGTTTGCGTGGTGCTTTCCAGCGTGTCGAGCAGCACACTCTGTAGCGTTTTACGTGGCAGCATGCCGTTGGTGCCGGTCAGGCTCAGCGCCAGTGGATCTTCCGGATTCAGGCGATCCTGTTCAAATGCATCACCGCCCAGTGTCAGGGTGGTTTCCATTCGTCCCGACGGGCCGTGCTTCATCCGCGTATGATACCAGCGTGCCGGTCTGTTGTGTTGCATCATGCCGCCACGATGCTGAAAATGGCGGAACGGCGTGTAGTGAGGGGCATCCTCAGCAAATGAACCTGCTACCTGTTCCACGGCAAAGATTTCAATATCAGGATCGTCGTTGCGCAGTGGCAGCAGCCGATAGTCAGACTGATGTGCATTTATTGCCAGCGGACGGGCATCAAGGCGAAACAGGTTCACCACCGGTACGCAGTGCAGGCGCAGGTTCGATTCATCTACTTTGAAATCAGTGGGCCAGAATTCGCTGAATACCACTTCCAGCTCGAACCACTCCGGCGACTCCGGCCATTCGACGGATTCCAGTCCCGCCAGCTCGGCGAACATAAATTTTTCGCGAAAGGTGAAGTATTCCAGCAGATGCATATGGCCGTTGCGGTCAGACGTTTTTGCGCCTGCATTATCCACCGGCCAGATACTGGCTGTCTTATCGAAGCCACTGGCGCGGAAGCGTCCACTAAAAGGCTGAAGATCTGCCTGGCCCGGTAGTCGGAGATACATCGCAGCCACGCGGCGGGTGAGATAAAGGTGTAGCAGTGAACTAAGAGGCGCATCGCCGTGCAAATAAAGTGGCAAATTGCTCAGATTGACCTGTCGCCAGTCTGCGCTACGTCCGCAGTGAAAGCGCATGCGCAGCAGGTGCTGCCCGTCCGGCCCAGTCACCATAGTGGCGGAATTTAGTGCCAGCGGATTAAGCGTCAGATTGCGAGTGGTGCGATAACGGCAACGGATGTGATTTTCACCCACTGGCTGCGACAGCACCTCACTTTTTGCCGTCACCACATCGCTGAGTTTCATGCCGTCTGCATCTGGCGAAATTTCGACGACGCAAGCTGAAGGCAAGGGACGCAGTGCGTGCGGCCACAGCAGACTGATAACGCCCTCGGTCAGCTCAGGGTAGTCGTCGTCCAGCTTCTCGCGCAGTCGTCCATTGAGAAAGGCGAAGCCCTGAAACAGGCGCTCAACTGAGTCATCCGCTGCACCGGGCGTGGTCAATCCCATCATGCTGGCCTGCTCGGGATGCAGTAGGGAATATTCTCGTGCCGCATCTTTGAGATAACGCAGTTCGGCTTCGTAGTAGCGCAGGGTTAGGTCTTCCATGAAAGCCTCTGAGCTATATATTCAACTGTTTTGATCAGTTTATTTCTCACGGGTGGAAGATCAGGCTCTGCTGAAGGCTCAGGAAGAACTTCCTCTAATTTAAGCTCTAACCACGGTGCAAATTTTTTATAAAACCGTTTGGCTCCAATACAATTCTGCATTGACCTTATAAATCCTACATACAGAATTGCCCACGCACCCCCGACAATTCCAGCTAACAAGTAATGCAAAATATCCACACCATCTTGTGATGATGTTGCTACTTTAAGCATGGTAAATGAGACGGGTAGTAATACCAATGAAACGCCTGCCAGTACTCCCCATAATTCGACTGATCGCCAGAAATACTTTTTCTCATTAAACTCAAATTGATTGAGTGAACTAACACTAATCAGTGCCGCACTTTTAAGAAAAAAATTGAGTTCGGCATCTCTGTAAGGTAAGCCCTTTTCATTGAGGTATTGAAGCAGATAGCAGTTGTACTGATGGGGATAATACATGCCAATGCTTTCATAAAGGGTTTTACGCATGCTTTCCTTATGCACATGGTCGTCTTCTTTTTCAAGATCACCAATTCTCTTAAGGGTCTCAAAACGTTTTTCATCGCTTACTGTGGAAAACTGACGATTTTTCACATATCGCCAGCGCGTATATAAAACAGCTCCCGCGCCAGTGATAATGGAGGGAATAACGCTGCTAAGGTTAATTAGCCACTGAAGAAACTCATTCATCATTAATTTCCTTATTCAACAGAATCGTCACCCTGAGTTTCTGCAAACACCTGCTGCGGCAGTCTAAATCCCTTCAATCCCAGCAGCGCCAGCGGACCGCTCGACACTTCCGTGCGCAGCATGTAGTTGAGACCAAAGCCGTCGCTGGTTTTCCAGCTCAGCTTGTAGGTACTGTTATCCACGGCGGTGACCTGAGCGCGGTCCAGCAATCGAATCAGGCCCCAGCTACCCGGATAGCTGGCATATATACGCTCACCGGTGGTGGTGGTCACCCATGACAGAGAAGTACGCGGCTTCCACTGGCTGTCCGGCCAGCTGATGTTTTGCCACTGCTCCTGCTGGTTGTGGTAATCAACTACCTGCTGGTCTAGCTGCAGGATGGTCTGCATCACGTCCCTGCCTGGCTTGCCCATCAGCGCAAACTGCACGCTGGCATCGCCGCCGGTAAAGGCTATGTCGGCCAGCGCACTCAGCTGATTCAGTGCATCGATAAACGCCGGATTGAAATGCAGCCCCTGTGCGGCAATGGCATCCGGCACCCAGCGGCGGCCTTCTTTGCGCAGCACGCCGCCAAGGTTCTCCTTCACGAACTGCGTGACACGTCCGGTATCGTTACGCAGATACTGCGACAGCAGAGGAAGTGACGCTTCACTTTGCTTATGCGGTGAGAATGGCCAGCGGTCATTAAAATCACTTTCCCAGTCCTGCACAATGCTGGTCTGCCACTGGCTGTTGATGCTGGACGCGGTTGGCGCAAGCACCTGCTGCCACGCCTGCACCATTGGTTGTACGAACACCGCCAGCCCAAAGCCGCTCCACTCCTGACCGAGACTGGCGGCGACCAGACTGCCATAGTCGCGGGTATCGGTGATATCCACCGACTTGCCCCGGAACACGGTCTGCGCCAGCGCCTGCATCATGGCCTGCGGATCCGCTGCGCCGGTGACCTGCTGTAACTTGAGTCGCACGCGGGTGACGCGTGTGAGGAAGGTCTGCAGGCTCAGGCTGTTGCCGCTGTCGTTACTGCGGTCCATCAGGCTTAGAACCGGACCGAAGGTGGCATCCATCGGGCCACGCGGACCGGACTTCAGGTCGATGTTGTTTTGTTGGTCGCTGTTCAGCAGGTTTTTGGCTGACTTCACCAGCGAATCACTGAGCGCTTCGCGCATTTGTCCGGTGCGTCCCTGCTGGTTAAGCGTGTTCATCAGCGCTACCAGCGGCGACTGGCGCACGTCAGCAAGCAGCGTCAGCTGGTCGATGGCGTCTGATAGCGTATCGGCCTGTTGCCAGCGAATGCCGTTGAGGAAGTCCTGCCAGGCTCCGGCATAATCGGTGAAGTAGCGTTCGGTGAGGCGGGCCTTCAACATCTCGGGCGAGTTCTCGCTGCTGGACGGCTGCTCGCTGTCGCTCAGCACCCAGTCGATTTCCTCGCGCCGTTCATTCACCACCTTTTCAATGGCGGGTTGCACCGCGCCTTCCCATGCCTGGCGAGTAAACATGCCCGACACCGCGCTGTCGCTGGAAAACAGCCGACCGGCATCGGTGTCGCCGGTCATGTCCTGCAGGCTGAGGTCCGCGTAGTTGTGGGATACCTGCGCCAGCACCTTCTGATACTGCGCCGATTCACCGTTACGCATACCGATGGTGCGTAGCAGAGCGCTGCGTGAGGCCGAAACCAGCGCCATATCCGGTTTTATCTGCCAGCCGGTATGCTCAGGCAGATGCTGCGCCATGAAGCCTAGCTGCTTTGCCCCTTCCGCCTGCCAGAGTCCCGGGCTGACGCCTTCGCGCAGCGGCCAGATGCGCATTACCGTGTCAGCAAATAGCGCCGCATCCATTTTCTGAGGGTGGCTCAGCATCAGATAGGCTTTCAGCCAGCTGTAGGCTTCTTTACTTTGCTCTGCACGCTGTGGATCGTTAACCGGCAATGTGCTCCAGTGTTCCAGCGCCTGAGACAGATGCTGAACCGCGCCGTCGCGCAGCTCGGGCAGAGCAATACGCGCGTAGTGCGGCAACAGCGCGTTCAGCAGCGTATCGTTCTGGCTCAGTCCAAGACGGCTGTACCAGGGCGTGCCGTGCTGACGCCGCCAGTCGAGCTGGTCCACTTTTCGCTGCAACTGTCCGAGGCTGATGAGCCTTTGATCTTCCGGCAATGAAGCATCAGCAGCGGCCTGCACCAGCTGCTGCGCCTCACTCATGGCACGATGGTTGGTCCACCATGACAGCAGCAAGCCACCCCACAGCACCAGCAACGCCGCCATCACCGTCTGATAGGCCACGCGCTCCCAGGCAAACCCGGCGCGACGGATTTTCAGGCTTTGCAGGTCGTCCAGAATACGCTGCCAGCTGTTGTCAGGCAGCCAGCGCTGTTTGTCGGCTTCCTTTTCAGCAACTGGAGGGCTGAACATCACGCCGCGCAGCGGCACCGCATAAGGTCCGGTCAGCAATGGCTGGCTCAGTCGCCTGAACTGTTCCGCCGCGCCATCGCGCAGCATGGCGCTCAGCTGCAGCAAAAAGGCAAAGTGGGAGTTGTTCATGCCCTGACGAATGCCGGGTTCGGTGAGTTGAACGGGCAACGTCTGCAACGCAGCAGCCAGTTCTGCCGGGGATGCCTGCGCAGGCAGCAGCACGCCGATCGGCTGGGTCTCGCGCTCCTGCTGCGGCCAGACGTAGTCCTGTACTTCCCACAGGTAAAGCGGCACCTGCCAGCCAAGTTTTTTGCAGCGCTCGGTGAGTTGACGGGCGACGGTGTCGGTCGGCATCGCCTGTCGCAGTGCGGCGTCATACGCCACCACGATGGCGCTGACCGGACAGCGCTTGAGCTTGCGCAGCGCAGTGATGCGTGCGCTTTCCGCACCGGAGGTGAGATTACCGCCCCAGACGGCGACTACGCCGTTGGCTTCAAGCCACTGGGCCTCAGGTAATCCGGGAATAACGTTTTGTACCACGCGATGGTGGCCGGTCAGCACTACAACGCGCACCTTACGCTTCCAGCCACGACCATAGCGGTGATACAGGTAGTCGCGCATCTCCTGAATCCACAACTGTTCAGCTTCACCGTACTGGTCAGTGCGGCTTTTAACGGTTGCTGTGCCCGGCGTCTTTGGCGTGTCCTGACGGTAATAGCGAACAGCTGCCATCAGTGCTGCCGCCGTTGCGGTGATCAGCAGCCATATCAGGGCTGATTGCTGATGTGACAGTTGCCAGCGTGGGCCAAGCCACCAGAGCAGAAGGGCCGCCAGCGCACTGACCAGCACGGTAAAAATAATGACGCCAGAAATCCGGCGTTGGCTGCTAATCATCCGAAAACGCTCCTGCGCTGACACTGCTTAAAATCCATGTTTGGGAAGAAGGTGACGCACCAGACAGCAGACCGCACTGCACGCCGCCGTTGTGCTCTGCCATCGACATCATCAGGGTGAGGGCAAACCAGTCGGCGCACGGGCCGGTCTGACCGAGCCAGTGAGGCAGCCAGTGCTGCTCTGGTGCTGCGGGTGAGATGACCACGGCGGGAATGCCGGTTTCCGTCTCTGCTGCGCTGATTTCATCGGATTTCAGGCGCTGGCTGTGGACCATCACCAGCTGCGCGGCCTGCGGCTGGCTGTTGCGGTCGGTCCACAGCCCTGCCATTGCCGATGTCAGTGGCTGATAGTGCAGAAACTGTGAAAAGGATGCGGCTTCGTCGCCCGGACTGACGTTCATCGTCCGATGCAGTGAGCAGCGAACCGGAATATCAGCGGCATGGTCACGAGGTGTTAGCAGACAGGCTATAACGCCTTCAGTGTGTTCGCCGCTGCCGGTCCAGTACTTGACGATTACCAGTCGTGCCCGGTAAGTCAGCGGAGCATCGAGCCAGCTACTTATGGCAGAATCGTAACTGGATACGCTCGCGGTCTGGCCTGCCAACCGGTTCATGGGCAATCCAGCCTGCTGCCAGCAGTCGGCGAACTGCCGCCACTCGTTGTGATCAGCGTCATCGGGCAGCGACACTTCAATCGGCCAGCGGCTGGTAACCGCCTGCAATGCGGTCAGAAGCGACATAATCACTTCTTCGGACAGCCAGCGATAACCGGGAAAAGAGGGGAGCAGCAAAGGGATGTCATTTGTCACCGGCTCGCCGGGCTGCATCGACAATCGGGCCTGCGGTGCAAATACCGCGTGCCAGCCGCTGACATGCACGGCCTGCTGCGCCCAGCGTTGCCATTCGAATTCCTGCAGCCGATTATAGGCCATCAGGCCCTGAGCGTGCTCTTCATCAACACCCGAGCGGAACAGCATCCATCCGGCGATCAGCGTGAAGATCACCGTAATCAAGGCGATAATGCCCAGCGTCCATAGCACCGTGCGACTGTCCTGCAGCCAGAACCACAATACGGTGCCGCTGACGGCGGTCACAATGCAGCATAAAACTAATACCCGCCACCACAGCGACCAGCGCGGCGGTGACGGAGACCTTATCGGGTGAGGTAACGGAATATTCCACGTCATCAGCCGCTGCCCAGTACGGATTCGGTAATACTGGCAATTACGCGGCAGCCGCATTCACAGAGCGCACCATCGAACGCCAGTTGCTCGCCTTCAGAGGTGAAGCCGGGATCGCCGCTAACAATGCGGTTAACACCGTGGCCCAGAATCGGGCATGAGACGATATCGTTCAAACGGGCCGCGGCAATACCATTTATTGTCACTGTTGAGGTCGCGGAAATAACGCTGCCGCCACTGGTGAGCTTGTCACCGAGCAAAATATTAATTTTAGACATGACACACCTATTAATAATAATAAAAATATTCATAAAGCCCCCCTTGAGTAGCCCTCTGAGGGACTGGGGTTATACTTTTATGCCTAGGTGTATATGTACCAGCTGCAATTTTTTCCTTTATCTTTCTAGCCGTAATAATAGATAAGCTGGATCGTATTCCCTTAGGGAGATCTAATACCAGAGAAAGCTGCTCATAAAGGAGGTATTGACTCCCTCGTTCCTTTTGGGTTTTGATAAAAACGCCAATTGAAAGAAGAAGAGCAGATACGATGTAACATATAAGTGTTTTAAAAAATGCATCTGCAAGGAAAAATGGGAAAAGGAAAGGGATTAAAAGCAAACCAAGAAAAACCAAAAATGAAAGCGAAAAAGAATTTTCCGATGATCCTTCATTACATTTTGGGGTAACAGAAATAATTCTTGATACAGGATTCGCAACTGCATACGCCAAATAGCCTTCTTCAGACGACACCACCGCCATTTCTACAAAGTCCCCAGGCCTTATATTCGTCATACCAAACCAGCCAGAGAATGCTTTGCCGCCGATCTTCCCTTTGACATACAGGCATTTCAGCATCTTCGCCTTGCCGTCATTGATCAGGGCGTGGGGGGCAGTACCAGACAGCGCTTGCGCAACCATAACAATCGCAGCACCTGCATTGTCACTGCGACGTTTACGTTCAAGTTCATCCCGCATGGTGCTATACGCTTCAGCTTCAAAGCAGGCCATCGCTTTTGTGAATGTGACTTCTTCGATCACACCCGATATTTTCTGAAGCGGCCCTGAAGGGGGAAGAACCGGTAATGGTGGGAAATCAGCGATCTCTTTTTCAATGAGCGCTTTCACCTCAAGCGCCCATTCCAGCGTATCTTGGTATCTATCTGAATCATCGCTATTGATCAATCCAGCAGCAACAAGCGGTGCGCGTTCTTCAATTCTCTCCGAATTCAAACTGATGGATGCTTCGGCTGAAATCAACAACCGATTCAGCTTATTCAGATCTTTGTAACCGTCCAGCCCTTTTAACTGCCAGTCCAGCCACTCTTGCGGAGAGAATGGTTCTTTATCGGTCATTACAAAAACTCCGCTTAATTATGCACTTGCTGGAAAGCATTTTTTTCGGCTTTCAGTTGTTTAAGCTTTTCCGCATCTTCATGCTGCTTAACACGCTCAGTTAATGGCAGGCCTAACGTTTCGTGCAATGCTTTCACAAGCTTATCTTCCTGCTCTTGAGTTAGTCCTACTCGATGGCTAGCAGGCATTAGCTCGGTATTATCTATGCTGGTTTCTGTACCAAATACACATTGTTCGCACCAGTTCTGTAACTCATCGTCTGAAAACACCACAATTGCAACTTGAGCGAGAATGATCAAAGTCATGACCTGCCAGCTTGCAAGAAAAGCAATAGAACTTACCATTCTTCGTGCGATAAGTTTTTCAATCATCCCGCCAGACTCTTCTGCCAAACCTAAAATTATTTCTTGAAATGTTTTTTTACCAAGTAACCTTAATAATTCCTCGCTACTTTGAATGGTATAGGCGCTATCAGACACAATTTTAACGATTGAAATCCCCACACCTTTCCAGCGGACTGGACCATCATTTGTAATGATCTCTCCTAGCTCGCCAAAATCGCTGATCACCATCAGACCCGCCGCAATACTGCCGTAGGCGTTTGCACGTATACTCCACTTCAATAGCCTGTCATTCGCACGGTCCGTTGCTAACGGATATGATTTCTCGGCAACTTCAACAGTCGTGTCCATTGCCGGTAAAACCGTGTGTATCCCGAAACTTGCTGCGAATAACCCTACAGACATGATATTACTGGCCGAGCCCTTACCTTCCGTGACAATGTCTTTCGACTGACTATAAAGCTCCCAGACGCTGAGAATGGTTCCCAGCAGTTTAATGCGTGATACTTCTATGGTTTTCTTACCCTCTGTGGACAGCAAGTGTTGCGAGTTTGCTCTCTGGTAATTGTTTGCAACCTCATCACGCACTTTCGTCCGTTCGTCCCACATCGCCCGACGGCGGGCCCATGCCCCCTCTGGTCCTGTCGTCATCTGACGCCCAATATCTACCTCAATGTCATACATAGCGATCCCGGCATCACGGGCAAACAGGGTTTTGTAGATAAGATTGCTGAATGAGTCGAGACGATTGCCCAGCAGGCTTTTATTGAACACTTCGGTGGTAAATGTCGTCAGCCCGGTATCCATTTTCGCCATCAGCTTGCGGGTGTCGGATACTAGTGCTTTTTTTTCATCCCTCCCCAGTTCGTCCAGAGCACGATCGCAGGCATCGTTGTATTTTCCCAAATAGCCGACAAAGCTTTTGAACGTCGCCAAGATCGCGGGCTTTTCAATATCATTCGCCGGTCTGTCTTCTGTCTGCGCATCCTTCTTCAACTGCGCCAGAACCGGAGTCGTTTCGCTTATCACATCCGGATTGTTGAAGAACTGTCTGCGCCAGAACAGATTGCTGTTGTTCGTTGCATTGTATTCCTTCACCCATGCCTGAATCTGTTTGCGACCCACTGGGACCACGTTGATCGCAGAGATCGCATAGCCCACGATTTCCCTGTAGTTCAGGTTATCTTCCAGAACGTTGGTATGATGATCGTCAAGACACTGAAGGAAATGCTTATCCTGCAACCATGCCAGACGCAGGCCCACCAGCTGATTCATCTGTTGATCAAGCGTCTGACAAAGCTGGTCATACGCGCTGATGAACTGATTAAACTTTGCGTGGTTTAATTTTTTTTCGTACTTTTGCCATTCAAAAGCCATACCCTGCTGGTTCGCCCAGCGCGTCCCGCCGTCGTGAAACTGCTGAATTTGCTCGCTGGTATAGCCTGCATTTTTCATTATTTGAAGCATTTGCAGGTCGCTTTCACCTTTCTCCTTTGCGTACTGTTGCTGCTTTGCCGTTGTCATCTGCTCGACTTGGCTGCGCACGCCGTTGATGTTGCGCCAGGTCCAGAATTCGACGTTCAATTCTTCAAGATAGGTTTGATGCGCCAGCGCAAGGCCATCGCACCAGCTGGTGAGCTCGTGAGCAATGCCAGCAGGATCTTTTAGCGCAATCATCAGCGGATTAACCGGTTTGCCACCCGGCCCAAGGCTGCGGCTTTGCATTGCCTTCATCGTGCGGGCAGCTGCACCCTGTACTTTTCGGTTGCGCACCCAAGGATGAAATGTGGTGTGTGGCCTTACCTTGTCAGCATAGAAGTGATACTGGCCTGCTTCGATGTAGCTCACCCGATAGAGCGGATCATCGCTGTCGCACAGCGGATACTTTGGGCTGCCGCTGAGGTTAGGGCGGTAGTCCAGCACAGGATCCAGCATGGATTCATCCGCCCGGCACAGGCCGTCACCAAATGTGGCTCCGACGGCAGTCCAGTCGCCGGGCTGGATGTTCTGCATACGCAGTTTGCGTTCAGCCGGATCGCGGGTGTAGCGCTCAATCGTCTCTTTCGTCCAGGGCGCGTGCGAAAACGCCACCCAGGTTTCATTGCTCAGCGCGTTTTCGTTCAGCGCCATGTGTTCAAGGTTGGCCTGCCGGTGTATCGGACGTCCACAGGGCAGAGGGTTGAACACCGCGCGGGCGCTCAGCACGTTTGAACTCCAGTAAAGGTCACCGCTTTCATCAATATTCCACACTTCCCAGTCCAGCAGGTCGCCAGTGCCGGTATCGTAATAGACGTAGATGAATCCCTGGCGCACACATCGCAGGGCATAGTGGTAGCCATTCAACGCCGGGAAAGCTGTCGCTGGCGCAGCCCAGTCGGGTAGTTTATGGCTAACAAAATCCGGCACGATGGCATAGCGCAGTGGCATCAGCACCGGGCCGGTATTCAGACAGGTGGTACAGGATGCGCTCATTGCGGATTCTCCATCGATGGGGTGATTGCCAGCTCGCGGGCATAGCGTTGCCAGATTTCCGGCGTGATGGCGCGGGTGCGTTTGCTCCACGTCACGTCGTCACTGAATGCGTCGTAATCCAGCAGTTCGGCGATCTTTGGATGCTGATCAATTTCTGGATGGTACTGAAGTACCTGCAGTGCGAGGCGCTCTTTGTCAGCAGGCTGTTGCAGTGCCGGGTGCTGCGACTGGCGTTCCAGCGCATGCAATATGTGGCTCGCAGCCGTTAATTCACAATAACGAGGGTGTTCAGCGAGCTGCAGGCGATACTGTCGCAGGGCACGGTTAGCGATACCGCAGACATTCAGAATGAATTCGCACTGCTGCGCGTTCAGCCCCAGCGAGAAGGTGGAATAGAGCATGGGGGCGGGCTGGAAGCGGCGAACGACGATCTGCGCATCGCCACCAGCGAGCAGCCAGCCTGACATCACGCCCGCCATCCGGCGCTGCTGTAATTCACTAAGCCGATCCCACAGCAGGTTATGCACAGCCGGATCGTAATAACGCAGCAATAGTGGATTCTGATTCGGCTGCTTCTGGATCGCTGTGTGGCCGAGCTGTTTGATTAAATCTGCGGGATCCGCACCGCAGGTAATCCAGCCGCAGATGCCACGGCCACCGCCCTGGCACAGCAAATCAGGATGAAGCTCTTCAAGTGCCACGGCGATGCTGCCACGCAGCAAGGTGAGATGATCCTCATCGTCTGGGTCCAGCGCGACCAGCCATGGATAATCAGCCACCGATACGGCGGAATGCGGCAGCGGCACAGGCGTGGGCTGATAGCTGACCAGCGTCTGCACAAACGGCGTGTCGGTACGTTGCAGCAGCAACACCGGATCGGTCAGCAGATACAGGCGATGCCCGGTATCACGCTGCATTTGCAGGATGGAATGGTAAAAGTGTTCGCATTGCTGCGCAGCCGCTTCCTGACTGAAGTTATACGTCATCATCGTTACTCTGTATCCTTACAGCGCGGTGCCGCCGTTCTGGCCTGCGGCGGATTCCTGCATTGACGGGCAGCGCACCGGTAATGTGATCGCACCCTGTTGCGAAGCCGGTCCCAGCTTCTCCAGAGTGCCGCACTTCACGCTGACGTTGCCGGATCCACCGAGTGTGATGTTGCCGTCTTTCAATTGCACCCACGCGCCGCCTGATTCCAACAGCAGCTCGGTTTTGGCCGATATCACCACTTTTCCTTCCTGACTACTAATCTGCATATCCTTGTGCGACAGCAGACTGAGCGCATCGCTTTGCGCCTGAATATCAACCTTCCCGGCAGCGGCATACAGTTTTATGCCCGCTATTTTGGCGAAAAGGCTGAGCGTGCTGCCTACGGCGATGCGCAGTGCTTTACCGATGCTGAAATCTGCATCCTGTCCGCTGGTGGCAATCAGGTTCTGGCCCGCCGCGAGCTGGATGCTGGCAGGAGTAACCTGCGCAATACCAGCTGGTGCAGAAAGCAGCAGCGCCTGCTGTTGCAGGTTTTTAAGCGTGTCATTAAGCAAATCGGTTTGTTTCTGGATGTCGGCGAGTTCCGCTTTTGCCATTTCAGCGGCGTGGCGCAGGCTCGACGCTTCCTGATATGCCGCCTCCAGCCCCTGAACCGCCGGAGCCATATCCAGCAGTTTGCCCTGTGCCTGAGGCTGCGCATCGGCGGTGATAAACACGCCTTTTGCAGCACGCAGTACGCCGTGGCCGTCGGTTCGCAGCTCGACACCTTCACCGCGCAACTCCTTTGCATCGTCATCCATGACGTTGAAACCGAGATTAAGCTGCGATTTGCCGGAGTGTGGGGTAGAGAGGTGGATGTTCTCTTTCTGGCGTTCGTCCTGCAGTCGCAGTTCGTTGTGTGCCGGAGAACGCAGAATGTTGCGCTTGTAGTTCTCAATCGTGACCAGATCGGGATGAAGTGAGTCGTGCAGGGTAAACGCGATGAACGGTTTATCCGGATGCCCGCCGTCGAACATCACCGAGACTTCCGTACCCGCCAGCAGCGGCAAATGCAGGCCGTAGGTGTCACCGGCATACGGGCGCGCCAGTCGCAGCCATGGGCTTTCATAGCCGGTTTTCCAATCGGCTTGGTCGAAGTGGAACTTCACCCGATAGCGGCCATGTTTGTCGATGTGGCTATAAATGTCGTTGCTGGTCAGACTGGTGACGCGAGCGGGCAACGGAACGGTGATGCGCGGACGCGGTTGTATCGCCGGTCGCCAGTTAAGGTGGTCACGCCACGCCATCCCTTCGGCCCGCAACTTATAGTGCGAACTGCGTGACGCCTCACTGGTGATAGCGGTAATCAGCATGCCTCCGTCAAACGCCTCTGGAACGGTGCCTTTAGGTTCGAGTATCTGACCGGGCGCGATAATGGTGGCGTTGCTTTCCAGGCTGAGGCAGTGCTGATCATTGATTGCGCACTCATGGCGCAGCCGGGAATAAAACTGGCCGCTTTCCGGCTGAACATTCTGCCCGGAATATTTCTCGCCTGAAGCCAGATAGCCTTCCGCATACTGGTAATCATTGCCGTAGGTGCTGTTATCGTCGTCGTGGGTGATATCCGCCTGAGTATCGAGTGGCTCACCGGCAGTGCGATAGTTGTAGTCCCGATGCGAAGCTGAGCGTTCCACCACCTGATGATGCGTCTGCAGACTCCATAGCGATTCAACGCGACCATCAAACATGCCTGCCGGATTGACCACCGGGACGACGATGCCTTGCCGCCAGTCGCGCCCGCTGTCGGTGAAGATCACCACTTCATGCTTGATATCGGGATCCATTTCAAAGCGGAATCCGATACCCACTTCTGACAGCAGGCAACTGATGAACTCAAAATCTGACTGCATAAACTGCGTGATCAGTTCCCGCTTCGGATAGCTTTGCCGGATCCGAAAATCAAACAGCCAGCCTGCCCAGTTGTGATTTTTACGCAGGATCTGCTCCACCACCTCGGTGACGGACAGGTTTTGATAAATGGCGGTGCGGCGGGATTTGTCCAGGAGCGCAAGGCGAGGGCGCAGCGTCAGCGTATAGGTTGCTTCGTCGCGTGAAGAGGAAATGCGGGAAAAGTGGGTGATGACACCATGAACCGAGCGCTGAACTTCGGGCTGCATCGCAATGCGCAGCGCGGTTTCCGGCAGCGTCTGCATGATGAAGGTGACATCCTTCATCAGCATCGATGACGGTTCGATATCCTGGTTTACGCTGGTCAGCATGATGTCATACCGATAGCACTCGCTGAGTGCCTCGCGGGCCGTAAAGGATTCAACGTCCAGCGGAATATCGGAACCTTTCACCTGCAGGTGATAGCGGTTAAGCGTGGTGCCGTTGAGGATAGGGGGAAGTGTGGTCATGACATCATTCCTTTGCATCAGTGAACCTGGCGTTATGGCACGCTACCGCCCTTCGCTGTTTCCCGTAGCAGGGAACCAAAGCGCATCAGGTCATTATCCATGTCACCCGGCGTATGGCTGTTATCCGGGCGTTGTAAGTTCCGTGGGGCTTTCAGCCCTAAAAGTTGTTGTTGAGAAAATGTGAAAGTGAAAACGACAGGCCGAACCACAGTGCCGCGATTACTACGACAATTAGCGCAATATGAAATCGTCCAGAGCGGAGCAATCCATCCCTAGTGCGAGGGCGAAGTTCAACCACCAGCGGTGCAGATTGCGGCGTATCTGCCGAAGGCACCAGTGCGTCTAACGACTCCATCAACTCGCGGCGTTCATGCTGGAAATCAGGTGAGTAGCGGCCAAACCCCATGGCGAAGATGCGCTGATATAGCACCAGCAAACGCATATCCGGTGCGGGTTGCCGCAGCAGCATTTTCAGGCGTTCCGGGATAACTTCTCCCGCACGCATTTCACTGAGATAGCGAGACTGAAGTGGGGCAGGTAGCCAGGCATGATTGTCCTGCTGCGATGCACTGTTGAGAACGATTTGATCGAGCAGACCACACTGGGCGTAGAGCACGTGGTGAGTGAATTCATCACTGGCCTGCAGGGCTTCGAGCTTTTCTTTCAGGGTTTCGACGAGTTTGCAGCCGCGACGATAGAAATCGTTATCCCGCTGTAGTGATGAGTTGTGAAGGACATGCATTACGAACAGAAAAGTGTCCTGCAGCAGGCGATCAATTAAATTTACGGGATCTGTGGCGTCAGTATCGCGAACGGTAGGTGGCAATGCTCTTCTCCCTGAAGATGATGTCCCTGCTTCATGCATGGAATTATTCTGCCGATATTAGTTAAATATTAAGCATGATCATCCAGCAAAGTGTTACTAATTGTAATTAAGATATTTCTTATCTTATCATTCAGTTGCTGGATTTTACGGCGTGCTGATATCAAAAATTCTCCATTAACCTTGAATTAATGAATACGAAATGTACTTCTTTAATCTTCAGGCTCTATTAGATGAAAAGAGATGATTTTCTCATTAGGGTCAGTAGCAAGCAGCTGCTTCCAGACACTTAATCTTCTAAAAGTAACTAACCGCTATATGCGCATCATCGACTGAAGTCGGAGTGCGCGATGTAAAATAACGTATACCCAACTCCACAGTGCCTCTGGCATCCCAGCTCACCGTTAAACACGCATCGCACTGATTAAAAATCACCTGCGTGAACCTGGCGTGGCGTTTGCCTCTGCAACCGCTGCACGCGTCTGGCTGCGATGAAACCTGACGGGTATCGAGCGTAAAGTGTTTATGGTTCTGCTACTGGATAACCAGAATAGATTGCTGACTCACGAAACGCTGTTCAGCGGGGCAATCAGCAGCAAAGAAGCGCACCCTCGTGAGGTCGTCAAAGCGGCGTTGCGACATAACGCAGCGGCCGCCATCCTTGCTCACAATCACCCATCCGGACATGTATAGCCCAGTGATGTAGACAGGCGGATTACCTAGCGGTTGAAAAAAGCGCTGGCACTGGTGGATGTTCGCCTGCCGGATCATTTTGTCATTGGCAACATAGAAATTGTGTCGTTTGCCGAGCGTGGCTGGGTGTAATCAGGAGAATATGAATGAAAATGAATGGGGTTGAAACGTAATATTATTCCGCGCTTCGGTGCCCGACTGGTGCAGGAAGGCAACCGGCTGCACTTCCTGTCTGACCGGGCCGGAATAACCGGTGAATTTAGCGAAGCGCAAATCGAGCGTATCAATCAGTCATTCCCGCCAATGGTTGGCATGCTTGAACATCTACTGACCACAGGCGAACTTAATCCGTACCAGCAGCATTGTGTCACGATTTATCACAATAACCTGACCTGCGAAGCCGACACGCTCGGTTCGCAGGGCTACGTCTATGTTTCGATTTACCCGACACCTCACTAGATCCCTTTAAAGGAAATCATTATGCCAACCTCAGCAATTCATCCGAGGCGGGCGGCATCGTGCTGCTTGTCACCTGTAGTGCACTGGCGAACATTACTTGTGTACCTGCTGGAAAAGCATTTCGGAATGGATTTAAACGATACGCCATTTTGCAGTGAGTTAGTCATCCTGCAACACATCGAAGCGGGTGTTACCCTGGCCGACGCCATCAATTTCCTGGTAGAAAAATATGACCTGGTGCGCATCGATACCCTTGGTGATACCTATTCAGAGCCAGAAATCTTCCTGACCGCCGCCGACATACTGAAGGCAAGTCACGCTACCGGATTAACGCAGCGCAATCTCGATTAAATCCTGTATAGCGCATTCCAGATTTACCTTTCTGCTGCTTTCTCCTCTATCTGACGACGCATAATGCCTCTGCCATCACCGGCAGAAGCATTTGCTTATAGGGAATTTTTTGCGATGCAAACAGAACCTGAAGTGATTACCGAACATACTGAGCTGATTAACTCGACCAATATTGAGCGCATCGTCACCGGACGCAACGCTGCTCTGGCGCAGATTGAGCAATTGATTCAGCAGCTCAACGCCATTTCTAAGCTCACTGCCGGAATCGGTGGTGGCAACGCTGCCGACTGGGCGATGAAGCAAGGTCATCGCTATAACTGTTGGCTGATGGAAAAGCCAGATAAAGCGATGCCGGTGATCGCCCGCAATATTGACCGCAGCTTGTGGCGCGACCTGATGCTGAAATCCGGCATGCTATCGCTGATGGATGCACAGGCGCGTACTCAATGGTATCAGAACCTGGAAGATGGGGATCTACCGGTCATTAGTGAAGCCAATATTCTCAGCACCTTCGAGCAGTTGCACCAGAGCAAAGCGGACGTGTTTGAGCGCGGCATTATCAACGTGTTCAAAGGGCTGTCATGGGATTACAAAACTAACAGCCCGTGCTTCTTCGGCAAGAAAATCATCATTAATAACCTGGTGACGCACAACCGTTGGGGCTATAGCCTGACGTGGGGATTTCGTCGTGACCAGTTGGCAGATCTGGAACGGATGCTGTTTTTACTGGATGACAAAGCAATACCCGATAATCGCGGTGACATTTCAATTCGCCTGATGGAGCATATACGCGATAATCCGGTCAAGGATGCTTACGAAGACAATTACTTCTCGATCCGTTACTTTCAAAAGGGCACCGCACATCTGACATTCAAGCGCCCAAATTTAGTGGATAAATTGAACGACATCATTGTTAAACACTATCCAGGAATGTTGGCTGAAAGATAGCGGAAGATTAGAATACGTTTGCCTCAAACACAGGCGATCTTTGTCAGCAATTGTCTACAAAATTGCCTAAATATTTTAAGAGGCCAATTTATCACACAAGGGACTGAATAATGGAAAAGATTGATGAGTGGCGAGATATACGAGAGTTGCTGCGTAACACTGTGTTAATGCAGGAAGGCTATCATCAAGCAAAGAAACGTTATGCCAGTAAGATAGCTCCTGATTTTCGTTTGTTGCGTTTTTTCAATATTAATGAAAATACCCTTTCTCAATGTTTGGCATTCCTTCTCAGACCTGATGAAAGCCATGCCCAGGGTGATCTTTTTCTCAGTAGTTTTTATCAATTAATAGAGAAATCAGAAGCGCTCAAAGCTGATATGAAGGCTCAGATTTCAACTGAATACACCATTTCTAATAGCCGTAGAATTGACATATTGATTGCGGATCAAAACGAGTTAACAGGTATTGAGAACAAACCTTGGGCAGCCGACCAAAAAGATCAACTTTATGATTATGCTCACTGGTTAGCAGCGGAAGCGAAACGACGAGGCGGCGGATGGTCCTTAGTTTACCTCTGTAACAACGAGATAAGTGAGTTTACTTTTCGCTCTCAATCATCTGACGATATAAACAGGCATGTAAAACCCATCACTTTCTTTAAGTTGGAAAATTGGCTTTCGCGTTGTGCATTGCACATTGAGGCACCAGCAGTACGATGCTTTGTAGAAGCTCTAATAAAATTCATTCGCGAAGATATTAATGGAGAAACAGCTATGGAATTGCAAAATGAACTCACAGAAAAACTGGTTGCTTCACCGCAAAATCTCAGCGCAGCATTTTTAATTGCTCAGAATATGCGTCAGGTTAAAGAACGCCTGTGGAAAGATTTCATCGTATATCTGCGTCAGCAACTAACACCATTGGGATTCAAGGTTGATATGAATGATGAGTTGCGGACGGGCAGCAAATACGCAACGTTCTCGGTGTTATTTAAAGAAGGTGATGATTTTAAATTATGCTGGGAGTTTGAAACCAGCGATTACCGCAATCTGGCTTACGGGATCTGCTCAACTGTCGAGCCAGAGGATAAGTTGCATAATGATTATTTTCCTGCAATCGCTCAAGCGATGAGACATGTTTTTCCTGAAATCGATGCAAAAATCGAAAGCAAAGGATGGTGGCCCTGGTGGTGCTATGTTGATGCGGGCATGAATGTCCCACGCAATTGGAATATGGAATCAGATGCCTGGGCATTGCTGCTTGAACGTGGCGAAGGTAGTTTTGCACTATCAATAATCAGTATTGCAAAACGGATCCATGACGAAATGGACTTATCGTTGTTAAGGATATCTTCCTGAAACCTGAGTGAAGAACAGACCGCTCAGCGTTTGTAGTGACCTTTAACCCTTTTATCTCTTCAGTTTCTGACCGAACTGAAGAGTTAGCTACTCTGGCTTGTTGGTTGTGTGCAAGTTAACAATTAAAAATCATCTGACCTGTGCTAAAGACTACTAAGCAGATCCAACGAGCTAAGCCACGCCAGGTGATGTGTTGGTATAATTGTTGGTATGAATTTTTTCGAATACGATTTTGTGTTTTTTAGTCAATAGGTTCAAATGTTAATTTGAATCCCGTAGGTCTCAAATTTCCCATGGGACAGATTTTAGACACGACTACCAGGAAAATCGCCTTAATTTTCCTCACATGCCCCGTAGAATGATTAGGTGCCAGGTGA
Source organism: Pantoea sp. SO10 (assembly GCF_005281435.1). Classification (NCBI taxonomy): domain Bacteria; kingdom Pseudomonadati; phylum Pseudomonadota; class Gammaproteobacteria; order Enterobacterales; family Erwiniaceae; genus Pantoea; species Pantoea sp. SO10. The sequence goes on from NZ_CP040095.1 coordinate 1,155,242, forward strand.
GCACAAAATTGCATCATTTCGATGCTTTCCCATCCGCCCATTTCCTGTAATGCCGACAACGGAATCCCAGCCTGAATAAGCCAACTTGTCCAGATGGGTCTCAGGTCATGAAATCTTAAATCATCAATTCCCGCTCGTATTAATGCAGCTCTCCAGGCTGAATTGGAATCCATTCACTTTTTACGAAGCTTTGCCATTGTGGTTCCGTCACTTCTCTTCGCTGATTCGTTGTGAACGAATACCGTTAATAAGCCACATAGCTGTAAATCGGCCTGGCAAAATTAATGTGCAAATACTCGCAAATTATTCTGAACAGCGAAAATAAAATAAGTTGCGACCATTTGCGCTCATTTTATTGCAACATCATTAACGCTGTCGCGGCGGCTCTAATTAAAAATAATTCGGAGCAAAAAAGATGAACCAGAGAAAAATCACTGCCTTAAATGGCAGCGGCCAAACTCAATCTGAAGTCAGCCAAGATGAAATCCTTACCCAACATAAGCAAGAGTCGTGTATTGATTCTCGGGTTATTGCTGAACGAGCTGGAATACAGCATGAAAACTTAGTTGCAACAATCAAAGTGAATAAAGAAAGACTTCGTGAGCTTGGTTCATTGCCCTGCCAATCGCTTAAAGAGTTTTCCGATTCGAAACAGGGAAACCTTAAAAGCAGGGAAGAGAGGCCAGAGGTCAGTTATTTGCTTAACGAGTCCCAATTCGATTACACGCTTCGAATTATTCGTGGGAGCAATCCAGAACGCATGAATCTTTTCAAATTGGACGTGACTAAAGCATTTTCTATGCGTCGTGTAGCCGCATCGATTCGCCGAGAATACCTGCCCGGATATCACGAAAGCCGCGACAGCCTCAAAGCGCTCGGAGCACTGCGTCATCATTACATAAATCTGGCACGTGCTGAAAATCGCGTTATTGGCCTGTCCGCAGGCGAGCGAGGTGGCGCGGATGAAAAACAGTTGGGATTGCTGGTAGTGATACAGAAGATTGAGCTTGCAGCTTTTGACGAAGCGGTGCGCAGTGACATAAGTCCGGGTGATGCAGTTCGTGAAGTGGCACGTCGTATGGAAGCCTTCGCCACTCTGATCACATCTTCGCCAGTAATGGATATACGCGAATGACTTTGCGAGTCAACAATTTCTATGTATAAAATCTAGTGGGTTGAGTTATTTAATTTTTTCTAATTAAATATTGAAAGGGATGCACTGATAAAGCATCCCATATTCAAGTTGATTGAAATGAATATTTTACTGATCAGCATTTCAGTAGGTGAAATAACTCACTAAATTACCAATCGTGTGGCGCCATCTTGGAACTATTTTCTAACAGACGGTGTATGCATTGCCGAAGAAACCGACTTTATTCACTGTTTCATGTTTCGTTCGGATTTTTAATCATTATACGAGAACAATGCTCGTATACATCTGTGGCTTCCCCGATATTTCGTTAAGGTTCACTGTATTTAGCGTATCATTCACTCTCGATGTTTATATTATTTAACATTACTTTTTCGCAACTTTCCCACTTTAATTCGCACCGTTTCCGGCATCACACTTAGATTATCCTCCCTCAGCCCCAGGATCATGTTGTATCCATTAAACAACCCGGCATCGCCAAGCCGGGGCATTGGCAGCAATCGGGTGGGAACCGTTAGCCAAAACCGCAAATCATAATCACAGCCCAGATAGGTGCGCAGAAGCGCCATCACGTCCTTCCTGAGCTGCCCGTCAGGCATCCAGCCCTTTGCTTCTTCAGGATCGTCTGTTAAAAGCTCCACCCGTGAGCAGTAATCAGCCACGCGGGTTTCATCGCCCAGGATCGGATTCTGATCAAGCGACATGCCGCCGTTCAGTGAGAGGCGGGCGCGTTTTGCCACCGGCATCGTCACCGGATGGTGTGCGAAAACCTCAACTTTGGTATTCGGTGCCTGGCTGTTGATCACCGCTGCAACACCTTCGACAGTGTGCGTGGTATGCAGCAACGGTTTCAGTATCGCCAGCAGGCGTGACGAAGGTTGGTCACCGCTGTGGGTGATCCCGGTTAAGGCCATCAGGCTTTGCGACACCCTATCGGTACCGCCTGGCTCAAAGGTGGCCGGATAGCTGTACTTGCGCCAGATGCGGTAAAACTGCGTCATCAGTCGGTGATTGAAGATATCCAGAAACGCCGCCATCGCATCAGCGCCGTCCCGCCCCTGGTTGATGTCGTCAATGATGCTGGTGGGCAGCGGCGAATCCACACCGTACAAGCCGAAGAAGTTGGTTCTGACCGTTGGTATCGCATCCGGATTGTGGGTGTCAATTTCCGTGCGTTTTAGCTCCCCGGCGGGAAAGCCCAGATGCGGATTGGGACGAAAACGCACTGGATCACTTTCTGGCGTGCGGCCCGTGCCGAGACGGCTGCCGGTCGTCTGCTCAAGTAACTGGCAGAAGCGGTAAAAGTTGTAACGCGCGGTCTGGTCATTGCCGTCATCGTCCAGCCAGAACGGTTTTTTGTTTTCTTCGCTCACATCAGCACCCTGTCAATGCGTCGCTCCGGCCAGGCCCATTCGGTTCCCGACGCGGTCAGCAGCACCGTCAGTTGGGTAAAACGTACAACGCTGGCGTACTGCGTCAGGAACTGTTCCAGCAGCTCGCAGAACAGGCGGGCATCGCCGGTGCCGCTGAACTGGGTTTCATCGAGCGCCACGCGAATACGCACGCCGTGCCAGTGATACGAGGAGTTATAGTCCTGACGCCAGCTGACGTGACGAATACCGCTGATACGACGGCGATTATTTTCGTCGTCGCTCCAGTTAAATAGCGCCAGCACGGCTCTGAGGCTTGCAGCATCGTTAATCATCTGGCTCAGAGCACGCGGATGCAGCAGCGACATCATATGCCACTGAAATAATTGCGTGGTCGGTGGGTAATAAGGCATAGAAGGGGGATGACGCGTTGTGCACTGCAACGTCAGGTTGCCGGTGACGGCGCTTCCATCAAACACGGCTTTCTCCAGCGCCATGCGCGGATAGTTACCATTGGTGCAGGTGATGTTCATAAACAGCGTGGCATCATCTTCGCCTCGATCCGTCTCGCTTTCATCGCCGCCCAGCATCAGCAGTGTTTCATAAAGACCGCTGACACCACGCCAGACACGCGTATGGAAATATCGCTCCGGCCACGACTCTTTGCGTTGCAACATGCCCCCTTTTTGCCGGAAGTGCCGATACGGCACATAACGCCGCTTATCCAGTGTTTCGCTGGCGGCAACTTCATCAACACTGTAAATCTCAGTGTGCCGATCGCGCAGGCGGTGCGGACGCAGACGATAATCGAGCACCGCAGGCTTCACCTTCAGCGGTTCTGCATTCAGAGTAAACAGGTTAATCACCGGCACGCAGTGAATGCGCAGCGCGTCTGCCGGCAGGGAAATATCATGTGGAAGCGGCTGACTAAGGTGAATATCGAGCATCACTTCCCGGCAGCTTTCGTCGAAAGGCAGCGTGTTGAGCCCCGATAGAGTAAAGAAGGCGTAGCGAGCCGGAAAACTGAAATATTCCAGTAGCGGGCGCACTTCACCACAGAGTGCAGGACTGTCGCTTTCCGGCCAGACCGGACGCCATTCTTGTTGCCAGCGGGCACGGATGTCGCCACTAAATGGCTGCTCGAGGTAATCACTCTGCGGCAGGCGTAAAGTGATGTTGCGCAGATGACAGGTCAGCGCATGGTATAGCAGCGACTGCACTGGGCGATCTCCGTTGATATAAAGCGGAATATCGCTGAGATCGACCTGGCTCGTATCGGCTTGAGGGCTGAGTGTAAAACGCAGGGAGATAATCTGGTGCCCGTCGGTGTGAAACGATGTTGTGACATTGCCTAACGCCAGCGGATGCAATTTCAACGCATCGGTCGTGCGATAAGGGCAGCACAGGCCAGTGATATCCATCGGTCGGGTCAGCAGCGTTGTACCTTCCGGCAGCACCGCATCACGTACCTGAGCGACGCTATCGGGCGTAAGTTCCACCACAGACATTGATGGCAGCGTGCGGTTCACCACGGGCAGCAGATGCCCGAGCAGCGGCTCCGTCAGCTCCGGAATATCGTCATCAATCTTGCGACGCATCTGCGCCATCATCAGCGAGAAGCCCTGAAACAGTTGCTCGACCGAGTCATTCATCTTCAAAGACATGCCGTCGACACCCAGTCGCCGTCCCGCCTCCGGATACTGCTCCGCAAACTCCTGCGCAGCCGCTTTCAGATAACGCATTTCGCTGTCGAAATATTTCAGAAAATCATGGTTGTTCATGGTTCACCTACTCAACCAGCGTGAGTGCCAGATAACTCACTGAGCAGAGTGAAGCCAACCACAGCACCAGCAGTGAGATCATTGCCCGGTAAAACATGACTCTTGTTCCGTGCAGGCGATCAGCCAGAGAACGCGGGCGGGCAAATTTTTTCGGCCACAGCTGCGCCATGCCTCGGTCAAACTCAGCAAGGTCGTCTTCGTTGTTGAGCAATGCGAAGAGCCGTTCATCGAGCCATAAACACCAGCAGTAGTAGTGTGTGATGAAGAACAACACCATTAACGGCAGACTCAGCGCGGAGTAGAAAAGGCTGAGTATCAGCGCCAGCGGCGGCAGTGTCAGCGCGGCAAAGTAGCGCCAGCTTGCCAGATGAATTTGCACAATTCGGTTGGTCATCATGATGTCTGACATAGCTGTTCCTTGCTAAAGGCTTCGAGGATTGCAATGTGTGCAGGGGTGAGAACAATCTGCGGGCGTCGGGACTTAATGAGTTCAACGGCCTGAACGACAGAAGCTGCATGTCCTTGCGCCAGCAGCCACGCCGCAATCACTGTGGCACTGCGCGATAAACCCAGCGCGCAGCAAACCAACACCTTGTCACTTTCCCGATGCAGTTGCTGGAGCTGTCTTACTGCAGTGCGCAAATGCGCAATGTCGGGCACCAGCAGATCCATGAGTGGATAGGCCTGCCATCGCTGTGCGCTCCGGTTGCCTTTGTGAAATTCTGCGGTCAGATCAAAAACGGCAAAATCTTGCTGCGCTTTGCCCGGGAACCTGCCCAGCGCTACGCCAGCGACAATCTCATTACTTTGCGCGCTATGCCGGGAAAACCAGCGGCGGGAAATCCCTGCAACTGCCAGATAAGGCAGAAGCAGCAAACGTGCTGAGAGAGATAAGTTACCGCAACTGCTTTTCTGAAACACCGTCACGCCCAAGCCGGCATAGCCCGCAGCCACTGCCAGCAGCGCTAAAGCAGGCCACAACAGCAGATATCCACAAGGAATTGCGGATCCAGCCATTAACAACAGCATTCCACCCAAGCCGTATTTGCTTGCGAGACGTTGCGCGTGCAGAGTTGGCCGCTGCCAGCGCCATTCTCCTCTAATCGGAATCAGGTAGCTGATGATGACCGCGACCACAATCCCGCTAATGACATCGATAACATGGTGCTGCCAGGTGGTCAGTACGGAGATAGCTATTAGCAGGAACCAACTGGCCGCAACAATTCTCGCATTGCGATTCAGATGCTGGCGAAAGCGCAGCCAGAGCAGCCAGGTCAGAATAATGTGCAGCGAAGGGGCCTGGTTATAAGGTAAATCAAACTGTTCAAGCTGACGGAACAACCAGCCGAAGGCACCCTGGGTTTCCGGGCGCGTGAAGGTAAACTTCAGCGGGAAAAGTAAAAACGCTGCACACGCCACCAGCGATGCTGCAAGCAGGCGATAGCCGTGACGCGTCAGCTCCTGTCTTGATGTGCAGATGAACAGTGAAATACCGTAAAGCAGGTCGATGCTCCAGTAAGGCACGATGGTCCAGGGAACAAATGGAATCGAACGTTCCCAGGCAAACACCAGGCTTTCCACATCGTCGCGGGTAGCGGTGTAGGTATTCACCTGCCCGTAGCTGAGAAAAAACAGGGGCCCCAGCAACATCAGCCAGCAAAGCCCCTGTTTCCAGGGGCTAAAAGGGCGTTGTGTCAGCAACGATTCAGTCATGCTATTTTCTTACCGCCAGCGACACGGTAAAGATGCCAAACTCATCGATCAGCTGGTGGCACTTCTCAAATCCAGCTTCTTCGACCAGCGTATCCATCTCTTTCTGGCTGCGTACGCGCATCAACCAGGGAATACCGTTCTGGTGGCTGGTTAAGGTCCATGCGATGGTTTTTAACTGCGGATGCCACGGTTGCCCGGTATAAACCAGCACGCCGCCCGGCGGAATGGCTGCTGCCAACCCGGCCAACGAAGTTTTGATTAATTGGTTGCTCGGGAACAGTTCATACAGGCCGGAGACAATCCCCAGCGTCGGCGCAGGCGCGAGTGTGGCGAGCGAGTCATAATCAAAGGCATTGCCTTTTTTGAACTGCGCGAGGTGGCCTAATTGACGCGCTTCAATCATCGCCTGGCCTTTTTCCACATTCAGATCGCTGTAATCTCGCAACAAGATGCTTTCAATTCCCGGCTGTTTCTCTAGTGCATCAAGAACGTAGCGGCCATGTCCGGCGGCTATGTCGACTACGCGAACCGGCAAATTGTGCTCTTGCAGTTTTGCTACGGCCTGCGTAATCACCTGTTGGATATTTTCTTTGCGCATGCGAATGCCGCGCCAGCCAATGCTGTTGAGGTACTGCCTGTCGATGATACGGCCAATAATGCCGGCGCCTTCGGGCGTGTTGCGGTAGACATAATCCAGCGTGCTGCCAGAGTCAAAGCCGGTTTCATATCCCAGGCGCATGCCTTTTGACAGCCGACCAATGGTTTTCATGCCAAAACTTAATGAAGCGTAGGACATGCCTTGTAGTGAGCAGCGCTTAGGTGGTGCCTGCAGCTCACGGTACGCATCAGCGCCCGGACTCCACTGATCTTCATGGCTGTAATCGAAGGTGTAAGGTGCCGCGTGGTAAAGCTGTTCAATAAACGGATTCATTTTATCGAAGGCAAGCTGGCGAACCTTCTCTCCCAGCGTATCGTGATAAAAACCGGGCAGAATATGCTGCTCTTTAATGACGCTACGCAGCCCCTGATAGAATTTTTTCTGCGGTTTGGTGTACACCACAAAATCATCGCCGGATATCAGCAGCTGTGTTGGCACGGTGATGGCGGCAGAGTCAGAAACAATACGCTCCGCCGTTTTATACAGATCCAGCAGAATATTCACGGCAATCTGACGGGTGATGAATTTATCCTGCTCAAAACTGCGAATGCGCTCGGGGTCGTGGCTGAGAAATTTCCCTTTGACGTAAGAGTTCACGTAAAACAGACCGCGAATACGTTGCAGCATAGCCAATCCCGTGCGTGCGAAAGGCACATACAGCTTCACCTTAAACGCTGGAGAGGCCAGCACCATACCGCGAATTTTAGGCGCGTAATCATGCACCCAGGTAGCGACCAGCACCGCACCGACGCTTTGCGCAATCACCACTATATCTTCAATGCTCACCCTGGCTTGTTCAGCGACAAAGCGAACAAATTCATCGACGTCCTGCACTGAGCGAGCCAGGCTTGGGCTATAACCTCGCTCTCCCGGCGAATGTCCGTGTCCACGCGCATCCCAGGCGTAAAAATGGGCATCCGGCATCAGTAACTCATCGACAACATGCTGCAAACGTCCTGAGTGCTCATGCCCGCGATGAAATAGCACAATCACTTTTTTGCTCTGCGCTTCCTGCGCGGGCCAGTGGCGAAAATAGAGAGATTCCCCGTCGCTGGTTGAAAAAGCTCCTTCCTGAAATAAACGTGCTTCCTGGCTCATGATGATTTCCTTATGGCTTGCTGTTGTAATTCGACAAAACGATTTAATAACGCGCTTTTAAATTCAGCCTTGTTGTCCTGATAACGCAGCGGATCATCGATATAAATATCGATAAAGAACGGCACCGGTATTTTCTGACCTTTACCCATTGAGCGATCCAGCCCGTGCATATAGACCGGAATGATGGGCACATCCGGGCACTGCTGGCTGAGATGCCACAGGCCAGATTTAATTTCTGACAGTTTCCCCGGCTCGCCGCGCGTGCCTTCCGGGAAAATAATCACAATTTTCTTTTCCGCCAGTGCATCGACGCAGGCCTGCAATGGATTAGCCTGATGCGCCCCGCGATACACCGGGATGATGCCAATCACCTTGAGCGCAAACCAACCCACCACTTTGTTTTTCAGGAAGTAATCAGCGGCAGCCACCGGCTGTACATTCACCAGCGTCGAGAGGGGGAACAAGGTGAACAGCGTCAGCACATCAAGATGGCTGTTGTGGTTTGCCACAATGATCGCCGGGCCTGTTTTCGGTAGCTTCTTGCGGTTGGCAACGGCGACACCCAGCCAGATCCACACCACCGGATAAGCGATGCAAAGGGTAAAGAGCCAGCGCAGCATGCGGTTCATGTGCGCCTCCTACACGTAGAAGTAGTAATAGAAGTGGAAGAACAGCGGCGCGGTGTAGATGAGTGAATCGAGTCGATCCAAAATGCCACCGTGTCCGGGCAGCAATTTGCCGGAATCCTTCACACCAAAATCGCGCTTGATCGCCGACATCACAACATCGCCGCAAAAGCCGCTTGCACCAATAATCAACCCAGCACCCAGCGAGTGGAGAAAGCTCATCGGTGTCAGCAGTGGACCAAGAATCACGGCCAGCAGCATGGTGGTAAAGATGCCACCCAGCAAACCGGCCAGCGTCTTATTCGGGCTGACGTTGGGCGTCACGCGAATCCTGCCCAGCGATTTTCCCCACAGATACTGGGCAATATCATTCAGCTCAGTTAGCGCAACGAGGAAGAACACCAGCAGCGCACCGGCGCTGGCGTCGGCACCGGGTAAAGTCATCAGGTAGGCCACGTGGCTCAGAGCGAACACGGTGGTCATCATGCCCCAGTGCATTACCGACGCAGAGTGCAGAAAACCTTTGGTATCACCGGCAATCACCATGCGAGCGGGCAGGAACAGGAAGACGTAAACCGGGATAAAAATGATGAACATGCCGTACCAGGCCATGCCGGTCCAGAGATATTGCACCGGGATAGCGGCATACATCCACAGCAGCGGCATACTGTCAGAACGCCGCGTGGGTGCTAACGTCAGATACTCTTTTAACGACAGGAAGCTGATGAAGCCGAAAAAGGTCAGCGCCAGCCACTTCGGCGACAGCATTGCTAACGAGAACAGGCAGATAATCACCCACCAGCTATTAACGCGCTGCTGCAATTCCAGCCAGTTGCGTTGTGGGCGGCACTTTCTCAGCACAAAAATAATCAGCGTCGCCAGCATGAGAACGCCGAAGATACCGCCCAGGCAGTAATAAAGCAGGTGTCTGGAGTCAGCCATTTTTCGCCTCCATCGCATTGCGGCAGCGATTCAGGCTGGTCAAGCACAGGAACAGGGCGGCGATGGCAAACACTGCGTTAGCGTAGCCGATAGACTGCGGCCACAGCGCAATCACCAGGCCGAGAGCGCCAAAGATAAATGCGCGGTCACTTTTGCCTAACGGGCCACGGTAGCTTCGGATGCCGTTCAGCGTCTGGCACATCACACCGCAAAATTCGCTCAGCCAGGCAAGCAGCACCACCAGCACAACCCACCAGGCAGAGATGCCAGTAACAAACGCAAAAGCGAGGTAGAGTGCCGCGTCGGAGATAATGTCACCGACCTCGTTGAGGATTGCCCCGAGGGTGGATTGCTGATGGAATTCGCGGGCTAACATGCCATCAATGGCGTTTAGCGCCATGCGGAAAAACAGGAAAACGGGCAGGGTGATAAAAAAGCGTGGATCGGGGAAACGCATCAACAATGCGCCCAGTGCTACAGAGGTGAGCATGGCAAACAAGGTTACCTGGTTGGCAGTGATACCCTGCGCATGTAACCTGACGACCAGCGGTCTTAATAAATGCTGAAACTTCGGTTTTATATCGTATAGCGTCACTTTGTGGCTCCTGCCGTTAAATTGAATAGTTACTTCAATAATTCCAAATTCAGGGTGTTATCCCTTACTTCAATCGTGCGTGGTGAATCCGCATCAAGCTCCTCACGGCTCAGCACCCGTTTCCATGTACCGCGCTCCCGGTCCGGTTGGCGGAACAAGCCCACGACTGCGACAAACTGCGCCTGCTTCTCCATTGGCATATCGAGGCTGACGCTTTGTCCCGGCATGACGCTAAGCTGCCGCTGCGCCAGCAGGCTCTCTTTCAGCACCCAATCTGGCTGTGTCAGCAGGCTGCTATATTCAGCGTTATCGAGATGTTGACGCGTGCTGAGCTGTAAAATATTCAGGCGTAAAGGCATCGACTGCTGGGCGTCGTCCTGATTGATCGCCGTACGCGCAGTGAAGGTCAGGTGCAGGATATTGACCTGACGATAAAACACGGCATCGGCAATGCTTGCTGTTCCCTGTTTGGTTTTTTGCCATGCTCCACAACTGCTCAGCAACGTTGGCGACAGCAAAATCAGCAACATATGAGCGAAGCGAACTTTCATTGTTCACCTCCCTGATACGCATCTTCATTTTGCGTAGCGGAAATAAATATCCGCGCTGGCATGCGGAAGCCGCGCAATTCGAGTAGCGCTAGCGGGCCACTGCCGAACTCCGTACGTATCTGATAGTTGAGTGCCAGCCCGTCTGGCGTCGGCCAGGTAACACGATAGATGTTGTTCCCCAGATTGGTAATGTGGGCTTTATCCAGCAGGCGGATCAGGCCCCAGCTTCCAGGGTGATCGGCATAAATGCGGGTTCCGGTATGGGTGCTGCGCCAGGTCAGCGTGGTTTGCGGTTGCCAGCGGTTGTCAGGCCAGTTCAGCGTTTGCCAACTCTCTTCCTGGTTAAAATATTGCAGCTTCTGGCGATCCACCGTCAGCTCCGATTCCACCACGTCGCGGGAAGGTTTTGCCATCATCTGAAAGTGCAGCTCTACATCTCCCCGGACAAATGCGGTGTTAGCGATGTGCGTCAGTTTATTCAGCGCGTTGAGAAAAGCAGGATCGAACGTCAGCCCCTGGCTGTTCATGGCATCCGGCACCCAGCGATCCCCTTCAAGCCGTAGCAGGCCAGCGAGGCGACTGTTAACGAACTGCGCGATACGTCCGGTGTCGGTACGCATAAACTGCGCTAAATGCGGTAAGGAGACGTCGCTTTGTCGGTTAGCAAACGGATAGCGGTCGGCAAACGATTGATCCCACGGCGTTACAATATCGTTCTGCCACTGGCTGTTAATGCTTTCAGCAGTGGGGCTGAGCACTTGCTCCCACGCCTGCACCATCGGCTCGACAAATATCGCCTGACCAAACCCGCTCCACTCCTGTCCGAGGCTGGCAGCAATCAGACTGCCGTAATCGCGGGTGTCAGTGAGATCAACGGCTTTGCCCTGAAACACCGTCAATGCTAACGACTGCATCATGGCCTGCGGATCCGGCGCGTTGGTGACCTGCTGCAGCCGCAGACGAACACGGGTAATACGCGTCAGGAAGGTTGGCAGGCTGAGGCTATCTTTAGCCGCTGCGCCGGTATCGGTTAGCGCCAGCAAAGGTCCAAAGGCGTCGTCCATTGGGCCACGTGCACCTTGTGGTCTGGCGATGGCCTGGGTTTGGTCACTGCTGAGCAGATTCTTGGCCGAGCTCACCAGCGAATCGGTAAGATTACCGCCAGTTTGCCCCGTCCGGCCCTGCACATTCATCGTATTGAACAGCGCAATCAGAGGTGACTGGCGTATGTCGGCCAGCAGGGTTAACTGTTCAATCGATTCTGACAGGCTCTCCGCCCGCTGCCATTGCAGGCTATTGAGGAATTTCAGCCAGGCTCCGGCGTAATCGGAGAAATAGCGATCTGTCAGCCGCGCTTGCAACGTTTCCGCAGAGACATCAATATTGCTGGCCGCTTTGTTATCGCTCAGCACCCAGTCAATTTCATCGCGACGCACTTTCGCCGCTTGCTCAATCGCAGGCTCTACTGCCTCTTCCCACGCTTTACGGGTAAAGACGCCGGGCACGGTTTCATCGGTATTGAACAACCTGCTGCTGTCGGTGCCGCTGACCATCTCACTGAGCGTCATATCAGCATAATCACGGGACACCTGCTCGATGAGCTGCTGATAGCGCGAGGTCTCCGCATGGCTGGCACCAATCTGACGCAGCAGCGCTGAGCGCATACTGCTGACCAGTCGCATATCCGGTTGTAACTGCCACTCTGGGTGCGCAGGCAGATTCGTCATCATAAAGGCCAGCATAGCGCCGCCATTGTTGCGCCAGCTTGCGTCCGGAATGCCATCACGCTGTTGCCAGACCTTCATTACCGTGGCGCTGAAAAACGCCGGATCGGATTGTTCGGGATGCGCCAGCATCAGGTACGCCTTCAGCAGGTCATACATGCTTTTAGCATCATCGGCCCGCAGTGGGCTGTCGGGCGGCAGGTTACGCCAACCGCTCATCAGCGTAGTCAGGCGCTTGACGGATGCATCACGCAGCAGCGGCATTGCCGCCTGCTGCCATTGTTGCCACAGCGAATTTAACAGAGCGTCATTCTGGCTGAGGCCAAAACGCATATACCAGGGCGCAGCATATTGCTGACGATGCTGCAGACGCTCGATCTCTCTCTGCAACTCGTGCAAGGCTGAAAGTTGCTGCTGCAGCGGCTGACGGGAATCTGTTGCGGCGGCGGCAAGGTGCTGATCTGCCTGTATAAGACGTATATTGGCAATCCACGAAAACACCAGGCAGGCCATCCATATCACCAGCAGGCAGGAGCAGAGCGTTAGCACCGTTTTACGCCAGGCACCGTTAGTTACCGGCCTGCGCCAGCGTAGCGCCAGTAAATCCCGCCAGGCTTTTCCCGGCTGCCAGGCATTTCGCAATGAAGCATTTCCCGTGGTTTCCGGCTGGCTGAGCACGACTCCCGCCAGCGGCAGCGCTCTTGCGCCTGTGGAGAGCTGTGACAAGGTTCGTGTCAGGCGATCCGCGCCACCGCTGCGCAGCACGTGCGCCAGTTCCAGTAAAAAACTGTGCTGGCGATTACGCTCAATTTGCTGCATGCCGCGCTCAACCAACTGGTGCTCAAGATCATCCAGTGACTGACGGTAATCGTCCGCACTATCACCTTGCGCAATGGTAAATCCGATCCCCTGCGCGGGGGCGCTATGCAGAGAGGGGGCGTGAATCTCCCACAGCCACAGCGGGATATCCTGGCCCAACAGGTTGTAGCGCTTCTGCATCTGGCGAGCCGTGCTATCCAGCACATCCTGGTTCATTTCCGCTTCTGCGTTCACTACCCACACCACCGCATCGGCCAGCTGGCGGCGAATTTTGCGTAACGCCCGCAGCTGCGCGGGTAGCGGATCTTCCTGTGGACTGCCGTGCCAGAGCAGCAAGGTATGATGCCCCTCAAGCCAGTGTTGAGTTGTCAGGCCGGGAATACTCCGTTCAACCAGATGCTCATCCCCGACCACCAGTAGAATGCGTACCCGGCTGCGCCAGCGCCACCGATACTGGTAGCGCATCTGGGTAATGATCTCCTGCACCCACTGATTCTCGGCAGGGCGCTGTTTCTGCGAATCAGTTGCGCCTGTTGCTTCACGCGCGTTGAGTCGTACCAGTCCGCGCCAGGCGAGAATAAACAGTGGACAGAACCACACCAGCGCCAGCCAGACCATCAATGACCAGAAAGCAATCTGGCGCGGCAGAGCCTCCGGCAGATCAACGCTGCTGCCTGCGAAGTAATAGAGCTCTGCGCCAGTCAGCACCAGCAGGGTTACGGCTAGCAAATAGCCACAAACCAGCCAGAACAGCGAGTGCCGGGAATTAGTGCGGGAGGTTTCCACGGGGAATACAAACTCCTGTAATGTATTGAGATTCCATTTCTGCGGCGATCCAGCCGCAGGACTGGCCGTTGAACGCCGAGAGCAGCGCCAGCGACCGTAAAGTAAACGGTGTGATTTGCCCGGCATGGCCGAGCCATGGGGCAAGTACGTGATCCAGCGCGGACCAGCCGCCCTCCAGCAATGCTTCCATGGCGGGGGCATCTGCTGCGATCACCGTATCCGGCATATCACTTAATCCGGCATAACGGGAAAGCTGTGAAACGGCCAGAGTGGCCGTTTCACCCAACGCCGGTTGCCAGCACTCCGAGCGATGCATCAGCGCAGTCCCCTGCGCCGAGCAGAGCCAGGCAAAGGCGGCTTCCCCGGCAACCGGGGTGCAATCAGCCAATCCTTCGCCGCTTCCGGCACACAGCAGCAAAACCGGAGCAGTAGTGGCGAAGAGATCGATAACGCTATCTGCGCCATCAATTGCACTGAGTCGAAGGGTTTCCTCTGGCAACGTCATGCCCGCTGCCAGTAGCGTTTCGCGAAAGGCGAGCAGACTTGGGTCATCACCCAGCCAACAGAGATGCGTTATTGAGCGTGTATCACCTAACTGACGCACATGCGCCATCAGGCGATTGGCGAGATAAACCGCCAGCATGACAGGACGACTGCGGGCGCTGTTAAGCACCAGTGGGCAAAGCAACTGAGCGTAACCTTCTGCGTTGATGCCCGGTTGTGGAGCGTCAACTGGTTGCGACAACAGCGCCAGATGTTCCGACGCGTCGTCTCCAGCTGGCGTCACCAATAAAACGGCTTCAATCGGCAAAGCCTGGCTGCGCTTTCGCCACCAGGCATCCAGTGCCAGCGAGGTTTCTGCATAGTGCGTGCGGCTGTTATCGCTAGATTGCAGCCATACCAGCCAGCGCAGCGTCACCGCCAGCAACCAGCACAGCAGCGGCAAGACCAGCGCGCAGAACCAGAAAAGCGGCGAACGGGTCGGCTTTCCCTCCGGCCACAGCAGAATGGTGGTCATCGCAGATATAAACAGCAGCACGGGCAACGCCACCCACCAGCGCCGCCAGCGGGGCGGGTAAATGGTGGCGTAATCGGCATAAACCGGCGGTTGATTCATCCGCAGACATCCATATCGGGCAGGGAGCTGACCAGCGTGCAACCACAGGCGCATTTATGCCCATCGAGCGCCACCGCTTTACCGTTTACGGTGCTGTTGGTTGCTCCCTGAATAATGGCGGTCATGCCGTGCTCGTTGCATTTCGCTTTGTCATTGACGCAGGCCACCGGCTTGCCAAACGCGTTAAAACTGCCGCTGAGCACTTCACCACCATAAGGTTTGAGCTTATCGCCAACGCGCACCAGTTTTTTAAGTGTCATACCACTCGCGCTCCCGAGGATTTCAGCATATCGACGGCAGAGGTCATCATGGCCTGGTGCTGTGATGTGAGCATTTGCTGGCTTGCATGGGCGACTAATGTGCCCGGCTCGCGAGTGGGATTCAGTAACTGTGCTGTACCGTCCTGAAGTGGAATAGCTTTGCCAGTTGCATTGTCAATAACCGTCCAGAATGGAACGGGCTTATCTACCTTTGTGCCCGGGAAGATATTCTGCATTTCAGCGTTGCTTATGCTGCTGGATGGATAGTAGAGCGCATTATTTTTAACGCGATAGGATGTTCCATCGTGAGTAACAGGAACGCCTATCAACTGTTGGTGAATTGAAAACAAATACTGATCTTTATTGCTTTGGCTGCCGTAATAGATCGAGCGATAGAAAAAATAGCCGCCCCAGGGTTCACGTGTGCCCAGCGCAGAGTGCATAAACCAGGCGCGCGAATCGTGAATCTGATCGTCAAACAGCGCGACCACCAGCGCCATCGTTGGATCGGGTGTTACAGTGCCCTGTTTTGAGGAGAAAAGACGCGGATAAAGCCTTTCACCATCCTGCTTTATATTCCGCTGCTGCGTAATCTCATCATCAGTGTTAATCAGCCATACAATGCCTTTGGGGATTTGGTTAAGAACAAATTCACTCCAGCTTTGCGGCCTTATCTTATTCAGGTAGTCATTTTTAAATTCATCTGCGGCTTCCTGAAGTTGTTGTTTATCTATCAGTGGTTCAAAATCAGGCGGGCCCGCCTGATTTAGCATCTTTCCAGCGTCTTTAAGCGCAGGGTTCAATTTTGCCGCTTTGCGTAAGTATTCAATCTTTTGCGCCTTTTCCTCTCGCGCCTTTTTAGTCTGTTCCAGCATTTCTTTCGAATGCTGTTTAGCATTGAGATAAAAAGGTTGGCTGGCATAGCTGCCGTTAGCATAGCGACCAATACGCCATGCGGTGATCAGCCCGATTTGATCGGCAACGGCGTCGTCCAGTGATTGCGAAAGAAGATGTGGGATATAACCATCATCAATAGTGCATTGCTGGTCGAGGCTGGTCTGATCTTTTTCAGACAGGATGGTTTGTCGCCATGCATTGAAGCGCTTGACCAGGGATTTATTTATATCGAATTCCTGGAAGGTGGAAGAGGGCATTACCCTTGACGGTTTCATTAAACGTAATTCGTCAGGTATTGAGTTTTCCATCACCGTCAGAGGTGCACCTGCTGCAAATGCAGCAGCATAGAGATCATGCAGAATAATCTGCGACAACAGATTTCCCGGGTAGTTGGGGTCATCACTCTGTCCGCCCACCAGCCCTTTTCCCTGGTCGCCCGGCGGATAGCCGCCGCCGATATCCGAATGCATACCGGGGTAGATGACCTCCTGAGTGGCTGGCGGATAGCCACCGCCTGGGCGGCATACCGAGTCGAGCGGAAAGCACAGGCGCTGCTCATGGGCCGCAACAAAATGGCGACAGCATTTAATTAAATGAGGAAAGCGTTTTTCATTAGGCAGCAACTGCGTATTGTTGGCCCATCCCATATGCCCATCGACCAGAGGTGCAATATGGGCAATCCCCACGGATGGCACAGTATCCAGCAGACCTAAGAACTCAATGCTCAAAGGGATGCCGAGTATTGATTGTTCCGGTTTATTTGCACCTTTTGGGATTTCAAATAGACCTGTTAGCCAGTTCACGAAAGTACGTGCCTCTGCCGCACCACGAGAAAAACCATAGATAAACAGTTTTATCTTAAGCAACTGAGGTTTGGCGGTAGCAACCTTCGCCTTCATTTCTGTATTCAAAAATGAATAGAATGCAGCTTTACGGCTTTCAGGGTTATCAAACGGCCAGTCGGCTGCCATTCGTGAGATTTTGCTTCCTGCTTCAGAAGCGAAAATTCGTTTCTGTCCTTTTGTAATAGCGCACATAACTGCATCAGCCAACATTAGTAAAGCCCAGTTTATTCTTGCTTCACCCCCAGTGGCATAGGCAAGACCAGCGCTGCTGTAGTTCATTTCACCAATCTCTGGGAAAACAGTCCCAACACCGGGCATGTAATAGGAGAAATAACCATCATCTTCAGCAGTGGCTGGATAGGTTGCATGAAACAACTTTGCAATATTTGTTGGATGCGTTGGACTGGAATGATTGGTGTCGTTATCTTCGTTATTACCCGTTCCATCAAAAAAGAAACTGACATGGAGGCTTTGCGAGCAAGTAAAACCCGCGCCGTTACGTCGCTCAGTTTGCGCATTAAATTGTTGCAGATGCAGCTCTTCCTCTCGCTTTTGCTGCAAGTAGTTTTCGACGACCGCTTTATGGGTAACCGAAAGACGTCCGTTTTCCGGAAAATACGGTGGAGCCCAGACATTTGCTCTGGTTTTTATTTGGGACATGTTGCTGGCTCCTTCATATCCGTTGGTTCTTTAATCGGGTAAGTATCCGCACCGTAGCTAGCTATACCGGCGTAAACCTTCACCTGCTGGCAGGGTAGAAAATGCACGGTGATGCCTGCACTTTCATCATATTCAGGAATAGGCACATCAGCGCTGTACTGACGATATTTCGCTTTATGCAGAGCGTAAGCATTTTGGTCATATCCGGCCCCCTCTTTTCTCATGGGAATTTTTTCATGAGGATTAGGATCAATTTCCCACTCAATATGAACCACTAATTCTGGCCGCCATTTATCTGGGATCATGACACAACAATATCCTCCACCAGTGCCAGGCACGCGATAACCATCAACGGAGAACCAATTAATACTTTGTCCGGGAACATGGTTAATTGCCCCTAAGTTCCCACCGCTATATTCATTAGCTCCAGATTGATCGCATCCAGCCAGGATAAGTAGGCTGCTGAGCGCCGCGAACTGTGTATGAAGACGGAGCCAACGCAACGCAACGTGTAATAATTTTATTTGGGACATGTTACTGGCTCCTCCATATTCGTTGGTTCTTTAATTGGGTAAGTATCCGCACCATAGCTGGCGATACCGGCGTAAACTTTCACCTTCTGGCAGGGCAGAAAATGCACACTCATTCCTGCACTGTTCTCATATTCAGGAATAGGCACATCAGCGCTGTACTTAATATATTTCGCTTTATGCTGAGCGTATGCCTTTTGGTCATATCCGGCTCCCTCTTTTCTCATGGGGATTTTTTCACGAGGATTGGGATCGATTTCCCACTCAATATGAACCGTTAATCCTGGCCGCCATTTATCGGGGATCATCACACAACAGGTATTGCCAGATAATGTTGCGCGATAGCCATCAACGGTGAACCAATTAACGTGTTGGCTGGCGACATGATTGTATCCTCTGATATTTCCGGCGCTGGACCCACTGGCTCCCGATTGATCACAGCCAGCTAAAATAACCACGCAGCTGAAAAAAAATGTTTTTAACAGCTTGGTTGTATGACTCATTGTCGATGCTCCGTGAATGCTAATAGATCACCCAGATACCCAGCCTGACTTGCCAGCATTGCTATCTGCAGGCATCGTGCATATTTCGCTTCTTTTGAGAAACATGGTTCGCTGGTTTTCAACATCAGCGCCTCGGCATCACTAATACATCCCATCAGTTCAACCTGCGCATCGCTAATTCGGCTCATTTCCGGGGCATCAGCAAGTTGTCGACCCGGGTTCCAGGTACCTATTTTCCACACCACCTCGTCATCACGATCTCGCCAGCCCCAGAACAGCGCAATATCGGTGAAAGCCGCCTGCTGCTCTGGCGTCAGGACGTGCTCAAGTAGCGAGGGAAATACGCGATTGTCGTAATAGCGCAGTAAACCGGTTTGCTCTTCCCAGTGAACCTGTGACAGTGCCTGCAAATGGCTACTCAGCAGGTCGAATGCCAGTGGCGATATCAGCAACGTCAATCGCGGTGTCGTGGAGAAGTGTTCCACCAGCTGTTCCAGCCAGTGCTGGTGGCTGCTGATGCTAAAATGCAATCGCATCACCAGCGGTGAATACTCTGGCGTTGCCGCTTCCGGCGTGTTCGCAAACAGCTCGAACCAGCGTAACGGCGGGTTAATTTGGTTCAGCGCCTGTTGCAGCGGCTGTGCTGTGCCAGCCTGATCAACCAGCACATCGAGATAATCCTGTCCGGCAGCAGTGCAAAGCGCGTTAGCCTGTTTCAACCATCCATTATTCATGTCCGTCATCGCTATCCCCTTGGCGCGAAAGCCAGCGCGGCTTCCTGTGCTTTTTTCAGGCACTCTTTGCAAACGGATTTAGGCAGATCCGGCAGCGTTGTTTCTTCGCTGGCAGGAGAATTCCAGGCATGAACGCCACGGATGCTGGTTTTACCCGGCGAATGAATTTGGATATCACCCTGCGGCGTAATCCTGATGGTTGCGCCGCCACATCCCAGCACAATGCCGTTTTTCGCGGTCAGGCGCAGTTCACCCTGAACTGTCTGGACGCTGATATCTTTCATCGCCGTCAGTCCCAGGGTATCGCCGTGCGATTCCACCGTCAGCGGACCCTGGCCCGACACCATGCGAATCCCTTCCTGCTGCGACAGCAGGGAAATCGCCTGGCTGGCGTTGACCTGAATGCGTTTGCCACTGGCAATGCTGGTTTCCATCTGGCTTTGCAGATGCATAGTGCTGCCTGAGTTGAGCAGAATGCTTTTGGGGCTGACAACGCCAATGCCTTCTGGCGCACTCAGCAACATGGCAGGGGATTTGAGCTGGTCGACGGCGGCCAGATAAGCCCTGAGATGCGTGACATCGGGCTGGAGATTATGGTGCGACTGAGTGATCGACTGCCAGTCGCTCATCTGGCTGATCGCACCTTTGACCAGGCTTATTGCCGATGTCATTTCCAGTACCGGCCCGGTTGCCGTGGCCTGCTTATCAGCCGTCAGGAAAAGGCCCTTGCCGGCTCGCAGCGTACCGGTGCTGTCTGTACGCAGCTCAAACCCTTCGCCGCGCTTGCTACGTGAACTGTCGACGATATGTCCGAGTGAGAGTTGGCTCTTACCGCCAAATTCCGTCGACAGTTTGACATGTTCATATCCACGGCGATCCTCAAAGCGGAGTTTGTTGTTCGCCGGCGTCCTCAGCACATTGCGATGATAGTTATAGAGATTGACATGATCTTCATGGCGAGAATCATGTACCGAGCAGAGAATAAAAGGCCTGTCCGGATCGCCGTTGGTGAAGGCAATCATCACCTGCGTTCCGGCTATCAGTGGAAAGTGCCAACCGTAGACATTGCCTGCATAGGGCTTCGCCAGCCGCACCGGTACACTTTCAAAACCAGACTGCCAGGATTCGTTTAGATCGAACTGAAAACGCACCCGATAGCGGCCATGTTCATCAAGTTCTGCATATTGCGCATTTTCTACCGGGCTGGTAACGCGAGCCAGCAGCGTGCCTGCGATGTGCGGCCAGCTTTTCAACGGTGGGCGATAAGTGCTTTGCGGCCGAACGGGCACAGCGGTAAAGCGGATAACATAGGCGGTATCGCGCGAAATACGGGTTGATGAGGTAGACACTACCAGCAGGCCATCCGGCGCATCTGGCCACTCTTTACCTTGTGGCGAGATCACCATGCCCGGACGGATATCCATGCCGTTGCTCATACCGTCGAAAGTGACCTGCTCGGTGATCAGGCGTTCCTGGCGACGTCTGACAAACCACTGTCCCTGTTCCGGTAGAGCCTGATACTCCTTGCCGAGCAACTGATAGTTTTCACCATAGCGATACAGCTCTCCCGTAAGCGCCGGCTTATCAGGATCGGTTTCCGCTTGCGCCTGCATGTCATTTTGCGCGTTGCGGTAATACTCATCATTGAGTCGTGTGCTGGCGGCAACGGATTGGCGATTAACGGAAATATCCCAGAGAGATTCCAGGCCGCCATCAAATAACCCTGACGGATGGCGAAAGACGATGCTTTGCTCAGCACCATAGGCCTGCGCGCTGTCACCCAGTACCAGCACATCTCGGTGGTTTTCTTCATCCCAGGTGAAGTAATAAAAGACACCAATGCGCGACAGATGACGCTCTATAAAGGCGAGATCGCTCTCCGCATATGAGATATAGAAATCGCGAATCGGATATTGAGTATTCAGGCGAAAGTGATAATCCAGCGAGGAGTATTCCCAGCGTTTAAGGATATCCTCTACCGCACCCGGTACACTTTTATGCTGGTAAACGGCATAGGTCAGGCTGTTTTTTAGCAGCGCAAGGCGCGATTCCAGCGTGACCACATAACGTGTTTGGTCAGCAGAGGATTCGCACTGCTGGAAAGCGGTAACTACACCGCGCAAAATGCGAGGTTCCACTGACAGCCAGGGTTGGCCGTCAGGGTAAAACAATAACTGGGCCGTGCTGTTAATCAGAATATCGGCGGGAATATCGCGTGTAGCGCTGGTGAGTTCAATACTGTACTTCCACGGCGAATTTAATGCCTCTTCACCGCTAAAACGCAGCACTGACAAAAGAATATCGGGACGCTGATTTTTCAGCGTCTGGATGCTCAGTTGATAGTGGCTGTATATCGGCGTCTTGCCAGCCGTAATCACAAAATCCCTCTTGCCCATTTACAGATTCCTTCCTGAAATTTGTTTGCCTGAAGCCTACCCTTTGACTAACAGATATTGCAGATGACCGTTCATGATGAAAGTGGCGAGAATAATGGCAACCAGCACACTGCTGCGAATAAGCCACGGAGAACGTTGCCAGAAAGATGTTTTATGTTTCGAGCGCTGGATAATTATTGCTGAGTCGGCAGATCCAATCTGCTTCGGCAATAGCGCTTTTAGCTGCTGCATCAGCAACTGTCGCTCCTCATCGTCTTCCGTTCGGTATTTTCCGGCATAACCCAAAT
Organism: Pantoea sp. SO10; assembly: GCF_005281435.1. Lineage (NCBI taxonomy): Bacteria > Pseudomonadati > Pseudomonadota > Gammaproteobacteria > Enterobacterales > Erwiniaceae > Pantoea > Pantoea sp. SO10. The sequence continues at coordinate 1,177,284 of NZ_CP040095.1, forward strand.
GCAACATTCTGTAGTAGCAGCTAATGGCGGCTTGAGCTGTTGCAGGTTCATGAAGCAGATTTTTGACGCGGTCAAAGAATTGCTCACCACCAATGAGGTGCCCGAGAAAGTGCCCCTGCAAAGGTGTGCGTTTCCACCAGGCAGAGATATCAGCTTGCGGAATGGTCATGATCAGTTCGTCGAGAAAGACGCAGTGCGCAAATTTGATTTCTTCGCAGAGAGAAGCGGATGCTCCCGCTGTCGTGAGGTGATGCTGAACCTGTTGAATCGTATTGAAGCAGCGCTGGTAGAGTGCATCATCAACCGTGATGGATTGCCCATTACGGATCGCGAGCGCCAATAGCCAGGTATCCTGCATCAGCTCATCGAGAGTATTCGCTGTGATGTTGTGTTGTGAAAACGTCATGGGCACCTTCCTGGTAACGCCTGAGCATTGTTAATCCATTAATCCAATCACCGATTTCAATCGAGAAATGGCTGTTGCTCACGCTGCTTACTTAGCCGAGCAAAGGTGGACTCGCTGCCCTGAAAGAGCGATCTCCACCGACCAACGGCCCTGAGGATATTACAAGGAGTGATAGTTGATCAAACTAACAATTTGAGTTTGTGAAACAGGATTCCAATTTTTAGCAAGGATTTTCACTCGACATTACTAGTAATCCTAATGCGATTCAGTAACTGCGGTTTTTAATTTTACATACTGATTTTGAACGATTTTTTATAATTTAATAAAGGGGAAGGCTGTTCTGCGTGAGTAAACATGTGGTGCGAAGATGTGAATGTTGAGGATGAAAATAACGATCGATGAAACGTGATTACGTTAACAGTTTTGGCAGGTTAGGGGACATTGGCAATGTCGATAAGGTCCAGCAAAAATTTAAGGGGCTGATGTAGAATTGGTATCGCTAAAGTGCGTTGGCAATACACCCCACCACTCAACGTCGTTAAACTACTGCTGAAATATTTACTGCCGTTTTAACTCGTTCTTTTAAGCATTAACTTTTCAATTAACTCATCCAACCGCTTTCAACCAGCATCTCCACCGCATCACTCCTCGTCGTTTCACTCAATCTCACAACCTGATCGATTTTCCTCAAAACAGACATACGCAACGACAGCGACACCGCTTTCTTTTTCTCTTTATCCAGAAATACCCGGCTGACGGTTTCGCTTTGTTGCAGTTCGGCATTAAGTTTGAGCGCTTCATTAATATGGCGCAGGCTTTTCTTGTCCAGCTTGCCGGGTTCAGTAAGTTGGTAGCAGTGGGTGAGGCGGCTGTATTTGATCTCCGCAGACCAGGATTCACGTAGCTCTTTTAGCGCGCGCGTCAGCGTGGGTTCGGAGCAGTCGAGCGAGGCGAGAATGCGGCTGGATGCGACCGGTTTGCCGCTGCTGAGCAGTGAGGCGAGCATAAATACGCGTGTCTGTCGGGTACTGAGTTGCATGGTCGATTGAGGCCTGCGTTAGTGGTCAATGGTCGGTATCGCCCTCCTGGCAAACGGTTTTCGACAGTATCAGAGGGTATTTAAATATCAGGTAAATAGGGTCCGAAAATTCCTACGTCCGGTTTGTGGTTCAGTGGTAACGCGGTGGGCAGGAATGCCACCCTAAGGGGTTTGTCAGGTTACCAGCATCAACGCGCCGTCTGAGCGGGTATCGGGTGCGATGCCGTATTCCTGCGCGCGCGCCAGGATGGGCGGCAGCCCAGCGGCGATGCGTCGCCGGTTCGCACATCGCGCCCTGCGATTTGAATACCGCCTGGCTTGAATTGAGGATGCGGAAGGCATCCGCTTGATCGCTGGCGGAAACCATCAACATCTCCTGAATCTTGCCGATCTGGCTCGGATGAATGGCGGTTTTGCCCACCAAACCGTGCGCGATATCCACCAGTTTCCTGATCCATAATCTGCTGATCGTCGATGTGCTCGCATACGGTGCGGTCAGCGCAAAATCGCGCGACGCGAATACCGCCACAGCATTTTGATGGTGTAACCCATCGGGCTGTCATACAGCGTGAAGTGACGTGAACGGCGCAGCGACAGCACATTCATCAAATCGTTACCGCCGATGCGCAGGGCGATCACGCGCTCGCGGCAGGCATGGTTTTGCAGCGTGGGCCAGCTCGCGCATCGCCACCACGTCGAACACCTCTTCGGTTTCCAGCGTCGGCATCATGCACAGATGGCTCGGTTCAAGAATCTGCCACCACAGCGGCAAGGAGTCGGCGGTGAATTTCGGCAGCACAAAACCGTCTATCGCGCTGAGGTTGAGGTTTTCCACCAGCCACGCGCCCATCTCGCTGTTGCGCGGACGGATAAACACCAGCGGCCACTGCGCGTTGCCATTGGCACGCTGTTCGGCATTCAACACAAGCAGGATCTGCTGGAGATTGTGCAGCGCCTGCGGCAAATCCGCATCACTGACCGCATCTTCCAGGCAGATCACCAGCGAGCGCAACCCGCTGATTTTATTGTGCAGAATGGCATCGACGATATCGCTGCGCACCGCCGGCATATACAGCGTTGCGCCCAATCGCCATGGAGAGAGACGGCCGTTCATCACAGCACCTTTTTGATTATCGTCACGGCGCGGTATTGCCCAAGATCGGCACCCGCTTCTGTGATGGTCAGCCCTTTTTGTTGGGCAAGATAGACCAGCAGCGCCACGTCGGGATCGTTCACCGAACGGACCAGCACCTGATCCGGCACGCGACGCAGCACGGCGCGCGTGGCTTCGGCGATGCCCGGCTTAATGCGGTTGATGCTGTTCACCTGATAACGCGCCGCCAGCATGGCGATCACCGCTTCACTTTGCGCCACCAGTTGCTGCTGATGTTGTGGATCCTGCTGGCACGCGGGCAGGGCGTTGACATCCAGCGATCGCGCATATTCCGCCACGGTGTTCACCAGCTGCTGGCTGCAATCGTATTGCGCCAGATGGTCGCACTGCACGCAGCCGTGTAAGCCCGCTTCAGACCACAACGAGCGCGAAATTAACCCTGAAACCGGCGCGCCCATAATGCCAAACGGGATCAGCCAGTCATCATCGCTGGCCGAAAGCCACGCCCGACCGCACGGATCGGCCAGCACCACCAAGCGCGGCTGTGCCGGATAGCCGGGACGATGTTCGAGGCTGCGGATCAGCTCGCCGGTGATGGCGCCTTTGCCGGTCCAGCCATCAACGAACACAATGCCTGCGGTGCCGTGGCGCGCTTCGATGATCTCCAGCGCGGCCTGATCAATACCGCGATCGCGGATGATGCTGATGCCGTAATGGTAGGATTCGCGGCCCATCGCGCGCAGCGCCTGTTGCAGCATCACGCCGAGCGGCACGCCCGCGCGCACCAGGCTGGCGAGCACAATCGGCGTGTCGCCAAACTGTTGTGCCAGCGTCCGCGCCAGCATGGTGACTTCTTGCGCCAGGCGTCCGGCACCGGCGTCAAGCGCGCGGGAAAACAGCTCAAGGTGCCAGCGCGTCGGTTCCGGTTCCTGACTCAACATCTCGGAATAGTGGCGCGCGCCAGATTGGATCAGCTGCTCTTTTTGCTCCACCGGCGTCATGTCGATTTCAACCGGCTTCAGCAGAAATTCGACGTCGCCGGCTTGGTACGATCCAGAGAAAGGCAAGTTATTCACCATCTGTTTGTTCTCCGAATATTGCCTGGTTGATGCGTTCGGCAAACTGGCTCTGACGCGGAATGCCGTACCAGCTGCACAGCTTCATAAAGCGGTGATCGCTGAGGCTGTCGCCAAGGCCAATCACTGGGAAAACGCCGCGCTCGTTACGCAGCTTTTCCAGCAGGTAGCTGACGGCTAAGCCTTTTTCCACCACGTTCGGCAGCCAGGCGACGTTGTTGCTGTTGCGATGGATGTAATAGCCGGCGGTGGGGAAGCGTTGCTCGATTTCATCGGCGATGGCGTAAAGCTCTTCGAGGCGCGTGCTGTCGCGGTGCTTCATCACCAGATAGATCGGCGTTACGCCATATTCATAGTTGATGCGCGCCCAGCCGTTGATGTCGCGCTCTGCCATCAGGTCGGTGATCGCCTGCTGCATCGAGAGCAGCGCCGGGCCGTACGGCGTCAGTTTTTCCAGCATGTGCGCGCGCCATGCGGCATCTTCCTCGCCTTGCGGATTAAGGATCACCGCGCCGTGCGTGGTCACCGCCCACGATCGGAAAGGGATCTGCACGCGGGCGATCTCTTCGGTGCCGCGGGCGGTGACCGGGATCAAATCGGCCTGCTCGATCATCCAGTCAACCAGCATCGACTGCTCTTCCGTCATAAAGCTGCGCGGTTGCAGGCTGAGATCGAGTGCGCCAGTACGGAACGGCTCAAGATCCAGCTCGTCCACCATTTTGCGGCGCGTTTGAAATAGCGTGTCGTCAAGGTCGGAAAAAATCACCGGTTTATTCATAGCTGATCACCTCCACCTGTGGCGCAACCTTGGCCAGTGCCGTGGTTAACAGCGGATCCACGCTGTCGACCGGCGTTTCGATACACAGCAAAATGCGGTCAAACTGCTGATGCGCCACGTTGTAAACGAAGTTGGCGATGCCGAGACCGTAGTTATCGCCGAAGGCGATAGCCGATTCGATGGCAAATCCGCTGGCGATCGGCGAGCGCGTGGTGGAGCTGTATTTCACCTCTGCGCCCTGAGTCGCCAGACGTTCTGCCAGCAAGAAGGGTTCCCAGACAAATTCGCTGCTGCCGAGCACGAGAATTTTCTCTCCCGGCTGCGCCTGAATCGCGCGCCCCAAATCGCCCGTTGGCGCTGCCATGCCGAGTCGGCCCAGCGCTGTTTGCCGGTGATGGGCACGGTGCGGCATCGTTAAGCACCATCGCTGGCATCGGCGGCAGTGCGGCGTCGGGATCCTGCTGCCAGTGCCAGTCGCCTTGCACCAGCGACACGCTGCGCACCGGCACCGGACAGCGCGCGGATAACGCATCGCCGCTCCAGTCGGTGAGCGTGACGGCGATAACCTGCTCCTGCTCGATCTGCGCCGCCGTCGTTGCGCAGCGCTTCGAGCAGGTTAATAAAGGTGTTGCCGGTGGTGGCTTCGTCATCAATCATTACCAGCGTGCGCGCGTTGAGCACGCGCTGGCGCAGCTGCGCATCATCGGGCAGGTAGATCAGATGATCGGTGGCGTGGCTGTGATTCTCTTTAAACTCGCACAGCAAATCCGCCTGCTGCGGATGGCGCGTTGAGGTGAGATACACCGGCTCACTGACGTGCTGGCGCACTTCATCAAACACGCCTGCGCCGAGGCCAACGGCGGTTTCCGCCATGCCGATAAACAGCACCGGGCCGTCAGAAAGCGGCGGAAACTGCTCCGCCAGCTGGCGATACACGGCGCGCATTTTCTCCGGCGCCACCGGAATGTGGCGGCCAAGCACTTTACTGACGAACAAAAAAGCGCGCTTGGGATTGCGGCGCTCGGCGATCTCGAACAGATCGTCGATGGCGCTGATGCCGCCGGTTGGCGTAACGCTCAGCGTGCCGCATGACAGCGTCCTGCTCCAAAGTGTGGTCATGGATTGTTCCTTATTGAACCTGGTTGGACAGGACGGGTTGTACGCCACCACGTCGCTCAGCGCGCGGACGGTGGCTGCGTGAAGTCGCGGCAGGCGTTGTCGATCACCTGCTGCTGACTGATCAAGCCTAGCTGGCGCAGGGCAAACAAGCCGGGAAGATTGACGCCGCTGAAACGGGTGTAACCAATGCCGCCGGAAGGGCGCATATTGATCTCCAGTAATAGCGGTTTGCCGCTGGCATCATTGCGCGTCTGCACGTTGATCAATCCATCCGCGCCCATCGCAGCGGCACAGGCTAGCGCCAGCTCAAAGGCTTCGCCGCGGTTCTCCAGATACTGCAGCGCCCCTTCTTTACGGCGCGCCACGGCGGCCAGCACCTTGCCGTTTTCCGCCAGCATATCAACCGAATATTCCGGGCCCGGCAGATACGGCATCAGGACCAGCGGCTCCATGCTGTCGGCGGCCTCCAGCGCCTGTAAGTAATATTCGGCTTTCACCCGGCGTGCGTCGGGATGGGTAAACGGCGCCATCGGCGAGGCGCTCTCATCAAACTGCCAGAATCCCATGCCATAAATACCGGTAACCGGTTTTACGCACAGCGGCAGATCGCCAAAGGGTTTACCGGCGATCAGCTCACGCAACTGTACGGGTGAATCCACGCGCAGTGAAGGCACCACCGGCAAATTCAGGCTTTTCATATGGTGGGCAAACGCGACTTTGTCATCGGCCAGATCCAGCATTACAACATCGCGTGCGCCGGTGGTTAAGCGCGCACCGCTGGCTTCGATAGCGGCGCGATGGGCTTCAAACCAATGAGCATGTCGACCGGTATGGATCGCCTGAATGGCATATTTTTCTACGGTAGAAAGAATAAATTCGAGGCGCTGATTAACATCACCAGGTTCAATTAATGCATGATCCGCCAGCGAAAGTATTTCATTACGCGATTGGCGATGTGATGCATAAATCGACACGTTGTAGTTATGTTTTTTAGCTGCAGATGTTATGCCATTAATTATATCGCGCTGGGAGGATAAACCTTCCATTAGCCAAATTTTGTGAGACATTTCTAATTATTTCCGCAAGAGGCTGGTGGCTGGATTATGGTTTGCGAGTTTATTTCTCACTTTGAAATGAGTCAATCATAATATGATTTTTTACTATAACGTAACCTTATGAATTTTAATGTAAAGAATTGTCATGTTTAGTGCGTTACTGGTTCGGGCTGGATTCTTTTAAGTCGTTCTTCTGCAAGGATTTATTGTGTTTCATAAAATTGCTGTGAAAATTAATGCTGAACATGAATATCCTCATGTTATGATTTTGCTCTCATGGAATTTGTTGCAAATATAAAACCCTTTTCAAACCTGTTTGAAGGAATTATGACATGGTTTCATTAAGCAAGAATCAGACGGTTTCACTCAGCAAACAAACCGCTTCGCTGAATAAATTACATTTCGGCTTAGGCTGGGATCCCATTAAAAAGAAAGGCTTCATGGGCAAGCTTTTTGGTGGTGGCAGCGATTCCATCGATCTGGATGCCAGCTGCGTATTATTGGATCAATCCGGTCATGCCATTGATACCATCTGGTTCCGCGCATTAACCTCCAAATGTGGTGCGGTGAAACACAGCGGTGATAATCGTACTGGCGAAGGCGATGGCGACGATGAAGTGATCATCGTTGAGTTGTCACGTCTGCCAGCTAACGTTGAGTATCTGGCGTTCACCGTGAACAGCTTCCAGGGTCAAACCTTCAATGAAGTGGAAAATGCCTTCTGCCGCGTGGTGGATCAAAACGGCAAAGAGCTGGCGCGCTATGAGCTGACTGAGCAAGGCAGCCATACCGGCATTGTGATTGCTTCGCTGCACCGCAACGCCGGGCTGTGGGACTTCACGGCGCATGGCCGCGCGAGTGCCGGCCGTACCATTGACGCGATGCAAAACGACATCGTTGCCGCAGTGGGGCGCTAATGAATATGACGCCGGGGAGCAATGCTCCCGTTCCCGCTAATCTGCTGACGGTGCGCGTACTCGCTGGCGCCGCCGTTGATGCTTCGGCCTTTCGTCTGTTCGCCAGCGGCAAAGTCAATGGCGATGCCGATATGGTGTTCTACGGTCAGCCGGATAACGATGACCGCACCATCAGCCTGAAAAGCGAAGGGCACAACTCCGCCTTCTCTGTCGATCTCACCCGCCTGCGTCTGACGTGCGTGCAGAAACCTTTACCGGCGGCCGCAACGTGTCGGGTTTGCAAACGGCAGGTGGAGCAGCGGTGAAGTGTTGCTGAATGGCAGCGTGGAGCTGGTAGGACGTCAGGAAGCAGCGTTGATCCTCGGCGAACTTTACCGCCGTAATAATGAGTGGAAATTCCGCTTTATTGCGCAGGGTTTCAACGGCGGCTTAAAGCCGCTGGCGGAACATTTTGGTGTGGATGTGGCTGAACCCGCGCCTGCCCCAACGCCTGCGCCTGCACCGCAGACGGCACCGGCTCCAGCACCGACACCCGCGCCGGCAAAAATCAATCTGAGCAAAGTGTCTCTTACCAAAGAGAAGCCAGCCATCAGCCTGACCAAGCGCGATAACTTCGGTGAGATCCGCATCAATCTGAACTGGCACCGTGAAACCAGCAGTGGCGGCGGCGGATTGCGCGGATTGTTCGGCGGCAACAAAGGCGTGGATCTCGATCTCGGCGCCTTCGTTGAGCTGCAAGACGGCTCGCGCGGTGTGATCCAGGCGCTGGGCGGCAATTTTGGCGCTATGCATGCCAAACCTTTCGTACACTTGCAGGGCGACGATCGCACTGGCGAAGTGACCGACGGCGAATGGCTGCACATCAACGGTCGCGAATGGAGTCAGATTCGCGAGGTATTAATTTTCGCCTTCATCTATCAAGGTGCGGCGAGCTGGGACAAGACGGATGGCGTAGTCACGCTGCACATTCCAGACCAGCCTCCGATTGAAACGCGTATGACTGAAGGGGAGAACCGCCGCAACATGTGTGCGATTGCTCGCCTGGTCAATGAGAACGGCAGTATCCGCGTCGAGCGTATCAATCAGTTCTTTAACGGGCATTCCGATATGGACAAAGCTTTCGGTTGGGGATTCAACTGGCGAGCCGGCTCCAAATAATAACAGACAGAGGATTCACTATGAGCTTTTTCAACAAGGTCAAAGGGGCATTTAATTCCGGCCGCGATGAATTAACTAAACAGGTTAGCCGCTTTAAGAACAAGAAATTTATGCAAGGCACCGTCGCGGTGTGCGCACGCATTGCGGTGGCAGACGGCGGCGTGAGCGCGGAAGAGAAGCAGAAGATGATCGGTTTTCTGCGCGCCTCCGAAGAGTTGAAAGTCTTTGATACCAATGAAGTGATTGAGTTCTTCAACAAACTGGTGAGCAGCTTTGATTTCGATCTGGAAATCGGCAAGGGCGAAACCATGAAGTACATCATGGCGTTGAAAGATCAGCCGGAAGCCGCACAGTTGGCGATCCGCGTAGGTATTGCTGTCGGTAAGAGTGATGGTGATTTTGATGCTGACGAGCAGAAAGCGGTGCGCGAAATCGCCGTCGCTTTGGGCTTTGATCCAGCAATATTTGGTCTGTAATTTTTTATCTTTTAAGGGTTCATCATGGTGTCTACGCACATTGGCTTCCCAACTGAAACAGTCGCGGTTTTCATCGCGCTGTCGGTGGGCGCTATTTTTATCGACCTGTTCATGCACCGCGGCGACAAGCCGATTTCGCTGAAAAGCGCGGCGCTGTGGTCAGTGTTCTGGGTGGCGGTGGCGATGGGTTTCGCCGGCTTCCTCTATATCCATCACGGCGCTGAAGTTGCCAGCCTGTTCGTGACCGGTTACGCGCTGGAGAAAGTACTTTCCGTCGATAACCTGTTCGTGATGATGGCGATCTTCTCGTGGTTTGCCGTTCCGGACCGCTATCGTCACCGCGTGCTCTACTGGGGCATCATCGGTGCCATCGTTTTCCGTGGCATCTTCGTGGCGATCGGTACCGGCTTGCTGAGCCTTGGTCCGTACGTCGAAATCGTGTTTGCGCTGATCGTCGCGTGGACGGCGGTGATGATGCTGAAAAGCGGCGATGACAGCGACGAGATCGAAGATTACTCGCAGCACCTTGCTTATCGCATGGTGAAGCGCTTCTTCCCAATCTGGCCAAAAATGCGCGGTAACGCCTTCCTGCTGAATCAGAAGGAAGTTGATGAAGAGCTGCAGAAGCCAGAAAACAAAGACGTAGCGATTGGTCGCGGCAAGAAAGCGGCGCTGTATGCCACGCCGTTGATGCTGTGTGTGGCGGTGGTTGAACTCTCTGACGTGATGTTCGCCTTTGACTCCGTGCCGGCGATTATCGCAGTAAGCCGTGAACCGCTGATCGTTTATAGCGCCATGATGTTCGCCATCCTCGGCTTGCGTACACTGTACTTCGTACTTGAAGCATTGAAGCAGTATCTGGTTCACCTCGAGAAAGCCGTTATCGTGCTGCTGTTCTTCATCGCGGTGAAACTGGGTCTGAATGCTACCGATCATATCTGGCATCACGGCTACAGCATCTCTGCTAGCGCCAGCCTGTTTGTGGTACTCGGCGTGTTAGCGGTCGGTATCGTACTCAGCGTGATGTTCCCCGGTAAACCCGAGGAAAAAGAAGAGAGCTGATCTTCTGCCAGCAATGAGTCTGAAAAATCATTAACCAAGAGGTAATTACAATGAGCGTTTCTCTTTCTAAAGGCGGTAACGTTTCGCTGAGCAAAGCGGCACCAACCATGAAAAACGTCCTCGTTGGCCTTGGCTGGGATGCACGTTCCACCGATGGTCAGGACTTTGACCTTGATGCGTCAGCGTTCTTGCTGTCCGCCAGCGGTAAAGTCCGCGGCGATGCTGACTTTATTTTCTACAACAATCTGGTCTCTTCCGACGGTTCCGTTTCCCACACCGGTGACAACCGTACTGGTGAAGGCGATGGCGATGATGAATCGCTGAAAATCAAACTGGATTTGATTCCGGCTGACGTCGACAAGATTGTGTTTGTGGTCACCATCCACGATGCGCAGACCCGTCGTCAGAGCTTTGGCCAGGTTTCCGGCGCGTTTATCCGCCTGGTCAACGATGATGATCGCAGTGAAGTGGCGCGTTACGATTTGACCGAAGATGCCTCCACCGAAACCGCGATGCTGTTTGGTGAGCTTTACCGTAACGGCGCCGAGTGGAAATTCCGCGCGGTAGGCCAGGGTTATGCCGGCGGCCTCGCTTCGGTATGTGCTCAGTACGGCATCAACGCGTCTTAATTATCACGGGTAGCTTCGCGCTGCCCGCATCATCCAATTAAAAGCAGGAGCTTTAAAATGGCAGTTTCTCTGGTAAAAGGCGGTAACGTTTCCCTGACTAAAGAAGCACCAACCATGAATGTTGCCATGGCGGGTCTGGGTTGGGATGCACGTGTAACAGATGGTCAGGATTTCGACCTCGACGCTTCAGTATTTATGGTCGGTGACGACGGTAAAGTGCTGAGCGATGCCAGCTTCATCTTCTTCAACAACAAGCAGAGCGCTTGTGGTTCCGTTGAGCATCAGGGCGATAACCGCACCGGTGCTGGCGATGGCGATGACGAGCAGGTTAAAATTACCCTGTCTAAAGTACCGGCTGAGGTGAAGAAGCTGGTCTTCGCGGTGACCATTTATGATGCCGAAGCGCGTAAGCAGAACTTCGGCATGGTGAGCAACAGCTTCATGCGTATCTTCAATAATGACAGCGGTGCTGAAATCGCCCGTTTTGACCTGTCTGAAGATGCGTCTACCGAAACCGCGATGGTGTTTGGTGAGCTGTATCGGAATGGTGCCGAGTGGAAATTCAAGGCCGTTGGTCAGGGCTTCGCAGGCGGCCTGTCAGCGCTGGCTTCGCAGCACGGCGTGAGCGTCTGATTCAAAGCATTGCTATCAAAGCCCCGGCTGGTCCGGGGCTTTTTATTATCCAAAGGACGCATCCTTAACAGGAGGTTAAAACTATGATGTTACAACCGGGCCAGAACCTGCCGCTGAACACCACCGAACTGACGTTGCGCCTGCACTATGCTGCTTCATCCACGTTGCGCGGCGATGTGGATACCAGTGTTTTCCTGCTCGATGCCACAGGCAAAGTGAGTGGCGATGCCGATTTCATCTTCTTCAATCAGCCCACAACCGCCAATCGCAGTGTGGTCATGCAGAGCACGCCGCAAGGCTGCACCATTAATCTGGATCTGATGAAGATTGCCGCCAGCGTCAGTAAAATCGCCGTCACCTTAGTGATTGACGGCGACGAGGCGATCAATGCGCTCAACAGCCTGAGCTTAACCGCCGAAAATATTGCGCAGTTCAGCCCGGAAACGCACGGGCGCGGCGAGAAGGCGCTGATTCTGGCCGAGGTTTATCGTCACAATGGCGGCTGGAAGCTGCGCGCGCTGGGGCAGGGATTCAACGGCGGGCTCGAACCATTGGCGCGTCATTATGGCGTGGATATCGCCCAGCCCGATCCTCAGCCTGCCGCGCCAACGGTGGTAAGCCTGGAGAAAAAGCTGCAACAGAAAGCGCCAAGATTAGTGAGCCTGGCGAAAAACGCCAGCGTTAGCCTGAGCAAATACCAGCTACAAATGGTGAAAGCGAAGGTGGCATTTGTACTGGATGCTTCGGGTTCGATGAAAGGGCAGTTTAGTAAGGGCAACGTGCAGGCCGTATTAGATCGCATTGCGGTGCTGGCGGCGCAGTTTGATGATGACGGTTCGATGGATGTCTGGGGCTTCGGTCAGCAGCACGCGAAATATCCCGATGTAACCTTGGATAATCTTGATGGCTACATCGCTACCATCCAGCGTGGCGGCAAGACATCGGCGTGGGAGATTTTACCCGGACTGGGCGGCACTAATAATGAACCGCCGGTCATGGAAGAGCTGATTGATACCTTTAGGCACAGCGATCTGCCGGTGTACGTGGTTTTCATTACCGACGGCGGCATCAGCAAAACCCGCGCCATCAAAGAGGCGATTCGCCGCTCGGCTAACTATCCCATCTTCTGGAAATTTGTCGGCCTCGGCGGCAGTAATTATGGCATTTTGCAGGATTTGGATAACTTCAACGATCGCCGCATCGACAACACCCATTTCTTCGCCATCGACAACTTTGCCAGCCTGGCGGAAGACCGGTTATACGATCTGCTGCTGGAGGAGTTTAAGCCGTGGCTGGATGCAGCAAAGGCTGACCGGATTTATTGATCAGCCCGAATTGTGCCCCTAAGGATCCAGACGCAGCATGCGCAGTTTTTCCATTGGCACGCGGCGTTTTTTCCACGTTGGATGGAAATGACGCCAGTGTGGATCCTGCGCGGCGGCCAGTAACTCAAAATCACCGCGCGTATCGCCCCAGGCGCGCAGGTGATAGTTATGCAGCGGGCCGTAAACGCTTTCCAGTCGCTTGACCTTTTGCCCGCAGCGGCAGTTATGGCCGGTAATTTTACCAGTAAGAATGCCGTCAACGACTTCTAATTGGGTACCGATTAGATTGATGCCCAGTCGCTCGGCGAACGGTTCTAACACCATCGCCGGCGAGGCGGAACAGATGGTCACTTCGGCGCTGGAGTTCACTTCGGCGGCAACCGCTAACAACCCGGCTGGGCGCATTAGCTTATTCCAGTTTGCCGCGCAGAAAAGTTGCGCCTGCTGACGGATCCATTGCTCCTCAACGCCGGTTAAAAAGGTGTGAATCAACACTTCTTTTAACTCATCACGCGTTAGCTTTTTCCGCATGCAGCGCAGCGTTGGGAATGCCAGTTTGGCAATTTTGCGTGCGAACGCGCGTTTGCCAAAGCTGAAGCGCAGAAAGGGGATGAAGCTGTCGTGAATGGTCAGCGTGCCGTCAAAATCGAAGACTGACAGAACCTGATTTTCACGCGCTAAGGAGGATTCCATGGACATGTTGTTCTCTTTTGTCGCAAGCCGTAATCAATGCCACGATGATAGCAAATGGCTGGCCGATATTCTCATGCGTGAATGCGGCTACCGATAAACGGTAGCCGTTTGAAACGCTTACTCGCGGATTTTGCCCTCTTCCTCGCGGGTTTTACCCTCTTCGATAAACTCTTCGTCAATCTCTTCAGAGTTCTCACGGTTATCGCGACCAGAAAGCAGATTCCAGCAGGCAATAAACAGCGCGGCGATCAGCGGACCAATGACAAAGCCGTTGATGCCGTACACTTCCATGCCGCCCAGCGTGGAGATCAGGATCAGATAGTCCGGCATTTTGGTGTCTTTACCGACCAGCAGCGGACGCAGAATATTATCCACCAGTCCAACCACCACTACGAAGAAGCCAATCAGGAACAGCGCTTTCCAGATGGCGCTGGTGGCGAAAAAGAAGATGGTTGCTGGTACCCAGACAATAGCGGAACCGACCGCCGGAATGAGCGACAGGAATGCCATCAAGGTGCCCCACAGCAAGCTGCCATCAATGCCGGTGATCCAGAAGGCGATGCCACCCAGCACACCTTGTACCACCGCAACCACCACCGTGCCTTTGACCGTGGCACGCGATACCGCTGCGAACTTCATCAGCAGGTGATGTTTCACGTAAGTTGAAAGCGGCAGCGCTTCCAGAATTAAATTCACCAGCCAGGCGCCATCTTTCAACAGGAAGAACAGCAGATAGAGCATCACGCCAAAGCCAACGGTAAAGGTGAAGGTCCCTTTGCCGATCAGGAACACGCTGCCCGCCATGTATTGGCCGCCTTTCAGCGCAAAGCCAGAGAGCTTCTGCTGAATCTCCTGCGCGTTGTTCAGGTTGTTATCGGCGAGATAGTTGCGTGCCCAGGAAGGCAGATGCTGCAGCAGATCGGCAAACACCGCAGGGAACTGCGCGGAGTTGTTCTGCAGCTTGGTGTAGACGGTGTTAACTTCAACCACCATTGAAGAGGTGATCAGCGCCAGCGGCGTGAACACCATCAGGCAGATAATCAGTAACGTAGCGAACGAAGCCAGACCGTTGCGATCGCCCATTTTACGGCGCAGCAGCGACTTCAGTGGATGGAAGATCACCGCCAGAATCGCGGCCCAGAAAATGGCAGAAAAATAGGGTGTCAGCACATCAAAAAAGGCGAAGGTGACGATCGCCAAAATAACGATAAAGAAGCCTAAATTAAGTCCTTTAATACGCATTACATAGTCTCGTCAGTAGATAGGGCGAATGAACTATAGAACGCTTAACGGGGAAAGTAATGTTTTTAGGATCGATGGTTCGCTCAAGCTCGTGAAGAGAGCAGACACAAGATGTCCCGATTTGTCCGCCTGATGTCTGTTCACTGGCTGGCGCGGCAGCACTATTACGGTGATGATGGTGGCTGAAACTCACCGGAGGAAATCATGCTGGAACTACGTCCTAACTGCGAATGCTGCGATAGAGATCTGCCGCCGGAGTCGCTTGAGGCGCGCATCTGTTCATTTGAATGCACGTTCTGTGTGGCGTGCGCGGAAGGTATCCTGGCGCAGCGCTGCCCGAATTGCAGCGGTGAGCTGGTGCGTCGACCGATTCGTCCTGCTGCAGCGTTAGCACGTCATCCGGCGTCCTCAACGCGCCATTTATCTTCTTCATGAGATAGTGAGCGTGCAAACGAATATTCTGCTCATGTAAACGTTTACCCTAAATAGTTTATCAGGCTGCCTCGTGATATTTAAACGTTACGCAAGCAGGGTAATTTTGAGCACGATAGTAATCACCGCTGTGTATTAATGTTGGTGATAAACAATCCGGGCCTAATAAGGAGCAGTAATTGTTAAATACTCATCAGGTTGCGCGTGCGGCGTGCTGAGATTATAAAGGTTTAAAAGGCCAATGGTGTTGTTTTTAAAGGGATATTAACGATGCTTGATAGCATGGATTAGCTGTTTGAATGCCTTATTGTTGTGTCTTTGCTGAATCTGGTCAGAGCACAGACCTTATTTATCCTGAAACAACGTTCCTAAAAAAATATCTTTTCTGTCATTTAATTTTTGCGTATTTTTCTGAAAAATAGCCCTTTTCAAAAGAAGTTTTCAATTTTAAATGGTATTGTTTGCTGGCAATGCTAGTGATGTGGCGTTGTGTGCTTCAGTTTTACCCTCACTTTTGCAGGGTTTACCCCTTTATGCAATTTATGGAAATTGAATTATCCTCCCGATCCTTGCGATCGGGTTTTTCTTTATATTTCCCGCTCTCGCCGCAATAAACGCTGATGCGTCTCTTCGATCCTGTTAATGTCAGAAAATACACAATCGTTAAGAAAGTGATAAGTTGACGTAATTTCCTGTAAGTATGCGGTTTTTAAGAGTTTTGGAAATGCTTTTCTGTCTCCAGTTAATCAATAGTAATGCTTAACGGCACAGCAACCGCCGTTATCATTGGAGGCAACACCATGAAAAAAACAACATTAACTCTTATTGCGTCATTTATTGCATGCAGCACACTGTTATCTAGCGTCTCCTGGGCAGACGGCCCTGGTGACCAGCGCTGGCAGCCGCACGGCGGCGACCAGCATCAGGACCACGGACGTGGCCCGGATCGTGGCGGCGACCGCGGACCGGATCGCGGCAATCATCATGACCGTGGCCACGATCGCGGCCCCGGCCCGGATCGTCATGACCGTTATGCTGACCATCGTATGCCGGAAGGGCATCGTGACGGCGACCGCTTCGCCTGGGGCGGACATGACTTCCGTCGCGGCTATCCGGCACCGCCGGAGTTTCGTGGTCCGCATTATCGCGTAGATGACTGGCGTGACCGTGGTCTGTATGAACCACCGCGCGGTGAGCATTGGGCTTACATCGACGGTAATTACGTGCTGGTGGCCGCAGCAACCGGCATCATCACCGCGATTCTGCTCAACGGCGCGTTTAACTAATCCCCCCGCGGATGGCTGCGGCCATCCGTGTTTCTCTGCGCTTTATCCGCTCACCAGGTTATTCTCTCTACGACCCGTTTTTCCTTTCGATACGTTAAGGAGTGATGATGACCGTGGTAAAAATGGTGGCGGTGGATAAAGACGGCACCTTTCTCGACGACAAGAAACAGTACAATCGCGCGCGTTTTAACGCCTGCTATCAGGAAATGAAGCAGCGCGGCATCAAGTTTGTGGTAGCCAGCGGCAACCAGTATTACCAACTCAAATCCTTCTTCCCTGAGATCGCCCACGAAATTGCCTTTGTGGCGGAGAACGGCGCGTGGATTATCGATTGTGATGAAGAGTTATTCTGCGGCGAGTTTTCTCGTCCGGATATTGATGCGGTGCTGGATACGTTGCACAACGGTAACTATCCCGAACTGCGTTACATCCTGTGCGGACGCGACAGCGCGTACTACTTCGAAGGCCTTGATGAAAAGTGGCTGGTGAAAATGCGTCACTATTGCCACCGCCTGAAGGCGATTCGCAGCCTCGATGACGTGGCGGGCGATAAGCTGTTCAAGTTTGCGCTGAATCTGTCTGATGATTACGTGGAACCGCTGATGGCGGACATTGAGCGTCTGCATCAGGGGGCGGCTGCCGCCACGTCCAGCGGTCATGGATCGGTGGATTTGATCGTGCCGGGCAACCATAAAGGTCACGGCCTCGATCTGTTGGGCAAACGCTGGGGCATCGAACGCAGTGAAATTCTGGTGTTTGGCGACGGCGGTAACGATCTCGAAATGCTGCAGCAGTCGGGCTTCAGCTTTGCCATGGCGAACGCACCGCAGAAGGTCAAAGATGCGGCCCGCTTTGAAGCGCCGGGTAATAACGACGAGGGCGTTTTACAGGTGATTGAGCAGATGCTGGCCGGCAAACCGCCGTTTGTCATCTGATCGTCATTTATAGCTGAATTTATTCTTTGCTTTGCCGATATTCGATTGTGACGGAACGCACAATTCGCCGCTGAGCGGCACTTCTTATCTCAATCGTTAATGCAGTCGGTTAGAAAGGATAAATTATGTTGCCAACCCGTTTGGCTGCCCGCATGACGCTGGGTGGCCTGCTATTACTGTGCGTCACCACCGCAGTCGTATTTTCCGTTCTGTTGTTGCGCGGTCAGCCGCGCGTCATCGAAGCCAGCCATACGCTGATTGAGCAGGCCGGTAGCAATCTGGTCAGCCAATTAAATCAGCAGCTGGTGCGCATTGAAGGCGAGGCCGTCAGCATGGCGCGCCTTGCTGAAGTGTTGCCGCACGATGCCACGCTGTGGCAGCAAAGCTTCCCACAAATCATCAACAGCAGCGGCAATAAAACCATTGCCGGCGGCGGCGTGTGGCCGGAACCCGATGCGTTTAGCGCCGGAGTGCAGCGTCGTAGCTTCTTCTGGGCGCGTCAGGGTGATGGCGCGCTGGCCTATTCCGATGACTACAACCTGCCTGCGGGCAACGGCTATCAACAGGAAAGCTGGTACAGCGCGGTGCGTAACGGACCGCGCGATCGTTGCGGTTGGTCGGAGGTGTATCAGGATCCGGTCTCCGGTGTGAAAATGGTCACCTGCAGCGTGCCGTATGCGGCGGGCGATCGGTTTGCCGGTGTCGCAACGCTGGATGTGCAGCTGGATAATCTTGCGGGCTTTATGCAGCAGAAAGGGCAGGTGACGGGCGGTTACGCCTTTGCGCTCGATAGCGCGGGCAACCTGCTCTATTACCCAGGCCAGGATATGAAATCGCTCACCACCTTGAGCAGCCTGGCGGAAAAATCCAGCTGGCTGGCGCCGCTGGCCGCCCGTATCGCCCAGTTGAAGGGCGATGGCGATGTATTACAATTCTCGGATTTTGCAGACGGCTACTTGCACAACAGCACACAGGTGACGCTGTTCCGCATGCCCGGCACCGGTTGGGTAATTGGCCTGGTAACGCCGGAAAGTGCCGTCAGCGGCCTGGCGCGTACCATGATGCGCGACATCTTCACTTTCCTGATTCCGGCGATGATCGTGCTGCTGCTGTTAACCTGGGCGTTTACCCAACGCATTGGCCAACGCCTGAAGGCGACGCACGCGGCGCTGGATGAGATTGCCAATGGCGATGGCGACTTAACCCGCCGTCTGACCAAAAGTGGGCGCGATGAGCTGGCGGATATCGCCGGTGCGTTCAACAGCTTTGTCGATAAGATCGCGGGCGTGATTACTCGCGTGCAGGGCAGCGGCGAAACGGTGGCGGCCAACGCATCGGGATTAGCGCACAGCAACACCGCGCTGTCGGAGAAAATCGCCGAGCAGGCTGCGGCGCTTGAGCAGAGTGCGGCGGCGATGGAGCAGCTTAACGCCACCGTGCAGCAAAACGCTGAAAATACCCGACTGGCCGATGCTGCCGCCGAACAGACCGCGCAGATTGCCCGCAGCAGCAGCGAAGTGATGGGCGAAGTGGTGAGCACCATGGGCGCTATTCAATCCTCGTCGCGCCGCGTGGCGGAGATTCTGACGGTGATCGACAGCATCGCGTTTCAAACCAACATCCTTGCCCTGAATGCGGCGGTGGAAGCGGCACGCGCCGGTGAGCAAGGGCGTGGTTTTGCTGTGGTGGCATCTGAAGTGCGGGCCTTAGCGCAGCGCAGCGCCACGGCGGCGCAGGAGATCAAAGCGCTGATTGCCGATTCCGACAGCAACGTGCTGGCCGGCAGTAAACTGGTGGAAGGCGCGGGGCAGCAGCTTTCGCAGCTGGTTTCCGACGTGCATAAAGTGAAGCAGGTAGTCAGCGAGATGCGCGTGGCCGGTGATGAGCAGAGCAAAGGTATCGCGGAAGTGACGCTGGCCGTATCGCAAATGGAGCGCGGTATTCAGCAAAACCTGATGCTGGTGACGCAAACCGCTGAAAATACCCAGGCGCTGCGTGATGAAGCGGCGCAGCTGGCGCAAGAGATGGCGATGTTTAAAGTGGCTGAGCAGTAAAAAATCGGGCAGCGTCGGCTGCCCGTTATCATTTAGACGATGCGCCAGGCGGCGGCGATCATCTCGGTTAACGTCGGTGCATCGTAGCTGACCCAGCCGTTTTTGCTGTTGGCGCGTGACACAATCCAGTCAACGTCGGTGGCTGACAGCGTTGGGCCCTCTAACCAGAACGGCACGATCGCCTGCTGCTGGATCCAGGCTTTCAACGCCAGCGCGGGCGGCGCGGGATCGTCCGGCAGCAGCTGTTGGCCGAACTGCGCCATCAAACGTTGCTGTTCAGCATGCTCGGTTTCTGCCAGCACCTCGAGGAACGGGAACAGTAAACGTCCGCACACTTCGCCGTGATGGAACGGCTTGATCGCCCCTAACTCACCGGCAATGCCGTGGATCACGCCCAATCCGGCGCTGCTCAGACACACGCCACCCAACCATGACGCCATCATCATCGCTTCGCGCGCGGCATCTCCACGCTCGTCGTCACGGTTTAAATCTGGCCAGGCCTGGAAGAACAGTCGCAGCCCATTAAGCGCAGTTTGCTGGGTGAACAAATTGCCTTTGCGCGACAGATAGGCTTCGAAAAGATGGGTGAAGGCATCGATGGCGCAGGTTGCCAGCACGCTGTCGGGCGCGCCTTTTAGCAGATCGGGATCGAGAATCGCGACCTGCGGCACAAACACCGGATGTCGCAGCGAGGCTTTGACCTGAATATGCTGCTGATCGGTCACCACTGCGTTCTGCGTGGCTTCGCTGCCGGTGCCGGCCGTGGTGGGAATGGCGATCAGCGGCAAGGTCACCGCTTGCACTGGCGTATCACCGACTTTCTCCAGATAGCGCGCGGTATTCAGCGGGTGCTGCATCATCGCACTAAAGGCTTTGGCCGCATCCAGCACGCTGCCGCCACCAATTGCCACCACGCGATCAACATGGCCGCGCCAGCGTCGCACCCAGCCATCAATCTCATCCGGCGAGGCTTCATGGCTGACAATCTCGTAACCGATGATGTGATCGTTGAGCGCGGCACCTAAGCGCGTCCAGGCCGGACCATTCAGGAATGAGCGGCCGCAAAACAGCAGCGTCGGCTGGGTATTGGCCGCCAGCAGCGGAATCAGTTGGTCAATGCTGCCGCGCCCAAACAGGGTTTGTTGATTACTGTACAACTCGATCAGATTCTCACTCACCTGCACGTCCTTCTTGTTTGGCTCAAAGACCTAAGTGTAACCAAAAGCCGTGACACTCCCGCTGCAAACATTCTGATAACCCGCTGGCAAAAAGTTGATCACCTTCGCAAAACAGAAATTCCGCTGCGGCGCCAGGTGCTTTGTACGCAATGTTACCCTTAACATGATACCCGTAACATTGCTCGGCAGGATGTTTCCTGTGGTGCACGTTGTTGATTCTCATGTCCTCTGGGATAACCAAAATAAACCGCTGCCGGTAGCTTACCGTGCGCAAAAGTGGAGAAAAATTATGCCATTACTCTATGTGGCGATTGGCGTAGCGTTACTGCTGTTGCTGATGATTCGTTTCAAACTGAACGGATTTATTGCGCTGATTCTGGTGGCGCTGGCCGTTGGCATGATGCAGGGCATGCCGGTCAACAAAGTTATCGTTTCGATTAAAACCGGCGTCGGCGGCACGTTGGGCAGCCTCGCGCTGATCATGGGCTTCGGCGCGATGCTGGGTAAACTGCTGGCGGATTGCGGCGGGGCGCAGCGAATCGCCACCACGTTGATCGCTAAATTTGGCGAGAAGCATATTCAGTGGGCGCTGGTGCTGACCGGCTTTACCGTCGGCTTTGCGCTGTTCTACGAAGTGGGCTTTGTGCTGATGCTGCCGTTGGTGTTCAGCATCGCCGCCTCCGCGCGCGTACCGCTGCTGTACGTGGGTGTGCCGATGGCGGCCGCGCTCTCGGTCACACACGGTTTCCTGCCACCGCATCCGGGCCCAACTGCGATCGCCACGCTGTTTAACGCCGATATGGGTAAAACGTTGCTGTACGGAACGCTGCTGGGGATTCCAACCGTTATTCTTGCCGGTCCGGTTTATGCGCGCTTCCTGAAAGGCATTGATAAGCCGATCCCGGAAGGCTTGTGGAACCCGAAAACCTTTACCGAAGCGGAGATGCCTGGCTTTGGCGTCAGCGTCTGGACGGCATTGGTGCCGGTGGTGCTGATGGCGTTGCGCGCGGTGGCGGAGATGCTGCTGCCGAAAGGTCACGTGTTGTTGCCGTATGCCGAGTTCTTTGGTGACCCCATTATGGCAACCTTGATTGCCGTGCTGATCGCCATCTTCACCTTTGGTCTGAACCGTGGCCGCAGCATGGATGACGTGATGAGCACCATCACCGATTCGATCAAGATCATCGCGATGATGCTGTTAGTGATTGGTGGTGGCGGGGCGTTCAAACAGGTGCTGGTGGACAGCGGCGTCGATAAATATATCGCCAGCATGATGCATGAAACCAATCTGTCGCCGATCTTCATGGCGTGGTCGATTGCTGCGGTGCTGCGTATTGCCCTGGGTTCCGCAACCGTGGCGGCGATTACGGCAGGCGGGATTGTCGCACCGTTGATCATCACCAGCGGCGCCAGTCCGGAACTGATGGTGATTGCGGTTGGCTCCGGCAGCGTGATTTTCTCTCACGTCAACGATCCGGGCTTCTGGCTGTTTAAGGAGTATTTCAACCTGACCATCGGCGAAACTTTCCGCTCATGGTCGGCGCTGGAAACCATTATTTCGGTGTGCGGTTTGCTGGGTTGCTTACTGCTCGCCAACGTCATCTAAGCATCAAGGCTGAGGCAATGCGCCTCAGCCGCTTGCGGTTTACTGCGTTAAGGCGCGGAACGCCGCGAGTTCCTCTTGCGGCATTCCCGCTTGTAACGCCGCGTCACAGATTTGCTCCCAGCTGTTGCTGTCGAGAGGAATGCCATCGCGTTCACGTGCCACGCGGTTTTGCTCTTCCCACTCGCCGGGCACCTGAATCGGTGCTTCGCCACTTTGCGGCGACTGTTTCACCCAATCCAGGAATGATTCCGCTTCTTCCTGCATCGCAGGCGCATCAAACGCATCCGGATTCACGATGATAGTGGTCATGCAGTTGAAAATGGCATCGTGGCTGGTGACCAGCGTCTCATCATGTGTGGTGCGTCCGCCGGACAGCGCGCCGCCGAGAATTTCACACATGGTTGCCAGCGCATAGCCTTTGTGCAGACCAAACGGCATCAGTGAACCATACGGCGCCTGGTGCATCACGCCTGGCTCGGTGGTCGGCTGGCCTTGATGATCAATCAGATAACCTGGCGCGACCTGCTGCTCTTTATTCCACGCTACTCGCGTTTTACCAAAGGCGATGCCGCTGGTGGCGAAATCGAGCAGCAGCGGTTTGGCATTGCGGCGCGGGAAAATGGCGCAGAAAGGATTGGTGCCAAAACGACGATCGCTACCGTTAAACGGCGCGACCATCGGATCGCCCATCACGTTAACAAAATGGAACGAGACAAAACCGGCGGCCGCACACTGTTCTGCCCAATGGCCGATGCGACCAATGTGGTGCGAATGGTGTAAACCAACCGCCGCAATACCTAACCTGGCTGCGCGCTCAATACCGAGTTGCATCGCCTCAAAGGCCGCCACCTGACCAAAACTGTTGTGCCCGTGTAGCGTCAGCACCGCGCCGGCGTCTTTTGCAATGCTGGCATGTTGGTTGAGTTGCAAAAAGCCCTGTGCCAGCGATTTCATGTAGCTCGGAATCATGCCAACGCCATGTGAATCGTGACCCGCCAGATTCGCGGCCACCAAATGGTCGGCGACCAGGCGCGCTTCTTCGGCGCTGCTGCCAGCATGTAACCAAATGGCTTGAACAAACTGATGAAGGCGAGAAGGGGGAATAAGATGCAGAGTACTCATACGGTCAATCTCCTTATCATGAACAATCATGCATCCTGTGCCGAAACCAGTAATAACTGCAAGTCAATGATAAGAAGTAAAGGGCCACAACGTGTGGCCCAAAAACTCAGTGCGGCTGTTCAAAGCCCGCTTTGACCATCTGATCGCGCAGTGCGCGGGTAATTTCACGGTTTCCGCCAGTGATCGGATAAATGACATTGTTGACGACATCGTCAAGATAGTGTTCTTCAAACTCCTGCAGGGTGAGTTGCGTGCCACCTTCATCATTAATCGCAATACTGCCGCTGATGTGGTTGCCGTAATCCTTTGCCTTAAGGCTATAACGCCCCATGCTGGTATTAATCGTGCTCATAAGAATCTCCTTGTTACGTCGGCATTGATAACAATCGAGGCCTCTTCAGGCGCTATAAGTTTAGACTGCGGACAGGCGCTGAGTGCGGAATCAAGGAGAGGGAAAATCGCAGGCTGCGACCCGTCTCGCAGAATTAAATCGGCATTAAGCGAAACGATAGCCAAGGGTTGTGACCACTCTCGCAGCGCCCAGCGAAAGCAGAATGATCATCTATACTGGTTAGCAGACACATTATTTTTCATACTTGAAGGAGCGAACAATGAAAATAATTCTGTGGGTCATCGCCATCATCTTCATCGTTGGGTTACTGACACTAACAGGCGTCTTTAAACTGATTTTCTGACAACAACAGGCACCTGCGGGTGCCTGAATTTTTTATTCAGCATAGGATTTTTCGCTGTCATTAAAAGACGCAATAGGCAGGATGAGATCGCCCAGCGTCAACGGTTTCTGACACTGTGCGCAACAGGCGCCATGATGATTTATTGCATCGACCTGTTTGCAGTCCGTTAAGGTGTAAAAAAATTTAGTGCAACCGCAGCGGCTACAACGAATAGTCATGTCAGTTTTTTCCCCATCTCCGTCCTGGAGTATCGAGATTTATCTTATTCGTCGGGCGAGTTCAATTGATAAATTTTGTTAATTTATTCCATGCGTGAATAGTTGACACTAAGTCACTGAAAGCTATCTTATTGCTTGCCGTCATCCTCACAACATGATTGCACTTTGTGTACATCCCTCAGTAATACCTTTCCGTTTATCCGGCGTTTCAATTTCACGTTCCGCATGAGGTAAAATTCGCCGTCAACCGAGAATTAGCCTGGAGATATTAAGCATGTTTTTTAATATCCTTTTGGCGATTACTTAGGAATGCGTCGTACAAGAATCTGAAAAATTTGCCTCAGGGTAGTGCACTTTTTCAGCATGAATTAACAGGAAATTACGTTGTGAATCGGCACTTTTCTGCAGTTTTGTTAGGCTGCATTTTGACCTCATCGGTCTCATTTTCGGCATCAGCGGTAACAACTTCACAAGCCATCAAATCAGGCTGGAACACCTTTAGCGATAACGTGTCGCAAACCTGGTCGCAACCGCAGAATTATGATTTTTATCTGCCGGCGATTACCTGGCACAACCGTTGGACTTATGACGACGAACACATCGATAAATACAACGAGCGCCCGTGGGGCGCAGGTGCGGGCGTTTCGCGCTGGGATGAGAAAGGTAACTGGCACGGTTTGTACCTGATGGCGTTCAAGGACTCCTTCAACAAATGGGAGCCGATTGGCGGTTACGGTTGGGAAGCGACCTGGCGACCGCTTAGCGATCAGAACTTTCATTTGGGCGCCGGATACACGGCGGGTGTAACGGCACGTGATAACTGGCGCTACATCCCGGTTCCGCTGATATTGCCTTTAGCATCAATTGGATATGGTCCAGCCACTTTCCAAATGACTTATATTCCCGGCACTTATAATAACGGCAACGTTTACTTTGCATGGCTGAGATTTGAGTTTTAAGCGCTGGCGGCACGCATAAAGTGTGATCGGCATGCAAAAAATCAATATTTATCACTTTTTCATCAAATCGCACTGGACAAATGTCACCGCAATTGCTGTACTAGACGTCGACACAGTTTAGTGTCCTTTTTTCATGTAAAGGTAATATAGATGTCTAAGATCAAAGGTAACGTAAAGTGGTTTAATGAGTCGAAAGGCTTCGGTTTCATTACTCCAGAAGATGGCAGCAAAGATGTATTCGTACACTTCTCTGCAATCAACAGCAACGGTTTCAAAACTCTGGCTGAAGGTCAACGCGTTGAGTTCGAAATCACTGACGGCGCTAAAGGCCCATCAGCTGCTAACGTTATCGCACTGTAATTAACAGTTCGAATTCTGAAAACCCGCCTTCTGGCGGGTTTTTTTTATTCATTTTTAGGCTCGCCACCAAATAATCATCCAGCTCGCTACGGCAAGCATGCTGATGCTCAGTGCCATTAACTCATCGAAAGTGCGTGGAATAAGGTTTTTCATTTCGCCTGCCTCAGAAAGAGATTTCCCTCAGCATGCCAATACCAGATTAAGCCAGCCTTAAGCCGTTATGACATTCTCGTGACAAGGCAGATTCTGCGGCACATCTCACAGATAACTTCCGTAACATAGCCACAACAATGCTTACTTGCAGATTTTTGTCCGGCAACGCTATATAACTGCTCAGGGAAAATGAGGAGGCAGGATGAACATACGTCAGGCACAGGCAAAAGACAGTTTTGCATTGAGCGCGTTGCTAACCGAATTAGGTTATAGCGCGACGGAAGGATTTATCGATACACGTTTGGCGCAGCTTATTCATCATCCCGATGAAATGTTGTTGGTCGCGGAACACGGCAATCAGGTGCTGGGCTTTCTCTCGTTGCACTTTATTCCGCAGCTGGCATTGGCTGGCGATTTTGCCCGCATCAGCTACTTCTGTATTGCCGAAGGCGAGCGCAGCAAAGGCAGCGGGCAGCAGTTATTGAACCACGCTGAACAGCTGGCGCGGTCACGCGGTTGCGACCGTATGGAAGTGCACTGCCATTCATCGCGCCTCAAAGCCAACCAGTTCTATGCGCGTGAAGGCTATGTGGAATCACCGCGTTATCACATTAAAGCTCTGAGTTAAGATTGAGCTCGCGTCCGCTGGCTATCACGATGGCATCGGCGATGCTGTCGAGTTGTGCCACAGGCAGCAGCGCGGCGCTGACGCGAATGAACTGCCGGCTGCTAATGCTACAGCGTTCACCGGGCAGCACGGCGATACCGCGCGCGGCTAGCGTGATCATCGCGTACTGCTCCGATTCCACCGGAATCCACACGCTCAATCCATCGCGCTCTTCCAGCACCAGACCGCGTTTCGCCAGCGCGGCCAGTAACTGCTGGCGACGCTGCGCATAGGTGGCTTTGGCCTGCTGAATACGCTGCTGAGTCTCTTCATCATTGAGCATCCACGCCACGGCATCCTGCAAAATACGGCTGGTCCAGCTCACGCCAAAGTTGCGCCACGCTTGCAGGCGCTTCACCATTTCTGCGGTGCCTGATAACACCGCCAGCCGCAAATCCGGCCCATATGCTTTAGAAAACGAGTGCACATGCAGCACGCGTTCGGGATAGTGGAAGCCGAGGCTAAACACCGGGTAGCGCGACAGATCGCCAATGCCGTCATCTTCGACAATGACGGTGCTGCTGTTTGCCAGCACGCGCGCCAGCTCTGCACTGCGACGCTGGCTCACGCTGTTTCCGGTGGCGGAATGGGTGCGCGGTTGATAGATAAACATCGCCGGAGATTTCTGCATCAGCGTGGTCAGCGCCGAGGGAATGGGACCTTGCTCATCGCAGGGCAGCGGCAGAATTTCAGCACCCATGTTGTCTAAAATATCCAGTAATCGCGTGGCGGTAGGATCTTCGATCACCACACGATCGCCCGGTGACAGCAACGTCTGCACGATCAGGTTCATGGCATCGAAGCCGCCATCGGTTGCCAACCAGGCTTCGGCGGGATAGGGCCAACGTGGCGCTACGGCATCCAGCAATTGCGGTGAAATCGCCTCACGCTGATAACTATTCAGTTGCGGCGATGCAATGCCCGCCAGCATCGCCTGACGTAGATCCGGCAATAACGTTGGATCCGGTGAGGCCATCGCCAGTGACGCCTGAACATTCTCGCCGTAATTGCCGATCTTCTCGAAGCGAATCGGACGCGGCATCACGCTGTTACCGCTCACCCACACGCCGCTGCGACCTTTACCCGCCAGCACTTTCTGCTTCTTCAGTTGCGCCCAGGCAGCGGAAACGGTTGCCGGGCTCACGCCCAATCGCTCAGCCAACTCGCGTACCGCCGGCATCTGCATGCCCACCGCAATCTGCCCATCGCGAATCAGCGTGGATGCCGCATGCGTGATGCCTTTCACCGAAGCATCCGTGATCTGCAGGCTGAGCCACTCCAAATCCACACTTTGCGTCATAAGAAAATCCTTTGTTCAGTAACAAATAATAGATTGTTCAGATTAGTATTCGCGATTTAGACTCAAATTCAAGCACTATTTGCTGCATAAATAATCACAGCCGCAGGGCTGGCAGAACAGACGGGGAAGGCAAAACTATGGTAACCATCAGACTGGCGGTACGTGACTGGGATTACTTCACACCGCTGGCACTTGGCGATATCAAGCCGGAAGGTTTCACGCTGGAGATCGATCGCGTTGGCACGCTGGTGGATAACCTCGCCACCAGCGATAAATACGATGCCGGTGAGGTGTCGTTTAGCCGCTTTGCTCAGGCTCGGGCAAAAGGTGACACTTCACTGTTGGGCCTGCCACACTTTCTGATGCGCGGTTTCCGTCAGCGCTGCATCATTACGCGCAGCGACAGCCCGATGACTACGCCAGCGCAGCTGAAAGGTAAAAAGATCGGCGTTACCGGCTGGCAGGATTCGGGCAACACCTGGACGCGCACCGTGCTGCGTGAAGCGGGCGTGGAGATTGATGATGCGTACTGGTTTGCCGGGCGTTTGACTGAGGATCACCCGATTGTTGATCGTCTGGCCGGTTTTGGTCGTCCGGGGCGTATTGAACCGGCGCCAGGTGAGCGTCCACTGATCGCGTTGCTGAAAGCGGGCGAGCTGGATGCTGTCTTTACCCCTTTTATGCCGGAGGGTTTTTTCCTCGCCGATTCGGGTTTGCGTCAGCTGCAGGTGGATTTTGCCGCTGCCGAGCGCGACTACTTTAATCGCGTCGGTTATGTGCCGGGCATTCACTTACTGGCACTGAAGCCCGCCCTAGCGGAGGCGCATCCGTGGCTGCCTCAGGCGCTGAGCGACATCATCGATCGTTCGTACCAGATGTGGATGAAGAAGCGCGAGAAATACGCCGACACCACGCCGTGGCTGCTGGACGATTTGCGGCGCACCGCGCAGGAATTACCGGCCAACTGGAATCAGAACGGATTTTCCGTTAACAAAAAGATGATTGCCGACTTTGCGAATGAGCTGTTCCAGCAAGGCCTAACCCAAACATTGCTGACGCCGGAAGCGATTTTCCCGGCTGCGGCGCAAGGAGAATAACCATGAAAGTAGCAATGGGACAATTTGCCGTCAGCCGCGAATGGCAGGAAAACACCGATATCTGCATCGGATTGATGAACCAGGCATTGGCGGGCGGTGCTGATCTGCTGGTGCTGCCGGAAGGCGTGCTGGCGCGTGATATCGCCGATCCTGATCTGGTATTGAAAGCGGCGCAGCCACTTGATGGTCCTTTCGTCACGCAGCTGCTGGCGGTTAGCAAAGGCAACAACCTGACCACCATGATGAGCGTGCACGTGCCGACAGAAGGGCAGAAGGCGCTCAATGTACTGATCGCCATTCGCAACGGCGAAATCATCGCCGAGTACGTGAAACTGCACCTTTACGATGCCTTCGCCATGCAGGAGTCGCAGCGCGTGAATCCGGGGCGCGAAATTCCGCCGCTGGTTGACGTGGCGGGCATGAAAGTCGGGTTGATGACCTGCTACGACGTGCGCTTTCCGGAGCTGGCGCGTCGCTTAGTGCTTGACGGCGCGGATGTGCTGGTGCTACCGGCAGCGTGGGTGAAAGGCCCGCTGAAAGAGATGCACTGGGAGTTGCTGACCACCGCGCGTGCGCTGGAAAACACCTGCTACATGGTGGCGGTGGGCGAATGCGGGCCACGCAATATCGGCAACAGCCTGGTAATCGATCCGTTGGGCGTGGCGATTGCCAAAGCGCCGGAATCGGCCGCGCTGGTGTTTGCCGATCTCGATCCACAGCGCATCGCCTACGCTCGCAGCGTACTGCCGGTGCTGGAAAATCGCTGTTTTGCGCGTCCCGAACTTAAACCACTTTGATCGCTGGGGAATCTGACTGATGAAAATTCTTGCTACCGCCATCGCGCTGTCATTGGGCCTCACGGCCTGTTTCGCTCAGGCCGCCGACACGATTCCTGCGCAAAAAGTGGATCAGGCGCTGCACGATCGTCTGCCAGCAGAGATCAAAAGCAGCGGTAAAATGATCTCGGTGAACAACGGATCTTTTCCTCCGTATGAGATCGTTAACGGTCCGCACTCAATGGACGGCGCTTCCGCCGATCTCACCGAAGCGCTGGCACAATTGCTGGGCGTGAAGATTGAACATGCCACCGTCAGCGGTTTATCGGGCGTGCTCACCGGCATTAATTCCGGCCGCTACCAGATGGCGATTGGCCCGATTGGCGATTATCCGGATCGTCAGCAGAAGGTTGATTTTATCGACTTCGTGCAGGAGTTCGTGGTGTTTGGCGTGCAGAAAGGCAATCCCTCGAAGATTAACGGTCTGGAAGATACCTGCGGTAAACGCATTGCGGTAATGGCGGCCGGTTCAGCGGAGCAGGTGATTCGCAAGCAGTCCGATGCCTGTGTCGCGGCGGGTAAACCGGCGGTGGTGGTGCAATCCTTCACCGACCAGCCATCGTCGATTTTAGCCGTGCGTTCAAAACGTTCCGATGCTTTCTTCTCCTCGCAGGCGCCGCTGACATACTTCATCGAACAGGCCAATGGCCAGCTGGAGCTTTCGGGCAAAGGCAAGAAAAACGGCTTTGGTGACATTTTCCAGGGCACCGTGGTACCCAAGGGTTCTGAACTCGGCAACGTGGTGCTGGATGCGTACAAAGAGCTGTTCAATAACGGCACTTACGCGGCCATCATGAAGAAGTGGAAATTAGACGGCAACGTGTTGCAGCAACCGGGACGTAACCTGGCGCAAGGGGCTGCAAAATGAGTCCGGTCACCAACAATTCGCGAGCCAGGGATAAGGCCGACGTGCAGCAGCGCGATGTGGCTTTTGCCCGCAGTGCGCCCACTTATGGGCGCTGGATCTCATGGATTTTGGTGCTGGTTATTGCCGCGAACTTCCTCTGGCTGGTGGCGACCAACCCCAATTTCGAGTGGAACGTGGTGCTGCAGTGGTTCACCGAAGGTTCGGTGATGAAAGGCCTGCAGGTCACGCTCGGCTTGACGGTGGTGTCGATGATTCTCGGCACGCTGCTCGGGTTGTTGCTGGGCGTGTGGCGTCTCTCGGAAAACAAATTGCTGAGCGGCTTATCGTCGCTCTACATCTGGTTTTTCCGGGGTACGCCGCTGCTGGTACAGCTGATCTTTTGGTACAACCTGTCGACGCTGTTTCCCACCATCGCAATCACTCTTCCGTGGACGGATATCACTTTTGCCAGCTGGAACACCAACGATCTGATCACGCCACTGACCGCAGCCATTGCCGGACTGGCGCTCAATGAAGCGGCTTATATGGCCGAGATCATTCGCGCCGGCCTGCTGTCAGTGGATAACGGTCAGGTCGAAACCACGCAGGCGTTTGGCATGAGCCGCAGTCGTGCGCTGCGCCGCGTGATCATTCCACAGGCGATGCGTTCAATTATTCCGCCTACCGGCAACCAGTTGATCAGCATGATCAAAGCGACCTCGCTGGTAAGTGTGATCGCTATGGGCGATCTGTTGTACTCGGTGCAGGCCGTTTATAACCGCACCTTTGAAATTATCCCGATGCTGATGGTCGCAGTGATCTGGTATCTGCTTATCACCTCAATTCTTAACCTTGGCCAGTCCGCCATCGAGCGTTACTACGCCCGTGGCACCACCCGCACGGTGGTGAATAAACGTCGCGTTGCTGCTAACGAAGCTGCGCCTGCCGTCGCGCACCGTCTGAAGGAGGATGTATGAGTGAAGTTCAGCCACTGGTGCGTGCGCGTAATGTGCAGAAGAGTTATGGCGATAATGAAGTGCTGAAAGGCATCGATCTCGATGTGTTTCCCGGTGAAGTGGTGGTGATTCTCGGGCCATCAGGTTCGGGTAAATCCACCTTTTTACGCTGTATTAACCATCTGGAAGACATGAATGCCGGTTCGATTGTGGTCGGTGACGATCAGATCGGTTATGAACTGAAGCGCGGTATTTTGCATCGTCTGTCGGCGCGTAAAATTGCTCATCAGCGCCAGAAAATCGGCATGGTGTTTCAGCAGTTCAACCTCTATCCGCACATGACGGTGCTGCAAAACATCATTGAAGCGCCGATAGGTGTGCACAAGTTTACACGGCAGGATGCACTCAAGCATGCGCGTGAACTGCTGGCGACCGTGGGATTGAGTGACAAAGCCGACGCCTGGCCGCGTCATTTGTCCGGTGGTCAGCAGCAGCGCGTGGCGATTGCGCGTGCGCTGGCGATTAAACCGGTGCTGATGCTGTTCGATGAACCCACTTCGGCACTCGATCCGGAGTTAGTCGGCGAAGTGCTGGCCACCATGCGCACCTTAGCCGATCAAGGGCTAACCATGATTGTCGTGACCCATGAAATTGGTTTCGCGCGTGAGGCGGCCGATCGCGTGGTGTTTATGGATGGCGGCGTGGTAGTGGAGCAGGGCAGTCCGGAGCAGGTGATTGGTAACCCGCAACATCCGCGCACGCAGGCATTTCTCAGCCGCTTTATCTGAGCAGGCGGTCTCACTCTGTTACAGATTGCAGTTGAGGCGGTTTATAAACTGCGCGTTAATAGTCAGGTCCGTTTTTCACATTGGTTGAAAGGTAAATTATGGAAGGTATCAGTATTGCCAAACTGCTGATCATCGGTGCGCTCATCGTACTGCTTTTTGGCACCAATAAGTTACGTTCACTGGGTGGCGATCTGGGTTCCGCAATCAAAGGCTTCAAAAAAGCCATGAAAGATGATGAATCCGGCGCATCCAAAAGCAGCGCTGAAGAAGTGCCTGCTGAACGTGTCAGCCACAAAGAGTAATCTCTGCGCCGAACGTCAATAAGTGTAAATATTTATTACGTTGATAAAAAACCAGACTGTCGCCAGCCTGGTTTTTGTTTTTTGCGTCTTAGTGCCAATTGGCGTAAATGATTTCCTGCTCATCCACATCAAATATTGTTGAGCCATATAAGCCATCAAAGTCGCTCAACCCATCCTGGGCATGCCAGCCCTGCAACATATCATCAGTTAAAATTAAGGGTATCAACGATATTGTTTCTTCTTCCTCGGCTGTAATAACATCAATGAGTGCTATTTCAATTTTGTCTGATTCACTCTCATCAATTGGCATAATGATTTCGCCAATTTTAGGCTTAGTCAAAAACGGATAATCAATTTTGCCACCCATTACGCCTTGCGGATTAATGGGGACTGCACTAAAAACATGCTGAGCGACAGAAATCTCGGTGGGCAGTTCAAACTGCCAGCGGCCTTGGCTATCAATTTCAGAGCTGCCGACCCACACATCATCAAGATAAAAGTATAACGTCGTACCAACTGGCGCATTACCGCTGAAAGACCCTTCATCCTCATTCAGATCATCAATAATGACCTCATTTTCAGTGATAACCTTTGACTGTACCTGTACTAAAAGTTGAGGTTTGGCACTCTCGCGTTCAGGTAGCGTGGCAATTTCCACACTCTCGTGGTGCATGCCGATAGCCGGTTGCCACAGTTGTGGCTGAGGAGCATTGAATTTCGCTTCCAGCAAATCAAAATTCCATTCAGGTTCAGGCTCTTCATTAATCACAGGGAGTACATTCTCCTGGGAAGTTTGAAAAGCGATGTCTTCAGCATAAGGCATGATGTGTCGCACCTCTTCGGGCATTACAGCGACAGTTTCATGACCCTTTAGTGGCAACTCTAAATGAATTTCATCGTATCGATGCTCAATACTGATAGCGGTAGCGATAAATGCATTGGCACATGAGGCGTGAGATGAAGTATAGGGATTGGTGTTATCTATGGGCGTGGTACGCGCTTTAAGCGCATCCAAACTCTCTCCGGATGCACTGTTAAGCCGCACATCGGGTAATTGACCTGACAAATCGGGTTCCCGGAGAAAATCGAGCCCCTTTAAGTGAGAGGATGTTTGCATTATCTGACCTTCAAAATAAACACTGAGAAAAGAGAAATAGGCTCTTATGGCCTCAGCGATTAAAGCGACAGATTTGAGACAGGAATTAAGATTTTTAAGGAGATATTTGCGATTGCGCCCTGGTAAGAGCGCAATCGCGAAGCATATTACTTAACTTCCAGACCTTTGGCCTGCATATCAGCATGATAAGAAGAGCGCACAAACGGGCCGCAGGCGGCATGGGTGAAGCCCATCGCCATTGCTTCTTCTTTCATTTCGTCAAACTCGGCCGGGCTAACGTAGCGCTGCACCGGCAAGTGGTGACGGCTCGGCTGCAAATACTGTCCCAGCGTCAGCATGGTGACGCCGTGGCGACGCAGATCGCGCATCACTTCAATGATTTCAGCATTGGTTTCGCCCAGACCGACCATCAAACCCGATTTAGTCGGGATATCCGGATGCGCTTCTTTGAAACGCTCCAGCAATTTCAGTGACCAATCGTAGTTGGCGCCAGGACGGACCTGACGGTACACGCGCGGCACGTTTTCCAGATTGTGGTTAAACACATCCGGTGGCGTCGCGGTGAGGATTTCCAGCGCGCGATCCATACGACCACGGAAGTCCGGCACCAATGTTTCAATTTTGATGGTTGGGCTTTTTTCGCGAATCGCGCTGATGCAGTCAGCAAAGTGCTGGGCACCGCCGTCGCGCAGGTCATCGCGGTCCACTGAAGTGATGACCACATAACGCAGCGCCATATCGGCGATGGTTTGTGCCAGTTTCAGCGGTTCGTTAGCGTCAGGCATATTCGGACGGCCGTGCGCCACGTCGCAGAATGGGCAGCGACGGGTACAGATCGCGCCGAGGATCATAAAGGTCGCGGTACCGTGGTTGAAACACTCTGCGAGGTTAGGGCAGGAGGCTTCTTCACACACCGAGTGCAGACCGTTTTTACGCATCGCGGCCTTGATGCCCTGAATGCGGCTGGAGTCCGCAGGCAGTTTGATCTTCATCCATTCCGGCTTACGCAGAATTTCTTCACGCTCAACCATCACGGTTTTCACCGGGATCAGCGCCATTTTGTCGGCATCGCGATACTTGACGCCACGTTCCATCTGAATTGGTTTACTCATAAATCTGCAGGTTCCGGTCGGGATTGCGATTTGAAAGCTTCCTCACTCAAACTGAGAACCAGGCTTTCAACTTTTTTTGAAAATATGGCAAAAATTATATCATCTCGTCTACCCATAAGCAGCCGATTCGCCGGTGCAAAAGTTACAATTTTGTAAATAGGCACGTACAGTCAAGGTCAGACCGCGGCATCACTTTGCCATTCCAGTTGGGTAAATCCGGTTAAACGGGCGAAATGCTGCACCAGACGCGGCTGCACATCTGCCGGCGTGACGCCCGGCTGCAGCTGGCTAAGCTGCGTCATTTGCATCCCGGCATATCCGCACGGATTGATGCGCAGGAACGGCGCTAAATCCATCGCCACATTCAGTGCCAGGCCGTGAAACGAGCAGCCTTTACGAATACGCAGCCCCAGCGAACAAATCTTGTCATCGCCAACGTACACGCCCGGCGCATCCGGTCGCGCCCGCGCGCTGATGTCATAGTCGGCCAGCGTGGCGATCACCGTTTCTTCTAACGCCGTCACTAACTCGCGCACGCCCATCTTGCGACGTTTCACGTCAATCAGCACATACATCACCTGTTGGCCGGGGCCGTGATAGGTTACCTGGCCGCCGCGATCGCTTTGTACCACCGGAATATCGCCCGGCATCAGCAGATGTTCAGCTTTCCCTGCCTGACCCTGAGTAAACACCGGATGATGTTCCACCAGCCAGATTTCATCGGCAGTGCTGCTGTCGCGTTGATCGGTAAAGTGATGCATGGCATCGGAGATGGGTTGCCAATCGCGCTGGCCGAGTTGACGAACAAGAAGCGTATTAGCTGACAAAGCAGAGATCCGGTAAAGAGTGGAAGGCAGAGTATAACGCTGGCAAAGCGGACTTTGCCAGCGCCAGAATTACAGCACCATGCGCACGATTTCGATGTTGCCCAGCTCTTCATACAGGGTTTCAACCTGCTCAATGTGGGTGGCGATGATGGTAATGGAAACAGAGTGATAGTTGCCTTTGCTGCTTGGCTTAACGTCCGGTTTGTAATCGCCTGGCGCGTGGCGCTGCACCACTTCAACCACTTGATCAACCAGCTCCGGTTGCGCCAAACCCATCACTTTGTAAGTGAAAGGCGTAGGGAATTCGAGCAGTTCATTCAATTTGGTTTTCATACATTGACTCCGGTGCTTAAAAAACAGGCTCCCGCCAAGGCGGGAGCAAAGATAGTAACTTAATTGGGGGCAAATTGGCGTTTTTTCAAGCGCGCCTTAGCCGAACCAGTGGTGGAACATCAGTTTGATGTAATCGATGATGCGGCCGAAGAAACCACCTTCTTTCACTTCATTCAGCACCACCAGCGGACGCTGTTCCACCGTTTTGCCGTCGAGCTGGAAGTTGATGCTGCCCACTACCTGATTTTTCTGCAGCGGCGCATGCAGTTCAGTGTTGTTCAGCACATAGCTGGCTTTGAGATCTTTCATGCGGCCACGCGGAATGGTCAGATAGGCATCTTTCTCCACGCCCAGCTGGACACGATCGCTGTCACCGAACCACACAGGCTCAGAGGCAAACTCTTTGCCCGCTTTCAGCGGTGCGACGGTTTCAAAGAAGCGGAAGCCCCACGTCAGCAACTTCTTGCTCTCGGTTTCACGGCCTTTAAAGGTACGACCGCCCATCACCGCGGAGATCAAACGCATCTGGCCTTCTGTTGCCGAGGCGACCAGGTTGTAACCCGCTGCGTCTGTGTGGCCGGTTTTAATGCCATCGACGTTCAGGCTGGTATCCCACAGCAAACCGTTACGGTTGGTCTGCTTGATGTTATTAAAGGTGAAATCTTTTTCACGGTAAACCGCGTACTCATCGGGTACGTCACGGATCAGCGCCTGGCCGATCAACGCCATATCGCGCGGCGAGCTGTATTGGCCTTCGGCATCCAAACCGTGCACGGTCTGGAAGTGGGTGTTTTTCAGACCCAGCGCGCCAACGTAGTTGTTCATCAGGTTGACGAATGCGTCCTGGCTGCCAGCAACGTAATCCGCCATCGCTACACAAGCGTCGTTACCTGATTGCAGCACGATACCGCGCGTCAGCTGAGAAACCGGCACACGATCGCCAGGCTTGAGGAACATCAGTGATGAACCTTTGAATACCGGATTACCGGTTGCCCAGGCATCTTTACCCACGGTCACGATGTCATCGTTATGGATTTTTCCCGCTTTGACCGCCTGACCAATCACGTAGCTGGTCATCATCTTGGTCAGGCTTGCCGGATCGCGGCGTGCATCCGCGTTCTTTTCGGCCAGCACTTTGCCGGAGTTATAGTCGATCAGCACATAAGCTTCAGCATCAATGTCCGGTACACCCGGAATCATAGTCTTAAGATTAACATCGTCCGCAAATGCGGCATGGCTGAGAGAAAGGGCGACCAGTGATCCCACTGTCAGGCGTTTCAGAAAACGAGAAGGTTTCAGCGTATTCATGTTCAGGACTACAACATCCGTGGGTTTAGAGTGAAAAAAGTGCCTAACTATAGCAAACGTCCGATCGGGCGACATCTTGCTTTGCAAATCAGTTTCAGCAGGAAATGTCACTGTCCGTTACATCGATGGACGGGCAGTGGTAATAAATGAGCTCATTTGCGCTTCAGTGTTCAGACGCTGCTGCAAGGCAGCGGCTTCGGCACGGCTTTTATAGCCACCTAACTGAATGCGATAGACGTTGCCATTGGCTTCAACCGCGCCCGGCACGCCAAAGCGTTTACCCAGGCTTTCGGCCAGCTGACGTGCACGCGCCGGATCGTTAATCGCGCCGACCTGAACCACATAACCGCTGCCGGCATGGGCATTCTGGCTGGTAGCTGGTGCGGCGGCAGCGGCTGGCGCCGAAGACGTTGCTGGGGCTGGGGCGGCAACCGGCTCGTTGCCTTCCAGCACGCCCGTAGCTAACGGCTGTGGTGCGCCGAGAAAACCACTGCTCTGGACGGGCGCACCCATGCTGTCACTGCTTTGCAAGGTGCTGTTATCGACAGCGCGCACATCCTGCGGTGCAGGCGCTGGCGCAGCATTGGCGCTGCCGCCCATCATCACCATGCCGCCGCCGAGATCGGGACGCGCGGGCAGGGCATAACTCTGTTTGGCGACGGTGGTACCGATGGTGCCGGGACCGGAAACGGAACCATCCGGCGCCACTTTAATGTAATCAACGCGCACGCGGGTGTTGTTAGAGATATTCAGGCGATCGCCCGCCGCACGCGACAAGTCGATAATGCGGCCTGGCGTGTAAGGGCCACGATCGTTGACGCGTACCACAATTTGGCGGCCGTTGGCGAGGTTAGTGACACGCACATAGCTCGGCAGCGGCAGCGTTGGATGCGCGGCAGTCATGCCTTCCGGATCGTAAGATTCACCGATAGCGGTGCGATTCCCCTGCGCTTCGTCACCGTACCAGGTGGCTAAACCCACTTCGCTGTAGTTCGAGGGATCTTTGATCACGCGGTAGTTTTTACCGTTGACGCTGTAATCCTGGCTGGTGGATGGATTGATCGGTTCATAACGTGGTTCCACGCCAGGAATTTCCACTACCGGGCCGTGATAGGCCGGTTGCGGTGGCGCAGTATTATTTTGCGGTTCCGGTGTGGAACAGGCAGCCAGTACCAATGATGCCAGTGCAACCCCAAGCCAGTCCTTACGCATGTGCAGCCTCTTAAACGCTTTTAGATAACATTTTTCGATGAGTATGGATCGACATCACGATGCCAAATCCAGCCATTAACACAATCAATGCCGATCCGCCGTAGCTCACCAGCGGCAGCGGTACGCCAACCACCGGTAAGATACCACTTACCATGCCAATGTTAACGAAAACATAAACGAATAAAATCAGCATCAAACCGCCCGCCATCACGCGACCAAAGGTGGTTTGCGCGCGCGCCGCGATAATCAGTCCGCGCATGATCAGCAGCAAATAGAGTACCAGCAGTAACAACACGCCAACCAGACCAAGTTCTTCCGCTAAAACGGCAAAAATAAAGTCGGTATGGCGTTCAGGCAGGAATTCCAGCTGCGATTGGGTACCGTGCAGCCAGCCTTTGCCGCGCAGGCCACCGGAACCGATAGCAATCTTCGACTGAATGATGTGATAACCGGCGCCGAGCGGATCGCTTTCCGGGTCCAGCAGCATCATCACGCGGGCGCGCTGGTAATCGTGCATCAGGAAGAACCACAAAATCGGGATAAAGGCGGCAACCAGCAATACCGCGATACCAATCAGCTTCCAGCTCATGCCGGATAAGAACAGTACAAACAGGCCGGAAGCGGCGATCAGAATCGAGGTGCCGAGATCGGGTTGTGCCGCCACCAGCAGCGTCGGCATGAAAATCAGAATCAACGCGATGCCGGTGTTTTTCAGCGTCGGCGGGCAGACATCGCGGTTAATAAAGCGCGCCACCATCAGCGGCACGGCAATCTTGGCAATCTCCGAGGGCTGAAAACGCACAAAACCAAGATCGAGCCAGCGCTGTGCGCCTTTACTGATGTGACCAAACGCGTCCACCGCTATCAGCAATATCACGCAGACAATATAGAGATAGGGCGCCCAGCTTTCATAGACGCGCGGCGGCACCTGCGCCAGCACCAGCATAACGATGATGCCCATGGCAATTTGCCCGAACTTACGCTCGGTCATGCCTGGATCCTGTCCGCTGGCGCTCCAGATGACGATGGCGCTGTAGGTCAGCAAGCTGAGAATGATCAGCATAAACAGGGGGTCGATATGGATGCGCGTCCAGATCGATCTTTTCTGCGGACTATCGTTCATGGACATTGTCATTCACCTTCGTAGCCGGGCGGTGTCGGTGCGGCTTCTGGCAGCACGGTATTGTTGTCGCCTAACATAATGTGGTCGAGAATCTGGCGCATCACGGTGCCGACAGCCGGGCCTGCGCCGCCGTTTTCCAGAATCATGGTGACGGCCACGCGCGGTTTATCGTAAGGCGCATAGGCAGTCATTAATTTATGGTCACGCAGACGTTCGGCAATCTTGTGCGCGTTATAGACTTCATTTTCTTTCAGTCCGTAAACCTGCGCGGTACCGGATTTGGCAGCGATTTTGTAGGGCGCATCGGCAAAGCTCTTGTGTGCGGTACCGTTAGCGCGGTTGGCGACGCCATACATGCCGTCTTTGGCAATTTCCCAGTAACCTGAATGAATATCGCCAATCGGTGCATCCGGAACCTGGCGATAGGGCACCATGACCTGGCCTTCACGCGTGGCGCGCAGTAAGTGCGGCACTTTGATCACACCGTCATTGATCAGAATCATCATCGCTTTGTTCATCTGAATGGGCGTCGCGGTCCAGTAGCCCTGGCCGATACCCACCGGAATGGTGTCACCTTGATACCACGGCTTCTTAAAGCGCTTCAGCTTCCATTCACGCGTGGGCATGTTGCCCGCGCTCTCCTGCGGCAGATCAATGCCGGTGCGATGGCCGTAACCAAACTTGGTCATCCACTCTGACAGGCGATCGATGCCCATATCGTAGGCAACCTGATAGAAGAAGGTATCCGCCGATTCTTCCAGCGATTTAGTGACGTTCAGGCGACCGTGGCCCCATTTTTTCCAGTCACGATAGCGCTTTTCCGAGCCGGGCAGTTGCCACCAGCCGGGATCGAACAGGCTGGTATTGCGGTTGATCACGCCTGCGCTCAGCGCCGACACGGCAACGTAAGGTTTCACCGTTGACGCTGGGGGATAGGAGGCCTGCAGCGCACGGTTATACAGCGGGCGGTTTTCGTCGCTTAACAGCGCTTTATAATCTTTGCTCGAGATACCGTCGACAAACAGGTTCGGGTCGTAGCTGGGGGTAGAAACCAGTGCAAGAATTTCGCCGGTGCGTGGATCGCTCACCACCACTGCCGCGCGGCTGCCGGTCAACAAGGTTTCGATGTACTGCTGCAGTTTGAGGTCAACCGTCAGGTAGATATCGCGTCCAGCCTGCGGAGATTGCTCGTGCAGCTGACGAATAACGCGGCCACGGTTGTTAACTTCAACCTCTTCATAACCGGTTTTACCGTGCAGCACATCTTCGTAATAATTTTCGATGCCGAGCTTGCCGATATCATGTGTAGCCGCATAGTTCGGCCATTTTCCTTCCTGATCGAGGCGCGTGACGTCGCGATCGTTGATTTTGGAGACGTAGCCCACTACGTGCGTCAGCGTCTGGCCGTACGGATAGTAGCGGCGCTGATAGCCTTTTACTTCCACGCCAGGAAAACGGTATTGATTGACGGCGAAACGCGCCACTTGCACTTCGTTTAAACCGATTTTGACCGGAATCGAGGTAAAGCGGCGCGAGCGTTTGCGCTCTTTGTCAAATGCATCGAGATCGTCGTCGGTCAGATCCAGTACCGGACGCAGATCCTGTAAGGTCTGCTTCAGGTTGTCGACCTTTTCCGGCATCAGTTCGGCCTGATAAATCGTGCGGTTTACTGCCAGCGGGACGCCGGTACGATCGAAAATAATGCCGCGGCTCGGTGCCACCGGCACCAGCTTAATGCGGTTTTCATTTGAACGGGTGCTGTAGTCGTCAAAGCGCAGAATTTGCAGGTGGTACATGTTGACCACCAGAATGCTGGAGAGCAGCAGAATGCCAACAAAAGCCACCAATGCTCGGCGGACAAAAAGTTTCTGTTCGGCAGTGTAATCGCGAAAGGCGTTGCTCTGTAATTTCATCCGCTACATTTATTGTCTGGGGTTGTCAGGCGTTTATTCACGATGATAAGGATGATTCGTGGTGATGCTCCACGCACGATACAGGCTTTCCGCTACCAGCACACGCACCAGCGGATGTGGCAACGTGAGCGCTGACAGTGACCAGCTTTGTTCAGCAGCGGCTTTGCACGCAGGCGCCAGTCCTTCCGGACCGCCGATTAACAGGCTGACATCGCGGCCATCCAGTTTCCAGCGTTCAAGCTGCTGCGCCAGCTGTGGGGTTTCCCACGGCTGTCCGGGGATATCCAGCGTGACAATACGATTGCCTTTACCCACGGCGGCCAGCATCGCTTCACCTTCTTTTTCCAGAATGCGTTTGATGTCAGCGTTCTTGCCGCGTTTGCCGGCAGTTACTTCGATCAGTTCAAACGGCATATCTTTCGGGAAGCGGCGCAGATACTCCATGAAACCGGTCTGAACCCAGTCGGGCATTTTGGTGCCGACGGCCACAAGCTGCAGTTTCACGTCTTAGCTCCAGAGTTTTTCCAGCTCGTACAGCTGGCGGCTCTCTGCTTCCATCACGTGCACAATCACGTCACCCAGGTCAACGACCACCCAATCGGAGGCGGTTTTACTGTCTACACCCAGCGGCTTAAGGCCCGCAGTGCGCGATTCCTGCACCACATGATCGGCGATAGAAGCGACGTGACGTGTTGAAGTGCCGGTGCAAATGATCATGCAATCGGTGATGCTGGATTTGCCCTGAACATCAATAGCAATGATGTCCTGGCCTTTGAGATCATCAATCTTATCAATAACGAACTCTTGGAGTGCTTTACCTTGCAAAAGGTTCCCCTTAAAAACAGGTGATTACGGACGGGCTAACGATGCGAGAAAGGTAGCCGAAAATGAAGCGGCGCAGTATAGCATGCTGCCTTTAGCTGCGATATAAGCCAACGCTATCGATGTAACCGATCACTGCATCTGGCAGTAAATCCGCGCAGGAGATGCCCGCATGGCGGCGCTGACGGATTTCGGTGGCGGAAATGTCGAACAGCGGCGTATCCGCCAGCCAGATATGTCCCGCCGGTGCGTGATGGAGTTGCTGCACATCATCGGCGAGATGCTTATCAAGCCACTGCTGCATCTCTGGCGTCTCCATCTGCGTGGCGTAACCTGGACGCTTACACACCAGCAAATGACACAGCGACAATATATCCTGCCAGCGATGCCATTTGGCTAACGTTAGCAGAGAATCCTGACCAATGATAAACCCGAGGGGCTGTTCTGGGCCGCGTTCCGCACGCAGTGCTTCCAGCGTGGCGACCGTCCAGGACGGCGTTGCACGCGCCAGTTCGCGCGTATCGATATCAAACAGTGGGCGATCGGCAATAGCACAGCGCAGCATCTCAACGCGCTGTTGCGCACTGGCTTCCGGCTGCGGGCGATGCGGCGGCACGTTGTTCGGCAGCAGCGTGACCTTTTTTAATCCCACTTGCTGTGCCAGCGCTTCTACCGGGCGCAAATGGCCGTAGTGAATCGGATCGAAGGTGCCGCCAAACAGGGCGTAGAGTTTAGACATCGGTAAAGCTCAGTGGGAAATCGCGGTGACACAGCAGCAGCGACAGCGTTTCCAGCTGCGGCCACAGGTTTTGTCCGTAATCCTGCTTCATGCTGAGTTCCAGCTCTGCCAGCAAATGCACCGCGCGCTGTAAACGCTGAGCATCAAGGCGCTGCAAGGCTTCAGTAAACAGCGCGCGACGGTTTTGCCAGATACGTTGCTGATCCATCAGCGTGCGCAGCGCTTGTTTCGCCTGATTCCGCTGCAGGTGCAGCAGCGTGAGTAAATCGCGTTGCAGCGTGCGCAGTAGAATCACCGCTTCGCTGTCCTCTTTTTCCAGCTGATGCAGGATGTGCAGGGCGCGTTTACTTTTCCCTGCCAGCAATGCATCCACCCAATGGAACGGGGTAAAGTGCGCAGCATCGTTGACGGCGGCTTCCACGCGCGGCAGCGTTAATTTGCCATCCGGCCACAGCAGCGATAAGCGTTCCAGCGCCTGCGACAGCGCCAGCAGATTCCCTTCGTAGCAGTAGCAAAGCAGCTGGATCGCCGCATCATCTACGCTGAGTTTCATCGTTTTGGCGCGACTCGCCACCCAGCGCGGCAGCTGTGTCTGTTCAGGCGTCTGGCACGGAACCATTACCGCCTGCGTACTCAGCGCTTTGAACCAGGCGCTGTTCTCCTGCGCTTTGGTCAGTTTCGCCAGGCGCAGCACCAGCAAAATATCGCTGTGCAGCAGCGTGGAGAGTTTCACTAACTGCTCGGCGATAGCGGCATTGGGGCCGTTTTCGGGCAGTTGCAGCGTCAGGGTTTGGCGTTGGGTAAACAGGCTGAGCGATTGACAGCTAACGAAGATCGCATCCCAATCGGTTTGCGCATCAATGGTAACGCTGAAGTGCTCTTCAAATCCCTGTGCGCTGGCGGTAGCACGGATTGCATCCGCGCTTTCCTGAATCAGCAGAGGTTCATTACCGGTGAGAAAATAACAGGCGCGCAGCACCTCTCGAAGCTGCGCGCTCAGTTGTTCAGGATAAATCCTGATCATTGCAGACTGGTAGCTGACGAAGAGGACACTTCCGGTGAGTTCTGTCCCGGTGCAATCGTCTCAGGCTGCGGCAAAGTATCTTTGTTGCTTTCCTGCGCGGCATGCACGGTCAGCAGTTTACGTACTAACTGCTCGGACGCGCGCTGACGCATCTCCTGCACAATCATATCCTGCTCGGCATCCTTCGCCAGTGCGGCGTTCGGGTTGTCGAAGAAAGAACGATACACGGTGGTGCTGATCGGGTAGATACCTTTACCCGGCAGCAGAACCTGTGCGGTGACCGTCATTACCAGCGAGTATTCCGCGGTGGTACCGCTGATAAACACCGATGCGGTATCACGTCCCTGGCCTTCAGCACCCAGACGCAGCGTTGGGTATTTGGCGCTGGCCGCTTTGCTGTCTTCAATGATGGTGACATTGTTGATGCGCAGCTGCTGGCGCACGGCACGTGCCAGTGGGCCATAGGGATCGCCGCTCTGGACGATAAGGGTTTTCATCTCACTCGG
The DNA here is from genome assembly GCF_005281435.1 of Pantoea sp. SO10. NCBI lineage: Bacteria > Pseudomonadati > Pseudomonadota > Gammaproteobacteria > Enterobacterales > Erwiniaceae > Pantoea > Pantoea sp. SO10. The sequence continues at coordinate 1,221,833 of NZ_CP040095.1, forward strand.
CACCGAGGTGGTGCCGCGCGGGTGGAAACCACAGCCTGCGGTAATCACTACCGCAAGCAGGACAAACAGCCTGATAATCAGTTGTCGCACAGTTCCTCCTGAACTTAACCTACGACCAGGTTAAGCAGTTTGCCAGGGACATAAATCACTTTACGAATGGTGACGCCATCCAGATATTTCGCCACCAAATGCTCCTGCGCAGCACGCGCCTGCACCTGCTCCTGCGTGGCATCCGGCGCAACGGTAATCTTGCCGCGCACTTTGCCATTCACCTGCACCACCACCAGCAGCGAATCTTCCACCATGGCCGCTTCATCGGCTACCGGCCAGCTGGCTTCGTCGATGCTGCCTTCGCCGCCCAGCGCTTGCCACAATACATAGCTGGCGTGCGGGGTGAATGGATAGAGCAGACGCGTCACCGCGACCAGCGCTTCCTGCAGCAGCGCGCGATCTTGCTCGCTCTCCTGCGGGGCACGGATCAGTTTGTTCATCAGCTCCATAATGGCAGCGATGGCGGTGTTGAACGTCTGACGACGCCCCACATCATCGGCCACTTTGGCGATGGTTTTGTGCAGATCGCGACGCAGCGCTTTCTGGTCGTCATTCAGGTTATTGACGTCCAGTGCCACGGTCGCGCCTTTCGCAATGTGCTCGTAAGCCAGTTTCCATACGCGCTTCAGGAAACGGTTAGCACCTTCAACACCCGATTCCTGCCACTCCAGCGTCATCTCTGCTGGCGAAGCAAACATCATGAACAGACGAACGGTATCTGCACCGTAACGCTCAACCATCAGCTGGGGATCGATGCCGTTGTTTTTCGACTTCGACATTTTGCTCATGCCGGCGTAAATCACTTCACGACCTTCGTTGTCGGTGGCTTTGATAATGCGGCCTTTCTCGTCGCGTTCTACGGTCACGTCAACCGGAGAAACCCAGTTACGCTCGCCGTTCACGCCGAGGTAGTAGAACGCATCAGCCAGCACCATGCCCTGACACAGCAGGCGTTTGGCCGGCTCATCAGAGTTCACCAGGCCAGCATCACGCAGCAGCTTGTGATAGAAGCGGAAATACATCAGGTGCATGATGGCGTGTTCGATACCGCCAACATACTGATCGACCGGCAACCAGTAGTTTGCCGCCGCCGGATCCAGCATGCCTTCATGGTAGTTGGCGCAGGTATAACGCGCGTAGTACCAGGATGACTCCATAAAGGTGTCAAAGGTGTCGGTTTCACGCAGCGCAGGCTGGCCATTAACGGTGGTTTTGGCCCACTCAGGATCGGCTTTGATTGGGCTGGTGATACCATCCATCACCACGTCTTCTGGCAGGATGACCGGCAACTGATCTTCTGGCGTTGGCATCACGGTGCCATCTTCCAACGTCACCATTGGAATTGGCGCGCCCCAGTAACGTTGACGGGAAACGCCCCAGTCGCGCAGACGGTAATTGACTTTACGCACGCCCACGCCTTTGGCAGCCAGCGCATCGGCGATGGCGTTAAAGCCCGCCTGATGATCCAGACCGTTGTATTCACCCGAGTTGAACAGCGCGCCTTTTTCGGTCATCGCGGCAGCACTCAGGTCCGGTTCAGAACCGTCGAGATTCAGGATCACCGGCTTAATGTTCAGGTTGTACTTGGTAGCGAACTCCCAGTCACGCTGATCGTGGCCTGGAACAGCCATTACCGCGCCGGTGCCGTATTCCATCAGCACGAAGTTAGCGACCCACACCGGAATTTCTTCACCGGTCAGCGGATGGATAGCGAACAGGCCGGTGGCCACGCCTTTCTTCTCCATCGTTGCCATGTCGGCTTCGGCGACTTTGGTGGTACGGCATTCGTCGATAAATTCAGCCAGCGCAGGATTAGTGGCAGCTGCTTGCTGCGCCAGTGGGTGACCTGCGGCAACCGCCACATAAGTTGCACCCATAAAGGTGTCTGGACGGGTGGTGTAAACGGTCAGCTTCTCAGCGCTGTTGGCAACGTCAAAGGTGATTTCCACGCCTTCAGAGCGGCCAATCCAGTTGCGCTGCATGGTTTTGACCTGCTCCGGCCAATCTTCCAGCTTATCGAGATCGTTGAGCAGCTCTTCCGCATAGGCGGTGATTTTGACGAACCACTGTGGGATCTCTTTGCGCTCAACTTTGGTATCACAGCGCCAGCAGCAGCCGTCGATAACCTGTTCGTTGGCCAGCACGGTCTGATCGTTCGGGCACCAGTTCACCGCCGAGGTCTTTTTATAGACCATGTCTTTTTCATACAGCTTAGTGAAGAACCACTGTTCCCAGCGATAGTATTCTGGCTGGCAGGTCGCCAGTTCGCGGCTCCAGTCATAGCCAAAACCCAGTAATTTCAGCTGGTTCTTCATGTAAGCGATGTTGTCGTACGTCCACGGCGCCGGCGCGGTGTTGTTTTTCACCGCAGCGCCTTCGGCTGGCAGACCAAACGCATCCCAGCCAATTGGCTGCAGAACGTTTTTGCCGAGCATACGCTGGTAACGCGCAATCACATCGCCAATGGTGTAATTACGCACGTGCCCCATGTGCAGGCGGCCAGAAGGATAGGGCAGCATCGAAAGGCAATAATATTTCTCTTTGCCTTCCTGCTCGGTCACTTTAAAGGTTTCGTTTTCGTCCCAGTGTTGTTGGACGCGGGATTCTATCTCTTCCGGGCGGTATTGCTCTTGCATGGCTGCCTGTGGTCCTTTGTGAAAATCGCTAAGCATACTTTTAGATCCGCATAGCATACCCATAAGGCTGCGCATCAACAACTTTTCACGCCCTCGCCGGCCGGATTTCTGCCGAATGCGCCGCCGCTTTCACCCTTTTGTGATTTCTTAGGTTGCTGCCGATGCAATTGTGACAAAACCGCTAAACTTAATAGCAGTATCCGCAGCGGAAAGGAGAATAAAATGAATAACGTGGCGCAGGAATACCGTGCAACGATTGAAGCATTATCCCAACGATTGGATCATGGCGAGCGCGATGTTGATGCGTTGGTGGCCGAGGCGCGGCAAAGTTTGCTGGCGAAAAAAACGTTGTCACCCGCCGAGGTCAATGAAGTGATGCGCGCCGTGCGGCGCGATTTACACGAGTTTGCGCTGAGCTATCAGGAGTCTTCTGATGTGGTCGGCGATTCAGTGTTTTTGCGCGTGATTCGTGAAAGCCTGTGGAAAGAGCTGGCGGATATCACCGATAAAAGTCAGCTCGAGTGGCGTGAAGTGTTTCAGGATTTGCGCCATCACGGCGTCTACCAGAGCGGTGAAGTGGTGGGGCTGGGGAATTTAGTCTGTGAGAAGTGCGGCTTCACGCGGGCGATTTATACGCCAGAGAGCTTAACGCGCTGCCCGGAGTGCGGGCACGATCAGTTCCAGCGCCAGCCGTTTGAACCCTGATTTTATGAATGAATAACCCCGCGCGATGAATCGCGCCGCTACGGGTACGAGCACTTATCGTAGCGGCGCGATTTATTGCGCTAATCAGTGCAGGATCTTCGCCAGGAAGTCTTTCGCACGATCGGATTGCGGATTGTTAAAGAAGTCATCCTTATTGGTGTCTTCAATAATTTTCCCTTCATCCATAAAGATCACGCGGTTAGCGACTTTGCGCGCAAAGCCCATTTCATGCGTTACCACCATCATGGTCATGCCTTCATTCGCCAGCTCAACCATCACGTCTAACACTTCGTTGATCATTTCAGGATCAAGCGCTGACGTCGGCTCATCAAACAGCATCGCCACCGGATCCATGCACAACGCACGCGCGATTGCTACGCGCTGCTGCTGGCCGCCGGAAAGCTGGCCAGGAAACTTATCCGCGTGCGCAGAGAGCCCAACGCGTTTTAGCAAGCCCTGCGCTTTCTCACGCGAGGCCGCTTTATCACGCTTCAGCACTTTGACCTGCGCCAGCGTCAGGTTCTCGATGATGCTGAGATGAGGGAACAGCTCGAAATGCTGGAACACCATGCCCACTTTGCTACGCAATTGAGCGAGGTTGGTTTTTTTGTTGTTCACTTCGGTGCCGGTCACCTGAATGCTGCCCTTTTGAATCGGCTCCAGGCCGTTCACGGTTTTAATCAGCGTTGATTTACCTGAGCCAGACGGACCGCAGACCACTACCACTTCACCTTTTTTCACTTCGGTGGAGCAGTCGGTCAGCACCTGAAAGTGCCCATACCACTTTGAAACATTTTTCAGGCTAATCATTTAAACCGTCCTCTTTCTTTTCAGATAGGTAACCAACAGCGAAGCGCTCAGGCTGATCACAAAGTAGACCAGACCAGCAAACAAAATCATTTCAACCTGGGTTCCGTCACGCTCACCTATGGTTGAAGCGGTGCGGAAGAAATCGGCCAGGCTCAGTACATACACCAGCGAGGTATCCTGGAACAGCACGATGCCCTGCGTCAGCAGCAGCGGCACCATGGCGCGGAACGCCTGCGGCAATACGATCAGTTTCATCGATTGCCAGTGCGTCATGCCGAGCGCCAGCGCGGCATTGGACTGCCCGCGTGAGATGCTCTGAATACCGGCGCGGATGATTTCCGAGTAGTACGCGGCCTCAAAGAGCGCAAATGCCACCATGGCAGAAATCAGGCGGATATCTGATTTAGGCGATAAGCCCAGCACCTGTTGCAGGAAGGCGGGCACCACCAAATAGAACCACAGCAGCACCATCACCAAGGGTACGGAGCGGAACAGGTTGACGTACAGCTTGGCAAACCAGCGTATCGGCGCAATCGGCGACAAGCGCATCACCGCCAAAATCGTGCCCCAGATAATGCCAAACACCACGGCAATCGCGGTGATCTTGAAGGTAATGATCAACCCATTCCACAAGTAAGGCAGGCTGGGAACAATTGAACTCCAGTCAAACTCGTACATTATTTGCCTCCCATATTGCCAGGCAGGCGAATTTTGCGTTCTACCACACTCATAATCAGCATGATGACCAGGTTAATGCCGACGTACGCCAGAGTGATGGCGGTAAAGGATTCATAGGCATGCGCGGAGTAATCCAGCAGCTTGCCGGCCTGCGCCGCCATATCCACCAGTCCGATGGTTGAGGCGATCGCCGAGTTCTTCACCAGATTAAGCATTTCCGACGTCATCGGCGGCACAATCACGCGATAGGCATTCGGCAGCAGCACATAGCGATAAGTTTGCGGCAGCGTCAGGCCCATCGCCAGGCCGGCATTTTTCTGACCGCGTGGCAGCGACTGAATCGCCGCGCGTACCTGTTCACAGACGCGCGCTGCGGTGAACAAACCAAGGCAAATCGTCGAGGAGATGAAGAACTGAATATTGGGATCCAATTCCGACTTAAACCACATGCCCAGCTTTTCGCCCACCAGTTCTGGCGCAACCAGATACCAGAAGAAGAACTGCACAATCAGCGGGATATTACGGAATAGCTCCACGTAGCAGGTGCCAATTGCCGCCAACAGGCGGTTGGGCACGGTACGCAGAATGCCAAATAAGGAACCTACCAGGAAGGCGATAATCCAGGCGCAGCAGGACACCGTAATGGTGACCTGAAAACCGGACCACAGCCAGCCGAGGTAAGTCGTATTGCCGAACGGGGCCTGTTCAAGAAAAATGCCCCAGTTCCAATCGATACCCATAACGAGCTCCGGTAAAAAAAGGGTAGCGAGGCTACCCATAAGATTGTTGAGCGGTGTCTTGCATCCTGCTTCAGGGGAACGGCCTGTTACAGTCTGTCTGTCCGCACCGCATGTTCAGCAATCGAGAGGGCTGCGGGGCTGCCCTTGTTGTCGTTGTTAATTCAGAGTGCTTTGTCGTTCGGTGCTTTGAACAGGGCCTGCATATCGCTTGAGAGTTCGAAGTTCAGGTTCAGATTCTTCGGTGGAATCGGTTTTTTGAACCAGGTTTCAAACCATTTTGAGGCTTCGCCAGAGGTTTGCGCTTTAGCAATGGTTTCATCCATCAGCTGTTTGAACTGTGGATCCTGATTACGCAGCATGCAGCCGTAAGCTTCTTTCGACTGCGGTGTACCCACGATGTCCCAGTTGTCTGGCTTCTTGGCTTTGGCACGTTCACCTGCCAGCAGCGCGTCATCCATCATGAAGGCCACAGCACGACCGGTTTCCAGCGTACGGAAAGAATCGCCATGATCTTTCGCGCTGATGATGCGCATATCCATTTTTTGCTCGTCGTTCAGTTTGTGCAGCAGAACTTCTGAAGTGGTACCGGAGGTCACGACAACGGTTTTACCCTTCAGATCAGGGAAATCTTTGATGTCGCCGCCTTTTTTCACCAGTAGACGCGTACCGATGATGAACACGGTGTCAGAGAATGCCGCTTGCTTCTGGCGCTCCAGGTTGTTGGTGGTAGAACCGCACTCAAAATCGTAAGTTCCGTTCTGCAACAGAGGAATACGGTTCTGCGAAGTAATCGGCAGCATTTTGATCTGCAAATCAGGCTTATTCAGTTTGGCTTTAATAGCCGCGATGATGGCGTTTGAATAATCCTGTGAATAGCCAACCACTTTTTGCTGGTTGTCATAGTAAGAAAAGGGAACTGATGATTCACGATGCCCAACGACGATCACGCCGCTATCATTGATTTTTTTCAGGGTACCGGTGAGATCTTCCGCCTGGGCCGCTCCCGCTGCTGCTCCCAACAGCAAAAGAGATAATGCCACTTTGCGTATCTGCATGTTCCAACTCCTTCGTATGGATGTCGCGCAGAACATAAACTGCGCAGATTGTGATGTTGTGTGTATTTCGTGCTGCTTTTTTTGTTATCCCATAGCGCAACCGCACGCAGGATAGTGATTAACATAGCGAATTGTTAACGCAATGAAACAAAAAAGTTTCTTTTTTGCGAGCCGCTCCGCACCAATAAAAGGCAAAAATTCCCCGATGCGCTAATAGAGTGCGCATCATTGCCATAAATTAGTGCGTAAAGGTTGCACTACGCTGACAAAAGCCGATGTTTACGAAAATCACTGAAATAAATAGCAATGATCGTGCCAGCACGATGAAGAAGTGTAAAAAGCCAGCAGAGAATCGGGGAAAGCACCACGGAAGGAAGAGAAAACAGCGCATAAAAAAGGCGAAGTATTCACTTCGCCTGTTTGCATAGCTGCCTGAACTAATGGCGACGGCGCAGAATGGCCACCACGATGCTAATCAACGTCACTAGCCACACTGGCCAGATGCCCGCTTTCGCATACGGCGTTTCACCCGTGGTTGGCGTGACTTTGGCTTCCAATACATCCCGCGTGAACTGCGGCAGCTCCTTCTCCACTTCACCGTTGGCATTCACTACCGCTGTGACACCGTTATTGGTGGAGCGCAGTAACGGACGTCCCAGCTCCAGCGCACGCATGCGCGCCATCTGGAAATGCTGCCACGGCCCGATGGAGTGACCGAACCAGGCATCGTTGGAGACGGTCAGCAGGAAGTTGGTATCGGGGCGGAAGTTGGCGCGCACTTGTTCGCCCAGCACGATCTCATAGCAGATAGCGCTGGTCAGGTTATAACCCGCTACTTTCAGCTGCGGCTGGACATAGGCGCCACGGCTGAAGGAGGACATCGGCAAGTCGAAGAACGGCGCCAGCGGACGCAGCAACGCTTCCAGCGGCACAAACTCACCAAATGGTACCAGATGATTCTTCTGATAGCGGTTCTGGCTTTGATAGCTGTACGGCTGCTCGCCACCCAGCACAATCACCGAGTTGTAGTCGTGATAGCGATTATCGCCTTCCACGCGAGAATCCACGATACCGGTAATCAGTGAGCTGCCGCGCGCGCGCAGGTCAGCATCCAGCGCCCGCAGGAACGGCTGCTGGTTGCTTTCCAGATCGGTAATCGCTGATTCGGGCCAGATAATGATCGGTGCTTTGCCGATAAAAGGCTGGCTATAGGAGGTGTAAACGCGCAGCGTGTTCAGCAGTTGCTGCGGATCCCACTTCATCGACTGCGGAATATTGCCTTGCACCATCGCAACATCAACGCTGCGTTCCGGCAGCGGCTGATACCACTGCATCATGCGCAGCGGCCACGGCAGTAACAGCAGGAGCGCGGCGGCTATCAAGCTTTTCACGGTACGATGATGCAGCGCGTGCACCAGCAAGCCGGCGATCACCATCAACAGGAAGGTAATGGCTTCCACACCGGCCAGCGGCGCGAGGCCTTTTAGCGGACCGTCAATCTGGCTGTAGCCAAACTGCAGCCACGGAAAGCCGGTGAGCACCCAACCGCGCAGGAATTCGCTAATCTGCCACAGCGCGGGTGCCGCTAAAGCCAATCGCCAGATTGTGGCGCGCGGCCAGAAACGGTTGAGCAGGATGGCAAACAGCATCGGATAAAGCGATAGATAAGCCGCCAGCAGAATCACCAGCAAGATGTTTACCGGGCCGGGCATGCCGCCAAAGGTGGCGATGCTGACGTAAACCCAATTGATGCCGCTGCCAAACAGTCCAAAGCCCCAAACGAAGCCGATTGCCGCAGCCTGCGCAGTGCGACGTTCCAGCAGCAACAGTTGCAGACCAAACAGCGAAATTATCGCCGCAGGCCAGAAATCGTAGGGGGAAAAGGAAAGGGTGCCAATGGCACCCGTAATTAACGCCAGCAGCAGGCGAACCCGCTGCTGCGAGTAAAGAGAGGCTAAAGCCATAACGTTATTCGTCTTCCAGTTGCGGTTGTGTTGAGTCTTCCGGAATTTTTACATGCACCTGGATGATACGGCGGCTGTCAGCCATGGCGACTTTGAACTGATAGCCATCAATGACAATACTTTCGCCGCGAGCGGGAAGGTGGCCGAATCCCTGCATGACCAATCCGCCAATGGTATCGACTTCGTCATCGCTGAAATCGGTGCCAAAGACCTCATTAAAATCTTCAATTGGCGTTAAGGCGCGCATGGTATAGGTGTAACGATTGAGCTGGCGGATATCACGATCTTCTTCATCGTCATACTCATCTTCAATTTCGCCAACAATCAGCTCAAGAATATCTTCAATGGTCACCAGACCAGAGACGCCACCAAATTCGTCAATGACAATCGCCATGTGATAACGCTGCGAGCGGAACTCCTTCAGCATGCGATCAACGCGCTTGCTTTCAGGAACCACCACGGCGGTGCGCAGCACTTTTTCCATGCTGAACGGCTCAGACGCGCTGGCCATAAACGGCAGCAGGTCTTTGGCCATCAAAATGCCTTCGACGTGGTCTTTGTCTTCGCTGATCACCGGGAAGCGTGAGTGGGCGGATTCAATAATCACCGCAAGGCACTCTTCCAGCGTTTGGTTGCGTTTCAGGGTGATCATTTGCGAGCGAGGGATCATAATGTCGCGCACGCGCTGTTCGGCAATGTCCAGCACCCCTTCGAGCATGTCGCGGGTGTCCTGATCAATCAGCTCTTTTTGCTCAGAATCGCGGATTAACCCCAGCAGTTCATCACGGTTTTTGGGTTCACCGTGAAACAGTTGGTTGATTAACAGGGAGAAAAATCCCTTTTTACTACTGGGTGCGTCGCTGTTTTGAGAATGGTCGTCGCTCATGGCGTTTTTATTTCGTTCTCTCTAATGAGGGATTGGGGCTGCTGGCATCCGCGCCAGCAGCGCAATAACCTGAACCAGCGGCTCAGGCGTCTTCTTTCTCCGAAATGTACGGATCAGGATAACCAAGAGCAAGCATTATCTCGGTCTCCAGCGCCTCCATCTCTTCGGCTTCTTCATCTTCGATATGGTCGTAACCCAGCAGATGCAGAGTACCGTGCACCACCATATGCGCCCAGTGGGCTTCGACGGTTTTGCCTTGTTCAGCAGCCTCTTGCTCGACAACCTGACGGCAAATAATCAGATCGCCGAGCAGTGGCAGTTCAATTCCCGGCGGTGCTTCAAACGGGAATGACAGCACGTTGGTCGGCTTATCTTTGCCGCGATAAGTCAGATTAAGCTCATTACTCTCGGCTTCATCCACCAGACGAATCGTGACTTCGCTTTCCGGTTGAAACGGCATTACCGCCGCTTCCAGCCAGCGTTGAAAATCACTCTCCGCTGGCAGATGGTTTTCATCGGCGCAGGCCAGTTGTAAATCAAGAATCACCGCGCTCATGAACGCTCCTGCGGGCTGGTTTGGTTGGCAAGCTGAGCCGCGATAGCTTCGCGTTTGCGCTCTTCTGCCTGTTGATCACGGCGTTTCTGGTCGGCGGTTTCCCAGGCTTCATAAGCATTCACGATGCGTGCGACAACCGGATGACGCACCACGTCTTCGCTGTGGAAAAAGTTAAAGCTAATCTCATCGACTTCTGCCAGCACTTCAATGGCGTGGCGCAGGCCGGATTTGGTGCTGCGCGGCAAGTCAATCTGCGTGATGTCGCCGGTAATGACCGCTTTGGAATTGAAGCCGATACGCGTCAGGAACATCTTCATCTGTTCGATAGTGGTGTTCTGGCTCTCATCGAGAATCACAAAGGCGTCGTTCAGCGTGCGTCCACGCATGTAGGCCAGCGGAGCCACTTCAATCACGTTGCGCTCAATCAGTTTCTCTACGCGCTCAAAGCCGAGCATTTCGAACAGCGCGTCGTACAGCGGGCGCAGGTAGGGATCGACCTTCTGGCTGAGATCGCCGGGCAGGAAGCCGAGTTTCTCACCCGCTTCAACCGCCGGACGCGTCAGCAGAATACGGCGAATCTCCTGACGCTCCAGCGCATCCACTGCGGCAGCGACCGCCAGATAGGTTTTACCGGTACCGGCCGGGCCGATACCAAAGGTAATGTCGTGCGAGAAGATATTGGCGATGTATTGCGCCTGGTTAGGCGTACGCGGTTTGATTACGCCACGCTTGGTTTTGATGTTCACCGCTTTGCCGAATTCCGGCACGCTCTCAGCGCTTTGTTCCAGAACGCCGCTCTCTTTGATTGCCAGGTGAATCTGGTCCGGTTCGATATCTTTGATCTGACCGCGCATTGGGGCGGTATCAACATACAGCGTGCGCAGGATATTGACGGCAGCGTCCACACACAGCGAGCGGCCGGTAAGCGTGAATTGGTTGTCACGGCGTTTGATTTCAAGGCCCAAACGGCGCTCCAGCTGTTTCACATTGTCATCCATCGGACCGCACAAGCTCATCAGTCGTTGGTTATCTGCCGGTTCAAGGGCGATTTCACGCGTTTCGATATTCAAATGAATCCTTAAGGTCACTCAGGGCCAGTTGAAAAGGTGTGCCGGATGTCGAAGAGCAATCTCTCCACATCTTTATGAAATTATTTATGGCGCTGCGCACTGGCGCAAGCTTCAGAGTCGATATTTGGGCAGCACTTGTGGAAAGCAAGGGCCTGGGGATGAAACAGGCGACAGCGCTTTGTGCGCTGTCGCTCAACGTTCGAGGTTTCAAGGCTGGAACAGTCCGACGCCGATGTCGTTCTCTTTGCGGGTACGCGCAATCACCGATGCCGGGCTTTCGGCCACACGGAGCGCCATTTGATCTTCGGTGCGCACCAGCACGCCGCGCAGGGAGCTGGCATAGACATCGACAATTTCGACATCAACAAACTTACCGATCATTTCAACCGGTGCTTCGAAGTTCACCACGCGGTTATTATCGGTGCGGCCGGTCAGTTCCATCACATTCTTACGCGAAATGCCTTCCACCAGCACGCGCTGCGTGGTGCCCAGCATGCGGCGGCTCCACGCCATCACCTGCTGATTGATGCGGTCCTGCAGGATGAAAAGACGCTGCTTTTTCTCCTCTTCTGTCACATCGTCGGGCAGATCGGCCGCCGGCGTGCCTGGGCGCATGGAGTAGATAAAGCTGAAGCTGACATCGAAATTCACTTCACCGACCAGCTTCATGGTCTGCTCAAAATCCTGCTGCGTTTCGCCGGGGAAACCGATGATGAAATCAGAGCTCAGCTGGATATCCGGACGTGCGGCTTTCAGCTTGCGGATAATCGCTTTGTACTCGAGTGCGGTGTGCGCGCGCTTCATCAGCGTCAGGATGCGATCTGATCCGCTCTGAACCGGCAGATGCAGGAAGCTCGCCAGCTCGGGCGTATCGCGGTAAACCTCGATGATGTCATCGGTAAATTCAATAGGATGGCTGGTGGTGAAGCGAATACGGTCAATGCCGTCGATCGCCGCCACTAAGCGCAGCAACTCAGCAAAGGTGCAGATATCGCCATCAAAGGTGGCGCCGCGATAGGCGTTGACGTTCTGGCCCAGCAGGTTGACTTCACGTACGCCCTGAGCGGCAAGCTGGGCGATTTCCAGCAGAATATCGTCGCTCGGACGGCTGACTTCCTCGCCGCGCGTGTAAGGCACCACGCAGAAAGTACAATATTTGTTGCAACCTTCCATGATCGACACAAAGGCGGTTGGGCCATCGGCGCGCGGTTCTGGCAGGCGATCAAACTTCTCAATTTCAGGGAAGCTGATGTCAACAACCGGGCTTTTACTGCCGCGCACGGTGTTAATCATCTCCGGCAGACGATGTAAGGTCTGCGGGCCAAAGACGATATCGACGTAACTGGCGCGCTGGCGCAGACGTTCACCTTCTTGTGAGGCCACGCAGCCACCCACGCCGATGATCAGATCGGGATTGCTCGCTTTCAGCTTTTTCCAACGGCCTAACAGAGCAAAAACCTTCTCCTGCGCCTTTTCACGGATGGAGCAGGTGTTGAGCAGCAGAACGTCCGCCTCTTCAGCTTCCTCGGTAAGGGTGTAGCCGTGCGTGCTGTTCAGCAGATCGGCCATCTTCGATGAATCGTATTCATTCATCTGACAGCCCCAGGTTTTGATGTGCAGTTTTTTGGTCATCGAACTAGCCATTGATTCAAGCGAAGTGCAGGGCGCGTATTGTAATGCTTCGACGCTGTTGTTACCAGGCTTCACGCATCTGCATCGCATCGCGCTGCTAATTTCCGGTACACTTTAGCTATCAACGTGATGCTGGAAGGTTTCACGGCAAAAAGAAGGATTAGAGTCGATGCAGGATTCACATTTTGATGTGGTGATCGTGGGCGGTGGCATGGTTGGTGCGGCGCTGGCGTGTGGCCTGGCGCAGCAGCAGTTTCGCGTAGCGGTCATTGAACGGGCGGAACCGGCAAGCTTTGATGCCTGCAGCGAGCCAGATGTGCGTATCTCCGCCATCGGTGCGTCGTCGGTTGCGCTGCTGAAGCAACTGGATGTCTGGCAACGTGTGCAGGCAATGCGCAGTGCGCCCTATCGCCAGCTGGAAACCTGGGAGTGGCAAAACGCGCATGTGAAGTTTGATGCGGCGTCGCTTGGGTTGCCCGAGCTGGGCTTTATGGTGGAAAACAGCGTGCTGCAGCGTGCGCTGTGGGAAAAAATGCAGCAAGAGGGCATCACACTGATCTGCCCGGCGAGCTTGCAGGGTTTGCAGCCGCACAGCGCTGGCTGGCAGGTGCAACTCGATAACGGCCAAACGCTGGATGCGCGTTTAGTGGTCGGCGCAGATGGTGCCAACTCGCGTGTGCGTCAGTTAGCGGGCATTGGCGTGCGCGGCTGGAACTATGCGCAATCCTGCATGCTGATAAGCGTGGAGTGCGAGCAGGAGGCGGGCGATGCCACCTGGCAGCAGTTTACGCCGCAAGGGCCGCGCGCTTTCCTGCCGCTGTTTGATCGTCGTGCTTCGCTGGTGTGGTACGACGCGCCAGCACGAATTCGTCAGCTGCAAAGTTTGCCGCTCCCGCAACTGGAGAAAGAGATTTATGCTCACTTCCCGGCACGCGTTGGCCGTATTCAGGTCAAGACTGCGGCCTCTTTCCCGCTGGTGCGACGTCATGCTACGCGTTATGTGATGCCGGGATTGGCGCTGGTGGGGGATGCGGCGCACACCATCAATCCGCTGGCCGGGCAGGGCGTTAATTTGGGCTATAGGGATGTGGATGCGTTGATCACGACGCTGGTCGAGGCGCGCAACCAGGCGGAGCTCTGGTCATCGGATGCTGTGCTGCAGCGTTATCATCGTCAGCGTTACAAAGATAATTTACTGATGCAGGGCGGTATGGATCTGTTCTACTTCGCGTTTAGCAATAAACTGCCGCCGCTGCGTTTTGCGCGAAACCTGGCGCTGATTGCGGCGGAGAATGCCGGAGCCTTGAAACGCAAGGTGCTGCGTTACGCATTAGGTTTGTGATTGTAGGGAGCGTATTGATGCGCTCCTGATCGAAAGTTTGCTCGCCATACTTTGCCAAACGCAGAAAACAATAAAGCCCGCATAAGCGGGCTTTATTGTGCAATTTGGCTGGGGTGCAGGGATTCGAACCCCGGAATGCTGGTATCAGAAACCAGTGCCTTACCGCTTGGCGACACCCCAATAGGTGTTTGATCAAATTGTCTTTTTATGGCTGGGGTGCAGGGATTCGAACCCCGGAATGCTGGTATCAGAAACCAGAGCCTTACCGCTTGGCGACACCCCAATAATTTGGTGGCTACGACGGGATTTGAACCTGTGACCCCATCATTATGAGTGATGTGCTCTAACCAGCTGAGCTACGTAGCCTTTGTACTGCTTACTGCGTCCGACGATGGCTGGGATACCTGGATTCGAACCAGGGAATGCCGGTATCAAAAACCGGTGCCTTACCGCTTGGCGATATCCCATTCGTCGACTTTGTATCCACAACATAATCCGGATTGGCTGGGGTACCAGGATTCGAACCTGGGAATGCTGGTATCAAAAACCAGTGCCTTACCGCTTGGCGATACCCCATCCGGCTGCCGAAGACTGAAATGGTGCGGGAGGCGAGACTTGAACTCGCACACCTTGCGGCGCTAGAACCTAAATCTAGTGCGTCTACCAATTTCGCCACTCCCGCAAAAAGATGGTGGCTACGACGGGATTTGAACCTGTGACCCCATCATTATGAGTGATGTGCTCTAACCAGCTGAGCTACGTAGCCATCTTTTTCGCGTAACCTTCATCGGCGTTGCGGGGCGCATTATGCGTATTGAGTCTTGTAGCGTCAACAATTTTTTTGCCGTTTTTCGCCTTAAAACGCCTGTTTGTCTGGCTTGTAACCAGGCTGGTGATTTATTCGGCTAATTTCACAGGCTGTACGATAGATTGCATAAAAAAGGGGCTCGAATGAGCCCCATATCTTGTTGAGTAAAAACCTTATTTATACGCGGACTGATGCACACCAACGGCACGACCAGAAGGGTCATCCATGGATTTAAAGGCTTCATCCCACTCGATCGCTTTAGCCGAAGAACAGGCCACCGACGGACCGCCTGGCACACACTCTGCGGCGCTGGCGATTGGGAACAATTCCTCAAAGATTTCGCGATACAGGTACGCTTCTTTCGAGTTCGGCGTGTTGTACGGGAAGCGGAAGTGCGCAGTCGACAGCTGTTGGTCGGTGATTTGCTTCGCCGCCACTTCTTTCAGCGTATCGATCCAGCTGTAGCCCACACCATCAGAGAACTGCTCTTTCTGACGCCACGCCACGCTCTCCGGCAGGTAAGAAGAGAAACATTCGCGCAGGATGTGTTTTTCCATCTTGCCGTTGCTGCCGCACAGTTTGTCTGCCGGGTTGATGCGCATCGCCACGTCGAGGAATTTCTTGTCGAGGAACGGCACACGCGCTTCCACGCCCCAGGCGGACATCGCTTTGTTGGCGCGAGCACAGTCAAACATGTGCAGAGCCAGCAGTTTACGTACGTTCTCTTCGTGGAATTCTTTGGCGTTTGGCGCCTTATGGAAATAGAGGTAGCCGCCAAAGACTTCATCCGCACCTTCACCGGACAACACCATTTTGATGCCCATCGCTTTGATCTTACGCGACATTAAATACATCGGCGTAGAGGCGCGAATGGTGGTCACATCATAGGTTTCGATGTGGTAAATCACGTCACGGATCGCATCCAGGCCTTCCTGCACGGTGAAATGGATTTCGTGGTGCACGGTACCGAGGTGTTCTGCGACTGATTTCGCTGCTTTCAGGTCTGGAGAACCTTCCAGGCCAACCGCGAAGGAGTGCAACTGCGGCCACCATGCATCGCTCTTATCCGCATCTTCTACGCGTTTTGCTGCAAAGCGTTTGGTCACGGCAGAGATGATGGATGAGTCCAGACCGCCAGACAGCAGCACGCCGTAAGGCACGTCAGACATCAGGTGACTTTTTACTGACTCTTCCAGCGCATGTTTCAGCTCGGCGGCATCCGTGGTGTTGTGCTCAACAGCGGAATATTCCATCCAGTCACGCTGCCAGTAACGACGGATTTCACCATCGGCGCTCGACATGTAGCTTCCCGGCGGGAACTCTTTGATGCTGCGGCACACCGGCACCAGCGCTTTCATCTCGGAAGCGACATACAGGTTGCCGTGCTCGTCGTTGCCCATATACAGCGGGATAATGCCGATATGGTCGCGACCAATCAGATATTGTTGCTTCACGCTGTCCCACAGAATGAAGGCGAACATGCCTTGCAGCTCGTCGAGGAAGTCGACGCCTTTTTCCTGATACAGCGCGAGGATCACTTCACAGTCAGAACCGGTCTGGAAAGCGTAACGATCGCTCAACTCAGCACGCAGCGCCTGATGGTTGTAAATTTCGCCGTTAACAGCCAGTACGTGGGTGTGGTCAGCGTTATACAGCGGCTGTGCGCCGTTGTTAACGTCAACAATCGACAGACGCTCATGCACCAGAATGGCTTTATCATCCGCATAAACACCTGACCAATCCGGGCCGCGGTGACGCATCAGACGAGAAGATTCCAGCGCTTTCTTGCGCAGCTCAATAGGATCGCTTTTCAGATCCAGCACACCAAAAATTGAACACATAACTGACTCCTGATCTCACCTTGTGGCGAAGTTATTTCTACGTTTGTCCGGCAGCCTTGGCTGCGTAATGTATAAGAAAATGCGCTAAATGGCGGTGTTAGTGCAAGCAAAATTGCGATTCTTTGATAAAAAGAATGTTGATGGGCAAATAATATTGAATATTATTCAATTAATAAGCGCTTATTTTAGATATCATCTAATAAAACTGCATTATCGTTCGTTTTGTAGGCATAAGGCGAGCGGTAAAGAAAGGCATAACCACAGAAAAAACAAAAGCCCTGCATAAGCAGGGCCATAAGAAGAGGTAATGGCTGGAATCAGAACAGGTCGATATCGGCGACCGATGGGTAAATCCAATCCGGGCGGAAAGGCATCGCATCAATATCACTCAGTGTGGAAACGCCAGACAGCACCAGAATGGTTTCCAGACCCGCCTGGAAGCCTGCCAGAATGTCTGTCCGCAGGTTATCGCCGACAATGACCGTCTCTTCCGAATGCGCATGCATTTTGTTTAACGCCGCGCGCATGATGTACGGACTCGGTTTGCCGACGTAAAACGGTTTACGACCGGAGATGGTTTCGATACCGGCGCAGAGTGCTCCGCAGGCAGGAACAAAGCCGCGTGCATGTGTATCGGGATTAGTGGCGATAAAGCGGGCGCCATTGGCCACGAAGAAAGCGGCTTTATGCATCATTTCCCAATTGAAAGAGCGCGTTTCACCGACGATAACGAAATCTGGATTAACGTCGGTGATGGTGAAGCCAGCTTTATACAGCTCATGAATCAGCGCACCTTCGCCAATTACGTAGGCTTTTTTCCCTTCCTGACGGCGCAGGAAATCGGCGGTGGCCATCGCCGAGGTGTAAAACACCGAATCCGGTACGTCAATGCCGGCGTTGGCAAAGCGGTTCGCCAGATCCAGCGCGGTTTGCGAAGGATAGTTGGTCAACACCACCAACGGCATATCCTTCGCCAGAATGCGCTGCAGAAATTCGTTCGCGCCGGGAACGGCGGTATTGTCATGCATCAACACGCCGTCGATGTCACAGATTACGCTTTTAATCGTCATAGATTGCATCCGGTCGGGCCTACTTGACAGCAGGCTGGTGATTACTCTTCCAGCAGATGTTGCAGCAAAATGCCATTCAGCATTGCGCGTTTTGCCAACGCAAAGGCGCCAATCGCCGAGCGATGATCGAGCTCGGAACGCACCACCGGCAGATTTTTACGGAAGGCAGGCAGCGTCTGCGTATTGATACACCCTTCAATGGCAGGAAACAGTACTTTATCGGCTTCAGTGATTTCACCGGCCAACACCACTTTTTGCGGATTGAACAGGTTGATGGCGATAGCAATCGCCTTGCCTAAATAGCGGCCGACATATTCAATCACTTCGCACGCCAGCGCGTCGCCATGATTAGCGGCGCGACAAATCTGCGGCATCAGGCAATCATTTAACGTTAATGAACTGGGATACCCTTGATTCAGTAGATGACGTACGCGGTTTTCAATCGCGCCATTAGCCGCAATGGTTTCCAGGCAGCCAAAGTTACCGCAGTGGCAGCGTTCACCCAGCGGATCAACCTGAATATGGCCAATCTCGCCCACGTTGCCGTTACTGCCGAGGAAAATGTGGCCGTTGGCGATGATTCCGGCACCGGTGCCGCGATGCAAACGCACCAGAATGGAGTCTGCGCAATCGCGACTTGCACCGAAGTAGTGCTCGGCCAGCGCCAGGCTACGGATGTCATGACCAACAAAGCTGGTGACGTTGAAGCGTTTTTTCAGGCTGGAAACCAGCGGCCAATGACTTACCGCGATGTGCGGCATGTAGCGAATGATGCCGTTAATGGGATCGACCAATCCGGGCAGAATCACCGAGATAGCAATCAGTTCATGAATCTTACGCTGATGCGCGGCCATAAAGGCGCTGATGGCATTGAACAGCGCGTTCTCCAGCGTTTCCTGCGTGCGCTCGGGCAGCGGATAATCTTCCTGCGCCAGCGATTTCCCGCTCAGATCAAACAGCGTCAAGGTCGCGTCATTACGCCCTAAGCGCACGCCGATAGTATGAAAATGACGGGTTTCAGTAATGATGGAGATCGCGCGACGCCCACCGGTGGAGGCTTGTTGCTCCACCTCTTTGATGAGGCCGCGCTCAATGAGCTGGCGGGTAATTTTGGTGACACTGGCGGGCGCAAGCTGACTGTGTTCGGCAATCTGAATGCGCGAAATTGGCCCCTGCTGATCGATTAGCCGATAAACGGCTGCACTATTGAGTTGTTTAACAAGATCAACATTTCCTATTTGAGACTGGCCGCCAGTGGTCATTCAATGCTTACTCGCTGAGGACGTTGTCTCCGTTGACGAACGTCTTAGTGATTTGATAATCGCGGGTAAAGACAGTCAGGTTGGCGACTTTTCCTGCTTCGACCGTGCCTAACTGCTTCTCCACACCCATCGCCTGCGCTGGATAGAGCGTCGCCATACGCAGCGCTTCATCAAGAGCGATACCGCAATGTTCAACGCTGTTCTGCACCGCTTCAATCATGGTCAAGGCAGAACCGCTGAGCGTACCGTTCTCGTCAACGCACAGGCCATCGCGATAGTATATTGTTTTGCCTGCAAAAATAAATTGATCAATCGATGCGCCCGCCGGTGCTGTGGCATCCGTCACTAACACCAGTTTGTCGCCTTTAATGCGTTTTGCATTGCGCACATTAGCGTAATGGACATGTAAACCATCCGCAATGATGCCGCAGTATACATCAGGCGAATCAAACAGCGCACCGATCAGACCTGGCTCACGTCCAGCGAAGGTTGGCATGGCATTGTAGAGATGCGTAGCAAAGCTGACGCCCGCGCTGAAGCCAATTTTTGCTTCTTCATAGGTCGCGTTGGAGTGACCCGCTGACACGATGATGCCGGCATCACGCAGCTGACGAATCACCTCGCTGCCCGCATTTTCAGGTGCCAGCGTGACTTTAGTGATGACGTCGGCATTGGCGCAGAGGAAATCCACCAGCTCGGCATCCGGCAGGCGAATTAATTCAGGATTGTGCGTACCTTTTTTAGCTTTATTCAGCCACGGACCTTCCAGATGCAGGCCGATTGCCTGATTCTGATGCTTAGCCAGGTAGGCGCGCATGGTTTCGACTGCGCGTCTCATCAGCGCATCGGTGCTGGTAATCAGTGTTGGCAAATAGCTGGTGCAGCCTGATTTCTCGTTGGCGCGCTGCATGATCTCCAGCGTTTCAACGCTTAACGCATTGATGTCATCATTGAACTGCACGCCGCCGCAGCCGTTAAGCTGCAAATCAATAAAACCAGGAGCGATAAACGCACCAGCCACATCCTGCTGTGCAATTGCCGCGTCCAGGGCATCACGCGGACACACGCGCTCAATCAGGCCATCTGCAATCACAACTGCATGATTGTCCAGAATTTCATGACCAGTAAAAATCCGGCCGTTCACTAATGCGTACATCGTTTCTCTCTCCCGGCTAAGCCTGCTGCCTGAAAGCAGCAGGTTTTGTTACAACGTGTTTTCACACACCTTTCATATTTTCCGCTTCCATTTCGCGGAAATATTTCACGGTTTTCACTTTCAGTTCCATGGTGGCTGGCTCGTCACATACCACGACAGATTTGGCATGCAGCTGCAGGCAGCTAATGGTCCACATGTGGTTGACGTTACCTTCAACCGCAGCCTGCAGCGCTTGCGCTTTCAGGTGGCCGGTAACCAGAATCATCACTTCTTCAGCATCCAGCAGCGTACCGACACCAACCGTCAGGGCGTATTTCGGCACCTGATCCACATCACCATTAAAGAAGCGTGAGTTTGCAATGCGCGTATCGTGCGTCAGGGTTTTGATGCGGGTACGTGAGGAGAGGGAAGAAGCCGGTTCGTTAAAGGCGATGTGACCATCGTTACCCACGCCGCCCATAAACAGGTTAATTTTGCCGTAAGCGCGGATCTTCTCTTCGTATTGGCGACATTCTGCGTCAATATCTTCGGCATTACCATTCAGAAGATTGATATTTTGCTGTTGAATATCAACATGATCGAAAAAGTTACGGTACATGAAACTGTGGTAACTTTCCGGATGCTCTTTTGGCAGGCCAACGTACTCATCCATGTTGAAGGTGACGACGTGCTTGAAACTAACCTGGCCCGCTTTGTGCATATCGATCAGGTGCTTGTAAGCTTCCAGCGGTGTTCCACCGGTTGGCAGACCCAGCACGAAGGGACGCTCTGCGCTAGGCTTAAACGCATTAATGCGGTTAACAATGTGGCGTGCAGCCCATTTACCCACTTGGGTCGGTGTGGCCAAAGGGATCAGTCTCATGTCTTCACCTCAATTAAGATTGGAAATGTGGAGTTGCCGTTTCTCTGACAGTTTTGCCCTTAAGCGTAATGCGTTTAAGCGTAGCCACCAGGGATAAGTGCAACTCGATATTTTTTATCATAAAATAAGTTTGTGGTGCTGGCTAGCATTTCGCATTATCAAACCACCATTTTGGTGATTAAAGTCACAGTTATAATGGTTTTAATTTGCGAGGCGAATTAATTTATCTTTACACTGCGCCTCGTGGTGAAAAGTGTCATCAAGGTACCGGGCGACGGGATAATAAAATCAACCTGCGCCACGGCAAAACGCCAGTCTCATAGGGGGAGAATAAGGTGAGTATTCTAGGATATCTGCAAAAGGTCGGCCGCGCGCTTATGGTGCCGGTAGCGACTCTGCCGGCAGCGGCAATCTTGATGGGCGTTGGATACTGGATCGATCCAGATAGCTGGGGCGCAGGCAATGCGCTGGCAGCACTGTTGATCAAATCCGGTTCGGCAATCATCGACAATATGCCAGTGCTGTTTGCCATTGGTGTTGCATACGGTATGTCAAAAGATAAAGACGGCGCTGCAGCGTTAACCGGTTTTGTCGGCTTTCTTGTTGTGACCACACTCTGTTCTCCGGCAGCGGTGGCAATGATTCAGAAGATGCCGGTGGAGCAAGTTCCCGCTGCCTTCGGTAAAATTAATAACCAGTTTGTTGGCATTCTTGTCGGGATTCTTTCTGCTGAAGTCTATAACCGCTTTAGTCATGTTGAACTGCCAAAAGCGTTGTCCTTCTTTAGCGGTCGCCGTCTGGTGCCGATCCTTGTATCGTTCCTGATGATCCTGGTTGCGTTCATTCTGATGTATATCTGGCCGATCATTTTCGGTGGACTGGTAAGTTTTGGTGAGCATATTCAGAAGCTGGGTTCCGTCGGTGCGGGCATCTACGCCTTCTTTAACCGTCTGCTGATTCCTGTTGGCTTACACCACGCATTGAACTCGGTATTCTGGTTCGATGTTGCCGGTATCAACGATATTCCTAAATTTCTTGGCGGCGCGCAGTCTATCGCTGAAGGTACAGGTATCCCTGGCATCACCGGTCGTTATCAGGCGGGCTTCTTCCCAATCATGATGTTTGGTCTTCCAGGTGCAGCGCTGGCAATTTACCACTGCGCCCGCCCGGAAAACCGCGCCAAAGTCGGCGGCATTATGCTGGCGGCGGCCTTTGCCGCCTTCTTTACGGGTATCACTGAACCGCTGGAATTCTCCTTTATGTTCGTGGCGCCGGTGCTGTATGTGATTCACGCGGCACTGACCGGTCTTTCTGTATTCATCGCCGCGAGCATGCAGTGGATTGCCGGTTTCGGCTTCAGTGCGGGTCTGGTGGATATGGTGCTGTCAACGCGTAACCCGCTGGCGGTGCACTGGTGGATGCTGATCCCACAAGGTCTGGTGTTCTTCGTTATCTACTACGTGGTATTCCGCTTCACCATCCAGAAATTCAACCTGATGACGCCGGGCCGCGAACTCTCTGCGGGCGATGAAACCGATGGTTATGACGTCAATGTCGATAACAGCGGCAACGGTGAAAGCCAAACTGAATCTCTGGCGCGTCGTTATATTGCGGCGGTAGGTGGCTCAGAAAACCTGACCAACATCGATGCGTGTATCACACGTCTACGTCTGAACGTTAAAGATTCCGCGCAGGTTAATGAAGGTGTCGCTAAACGTCTCGGTGCTTCAGGTGTGATTCGTCTGAACAAGCAGAGCGTACAGGTTATTGTCGGTACGCAGGCGGAAAGCATTGCAACAGCGATGAAAACCGTACTGAGCAAAGGTCCGGTTGCGGCATCTGCCGCGGCGTCAACGGCTGCTCCTGCTGCTGCAGTAAAACCGCAGGCGGTGCTGAACAGCGAAAAAGCCGTGATCGCTACGCTGCTGGCGCCAGTAACCGGTGACATCGTTGCGCTGGAAAATGTGCCTGACGAAGCATTCGCCAGCAAGGCAGTCGGTGATGGTCTGGCCATCAAGCCAACCGGCAAAACCGTGGTTGCGCCAACCGCCGGAACTGTGGTGAAGATCTTCAACACCAACCATGCGTTCTGCCTTGAGGCGGAAAACGGCGTCGAGATCGTGGTACATATGGGGCTGGATACAGTAGCGCTGGAAGGTAAAGGCTTCACGCGTCTGGTTGAAGAGGGCGCAACGGTCACTGCAGGTCAGCCAATCCTGGAAATGGATCTGGACTTCCTCAATGCCAACGCCCGCTCGATGATCAGTCCGGTTGTGGTCAGCAATAGCGATGATTTCGCTGGTCTGAATTTACTGGCAACCGGTTCAGTGGTTGCAGGCGAAACCCCGCTGTACGAGGTTAAAGGCTAAGTCCTTGTGATTGAGCCAGAAGGCAGGAAGCGATTCCTGCCTTTTTTGTTTTAAAACGACCAACAAACGGTTGTTTCCCTCCTGCGCTTTGTGGATCATACTCCGTTACTTCGTGGTACAAATCACCCGTTATAGTTTTTGAGGATTTTGAGATGAGTGAGGCTGAAGCCCGCCCAACGAATTTTATTCGTCAGATCATCGACGAAGATTTGGCGAGCGGTAAGCACAACAGTGTGCATACCCGTTTCCCGCCTGAGCCCAATGGTTATCTGCATATTGGCCATGCGAAATCTATCTGCCTGAACTTTGGTATCGCGCAAGACTATCAAGGTCAGTGCAATCTGCGTTTCGACGACACTAACCCAGTTAAAGAAGATCTGGAGTTTGTCGAATCCATTAAGCGTGACGTGCAATGGCTGGGCTTTGAGTGGAGCGGCAACATTCGTTACTCCTCAGACTACTTCGACCAACTGTTCAACTATGCGGTTGAGCTGATCAACAAAGGTCTGGCTTACGTTGATGAACTGTCGGCGGATGAGATCCGTGAGTATCGCGGTTCACTGACGGCGCCGGGTAAAAACAGCCCATACCGCGATCGCAGCGTGGAAGAAAACCTGGCGCTGTTCGAGAAGATGCGCGATGGCGGTTTCGAAGAGGGCAAAGCCTGTCTGCGTGCCAAAATCGACATGGCGTCCAGCTTTATCGTGATGCGCGATCCGGTGCTGTACCGCATTAAGTTTGCCGATCACCATCAGACCGGCAGCAAGTGGTGCATCTACCCGATGTACGACTTCACTCATTGCATTTCGGATGCGATCGAAGGCATTACGCACTCTCTCTGCACGTTGGAGTTCCAGGATAACCGTCGTCTGTATGATTGGGTGCTGGATAACATCACCATTCCGGTTCATCCGCGTCAGTACGAGTTCTCACGCCTGAATCTGGAATATGCGGTGATGTCGAAGCGTAAACTGACTCAGCTGGTGAGCGAGAAGGTGGTAGAAGGCTGGGACGATCCGCGCATGCTAACCGTTTCGGGTCTGCGTCGTCGTGGCTATAGCGCCGCTTCTATCCGTGAGTTCTGCCGCCGTATTGGTGTGACCAAACAGGACAATATCGTGGAGATGGCTTCACTGGAATCGTGCATTCGTGACGATCTCAATGAAAACGCACCGCGTGCGATGGCGGTAATGGATCCGTTGAAAGTGGTGATCGAGAACCTGCCTGCAGGTCACGATGAGATCATCACTATGCCGAATCATCCGAACAAACCGGAGATGGGCACGCGTGAAGTGCCATTCAGCCGTGAAGTGTGGATCGATCGCGCTGACTTCCGTGAAGAAGCCAACAAGCAGTACAAGCGTTTGGTGCTGGGTAAAGAAGTGCGTCTGCGTAATGCTTACGTGATCCGTGCCGAACGTGTGGCGAAGGATGATGAAGGCAATATCACCTGCATTTATTGCACTTGTGACGTTGATACGCTGAGCAAAGATCCGGCCGATGGCCGTAAAGTGAAAGGCGTTATCCATTGGGTTTCTGCAATCCACGCGCTGCCAGCGGAATTCCGCCTGTACGATCGTCTGTTCAGTGTGCCAAATCCGGGCGCGGCTGAGGATTTCCTCACCACCATCAACCCAAACTCACTGGAAATCAAACAGGGCTTCGTTGAGCCTGGCTTACGTGCAGCCGATCCGATGGCACCGTACCAGTTCGAACGCGAAGGCTATTTCTGTGCTGATAGCGTCTATTCACAGCCCTCCAGGCTGGTGTTTAACCGCACCGTGGGTTTGCGTGACACCTGGGCAAAAATCGGCGATTAATATTTTTAGTCGCGAGCACGATAAGATCATGAAAGGGCGAGCAATCGCCCTTTTTTATTATCTCTATTTGGCCAGATACGACCTTTTATGCTGCACGCCCTCAACGAGCCATTAATTCCCTATTTGCGACTATTCTGACTTTAGAAAAATTAACCCATTTGGCAGTGTGAAAAACTTTTTTTCAGGTAGGCTATGCGCTCTCAGACGGTGCTCTGCGGCTTATCTAAGGAAAAAAAATGACAACTCTCGCCCAGGAAGCCAGGCATAGCGTGGTGGTTTTACATCAGCTTATTGAACGTATTTTCAATCAGGCGGAAGGCAGTGACGACAGCATTGATCTGTTTTTATCGCACTTTCATCCCGAGTTCAAAATGGTCACGCCGCAAGGCAAACGATTGGACCTCAATGAAATGGAAGTGCTGTTTCGCCAGTTACAGGGGCAGCGTGAAGGCATGCGCATTGCCACCAGTGAGCACGCCATCATCTCGCAGCAAAGCGAGGAAGTGACGATTCAGTATCGTGAATTACAGATGATGAACGGCATCAATCAGAGCCGCATTTCACTGGCGGTATTGGATTGCAGCACCGCCATTCCGCGCTGGCGCTACCTGCAGGAAACGCTTGTCGCCTGATTACAGGCATAAAAAAACCGGCTCAAGCGCCGGTTTTTTTATACTGCATAGCACACTCAATTACTTATCGTGGAGCGTATCGTCTTCGCGGCAGTCTCCCAGAGCACAATGACCGTACAGGTACAGGCTGTGGTTGCTGAGCTTAATGCCGTGGCGAGTGGCAATTTCACGCTGACGCGTTTCGATTGATTCATCGCTGAATTCGATAACTTTGCCACAATCCAGGCAGATCAAGTGATCGTGGTGATGCTGCTGAGTCAGTTCGAAGACAGATTTACCGCCTTCGAAGTTGTGACGGGTTACGATGCCCGCGTCGTCAAACTGGTTAAGAACGCGATACACCGTTGCCAGACCAATCTCTTCGCCCATATCAATCAGGCGCTTATACAAATCTTCCGCACTGACGTGATGGGACTCTGGGCCGGGTCCCTGAAGCACTTCCAGAATTTTCAGTCTGGGTAGCGTGACTTTCAGGCCAGCCTTCTTCAATGCGGAGTTGTTGTCAGTCATGCGGATATTGTCCTGTTACTTTGCTAATCACTTGCGGCGCAGGGGCCTTGAATGTTTAGGTCAACGCGCATTCTCATTTGCGTCTCATTATAGAACTCAAGCAGTGAAATGAAAACCAAGGCAACGTCCTTAATCACCAAAGGTTGTAAGGATATCGTCACTAACGTCTTCAAGACGCTTGGGTTTTGGATTCCATTTCACTCAGCCTCATTCTACTGCCAGAGGAATAAGCGGATGACCATTGCGGGTATTCTACAGATTTGCGGGGAAAAGTTAAAAAACCGTAGCTATTATTTTTATAGGAAATTCCGTTACCCGATGTGAGGCAGTGCGCACATCGGGCTGAGCAGGGAATTAAGCTTCAATAATCTCTTTCAGCTGCAGCTCATCAAAGATCTGCTTCACCCACTTCTCAACGCGTTCGTTGGTCAATTCCGGCTGACGGTCTTCGTCAATGGCCAAACCAAGGAAGTTTTTGTCATCGGCCAGGCCTTTAGAGGCTTCGAAGTGATAGCCTTCGGTTGGCCAGTGACCGACGATCACCGCACCATTCGGCTCAATGATGTCACGAATAGTGCCCATCGCATCACAGAAGTACTCGGCGTAATCTTCCTGATCGCCACAACCAAACAGCGCTACCAGCTTGCCATTGAAATCAATCTCTTCCAGCGTCGGGAAGAAATCATCCCAGTCACACTGCGCTTCGCCGTAATACCAGGTTGGGATACCCAGCAGCAGGATGTCGAACGCTTCGAGATCTTCTTTGGTGCTCTTAGCAATGTCATGCACTTCGGCGACATCTTTACCCAGTTGTTTCTGGATCATCTTTGCAATGTTTTCAGTGTTGCCGGTATCGCTGCCGAAGAAAATGCCTACGATTGCCATGGGTTAGGTAACCTCTTAAATCCTGATTGTGAAAGTAAGTCAGTTGACTGCACAGTTATGCGAATAATAGCAGACCGGTAAAAAGTGCGGAACGTATAAAGCCGTGACTTTGTGTTCCAGCGTGCGGTCTTCGCGCGTTACGACAGTTTGAGCTGTGCCAGCAGCATTTGTTCAATCAATTCGCTGCGACTGATGTTTTGCTGATCGGCCAGCGTGCTGAGGGCGTCAACCGCCTCGCTCGACATCTTCAGCTCAACACGACGCAGCCCACGCACTTTATCGCGCTTGAGCTGATTGCGTTTGTTGATGCGTAACTGTTCATCACGCGTCAGCGGGCTGGTTTTCGGGCGACCAGGACGCCGCTCGTCTGCGAAGAGATCAAGCGTAGTGCGGTCTGTCTGTTCTTTTGCCATGGTTTGTAAAACTGAGTGGGCGCGAACGGCGGAAAGGCGCTGCGCGATTAAAACATTATCGGCCCGACCACGGCGAAAAAATATCCGTGGCAAATTTTTAGCGCGACATCATACTCCAGCGCCTTCCCTGACGCCAACCCTAAAGCGCAAGCGGCAAGCTTTTGCTTTTACAGGTTAAAAAAACGCCGAACGGCGCGTAACACCGCATCGGGTTTCTCGGCGTGCACCCAGTGTCCAGCACCGCTGATCACATGTGCATGTGCCTGCGGGAACTGACGCAGCAGCGCATCGCGATGCTGATTATCCAGATAAGGCGAGTCGCCGCCGCGGATAAACAGCGCCGGATGCGGCCACGCAGGAATCTCTTCCCAGCCGGAAATGGTGCTGTAGTTATCCCACAGCACCGGCACATTAAAGCGCCATTCGCCCTCTGCGAAAGATTTGAGGATGAACTGGATCACGCCTTCTTCATCAATATGCTGACGCATTACTTCAGCGGCTTCGCTGCGGCGCGTGACGCCCGCGGCGCTCACGGCCCGGATAGCGGCAAAAATTTCGTCATGGCGGCGCGTTTGGTAATCAACGGGCGCGATATCGATCATTACCATTTTATCAATACGCTCCGGCGCGATGGCACTGAGTGCCATGGCGATTTTGCCGCCCATCGAGTGTCCGATTACACCCGCGCGATCGATATGGTGCGCATCCAGCGTTTCGACAATGTCCTGCGCCATCACGTGATAATTCATCTCATCGCTACGCGCCGACAAGCCGTGATTGCGCACGTCAACTTGCAGCGTCGGACGTGCATCACGCACCCCACGCGCCAGCACGCCAAGGTTATCAAGGCTGCCAAAAAGACCATGGATCAATAGAATCGGCGTGGCATTGGGGGCAGATTGTTCAGTTTGCAGACGGGCGTTCAAAATCATGGCTAAAGTTCTTACGGTTGTGACCTTGGCTTAGGTTATCATGGATTCACCTGTCCAGCAGTCAGGCCGGTGGGCATTAGGGCATATTCCGACTTTTGCCCGTAAACGTTGCCAACGCTATCGGCTGCCACGGATTTAACTTTATAATCCTTATGTTAGAACCCGCTCACGTTTTGCACGACTGGATTTTGCTAAGGACGTTGCAAGAATGCGTGGTTCTGTCATTTGCCAGAATCGTACGGAAAAAGATGAAAACGATTGAAGTTGACGAAGAACTCTACCGTTATATTGCCAGCCACACGCAGCACATTGGTGAAAGCGCCTCAGATATTTTGCGCCGCATGTTGAAGTTCACCGCCGGACAGAGCGCACCCGCTGCGCCCGCCGCTGGTGCATCAATGAAAGAAGCGCAACCTGCCAGCCGTGAAGCGCGTCCTCAGGATCGCGTCCGTGCGGTACGTGAGCTGCTACTTTCCGATGAATATGCCGAGCAGAATAAGGCGGTTAACCGCTTCATGTTGGTACTGTCAACGCTCTATCGTCTTGATCCGGCTGCGTTTGCTGAAGCTACTGCCTCGCTGCAGGGCCGTACCCGCGTCTACTTTGCGGGCGACGAGCACACGCTGCTGCAAAATGGCACCCATACCAAGCCGAAGCACGTTCCCGGCACGCCGTACTGGGTGATTACGAATACCAATACAGGTCGCAAATGCAGCATGGTGGAACACATCATGCTGGCTATGCAGTTCCCACAGGAACTGACAGATAAAGTTCGCGGCACCATTTAACTGAAGCGTCAGGGAGAAGCGCCAATGGCCAATCACCCCCGTGCCGGGCAGCCTGCCCAGCAGAGCGATTTGATTAACGTTGCACAATTAACCTCGCAGTATTACGTCCTGAAGCCCGATGTGGCGAATCCGGATCATGCGGTGAAATTTGGCACTTCAGGCCACCGCGGCAGCGCGGGACGCCAAAGCTTCAATGAACAGCACATTTTGGCGATCGCGCAGGCGATTGCTGAAGAGCGTAAAAAGAATGGCATCACCGGTCCGTGCTACGTCGGTAAAGACACGCATGCGCTGTCTGAGCCAGCGATTCTGTCGGTGCTGGAAGTGCTGGCCGCTAACGGCGTGGACGTGATTGTTCAGCAGGACAATGGCTACACGCCAACGCCTGCAATCTCGAACGCTATTCTTGAGCACAACAAACGCGGCGGCGCGCAGGCGGACGGCATCGTTATCACGCCTTCGCATAACCCACCGGAAGATGGCGGTATCAAATACAATCCGCCAAACGGTGGTCCGGCTGATACCAACGTTACCAAAGTGGTGGAAGATCGCGCTAACCAGCTGATCAAAGGCGAGCTGAAAGACGTGAAACGTCTGCCGCTGGATCAGGCATGGGCGAGCGGTCACATCGTTGAGCAGGATCTGATCCAGCCATACGTTGAAGGTCTGGCGCAGGTGATTGACTTCGCCGCCATCCAGAAAGCCGGCCTGAAAATTGGCGTCGATCCGTTAGGCGGTTCCGGTATTGCTTACTGGCAGCGCATTGCTGAGCACTACAAACTGGATCTGACCATCGTGAACGATGCGATCGATCAGACTTTCCGCTTCATGCATCTGGATAAAGATGGCGTGGTGCGTATGGACTGCTCATCCGAGTGCGCGATGGCCGGTTTGCTGGCGTACAAAGACAAATTCGATCTGGCCTTTGGTAACGATCCTGATTACGACCGTCACGGCATCGTCACGCCTGCGGGTCTGATGAATCCGAATCACTATCTGGCGGTGGCGATCAACTACCTGTTCCAGCATCGCCCGCAGTGGGGCAAAGACGTTGCTGTAGGGAAAACCCTGGTTTCCAGCGCGATGATCGACCGTGTGGTCAACGACATTGGACGTAAGCTGGTGGAGGTGCCGGTTGGTTTCAAATGGTTCGTTGATGGTCTGTTCGATGGCAGCTTCGGTTTCGGCGGTGAAGAGAGCGCGGGCGCATCCTTCCTGCGTTTCGATGGCTCAGCCTGGTCAACCGATAAAGACGGCATCATTCTGTGCCTGCTGGCTGCTGAAATCACGGCGGTAACTGGCAAGAACCCGCAGCAGCACTATGACGAGCTGGCCGAACGCTTTGGTGCGCCAAGCTATAACCGTCTGCAGGCTCCGGCGACTTCTGCACAGAAAGCCGCGCTGTCTAAGCTGTCACCCGAAATGGTGAGCGCAGATACGCTGGCGGGTGATCCGATCACCGCACGCCTGACTGCCGCGCCGGGTAACGGTGCGTCAATCGGCGGTCTGAAAGTAATGACGGAAAACGGCTGGTTCGCCGCGCGTCCATCAGGTACAGAAGACGCGTACAAAATCTACTGCGAAAGCTTCCTGGGTGCTGAACATCGTCAGCAAATCGAGAAAGAAGCGGTTGAGATTGTTAGCGAAGTACTGAAAAACGCCTGATTGGGCAGTGAAGAAAAAAGGCCGCTTAGCGGCCTTTTTTTATGGCATAAATCGATAGCCGATACCGGTTTCGGTCAGCAAATGGCTGGGCTGCGTGGGATTCGCTTCCAGCTTCTGCCGCAAGTGCCCCATATAGATGCGCAAATAATGGCTGTGTTCCACCGCATTGGGCCCCCAAACCTGATTCAGTAATTGACGCTGGGTCAGCACTTTTCCGGCGTTGTTCACCAGCAAACTCAGCAGACGGAATTCAGTCGGTGTCAGATGCACTTCCTGTTGGTTGCGCAGTACACGGCGCGCCGCCAAATCGACGCTCACTTCACCAAATTTCACCACCGGTTCTGGCTGGTTGCTTTGATGGCGACGCAGCGCCACGCGCACGCGCGCCAGCAGTTCACCAATGCCAAACGGCTTAGTGAGATAATCATCCGCACCCGCGTCCAGCGCATCAATCTTATCCTGCTCATCGCTCCGTGCCGACAGCACAATCACCGGCATGCTGCTCCATTGACGTACTTCACGGATAAAGTCATTGCCATCACCATCCGGCAAGCCGAGATCGAGGATCACCAGATCCGGCTTACGCGTCGCCGCTTCAATCAGGCCGCGCTGCAGTTGCTCCGCTTCCACAATCTTCAGGCCTTCGCTCTCCAGCGCAAGGCGCACGAAACGGCGAATCTCTTTTTCATCTTCCACTATCAAGATGGTCGTCACGCTGCCTCCAGCGGCAAAAAAGTTAACGCATCACTTTAGCAATAAAGCGGCCCGGCGTCCGTCACGAAGTTTTTAACTTGAAACTATCGTTTAATTCACAATCTTGTAACTAACTTTCATCACCACACAAATTGCTGAAAAAAAGCGCAAATATAGTGGTCGGATGAGTAGTAAAATTACACAACAACGGGTAATATCTGAACCAGATCACATTTCAACGCAATGTTTACCACAAGGGGGCTAAAGATGGATCGCGCATATCCACTGTATAAAATCGTACTGCGCCGCGTGCTGGTGGTAGCAATCGGTTTGCTGGCGTTGCCAGTGATGTTATTCCGCTCAGATCGCGCACGTTTGTACAGTTACCTGCATCGTATGTGGTGCAAAACCAGTACGAAACCCGTCTGGCTGGCGCAGTCTGAAGCGGCTGCCGGCATTCACTGGTAAGCGATTTTAGCGCAGTATTAACCCGGCGACTTCACGTGAAGCGCCGGGTTTTTTATTGATAATTTTCACGCCCACCGCGCGTTCCCGCTGTTATCTCCGCGCATTTCAGCTACACTTAAAACCTCTACAAGATTTATGAGGTTGTACAAGTATGAGCGAGAAAATTCCTGTTGGTATCAGCGCTTGCCTGCTCGGGGATAACGTCCGATTTGATGGTGGCCATAAACGTTTTGCTTTCGCCACGGACGAACTCGTGCCATTTGTGCGCTTTGAACCTGTATGTCCCGAAATGGCGATTGGCTTACCGACGCCGCGTCCGGCTTTGCGCCTGGTAAAAGAGAGCGATGAAAACATCCATCTCTGTTTCAGCAAAGATGGCGGCGAAGAGGTGACGGAAAAGATGCAGCGCTGGTCCGCCGAGCGCGTGAAGTCGCTACATCATCTGTGCGGCTACATCCTCTGTGCCAAATCCCCTAGCTGTGGGCTGGAACGTGTCCGCGTTTACGAGCCTGAAACCAACAACAATCGTAAAGCGGGCACCGGCATGTTTACCGCATTTTTACAGAAAGAGATGCCATGGCTGCCGCTGGAAGAGGATGGTCGTCTGCATGACGACGCTATCCGCGAAAACTTTATCGGACGCGTCTATGCGCTGCACGAATTCAACGAAATGTGGCGCAGCGGATTATCGCGCCACAAGCTGATGGCCTTCCATAGTCGCTACAAATTATTGCTGCTATCTCATGCGCAGGACGAATATCGCGAGATGGGCCGCTTTGTCGCGGCGATGGACCAGTGGGATTCGCTGGAGGATTACGCCTTTGAGTACCGCAGTCGTCTGATGCACCTGATGTCACATCAGGCATCACGACGCAATCACACTAACGTGCTGATGCATGTACAAGGCTACTTCCGTCCGCAGTTGAGTTCGCCGCAGCGTCAGGAGCTGGCGCAACTGATTGATCGTTATCGTCAGGGCGTACAGCCGCTGTTAGCACCGATCACCATGCTGAAACATTACATGGCGGAATACCCGCATCCGTGGCTGGCACAGCAGCGCTATTTTGATCCTTATCCGGAAGCGCTGCGTTTGCGCTACGGCCAATAATTTCGGGGCTTTATGACCACCCATTTAGTTTGGCTGCGCAACGATTTGCGCATCAATGACAACATGGCGCTGGCCGCTGCCTGCCGCGATAGCCAGGCCAAAGTGATTGCGCTGTTTATCGCCACACCGCAGCAGTGGCAGCAACACCATATGGCGCCAAAGCAGGCGGCGTTCATCCAGCAAAGTCTCAGTTTGTTGCAGAAGTCATTGGCCGAACGCGGCATTCCTCTGCATTTCCATCAGTGTGATGACTTTGCCGCTTCGATTGAATATCTGGCGAAATTTTGCCAGCAGCAACGGGTTGATGCGCTGTTCTACAACTACCAGTACGAAATCAACGAGCGTGAACGCGATGCGCAGGCGGAGAAACGTCTGGATGCGCAGGGCGTAGTATGTCAGGGATTCGATGACAGCTTGCTGTTGCCGCCGGGCAGCGTGCAAACCGGCAGCAACACCATGTTCAAAGTGTTCACGCCGTTCAGCAAAGCCTTTGTTCGTCGTTTACATCAGGGCTTACCGGAGTGCCATCAGGCACCGAAAGCGCGTGATGGTGCGCCCATCAGTATCGAGAAGAAGATTCCCGCTTTTGATTATCCTTGTGAAGCCTTTGATGAAAGTCTGTTCCCGGCGGGAGAAGAGGCGGCGTTAAAACAGCTACGCCACTTCGCTAAACAGGCGGTGCAGCATTATCCGGATCAACGTGATTTACCGGCCATTGACGGCACCAGCCGCTTATCGGTTTATCTAACCACTGGCGTGCTGTCGCCGCGCCAATGTCTTCATCGCGTGCTCAAAGAGCATCCCGATGCGCTCAACGAGGGCAGGGCCTTTACCTGGCTGAACGAACTGATCTGGCGCGAATTCTATCGTCATCTGATGGTGGCGTTTCCGGCGCTGTGTAAGCATCAGCCGTTTGTTGACTGGACGCGCAACGTGGATTGGCAGCGAAACGACGCACATCTCACAGCCTGGCAACAGGGCAAAACCGGCTATCCGATTGTTGATGCGGCGATGCGCCAGCTCAACACGCTCGGCTGGATGCATAATCGCTTGCGCATGATTACCGCCAGTTTCCTGGTAAAGGATCTGTTGATTGACTGGCGTGAAGGCGAGCGTTATTTCATGCAGCAGCTGATCGATGGCGATCTGGCCGCCAACAATGGCGGCTGGCAGTGGGCCGCGTCAACTGGCACCGATGCCGCGCCCTATTTTCGTATCTTCAATCCCACCACGCAGGGCGAGCGCTTCGATAAACAGGGCGAGTTTATTCGTCAGTGGCTGCCGGAACTCAGCGACGTGCCCGACAGCGATATCCATCAGCCGCAAGTGTGGGCGCAGAAAAATAACAACAAACTCGATTATCCCGCGCCAATCGTGGAACATAAGGACGCACGTAAAAAGACACTAGACGCCTTTGAGCGCGCTCGCAGCGCGGCTTAAGGCGGTCAGGGAGCCGTAATGAATAATGTCGAGTTAGAACAGATCGTTAACCAGCAGCTGAATAACAGCGCCTTCAGCGATTACGCGCCGAACGGTTTGCAGGTGGAAGGGCGCGCCGAGGTGAAAACCATCATCACTGGCGTAACCGCGTGTCAGGCGCTGCTGGACGAGGCGGTGAAGCGCAACGTCGACGCGGTGCTGGTGCATCACGGTTACTTCTGGAAAAGCGAAGCGCCGGTGATTAAAGGCATGAAGCGCCAGCGTCTGCGCACGCTGCTGGCCAATGATATCAATTTGTATGGCTGGCATCTGCCGCTGGATGCGCATCCCGAGTTGGGTAATAACGCGCAGCTGGCGCGTCTGTTTGATATTGCAGTGAAAGGCGAGATTCAGCCACTGGTGCCGTGGGGCGAGCTGGCACAACCACTGAGTGGCGCGGCGCTGGCGGAAAAAATTGCCCAACGTTTAGGTCGCACACCGCTGCACTGTGGTGATAACGCGCCGGCATTGATCAAGCGCGTTGCCTGGTGCAGCGGCGGCGGTCAGGGCTTTATCGATAGCGCGGCAGCCTTTGGCGTCGATGCCTTTATTACCGGCGAAGTCTCCGAGCAAACCATCCACAGCGCGCGCGAACAAGGTTTGCACTTCTTTGCCGCCGGACACCACGCGACCGAACGCGGCGGCATCAAGGCGCTGGGCGAATGGTTAGCTGCCCATCATGGCCTTGATGTGACCTTTATCGACATCGACAATCCGGCCTGATTTCTTCCCTCTCACGCCCTTAACCTGCGTTAAGGGCGCAAATCTGTTGACACATCTCTGTCACTTTCGCATAACTTATGGCTTTTACGCATAAACGAGAAGTTCGGTCGCTATGAATGGCGATCCTGCAACTTTCGTTCTGCGACATGTAAGACTTTTACCAGGAGGTTGTTTTTGCAACGAGCACGTTGTTATCTGCTAGGTGAGCGCGCGGTGGTGCTGGAACTGGAGCCACCGGTTTCGTTGACCAGCCAGCAGCGCATCTGGGGATTGTGTCAGCGACTGCAGCAAAACGAGCAGGTTGAGGAAGTGATTCCTGGCATGAACAACCTGACGTTGCTGCTGCGCGATCCGCAACGCAATGCATTGGACGCGATTGAGCGTTTGCAGCGTTGGTGGGAAGAGAGCGAAGCGCAGCTGCCGGAATCGCGCCGCGTCGAGATTCCAGTTGTGTACGGCGGCGCAGGCGGGCCGGATCTGCAGGAGGTGGCGGATCGCGCCAACATGACGCCCAGGCAAGCGGTAGAACTGCACAGCAGCATCGATTACGTGGTCTATTTCATCGGCTTCCAGCCTGGTTTCCCTTATCTCGGTGGCCTGGATGAGCGTTTACACACGCCGCGCCGCGCTGAACCGCGCGTGCTGGTGCCGAGCGGCTCGGTGGGCATCGGCGGCAGCCAAACCGGCATCTATCCCTTAGCCGCGCCCGGCGGCTGGCAACTGATTGGCCATACGCCGCTCAGCCTGTTCGACCCGCTTCAGCATCCACCGACACTGTTACGCCCCGGTGATCGCGTGCGTTTTGTGCCGCAGCAGGAGGGCGTATGTTGAAAATTCTCCGCGCGGGCATGATGACCTCGCTGCAAGACCACGGCCGCACCGGCTTCCGCCAATATGGCATCAGCGTGGGCGGCGCGCTCGATCAACCGGCAATGCGCACCGCCAATATGCTGGTGGGTAACCCCGAGCAGAGCGCGGTGCTGGAAATCGTGCTGGGACAATTTAAAACGCAGTTTACCCGTGATGGCTGGTTTGCATTGACGGGCGCGGGCTGCAATGCCGATCTGGATGGCAAACCGGTCTGGACCGGCTGGCGTCTGCCGGTGAAAAAAGGGCAGGTGCTGACGCTGGCAACGCCAACGCGCGGCATGCGCAGTTATCTGGCGGTCAACGGTGGTTTTGCCGTGCCGGACATGCTCGGTTCGGTCAGTACCGATCTCAAGGCAGCGTTTGGCGGCTGGCAGGGACGTAAACTGCAGGATGGCGACGAGCTGCCGTTGGGTAAACCGACGCGCGACTTCAAAGATAAAGCTGGCGTGCGTCAACTGCTGTGGGGCAACCGCATCCGCGCCTTAGCGGGCCCGGAATATAACGAGTTCTCGCGTGAGGCGCAGCAGGGTTTCTGGCGCAGCCCGTGGAAGCTCAGTCCGCAAAGTAACCGCATGGGTTATCGCCTGCAGGGACGTCAACTGCATCGCGATGCGACGCGCGATTTGCTGTCGCACGGTTTAGTGCCTGGCGTGGTACAGGTGCCGCCCAATGGTCAACCGATTGTGTTGATGGCGGATGCACAAACTACCGGCGGCTATCCGCGCATTGCCTGCATCATCGAAGCCGATCTCTATCATCTGGCGCAAATTCGTCTCGGCGAACCGATTCACTTTATCCACTGCACGCTGGAAGACGCGATACACGCCAAACAGCATCAACAGCGTTCCTTCGACCAAATAGCCTGGGGATTGGCCCATGAAGATTGATCTTAACGCCGATCTCGGCGAAGGCAGCACCAGCGATCGGGAGCTGCTGACGCTGGTGAGTTCAGCCAATATCGCCTGCGGCTTCCACGCCGGTGACGCGCAAACCATGCTGCAATCGGTGCGCTGGGCGAAAGCGTCGGGCGTGGCGATTGGCGCACATCCGAGTTTCCCCGATCGGGAAAACTTTGGCCGCACCGCCATGCAGCTGCCGCCGGAAACGGTGTATGCGCAGATGATCTACCAGATTGGTGCGCTGAAGAGCATTGCCGAGAGCGAAGGCGAACGGCTGGTACACGTCAAGCCGCACGGCATGCTGTACAACCAGGCGGCGGGCGATCCGCAACTGGCGGATGCCATCGCGCGCGCGGTAAAAGCCGTGGATAGCGGATTGATTCTGGTCGGATTGGCGGGCAGCGCGTCGATTGCGGCGGCGGCGCATCATGGTCTGCGCACCCGCGAAGAGGTGTTTGCGGATCGCGGCTATCTGGCGAGCGGGGCGTTAGTGCCACGCAGCCAGCCGCAAGCGATGATTGAAGATGCCGATCAGGCGCTGGCGCAAACGCTGGCGATGGTGCAGCAGCGTCAGGTGCAGAGCATCAGCGGAGAATGGGTCAAGGTTAACGCCGAAACCGTCTGTTTACACGGTGATGGCGCACATGCGCTGCAGTTCGCCCGCACGCTGCGCGCGGCATTTGCGACCAGTCAGATTGCGGTCACCAGCGCATAACGTTTTTACTCATTGCCCGGTATCACGCCGGGCTTTGTCTTTTCACATAAGGGAACAACATGGATAACGTGGTAAACCTCTGGCCGCTGCTGGGCATTGCCGCCATCATTCTGGGTTTTGTGCTGCGCTTTAACCCGGTGCTGGTGGTGATTGTGGCGGGCTTCGTCACCGGGCTGGCAGCGCATCTGCCGCTGGCAGACATTCTGGAAAAGCTCGGCTCTGGCTTCCTCAATACGCGTAATCTGCCGCTGATTCTGCTGCTGCCGCTGGCTGTTATCGGTTTGCTGGAGCGTCATGGCCTGAAAGAGCGGGCGCAAAGCTGGATCGCGCAGATCAAAACCGCCACCGCCGGCCGCTTGCTGATCGTCTACCTGTTTGTGCGTGAAGCCACCGCCGCGCTGGGCTTAACCAGCCTGGGCGGCCATCCGCAGATGGTGCGTCCGCTGCTGGCGCCGATGGCCGAAGGTGCCACAGAAAACCGCTACGGTGATGTCCCGCCAGAGGTGCGCCATCGTCTGCGCGCCATGTCTGCAGCGACCGATAACGTCGGTCTGTTCTTTGGCGAGGATATCTTCGTTGCCTTTGGCGCGATTATCTTCATGCATAACTTTATGCAGGAATCTGCCGGTATCAGCACCGAACCGCTGCATATCGCGCTGTGGGGCATTCCTACCGCGCTCTGTGCTTTCCTCATTCATTCAGCTCGTCTGGTGCGTCTCGATCGCCAGCTGTCGCGTGAATTGGGCGCGTTAAACCAGCAGGCGCTGAACGCCAAAGGAGCGAAGTGATGTTCCAGCAACAATATTTGATGTGGCTGGCAGGGGTAATCCTGCTGGTGGTTGCCGTGCTTTCATGGCGTGACAGCGCTAACCCGCGCCGTTTTACCACCGGTCTGTTCTGGGCACTGTATGGCCTGATTTTTCTGATTGGCGACGGTGCTTATCAGCTGATGGGACAATGGGCGGGCGATGCGGAGCTGGGCCGCCGCGGGTTGCATATCGGCGTGGGTGTGGCCGTGGTGTTGATGGCACTGATTGCCGGTTTCGGCGGCGTGCGTCTGGGGCGTTATCATCAGCGCAGCGATGAGCAGAAACAGGAAAGTGCTAAACGTCTGCACAACAAACTGTTCCTGCCAGCGCTGGCGATTCCACTGGTGACGGTGATTGGCGTGCTGGCGTTTAACCATATTCCCGGTTTGCAGGACACGGTGTTTGGTCCCGGCAATCACGCCACGCTGGTGACGCTGTTCTCCATGATGATTGGCTGCCTGCTGGGCTGGCTGATTGCATTGAAAATCACCCATGAAAAGCCGCTGCAGTCGATGCAGGAAACCCGTCGCCTGCTGGATGCGGTCGGTTGGGCGTTTATTCTGCCGCAGATTCTGGCCACGCTTGGCCTGCTGTTCACCAGCGCCGGTGTCGGCACGGCAATTTCGCATCTCACCGAACAGTATCTGGCGGTAGATAATCGCCTGATTGCCGTCGCGGTATATGCGGGTGGCATGGCATTGCTGACCATGGTGATGGGCAATGCGTTTGCTGCCTTCCCGATTGTCACCGCCGGCATCGGTATTCCGATTCTGGTGCTGCAGCACGGCGGCAATCCGGCGGTAATGGCGGCGATTGGGATGTTCTCCGGCTATTGCGGCACGTTGATGACGCCAATGGCGGCCAACTTCAACATCGTGCCGGCGCGCCTGCTGGAGCTGCCGGACCGCAACGCGGTGATCAAGGCTCAGGTGCCAACCGGTGTGCTACTGTTGGTAGTGAATATTTTCCTGCTCTACTTCCTGATGTTCTTGTGAGGTTGCAATGAAAACGGTGTTAATGACGGCGTTTGAGCCTTTTGGTGGCGAAAACATCAACCCTTCGTGGGAAGCGGTGCGCACCTTCGACGGCAAAGAGATCGCCGGTGCACGCATTGTGGTACGCCAGCTGCCGGTGGTATTTGCCACTTGCGGTGAAGTGCTGACGCGCGCGCTGGAGGAGATTCAACCCGACCGCGTGTTGTGCGTCGGGCAAGCCGGCGGCCGCGCCGATATTACCGTTGAACGCGTTGCGATCAACGTGGATGACGCGCGCATACCGGATAACAACCAACAGCAACCGATCGATCAGCCCATCGAGGCGGATGGCCCGGCGGCTTATTTCTCCACGCTGCCGATCAAAGCGATGGTTGCCGCGCTGCGTGAAGTGGGTGTGCCGGCCTCGGTATCGCAAACCGCCGGCACCTTCACCTGTAACCACGTGATGTACAGCCTGCTGCACTGGATCCACACCACCAACAGCAAGGCGCGCGGCGGTTTTGTTCATATCCCGTATATGCCGGAACAAGCGGTGCACCATCCCGGCGTGGCCAGCATGGCGACTGCAAGCGTGATTCAGGCGCTGGAAACCTCGCTGCAGGTGATC
Source organism: Pantoea sp. SO10 (assembly GCF_005281435.1). NCBI lineage: Bacteria > Pseudomonadati > Pseudomonadota > Gammaproteobacteria > Enterobacterales > Erwiniaceae > Pantoea > Pantoea sp. SO10. Next base: position 1,262,337 of record NZ_CP040095.1, read on the forward strand.
CTGAGTACCGAAAATGATATCCGCGTCGTCGGTGGCGCTACGCATTAAAAGGAGTCGTTATGCCTGAGGGACCGGAGATCCGCCGCGCGGCGGATCAGCTGGCAGAGGCAATGGTCGGCAAACCCCTCACCGATGTGTGGTTTGCCTTTCCACAGCTGAAAACCTACGAACCGGCGCTGATGGATGCCACCATCAACGCCTTCGAAACGCGCGGTAAAGCGCTGCTCACCCACTTCTCCAACGGTTTGACGCTCTACAGCCACAATCAGCTGTACGGCGTGTGGCGCGTAGTGCCAACCGGTACGCAGCCGAATACCACGCGCCAGCTGCGCGTTCGGCTCGCAACGGCGGATAAAACCATTTTGCTGTATAGTGCCTCGGATATTGAGCTGCTCAACGCTGATACCTTAGCCGCGCATCCGTTTTTGCAGCGCGTGGGCCCGGATGTGCTGGATGCCAGCTTAACGGTGGAACAGGTGCGCGAGCGTTTGCTGTCGCCGCGCTTTCGTCGTCGCCAGTTCAGCGGCTTGCTGCTTGATCAGGCCTTTTTAGCCGGCCTCGGCAATTATCTGCGCGTGGAGATTTTGTGGCATGCCGGATTGCTGGCGTCGCATCGGGCGCAGGACCTCAGCGAACAGCAGCTGACGGCGTTAAGTGAGGCGATGCTGGCGGTGCCGCGTTTGTCATACGAGATGCGTGGCAGCATGAAGAAGTATCATGAAGAAGCAGCGTTTCGCTTCGAGGTGTTTCATCGGCAGGGTAAAAAGTGTCGGCGGTGCGGCGCGGTGGTTGAGAAGGGCGTGCTGTCATCGCGGCCGTTTTACTGGTGCCCGGGTTGCCAGTTGTAGCGCTATAAAAAAGGCGGCCAGATGGCCGCCTTTCTCTTATTTATCCAGCGCCGAGGTGAATGGACGCTCGGTGTAACCGGTATAAAGCTGACGCGGACGGGCGATTTTCATGCCTTCGTCGTGCATCTCTTTCCAGTGTGCAATCCAGCCCACGGTGCGCGCCATGGCGAAGATAACGGTAAACATGGAAGACGGAATGCCCATCGCTTTCAGAATGATGCCGGAATAGAAATCGACGTTTGGATAGAGTTTACGCTCGATGAAGTACGGGTCGTTCAGCGCGATGTGTTCCAGCTCCATCGCCACTTCCAGCAGATCATCTTTCATGCCCAGTTCGTTCAGCACTTCGTGACAGGTATCGCGCATCACGGTGGCACGTGGATCGTAGTTTTTGTACACGCGGTGGCCGAAGCCCATCAGACGGAACGAATCGTTCTTATCTTTCGCACGTTTAACAAACTCAGGGATGTGATCAACGGTGCTGATCTCTTCCAGCATGCGCAGTGTCGCTTCGTTGGCACCGCCGTGCGCCGGTCCCCACAGAGAAGCGATACCGGCGGCGATACAGGCAAACGGGTTCGCGCCTGAAGAGCCTGCGGTACGCACGGTAGAGGTAGAAGCGTTCTGCTCATGGTCGGCGTGCAGAATCAGAATACGGTCCATCGCGCGTTCCAGCACTGGATTCACTTTGTACTCTTCGCATGGCGTGGCGAACATCATGTGCAGGAAGTTACCGGCATAAGAGAGGTCGTTGCGCGGATAGACAAACGGCTGGCCAATCGAGTACTTGTAGCACATCGCTGCCATGGTCGGCATTTTCGACAGCAGGCGGAACGCAGCGATTTCACGGTGACGCTCAATGTTGACGTCTAAAGAGTCGTGATAAAACGCTGCCAGCGCACCGGTCACACCACACATTACTGCCATTGGATGCGAATCGCGGCGGAAGCCGTGGAACAGTCGGGTGATTTGCTCGTGAATCATGGTGTGGCGGGTAACGGTGGTGCGGAACTCTTCAAACTGGGCTTGGGTCGGGGCTTCGCCATTTAACAGGATGTAACACACTTCAAGATAGTTAGAGTGGGTTGCCAGCTGATCAATCGGGAAACCGCGGTGTAACAGAATACCTTCGTCACCATCGATAAAGGTGATTTTAGATTCGCAGGACGCCGTAGAGGTGAAGCCGGGATCGAAGGTGAACAGGCCTTGTGAGCCAAGGGCGCGGACATCAACAACATCTTGTCCCAGCGTGCCTTGCATCACGTCCAGTTCAACAGAAGTATTATCTTGTAGGGTTAGCGTCACTTTTTTATCTGTCATTATTTCGTCTCCATAGCGCCTTTAAGGTAAGGATCTTAGACACCAGAATAGCCATGTTGTTACGTAAAACCACAATCTTCACAGCATCACTCTGCGGTAACGTTGGTCGTGCAGGGTTACAGAGTGAATGCTGAGCTGGGCCATTCGGTGGCATCGGGGCATGACATGCTGCACATCGAGGATGTTAAAGTACCTGTCACGACATAACTTCTTGGTAACCAATAACCTGATGCTTTATATAACTTGTATTGGCAATGTTACATAACTTGAGCTTAGGGGAAAGTGTATCCCCATAACTTTTGTGCATCATAGGGCTTTAATGCGATTGTTTGTAACTGAAATGTTGATTCTTTGTCAAATCAGATAATTAAAAATGTATAAATTGTGAAAATCGTGAAGGTGATCACTGTTCAGCCTAAATGTGACCAAAGAGATTGTAGGGGAATTGTAATCAGAATGTGATCCTCCTATACTGCGGCCAGGTCTCCGGAACACCCTGACACCAGGAGCCACCCAGCGTTTTACCCGCTTTATTTAACACTGGATGTTGCTATTTTGGTGGCGGTTGCAGTCTGAACACACGCTGTGTCTCTGATGCAACTCAGGACCGGAGGAAGCAAAATAAAAAAGAGCTGTGTGGGCAAAACCGTGAAAAAACAAAGACCTGTTAACTTGGATCTCTCGACGATCCGGTTTCCCGTTACTGCAATATCGTCCATTCTCCACCGCGTCTCCGGCGTGATCACCTTTGTCGCTCTCGGAATTCTGCTCTGGTTACTGGGTCTCTCTCTCTCCTCTCCAGAAGGTTTCCAGCAAGCGGCATCCATCATGGATAGCTTCTTCGCCAAATTCATCATGTGGGGCATTTTAACTGCGCTGGCGTATCACGCTGTGAGCGGTATTCGCCATATGTTGGCTGATTTTGGTGTAACAGCAGAAACCCTGCAGGTGGGAACCCGTTCCGCGCAAGCGGCTTTTGTTATCACTGTCGTGCTCTCAATTTTGGCTGGAGTCCTCGTATGGTAAGCAATGCTTCTGCATTAGGACGCAACGGTATCCATGACTGGCTGTTACTGCGTGCTGCTGCAATCTTAATTACGCTCTATATTCTCTACATCCTCGGTTTTGTCGTGATGACAGGCACGCTGACGTATGACGTCTGGCATGGCTTCTTCTCGTCCGCCTTCACGAAAGTGTTCACCATGTTGACGCTGTTCTCGATTCTGATCCACGGCTGGATTGGAATGTGGCAGGTGCTGACTGACTACGTGAAACCTGTTGCAACCCGTTTGTTGCTGCAGTTTGTGATTGTGGTTGCGCTGTTGTCATATGCGATTTATGGAACCGTTGTTGTGTGGGGTGTGTAAATGAGTTTGCCAGTCAGAGAATTTGATGCCGTGGTGATCGGCGCGGGTGGCGCAGGAATGCGCGCCGCTCTGCAAATCTCCCAATCGGGCCAGACTTGTGCCCTGTTATCCAAAGTATTCCCAACCCGTTCCCATACCGTATCGGCGCAGGGCGGTATTACCGTTGCGCTGGGTAACACCCATGACGATAACTGGGAATGGCACATGTACGACACCGTCAAAGGTTCCGACTTTATCGGCGACCAGGACGCGATCGAATATATGTGTCATGTCGGTCCGGAAGCGATTCTGGAACTGGAACACATGGGATTGCCGTTCTCCCGTCTGGATGACGGCCGGGTGTATCAGCGTCCGTTTGGTGGTCAGTCGAAGAATTTCGGCGGTGAGCAGGCGGCGCGTACCGCAGCTGCGGCCGACCGTACCGGCCACGCCTTGCTGCATACGCTGTATCAGCAGAACCTGAAAAACAAAACCACCATCTTCTCCGAATGGTATGCGCTGGATCTGGTGAAAAACGAAGACGGCGCGATTGTCGGCTGTACGGCTATCTGCATGGAAACCGGCGAAACCGTCTATTTCAAAGCCAAGGCAACTATTCTGGCAACCGGCGGCGCGGGCCGTATTTACCAATCCACCACTAACGCCCACATCAACACCGGTGACGGCGTTGGCATGGCGCTGCGCGCCGGCGTGCCGGTGCAGGATATGGAAATGTGGCAGTTCCACCCAACCGGTATTGCCGGTGCGGGCGTGCTGGTTACTGAAGGTTGCCGTGGTGAAGGTGGTTACCTGCTGAATAAGCACGGTGAACGCTTCATGGAACGTTATGCGCCGAACGCCAAAGATCTGGCGGGTCGTGATGTGGTTGCGCGTTCGATGATGGTGGAAATCCGTGAAGGTCGCGGTTGCGATGGCCCCTGGGGTCCGCACATCAAACTGAAACTCGACCATCTCGGTGCCGAAGTGCTGGAGTCGCGTCTGCCGGGCATCCTTGAGCTGTCGCGTACCTTTGCCCACGTCGACCCAATTAAAGAACCGATTCCGGTGATCCCGACCTGCCACTACATGATGGGCGGCGTGCCGACCAAAGTGACCGGCCAGGCGCTGCGCGTGAATGAGCAGGGCCAGGATGAGGTGATTCCGGGTCTGTTCGCCGTCGGCGAAATCGCCTGCGTATCGGTTCATGGCGCTAACCGCCTCGGCGGCAACTCGCTGCTCGATCTGGTGGTGTTCGGTCGCGCAGCCGGTGTGCATCTGCTGGAGTGTATTGAAGAGCAGGGCGAACTGCGTGAAGCCACGCCGGAAAATATCGATGCAGCGATGGCGCGCTTCAACCGCTGGGAAAATAACACCACCGGTGAAGATCCTGTCGAAATCCGTAAAGCGCTGCAGCGCTGCATGCAGAACAACTTCTCGGTGTTCCGCGATGGCGATGCGATGCGTGAAGGTCTGGAAGAGCTGAAAGTGATTCGTGAGCGTCTGAAATCAGCGCGTCTTGATGACCGTTCGCCAGACTTCAACACCCAGCGTATCGAATGCCTTGAGCTGGATAACCTGATGGAAACCGCTTACGCCACCGCTGTTGCCGCCAACTTCCGTACCGAAAGCCGTGGTGCACATAGCCGCTTCGACTTCCCGGACCGCGATGATGAAAACTGGCTGTGCCACAGTCTCTATGTTCCGCAGACGGAAAGCATGACGCGCCGTGAGGTGAACATGCAACCGAAACTGCGTGCGGCCTTCCCGCCGAAAGCGCGTACCTACTAATTGCGGAGATCATCATGAGACTCGAATTTTCAATCTATCGTTACAACCCGGAAGTCGATGCCAAGCCGCGTATGCAGGAGTACACCCTGGAGTCGGAAGATGGTCGCGACATGATGCTGTTGGATGCGCTGATCCGTCTGAAAGAGAAAGACCCTACGCTGGCTTTTCGTCGCTCTTGCCGTGAAGGCGTGTGCGGTTCAGATGGTCTGAACATGAACGGTAAAAATGGTCTGGCGTGTATCACGCCGATCTCTGCGCTGGGCAACGGTTCGAAGAAAATTGTTATCCGTCCACTGCCAGGTTTGCCGGTGATCCGCGACCTCGTGGTAGACATGGGACAATTCTATGCACAGTATGAGAAGATTAAGCCTTTCCTGTTGAATAATGGGGAAAATCCACCGGCGCGCGAGCACTTACAGAGCCCAGCCGAGCGTGAGCATCTGGACGGTTTGTATGAGTGTATTCTCTGCGCCTGTTGCTCAACGTCGTGCCCGTCGTTCTGGTGGAATCCGGACAAGTTTGTCGGTCCGGCTGGCCTGCTGGCCGCTTACCGTTTCCTGATCGACAGCCGCGACACGGAAACCAATGCGCGTCTCGACAATCTTAACGATGCTTTCAGTGTTTTCCGCTGTCACAGCATCATGAACTGTGTGAGCGTGTGCCCGAAAGGCCTAAACCCAACGCGCGCCATCGGCCATATTAAGTCGATGCTGCTGCAACGCGGGGCGTAACAGAAAAAGTCACTCTCCGGGAACCTGGGTTCCCGGATGTTTACGGAAGCCTCTATAAGCGCGGTGCTGACCACGCTTATAAAGGTTCCCTTACGAGCCAGGCGCCGGTAGCGCACAGGTTCGTATCGCTGAACTCACTACGGCAAGCCGCGTAAGCGGTAAAAAATGAAACCTCATAAAAAGCAGATTAATGCTTAAGGGATCACAATGCAGAACAGCGCGATGAAACCCTGGCTGGACTCCTCCTGGCTGGCCGGCGCGAACCAATCTTACATAGAGCAGCTCTATGAGGATTTCCTGACCGATCCTGACTCAGTTGATGACATGTGGCGCGAGCTGTTCCAACAGCTGCCGGGCACTGGCGTGAAACCTGAGCAATTTCACTCCACCACGCGTGACTACTTCCGCCGCCTGGCTAAAGACGCCACGCGTTACACATCAACCGTGACCGATCCGGCAACCAACTCCAAACAGGTAAAAGTGCTGCAGCTGATTAATGCGTTCCGCTTCCGCGGCCATCAGCATGCAAACCTCGATCCGCTTGGCCTGTGGAAACAGGACACGGTAGCCGACCTCGATCCGGCTTATCACGATCTGACCGACGCCGATTTTCAGGAAAGCTTTAACGTAGGCTCTTTTGCTATCGGCAAAGAGACCATGAAGCTGGCGGATCTGTTTGCGGCGCTGCAGCAGACTTACTGTGGCTCGATTGGTGCTGAGTACATGCACATCAACAACACCGACGAGAAGCGCTGGATTCAGCAGCGTCTGGAATCGGTGGTGGGCCACGCGTCTTTCAGCAGTGACGAGAAAAAAGGTTTCCTGAAAGAGCTGACCGCGGCAGAAGGCCTGGAAAAATATCTGGGTGCAAAATTCCCGGGTGCGAAGCGCTTCTCGCTGGAAGGCGGCGATGCACTGGTGCCCATGTTGCGCGAGATGATTCGTCACGCGGGCAAGAGCGGTACGCGCGAAGTGGTGCTGGGTATGGCGCACCGCGGTCGTCTCAACGTACTGATCAACGTATTAGGTAAGAAGCCGCAGGATCTGTTCGACGAATTCTCCGGCAAGCACAAAGAACACCTCGGCACCGGCGACGTGAAGTACCACATGGGCTTCTCGTCTGACGTGGAAACCGAAGGCGGCTTAGTGCACCTGGCGCTGGCATTCAACCCGTCGCATCTGGAAATCGTGAGCCCGGTAGTGATGGGTTCGGTGCGTGCGCGTCTGGATCGTCTGGCTGAGCCAAGCAGCAACAAAGTTCTACCTATCACCATTCACGGTGATGCCGCTGTTATTGGTCAGGGCGTGGTGCAGGAAACCCTGAACATGTCGCAGGCGCGTGGCTACGAAGTGGGCGGTACCGTTCGCATCGTGATCAACAACCAGGTTGGTTTCACCACCTCCAACCCGAAAGATGCGCGCTCTACGCCGTACTGTACGGATATCGGCAAGATGGTGCTGGCACCGATTTTCCACGTTAACGCGGACGATCCGGAAGCCGTAGCCTTTGTGACGCGCCTGGCGCTGGATTATCGCAACACCTTTAAACGTGATGTCTTCATCGACCTGGTGTGCTATCGCCGTCACGGCCACAACGAAGCCGACGAGCCAAGTGCAACGCAGCCGTTGATGTACCAGAAAATCAAAAAGCATCCGACGCCGCGTAAACTCTATGCCGATCAGCTGGAAAGCGAAGGCGTAGCGACCAGCGAAGATGCCACCGAGATGGTCAATCTCTATCGCGACGCGCTGGATGAAGGCGAATGCGTGGTGCCAGAGTGGCGTCCGATGAGCCTGCACTCATTCACCTGGTCGCCGTATCTGAACCACGAGTGGGACGAAAGCTACCCGGCAACCGTGGAACTGAAACGCCTGCAGGAACTGGCGCGTCGCATTAGCAGCGTACCGGAATCGGTAGAAGTGCAGTCTCGCGTTGCCAAGATCTACAACGATCGTAAAGAGATGGCCGAAGGCAACAAAGCGTTCGACTGGGGCGGTGCAGAAAACCTCGCCTATGCCACGCTGGTTGACGAGGGGATTCCGGTGCGTCTTTCCGGTGAAGATACCGGTCGCGGGACCTTCTTCCACCGTCATGCGGTGATCCACAACCAGACCAACGGCTCAACCTACACGCCGCTGCACCATGTCCATAACGGCCAGGGTCAGTTCAAAGTGTGGGATTCCGTGCTGTCTGAAGAAGCGGTACTGGCTTTCGAATACGGCTATGCCACCGCAGAACCGCGCGTGCTGACCATCTGGGAAGCGCAGTTCGGCGACTTCGCCAACGGCGCGCAGGTCGTGATCGACCAGTTCATCAGCTCCGGCGAACAGAAATGGGGCCGTATGTGTGGCCTGGTCATGTTGCTACCGCACGGTTATGAAGGTCAGGGTCCTGAGCACTCCTCCGCGCGTCTGGAGCGTTATCTGCAACTCTGTGCCGAACAGAACATGCAGGTGTGCGTGCCTTCTACGCCAGCGCAGGTTTACCACATGCTGCGTCGTCAGGCGCTGCGCGGTATGCGCCGTCCGCTGATCGTCATGTCACCGAAATCACTGCTGCGTCATCCGCTGGCGATTTCCAGCCTGGAAGAGTTGGCCACAGGCAGCTTCCAGCCAGCGATTGGTGAGATCGACGATCTCGATCCACAACAGGTAAAACGCGTGGTGCTGTGTTCAGGCAAGGTTTATTACGATCTGCTGGAGCAGCGTCGTAAAAACGAGCAAACCGACGTGGCCATCGTGCGTATCGAACAACTCTATCCGTTCCCGCACAAAGTCGTGCAGGACGTATTGAAAAACTATGCTCATGTGCAGGATTTCGTGTGGTGTCAGGAAGAGCCGCTGAATCAGGGCGCATGGTATTGCAGTCAGCATCATTTCCGCGAAGTGGTTCCATTTGGTGCGTCACTGCGTTATGCAGGCCGTCCGGCTTCTGCTTCACCGGCCGTGGGCTACATGTCCGTACATCAAAAACAGCAGCAAGACCTGGTTAATGACGCGCTGAACCTTGGTTAATAAAAAGGAAAGAAAATGAGTAGCGTAGAAATTCTCGTTCCCGATTTGCCTGAATCCGTAGCGGACGCAACGGTTGCAACCTGGCACAAAAAACCTGGCGACTCTGTGAGCCGCGATGAAGTACTGGTAGAGATTGAAACTGACAAAGTGGTTCTGGAAGTGCCTGCTTCAGCGGATGGCATCCTGGAAGCCGTGCTGGAAGAGGAAGGCGCTACCGTCACTTCTCGTCAGATTCTGGGCCGTCTGAAAGAGGGCAACAGCGGCGGGAAAGAGACTGCGGCCAAAGCGGAAAGCAACGAATCTACACCGGCACAGCGCCAGACCGCTTCGCTGGAAGAAGAGAGCAACGATGCGCTCAGCCCAGCGGTACGCCGCCTGATTGCTGAAAACAACCTCGATGCCAGCCAGATCAAAGGCACCGGCGTTGGTGGCCGTCTGACGCGTGAAGATGTGGAAAAACATCTGGCGAAGAAAGCTGACGGTGGCAAAGCTGCACCGGCTGCAGCGCCAGCCGCTGCTGCACCGCAGGCCGCTGTGGCTAACCGCAGCGAAAAACGCGTACCGATGACGCGTCTGCGTAAGCGTGTTGCCGAGCGTCTGCTGGAAGCGAAAAACAGCACCGCGATGTTGACCACGTTCAACGAAATCAACATGAAGCCAATCATGGATCTGCGCAAGCAGTACGGCGACGCGTTTGAGAAACGTCACGGCGTGCGTCTGGGCTTCATGTCCTTCTACATCAAAGCGGTAGTGGAAGCGCTGAAACGCTTCCCGGAAGTTAACGCGTCTATTGATGGCGAAGATGTGGTTTACCACAACTATTTCGATGTGAGCATTGCGGTTTCTACCCCGCGTGGTCTGGTTACGCCGGTGCTGAAAGATGTTGATGCACTCAGCATGGCCGACATTGAGAAGAAAATTAAAGAGCTGGCGGTGAAAGGCCGCGACGGCAAGTTGACGGTTGAAGAGCTGACCGGCGGTAACTTCACCATCACCAACGGTGGTGTGTTTGGTTCGCTGATGTCTACGCCAATCATCAACCCGCCGCAGAGCGCGATTCTCGGCATGCACGCCATCAAAGATCGCCCAATGGCGGTTAATGGTCAGGTTGTGATTCTGCCAATGATGTATCTGGCGCTCTCTTACGATCACCGTTTGATTGATGGTCGTGAATCCGTTGGCTATCTGGTGGCGGTGAAAGAGATGCTGGAAGATCCAGCTCGCCTGCTGCTGGACGTCTAATTTCGCCGGGCGCGCGGTGTGAAGGCGCGCCCAAACTCATACCTGAATGGATAGAACATCATGAATTTACATGAATACCAGGCGAAGCAGCTGTTTGCACGCTATGGCATGCCAGCACCGACAGGCTACGCCTGCACCACGCCACGTGAAGCTGAAGAAGCCGCGTCTAAAATTGGCGCAGGTCCGTGGGTAGTGAAATGTCAGGTTCATGCCGGTGGCCGCGGTAAAGCGGGCGGCGTGAAAGTGGTGAACAGCAAAGAAGACATTCGTGCTTTTGCTGAACACTGGCTGGGCAAACGTCTGGTGACCTATCAAACTGATGCGCACGGTCAGCCGGTAAACCAGATTCTGGTTGAAGCCGCGACGGATATCGATCAGGAGCTGTATCTGGGTGCGGTTGTTGACCGTGCTACCCGTCGTGTCATCTTCATGGCTTCGACAGAAGGCGGTGTTGAGATTGAGAAAGTGGCAGAAGAAACGCCACACTTGATCCACAAGATGGCGCTCGATCCATTAGCGGGTCCACAGCCGTATCAGGGCCGCGAGTTGGCGTTCAAACTCGGCCTGACCGGCAAGCAAGTTAGCCAGTTCACCAAAATCTTCATGGGCCTGGCGACCATGTTCCTTGAGCGCGATCTGGCGATGGTTGAGATTAACCCGCTGGTGATCACCAAGCAGGGCGATCTGATCTGCCTCGACGGCAAACTGGGCGCGGACGGTAACGCACTGTTCCGTCAGCCGGAACTGCGTGAAATGCGCGATCCGAGCCAGGAAGATCCACGTGAAGCCCACGCAACGCAGTGGGAACTGAACTACGTTGCGCTGGATGGCAACATCGGCTGTATGGTGAACGGCGCCGGTCTGGCGATGGGCACCATGGACATCGTGAAACACCACGGTGGTGAGCCAGCAAACTTCCTGGACGTTGGCGGCGGCGCAACCAAAGAGCGCGTCACCGAAGCCTTCAAAATCATCCTGTCTGACGATGCAGTGAAAGCTGTGTTCGTTAACATCTTCGGCGGCATTGTGCGTTGCGATCTGATCGCAGACGGCATCATCGGTGCCGTGGCAGAAGTGGGTGTCAACGTGCCAGTTGTGGTACGTCTGGAAGGTAACAACGCCGAGCTGGGCGCTAAGAAATTGGCGGACAGCGGTCTGAACATCATTGCAGCAACCAGCCTGACAGACGCTGCACAGCGTGTTGTAGCTGCAGCGGAGGGTAAATAATGTCCATTTTGATCGACAAAAACACCAAAGTCATTTGCCAGGGTTTCACCGGTGGTCAAGGGACGTTCCACTCTGAGCAGGCGCTGGCTTACGGTACGCAGCTGGTTGGCGGTGTAACGCCAGGCAAAGGCGGCACCACGCATCTCGGCCTGCCGGTGTTCAACACCGTACGTGAAGCAGTAGAAGCCACCGGCGCAACCGCCACCGTGATTTACGTTCCAGCGCCGTTCTGCAAAGACGGCATCCTGGAAGCGATCGATGCGGGCATTAAACTGATCATCACCATCACCGAAGGTATCCCAACGCTGGATATGCTGACCGTGAAAGTGAAGCTGGATGAAGCTGGCGTGCGCATGATCGGCCCGAACTGCCCAGGCGTGATCACGCCTGGCGAATGTAAGATCGGTATCATGCCAGGCCACATTCACCAGCCAGGCCGCGTAGGTATCGTATCGCGTTCAGGTACGCTGACTTATGAAGCTGTTAAGCAGACCACTGACATCGGCTACGGCCAGTCAACCTGCGTAGGTATCGGTGGTGACCCGATCCCTGGCTCTAACTTCATCGATATCCTGAAATTGTTCCAGGAAGATCCACAGACCGAAGCGATCGTGATGATCGGTGAGATCGGTGGTAGCGCAGAAGAAGAAGCAGCAGCTTACATCAAAGCCCACGTGACCAAGCCGGTTGTCGGCTACATCGCCGGTGTGACTGCACCCAAAGGCAAACGTATGGGGCACGCAGGCGCCATCATTGCCGGTGGTAAAGGTACCGCTGATGAGAAATTTGCTGCGCTGGAAGCGGCCGGTGTGAAAACCGTACGCAGTCTGGCAGACATTGGTGACGCGGTTAAAGCGGTTTTACCAATCAAATAAGCCAATACAGACTGACAATGAAAAGCCACCTTCGGGTGGCTTTTTTTTTGGTAATAACCCGCCTGAAAGAGAGGGAAAAAAGCGCAACGGCTTCAAAAAATTGCGGCTATGCTTACTCTGTCATCAAGGTAAAGAAGGGAAAAGGCGCTGGATTTTTGTCAAGCAATTGGCGTGCGGCTTTCCAAAATGAGGTTAAATAATTGCGGAAAAGGTAATTATATTCTTAATAATATGATGATGTTGTGACATCTAATTAACAACCACTGTAACACTACATATCTGGAAATTTATTGTCTTAATCTAGATCAATAATTGGCGACTTATAGGAAACTTTACCGCTAGCAAAAGGCCGACTAACCGGTATAAATTGCGCTGCATCAATTCAGTCTTCGTCATAATTTATCAGGAGTTTGTGCCAGGCGTTGTTATATCAATTCTGCCGCCTCCTCGTGTTACTCCTGCTTTAAATTGACTGAAAAGATCGGTTTTTAAGGGAATTTTATCACTGTTACTCGCTCTCTTCGGGCAACAGCTTTCTCTGTTCTATCAGTAACAAAACTGGAATCAATAATCAGTCGTTCCTGAATCTTGTTCTGCGCGTCAATGTCTGTTGTTTGCCGTTGTCATCCGCAGGGGAAGTTCATGCGAGGAGCAAGGAGTCATCATGTTAGATATTGTCGAGCTGTCGCGTTTACAGTTTGCCCTGACGGCGATGTACCATTTCCTGTTCGTGCCATTAACGCTGGGTATGGCGTTTTTATTGGCGATCATGGAAACGGTATATGTCCTGACGGGGAAACAAATTTATAAAGATATGACCAAGTTCTGGGGCAAGTTGTTTGGTATTAACTTTGCACTCGGCGTGGCTACCGGCCTGACCATGGAATTCCAGTTCGGTACCAACTGGTCATATTATTCACACTATGTCGGCGATATCTTCGGTGCGCCGCTCGCCATCGAAGGTTTAATGGCGTTCTTCCTCGAATCCACCTTTGTTGGCCTGTTCTTCTTCGGCTGGGATCGCCTCGGTAAGGTGCAACACCTTGCGGTGACCTGGCTGGTGGCGCTCGGTTCGAACATGTCCGCGCTGTGGATTCTGGTGGCGAACGGCTGGATGCAAAACCCCATTGCATCGGAATTCAATTTCGAAACCATGCGTATGAAGATGTTGAGTTTCTCCGAGCTGGTGCTGAACCCGGTTGCGCAGGTGAAGTTTGTCCATACCGTGGCCGCCGGTTACACCACGGGCGCGATGTTCATCCTTGGTATCAGCGCATGGTATCTGCTGAAAGGGCGCGACATTGCTTTCGCTAAACGCTCTTTCGCCATCGCAGCCAGTTTCGGTATGGCGGCGATTCTGTCAGTGATCGTACTGGGTGACGAATCCGGTTATGAAATCGGTGACGTGCAGAAAACCAAACTGGCGGCAATTGAAGCGGAATGGGAAACCCAACCGGCTCCGGCTGCGTTTACGCTGTTTGGTATTCCGGATCAGGAGACGCAGGAGAACAAATATGCGATTCAGATTCCGTATCTGCTCGGCCTGATCGCCACGCGTTCAGTGGATACGCCGGTCACCGGTTTGAAAGAGCTGCTGGCACAACATGAAGTGCGTATTCGTAATGGCATGAAAGCCTACGCGCTGCTGAACGAACTGCGTGGTGGCAGCAAAGATCCTGAGGTGCGCAGCCAGTTTGAAGCCAGCAAACAAGATCTCGGTTATGGCCTGCTGCTGAAGCGCTATACGCCGGATGTGGCTAACGCCAGCGAAGAGCAGATTCAGAAAGCGACACAGGATTCGATCCCACGCGTTGCGCCACTGTACTTCGCCTTCCGCATCATGGTGCTGGGCGGTGTGCTGATGCTGGGCATTATTGCGCTCTCCTTCTGGAGCGTGATTCGTAACCGCATCGGTAAGTCTCGCTGGTTACTGAAAGCCGCGTTGTACGGCATTCCGTTACCGTGGATTGCGATTGAAGCGGGTTGGTTCGTTGCTGAGTATGGTCGCCAGCCGTGGGCAATTGGTGAGGTGCTGCCAACCGCGGTCGCTAACTCCTCATTGACCGTTGGCGATCTGCTGTTCTCAATGACATTGATTTGCGGTCTCTACACCTTGTTCCTTGTGGCGGAAATGTACCTGATGTTCAAGTTCGCGCGCCTCGGTCCGAGCAGCCTGAAAACCGGCCGCTATCATCATGAAACGCTGAAGACATCATCTCAGCCGGCGCGTGGATAAGGAGAGCGACCATGTTTGATTACGAAGTATTGCGCTTTGTCTGGTGGCTGCTGATTGGCGTGTTGCTGATCGGTTTCGCGGTCACCGATGGCTTTGATATGGGCGTTGGTATGCTGACGCGCATTCTGGGTCGTACTGATACCGAACGTCGCATCATGATTAATACCATTGCGCCGCACTGGGACGGAAACCAGGTTTGGCTGATCACCGCCGGTGGCGCGCTGTTTGCCGCTTGGCCAATGGTATATGCCGCCGCGTTCTCCGGCTTCTACGTGGCGATGATTCTGGTGCTGGCTTCACTGTTCTTCCGTCCGGTTGGATTTGATTACCGTTCAAAGATTGAAGATATGCGCTGGCGCGGCATGTGGGATTGGGGCATTTTCATCGGCAGCTTTGTTCCGCCGCTGGTGATTGGTGTGGCGTTCGGCAACCTGCTGCAAGGGGTGCCGTTCCATGCTGACGAATATCTGCGTCTCTTCTATACCGGCAATTTCTTCCAGCTGCTGAACCCGTTTGGCTTGCTGGCGGGAGTGGTGAGTGTGGCGATGATCCTGACGCAAGGCGCAACCTATCTGCAAATGCGTACTGCCGGTGAGTTGCACGTCCGCAGCCGCAGCACCGCGCAAATCTCGGCGCTGGTAATGATGGTGTGCTTCATTCTCGCGGGTGTGTGGGTGAAATACGGCATCGACGGTTATGTGCTGAAAAGCGTTATCGATCATCACGCGGCATCCAACCCGTTGGGTAAAGATGTGGTGCGTGAAGCCGGTGCGTGGATGGTGAACTTCGATCAGATGCCAGTGCTGTGGCTGTTCCCGCTGTTGGGCGTGGTGTTGCCGCTGCTGACCATTCTCTGCTCGCGTATCGAGAAGGGCGCTCTGGCGTTTATCTCGTCTTCATTGACCTTAGCTTGCGTGATCATGACGGCCGGGATTGCGATGTTCCCCTTCATCATGCCGTCCAGCACCGTGCCGGGCATCAGCCTGACCATGTGGGATGCCACGTCTAGCCTGCTGACGCTGAAAGTGATGACCATTGCCGCCATCATCTTTGTACCGATTATCCTGGCGTACACCGCCTGGTGTTATTACAAGATGTTTGGCCGTATCACCAAAGAACACATTGAGAGCAATACGCACTCCCTGTACTGATTAAGGAGATTGAGCATGTGGTATTTTGCCTGGATTCTTGGCACCTTGCTGGCCTGTGCGTTCGGTGTGATTACGGCGCTGGCGCTGGAGCACGTTGAAGAGAGCAGCGCGAAGGACGAGCAAGTCTGATGCGCGCACTGATTCAGACTCTTTATCGTCTGATGGACAAGGGCCCGCTTCGGGCCCTTTCGCTAATCCTCGCGCTGTGGCTGGCGGGCTGTGTCATTTGGCAGCCTTCACGCTTTGCCGCGCGTACCAGTGATTTAGCGATATGGCATGGAATGCTGCTGATTTGGGCCGTTTGTACCGGCGTGATACACGGCACCGGATTTCGCCCTCAGCGCCTACGCTGGCAAGCGCTCTTCTCGCCGTTGCCCGCGATGATAGTTTTAATGGCAGGAATTTTCTGGTTCTACTATTAAGTCCAGGCTCAGGACTTAAAAACGCCGCAATTTCAGACGCTGACGTGAGGTTTTGTCAGCGTCCGGTCAAGAAACATCCTATAAATCCTTCCAGTTGTTAACCTGTGATAATTATTTTCTCGCGGCGTCAGCGGACCATTCCCAAGCCGATCTCTCTTGCGTATAGTAGCAACGTTTAAAATGAGACCGGGATGTAGAGTGAGTACAACGCTGTTTCGCTGGCCGGTTCGTGTCTATTACGAAGACACTGATGCCGGTGGTGTGGTTTACCACGCCAGTTATCTTGCTTTCTATGAACGAGCACGTACCGAAATGTTGCGCCAGCACCATTTCAATCAGCAGGTCCTGTTGGAAGAGCAGGTGGCTTTTGTGGTACGACGCATGATGATCGATTTTGTTGCGGCTGCACGTCTGGACGATCTTTTGGAAATTCAAACAGAAGTGACCTCAATGACGCGTGCAACGATGACGTTCTCGCAGCGTATCGTGAATGCAGAAGGCAAAGTGCTAAATGAAGCAGAAGTCCTGATTGCCTGCATCAACCCACATCTAATGAAGCCAATTGCGCTTCCCAAGTCTATTGTCGCGGAGTTCAAGCAGTGACTGACATGAATGTTCTTGATTTGTTCCTGAAGGCGAGCCTTCTGGTCAAACTTATCATGTTGATTTTGATCGGCTTTTCTATTGCCTCATGGGCGATCATTATTCAGCGTACGCGCATTTTGAATGCGGCGGGGCGCGAAGCCGAAGCGTTTGAAGATAAGTTCTGGTCGGGTATCGAGTTGTCACGCCTGTATCAGGAAAGCCAGGGACGCCGCGATGAACTGAGCGGATCTGAGCAAATTTTCTATTCGGGTTTCAAAGAGTTTGCGCGTTTACATCGTGCTAACAACCATGCGCCTGAAGCGGTTGTTGAGGGCGCGAGCCGTGCGATGCGTATCTCCTTCAATCGTGAACTGGAAACGCTGGAAACTCACATTCCTTTCCTTGGCACCGTTGGCTCCATCAGTCCGTATATCGGTCTGTTTGGTACGGTGTGGGGGATCATGCACGCCTTTATCGCCCTCGGTGCGGTAAAACAGGCCACGCTGCAGATGGTTGCACCGGGTATTGCCGAAGCGTTGATCGCGACCGCAATCGGTCTGTTTGCGGCCATTCCTGCCGTTATGGCGTACAACCGTCTGAACCAGCGCGTTAACAAGCTGGAACAGGGCTACGACAACTTCATGGAAGAGTTCACGGCTATCCTGCATCGTCAGGCTTTCTCCACCGACAACACGAAGTAAGTCGAGGTTTACGATGGCCAGAACCCGTGGTCGCGGTAAACGCGACCTTAAGTCGGAAATCAACATTGTTCCACTGTTGGACGTGCTGTTGGTGTTGCTGCTCATCTTTATGGCAACCGCGCCGATTATTACCCAGAGCGTGGAAGTGGATCTGCCGGATGCGACAGATTCAAAAACCGTCTCAACTGATGATAATCCACCGGTGATTGTTGAAGTGTCTGGTGTTGGCCAGTACAGCCTGGTGGTGGATCACGATCGTATGACGCAGTTACCGCCGGAGCAGGTGGTGAGCGAAGCGCAACGCCGGATTGAAGCCAATCCGAAAACGGTCTTCCTGATCGGCGGTGCGAAAGACGTCCCTTACGACGAAATCATCAAGGCGCTGAACCTGTTACATCAGGCAGGCGTGAAATCTGTCGGTTTGATGACGCAGCCGATTTAAAGCGAACCGTTTTTTGGGAACCGAGTGTGTCGAAGGCAACCGAGCAGAACGACAAGTTAAAGCGCGCGATAATCGTTTCGGTGATTCTGCACATCGTGCTGATCGCCCTACTGATTTGGAGCTCGTTTAACGAAAAAATCGAATCCAGCGGCGGTGGCGGTGGCAGTGATATTGACGCAGTGATGGTCGATTCCGGCGCCGTGGTTGAGCAGTATAACCGCCAGCAGAATCAGCAACGAGACAGCCAGCGCGCCGAGCAGCAGCGTCAGAAGCAGTCGCAGCAGCAGGCCGAAGAGTTACAGCAGAAACAAGCTACTGAGCAGCAGCGCCTGAAAGAGATGGAAAAAGAGCGCTTACAGGCCCAGCAGGAAGCCAAAGAGCAGGCGAAGCAGCAGGCCGAGCAGCAGAAAGCCGCTGAAGCCGCCGCTAAGCAAGCCCAGGAACAGCAGAAAACTGCCGAAGCCGCCGCAGCGAAAGCCAAGGCTGATGCCAAAGCGGAAGCTGATGCGCAGGCAAAAGCAGCGGCTGACGCCAAAGCCAAAGCGGTAGAAGAAGCCAAGCAAGCCGCAGCTGACGCGAAGAAGAAAGCAGAAGAGCAGGCGAAAGCCGCTGCCGCTGAAGCAGCGAAAGAGAAAGCGGCGCAGCAGGCAAAAGCGGCCGCAGAATCGAAAGCCAAAGCGGATGCTGAAGCCAAAGCGCAGGCTGCTGCCGATGCCAAGGCGAAAGCGGCTCAGGAAGCCAAAGAGGCTAAAGAGCAAGCGGCTGCTGAGGCGAAGGAAAAAGCCGCAGCAGAAGCCAAAGAGAAGGCTGCCGCCGAGGCGAAAGCCAAGGCCGATGCGGCTGCTAAGGCCAAAGCGGATGCAAAAGCGAAAGCGGCTGCGGATGCCAAAAAAGCCGCCGCTGAAGCTGCGAAGAACGAAAATGCGGTTGATGACCTGTTGGGTGGTTTGTCTTCTGGTAAGAATGCACCGAAAAGCGGCACCGCATCGGGTGGCGCTGCAGGGCAGGGCAATCAGAAGAAAGCGGGCGCGTCAGGCGCAGATATCAATAATTATCTGGGGCAAGTGGTCGGGGCGATTCAGAGCCGTTTCTACGATGCAGATTTGTACAAAGGTAAAGAGTGTAACCTGCGTATTAAACTGGCACCGGATGGTTTGCTGATTGACGTTAAATCGGAAGGTGGCGACCCCGCCTTGTGTCAGGCGGCAATTGCTGCCGCGAAGCAGGCGCGGATTCCGAAGCCGCCTTCGCAGGCGGTGTATGAAGTGTTTAAAAACGCACCGATGCGTTTCAAACCAGAATAATGCAGTAACGTACGGCAGGTTGAACTAAGGTTAGCTTGCCATACTCTATGAGTACTCGTGTTTTTCAGGAACTGTGCGAATTATCATGAACCTTTGGTTCAGGTAAGGGAGAAAAAATGAAGCAGGCACTTCGTGTAACCTTAGGTTTTTTTGTACTGCTGTGGGCAGCAATGCTTCATGCAGAAGTCCGTATTGAAATTACGCAGGGCGTTAACACCGCACGTCCTATTGGTGTGGTTCCGTTCCAATGGGCTGGCCCAGGCGCGGCACCAGAAGACATCGGCGGGATCGTTTCTGCTGACTTACGTAACAGCGGTAAATTCAATCCGCTCGATCGTTCTCGTCTGCCACAACAGCCAGCCAGCGCGCAGGAAGTTCAACCTGCCGCATGGAGCGCATTGGGTATTGATGCGGTCGTAGTTGGTCAGGTAACGCCTAACGCTGACGGCAGCTATCAAGTTGCCTATCAGCTGGTGGACACCGGCGGCGCGCCAGGCACCGTGCTGGCGCAGAACTCTTATAAAGTGACTAAGCAGTGGCTGCGTTACGCAGCGCACACCGCCAGTGACGAAGTGTTCGAAAAGCTGACCGGCGTCAAAGGCGCATTCCGTACCCGCATTGCCTATGTGGTACAGACCAATGGCGGTCAGTTCCCGTATGAGTTGCGCGTGTCGGATTACGATGGCTACAACCAGTTTGTGGTTCACCGTTCACCGCAGCCATTGATGTCTCCGGCCTGGTCGCCAGATGGCAGCAAAGTGGCTTACGTGACCTTCGAAAGCGGCAAATCTGCGCTGGTGGTTCAGACGTTGTCTAACGGTGCAATCCGTCAGGTGGCTTCTTATCCGCGTCATAACGGTGCGCCAGCCTTCTCACCAGACGGTTCTAAACTCGCCTTCGCGCTGTCGAAAACCGGTAGCCTGAACCTGTATGTGATGGATCTGGCTTCTGGTCAGACGCGCCAGGTGACCGATGGTCGCTACAACAGCACTGAACCAACGTGGTTCCCGGACAGCCAGACACTGGCTTACACCTCGGATCAGGCCGGTGCGCCCCAGATTTATAAAGTTGGTATCAACGGCGGTGCGCCACAACGTATTACCTGGGAAGGTGCGCAAAACCAGGATGCGGATGTGTCAACTGACGGTAAAACTATGGTGATGATCAGCAGCGCCGGTGGCGCTCAGCACGTCGCCAAACAGGATCTGGTAACGGGAGCCGTTCAAACAATAACGGACACGTTCCTGGATGAAACGCCAAGTCTGGCGCCAAACGGCACAATGGTAATCTATAGCTCTACTCAGGGGATGGGTTCCGTGTTGCAATTGGTTTCAACCGACGGGCGTTTCAAAGCGCGTCTTCCGGCAACTGATGGACAGGTCAAATTCCCTGCCTGGTCGCCGTATCTGTGATGCATAGGTCCCCTGCACGGCGGGGGATTAAAATGTATGGCAAACAAAATAATAGGATAAAGAAATGCAACTGAACAAAGTGCTGAAGGGTTTGATGCTGGCTCTGCCGGTTATCGCAGTAGCTGCATGTAGCTCACACAAAAACAACAACAACGATCAGACTGGCATGGGCGCTAACGACGGTGCTTACGGTGCTGGTCAGAACGGCGGTAACATGTCTTCTGATGAGCAAGCGCGCCTGCAGATGCAGCAGCTGCAGCAGAACAACATCGTTTACTTCGGTCTGGACAAATATGACGTGGCTTCTGACTACGCTCAGATGCTGGATCAGCACGCTGCATTCCTGCGTGGCAACCCGTCTTACAAAGTGACCATCGAAGGTCATGCGGATGAGCGCGGTACCCCAGAATACAACATCGCCCTGGGCGAGCGTCGTGCAAGCGCCGTTAAGATGTATCTGCAAGGCAAAGGCGTTTCTGCTGACCAGATGTCTATCGTTTCTTACGGTAAAGAAAAACCAGCTGTACTGGGTCATGACGAAGCGGCTTACGCTAAAAACCGTCGTGCCGTACTGGTTTACTAAGAAAATATCATGATGAGTAACTTCAGACTTCATCTGTTGAGTCTGTCGTTACTGGTTGGTTTAGCGGCTCCTTTGGGGGCCGCTAATGCCCAGGCGTCAATCAGTAGCGTTGGCTCAGGCTCGGTCGAAGACCGTGTCACCACTCTTGAACGTATCTCTAATGCCCAGGCTCAGCTTTTGCAGCAATTGCAGCAGCAGATGAGCGACAACCAAAGCGATATCGATTCGCTGCGCGGGCAAATCCAGCAAAACAGCTATCAGCTTAATCAGGTGATTGAGCGCCAGAAGCAGCTCTATCAGCAAATCGACAGCCTTAGCTCCGGCAGTAATGGTGCGCAGGCGAGCGGTGGTGCTGATGCCGCTGCAGCGGGCGCTGCGGCTTCTGCGGATAGCGGTAGCAGCGCCAGTTCGGCCGCGCCAGCGCAAACCGGCGATGCCAACACGGACTACAATGCTGCGGTTGCGCTGATTCTGGAGAAGAAGCAGTACGATCAGGCGATTACTGCCCTGCAGGCTTGGGTGAAGAAATATCCTGATTCTACCTATCAGCCTAATGCCAATTACTGGCTGGGTCAGCTGTTTTACAACAAGGGCAAAAAAGACGATTCGGCCTATTATTTTGCCACTGTGGTAAAAAATTACGCGAAATCGCCAAAAGCACCGGAAGCGCTGTTTAAGGTTGGTGTGATCATGCAAGAGAAGAACGACACGGCGAAAGCCAAGGCTGTCTTCCAGCAAGTGATCAAACAATTCCCAAATAGTGATTCCGCTAAGCAGGCGCAAAAACGCCTTGCCGGGTTGTAATTTGTGCCTAAAAGACCGGATTTCGTGTGATTTCTGGTCTTACAGCATGAAAGGTAAGCAATTGAGATATTTAGTGGAAAATAAGGGTTGCGCCCTCCCGCTAAATCAGTAATATATGCCGCCGTTGCCGGGACATATCTTAACAAGTATCGGCAGCGCTGAAGATGGGTCGTTAGCTCAGTTGGTAGAGCAGTTGACTTTTAATCAATTGGTCGCAGGTTCGAATCCTGCACGACCCACCATCTCAACCCGTTGTAAGAGAGATGATTTCTTCAGTAAGCTTCACAACCTTGATGGGTCGTTAGCTCAGTTGGTAGAGCAGTTGACTTTTAATCAATTGGTCGCAGGTTCGAATCCTGCACGACCCACCATCAAGTAAAGGTTGTAAGCCCCACAGCGGGTCGTTAGCTCAGTTGGTAGAGCAGTTGACTTTTAATCAATTGGTCGCAGGTTCGAATCCTGCACGACCCACCAGTTATGTAGAAAGGCGCCCTAAAGGCGCCTTTTTGCTTTTCTACGTTTTAATAAAATTTTAGCAGTGTTGCTTTGGGATGGGTGCCGGGCCCTAAAAGGCGGGACGGATCGCGAAGACACATCACATCCCTGTGGATCGCCCTCGCAAGTACTCGCCTCATCCATGAGGCTCGCCCGCAAGCGGGCAACGCTTCGCGTTGTGCAAAAACGCTCCCGGCGTTTTTGTCCATGGCTCGGACGCTTCGCTCCTCCGCTCCCGCCTTTTAGAGCTATCAGGCTCAAGAGTCGCTTCTAAATAAGTGCACATATTTGCATGAAGGCGGGGATAAGGGGCGGTGGAGTAAAGCTTCCGGCGCATGGATGCGCCGGCAGAGCCTACAGGGATGTATCCACGGCGACTTTACGTAACCGCCCCTTATTTCCGCCTGAAACGCACTATTTGGATTTCTTAACCGGCGTCAGACTCTTCCAGATATGCAGCACCGCATAGCTGCGCCACGGCCGCCAAACCTGCGATAACTGCTCCGCCACTTTGGCACTCACGCCGCCGAGATTATTACGAATCGCAATATCCTCTTTGGGAAACGCATCAGGCCAACGCAGCGCGCGCATGGCGATATAACTTGCCGTCCACGGCCCTATGCCTTTCAGCGCCAGTAACTGCTGCTGAACCACGTCCGGATTCACCGCACCGTTAAAGCGTAATGCGCCAGAAGCGCAGGCCTGCGCCAACGCCTGAATGGCATGTGAACGCGCACTGACGATTCCCAGGCTGGCAATATCATCGATGCTCGCCGCCGCCAGCGACTCCGCATTTGGCGGCAAACGCGAAAGTTCTGACCACGGCGTCACCAGCGGCTCACCAAAGCGCTGTGCCATTCGGCTGCTTAGCGTGGTTGCGGCTTTCACGGTAACCTGCTGCCCGAGTATCGCGCGCACACCCAACTCAAAGCCGTCAAACGCACCAGGAACGCGTAAGCCGGGAAAGCGCGATAAGCTCTCGGCTAAAAGCGGATCGTGGCTTAGATGCTCAGCTATGCGCTGTGGCTGCGCATCCAAATCAAATAGATCGCGTAGCCGACGCAGCAAAGCGGGCAGCACTGGCGTCAGCGACGTTGTGAATTGCACCTTCAGCGACTGTTTACCCGCAACATGGCTCACGCGCACCCAGCCGCGACAGTTGCCCAGCGCCACGGTGCGGTGATACATGCCCTCGTTCACCCATTCCACTTCCTTCATCACGCGCTGTTGCAGGAAATCGAGCATCGCATCCCAATCGTAAGGCGGCCGATAACTCAGGCGCAGTTCGGCGCTCTCCTGAGTGGTTTTCACGGCGTCGGGTTGATTCTGCTTGCGCAGGCGGGAGGGCGTCATGCGATAGCGCGCCTGGAACACATCGTTAAAGCGCCTCAAACTACGGAAGCCGCTGGCGTAAGCAATTTCCGTGACCGGCAAAGAGGTTTCTGTCAGAAGTTGCTTGGCTAGCAGCATACGACGTGTCTGACGCAGCTCTAAAGGCGATACGCCGAGCTCCTGCTGCACCACGCGACGCAATTGACGTTCACTGAGGTCAAACTCGCCAGCGATGTCTGCCAGCGTCTCCTGCTCTTCCAGCAAGCCCTCTTCGATGCGGCGAATCAAACGATCGGCAATGCGGTGATGGCTATCCACCGGCGCAGAGCCGGGCGCCAGTTCCGGACGGCAGCGTAAACACGGACGGAAGTGCGCTTTCTCGGCGGCCTCTGCGCTGCTAAAAAACAGGCAGTTCTTCTGCATCGGCGCTTTCACTGGACAAATGGGGCGGCAATAAATGCCGGTGGATGTCACGCCAACAAAAAACAGCCCGTCGAAGCGGCTATCGCGCGACGTCAGCGCCTGGTACGCAATTTCAGCATCAAACATCATCGTCTCCGGCAAATAAACGGCATAGTCGCGCAAGCTGAACAGGAAAACTCGCTGCTTTCGGACAGCTAACCAGTTTATGCTGATGACCGAAAACAGCCAGTTTCCTGCGACGGAAATGCGATAATCGCCAGCAGAGAATATGCCGGAGGTGCACCATGTATCATGCCAAAATCATCGCGACGCCCGTTGGTGAGCTCACGCTTGTTGCCACCGATAAAGGATTGTCGGCGATTCTATGGGAAAACGAAGGGGCGCAGCGCGTGCCGCTGAAACCGATCAGCCGTAACGATCAGCATCCGATTCTGTGTGAGGCCGAACGCCAGCTGCGCGAATATTTCGCCGGTGAGCGTCAGCAGTTTGATATGCCGTACGACACCGTCGGCACCGAGTTCCAGAAAAAAGTGTGGCAGGCGCTGCTCACCATCCCGTTTGGAGAAACGCGCAGCTACCTGCAAATCGCCGAGCAGATCGGCAATCCGAAAGCGGTGCGCGCCGTGGGCGCAGCGAACGGTAAAAATCCGCTGTCGATTATGGCGCCGTGCCATCGCGTGATTGGCAGCAACGGCAAACTTACCGGTTTTGCAGGTGGGCTCACCGTTAAAGCCTTCCTGCTGGAGCTGGAAAGTCCGCAGAAAACGTTGAGCAGCGCATTGTTGCTGTAGAGCGCGCAAAAAAGAGACGACACTCTCGCGCAATTCCGCTATCGTGTTTAGCATATAAAACACGATGGCGGTTTTGATGCCGCATCATTGCCGTAACAGGCAATTTTGTTAAATTGAGAAAACGAGAGCCGTGTCATGAGTCTGATGTTCGATCCTGAAAGCGCGATCTATCCTTTCCCTCCGAAACCGGCACGTCTCAGCGACGATGAAAAAGCCCATTATAAAAACAAAATCAAACGCTTGCTGAAAGAACGCGATGCGGTGATGGTGGCGCATTACTACACCGATCCCGAAATTCAGGCGCTGGCGGAAGAGACCGGCGGCTGCGTATCGGACTCACTGGAAATGGCCCGTTTCGGCAGCACCCATCCCGCTAAAACCTTGCTGGTGGCGGGCGTGCGTTTTATGGGTGAAACCGCAAAAATCCTTAGCCCGGAAAAAACCGTGCTGATGCCCACCTTGCAGGCGGAATGCTCGCTCGATCTCGGTTGCCCAATTGAAGAATTTAACCGCTTTTGCGATCAGCATCCCGATCGCACGGTGGTGGTGTATGCCAACACCTCGGCGGCGGTGAAGGCGCGCGCGGATTGGGTCGTCACCTCGAGCATCGCGGTTGAGCTGATTGAGCATCTCGATAGCCTCGGCGAGAAAATCATCTGGGCACCGGATCGCCATCTCGGCCGCTACGTCACGCAAAAATCCGGCGCGGATGTGCTGTGCTGGCAGGGTGCCTGTATTGTGCATGACGAATTCAAAACACAGGCTTTGCAACGCATGAAGGCGCTCTATCCGCATGCGGCGGTGCTGGTGCATCCTGAATCACCGCAGGCGATTGTCGATCTGGCTGATGCGGTGGGATCCACCAGTCAGCTGATTCAGGCGGCGCAAAGTTTGCCGCATCCGCAGATGATCGTCGCCACCGATCGCGGCATCTTCTACAAAATGCAGCAGGCGGTGCCGAACAAAGAGTTGCTGGAAGCGCCCACCGCAGGCGAGGGCGCCACCTGCCGCAGCTGTGCGCACTGTCCTTGGATGGCGATGAACGGCCTGAAAGCGATTGCTGAAGGACTGGAGCGTGGCGGCAGCGCGCATGAGATCCATGTGGATAGCGCGTTGCGTGAGGCCGCGTTGCTACCGCTCAACCGCATGCTATCCTTTGCTGCAGATCTTAAACTTAAAATCAAAGGGAATGCATGACGGGCTCCCGTTACACAGGCACCTAATATGGACTTCTTTAGCACGCAAAATATTCTGGTTCACATTCCGATCGGCGTTGGCGGTTACGATCTCTCATGGATCGAAGCCGTTGGCACCCTTGCGGGCCTGCTCTGCATCTGGCTCGCCAGCCTTGAGAAAATCATCAACTACTTTTTCGGGCTGATAAACGTCACGCTGTTCGCGGTGATTTTCTTCCAGATTCAGCTCTACGCCAGCTTGTTGCTGCAACTG
Source organism: Pantoea sp. SO10 (assembly GCF_005281435.1). NCBI lineage: Bacteria > Pseudomonadati > Pseudomonadota > Gammaproteobacteria > Enterobacterales > Erwiniaceae > Pantoea > Pantoea sp. SO10. The sequence continues at coordinate 1,288,859 of NZ_CP040095.1, forward strand.
TTCTTCTTCGTCGCCAACGTTTACGGCTGGTACGCGTGGAGTCGGCAAACCTCTAACAACGAAACGGAGCTGAGAATTCGCTGGCTGCCGCTGCCGAAAGCATTGGGCTGGGGCGCGGCGTGCGTGGTGGCGATTGCGCTGATGACGGTGTACATCGATCCGGTCTTTGCCTTCCTGACCAAAACAGCGGTCGGCATTATGCAGAGTCTGGGGCTTAACGTGGCGATGCCGCAACTGCAGCCTGACGCGTTCCCGTTCTGGGATTCGTGCATGATGGTGCTGTCGATTGTGGCGATGATTTTGATGACGCGAAAATATGTTGAGAACTGGCTGCTTTGGGTGGTGATCAACGTTATCAGCGTGATGATCTTTGCGCGTCAGGGCGTATATGCCATGTCACTGGAGTACGCGATTCTGACGCTGATTGCGCTTAACGGTTCGCGCCTGTGGATGCAAAGCGCACGCGAACATGGCTCGCGCGCGCTGTCCCATCAGTGATGATGAGCGTGACCTTCCAGCGCAGCATGATCGTGGTGATCGTGCTGCGCGGCGCTATTATCTAAACACAACTCGCAGTCCGGCCCGCTGCACGGCTGATATTCCATCTGCACCGTGGCGTGGGCAATCTGATAGTGCTCATGCAAATAGTGGTGAATGCGCTTAAGCAGGCCGTCATGATCGTATGGCGGAATCACCTGCACATGCAGCGTCAGCACCGGTTTTTCACCCACTTGCCACAAATGAACGTGATGCACGTTACGTACTTCATCGATATTGCGCGTCAGCTCACGTGTCAGTTTATCCGCGTTGATATGGCCCGGCGCACCTTCCAGCAACTCATGCAGGCTCTCGCGCAGCAGCGACCAGGCGCTACGTACCACCAGCAATGACACCAGCAGCGACAAAATCGGGTCGATTGGCGTCCAGCCGGTCAGCATGATGATCACCGCCGCGACAATCGCACCGACCGAACCCAGCAAATCGCCCAGCACATGCAATGCCGCCGCACGTACGTTGAGATTCTTCTCTTCGCTGCCGCGATGCAGCAGCCAGAACGACAGCAGATTGGCCAGCAAACCGGCAATGGCGATGCCGAGCATCAATCCGCCGGCAATCGGCTGGGGTTCATAGAAGCGACGCAGCGCTTCCCAGACAATCAGCACCGTAATCACCAATAGCGCAATGGCGTTGACGAACGCCGCTAAGGTGGTGAGACGCAGCAAGCCGAAGGTATGGCGCGCGTTAGGCTTGCGCTGGGCAAACTGCACCGCGAGTAACGCCATCAGCAGCGCGGCGGCATCGGTCAACATATGTCCGGCATCGGCCAGCAGCGCCAGCGAGCCAGAAACCAGCCCGCCGATCACTTCGGCCACCATAAACAGCGCCGTTACGGCAAACGCCGCGGCCAGTCGCGTGCGGTTGCCGTTAGCGGTCCCGTGAGAATGCGTGTGTGCCATAATTATCCAGTTGTTTAAGTAACCTGTTTGTTAATGATATCAGTAAATTGAGATCATCAAGCGGCAACTGCTGCTGTTTAACCTGCTCAATCAACTGCTGACAGCGCTCGGCTACCTCATCAATGCCCAGCATCAACCAGCTGCCCTTCATGCGGTGTGCAGCCTGTTCCAGCGCCGTCCAATTTTGTGTATCGCGCGCGTTCAACAGCAAATCCCGATCCTGTTGCAGCGTGCGCTGCAAGGTTTGACAGATGCGCGGAATAAATGCCTGATTATCCTGCGCCAGAATCAGTAAGCTGTTTGGCAAGACATCCAATGGATCTTTTACTGCGCGCGCCAGCAGCGGTGCCAGATGATCGAGCTCAATGGGTTTGAGCAGCAGAGCTTCGTCATCCAGCAAGGCGATTTTCAGCAACTGAACATCTGCAGAGCAGAGCACGCGCAGCGAGGTGCTGCCGCGCTGGCGCTGACGACGGCGCAGAATACGCAGCAGCGTTAAACCATCCGGGCGCGGCATCATCTGGTCGATAAACAGAATATCGAAGGCGCGCTGAGCATCGGCGCGCAGCAGCGCCCGGCCCTCTTCAAATACCTGCGCCTCAACGCCAAACATCGCCAGCTGCTGCTGCATCACCAAAAGATTGGTCGGGTGATCGTCCACAATCGCCACGCGCAGCTGCGGGTAAACAGGCAAGCTGGCTGTGCGCTCGGTTAACGGCTCTTCGCTCACCACTAATGGCAGCTGCACGCTGACCGTGGTGCCGCTGCCCGGTGCTGAAGTGAGCGTTAGCGTACCGCCCATTCGTTGCACAATCTCGCGACAGATAAACAAACCTAAGCCGCTGCCTTGCACCGCATGGCTTTTGCCGGACGGCGCCTGATACCACGGCTTAAACAGTTTTGCCTGCTCGTTAAGCGGGATGCCGCTGCCGGTGTCGGTGACCGTAAGCTGGATGTGCTCACTGACCGCCAGCGACAGGCGCACTTCTCCTTCGCGGGTAAATTTCAGGGCGTTGGCCACCAGATTATTCACCACCTGCTGCAGGCGATCGCCATCCAGCAACACGCTGGCAGGCAGCGGTGTTAGCGCTTCGGCAATCAGGTTCGGCCCGGCATCGCGCATTAAGGGATGATAAAACTGCTGCTGTTGCTGCAGCCAGAGCGTCAGATTGAGCGGGCGCGGCGCCAGACGGAAGCTCTGGCTCTCAATACGCGCGTGATCCTGCAAGTCGTTCAATAGCGCCATCAGCGACCGCGCGCTGCTGTGCATCAGCGCCAGCCGTTCACTCGGATGCTGCTGCTGTTCCAGCTCCAGCAAACCGAGTATCGCCTGCATCGGCGTGCGCAGTTCGTGGCTGGCGGTGGCGAGAAACTGGCTTTTGGCGGCATTGGCGCGTTCGGCCTGCTCACGCTGCAATCGGTCACGGCGCTGCTGCCAGTAACGACGCGCCAGCAAGCCCAACAGCAACAGAATAATTACGCCTGCCGCAAGCAAAATCATCAGCGGAATATTGCGCATCGCCATCGTCGTGCCGGGCTGCGGCGGCTGTGACCAGCTGACGCGCATCTGGTTGAGCGTATCAGGCGGGATTTGCTGCAATGCATGGTCGAGCAGGGCGCGCAGCTCAGGCTGTTCAGCACTGACCTGCGGCGCCAGCGGCCAGGCGATATCGCTGGCAGCAAACGCCAGATGCACACGATTATCTTCGTGACTCGCCATACGCCAGCGGGCAGAGAGCACGTTATCTACCAGCGCATCGATCTGACCGTTATTCAGCGCTTGCCACAGCTGCGTCCGATCGTCGAACGGTTGCGGCGTAATACCTGACGGCAGCAAACGTATGGCGAGATCGTCGCGTAATACGCCCACGCGCTGGCCTTGTAACGATTGCCAGTTCATTGGCTGATGCGTGGCAAGCGTGTAAATGCCCCAAATGGCGCGCCATACCGGCAAAGTATTGCTGCCGGGATCGTCGCCATAAAGCGGCTGCAACAGGTTGAGCATCACCTGCTGTTGCTGCAGTAGCGTGGCGGCCTGCTGCGGATTGTTGACCCAGCGCGGGGTAAAACGCAGGCCGGTACTTTGGCTCAGCGCGTTCAGCATGTCGATGCCGAAGCCGCGCGCGTTGCCGCTGCTGTCGCGATAACTCCAGGGCGCGTTATCCGCCTCAACCGCATACGGAATCTCAGTATGTTGCGCCAGCCACTGCTTTTCGCTGGCCGACAGCATCAGAGTTTGTGTGTCCTGATAACGCAGCAGCGGCGGGCTCCAGCGCTGCTGAACGCGACTGCTGAACTCGGCGGGCAGCAGACGCAGCTGGCTGTTAAGCCAGTGGATCAGCGCGGCATTGCGCGTCATTGCGCGTAGCGTTAATTCGCCCGCGCCAGGATCGGCAGTGATTTGGTAAATTTGTCCTTGCTGCAGCTGGCCCAGCAAGAAACCGGCGCTGGCTTCATCGGCGACCAGATAATCGCTTTGCTGATTGAGCAGCGCATACAGCGCCTGCAGATCGCCCGGCAAGGTGTGCCAGCGATGCTGCTGAACAAATTCAGTGGGCAACTGTGCCAGCGTCGCTTCGGCAATGGTGAGCTGCGCGGTTTCGCTATTGAACATCACCGCGCGCTGATTATCCCGGTTACGATAAATGCGAATCGGGCTGCTGTACCAGCTGTCGCTGAGCAGCACGTCGGATGGGAGCTGGGCATGTTGATTACTTAACACCAAATCCACCTCGCCGCGCTGCAAGGCTGCCAGTTGCTGCGCGCGATCGGCATAGCTTTGCAGCGTGAAATGCGTACCGGTCAACTGGCTTAGGGCGCTGAGATAGTCGGCGTCGATGCCCCAGAGGTGATCGCCAATACGCATTGCCCAGGGCGCGCTGTTTTGTGCCGGCACCGCGACGCGCAACGTTGCGCCGGGCCACGGCTCGGCGTGTGGGGCTGGCATCATCGCGGGTAACATCACGCTGCTGGCGGGTTGCAGATCGGCTTTCGCCATCACACTCAGCAGCAGCGTACACAGCAGCAAACAGATCCTCACTGCTGCGCTTTCCACAGCTCAGCCAGCTCAACCACCGACTGTACGCCGGTTTTCTCCAGGATGTTCTTCTTGTGGGTGCTAACGGTTTTATTGCTGATATGCAGCTGTTCGCCAATCTGCAGATTCGAGAGGCCGCGCACCAGCAGCGCTACAATCTGCTGCTCTTTCTCGGTTAACGGCAGTTCGATACGTTCCGGCAGAGGCGGAAAAGCCTGCTGGCCGCCTAGCACCGCCAGAATCGCGCTCAGCAGTTGCGCCATGCTTTGGCTTTTCACCACGTAACCGGCAGCGCCAAGCGACACGGCGCTGAGCAGCGTGTGGCGGCTCTGCTGCGCGGAATAGATCAACACCGGGCAGTGCTGATTACGCACGCGCAACCGGCGCAGCAGTTCGAGTCCGTCGCAATCGGGTAAACCGATATCCAGCACTATTAAATCGATGGGATGTTGTTGAAGCAGTTGGCGCGCCTGCGCTTCGTCGCCAGCGGCGTGAATGTTCAACGTGATAGGAGCGTTAACGCAAGCCGCTTCCAGTGCGACGGCAACTAACGGGTGATCATCAATAAGCAGCAATGAAGCCATGAAACAGTTCCTGTGAATTTCATTGCTTCAGCATAGCGGAAAAGGGCGGGAGGCAAAATAAAAGGGAGAGCCGAAGCTCTCCCTTGGTCAAACAGAAGGAACCTTATTGCGAAGTACCATCTGTTTTATGTTTCACGTGGCCGCCACCCTCTTTGGTGTCGACTTTTTTATTCATGTCCGGGCATTTGCCGTCTTTGCACATGCTGTTTTTGTGCACCTGGCTGGCTGACATATTGCTTGAGTCAGTGCCTGACGTTGCTGCGCTGTTGGTATTGGTGCTACCGCTGTTAATTTTGCTGTTATCAACATTATTAGGTGGCAGATTCTGTTTTGCACCGCCAGCTGCTGCACCGGCTTCAGCTGAAGCGTTGGCCGCACCATTGTTGTTATCCGCAGCCATTACAGCACCGCTACCCATGGTCATCGCTGCTGTCAGAAAGATCATTGCAAACTTATTCATCATTATGCTCCAGTAATTAATGGATAGTTGCCGTCTAACACCCGCTGGTGTTGAGTGACGAAAATAGCGTGCCGTGATGGAATAAAATCCACCTTATACGCTTCACTTAAAAATTTAATTTTGCAAACACATCATTCCTTAGTGCTTACATTTAAAAAGCTTAGTGCATGGATATATAAATGCAAATTTGAGATGTACATTTTAAGCGCGGTGCGTAATTTACACCCACCGCGTGAAGGGCTAAAGTGGGCGGGTTGCGCCCGACGGACGTTGGGCCAGAAATTTGAATGGAATTGTGTATGGATTACCAGAACGATGATTTACGCATCAGAGAGATCAAAGAGTTACTGCCTCCTGTTGCTTTGCTTGAAAAATTCCCCGCCACCGATAAAGCGGCTGCAACCGTAGCGCAGTCACGTCAGGCGATTCACCGCATTCTGCATGGCGAAGACGATCGTCTGCTGGTGGTGATCGGTCCGTGCTCAATTCATGATACCCAGGCTGCGCAAGAGTATGCGACGCGCCTGCTGGCACTGCGTGATGAGCTGAAAGACGATCTCGAAGTGGTGATGCGCGTTTACTTTGAAAAACCGCGCACCACGGTGGGCTGGAAAGGGCTGATCAACGATCCGTTTATGGATGGCAGCTTCCAGATCAACGACGGCCTGCGCCTGGCGCGCAAGCTGCTGGTGGATATCAACGATATCGGGTTGCCAGCCGCCGGTGAGTTCCTCGATATGATCACGCCACAATATATGGCCGACCTGATGAGCTGGGGCGCGATTGGTGCACGTACCACCGAATCGCAGGTGCATCGCGAACTCTCTTCCGGCCTCTCTTGCCCGGTGGGCTTCAAAAACGGTACCGACGGCACCATCAAAGTGGCGATTGACGCCATCGGTGCGGCCAGCGCGCCACACTGCTTCCTGTCAGTCACCAAATATGGTCACTCGGCGATAGTCGAAACCAGCGGTAACGAAGACTGCCACATCATCCTGCGCGGCGGCAAAGAGCCGAACTACAGCGCCGAACACGTGGCGGCCGTGAAAACCGGTCTGGAGAAAGCAGGCTTGCGTCCGCAAGTGATGATAGACTTCAGCCATGCTAATAGCAGCAAGCAGTTCCAACGTCAGATGGTGGTTGCCGACGACGTGGCACAGCAAATTGCCGGTGGTGAGCAGGCGATTACTGGCGTGATGATCGAGAGTCATCTGGTGGAAGGTAATCAGAGCCTCGAAAGCGGCAAACCGCTGGTGTACGGCCAGAGCGTGACCGATGCCTGTATCGGCTGGGAAGACACTGAGAAGGCGTTGCGTCAGCTGGCTCAGGCGGTCAAACAGCGCCGCAGCTAAGCTAATGCAGCAATAAAAAAGGCCAGACTTGCGTCTGGCCTTTTTGCGTTTCAGCGTTCGCTTACTTCGCTTTACCCTGGTTGGCTACGGCTGCGGCTTTCGCAGCAATCTCATCAGCATCACCCAGATAGTAACGTTTGAGTGGCTTGAAGTTCTCATCGAACTCATACACCAACGGCACGCCAGTTGGGATGTTCAGTTCGAGGATCTCGTCTTCGCTCAGGTTGTCGAGGTATTTAACCAGCGCACGCAGTGAGTTGCCGTGTGCAGCAACGATCACTTTCTCACCGCTCTTAATGCGCGGCAGAATGCTTTCGTTCCAGTAAGGAATCACGCGTTCGATGGTCAGCGCCAGGCTTTCGGTGGTTGGCAGCTGCGTGTCAGTCAGTGAAGCGTAACGCGGATCGTGGCCTGGGAAACGCTCATCAGCGCGATCCAGTTCTGGTGGCGTGATAGCAAAGCCACGACGCCACTGTTTCACTTGCTCGTCACCGTATTTAGCGGCGGTTTCTGCTTTATCCAGACCTTGCAGCGCACCGTAGTGACGCTCGTTCAGACGCCAGGTTTTTTCAACCGGCAGCCAAGCCTGATCCAGCTCATCCAGCACGTTCCACAGGGTATGGATAGCGCGCTTCAGCACTGAGGTGTAAGCGAAATCAAACACGAAACCTTCTTTCTTCAGCAGCTGACCGGCTGCTTTGGCTTCAGTGCGACCTTTGTCAGACAGGTCAACGTCGTACCATCCGGTGAAGCGGTTTTCCTGGTTCCACTGGCTTTCGCCGTGTCGCACCAGTACCAGCTTAGTTACGGCCATAGCTTTACTCCTTAATGCTCGATTTACGATTAGTATTGAAACCGGCTGCGGCCACTGAGAAGCGGCTCACTAATAGCGCCATACCATAGCGGAAAACAACGCACGGCGTAAGCCTGTCGGCAGCGCAGTGCGCGTTTTTCATCCGGTGGCTCAGTGCGGCGTGAAGCGATAACGCGTCACGGACTGCCAGCTGTCGCCGGGTTGTAGCCAGCAATCGGGCTGCGGCCACTCTGCATGGTTAGGCGAATCCGGTAAAAATTCGCTCTCCAGAGCGATGCCCTGGAAAGCAGTATAGCTGTCCTGCTCACGGGCGCGTGTTCCCGCCAGATAGTTGCCGGTGTAGAACTGCAGCGCCGGAGCGGCAGTAAACACGCTCAGCTCCAGCTTGCCATCGGCAGACCATAAATGGGCGGCGGGCTGGCTGCTGTCGCCAGCGGTGTTAAGCAAAAAGGCGTGGTCATAGCCTTTCACCGCTTTTTGATCGTCATCGGCAAGGAACTCATCGGCGACGCGCTTCGGCTGGCGGAAATCAAAACTGTTTCCCACCACCTCTTTCAGCGGCGCGTTAGGAATGCCTTCGCTGTCCACCGGCAGGTAACGATCGGCGTGCAGTTGTAAGCGATGCTGGCGCGCATCACCATGATGCGCATCAAGATTAAAGTAAGCATGGTTGGTGAGATTGACCGGGCAAGGCTTGTCGGTTTGCGCTTCATAGCGAATCGACAAGCAATTATCGTCATCAAGTTGATAGATGACATTGGCGATCACATTGCCGGGATAACCCTGATCGCCATCGGGCGAATCGAGGCGATAGTGCACCTCGCTTTCGCTCTGACTGAGAATCTGCCAGCGACGTTTATCGAAACCTTGCGGCCCGCCGTGCAGCTGATGTGCGCCCTGATTAGCCGCCAGCTGTAAATTGAGTTGCTTAAGTTCGGCCGAGGCGATGCGGTTCGCGTAGCGGCCAATCGTCGCGCCAAGATAAGCATCCTGATGCAGATAATCGGACGGCGTGGCACAGCCGAGCAGCGCTTCACGCACGCTGTGATCCAACATTGGCACGCGCGCTGACAGCCAGGTCGCGCCCCAATCCATAAAAGTAGCCACCATGCCGTTGCGATTGCGCAGCACGGTGATGCGCCACGGTTGCCCGTCTGGCGCGTGTGAATTCACATCACTTACCATTGGCCTGCTCCTGCGGACGCTTTGCACACGTAGAAGGTCTCTTTGATGCCGGTTTGCGCTTCATACTTCTCAGCGACCACCGCTTTCACCGCATCGACCAGATCGGTTGGCATCAGCGCCACGATGCAGCCACCGAAACCGCCGCCGGTCATACGCACGCCGCCGCGCGGACCGATTTCTGCTTTCACAATCTCAACCAGCTGATCGATTTGCGGCACGGTGATTTCGAAATCGTCACGCATTGAGGCGTGCGATTCGGCCATCAGTTCGCCCATGCGTTTCAGATCGCCCGCGCTTAACGCATCGGCGGCTTCCAGCGTGCGCGCATTTTCGCTAATCACGTGACGCACGCGTTTTGCCACCAACACATCCAGCTCACCAGCAGAGGCTTCAAACTCTTCCAGCGTCACATCGCGCAGCGCCGGTTTATTGAAGAAGCGTGCGCCAGTTTCACACTGTTCACGACGCGTATTGTATTCGCTGCCCACCAGGCTACGACGGAAGTTGGAGTTGATGATCACCACCGCGACATCTTCCGGCATTGATACCGCGCGCGTGCCGAGCGTACGACAATCCAGCAGCATGGCGTGATCCGGCTGACCGAGCGCCGAGATCAGCTGATCCATGATGCCGCAGTTGCAGCCGACAAACTGGTTTTCCGCTTCCTGACCGTTCACCGCAATCGCTGCGCCATCGAGGTTTAATGCATACAGCTGCTGGAATACGGTACCGACCGCCACTTCCAGCGACGCCGAAGAACTCAGGCCCGCGCCTTGTGGCACGTTGCCGCTGATCACCATATCAACGCCGCCAAAGCTGGCATCGCGTTTTTGCAGATGTTTCACCACGCCGCGCACGTAGTTGGCCCACATTGGCTCTTTCAGCGGCTCAATCGGCGCATCCAGCGAGAAGCTGTCCTGCTGATTGTCGTAATCGACGGCAATCACGCGCACCTGGCGATCGTCGCGTTTGGCGCAGGCAATCACGGTTTGATAATCGATGGCACACGGCAGCACAAAGCCATCGTTGTAGTCGGTGTGTTCGCCAATCAGATTGACGCGGCCCGGTGCCTGAATGCTGTGTGTCGCCTGATAGCCGAAAGTGTCAGCGAAAACCTGTTGAGTAATGGATTTTAATGACATTTATTGCGCCTCGCGGAAATGGACATCGCTGACAGAACGCAGACGTTCAGCTGCCTGTTCCGCCGTTAAATCACGTTGGGTTTCGGCCAGCATTTCATAGCCAACCATAAATTTGCGTACCGTGGCTGAACGCAGCAGCGGCGGATAGAAGTGTGCGTGCAGCTGCCAGTGATCGTTGGCTTCGCCGTTGAACGGCGCGCCGTGCCAGCCCATCGAATAGGGGAAAGAGCACTGGAACAGGTTGTCGTAGCGGCTGGTGAGCTGCTTAAGCGCCAGCGCCAGATCGGTGCGCTGCGGCTCGGAGAGATCGGTGATGCGTTTCACATGGGCTTTCGGCAGCAGCAAGGTTTCAAACGGCCACGCCGCCCACCACGGCACCACGGCCAGCCAGTGTTCGGTTTCCACCACCGTACGGCTGCCATCGCTCAACTCGCGCGCAGCGTAATCGACCAGCAGCGCCGTGCCTTTCTCGGCAAAATAGTGACGTTGGTTGTCATCTTCTTTCTGCGCTTCGTTCGGCAGGAAGCTGTTGGCCCAAATCTGGCCATGCGGATGCGGGTTGGAGCAGCCCATCGCCGCGCCTTTGTTTTCAAACACCTGCACCCACGGATAGTGCTGGCCGAGATCGGCAGTCTGTTCCTGCCAGGTCCGCACGATATCTTCCAGCCCGCTCAGCGGCAGTTCCGGCAGCGTTTTGCTGTGATCCGGCGAGAAGCAGATCACCCGGCTAGTACCGCGTGCACTTTCGCAGCGCATCAACAGATCGTCGCTTTGCGGTGCGTCTGGCGTGTTAGTCATCAGCGCGGCAAAGTCATTGGTGAACACGTAAGTGCTTTTATAGTCAGGGTTTTTGTCACCGGTAATGCGGGTGTTTCCGGCACAGAGGAAACAGTCAGGATCGTGCGCTGGCAGTTGCTCCAGTGCCGGGGTTTCCTGCGCACCTTGCCACGGGCGCTTAGCGCGATGGGGTGAGACCAGCACCCATTGATCGATCAATGGGTTATAACGGCGATGCGGGTGATCGACCGGGTTAAATTTTTCCATGATGAGTCCTGGTAAACGGCAAACAGATAAAAATGATTTTGATCAAAGTAGCACAAAGACCAGCGTGAAAGCGTGATCCAGTCTGGATAAATGGTATCGTTTACACAAGGTGACGATTCTCATTTTGTGGGGTTGTTGCGTGTGTTTGTTGAATTACCAGGCGATGAAATGGTAACGCTTACATTGCCTTCATACTTCGAACTGCTGCTGCTTGCCGCAGCTCGAATTATTTTGGCAATGGCGCTATGCACATTAGATACATGTAGATATAAGGGTCACCATTGATGGCGTAACGCCGCTCAGTTAAGCGCCGTATCAAATCACCGCACCTTCCGTAGCGGCGCGATTTATCGCGCAATGAATTGCGCCGCTACAATGTGTGCTCTCGTTAATAAGGGTTTTTCATGTCTTAATTGACGAGCATTACGCTATTTATGGCAACCGCCATTTAACGCAGCGACTCTTGCAGGAAACCGTAACCCTGTTCCTGCGCGACAAAACTCAGGCGATGGGTGATGCACTTCGGCGCATCTTCGGCGTGATGGGAGACAAACAGCAGTTGCGTACGGCCTTCGCCAATCAGCACATCGACAAAGCGGCGCACTAGCTGGCGGTTAATCGGATCGAGCCCCTGCAACGGTTCATCGAGAATGAGTAGCGTGGGATGTTTCACCAGCGCGCGCGCAATTAGCACCAGCCGCTGCTGGCCCCACGACAAACTGTGGAACGGCGCATCCGCCAGCTGATTATCCATACCGAGCAGCGCCAGCCACTGACGCGCCAGCGCTTTTTGCCGATCGGACACCGCCTGATACAGACCAATCGAATCGAAGAAGCCGGAGAGCACCACGGTGCGCACATTACAGCTGACGCGATAATCGAGGTGCAGGCTGCTGCTGACGTAACCGATGTGCTGCTTGATGTCCCAGATGGTTTCACCGCTGCCGCGTCGGATGCCAAACAGCGTCAAATCGTTGCTGTAACCCTGCGGATGATCGCCGGTTACCAAACTGAGCAGGGTGGATTTACCCGCGCCGTTCGGCCCCACAATCTGCCAGTGTTCACCGGGTTTAACTTGCCAGTTCAGGCCATCAATCACCGCTTTGTCGTTGTACGACACCACGCCGTTGCGCAGTATCACGCGCGGCGCATCTTCGGCCAGCTGCGGCAGTTGATCGGGTTGATCCGCCTCCGGCAGCGCCATGCCAGCAAGCTTCTCGCTGTGCGCCAGCTGCGCCACCAGCGCTTCGGCCAGAATCGCCCGCCGATCGCCCACGTGGGTTAACGTGCATTCGGCCAACACGCCGACCTTCCCGACAAAATCGGGAATATCATCAAAGCGATTGAGCACCAGCACCACGCTATAGCCGCTTTGATGCAGATCGTTGAGGGTTTGCGCCAGGCTGGCGCGCGACGCCACATCCAGCCCATCGAAAGGCTCATCGAGAATCAGCAGATCCGGCTGCGCCATTAGCGCCTGACACAACAGTGTTTTGCGCGTCTCGCCGGTGGAGAGATATTTGAAGCGACGATCGAGCAGATAAGTGATGCCAAACTGCTGCGCCAGCGCCTGACAGCGCGCCGCATCTTGCACTTCATCCTGAATGATCTGTGCGGCGGTGCGACCGGTATCGTCTTCGCCTTCACTTAGCAAATCGGTGTTGTTGCGTTCCCACTCATCGCTGACCAGTTTCTGTAGCTGCTCCAGCGACAGGCGCGTACGGCGTTGAAAATCCTGCTGCACGCTGCCTTTACCGGGCTGCAACTCGCCGGAAAGGGCGCGCGCCAGCGATGACTTGCCGCTGCCGTTGGCGCCGACAAACGCCCAGCTTTCGCCGCTGTTGAGGGTTAAATCGTTAAGGGACAGTGCTCGGGTGTCGCTAAGGTGAAACGTACCTTGCGAAATTTGCAATGAAGCCATGATCTATTCCGTTTTATGCATCGTGTCGTCCAGTTTTAGCCAGCGATGCAGACGAAGTCAAATCATGGCGTGGATTTCAGAGCAGTGTGGCGATGATGGCGTGTTCGGCATTAAAACTGGCGGTGACGCTGGCACCAACCTGCAGATTCTGCTGTTTCACCGCCTCATTGGTGACGGTCGCGCACAGCGTTTCGCCACTCGGCAACGCCATCAATACTTCGCTAACCTGATCGCCGGGCTCAATTGCGCTGATCTGCGCAGCCAGTTGATTGTCGCTGCTGGCGGCGGCGTGACTGACGTGAATCCACGGTGCTTTAATCAGCACCAGCACCTCTTTGCCGCTGTCGAGCTGCAAGCGTTCGGCACTGCGTGCGGTGATCGCCACCTGCAGGCGCGTTACGCCATCGGCGAGCAGCACCTCAAGGTGCTGCTGCACCTGCTGATGATCGCTGGCCAGCACCGTACCAAACAGCTGATTGCGCGCGCTGGTTTGCAGCGAGAAACGCGCAATCGCCGCCAGCAAACTGTCGAGCGGCAAGCTGTCGTTTTGCAGCACATCGAAAGCCTTTTGTTGGATCTGCTCCATCAACTGGAACAGCTGAATCAGCCGCTCGCCATAACGCGTCAGCTGCGCGCCGCCGCCGCCTTTACCGCCGGTGGCGCGATCCACCAGCGTTTTGTCGGCCAGCTGATTCATCTCATTGATCGCATCCCAGGCACTTTTATAACTGATGCCCGCCAGTTTCGCGCCCTGGCTGATAGAGCCGGTTTGCTGCACGCGTTTCAGTAATTCGATGCGACGCGGATCGGCAAACAGCTTCTGCTGAAGACGAATATGGAGAGAAAGTTCTGCCTGCATGTCAGCTCCTTAGGTTAATCCGCTCAGTTTACTGCTTAAAAGTAAAAGCACGAAAAGGGCAGTGCGTTTTTTTCGCTAACCGTTACAATCACTTTTTTATTTTCTGCGTGAGGTTTCCATGCTGGAACTGTTAAAAAGCCTGGCTGTGGCTATCATCATGGTGCCGATTGTGATGGCGATTATGCTCGGTTTGATTTACGGCCTGGGTGAAGTTTTCAACGTCATCTCAAAATTTGGCCGCCGCGATGATCGTCCTGTTAACAGCTCACAACACTAATTTCTCAACGCCCGCTTCCTGCGGGCGTTTTGTTTCTGAACTTCCGTAAAATCCTGCCGATATAAAGCTCATGACGCATTTGCGCGTACGTTGTATTATCAAATATATAACGTAAAAAGGAGCAACAAATGCGAACCATCAAGTACCGTTGGGCTGCTGCAACCGTTTTAAGCGTTTCATTGGCCGGTCATGCCGCGGCCGCAGAGAAAATCACCGTGTTTGCAGCGGCATCGCTGACCAATGCGCTGCAGGAGATTGCGACGCAGTACCAGAAGAAAAGCGGTGTAGAAGTGGTATCCTCTTTTGCCTCTTCTTCGGTGCTGGCGCGCCAGATCGATCAGGGCGCACCGGCCGATCTGTTCATCTCTGCCGATCAGCAGTGGATGGACGATGTGGTGGCAAAAAACAGCGTGGTGAGCAGCACGCGCTATACGCTGCTTGGCAATGATTTAGTGCTGATTGCACCGAAAAGCGACGCGGCTAAAGCGGTCACTATTGATAGCAAAACCGACTGGAAACGCCTGCTGAAAGGCGAGCGTCTGGCGGTGGGCGATCCGGATCACGTGCCGGCCGGCATTTATGCCAAAGAAGCATTACAAAAACTCGGCGCGTGGGACGCTTTATCCCCGCAGCTGGCGCCAGCCAACAACGTGCGCGCCGCGCTGGCACTGGTTGAGCGTAACGAAACGCCGTACGGCATCGTGTATGGTTCGGACGCGGTGGCCAGTCAAAAAGTGCAGGTCGTAGGACGATTCCCGGAAGATAGCCACAAGCCAGTGGAATATCCGATGGCGATTGTCAAAGAACATCAGAACGCAACGGTGAAAGCCTTCTACAACTATTTGCAGGGGCCGGATGCCGCTGCCGTGTTTAAACAGTATGGATTCACGCCGAAGAAATGATATTGAGCGATCCCGAATGGCAGGCCGTTTTTCTCAGCCTGAAAGTGTCCTGTGTAGCTGTGATATGCAGCTTGCCGTTTGGCATCCTGATGGCCTGGATTCTGGCGCGCTGCCGCTTTCCGGGCAAAACTCTGTTGGACAGCATCGTCCACCTGCCGCTGGTGCTGCCGCCGGTGGTGGTCGGTTATCTGCTGCTGATCGCCTTAGGCCGGCGCGGTTTTATTGGCGAATGGCTGTATGACTGGTTCGGTTTCACCTTTGCTTTTAGCTGGCGCGGCGCGGTGATCGCTTCGGCGGTGATGGCGTTTCCGCTGATGGTGCGTGCAATTCGTCTTGCGCTGGAAGCGGTGGATACCAAACTGGAGCTGGCCGCACGCACGCTGGGTGCCGGGCGCAGGCGCGTATTTTTCACCATTACGCTTCCGCTCACCTTGCCGGGCATTATTGTCGGCACGGTGCTGGCCTTTGCCCGTTCGCTGGGCGAATTTGGCGCCACCATCACGTTTGTATCCAACATTCCCGGCGAGACGCGCACCATTCCGTCGGCGATGTTTACCCTGATTGAAACGCCGGGCGCGGAAGGCACCGCCGCGCGCCTCTGTGCGGTGGCGATAGCGTTAGCGCTGATGTCGCTGGTGGCGTCGGAGCTGCTGGCGCGTTGGGGCCGTAAACGGCTGGGAGCGGCATAATGCTCAATCTGCAACTTTCTCAGCAGTTGGGCGATCACCTGCTCGACGTTAACGTCAATATTCCCGCCAGCGGCATTACCGCCATTTTCGGCGTGTCGGGTGCGGGCAAAACCTCGTTGATTAACGCGATTGGCGGATTAACCCAGCCGCAGAGCGGACGTATTGAGTTAAACGATCGCCTGCTGTTCGATTCGGCCACGCGCGTGAATTTGCCGCCGGAAAAGCGCCGCATCGGCTATGTATTTCAGGACGCGCGGCTGTTTCCACATTATCGCGTGCGCGGCAATCTGCAATACGGCATGGCGGCCTCAATGAAGTCGCAGTTCAACGCGCTGGTGGCGCTGCTGGGTTTAGAATCGCTACTGACGCGTTTTCCTGCGTCGCTTTCGGGCGGTGAAAAACAGCGCGTGGCGATTGGCCGCGCGTTGCTGACGGCGCCCGATATTCTGCTGATGGATGAGCCGCTGGCGTCGCTCGATCTGCCGCGCAAACGTGAGCTGATGCCCTATCTGCAAAAGCTGGCGAAGCAGGTCGATATTCCCATTCTTTACGTATCGCACAGCCTCGATGAAATCCTGCAGCTGGCGGATAACGTGCTGGTGCTGGATGCCGGCCAGGTGAAAGCCTTTGGTCCGCTGGAAAAAGTGTGGAGCAGTTCGGCGATGCGTCCGTGGCTGCCGCTCGCCGAGCGCACCAGCGTGCTGCGCGTGCAGGTGCTGGAGCAGCATCCTGATTACCCGATGACCGCGCTGTCGCTTGGCGATCAGCATATTTGGGTGAGCCGGGTGAATCAGCCGCTGAAAACACCGCTGCGTATTCGCATCGCCTCAGCCGATGTGTCGCTGGCATTGCAGCCGCCGCATAACACCTCGATCCGCAATATTCTGCCGGCACAGGTGGTTGAGCTGCTGGAGATTGACGATCAGGTGGAAGTGAAGCTGCGCATTGGCATCAGCGAACTGTGGGCACGCATTTCGCCGTGGGCGCGCGATGAGCTGGGCATTCGACCGGATCAGTGGCTGTATGCGCAGATCAAGAGCGTGTCGATAGCAGCGTAAATGGATTCATTGCGCGGTGTGAGAAAAATCCGCGCCATGAATTGCGCCACTACATTTTACGGTTACAGAACCTCTTGATAGATCACTTCGGCGATGCCCGGTTCCAGATTGGTGCCAATCACCTTTTTGGCGCGCGCTTTGATGGCGTCATCGGCATTGCCCATCGCCACGCCTAATCCCACCTGTTCCAGCATGCTGAGATCGTTGTAGTTGTCGCCAAACGCCAGCACGTCTTGCATGCTAAAGCCCTGACTCTCAACCCACTGCGCCAGACGCTTGCCTTTGCTGTTGCCGCCTTTGGCGATATCTACCTGATCGTGCCACGACCATTCACACGCCAGACCGAGTTCGGCTTCGGTGCGTTCGGCAAACTGCTGCAGCGCGCGCGTGTCGGGATGCGACAGCGCGAATTTCCAGATCGAATCAGCCTCAATCGCCGCCTGCGCCAGGCTTGGCACCTGCAGGAACAGCGGACGCTGCGCTTCCGGCAACGATTGCGCCCAGTTAAGCGTACGCGTCACATGGCCGGTTGGCGTTTGGTACAGCATCGCATCATCGACATACAGCAGACCGTGGATATTCTCTTCATTCAGCATCTCAATCACCCGCGCGGCTCTGCTTTTATCCAGCGGATCGGCGGCCAGCACCTGTTTCGCGGGATAATCATACAAATAGGTGCCATTACAGCAAATTGCGGGTGTATCCAGCTTAAGTGCCTGATAAAAAGGGTGGATAGCGCAGTGGTGGCGACCGGTGACGATCAAAACTTTCACGCCCGCCTGTTGCGCGCGGGCCAGCGCTTCGATGGATTCAGGCAAGATGGTTTTGTTCGGGGTCAGCAGGGTGCCGTCGAGGTCAAGGGCGATTACGCGGTAGCTCATTACACTTTCCGTCCGGGAGTTGGCAAAGCATTGAGTCTACACCCGGCAGCGGCCCTGAGACAAAAAACAGGGCACAAATGAATCCAGCGCGACAAAATGAAACGCGCTACAGTTATCCCTTTCATCAGGCAGCGAATAAGGAAAACGCATGAAACAAGTCGTGTATACCGCCAGTCCCGAGAGCCAGCAGATTCATGCCTGGCAGTTGCAGGAAGATGGCGCACTGACGTTATTGCAGGTAACAGATGTTGCCGGCCAGGTGCAGCCGATGGTGGTGAGCCCGAAGAAAGATTTTCTCTATGTCGGTGTGCGTCCGAATTTTCGCGTGCTGGCGTTTCGCATTGCGGCCGACGGCACGCTGAGCCTCGCCGGTGAAGCACCGCTGCCGGGCAGCCCAACCCACATCTCCACCGATCGTCAGGGCAATTATCTGTTCTGCGGTTCGTACAACGATGCCTGCGTCAGCATCAGCCCGATTGGCAGCGATGGTTTGCCGCAAGCGCCAGTTCAGGTGATCAGCGGGTTAGACGGTTGCCACTCGGCCAATATCGATCTGAATAACCAAACGCTGTTTGTACCGGCACTGAAGCAGGACCGCATCTGCCTGTATCAACTGAACGCAGACGGCACTCTGGCTCCGCGCGAACAAGCGCAGGTCACCACCGTTGAAGGTGCCGGTCCGCGTCACATGGCCTTCCATCCGAACGGCGCATATGGCTACGTGGTGAACGAGTTGGATAGCACCGTGGATGTCTGGGCGCTGAACAATGTGCACGGCCAGGTTGAGCGCGTGCAGAGCCTTGATATGATGCCGAAAGATTTCAGCGACACGCGCTGGGCGGCGGACATCCACATCACGCCGGATGGCCGTTTCCTCTATGCCTGCGACCGTACCAGCAGCACCATTACGGTGTTCAGCATCAGTGAAGATGGCTCGGTGCTGGCGATTGAAGGCTACCAGCCAACTGAAACCCAGCCGCGCGGCTTCAATATTGATCACAGCGGTCAATATCTGGTAGCGGCGGGACAGAAATCGCACCACATCGAAGTGTATAAGATTCAGGAACGCGGTCTGCTTAATCCGCTGGCGCGTTACGCGGTAGGACAAGGCCCAATGTGGGTGGTTATCCACCCGTTGGGATAAATAAAATGCCTGCCTGATCAAACAGGCAGGCATATTTCCTAACAGCGCGATTCTGAGCTGTTACGCGTACTTCACCGTAATCGACGCACTGGCCAGCGCATGGAAATGCACATTAAAGCCAACCATCGCGCCGCTCGCGCCTTCATCCACGTCAATTTTATCCGTATCCAGCGCATGCACTGTAAAGATGTAGCGATGGGATTCGCCCTGCGGTGGCGCTGCGCCGCCGTAGCCGGTTTGGCCAAAATCGGTACGCGTCTGAATGGCGCTCTCCGGCAAGTCCGCCACGCCGGAACCGGCACCCTGCGGCAACACGGTAACTTCAGCCGGAATGTTCGCTACCACCCAATGCCACCAGCCGGAACCGGTAGGCGCGTCAGGATCGTAGCAGGTGACAACAAAGCTTTTTGTGCCTGCCGGTACATCATCCCACGCCAGATGCGGTGACAGATTGTCGCCCTGGTAACCCATGCCATTGAAAACGTGTCGCTCTGGCATCTTATCGCCGTCGTTAAAATCCTGGCTAACTACGCGCATGATCGCTCCTTTTATGGTTGTGCAGAACCCTCAATCATGGTGGAAATGCGCCGCAACATCCAGTGCCGCACCGACCGCTTGCGTTAGTTTCGTCAGTTCGGCGGCAGAAATCAGATAAGGTGGCATCAGGTACAGCAAGCGCCCAAATGGACGAATCCACACGCCGCGTTCAACGAAGAAGTGCTGCAGCGCCGCCATGTTCACGGCCTGATGGGTTTCGATCACGCCAATCGCACCCAGTACGCGCGCATCGGCCACCGCGTGATGACGGCGCAGCGGCAGCAGCTCGGTGCGCAGCTGCTGTTCGATGTGCGCCACCTGCGTTATCCATCCGCCTTCATTGATCATCTTCAGACTTTCCACCGCCACCGCGCAGGCCAGCGGATTGCCCATAAAAGTAGGGCCGTGCATAAAGCAGCCCGCTGCGCTGCGGCTGATGGTATCCGCGACCTCACGCGTGGTCAGCGTGGCGGAGAGCGTCATGGTGCCGCCGGTCAGCGCTTTGCCCAGGCAGAGAATGTCCGGCGTGATACCCGCATGGTCGCAGGCAAACAGCTTGCCGCTGCGGCCAAATCCGGTGGCGATCTCATCGGCAATCAGCAGCAAACCGTAGCGATCGCACAGCTCGCGCACCTGCTGCAGATAGCGCGGATGGTAGAAACGCATCCCGCCTGCGCCTTGCACAATCGGCTCCAGAATCACCGCCGCAATCTCCCGATGGTGGATTTCCACCAGCTGCGCAAAATCGGCGAAATCGGCCTCGTTCCACGCGTCATCAAAAGCGCACTGCGGCGCGTTGGCGAACAGATGTTCCGGCAGATAGCCGCGCCACAGGCTGTGCATCGAATTTTCCGGATCGCACACCGACATCGCGGCAAAGGTATCACCGTGATAGCCGCGCTTCAGCGTAAGGAATTTCTGTCGCGTTTGGTTGCGTCCCAGCCAGTATTGCAGCGCCATTTTCATCGACACTTCGACGGCGATCGAACCCGAATCGGCGAGGAACACGCACTCCAGCGCATCAGGCGTCATGGCAACCAGCTCGCGGCTCAGTTCCACCGCCGCCGGATGGGTGATGCCGCCAAACATCACATGCGACATCTGCGTTATTTGCTGCTGCAGCGCCTGATTGAGACGCGGATGGTTGTAGCCGTGGATTGCCGCCCACCACGACGACATGCCGTCCACCAGTTCACGTCCATCGGCCAACTGCAGCTGGCAGCCGTGCGCCGCCACAACCGGATAACAGGGCAGGGGATCGCGCATCGACGTGTAGGGATGCCAGATATGCTGACGGTCAAAGTTGAGGTCATCCTGAGTGAACATGTGAGTTGTAAACCATTTTAAAAAGATTTAGTTTACAAGTATAACCACGTTAATCGTCGGGATGAACCCCCTTTTTCTGGAGTAAGCAATGGCAAACCGCTGGACACTGGCACAAGCTCAGGCACTTTTCGATAAACCTTTCCTTGAGTTGATGTTTGAAGCGCAGCAAGTGCATCGTCAACATTTCGATCCACGGCAGGTGCAGGTCAGCACGCTGCTATCAATCAAAACCGGCGCCTGTCCGGAAGACTGTAAATACTGTCCGCAGAGCGCGCGTTACAAAACCGGGCTGGAATCGGAACGTCTGATGGAAGTGGACGCGGTGCTGGAGTCGGCGCGCAAAGCCAAAGCGGCGGGATCGAGCCGTTTCTGCATGGGCGCCGCGTGGAAAAACCCGCACGAGCGCGACATGCCTTACCTTCAGCAGATGGTGCAGGGCGTGAAAGCGATGGGCATGGAAACCTGCATGACGCTTGGCACGCTGGATGGCGACCAGGCGCAGCGCCTCGCCGAAGCGGGACTGGATTTCTACAATCACAACCTCGACACCTCGCCAGAGTTTTACGGCAACATCATCACCACGCGTAGCTATCAGGAACGTCTGGATACGCTGGATAAAGTGCGCGGCGCGGGCATCAAGGTGTGTTCCGGCGGCATTGTGGGTCTGGGTGAAACGGTGAAAGATCGTGCGGGCTTACTGGTGCAGCTGGCGAATCTGCCGACGCCGCCCGAAAGCGTACCGATCAACATGTTGGTGAAGGTCAAAGGCACGCCGCTGGCCGATAACGACGATGTTGAACCCTTCGACTTCATCCGCACCATCGCGGTGGCGCGCATCATGATGCCCTCGTCGCACGTGCGTCTTTCTGCCGGACGCGAGCAGATGAGCGAGCAAACGCAGGCGATGTGCTTTATGGCCGGCGCTAACTCGATCTTCTACGGCTGCAAACTGCTTACCACGCCAAATCCGGAAGAGGACAAGGATCTGATTCTGTTCCGCAAACTGGGCCTGAATCCGGAGCACACCGCGACAACGGCGGGTGACAATGAGCAGCAGCATCAGCTCAGCGAGCAGCTGCTGCACGCGGATACCGCGCAGTTCTACAACGCGGCTGTGTAAATGGGCTGGTCACAACGTATCGACGAGGCGCTGACGGCGCGGCGCGCCGCGGATGGCTGGCGTTTACGGCGTCGCGTTGAGCACAACAGCGTGCGGGAAATTACGCTGGAGGGGCAGCGTTATCGTCACTTTTCCAGCAACGACTATCTTGGCTTGAGCCAGCATCCGGCGGTGATTGCCGCGTGGCAGCAGGGCGCGGCCGAGACGGGTGCTGGCGCGGGTGCATCCGGGCATGTGACCGGCTACAGCCGCCACCATGCGCAGCTCGAGGAGGAACTGGCTGACTGGCTGGGCTATTCGCGCGCGCTGCTGTTCATTTCGGGGTTTGCCGCCAATCAGGCGGTGATCCATCTGCTGGCGGAAAAGCAGGATCGCATCTTCGCCGATAAGCTGGCGCACGCTTCACTGCTGGATGCCGCCAGCCACAGCCCGGCGAGCCTGCGCCGTTTTGCCCACAATCAGCCGGAAAGCCTGGCGAAGCTGCTGGCAACACCGTCGGAAGGCGGCACGCTGGTGGTGACCGAAGGCGTGTTCAGCATGGACGGCGACAGCGCTCCGCTAACAAAGATCGCCGCAGAGACGCGGCGCGGCAACGGCTGGCTGCTGGTGGATGATGCGCACGGTATCGGCGTGACTGGCGCGCAAGGGCGCGGCAGCTGCTGGCAGCAGCAGGTCAAACCGGAACTGCTGATCGTTACCTTCGGCAAAGGGTTTGGCGTCAGCGGCGCGGCGCTGCTGTGCGATGACGCCACCGCTGATTACGTCGAGCAGTTTTCCCGCCATCTGATCTACTCCACCGCGATGCCACCGGCGCAGTGCTATGCGCTGCTGGCGGCACTGCGGCAGATTCAGCAAGGTGATGCGCTGCGCGAAAAACTGCACAGCCACATTGCGCGTTTCCGCGCCGCTGCGGCGGATTTGCCGTGGCAGCTGGTCGATTCTGCGAGCGCCATCCAGCCGCTGATCGTTGGCGAAAACAGCGCGGCAATGGCGTTGTCGCAGCGGCTGGCGCAGGCCGGCTGTTGGGTCAGTGCGATTCGGCCACCAACCGTGCCGCCGGGCACAGCTCGGCTACGCATCACGCTTACCGCTGCACATCACACCGATGACATTGATCGTCTGCTGGAGGCGCTGTATGACGCTGCAGGTTAACAAACAGGCCGTGGCGCAGGCTTTTGGTCGTGCGGCTGCGCATTACGAGCAGCACGCGCAGTTACAGCGGCTGAGCGGCGATGCGCTGCTGGCGCTGGCGCCCGCTGGTTTTGGTCCGCACCTGCTGGATGCCGGGTGCGGTACCGGCTGGTATAGCCGCTACTGGCGCGATCGCGGGCGCACGCTGACGGCGCTCGATCTGTCGCCCAACATGCTGCAAACCGCGCGCGATCAGCAATCGGCGCAGCACTATCTGTTGGGCGATATCGATGCGGTGCCGCTGCCGGACGCCAGCGTTGACGGCGTGTGGAGCAATCTGGCGGTGCAGTGGAGCAGCGACTTGCATACTGCGCTGCAGCAGTTTTTGCGCGTCACGCGGCCGGGCGGCACGGTGCTGTTTTCCACGCTGCTCGACGGTTCGCTGCACGAAGTGCATCACGCGTGGGCGCAGCGGGATGGTCGCCGGCACGCCAACCGTTTCCTCAGCGCTGCGCAGTTTCATGCGGCCACCGCGACGTTGCCGATCGCCGTGCAGCAGCAGGTTATCACCCTGCATTTTCCCAGCGCGCTCAGCGCTATGCGCTCGCTGAAAGGCATTGGGGCCACGCACCTGCACGATGGACGCGGCGCCAGCGTGCTAACGCGTTCCCAACTGGCACAGCTTGAGCAGCGCTGGCCGCAGGACGAGTCCGGTTATCGCCTGAGTTATCACCTGATGTATGGAGTTTTAAGCAAATGACACGCTGGTTTATTACCGGAACCGATACCGAAGTGGGCAAAACCGTGGCCAGCGGCGCGCTGCTGCAGGCGGCAAGCGCCGCCGGTTTACGCACCGCAGGCTATAAGCCGGTGGCATCCGGCTGCGAAATCACGCCGCAAGGCATTCGCAACAGCGACGCGCTGGCGTTGCAACGCTACAGCACCTTGTCGTTAAGCTACGAGCAGGTGAACCCGCTGGCGTTTGTCGAGCCGACCTCGCCGCATATCATCAGCGCGGAAGAGGGCAGGCCGATTAGCTTTGCCACGCTGTCAGCGGGCTTGCGCGCGCTGGAGCAGCAGGCAGAATGGGTGTTAGTCGAAGGCGCAGGCGGGTGGTTTACGCCGCTGTCGGAGACGAAAACTTACGCCGATTGGGTGGAAGCCGAGCAGCTGCCGGTGATTCTGGTGGTGGGTGTGAAGTTAGGCTGCATCAATCATGCCATGCTCACCGCCGAAGCGATTAAAGCGCGCGGATTACGCCTTGCGGGCTGGATTGCCAATGATATTCAGCCGCCCGGCAAACGTCATCAGGAATACATGGATACGCTGCGTCAGCGCATTGATGCGCCGCTCCTCGGTGAGATTCCGCACCTACGCGAGCAGGCGCAGCAGGCCGAGTGCGGGCGTTTTTTGACGTTGCCGCAATAAATAACCCGGGTCGCCATTCACGGCGACCTGGCTACCTCTTCACCTTGCGGTCAGCCACTTATTCACCGTCAAATCATCCAACTGCGCCACTTTGCCGTGCGCCACATTGCGTCCGCGATGCAGCAGCAGGAAATAATCGGCGACGCGGCGGACAAACGAGACGTGCTGCTCCAGCAGCAGAATGGTTAAACCATACTCACGGTTTAACCGACGAATCAGATTGCCCATCTCCTCTTCCAGCCACGGCGACATCCCCTCTGTCGGCTCATCCAGAATCACCAGCTTGGGTTGCAGCACCAGCGCACGCGCCAGGGCCAAATGTTGCTGCTGTTCCATTGGCAACTCGCCGCTGCGCTGATGGCGCAATGAATAGAGTGCCGGGAACAGGTCGAACACCATTTCCGGAATGGCACGGCTACGATCGTCCTGTGCCGCCATCAGGGCGATCAGCAGGTTATCCTCCACGCTCATTTGCGAGAAAATATGCCGTCCTTGCGGCACATAACCAATGCCGGTGCGCGCGCGCAGTTCGGCCGGTTGCAACAGTAAATCTTCCGGCGGCGCGCCATCTTCCTGCCAGGTCATTGAGCCACTGTTAATTGGCAGGCGGCCCATAATGCAGTTCACCAACGTGGTTTTGCCCATGCCGGGACTGCCCAGCACGCCGGTACAGGTGCCCGGCGGCAGATCGAGATCGACATCCCACAGAATGTGATTTTGACCGTAAAACTGATTCACCGAACGTAAACTCAGCATCTGACATACTCCTTCCAGATTATTAGCCTGAATGCTCCCGCTCTGTGTCGTCTGGCATACAGTCGTGCACGATTGATGGACACCGCTGTCGTCGGCAAGCGCCGATATGGACTCGTCACTCCATAGTGCTAACACTGCAATTCCCAGGCCAGGTTAGGAATTCAGGCGCAACTGCGGCGGAAACCTGACAAATCAGCCGCTAAAAGTTGAGAAACGCTTAACAATTGCCAGCGGTGATAAACCGACTGCACTTTGACGGTGCTGACTGCTTAACGTTTCTGGTGCATTTGATCGTTCGTAAGGCAATAACCGGAGAAATAAATGGCCTTAACGCCTGACTTTACGCCGGGCACGGGAAGGTAAACCGGGAAAAAGGGGGGGAATGCGACACGCACGGCGGGAAAAATAAATGCGAAAAAATTTTTTTTCACGATTAAGAATGGGCGGGAGAAAATTATACACAGCCGATGGGCTCGGGGCTGGATTCACTTATCCACCATTACTGTGGATAACCTTGTGCATTAGCGACTGAAAACCGTGTGGAAGCGAGTAAATTCGCGGCCTTACTACATTATGATGAGAAACTGGGCTTTTGAGTCAAAGTGAATTAAAACAGCAGGTTAGTTAAAATCAAGCATGCGAATTATCTGCCTTGTCATCGGACTGCAATTTAATGACACTCTATTGACAAATGTTAAAAGCATCCTCCGCCTGGGGATAACATTGCGCAACAACAACTTGCCGCCTGCCGCTTAAATTGCACTGAAGAGAATCGCCGTCAGGTACCATTATCGTGCAAGGTTACTGTGATTATGTCCAGTATTTTTTTCTGGCAAATTCGCCATAGCAGAGTAGAATTAGCAGCCTGCCCGCCGACTTCATCTGCTGGAACCGCTAAAACATGAGCAAAGTCTTTAAACTCAACTCCGCTTTCAAGCCTTCAGGGGATCAACCTGAGGCGATTCGCCGTCTCGAAGAGGGACTGGAAGATGGACTCGCGCATCAAACGCTGTTGGGCGTGACCGGCTCAGGTAAAACCTTTACCGTGGCGAATGTGATTGCCGACCTCAACCGCCCGACGATGGTGCTGGCGCCAAATAAAACCCTGGCGGCGCAGCTCTACGGGGAGATGAAGGAGTTCTTCCCGGATAACGCGGTGGAGTTTTTCGTCTCATATTACGATTACTATCAGCCTGAAGCCTATGTGCCGAGTTCTGACACCTTTATCGAAAAAGATGCCTCGGTGAATGAGCACATTGAGCAGATGCGTCTGTCGGCGACCAAAGCGCTGCTGGAGCGCCGTGATGTCATCGTAGTCGCATCGGTTTCGGCGATCTACGGTTTGGGCGATCCCGATCTCTACCTGAAAATGATGCTGCATCTGACGCGCGGCATGATTATCGATCAGCGCAGCATTCTGCGTCGTCTGGCGGAGCTGCAGTACAGCCGCAACGATCAGGCCTTCCAGCGCGGCACCTTCCGCGTGCGCGGCGAAGTGATTGATGTGTTCCCGGCGGAATCGGACGACATTGCGCTGCGTATTGAGCTGTTTGATGAAGAAGTTGAGCGGCTGTCGCTGTTTGATCCGCTCACCGGGCAGATTGATTCGGTGATCCCGCGCTTTACCGTCTATCCGAAAACGCACTATGTGACGCCGCGTGAGCGCATTCTTAAGGCGATGGAAGAGATCAAAGATGAGCTGGTGGTGCGCCGCAAAGTGCTGCTGGAGAACAATAAGCTGCTGGAAGAGCAGCGTATTTCCCAGCGTACGCAGTTCGATCTCGAGATGATGAACGAGTTGGGTTACTGCTCCGGCATCGAAAACTACTCGCGCTATCTCTCCGGGCGCGGACCGGGCGAGCCGCCGCCGACCTTGTTCGACTATTTACCGGCGGATGGCTTGCTGGTGGTTGACGAATCGCATGTCACCATTCCGCAGATTGGCGGCATGTATCGTGGTGACCGCGCGCGTAAAGAGACGCTGGTGGAGTACGGTTTCCGCCTGCCGTCGGCGCTGGATAACCGTCCGATGAAGTTTGAAGAGTTTGAAGCAGCCGCTCCGCAAACCATTTACGTGTCGGCCACGCCGGGCAACTACGAGCTGGAAAAATCGGGTGGTGAAGTGATCGATCAACTGGTGCGTCCAACCGGCCTGCTGGATCCGATTCTGGAAGTGCGGCCGGTGGCGACGCAGGTCGACGATTTACTGTCGGAAATCCGCAAGCGTGTTGAGATTAACGAGCGCGTATTGGTGACTGTGCTGACCAAGCGTATGGCGGAAGATCTTACCGAATACCTGGTGGAGCACGGCGAGAAGGTGCGCTATCTGCACTCGGATATCGATACTGTGGAACGTATGGAGATCATCCGCGATTTACGTCTTGGCGAATTTGATGTGCTGGTTGGCATCAACTTGCTGCGAGAAGGTCTGGATATGCCGGAAGTGTCGCTGGTGGCGATTCTCGATGCCGATAAAGAGGGCTTCCTACGTTCGGAGCGTTCACTGATTCAGACCATTGGTCGCGCCGCGCGTAACATCAATGGCCGGGCGATTCTCTACGCCGATAAAATCACGCCGTCGATGGAGCGCGCGATGGGCGAAACCGAGCGTCGTCGTGAGAAGCAGCAGAAATACAACGAAGAGAATGGCATTACGCCGCAAGGGCTCAACAAGAAGATCACCGATATTCTTGAGCTCGGCAAAAACGTAGTGAAAACGCGTGGTAAAGGCAAAACCGCCTCACGCACCGCAGCAGAAGCGGAAGCCAACTATATGGCGCTTACGCCGCAAGCGATGCAGAAGAAGATTCACGAGCTGGAAGGGCAGATGCAGCAGCACGCGCAGAATCTGGAGTTTGAAGAGGCTGCCAGCGTGCGCGATCAGTTGCATCAACTGCGCGAGCTGTTTATTGCGGCTTCCTGATTGTGGTATCCAGGTCGCCATGAATGACGACCCTACAGGAATTCAGCGCGGTTTTCGTAGGGTGCGCATTCATGCGCACCTGGAAATTAAACGGCCTGAATCGCGTGTTCCAGCGCGATGCGCAGTAGCTGGCGGTCATGGCGATATTTGATGTCGGCGGCCTCCAGCGGTTCACGAATGATTAAACGCTCTTCCACGCCGCGAATATCGGCGGCTGGACTCACCACCACCGCATCAATCACCCGCTTGCCAATTCCTTTCTCCATAATTGCCAACTTATCGGCCACATTCAGGCTAGCCGCCGCTGGGCTCAGTTCGCGGCCCAGATTGCCGATAAACACCATGGTGGCAGGCGTACGGCGCAGCGCGCGCGCCATCTCTTCCATCAGCAGAATCGGCATCAGGCTGGTGTAGAAGCTGCCGGGGCCAATCAGAATCAAATCCGCTTCGCCAATCGCCTCGATGGCTTCACGGGTTGGCAACACATTCGGATGTAACATCAACTCTTCGGGCGGCTGCTTCATCTCATCAATTGCCGTTTCGCCGTACACCATATTGCCTTCGCCATCCTGCGCCACCAGATCGACCGGCTGTTCCGACATCGGGATCAGAAACGCATCGACCTTGAGCAGATTGCGGATGATGTTGATGGCTTCCAGCGGGCGCACGCTGAGATGATCAAGCGCCTTCAGCATCAGGTTGCCCAGATTATGCCCGGCCAGCTCGCCATTGCCGGTGAAGCGATACTCAAACATCGCGGTGGCGACGCTCGGTTCGGTGATCAACTGATTGATGCAGTTACGCATATCGCCCCACGCAATGCCGCCTTCCGAGCGGCGAATGCGGCCGGTGGATCCGCCGTTATCGGTGGTGGTGACGATGCCGGTCAGGCGCGAACCTAACGGTGCCAGCGCCGACATCACGCGGCCCAAACCGTGTCCGCCACCTAATGCCACTACGCGATCCAAATCTGCCAGGGTTCGATTCATGTTTCTCCTTTGTCACTGACGTCCTCGCGTTGAGGCGTAGTTGAACTGATGTGCATCAATATCTGTGGTGCATTTTACCGTATCCTGTCGCGAAAATGCGGTGAAAAAACGTTATGCATCAAGATATATAGCGAAAATCACTCATGGATGCTAACCGTTAATCGCGCTACCATTCGTTTTAACCGTGTTGTCCATAATGACAACAAACTCCCAAGCCTGGTTTCCTAAGTCGCTATAGATATGGAAGCCAGGCCGCAGCCTTGAGCTGCCAGGGTGCAGAAAGAAATGACTGCATCTCCCGACTTTGGAAAGGTGTTCAGGTGCCACAATTTACAGATGCCTATGCGCGCAGCTTTTACTATCTGCGCCTGTCGGTCACGGATGTGTGTAACTTCCGTTGTACCTACTGTTTGCCGAACGGCTATAAGCCGAACGGTACGCACAATAAAAGTTTTCTCTCGCTGGATGAGATTCGTCGCGTGACGCGTGCCTTTGCGGCGGCGGGCACGGAAAAAGTGCGCCTGACGGGCGGCGAACCCTCCATGCGGCGTGATTTCACCGACATCATCGCTGCAGTGCGTGAAAACGCCGCCATTCGCCAGATCGCGATGACCACCAACGGCTATCGCATGGCGCGTGACGTACATGCCTGGCGCGCTGCCGGTCTCACCCATATCAACGTCAGCGTGGATAGCCTCGACGCACGCCAGTTTTACGCCATTACCGGCCAGGACAAATTTGCCGAGGTGATGGCGGGAATCGACGCCGCCTTTGATGCCGGTTTCGAGAAAGTGAAAGTCAACAGCGTGCTGATGCGCGATGTGAACAGCCACAGCCTCAGCACCTTCCTCGAGTGGCTGCGCCTGCGACCGATTCAACTGCGCTTTATCGAACTGATGGAAACCGGTGAAGGCAGCGATCTGTTCCGCCGTCATCACATCTCCGGTGAAGTAATCCGCGATCAGCTGATCCTGCAAGGCTGGCAACGCCAGTCGCGCGGCCGCAGCGACGGTCCGGCGCAGGTGTTCCGTCATCCCGATTATCAGGGCGAAGTCGGCCTGATCATGCCGTACGAGAAAGATTTCTGTGCCAGCTGCAACCGCCTGCGCGTCTCGGCGCTGGGCAATCTGCATCTGTGCCTGTTTGGTGACGGCGGCGTGTCGCTGCGCGATCTGCTGGCCTCTGACGATCAGCAAGACGAGTTGCAGGCGCGCATTGCGCACAGCCTTGGACAGAAAAAGCAGACGCATTTCCTGCATCAGGGCAACACCGGCATCACGCAAAATCTCTCCTTTATTGGTGGCTAAACACAGGAGTTACGGCCATGGGTAAACCTTCCGGCGAATTTGTCGCCTTAAATGTGGCGGTGATGACCGTCTCGGATAGCCGCGATGCCAGCAATGACACATCGGGCGATTATCTGCGTGAAGCGCTGGCGGAAGCCGGGCATCAGGTGGTTGATCGCGCGATTGTGCCAGATAACCGCTATCGCATTCGCGCCACGGTATCGCGCTGGATTGCCAGCGACGATGTGCAAGTGGTGATCGTTAACGGCGGCACCGGTTTCAATAGCAAAAACAGCACGCCAGAAGCGTTGCTGCCGCTACTGGACCGCGAAATCGAAGGCTTTGGCGAGCTGTTCCGCATGATCTCCTATGAAGAGATCGGCAGCTCGACGCTGCAGTCGCGCGCGGTGGCTGGATTAGCCAATCAGACGCTGATTTTTGCCGTGCCGGGATCGACCAACGCCTGCCGCAGCGCCTGGGAGCGCATTATCGAAGATCAGCTGGATGCGCGTACGCGTCCGTGTAATTTCGTCTCACATTTGAAGAAGTTGTAAGCATGTCATCGTTAACTCATATCAATGCCGCAGGCGAAGCCCACATGGTGGATGTCTCAGGCAAAACCGAAACGGTGCGCGAAGCGCAGGCCGAAGCGCTGGTGCTGATGAGCGCCGAAACGCTGCAGATGATTATTGACGGCAGCCATCACAAAGGTGACGTGTTCGCCACCGCGCGCATCGCCGGTATTCAGGCGGCAAAACGCACCTGGGAACTGATTCCGCTCTGTCATCCGCTGATGCTGAGCAAAGTGGAGGTTACCTTGCTGGCGGAACCGCAGCATAATCGCGTGCGCGTCACCACACTCTGTCGTCTCACCGGTAAAACCGGCGTCGAGATGGAAGCGTTGACGGCGGCGTCCGTTGCAGCGCTGACCATCTATGACATGTGCAAAGCGGTGCAAAAAGACATTGTCATCGACCAACTGCGTTTGCTGACTAAAAGCGGCGGCAAATCCGGCGACTTCAGGGCGGTGAGCCATGATTAAGGTGCTGTTTTTTGCTCAGGTGCGGGAATTAACCGGCACCGCTTCACTGGATTTGCAGCCTGACTACGCCGATGTCGCCACGCTGCGCGCGGCGTTAGCAGAGAAGGGCGATCGCTGGGCGCTGGCGCTGGAATCCGGCAAGCTGCTGGCGGCGGTAAACCAAACGCTGGTGCCGATGAGTCATCCGCTGCGTGCGGGTGATGAAGTGGCCTTTTTCCCGCCGGTCACCGGAGGCTGATGATGGAAACGCGGATTCGTGTGGGTTCAGAGCCGTTCAACGTCGGCGAGGAGTACGAAAAACTCGCCGCCCATGACAGCGATGGCGCGGTCGTCACCTTCACCGGCAAAGTGCGCAATCACAATCTCGGTGCCAGCGTGGCGGCCTTGACGCTGGAGCACTATCCCGGCATGACGGAAAAAGCGCTGGGGGAGATCGTAGAAGACGCGCGTCAGCGCTGGGCGCTGCAGCAGGTCACGGTGATCCATCGCGTTGGCGAACTGTTTCCTGGCGATGAGATCGTGTTTGTTGGCGTCAGCAGCGCGCATCGCGGCAGCGCATTCGCCGCCACCGA
Organism: Pantoea sp. SO10; assembly: GCF_005281435.1. Classification (NCBI taxonomy): domain Bacteria; kingdom Pseudomonadati; phylum Pseudomonadota; class Gammaproteobacteria; order Enterobacterales; family Erwiniaceae; genus Pantoea; species Pantoea sp. SO10. The sequence continues at coordinate 1,320,775 of NZ_CP040095.1, forward strand.
ATTCATCATGGATTACCTGAAAACCCGCGCGCCGTTCTGGAAGCGTGAAGCCACCGCCACAGGCGACCGCTGGGTTGATGCCCGTGATAGCGATCATCAGGCCGCTGAACGCTGGAGCTAGCGCGCAAAATCCTCCCGCTCCGATAGCGGCAGGCCACTGAAAACGTTAAGGTACGGTTTTTGTTGGCGTCAGGGAGCAGGATGAACACGAGCAAGATGATGAAAGGCGCAGCTTTGCTGGCTGCGCTGGTGCTGGCCGGTTGTAGCACGAAAAAAGAGCCGCAGGCGCCCGCGCGTCAGCCCGCCGATGTAAAAAGCCAAATCCAGCAGTTGTTGCCCAGCGACGTTAAACAGAAATCCGCCTGGGCCGACGATATCTATACCGCGTTCCGCGTGCAGCAAATTGATGCCAGCGTCAGCAACCTCTGCGCGGTGATTGCCGTTACCGATCAGGAGTCTAACTTCAGCGCCGATGCGGTGGTGCCGGGCTTACCGAAAATCGCCTGGGGCGAGATTGATCGCCGCGCCGCCAAAGTGCATGTGCCGGCATTTCTGGTGCGCACCGCACTGCTGATCAAATCACCGAATGGCGAAAGCTATGCCGCACGTCTGGATAAGGTGCGCAGCGAGAAAGAGCTGAGCGCCATTTTTGATGATTTAATCGATATGGTGCCGATGGGGCAAAAGCTGTTTGGCAACCTCAACCCAATTCATACCGGCGGGCCGATGCAGGTCAGCATTGCGTTTGCGGAAGCGCACGCCAAAGGCTATCCGTATGCGGTTGACGGCTCGATTCGTCGTGAAGTCTTCACTCGTCGCGGTGGTATCTACTTCGGCACGCTGCATCTGCTTGGCTACCCGGCCGATTACAGCCAGCCGCTATATCGCTTCGCCGACTTCAACGCCGGTTGGTACGCCAGCCGCAACGCCGCATTTCAGGCGGCCATCGCGCGCGCCAGCGGCATCAAGCTGGCACTGGACGGCGACCTCATCGTCTATGGCAGCGATCAGGCCGGTTCCACCGAACTGGCGGTGCGCAGCCTGAGCAAGCAGCTGGATATGAGCAATCGTGAAATCCGCCGCGATCTGGAGAAGGGCGACACTGAAGATTTTGCCAAAAGCACGCTGTGGAAGCAGACCTTTATCCTCGCCGATAAGATGGCCGGAAAACGTCTGCCGCGCGAAATGCTGCCGGGCATCAAGCTGGAGAGCCCGAAAATCACCCGCAATCTCACCACCGCGTGGTTTGCTCAGCGCGTAAATGGCCGCTATCAACAGTGCTTGACGCGCCGTTGACGCAAACGGGTGTACACTCCACACTTACAGAGTTTGTTAACGTAACCGCTAATGAGGCGCTTCATGGATCGATATCCACGTAATGATTCAATCGTGCAGCAGGCATCCACCTCGCTGCAGACCTACATGGCGCAGGTATATGGTTGGATGACCTGCGGCTTGCTGCTGACCGCGTTTGTTTCGTGGTTTGCTGCCCGCACACCTGCAGTAATGGAACTGGTGTTTGCTAACCGCATCACTTTCTTTGGCTTGATCATCGCGCAGTTAGCGCTGGTGTTTGTGTTGTCTGGCATGGTGCATCGCCTGAGCGGCGCGGTCGCCACCGCACTGTTTATGCTCTATTCGGCGCTAACCGGATTAACCATGGCGAGTATTTTCCTCGTTTACACCTACTCATCCATCGCCAGCACCTTCTTCGTGACGGCCGGGATGTTCGGTGCCATGAGCTTCTACGGTTACACCACTAAGCGCGACCTGAGCCGTTTTGGCAGCCTGCTGTTTATGGCGCTGATCGGTATTTTGCTGGCGTCACTGGTGAACTTCTGGCTGAAAAGTCCGGCGCTGATGTGGGCGATTACCTATATCGGCGTGGTGGTGTTTGTTGGCTTAACCGCCTATGACACGCAGAGGCTGAAGGCGATTGGCGAGAATATCAACGTCAATGACAAAGAGAACCTGCGTCGCGCCTCAATCATGGGTGCGTTAACGCTGTATCTCGACTTCATCAACCTGTTCCTGATGCTGCTGCGCATCTTCGGCAACCGCCGCTAAATCCCGCACCAGACTGTCCCCTTTCCCGCCTGCGGGAGAGGGGAACTCCGCACAAACTCACCGCGATACCGATTTCTCCATCTTCTGCTCATTCTTCTGCCGTAAATGCTTCGCGCGGCTCTCCAGCCACAAATAGAGCACCAGCGCCACCAACAGCGGCAGAATAAAATAGAGCACGCGGTAAGCCAGCAGCGCTGCAATAATGGTGCCGTGCGAGGCGTGTTGCCCACTGAGCAGCGCCAAAAATACCGCTTCCAGCACGCCAATCCCGGCCGGGATGTGAATGATCACACCGGCGATACTGCTGATCAGCAACACGCCTAACACAATCGGATAATCCACCTGACGCGCCAGCAGCAGCCAGATAATCATGCCCATCACCATCCAGTTGGCGCAGGAGACCGCAAACTGGAACAGCGCCATGCGCAGCGAAGGCAGCTGCAGATGCTGGCCTTTAACCGTCCAGCGGCGCTTCTTCGCGAAGGCGCAAGCCCACAAATAGACCGCCACCATCACCAGCAGCACCGCGCCAATGATGCGCAGCGTGGTTTCACCAATGAACCAACCGGAGGGAATCGGCACCATGCCCGCCGCAAACACCACGCCGGCCAGCAGAATATAGCCGAGCCAGTTGGTGGCGATGCTCAGCGAGAAAATGCGCGTAATGGTATTGCCCGGCAAACCGAGTCTTGAGTAGAGCCGATAGCGCATCGCCACGCCGCCAACCCAGGTGCTGAGCGTCAGGTTGAAGGCATAACAGATAAACGACACCAGCATCACCTGACGCTTTGCCAGCTTATGGCCGCAGTAGGCTCGTCCAATCAGGTCGTACAAGCCATAGGTCAGATAACTCACCACCACCAGTGCAGCAGCGCTTAGCACCACATAGCGGTTATAGCCGACGATCACCGTATAGACGTCTTCCCAGTTCACCTTGCGCGCATACACCACCAGCAGCACAATCACCGCAATAAAAAACAGCCAGGTGAGGATCTTCTTCGCCAGTTGCCAGCGCGGATTCTTTTTCGACATTAGGATTTTGCTCCTGAATTATCGGCTTCAACCCGATCCTGAGTTTCCATTTCGGGTTGTACGGGGGGAGCAACTTGCGACAAGTGTGGCGTGTGCGCAGGCAACCATCCGGCAATAGCCGGGAAGTGACGTAAAAAGTGGAACACAATTACGCCCTTGGTGAGCTGCCACCAGTTGCGCGGCGGCAGCTTGTCATCCTCCACGCGCACGCAGTCCTGCTGAATCAGCAGTTCCAGATTGTCGCGCAGCGTCTGGTTGAAAGCGCGATCGTGCACCATCAAATTGGCTTCCAGATTGAGGGATAAACTCAGTGGATCGAGGTTGCTGGAGCCGACGGTGGACCACTGCTGATCCTGCACCGCAATTTTGCCGTGCAGCGGGCGGCGGCAATATTCATACACTTCCACACCGCCATCGACCAGATAGTTGTACAGCAACTCGGCACCGACTTTGACGATCGGCATATCGGGCTCGCCCTGCACAATCAGCCTGACGCGCACGCCGCGCTGTGCCGCGCTGCGCATTTCGCGCAGCAGACGATAGCCGGGAAAGAAGTAGGCGTTGGCAATAATCACATCCTTCTGTGCCTTGCGCAGCATGGCGAGATAGTGCTGTTCGATGTCGTCGCGGTGTTCGTCGTTATCGCGGTAGACAAACAACACCTGCGCTTCACCGGGCATGGCGTTGACCGCCGGGCGATGGGAACGCGCACCCCACCAGCGCCGCGTGTGCTGTTCGCTGCCCATTTGTTGCTGCACGTATTGGGCAATATCCAGCACCACCGGGCCTTTCACCTCCACGGCATAATCCTGTTTGGCCTCTGCACCGAAATCGATGTTATGTTCAGCGGAGAAGTTGATGCCGCCGACAAAGGCGATCTGTTCATCGATCACCACAATCTTGCGGTGCAGGCGACGAAACACATTAGTGCGCATGCCGAGCACCAGCGGACGCGGATCGTAATAGATAAAGCGCACGCCCGCGGCCGTCAGGCTATCCACAAATCGGTCGGAGAGATCTGGCGAGCCGTAGCCATCGACCATCACCTCGACTTTGACCCCGCGCTGCGCCGCCTTGAGCAGCTGTTCGTGCAGATCGTTGCCGACTTCGTCCTCAAACAGGATGAAGGTTTCCAGCAGTAGCGTGCGCTCGGCGCGTTGGATCGCGCCTGATACGCGCGGGAAAAACTGGTCACCATTTTCTAACAGACGGAGCTGATTACCGTCGCGCCAATTGAAACTCATAGGAAAATCTCCACCGCTAACGGCGCATGATCGGACAGGTGAGACCAGGGTTTAACCGGCAGCGCCCACGGCTTACTCACCGTAGCGTTGCGGATGTAGATACGATCTAGCCGTAACAGCGGAAAACGCGCCGGGAAGGTGCGGGCAGGGCGGCCGGTTTTGATGCTGAACACTTCCTCTAAGCCCACCGCGCGTTTGAGAAAGCGATTGGCGCTGACCTGCCAGTCATTGAAATCACCGGCTACCACCAAAGGCGCATCGGGCGGCAGCGTATCGATAAAGTCGCACATCATCTTCATCTGTGCCTGGCGATGTTTCTCCTTCAGACCGAGATGTACGCAAAACACATGCAGCGGTTCCGCCCGATCCGGCAGGCGGATTTGGCAGTGCAACATGCCGCGTTTTTCACTTCCGGCGACGGAAATATCGCGGTTTTCATATTCAACGATGGGAAAGCGTGACAATATCGCGTTCCCGTGATGTCCCTCGGGATAAACCGCGTTGCGGCCATAGGCGAAATCGTTCCACATGGTATCGGCCAGAAATTCGTAATGGGAGGTTTCCGGCCAGTTTTCAATGTGCAGCGAATGGATGGCGTGGGTACCCATTACCTCTTGCAGGAAGACGATATCCGCCGACGTGGCGCGAACAGCGTCACGCAATTCCGGCAGGATAAAGCGGCGATTAAAGCTGGTGAAACCCTTGTGGGTATTGATCGTCAGGACTTTAAATGAAAATCCTTGCGTATTTTGTGGCATACTTCGACGCGCTCCTTTTCATCATCAACAGCACAAAGTGTAGTCTTTGTCACAAATGGATGGTGTTAAGGGCAGAAAATTAGGGCGTAATCCGAAATTTGCTTTACATTGAGGACGTTCGTCTGGCCTCCAGCCAGATACACTTGGGCGACCTGTTGGGTCTGCCAGGAGAAGAGAATGAAATGGTCTAATCGTGTTCAGATTGTTACCGGACAAACTTGTTTGCACATTGCAATGCACCTGTTGGTGATTGCCGCACTGGTTTGGGGCTGGAAACATAGGGCGCTGGTTGAAGTGAGCAGTACCCTGGTGGCAGCTTATGCGGTGGTATTCATTACCATGCTGGTCATGCAGCGTAGTGCCCGTTTACGTAGAATGGGTGATTCCCTCGAAGAGGTGACCACCACTTACTACTTTGGCGCAGCGATGTTAACGCTGTTCCTGATCTCCCGCTTTATCCACAACAACCTGCTGATTGGTCTCCTCGGCGTGGTGATGTTGGTGGGACCGGCGCTGGTTTCACTGCTGGCGAAAGAGCCGGTTCAGCGCATCGAGAAGAAGCGCAGTTGATCGATTAGGGACCGCAACCCTGCGGACCTGACAAAAAGGAGCCCAGTGCGGCTCCTTTTTTTATGGATGCTGTCTGCGCGGAAAGCTGCTAAACTCGCGCCCTTACGCATGGTAGTTTGTGCCCTTTTCACACGTGAGCCCCGCGCTTGCGTCATATCCCTCCTGAAAACTACATCGCCTACGGCGGTCAGGACGGTTCGGAGTAATACACCTGCATGTCATTTGACTCTCTCGGCTTAAGTGCCGATATTTTGCGTGCGGTAGCAGAACAAGGCTACCAAGAGCCGACGCCGATTCAGCGTCAGGCCATTCCTGTGGTGCTGGCTGGTCGTGACCTGCTGGCGAGCGCCCAAACCGGCACCGGTAAAACCGCCGGCTTTACGCTGCCGTTGGTGCAGCGTCTGACTGCAAAACCGTCCACGGCGCGTGGCCGCCGTCCGGTGCGTGCGTTGATCCTGACTCCGACCCGCGAACTGGCGGCTCAGGTTGGCGAGAACGTGCGTGAGTACAGCCAATATCTCGATATCCGTTCGCTGGTGGTATTTGGCGGCGTGAGCATCAACCCGCAGATGATGAAACTGCGCGGCGGCGTTGACGTGCTGGTGGCGACACCGGGCCGTCTGCTCGATCTGGCGCACCAGAACGCAGTTGATCTGTCACAGGTTGAAATCCTCGTGCTGGATGAAGCGGATCGTATGCTCGATATGGGCTTCATCCACGACATCCGTCGCGTGCTGGCGCGTCTGCCTGCTAAGCGTCAGAACCTGCTGTTCTCTGCCACCTTCTCTGACGAGATCAAAACGCTGGCGGAAAAACTGCTTACCAACCCAGAACAGGTTGAAGTTGCGCGTCGTAACACCGCCTCTGAGCAAGTTTCACAGCAAGTGCATTTCGTGGATAAGAAGCGCAAGCGGGAACTGCTGTCGCTGATGATTGGTCGTGATAACTGGCAGCAAGTGCTGGTGTTCACCCGTACCAAACACGGCGCCAATCATCTGGCTGAGCAGCTGAACAAAGACGGCATCACCGCCGCCGCGATCCACGGCAACAAGAGCCAGGGCGCGCGCACCCGTGCATTGGCTGACTTCAAATCCGGCGGCATTCGCGTGCTGGTCGCGACCGACATCGCGGCGCGTGGTCTGGATATCGAAGAGCTGCCACACGTGGTGAACTACGAGCTGCCAAACGTGGCGGAAGATTACGTGCACCGTATTGGTCGTACCGGCCGTGCGGCTGCTACCGGCGCGGCACTGTCGCTGGTGTGTGTTGATGAACACAAACTGCTGCGTGACATTGAGCGTCTGCTGAAGCGTGAAATCCCGCGCATCGAGCTGCCTGGTTTCGAAGTCGATCCCAGCATCAAAGCCGAGCCAATCCAGAACGGTCGTCAGCAGCAGGGCGGCGGTCGCGGTCAAGGTGGACGTGGTCAAGGCCAGGGTCGCGGTCAGGGCGGCAACGTTTCTCGCCCGCACAGCGGCAATGCGCCACGTCCGCAGGGTGAAGCGCGTTCCGCGCGTCGTCCAGCGCAGGGCGCAAGCCAGGCTGCGCCAGCCGCCAACAGCGGTCGTCGTCGTCCGGCGCCGAAGAAAACCGGGAACGCCTAACGTCATGAGGGTGTTGCTGGCGCCGATGGAGGGCGTGCTTGATTCGCTGGTGCGTGAGCTGCTCTCCGGGGTGAATGATTATGACTTGTGCGTGACCGAGTTTTTGCGCGTGGTCGATCAGCTGCTGCCGGTAAAATCCTTCTATCGTTTGTGTCCTGAGCTGCATAACCACAGCCGCACGCCGTCAGGCACGCGCGTTCGCATGCAGCTGCTCGGGCAATACCCCGAGTGGCTGGCCGAGAACGCCGCGCGCGCGGTAGAACTCGGTTCCTGGGGCGTTGATCTCAACTGCGGCTGTCCGTCGAAGCTGGTCAACGGCAGCGGCGGCGGTGCCACCTTGCTGAAAGATCCCGAACTGATCTATCGCGGCGCGAAAGCGATGCGTGAAGCGGTGCCGGATCATCTGCCGGTGACGGTGAAAGTGCGGTTGGGCTGGGATTCTGGCGATCGTCGTTTTGAGATTGCCGATGCGGTGCAGCAAGCTGGTGCCAGCGAGCTGGTGGTGCACGGTCGTACTAAAGAAGACGGTTATCGCGCCGAAAGCATTAACTGGCAGGCGATTGGCGAAATCCGCCAGCGTCTGCGCATTCCGGTGATCGCCAACGGTGAGATCTGGAACTGGCAGGACGCGCAGGATTGCATGCGCATTACCGGCTGCGATGCGGTGATGATAGGGCGCGGCGCGCTCAACGTGCCGAATCTGGCGCGCGTGGTGAAGTACAACGAAGCGCCGATGGCGTGGCCCGACGTGGTTGCCTTGTTGCTGAAGTACACTCAGCTGGAAAAGCAGGGCGATACCGGCATGTATCACGTGGCGCGCATCAAGCAGTGGCTTGGCTACCTGCGCAAGGCGTATCACCAAGCCGACGGCTTGTTCAGCGAAGTGCGCACCTTGCGCGTTTCCGCCGATATTGCTGATGCAATTGACCGACATGCCACACGTATCATCGCATAATCACCAATACGCACATTTCGTAGCAGCGCGATTTATTGCGCCATATGAAAGACCGGATGTGTGCTCATTATTTCCTCCAATCTGTTAGTACTTTATAACTAAAAAAGTCGCGATCTCTTAGCAGGCTAAGGTTATAGTTATTGTCCATTTTCATCACCGTTCCCGACGCCACTTTCCATGTCTGACGCCGCTGTACTGAGTAACGCTCAGTTAAATAAACGTATTCTCTCCGTCATTGTTTTCACCTTCTTTTGCTACCTTTCGGTGGGTTTGCCGCTCGCGGTGTTGCCGGGATTCGTGCATAACCAGCTTGGATTCAGCTCGTTTATCGCCGGATTAATCATCAGCCTGCAATATTTCGCTACGTTATTAAGCCGCCCGCACTCCGGTCGTCTGGCGGATCGCTTTGGTCCGAAGCGCGTGGTGATGATGGGATTGGTGTTCTGCGGCATGAGCGGCGTGTTGTCGATTATCGCCGCGCTGTGCAGCGACATGCCGCTGCTGAGCCTGGCGCTGCTGGCGGCGGGGCGCTTGTTCCTCGGCGTGGGCGAAAGCTTCAGCAGTACCGGATCGACGCTGTGGGGCATGAACATTGTCGGTCCGCTGCAAACCGCGCGGGTGATCTCGTGGAACGGCGTAGCCACCTATTTCGCCATGGCGATTGGTGCGCCGCTCGGTGTGCTGCTGAATCAGTGGTTTGGCATCAGCGGCTTTGCTGGTTTGGTGGCGATCATGGGCGTTGCCGGATTCTGGATGGCGAGTCGCAAAGCGGGTGTCAGCGTCTCCGCCGGCGTGCGCATTCCGTTTCATCGCGTGGTCAGCCGCGTGTGGATGTTTGGGCTGGCGCTTGGCTTTGGCACCATCGGTTTCGGCGTAATTTCCACCTTTATCACGCTCTATTTCGCCAGCCGCGACTGGAGCGGTGCGGCGTTCGCGCTGACGCTGTTCAGCCTCGGCTTTGTGATTGTGCGCCTCGGTTTTGGTCGCTACATCACGCGTTTCGGTGGCCTGAAGGTGTCGCTGGTGTCATTCGTGCTGGAGTGTGCCGGACTGCTGCTGATTTGGCAGGCCGACAGCATCTGGCTGGTGGATTTGGGCGCGTTTCTCACCGGCGGCGGTTTCTCGCTGGTGTTCCCGGCGCTGGGCGTGGAAGCGGTGAAGCGTGTACAGCAGCAGGATCAGGGTTCGGCACTCGGCACCTATTCGGCGTTTCTCGATTTAGGACTGGGATTAACTGGTCCGGTGGCGGGCTTGCTGATTGGGCATTGGGGCATGCAATCGGTCTATCTGGCGGCGGCGCTGATGGTGCTGGGCGCGTTTGCCATCACGCTGCGTCTGCACCAGCAACACGGCCGGCAGACGGCCGCGCAAGCGCTGAGTGAATAACGCTTCATCGGCAAACCCCCGTGCGCCGCCGTTGTTTACCGCAGTTAAAAGTGGATAAACAGGGCGTAAAGCAGTCCCGAAAGTAACACGGACACCGGCAGCGTCAGCACCCACGCCATCGCCAGATTGCGGATGGTGGCGAGTTGCAGACCTGAACGGTTAGCGGCCATCGTACCGGCGACGCCGGATGAGAGCACATGGGTAGTAGAAACCGGCAGGCCAAACGCGTCGGCCGCGCCGATGGTCGCCATCGCTACCAGCTCAGCGCTGGCACCTTGCGCGTAGGTCAGATGGGTTTTGCCGATGCGTTCGCCCACCGTCACCACAATGCGACGCCAGCCAACCAGGGTGCCGAGACCCAGCGCTATCGCCACCACCACTTTCACCCACATCGGGATAAAGCGCGTGGCGGCATCCAGCTCTTTCTTCACCGCCGCCAGGTTGCGCGCGGTCTCTTCCGGCAGCGCTACTTTGGCGCTTTGCAGATGCTTAATGGTTTCGGAGGCCAGATACATGTCGTTTCGCGTGTTGGTCACCGCCTGCGCCGGGATATTCTCCACTGCGCCGTAGCGACGAATCTGGTCGCCGATATCGCCCAGCATCATGCCGAGCGCCGGCAACACCTGTGGACGAGTCTGGCTGGTGCGCACGAATTCGGTCAGCACCTCGCGCGGCGCGGGCATGGCGGCAGGCGCCGGTTGCAGCGTCAGCAGCTGCTGTTCCGTCACCTGAGTTAAGGCGGCGACGCGCGGAATCTGCTCCGGCGGCAGCGAGCGGTTCAACGCGTAGGCAATTGGCATGGTGCCGACCAGAATCAGCATGATTAGGCCCATGCCTTTCTGTCCGTCATTCGAGCCGTGCGCGAAAGAGACGCCGGTGCAGGTGAGGATCAGCAAGCCGCGAATCCACACCGGCGGCGGCTGGTTGCCCTTCGGCGCTTCATACAGCTGGCGATTGCGGATAAAGGCTTTCATCGCCAGCAGCAGCAGTGCGGCGCAGACGAAGCCGACAATCGGCGACAGCAGCAATGCGTAACCGACTTTAATTGCCTGATCCCAATCCACGCCGCTGGTACCGCTGCGGCCATGCAGCAAGGCGTTCGCCACGCCAACGCCGATAATCGAACCGATCAGCGTATGCGAAGAGGAGGCCGGTAAACCAAAATACCAGGTGCCGAGGTTCCAGATAATCGCCGAGAACAGCAGCGCATAGACCATGGCAAACCCGTGGCCGCTGCCCGCTTGCAGAATCAACTCCACCGGCAGCAGCGAGATGATGCCGAACGCCACCACGCCGCTGGAGAGCAGCACGCCCAAAAAGTTACAGAAACCGGACCACATCACCGCCACGCCCGGCGACAGCGAATGGGTGTAGATCACCGTGGCGACGGCGTTGGCGGTATCGTGGAAACCGTTCACAAATTCAAAACCGAGCGCAATGATCAGCGCCACGCCGAGCAGCAGGAACGGTGTGTAGCTGGTGACCGGCGCACCGGTCTCTTCAACGTCATTAAACAGGTTGATGCCGGCATACAGCAGGCCAGCGATCAGCAACAGTACAAAGATCAGACGTGAGGCAGGGCCGTTGCCGCGGTTAAGGTTCGGGCGTCCGCTGTGGGACGAGGAGGTCGATGCAGGTAAACTGTTTTCAGCCATAAAACACCTCAGTGTTAAATCACGATGCTCGAACGGCACCCGTTAATGGCAGTGTGATACGTGGTTTGTATGACAGAATGATGATGGCGCACGCCCGGTGTCATCTTGCTGCAACATCCCTGTCGCACGCTGTGGATCTGACCGCTCGGGAATGACCTGCTAATGCTCCAGCCCGTACTACCGCTCGCCTCGCTGCCGGACTTCAATAACGACGTCGCCGGACTGATTCATGGTTATCTGTTTACGCCCGCGTCGCTGCCACAGCGGCTCAATGCACGCGAAGCGGCACAGCTGGCGCAGCAGCAGCTGCCGGAGTCGACCTTTATCTGGCTGCACATCAACCTTAATCACGCGCGTGCTGAACGCTGGGTTCAGGACCACTTTGGCGTAGACCACGATTTTTTCGACGAGATACATTCTGCTTCGCCGCGCACCCGTTTAGCCCAGCAAAACGATGCGCTGCTGGCGGTACTCAATGACGTCACCTTCAGTAAAGAGGAGCGCAGCACGCAGAACGCCACGTTGTGGATGTGGTGCTGCCCGCGTGTGGTGGTCACCGCGCGTTTTCGCCCGGTTGGCATGATCGAACGCATGCATCAGCAGATGAATGAACTGAAGTTCGCCGAGCCGGATGCGATGCTGCTGTGGCTGCTTGGCGAGCAGGAAGCGCAGCTGGAGCAAGTGGTGCGGCGTTCCAGTCAGGCGGTGGATGCGATTGAAGAGCGCTTGCTGAGTGCGGCGATCAAAACCAATCGCAGTGAGCTGGGACAACTGCGTCGTATGCTGCTGCGCGTGCAGCGTTTGCTGGCACCGGAACCAGCGGCGCTGTTCCGCTTGCTGAATCGTCCGCCCAAATGGCTAAAGCGTGAACCCCTGGGCGAGCTGCGAATTTTCACCGAAGAGTTCAGCGTGGCGCTGAATGATTTGGCGAGTTTGATGGAGCGGATTCGTTTGCTGCAGGAAGAGATTGCCGCACGATTGATGGAGCAGAGCAACCGCACGCTGTTTTTGCTGACGGTGATTACCGTGCTGGCGTTACCGATCAATATCGTGGCGGGATTTTTTGGCATGAACGTGGGCGGAATTCCGCTGGCGAATAATCCGCACGGCTTTTTGCTGCTGGTGTTGGTAGTGCTTGCGTTTACCCTGGTGGCGGGTTGGCTGGCGTTTCGACGACCGCGTGATTGATGAACGTTGCGCGATGAATCGCGCCGCTACGGTAGGTGCATGTATCTGTAGCGGCGCAATTTATTGCGCGTCTTAACGCGCGATTACAGGCTGGTGGCCGGCTGCGCTGCTGGCGCTGCGCCGTTGATACCTTGCGGCGTCATTGGCTCTTCTTTCGGCAATGCGTCAGAAGACTCCTGAACCGGCACCGGTGCTGGCTGCACTTCGCCAGCTGGACCGTTGATTTTGATCGGCATACCGTTACGCGCCTGGATAGCGTTGTTGACCGCATCCTGGTTGGTGCTGGCATCGGCAATCACTTTGGTCACAGCGGAAGTCAGGTTGATCGGCACCACTTCGCGTGAATTGAACTGCTCTTCGGTGGTCGACAGCGGATTGTGTACTTCCACGTAGCGCGAACCATCTGGCTCAACGGTGGCTTTCACCGGCTGATCGATGAACTGTACGCGCGTACCAACCGGCACGTTGTCGAACAGCCATTTGATGTCGTCAGCACGCAGACGCACACAGCCGTGGCTTACGCGCAGGCCGATACCGAAGTTGGCGTTAGTGCCGTGAATCGCATACAGACGGCCGATATAGAGCGCGTGCAGGCCCATCGGGTTATCCGGACCCGCCGGGAACACCGCAGGAATGCTCTCGCCGCGTGCCGCATATTCTGCGTGCATCGCTTTGGTTGGTGTCCAGGTTGGGCCATCTTTCTTACGCTCAACCTTGGTCGTCCAGTTGACCGGCGTATCTTTACCCAGCTCGCCGATACCGATTGGCAGCACGACCACGGTCTTGGTGCCTTTCGGGTAGTAGTAAAGACGCATCTCAGCGCTGTTGATCACGATGCCTTCACGCGGCGCGTCAGGCAGAATCAGCTGCTGTGGGATGATCATTTTAGTGCCAGCTTTTGGCAGATAAACGTCAACGCCCGGATTGGCTTCCAGCATATTGCTGAGGCCCATCTGATACTGTGCAGCAAAGGCTTCCAGCGGAAGTTTGCTGTCATCAGGGACAGTGATTTCAATGTTTTCGCCGATCAGACGGCTGTTAGCCGGCGGCAGCGGATAGACTACTGCAAATGCCGACTGGCTGAACGCCGCCAGTGCGAGGGCGAGTGAAGCGAACGCGCGAATGCTCATTTTCATGTTTTTCAAGTCGTTATGGCCATGTTTCAGGCTTGTCAGTGTGTCGAATCCATCGTGGTCAGTATGACCCGCTGCGCATTATATGTGCATTGGCGCATTGATGGAAATCAGGATTTTTACTGGCTGCATATACTTTACGCAATTCCTTGTCTTTACCCGACAATTCCCTTCGATCCGCAGCCCAAAATGTGAATTTTTACGGCTGCCACAGCGTCACTTCATTACTCAGTTTACGATTGAGGAAAAAAGCGGCACTGATTAACGCCAGATGCGTCAACGCCTGCGGCATGTTACCCAACGCTTCGCCGTGTGAGGTGAACTCTTCGGCGTACAAACCAAGCGGATTGGCGTAACTCAGCAGCTTTTCAAACTCAAAATGCGCCTCATGTACGCGACCCGCTCGCGCCAGACACTCCACATACCAGAATGAGCAGGCACCGAAAGATCCTTCTCCGCCGGTTAAAGCATCGGCAGGCGTCTCGTGAATGTTATAGCGTCGGACTAAACCGTCGCTCACCAGATGCGTTTTAATTGCGTCCAGCGTCGAAATCCAGTCGGGATCGGTGGAGCTGACAAAGCGCACCAGCGGCATCAGCAGCATCGAAGCATCCAGGAAATTGCCGCCGCGCGTCGCGGTGAAATGGCCCAGCTCCGGGTTCCAGAAGTTCTGCCAGATATCGTCGCGGATCTCGCTGCGCACCTTATCCCAGCGGTCGTACGGCATCGGCAGCGAACGTTTCAGGCCAAGGCGCAGTGCGCGATCGAGCGCGACCCAACACATCAGGCGTGAATGCAGGAAATGTTCCGGCTCGCCGCGCATCTCCCAGATTCCGGCATCGGGCTGATTCCAGTTCACGCAGACGTAATCGATCATATCGGAGACGTACTTCCAGCCGCGATGCGAAATCGCTTCGCCATATTTGTTGGCGAGATAAATGGCATCCATCAGTTCGCCGTAAATATCGAGCTGCGTCTGGCGCCAGGCATCATTGCCGATGCGCACCGGACGTGAATTGGCGTAGCCGGAAAGATTGAGCAGCTCGGTTTCGTGTAGCTCGGTGCCGCTGTCGAGGCGATACATCACTTGCAGATGCGGCGTGTCGTCGTGGCTGTGCTCGACGCAGCGGCCGACCCATTTGGTAAAGTCGCGCGCTTCTTCGGTGTAGCCTAGGCGCATCAGCGCGTACATGCTGAATGAGGCATCGCGGATCCACGAGGCGCGATAATCCCAGTTGCGCTCGCCGCCCAACTCTTCGGGTAAGCCGAAAGTAGCGGCGGCGGCGATGGAACCGTGCTGATGCGAAGTGAGTAACTTCAGTGCCAGCGCTGAACGCGTCACCATCTCCTGCCAGCGGCCGCGGTAGGAACTGTGGCTGCTCCAGCGTCGCCAGTACTCCAGCGTGTCGTGGAAACAGTGCTCGGTGGCGATGGTGGCCACGTTAGGATCGTCATCGTTACCAAAGACAAATTCAGCGGTTTCCCCGGCTTTCAGAGTGAATTCCGCCACCGCGCTGTGATTCTCGCGCGTCATCACCACCGAAGCGCTGAGGCGCAACGCCGGTTGTCCCGACGCAAGGAAGGCGATACCGCCGGGCCGCAGTTCGGTGGTGGTTTCGGCGCGCGCGTAATCGTGACGTGGCGCACACAGCAGATGAAAGGTGGCGGTGCCGCGTACCATCTTTACGCGGCGCACGATACGCGGCACTTTGCTCTGCTCATCGCAGATCGGCATGTAATCGGTGATCTCTGCCACGCCCGCGTCATCCAGCCAGCGGGTTTGCAGAATATTGGTATCCGGTAAATAGAGCTGTTGCTGGCGGGCATTTTTCCAGTCCGGCGCGAGGGAGAACAGGCCGGCCTCATCGCTGTCCAGTAGCGCGGCGAAAATTGACGGGCTATCAAGCGCCGGCCAGCAGAGATAATCGATGGTGCCATCGTTAGCAATCAGTGCGCAGGTGCGTAAATCACCAATCACGCCATGGTCGTCTATTCTGCGTTTAATCTCGCTCATCGTGCCCCCTTTGCCGTAGGTAATTGTTAACTATAGACGAAACGGCAGATTCGGCGGCCCCGAGGCACAGAAGGATAACTTCTATACTGTAAAGACACCCTCAATCAGGAGAATGTTATGAGCTTAGGAAAACAGAAAGTCGCTGTGGTTACCGGATCCAGTTCAGGCATTGGTCGCAGCTGTGCGGTGATGCTGGCCGAAGCGGGTTATACGCTGGGCATCACCTGGAGTTCGGATGAAGAGGGCGCCCAGGAAACCGCGCGCATGGTGGAAAGTCGTGGACAGCAGGCGCAGGTGCGGCAGGTTGACCTCTCCGATCCGCAAGCTGGCGCTCAGCAACTGACGCAGCTGATCAACTCGCTGGGGCGCATTGACGTATTGGTGTGTAATGCCGGCGTGATGACCAAAGCCGACTTTCTCGATGTCACCTTTGAGGATTGGCGCAAAGTGTTCAACGTGGATGTCGATGGCGCGTTTCTTTGCGGGCAGATTGCCGCGCGCCATATGGTTGATCAGGGCGACGGCGGACGCATCATCAATATTACGTCGGTGCATGAACACACGCCGCTGCCGGATGCCACCGCCTATACCGCTGCCAAACATGCGCTCGGCGGCTTGACCAAATCGATGGCGCTGAGTCTCTTACCGCACCATATTCTGGTGAACGCGGTCGCACCGGGCGCAATTGCCACGGCGATGAACGATATGAAAGATGACCAGCAAGGACGACGTATGCCGGAAATCCCGATTGGGCGTCCCGGCGATACGCGTGAAGTGGCGAGTTTAGTGGCATGGCTCTGTTCGGAGTGGGCAACTTATACCACCGGACAATCGTTTATTGTCGACGGTGGTTTTATGTTGGCCAATCCGCAGTTTAAGGGGTACCACTCGTAATCAACCGGCGCGGCGGTGATTCCAGTGGCGAATGATGTAACGCAAGACGATGCCAAAAATCACCGCCGCCGCCAGCCACAATAGCGGCTTGAGGTGCTGATCGATCTTGTGCAGCCACGGCGCGACAATCTGTCCGGCAAAGTAGCCAAGCGAGACAAAGATCAGCGCCCACAGCGCCGCACCAACCACGTTCAGAATGAAGAAACGCAGCGGCTTGAGGCGGCTGGTGCCAATAATGATCGGTCCGACAATGCGGAAGCCGTACATAAAGCGCACGCCAATCACGAACAGGCTCGGGTGTTTTTGAATTAGCCGCTTAGCCTTGCCAATTGTTTCCTGATGTTTACTGAAACGGCGCAAAATGCGCGTGCCATAACGGCGTCCCAGCCAGAACAGCAGCTGATCGCCAATAATGCCGCCGATCATCGCCGCCAGCACCACGCCGCTGAAGTGCAATAAGCCTTCATGCGCCGCCACACCGCCCAACAACGTGAACGTTTCCCCTTCGGCAATACAACCAATCAGCAGCGCCAGATAACCGTATTGGGTGATTAATCCATTGATATCGAGATGCAAATTATCCTCCCTGCAAAGTGTGAAATCGCTATTAGTGTATACCAGCGGCTTAATTTGTGTGGCGCCCCGCAAAAACGGCGACGACGATTATACTTGAGCTAACGCTGCCTCCGTTGATCAGGCCGTTGGCTGTAAGGGCAGCCCATCGCAGCAAAGGAGTAAATGTATGAATCATGTCTGGGGTTTACTGGCGCATCCAGGTCAGGAAATGCGCGATATTAAACAGGAAAATGAGAGCGTTTCGCACCATTACACCCATCATGTTCTGCTAATGGCGGCGATCCCGGTGATCTGCGCCTTTATCGGTACCACGCAGCTGGGCTGGAATCTGGGCGAAGGGCAGTTCGTACAACTCAATCTACTGACCGGTATCGGTCTCGGCATTCTGTTCTATCTGATTATCCTCGGCGGCGTGGCGGTAATGGGCCGCGTGATCCACTGGATGGCGCGTAACTATCCGCAGCGTCCCAGCTTGCAGCGCTGTACGGTGTTTGCCGGCTATGTGGCCACGCCGCTGTTTCTTAGCGGGCTGGTGGCGCTCTATCCGCTGGTGTGGCTGTGCGTGCTGGTGGGCGCGATGGCGCTGGTTTACACCGGTTATCTGCTTTACGTCGGCATCCCGGTGTTCCTGAGCATCGACCGTGATGAGAGCTTGCGCTTCTCCGGATCGACATTGGCGATTGGTGTGCTGGTGTTTGAAGTGCTGCTGGCGCTGACGGTGGTTCTGTGGGGTTACGGGCCACGATTGTTCTGAGGAAGGCCTGGTCGGCATCAATGGCGACCTTCCCGCAACACGCACTCACCTCGTAAGGTCGTCATTCATGGCGACCTTTTTAACGCCCGGAAACAATCTCAATAAGAAATTTCTCAAGTAAGTGCGTATGATACTGCTGCCAGCCCGCATCCCGTCTGGATTGTTGCGGGCGGCCTGTGTCTCAACACAGCGCAAAACTCCTGACCGGATTTTTTTGACACGATGTCTGCAAAAATGCGTATTTCCTTGCTGTCGCTGGCGCTGTTTGTCGCCGCGCCAGCCGCTATAACGCCCGCGCTCGCTGCGCCGGCGGCACTCGCAAACCTGGCGCCGATTGCACAACCGCAAATCGCCTCCGGCAGTGCCATGATTGTCGATCTGGAAAACAACAAAGTGCTGTTTTCCAGCCATCCTAACCGCGTACGTCCGATCGCCTCACTCACCAAAGTGATGACGGCGATGGTGGTGTTGGATGCCAAACTGCCGATGGATGAAATGCTGTCGGTGGATATCAGCCATACCGCTGAGATGCGCGGCGTGTTCTCCCGCGTCAAACTGAACAGCGAAATTAGCCGCCGCAACATGCTGCTACTGGCGCTGATGTCCTCGGAAAACCGCGCTGCCGCCAGCCTGGCGCATCACTATCCGGGCGGTTACGATGCGTTTATTCGCGCCATGAACGCCAAAGCACGCTCACTTGGCATGACGCACACGCGCTATGTCGAGCCGACGGGCCTGTCGATTCAGAACGTTTCCAGCGCGGAAGATCTGGTCAAGCTGTTGAAAGCCACGCGACAGTACCCGCTGATTGGCGAACTGAGCACCACCAAAGAAGACACCGCCGTATTCAAACATCCGAGCTACGCGCTGCCGTTCCGTAACACCAATCATCTGGTGTACAAAAACGACTGGCGCATCCAGCTGACCAAAACCGGTTATACCGATGAAGCCGGGCACTGTCTGGTGATGCGCACGGTGATCAACAACCGTCCGGTGGCGCTGGTGGTGCTGGATGCCTTTGGTAAATACACCCATTTCGCCGATGCCAACCGCCTGCGCGACTGGCTGGAAACCGGCAAAGCCGCACCGGTTCCGGCCGCTGCGCTGGCGTACAAAAAGCAGAAGTCAGGTTTGACCGCGAATAATGAATAACTGGATTTAAAGCACGCACATACCGTAGCGGCGCAATCTATTGCCCATTGCAGATTCTGCTGGATGCGCAATAGATTACGCCGCTACAGATTGTGCGTTGTGTTGTTA
The DNA here is from genome assembly GCF_005281435.1 of Pantoea sp. SO10. Classification (NCBI taxonomy): domain Bacteria; kingdom Pseudomonadati; phylum Pseudomonadota; class Gammaproteobacteria; order Enterobacterales; family Erwiniaceae; genus Pantoea; species Pantoea sp. SO10. Next base: position 1,339,865 of record NZ_CP040095.1, read on the forward strand.
AGCTCATCTGCAAAAACGCTTATCGTTAGCGCCAAAGTTTTACACCTTCATTCCTATAGTTTCAGTGTCGGCAACGTCTTAAACTAGCCGCCATTCACGATCGCACTTGCGTTTATCGGCTGTTATTACGCTGGAATCTCATTCATATGTTCAAGTTTCGTCATCTGTTTACCCCGTTTTTACTGCTGCTTGTGCTGTTAGCTCCCACGCTGAGCGTGGCCGCAGATACGCCGCCCAACGATCAGGCAGAGGACGCCGCACCCAAGGTGAATGCCTCGGTCGAGCTGCCTAAAATGCAGAAAATTCTCGACAAAATTAAAGGCCAGGTCTCGGGCGATACCAATGAAAGCCAGCTCAACCAGCTTAATGAGATGGCGCTGGAGCTTTCCGGTAATGCCGAAACCCTCGGCCAGGCGTTGATCCCGCAGGGCCAGCAATTGGATGCACAATTGGCGGTTCTTGGCCCGGCACCGAAAGCCGACAGCGGCGTGAAAGAGACGCCTGAAGTGACGCGCAAACGTGCGGCGCTGGAGAGCCAGAAAGCCAAGCTGGACGATCAGATCAAACAAGCCGATGGCATCAAAAACGGTGCGCTGGTGCTGTCATCGCAGATCGTCAACCTGCGTCGTGACCAGCTGAAAAGCCAGCTGGCGCTGAACTCTGGCAGTATCCTTGGCCCGCGCTTCTGGGCGCCGCTGGTTAGCAGTCAGGATCTTGATGGCGAGAAGATCAGCGAGTTCATTACTGAATTGCAGGACACCGCCGCGCTGTCGTGGGAATCAGGCTGGCGTTACGGCACCGTTGCCTGGCTGTTTGCCGCGATGCTGGTGATGACGCTGGGCCGTCGCTACAGCGAAGAGTTCTTTGCCTGGGTCAGCATTCATAAGATGCCGGAAGGGCGCTTACGTCGCAGCTTCCTCGCCGCCACCACCGCGCTCACCACGCTGGCCGCGGTGGTGATCACCTTTAACTTCATCGCGCTGGCCTTTACCCGCCGTGATGAAGTCTCGGGTGATGTGCAGGATTTTGTTGATCGGCTGGTGCAGCTCAGCGTCTATTGCGGCTTGATTGCCGGCTTAGGCCGCGCGTTCCTCTCCACACGTCGCCCAAGCTGGCGTTTGCCGGCCATCTCCAACGAAGTCGCGCAAGCCCTGAAGCCGTTCCCGCCGTTCACTGCGGCGCTGGTGTTTATTTTTCAGACGGTGGAAGCCTTCAACTACAGCGTCGGCACCAGCCTGAATACCACCATTTTTGCTAACGGCTTGACCGCGCTGCTGATTGGCAGCACCGGACTGGCGATCGGCATGCGCATCAACCGCGTACGCCGCCGCATGGTGCAGGAAGGTCAGCAGCCTGAAGCGCGTTCAACGTTGGTGGGATTGGTGCAGCTGGCGCTGATGCTGACGGCGCTCGGCATCCTGATTTCACTGATCATCGGTTACGTCACGCTGGCGCGCTTCCTTAGCTATGAAGTGATTTGGTGCGGCATTTTGTTTGGTTCGTTCTACTTCCTCAGCCATCTGGTGAATGACGGCTGCGAAAGCCTGTTCTCCACCAGCAATGCCACCGGCAAGCGCCTGCAAACCACGCTGAATATTGATGAGCGTTACCTGCAACAGGCGGCGACGCTGCTCAGCGCGCTAGGTAAAACCGTGCTGATTGCCATTCTGGCGCTGGCACTGCTGAACGGCACCTTTGCCTCATCAACGCCGATTGAGCTGATCCAGAAGGTGATTGAGTTCTGGGGCGGCAAAGGGCTGGAGTCACTGAACATTGTGCCGGCGCACATGGTCAACGCGATTCTCTGTCTGGTGGTGGGCATTTACGTGCTGCGTTCGGTGCGTCGCTGGCTGGATAAAGATTTCCTGCCCAAAACCACCATGGACGTCGGCATGCGCGTGTCGCTGGTGACGTTGTTTAGCAATATCGGTTACGTGCTGATTATCCTGCTGACGCTGTCGATTATGGGCCTGCAGTGGAACAAACTGGCGTGGATTGTTAGCGCCTTGTCGGTCGGTATCGGTTTCGGCTTACAGGAGATTGTGAAGAACTTTATTTCCGGCCTGATTCTGTTGACCGAGCGTCCGGTGAAAGTGGGCGATCTGGTGAGCATCAGCGGTATTGAAGGGGATATCCGTCGTATTAACGTGCGCGCCACCGAAATTCAGCTCGGCGACAAATCGACGGTGATTGTGCCGAACTCGCAGTTTATTTCGCAGAACGTGCGTAACGCCACCATGGGTAATGCGCAGGGCGTGGTCACCATCTTGCTGACGTTCCCGCTGGATATCGATCCGGTGCGGGTGCGTGAAATTCTGCTGGAGGTGTATCAGGAGAACGAACGTATTCTGGAGACGCCGGAGCCGTCCGTGTCGTTCAAAGATTTGACGCCGGCGGGTATCGTGTTGAGCGTCACCGGCAACGTTGCCGGTCAACGCCAGATTTCCGGTGCCAAGAGCGATCTGCTGTTCGATATTCTGACGCGTCTGCGTAAAGAGGGCATTATGCTGTCGACGCCGCAGACCATGATCATCGAGCGCCGCGCCGTGGCCGCAGCACAAGATCAGCAAAGCGATCCGTTGCCATAAATGCGTAGGGTGGCCATTTATGGCCTAATGCTCGTCAGTTAAGCCGACGACGAGTGCGCAGGCCGGGGCCACTTTTGGTCCGGCGGTCCTCGCGCCGCTTGCGCGGTACCTTCACTTCGCTCGTTTGCCTGACGGACCGGCGGAGACGGGACGTCCCTGCCCCGGCTCCGCCTTTCGCCCGCGTCCTGCGGGCTCTCCTGGCTTCCTCGTTTCGTTCAGCGCTGCGGATTGCCGGCCCAAAAGCGTCCCCGGCCTGCTCCGAAGCTTCAGTGAGTGCTGCTAAAAAGGGCACCTTTACCGCCGCCGCCCGGTCTCAAACTTTCACCGCCCAACCTTTCTGCTTACTGGTTTTCCCAATTCCTGGATTAAAACTGTTGGTGGGATCGAGCTGCTGATAAAACGCCTGCAGCTGCGGTTTCGCCTGATACAGATGGCCCACGTTATGCTCGGCCGGATACTCGGCGCCGCGCGCGGCTAAAATCGCCAGCATCTTCTCTTTTAACGCATGCGCATCCACGCCTTTTTTCACGATGTAATCCTGATGGAACACGTGGCAGAAGAAGTGGCCGTAGTAGAGACGGTGGATCAGATCGTTATCGAACTCGGGCGGCAGTCGTTCAAACCACGCTTCATCATTACGACGCAGCGCGATATCCAGCGCCAGAATGTCTTCCACTTCATCGGCATGCACCGCGTGATAGCGCACCGCAGCACCGGCGGCGGCAAAGCGATGCAGGAACGCGTGCGCGCCCTCTTTGGCGTCACAGGCGAAGAACGCGCCGCCGCCTTCGCGGAAATATTCGGTCAGATAGGCCTGCGCTTCGGCGACGCCGTCGCCGGACATCTTCAGCATCAGGTGATGCTCATATTTGTCGCGATACTGCTTCAGGCGTTTAGGCAGATGCGCCGGTAGCCAGCTGCTGACGCGCTGCAATAAACGATCGGTGAGATGCGGTTTCACCCAGCTCAGCTTGCCCAGCCAGGCATCCACGCGGCCTTTCAGGGTGAAAAACAGCGGCATTTTGTCGGTGCCGAGTTTATCAATCATCACGAAGGTATCTTTGCCGTACACCTCGGCGATGTCGAAAATGTCGCGGTGCATATATTCGCCCGCCACCGGCAGATGGGTAAATTCCGCCAGTATATGGCGGCGAATATCGCCCAGTTCCGCCGGATTATTGGTGCCGATGTAGAACACCTGTTGCTGCGGTTCGGTGGGGAAGGTATCCAGACGCACGGCAAACACCGCCAGCTTACCGGCGCAGCCGGAGGCTTCAAACAGGCGACGCTCATCGGCGTTGAAGCGCGCTGGCGTCTCTGCATGGATATCGCGCAAGCGTTCGGCGTATTCATGATCCGAGGCGTGGCGTTCATCCCAGCGCACATCGCTCTGCTGCCAGCGATCGTCATCCAGCCGACCCAACATCTCTTCCGGCGAATGGCCGAGATCGATGCCGAGATGGTTCACCAGCTTGAGTTTGCCGCTGGCATCAATCTGCGCAAACAGCGCCATTTCGCTGTAGGCCGGACCGCGTTTGATCAGCGAACCGCCCGAGTTATTGCAAATCCCGCCCATTACCGAGGCGCCAATGCAGGAGGAACCGATCACCGAATGCGGCTCGCGGCCAAGCGGCTTAAGCGCTTTTTCCAGCTGATAAAGCGTGCTGCCGGGGAAGGCGAGGATCTGTTTGCCGTTGTCGATCAGCTGCAACTTATCCAGACGCAAGGTGCTGATGATCACCACTGGACGATCGTAATCGTTGCCGTTTGGCGTGGAACCTTCGGTCAGGCCGGTGTTGGCGGCCTGCATCAAAATGATCGCATCGGCGCTCACCAGCGCCTGCAACGCACGCCACAGCTCAAGCAGCGAACCGGGGAAAATCACCGCCAGCGCTTCGCCTTCGCCCGAGCGAAAACCTTTACGGTAGCGCGCGGTCTGTTCCGCGTCGGTTAACAGGTTCGACGATCCGACCAGACGACGCAGTTCGGCGAGCAGAGTAGGGTGCGAAGTGTTGTTATTCATTGGCCTATCCTTGTCTTTAACATGGCGCTTTTACTGTAGCATGCGCCAGCGACAGGAGCGCGGTGTGACATGGTGGCTACCTGCTATCCTCATCTTGTGGCAAACTGCCCCGGTTATTTCGATATTGCGCAGTCACTTAAGAGAACCCGACCTGATGAAATGGATTTACTCTGTTAGCCTCGCTGTCTCCTTAGCCATGCAACCCGCTTTCGCGGACGATCTGTTTGGCCCACATCCGATGACTGAACAGGCGCGCGACGCCTTTGTGAATCAGCTGCTCAGCAAAATGACCCTTGATGAAAAAATCGGGCAGATGCGTTTGATCAGCGTAGGACCGGATACGCCAAAATCGGCGATTCGCGACATGATTCAGCACGGTCAGGTCGGGGCAATTTTTAACACCGTGACGCGTCAGGATATTCGCGCCATGCAGGATCAGGTGATGCAGCTCAGTCGCCTGAAAATTCCGCTGTTCTTCGCCTATGACGTGGTGCACGGTCAGCGCACCATTTTCCCGATTCCACTTGGCCTGGCGGCAAGCTGGGATCTGGATGCCATCGCCGAGGTGGGACGCGTCTCTGCTTATGAAGCCGCGGATGACGGCCTCAACATGACGTGGGCGCCGATGGTTGATGTGTCCCGCGAACCCCGTTGGGGACGCGGCTCGGAAGGCTTTGGTGAAGACACCTTCCTCAGCGCGCAAATGGGCAGCAGCATGGTGAAAGCCATGCAGGGCAAAAGCGCGGCGGATCGCTACTCGATCATGACCAGCGTGAAGCACTTCGCGGCCTACGGCGCAGTGGAAGGTGGACGAGATTACAACACCGTCGACATGAGCCCGCAGCGCCTGTTCCAGGATTATCTGCCGCCGTATAAAGCCTCATTGGATGCGGGCAGCGGTGGCGTGATGGTGGCGCTTAACTCATTGAATGGCACACCGGCTACGGCAGACAGTTGGCTGCTGAAAGACATCCTGCGCGGCGACTGGAAGTTCAAAGGCATCACCATTAGCGATCACGGTGCGATTAAAGAGCTGATTAAACACGGCGTGGCCAGCGATCCACAGGATGCGGTGCGCATTGCGATGAAATCAGGCATCGACATGAGCATGAGCGACGAGTACTACAGCAAATATCTGCCGGGCCTGGTGAAGAGCGGCGCGGTGAGCATGGCGGAAGTGGACGATGCCGCGCGCCATGTGCTGAACGTCAAATATGACATGGGCTTGTTTAACGATCCTTACAGTCATTTAGGGCCGAAAGAGGGCGATCCGCAGGACACCAATGCGGAAAGCCGTTTGCATCGCGCCGAAGCGCGTGACGTGGCGCGTAAAAGCATTGTGCTGCTGAAAAACTGGCGCGAAACGCTGCCGCTGAAGAAAGACGCCACCATTGCGTTGGTGGGTCCGCTAGCGGATAGCCAGCGCGACATCATGGGCAGCTGGTCGGCCGCCGGCGTGGCGAAACAGTCGATTCCGCTGCTGCAAGGCGTGCGCAATGCGATGGCGGGCAAAGGCACGGTGCTGTACGCCAAAGGCGCTAACATCACCGACAACAAAGGCATTCAGGACTTCCTCAATCTGTATGAGCAGGCGGTCAGCGTGGACAAGCGTTCACCGCAGGAGCTGATTGACGAAGCGGTAGCGCAGGCGAAAAAAGCTGATGTGGTGGTAGCTGCCGTGGGTGAAGCGCAGGGCATGGCGCACGAAGCCTCCAGCCGCAGCGATTTGGTGATCCCGGAAAGTCAGCAGAAGCTGCTGGCCGCATTGAAGGCCACCGGCAAACCGCTGGTGATCGTGCTGATGAACGGCCGTCCGCTGACGGTGGTGAAGGAAGATCAGCAAGCCGATGCGATGCTGGAAACCTGGTTTAGCGGTACTGAAGGCGGCAACGCGATCGCCGATGTGCTGTTCGGCGATTACAACCCGTCGGGCAAGCTGCCGGTCTCCTTCCCGCGTTCGGTGGGCCAGATTCCGATTTATTACAACCACTTGCCAACCGGTCGTCCCTACAACTTCGCCAAGCCGAACAAGTACACCTCGCACTACTACGATGCGGTGAACGGTCCGCTTTATCCGTTTGGTTACGGCCTGAGCTACACCACCTTCACGGTGTCGCCGGTGAAGATGTCGTCACGCACTATGCCGCGTAACGGCTCGGTGGAAGCGTCAGTGACCGTGACCAATAGCGGTAAACGCGATGGTGCAACCGTGGTGCAGCTCTATCTCAACGATCCGGTCGCCAGCATTAGCCGTCCGGTGCAAGAGCTGCGCGGCTTCCAGCGCATCATGCTGAAAGCCGGTGAATCGCAGACCGTGAAGTTTAAGATCGACGTTGATGCGCTGAAATTCTGGAACCAGAAGATGCAGCAGGTTGCCGAGCCAGGCAAAATCAACGTGATGATTGGACTGGATTCGGTGCGCACGCAGGATGCACAGTTTGATTATCTGTAATCGCTGATGCCCCTCACCCTAACCCTCTCCCGCACGCGGGAGAGGGAACCGATGGGTGCGGTATTCAATCCCGGCTCGATCCTCTCCCTCTCCCGCGTGCGGGAGAGGGCCGGGGTGAGGGCAACAACCGCACAAGCACAAACCCATGAACATCCGCGAACGCATCCAACAGCAAGTTTTCCGCCTCAACGGCCTGTCACTCAACGAATTCGACATTTCGCAACCGCCTGGCGATCCCGGCTTATTTGGCCCGGACCACGTTATCTGGCGCGTCCATGGCGACTTCCCCTCGATGCTGTGCGGCGGTATCAGCGCCTTAATGTTGCAGATGCTGCACCCGGCGGCGCTGGCGGGCGTGTGGGATCACTCCAATTTCCGGCAGGACATGATGGGCCGCCTGCGGCGCACCAGCCAGTTTATCGCCGTCACCACCTTCGGTAACACCGCCGATGCCAACATCCTTATCGACCGCGTCAAACGGATTCACCTGCGCGTCACCGGCGTCGATAACGCGGGCAAGCCGTATGCCGCCAGCGATCCGCATCTGCTTACCTGGGTACACGTTGCGGAAACCAGCCGTTTTCTGGCGGCGCATCTGCGCTACAAAAATCCACAGCTCAGCCTGGCCGATCAGGATCGTTACTATCAGGAAGCGGCATTAGTTGCCGAGGCGCTTGGCGCACAGCGGGTGCCGAAAAGCGTGCAGGCGGTTGAGGCGTATCTACAGATGATGCGGCCCGAGTTGCTCTGTGATGCGCGCACGCTGGAGGTGATGCAATTGCTGATTAACGCGCCTGCACCCAGCTGGCAGGCGAGACCGGCAATGCGCGTGATGCTGAAAGCAGGAATGGGATTGTTGCCTGACTGGGCACAACAGCAGATTCAGCAGCCAGTTGGGCCGCTGACGCAGTGGCGTGTGGATCGGGAAATGGCGGTGATTGCCGGGCTGCTGCGCTGGTCGATTCAGCGCGGCGCTTATACCCGCGCCATGCAGCGCATGGGCCGCTAAGCGTTACAAATGCAGCTCATCCTCTTTCTGCGTGTAGGTGCGCGGTGTGCGCGCTTCACGTTTTAGTGCCTGCTGACGTTGCTGATAATGGTGCAGCATCATGCCAAGTCCGAGGCCAATCAGCGCCAGCGGCAGCAGGCTGTAATAGATATCAAGCGGTAATAACACCAGCAACGCCACGCCGCTCAGCAACAGCGTCAGCGACGTCATCACCCATGTATAACGGATAAACAGCCACACCAACATCGCGAAAATAACCACGTCACGCAGGTTCAGATCGAGGTTTTGCAGCACCATGATGGCAGCTCCAAAGAGGTGAATGCGCAAACCATATCACGCGAAATTGTAAAAGAATCGCAAATTAATCTGAAGCTTGTCAGCGTGTTAAGCGGCAATTGATAAGCCGCACTCATCTTTCCCTTCTGGCACTTTGAGAGTTTTACCCTTGTGTCACATGGCACGAGTGCCGATCCTGCTCTATTCTCGGGGAAAATGGATTCCTCCAGGTAATATCGAGGCGTTATGACCCACCAACCTCTGATTGCTGAGGTGCCGAATCAGCAACACACACTAACCGCGATCGTCGAGCAGGATGCGCGTACGGCCTATTTTTATATCTGGCCGAATGACCTGTTTCGCAGCCAATACGCGGTGCGCGGCTGCTGGCTGCGTAACCTGCTGCCTGCGCCCGCGCAGGAAGATCGTGAAGCTATGGAGCAGGGCATCGCGCCGCTGCTCAGTGCCGAGTATTGCCGCACGCTGGAAGCCGAGCCAATGCTCGATACCGCCGGCTTACAGGTGCTGTGGGAGCCCAGCGACGACGGCGCCGCGCTGTGGTATTACGGTCAACTGCTGGCGGTGATCCCCGGCTGGAGCCTGTATCAGGATAAGCAGGTGAGTTTTTCTGCTGCCTGCATCAAAGAGAATCGCCTGACCGCACCGCTGGGATCGGCCTCCACCAACGATTACTACGCGCGCGCTGAACAGCAGCGTCACTTCTGGCGTGACTGGCACGACGGACACTTGTGGGATGTGGTGCAGCGCGAGCTGATGCAGTGTTATCAGGCGCAGTTTGGCGAATCGGTAAAATATTACTCCATCGATCAAGGCAACTGGCCGCCAATGGCGATTTCGCAGCACTTGCACAATGGCGTTTGGTATTTCCTGACGCTTGGCATGGGGATCCGTCCGATGCCGCAGGTGGATCACCTGTTTGACGAGCTGGCGCCGCAGTATCGCCGCGTCGAGCTGGCGATGGCGGTGGACGGTGAAGTGATGACCGAAGCCAATGCGGTGCAGATGGCGAGCGCGCTGGCTGAGTTTGCCCATCTGCCGTGGGCACGCCTGACCTGGATTGGCGAAGGGCATACGCTGGCGTCGGAAGTGGCGCCGGTTGGCTTTGAAAGCTTCCTGCTGGCCAACGATCTCGCTCCCGAAGCGGCGCAATTCCGCCTGCCGAAACGCGATGGCGACCGCGTGAATCTGCTGTGGTCCACGCCAATTACCGAAGCCGAACGCCAGTTTGCGCAGGCTGACGATCGCGGTGGGCAGCAGCTGCTGCAACGTTTGCTGGCGGACGGCAATAATCATGTGTTCCGGCCGCGCCAGGAAGTGGTTGAAACTCCCGCTCCGTAAATCAGGTCGGCATCGATGCCGACCCTACGATTTTAAATTATCACCCAAATCAACTATTTCACTGCTTTGTGATCGTGCTCACCTCAAGTTCCCCATTAACACGCCGTTAACCTCGATCAGGCAACTCGCCAACCAGGGTAAGGGCACACATAATGTTCAAAACAACACAATCCCGTTTCACCGCGACGCTGGTCGCCTTTTTTGCCGGTCTGATGCTGGTTACCGTGCTGGTAATTAATCAGTTTATCGCGCCGCAACTCTCCGAAAATGAAAGTCGTCTGGTACGTTACGAAGTGGACGGCCTGGCCGGACGCATCGTCGAGCAGATGAACCGCGTCCAGGCACAGCAGCGCGCCATTACCGAAGCCGCAGGCGTGATGGATAGCGCAGCCATTGATACCTTGCTGCCCGCCTTAGTTAACCAATATCAGGACAGCAACGTGTTCGGCGGTGGCATCTGGCCGTTACCGAACCGTCGCGATCCGGCCAAAGAGAAAGACAGTTCGTTCTTTGCGCGCAACGCCAGTAACCAGCTGCAGGTCAACACTTACTGGAACTCGGACGCCGCCGACAAATACTGGGAGCAATCCTGGTACAAAGATGGTTTGAGCGCGCCGAAGGGCCAGTGCGCCTGGGCGAAAGCCTATCAGGATGCTGCCAGCCCGCAGCCACGTACCAACTGCGCGATGGCGATCTATCGCGATGGCACCGTATGGGGCGTAGCGACCATTGACGTGACGCTCGGCTTCTTCAACCAGCTGGCAAAACAGATGGGTGAGGCGATTCAGGGCCGCGTACTGATCGTTGAAGCCGACGGCAAAGTGGTCGGTAACGCCGCGCTGGTGGATGGTGCGCCGAAGCTGGAAAACCTCGCCGATACCCAGCTGCCGATGGCGTCCGCGTTAAAAGGTCTGCTGGCGCAGGCGGGCAGCAAGCCCGCGCAAACCACCTTTACAGGTGAAGATGGCGAACACACGCTGTTTGTGCAGGCGATTGCCGGTAGCCCGTGGTATCTCGCCAGCGATGTGCCGTCGAGCTTGCTGGATGCGCAAACTCACAGCATGTTGACGCGTCTGGGTCTGGTGCAGATTCCGCTGGCGGTGATCCTGCTGTTGGTGCTGCTGGGCTTTGTGCGCGCCATGATGAAACGCCTCGCGGTGCTGAACAGCAACATTGAAGCCTTATCGACCGGCGGTGCCGATTTGACGCAGCGTCTGCCCGCCAGCAACAGCCCGGAATTCAACGCCGTGGCGCAGAGCTTCAACCAGTTCATCGCCTATCTGCAAGGCCTGATGCGTCAGGTGGGCGATAGCGCGCTGGCGATTACGGCGGCTTCGCGTGAAATCGCCAGCGGCAACGCCGATCTCTCGGCGCGTACCGAATCGCAGGCCAGTTCGATTGTTGAAACGGCAGCATCAATGGAAGAGCTGACCGGCACGGTGCGTCAGAACGCCGATAACGCCACGCATGCGAATCAGCTGGCGGATGGCGCGTCGCAGGTTGCGGCACGCGGCACCGAAGTGGTGCGTCAGGTGGTCACCACCATGGGCGCGATTAATCACTCTTCGCGCAAAGTGGTTGATATCATCAGCGTCATCGACAGCATCGCCTTCCAGACCAACATCCTGGCGCTGAACGCCGCGGTAGAGGCGGCGCGCGCCGGTGAACAGGGGCGCGGTTTTGCCGTGGTGGCCTCGGAAGTGCGCAACCTGGCACAGCGCTCGGCTAACTCGGCGCGTGAAATTAAGAAGCTGATTGAGGAGTCGGTGGCGAATATTGATACCGGCAGCCAACTGGTGGAGCAGGCCGGGCAAACCATGGATGAGCTGATGCAGGGCGTCAGCAGCGTGACTACGCTGATGAGCGAAATCATGTCAGCGAGCCGCGAGCAGAGCATGGGCATCGATCAGGTTAACGTGGCGATTACCCAGCTGGACGGCAGCACTCAGCAGAACGCCGCGCTGGTCGAGCAGGTTTCAGCCGCCGCGCAGTCGATGCAGCAGCAAAGCGTGCAGCTGGAGCAGGTGGTGCAAAGCTTTAAGCTGTAAGTTTTGTGGAGTTGGTCGCCATGCATGGCGGCCTTCTCACACACCGCACACATCTTCTCTATTAACGCCATTCCCCGCTTTTTTATGCTGAATTCTCCGCAGGCTGCTACGCTTTAATGTGCCCACGTTAACGCACGGAATGTGCGCTATTTCCTCCATCAACCCTTTGGAGGTTGTGTACAATAGCTGCGAATTTTCCGAAGGAGTTGTCATGCCCGCCATTGAAGTTATTCTCGTTGACCACCTCGATCGCCCTATCGGCAAAATGGAAAAGCTGGAAGTGCATGAAAAAGGATTGCTGCATCGCGCGGTGACGGTTTACGTGTTCAATTCGCGCCATGAAGTGCTGCTGCAACGCCGTGCCAGCACTAAATATCACTGTGGTGGATTGTGGAGTAACACCTGCTGCAGTCATCCCTATCCGCAGGAATCCACGCGCGATGCCGCCGAGCGCCGTTTGCGTGAAGAGATGGGCATGAATGTTGCGTTAACGCCGGTGTTTGAGCTGAGCTACAACCTGCCGCTGAGTAATGGCTTGACCGAGCATGAATATGGGCACGTGTTCTTCGCCATCAGCGATGAGCAGCCGGTCCTCAACCCGGAAGAGGCGGATGCATGGTGCTATCGCTCGATTGCGCAGATTCAGCAGGAGATGCAGGAGAATCCGGCGCAGTTCACGCCGTGGTTTTTGCATACCTTCCCGCGCATTCCCAATACGCTGGGCGAGTTTCGCCTGACGGCTTAAAGACGAAGGTCGCCATTTATGGCGACCTCTGTTAATCCATCACTGAAAATCTTCCGCATCCACGTCGTAACCCGACGGCTCCCAGCGAATCGCCAGTAGCGCCAGTAAGCCAATCAGCGGCGCAAGGAAAATCACCCAGAACACGCCGGTACCAAACGCCGCCACCAGCAGCGGGAAGGCGAACAGCGACACGGTGGAACTGCCGCGCATCAGCGTCTGGTTGAAGCCGACGCCCACGCCGCGCAGCGAAGCCGGATAGCTTAGCGAGGCAAATGTCATGGTGTGCGAGCCGGGACCAAAGCCCTGACCAAACAGGAACAGCGCCAGCATGGCAATCGCCACCGCCGCCTGTTCGCCGCCTTCCGGACGACCAATCAACGCCAGTCCCAGCAGCGCCACGCACTGACAAGCGTAACCGGCCACCGACATCTTCCACGCGCCGAGACGCGGCACCAGCCGCACCGCCAGCAAGCCGCCGACAAAGGCAAACAGCAGATTCAGCGCCAGCGATACCAGAATGGTGGTCAGCATCGATTGCGCAAAGAAGCTGGAGATAATCACCGGCAAACCAAACGCCACCGCGTTATAGGCAAACGACGAGGCGATGGAGGTGACGGTTGCCAGAATGGTACGGCGACGATAGACGCCCTGCAGTAGCGCGCCGTAGTTACGCCAGCTGGCTTTACGTACCGCTTTCTGCGGCGTCAGATCGGCGTCATCCGCCACCTGCGCATTGATGTTGTAAGAGTTGCGCAGAATCTCCGCCGCGCCTGTGAGGTTGCCCTGATTGGCTGCCCAAATCGGCGACTCACTCATGTAACGGCTGCGAATAGCGATGATCAGCAGCGCAGGCACCGCACCAAAACCCAGAATCAAACGCCACAGCCAATCGGTGTGGCTTTCGGGCAACACCGCATACAGCAGCAGGACCAGCAGGTAGGAAATACTGATCGCCGCGTACCATGTCGGACACCACATCGCCACGCTGGCGGCCTTATTGCCTTGCCCGCGCAGCTTCGAAAACTCGGCGAGAAACGCCATCGCCACCGGTAAGTCGATCCCGACGCCGAGGCCCATCACAAAGCGCGCGCCGGCCAGCACATATTCGTTTGGCGCGAACGCACAGGCTAACGCTGCCACCACGAAGAAAAACATGTCGGCCATAAACACGCGATAGCGGCCGATTTTGTCGGTGAGGTAGCCGCCAATCAGCGCCCCAACAATCGCACCAAAGGTAATCGCCGATGCCACCATGCCGGTGCCTGCGGGCGTCAGCTGGAACTCGCGCGTCACGTCTTTGATGCCAAACGCCAATGCGCCGAGATCGTAGGCGTCAAGGAACACGCCGCCCAGCGCAATGGCGATCACGATGCGCGCGTTGCTGCGCGATTCGTTGCTGTTGTTCACCAGCCCGGAGACATCGGCCGCGCTGCGGATCCATTTGGTCTCACCGATGGGGACATTCCCTGCCTGCGCGACGTGCGCCGGAGAAGCTAAGTCGGTCATGATGTTTTGTAATTTATTGTAATGAGTGGGACTGTGAGCATAAGCCGCCGTCTTAACATCGAAAATTCCAATTGGTTATATGTGCTGCGTTTTGGTTATAACCGATAGGCAATTGATAGCAAAAAAAGCACGAAGTAAGCCGCTTGACCGCGCCTATACCCTTTCGCCAGGCTACGCTTGATAGTCACACAATGAAAACAAATGAGGGAAGCGGGATGATAAAGCAGGGTTTATTGGGAATGATGGCATTGGCAATGAGCATGGGTGCAGCGCAGGCGGCGGATCCGGTGAAAGTCGGTTCCAAAATTGATACCGAAGGCTCGCTACTCGGCAACATTATTCTGCAGGTGCTGGACAAACATGGGGTAAAAACCGTCAATAAAATCCAGCTCGGTACCACGCAAGTGGTGCGCGGCGCGATCACCGCCGGTGAGCTGGATATCTACCCGGAATACACCGGCAACGGCGCATTTTTCTTCAACGATGAAAAAGACACGGCGTGGAAGAACGCTCAGCAGGGCTACGAGAAGGTGAAAAAACTCGACGCCGAGAAAAATCATCTGGTGTGGCTGACGCCCGCGCCAGCTAACAATACCTGGACGATTGCGGTGCGCGGCGACGTGGCGCAGAAGAACAACCTCAACACGCTGGACGATCTCAGCGCTTACCTGAAAAAAGGCGGCACTTTCAAACTGGCTGCCTCGGCGGAATTTATCGAACGCAGCGATGCGTTACCGGCGTTTGAAAAAGCCTACAACTTCAAACTGGAGCAGGCGCAGCTGCTGTCGCTGGCCGGTGGCGACACCGCCGTGACCATCAAAGCGGCGGCGCAGCAAACCTCTGGCGTGAACGCGGCGATGGCCTACGGCACCGACGGTCCGGTAGCGGCGCTGGGCCTGCAAACGCTGAGCGATCCGAAAGGCGTGCAGCCGATTTATGCCCCTGCGCCGGTGATCCGCGAAAGCGTGCTCAAGCAATATCCGGACATCGGCAACTGGCTGCAGCCGGTCTTCAGCAAGCTGGATGAGAAAACCCTGCAGCAGCTGAATGCGCAGATCGCGGTGGATGGTCAGGATGCCAGCCAGGTCGCGAAACAGTGGCTACAGACCAATAAGTTGCTGTAAGCAGTGTCGTCGTTGTTATTCCGACCGCGCCAGCAGCCGGTGCTGCTGGTGTTAATCGCGCTTATCACGCTGGCGCTGTTTGCCTTGCCGCTATTGAGCTTTGCCGCCAATCGGCTGGTCTCTGGCCAGCCGCTGACGTTATGGCAGGTGACCAACAGCATACTGCTGTTCATCCCGTTGCTGTGGCTGTGGCAGAGCTTGTGGTGGCCGCCGCGCCGCATTCACGCGATATCGGTGCTGCTGGCGGCGGAAGTGCTGCTGGCCTTACTCATCTGGCTGGCCGGACAACAGGCCACACAACTGGCGAACAGCGGGAGCCCGCTGGCGCGCACCGCGTTTGGCAGCGGCTTGTGGTGTGCGGCGGCGCTGGCGCTGCTGCTGGCGGCGGAAGCGGTCCGGCAAATCACCCGCAGTACCCCGTGGCGCATTGTGCTCAACCTGCAAATCTGGCTGCTGCCGCTGGCGCTGTTACTCAGCGGTCATCTTGATCGTCTCTCGCTTTTGAAAGAGTACGCCAACCGCACGGCGGTGTTTGATGCGGCCTTCACGCAGCATTTGTGGCTGCTGGGCGGCACGCTGCTGCCGACGGTAATCATCGGATTGCCGCTCGGGCTGGCGATTGCGCGACGTCCGCGCTGGCAGAATGCCGCATTTAGCGTGCTTAACCTGATTCAAACGGTGCCGTCGGTGGCGCTGTTCGGTTTACTGATTGCGCCGCTGGCGGGATTGGTGGCGCATTTTCCGCTGCTGGCCCGTTGGGGCATCAGCGGCATCGGTATTGCACCGGCCTTGATTGCGCTGGTGCTCTACGCGCTGCTGCCGCTGGTGCGCAGCGTGGTGGCCGGTTTGCAGCAGGTGCCGCAGGAAGTGCGTGAAACCGCGCGCGGCATGGGCATGAGCGCGTGGCAACAGTTCTGGCACGCCGAACTGCCGCTGGCGCTGCCGGTGTGGCTCTCCGGGCTGCGCGTGGTGGTGGTGCAAACCGTGGGCCTGGCGGTGGTCGCGGCGCTGATTGGGGCGGGCGGATTCGGCGCCATTGTTTTTCAGGGATTGCTGAGCAGCGCGCTGGATCTGGTGCTGCTGGGCGTGATTCCGGTGGTGGCGCTGGCGGTGATTTTTGATGCGCTGCTGCGTTTACTGTCGGCACTGCTGGAGAGACGTCATGATTGAATTTCACCAGGTGAGCAAAGTGTTCGCTGGCAAAGAGGCGATACGTAACCTGTCGCTGAAGATTGAGAAGGGCAGTTTTACCGTGCTGATTGGCACCTCAGGTTCGGGCAAGTCGACCACGCTGAAGATGATCAACCGGCTGGTGGAGCACGACAGCGGCGAAATCCGTTTTGCTGGCGAAGCCATCGAAACCATGGATGCGCGCGCGTTGCGCCGCCGCATCGGTTATGCCATTCAGTCGATTGGCCTGTTTCCGCACTGGAACGTGGCGAAGAACATCGGCACCGTGCCCTCGCTGCTCGGCTGGCCGCAGGCGAAGATCAAACAACGCGTCGAGGAGCTGCTGGCGCTGCTCAATCTCGACAGCCATCTGGCGACACGCATGCCGCATCAGCTGTCGGGCGGACAGCAGCAGCGCGTCGGCGTGGCGCGTGCGCTGGCGGCCGATCCCGAGTTGCTGCTGATGGATGAACCTTTCGGTGCGCTCGATCCGGTCAACCGTCTGGCGCTGCAACACGAGATGCTGCGCATTCAGAAAATGTCCGGTCGCACCGTGGTGCTGGTGACGCACGACATTGATGAAGCGCTGACGCTGGCCGATCAGCTGGTGCTGATGGACGGCGGCGAAATCGTGCAGCAGGGCAGGCCAATCGATCTGCTGACGCAGCCGGTGAACGACTTTGCCCGCGAGTTCTTTGGTCGCAGCGAGCTCGGCGTGCGTTTGCTGGCGCTGGGACGTGCGGGCAGCGCGGCGCGACGCGGTGAATGGCTGGACGCCGAACCGATTGCCGAATCGCTGACGCTGCGTGAAGCGCTGTCGCAATTTATTGCGCGCCGCACCGACAAATTGCCGGTGATCGATCAGCAGCAACAGCCGCTGGGCGTGCTGCACTTCAGCGATCTGCTGCGCCAGCAGGAGGCGAGCTGATGCGGCTGTTACGCGATCCGCTCTATTGGCTGCTGGCGGCCTTTCTGCTGCTGCTGTGGGGCTTGCCGCACAGCGGTCCGCTGTTTGCTCACTGGTTTCCACAGCTGGAGCGTCCGCTCTATCAGCAGGAGAGTTTCTGGCGGCTGGCGCTGGCGCATCTGGCGTTAGTGGTCAGCGGCAGCCTGCTGGCGTTGCTGGTCGGCGTTGGCTGTGCGGTGTTTGCTACGCGTCACGCCGGGCGCGCCTTTCGTCCGCTGCTGGAAACCGTGGCGGCGGCCGGGCAAACCTTTCCGCCGGTTGCGGTGTTAGCGATTGCGGTGCCGGTGATGGGGTTTGGTGCCACGCCCGCGGTGATGGCGCTGTTTCTCTACGGCTTGCTGCCGATTTTGCAGGGCACGCTGGCAGGTTTAGATAGCGTACCGGCCAGCAATCGTGAAATCGCGGTCGGCCTCGGCATGGGGCCGTGGCGACGCTTGTGGCAGATTGAGCTGGCGCTGGCGGCACCGGTGATCATGGCGGGCGTGCGAACCTCGGTGATGATCAACATCGGCACGGCAACAATCGCCTCTACGGTGGGCGCGGAGAGTCTGGGATCGCCGGTGATAATCGGTCTTAGCGGCTTTAACACCGCCTATGTGATTCAGGGCGCGCTGCTGGTGGCGCTGCTGGCGTTGATTTGCGATCGCCTGTTAGAGCGCGTGCAGCGCAAACTTAGTGGGCATGCACAATGAGGCTGTAGCCGACCAGCATCATGCCGCCCATGCCGCCAAGCGCCATGATGGCAAACAGGGAACCGATAAGGAGTTTATTCCAGTTCATGAGGAGACCTGAGAAAAGAAATTTAGGGCGGCATGATAACGCGCACACCACGCCAGGCAAAGGCCGTGTGTGCGATTTTACTTATGCGGGATCGTGCAGGTGAATGGCAAAACCCTGCGCCTGCCAGTGTTCAAACTGCTCGACCTGACGACGCGTCGGCTTTTTGCCGGTCCAGATAAACAGGTTTTGTCCGGGGAATAACTCAGGGCGCGGCATGTCCAGCGGCTCCGCCAACACATCCATGCGCCAGCCTTGCTGCGACAAACGCCAGGCTTCCAGCCAGATGCGGGTACGATCTTCCACCGCCCAACCCAGCATCAAGGCATCTTTACCGGCTTTTTTACGTCCACAGGCCAGACAAAACGCCACATAATCAATCAGCGCGCCATCAAGCAGACTGCACATGGTGCGCGCGGTGTTCTGATCTAAACCAAGACGCTGGCGAACCGGCACGAACACGTGATCGATTAACGCATCCACCGGATGTTCCCGGCCAATATTGGCAATTTTAACGCGCAACTTCGCCGGGCGAACGTGGCGCAGTACGCTCATCAACTCTTCCTGCAGCGCCGACCAACCGTCATCCACATTGACCGTGGCGCCTTCCAGCAACGCTTTCACTTTGCCAACGGGCACGCCACTCTCAATCCAGCGTTTTATCTCTTCGATACGCTGAACATCTTCATCATCAAACTGCCGATGACCACCTTCGGTACGCTGGGGTTTTAACAGACCGTAACGTCGCTGCCAAGCGCGAAGCGTTACCGGGTTGATTCCACAGCGTTCGGCCACATCCCCGATACTGTATAAGGCCATAAAGTCCTCAAAAATTCTGACCTGCATAACAACACCTTAACCCCCACGACTGGGTTGTACAATGATTTTTTAATTGTACAACTTGACCGCTTTATTTATTTAAGGTCATATCTCATATTTGAGATTTATTTCCCGTATGTGAGAGGTGAAGATGTCTGCTTCGGATACCGACGATCGACTGGCGGCGCGACTGGCTGAATTACGCGTACAACGCGGTTGGTCATTAGATGAATTGGCGATGGCGACCGGCATCAGTCGGGCGTCGTTGTCGCGCATTGAACGCGCCGAAACGAGCCCCACAGCCGCTTTGCTTAACCGCCTTTGCGTGGCCTACGGCTTGACCATGTCGCGCCTGCTGAGCGAGGTGGAAGAGGAGGCCGCGCTGCTGCTGAATGCGGCGCAACAGCCGGTATGGCGCGATGACGCCAGCGGCTTCCAGCGCCGCAACGTATCACCGCCCGCCAGCCACTTTAAAGCGGAAGTGGTGGAAGGTGTGCTGCGTCCTGGCGCGCGCATTGATTACGATGCGCCGCCGATTCAGGGACTGGAGCAGCACATCTGGCTGCAATCGGGCGAGCTGACCATCAGCATGGACGATCAGCACTGGACGCTGCAGGCAGGCGACTGTCTGCGCTTTCATCTCACTGGCAAATCCGGGTTTGCCGCCCATGCCGAAGGCGGCGCGCGCTACATTTTGGTGGTATGCAAACCATGATTGACATCGAACCTCTCAGCGCCACCCAGGCGCAGCCGCTGCTGGCGGCATTGTGTGATGTGCTGCAGGGCTGCGTCGCCGATGGCGCCAGCGTGGGCTTTATTGATGCGGGCGATCGCGCGGCCATTGAGCGCTTCTGGCAGGACAAAATTTACAGCCTGGCGAGCGGCGATAATCAGCTGCTGGTGGCGTATCAGCAGGGCGTGATTGTGGCGACGGTGATGGTGGGATTCAGCGCAATGCCGAACGGTCGCCATCGGGCGGAGATCAGTAAGCTGCTGGTGCATCCCCGCGCCAGACGTCAGGGCATCGCGCGCCGCCTGATGCAGCAGGCGGAACAGCTGGCGGCACAGCAGGGGAAAACCCTGCTGGTGCTGGATACGCGCAGCGGCGACGTGGCAACCACATTGTATTTGTCGATGGATTGGCAGATTGCTGGGTCGATTCCGCTGTATGCCGAGTCAACCGAAGGTGTGCTGGATGCGACTACGGTGATGTATAAGGTGTTGGGGTGATTGTGATTGTGATTGTGCCTGTGCTCGCTGTCCCCCTCCTCGGTCCTCCCCCATGAATGGGGGAGGAAGATGCTGCCATATGTTAGTTCTGAAGCTACATGTGGCAGCGTCTCCTTCCCCCGCTTGCGGGGGAAGGCCGGGATGGGGGACAGCGAGCACAAAACCCAGGCACAGCGAGCACAATCTCCAAACGCACCAACTCAGTGCGGTCCTTCCGCCTCGCCAATCCCCAGCGCCTGCATAAACAGCCGGATAATCGGGTTTATTTTGCGGCCCTTCTTCATCATCAAACAAAACGGGTTTTCACGGCGAGTCGAATCATCACCCAACTCACACAGCTGCCCACGCGCAATAAACGCGGCGGCATAATGTTCCGGTAAATAACCAATAAAATGGCCGGTTAAAATCAGCATGGCGACAGATTCAACCTGAACCGCCTGCACGCCGCTGTCCTGTAAGGGAATGATGCGACGATCGTCGCGCGGCGTCACATATAAATGATTAATAATTTTCTGCTCACGTAATATGTCCGGCGATATATTTTTATCGCACGATCCAGAATATAAAGGATGTGACATAGAGCAATATAATTTTGAATATTCCTTATAAAGCGGGAAGTAATCAAAATCACTTTTCATTTCATAAACCGGTGCAATACCACAATGAAAACGGCCTTCACTGATGCCGCGCTCAATATCATCTAATTGCGCGGTTTGCAGTCGAATTTGTACCTTTGGCGCTTTCTGGTGCAGCTGTTGCACCGCTGCGGTGACCGGAGATTGCGGATCGGAGATGGTGTTATCCACCACGCAAATGGCAATGTCGCCCAGCAGTTCGTTGCGGCTGTTGTGCAGCCGCTCGCGAAACAGATTCAGCGAGACGAACAGCTCCAGCGTGGCCTGATAGACGTTGATGCCGTACTGCGTCAGCTCAAAACCTTCGCGTCCGCGGCTGCATAACGTCATGCCGAGACGAATTTCCAGATCGGAAACCTGTTTACTGATCGCCGCCAGACCAATATTCAATTCGTGGCTGGCAGCGGTTAATCCGCCCGCTTCTACCACGCATTTAAATACCCGCAGTAATTTTAAATCGATATTACTCAGTGCCAGAACCGCATTATCGCTGCGATTATTTGCATTGTTTCCGGACTGGGAAACTTTACTTTCCATTTTTGCTATTCAACTCCGGAATAATTGCGGTGAAAGTACAGTGAACCTGAAATAGGCCCTATTTACCAGTGTGGCCATAAAATAAGTTTTTATTATTTCAACTGGCTCATCCATATCTTTTTCATATCGCTGATGATTATCTGTAAGGGGAAATAGCATGTCTGATAATGCCGAACTGTTATGGGGCGCGCGTTTTAAAGCGGCACCGGCGGCGAGTTTAACCGCGCTGTCTCGTAGCCCGGATTATTACTTTGCATTGGCACCTTACGATCTGGCGGGCTGCCGGGCGCATGCCCGTGAACTGGCGCGCGGCGAGTTGCTGAGCGGCGAAGAGCTCAGCACCATGCTGGCGGCCATTGACGCGTTAGACGCCGATTATCGCGCCGGTCAGCTGCATCCGATTGCCGCCGACGAAGATGTGCACACCTTTATCGAACGCGCGCTGACCGAGCGTTTAGGTCCGCTGGGCGGCAAGCTGCGCGCCGGGCGTTCGCGTAACGATCAAACCGTTAACGACCTGCGTCTTTACCTGCGCGACAACGGTCGCAAGGTGGTGAGCGCGTTGCTGGCCTTGCAGCAGGCGCTGGTCGAGCAGGCGGCACAGCACACCGAAAGCGTCGCGCCCGGTTTCACGCATCTGCAGCAGGCGCAGCCGATTGTTTTTGGTCATCAACTACTGGCTCACGCGCAATCCTTTGCCCGCGATATTGAACGTATGCAGGATTGGGATCGCCGCAGCGCACGCTGTCCGCTCGGTGCCGCGGCGATGGCCGGTTCCGCCATTGCGCGCCAGCCGGAGCAGGCCGCCGCCGATCTTTCCTATCTCGCGCCGTGTGAAAACTCCATTGATGCCGTTGCCAGCCGCGACTATGCCGCTGAATTCCTGTTTGTCACCAGCATGATCGGCATCAACCTGTCACGCCTGTGCGAAGAAGTGTGCATGTGGGCATCGCGCCAGTTCCGCTGGGTCGAGCTGCATGACAGCTACGCCACCGGCAGCTCCATCATGCCGCAGAAGAAAAACCCGGACATCGCCGAACTGACGCGCGGCCGCGCTGGCCGCCTGGTCGGCAATCTGATGGCGCTGCTCACCACCATGAAAGCGATGCCGCTCTCCTACAACCGCGATCTCAGCGACGACAAACGCAATGTGATTGATGCGGTGGATACGCTGCTGCTGGTGCTACCGGCGATGGCAGGCATGATGGCGACGCTGAAATTTAACACCGACGTGATGCGCGAGCAGGCACCGGATGGCTTCACGCTGGCAACCGAAGTGGCTGACTGGCTGGCGATGCGCGGCGTGCCGTTCCGCGAAGCGCATGAGATCACTGGCCAGCTGGTGCAGCTGTGCGAGCGCGAAAACTGCGGTCTGTCGGATCTCAGCGATGCGCAACTGCAGGCGGTGGATGTCCGCTTAACGCCGGAGGTGCGCAGTGCGCTGACGCTGGAAGCCGCGCTGGCGGCCCGAAGCGGCTACGGCGGTACCGCACCGGCACGCGTACGTGAGCAGCTGGCACGTCTGCAAACCCTGATGCAGGACCAGCAGCGCTGGACCGACGATTACGCTGGCCCACGCGCCTGAGGAGAACTTATGTCGCAATCAACGCCGATTGAGCCGGGTTTGAACAACAGCCGCGAGCAGACGCATTACGATCTCGATCGTTACCAGGTGGTGCCGCGCCGTTACTACGGCCGTATCACCGCGTCGGCGGTGATTCTGCTGCTGCTGGCGCTGCTGGTAAACGCCTTTGCGCACGGCAATATCGAATGGTCGTTTGTCGGCCAGTTCTTTACCGCCCAGGCGATTCTCAACGGCGTGGTCAACACGCTGATCATGTCGGTGCTGGCGATGGGGCTCGGCGTGCTGTTTGGCGTCATCACCGCCATCATGTACATGTCGCCGAATCCGGTGCTGCACTACATCGCCGTGGGCTACGCGTGGATTTTTCGCGGTACGCCGCTGATTCTGCAGCTGCTGCTGTGGTTCAACCTCGCGCTGGTGTTTCCCACTATCAGCATTCCCGGCGTGTTCAGCGTGCAAACCGTCACCATCATGACGCCGTTCCTCGCCGCGCTGCTCGGTTTGAGCATCAATCAGGGCGCGTACACCTCGGAAGTGGTGCGCGCGGGCCTGCTGTCGGTGGATACCGGGCAATACGAAGCGGCGAAAGCCATCGGCATGCCGCGTCTGCAGGCGCTGCAGCGCATCATTCTGCCGCAGGCGATGCGCGTGATTCTGCCGCCGGTCGGCAACGAATTTATCAGCATGATCAAAACCACCAGCCTCGCCAGCATGATTCAGTACTCCGAACTGCTCTACAACACGCAAACCATCTACTTCGCCAACGCGCGCGTCATGGAACTACTGTTCGTGGCAGGCATTTGGTACCTGATTGTGGTCACGGTGTTGTCGTTTGGACAGAGCCGACTGGAACGTTATTTCTCACGCGGCCATCGTCAGCGTCAGTAAACAGGAGCCCAACATGAGAAACATCGTGCGCGCCGTTAAGGTGAACAAATATTTCGACCAGTTCCACGCCCTGAAGGATGTCAGCCTCGAAGTGAACTACGGCGAGGTGATGTGCATCCTCGGCCCATCCGGTTCCGGCAAAAGCACCTTTTTGCGCTGCATTAACCAGCTGGAAAAGGTCGATAAAGGCGGGATTTGGGTTGACAACGAGCTGGCGGGCTATCGCATCGCCGGTAACAAACTGCATGCGCTAAGCGACAAGCAGATTGCGCGCCAGCGCCTGCAAACCGGCATGGTGTTCCAGCGCTTTAACCTGTTCCCACACAAAACTGCGCTGGAGAACATCATCGAAGGGCCGTGTCGCGTGCTGCTGCGCCCAAGGCGCGAAGCCAGCGAAGAGGCGATGGCGCTGCTCGATCGCGTTGGTCTGGCGCACAAAGCGCACGACTATCCGCAGTCGCTCTCCGGCGGTCAGCAGCAGCGCGTGGCGATTGCTCGTGCGCTGGCGATGAAACCCAAACTGATGCTGTTTGACGAACCCACCTCGGCGCTGGATCCGGAGATGGTGGGCGAAGTGCTGGCGGTGATGCGTCAGCTGGCAAAAGAGGGCACCACCATGCTGGTGGTCACGCACGAAATGGGCTTTGCCCGTGAGGTGGCCAATCAGGTGGTGTTTATGGACGAGGGACGGATTATCGAGCAGGGCGCACCGGAAGACATTCTGCTGAACCCGCAAAATCCACGGATGAAAAACTTTATTAACGCGATTCTTCTTTAAACATTACCGGGGTGAATATGAAAAAGCTGTTATTGAGTGCCATCAGTGCCGCCGTATTGCTGCAATCCTCTGCCTGGGCAGACATCGCCGTACCCGCGGCGATCAAAGAGAAAGGGCTGACGGTAGCGATCATGCCGAACTATCCGCCAATGGATTTTAAAGATCCGGCGACCAACCAGCTGACCGGCGTGGATTACGACCTCGGCCAGGCGATTGGTGAAAAACTCGGCGTGAAGATCAACTGGCAGGAGATCGCCTTCGAACAGATGGTGAACGCGGTGGTGACCAGGCGCGTCGATCTGGTGATGTCCGGCATGACGGACACCAAAGAGCGTCAGCAGGTGGTGAACTTTATCGATTACTTCAAAACCGGCCCGCAGTTCTACACCCAATCCGCGCGCAGCGACATCAACAGCGCGATGGATCTGTGCGGTAAGAAAGTCGGTACCAGCCGTCGCACCACTTTCCCGCAGGAGATTGCCAACTGGTCAAAAGCGCACTGTGAAGCGGCCGGTAAGCCGGCGATCATTGTGGTAGGTGCTGAAGGCACCGCCGATGCGCGCACCCAACTGCGTCAGAACCGTCTGGATGGCGTGGTGCAGGGCAGTGAAACGCTGCCGTACATCATGGATCTGGAAAAGGGCAAATATAAGGCGCTGGATAAAGCCTTCTCCTTCCAGTACACCGGCATGGCGATTGGTAAAGATGCGGGCGAGCTGACCACCGCGATTCAGGCGGCTATCGACGCGATGATTGCTGATGGCTCTTACCAGAAAATCCTCGGCAAATGGGGTCTGGCAGACAACGGCGTGGCGAAGGCGACCGTCAACCAGGGCTAAGGAGCGCGCAGATGCAACAACCGGGCGCAGTGCGCTGGCCGCAGGGTAAACGCGGCTGTATGGCGCTGGCGTTTGACCTCGACGGTCCCACCGGCGATGCCATGCTGAATGGCAGCCTGTGGTCAACGCCAGAGTATTTTACCTTTGGGGCTTACGGGCCGTACCGCGCGCTCGGGCGTCTGCTTGACCTGCTGCGCGCCTTCCACCTTCCCGCCACCTTCTTTGTGCCGGGGTGGGTGGTGGAGCAGTGGCCGCAGCAGTGTCAGGCGATTATCGAACAGGGCCACGAAGTGGCCTATCACGGCTATCGCCACGAATCCTTTTGGGCGATTTCACCGGATGAACAGCGCGCAGTCATGGCGAAATCCGCTGAAGTCTTTCACCAGCATCTGGGCATCACCGCCTGCGGTTTTCGTACGCCGTCGGGCGACTGGCATGCGGAAACGCCACAAATCCTGCGCGACGCGGGCGTGATCTACTCCAGCAGCATGCGCGGCGACGATCGCCCCTACAGCATTCCGGTGGCGGGCCATACGCCGCTGGTGGAGATCCCCGGTAAGTGGGAGATGGATGATTACGCCTCGCTGGCCTACACGCGCCAGCCCGACTTCCCCAAAGGCGGCGACCGCATCGCCAGCTATGCGCACACGCGTGATAACTGGCAGCGCGAGTTCGATGGCGCGATGGATGAAGGCTTGTGCCTCACCACGCTGTTCCACCCGAAAATCTCTGGCCAGCCGGGACGCTTGCTGCTGCTGGAACAGCTGTTTGCACATATGACGGCGCGCGATGACGTTTGGTTTGCGCGCTGCGACGCGGTGGCGCAGTGGTATTTGCAGGAGCAACAGCATGACTGAACCTTCACGCTGGCCGCTGGGTTTCCAGTCGGCGGCGATCCTCACCATCGATTTCAACGATATTCACGGCATTCTCACTCAGGCACCGGCGGTGGCGGGGCGCGATAAAACGCTGTCGGTGTGGCGCTACGGCACGCTGCGCGGCGTCGATCGCCTGCTGGCACTGCTGGCAGAAAAGCAGCTCAAAGCCAGCTGGTGTATGCCCGCGATTGTTGCCGAAGAGCAGCCGGGATTGGTACAGCGCATCGTGGCCGACGGCCATGAAATCGCCTGCAGCGGTTATACCCATGAAGATTTCTCGCTGCTCACGCTGGAGCAACAAATTGCCAGCGTGACGCGCGGCTGCGACAAACTGACGCACATCACTGGGCGCAAAATTATCGGCTTCCGCACGCCCGCCGGGCAGTGGAAACCGGGGCTGGCGCAGGCGTTGATCGCACGCGGCATTCAATGGTCATCGAGCTGGCGCGGCGATGATTTGCCGTATTTCCATCCCGGTACGCGCCTGGTGGAATTGCCGATGCACTACACGCTGGAAGATGAGCCGTACTTCGCCTTTAACCTCAGCCCGGCTATTCCGCCGGGACAATCGCGCATCGCGCCGTATGGCGAAACCCTGGCGAATATGACGCAGGATTTCCACGGCTTTCACCGCTTTGGCCTGTGCTACTTGCTGCGCCTGCATCCGGAAATCATCGGCACCGCCGGACGCATTGGTTTATTGCGGGCGCTGCTCGACATGCTGCAACAGCACAATGTGTGGATCGCCACCGCTGAGCAGGCGGCGGCGCACTGGCAGACGCAGCCGGATAACGATTTCTGCCATCCGGCGGAGGTGTTTACCCGCATCACTGGAGGTGCGCATGGCGAACTCGCTTGATCAACTGGCGGCCTTTATCGCCGGGACGCGTTTTGCACAACTGCCTGAACCGCTGGTGGAGCAGGCGAAACGCCATCTGCTCGATACGCTCGGTGCTTCGCTGGCGGGCTGCGACAGCCCGATCTGGCGCGAGTGTCTGGCGCTGGTGCAGGCCGAAGGTGGCCGCGAACAGGCGCAGATTTGGGGCAGCGCGCAGCAGGCCAATCCGCGACAGGCGGCGTGGCTGAACGGCGTGGCGGCGCACATGTATGAACTCGACGATACCGGCGGCTGCGATCACTCCGGTGCGGTGGTGATCCCGGCGCTGCTGGCGGCTTTGCCGCTGGCGACACAGCCGGTGGACGGGCAAGCGCTGCTGGTGGCGATGGTGATCGGCTATGACGTCGGCCGCCGCGTGTTAGAAGCCTGCGGCGGTTACTCGGCGCACAACGGCGCAGGCTGGCACTCTACCGCCAGCTGCGGCGTGTTTGGTGCGGCGGCGGCGGTCTGTTCGCTGCTGCAGCTCGACCGTGCACAGTGTGCGTCTGCGCTGGGCGTTGCCGCCAGCTTCAGCGGCGGTTTGTGGGGCTTTATTCACGACGGATCGCACACCAAGAAACTGCATGCCGCGCGCGCAGCTGAAGGCGGCGTACAGGCTGCGCTGCTGGCACAACGCGGTATCAGCGGCCCTTCAGCGGTGTTTGAACCGCGCTGGGGCGGCTTCCTGCAAACCTTAGCGGCTGAAACCCAGCAGCCGCAGGCGTTGACGGCCGATCTCGGCGAGGTGTGGAAACTGGCGCGCTGCTCAATCAAACCCTACGCTTCGTGCCGTGGCACCCACGCGGCGATTGATGCGCTGGGAATCCTGCTGCAACAGCATGATGTGCGGGTAGAGCAAATCGCGCGCATCGTGGTGGGCGTTAATCCGTTCCTGCTGGAGATGTGCGGCGGACGCGAGTTACACAGCCTGGCGGCGGCGCAGATGAGCCTGCCGTATGCGCTGGCGGCGCGCGCACTGTACGGCTCGGCGGAGCTGGCCAGTTATGACGACGCCAAACGCCTGCATCCCGATGTGGAAGCGTTGCTGGCGCGTATTGAGCTGGTGATCGATGAGCAGCAGAGCCGCGACGACGAGCCGTGGGTGCGGCTGGAAACCGGGCAGGGCGCGCAGTGGCAGCAGCATGTGCCGGTGCCGTCAGGCGCACCGACCAATCCGCTCACGCTGGATGCCTTGCTGGCGAAATACCGCAGTTTGGCCGCGCGCGTATTGCCGCTGGAGCAGGTCGAACAGCTCGAGGCGGTGTGTCTGGAGCTGGATGAAGTGGCGGATGTGCGGGAAGTGGTGGGGTTGTTGGGGATTGGGTGATTTTCCCCTTTTGGTGTGTGCTCGCTGTCCCGTTGGTCGGTGCACGCTGTCCCCCTCCTCGGTAGGTGCACGCTGTCCCCATCCTCGGTAGGTGCACGCTGTCCCCCATCCCGGCCTTCCCCCATAAATGGGGGAAGGAGACGCTGCCACATGCAGCTTCAGAACGAACATATGGCAGCATCTTCCTCCCCCATTTATGGGGGAGGACCGAGGAGGGGGACAGCGAGCACATTCAAACCACAGCGTGCACATTCAAACCACAGCGAGCACAAACTAAACCCTGCCCGCTAACCCCTCAATCCGCGCCATCGCTGCCAGCAAGCGCGCTTCGGTCACCGTTTCGGCCATGTTCTCCATATCCGGCGCATGCACTGATTCGCGCACAATCAGCGCCAGCTCACTTTCATCCAGCTCGGCAATCTCGCTCAGCGTCAGCGGCACGCCGCAATCGCGCGCCAGGCGCATCTCATCCAGCACTTCCTCATCGGTGCGGTTCTCCAGCGCCAGCAAACAGAGGTTGCCGAAGCCGACCAGCAAGCCGTGCCCAAACTCGCGGGTTTTATCGCAGAAGGTAAAGCCTTCATAAATCGCGTGCGAAGCCGCCGCGTGTGCGCCGTTGCTCATTAGCGAGGTTAATCCCGCCCAGGTGAAGATCGCATCCAGCACCTGATCGAGCGACGCGCTGCTCTCACCACGCAGCACTGCGGCATAGGCTGCCGGTCCATGTTCACCAATTACGTCATAACAGATCTGGCTGTGCGCCAGTGACGAGAGCGCATTGCCCTCGCGTGCCGGATGACGTGCACTGACCGCGCGGAACTCGTACCACTTCGCCAGCGTATCGCCCAGCCCGGCGGCCAGCCAGCGGGCGGGCGCTTTAGCCAGCAGCTCGCTGTCAATGATCACCGCCGCCGGTGCCTGCGGTAGCGGGAAGATGTCGAAGAAATTGCCGTTATCGTCATAGCGAATACTCAGCGGCGTCACCGCGGAACATGTGGCGGCGATGGTTGGCAGCGTGATCACCGGCACGCCAATCTGTGCGCCTACCGCTTTCACCGTATCCAGCGATTTACCGCCGCCCACGCCAATCAGCACCTCGGCGTGCAGCTCGCTGGCCATCGCCGCCAGACGATTGATCTGATTGATCGAGGTTTCACCGCCAAACCACTCTTGAGCTAACAGCGTGACGTTGGCCGCCAGCAGCTGCGCGCGAACCTGCGCTTCTACTGCCTGCAACGCCTGATGGCCGCCAATCAGCAGCGCACGCTGTCCCAGTCCGGCGCAGATCGCGCCTAATTGGTTGATCACGCCCGCACCGCGCAGCACGCGCGCCGGGAAAACCAGATTCTGTTGTGTCATCACTTGTTCTCTGTGTAACGGACGCCGGGCAACACGCACAGCATCTCATAAAGGATATTGGCCGCCAGCTGCGAGGTCATACCGCTGATGTCGTACGGCGGCGAGACTTCCACCAGATCGCCGCCCACCAGATTGAGTCCACGGCAGCCGCGCACGATCTCCAGCCCTTGCATCGAGGTCAAACCGCCCACTTCCGGCGTGCCGGTGCCGGGTGCCCACGCGGGATCGAAGCTGTCGATGTCGTAAGAGAGATACACCGGGCCGTCGCCGATACGCGCGCGCACCTCGGCCATCAGCGGCGTCATGGAGCGATACCAGCACTGTTCGGCGGGCACCAGATGGAAGCCCTGATCGACGCCCCACTGAAAATCATCGGCGGCGTAACCTTGCGCACGTTGCCCGATTTGCACCACGCGCTGGCAGTCGAGCAGGCCCTCTTCCACCGCGCGGCGGAACGTGGTGCCATGCGCGATCTTCTCGCCAAACATCTCGTCGTTGGTGTCGGTGTGGGCATCAATGTGAATCAGCCCCATCGGCCCATGCTTCTTCGCCAGCGCGCGCAAAATCGGCAGCGTCAGCGTGTGATCGCCGCCCAGCGTTAACGGGATAATCGGCCAGTTATTCAGCTCGGTATAATAGTTTTCAATGATATCGACTGATTTCAGCAGGCTGTAAGTGTTGATCGGCACATCACCGAGATCGCCGACGCGCAGCGAATCAAAGGGCGCGGCGCCGGTGGCCATGTTGTAGGGTCGGATCATGACTGAATCGGCGCGGATGGCGCGTGGGCCATAGCGCGTACCGCTGCGCTGCGAGGTGCCGATATCCAGCGGAATGCCGACGAACGCCACATCCAAATCGGCTGGTGATTCAGCGGCGGGTAAACGCATCATGGTGCCGCGTCCGGCGAAACGGGGCATTTCGTTGCCGCCTTGCGGCTGGGGGAAATCGGTCATCACGCACTCCTTCAGTCAGGTAAAACCCATCATTACCCAGCCCGCGCGCCGGAAAAATCCTTGACAGCCGATAATCACTTCAGAGATTACTTAACTTTAGTCAGCAATCTCTGAAGGAAAATCGGTGCAGACGCTTCCCAATCTTAAACTGCTGCAGGTGTTCGCCAGCGTGGTGGAAAATCAGGGCTATTCGCGCGCGCAGCAGGCGCTGAACATGACCACGCCGGCCATCAGCGCCTACATGAGCGAGCTCGAGAGCCAGCTCGGTTTTATCCTCTGTCAGCGCGGGCGCGGCGGCTTTACCCTGACCAGCAAAGGCGAGCAGTTTTATCGCTACTGTCAGGAGATGCTGGCGACGCTGGCGGGTTGGCAGGAGCAGGTTGAGACGCTGAAAAGCGCGCAGGGCGGCACTTTCTCGCTTGGCGTGGTGGACGCCACCGTCACCGATAGCACGCTGGATCTGCCTGCCGCTATCGCCCGCTTTAACCAGCGCTTTCCGGCGGTGTTCTTTAATCTGAGCGTGCGCGATCCCAATGAGTTGCAGCAGCAGTTGCTGGAGGATCGGCTCGATTTGGCGATTGGGCACTTTCCGCTGCGCGCCAGCAATCTGGTGACTATTCCGCTTTACGAAGAACAGCATTGGCTCTATTGCAGCCCGCAACATCCGCTGGCTGAGGGCCATCCGGATGTGCGCACCGTGCAGCAGACCGGCATGGTGACGCGGCGTTACTGGAATCAGCAGGAGCTGAACAAGCGCGGCTTCCGCCAGAGCAACGCTTCAGTGGAGAGCATCGAAGCGCAGCTGACGCTGATTCTCTCTGGCCGCTTCATTGGCTATTTGCCCGAACACTACGCGCGCAGCGGGGAACTGCAGGGCACGCTGCGCCGCCTGCTGCCGCACCATTTCCACTTCCGCGCGCCTTTCTCTTTTGCGTTCCGCCGTGGGCGCGCGCGTGAAACCTTAATCCGCGCGATGCGTGAAATTCTGAATCCAGCGCGAAAAAATATCAGCGAAAGCTGACGCTGCGCCAATACTGTGTAAAAATACAGGCCAATTCAGCAAACAGTAACGAAAATGGCCCTGACAGCAGCGATAAAAAGCCAGATTGCGCAATGGTATAAGGCGCTGCAGCAGCAGGTTCCTGACTTTATCCCGCGCGCGCCGCAGCGCCAGATGATTGCCGAAGTGGCGAAAAGTCTGGCCGGTGACGAAGGTCGTCATCTGGCGATAGAAGCGCCCACCGGCGTCGGCAAAACTCTCTCTTATTTGATTCCCGGCATTGCGGTGAGCCGCGCCGAGGAGAAGCGGCTGGTGATCAGCACCGCCAACGTGGCGTTGCAGGACCAGATCTTCAGCAAGGATCTGCCGCTGCTGAAGAAAATCATCCCCGATCTCACCTTTACCGCCGCCTTTGGCCGTGGACGCTATGTTTGTCCGCGCAACCTTGCGGCGCTGGCGGCGACCGAAGATCAGCAGGGCGATTTGCTGCTCTATCTGGATGAAGAGGCGGTCACCGGCTCGAAAGAGGAGCAGAAATTCTGCGCCAAGCTAGAGAAGCAGCTCAGTAGCTACCGCTGGGATGGCTTGCGCGATCACACCGATGTCAACATCGAGGACAGCTTGTGGCAACGCCTCTCCACCGACAAAGCCAACTGCCTTGGCCATCACTGCCGCTGGTATCGTGAATGCCCGTTCTTTGTCGCGCGTCGCGAAATTGAGCAGGCGGATGTGGTGGTCGCCAACCATGCGTTGGTGATGGCGGCGATGGAGAATGAATCGGTGCTGCCACCGGCGAAAAACCTGATGCTGGTGCTGGACGAAGGCCATCATCTGCCGGAAGTGGCGCGCGATGCGCTGGAGATGAGCGCGGAGATCACGCCCGGCTGGAGCAGTTTGCAGCTCGATCTGTTTGTGCGGCTGGTGGAAACCATCATGGCGCAGTTCCGCCCAAAATCGCCGCCGCCGCTCACCAACCCGGAGCGCCTGAAAGGTCACTGCGATGAAATGCGCGAGCTGCTGCAGATCCTGTGCGATGCGCTCAATCCGCTGCTGCCGGGCCATAATCAGCCGGGCGAGTTCCGCTTTGTACTGGGTGAATTGCCGGAAGAGCTGCTGAGCCTGTGCGCGCGGCTGTTCAAGCTGAGTGACGCGCTGCGCGGCTTAAGCGAAGGCCTGCTCAACGAGTTGGGCGAGCAGACCGGGAAAGCCGATATTATGCGGCTGCATAAAGCTATCATTCAGCTCAATCGCCACTTCGGCTGGTTCGAGTCGATTAGCAAATTGTGGCGGCTGGCGGCGATGGAGAAAGCTTCCAATGCGCCGGTGTCGAAGTGGATTACGCGTGAGATCCGTGAAGGCCAGGCGCATCTGCTGTTCCACTGCGCGGGCATTCGCGTGAGCGATCAGCTGGAAAAAATCCTGTGGCGCAAAATCCCGCATGTGGTGGTGACCTCGGCCACTTTGCGCTCGCTCAACAGCTTCAACCGTTTGCAGGAGATGTCCGGCCTGAGTGAGAAAGCCGGCGACCGCTTTGTGGCGCTGGATTCACCGTTTAACCATATCGACCAGGGCAAGCTGGTGATTCCGCAGATGCAGTTTGAGCCGCAGATGGCGCAGGAAGCGGAGCACATCGCCGAGATGGCGCGCTTCTTCCGCCAGCAGATCGCCGAAGAGAAGCACAAAGGGGTGCTGGTGCTGTTCGCCAGCGGCCGCGCGATGCAGCAGTTTGTCGCACATATTCCTGATCTGCGCCTGTCGATGCTGGTGCAGGGCGATCAACCGCGTTCGCGCCTGGTGGCGTTGCATCGGGAACGCGTCGAAGCCGGTAAAATCAGTATTCTGGTCGGGCTGCAATCGTTCGCCGAAGGGCTGGATTTGAAAGGCGATCTGCTGTCGCAGGTGCATATCCATAAAATCGCTTTTCCACCGGTGGACAGTCCGGTAATTTTGACCGAGGGCGAATGGCTGAAGAGCCTGAAACGCTATCCGTTCGAAGTGCAGAGCTTGCCGAGCGCCTCCTTTACCTTGATTCAACAGGTAGGACGCTTGATTCGCAGCCACAGCTGCTTTGGCGAAATTGTGATTTACGATCGCCGCCTGCTCAACAAAGCCTATGGCAGCCGACTGCTGGCCGCGCTACCGGTGTTCCCGATTGAGCAACCGCCGATGCCGGAAGCCAGCAGTGACAAGACGAAAAAACGTCGCAGTAAGAAAATCTAACGATCAATTTTTGGCAGCCGCACGACGGCGCGCCCTGGAAGCGGGAATGCCTGATGGAACTGAATAAAATTATTAAAGAGATTGGGCGCGGTAAAAATCACGCGCGCGATATCGATTTCGCCACCGCGCAGGCGCTCTACAGCGCGATGCTGGCCGGTGACGTGCCGGAGCTGGAGCTGGGTGGCGTGCTGATTGCGCTGCGCATCAAGGGCGAAGGCGAAGAGGAGATGCGCGGTTTTTATCACGCGATGCAGCAGCAGATGATGCAGTTGCAGGCACCCGCTCATCGTCCCATGCCGATTGTCATTCCCAGCTACAACGGCGCGCGTCGTCAGGGCAATCTGACGCCGCTGCTGGCGCTGCTGCTGGTGAAGCTGGGCTTCCCGGTGCTGCTGCACGGCGTCAGTGACGATCCCACGCGCATCACCACCGAAGCGGTGCTGGCGGCGCTGGACATCGCGCCTGTCACCTCCGCCGCACAGGCGCAGGCGAAACTGGATAACGGCGAGCTGGCGTTTATCACCATCGACCATCTGTGTGCGCCAATGGCGCAGCAGCTGTCGCTGCGCTGGCGCATGGGCGTGCGTAACAGCGCACATACGCTGGCGAAACTGGCGACGCCGTTTGCCGAACGTGCTGCGCTGCGCCTGGCCAGCGTCTCGCATCCGGAATATGTGCCGCGCGTGGGGAAATTCTTCCAGGATATCGATGCACCGGCGATTCTGCTCAACGGTACCGAAGGCGAGGTGTATGCCAATCCGCAGCGCTGCCCGGCGATTAACTACATTCGTGGCGCGGGTGCAGAAGCGGAAGTGTGGGTTGAGCGCCAGCCGGAAGTCAGTGTGGAACTGCCGGAAAGCAAAAGCGCACAGGACACCGCCGCGTGGATCAATCAGGTATTAGCCGGGGAACGCGCGGTGCCGCAGGCGCTGCGTTTGCAGCTGGCGTGTTGTTTGATGGCGACCGGTGAATCGGCTAGCCTGGCGGATGCAGAAGTGAAGTTACAGTTGGCGGGGATGTGAAGAATAAAGCCATTGAATTAAGCGCCTCATTTACAGCGCACACAAGCTGTAGCGGCGCGATTAATCGCGCTGTTCAATGGCGGCAATGTCGCCATCCCGCTATTGCGTAATAAATTGCGCCGCGACGGCACGAGCAAGCATCCGCCATTCCTGGCGACCGCCATCACGCTTTCGCCAGCACGCGCTCTACCAACTGCTGCCAGAAGGTAATACCAATCGGCAGCAGCTCATCATTAAAATCGTAATTAGCGTTATGCAGCGGTGCGGATGGCGTCGCGCCATCGGCACCCAGCCAGAAATAGGCGCCGGGGCAGGCTTGCAGCATGCAGGCAAAATCTTCCGAAGCCATTGAAGGGTTCACCTGCCAGTGAACCTGCGCCTCGCCAAGCACCTCAACCGCCACGGCACGCACCTGTTCGGCTTGCTCCGCATGATTGGCGGTGACCGGATAACCGGGATACCAGTGAATCTCGCCGCTGACGCCAAACGGGCGCGGCAACGTCGTGACAAAATCCTCAATCAGACCGCGCACGCGATTACGCACGTCGGTCTGCAAACATCGCACCGTGCCGCGCAACACAATCTGCTCAGGAATGACGTTAATCGCTTCGCCGCCGTGAATCTGCGTCACGCTCACCACCGCCGAAGCCAGTGGCGACAGACGACGCGACGGAATGGTTTGCAGCGCCAGAATCAGCTCGGCAGCAACCACCATGGGATCGGCCCCGCTTTCCGGCATCGCCGCATGGCAGCTTTTACCGTGCAGCGTAATTTCGAACGAGTCGAGTGACGCCATCATCGCATCCGGATTCACCGCCAGCGTGCCCACCGGCATGCCCGGCCAGTTGTGCATGGCGTAAACCGCATCCATCGGGAAGCGCTGGAACAGGCCTTCTTCCACCATTTTGCGCGCGCCACCGAGATTCTCTTCGGCGGGCTGGAAGATGAAATGAATAGTACCGCTGAAGTTGCGCGTAATCGCCAGCTGACAAGCCGCTGCCAGCAGAATCGAAGTGTGACCATCGTGACCGCAGGCATGCATAACGCCGGCTGTTTGCGACTTCCACTGCGGCGCGCCTTTTTCGGTGATCGGCAGCGCATCCATATCGGCGCGCAGACCAATAACCGGTCCGGGACCGTTCTCTAAGGTGCCGATTACGCCGGTGCCCGCTAAGCCACGAAACACCTGTAATCCGGCCTCGGTGAGGACCTGTGCGACGAGCTCGCTGGTCTGCTGCTCCTGGTAACCCAGCTCAGGATGTTGATGTAACTGACGACGCCAGTTGAGGGCGTTTTCCAGCAGTGCAGCAGGCAGGCTCATAAGGTAAGGCTCTCCATTAGCAGCGTGAGCTGCAAAATAATGTATTTACTGTAGTGGCAAGCGTATGGCGGCGTCTATCGCGGAACGGAATAATTTGGCTATAGGGTATAGCGGAATGGAATATAGAAAACGGGCTGGTAAGCGCCTTCTCCCGCTTGCGGGAGAAGGCTGGGATGAGGGTAATGTTGCACAATGTTGAAAGGTGCGCGCTGTCCCTCACCTTAACCCTCTCCCGCAGGCGGGAGAGGGGATTGATCGGCGTGGCGGGTTGGACGTTATTTCTGCATCGGCAGGTTGAGACCGTGCTCCTGCGCGCAGCTTTGCGCTAATTCGTAACCGGCATCCGCGTGACGCATTACGCCGGTGGCCGGATCGTTCCACAGCACGCGGCCCAGACGCGCATCGGCTTCTTTGCTGCCGTCACACACAATCACCACGCCGGAGTGCTGTGAAAAGCCCATGCCGACGCCGCCGCCATGATGCAGACTCACCCAGGTCGCGCCGCCTGCGGTGTTCAGCAGGGCATTGAGCAGCGGCCAATCGGATACCGCATCCGAGCCGTCTTTCATCGCTTCGGTTTCACGGTTCGGTGACGCCACGGAACCGCAATCCAGATGGTCGCGACCGATGACGATCGGCGCTTTCAGCTCGCCGTTACGCACCATTTCGTTGAACGCCAGCGCCGCTTTGTGGCGCTCGCCGAGACCCAGCCAGCAGATACGCGCCGGTAAGCCCTGGAAGGCGATACGCTCCTGCGCCATGTCGAGCCAGCGGTGCAGATTCTGGTGATCCGGGAACAGCTCTTTCAGCTTGGCATCGGTTTTGTAGATATCTTCCGCATCACCTGACAGCGCCACCCAGCGGAACGGGCCTTTGCCTTCGCAGAACAGCGGACGAATATAGGCCGGCACAAAACCCGGGAAATCGAAGGCGTTTTTCACGCCCTCATCCAGCGCCACCTGACGGATGTTATTGCCGTAATCCACGGTCGGGACGCCCATGTGATGGAAATCCAGCATCGCCTGCACATGTACCGCCATTGAGGCGCGCGCGGCTTTCTCCACCGCTTTCGGGTTGCTGACACGCTCGGCTTCCCAGCGCGCCAGATCCCAGCCGACCGGCAGATAACCGTTAATCGGATCGTGTGCTGAGGTCTGATCGGTGACGATGTCCGGCTTCATGCCGCCCGCTTTGGCACGTTTCACCAGCTCCGGCACGATTTCAGCGGCGTTGCCCAGCAGACCAACAGAAATGGCACGCTTCTCTTTGTTGGCCTGATCAATCAGCGCCAGTGCTTCGTCCAGCGTATAGGCTTTGTGGTCGACGTAGCGGGTGCGGATACGGAAATCGATACGAGATTCCTGGCACTCAATCGCCAGCACGCTGGCACCGGCCAACACACCCGCCAGCGGTTGTGCGCCGCCCATGCCGCCCAAACCGGCGGTGAGGATCCAGCGGCCGCTGAGATCGCTGTCGTAATGCTGACGACCCGCTTCAGCGAAGGTTTCGAAGGTACCTTGCACGATGCCCTGCGCACCGATGTAGATCCACGAACCGGCGGTCATCTGGCCGTACATCATCAGGCCTTTTTGATCCAGCTCGTGGAAGTGATCCCAATTGGCCCAATGCGGCACCAGATTCGAGTTAGCCAGCAGCACGCGCGGCGCATCGGCATGCGTACGGAACACGCCCACCGGTTTACCGGACTGGATGAGCAGCGTCTCTTCCGGCTGCAGGGCGCGCAGCGAACGCAGGATCTGCTCAAAGCACTCCCAGTTACGCGCGGCTTTACCGATGCCGCCGTACACCACCAGATCTTCCGGGCGTTCTGCCACGTCAGGATCGAGGTTGTTCTGGATCATGCGGTAAGCCGCTTCAATCAACCAGTTGGCGCAGTGCAATTCATTACCGCGCGGCGCACGGATTTCACGGGCTACAGCCTGAGTCAAAGTTTCGCTCATCATCGATTCCTTAATTAACAGTCTTACGCTGGCTTGGCAGCAGCGCGGTAAGAGATTCAGGCCATGCAGGTGCGCTGGCCCACAGACGCATGGATTCGATATCCGGCGCCAGTAAACGGTCGTGATTGAGGAAGGCCACCTTCTCGCGAATGCGGCTCATCTCTTGCTCCAGCGTCGGCGAACTCTGCAGCGGACGATGGAAATCAATGCCTTGTGCCGCAGCCATCGCCTCAATGCCGACCACAGCGGCGGTGTTGAAGCACATGCTGCCGAGGCGGCGGGCCGCGTAGGTCGCCATCGAGACGTGATCTTCCTGGTTAGCGGAGGTTGGCAGGCTGTCAACGCTGCCCGGATGCGCCAGCGATTTGTTCTCAGACGCCAGCGCTGCAGCAGTGACCTGCGCGATCATAAAGCCGGAGTTAACGCCGCCATCATTGACGAGGAACGGCGGTAAACCGGAAAGACCGGTATCCAGCAGCAGCGCCAGGCGACGCTCGGAGATCGCGCCGATTTCGGCAATCGCCAGCGCTAGAATATCGGCGGCGAAGGCCACTGGCTCGGCGTGGAAGTTACCGCCGGAAATCACATCGCCACTGTCGCTGAACACCAGCGGATTATCGGAGGCGGCGTTGGCTTCAATCTGCAACACGCGCGCGGCGTGCGTCAGGTTATCAAGGCAAGCGCCCATCACCTGTGGCACACAGCGAATCGAGTAGGGATCCTGTACGCGGCCACAATTGGTGTGCGAGCCGAGGATTTCACTGCCGGCTAATAAAGAGGAGACAGCGGCGGCAACGTTGATCTGTCCCACCTGGCCGCGCGCTTCGTGAATACGCGCATCGTAAGGTTTCACCGAGCCTTTAATCGCTTCCAGCGACAGCGCACCGGCCATCAGGCCCGCCGCGAACAGGTTTTCCGCTTCGAACAGCCCGCGCAGCGCCAGCGCATTCGAAACCTGCGTGCCGTTGAGCAGCGCCAAACCTTCTTTGGGGCCCAGCACAATCGGCTGCAGGCCAACGCGCGCTAAGCCTGCGGTCGCAGGGATTAACTCGCCATCGACGCGTACCTGACCTTCGCCCAGCAGCATCAGTGAAAGATGTGCCAGCGGGGCCAGATCGCCTGACGCGCCCACCGAACCTTTCTCCGGGATGCACGGCATCACGCCGGCGTTGAACAACGCCAGCAGCGCTTCAATCAGTTCGATACGCACGCCAGAGTGACCGCGCGCCAGGCTGATAATTTTGGTTGCGACCACCAGACGCGCCACATTGTCCGGCAGCAAATCGCCGAGGCCAACGCTGTGCGACAGCACCAGATTGCGCTGCAGCTCGGCCAGCCGCGCCGAAGGGATCTGCGTCTGCGCCAGCTTGCCGAAACCGGTGTTGATGCCGTACACCACGTTGCCGGATGCGACGATGGCATCGACGGTTTCATGGGCACGCGCAATCGCTGCGCGCGCGTCATCGGCCAACGTGAGCGTTACCTTGCTTTGATAGATGGTGCGCAAGGTAGCGAGGTCCACTTCACCGGGAACGAGGCGAATTTCCTGAACCGAACCTGACATAGTCTACTCCTGTCTATACAAGTGATCTGGCATGAATGGGACGCCGATATTTTGCGATGTGGCTGTCCGATTTGCCGTGGATTGCGATGAGTGAAGCATAAGTGTCTAATCTTGTCTATACAAGTAGCAAGCGCTATGCCAGATTGTTCACGTTCTGTGAAATACGACGCAATGCGCGTTATGCGGTGTAAACGCAGCGGGATTGCACCGGAGCAGGGCGAAAGCTGCACCAATGCTGGGCGCCTTGCACAATTAGATGTATATACATTTACGGGCTGAGACAGTAAACTTTGGGCATTATTCTTTAAAGGAACAGGAAATGGCGGAGCAAACAGCAGTAGCACAGCTGGCTGCGGCGATGGGCGATGAGCCTGCGCCGATTTACCAGCGGGTGAAGCAGGCGATCATCAGCCAAATCCGCGAAGGTCACTGGAAAGCCAACCAGCGCGTGCCGTCTGAAAGTGAACTGGTGAACGAGCTGGGCGTCAGTCGTATGACTATTAATCGCGCGCTGCGTGAACTCACCAGCGAGGGTTTTCTGGTGCGCATGCAGGGCGTGGGCACCTTTGTCGCGGAGATGAAGGGCTACACCGCGATGCTGGAAGTGCACAACATCGCCGATGAGATCGCGCAGCGCGGCCATCGTCACAGCTGCAAGATTTTGTCGATTGGGCAGATGAAGGCCGATCCGGAACAGGCGGCGGTGCTGGGATTATCCACCGGGCAAACGCTGTTCCATTCGCTGATTGTGCATTACGAAAACGATCTGCCGGTACAGCTGGAAGATCGCTTGGTCAATCCGCTGGTGGCGCCGGATTATCTCAGCCAGGATTATCATCAGCTGACGCCGTACACCTATTTGATGCGCGTTGCGCCGCTGACCGCCGGTGAGCATATTGTGGAAGCGGTGCTGCCGGATCTGCGCCAGCGTAAGCATCTGGCGCTGGATGAACATGAGCCGTGCTTGCTGATTCGTCGTCAGACGTGGAGCGACAACAAGATTGTGACCTACGCGCGCCTGCTTTATCCGGGATCGCGCTATAAGTTGCTGGGGCGCTTTAGAGGACACGGCTAAGCGTGACAAATAACAGTCTGGCATCCGGCGTTTGTGGTGCCAGCTCAAGCTTTTCATCCAACCACCAGATCCCCTGATCCACCGCCATAATCTCTCCGGCTGAAGTTTGCCATGTTCCCGCCACCACCCACGCCACGCCGTTTTCACTGCTGACCGTTTCTTGTGCGATGTTCACCGCCGATCGCCAGCTGTCGCGCCGCGTCATGATATTGAAATCCTGACAGCTGCCAGAAATTTTAGCTTCAATCGCCCATTCACCGGGAAACGCCCACGGCTGCAGCGGGGTTAAGCGCTGCTGAGCCTGTTCACTCTCAAGTAAAACGCTGTCGCCGTGAAGTAAGGTAATCACGCGATCGATGCCGGGAAAAGGTGAAAACGGCCCGTCGGCGGAGATGGTAGCGATGCTGGCGCGCCAGGCAAACTGCGCGTCGCCCGGCGGATAGCTGACGATTTCTCGTGTTTCTCCGCCGCCGTTGCGCCAGCGGCTGACCGGAAGCTGGTCGTAGGCAAAACGGGTGCTCATTGTAACGCCCTTATCGCCTCGGCAAAGTTCGCTGCTGCACGCTCTTCTGCCGCATGATGGCCTTCGCTAATCACCTGTTTGCCCGCCACAAACACGTCGCGGATCTGTTCACGCTGGCCGCCAAACAGCCAGCGGTTTAACAGCGATGTGCTGCTGACGCTGCTGAGGAACGCGTCTTCTGCCAGCACCAGCCAGTCAGCACGTTTGCCGATCGCTAGTTCACCCGCCGACAAACCACACGCCTGCGCGCCACCCTGTGCGGCTTGCTGCCACAACAGATCGCCCACGGAAGGTTGATTCGGCAAGGTGATGCGGTTGCGACGGCGATCGCGCAGTCGCTGGCCGTACTCCATCCAGCGCAGCTCTTCCAATGCGCTAAGCGACACGTGGCTGTCGGAGCCAATGCCCCAGCGGCCGCCGCGCGCGATGTACTCCACCGCTGGGAAAATGCCGTCGCCGAGGTTGGCTTCCGTGGTCGGACACAATCCCGCCACCGCGCCGCTCGCCGCCATGCGCTGAATTTCGTCGTCATCAAGATGGGTGGCGTGAATCAAGCACCAGCGCTGATCGACCGCGAAGCGATTGAGCAGCCACGCCACCGGACGCTCACCGCTCCACGCCAGGCTGTCGTTAACCTCTTTCTCCTGCTCGGCAACGTGAATGTGCACCGGCACATCCTGCGGGCAGGCGGCTAATACTTCGTGCATCTGCGCTTCATTTACCGCGCGCAGCGAATGGAAGCAGATGCCATGATTAAGCAGCGGCTTATCCGCGCTCCAGCTCGCCACGCGCTGCTGCTGTTGCAGGTAAGCGTCGGTTTGCTGAATGAAACGGCGCTGGCCGTCGCTGGCCGGTTGCGAACCAAAACCGCTGTAGCTGTAGAGCACCGGCAGCAAGGTTTGGCCGATGCCGGCGGTCTCCGCTGCCGCCATCAGTGCCAGCTGCATGGCATCATCGGCGTAGGGTTTGCCGTGTGCATCGTGGTGCAAATAGTGGAATTCCGCCACCTGGCTGTAGCCGCCTTTCAGCATGTCGATGTAGAGATGCGTGGCAATAGCACCAACCTGCTCGGGCGACAGGCGCTGCACCATGCGATACATCAAATCGCGCCATGTCCAGAAGCTGTCCTGCGGATCGCCCGCCACTTCAGCCAATCCCGCCATCGCGCGCTGGAAGGCGTGTGAATGCAGATTCGCTATCGCCGGAATCACCGGTCCGGCAAGACGCGTGGCATCGCCGGGCTCGCTGTTGGGCGCGAGTTGGGTGATCTGTCCGGTTGCGTTGGTGGTAATCAGCACGCGCTCATGCCAGCCGTCGGCCAGCAGTGCGCGTGGGGCAAAATAGGTTGTCATGGTTGATCCTGCATGGCGGAAAGTTGTATATACATATACATACTTTGAAGCGCAGTGTAAATCGCCGAACGCGAAGGGGAGTGGGATGGCAGAAACAGAGCAGATCGACAGCCTGTGGCTGGGGGCCGACATCGTTACGATGCGTGACGGGCACTACAATCTGATTGCCGACGGTGCGCTGGCGGTCGATCAGGGAAAACTGATTTGGGTGGGGCCACGCAGCGAATGCCCGGCTTTTGCCGCGCGCAAACAGCACCAATTTTCCGGCGGCATCATCACGCCCGGTCTGGTGGATTGCCATACGCATCTGGTGTTTGGCGGCGATCGCAGCCAGGAGTTTGAGCAGCGCCTTAATGGTGTGAGCTATGCAAAAATCGCTGCGCAGGGCGGCGGCATTCTCTCCACGGTGCGCGCCACCCGCGCGGCCTCGCAGCAAGAGCTGGTGGCAAGTGCGCGCTGGCGGCTGGATCGCCTGCTGTCGGAAGGCGTCACCACGGTAGAGATCAAATCCGGTTACGGTCTCGATGAAGCCAGCGAACTGACCATGCTGCGCGCCATTCGTGAGTTGGCGGAAACGGTGCCTGCCGATGTGCAGGCCACTTGCTTAGCCGCGCACGGTTTCCCACCGGAGTTTAAAGACAATCCGCAAGGCTGGATCGATATCATCTGCCAGCGGCTGTTACCGCAGGTGAAAGCAGAAGGGTTGGCGGATGCGGTGGATGCGTTTTGCGAGCATTTGGCCTTTTCTCCTGAGCAAGTTCGCACGGTCTTTGATGCCGCCAAAGCATTGGGCATGCCGGTGAAACTGCACGCCGAGCAGCTTTCGGCGCTGGGCGGCGCGGCACTGGCGGCCAGTTACGGTGCGCTCTCCGCCGATCATCTGGAGTACGCCACCGCAGCGGATGCGCAAGCGATGGCGCAGCACGGCACCGTGGCGGTGTTGCTGCCGGGCGCGTTTTATCTGTTGCGTGAAACCCAGCGTCCGCCGGTAACACTGTTCCGTGAACACGGCGTAGCGATGGCGGTGGCCAGCGATGCCAATCCGGGCACCTCACCGGCGCTTTCGCTGCGACTGATGTTGAACATGGGCTGCACGCT
The DNA here is from genome assembly GCF_005281435.1 of Pantoea sp. SO10. Classification (NCBI taxonomy): domain Bacteria; kingdom Pseudomonadati; phylum Pseudomonadota; class Gammaproteobacteria; order Enterobacterales; family Erwiniaceae; genus Pantoea; species Pantoea sp. SO10. Next base: position 1,383,753 of record NZ_CP040095.1, read on the forward strand.
GTTTGGTTTAACGCCGGAAGAGGCGTTAGCGGGCGTGACCTTGTGGGGCGCCAAAGCGCTGGGATTACAGCACTCGCACGGTTCGCTGGAAGCGGGCAAGGTGGCGAATTTTGTTCACTGGCCGCTGGCGCGTCCGGCTGAGCTGGTTTACTGGCTGGGCGGCGAATTGCCGTGCCAGGTTATTTATCGTGGAGAAGCGCAATGACACCTTTTCATTTTACCGCCGGTAAGATTCCGCTGCTGGTCAGCATTCCTCACGCCGGCACGCAGTTAACGCCGGAAGTGGATGCCGGCCTGAGCGACGCAGCGCGCGGCCTGCCGGATACCGATTGGCACTTGCCGCTGCTGTACGATTTTGTGCGCGATCTCGGCGCCAGCGTGTTAATTGGTCACTATTCACGTTTTGTTATTGACCTTAATCGCCCGGCGGATAATCAGCCGCTCTACACCACGGCGACCACCGGCTTGTATCCGGAAACCCTGTTCGACGGCAGCCCCACCTTTGCACCGGGTAAAACGCCGAGCGCCGAGGTACGCCAGGGTTATCTGGACACGATTTGGCAGCCTTACCATCAACAGCTGCAGCAGGAGCTGGCACGCCTGAAAGCTGAACATGGTTACGCGCTGCTGTTTGATGCGCACTCGATCGCCTCGGTGATCCCGCGGCTGTTTGAGGGGCGTTTACCGGATCTCAACATCGGTACCAATGATGGCGCCAGCTGTTCAACGGCGGTGATCAATGCGATCAAACAGGTGTGTCATGCGCAAAACGATTACAGTTGGATCGCGAACGGACGCTTTAAAGGCGGCTATATTACCCGCGCCTACGGCCAGCCGGATCAAGGCGTGCAGGCGGTGCAGCTGGAGCTGGCGCAGCTCAATTATATGGATGAAACCCCGCCGTTTGCCTGGCAGCAGGATCGCGCAGCGCAGCTGCAGAAGGTACTGAAACCGCTGATGCAGGCGTTTTTAGACGCCGGTAAACCTAAGTAAATCCCCCGCACCTATTCGTAGCGGCGCAATTTATTGCACGTTATTCAGATTGGCAATGTGGTCGCCATTCATACGCGCGATTAATCGCGCCGCTACGATTCGTGATCCTGCACTACCACAATGCACACCTTGCCTCCTCGCGGTGCAATATTACGTCCATCGCGTGACCATCTCCCTGAATTTGCGGCTTTGCCGATTTGGCATAGTGCTTGCTAGGTTGTATGTACAAGTAAAGACCGCGCAGCGATTATGAATTTTTATACTGGCTGGCTCACAAAAAGCTCATGCCGACAATGATCTGCCGCACGCTAACTTGTATATACATGAAAGGTCATCTGCAAATATTGCATAAGCAGAGACTGCCAAATTCGATTAATAGCCAGGAGATGCCGCATGACGCACCGCGCCCCGATTCGCCGTTTTTGCCTCACGACCCTGTTTGCCAGCCTGATGATTAGCGGCATTGCCGTCCAGGCGAAAGAGTGGAAATCGATCACCATCGCTACCGAAGGCAGCTACGAACCCTGGAACCTGACGCTGCCGGGCGGCAAGTTGGGCGGCTTTGAACCGGAACTGATGGAAGACCTGTGCAAGCGCATGGGCATTCAGTGCAAGCTGGTGGTGCAGAACTGGGACGGCATGATCGCCGGCCTCAACGCCGGAAAATATGACGTGATCATGGATGCGATTGTCATCACGCCAGAGCGCAAAAAAGTGGTTAACTTCACCACGCCATACGCTTCAACGCCCGCCACCTTTATCACCACCAAAGATAGCCCGCTGCTGCCGGCCGATCACAACATCATCAAGCTGCATGACGATGAGAAAGCGATCAACGCGGCAATTGCCCCACTGAAAGCGGCGCTGAAGGGCAAAACCATTGGTATCGCCTCCGGCACGGTTTACACGCCCTTTATCGACAAGTACTTCAAAGGCGATACCGAGGTACGCGAATACACCTCTTCGGCGGATGCGATGCTCGATCTGCAATCCGGTCGTATCGATGCGGTGTTCGATGACGTGACCTTTGCGCAATCGATGCTGGCGCGCAAAGAGAACAACAATCTGGTCTTCAGCGGCCCACAGCTCGGCGGTCCAATTTGGGGCGAGGGCGAAGCGATGGGCGTACGCATGGCGGATAACGATCTGAAAGCCAGGCTCGATGAAGCGATCCATGCCGCGCTGGCTGACGGCACGGTGAAAAAGCTCAGTGAGAAGTGGTTTAAAACTGACGTAACTCCGTAAGTGAGGTGAAAGATGATGAGCCTGCTGAGTTTTGGTGCTGATGGTTGGGGCCGCCTGATCCTGAGCGCCGCCTGCACCACGCTGCTGCTGTCGCTGGTGGCGCTGATGATTGGTGCGGTGGTCGGTTCCGGTGTGGCGGCCGCCAAATTATCGCCTCAGCGCTGGCTGCGCTGGTTGGGTGAAGGCTATTCGGTGGTGTTTCGCGGCATCCCGGAACTGCTGGTGATCTACCTGTTCTATTTTGGTGGATCCGGCCTGATTACGCTGGTTGGGCAGATGTTCGGCGCAGATGGCTTTATCGAAGCGCCGCCGTTCCTGATTGGGGCGCTGGCCATCGGGCTCATCTCGGGTTCGTATCAGGGTGAAGTGTATCGCGCGGCGCGTCTGGCGCTGGCCAAAGGCGAAGTGGAAGCGGCGGTGGCGATTGGCATGCCGCGCTGGCGCATCGCGCAACGCATTCTGCTGCCGCAGGTGGTGCGTTACGCGCTGCCGGGCATGTCGAACGTGTGGCAGATGAGCCTGAAAGACTCGGCGCTGGTGTCGGTTACCGGCATCGTCGAGCTGATGCGCGCCAGCCAGGTTGCGGCGGGATCCACGCGCGATTACTTCACGTTTTATCTGGTTGGCGCTGCCTGTTATCTGGTGCTGACGCTGGTGTCTAATCATGCGTTTCGTCGGGCAGAGTCGCGCCTTGGTCGCGCGTGGCAAAGTCGCACTGCGACGCAGCATTAAGGAGCAGCAGCATGATCGACTTCGCTTTTCTCTCGGATACCTTACTCAAGCTGAGCGCCGCGCTGCCGGTGACGCTTGGCCTGTTTATCAGCGCCTTTCTCTGCGGCGGCATATTGGCGATTGGCATTTTGTCACTGCGCATGAGCCGCTGGCGGGTGCTGAGCGGCTTCGCACGCGGCTACATTCTGGTGTTTCGCGGCTCGCCGCTGATGATTCAGCTGTTTCTCATCTATTACGGTCTTGGCCAGTTTGGCGTCATCCGCCACAGCTTCGTCTGGCCGTTCCTGCGCGAGCCATTTATCTGCGCGGTACTGGCGCTGTCACTCTGTACGGCAGCTTACACCGCTGAGATTTTGCGTGGAGCGCTGCTCGCCGTGCCGGCTGGACAAGTGGAAGCCGGTCTCGCCTGCGGCATGTCACGCTGGCTGCTGCTGCGCCGCATTATCGCGCCGATCATGCTGCGCTATGCGTTGCCGGCGTACTCCACCGAAGCGATTTTGCTGGTGAAATCCACCGCGCTCGCCAGCCTCGTCACCGTGTGGGACGTGACTGGCGTGGCGCAGCAGATCATTCAGCGTACCTATCGCAGCATGGAAGTGTTTGTCTGTGCGGCGGCGATCTACCTGATCCTCAACTTTATTATCGTCCAGCTGTACGCGCTGTTAGAGCGCCGTCTGACCCCGGCGCATCGTGTCGCAAAAAAGCCGATGCCCGCCGTTAAACCGCTTGCCGGAGAGTAATATGCATTCCACATCACCCGTTACCTTATCCGCCACTGATATCCATAAATCCTTTGGCGCGATGGAAGTTCTGAAAGGCATTTCGCTACAGGCGCATCAAGGCGATGTCATCTCGATTCTTGGTGCCAGCGGCTCGGGCAAAAGTACCTTGCTGCGCTGCATCAACCTGCTGGAAACGCCGGATGCTGGCGTAGTGAGCGTCGGCGGCGAAACCATTGAGATGAAACGCCATGCGCGCGGCCATCAGCTGGCGGCCAATCCGAAACAGATTGAGCGTTTGCGTTCACGCCTTGGCATGGTGTTCCAGAGCTTTAATCTTTGGTCGCACATGACGGTGCTGCAAAACGTCATTGAAGGGCCGCACTATGTGCTGAAGCGCGACAAGAAAAGCTGCATCGCCCAGGCGGAGCAACTGCTGGATCGCGTTGGCTTACTCAATCGCAAAGATTTCTACCCGGCGCAACTCTCGGGCGGCCAGCAGCAGCGCGTGGCGATTGCCCGCGCGCTGGCGATGGATCCGGAAGTGATGCTGTTTGATGAACCGACTTCGGCGCTCGATCCGGAACTGGTGGGCGAAGTGCTGAAAGTGATGCGCAGCCTGGCGGAAGAGGGGCGCACCATGCTGGTGGTGACGCACGAAATGGGCTTTGCGCGCAACGTCTCCAACCGCGTGGTGTTTATGCATCAGGGCACCATTGATTGTCAGGGCGCGCCGGAAGAGATGTTTGGCGCCCAGGGATCGCAGCGCTTTAAGCAGTTTATCTCCAGCCATCACGGCGCGGAGCAGCCAGCATGACCATCGTATGGGGCGACAGCTCATTAACCTGGCAAGAGCTGGTGCAGGTGGCGCGGCACAACGCGGAACTCAGTTTGAGCGTCAGCGCCTGGCAGCGCATTGCGCAGGGGCGCGCGATTGTCGATGAGATTGTCGCCAGCGGCCAGATCGCTTACGGCATCAATACCGGCCTCGGCGCGCTGTGCAACATCACGCTGCCGGAAGATCAGCTCAGCCAGCTGTCGCGCAATACGCTGCTGAGTCATGCCTGTGGCGTGGGGCCGCTACTGACGCGTGAGCAGGCGCGCGCCATTCTGTGCGCGGCGATTGCCAATTACAGCCACGGCAAATCGGGCGTGTCGGTGGCACTGGTGCAGCATCTGCTGGCGCTGCTCAATCAGCAGATTACGCCGCAGGTGCCGTCGCAGGGTTCGGTCGGCTACCTCAGCCATATGGCGCATATCGGTCTGGCGCTGATTGGTGTCGGCGACGTGGAGTATCAAAACCAGATCATGCCCGCGGCGCAGGCGTTAACGCTGGCGGGATTACAGCCTTATCGTCCGGGGGCCAAAGAGGGTTTGAGCCTGGTCAACGGCACGCCGTGCATGACCGGCTTGTCCTGCCTGGCGCTGGATGATGCGGCGCGTTTGCTGGATTGGGCCGATGTCACCGGTGCGATGAGTTTTGAGGCGCTGCGTGGACAGCGGGTGGCCTTTGATGCCGAAGTGATCGCGCTGAAAGCCAGTCCGGGCATGCAGATAAGCGGTCAGCGCTTACGCGCATTGCTGAGTGATAGCCCGCTGCTGGCGACCAGCGTTGGCATTCGCACTCAGGATGCGCTCAGCCTGCGATCCATGCCGCAGGTACATGGCGCCAGCCGCGATCAGTTCGATCACGCGGCGCGCCAGATTGAAACCGAACTCAATGCCTGCACCGATAATCCGCTGGTGCTCGGCACGGCGGATAACTGGCGCGTAGTGTCGCAGGCTAACCCGCACGGCGAATCGGTGGCGATGGCGGCGGATCTGCTGGCGATTGCCATGGCGGAAATCGGCAGTATCGCCGAGCGGCGGCTTGATCGTTTAGTCAATCCGCTGGTGAGCGGCTTGCCGGCGTTTCTGGTGGCGCAGCCGGGCGTTAACTCCGGCATGATGATTGCGCAGTATGTGGCGGCGTCACTCTGTGCGGAGAATCGCCAGCTGGCGCAGCCAGCGGTGCTGGATAACTATGTGACCTCGGGTTTGCAGGAGGATCATCTCAGCCTCGGCACCGGCGCGGCGCTGAAGCTGCTGAAGCTGGTGGGCAACGTGTGGCAGATTCTGGCGATCGAGTATCTGCTGGCGGCGCAGGCGCTGGATTTCCACGGCGAAGAGCAGCTGGCGCAGGGAACGGCGCAGGCATTGCGTCGCCTGCGCGCGGTGGTTGCCAACTGGCAGGAAGACCGCTGGCTGGCACCGGAGATCGCGCGGGCGGTAGAGGTGTTGAAGAGCGGTTTGTAACATGGTCGCCATTTACGGCGACCTGACCAAGGATCAGCGGCGAGCGTCCGGCCGCACCAAATCGAAACGCAGTTCTTCGCTGATGCCGTAATAGGCCGACGGGCCTCCGGCACGCAGGATTGGCTGTGCTTTGGCCGTTTGATAAATACCCTCTTCCAGAAGGGCTTCATCAATATGAATGGCGACCGCTTCGCCCAGCACCAGCCAGCTATCAATCGGCTGGCCCTGGGCATCCTGCAACTGAATCAACTGCGTCAACTTACACTCAAAATTCACCGGGCTTTCCGCCACCATGCTGACATTGACGTGTGACGCTGCAAGCGGCGTTAATCCCGCCAGCGCAAACTCATCCTGTTCTGACGGCACCGATGCGGAGCTCTCATTCATCGCCTCGGCCAGCGGACGCGTGGCCAGATTCCAGACAAACTCTTTGGTCTCTGAGATATTTTGTACGCTGTCTTTCCAGCCGCTGCTGGCAAAACCAATAATCGGCGGATGATAGTTAAAGCAGTTAAAGAAGCTGTAGGGCGCTAAATTGCGAACCCCGCTGGCGCTTTGCGAGCTGACCCAGCCGATTGGGCGAGGGCCGACGATGGCGTTCAACGGATCGTGCGGCAAACCGTGTCCCGCGCGGGGCTGATAAGAGTAACGCTGACGAGTCATAACCATCCTTATAAGAGAACCTGAGTGTGGTGCACTAATCTCATCTAATACGGTGAATTCGATTAAGCGCATTGTGCGATGCCGCTAGCCAGAGTATCTTACGCCCGCGCTATTTTCCGGAGAAACTATGAACAAGCCAGCCGCCACGTCACCTTTCCATCCGCGTAACCGCCACCAGGGCCGTTATGATTTTGCTGCTCTGACCGCAGCCCATCCGCCGCTGGCGGTGAAAGTGCGTCCCAACGGCTACGGCGAGTTGTCGGTGGATTTCGCCGATCCTGAAGCGGTGATGCTGCTGAATCAGGCGCTGCTGAAGCTGTTCTATAACCTCAACTGGCAGCTACCTGCAGGTTATCTGACGCCGCCGGTGCCGGGCCGTGCCGATTACGTGCATGCGCTGGCCGATCTGCTGGCGAGCGACAACGGTGGCGTGGTTCCACGCGATCTGGATGTAATGGATATCGGCTGCGGCGCGAACTGCATCTATCCGCTGATTGGCAACGCCGAATATGGCTGGCGCTTCACCGGCACCGATATCACCGCCGAAGCGATTACCGTGGCCGGGCAGATTGTGGCGAGTAATCCGGGCTTGCAGCGCGGCGTGCGTCTGCGTCGGCAAAAAGAGGCCTCGGCGATTTTCGCCGGCGTGGTGCATAAGAACGAACGCTATCATGCGGTGCTGTGCAATCCGCCTTTCCATTCATCTGCGGAAGAGGCGGCCAGCGTGGGTCAGCGCAAAACGCGCAACCTTGGCTTAGGCAAAAATGCGCCGCTTAATTTTGGTGGCCATCACAACGAATTGTGGTGTGACGGCGGCGAGCGCAAGTTCGTTGGTCAAATGATCGCTGAAAGCGTGACGCACTCAGACGCCATTATTTGGTTCACCTCGCTGGTCTCGCGCAAAGAGAATTTACCGGCGCTGCGCGACCAACTGCGCGATCTCGATGCTTATGAAGTGCGCATCATCGAAATGGCGCAAGGGCAGAAGCAGAGCCGCTTTATCGCCTGGACGTTCCAGCCGCCGGCGACGCGCGCCAAACGGCTGAAACGCTAACCTCATTGCGCCGGCGGCAACGCCGGTAAGCTGGCAGCGGAGGGAATATCGCTGCCGGTTTGCATCACTGCTACCGTTTGATGCGGCGCTTTAATGCCGGCCGCATCAAAATGCTTCTTCACCTTATCATCCAGCGCAAAACGTACCGTCCACTGCTTCAGCGGCTGGGTGGTGAACGACACGCGCACGGTAAAGGATTGGTTGGTTAATCCCACTAATCCGGCAAAACTCGGCTCGCCAATCACCATGCCGCGAATCTCCGGGTTCTCCAGCAGCTCTTTCACCGCGCCCTGCAGCGTTTGGTTAACGCGTTCGGTATCTTCACTGCGATCCACATCGTAGTTCGCCACGAACGAGCCGATGCCGCGCACAAAGTTGGCGAAGGTGGTGATCGATGACCACGGAATAATGTGATACGCGCCAGTATCCTGACGCACGCCCACCGAGCGAATCGACATGCGCTCTACGGTGCCGGTGATCGGGCCAATGGTGACTAAATCACCGGTGTTCATGCCGTTCTCAAACTGGATAAAGATGCCGGTGATGATGTCTTTCACCAGCGTTTGCGAACCGAATGATACCGCCAGACCGAGCGCACCGGCACCGGCTAGCAGCGGCGCAATATTGACGCCCACTTCCGACAGTAAAATCATAATGGTGATGGTGCTTATTACTACCGCCAGCGCGTTACGAAACAGCGTCAGCAGCGTGCGGGTGCGTGCGCTCGGCATGGGGCGGCCGTGCGAATCCGAGGCGAGGCGACTTTCGATCAGGCTTGCCAGCAGCGTCCAGCCGACTGCCGACAGCAGCACAATGATCACGATACGAATCAGCACATCCACCATTTTTTGGCCGGCGCCAAGCGTGAGCCAGTGCCAGAGATCAAACAGATTCCATGCGTTGAGTAGCAGCAACAGCGTGGCAAACACCGTGACCACGCGCGCCAGTTTCAGCAGCGCTTTCACCCAATCGTTCACGCGCTTTTGCAGCTCGGGATAGTTGCGGCGCATGTCGGGCGACAGCGTGACGGTTTTGCCAATCCAGCGCGTCAGCATGCCGGAAATCAGCGCGGCGATAACCACGATCGCCAGGCTGCGCACCGTGGCGGACATCATAAACTTCAGGCTGTCGCCGGGATTGAAGATCGAGAACAGGAACAGCGCGATAAAGTAGGCGCTGGCCAGCCAGTGCCACACCATGCCAAAGGCGCGGATGAACAGCGCAAAGAAGCTCAAGCTGCGATCGGCAAGACGCGACAGTTCATGATGGATGTTGCTTTTGTTGCGGAAAATCAGCCACAGCGCCCAGCCGGTCATGATCCCCATAATCAGCATGTTGACCAGCGCCGCCACCTGAATATTCACCTGATTGGAGACAATCGGCACCACCACCAGTAAACCGTAACCGATGGTGCCGCTTAGCCAGCTCAAACGTGTGTTCCAGTAGCTGGCGCGCGCATCGGTTAAGTGGAAGAAGCGCAGCGAAGGGAAACGCGGGCAGAATATCAGCCGCAGCACCGCTTTAAAGAACTCAATCAGCGCGAAAGCGTTAAGGAAAAGGCCTTGCTGATAGGCGATGGTGCGGTTGTTGTTGTGATAGTTGTCGCTGATGATCTGACCGACAAACAGCGTCAGCGCTAGCAGCACAATATCGAGCACAAAGGCCATCAAGATAGTGGCGGGCAAGTGCAGCCACTTGGTGCGCTCAAGGTTTTGATCGCGTCCCCAGCGGCCCATGCGGCGCCACACCGGCCACATTAGGCGGCGTGTCAGCCAGTAAAATGCAAACACCGCGGCGGAGAGCGCAGCGAAGTATTTCAGCGCGTTGAAGAAGGTTTGCTGGTTAAAGGATTTGTGTGGCGCATTGGTGATGTTGTCATGCAGTTGCACAAACTGCGCGGCCACCGCGCCGCCGTATTCACGCGTTACGCTGGTGACGCTCTCCAGTACCGTGAGATCGTCCCGATTGGCCTGCGGCGGCGCCAGCACCGGTTGGTCGCTGGTGGATTGGCTGTTGGCAGCCTGACGTAACTGATCGATCAGTTCCTGACGCGAGGCGTTGTTATCCAGAATATTCGCCAGCGCGGCATAGGCGGCTTTTTTCTCGTCTAAGTTGGGTTCGCCTTCGGCTTTATTATCCGCTGCCGGGGTTTGCGACTGCTGTGCTGCGACGGCCGCCTGCGGCAGATTAACGGCCTGCGCCGGGGGAATGAGAAACAGAGTGAAAAAACTGAAGAGTAACCACACGGCTGAACGCCATGGTGGGCTGGCAGACGACATCGCTTTTCTCCTTTAGCTTCGCGCAGCGGCACAAGAGAGAAGTATAGTCAGTGATGGAAGGTGAAGATTTTGAAAAGGAAAATTGAATCGTGGTACCTGCCGTAGTGGCGCGATAAATCGCGCCACTACAAATGCTGCATGTAAAAAACCGCCGCCGAAAATGGGCGACGGTTTGATGGCAGAGCTTAGGATACGTGCTGCAGGAACTCGCGCAGACGGTCGCTCGGCGGGTTGGTGATCAGATCGTCCGGGTTGCCATCTTCAGCGATGGTGCCTTTGTCGATGAAGATCAGACGCGAAGCCACTTTTTGGGCGAAACCGACTTCGTGCGTCACGATGACCATCGTCATGCCTTCTTCCGCCAGATCCTGCATCACTTTCAGTACTTCGTGACGCAGCTCGGGATCCAGCGCTGAGGTTGGCTCATCAAACAGCATCATCTTCGGTTTCACCGCCAGCGCACGCGCAATCGCCACGCGCTGTTGCTGACCACCGGAAAGCTCAGACGGGAAGTGGTGTGCACGCTCGGCGAGGCCCACTTTACCCAGCAGCTCACGCGCCAGCTTATGCGCTTCCTCTTTCTTCGTACCACGCACGCGAATCGGACCAAAGGCGACGTTATCCAGCGCGCTCATCTGTGGGAACAGATGGAACTGCTGGAACACCATGCCTGCTTCCTGACGAATCAGTCGCTCATCCACTTTCGGATCATTGACCTTCATACCATCGACGATCAGCTCGCCGGTGGTGATCTCTTCCAGCTTGTTGATGCAGCGCAGCAGCGTGGATTTACCGGAACCGGAAGGTCCGATAATCACCACCACTTCGCCTTGATTAATCTTCAGGTTGATGTTGTGCAGAACCTGAGTCTGGCCGAAATTCTTCGAGACGTTTTTAAATTCAATCACAGAATTTTCATCCTTTTCTCAATACGGCGCAGCACAAAGCTCAACACCAACGTAATAACCAAATAGATAATGGCAACGGCGCTCCAGATCTCCAGCGCGCGGAAGTTACCGGCAATGATCTCCTGACCCTGACGCGTCAGTTCGGCCACGCCAATCACGATAAAAAGCGACGTATCTTTGATGCTGACAATCCACTGATTACCCAGCGGTGGCAGCATACGGCGCAGGGCCAGCGGCATGATCACATAACGCAGGGTCTCGCGGCGCGACAGACCCAGCGCCAGACCCGCTTCACGGAAGCCTTTATTAATCGACAGTACCGCACCGCGCGTGATTTCCGCGATATAAGCGCCGGAGTTGATCATGATGGTGACCACCGCCGCGCTGAACGGATCGATACGCAGATCCGGGAAAGCCATCGGCAGGGCGAAGTAGATAAACATTACCTGAACCACGATTGGCGTACCGCGAATCAGTTCGATGAAGACTAAGGCGATGTTGTTGGTGATCCAGCCGCCGTAGGCGCGGGCAAAACCGGCAACTAAACCGATAATTAAACCGCCGACCAGGCCGAGGACCGAGATCAGCAGGGTCATTTTGGCGCCTTCGATTAAAATCGGCAGGGCAGGCCAAATGACGCTCCAGTCAAACTCCATGGTGTGACTCCAAAATCTGTTGCGTGGAAATGTAAAAAGCAGGGAGTGTCAGGCCCCCTGCTGGAAAAATCGGCTCAGGCCGCAATTATTTTGGTTCAGTACCGAACCATTTTTTATAGATGGTGTTGTAAGTGCCGTTGTCGCGCAGAGTTTTCAGGGCGCCGTTCACTTTTTCACGCAGGTCGTCGCTGCCTTTCGGGAACGCGATGCCATACTGCTGCGCTTCAATTGACTCGCCTACCGCTTTGAAGCGGCCTTTACCGGCGGTGTTGATGAAGTACAGGATGTTCGGCGTATCGTGCAGCACGGCGTCAGCACGGTTAGTGCCTAACTCCATGTACGCGTTGTCGATGTTAGGGAACTGGCGCAGATCTTTAGACTTGATGTGCGCTTTGGCGTAATCCACCGAACCGGTGCCGCTCTTCACCGCCACCACTTTGCCGTTCAGATCGTCAATGCTCTTAACGTCTTTTTCATTCTCGCGCACCATCACCAGCAGGCCGCTTTTGTAGTAGCCGTCAGAGAACTCGATGGCTTTTTTACGTTCTTCGGTGATGGTGATACCCGCCAGCGCCAGGTCAATGTTTTTGGTTTGCAGCGCAGGGATGATGCCGCTGAAATCCATTGGCTTGAAGGCGTAATCGAGTTTCAGTTCTTTCGCGATGGCATCCCACAGATCGATATCAAAACCGACGTATTTATCGCCTTGTTTGAACTCGAAGGGAACGAATGCGGTGTCAGTCGCGACGATCAGTTTTTTGTCTGCTGCGGTGGAGGAAAGCGAGAAGGCCAGCGCCAGCGCGGCCACGGAGACTTTAATCAATGACTTCATCATTTTTTTCCTTATTACCCCTCAGGCCTGGTGGCCCGATGTACGGCCTATCATATGAAAAAATTATGCCAACTTTTCATTTTGCTCGAAATCAGTAGTTTTAAGCACTTGCTGACACGATTTTGCGCAGAAGAAAAGTTTTGCACCTTATTGGCGCTTCATTTTGGTGCGTGGTGCTGTTGTGGTGCAGGCACAGTGTGCACCAAGGGCGGGGAGAGCGAAAGAAGGGATTAAGGAAATGTTAACAACGTCAAAAAAAGCACCACAATGTTACAGACGTAAAAAAAGGCGGGATAACCCGCCTTCGTTATAACACTGAAATTTATTCAATATTCGATTCGATAAACCATAGGAATTTATCCAGATCGCGCGATGCCGCAGTGAAGATATCAGCGGTATCTTCATCACTGACTTCAGTGATAGCTTTACGCGTGTCATTCGCCACAATCGCATAGCGATCGGCCAGCGCTTTCAGGTGATCCTGCACGCTATGAATGTTCAACGGATAGCTTTTCAGTGGTGTTTTATCGTTGACGATCTGAGTGGTACCCAGCGCCACGCCGCCTAACTGAACTACACGTTCAGCGATAGTGTCCTGATGATCGGTAATGGCGGTACGGAAACCATCCAGCATCTCATGTACGCCAATGAAGTTGGCGCCACGCATGTTCCAGTGCGCCTGTTTGGTGATCAGCGACAGGTCAATAAACTCCACTACCAGACGGTTGAGCACCTCGATGGTCGCTTTTTTATCGCTGTCAGCGACGTCATTACGGGTGTAAATCAGATCAGACGATTTAGTTTTAACCAGTTTTGCGGTACTCATCATTAATGTCCTCTTATTGATGGTTGTCCTAATCAAGCACGGAAATAAGTATAGCAGCAGTTTTTTAACTTGCAGGGCTAATTAAATCAATGACAGGAATAGATAAACCTTAACATTGCTCAGGGATTGTGCATCTTGACGATTATTTCAGTTAACACATATGCTTGTGAGGAGTGTTAATTATTTATTAAACGTGTTGCAAAATAATAACGGAAAAATCTTAATACCGCGTTAAAAATGATAATGAGAATGCTTCTATATTTAGCCTGCCGCACAGCAGGCTGAATTGTTGAATATTTATTGCGGATGCGTAATGTCCACTTCGCTTATTTTTGCGCTTTTTTGTTTCATGGTGAGCGTTGAACCAGCCGAGGCGATGATGATCGCCAGCAGCGCAATCCACTGCTTCAGCGTCAATAGCTCGCCCAGGAATAACATGCCTGATAACGCCGCCATCGCCGGTTCCAGACTCATTAAGGTACCAAAAATGCGTGCTGGCAGTCGTGTCAGCGCCATCATCTCTAAAGAATAGGGAATGGCGCTGGAGAGCAGGGCGATCAGCAGTGCCAGCGGCAACACTTCCCAATGCCAGATGCCCGGCGCGGCAAAGGTCAGGCCGAGCGGCACAAAAATCACCGAGGCAATTAGCGAACCCATCGCCACCGTCGCCGGACCATGCTCCGCGCCGGCACGCTGTCCTGCAAGGATGTACACCGCCCAGCAGGCACCCGCGCCTACCGCCAGCAACGCACCGAGCGGATCGATATGACTCATCCCTTCACCGATGGGCAACAGGAACCACAAACCCGCCACCGCCAGCAGCACCCAAAGAAAATCAAGCGGACGACGCGCGCCGATCAACGCCAAAGTCAGCGGACCCAAAAACTCCAATCCGACTGCAACGCCCAGCGGCACGGTGCGAATCGCTAAATAGAAGAGATAGTTCATGCAGCCCAGCGCTAAACCGTACATCAGCAGCGGTTTGCGCTGCTCGCGCGTGAAGCGCAAACGCCAGGGTTTAAAGATAATGCAGAGAATCAGGGTGCCAAGACCAAGACGCAGCGCGGTAATGCCAGTGGCGCCAACGGTGGAAAACATCGATTTTGCCAGTGAAGCGCCGCCCTGTAGTGAGAGCATGGCAATCAGCAGCACAGCAATAGGGAACAACACCGGAGCCATATTTTTGGTCGTCAGAGGGGCAGACATCCTGTAATCCATTCCTTTTATTTATTAACAGTAGAGCAACAAGCGCTCAGTGTAATGGAATCTCAGGCAAATAAGGAGACGCGAATCGGGGAAATAAAACGCGCTGACAGGTCAGAATTTGGCCATTTTTAGTGCCATTTCCGTAAAGAAACGTCAGGTTAGTTTAGGAATTTACTTAAAGGCATTTTTTGTGATCGTTATTTATGTTGCAGGAATATGATGCTTTTTATAAGTAAAATGAATGACATAGGAAACTTCATTAACTTTCTGTTACACCAAACAATCTGTTAGACAACAAAATGCGGGCAGAGTTTCTTGCTGTTTTTTGTTATATTTAGAGCGTTGTCAGGAGAGAAGTATATTCACATTTGAGGTGGTTATGAAAAAAATTGCATGTCTTTCAGCATTGGCTTGTGTACTTGCAGTTTCTGCAGGTTCTGCCATGGCACAAAGCACCGTCACCGGTGGTTACGCTCAGAGCGATTATCAAGGCGTTGCTAACAAAGCAAACGGCTTCAACCTGAAATATCGTTACGAAGACGGTACTAACCCACTGGGTTGGATCGGTTCTTTCACCTATACCGAGAAAGATCGTACTGATGCTGGCGCTTATAACAAAGCTCAGTACTATGGCATCACCGGTGGTCCTGCTTACCGTCTGAACGACTGGGCGAGCATCTACGGTGTTGTTGGTGTGGGTTACGGTAAATACCAGCAGAACGACAATTCAGTACGTTCTAAGTCTGATTCAAGCGACTACGGTTTCTCTTACGGTGCGGGCATGCAGTTCAACCCAATCGAAAACATCGCTGTTGACGTGGGTTACGAGCAGAGCCGTATCCGCAACGTTGACGTTGGCACCTGGATTGCTGGCGTAGGTTACAGCTTCTAAGTTCTTGCTTAGACCAGTTGCACAATAAACGGTCCTTCGGGACCGTTTTTTTATGGGCGCGATTAACGATTTACCTGCCGCCAGAAACACAAAGCCCGCTACATGAGCGGGCTTTATTGGAATTTGTATGCGTCGGGAACATTAGCCGCGCCAGATCAGTTTTGGGCACGGACGTTCAACCAGCTGTTTGCCGGTGAGCTTTTCAATCAGCATCAAGCGCAGCGCAAACGGCGAGCGGGTCAACAGGCACAGCAGCGATTTCAGCTCAAAAGCCGGTTTGCTTTGTTCAGCCTGGAAACATTTGCCACAGTCGAGGCAGTTTTTCATGGTAGTCATGTTCACCTCCCGAGTGAATGACGACATTTCTTTGTAGCCTTTATAAGCTATTCGCTTACATTATCAACAAAGATAGCACTGGCTATACTCTTTAGCCAACACTATTTAGGAAAAATTTGTGCTTATTTGTGCCTGGTTTACAATGGGCGCAGCCAGCCCGCACCGCAGGTAAAGTGCGGCAGATAATAAAGAGGAAGTTAGATGAGTCGTCGTGCAAAAATCGCCACCAACATGCCCCAGGGCCCGCTAAAAGAGATAGAGGAGCATGTCGAAGGATTTCGTCAGGTGCGCGAGGCGCATCGTCGTGAGCTGATCGATGACTACGTTGAATTAATCTCTGATTTGATTCGTGAATTTGGCGAAGCGCGTCAGGTGGATATGGCTGCACGTTTGGGCGTTTCCCAGCCGACCGTAGCGAAAATGTTAAAGCGTCTTGGCACCACCGGTTTGGTTGAGCAAGTGCCGTATCGCGGTGTATTCCTCACCGCCGAAGGCGAGAAGCTGGCTGAAGCGAGCCGCGTCCGCCATCATATTGTTGAAACTTTCCTGTTGGCGCTGGGCGTTAGCCCGGAAACCGCGCGCCGTGATTCAGAAGGCCTGGAGCATCACGTCAGTGATGAAACTTTGGCCGTGTTCCAGAAATTCTACGAGAATCGCTAACTACAAGGCCTTCCGCCATCATGCCCAATCTGCTTCGTTCTTTTATGCGCGATCGTATTTTGCATTTGTTATTGCTGTTGGGTGTGATCATGTTGCCGCTGGCGAATTTCCGCTGGTCGCAACTGCCTTCCGCTGTGGACTGGCATACCATCATGACGCTCACCGGCTTACTGATGCTGACCAAAGGGCTGGAAAACAGCGGCTATTTTGATGTGCTCGGCGCACGTCTGATTCAGCGTTTCCAGCATGAACGCGCATTAGCGTTATTCATGGTGTGCGCCGCCGCGTTGCTCTCAACTTTTCTCACCAACGATGTTGCGCTGTTTATTCTGGTGCCGCTCACGCTGACGCTGCGTAAATTCTCGCGGCTGCCTATTTCGCGCCTGATCATTTTCGAAGCCTTGGCAGTGAACGCGGGTTCCTTACTGACGCCGGTTGGTAACCCGCAAAACATTCTGCTGTGGAGTCACGGCACGCTTAGCGTGCCCGGTTTCATTGCGCAGATGGCGCCGCTGGCGGCATTTTTACTGCTTTCGCTGATGGCGTTAACCTGGTGGAGTTTCCCGGCGCGCGCGATCCAAAAGCATGAGCAGAGTGAAACTCAGGCGTGGCGCAAACCGTTGTTCACGATTAGCGTGCTGCTGTATATCGTATTTATCGTCGCGCTCGAGCTGAAAATGACCGGCTGGGCGCTGCTGCTGGTGGCGGCCTGTTTCCTGATCATGGCGCGCAGCGTGTTGATCAGCATCGACTGGAGTTTGCTGCTGGTGTTCGTGGCGATGTTTATCGATGTCTTCCTGTTGATGCATTTGTCCTGGCTGCAGCCGCACTTTGCCGCTATCGGTCAGCTAGGCGAGGGCGGAATCTATTTGCTGGCGATTGGCTTGTCGCAATTCATTAGTAACGTTCCCGCCACCATTCTGCTTTTGCAGAAAGTGCCACCGTCGGAGGTGCTGGCGTGGGCAGTGAATATCGGCGGATTTGGCTTATTGCCGGGTTCGCTCGCCAACCTGATTGCCTTGCGGATGGCGCAGGACGCGCGCGTTTGGTGGCGTTTCCACTTGTTTTCCATCCCGATGCTGGCCTGGTCGATGTTAGGCGGATGGCTGCTGTTACACCTCATGCGTTAGCACCGTGCCAATGTCGGCTTGTGTAAAGTTGCATTGGCATTTGTCAATTTCCCATCTAAGGTTATGTTGACCGTTTTTGCCCGGGAATCGGGACAACTGCCTACGATGAAAAATTATGGAAAACCAGAATCAACCGTCTGAACGCGATCAGCAGGATCCGCAAAAAACCGCTAATACCCATCAAGATAACAACGAACCAGAACGTAAACGTCCCGGAAAAAAACCTCTGATTTTTCTCGCCATTGTGGTGGTGATTATGATCGTGGTGGGATTATGGTTTTGGCTCACCACGCGCAATATCGAAAGCACGGATGATGCCTTTACCGAAGGCAATGCGGTGACCATCGCGCCGAAAGCGGCCGGATATGTGGTCAAGCTGCTGGTGCGCGATAACCAGCGCGTGAAGCAGGGCGATTTGCTGGTGGAGATCGATCCGCGCGACAGTGAAGCGCAGCGCGATCAGGCCAAAGCCCAGCTTGGTCTGGCCCAGGCGCAGCTGCATCAGGCGCAGGCGCAGTTAGCCTTGTCCCGCGTGCAGTATCCGGCACAGCGCGATCAAGCTCTCGCCGATCAGGCCAAAGCGCAGGCCAATTTGCTTAACGCCCAGGCCGATTATCGTCGCCAGCGCGGTGTTGATCCCCGTGCCACTTCACAGCGCAATATTGATACCGCCGCCGCGCAATTGCGTTCGGCTGAAGCGCAACTGCAAAGCGCTAAGGCGCAGGTTGAAGTGGCTTCTCAAGTGAAGCTGCAAATCCGCCAGCAGGAAACCAATGTGGAAGCGCGTGAGCAGCAGGTTGAGCAGGCGCAGGCGCAGCTCAACACCGCCGAATTGAATCTCTCTTATACCCAGGTTCGCGCACCTTACGACGGCTTTGTCACCAAGCGTAACGTGCAACTCGGCACGCTGGTGCAGGCTGGCAGCGCGCTGTTCTCGCTGGTTTCGCCTGAAATCTGGATTAACGCCAATTTCAAAGAGTCGCAGCTGGCGCGCATGAAGCCGGGTAATAAAGTGGAAATCAGTGTCGATGCCTGGCCGGATATGAAGCTGGAAGGGCATGTTGATAGCGTGCAGATGGGATCAGGTTCCCGTTTCTCCACCTTCCCGGCGGAAAACGCCACCGGCAACTACGTGAAAATCGTGCAGCGCGTGCCGGTGAAAATCGTTATCGATAAAGGATTGGATCCCAATCATCCGCTGCCGCTGGGCTTGTCGGTTGAGCCGAAGGTCACAGTGGAATGAGTGCGAGCGAAAGCTGGCGTCCGGCCAGCAATCCGTGGCTGGTCGCCATTACGGTGACGCTGGCGGTGTTTATGGAGATCCTCGACACCACCATCGTCAACGTCGCGCTGCCACACATTGCCGGTTCGCTCTCCTCCAGCTACGACGAATCGACCTGGGTTTTAACCTCTTATCTGGTGGCGAACGGCATCGTGTTGCCCATTTCGGCGTTCTTCAGCCGCCTTTTTGGCCGCAAGCAGTTCTTCCTGATTTGCATCGTGATGTTCACCATCTGCTCCTTCCTGTGCGGCATCGCGACGGAGCTGTGGCAGATCATTCTGTTCCGCATCCTGCAGGGCTTTTTTGGCGGCGGATTGCAGCCGGTACAGCAATCGGTGCTGCTCGATTACTTCAAAGCGGAAGATCGCGGCAAAGCCTTTGGTCTATCGTCGATTGCGATTATCGTCGCGCCGGTGATTGGTCCGACGCTCGGCGGCTGGATCACCGACAACTACAGCTGGCGCTGGGTGTTCTTCATTAATATTCCAGTCGGTATTTTGACGGTAATGGCAATTTACCAGCTGCTGGAAGATCCGCCGTGGGAGCGCAAGTGGGATAAAGGCCGCCTGAAGATCGACTACATTGGCATCAGCCTGATCACGCTGGGGCTTGGCTGTCTGCAGGTGTTCCTCGATCGTGGCGAAGATGAAGATTGGTTTGCCTCGCACTTCATTCGCCTGTTCGCCATGCTGGCGGTGATAGGCATTATCGGCGCCATTTATTGGCTGCTGTATGCCCGCAAACCGGTGGTCGATCTTAGCGTAATGAAGGATCGTAACTTCTGGGTGGCGGGCTTGCTGATGGCGGGCATGGCGATGATTTTGTACGGCAGTTCGGTGGTACTTCCCCAACTGGCGCAGCAGGATCTCGGTTACACCGCAACCTGGTCGGGGCTGGTGCTGTCGCCCGGCGCAATATTGATTGTGCTGACGATACCCATCGTGCTGAAGCTGATGCCGATTGTGCAAACGCGCTACATCATCGCGTTCGGCTTCACCTGCCTTGCCAGCGCCTTCTTCTATTCCACCCGGCTTACGCCCAACGTTGATTTCACCACGCTGGTGTTAATGCGCAGCGCGCAGTCGATTGGCCTTGGCTTCCTGTTTGTGCCGCTGACCACCATTGCGTTCATCACCGTGCCGCAGCGATTAAACGCCGATGCGTCGGCGCTGTTCACCATGTTCCGTAACGTCGCGGGTTCGATCGGAATTTCGCTGTCGACGGCGGGCATTACCGAACGCATGCAGACGCGATCGGCCACCATGGTGCACAACATGTCGCCGCTCAATGAGCCTTACAATCTCACGCTGCAGCATTGGGCTGATTCGATCCGTCATTTCACCACCGCAGTGGGCGATCCGCTGGTGCTGGCGAGCGGGCAGCTCTACCAGGAGATGATCGCGCAGGCCCGCATTCTGGCGTACATCGACGTATTTACGGGCCTTAGTATCGTGGCGTTGCTATTGATTCCATTTTGTTGGTTGCTTTCGCCGATCAAGAGCGAAGGCAGTGCAGGAGCACATTAAAATGAGTAAGTTTTCGCGCTCTACGCCGTCACTGACGTTGCTGGCGCTGTCACTGTTACTGGCCGGATGCGCCGTAGGACCTGATTATCAGCCGCCGCAGGCGCACACACCTGGCGGTTACCATGATTTGCCTTCACAGCAAGCGTCTAAGCCGCTGGCGGCAGCAACCAATCCGCTGTGGTGGAAAAGCTTTAACGATCCGCAGCTTGATAGCCTTATTGAGCGCGCTATTGCCGGCAACTTAACGCTGCAACAATCGGTGCTGCGTATTGCCGGGGCGCGTGAGCAGCTGGCGCAGGCGCGCGGTGGTTTATTCCCGTCGCTTAACGGCTCGGCAAAAGTGACCCGTCAGCAGCTCGGTTTAAAAGGCTTGCTGAAATCCAACGGCGTTTATGACCAGGTTGATAGCGATGTCGCCAGCCAGCTGAACGGTTTAGACCATTCTGTCACCCTTTATCAGGGCAGCTTTGACGCCAGCTGGGAGCTGGATCTATGGGGCAAAGTACGCCGCCAGATGGAAGCCGCGGATGCGCAGCAGCAGGCGGCCATTGAGCAACGCAACGATGCGCTGGTCTCGCTGGAAGCCGAAGTGGCGCGCGCCTATCTGCAATTGCGCGGTTCGCAGGCGGTGCTGGCGACCTTGCAGCAGCAAATAGAGGTCGCGCAGCAAACCTGGGAACTGACAAAGAGCCAGCAGCAAAACGGCTTAGCGCCGACCACGGATGTGGAAAATGCGCGCGCGCAATTAGCCTCGCTGAATGCGCAGCTGCCGCAATATCAGGCGCAGCAGTTGCAGGCGATGAACGGTTTGGCGGTGCTACTGGGTAAAACACCGGGCGCACTGGATAACGAACTGATGAACAAAAAACCGCTGCCTGATTTGCCGAAATTGGTGCCGGTGGGCATTCCGTCAACGCTGGCGCGCCGACGTCCGGATATTCGCCAGGCTGAAGCCACGCTGCATGCGCAGACCGCGAATATTGGCGTATCCGTTGCCGAGCTGTTCCCCAGCTTGTCGCTCACCGGGCAACTGGGCGTGCGAAATACCGATGCCAGCTATCTGGATGACTGGAGCAGCCACTTCTTCAGCGTTGGTCCGTCGCTGTCGATTCCAATTTTTCAGGGCGGCCGTTTAGTCTCCAGCGTAAAACTGGCGCGCGCGCAGCAAGCCAGCGCGGCGCTTGATTATCGGCAAACGGTATTAACTGCGCTGCAGGATGTGGAGAACGCGTTGGTCAGTTATCGCGCCGATCAGCAGCAGGTTATAGCGCTGGATGAAACCACCGGCGCACTGCAACGTGCATTTGATTTGGCCAGCGACAGTTATCGTCAGGGTATTTCCACCTTCCTCGATGTATTAGATGCGCAGCGACAACTGGCGCAAGCTAAAGCGCAATCGACACAGGCGCGGATGCAAAGTGCGCTCGATTTAGTGGCGTTATATAAAGCGCTGGGCGGTGGCTGGGAACCTTATCAAAACGTCAATTTGCCAGACTATTCTGTGTTTGGTCCCGCAACGGAAGTGCATTAATTTCCCTTAGCAGCCGGTTAAACACCGGCTTTTTTTATCGGCACGATATGAAAAAATGAGATTCTTCTCTCATCCCGGGCAATATAATAATCCGTGATGAAAACAGGTTTTACGTTACGCCAGTAATCCTTGCTTACCATTATGCTCACTAATGCTGCAGCGCGTAATAGCCGCTAAATGATTGTTTATTACCTGGGAATATTGCTTTGAAATCGATTCCAGTTGCTACATATGGAACACATTACGGTTGTTAATTCAGGGTTAATTAAAGCGGTTATCCGCGTTTTAAACCCTAACGTAAGAAATATGTAAGCAGCTTCAGATTAATCCGGGCAATAAAATTAATTTATTTTTTTATTTGAATTAGGTAATCTTGCCACTACAGTTTATTTAACCCCCTTAAGCAAGGACATTGTGATGAGTGACGCATTTAAAGTTCTGAACAACATTCGCACATTACGTGCGCAGGCTCGTGAACTGCCATTGAGCGATCTGGAAGAAATTCTGGAAAAATTAACGGTTGTCGTGACTGAACGTCGTGACGAAGTAAACGCTGAAGAAGCGCAGAACCGCGAAAAAGAAGAGAAGCTGTCTAAATATCGCGAAATGCTGCTGGCTGATGGTATTGACCCGAACGAATTACTGGGCGCTCTGGAAGTTGGTAAAAAACGCGCTAAGCGTGCACCACGCCCGGCAAAATATTCCTATACCGACGAAAACGGTGAAGTAAAATCTTGGACCGGTCAGGGCCGTACACCAGCAGCGATTAAAAAAGCGCTGGATTCAGGTAAAAGCCTCGACACTTTCCTGATCAAATAATCCGCACAATCCTTGTAAGTGGGAGCCGGGGGCAAATGCCCCCGGCTTTTTTGTTGTTTTTATTTCTTTATGAGCAACAACACCTTTAGCCCAACGTAACGTCTGCCTCTGGCGCAGAGGTGGCGTCCGGGTGCCCGCTTCTGGCATAATGCCCGCTGTTTTTTCCTCCACTGCGTAACAAAGGTCAATGCCGTGTTAGTTTCCAGCAATATCACCATGCAGTTCGGCAGTAAGCCGCTGTTCGAAAATATCTCCGTTAAATTTGGCGGCGGTAATCGTTACGGTTTAATCGGTGCGAACGGCAGCGGTAAATCTACCTTTATGAAAATACTGGGCGGCGATTTGGCGCCAACGGGTGGAAATGTTTCCCTCGACCCAAATGAGCGTATCGGTAAGTTACGTCAGGACCAATTTGCCTTCGAGCAATATAGTGTGCTGGACACCGTGATCATGGGCCACAATGAATTGTGGGCAGTGAAGCAAGAGCGTGACCGTATATATGCATTGCCAGAAATGAGCGAAGAGGAAGGCTATAAAGTGGCCGACCTTGAAGTCGAATACGGCGAGATGGACGGTTACAGTTCAGAATCACGTGCCGGTGAATTATTACTGGGCGTTGGCATTCCTGTGGAGCAGCATTACGGTCCGATGAGCGAAATTGCGCCGGGCTGGAAATTGCGTGTCCTTTTAGCGCAGGCATTATTTGCCAATCCTGATATTTTGTTGCTCGATGAACCGACCAACAACCTGGATATCGATACCATTCGTTGGTTGGAGCAAGTGCTCAACGAACGTAACAGCACCATGATCATCATTTCGCATGACCGTCACTTCCTGAATATGGTGTGCACGCACATGGCGGATCTGGATTACGGTGAACTGCGCGTTTATCCGGGTAATTATGACGAATATATGACCGCGGCTACCCAGTCACGCGAACGTTTATTATCGGATAACGCCAAGAAGAAAGCGCAAATTGCCGATCTGCAATCGTTCGTTAGCCGTTTTAGCGCCAACGCCTCTAAATCGCGTCAGGCGACTTCGCGTGCCAAACAGATTGATAAAATTAAGCTGGAAGAAGTTAAAGCCTCCAGCCGTCAAAACCCGTTTATCCGTTTTGATCAGGATAAGAAGCTGTTCCGTAATGCGCTGGAAGTTGAAGCGCTGACCAAAGGTTTTGATAACGGTCCACTGTTTAATAAACTCAACCTGATGTTAGAAGTCGGCGAGAAATTGGCGATTCTCGGTGCCAACGGTATCGGTAAAACTACGCTGCTGAAAACGCTGGTCGGGGAACATACGCCGGATAGCGGCACAGTGAAATGGTCTGAGAATGCGCGCATTGGTTATTACGGCCAGGATCACGCGGAAGACTTCGCTGACGATCTGACAGTTTTCGACTGGATGAGCCAGTGGAAGCAGGAAGGCGATGACGAGCAGGCGGTACGCAGTATTCTTGGTCGTCTGCTGTTTGGTCACGACGAGATCAACAAGCCCGCTAAGGTGCTGTCCGGTGGTGAGAAAGGTCGCATGCTGTTTGGCAAGCTGATGATGCAAAAGCCAAACATCCTGATCATGGATGAACCGACTAACCACCTGGATATGGAATCGATCGAGTCGCTCAACATGGCGCTGGAGATGTACGAAGGCACGCTGATTTTCGTCTCGCACGACCGTGAGTTTGTGAGCTCGCTGGCTACCCGCGTGATGGAGATGAAAGCCGATCGTATTATCGACTTCACGGGTAATTATGAAGATTACCTGCGCAGTCAGGGCATTGTTTAAGGCTTGTGAGGTTTCGGCGCCGATCAGGTGAAAATGCCGGGTCGCTGCGTAAAGACGCTGTAAATATTTCCCCGTAACCTCGGCCGCCGCATCCCTGCGGCGGACGCTTTACTCCGGACCCGGCATACACGCCTTTATGCACGTCAGCTGCCAGCGTTATACCTCGCGTAAGGTCGTCATTCATGGCGACCTTGTTCACCACACACTTCACAATGCGCATCCTGCGCCACCTTCATGCTGCGGAACTCCGCGCTCATCGCGTCGTACATCAATAAGCGTGCGCTAGCGGGTTGACCGAACGCCGTTAGCACTTTTAAGGTTTCCATCGCCTGCATTGCACCAACTACGCCAACCAGCGGCGCCATCACGCCAGCTTCCACGCAACTTAATACCTGATCGCCAAACAAGCGGCTGATGCAGCGATAACACGGTTCGCCGGGCTGCCAGGTAAACACGCTGAGCTGGCCTTCCATGCGAATCGCTGCGCCGGAAATCAGCGGCACCTTGTGCTGAAAACAGAGGCGGTTGATCTGCTCGCGGATATCGACGTTATCGGTGCAATCCACCACCGCATCATGGCGCGCAATTAACGTGCTGAGCTGCGCGTCATCCAGCTGCGCATCAATCGGCTCCAGCTGGCAATGCGGATTAATTGCCGCCAACTGCTGCTGCGCCGAGGCGACTTTCGCTACGCCAATTTTCGCATCACTGTGCAGGATCTGGCGCTGGAGATTACTGAGACTAACGCTATCGAAATCGAGCAACGTGAGATGTCCCACACCCGCCGAGGCCAGATAGGGCGCCGCCGCACAGCCGAGTCCGCCGAGGCCGATCACCAACACCTGTGCCGCCTTTAGCTTCTCCTGGCCATCAAAATCAAAACCGCGCAGGACAATCTGACGGTTATAGCGCAGCATCTCTTCATCGCTCAACTCAACGCTCATTAGCCCTCCAGCAGGCTATTAAAGGCTTCGATCTCCACCCATTCGCCCGGTTCCACATCGCCGCGCTCGCGCTCCAGCACCACAAAGCAGTTGGCCAGCGCGAACGAGCTGAACACATGCGAACCTTGCGCACCGGTGCTGCGCACTTCCAGCACGCCATCGTCACCGCGGCTGAGAATCGCACGCTGGAAGTCGAGACGACCCGGTGATTTCTTCAAACGTTGCGTAGCACGCGCACGTTGGCGTAGCGGCATGATGCGCGTGGTTTGGCCGGTTAAGGTGGCCAGCAGCGGCTGGACCAATTGATAGAAGGTTACCGCCGCAGAAACCGGATTGCCCGGTAAACCGCAGAACCAGCTGTTGGCCAGGCGACCAAAAGCAAAGGGTTTGCCTGGTTTGATCGCCAGTTTCCAGAAGGTGATAGCGCCGAGCTCTTCCAGTATCGCACGGGTGAAATCGGCTTCGCCAACCGACACGCCGCCGGTGCTGATCACCACATCGGCCTGGCGATCGGCTTCGGTAAAGGCGGTACGCAGCGCCGCCTGATCGTCGGCAATCACGCCGAGATCGATCACTTCGCAGCCCAGCTTGTTAAGCATTAACGCCACGGTAAAGCGGTTGGTATCGTAAATCTGACCTTCCGCCAGCGGCTGGCCGACCGCCTGCAGTTCATCGCCGGTGGAGAAGATTGCCACGCGCAGTTTGCGCAGCACGCTGACTTCAGCAATCCCCAGCGACGCCAGCAGCGGCAGTTCGGCCGCACCAAGGCGCACTCCGGCGTCCAGCACCTGTTTGCCCGCCTGAATGTCTTCACCGATGCGACGAATATTTTGCGCAGCCTGCACCGGCGCGGTAATGACAATGCCGCCGTCGCGTTGCTCCGTTTGCTCCTGCATCACCACGGCATCACAACCGGCGGGAATCGGCGCGCCGGTCATGATGCGGATTACGCTGCCCGCGGGCCACGCCCCGTTAAACAGCGCACCGGCGAAGGCTTTACCGGCCACCGGGAACACGCGATCGGGTGCGATGTCGGCCAGACGCAGCGCGTAACCATCCATCGCCGAGTTATCAAACGAGGGCACATCGAGCGGCGAATTAATCGGCCTGGCGGTGATGCGTCCGGCGGCCTCAAACAGCGAGACGTTGATCGAATCGCTAATCGGCGTCAGCTGTTGCAGCATCTTTTGCTGCGCGTCTTCGAGGGAGATTAATCCTGCGGTAAAAGGTTCCATGTCCATCTCTGTCTGGTTAATTTCAGATGCGGTCTATTATGGGTAATGCGTGGCCGTTAAGCGAGAGTTGGTCACCATGAATGGCTTTTTGTAGGGGCGCCATTTATGGCGACCAGGAAAACCGCTCACAACCAAAAAAGCATAATCCACAATAAAAGGTTATGACCGCGCAGGCAGTTTCTGCTTTACAAGATGAGGGTGCCTTTCTATAGTCGAAAATTGCCAAAAAAAGATGAAAACCATTCTAAATCAGTGTTTTTGGTTCTGATTCCTTAACAGGGTACCGGTTATGGCTAAAGCAGTTATCGCAATTCACGGCGGTGCGGGCGCGATTACGCGTGCGGCAATGAGCGCCGAAAAAGAGCAGCACTATCGTCAGCAACTCACCGCAATCGTTACCGCAGGCCAGCAAATTCTTGCGGCGGGCGGCAGCGCGTTAGATGCCGTTACCGAAGCCGTACGCCTGCTGGAAGAGTGTCCGCTGTTTAACGCGGGCAAGGGCGCGGTGTTCACCCATCAGGGCACGCATGAACTCGATGCCAGCATTATGGATGGTCGCACGCTGGACGTCGGCGCGGTCGCGGGCGTCAGCCACATCCGCAATCCGATTCTGGCGGCGCGTAAGGTGCTGGAGAACAGTCCGCACGTACTGTTTATCGGTGCGGGCGCAGAAGCCTTCGCCGCTGAGCAAGGTTTAGCGCCGGTCGACGCCGATTTCTTCTCCACGCCGGAGCGCTGGGAGCAGCTGCAGCGCGCGCTGCACAGCCAGCAGATGGTGCTGGATCACGACGGCGAAGCAAACAGTCACAGCGATGATCCGCTGGACCCGGATCGCAAATTCGGCACCGTCGGTGCGGTCGCGCTCGATCTTCAGGGTAATCTGGCGGCCGCCACCTCAACCGGCGGCATGACCAACAAACAGGCCGGTCGCGTGGGCGATTCGCCTTTAGTCGGCGCAGGCTGCTACGCCAGCAACGACACCGTAGCGGTCTCCTGTACCGGTACCGGCGAAGTGTTTATCCGTACGCTCGCCGCTTACGACGTGGCGGCGCAGATGCACTACGCCGGACGCTCGCTGCAACAGGCCACAGCCAACGTCATTCATGACAAAGTGCAGGAGCTGGAAGGCAGCGGCGGGCTGATTGCCATTGACGCCGCAGGCAATGTGGCGCTGCCGTTTAACAGCGAAGGCATGTATCGCGGATTCGCCTATGTGAATGGCGATGTTGAGGTAGCGATTTACCGCGACAGCTAAGGAGCAGGCATGACGGACCAACAGCTGCAGTTTGCGCCAGAGCAGGTTCTGGCGGTGCGCGATCTTAACGTGCGCTTTGAGCATGAAGGGCGCATTACCGAAGCGGTACGCAACCTGTCGCTCGACCTGCATCGCGGTGAAACCCTGGCGCTGGTGGGCGAATCCGGCTCGGGCAAATCCGTCACCTCGCTGGCGCTGATGCGCTTGATTCAGCAGGCCGGCGGCGAAGTGAGCGGAGATATCCAGCTGCGGCGTCGCAATGGCGAGGTGCTGGATGTAATGCGCGCGTCGAACGGTCAGATGCGCAAAGTGCGCGGCGCCGATATGGCGATGATCTTTCAGGAGCCGATGACCTCGCTCAACCCGGTGTTCACCGTCGGCGAGCAGATTGCGGAATCCATCCGTCTGCATCAGGGCAAAAGTCACCAACAGGCGCTGGCGGAAGCGCGGCGCATGCTCGATCTGGTGCGCATTCCCGAAGCGCAAAATGTGTTATCACGCTATCCGCATCAACTCTCAGGCGGCATGCGCCAGCGCGTGATGATTGCCATGGCGCTGTCGTGCAAACCGGCGCTGCTGATTGCCGACGAACCCACCACCGCACTCGACGTCACTATTCAGGCGCAAATTCTGCAGTTGATCCGCGTGCTGCAAAAAGAGATGCAGATGGGGGTGATTTTCATCACCCATGATATGGGCGTGGTGGCGGAGATGGCCGATCGCGTGCAGGTGATGTATCGCGGCGATGTGGTAGAGCGCGCGTCGGTGCAGCAGCTGTTTGCCGACCCGCAGCAGCCCTATACCCGCGCGTTGCTGGCGGCGGTGCCCAAACTGGGGGCGATGCATGGTCAGCCGCTACCGGCTAAATTTCCCTTATTGCATAGCAACGGACGTGAAGAACAGGCCGCGCCGCAGGACACGGTGCGTCACGATCGACCGCCGATTTTGCAGGTGCGCGATTTAGTCACGCGCTTTGATATTCGCGGCGGCTTGCTCAATCGCGTTAAACGCCGCGTGCACGCGGTGGAGAAAGTCAGTTTCGATCTCCATGCCGGTGAAACGCTGGCGCTGGTGGGGGAATCCGGCTGCGGAAAATCCACTACCGGGCGTTCGCTGCTGCGGCTGGTAGCCAGCCAGGGCGGCACCATTACTTTTGACGGCCAACGCATCGATGCGCTGCAGGGCAATGCGCTGGCGTCGCTGCGTCGCGATATCCAGTTTATCTTCCAGGATCCTTACGCCTCGCTCGATCCGCGTTTGACCGTGGGTTTTTCGATCATGGAACCGCTGCTGGTGCACAAAACGCTGGATCGCCGTCAGGCGGAGAAACGCGTTGCCTGGCTGCTGGAGCGTGTCGGCCTGCTGCCGGAACATGCGCAGCGCTATCCGCACGAATTTTCCGGCGGCCAGCGCCAGCGCATCTGCATTGCGCGCGCGCTGGCGCTCAATCCCAAAGTGGTGATCGCCGATGAATCGGTGTCGGCGCTGGATGTGTCGATTCAGGCGCAAATCATCAACCTGATGCTCGATTTACAGCGTGAATTTGGTATCGCTTTCTTATTTATCTCGCACGATATGGCGGTGGTGGAACGCATCAGCCATCGCGTGGCGGTGATGTATCTCGGACAAATTGTGGAGATGGGGCCGCGTCAGGCGGTATTTGAGCAGCCGCGCCATCCCTACACCAAAAAACTGATGGCCGCAGTGCCGGTGGCCGATCCGGCCCATCGGCATCGTGAGCGGGCGCTGATGGTGGATGAGATCCCCAGCCCGATTCGCCCGCTGGGCGATGAGCCAGAAGTGGCGCCTTTACTGGAAGTGGCACCGGGCCATTTTGTCGCCCGGCACGCAATTAGCGGCGCCTGAGCAGCAAACAACCGCACATCTTTGGATGTCGCGCATGACAGGGATTACAGGAGAACGATAACGATGCACCATATTATGCGAAAAGGGGTTATCACTGCCGGTTTGTTGAGTTCGGCGCTGGCGCTGCCCGCGTGGGCGGCGAAAGATGCGGTGATTGCGGTGGCCTCGACCTTTACCACGCTCGATCCGTATGACGCTAACGATACGCTGTCGCAGGCGGTGGCGAAGTCCTTCTATCAGGGCTTGTTCGGCTTCGATAAAGACATGAAGCTGACCAACGTGCTGGCGGAAAGTTATCAGGCGAGCAGTGACGGCCTGACCTACACCATTAAGCTGCGCGCCGGCGTGAAATTCCAGGATGGCACTGACTTTAATGCCGAAGCGGTGAAGGTGAACCTCGATCGCGCCAGCAATCCGGATAACCATCTCAAACGCTATAACCTGTTCAAATATATCGCCACCACCGAAGTGGTCGATCCGACCACAGTGAAAATCACCCTGAAGCAGCCGTTCTCGGCCTTCATTAATAATCTCGCGCATCCGGCGGCGGTGATGATTTCCCCGACCGCGCTGAAGAAATATGGCAAAGAGATCGGCTTCCATCCGGTAGGAACCGGCCCGTTTGCCTTTGATACCTGGAACCAGACCGACTTCGTGAAAGTGAAGAAGTGGGACGGCTACTGGAAAAAAGGCTATCCGAAGCTGGATAGCATTACCTGGCGTCCGGTGGTGGATAACAACACCCGCGCGGCGATGCTGCAAACTGGCGAAGCGAGCTTTGCGTTCCCGGTGCCGTTCGAGCAGGCCAAACTGCTGGAAGGCAACAGCAAGCTCGATGTGGTCACCACGCCGTCAATCATGCAGCGCTACATCAGCCTCAACGTGACGCAAAAGCCGTTTGATAATCCGAAAGTGCGTGAAGCGCTGGAGTACGCCATCAACCGTCAGGCACTGGCAAAAGTCGCCTTTGCCGGTTACGCCACGCCAGCCAACGGCATCGTGCCGCCGAGCATCGACTTTGCGCAGAGCTATCCGGCAATCAAATATGATCCCGCCAAAGCGCGCGAACTGCTGAAAGAAGCGGGCTTCCCGAACGGTTTCGAAACCACGTTGTGGTCGTCGCACAACCACAGCACCGCGCAGAAAGTGCTGCAGTTCACCCAGCAGCAGCTGGCGCAGGTGGGCGTGAAGGTGAAAGTGACGGCGATGGATGCCGGTCAGCGTGCCGCTGAAGTAGAGAGCAAAGGGCAGAAAGAGAGCGGTGTACGCATGTTCTACACCGGCTGGTCCGCCTCGACCGGTGAAGCCGACTGGGCGCTGACGCCGCTGTTCGCCACCACTTCATGGCCGCCAGCAATCTTCAACACCGCGTTCTACAGCAATCCGCAGGTGGATAAAGATCTCGCCGATGCGCTGAAAACCACCGATCGCGATCAGAAAGCTAAGCTGTACAAAGACGCGCAGGATCGCATCTGGAACGACCATCCGTGGATCCCGCTGGTGGTTGAACAACTGCTGTCAGCCAACAATAAAAACCTCAGCGGTTTTTATGTCATGCCCGATACCTCATTCAATTTTGATGAGGCCGATCTGAAGTAACAGACGCGGCCAGCCTTAGCGGGCTGGCCGATGCTGCGCAGGACTTCGCATGCTCAACTATTTTCTCAAACGATTACTGGGACTGATTCCCACGCTGCTGATTGTGGCGGTGCTGGTGTTCCTGTTCGTCCATTTGCTGCCAGGCGATCCGGCGCGCCTGATTGCCGGCCCGGAAGCGGATGCCTCGGTGGTGGCGCTGGTGCGTCAGGATCTCGGCCTCGATCAGCCGCTGATCAAGCAGTTCTGGCACTTTATGATCAATGCGGTGCAGGGCGATTTTGGCCATTCGCTGGTCTCGAAACGTCCGGTGATTGACGAAATTGCCGCGCGCTTTTTCCCGACGCTGTGGCTGACACTCAGCAGCATGGTGTGGGCGGTGATATTCGGTATGGCGATTGGCATCACCTCGGCGGTGTGGCGCAATCGCTGGCCGGATCGCATCGGCATGACGCTGGCGGTGTCGGGCATCTCATTCCCGGCGTTTGCGCTCGGCATGCTGCTGATGCAGGTGTTTTCTGTCGAGCTCGGCTGGTTGCCGACCGTGGGCGCGGATAGCTGGAAACACTACATTTTGCCATCGATCACCTTGGGTGCAGCGGTGGCGGCGGTGATGGCACGCTTCACCCGCGCGTCGTTCGTGGAGGTGATGCAGGAAGATTACATGCGCACCGCGCGCGCCAAAGGGGTGCGCGAATCGCTGGTGGTGGTGAAACACGGCCTGCGCAACGCGATGATCCCGGTGGTCACCATGATGGGCCTGCAGTTTGGTTTCCTGCTCGGCGGCTCGATTGTGGTGGAGGTGGTGTTCAACTGGCCAGGCCTGGGCCGCTTGCTGGTGGATTCGGTCGAGATGCGCGATTACCCGGTGATTCAGGCCGAAGTGCTGCTGTTCTCGCTGGAGTTCATCCTGATTAACCTGATTGTCGATGTGCTGTACGCGGCAATCAACCCGGCAAT
The DNA here is from genome assembly GCF_005281435.1 of Pantoea sp. SO10. NCBI lineage: Bacteria > Pseudomonadati > Pseudomonadota > Gammaproteobacteria > Enterobacterales > Erwiniaceae > Pantoea > Pantoea sp. SO10. Next base: position 1,415,978 of record NZ_CP040095.1, read on the forward strand.
TCGCTACAAGTAAGGAGTTGCAATTGAAGAACTGGCGACGAGCCGCGGCATTGAAAACCCTGCCGACTATCACGGAAAACCGGGTACGCACGCCGTGGCGCGAATTCTGGCGACGCTTTCGCCGTCAGCATGTGGCGCTGCTGGCCGGACTGTTTGTGCTGCTGCTGATCGTGGTGGCATTTATCGCGCCGCTGATTGCGCCGTTTGATGCGGAAAACTATTTCGATTACGACCGGCTAAACGAAGGGCCGTCGCTGATGCACTGGTTTGGCGTTGACTCGTTGGGGCGCGATATCTTCAGCCGTGTGCTGGTGGGCACGCGTATCTCGCTGATCGCCGGTTTCTTCTCGGTGGCGATTGGCGCGCTGATCGGCACCGTTTTAGGTCTGCTGGCGGGCTATTACGAAGGCTGGTGGGATCGCATCACCATGCGTATCTGCGATGTGCTGTTCGCTTTCCCCGGCATTCTGCTGGCGATTGCGGTGGTGGCGATTATGGGCAGCGGCATGAGCAACGTGATTGTCGCGGTGGCGATCTTCAGCATTCCGGCGTTTGCCCGTTTGGTGCGCGGCAATACGCTGGTGCTGAAACATCAAACCTATATCGAGTCGGCACGCAGTATTGGCGCGTCGGACTGGACCATTATTATGCGTCACATCCTGCCCGGCACGGTGTCGTCGATTGTGGTCTATTTCACCATGCGTATCGGTACCTCGATTATCACGGCGGCGAGTTTGTCCTTTCTCGGCCTCGGCGCGCAGCCGCCCACGCCGGAGTGGGGCGCGATGCTCAATGAAGCGCGCGCCGATATGGTAATTGCGCCGCATGTCGCCATCTTCCCTAGCCTGGCGATTTTCCTCACCGTGCTGGCGTTTAACCTGCTGGGTGATGGTTTGCGTGATGCGCTGGATCCGAAATTGAAGACCTGATGGTGGGTCCGGTCGCCATTTATGGCGACCTCTTCAATAACCGCACCACTCCGGTCTTAGAACGTTTCCCAATTGTCATTACTGTGCGCGGCGGCAGGCTGCGCGCGGGTTGGTGTTATCACCGGTTTTACCACTTTCGCCACCGTCGCAGTCGCCTGGCGCGTGCCGGTTTTGAAGCGGGCCACCGCAGAAGAGAGGCTGCTGGCCTGCTGCTCCAGCGACGCTGAGGCGTTAGCCGATTCCTGCACCAGCGTGGCGTTCTGCTGCGTGACGCGATCCATCTCGTTGACCGCCTGACCAATCTGGTCGATGCCGCGGCTCTGCTCATCGGACGCTGAAGCAATCTCGCCCATGATATCGGTGACGCGGGTAACAGCGCTGACGATTTCCTGCATGGTTTCACCGGCGCTGCTCACCTGCTGCGAACCGGTGTTGACACGCTGCACGGAATTCTCAATCAGCAGTTTGATCTCTTTCGCCGCCTGAGCGCTGCGCTGTGCCAGATTGCGCACTTCACCCGCTACCACGGCAAAACCGCGTCCTTGTTCACCGGCGCGCGCCGCTTCAACTGCCGCGTTCAGCGCGAGGATGTTGGTCTGGAAGGCGATGCCATCAATCACGCTGGTGATATCGGCGATTTTCTTCGAGCTGTCGGCGATATCGCGCATGGTTTTCACCACACCATCCACCACGTTGCCGCCTTTGTCGGCGGTTTCCGAGGCGGTTTTCGCCAGCTGTGTGGCCTGACGCGCGTTATCGGCGTTCTGTTTCACCGTGGCGGTCAGCTGTTCCATACTGGCGGCGGTCTCTTCCAGCGATGCCGCTTGCTGCTCGGTGCGTGAAGAGAGATCGTTATTGCCGATGGCAATCTCGCTGGCGCTGCCAAAAATCGCATCCGCACTATCACGCACATTGTTAATGGTGCTGAGCAGCGACTGCTGCATATGGTTGAGGCTGGCGGCAATCGATGCCATTTCACTGCGGCCTTCCACCTGCAAACGGGCGGAGAGATCGCCGTCGGCGAAGCGCTCCATCTGCTGCTGTACCTGCTTCATCGGTGCCAGCAGGATGCGACGCACCAGAATCCACACCGCAACCAGCAACAGCACCACAACTATCGCCATCACGGCGACCAACACCAGCATGTGCTGATAGTTATTATCATATTCCGCATTGCGCTCGGCCAGCAGCTGCACGTTGTGCTCGCGCCATTGCTTGTACGCGACTTCCAGATCGTCCTGCGCCTGCTGGGCGTCAAGGTTGCCATAGGCGGCGTAATCATTGGCTTTCAGGAACGCTGCCGACTGTTTCAGCAATTCTGCGAAGGCAGCAAATTTAGCGTCGACTACACTGGCTGAATCAGCGCTTTGTCCGGCAATGCGCGGCATGCTCTGGTAGAGGTCATAATGTTGCTTTGCTTCATCCAGTGACGCACCTGCGCTGATCAGCAGTTTGTTGATGGCGGCGACGGACGCTTCATCCGTCTGTTTTTTCAGGATACGAATGGCGACGCGGTTAATGATCACGCGCGTTTTCACCAGCGTTTGCCAACCGTCGGCCAGCTCACGCTGCTGATGTGACAGCTGATTACTGGTGGTGAAATTATGCTGTCCGGTAATCAGTGATGATAAAAACAGCGAGCCGGAAATCGCCTGCATCGCGGTGAAAACCACCAATATCATCATGATGGCTGTCACAATTTTCATTCGTTTAAACATAGGTGCGTCTCTGAGGAAGTAGGCTGATATCCAGGTTATCGGTATAAAAGCAAATCGCTTAAGTGCCAGCAGGAAATAATTACGTCACGGGACGATGAGAGGCGGGAAAAACAGATGAAAGCGTTTAACTACGAGCAGGATTTCAAGCACATCAATTTTCGCCAGCAGCCTGAGCTGTATCAGGTGGGGCGCGGCGAGCAGGGCGTGCTGATGGTCGAGCCCTATAAAAGTGAGATTCTGCCGCACTGGCGTTTTCGCACCGTCGAGCTGGCAAAAGAATCTTCACAGCAGATTATGCAGCTGTTTGAGGCATATCGCGCGCAGGACGATTTTGTCGGTATGGATATGGCGCGCAAATATATTCAGATGGGTTATACGCGTGCACGCCGCTACAGTAATCATCAGGGCGGGCGTAAATATGACGAGGCGGGCAACGAACTGCCGCGTACCACAGAAAAAGAGAAGGCCGCTGCGGCGGCCGTTTTCAAAGCGTGCTGGGATAAACTGCGCGCGGATACTGACTATCTGGCGCGCAAGCGTGCGCACCAGCAGAAGTATGGTTAAACGCGCGTGCCCCACAGATCATATTCATCGGCGTGTTCCACTTTAACGCGGACCACGTCGCCGACTTTCACCTGACGATCGCCGTTCAGATAAACCGCGCCATCGATTTCCGGGGCGTCAGCCATGCTGCGTCCCACCGCGCCTTCTTCGTCCACTTCATCAATCAGCACCAGCACTTCGCGGCCGATTTTCTCCTGCAGACGTTCGCTGGAGATCTTCTGCTGCAGCTGCATGAAGCGATCAAAACGATCCTGCTTCACGTCGTCCGGTACCTGATCCGGCAGCTGGTTAGCAGTTGCGCCATCTACCGGGCTGTACTGGAAGCAGCCAACGCGATCGAGGCGCGCTTCCTGCAGGAAGTCGAGCAGCATCTGGAAATCTTCTTCGGTTTCACCGGGGAAACCGACGATAAAGGTTGAACGCAGCGTCAGCTCCGGACAGATTTCACGCCAGCGCTTAATGCGCTCCAGCGTGCGCTCTACCGCGCCGGGACGCTTCATCAGCTTGAGGATGCGCGGGCTGGCGTGCTGCAGCGGAATATCGAGGTACGGCAGAATCTTGCCTTCGGCCATCAGCGGGATCACATCATCCACATGCGGATAAGGATAAACGTAGTGCAGACGCACCCACACGCCGAGTTTGGCTAACTGCTCGCACAGGCTCACCATGCTGGTTTTCACCGGCGATCCGTTCCAGAAACCGGTGCGATGTTTAACATCCACGCCGTAAGCGGAGGTGTCTTGTGAGATTACCAGCAGCTCTTTCACGCCCGCTTCAACCAGACGTTTAGCTTCGTCGAGCACCGAACCGATTGGGCGGCTATCAAGATCGCCACGCATTGATGGAATGATGCAGAAGGTGCAGCGATGGTTGCAGCCTTCGGAAATTTTCAGGTAGGCGTAATGGCGCGGCGTCAGTTTGACGCCTTGCTCTGGCACTAAACTCAGGAACGGATTGTGTTCTGGTTTTGGCACATAAGTGTGCACATGCGACAGCACCTGCTCGTAGCTGTGCGGGCCAGTGATCTCCAGCACTTTCGGATGCACTTCGCGGATCTGATCCACTTTGGCACCGAGGCAACCGGTGACGATCACTTTGCCGTTCTCGTTCAGCGCTTCACCAATCGCCTCCAGAGATTCCTGTACGGCGCTGTCAATAAATCCACAGGTGTTAACGATGACGATCTCCGCATCATCGTAGCGTGGCACCACGTCATAGCCTTCAGTACGCAGCTCCGTCAGGATGCGTTCAGAGTCGACGAGGTTTTTCGGACAGCCGAGGGAGACGAACCCCACGCGCGGTGGATTTTTGACATGGCTCATAAGGATAAAAATTCATCATAATTAGTGTGGATAGGGGGGCGATTGTACAGAGGTTGCCGGGGAAAATGTATAGGCTGTGTAAGAATCTCCTTATGGGGTAACTAATGCATGATGATTGTGCTTAACTCTGTTGGCGGTGCGGCTCACTCGCTGGCGCAATGGCCCTCTGTGGCGATCCGAGTTGTGTAAGCTGGCGCCTTTTGCTTAAATGTTGGGTCGGTGAAGGTAAGTTGTTATCTTCGCTGAAAATTTCAAATCGCACTGATAGTGAATCCTCACTGCCAGGGCAGAAGTGGATAATGTGAGAGCAGACATATGCAAGAGATCGTCAAAGGTTTTCTGAATTTTCAACAGAATGTGTTCCCTGAAAGGAAGGATCTTTTCAAAAGTTTGGCATCCAACCAAAATCCCAAAGCCCTGTTTATCTCCTGCTCAGACAGCCGTCTGGTGCCAGAGCTGGTGACGCAGTCGGAGCCGGGTCAGCTGTTCGTGATCCGAAACGCCGGTAATATCGTGCCACCGTTTGGTCCAGAGCCGGGCGGCGTGTCCGCTACCATTGAGTACGCGGTTGTCGCTTTGGGCGTGACCGAAATTATTATTTGTGGTCACTCTAACTGCGGTGCCATGAACGCCATTGCTTCCAATGCCGATCTGGAAACCATGCCCGCGGTCGATCACTGGTTGCACTACGCCAACGCGGCGAAAGCGGTGGTGGAAGAGCGTAACTACGATTCCGTTGAGAAGCGTCTCAACGAAATGGTGAAAGAGAACGTGATTGCGCAGCTGAACAATATCAAAACACACCCTTCCGTAGCGGTAGCGCTGCGTAAAGGCAAAATTCGCCTGCATGGATGGGTTTATGATATTGAGAGTGGCGGAATCATTGCCCTGACCAAAGGCGGTGAATCCTTTATTTCGCTGTCGGAAAACCCGGAAACCTGCTTCGAGTAATTCCGCCTAACCACCTGCATTGCAGGTGGTTATCCTCGCATTTCGTTAATATTTCCCGCCACGTTTTTGACGACCTCCTACACTTGAGAAGCAATTACCTCTGATAAGGGCTTTCTCATGCGATTTCCCCTTTATGCTTCTGTTTTAACGCTGGCAATACTGGCGGCGGGCTGTACCTCTCATGTGACTAATCAACAACAATATTCAGGATTTCTCGGCGATTACAGTGAGTTGAAGGCCACCGAGTCGCCCAGCGGTAAACCGACCTTGCGCTGGATTTCACCCGATTACCATGATGCTGATTATAAAGGCGTGGTGTATACGCCAGTGGTCTATTATCCGGCGGCGCACCCCACGGCACGTATCGATCAGCAAACATTGGATGCGATCCGCAGCTATACCGATACGCAACTCAAGCACGCGATTTCCCAGCGTAAACCGCTGGTGACGCAAAAAGGCCCTCACACGCTGGTAGTTAAAACCGCTATCACCGCCGTTTCTGCCGAAAATGAAGGCGTGCAGTTCTATGAAGTGGTGCCAATTGCCGCTGTTGTTGCCAGCACCATGGCAGCGACTGGACATCGCACGCAAAACAGCGCGCTGTTCCTCGAAATGGAAGCGCTGGATGCGCAGACTGGCAAGCCGCTGATCAAGGTGGTGCGCAAGGCATTTGGTAAAAATCTGCCGAACAACAGTGCGCCAATCACACTTAACGATCTGCGTCCGGGCATCGACGAGATGGTCCGCGATGCGCTGACCTTCCCCGCACAGTAAATTCTCGCCCGGCGGCGTGCCGGGCTTAATGTTTTGTAAATCCTGCACATCCTTTGTCACGCGCTGACTACGCTTTACGGCAGACCGCGATAAAGGAGAATTCCATGCGTTTACTGCCCGCCGCGCTGCTGTTTGGCGCTTTAAGCACGTCCTTACCGTTATTCGCTGCCGATGTGCAGGTTCAGGTGCTTCAGGACAAGCTCGACCATCCGTGGTCCGTGGCTTTTCTACCCGATAATCAAACGCTGTTAATCACTGAACGATCCGGCCAGCTGCGCAGCTGGCAGCCGGGTAAAGGCTTGTCGCCACCGATCGGCGGGGTGCCGAAGGTGTGGGCGAATCGTCAGGGTGGCTTGCTGGATGTGGTGCTGGCACCGGACTTCGCCGAAAGCCGCCGCGTGTGGCTCAGCTACACCACCGCCGATGCTAGCGGTCGGGCGGGTAGCGTGGTGGGTTATGGTCGCCTGAGCGATGACAACCGTCAGCTGAGTGGCTTTAAAGTGGTGCTGGAGCAAACGCCGAAGCTGTCGGGCGGCGCCAATATCGGCACGCGACTGGCATTTGATCGCCAGGGCTTTCTCTATATCGCCTTCGGTGACAACTTCGCCAGCAGCAGCGCGCAACAGCTGGATAAGCTCTCCGGTAAAATCGTGCGTCTGACCAAAGACGGTGAAATCCCGCCGGACAATCCGTTTGTTGATCGTCAAGGCGCGCGCGCGGAAATCTGGTCCTACGGCATGCGCAATCCGCAAGGGCTGGCGCTCAATCCGTGGACGCAGCAAATGTGGGAAAGCGAACACGGCCCGCGCGGTGGTGATGAGGTCAACATCCCCGAGAAGGGCAAAAATTACGGCTGGCCGCTGGCGACGCATGGCATTGATTACAGCGGGCAGAAAGTGCCGGAAGCAAAGGGCAGTGAAGTGGAAGGCACTGAGCAACCGCTGCATTTCTGGAAAGTCTCGCCGGCCATCAGCGGCATGGCGTTCTACAACAGCGCGCGCTTCCCGCAGTGGAAAAATTCCCTGTTTATTGGTGCGCTGAAAGAGAAGAGTTTGATTCGCTTGCAGGTCAACGGCGAGAAAGTGGTGGAGGAGCAGAGATTGCTGGAAAATCGTGGTGAGCGTATTCGAGATGTGCGGCAAGGCCCGGATGGTTATCTGTACGTGCTAACCGATGAATCCAACGGCAAGCTGCTGAAAGTGGGGCTGCCAGACACAGCCAGCGCCCCACGCGGTTAAGTTAGCGTGCCCAGTTACACACTTCCCATCCGCGCTGTTGTGCTTCTTGCAGCAGCAGCGGATTGGGATTGACCACCCACGCATGATCGGCATGTGCCAGCAGCGGTAAATCATTCATCGAATCGCTGTAAGCCCAGGTGCGTTCAAAGCGTTGATCTTGCTGTAACGCTTTCCAGTCACTGAGGCGTGTCACTTTACCTTCGCGATAGGTCATGGTGCCGTAGGTTTGTCCGCTGTAGCGTTCATCGACCACTTCCACGCCAATCGCCAGCGCGCCGTGTACACCAAGGCGTTCGGCGATGGGCACCGCAAGATGATCGCCGCTGGCGGTGATGATCATTACCGTGTCGCCGCGCTGCTGGTGCCACTTAATACGCTCGCGGGCGGCAGGGAACACGCGCGGCATGATGTCGCGATGGATAAAGCGGCGTACCCAGCCTTCAACGGTCATCGTAGCCATGCCGGCGAGTGGCGCCAGCGTGGTGTTCATATACTCTTCAATGGATAACGTACCGGTGTGATATTGCTCCATCAGGATTTTCTCCTGCTGGATGATCTCTTCGGGGGCAAAGCCCTGTGAAACCAACCAGCGCAGCCAGAGGCTGGTGCTGTCTTCACAAATCAGGGTTTCGTCCAAATCGAAAATGGCTAAGTCCATTGCGGCTCTCCTCAGGCTGACTGAGTTCAGGTTAGCGGAAATTTGTGACTGGCTTAACCGTTCTGCGAAAAATCGGAATTACACGCAAAATTTTTGAATAGTCAGATGGGCAAAAGTGGCGGCGCTGCGCGGTTGGTGCCAGGGTTACTCTAATAAACTCTATAAAACTTTACGATTGAGCGGTTTTTTTCGCTGGCCTGAACCGTTAGCGTGGGGCAAGACATGTCTTGCCTGCAAGAAAACCGAGATTTAACAAGGACAATCTGGTCACGCTCATGAGAAAAAACACCTTCGCTTCTGTCTGGCGGCCGTTGGCTGCGTCTTCACTTCTTTTACTCTTTATCCCCGCAGCCACCCTGGCTGAACAGGCACCTGCGGCACCGCAAATTGACGCCAAAGCCTGGATTTTAATGGATTACAACAGCGGCAAAGTGTTGGCGGAATCCAATGCCGATCAACGCCTCGATCCCGCCAGTTTGACCAAAATGATGACCAGCTATGTGGTCGGCCAGGCACTGAAATCGGGCAAGATTCACAACGATGACATGGTTACCATCGGCCAGGATGCGTGGGCAACCGGCAATCCCAAGCTGCGCGGCTCATCGCTGATGTTCCTTAAGCCCGGCGATCGCATTCCGGTCTCTGAGCTGAATAAAGGTGTGGTGATTCAATCCGGCAACGATGCCTGTATCGCGCTTGCTGATTATGTCGCGGGCAGCCAGGATTCGTTTATCGGGTTGATGAACAACTACGTCAAAGCCTTTGGCCTGCAAAACACCCACTTTATGACGGTACACGGCCTGGACGCCGAAGGGCAGTACAGCACCGCGCGTGATATGGCGATTATCGGCCAGCGCCTGATTAGCGATGTGCCGGAAGAGTATGCGATCAACAGTGAAAAAGAGTTCACCTTCAATAAGATTAAGCAGATGAACCGCAACCGTCTGCTGTGGAGCACCAATCTCAAGGTGGATGGCATTAAAACCGGTCACACCTCCGGCGCGGGTAACAATCTGGTGGCGTCGGCAACCGAAGGCGATATGCGGCTGATTTCCGTGGTGCTCGGTGCGGCGACCGATGCCACGCGTTTCCGCGAAAGTGAGAAGTTGCTGACGTGGGGCTTCCGCTTCTATGAAACCGTGACGCCGATTAAGGCCGATAAACCGTTTGCGCAGCAGCGCGTTTGGTTTGGCGATCGCAGCCAGGTCAATCTTGGCGTCGCCAAAGACGCCGCGATCACCGTGCCAAAAGGGCAGATGAAAAACCTCAAGGCCAGCTTTACCCTGAATTCACCGCAGCTGGAAGCGCCGCTGGAGAAGAATCAGGTGGTGGGCACTATCGATTTCCAGCTGGATGGCAAAACCATTGAGCAACGTCCGCTGGTGACGATGGAAGCGGTGCCGGAAGGTGGCTTTGTTGGCCGCATTTGGGATTTCATCATGATGAAATTCCACGGCTGGTTCGGGAAGTGGTTTAGTTAAGACAAAAACGGTGCGCTTGATGCGCACCGTTTTTTACAGGCTCGCCATTAATGGCGACCCCATCGCTTACTCACGAATCCACCCTTTCTTAATCGGCATGGCGAACAGCGCGCGGTACACCTGATGCGTAAACGCCAGCATGCGTTCGCCATACAGCTGCCACGCCATGTGCGACGCCAGACAACCCAGCAAGCCGACCAAGAATCCGCCCAGCATATCCAGCGGCCAGTGCACGCCAAGATAGACGCGTGACCAAGCGATGGCGCTGCCTATCACCAGCAACACCACACCTGACCAAAGGCGATGCCAGAAGATAAATGCCAGCGCGAAGGTGAAAATGGTGGTGCCATGATCGCTCGGATAGGAATCATCAGGTCGGTGTGACAGTAACTGATGGCCAAAACCAATCGCGAACGGACGCGGATGTGGCAGCAGCTGCCCGACGCACCACGAAATGCTCAGCGCATACAACAGCGCCATGCCGGTTTTTAGCACCAGCTCGCGTTGAGACTGCACCTGATCGCGCGGTCCCCACAGCCACAGCGCCACAATCAGCAGCGGTACGATGGCTATCACATCTTTGGCGATAAAGGTCGCCAGAGTGATCAGCCACTGCGGTGAATACTCTGTGGCGTTGATCCATAAAAAGAGCGTGTGGTTCAATGCTTCCATCCCGATTCCTTGTCCTCGTCTTGTTTACCCGAAAAACAGCAGAGCAAAATTGCCTGCAAAATAAGCGTGATAGCTTAAAAGCCGCGCGCCTATGCGTACATAGTCGCGCTCTTAATCTTATCGCGGGTTGTTGGAGTGTTTAACTTTGATGAAAGTTGCATGAAGATTTGCGGGTGCGCAGCGGGCGAAAAAATGACGCCCACCTCAAAAGATAAAAAGTGTGAAGGCTAGGGTGAGTTAATTTCGGCATCAAATATCAGCGTAGCGCTTCCGCGCCAAGTGCTGCCGGGATAATTACCCATGCGCAAACTTTCGACCTCATTGACACTAAACTTTACTGTCGATAAAAAGCCGTTAATGTATGATCTTGGTTCAAAAACATAATCGGGAGTATGTATTGAACGAACATATATCGGCCAATTGGTAATATCCCCACCACTAGCACGTTCAATAACAAAGGGTATTGTTATTGTTGTATCAACTTGCACGAGAGTATCGTCACCTTCCCTTTGCATAGCACAACTGTTTAGCACTTTATGCTGGCATTCGAGATAGACGCTGAATGGCGCTGAAGCTGTGGTTCTAAAAGAACCCGTACCCTCAAGCCTAAATTGTGTTGCGCCGCTTGAAGTCCAATCCTGCCAGCCACCAGGTGGAATCATAGACACCTTTTCGGAACCGACCATTTCAAACTTTAACTCATGTTCGATCTGAGCTTCAATTTTAATTTCCAGTATATTATCGGAGTAATCCCCCGCCCCTAAATCAATCTGCTGTCCGTTTCCTACGGAGTAACTAACTGATCCCTTAAATGTTCCATTAGGCATATCCATCGGGGAACTGCTTTTCATCTCATAACCGACAGAAATATCACTAATCTTGAAATCTGTATAATTCATATTAACTACGTTTCTATAGCAAGAGGCAGGCAAGGAGCTATGGTTCCATGCAAATCGAAAGTGACTGTTTTCACTTCCTGCTCCTATCGTGCCACCGCACCCACCTTGAGGGTTACCGCCAGCTGAATTAAAATCAGCAATAACAAAACCGCCTCCGGAGCGTGAGAAGCGTTGACCGAGCAGCATTAAGCGAAACTGGACGGTAATTGACAGACCAGTTTCATCATCAGTTAATGATATAGTTTTCCAGTTCGCATCTAATTTCTGAAAAACACGTTCATTATTATTGTTACTTCCAGCGATAAGGGAACGATTATTGACATTCAGGTTGGTGGCAATTGAAAAAACACCCTCTCCACAAAACCTCTGATAATCCAGGCAAAAGCCCGCAACGGGTGTGGTATTATGGAACTTATCGACTCGAGGATTGGCTGCTGAGGGACGAAATTCAGCAGTTACATTTAATGTTTCTGCGCGAACTGATGTTGAAAAAAATAAAAATGAACTCAAAAACAAAATAGCCCCATAAAAAAAAGACCTTAATAAGGTGTGCGGGAGGTTTTTACTGGATTTTAGTTTCACCGGTAGTTCCAAAGTAAGTGATAAATGAAGGCGTGATAAGTTTAAACAACCTCCATCATCATGATGAATGACGTTTTCTACAGGCAATCTTATCTTAATAAGACCTTGAGGAAAACGAGAGCACTCTCAAAATGTAAGATATATATCAGAATTTAATGCACATTATATTTGAGATGTTCATTCATGGTTTGAAGGTTGAGAAGGTTTTGTCTTATTGTCTTGCTTTGAGAGTGCTCTCATAGAGTGAACTAAAAAGGTTTTGGCATATTACTCCCCATCAAATAAGTGCTGCCTAACAAGGACAACTGTTTACCGGTGGCACTCATTCCAATGAGGTTACTATGTTTAAAGTTATTCTTGCCTTAGCACTGGCGGGAGCAAGTTTGCACGCTGCTGCTATTCCTAAAATTACGGTGGGCTCAATGTACGATTTTATTGAAAGCGATAAGAGTACATTGCTAAAAAGAATTCGTAATAGTGGTGATGACACCGGTTATGTCCGAGTTGATGTGAGTGAAGTGACTTACCTGCCGAACGGCGGAAAGTCAGAGAAAAAAATCGATGCTACAGCGGCGGCAAGTGGAAAAGTTGATGGATTAATCTTTACACCCTCCCGCATGATTATCCCGGCAAATGGCATGCAAACTGGAAGGTTAGTGGTTGTAGGAAAAAGAGATAAAGAGCGTTATTACCGCGTTCGATATATTCCTGTCATGCCGAAGGACCAATATGAGTTCGGTCAGTCAAAAAAACAGTATGAAGAATATAAGAAATCACTCAATGCAGGCGTAAGCATATTAACCGGTTACGGTGCAATGGTGATAGTACGACCTGAAAATGTCGTATTTGATACCGATATCGCGCAGCGTGATAATAAAATCATTATCACCAATAAAGGTAACAGCAGTATCAAACTTGAAGGCATCAAATTGTGTCAGGGGATAAAATGTGGCGATGCATCGTCAGTTATTCTCATGCCAGGTAAGCAACATAATTTGAAGCAAGAAAGTCAAAAAAACTGGCAATTTACTTTGCTGGAAGGTAGTAAAAAAACACCGAAGAAATTCGGATAATATCCTCTTTTAAGTGAGTTAACACCATGAAACTTTTTTATAAATCTTTAATAGCTAGTCTGGTCGCTGTAAGTTCACTGGCTGTGGCAGACAAGCAACAACAGCTAAATTTTGAATTAGAAGCCACTATCCCATTAGAACGTTCATACGTTAAATTTTCTGATCCTGGTTTCGGTTCAACCAGGCAGGAAATGGTTTGGGATGAAAATGCTAATATTCTGAATAATGTCTCAACTACTCTACAGGCGCGCAATACAGAAGGGAAAATTAGCGCACACCTTTTGAACGCTGCAGTATTAGATCATGAAGATACTCCAGCGAATAATATTCCATTAACTATCCGGGTTGGTTCTACGGATCTTGGTGTTGGGCCTGCGAATGCTGCCGATATACTTACAGCAGCCAATGCTGCTGATGAAAAAACATTGCCATTAGTGGTGAGTCCTACTGGCACTCCAACTTATGAGGGCGGCAGCTACACTGGCGAAGTTACCATGGTATTCGATCACGAAATTCCTTAATTGCATTCTGATATAAAGGACGCATTCTGCGTCCTTTTTTTAGCGGATAAACTCATGTTGTTACTTAATAAAAAAACTCTGGCTATCGCCGTGGCGCTATTTATGCTGCCACTGACGGTATCTGCGGTGCCCATGGAAGATCTGGTAACTCAGGCAGATAATCTGCCGGAAGATTTCAGTGCACACTTCTTTGATGCACCGCTGTTGACGAAAGTCGAGCTGGATGGTGAATATCTAGGTGACGCCATGATTTTATTATCTCGTGCCAAAACCGTTCAGTTAGTAAAATTCACCGAATTTTCTGAAAGTAAATTACCCGCTGCCGCACGTAGTCGCTGGAGTAATATATTTAAAAATGCATTTCCTCTCGGTAAATGTGAACAAGAGTGTGCAGAAGGGTTAATTAGCCTGCATTACAGCTTGGCCAATACCACGTTATATATCAGCTCCTCAGCAGCAAAAGAGGAAAAAGGGAAAGTGAAGCATATTGCCTTGCCTGAACAAGGCAGCAGTGGATTGATATTACGCAACCAACTTAACCTGATTGGCGGTGAACAGCAGCCTTGGTCGGGGTATCAAGGGTTGCAGTTGGAAGGCAGCATTGGCAAATGGACCGCGCAAGCCAGCAGCCAGCTCAGTCGCAGTGACATTGAAAACAGTAACACCGATGCACGTGTAAGTTCACTCTTTTTACAGCGTGAACTGCCCGGCACAGCGGTACGTGCTGGGTTATTTATGCCGGATTCTCAAGGGATCCTGCGACAACCGGTGATGCCTGGCCGCAGCAGTGTGAATACCGTCGCAGGTATGATGGTAGGGAGTTCCGACACCTTATTGGAAAGCCAGGCGCAGGCCAGTCTTTATCCCGTTTATGTCACCGCTAACCGCGATTCGATTGCCGAAATTTATCGTGATGGTGTGCTGATTAACAGCCAACCCGTGCAGACGGGGATGCAGCAACTGGATACCACTGTTTTGCCCGGCGGCATTTACGGCGTTGAAGTGCGGCTGGTCGAAGATGGCCGTGAAATCAGCCGTACGGAAGAGACCATCTATAAACCCACCAGCTGGCGCAATCCCGATCGTCGCTGGCAGTACAATCTTTATGGCGGTGTAGAGAAGCAACTCGGTAATAACCGCTATAACCAGGCGGATGGCGATGCGGCCTTCGGTATCAGCACCAATTATCTGTTGCATCCACAGGTGATTGTGGGCGGCGCAGCGCAACGTAATGCGGGCAGCAATCAGTTGGGTGTTTCAACTGATATCCAATCCAGCCAGAGCACGCGTTTGTACGGTAGCGCGGGTGTCAGTGACCAATGGGGTTCACGTTTTGATAGCCAGTTCAGCTGGCAGGTGCAACCGCAGACCAGTTTGCTGCTGAACCACAGTCAGAGCTGGTATCAGGATGAGAGCAGTCGCTGCTCGGTGAGTACGTGTAAGACCAATAAACAGCACAACAGCGGAGCGACGGTTAATCATCGTCTGGGGAACGGTGATTCACTGTCACTGCGTGGAACACACAACAGCCGTGAGAATGGCGTGGGCGTTGATGCCAACTGGCGCACGCGTCTTTCCGTGAAAGATACGCCGGTCTCGCTCACGTTGAACGTATTTGATCGTCCTTATAACCAGAATGGCGCATCACGCAACCGCGGAGCCCATCTCAATCTGTCGTTCTCACTCGGCGAGAATAAACGCAACGTGACGGCTTCCTTAGGCAGCCGTAATGACAATCGCGGCGGACGTGAAATGTTTGCTTCAGCAGGCGTGGTGCAATCTTTCGAAAATGGCCCAATCGAGCGCCTTTCCGCTGGGGTAACCGGCGATCAATATGGTCTCGGTGGCAATCTTTATAGCGACTTCAAGCACCGTTATGCCAGCGGTTCGGTGTATGCCCAGCAATCCAGCGCATCACAATCGTTGAGTGGCGGCATCAATATGAACAACACGCTGGCGATTGGCGGTGGAAAAGTGTCGGCCAGCCACAGCCCAGAGAGCTGGGCAAGTCACACCGGCATGATTATTGATGTCGAAAGTGACGATCCTAACGTCAGATTAAAAGCCTGGGATAGCAATGGCACCAGCAGCACGCTAGGCGCGGGACGCAATTTTGTGCCGGTGAATGCGTGGAAGTCTGGGCAACTGCAAATTGATTTTGTCGGTAATGATGGTCCGGCGCTGAAAATCTGGCCTGCAGAGCTGCCTTATCACTTAAATAAAGGCGGCGTGGCGTCTGGCAAAGTACGCGTGATGAAAACCGTTACGGTGATTGGGCGTGTTATCGACCACAAAGGCGAGCCGATGTCTGGCGCAAAACTGGTCAATCATGCGGGACATGGCATTGCGGAGAGTGACGGATTCTTCGTCACCGATATGCATGAACATACGCCTGAATTGACGATTCATTCGCGTGAAGGCAAGCAATGCAAAGTCATGCTGGATACGGCGAACGCGAAACGTGAAAACAGCACGTTAATGGTGGGCGATCTTGCTTGCCGCCCAAATGACCAGAGTTAACAGGAAAAGAGAAATGACTTTCAGCCGCACACAACCACTGCGTATTTATCTGCTGGACGATCATGCCATTTTTTTGCGTGGACTTAATGCGGTGTTAACGCAAGAACCCACACTAAAAGTAATGGGCATTTTTAGTCACAGTCGGGATTTGTGGGCGTCGTTTGCCACGACAGAAGCAGATATGTTGATTATGGACCATGCTCTTGCGCCACAAGATACTAACGGCCTAAACCTCATCAGAGAAGTGCATCTGCGTAATCCAGGTATGCGCATACTGGTGGCGTCAAACTTTTACAACAGTGCGACGGTGGCGCAGGCTTTGCGTTACGGTGCCAGTGGATTTATCAGTAAAACGGCTTCAGAGGGTGAGTTGCTGAATGCGGTGCAGGTTGCCGGCAGCGGTAACATCTATCTTGAGCCGCTTATGGCAATGCAGCTGGCACAAATTCATGAACGCGTAGTGAAGGCGGATAGGGCACCAGGCCAAAAATTACAATCGTTGCCTTTATCGTCTCAGCTTTCAGTTTTGTCACCAAAAGTACAGGACGTGATGTACTGCTTGCTGGAAGGAATGACTGTGACAGAAATCGCGGAGAAATTTTCCCGCAGCATTAAGACCATCAGCGGTCAGAAACAAGCGGGGATGCGCAAGCTGGGTCTGAAAACAGATAATGAACTCTCGCACCTAAGAGATTCGTTGCAGCGACAGCGCCGATAAGTAATTAACCCGACAAATCGCAGCCATAAAAAAACCCGCAAGTCAGTGACCGGCGGGCTCCACAATTTGGGGATTTCAAAGAAAAGCAGTGGCACTTATTCAGACTGCGACCCCAGAAGAAAGTTCTGGACAGCGCAAAAATATTTTTATAAAGGCAAAAGCGGCCAGATTATCACGATCAGGGTACCGGCCAGCGTCAGCAAAACATTCGCGATCGCATATGTTCCTGCATAGCCCAAGGCTGGGATGCTGCTGCGCGCGGTATCGCTGATGATCTCCATCGCTGGCGCACAGGTACGCGCGCCCATGATGGCACCAAACAGCAGCGCGCGGTTCATACGCAGCACGTAAGCGCCGAACAGATAGCAAATCACCACCGGCAGCAAACTCACCAGCAAGCCACTCAGCAGCATCAACGCGCCGGCGCTGCCGAAACCGTGCTGCAAGCCGCTGCCCGCGCTCAGACCTACGCCCGCCATAAACACCATCAGGCCAAACTCTTTCACCATCGTCAGCGCACCCTGCGGGATGTAGCCAAATGTAGGATGGTTAGCGCGCATAAAGCCCAGCATGATGCCTGCGAACAACAATCCAGCGGCGTTACCGATGCCGAAGCTGAAATTGCTGAACTGGAAGGTGATCATCCCGACCATCAAGCCGACGATAAAGAAGGCGCAGAAGGCCAGCAGATCGGTGATTTGGCTGTGGATGGCGATAAAGCCAATGCGATCGGCCAGGCTTTTCACGCGACGCGCTTCGCCGCTTACCTGCAGCACATCGCCTTTGTTTAGCATAATGCTGTCATCGATCGGCATTTCGATTTGGCTGCGAATCACCCGGTTGAGGAAGCAGCCGTGATCGGTCAGTTTGAGATGACTCAGGCGCTTGTTCACCGCATTGTGATTTTTCACCACGATCTCTTCGGTGACGATGCGCATATCCAGCAAATCACGGTCGAACACCTCTTTGCCGTTACGGAAGCTGGGATCAAGACGCGCGTGCGCATCGGGATAGCCCACCAGCGAGATATCGTCGCCCAGCTGCAGCATCGCGTCACCGTCCGGGCTGGCGAGAATACCGTTGCGGCGCAAACGCTCGATGTAGCAGCCGGTCTGGCGATGAATGCCCAGCTCGCGCAGGTTTTTACCGCCGCTCCACTCCACCAGTTCCGGACCCACCCGATACGCGCGGATCACCGGCAGAAACACTTTGCGCTGGCTATCGGCGTCGAGGCCGCGCTCGCGCGCGATTTGCTGCGCGCAAGTCGGCAGATCCTGGTGCTGCAGGCGCGGCAGATAGCGGGCGCCAAAAATCAGGCTGACTAAACCCACCAGATAAGTGAGGGCATAACCGAGGCTGAGGTTATCCTGCATCAAAGTGAGCTGATGGCTGTCGCTGATACTTTGCCGCAACGTATCGCCAGCACCTACAAGCACCGGCGTTGAGGTCATTGAACCGGCCAACATGCCCGCGGTTAAACCAATATCCCAGCCGAATACTTTGCCGAGCGTCAGGGCGATTAACAGCGCGCTGACCACCATGACAATCGCCAGAAAGAAGTAGTTTTTACCGTCGCGGAAAAATATCGAGAAAAAGTTAGGCCCGGCTTCCACGCCAACACAAAAAATAAACAACATAAAGCCAAGACTTAATGCGTCAGTATTAATGGCGAAATGCTGTTGACCTAAAATCAACGAAACAACCAGGACTCCAATGGAATTACCGAGCTGGACCGAGCCGAGGCGTAATTTACCTAAGCAGAGTCCGAGGGCTAAAACGACAAATAATAACAGAACGTCATTTCCGCTTAACAATTCTGCGACGTTAATGTTCACGGTTTAACTTCTTCTTAACCTGTAACCAGTTGATGAGAGGGACTTTTTTCGCTATCTTGTGCCGAACGTTAAGGTTCTTGCAACAAAAGCGTTCAAGCCGAAATCTAAAGCGGCGTCATTCTAATCATAATTAACACCCTCAGCTATCGGCAGTTTTCATTCCTTTCGCCTCCAGCTGTTTCTTTTTATTTCCAGTCGTGCGCATCAGGGCAGTAAAAGTTTCATAATTGTTAACGTCAAAGTTGAGGATAATTATGTTGCAGCGCAATAATCGCTGGCCAGCATCCATTCTGGGCGTGATGCTTTATACGCTGGTGTTTATTTATGCACATCATTTCTGGTCCGCCGCCAGTGAACAAGCCGTTCGCGGACAGCCAGAATTACTGCTGTTTTTACTGCCGGGATGTTTGATGGCGCTACTGCAGCCGGATAGTCCGCTTATCAGCACCTTGTGGGTCGCACTAGGCGGTACGCTGCTGGGTATGATGTGGTTAATGCTAGCGGTGCCAATGACGCACAGCGGCTTGTTGATTGTGGCCTGGAGTTTGAGTGCGCTGTTTTGGGCGGGCTGTGGTGCGCTGCTGGTGCGCTTGCTGCGGATTATGCTGGCGATGCGAGCCGAATAGCACCTGCAAAAACGGGCCCGCAGGCCCGTTCTCTTAGGCTTCGATACCCAGGTTTTCTTTGGTCCAGGCAGCGAATTCGGTGTAACCACCGATGTGCTGATCGTCGAGGAAAATCTGCGGCACGGTTGTCACCGGCTTGCCGGCACGGGCTTCCAGATCGGCTTTAGTAATGCCGGTGGCCTGAATATCCACGTACTGATAGTTAAAATCGTCGCGCTCGCTGGTCAGCTTAGCCGCCAACTCTTTCGCACGTACGCAGTAAGGGCAGCTAGAACGGCCAAAAATCACTGCAATCATTGCTTCTCTCCTTCCGCTGCTGTTTTGTGACTAGAATCACATCACAGCGTGAATAATGCGTCACATCATGCCCGCCCATCCTGCTTAAAGGAAGAAGAATATACCTGTTACTCTAATACTTACCGCCTATACATTGGGTAAAATGCGGCTAACGCTGAAAGAACAATCAAGGAACCATCGCATGCGTAATCTCGCCACATTACCCAAACCCGTGTTGCTACTCGAAGTGCTCGGCGTGCTTGCCGTCATTGGCGCCTTGTTGCTTACTAACGATTGGGTGAGCGCACCTGATTTCATCGACAAAAAGCCGCTGGCGACGCTGCTGTTTTTTCTTGGCATCGCGCTGATGCTGCCTGCGGCATGGATGATGATGTGGCGCACGGCGAAGGCGATGGCCCCACAATTGTTCAATCATTCCAACAAAAAGAAGTAACCACCGGAGAGAATTTATGACGCCGACTATCGATTTACTGTGCAGCCACCGTTCCATTCGCGCTTTTACCGAACAGGGCATTGACGAGGCGCAACGCAGCGCCATCATTGCAGCGGCACAAGCGGCTTCGACCTCCAGCTTTTTACAGTGCTCCTCAATTATTCGTATCACCGATCCCGCTAAGCGCGAGCAGCTGGTCCAGCTGACCGGCGGCCAGCCTTGGGTCAGCGCAGCGGCGGAGTTTTGGGTGTTCTGCGCGGATTTCAATCGTCATCAACAGATCTGCCCGGATGCGCAACTGGGGCGTGCTGAACAGCTGCTGCTCGGTTGCGTTGATACCGCGCTAATGGCGCAAAATGCCATGGTGGCGGCGGAATCGCTGGGCCTTGGCGGCGTATTTATTGGCGGGATTCGCAACAGCATCGCTGAAGTGACCGAGCTGCTTGAACTGCCGAAGTTTGTGCTGCCGCTGTTCGGCTTCTGCATCGGTCATCCGGCTGATACACCCGATGTTAAACCCCGCATGCCGCACGCGATGCTGGTACATGAAAACCGCTATCATGCAGTCGATAAAAATCTGTTGGCGCAATACGATGAGCAAATTACCGCCTATTATCAGCAGCGTGATAGCAACCAGCGTTCCGAAACCTGGAGTCAGCTGATTCAGCGTCTGATTATTAAAGAAACGCGTCCCTTCATACTGGATTACCTGCATCAGCAGGGCTGGGCGACGCGCTAAGCACAAGGAACTCTGCAATGAAAATGGCCATTCTCACTCGCGATGGATCGATCTATTCGTGTAAGCGTCTGCGCGACGCCGCGGAGGAGCGTGGCCATCAAGTGCAGATGATCGATCCGCTCTCCTGCTACATGAACATCAATTCCGATTCGCCCGCAGTGCACTACCGCGGCGAGGCGCTGGGGCATTTTGATGCGGTGATCCCGCGCATTGGCACCGCTACCACTTTTTATGGCACTGCGGTGCTGCGCCAGTTTGAGGTGCGCGGCAGCTACCCCCTCAATGAATCGGTGGCCATTACCCGCGCGCGCGACAAACTGCGTTCGCTGCAGCTGCTGGCGCGTGAGGGCATTGATATGCCGATCACCGGTTTTGCTTCTTCGCCGGATGATACTGATGATTTGATCGCGATGGTGGGCGGTGCGCCGCTGGTGGTGAAACTGGTGGAGGGCACACAGGGCATCGGTGTGGTGCTGGCGGAAACGCGGCAGGCAGCGGAGAGCGTGATTGACGCCTTTCGTGGCCTCAATGCTCATATTCTGGTGCAGGAGTTCATCAAGGAAGCGCAAGGGCGCGATATTCGCTGCCTGGTGATTGGCAATGAAGTGGTGGCGGCGATTGAGCGCGAAGCGAAAGAGGGCGATTTTCGTTCCAATCTGCATCGCGGCGGCAAAGCGCGTGCGGTGGAGATCACTGAACAGGAGCGCGAAATCGCGGTGAAAGCCGCCAGTACGCTGGGGCTGGAAGTGGCCGGTGTGGATATCCTGCGCGCCCAGCGTGGTCCGCTGGTTATGGAAGTGAACGCCTCGCCGGGACTGGAAGGGATTGAGGGCATTACCGGTTTAGATATCGCCACCATGATGATCACGTGGATTGAGCAGCACGCTTGTCCCGGCTATCGTCCTAAAACCGGCGGCTAACCGGCGCTTTTCAGCGGTTTTCGTGGCATCCAGATCGGTTTTTCCGTAAGCTAAGGCGCTTATTTCTTCACCCCACAGGATATTACGATGGATTCACTGGTCGTTCCGGACATTGACGTACTGCGTCGCTGGCTGGATCAACAAAATATCACCTGGTTCGAATGCGATGCCTGTCAGGCACTGCACCTGCCGCACATGCAGAATTTTGACGGGGTGTTTGATGCAAAAATTGACCTGGTGGATAACGTTATCCTCTTCTCCGCGCTGGCAGAAGTAAAACCGACGGCGCTGATTCCGCTGGTGGGCGATCTCTCGCAGATCAATGCCAGTTCGCTAACGATTAAAGCCTTTGTTGATATTCAGGACGACAATCTGCCGAAGCTGATTGTCTGCCAGTCGATCAGTACCAGCGCCGGATTAACCTTCGGGCAGTTCTCCCACTTTATGAAGCAGAGTGAAGAGGGCGTTTCTATGGTAATCATGGAAGCCTTTGCTAACCACCTGCTGGTGGTTGAAGAAGAAGAGGAGCGACAGCCGAGCTCCAGCAGCCACGCGATGCTGCACTGAGTTCCCCGCCTCGCTAACTGCCGCTTTTTGCGGCAGTTTTCATTTTTGTCCCACCACTTTTTATTCTGCATTTTGCCCTTTATTGCCAGATATTAGTCGTGCTTAATGCCACTAGTGCCAAACCCCATAGCAGAAACATGCATAACTCATCGCAAAAAGGCGTTTTTTAAGCTGGGATCTGGTGAAGGTGGTGCGGGGGGGCTATTCTTGCGGGGCTGCTTGAGACGTGCAACCTCAGCGCAGGTATAGGTTTTTGCTATTAAACTCCCGCTGAATATTGATTCATTGTGTGCCTGTGATTTAACAGAAAACGCAACGTCCGGATCGCCGTGTATGCAGCGTTGTGATGACCCGCTCAGGAGGAAGTAAAACATGTTCAACCAACGTCAAAAATGGTTGTCAGGTGTGGTTGCTGGTGCATTGATGGCTGCGGCCGGTGGTGTGCAGGCCGAAGGCAGTACGGTACATGTGTATAACTGGTCCGATTACATCGCGGCGGATACCGTGCCGAACTTCGAAAAGCAGACCGGCGATAAAGTGGTGTATGACGTCTTTGATTCCAACGAAGTGTTGGAAGGCAAATTAATGGCGGGCAGTACTGGCTACGACGTGGTGGTGCCGTCGTCCAGCTTCCTCGCGCGTCAGCTGCAATCCGGCGTATTCCAGGAGCTGGATAAGAGCAAGCTGCCAAACTACAAAAACCTTGATCCCGAACTGATGAAGAAACTGGAGCAGCACGATCCGGGTAATAAATTTGCGATTCCTTATCTGTGGGGCACCACCGGCATCGGCTATAACGTCGATAAAGTGAAAGCCGCACTGGGCAAAGATGTGCCGCTGGATAGCTGGGATCTGGTGCTGAAACCGGAAAACCTGGAAAAACTGAAAGGCTGTGGGGTTTCCTTCCTTGATGCGCCGGAAGAGATTTTCGCTACTGTGCTGAACTACCTTGGCAAAGATCCCAACAGCTCTGACGCGAAAGATTACTCTGGCGCAGCCACTGATTTGCTGCTGAAACTGCGTCCGAACATCCGTTACTTCCACTCGTCGCAGTACATCAACGACCTGGCGAACGGCAACATCTGCGTGGCGATTGGCTGGTCGGGCGATATCCTGCAGGCGAAAGATCGTGCGGACAAAGCCAACAATGGCGTGCATGTCGGCTATATCGTGCCGAAGCAGGGCGCTCTGGCATTCTTTGACATGTTCGCGATTCCCAAAGACGCGAAAAATGTGGAAGGCGCCTACCAATTCCTTAATTACATGATGGATCCCAAAGTCATCGCTGATGTTTCCAACAACATGAACTATGCCAACGGTAACAAAGCCTCGCTGCCGCTGATCAATGCGGACGTGCGCAACAATCCGGGCATTTTCCCAATGCCGGATGCCATGGCCAAACTGTTTGTGCTCAAGGTCCAGGATCCGAAACTGGATCGTGTGCGCACCCGTGCATGGACTAAAGTAAAAAGTGGTAAGTAATTCGTTCTGAACGATTATTGCCTGAAGACGACAGCAGAGGCGCAGTAATGGCCTCTGTTGTGCCATTTTTAGCGGCTGGCTGTGCCGCGCGATTTTAGCGCCGGAGAAATGTTAGTGAACGACGCGATTCCCCGCCCCCCAAATAAAACGGCTAAGGCGATGACGCCGCTGCTGGAAATTCGCAACCTGACTAAATCGTTTGACGGCCAGCACGCCGTGGATGATGTCAGTCTGACCATTTACAAAGGTGAGATTTTTGCGCTGCTGGGCGCATCCGGCTGTGGTAAATCGACCTTGCTGCGCATGCTGGCGGGATTCGAACCGCCCACCAGCGGCCAGATTGTGCTGGATGGCCAGGATCTCTCCCATGTTCCGCCGTATCAGCGCCCGATCAACATGATGTTCCAGTCCTACGCACTGTTCCCGCACATGACGGTGGAGCAGAACATCGCCTTTGGCCTGAAGCAGGACAAACTGCCGAAAGGCGAAATCAGCAGCCGCGTTGAAGAGATGCTGTCGCTGGTGCATATGCAGGAGTTCGCGAAGCGTAAGCCGCATCAGCTCTCTGGCGGTCAGCGTCAGCGTGTGGCGCTGGCGCGTAGCCTGGCGAAGCGGCCAAAACTGCTGCTGCTCGACGAGCCGATGGGCGCACTGGATAAAAAGCTGCGTGACCGCATGCAGCACGAGGTGGTCGATATTCTCGAGCGTGTCGGTGCCACCTGCGTGATGGTGACGCACGATCAGGAAGAAGCGATGACCATGGCGGGCCGCATCGCCATCATGAACCGCGGTAAATTCGTGCAGATTGGTGAGCCGGAAGAGATCTACGAGCATCCCACCAGCCGCTACAGCGCCGAGTTCATCGGTTCGGTGAACGTGTTCGAAGGCTTGCTGCGCGAACGCGGTGAAGACGCGCTGATCATTGATGCGCCGGGACTGGTGCATCCGCTGAAAGTGCAGACCGATGTTTCTGTCGTCGATAACGTGCCGGTCCATGTGGCGCTGCGTCCGGAAAAAGTGATGCTGTGTGAAGAGGTGCCTGCCGATGGCTGTAACTTTGCCGTAGGTGAAGTGGTGCATATCGCCTATCTCGGCGACCTGTCGATTTATCACGTGCGCCTGCGCAGCGGCCAGATGATCAGCGCACAGTTGCAAAACGCCCATCGCTACCGCAAAGGCGCGCCAACGTGGGGCGATGAAGTGCGTCTCTGCTGGGACGCCGACAGCTGTGTGGTTCTGACGGTTTAAGGGGGCGATATGAGCCAGATTTCTCAACGCAGCGAGCCCGAAGTGGTGGGCACGCCGCTGCAGCGCTGGGCGACGCGCATCAAGATGCAGCACGGCCGCAAGCTGGTGATTGCCATGCCATATCTGTGGCTGATCCTGCTGTTCCTGCTGCCGTTCCTGATCGTGCTGAAGATCAGCTTTGCCGATATTGCGCGCGCTATTCCGCCGTACACCGATTTGGTCACTTGGGCCGATGGTCAGCTCAATCTGGTACTCAATCTCGGTAATTACTTCACGCTGACCGACGATCCGCTGTATGCCGATGCGTACCTGACGTCGCTGAAAGTGGCGGGCATCTCCACCATTATCTGCCTGATGATCGGATACCCGCTGGCGTGGGCGGTGGCGCACAGCAAGCCGTCAATGCGCACTATTTTGCTGCTGCTGGTGATCCTGCCATCGTGGACCTCGTTCCTGGTGCGCGTTTACGCGTGGATGGGCCTGCTCAACAACAACGGCATTCTCAACCGCTTCCTGATGTGGCTCGGCGTTATCGATCATCCTCTGGTGATCCTCTACACCAACACGGCGGTGTATATCGGGATCGTTTACTGCTATCTGCCGTTTATGGTGCTGCCAATTTATACCGCGCTGACGCGTATTGATTATTCGCTGGTGGAAGCCTCGCTGGATCTCGGTGCACGTCCGCTGAAGACCTTTTTCAGCGTGATTGTGCCGCTGACCAAAGGCGGGATTATTGCCGGCTCAATGCTGGTGTTTATTCCGGCGGTCGGCGAGTACGTGATCCCGGAACTGCTCGGCGGTCCGGACAGCATCATGATTGGGCGTATTTTGTGGCAGGAGTTCTTTAACAACCGTGACTGGCCGGTAGCGTCCGCGCTGGCGGTGATCATCCTGCTGATTCTGATATTGCCGATTATCTGGTTCCACAAGCATCAGAACCGTGAAGTGGGAGAGAAAGAATGAGCCAGTTACCGACTATTCGCTCTCCGTGGCGCACTGTGATTCTGCTGCTGTGCTTTATGTTCCTCTACGCGCCGATGCTGCTGCTGGTGGTTTATTCCTTCAATAGTTCGCCGCTGGTCACGGTATGGGAGAGCTTCTCGTTCCACTGGTACAACGTATTGTTCCAGGATCAGGCGATGCTGGATGCGGTAGGACTCAGCCTGACCATCGCCGCGCTCTCAGCCACCATGGCGGTGGTGCTCGGCACCATGGCGGCGGTGGTGATTGTGCGCTTTGGCCGCTTCCGTGGACACAACGGCTTCGCCTTTATGCTGACGGCGCCGCTGGTGATGCCTGATGTGATCACCGGTTTGTCCTTGCTGCTGCTGTTTGTGGCGATGGGCAATACTCTTGGCTGGCCGAGCGATCGCGGCATGCTGACCATCTGGCTGGCGCACGTGACCTTCTGTACTGCTTACGTGGCGGTGGTGATCAATTCGCGTCTGCGTGAACTGGATCGCTCAATTGAAGAGGCGGCGATGGATCTCGGCGCAACGCCGGTGAAAGTGTTCTTTGTGATCACCGTACCGATGATCGCGCCCGCGATCGTTACCGGCTGGCTGCTGGCGTTTACCTTGTCGCTGGACGATTTAGTGATTGCCAGCTTCGTGACCGGCCCAGGCGCGACCACCTTGCCGATGGCGATTTTCGCCACCGTGCGTCGTGGCGTCAATCCAGAGATCAACGCTTTAGCCTCGCTGATTCTGTTTGTCGTCGGTTTAGTTGGTTTTATCGCCTGGCGCTTTATGGCGCACGAAGAAAAGCAGCGTTTACGCGATATTCAGAAAGCAAAACGTGGCTGAAAGCCGTAACATTTGTCACTATAAGAACGGGCTGATTTTATCGGCCCGTTTTATTATGGTTACGGAGCGACACCATGTCGGAAACCCTGAAACACGGTTCAATCATTAACGCTACACCGGTGCCCGTGATGGTGGCGGGCAGCGCTATCATCATTACGCGTTGCCTCAGCGTGTTGATGCTGGCCAACGAACTGGGTTACGACGAACTCGCCAACTTCGTGCATCGCAGCGCGCAAGCCTGGGATTCCACCCTGATCTTTATCGCCAGCCAGCTGATTTTCCTGTTTGAACTGCGCTGCGCCTTTATTCTGATGCGCGGCAACAATCGTGGGCGCTGGGGCTATGTCGCGACGCAAATCATTGTGCTGATCTACATGTTGATGGCATCGGTGGGCTGGATCTACCCGGAGATTTTTAGCATTCCCGGTGAGAGTAATGCGCAAATCATTCATCACACGCTGCTGCAAAAGCTCCCGGATGTGTTGGTATTAGGGCTGCTGTATGTGCCCGCCAGCAGTCGCGCTTTTTTCCGGCGCCGGTGATACAATCGCCCCCCATTTTTTCTCCCGATTCTGACTACAGGCATTTGCATGCATTGCGCGCTTTATGATGCCGGTCGCTGTCGTTCGTGTCAGTGGCTGGAAAAACCCTATCCGCAACAGCTCAACGATAAGCAGTCGCTGCTTGAACAACTGCTGGCCGAGAAGTCGGTGGGCGAATGGCTGCCGCCGGTGCAATCCGCGCAGCAAGGGTTTCGCAATAAGGCCAAAATGGTAGTCAGTGGGAGCGTGGAGCGGCCGATTTTGGGCATGGTGGCGCGCGACGGTGAACCGGTCGATCTCTGCGCTTGTCCGCTCTATCCTGACAGCTTCAGTGCGGTGTTCGCGCAGCTCAAACCCTTTATCGCCCGCGCCGGTTTAACGCCCTACAACGTGGCGCGTAAACGCGGTGAGCTGAAATTTCTGCTGCTGACGGAGAGTACGCAGGGCGGCATGATGCTGCGTTTTGTGCTGCGTTCCACCAGCAAGCTGCAGCAGCTGCGCGACGCCTTGCCGTGGCTGCAACAGCAACTGCCGCAGCTGAAGGTGATTTCCGCTAATATTCAGCCGGTGCATATGGCGATTCTTGAAGGCGACGAAGAGATTGCGCTGACGCCGGATCAGGCGCTGGCGGAGCGCTTTAATCAGGTGCCGCTCTATATTCGCCCGCAAAGCTTCTTCCAGACCAA
The DNA here is from genome assembly GCF_005281435.1 of Pantoea sp. SO10. Lineage (NCBI taxonomy): Bacteria > Pseudomonadati > Pseudomonadota > Gammaproteobacteria > Enterobacterales > Erwiniaceae > Pantoea > Pantoea sp. SO10. The sequence goes on from NZ_CP040095.1 coordinate 1,443,781, forward strand.
CCCACAGGTTGCAGCCGATCTCTATGCCACCGCGCGCGATTGGGTCGCGCAGTTGCCGGTGAGCAGCATGTGGGATCTGTTTTGTGGCGTTGGGGGATTTGGCCTGCACTGCGCAACGCCCGAAATGCAGCTGACCGGCATCGAAATCAATGCTGAAGCCATCACCTGTGCGCAGCAGTCGGCGCAGCAGCTGGGATTAGAAAAAGTGAGTTTTGCCGCGCTGGATTCCACGCAGTTCGCCACTTCACGGGAAGCGGTGCCGCAGCTGGTGTTGGTGAATCCGCCACGTCGTGGTATTGGCGCAGAGTTGTGTGCTTATCTCAGTGAGATGGCGCCGGATTACCTTCTCTATTCCAGCTGCAATCCCAGCAGCATGGCGCAGGATATCGCGCGTCTGGGCAATTATGACGTGAGCCGCGTACAGCTGTTCGACATGTTCCCGCATACCGCGCATTTTGAAGTGCTGTGCTTGCTGAGCAAGAAGGGTGGGACGGCGTAACGTTCACCTGCACGGAGGACGTGCAGAACCTGGCAGGCAGCACGCTCCGCCATCCCATAATGCTTATTCCGGGAACCACTTCTGGTTGATTTGCTGCCATGTGCCGTTGGCTTTCAATGCCACTAACGCGCTGTTCAGCTCGTTCAGCAGCGGCGCATTGCCTTTGCGTACCGCGATACCTAAACCGGTGCCGAAGAAGTCGGTATCGGTGATGTGCTCGCCTACCGCGCTAAGATCGTCATTGGCCTTGAGCCACTGATTCACCACCGCCGTATCACCAAACACGCCGTTCAGGCGACCGTTTTTCAGGTCGAGAATCGCGTTCTGATAGCTGTCATACGCCACCGCAATCACCTCCGGATGTTTCTCCAGCAGGTATTTCTGATGTGTGGTGCCGTTCTCAACGCCAACACGTTTGCCTTTCAGCTGGCTGAAGTCGGTGAACTGGCCTTTATGCGCAATCACAATCGCCGAGTTAGCGTAGTAAGGTTGGGTGAAATCGACCTGCTTGCTGCGATCGGCGGTGATATCCATGCCGGAAATCACTGCGTCATAGCGACGGAATTTCAGCGACGGAATCAGGCTATCGAAGGCGTTGTTGGTGAAGGTGCAATCCGCTTTCATCTGCTGACACAGTGCTTTTGCCAGATCGATATCGAAGCCCACGATTTGGTTGTCGTGATCAAGGGATTCGAACGGGGGATAAGTGGCGGAAGAGGCGAAGCGGATTTTTTCCGCCGCATAAGCATTCATTGCCAGAGTTGCCAGCGCAGCAGCAACGATCCATTTTTTCATTATGTAACTCCTGTAAACCATGCCAGAGACGGAACGGGTTACACGATGCCAGTTAATGAATTTATATGCAATATTTTTGCTTATTAATTTAAACGAACAGCGGGCGCTTTTTTAGTGCGCCCGCAGGGAATAAATCAGTTACGGCGCTCAAATGCCAGCGCACGCTTTTCGACCAGACGCATCATCAGCGTCAGCAAGCCGTTAACCACCAGATAGATCAGGCCAGCGGCAGCGTATACCGAGATATCGTAAGTGCGGCCATACAGCAGTTGTCCGTGGCCCATTACTTCCATCAACGTAATGGTGTAGGCCAGCGAGGTACTTTTGAATACCAGCACCACTTCGTTGGAGTAGGACGACAAGGCGCGCTTGAAGGCGTACGGCAGCAGAATGCGCAGCGTATCTTTGCGGTTCATGCCGAGCGCCGCGCAGGATTGCCATTGACCGGACGGAATGGCGCGCACCGCACCGTAAAACAGCTGCGTGGTATAAGCCGCACTGTTGAGCGACAGCGCCAGCAGCGCACACAGCCACGGCTGCGATAACAGATGCCACAACCAGGGAATGTTCTGGATGCTGGGGAACTGGCCGGGACCGTAATAGATCAGGAAGATCTGCACCAGCAGCGGCGTGCCGGTGAACAGCGTGATATAGCCTTTCACTAGCCAATTGAGCACCGGCACTTTGAGCGCCAGCACGATGGTGCAAAGTACAGAGAGCACCAATGCCGCAATCAGCGATGCCACGGTCAGCGTCAGGCTGGTGTGTAGCCCTTTCAGCAGCTCGGGTAAGTAATCCAGCATGCTTAAGCCCCTCGCTCGAAACGCGTGGTGCGCAATTCAATGCGGCGCAGCACGAACTGACTGAACAGCGTGATAATCAGATAGATCGCCGCCGCCACCAGATACCAGGTAAACGGCTCTTGCGTGCGCGTAGCGATACTTTTGGTTTGCAGCATCAGATCATTCACGCTGATCAGCGATACCAGCGCAGTATCCTTCAGCAGCACCAGCCATTGGTTACCCAAACCGGGCAGCGCGTGACGCCACATCTGCGGCATGATCAGGCGCAGGAAAATCGCCGACTTCTTCATCCCCAGCGCCTGGCCCGATTCCCATTGACCCACCGGCACCGCTTTCAGCGCGCCGCGCAGGGTTTGTGATGCATAGGCGGAATAGAGCATCGCCAGCGCAATCACACCACACAGGAAGGGACTGACGTCGAAGTTTTCAATTTGCACCTGCACCGGAATAGCGAACAGGCCGAGATTGATGTGGAAGCCATCGGAGAGCGTTAGCAGCAGCTGTGAGGCGCCGAAATAGATAAACAGCACCACCAGAATTTCCGGCAGGCCGCGAATCAGTGTGACCAGCGCGGTACCGAGCCACGCCAGTGGTTTCCAGCGCAGCGATTCCCAGCCAGCAAAAATCATCGCCAGCACAAGGCCGGCGATCAGTGCACAAACGGCAAGGCCGACGGTCATACCGGCGGCACTTGCGAGTGGAATCATTTCATTCATCAGAAATTACTGCTGGAACCATTTGCTGTAGATGGTTTTGTAGGTGCCGTCAGCTTTGATCTTCTCCAGCGCCGCATTGAACTTGCCCTGCAGCTCGCTGTTGCCCTGACGCACAGCAATACCCAAACCGGTACCGAAGTAATCTTTGTCCGTCACTTTCTCACCCAGCGGCGCGAGGTTGGCGTTCTGCTTCAGCCACTCGTTCACTACCGCGGTGTCACCGAATACCGCATCGATACGACCATTTTTCAGATCCAGCACGGCGTTCTGGTAGCTGTCGTAAGGCACAACGGTGATGTCGCTGTGTTTATCAGAGAGGTATTTCTGGTGCGTGGTGCCGTTCTGCACGCCTACACGTTTGCCTTTCAGCGCGGACACGTCAGCCATTTTGCCTTTCTGCGCGATGAAGATGGCCGAGTTGTCGTAGTACGGCTTGGAGAACAGCACTTGCTTCTCACGATCTGGCGTGATGTCCATGCCCGCCATCACCGCGTCAAAACGACGGAACTTCAGGCTGGGGATCAGGCTATCGAACGCCTGATTGGTGAAGGTGCAGGTCGCATCCATCTCTTTACACAGCGCGTTAGCCAGATCGACATCAAAGCCCTGAATTTTGTTGTCAGAGTCGACGAATTCAAACGGAGGATAAGAAGCCTCGGTAGCAAAACGCAATGTCTGTGCCGCTGAAGCGCTCAGGCTCAGGCCAGCAAGGAGGGCAGCAATTACAACTTTTTTCATTAGAAGCATCCTGACTTAATGCGAAAGATAATTAGCAAACGCGTCGGTTTGCGGCTGTGTAAAGTGACTGGCATCGCCTTGCTCAACAATGTGACCGTTTTCCATATACACCACGCGGCTGGCGGTTTTACGCGCCACTTCCACTTCGTGCGTCACGATCACTTGTGTGATGTTGGTCTGTGCCAGCTCACGAATAATGCTGACGATCTGGGCGGTGATTTCGGGATCGAGCGCGGCGGTCGGTTCATCAAACAGCAGCACCTGCGGCTCCATCATTAGCGCACGGGCAATCGCTACGCGCTGCTGCTGGCCGCCGGAAAGATGCAGCGGGAAGCGATCGGCGTAAGGCGTCAGGCGCAGACGGTCCAGCAGCTTTTCAGCACGCGCACGCGCGGCGTCCTTGCTGAGGCCGAGCACGCGGCACGGCGCTTCAATCAGGTTTTGCAGCACGCTCAGGTGCGGCCACAGATTATATTGCTGGAATACCATGCCCACGTTCTGCCGCAGCTCGCGAATCGCGCTGTCGGAAGGGGCTTTGGTGAAATCAAACTGGTTGCCGGCAATCTGCAGGCTGCCGGAGCGCGGTTGCTCCAGCAAGTTGAGGACGCGCAGGAGCGAACTTTTACCCGCGCCACTCGGGCCGAGCAACACCAGCGTTTCACCCTGCGGACAAGCCAGGTTGATATCGAACAGGGCCTGATGGGTACCGTAAAAACAGTTTATGGCGTTTAGTTGAATACTCATGCGCAAAAAATGAATAGTAATTAGTGTCGCGGATTTTAACGTCACCAGAATAGTTATGCAATTGTGGTGGGTTAATATTTATTAAAGAGCAGTGAAACCTCCAAAGCGTAGCACAAAATCGCGCAACTCAAGGTGGATGAGGGCTGGCGAGCCCTATTTTGTTCACAAAATATCAACAAAAAGCGCCGCAAGGATGCGGCGCGCTAAACAATGGTATTAACGGCGGGAAAAGTGAACGGTTACTTTTTCGCTTCCAGCAGCTGCGTCAGCGAACCGCCGCCAGCGTGGGGCACCTGGCCGACATAACGCACATCATCAACCACCCAGCAGGTGCCTTCGTGGATCATCAGCACTTCATCTTGCCAGGTTTTGCTGTCGCGGCTCAGCTCAACCCGCAGCGGAATATTGCGCGCGTCGCGGTTAGGAATGGTGGATGCGCTGGCCACGTCCGCTGAAGTTGGGCCTTGCGCCAGGCTGGAAAAGAGATCGCCGCGGGTCCACGCCGCTGGTTTCGGATTCTGGCTGCTGGCACTCAGCAGCTTTTGATACAGGCGATCGCTCAGGTAAGGGCGATATTTCGCCAGTGTGTTGCTGTCTGGCAAACCTTGCGTCGGCTGACTGACGCGTAAATCGTAGAACTGTTGCGCCACGCTGTCCGGACCCCCGTCAACGCAGGCAGCGGTGCGCGGGCCATTATCCTTAATCACTGGCTCAACGGTGGTACAAGCACTTAGCAGCAACGCTGCGGGAATAAGCAGCGCAAAGGCATTGTTTCTCATCTCGATTTCCTTATTGTTCACTGGCAAAGCGCCATTTTTAGCATAGAGTATAGCCTTGCTTTTAAGCGCTACGAGCTGATTCAGAAAAGGAGAACACCATGAAATTTTCTACAACGCCCACGTTGGAAGGACACAGCATCAGTGAATATTGCGGCGTGGTCGCCGGTGAAGCGATTCTCGGCGCCAATATTTTCCGCGATTTCTTCGCCGGTATCCGCGATATCGTCGGTGGCCGCTCTGGCGCCTACGAAAAAGAGTTACGCAAAGCGCGCCAGATCGCCTTCAAAGAGCTGGAAGAGCAGGCGAAAGCGCTCGGCGCCAACGCGGTGGTGGGCATCGATATCGACTACGAAACTGTCGGTAAAGAGGGCAGCATGTTGATGGTGAGCGTCACCGGCACCGCCGTGATTATTCGCTAATGCGCGTGGTTGTCCTGCTGGCGATGGCGCTGTTACTCAGCGCTTGTCAGTCATCGATTGAAGCGCGCCACGGTTACTGGGTGGATACCGCACACCCGGCGCAGGGCGCGCGACCGCGCATTAAGGTGGTGGTGATTCACTACACCGCCGAGGATTTCTCCAGTTCGCTGGCGACGCTGACCGATCGGGAAGTTAGCGCGCACTACCTGATTCCGCAGCATCCGCCGCAGAAAAACGGCAAAGGCGTGGTGTGGCAATTGGTGCCGGAAAGCCAACTCGCGTGGCACGCAGGCCCGAGTTTCTGGCGCGGCGCAACGCGCATTAATGACACTTCGGTTGGTATTGAAATCGTCAACAGTGGTTATCGTCGAACCTTAACGAGGTTGCAGTGGCAGCCCTTTACGCCGCAGCAGATCAGCGCGCTGATGGCGCTGGTCGAAGATATCACTCAGCGCTACGGCATCGCGCCGGAAAATGTGGTCGGGCACAGCGATATCGCGCCGCAGCGTAAGCAGGATCCCGGTCCGCTGTTTCCCTGGCAGCAGCTGGCAGAGCACGGTTTAGGCGCGTGGCCCGAGCAGGCAACGCTGCAGCGCTATCTTAACGGACGCGCGGCGGATGAAGGCGTGGATCAGGCAGAACTGCTGGATGTGCTGCAGCGCTATGGCTACGACGTGGCGGCGGCCACCACGCCGCAGATGCAGCGCAAGCTGATTGCGGCGTTTCAAATGCATTTCCGCCCGCGTGATTATCGCGGCATCGCCGATGCAGAAACCCTGGCGATCGCCCGCGCGTTATTAGCCAAGTACGGTGCGGCGCAGTGATACGCGGCATTGGTCGCCATAAATGGCGGCCCCTTGTTTACTGCTGCAGGAATGCCTGCCAGTGCGCCACCAGCCGTTGCAGATCCTGACGGCTGACATCCAGATGCGTGACAATACGCGTTACGGGCCCAACGCTGATTAGCACATCGCCCGACTGCATCCAGCTTTTCAGCGCGTCAACTTTCTCTGTTGGCACCTTCACAAACAGCATGTTGGTATGCTGATTGAGCACTTCAACACCGATGGCGCTGAGCTGCTCGCCTAACCATGCCGCATTATCATGATCCTCTTTGAGACGCGCGACGTTGTGCTTCAACGCATACAGCCCCGCCGCGGCCAGAATGCCCGACTGGCGCATGCCGCCGCCGGTCATTTTGCGCCAGCGACGCGCTTGCTCAATGTAGGCCTCATCGCCACACAGCAGCGAACCAATCGGCGTGCCAAGGCCTTTTGACAGGCAGATGGTTAAGGTGTCGCAGTAACGCGCAATCGCTTCCAGCTCCACATTCTGTGCCACCACGGCGTTAAAAATACGTGCGCCATCAATGTGCAGCGCCAGCTTATGCTCGCGGGTGAAACTCCACGCTTGCTCCAGATAGCTCAGCGGCAGCACTTTACCGTGATGGGTGTTTTCCAGGCTCAACAGACGGGTGCGGGCGAAGTGGAAATCGTCGGGTTTGATGGCGGCGGCCACCTCCGCCAGCGGCAGGGAACCATCTTCCGCATGCAGAATCGGCTGCGGCTGAATGCTGCCGAGCACCGCTGCGCCGCCGGCTTCATATTTGTAGTTGTGCGCCTGCTGACCCACGATATATTCATCGCCGCGCTGGCAGTGACAGAGCAGCGCTACCAGATTAGCTTGCGTGCCGGTGGGGAAGAACAGGGCGGCGGCTTTGCCGCTCAAGCGTGCGGCTTCGACTTCCAGTGCGTATACGGTGGGGTCATCGCGGTAGACATCATCGCCGGTTTCGGCTGCCATCATGGCATCGAGCATGGCAGCACTTGGGCGGGTTACGGTATCACTGCGTAGATCGATCACGTCGCTCTCCTGAAATAAAAAAGCGGGCGAAGTGCCCGCGTTATCATCATGTCTGGTCTGAATTGTTTTACCTCAGCCAGTTGGTTTTCGCCAGCTCCACGATCTCATCACCGCGTCCATTCAGAATGGCACGCATCATGTAGAGGCTGAAACCTTTGGCCTGCTCGGCTTTAATCTGCGGCGGCATCGACAACTCTTCTTTGGCGGTAATCACGTCAAGCAACACCGGGCCATCGTGCGCAAAGGCTTCCTGCAGCGCGCCGTTAAGATCGGAGGCTTTCTCGACGCGAATGCCTTTGATGCCGCAGGCGGCGGCGATGGCGGCGAAATCCGGGTTTTCGAGGTCGGTGCCGTCGGTCAGATAGCCACCGGCTTTCATCTCCATCGCCACAAAGCCCAGCACGCTGTTATTGAAGATCACCAGTTTCACCGGCAGCTTGAGCTGCGCCACCGAAATGAAATCGCCCATCAACATGCTAAAACCGCCGTCGCCACACAGCGCCACCACCTGACGCTGCTTGTCCAGCGACTGCGCGCCCAACGCCTGCGGCATGGCGTTGGCCATCGAACCGTGATTGAACGAGCCGATCAAACGACGTTTGCCGTTCATCTTCAGATAGCGCGCTGCCCACACGGTTGGCGTGCCGACGTCGCAGGTAAAGATGGCGTCGTCATCGGCGTATTCGCTGATTTGCTGGGCCAGATATTGCGGGTGAATCGCCAGCTTATCGTTAGCGGTGGCCAGTTCGTCCAGCCCTTTGCGCGCATCGACATAATGCTCCAGCGCTTTGTCCAGATGCTGACGATCGGTTTTGCTGGTGAGCTGCGGCTGCAGCGCATGCAAGGTAGTTTTGATGTCACCCACCAGCGCCATATCCACATGGCTGTGTGAGCCAAGGCTGCCCGGATTGATGTCGATCTGAATGATTTTGGCATCGGCCGGATAGAAGGCGCGATAGGGGAATTGCGTCCCCAGCAGCACTAAGGTATCGGCATTCATCATGGCGTGGAAACCAGAGGAGAAGCCAATCAATCCGGTCATGCCGACATCGTAAGGGTTATCGTATTCGATGTGCTCTTTACCGCGCATCGCGTGCACAATCGGCGCTTTTAGCGTTTCTGCCAGCTTCACCACGTCGTCATGCGCGCCAGCGCAACCGCTGCCGCACAGCAGGGTGATATTTTTCGCTGCATTCAACGTTTCAGCTAAGGCGGCCACTTCGCGGGCGGTTGGCACCACGTGCGGCAACTGCGGCGGATACCATTCGCTGCGTGCGCTTTCCGGGGCCGGCTGCAACGCCACGTCGCCGGGGATCACAATCACTGATACGCCACGATTGAGAATCGCTTTACGCATCGCAATGCCCAGCACCTGCGGCAGCTGCTCCGGATTGGAAACCAGCTCGCAATAGTGGCTGCATTCGCGGAATAATTCTTGTGGGTGGGTTTCCTGAAAATAGCCGCTGCCAATTTCGCTGGAAGGAATGTGGGCGGCGATGGCCAAAACCGGAACGTGATTGCGGTGGCAATCAAACAAACCGTTGATGAGATGCAGGTTGCCCGGTCCACAGGAACCGGCGCATACCGCCAATTCACCGCTGATTTGTGCTTCAGCGCCGGCCGCGAAGGCTGCCACTTCTTCATGGCGCGTCGGCATCCATTCGATGGTACCCATGCGATTCAGGCTGTCGCTCAGCCCGTTGAGAGAGTCACCGGTGACGCCCCAAATACGTTTCACGCCGGCGTTTTCCAAAGTTTTTGCCAGCATTGCCGCCACAGTTTGCTTCATCGTTATGCTCCTTTCTGGTGTTGAGCCATCCATGCCGATGGCGAAAACGTGTCAGTCAGAAAGCGTAGACGATGAAGCTGGCGTGCAGGCGTGAAAAAATGCGTTATGCCGAGAATAGGGCGATAAGGATTGGCGCCAGCAAACTCATAATAAAACCGTGCACAATCGCAGCGGGCACGATCTCCAGGCCGCCGGTGCGTTGCAGGATTGGCAGCGTGAAATCCATCGAGGTTGCGCCGCTCAAGCCCAGCGTCATGCTGCGTTGACGGGTTATCAGCAGCGGGATCAGCATAATGGTGATCAGCTCACGCAGCAGGTCGTTGAAGAAGGCGGCGCTGCCTATCACCGGGCCGAACGATTCGCTCATCAGAATGCCGGAGAGCGAATACCAGCCGAAACCGCTGGCTAACGCCAGGCCGGTTTTGATCGGCAGATCCAGCAGCAGCGCGGCCATTACGCCGCCCACCAGCGCACTGCACAGCGATACCAGCGCCACCAGCATGCCGCGACGGTTGATGGTGATTTGACGCAGCGTCATGCCGCTGCTGCGCAGCTGAATACCGACCAGCAATAGCATCAGCATCAAGGCGTATTCACTGATGGTCGAGGCGTTACGCAGCGGCGCCCATTGACTCAAACCGAGCAGAAAGCCCGCCAGCACCGAACCGCACAGCTTGAGCGACTCCAGCGCCATATGCAGACGCGACGGCAGCGCTTGTGGCTTGTGCTGATGACGCCAAGGCCAGCGTCGCTCCAGCAGCCACAGCGCCAGTAGCGAGCAGGCAAGAATGCTCAGCATGCTCACCAGCGCGATGTGGAAAATGGCCAGCAAATTGCTGCTCAGGTTATCGAGAAATGCCAGGCTGGTGCCCATAAAGAACAGAATGATGTAGACCAGCGCGCTCAGCGTGCGGGCAACCGCCTGTAAAAGCGTGGTGTGGCGCAGCGGCAGCAGATAGCCGAAAATCAGCGGCAAAAGGATGATAATCAATCCGTACATGTGAGGTTTCTATCCATGATTTGCGGGCTGCCACGCTAGCGAAAAACGGTTGAAGTGTAAACCTTTTCCCCTGGCGCTGACTTGACCAACGCAGCGTGGCGGACCATGCTCAGGCAAAGTAGCAGATGGAATGTATGATGATTCTGGAACATATCGATATTCACGGTTTTCGCGGTATTAATCGGCTGTCATTGCCGTTGACCAACACCAATGTATTGATTGGGGAAAATGCCTGGGGTAAATCGAGCCTGCTCGATGCATTGACGCTGTTGCTGGCGCCCGCCGCCGAGCCTTATCAGTTTACCGAACACGACTTTCACTTCCCGCCCGGCGATATTGATGCCCGCATGCGCCAGTTGCAGCTGGTATTTCGTTTTCGTGCCCAGAGCGATGATGAGAGTGCGTTGTTTCAGCCCTTCTGGCAGCACGATGAGCATGGCCGCTATATCCGTTTCAGCACGCGTGCTAAACGTCAGGATCAGGGTGTAAAAACCAGCTGGCGTTTCATCGATCAGCATAACGATGTGTTGCCAGCGGCAGGCACCGACGCAGCGTTGGCACATCTGCGCGCTTATTATCCGGTATTGCGTTTACGCGATGCGCGTTTTGGCCGTCGTAACCGCCATGCTGACAGCGATGCGGAGCGCCGCGAGACGACGCTGACGGCATTGGCGCAGGAAGTGGAAAAGCTGACGCGCGATTTGGTGGTGCGTCCGCAAACGCTCAGCGACGATCTGCTGCGTCAGGGATTGCATACTATGCAGCAGCTGCTGGAACACTATTTTCTGGTGCAGCAGTCAGGCAGCAGCGCGCCGCGCGTGGCACCGGAAGTTCGCGATGGCAGCGAAGGCTGGCGATCGCTGGATAAACTTAATCACCTGATTGCCGGCACTGAATCACGCAGTCGTCAGGTGATTCTGCTGCGCATGTTCTCGCTGTTGATTCAGGCGCACGGCAACGAGCCGCTGCCGGCGGGTGCGCATCCGCTGCTGCTGGTGGAAGATCCGGAGACGCGGCTGCATCCCATTATGCTGTCGGTGGCGTGGAATTTACTGGAACTGATGCCGCTACAAAAAATCGCCACCACCAACTCGGGTGAACTGCTATCGCAGGTGCCACTGGAAAATATGTGTCGGCTGGTGCGTGAACCCGCGCGCGTGGCGGCATGGCGCATTGGGCCGGAAGGTTTAAGTGCTGAAGAGAGTCGCCGTATCGGTTTCCACATCCGCGTGAATCGTCCGTCGGCGCTGTTTGCCCGCTGCTGGCTGCTGGTGGAAGGCGAGACCGAAGTGTGGATTATCAATGAACTGGCGCGGCAGCGTGGCTATCACTTCGCGGCGGAAGGGGTGAAAGTCATTGAGTTTGCGCAATCGGGTTTGAAACCGCTGCTGAAGTTCGCCCAACGCATGGGCATCGCCTGGCATGTGCTGACCGACGGCGACCAGGCGGGCAGCAAATATGCGGCTACTGCCCGCAGCCAGCTGCCGTCGGCGGCACGGGAAAGCGATCATCTCACGCAGTTTCCGGCACCGGATATTGAACATTTTCTCTTTAAGCAGGGTTTCAGCGATGTTTATTACCAGACGGCGCACCTGCCGTTAAACGCGCCGATGAACACGCGGCGTATTATTAGTAAAGCCATTCAGCACAGCTCGAAACCTGAGCTGGCGATTGCCGTCGCGATGGCTGCGGCTGAACGCGGGCCACAGGCGATTCCGCCGTTGCTGGATCAGCTGTTTGCGCGCGTGATGTGGTTGGCTCGCGGCCGGGCGGATTGAGGAAAGGGTGAGATGCGCCAAATAAAAATGCCAGCGTCTGCGGCTGGCATTTTTTTTCGGGAGTGGTCAGAATACGTGAAACAGCATGCGCGTTAAGCGACCGCGGCTTGCGTGGCTTCACAGGGCACGATCAGGCTGGCATGATTGCCTTTTGGTCCTTCATGGACATCAAACTGAACCTGCTGGCCAGCTTTCAGCGTTCTGTATCCCTCCATCTGAATCGTGGAGTAGTGTGCGAAGATATCGTCGCCGCCGCTAATCGGACAGATAAACCCGAAGCCTTTGGCGTTATTGAACCATTTTACTGTACCCGTCTCCATGCTTTTACTTCCCTCGCAAGACATTTTGATAAGTAGGTGAGGTCATTGAAGCTGTGAGTCGAGTTTGTTTAAAACTCAATCAGCTTGTGTTAGTAGAATGTAGAGAAACGGACCTTATCGTCAAGCAAACGGCCCTGGCGGACGGGGATAAATTCATCAAAATTTGAGGCAGTTAACGCTATTGCAAATTTTGTGATACAGGTCGCGCATGTGCTTTTAGGGCCAGTTTTTATCAACTGAAAACCGGCTTGACAGGCATGTTAAACTTTAGAAATGGGCGCAGAGATGTGCACAACCGTAACGCAGAATTTCGACGGAACATTATGGCAAACACAAACGACTGGCTTAATTTTGAACATCTAGCTGAAGATAAAGTACGCGAAGGGTTAAAGCCGCCTTCAATGTATAAAGTCATTCTGAATAATGACGATTATACACCTATGGAATTTGTTATTGACGTTCTGCAAAAGTTCTTTTCTTATGATATTGAACGTGCAACGCAGCTGATGTTGAAAGTTCACTACCATGGAAAAGCAATCTGTGGTGTATTCACTGCAGAAGTGGCGGAGACCAAAGTAGCCCAGGTGAACAATTACGCACGAGATAATGAACATCCGTTGCTGTGTACGCTAGAAAAAGCCTGAAGCCATCTCCATATAGGAGATAGGTTGTCAGAGCGATAATTGGGGGAGGTGCCAAATGCTCAATCAAGAACTGGAACTCAGTTTAAACATGGCTTTCGCCAGAGCGCGCGAGCACCGTCATGAGTTTATGACCGTCGAGCATCTGTTGCTGGCATTGCTCAGTAACCCGTCGGCCAGAGAGGCACTGGAAGCCTGTTCGGTGGATATCGTGGCTCTGCGTCAGGAACTCGAAGCCTTCATCGAACAAACCACGCCGGTGCTGCCTGCCAGTGAAGAGGAGCGCGATACCCAACCTACGCTCAGCTTCCAGCGTGTGCTGCAGCGCGCGGTATTCCACGTCCAGTCCTCCGGTCGCAGCGAAGTCGCAGGCGCGAACGTGCTGGTGGCGATTTTCAGCGAGCAGGAGTCGCAAGCGGCTTATCTGCTGCGCAAACACGAAGTGAGCCGTCTCGATGTGGTGAACTTCATCTCCCATGGTACGCGTAAAGACGAACCCGGCCAGCCGCAGAACAATGCGGAGAATCCGGTTAACGAAGAGCAAGCAGGCGGGGAGGATCGTATGGAAAACTTCACCACCAATCTTAATCAGCTTGCTCGTGTCGGCGGAATCGATCCGCTGATCGGCCGCGATAAAGAGCTGGAACGTACTGTTCAGGTGTTATGCCGTCGTCGTAAGAATAACCCGCTGCTGGTGGGGGAATCGGGCGTGGGTAAAACCGCGATTGCCGAAGGGCTTGCCTGGCGCATTGTGCAGGGCGACGTACCGGAAGTGATGAAAGAGTGCACCATCTATTCACTCGACATCGGTTCGCTGCTGGCGGGTACCAAATACCGTGGTGATTTTGAAAAACGCTTCAAAGCGCTGCTGAAACAGCTGGAGCAGGACAGTAACAGCATCCTGTTTATTGATGAAATTCATACCATTATCGGTGCCGGTGCGGCATCGGGTGGCCAGGTGGATGCGGCGAACCTGATTAAACCGTTGCTCTCCAGCGGCAAAATTCGCGTGATGGGTTCAACGACCTATCAGGAATTCAGCAACATTTTTGAGAAGGATCGTGCGCTGGCGCGTCGTTTCCAGAAGATCGATATCACCGAGCCTTCTGTGGAAGAGACCGTGCAAATTCTTAACGGCTTGAAACCGAAGTACGAAGCGCACCATGACGTGCGTTATACCGCCAAAGCGGTGCGTGCGGCGGTGGAGCTGGCGGTGAAGTACATCAACGATCGTCATCTGCCGGATAAAGCGATTGACGTGATTGACGAAGCCGGTGCGCGTGCGCGTCTGGTGCCCGTCAGCAAGCGTAAGAAAACCGTTAACGTTTCGGATATTGAAACGGTGGTGGCACGTATTGCGCGTATTCCTGAGCAGAGCGTGTCACAAACCGATCGTGATACGCTGAAAAATCTCGGCGATCGCCTGAAAATGTTGGTGTTTGGTCAGGATAATGCGATTGAAGCACTGACTGAAGCGATCAAAATGAGCCGTGCAGGTTTGGGCCAGGATCGTAAACCGGTCGGTTCCTTCCTGTTTGCGGGCCCAACCGGTGTCGGTAAAACAGAGGTTACCGTCCAGCTGGCAAAAGCGCTGGGTATCGAGCTGCTGCGTTTTGATATGTCCGAATATATGGAGCGTCACACCGTCAGCCGTTTGATTGGTGCGCCTCCGGGCTACGTTGGCTTCGATCAGGGTGGTTTGCTGACGGATGCGGTGATTAAGCATCCACATGCTGTGGTGTTACTGGATGAAATTGAGAAAGCACACCCGGATGTGTTCAACCTGCTGCTGCAGGTAATGGACAACGGTATGCTGACCGATAACAACGGCCGTAAAGCAGATTTCCGCAATGTGGTGCTGGTGATGACCACCAACGCCGGTGTGCGTGAGACTGAACGTAAGTCGATTGGCCTGATTCATCAGGACAACAGCACAGACGCAATGGAAGAGATCAAAAAGATCTTCACCCCAGAGTTCCGTAACCGTCTCGATAACATTATCTGGTTCCGTCACCTGTCTCAGGAAGTGATTCATCAGGTAGTGGATAAGTTTATCGTCGAGTTGCAGGCTCAGCTGGATGCGAAAGGCGTATCGCTGGAAGTTAGCGATGATGCGCGCGATTGGCTGGCTGATAAAGGCTACGATAAAGCGATGGGTGCGCGTCCGATGGCACGTGCCGTACAGGAAAATCTGAAGAAACCGTTGGCGAATGAACTGCTGTTTGGTTCGCTGGTTGATGGTGGATCGGTATCAGTAGCGCTGGATAAAGATAAAAACCAGCTTACTTACCACTTCCTGAGTGCGGAAAAACGTAAAACCGAAGGTACAGTACACTAAGCATTATGCAGATATGAAAAAGGCCGGATGCGAATCCGGCCTTTTTTTTGCGCTAAGTTTGTGCCATCAGCGCGAGATAGAAATATCTACTTAGCGACTACGGAAGACAATGCGGCCTTTGCTCAGGTCGTACGGGGTCAACTCGACAGTCACTTTGTCGCCCGTCAGGATGCGGATATAGTTTTTGCGCATTTTACCGGAGATATGAGCGGTAACCACGTGCCCGTTTTCAAGCTCTACGCGGAACATGGTGTTCGGTAACGTATCCAGTACGGTACCTTGCATTTCAATATTGTCTTCTTTGGCCATCGAATCCTCTGGGTGTACTACCAAACTGTTGAACCGGCAAGATAATGCCGAATTCCATGATTTATGTAAAGAACCGTTGATGATTTTGCCAACGCTTCGCCGTGCGTCGCGCCGTTGCGCGTGCAGTACGGATAAATTAGGGTGTTTTTTGACGTCTGCGGGGGATTAGCGGGCTAAGAATCTGTAGCAATCGGCATCAGTTGCACAATCAAAACAGCTTCGGGAAATGTGTGAGATTCCCAACCTGGCAATTCCGGCTCGCCACAGCGAAGCGCGGACGACATACCAAACTCGCTTATTGTATCACTTTTGTCGGGAATTGTGTGCAAAACATCGGTGACCGATGTCAAAAAAGGGTTTGTGTGTGCCAGCAACTCTCGGAAACCGGTTGCCATGCTAGCGTTTGCACGTACTGCAGATAATCAACGCGAGGAATTTCCACCGCACCGAGGGACGCGGTATGCGGATTCAGCACCTGACAATCAATCAGCCGGCCCTGATGCGCCAGAAAATGTTGTGCGAACACCCAGAGCGCGGTTTTCGAGGCATTTTCCTGACGGCTGAACATCGATTCACCGCAAAAAATTTGCCCCAGCGCCAGGCCATACATCCCGCCGACCAGTTGCTGCTCGCACCAGACTTCAATCGAATGTGCATGGCCCAGTTCGTACAACCGCATCCACGCACGTTTCACTTCGAAAGTGATCCATGTCCCTTCCTGACGGCCGCTGGCGCAGCCTTCCAGCACCTGCGGAAACGCATGATTCATGGTGACGCGATACGGTGAGCGCTTATGGAAGCGCGCCATACTGCGGCTGAGATGAAAAGATTCTGGCAGCATGACCGCGCGGGGATCCGGCGACCACCAGAGAATCGGATCGCCAGGAGAAAACCACGGAAAAATGCCTTGCTGAT
This sequence comes from Pantoea sp. SO10, assembly GCF_005281435.1. Taxonomy (NCBI): domain Bacteria; kingdom Pseudomonadati; phylum Pseudomonadota; class Gammaproteobacteria; order Enterobacterales; family Erwiniaceae; genus Pantoea; species Pantoea sp. SO10. The sequence goes on from NZ_CP040095.1 coordinate 1,460,227, forward strand.
AAGCATTCATCAGGCGGGCAGGGGAGAGATCGCCGCCCATCGCCAATAATCCATTGGGCTCGCGCAGCGCCATTTCCGGTGGTGGGAAATTTAATGAATCTCGTGAAAGCTGTATCAGTCTCATTGCATCAATCACACTCAGGGCTGTTGGCTAAGACTATAGCGTAAAGCGCTGATGGAAACGCCAGTAGCGGCCTGCTTTTGAGATTAATTCGGCGTGCGAACCGGATTCGATAATTTGTCCCTGATCCATAACGCAAATGCGGTCCATGGCGTCTAAACCACTTAAGCGATGCGTCACCATAATCAGCGTTTTGCCGCGGGTGACGTGTTGCAATAACGCCAGAATTTGCTGCTCGGTGCTGGCATCCAAACCTTCGGTAGGTTCATCCAGCAGCCACAAATCGCCATCATGCAGCAGGGCACGCGCTATTGCCAGACGACGCAGTTCGCCGCCGGACAACGGTCGACCGCCATCGCCCATCCACGCATTCAATCCTTCGTTGTGTTCGGCGAGATGGGCCAGACCCACCTTGTTCAACGTATCAACCAGTTGCTCATCGCTGGCATCGGGTTTTGCCAGCAGGAGATTGTCGCGCAGCGTTTGGCTAAACAGATGCACGCGCTGTGTTACCACGCTAATTCGGCTACGCAACGAAGCTTCATCCCAGGCGGCGAGATCGCTATCGTTGAGGCTAATTGAACCTTGCTGCGCTTCCCAACCGCGGGTAATCAGCGCCAGCAGACTGGATTTGCCGCAGCCGGTTGGACCGAGCAGCGCCAAATGCTCACCTGCATTTAACGATAGGGAAAAATGCTGCAACACCGGTTCGGGGCGCTGCGGATAGCTGAAGCGGATGTTTTCCATTTTCAGGCTGATATCTGATGGGCTACTGATTTTTGCGCTGGGAAAACGGATCGCGGCGGGCTGTTCAATGATTTCCTGTACCCGCTTAGCGGCGCTGGTCACCTGCGACAGCGGCAGAAACGCTCCGGCAACCGGGGCCAGCGCTTCAAACGCCGCCAGTCCGCAGAACACAAACAGCGCGATCAATGCGCCCGGCGAACTGTTTCCACCCACGCCATTCGCGGAAATCCATAGCAACAGCGTAACCGTCGCGCCGCTGATGACCAGCAACAGACTTTGCGCCAGTGCCTGCAGGCAATGTTGTCTGCGTTGCGCCTGTTGCCACTTCTGTTCATCGCTATCAAGTTGGTCGCGCCACTGTTGTGCTGCACCATAAATTTTCAGCTCAGACAGGCCAGTAATCCAGTGCGTCAACTGCACGCGCCAACTGGCCTGATGCTGGGCGATTTGGTGTCCGGCTGAGGTGCCAAGCCGCCAGAACAGCGGCGGCATGAGCAGCAGCGTCAAAAGCATCATACCGCCGAGCAGCAAAGCTAACGGTACATCCAGCAGCGCCAAACCGCAGGTGACCACCACAATTACCACCGCTGCACCGATTAACGGCGAGATCACACGCAGGTAAAGATGATCGAGTGTATCCACGTCGCTGACAAAACGGTTGAGCAATTCGCCATGACGAAAACGAGCCAGCTGTTCCGGCGATAGGGCGATAAGTTTGCTAAAGGTGAACACGCGCAAATGTTGCAAAACGCGGAAGGTGGCATCGTGGCTCACGAGGCGCTCAAAATACCGTGCAGCCGTGCGCGTGATCGCCGCGCCGCGCACGCCGGCAGCGGGCAACATATAGTTGAACGTATACAGTCCTGCTACGCCCGCCAGCGAAGAGGCGGCAAGGAACCAGCCGGATAAAGTCAGCAATCCGATGCTGGCAAGCAAAGTGATAATGGCGAGAATAATGCCAAGTCCCAAACGCCATGGATGACGGCTAAACAGACGCAGGAAAGGCAACAAATTATTCATTATGCGATCTCCTTCTGACGATGCTGCGCCATTTCACGCAAAGGTCCATCTTGTTTAATCAGCTGCTGCCAGGGACCTTGTTGCACCAGTTGCCCGGCCTGCATCACCCACACTTCATCCCAGCTAGCGAGCTCGTTGAGTTGATGCGTGATCATCAGCGTGGTTTGCTGGGTGGCCGCCTGCTGCAGTGCGCGAATAACATGTTGCTCACTTTGGCTATCCAGCCCAGAACCGGGCTCATCAAGCAGCAGCAGTTGTGCCGGTTTAAGCAGGGCTCGCGCCACGGCAATACGCTGCGCCTGACCGACGGAAAGCCCCACGCCGCCATCGCCTAAAAGAGTATCTAATCCGTTTGGCAGACGATCTAAAAACTCGTCAACGCCCGCGCGCTGCAGAACTGAAATGAGCGTAGCGTCATCAATGGGGCTATTAAGCAGCAGATTTTCGCGTAGCGTTTGCGCGGGTAAATGCGGATTCTGGCCAACCCAGGCAATATATTGTTGCCAGCTATCGCGGTTGATATCACGCAGCTCCTGCCCATTAACCTGCAGTGAACCTTGATAAGGCAGGAAACCCAGCAAGACGTTCATCAGCGCGGTTTTGCCTGCACCGCTTTGTCCTACCAGCGCTACACGTTTACCAGTATCGAGAGTGAAATTGAGCGATTGAGAGAGCGCTTCACCGCCAGCAGTCATGACCACCAAATTCAGAGCCTGAATATGCAGCGGTGTAGTGAGAGAAAGCTCGCGAGAAGCATGCTCTTCGTGTGGATCGGGACTTTCGCGTAGAAACTGGTCCAGCGCATCAGCTCCGCCAATCGCTTGCGCTTTGGCGTGATAAAAGGTGCCTAAGTCGCGCAACGGCTGGAAAAATTCAGGCGCCAGAATAAGTGCCAGGAAACCAGCAAACAGCGTTACACCGGTGCTGTAATGACCAAAATTCAGTTCGCCGAGATAAGAGAAACCGAAATAGACCGCGACGACAGCAATCGCCAGTGAGGCAAAAAATTCCAGCACGGCAGATGAGAGAAACGCCAGGCGCAACACTTCCATAGTGCGTTGCCGAAAATCGGTGGTGCTGGCGGCAATTGCTTCTTGCTCTGCCGCAGCGCGATAGAACAGGCGCAGCGTTTCACGTCCACGCAGACGATCGTAAAAATCACCACTTAGCCGGGCGAGAGCAACAAAGTTTCGGCGATTGGCATCTGCAGCGCCCATGCCAACCATCGCCATAAATAGGGGAATCAGTGGCGCGGTGACCAGCAGAATCAATCCCGCCGCCCAGTTAATTGGAAAAATGGCGATCAATATGGCTAACGGAATAAAGAGTGCCAGCGACATCTGAGGCAGATACCGCGCGTAGTATTCCTGCATCTCTTCAATTTGTTCGAGCAGCAGCGTAGCCCAACTGCCTGCTGGCTTACCTTGAATCCAGGCGGGACCGAGCACATTGAGTCGATCCAGAACCTGCTGACGCAGCGCACGGCGAATGGCAACGCCGGCGCGATGTCCTGCCATTTCGCGGGCGTAATGCAATCCGGCGCGCAAAACAAAGCACAGCAGCAGCAACAGAAAATCGGTGAGCAGTGATGCGCGCGGTTGCTGTGCGACAAGCAGATTTTGCAGCAGCGAAGCCAGTAACCAGGCTTGGGCGATAATGACCAATGCGCCAGCAAAACCCAGCAGCGAAGCCGCACGTAAGTTGCGCGCACCGTGATGACGTTGCTGACGGAGCCAGCGGAGAAGTTCTTGTTGCCGTGATTTGTTCATGCGATGCCGTTTGGTAACTCAAAAGAGATGTAAATCCCGGATGAAAACCCAGCAATATCGGGCGCGTGAACTGTAGCACGCAGGTAACAAAAAAGGCGACCAAAACTGGCCGCCTTTTAGCGATTATGATCAGGTTATTAACAACTTACTTATCGTTTTTAACCAGTCCATCGAGGAAGCGTTCCGCATCCAACGCCGCCATACAGCCGGTACCGGCAGAGGTAATTGCCTGGCGATAGATATGATCCATCACATCGCCGGCAGCGAACACGCCTGGGATGCTGGTTTGCGTGGCGTTGCCGTGCAAACCAGACTGCACTTTGATGTAGCCATTCTCCAAATCCAGCTGACCACTAAAAATTGCGGTATTTGGACTGTGGCCGATGGCGACAAACAAACCAGCGACGTCCAGTGATTCAGCCGCTTCACCTTTGGTAGACAGCAGTTTCAAGCCCGTCACGCCCGTTTGATCGCCAACCACTTCATCCAGCGTGCGGTCGGTGTGCAGCACGATGTTGCCATTGCGCACTTTTTCCATCAGACGGTCAATAAGGATTTTCTCAGCGCGGAAACTGTCGCGACGGTGAATCAGATGCACTTCTGCAGCAATGTTAGCCAGATAAAGCGCTTCTTCAACGGCAGTGTTACCGCCACCAATGACGGCAACTTTCTGATTGCGGTAGAAGAAGCCGTCGCAGGTCGCACAAGCAGAGACGCCTTTGCCTTTGAACGCTTCTTCTGATGGCAATCCGAGATAACGTGCCGATGCGCCAGTGGCGATGATCAACGCATCAGCAGTGTATTCACCGCTGTCGCCGACCAGACGGAACGGACGGTTCTGCAAATCGACGGTATGAATGTGGTCAAAAATGATCTCGGTGTTGAATTTCTCGGCATGCTCCTGCATACGCTCCATCAACGCTGGACCTGTCAGATCGTTTGCATCGCCTGGCCAGTTCTCCACTTCGGTGGTGGTGGTGAGCTGACCTCCTTTCTCCAGTCCGGTAATTAACACCGGATTCAGGTTAGCGCGCGCTGCATATACTGCTGCAGTGTAACCGGCAGGGCCGGAGCCCAGAATGAGCAGCTTACTGTGTTTGGCCGTACTCATGCGTTCCTCAATTTTTTCTCTGACAACATAGTTTTTGATTGTAGGGAAATTAACGCTGCAAAAAAAGGCTCCAGCAATTTTGTTAACAATCACTGCGAGCGGCGTAGACGATGAGTGCAACTTTTGCACGCGCGTTGCGCCAAAAGGGGGCAATGCTCGGCAATTAGTGGTGCAGCAGCATAAAAATTCTCATTTAAAAACAGCAACCCAGAACTCTATCTGGCATCTTGTACTGAATTTGGATGTTTTACTTTGACAATCGCCTGCGCTTTTGCGAAAACATTGGGAGAAGCAGAGAATATTTAGCGATTCAAAACAGAATTTCATTTCTGTTTTGGGCTTTTTAGCCGAATAAACTCAGCCTGACATTGGTAGTGACGCATGATGTGGACAGACAACATGCGTCATACGGATGGACGCGTTACTGCACAGGCTTATGGTCTTCACTTCAGTAAGGCCCTGAACAATGAGCGTTTTCAGGGTGTGGCAGGTAAAGGGAAGGAATTAAGAGAGACAATAATAATGGTAGACAATAAGAAACGCCCCGGAAAAGATTTAGATCGTATCGACAGAAATATTCTGAATGAACTGCAGAAAGACGGTCGAATTTCTAATGTCGAGCTTTCCAAACGTGTTGGATTATCGCCAACTCCATGTCTTGAGCGCGTGCGCCGCCTCGAGCGTCAAGGCTTCATTCTGGGCTACACCGCGCAGCTCAACCCGCATTATCTGGATGCTTCACTGCTGGTTTTCGTTGAGATTACTCTGAATCGTGGTGCGCCAGATGTATTTGAACAATTTAACGCCGCCGTGCAAAAACTTGAGGAAACTCAAGAATGTCACCTCGTTTCCGGTGATTTTGACTACCTGCTGAAAACCCGCGTACCGGATATGTCCGCTTATCGTAAACTACTGGGTGAGACCTTGCTGCGTCTGCCGGGCGTAAACGACACCCGTACTTACGTGGTGATGGAAGAGGTCAAACAGAGCAATCGTCTGGTGATTAAAACCCGGTAGTGCAGGGCAGGTGCAAAGCTTGCAGGATTTCGGTACACTCCTGTGAATTCATACAGGACCAGCGTCGGGCATGCCCGACGTTGTTGCCTTCTTAATTTACAGGCACCTGGAGAGTTCTCTTGAGCCAGGAATATACAGAAGATAAAGATGTTTCGTTACAACCGCTGAGCAGTGGACGTCGTCTGCTGGAAGCGTTGCTCATTCTTGTGGCCTTGTTCGCCATCTATTTGATGGTGTCGCTGGTTAGTTTTAACCCGTCAGATCCAAGCTGGTCACAAACCGCATGGCACGAACCTATCCATAATCTGGGTGGTAGCGTCGGCGCATGGCTGGCCGATACGCTATTGTTCATCTTTGGCGTGATGGCCTACGCCATTCCTCCCGTCATTATTGGTCTGTGTTGGATCACCTTCCGCCAACGCGATCGTCAGGATTACATCGACTATTTTGCCGTTGGTTTACGCCTGATTGGCGTGCTGGCCTTGGTGGTAACGACCTGTGGTCTGGCGGCGCTCAACGTAGATGACATCTGGTATTTTGCTTCCGGCGGCGTAATCGGCAGCCTGGTCAGCAATGCGATGGCGCCGTGGTTCAGTTCGGCTGGCGGCACCTTGACGCTGCTGTGCGTCTGGGCTGCCGGCATCACGCTTTACACCGGATGGTCATGGCTGACGATTGCCGAGAAGATCGGCGGCGTGGTGATGGGTGTTCTGACCTTTGCCAGCAACCGTTCACGACATGACGAACCCTGGCAGGAAGAAGAATACGACGACGAAGAGCTTGCTGATGAGGTGTCGCCTCCGATGCATGCTGCACAGTCCGTTAATGACGACGATGATGTCTTGTTAGCTAAACCGCGCAAGGTGAGCGAACCGGTTGCTGCGGAGTTGGGCGACGATCCGCTGCTGGCGAAGGCGAGTGCGGCAACTGCCGCTGCAATTGCGGTTACTACGCAAGCTGCACAGCAAACTCCAGCTGCACAGCAAACTCCAGCTGCACAGCAAACTCCAGCTGCTATGCAGCCTGCTCCAGCCGCATCTGCCGAACCCGACGCAATGCCACGCGTTGCCGAAGCCACGGCTCAGTCGATTCCGGCTCCTCAGCCTGTTGCTGCAGCACAACAACCAATCGCGCAGCCTTCTGCTCCGCTCTATCGTTTCGAGATGCCAGGTGAAGCAGCACCTTCACCGTTTTCGCCGGCTGATGACGATGAGGGCCCGAGCATGGGCAACTGGCAGGATGCCGCTTCATCTTCTGCACCTTTAAACAGTCTCGCCGCCGCTTCACTTGCCGCTGGAGCAGTCAAAGCAGCGACATCACCTGCTGCTTATTCACCTGCCTTCGATATCGTACCTGAGCGTGATTACAACCCGCAGGTGAAGCAGGGCATTGGTCCAGAGTTGCCGCGTCCAAACAAAGTTAAGTTGCCAACACGACGTGAGTTAGCTTCGTACGGCATTAAGTTGCCCTCGCAGCGCATGGCGGAAGAACAGGCTAAAGATGCTGAGCAGCAACAGCCGGAAGTCACTGCGTCTTACAGCGTTCCTCCACAGGAAGAGGATGTTGAGCTGCAAGAGGCGCAGTTGCGTGAAGCCTTCGCGTCGCAGCAGCAGAATCGTTACGGTGAAAGCTGGCAGGAAGCGTCTGAGCCTGATGATGAGCATGCATTGCAGCAGGCTCAACTTGCACGTCAGTTCGCCGATCAGCAGCAGCAACGCTATACCGAACCTGAAGTGAAGGAAGCACCGGTATTTAATCTGGATACGTCGTCTGCCTTTGATTTTTCACCCATGAAAGATTTGGTCGACGATAGCCCGAGCGAGCCACTGTTCACTATTTCTGCATCGCCAGAGCCGGAAGAGCCCGCGCCGTGGCAACAACCTGCTGCGCCGGAGCCAGCGGCAATGCCGTCGTTGAGTGCTGAATCCAGCCCATGGTCGTCGCCGGAACAGGAAGCTTATTCTGCGCCGCCTGCACCAGTGAAACCTGCTGCGCCGGTGCAGGACAGCTTGTTCCATCCGTTCCTGGTTCGCAATGAACAGCCGCTGGAAAAACCTTCTACGCCGCTGCCCACGCTGGATCTGCTCACGTCACCACCGGCAGAAGAAGAGCCGGTGGATATGTTTGCGCTGGAGCAAACCGCGCGGCTGGTTGAAGCACGCCTGGCTGATTATCGAGTGAAGGCGGAGGTTGTAGGTATTTCACCTGGTCCGGTTATTACCCGCTTCGAGCTCGATTTAGCGCCAGGCGTTAAAGCTTCCCGTATTTCTAACTTGTCGCGTGACCTGGCGCGTTCTCTGTCTGCGGTTGCCGTGCGCGTGGTGGAAGTGATTCCAGGCAAGCCTTACGTCGGGCTTGAACTGCCAAATAAACATCGTCAAACCGTTTATCTGCGCGAAGTACTGGATTGCCCTAAATTTCGTGAAAACCCGTCACCGCTTGCAGTGGTGTTGGGTAAAGACATTGCTGGCCAGCCGGTGGTGGCTGATTTGGCGAAAATGCCGCACTTGCTGGTTGCCGGTACCACCGGTTCCGGTAAATCAGTGGGCGTTAACACCATGATCATTAGCATGCTGTATAAAGCCACGCCGGAAGAAGTGCGCTTTATCATGATCGACCCGAAAATGCTCGAGCTGTCAGTCTACGAAGGCATCCCTCACTTGCTGACCGAAGTGGTTACAGACATGAAAGATGCGGCCAATGCGCTGCGCTGGAGTGTTGGTGAAATGGAGCGTCGCTATAAACTGATGTCTGCGCTGGGCGTGCGTAATCTGGCCGGCTATAACGAGAAGATTGAGCAGGCTGCCGCGATGGGTCGACCGATTCCGGATCCGTTCTGGAAACCGGGCGATAGCATGGACACCACACCTCCGGTGCTGGAAAAACTGCCCTATATCGTGGTGCTGGTCGATGAATTTGCCGATCTGATGATGGCGGTCGGTAAGAAAGTCGAAGAGTTGATTGCTCGTCTGGCACAGAAAGCGCGAGCGGCGGGTATTCACCTGGTGCTGGCGACACAGCGTCCGTCGGTTGATGTGATTACCGGCCTGATCAAAGCCAACATCCCGACGCGTATCGCCTTCACCGTTTCCAGCAAGATCGACTCACGTACCATCCTCGATCAGGGCGGTGCAGAATCGCTGCTGGGGATGGGTGACATGCTGTACATGCCGCCAAACTCCTCAATGCCTGTACGTGTGCATGGTGCATTCGTGCGCGATCAGGAAGTGCATGCGGTGGTTCAGGACTGGAAAGCACGCGGTCGCCCGCAATACATCGAAAGCATTACTGCTGGTGAAGAGAGCGAGAGTGCAGCTGGCGGAATGATGGGCGATGAAGAGCTGGATCCGCTGTTTGACCAGGCGGTCTCTTTCGTGGTGGAAAAACGTCGTGCCTCCATTTCTGGGGTTCAGCGCCAGTTCCGTATCGGTTATAACCGTGCCGCACGTATCATCGAGCAGATGGAAGCGCAGGGCATCGTTTCTGAACCGGGACATAACGGCAACCGCGAAGTGCTTTCGCCGCCGCCACACGAGATGTAATTTATCGCGTGCAGTTGTCTGCTTATGGGCCAGTTAACACTGGCCCATTGTTTATCTGTTGGTCGATCCCCATATCTTCGGGAGCTTTCGGCTTTTTCTCCTGTCGAAGAGACAGGATGGCAACTACGTTTAATGCTGTAAGTGTCGGGAAACAATAAATAAGGAATCGAATCAGATGAAATTACGCGTTATTGCCTGTGGCCTGTTGGCCAGTTTTGTTTCCGCATCAGTATTGGCGGATGCGTCCAGCGATCTGCAACAGCGTCTTAATAAAGTGAACAGCTTCCATGCCAGCTTCAGTCAGAAAGTGACCGATGGCAGCGGTGCCAACGTGCAGGATGGTGAAGGCGAGCTGTGGGTGAAGCGCCCAAGCTTGTTTAACTGGCACATGACCGCGCCGGATGAAAGCGTAATTATTTCTGATGGCAAAAATCTGTGGTTCTACAATCCCTTCGTTGAACAAGCCAGCGTTAGCCTGTTGCAAAATGCAGCCAGCAACACGCCGTTTATGCTGATTGCGCGTAACCAGCCAAGCGACTGGAAACAGTACAACATCAAGCAGCAGGGCGATAACTTCGAGCTAACGCCAAAGAGCAGTGATGGCAACCTTAAGCAGTTCACCATCAATGTGACATCGTCTGGCACCATCAATAAGTTCAGCGCGGTTGAGCAAGATGGTCAGCACAGCGATTATCAGCTGAAGAGCCAAAACAACGGCGCTATTAGCCCAGACAAATTCACCTTTACGCCGCCAAAAGGGGTAACGGTGGACGATCAACGTCAGTGAGGTCACGGTGAGTAACCTGTCTCTGGATTTCGCTCCACCGAATGAGTTTCAGCCGCTGGCCGCGCGTATGCGGCCGGCGACGCTGCAACACTACATTGGGCAACAGCATTTGCTGGCGCCCGGGAAACCGCTGCCGCGCGCCATTGAGGCCGGGCATCTGCATTCGATGATTTTGTGGGGACCGCCTGGGACAGGGAAAACGACATTAGCCGAGATTATCGCCCATTACGGTAAAGCTGATGTTGAACGCATTTCTGCTGTCACTTCTGGGGTGAAAGAGATTCGTGAAGCGATCGAGCGTGCCCGACAAAATCGTCAGGTGGGTCGACGCACCATCCTGTTTGTCGACGAAGTCCATCGCTTTAACAAAAGTCAGCAGGATGCTTTCCTGCCGCATATTGAAGATGGCACCATTACGTTTATTGGTGCCACCACAGAAAATCCCTCGTTTGAACTCAACTCGGCGCTGCTTTCGCGTGCCCGCGTATATTTACTCAAGTCTCTTACCACTGCAGATATTGAACAGGTTCTGTTGCAGGCGATGCAGGATGACGAACGCGGTTATGGCAAAAGCGATATTGTGCTGCCGGATAATACGCGCCGTATGATAGCGGAACTGGTGAACGGTGATGCACGTCGGGCATTGAATACGCTTGAAATGATGGCGGATATGGCTGAAAGCAATGCCGAAGGCCAGCGTGAATTAACGCCACAATTACTCAACGAAGTTTCCGGTGAAAGAGCGGCGCGTTTTGATAACAAAGGCGATCGTTTTTACGATCTGATCTCCGCTCTGCACAAGTCTGTTCGCGGTTCAGCACCTGATGCGGCACTTTACTGGTATGCAAGAATCATCACCGCAGGCGGCGATCCGCTGTATGTCGCACGCCGTTTGCTGGCTATCGCCTCGGAAGATGTGGGTAACGCCGATCCGCGCGGCATGCAGGTTGCGTTAGCAGCATGGGATTGCTTTACGCGCGTCGGTCCAGCCGAAGGCGAAAGGGCGATTGCGCAGGCGATTGTTTACCTTGCCAGTGCACCCAAAAGTAATGCCGTTTACACCGCTTTCAAAGCCGCGATGCGCGATGCGCGCGAATTTCCTGACTACGATGTGCCGGAACATTTACGCAACGCCCCAACCAAATTGATGAAAGAGATGGGGCTGGGCAAAGAGTATCGTTATGCGCACGACGAGACTAACGCCTATGCCGCTGGCGAAGTCTATTTCCCGCCTGAAATGGCGCAGACGCGCTACTATCAACCGACTAATCGCGGGCTCGAAGGGAAAATTGGCGAAAAACTCGCCTGGCTGGCTGAGCAGGATCAAAATAGCCCGATAAAACGCTACCGCTGATAAACACCTTACGGTAAGGTGAGCAAGGATTTCATTGCATTCCATAGGGATGCAAGTCCCGCCATTCGTTCAATCAACCTTTTATTACACAGGATTAGCATGCTCGATCCCAACCTGCTGCGTAACGAGCCAGACGCAGTCGCAGAAAAACTGGCACGCCGAGGATTTAAACTGGATGTGGAAACCTTACGTTCGCTTGAAGAGCGTCGTAAAGTCTTGCAGGTAGAAACTGAAAATCTGCAGGCTGAGCGTAATTCCCGATCCAAATCCATCGGTCAGGCCAAAGCACGTGGGGAAGACATCGAGCCGCTGCGTCAGGAAGTGAACGCGCTGGGCGAACGCCTGGATGCGGCTAAAGCAGAACTGGATGCCCTGCAGAACGAAATTCGTGACTTTGCCTTCGCATTGCCAAACCTCCCGGTTGACGAAGTCCCGTTGGGTAAAGATGACAGCGAGAATCAGGAAGTCAGCCGCTGGGGCCAGCCGCGCCAGTTCGATTTCCCGGTGAAAGATCATGTTGAGCTGGGTGAAGCCGCCAAAGGTCTGGACTTTGCCGCCGCGGTGAAACTGACGGGTTCACGTTTCATTGTGATGCAGGGCCAGATTGCGCGTCTGCACCGTGCGCTTAGCCAGTTTATGCTTGACCTGCACACGCAGCAGCACGGTTATCTTGAAACCTATGTTCCGTATCTGGTGAATCAGGAAACGTTGTATGGCACCGGACAGCTGCCGAAGTTTGGTGAAGATTTGTTCCATACCAAGCCGCTGGGCGAAGAAGCGGGTAGCAGCAATTATGCGCTAATCCCTACCGCTGAAGTGCCGCTGACCAATCTGGTGCGTGATGAGATCGTTGAAGAAGAATCTTTGCCGCTCAAACTTGCTGCGCACACGCCATGCTTCCGGTCTGAAGCCGGTTCGTACGGGCGCGATACGCGTGGTTTAATCCGTATGCACCAGTTCGATAAAGTGGAAATGGTGCAGATTGTGGCGCCTGAAACCTCCATGGATGCACTGGAAGAGTTGGTGGGCCATGCAGAGAAAGTGCTTCAGTTGCTCAATCTGCCATACCGTAAAGTGCTGCTTTGCACCGGCGATATGGGCTTTGGCTCTTCCAAGACTTACGACCTGGAAGTTTGGCTGCCAGCACAGGACACCTATCGTGAAATCTCTTCTTGCTCCAACATGGGTGATTTCCAGGCTCGTCGTATGCAGGCGCGCTGCCGTAGCAAAACCGACAAGAAACCGCGTTTGGTGCACACGCTGAACGGTTCTGGTCTGGCAGTGGGTCGTACTCTGGTGGCTGTGCTTGAAAACTATCAGCAAGCAGATGGCCGCATCGAAGTGCCAGAAGTACTACGTCCTTATATGGGCGGACTGGAATTCGTTGGCTAATCAACGCGCAATTATATACACCCGGCAATGCCGGGTTTTCTGTTTCTTAAGCGGCAAAATAATTATTTTTTAGTCGGAATTAATAAGAAATAAACGTTATCGACAAGAAATGGCTATTAACCATTAAAAATCGTAAATTCAAATAGATAGATGCCGCACTTGTATCCCTCATCATGCTTCTAACCCTCTGAAGATAAAAAAAATAAATTGTTCCGCAGCAAATCGTGCGGCGACGAATTTTTGCACATTGACTTTAAGATAGCCGATGGCAAACTGCGCGCAATTATCGTCATTTCTTTTGGTTTTATTCCCTATGTCAACCTGGTCGCGCCCCGTCGTTTTGCTGCTTTGCGGCTTAATGCTTATGACGGTGTCTATCGCTGTGCTTAATACGCTGGTACCGCTCTGGCTTACCCATGATCAATTGCCAACCTGGCAAGTGGGAATGGCTAGCTCATCGTATTACACCGGAAACTTGCTGGGCACCTTGCTCGCGGGCTGGTTGATTACTCGTTATGGTTTTAATCGCTGTTTTTACCTCGCCAGCGTGCTTTTTGCCGTAGCGACCATGGGCATGGTGATACTGGATGGTTTCTATAGCTGGACATTACTGCGCTTTACCGCAGGTGTCGGTTGTGCACTGATTTGGGTGGTGGTTGAGAGTGCCTTGTTATGCAGCGGTACCGTGCGCAATCGCGGTCAGTTGCTGGCGGCTTATATGATCATCTATTACCTCGGCACTGTTGCAGGCCAGTTGCTGGTGAGCCGCGTGTCAACCGAGCTGCTCCACGTGATTCCATGGGTGACTGCACTGATTATCTGTGCGGTATTGCCGGTAGTATTTGTGCATGTCAATTCCAGCGCTGCGACAGAAGAAGCTTCAACGGGGCGCCTTTGGGTTATGTTGCGTCGTCGTAGTTCTCGTCTCGGCATCAATGGCTGCATTATTTCCGGTATCGTTCTCGGCTCACTTTATGGCTTGATGCCATTGTATCTGTCACATCAGGGCATGAGTGATGCAAACGTCGGTTACTGGATGGCGTTACTGGTCAGCTCCGGCATTGTCGGTCAGTGGCCGGTAGGACGTTTAGCCGATCGCTTTGGTCGCCTGATGGTGCTGCGTGTGCAAGTGTTTGTGGTTATCCTGGGTGCGATTGCTATGTTAGGTGATACTGCGATGGCGCCAGCGCTGTTTGTGCTGGGTCTTGCGGGTTTTACACTTTATCCGGTGGCGATGTCCTGGGCGTGCGAAACCGTCGCGCATCATGAGTTAGTGGCAATGAATCAGGCGTTACTGTTTAGCTATACCGTGGGCAGTTTGGTGGGGCCGGGAATGACGTCAATGCTGATGCAGAATTACTCTGACCGCCTGCTGTTTGTGATGATTGCTGCAGTTGCACTGGTTTATCTGGTGATGTTACTGCGCAAAGCCGATCATCAGGCTACTCCTGTCGCACATGCTTAACGCATTCCCATGAAATAGTAAAAAGGGGAGCCGGTGGTTCCCCTTTTGTTTGCGGTTAATACATCACTTCATGGCCGTAGCTGGCGAGGATATTCTTCACTCGCTCCATGGTTTCCTTGCTCGGCGGCTTAACAACATCCAGCTTGTACTCTTCGCCCATGGCGATCCATTTGTGTTTGCCTAACTCGTGGTAAGGCAGCAATTCGATCTTCTCTATGTTATCCATATCTTTGGTAAACTCACCCAAGCGATGAACGGAGTCATCATCATCGGAGTAGCCAGGCACCACTACAAAGCGGATCCAGGTGCGTTTGCCTCTCTTCTGCAGATAGCGCGCAAAGTCCAGCGTACGATGATTGGAAACGCCCACCAGAATCTGATGCACATCATCGTTAATCTGTTTTAAATCGAGCATTACCAAATCAGTGGCATCAAGCAATTCATCGATCACCGGATCGTAGCGACGAACAAAGCCGTTAGTGTCGAGACAGGTATGAATGCCTTCTGCCTGGCAAGCGCGGAACCAGTCACGCACGAACTCCGCTTGTAAGATCGCTTCGCCACCCGACGCCGTCACGCCACCGCCAGATGCATTCATGAAGTGACGATATGAGAGCGCATCCTTCATCAACTCTTCAACGGTAACTTCTTTACCGCCATGCGTGTCCCATGTATCGCGGTTATGGCAATACAAGCAGCGCATGAGGCAGCCCTGAAAAAAGGTAATGAAGCGGATGCCTGGGCCGTCAACGGTGCCGCAGGATTCAAAGGAGTGGATACGACCGATGGTTGACATTGCGATGAGTTCTCCAGGTGGGCCTGAATATCAGGCAGCACAATCTATGTTGTGCTCTAAAAGTGAAAGTCGATTTTGCCAGGTCGCCAGCACCAGCAAACTGGCAAAACGGACTTGTGGAGAAAAGGCTCCCGCAGGAGCCTTTCAATCTCAGTGAACTACGATTACAGCGACTGAGTGAACGTACGGGTAATTACATCTTTCTGCTGCTCTTTGGTGAGCGAGTTGAAGCGCACAGCATAACCGGATACGCGAATGGTCAGCTGCGGATACTTTTCAGGATGTTCCATCGCATCCAGCAACATCTCACGGTTCATCACGTTAACGTTCAGATGCTGACCGCCCTCAATATTGGCTTCATGGTGGAAATATCCATCCATCAGGCCAGCAAGATTGGTTTTACGCACGTTATCATCTTTACCCAGCGCATTTGGCACGATGGAGAAAGTATAAGAGATGCCGTCTTTCGCGTAAGCAAAGGGCAGTTTCGCGACGGAGGTCAGTGAAGCCACCGCACCTTTCTGATCACGGCCGTGCATTGGGTTAGCACCCGGACCGAATGGCGCACCCGCACGACGTCCGTCTGGCGTATTACCGGTTTTCTTACCGTAAACCACGTTAGAAGTGATGGTCAGCACTGACTGCGTTGGCACCGCGTTACGGTAGGTTTGCAGTTTCTGAATTTTCTTCATGAAACGTTCAACCAAATCGCACGCCATGTCATCAACGCGAGAGTCGTTATTACCAAACTGCGGATATTCGCCTTCAATTTCAAAGTCTACCGCTAGACCATCTTCATCACGAATGGTTTTCACTTTGGCGTATTTGATGGCAGAAAGTGAGTCAGCCGCAACAGACAGACCAGCGATACCACAGGCCATGGTGCGATAAACGTCACGATCGTGCAGCGCCATCAGTGAAGCTTCGTAGCTGTACTTATCGTGCATGTAGTGAATGATATTCAGGGAGGTGACGTACTGCTTAGCCAGCCAATCCATGAAGTGATCCAGGCGCTCCATCACGATGTCGTAATCAAGAATCTCGTCAGTGATTGGTGCTTCTTTCGGACCCACCTGCATTTTCAGTTTTTCATCAACGCCACCGTTGATTGCGTACAGCAGGGTTTTTGCCAGGTTGGCACGCGCACCGAAGAACTGCATCTGCTTACCGACAATCATTGGGCTAACGCAGCAGGCGATAGCATAGTCATCGTTGTCGAAGTCAGGACGCATCAGGTCATCATTCTCATACTGCAATGAGGATGTATCGATAGACACTTTTGCGGCGTATTTCTTAAAGTTAACCGGCAGTTTTTCTGACCACAGGATGGTCATATTTGGCTCCGGAGATGGCCCCATGGTGTAAAGCGTATTCAGGAAACGGAAGGTGCTTTTAGTCACCAGAGTACGGCCATCGACGCCCATACCCGCCAGTGATTCTGTTGCCCAGATTGGGTCACCGGAGAACAGCTCATCGTATTCAGGCGTACGCAGGAAGCGCACCATACGCAGTTTCATCACCAGATGGTCAATCAGTTCCTGTGCTTCTTCTTCAGTCAGTTTTCCGGCCTGAATATCGCGCTCGATATACACATCAAGGAAGGTAGATACGCGACCAAAGGACATTGCCGCACCGTTCTGAGATTTCACCGCCGCGAGATAGCCATAGTAAGTCCACTGAACGGCTTCTTGAGCATTGGCAGCGGGCAGCGAGATATCTGAACCATACTTCGCAGCCATCTCTTTGATCTGACCCAGTGCGCGGTGCTGTTCAGAGATCTCTTCACGCAGGCGAATGGTGGCTTCGAGGTCAACGCCATTCTCCATATCGCTCTGCAGAGAATTGAACTGCGCAACTTTGTCTTTCATCAGAAAATCGATGCCGTACAGCGCAACGCGGCGATAGTCACCGATGATACGACCGCGGCCATAGGCATCCGGTAAACCCGTCAACACGCCTGATTTACGGCAGCGCATGATGTCAGGGGTGTAAACATCGAACACGCCCTGGTTATGGGTTTTGCGGTAATCAGTGAAGACTTTTTTCAGCGCGGGATCAAGTTCGCGGCCATAAACCTTGCAAGAACCCTCAACCATTTTGATGCCGCCAAACGGGATGATGGCACGTTTCAAAGGTGCTTCAGTTTGCAGACCAACGATTTTTTCCAGCGATTTGCTGATGTAGCCGGCATCGTGAGAGGTGATGGTTGAAGCCAGATCGGTGTCAAAATCTACCGGCGCGTGGGTGCGGTTCTCGATTTTGATCCCTTCAAGTACGCTGTCCCACAGCTTAGTTGTGGCCGGCGTCGCGCCAGCGAGGAAGGATTCGTCGCCTTCATACGGTGTGTAGTTTTTCTGGATAAAGTCACGGACGTTGACGCTGTTCTGCCATTCGCCGGCGCTAAATCCTTCCCAGGCTGACGCCATTTTTTCATTCAGTTCGGACATGATATACCTGCCTTATTTAGGGAGACTTTGACGTATGGCGCGCTGACTCAGCACGCCCGTACCAATTCATTAATGCACCGGCTCATCGCCACGCAGATAGATTACCCAGTAGGTCAAACCGACTAATAATCCGCCGCCAATAATGTTGCCGATGGTCACGGGAATCAGGTTGTTAACAATAAAGTCACTAACGCTTAGTGATGGGAACTGTGCTGCGCTTGCACCAGCCATTTGCCAGAATTCCGGGCTGGAAAAATCACGGATAACGATGGCCATCGGGATAAGGAACATGTTGGCAATGCTATGTTCAAAACCGCAGGCAACAAACATCGCCACCGGTAGGATCATCGCAAACATTTTGTCCATCAGACTGCGGCCGGAATAACTCATCCATACCGCCAGGCAAACCATCAGGTTGGCGAGCGTGCCGAGACTCACTGCTTCAATAAAGGTGTGATGCATTTTATGGTCAGCGGTTTGCAGGACATTCAAACCCCAGGCACCATTCGCCACCATGTGTTCACCGGCTAACCAGATCAGCGCGACAAAGAACAGCGCACCAAACAGGTTACCGATATAGACCGTCAACCAGTGTCGACCGAGTTGCAGCCAGGTGATACGGCCGCTGGCTTTTGCTACCACGATCAAAACAGTTGAGGTGAACAGGTCAGCACCGCACACCACGACTAACATTAAACCGAGCGAGAAACAGATACCGCCGATCAGTTTTGCTATGCCGTAGGGCATTGCTCCACTTCCGGTGGTCGCAGTGATATAGAAGACAAATGCGATTGAGATAAATACGCCAGCAGTGATGGCAAGGAAGAAGGTGGTTAAAGGACGTTTAGTAGCTTTATATATGCCGGCTTCTTCTGCAACTTTCGCCATTGCCGCCGGTAATAATGAATTAAAAGGGTTGTCAGCTTTCACACTAACGCTCTCCAAAAATTGCCTGTAAAGATATTAACAAAGGAGTATAGGTCAGAAATTGATGTGGATCATATTTGACCGGAAGGTCGCTGATAAGCGAAGCGTAAATGCGTCTGAGTGCTGATTAAGTTATTGAATTTATTTTAATAAATAATTTTTAATTTATGCAAAATAAGTTGAAGGTGGCTGCGGCAAGACTAGATTTTGTTAAATATCATTAACGATTAAAGCTGAATTGTTATTTAATAATGCACTTAAATCTCTTTGTATAATCAATATAAAAAAACGGCACTGATTTTTTTTCAGTGCCATTGACCAATACCCTAATTTCTATAAATGGAAATTTAAGCGTTAAGGCTATTTTTGTGACCAATAACGACGTTTAGCTGTCTGCAGCTTTTCATAGGCAGCGAGTAATGATTGATGCGCAGGGAAAGCTTTCAGATCCAGATCGACCGCTTGCAATCCATAGAAGGGCGCTTCGCCACTGATTGCCGCTGAAGCAGCCTCAACAGCAGCCTGGCCGTACATACGAATAAAGGCGCGATGATATTGTAGCGGATCGCGTTCCTCTTCCATTGCCAGCAGCAGCAAGGTTTGCAGACAGCGGTAGTAGTTTGCGCGCTCTTCACTAAAGATGGACTGATTAAACTCCATCGTCCATTCAGTCCAGATCAGAGCCTGATCCAGGTCGCCGCCGGCCAGCGCCAGCATGGCTTTCAGCTCGCCGATACGCAGCGTGTACCAGCCATTATCTTTGCCTGATGCCAGACCCAGCAGCTCGCGCACGCGAGTAAAGTCATCATGACCTTCCTCATCCAGTTGCACAATCAGCTCGAGATAGGCTTCGGGTTCCCATTGGCTGTCTGGCAGCGCCAGCAGGGTTTTGCGCAGTGGTGCGCCCATGCTGTTATTTGCCAGCAGCAGATCTTCTGCTGGATAAATATCAGACATGCCCGGCACGATAATGCGGCAAGCGTAAACACTCAGATGTTCATAGTCAGCGATATAGACTTCTTTATCTTCCGCACGGAAGATCGCCATTAGCGTATCAAACTCTTCGTGAGTGGTACCCGCAAAGCTCCAGTCGACGAAAGGATAATCGGCATCGTCTTTAAACATATCCCATGAAATCAGGCCGCTTGAATCGATGAAATGCGTTTCCAGATTAGCGTGTTCCGCTACCTCTTCATCATCGAACGTCGGCGGTGTGAACACGTCGAGATCTTTCAGACCACGGCCCTGCAGCAGTTCAGTAACGGTTCGCTCCAGTGCGACGCCAAAGTCCGGATGTGCGCCAAACGAAGCGAAGCAGGTACCATTTGCTGGATTGAACAGCACAACGCAGATAACCGGGTATTTGCCGCCGAGTGACGCATCGTATGAGAAGATTGGGAAACCTTCTGCTTCCATACGTTCAATTGCTTCAATTACGCCAGGATAACGCTGCATCACCTCTGCTGGAATTTCTGGCAGGCTGATGGATTCGGCGATGATGCGATTCTTAATATGACGCTCAAACACTTCAGAAAGACCCTGCACACGCGCTTCGTTCGCAGTGTTACCGGCAGACATACCATTCGAAACGTACAGATTACCGATGATGTTCATCGGGATATACACTGTTTGCTGGTCAGATTGACGGGTAAATGGCAGGCCACAAATTCCACGCTCGTCATTGCCGGATTGCAGATCAATCAGCTCAGAAGCACCCAGGCTCTCATCAGGATCATAGAACTTGCGCAGGCGCGCATCCAAAATGCCTTCTGGCAGGCTGTCGTCCTCGGTGAGCGGGAACCATTTTTCATTCGGATAGTGAACAAAATCACCATTAGCGATGGATTCACCCAACCAGAAATCGGCGAAGAAATAGTTAGTAGAGAGGCGCTCAAAATATTCGCCCAGCGCTGAAGCCAGAGCGGCTTTTTTGCTAGCACCTTTGCCATTTGTAAAGCACAGCGGGCAGTCGCGATCGCGAATGTGTACTGACCAGACGTGTGGCACCGGATTCAGCCAGGAAGCTTCTTCAATGTTGAAACCAAGGTCTTGCAGTTTCTGCTGAAAGCGAGCAATGGAATCTTCCAGTGCGGCGTCTTTTCCGGGGATAAACGTTTGCGTCATGGTGGCGCTCTCTTAAGTCAATGGGGTGGGCGTAAAGCGCGCAATAATACGGGTTTTATGCGTGCTTCGCTATTCAGTCAGCCAAATTTATCTCAGACTGGTTAAGGTTGTTACGCCATTCCGCTTGCCGATTTTTCTTTCTGGAACAACCTCACAAAATTCCATGGCTGAATGCATTTATGACATAAGCTGCGGTGGAGCTGGCTCTGGAAATGTGATCGCTGCCGGATTAATGATTGCAGCTATCTGGAGGCAATGATAAAACCGGTTGGGTATTCATAACCGTTCGATATGACAGTGGTGAGGGGAAATGACTCAGGTTTATAATTTTAGCTCTGGCCCGGCTATGCTGCCGGTAGAAGTGCTCCGTCGCGCAGAACAAGAACTGACAAACTGGCACGGATTAGGCACCTCGGTGATGGAGATCAGTCACCGCAGTAAAGAGTTTATTGCTGTTGCAGAAGCGGCAGAACAAGATTTTCGCGATCTGCTGAAGATCCCATCCAACTACAAAGTTTTATTCTGCCATGGCGGTGCGCGTGCGCAGTTCGCGGCCATTCCCGGCAACTTGCTGGGTGATGCAAAAACCGCGGATTATATTGACGGCGGTTACTGGGCTCACAGCGCAATTAAAGAAGCCGAGAAATTCTGCTCGCCAAATACCATTGATATTAAAACCACGCGTGATGGTAAGCGTGCTTTATTACCAATGCGTGAATGGCAGTTAAATGATGATGCGGCTTATGTCCATTTCTGCCCGAACGAAACGATTGATGGCATTGCTATCGATGAAGAGCCGGATTTTGGCGATAAAGTCGTAGTTGCCGATCTCTCTTCTACTATTCTGTCTCGTCCAATCGATGTGAGTCGCTATGGCGTGATCTACGCTGGCGCGCAAAAAAATATTGGCCCGGCGGGCTTAACCTTAGTGGTTGTGCGCGAAGATCTGCTAGGCAAAGCACAACGTTATGTGCCTTCTATCCTTGATTATAAGGTGCTGGCCGAAAACGAATCGATGTTTAACACTCCGCCGACTTTCGCATGGTATCTCTCTGGCCTGGTATTCAAATGGCTGAAAGAGAAGGGCGGCGTGGCTGAGATGGACAAACTGAATCAGGCAAAAGCCGACTTATTGTATGGCGTGATTGATAACAGTGCGTTTTATCGCAACGATGTCGCAAGCAAAAACCGTTCACGTATGAACGTGCCATTCCAGTTAGCCGATTCCTCATTGGACAAAGTGTTCCTGGAAGAGTCTCTCAAGGCTGGGCTGCACGCGTTGAAAGGCCATCGCGTGGTTGGCGGTATGCGTGCATCGATCTACAATGCGATGCCGCTGGAAGGCGTTAAAACGCTGACTGAGTTCATGGTCGATTTCGAACGTCGCCACGGCTAATTGCTTTTTCATGCCAGCTTGTCTGGTATCAGACCCCGTCACACGATGGGGTCTCGTATTTTCTGGAGATTTGGTTTCACATGCAGGACTCCCTGACTCTACAACCGATTGCTCGCGTTGACGGCACGGTAAACTTACCGGGTTCAAAAAGCGTCTCGAACCGCGCACTCTTGCTGGCCGCGCTGGCAAAGGGCACCACCCGCCTGACTAACTTGCTTGATAGCGATGACGTTAAGCACATGCTGAATGCCCTCAAAGCGCTGGGTGTCAGCTATACGCTCTCAGACGATCGCACCGTATGCGAAGTGGTAGGTAACGCGGGCCCTTTACATGCTGAAAAACCGCTTGAGCTGTTTCTCGGTAACGCAGGTACAGCGATGCGACCTTTGGCTGCCGCGCTGTGTTTGGGCGAGCAGTCAATCGTTCTGACTGGCGAGCCACGCATGAAAGAGCGTCCGATTGGTCATCTGGTTGATGCACTGCGTCAGGGCGGAGCAAAGATTGACTATCTCGAACAGACCGATTACCCGCCAGTGCGTCTTAATGGTGGTTTTGTTGGTGGGGAAGTCAGCGTCGATGGCAGTGTATCCAGCCAGTTCCTCACGGCATTGCTAATGACCGCGCCACTGGCGCAGCAAGACACCATCATCACCATAAAAGGCGATCTGGTTTCTAAGCCTTACATTGATATCACCTTGCACCTGATGCGTTGCTTTGGTGTGGATGTTGATAATCAGGACTATCAGCGTTTTGTGGTTAAAGGGCAGCAACAGTACCAGTCTCCGGGCGATTATCTGGTGGAAGGTGATGCGTCTTCTGCATCATATTTCCTCGCTGCCGCTGCCATTAAAGGGGGTACCGTACGTGTAACCGGTATTGGCCGCAACAGCGTGCAGGGCGATATCCGTTTTGCTGATGTGCTGGAAAAGATGGGCGCAGTGATTGAGTGGGGAGATGACTATATCTCTTGCACACGCGGATCGCTGACGGCAATCGATATGGATATGAACCATATTCCCGATGCGGCAATGACAATTGCAACTACTGCACTCTTCGCTCAAGGCACCACGTTGATGCGCAACATCTATAACTGGCGCGTAAAAGAGACCGACCGCCTTGCTGCGATGGCGACTGAGTTACGCAAAGTGGGGGCGGAAGTAGAAGAAGGACACGACTTTATTCGTGTTACACCCCCGACTCAGTTGCAACATGCGGATATCGGTACTTACAACGATCACCGTATGGCAATGTGCTTCGCACTGGTGGCTCTGTCGGATACGCCGGTAACCATCCTTGATCCAGGCTGCACTGCGAAAACTTTCCCGAGCTATTTCCAGCAGTTGGCGAAAATCAGTCATACTTCCTGATCGTCTAACCCGGTGCACAGCGCCGGGTTTCTTTGCTCTCTTCTGGCCTTATCAGGCGGAAATTCTTCTGAATCTGTCTATATTTCTAGCGCTGTCTACGCTAAAGGGTACTAACCCGACGCAGGCAGCGTATAATGCCGCGCAATCCAGGCGGCCTGGAAGGGCTGACAATAAGCACGCAGCAACAGGAGAGAACAATGACGGCAATCGCCCCGGTTATTACCATCGATGGGCCAAGTGGCGCGGGTAAAGGGACTTTATGTAAAGCGATGGCGGAGTCGTTGCAGTGGCACTTACTGGATTCTGGCGCTATTTATCGCGTTTTAGCATTGGCCGCACTTCACCATCAGGTAGATATTGAGTCCGAGGAAGCATTAGTACCGATGGCTGCGCATCTTGATGTGCGTTTTTTATCGGTTGACGGTGAAATGCAGGTGATTCTTGAAGGTGAAGATGTCACCGGTGAAATCCGCACGCAAGAAGTCAGCAACACCGCATCGCGCGTTGCCGCTTTTCCGCGGGTGCGTGAGGCATTGCTTCGACGCCAACGCGCATTCCGCGAAGAGCCCGGTTTAATCGCCGATGGACGCGATATGGGAACCGTGGTTTTCCCTGATGCGCCAGTGAAAATATTCCTCGACGCTAGCTCGGAAGAGCGTGCGCATCGCCGTATGCTACAGTTGCAGGAGAAAGGCTTTAATGTTAACTTTGATCGCCTTTTATCCGAGATAAAGGAACGCGACGACCGCGATCGTAATCGTGCCATCGCCCCTTTAGTGCCTGCCAAAGATGCTCTGGTACTGGATTCAACCAGTATGTCGATTGAGCAAGTGATTGAAAAGGCGCTTGATTATGCTAAGCGTAAGCTGGGCATTTAATCTTTCGGCAACCGAATTGCTGTAACCCTGTACCAAGGACCCGGTGCAGGGCATGTGAAACAACCCCATCCGACAATGAAGTCAGGTGGACGTTAAATTGAAGAATCCTAAGATTATCAATATGACTGAATCTTTTGCTCAACTCTTTGAAGAGTCCCTGAAAGAAATCGAAACCCGTCCGGGTTCCATCGTTCGTGGCGTTGTTGTCTCTATCGACAAAGACGTAGTTCTGGTTGATGCGGGTCTGAAATCTGAATCTGCAATTCCTGCAGAGCAGTTCAAGAACGCAGCCGGCGAACTGGAAATCCAGGTAGGCGACGAAGTTGACGTTGCGCTGGACGCAGTAGAAGACGGCTTCGGTGAAACCCTGCTGTCCCGTGAGAAAGCTAAACGTCACGAAGCTTGGATCACGCTGGAAAAAGCTTACGAAGACGCTGAAACTGTTACCGGTGTTATCAACGGCAAAGTTAAAGGTGGCTTCACAGTTGAGCTGAACGGTATTCGTGCGTTCCTGCCAGGTTCACTGGTAGACGTTCGTCCGGTTCGCGATACTCTGCACCTGGAAGGCAAAGAGCTTGAATTCAAAGTAATCAAGCTTGATCAGAAACGTAACAACGTCGTGGTTTCACGCCGTGCAGTTATCGAATCTGAGAACAGCGCTGAGCGCGATCAGCTGCTGGAAAACCTGCAGGAAGGCATGGAAGTTAAAGGTATCGTTAAGAACCTCACTGACTACGGTGCATTCGTGGATCTGGGCGGCGTTGATGGCCTGCTGCACATTACCGATATGGCTTGGAAACGCGTTAAGCATCCGAGCGAAATCGTCAACGTGGGCGACGAAATCACTGTTAAAGTGCTGAAGTTCGACCGCGAGCGTACCCGTGTATCTCTGGGCCTGAAACAGCTGGGCGAAGATCCTTGGGTTGCTATCGCTAAGCGCTATCCAGAAGGCACTCGCCTGACTGGTCGTGTAACCAACCTGACTGATTACGGCTGCTTCGTAGAAATCGAAGAAGGCGTTGAAGGTCTGGTACACGTTTCAGAAATGGACTGGACCAACAAAAACATCCATCCGTCTAAAGTTGTAAACGTAGGCGATGTGGTTGAAGTAATGGTTCTGGACATCGATGAAGAGCGTCGTCGTATCTCCCTGGGTCTGAAGCAGTGCAAATCTAACCCATGGCAGCTGTTCGCTGAGACCCACAACAAAGGCGATCGCGTTGAAGGTAAAATCAAGTCAATCACTGACTTCGGTATCTTCATCGGCCTGGACGGTGGCATCGACGGTCTGGTTCACCTGTCTGACATCTCCTGGAACGCGACTGGCGAAGAAGCCGTTCGTGAGTACAAAAAAGGCGACGAAATCGCTGCCGTTGTACTGCAGGTTGATGCAGAGCGCGAGCGCATCTCTCTGGGCGTGAAGCAGTTGGCTGAAGATCCATTCAACAACTACATCACCCTGAACAAGAAAGGCGCTATCGTGACTGGTAAAGTCACTGCAGTTGACGCGAAAGGTGCTACAGTAGAATTAGCTGACGGCGTAGAGGGTTACCTGCGCGCTTCTGAAGCTTCTCTGGACCGCATCGAAGACGCAACTCTGGTTCTGAGTGTTGGCGACGACGTTGAAGCTAAATTCACCGGCGTTGACCGTAAGAACCGCGTTGTGAGCCTGTCTGTTCGTGCTAAAGACCAGGCTGATGAGAAAGAAGCTATCAACACTGTTAACACCAAACAGGATGAAGGCAGCAACTTCTCTAGCGCGATGGCTGAAGCGTTCAAAGCGGCTAAAGGCGAGTAATCGACCTAAGGCACCGGACGATGAAAATCGTCCGGTTTCGGTAAAAGCTGTCATACCTTTCCAAATAAGGATTAACCGGAGGTTACATGACCAAGTCAGAACTAATTGAGAGACTTGCTGGCCAGCATACTCATATTCCGGCGAAAGTCGTTGAGGATGCGGTCAAAGAGATGCTTGAGCACATGGCCACTACGTTGGCCCAGGGCGAGCGCATTGAAATCCGGGGATTCGGCAGCTTTTCTTTGCATTACCGTGCACCGCGTACGGGTCGTAACCCGAAAACGGGCGACAAAGTGGATCTGGAAGGTAAATACGTTCCCCACTTTAAGCCGGGCAAAGAATTGCGTGACCGTGCGAACATCTACGGCTAAGCCGTTACCGAACGATAAAAACGACACTTTAGGGTGTCGTTTTTTTTGCTTAGAGTATGCGGAATTGAGATCTGCTTTCCAAAATGAAGTCTCATCAATGTAATCTCTGCAAAAGTTTCGGAATCCATCGCGACACACTCTCTTTTCAATGAAGTAAATCCCTGCTTTTCTCGGCACACTCTTCCGCCAATGAGGGAGAGTAATGATGCATATGAACTGGATTGTTCTGGCCAGATTGATGATTGCCTCGGCATTGCCGTTGGGCATATTGCCGCACATACCCGCAGCCAACGGAATAGTCATCATGGTTGTATTCGCTGTGGCGCTTGGGTTGATGCCAATCACGTTGCTACGGCTTGCAGGGATTGCTCTCTTAATGGTGGCCTGGACATTGACTGAAGCCCGCCAGATGGTCAATGCCATTGGGGATCTGACTGCCGCCACATTTGAAGCCACTGTACGGGTGACTGAAGTTCGTGAACAGAAGCAGCAATTAACCGTGCAAATCTTGCGTGTCGGTCAGCGCTATCAGTTTCCACCTCTCTTTGTCAAGCTCAATAATGCTTCGATGGAGCAACCGTACTGTGCCGGTCAGAGCTGGCAGATGAAACTGCGACTGCGTGCCGTCCACGGCAGATTAAATGAAGGCGAGTTCGATCTGCAGCGCTTTGCCTTGTCTAATCACACGCCGCTGCAAGGGCGCATCATCAGTCAGCAGGTGGAATCGCTAACTTGCAACTGGCGGACGCGTTTAATTAATCATCATCTACCCGCATTCGATACGCTCAAACAACCGGCAATTATGCAGGCTTTAGCGTTTGGTATACGTACCAACATGACTGAAGAGCAGCGACAGTTGCTGCGGGAAACAGGTACTGCCCACTTGATGGCAATCTCGGGAATGCATATTGCATTAGCTGCCAGCGTTGGATGGCTGTTGGCGCGTGCTATCCAGGTAATTTTGCCGGGTCATTTGATTGGTCATTTATTTCCGCTGCTGGTTAGTGTTATGACCGCTGCGACTTACACGTGGGTTTCTGGCAGTCATGCACCGGCCCAGCGCGCGATGATCGCGCTCATATTATGGATAGGGATGCGCAGCGCCGGTTGGCAGCTCAGTGGCTGGCAAGTCTGGACGTTATGTATCGGCGCTTTGCTGGTACTGGATCCATTAACTGTGCTGTCAGAAAGCTTTTGGTTGTCGGCACTGGCGGTCGCGATGCTGATTGCCTGGTATCAATGGTTTCCATTAACACATCGCTTTCGCGCAAATCGTCGATGGCTGTTATTGCAATTGCTACATCTGCAGTTAGGAATGATGATCCTCATGGCTCCACTACAAATCTTCCTGTTTCAGGGAATAAGCCTGAGTGCGTTATTAGCAAATCTGATCGCGGTGCCGGTTGTGTCTTTTGTCACGGTGCCACTAATATTGCTGGCAATGCTATTGCCAGTGCCGCTGATTTCAACGGGATTATGGTCTCTGGCGGATCTTTCCATAAGCCAGGTCATGCTCCTGCTGCAGTGGTTACCCGCTGGCTGGTGGGCATGGAGCGATACGTTACCTGCTGTCGTGCTGCTGTGGGTAGGATTAGTTCTCTGGCGCAGCAAGCTGATTTATCGCAGTGTGATGCCGTGTTTTAGCCTGATACTCGCAATCATCCTCTGGCGCAGCACTGCACAGCGTGATGACTGGCAAATCGACATGATTGATGTGGGGCATGGCCTGGCGATTGCCATTACACAGGGCAATGAAGTTGTGTTATATGACGTTGGACCGGGTTGGAAACAGGATGATGCCGGATCGCGCGTCATTCTGCCATGGTTGCAGTATCACGGTAGAAGCCTCCATTCTTTGATACTAAGCCACAAGCATCTTGATCACCGTGGTGGGCTACACTCATTGCTCAAAGTTAATCCAGCGGTAGCAATTCGTAGTGCCCTGGCGGAAGACGGACACCTGCCATGCTTCCGTGGTCAGCGGTGGCAGTGGGGCAAATTGCAATTTACCGCTTTGTGGCCGCCGGAGAATCAGACCCAGGGACAAAATAACGATTCCTGTGTGGTGCGAGTCGATGACGGGCTCTTCAGCGTGTTACTCACCGGGGATATTGAGTTAGAAGCCGAGAGAAAAATTGTCGCGCTGGAAAAAGAGGCTCTGAACGCGACAATTTTGCAGGTTCCGCACCATGGTAGTCGGACTTCATCAGGCGCATTACTGTTACGTAATGTTGCTGGGAAAGCAGCAATTGCTTCGGTGGCGCGGTATAACGCCTGGCGTATGCCTGCGCCAGCCGTGGTGCAACGCTATCGTCAGCAAGGCTATATGTGGTACGACACGGCACAATCGGGTCAGATTCATGTGGGTATCAGACAAGGTCATTGGCAAATTAAGGGCTTAAGAGAGCAAATAATGCCTCGATGGTACCATCAGTGGTTTGGCGTCAAACGCGATTCCAGGTAGAATGAGCGGCTATTTCAAACAGCGTGAATAAATAATGCATCAAGATAAAGATCTCTCAACGTGGCAGACATTCCGTCGACTCTGGCCGATGATTGCGCCCCACAAGGCTGGCCTGTATGTGTCAGCGGTGGCGCTGATACTCAATGCGGCAGGCGATACCCTGATGCTCTCTCTGTTGAAACCTTTACTGGATGATGGCTTCGGTAAAGCAGACAGATCCGTAATGCTGTGGATGCCGCTGGTGGTAATTGGCCTGATGCTGGTACGTGGCGTGACCAGCTACATCTCCAGTTACTGCATCTCATGGGTGTCCGGCAACGTGGTCATGAATATGCGTCGCCGCCTGTTCGGCCATATGATGGGCATGCCGGTAACCTTCTTTGATCAGCAATCAACGGGGACGCTGCTGTCACGCATCACCTACGATTCTGAACAGGTGGCCTCTTCCTCTTCCAGTGCACTGGTTACGGTGGTGCGTGAAGGGGCCTCGATCATTGGCCTGTTCATCATGATGTTCTATTACAGCTGGCAGCTGTCTTTGATTCTCATTGTGCTGGCACCGATCGTCTCCTTTGCTATTCGTACTGTTTCCAAACGTTTCCGCAGCATCAGTAAGAACATGCAGAACACCATGGGACAGGTCACCACCAGCGCCGAACAGATGCTAAAAGGGCATAAAGAAGTGCTGATCTTTGGTGGCCAGGAAGTGGAGGCCAAGCGTTTTTCTCAGGTCAGTAACAGGATGCGCCAACAAGGCATGAAACTGGTGTCAGCATCTTCAATCTCTGATCCGGTAATCCAGTTGATTGCCTCGCTGGCACTGGCATTTGTGCTTTATGCCGCCAGTTTCCCAAGCGTGATGGAAACGCTGACAGCCGGTACCATCACCGTGGTCTTCTCATCCATGATCGCCTTGATGCGTCCGCTCAAGTCACTGACCAACGTGAATGCACAGTTCCAGCGCGGTATGGCGGCTTGTCAGACGCTGTTCTCGATTCTTGACAGTGAGCAGGAAGTGGATAACGGCAAGCGTGAAATGGATCGTGCTAAGGGTGATGTGGAATTCCGCAACGTGACCTTTACCTATCCTGGCCGAGAAATTCCTGCGCTGCGTGATATCAACCTGTCGCTGCCTGCCGGTAAAACCGTTGCACTGGTCGGCCGTTCTGGCTCTGGTAAATCCACTATGGCAAGCTTGCTGACGCGCTTCTACGACATTGATAGCGGTGAAATTCTGCTGGATGGCCACGATCTGCGCGAATACACCCTGCGTTCACTGCGTAATCAAGTGGCGTTGGTTTCCCAGAACGTTCATCTCTTCAACGACACCGTCGCCAACAACATTTCTTATGCCCGTAATGGTCAATACACGCGCGAGCAAATCGAGCAGGCTGCGACCATGGCGCATGCAATGGACTTCATCCAGAAGATGGATAATGGCCTTGATACCGTGATAGGTGAGAATGGCGTGCTTCTTTCCGGTGGTCAGCGTCAGCGTATTGCGATTGCGCGTGCGTTACTACGCGACTGCCCGATTTTGATTCTCGATGAAGCCACATCAGCGCTCGATACCGAATCTGAGCGGGCGATTCAGGCCGCACTTGATGAGCTGCAGAAAAATCGCACCTCACTGGTGATTGCGCACCGTCTGTCGACCATTGAGAAAGCCGATGAGATCGTCGTAGTTGAAGATGGTCGCATTGTCGAACGCGGTACTCACAGCGTGCTGCTTGAACAGAAGGGCGCCTATGCGCAGCTTCACAAACTGCAGTTCGGTCAATGATCGAACGCATCTGGAGCGGGCGTTCGCCGTTATGGCTGCTGCTATGGCCGCTGAGTCTGCTTTATGGGGCGATCACCCTATTGATTCGCCTCAGCTTCCAGCGCGGTTGGCGAAAAAGTTGGCGCGCGCCTTGCCCTGTGATTGTGGTGGGGAACCTCACCGCAGGTGGGAATGGTAAAACGCCTGTAGTGATTTGGTTGGTGCAGGCGCTGCAACAACGTGGAGTACGTGCTGGCGTGGTGTCGCGGGGTTACGGCGGAAAAGCTGAACGTTATCCGCTGCTGGTTACCGCTGAAACGCCCACGGCGCAGGCCGGCGATGAACCTGTGCTGATCGCTCAACGCACGCAAGTGCCGGTCGCCGTTGCGCCACGGCGGCGTCTGGCGGTAGAAGGCTTGCTCGCTGCGCACGATCTGGATGTGATTATCACCGATGATGGCCTGCAGCATTACGCGCTGCAGCGCGATCGCGAAATCGTGGTGGTGGATGGGATGCGTCGTTTTGGCAATGGCTGGTGGTTACCGGCTGGGCCGATGCGTGAACGCGCCTCACGACTTAGCACCGTAAATGCGGTGATCGTTAACGGCGGCGATGCGCAGGCGGGCGAAATTGCGATGTCATTGCAGCCCGGTCTGGCGGTCAACCTGATCAACGGTGCAAGCGTGGCGTTAGCGCAATTGCCGGAAATTGTCGCGATGGCCGGCATAGGTCATCCGCCGCGCTTCTTCAACACGCTTAAGCAGCAAGGCATCAAGCCAGTGGCTGAAATTGCCTTCGCCGATCACCATGCTTACAGCGAAGACGAATTGCGGCGTCTGACTCAGGCAGATCAGTGCTTGCTGATGACGGAAAAAGATGCGGTAAAATGCCGTAGTTTTGCTCGCCCAAACTGGTGGTATTTGCCGGTTGATGCGCATCTGCAAGGCACGGCGGTGACAACCTTGTTAGACGATATCACCCATCTCTGCACTACCGCGCGCGACGCCCGTTCGCGCTAACCACCAAAAAGGGAATGGAGTTATGAACCTCGTCGCTTCCCTCTCGTTGCAAACTGCTCGTCATCTGCATCTGGCTGCTCAGGGACTGTTACGTCCTTTAGGCCGACGTGCGCGCTTTGCTGATATACACGCGACTGTGCGTCAGATGTCTTTGCTGCAAATTGATACCATCAATGTGGTGGCACGCAGTCCTTATCTGGTGCTGTTTAGCCGCCTTGGCGCGTATCAGACCAACTGGCTGGAAGAGGCGCTGGCCTCGGGCGCATTATTTGAATATTGGGCTCATGAAGCCTGTTTTATTCCTTCCGAAGATTACCCGTTGCTGCGCCACCGCATGCTGGAACCGCAGCGACTGGGCTGGAAGTACAACCAGCGATGGGGTGAGGAACATCAACAGGAAATCACTGACCTTCTGCAACACATCTCCGCCAACGGCCCAGTGCGAGCAGCCGATTTCAGTAATGATAAACAGACCAAACCGGGCTGGTGGGCGTGGAAGCCGCATAAGCGTCATCTGGAGAATTTGTTCAGCGCGGGTCAGTTGATGGTGGTGGAGCGGCGCAACTTCCAGCGGGTTTACGATCTGCACAGCCGCGTGATGCCGGACTGGATTGATGAACAGCATGCGTTAAGTGAAGACGAAGCGGTGATACAGATGCTGAGTCACAGCGCGCGCAGTCTCGGCATTTTCCGTGGCAGTTGGTTAGCCGATTATTACCGGCTCAAACGCGCACCGTTCAAATCATGGCTTGAGGATGCGGCTGCGCGCGGAGAAATTGTGCGTGTTAAGGTCGAGCAACTGGGCGAAATGTGGTTACACCACGCTTTATTGCCGCTGCTGGAAAAGCCACTCTCTGCCACGCATACCGCGCTATTATCCCCCTTTGATCCGGTGGTTTGGGATCGTCGTCGCGCGCTGGAGCTGTTTGATTTTTGATTACCGCATTGAGTGCTACACGCCTGCGGAAAAGCGCAAATATGGTTATTTTGTCCTGCCGGTCCTGCATCGCGGATTATTGAAAGCGCGCATTGATGCCAAAATGGAGCGTCAGGCGCAGCAATTAGTGATTCGTGCATTCTGGCTGGAAGAGGGCACACGCATCAGTAACGCTTTCCTTAATGACGTCCAAAAAGCCATTAATCGCTTCGCCGCGTGGCAAGGCGCCAACCAAGTGATTATCGAAAATGCGCCGGCAGAACTGCTGGCTGCCTGGTCAAATCGCTGGTCGATTGGTGAATAAAGCTGCCATTTATCCGGCTTGAGTGCGTCATTCACGCGCACGCTATTATGCTATGCTACCCGTCTGAATCGGTCCTGAATGGAGAAGATTATGGATCACCGTTTACTCGAAATCGTTGCTTGCCCGGTATGCAACGGAAAACTCTATTTCAACAAAGAGCAGCAAGAGCTGATCTGTAAACCGGATGGCCTGGCTTACCCGGTACGTGACGGTATTCCAGTGCTGCTGGAAGTGGAAGCGCGTACGCTGTCTGTTGAAGAGATCCATCCATGAGTTTTGTTGCCATTATTCCTGCGCGTTATGCTTCAACCCGTCTGCCCGGCAAACCGCTAGTGGATATTCAGGGTAAACCGATGGTGCTACACGTTATGGAACGCGCCCGTGAATCGGGTGCCGATCGCGTAATTGTCGCCACCGATCATCCGGATGTGGCTGCGGCGGTAACGGCGGCTGGCGGCGAAGTGTGCATGACGCGGGTCGATCATCAGTCCGGAACTGAGCGTTTGGCCGAAGTGATCGAAAAGTATCAGTTTGCCGACGACACGATCATCGTTAACGTGCAGGGCGACGAGCCGATGATCCCGGCGGAGATTGTACGTCAGGTGGCAGGTAATCTGGCGCAATCTGAAGCCGGGATGGCGACGCTGGCGGTGCCGATCACCGATGCAGAAGAAGCCTTTAACCCGAACGCGGTGAAAGTGGTGATGGACGCCAAAGGTTATGCGCTCTACTTCTCACGCGCCACCATTCCCTGGGATCGCGAGCGTTATGCGCGTTCTCGCGAGCAGATTGGCGACACGCTGCTCCGCCACATTGGCATCTACGCCTATCGCGCCGGTTTCATCCGTCGCTACATCGCGTGGGAACCTTGCCCGCTGGAGCACATTGAGTTGCTCGAACAGCTGCGCGTGCTGTGGTACGGTGAAAAGATTCACGTCGCGGTGGCAAAAACTATCCCAAGTGTTGGGGTGGATACGCCGGAAGACCTTGAGCGGGTTCGTCTCGCTATGCAGGGTTAATCTCCGACCGGCCAGCGGCTCTCGCTGGCCTGAAAGTTTGATCTGGCGCTAAGTTTTGCGCCGCCATCACCTCCAGCATATTCCAGCCCTTTGACGTCGGAGGATATTGCATGGAACAGCTCCGTTCAGAACTCGCGTTGGTGCTTGGTGAAAGCATCAGTCGTCTCGAAACCATTAGCGAGCAGGCGCACACGCGGCTGTATGCGCTTTACGATAACGCCGGTAAACCGATGCCGCTGGTGGCAAAGTATTTTCGTCATCAGGGACGCGCTGCGCTGGAAGCTAAAAAACTGACCATGCTCGGCCATGATGGCTTGATCGCCGTGCCTGCCGTGTTTGGTCTGGTGCTTAGCCAGCAAAAGCCGGTACATGAAATGTTGCTGATGGCACGCTTTAACGGTGTTTCTGCGGAAGCTCCGGCCCGCAGCGCAGCACGCTGGGAACAGCTGTGCGAACAGATCGTCGAAGGCGTGCTGGCGTGGCATCGTATTGACAGCCATGGCTTAGTCGGCAGCGTGGACAGCGTGCAGGAAAATAACTGGCCCGCATGGTATCGCCAGCGAGTGGATGTGTTGTGGTCAACGCTGGGTTATTTGTCACCGCCGTTTTTTACACTGGAAGATCGTCAGATTCTGTTTCGCAGCCGTCAGCTATTACCGCGTCTGTTCAACGGTTTTGACGATCCCTGCGTATTGATGCACGGCAACCTGCGCTTAGCCAGTATGTTAAAAGATGCGCACAGCGATCAGCTTATTGCCATGATGCAGCCAGGCAACATTCTCTGGGCACCGCGCGAATACGATCTGATGCGCCTGGCGGATAGCGGCGCAGAAGCGTCACTGCTGCAGCACTATCTGCAGCGCGCGCCCGTGGCGGAAGGTTTCCTCTGGCGGCGCTGGTTGTATCAGCTGTGGGATTGCGTCGACACGTTGGTCAGCAGCGGACAGTTTGACCGTCCGCGCTTCGATCACGCCCGCGCGCAATTACTCCCCTGGCTGGGTTGAGGTGAGATCGTCACCGCGCAGCTTCTGCCAGGTTTGTCCCAGCGTTTCATAGATCGCACGCTCACTGTGTGCCAGCCACAGCGGTGACGGAATAACGCGTTCCCACCAGTTTAGCGGCGAGGTCACCGCCAACTGATTTGCCGGTGCGGCCAGCGGATTCATGCCGGCACTTTGAAAGAAATGCATGGCACGCGGCAGATGGTTGGCGGAAGTCACCAGTAAGAACGGGTGTTCACCAATCGTCTGTTTCACCGCGCGAGCTTCGCCAATCGTATCCCTGGGTTGATCCAACTGAATAATCGCTGCTGATGGCACGCCCAAACTTTCCGCCACTTCGGCCGCCACGCTGGCGCTGCTGCGTGGGTTTTCGCCGGCTGCTGCGCCTGTAAAGATCATTTTGGCCTGCGGATAGCGCCGCCACTGACGCACGCCTTCGGCCACGCGCGGCAGACTGTTATTAATCAAGTTGGAACTCGGTGCCCAATTCGGATTGAAGGTATAGCCGCCGCCGAGCACCACGATATAATCGACCGGCTCGTTACCGTTCCAGGTTGGATAATGATTTTCCAGCGGTGACAGCAGGCGATCGGCAACCGGCTGCAGGCTCAAAATCAGCAGCAGCAGCCAGCTGCAAGAGATGAGGATTTTGCCGCTTTTTTGCCAGCGGCTGAACCAGAGCAGCAAAAGTCCTGCCGCCATCAGTAATAACAGCAGCGGCAAGGGAAGCAACATCCCGCCAATGACTTTTTTAAATGCGAAAAACATCGAATATGGCCTCTTTTGTCCAAAAAAACAGCTGCCAGACGGTTACTGCGGCATGAAAGGTTCATTCTTGTTGAGCCTGTGACAAAATAGCACAAGTTGAATGCAGCAAAGCGGAGCCATCATCATGCAGGATCGTAACTTTGACGATCTGGCGGACAAATTCTCACAGAACATTTATGGCACGCGCAAAGGGCAAGTGCGCCAGGCGATTGTCTGGGACGAACTGGAAGCTCTGTTACCGACATTGCCTGCCGGATCCTTGAAGGTGCTGGATGCTGGCGGCGGCGTGGGACAAGTCTCAAGCGGCCTGGCGGCGCGCGGTCATCAGGTTGTGCTGTGCGATCTCTCTGCTGAGATGCTGAAGCTGGCGGAAGCCCATGCGCTTGCCGCGGGTGTGAGCCACAACATGCAATTCAAACAAATTAGCGCCCAGCAGGTGGGCGAACATTTGGATACGCAGGTTGATCTGGTATTGTTTCACGCGGTGTTGGAATGGGTCGCGCATCCGGAAGAGGTGCTGCAAGCGCTGTGGCACACGCTCAAGCCGGGTGGCGTGCTGTCGTTGATGTTTTACAACGCGCACGGCTTAACATTCCGCACCCTGACGCTTGGCAACTTCGGCTATATGCGCGCCAATATGAGCAAACGTAAAAAGCGCACGCTGTCGCCCGATTTCCCGCGCGATCCGGATGATGTGACGCGCTGGCTGACAAACTGCGGATTTGAAATTGAACGGCGTGCGGGCATTCGCGTCTTCTGTGATTACATGAAGCCGCAACCCGGCGCAGGGAAGAGCGTTGAGGAAATCATTGAGATGGAACGGCGTTTCTGTCGCCAGGAGCCCTTTTTAAGCTTAGGGCGCTATATCCACGTGACTGCGCGCAAACCCAGCCAGAAGGATCAACTATGAGCGAATTTTCCCAGACGGTCCCCGAATTGGTGGCATGGGCGCGCAAGAACGATTTTTCGCTTGCGCTGCCGGTAGAACGTCTGGCCTTTTTGCTGGCCATCGCCACCTTAAACGGTGAGCGCATGGACGGCGAGATGAGTGAAGGCGAGCTGATTGACGCGTTTCGTCACGTTAGCAAAGCATTCGAACAAACCCACGAAACCGTGCAGGTCCGTGCCAATAACGCCATCAATGACATGGTGCGTCAGCGCTTGCTAAACCGCTTTACCAGCGAGCTGACGGAAGGGCATGCCATCTATCGCCTGACGCCACTCGCCATCGGCATTACCGACTATTACATCCGCCAGCGCGAGTTCTCCACGCTGCGCCTGTCGATGCAGCTGTCGATTGTGGCGCAGGAGTTGAAACGTGCCGCAGATGCCGCCGAAGAAGACGGTGATGAATTCCACTGGCATCGTAACGTGTTTGCGCCGCTGAAATATTCGGTGGCGGAAATCTTCGATAGCATCGACATGACGCAGCGTCTGATGGATGAGCAGCAGCAAGCGGTGAAAACCGATATTGCCGATCTGCTTAACAAAGATTGGCGCGCGGCGATCTCCAGCTGTGAAATGTTGCTGTCGGAAACGTCCGGTACGCTGCGTGAACTGCAGGATACGCTGGAGGCGGCCGGCGATAAGCTGCAGGCCAACCTGCTGCGCATCCAGGATGCGACACTGAGCAGCCCGGATCTGGGCTTTGTCGATAAGCTGGTGTTTGACCTGCAAAACAAGCTCGATCGCATCATCAGCTGGGGCCAGCAGGCTATCGATCTGTGGATCGGCTACGACCGCCATGTACACAAGTTTATTCGTACCGCTATCGACATGGATAAGAACCGCGTGTTTGCGCAGCGTTTACGCCTGTCGGTGCAAAACTATTTCGATCAGCCGTGGGCGCTGACCTACGCCAATGCCGATCGTCTTTACGATATGCGCGATGAAGAGATGACGCTGC
This sequence comes from Pantoea sp. SO10, assembly GCF_005281435.1. Lineage (NCBI taxonomy): Bacteria > Pseudomonadati > Pseudomonadota > Gammaproteobacteria > Enterobacterales > Erwiniaceae > Pantoea > Pantoea sp. SO10. Next base: position 1,497,836 of record NZ_CP040095.1, read on the forward strand.
GTAATGACGAGGTGATGGGCGAGCTGCCGCCGGAAATGGAATACGAAGAGTTTAATGAGATTCGCGAGCAGCTGGCCGCGATGATCGAAGAGGCGCTGCAGATTTATAAGCAGGAGCAGAAGCCGCTCCATCTGGCCACGGTAATGCGCGACTATCTGTCGCAGTATCCGCGCGCGCGCCACTTTGATCTGGCGCGTATCGTCATCGATCAAGCGGTGCGACTCGGCGTGGCCGAAGCTGATTTAGCCGGTCTGCCTGCGCAATGGCAGGCCATTAATGATTACGGAGCCAAGGTGCAGGCACATGTCATCGACAAATATTGAACAAGTGATGCCAGTCAAACTGGCATTGGCTCTGGCAAACCCGATTTTCCCGGCGCTCGATAGCCAGTTACGCGCGGGTCGCCACATTGGCATTGAAGAGCTGGATAATCACGCCTTCCTGATGGATTACCAGGAATATCTCGAAGAGTTTTACGCGCGCTACAACGTTGAGCTGATCCGCGCGCCGGAAGGCTTCTTCTATCTGCGTCCGCGTTCAACCACTTTGATTCCACGCTCGGTGTTGTCCGAGCTGGATATGATGGTGGGCAAAATTCTTTGCTATCTCTATCTCAGCCCGGAACGTCTGGCGAATGAGGGGATTTTTACCCAGCAAGAGCTGTACGACGAACTGCTGTCGCTGGCCGATGAGAGCAAACTGCTCAAGCTGGTCAATCAGCGTTCCACCGGTTCCGATCTTGACCGCGCCAAGCTGCAGGAAAAAATGCGCGCGTCGCTGAGTCGCCTGCGCCGTCTCGGCATGGTGTGGTTTATGGGCAACGACAGCAGCAAATTTCGCATCACCGAATCAGTGTTCCGCTTTGGCGCCGATGTGCGCAGCGGTGACGATGCGCGTGAAGCGCAGCTGCGCCTGATACGTGACGGTGAAGCGATGACGCTGGAAAGTGCGCCGGCTGCGACTGAGAACGATGAAGCAGATAACGATATTGACGCTGAAAGCGACGCGAGTGATAACGCGGAGGATGAACAAGCATGATTGAACGCGGTAAATTTCGTTCGCTAACGCTGATCAACTGGAACGGTTTCTTTGCCCGTACTTTTGATCTTGATGAACTGGTCACCACGCTTTCGGGCGGTAACGGTGCGGGTAAATCCACCACCATGGCCGCCTTCGTGACGGCGATGATCCCTGACTTAACCTTGCTGCACTTCCGTAACACCACCGAAGCCGGTGCGACATCGGGTTCGCGCGATAAAGGCCTGCACGGTAAGCTGCGCGCTGGTGTCTGCTATTCGGTGCTGGATGTGGTCAACTCACGCCATCAACGCGTGATTGTTGGCGTACGTCTGCAGCAGGTAGCGGGACGCGATAAAAAGGTCGATATCAAACCATTCAGTATTCACGGCTTGCCGAGCGATTCACAGGCGACCGATATGCTGACCGAAATCCTTAATAACCGCCAGGCGCGCGTGTTGCCGCTGACGGAAGTAAAGGAGCGCGTGGAAGCACAGGAAGGCGTGCAGTTCAAACAGTACAACTCGGTCACCGATTACCATGCGGTGCTGTTCGAGCTCGGTGTGGTGCCGCGTCGTCTGCGTAACGCCAGCGATCGCAGTAAGTTCTATCGCCTGATTGAAGCTTCGCTGTACGGCGGTATCTCCAGCGCTATCACCCGTTCACTGCGCGATTACCTGCTGCCAGAAAATGGCGGCGTGCGTAAAGCCTTCCAGGATATGGAAGCCGCACTGCGGGAAAACCGCATGACGCTGGAAGCGATTCGCGTCACCCAATCCGATCGCGACCTGTTTAAGCATCTGATCTCGGAAGCCACCAACTACGTTTCCGCCGACTACATGCGCCACGCCAACGAGCGTCGTATTCACCTCGACGGCGCGCTGCAGCTGCGTAATGAGCTGTTTACCAGCCGCAACCAACTGATTTCCGAGCAGTATCGCCACATTGAAATGGCGCGCGAGTTGGCCGAGCACAGCGGTGCTGAGAGCGATCTGGAAAGCGATTATCAGGGCGCCAGCGACCATCTGAATCTGGTGCAAACCGCCATGCGCCAGCAGGAAAAAATCGAGCGTTATGATGCCGATCTGGAAGAGCTGACCTATCGCCTCGAAGAGCAGAACGAAGTGGTTGCCGAAGCGCGCGAAGTGCAGGAAGAGAATGAAGCACGTGCCGAAGCAGCTGAGGTGGAAGTCGATGAGCTGAAAAGCCAACTCGCCGATTTCCAGCAGGCGCTCGACGTGCAACAGACGCGGGCAATCCAGTATCAGCAAGCCTTGCAGGCGTTGGAAAAGGCGCGTACGCAGTGTCAGCTGCCTGATTTAACTATCGATAACGCGGCCGAATGGCAGGAAACCTTCCAGGCGCGTGAAGAAGAAGCCACCGAGCGCCTGCTGCGTCTTGAACAGAAACTGAGCGTCGCCGAAGCGGCACACAGCCAGTTTGAGCAAGCGTTAGCGTTAGTTACCAGCATCGCCGGTGACGTCAGTCGTCAGGATGCGTGGCAAGTGGGGCGCGAATTACTGCGCGACGCTGGCAATCAGCGCCACCAGGCCGAACAGCTTTCCTCGCTGCGTCTGCGCCTCAATGAATTAGAAACCCGTTTGCGTGAGCAGCATGATGCTGAGCGTTTGCTGGCGGATTTCTGCAAACGTCAGGGCCAGCAATACGATGCGGATGCGCTGGACGGCTTGCAGCGTGAACTCGAAGCGCAGATTGAGCAACTGAATAGCAGCGTTGCCGATGCCGGTGAACGCCGCATGTTGATGCGTCAGGAGCTGGAGCAGCTGCGTGAACGCATCACTGCGCTGACCGCGCGTGCGCCACACTGGCTGGCGGCGCAGGAAATCCTGACGCAGCTGAGCGAGCAAACCGGTCAGGAGCTGACCAGCAGCCAGCAAATCACCGAATTTATGCAGCAACTGCTGGAGCGCGAGCGTGAAACCACGGTTGAGCGCGACGAGCTGGCCGCGCGTAAGCGCGAAGTTGAACAGCAGATTGAACGTCTGAGCCAACCGGGCGGCGCAGAAGATGCGCGCCTGACGCAGCTGGCGGAACGTTTTGGCGGCGTGCTGCTGTCGGAAATTTATGATGACGTTACGCTGGATGACGCACCGTACTTCTCGGCGCTATACGGTCCATCGCGCCACGCCATCGTGGTGCCAGATCTGTCGCTGGTGCGCGACCTGCTCGACGGTTTAGACGAGTGCCCGGAAGATCTCTATCTGATTGAAGGCGATCCGCAAGCCTTTGACGACAGCGTATTTAGCGTCGAAGAGCTGGAAAAAGCGGTGGTGGTGAAAGTGGCTGAGCGTCAGTGGCGCTACTCCCGCTTCCCGAAAGTGCCGCTGTTTGGTCGCGCGGCGCGTGAAAACCAGCTTGAATTGCTGAACAACGAACGTGAACAGCTGGCTGAGCGTTATGCCACGTTGTCGTTTGATGTACAGAAAACTCAGCGTCTGCATCAATCCTTCAGCCGCTTCATCGGTAGCCATTTAGCGGTGGCGTTTGATGAAGATCCAGAAGCGCAGATTCGTCAGCTTAATAGCCGTCGTGGCGAGCTGGAGCGGGCGCTGGCGCAGCATGAAAATGACAATCAGCAGCAGCGCGCGCAGTTTGAGCAGGCAAAAGAGGGCGTCAGCCAGCTGAACCGCCTGTTGCCACGCGTTAATCTGCTGCTCGACGACACGCTTGGCGATCGCTGTGAAGAGATCCGCGAGCGCGTCGAAGAAGCGCAAGAGGCCGCACGTTTCCTGCATCAGCACGGCAGCAAACTCAGCAAGCTGGAGCCGCTGATTGCGGTACTGCAAAGCGATCCGCAGCAGCACGATCAGCTGCAGCGCGACTATCAGCAGGCACAGCAGCAGCAGCGTGATGCGCGTCAGCAAGCCTTTGCGCTGACCGAAGTGGTGCAGCGCCGCGCGCACTTCAGCTATGAAAGTTCGGCTGGCATGTTGGGTGGCAACAGCGATCTCAACGAACAGTTGCGTCAGCGTCTGGAGCAGGCGGAAGGCGAGCGCAGCCGCGCACGCGAACGTCTGCGTGGACATCAGGCCCAGCTGACGCAGTATTCGCAGGTGCTGGCATCGCTAAAAAGTTCATACGATGCCAAACGCGACATGCTGAAAGAGTTGCAGCAAGAGATGCAGGATATCGGCGTGCATGCCGATGCCAGTGCAGAAGAGCGCGCGCGCATTCGTCGTGATGAGCTGTATAGCGCGCTAAGCCACAACCGTGCGCGTCGCAACCAGCTGGAAAAACAGATCACCTTCTGTGAAGCCGAAATGGACAGCCTGCAGAAAAAACTGCGCAAGCTGGAACGCGATTATCATCAGATTCGTGAGCAGGTGGTCAGCGCGAAAGCGGGCTGGTGCACGGTGTTGCGTCTGGTGAAAGAGAACGGCGTTGAGCGTCGTCTACATCGTCGCGAGCTGGCCTATCTCAGCGGCGATGAGCTGCGTTCGATGTCGGATAAGGCGCTGGGTGCGCTGCGTCTGGCGGTGGCGGATAACGAACACCTGCGCGATGTGCTGCGTATGTCTGAAGATCCGAAACGTCCGGAACGTAAGATTCAGTTCTTTATCGCGGTGTATCAGCATCTGCGCGAACGTATTCGCCAGGACATCATTCGTACCGACGATCCGGTTGAAGCCATCGAGCAGATGGAGATTGAGCTGAATCGTCTGACCGAAGAGCTGACGGCGCGTGAACAGACGCTGGCAATCAGCTCACGCAGTGCGGCGAACATCATTCGTAAAACCATCCAGCGCGAGCAAAATCGTATTCGCCAGCTGAACCAGGGGTTGCAGGCGGTAAGCTTTGGTCAGGTGCGCAGCGTGCGCCTTAACGTGAACGTGCGTGAAGCGCACTCAACGCTGCTGGATACGCTGTCGGAAGAGCATGAACAGCATCAGGATCTGTTTACCAGCAACCGCTTAACCTTCTCGGAAGCGCTGGCGAAACTCTATCAGCGCCTGAATCCGCAGATCGATATGGGCCAGCGCACGCCGCAAACCATCGGTGAAGAGCTGCTCGACTACCGCAACTATCTTGAGATGGAAGTGGAAGTGAACCGTGGTACTGACGGCTGGCTGCGTGCAGAAAGTGGCGCGCTCTCTACCGGTGAAGCGATCGGTACCGGGATGTCGATTCTGGTGATGGTGGTACAGAGCTGGGAAGAGGAATCACGTCGTCTGCGTGGCAAAGATATTTCGCCGTGTCGTCTGCTGTTCCTCGATGAAGCGGCACGTCTTGATGCGCGTTCGATCGCCACACTGTTTGAGCTGTGCGAACGTCTGGAGATGCAGCTGATCATCGCGGCGCCAGAGAACATCAGCCCGGAAAAAGGCACCACCTACAAACTGGTGCGTAAAATGTTCAATAACACCGAACATGTGCATGTGGTTGGGCTGCGCGGCTTCTCGGCAGATCCTGCACCGAGCAAGGATCAAAGTCCTAAGGTCGGTCTTGAATATGAGAATTCATAGCGCTTAATCTGGTTAAAAAACAGCACTACGTTTAATCTGTATGCGGCATCTGCACTGAGAGGCAGATGCCGTTTTTTATTCGTATACTCAACATTATGAGTATGGCTGTACATGGCGATCACAGGGCGCTATGTCATTGGTGAGAAGGGGGCAGGGATGTTGCTAAACAATAAGAGCAAAATGAGTCGTGCTGCAGTAGCACTCGGTTTGTCACTGGTACTATCGCCGCTGGCTGTGAGCCATGCGGCCATCACCTCCACGCTACCCAATTCAACGCACCACAGTTCAATGTCGGTTGCTGCCAGCCAGCAGCAGATTCAGCAGGCGTTCAGCGCCACTGAACAACCTTTCTATTTGCCCGGTTTAGCCGGTATTTATGCGTCGCGCGATATGGCTCCGCTATGGCAAGACCCGCAAGCGGTGCAGGCTTTCCAGCAGCAATTGGCGGAAGTGGCGCTCTCTGGCGTGCAGCCGCAATTCACCCGCTGGGTTGAGCGTCTGACCAATCCGAACATCAAAGGCCTGGCGCGCGACATCGTGCTCAGTGATGCGATGCTTGGCTATCTGCAGTTTGTTGCCAATGTGCCGACACAGGGCGAAACCTGGCTCTACAGCAATGTGCCTTACAAGCTGACCATGCCATCTCTGGCGGCCATCAATCAATGGCAAAATGCGGTGAACGGCGGCGGCAGCCGGACTTTTGTGGTCTCGTTGCAACCGCAGCATCCGCAATATGCGCCGATGCATAATGCGCTGAAAACGCTACTCACCGACGATCGCCCGTGGCCACAGCTGCGTGATACCGTTACGCTACGCCCAGGGCAGATCAGTAATGATGTGCCTGCGCTGCGTGAGATTCTGCAACGCACCGGCATGTTGACCGCCAGCCATAGTACTACGCCAACGCCGGCGGAAGACGCGGTGCCAACTGCGCCGGTTCCGGTGAGCCAAAGCAATCAGCCGGTGGCGGTGAGCCCGTCTGCGGCAAACTTTGATGATATTGATGCGGCTCCGGCACTCGCTGCGACGCCTGAAGTGTCCAATAATGTGGCTGCCAATCCTACAGCAACCGGACCCAACGTGTATGACGCTACGCTGGTGGAGGGCGTTAAACGCTTCCAGCACTGGCAGGGATTGGCCGATGACGGCGCGATTGGTCCACGTACCCGTGAATGGCTGAATGTGCCGCCGCAGATGCGTGCTTCGCTGCTGGCGCTCAACATACAGCGCCTGCGTCTGCTACCGGATGATATGCATAACGGCATCATGGTGAACATCCCAAACTATTCGCTTACTTACTACAACAACGGCGCCACCATTTTGTCATCACGCGTGATTGTGGGTCGTCCTGACCGCAAAACGCCGCTGATGCGTAGCGCGCTGAATAATGTGGTGCTCAATCCACCGTGGAACGTGCCAACCACGCTGGTGCGCCAGGATATTGTGCCGAAGGTGAAACAGGATCCGACTTATCTGTATAAGCACGGTTATACGCTGTTGTCGGGCTGGAGTGCGGATGCGGAAGTGATCGATCCTTCGATGATTGACTGGCGTATGGTGTCGGCCGCGAGCTTCCCGTATCGCATTCGACAGGCGCCGGGCGCAACCAACTCACTGGGTCGCTACAAATTCAACATGCCGAGTTCGGATGCGATTTATCTGCACGATACGCCGAACCATAACCTGTTCCAGCGCGATATTCGTGCGCTAAGTTCGGGCTGTGTGCGCGTGAATAAAGCCTCAGAACTGGCCGATCTGCTGTTGCAGGATGTGGGCTGGAACGACGGTCGTATCTCAGACACCTTGAAAGAGGGAAATACCCGTTACGTGCCGATTCGCCATCGTATTCCTGTGAACCTTTACTATTTAACCGCATGGGTCGCCGATGACGGCCAGCCGCAATATCGTACAGATATTTACAATTATGATAATCCCGCCCGTTCCGGTAGTCAGGTACTGCATAAAGCCGGTCAGTTGTTACTCTAGTAATTGATTTGGCTGTTTTCTCTTCACATGAATTTAACCAAGACCAGTCTTGAAAATTTGATTTTGAGCTGGTTTTGGTCTTCTGCAACATATTCTGGGTTGACTGAGTCTTAGGCGGACGTTAATGTTCGGCCTTGTGTACTTTTCGCACATATTTTATCCGCTTTAGATTAGGTAACCTCGCTTCATGGCTAATATTGATTCTCAACGTCGTCGATTACTCTTGATTGGAGGCGCAGCAGCAGGATTATCACTGCTTCCTGGCTCCGCTCTGGCTTCGCTTTCCACCGCCCGCCCACGAGTATTGACGCTTAGTAACCTTCACACCGGTGAAACCCTTAAAACGGAGTTTTTTAACGGTAAGCGTTATGACAAGGATGAGTTAGCCCGCTTAAATCACTTCTTCCGTGATTACCGCGCCAATCAGGTGAAGACCATCGATCCCCATCTTTTTGACCAGCTTTACCGCCTGCAAACATTGCTGGATACGCGTAAGCCGGTGCAGTTGATCTCGGGTTACCGCACCTTAGCCACCAACACCATGCTGCGTGAATCGGGCCCGGGCGTGGCGAAAAAAAGCTATCACACTAAAGGACAAGCGATGGATTTCCACATTGAGGGAATTTCGTTGAGCAATGTTCGCAAAGCGGCGTTATCTATGCGCGCCGGTGGTGTAGGATATTACCCGCGCAGCAACTTCGTACACATAGATACCGGGCCCGCAAGGCACTGGTCCTGATACCGGCAGCGCTGCGTGTGTCGGTCATGGAGCGCTATGAACTACCAAATTATTCCGGTTACGGCTTTTTCCCAAAACTGTTCAGTTATATGGGATGACGAAACCCAACAATCCGCACTGGTCGATCCCGGCGGCGATGCGGAAACCATCAAAGCCGTGCTGGCAGAACGTGGTTTAACGCCGTCGCAGATCCTGCTCACGCATGGACATCTTGATCATGCTGGTGCCGCTGCCGAGCTAGCGGCACATTATCAGGTGCCCATTGTCGGTCCGCATCCGCTCGATGCTTTCTGGTTAGATAATCTGCCCACACAAAGCCGCATGTTCGGTTTGCCTGAGTGCGCGCCGCTCACGCCCGATCGCTGGCTGGAAGAGGGTGAAACTGTACAGGTTGGCAATGTCACGCTGGAAGTGCTGCTTTGTCCGGGCCATACGCCGGGACATATTGTGTTCTTTGATCGTGTAGGACGTCTTCTGATTTCAGGAGATGTGATTTTCAACGGTGGCGTTGGACGCACCGATTTCCCGCAGGGCAGCCACAGCGACCTGATCGATGCGATTAGAACCAAGCTGTTGCCGCTAGGCGATGATGTGACTTTCGTACCGGGTCACGGGCCTATCTCAACGCTAGGCCGCGAACGCATCAGCAATCCGTTCCTGCAAGAATAAAAAAATGGGCCCTTTTGGCCCATTTGTCGTTATTTGCCGCCTGATTTATAAAACTGCGACAATCGCCTCACACAGCGCCGACATATTGTCTGGCGTCATGCCTGCCACGTTAACACGACCCGAGTTCACCGCATAAACGCCAAACTCCTCACGCAGACGCACTACCTGATCTTTGGTCAGGCCGCTGAATGAGAACATGCCGTTCTGCTTGATAATAAAGCTAAAGTCCTGATTGGCGCCTTTCTCCGCCAGTGTGTTCACAAACAGCTGACGCATGCGCTGGATGCGCTGACGCATATCGGCCAGCTCCTGAATCCAGATGGTGCGCAGCGCGTCATTGCTGAGGATGGTGGCGACGACCGCCGCGCCGTGTGACGGCGGGTTAGAGTAGTTGGCGCGAATGGTGTATTTCACCTGGCTAAACGCAGTTTTGGCCACGTCGCTGCTCGCTGCAACCAGCGTTAATGCACCTACACGCTCATTATACAAACCGAAGTTCTTCGAGTAAGAGCTGGCAACAATCAGTTCCTGATGTGAAGCGGCAAAAATACGCAGCCCTTGCGCATCTTCATCCAGACCGCGAGCAAAGCCCTGATAGGCGAAATCAAACAGCGGCAACCATCCTTTCTCTAGCGACAGTTGCGCCAGCTGTTGCCATTGCTCTGCAGACGGATCAACGCCAGTTGGGTTGTGGCAGCAGCCGTGGAACAGCACTACATCGCCTGCTTTGGCTTCCTGCAGCGATGCCACCATGGCGTCGAAATCCAGGCTGTGGCTTGCGGCATCGTAATAATCGTAATCACACACTTCAAGGCCAGCAGCGTTGAAGACATTGTTATGGTTCGGCCAGCTTGGGTTGCTCACCCAAACGCGCTTGACGCTGGTCTGGTTTGCCAGAAAATCTGCCGCTACGCGCAGGGCGCCGGTGCCGCCTGGCGTTTGTGCGGTGCATGCGCGACCCGCAGTAATCAGCGCGCTCTCTTTGCCGAACAGCAACTCCTGCGTGCATCGTGCGAAATCCGCCAGACCATCAATGCTCAGGTAGTTCTTGGTGGTTTCATTTTCCAGCAAATACTGCTCAGCTTTTTTAACACTGGTGAGGACCGGCGTTTTACCGGTTTCATCTTTATAAACACCAATGCCAAGATTGATTTTATTCGGCCGGTCATCGGCACGAAAAAGGTCAGCCAGTCCCAGAATAGGATCGGCGGGTGCGGCAGAGATCGATTCAAACATGAGTCAGTTCCGTTTAGGTGAACTTTAGCGAAATGAGCTATCAGGTTAACGTCAGTCGGCACGCTTGCCAACCGCTGATATAAAAAAGAAATATGTCGGTGAGATAAAGTAGAAAAGCTAATTGCGAAGCCGATCACTGAAATGCAAAACGGAGCCCAAGGGCTCCGTTTTTAGGTATTACGCAATGCTAATCGGGTGATTAGAACTGGTAAACCAGGCCAACGCCAACTACGTCGTCGGTGCTCACGCCCTGAGCGCGGGTGTAATCGTTGTCATCCAGCAGGTTGATTTTGTAGTCAACATAGGTAGACATGTTTTTGTTGAAGTAGTAGTAGGTACCCACTTCGATGTATTTAACCAGGTCAGCATCGCCACCCGCGAAGGTTGCACCGTTAGCGGTGTTACCATTCAGCTGCTTGCCTTTAGACTGCAGGTAAGCGATGGATGGACGCAGACCGAAGTCGAACTGGTACTGTGCAACCACTTCGAAGTTCTGAGTTTTGTTAGCAACCTGACGAGCGGTGCTACCGTAAGCAGTGGTGTTACGTGATTCACCGTAGAATGCTGCCAGGTATACGTTGTTCGCGTCATATTTCAGACCGAAACCGTATGCGTCAGCTTTGTCGCCGTTACCATCTGCAATCTGAGCGTTAGTACGGTCAGAAGAGAAGTAAGAACCTACTGCGCTAACACCCATACCGGTGTCATACGCTACAGAAGTACCCCAGCCGTCACCGTTCTGAGCCAGTGGATCACGAGAACCTTCGTTTTTGCCCTGGTACTGTGCTGCGAAGCTCAGACCTTGGACCAGACCGAAGAAGTTGCTGTTACGGTAAGTCGCCAGACCGCTTGAACGACCAATCATGAAGTTGTCGTTGTCTTGATACAGAGTATCGTCACCGAATACTGGCAATTGGTCAGTGTAGGACATTGCGTCATAAATAACGCCGTAGTTACGACCGTAGTCGAATGAACCTGCATCACCAAATTTCAGACCTGCAAAGCCCAGACGGGTTTTGTTGCCATCCTGAGCGTCGCCGCCTTCGGTGTTGTTAGCCTGAATGTTGTATTCCCACTGGCCGTAACCGGTCAGTTGGTCAGTGATCTGAGTTTCACCTTTGAAACCGAAGCGAACATAAGTTTTGTCGCCATCATCGCTAGCGTTATCAGAGAAAGAGTGACGTGCATCGACTTTACCGTACAGGTCCAGCTTGTTGCCGTCTTTATTATAGATTTCTGCTGCGTTTGCTGCGCCGGCAGCTAACAGAGCAGGGATAACCACTGCAAGAATGTTGCGCTTCATCATTTTTTATTACCCTCATTGGAGTTATTTGGACATCTGCCACTGCTGCCAAGAAATCTTTACAGAACCTTGAAAGAAGTTTGATGTCTCCTGTGTCTGCACGCATCTTTCCATCACAGGGTTGCTAATTCTAGCCCGAAGATGATTCAAATCTCGCAATTAAGTATCAAAAGGAAAAATTGTATGACAATTTGTAAAAATTCGGGAACTTTGTGAGAGAACTCTAAATTTACAAAAATAAAAAAAGGCCGGCTAGGCCGACCTCTTTATATATATGAATTACTTATAATTAATCGCTAAATTTAGAAATTCGCGTTGCGTGGGGTACGCGGGAAGGGGATAACATCCCTTACATTTTGTACGCCGGTGACATAGGCGATTAATCGCTCGAAACCTAAACCAAAGCCGGCATGTGGCACGGTGCCGTAACGGCGCAGGTCACGATACCACCAATAATCTTCTTTATTGAGGCCCATTTCTGCCAGACGCGCATCCAGCACATCCAGACGCTCTTCACGCTGTGAACCCCCGATGATTTCGCCGATGCCCGGCGCGAGAACATCCATCGCCGCTACGGTTTTGCCATCTTCGTTCATGCGCATATAGAAGGCTTTGATGTCTTTCGGGTAGTTTTTCACTACCACCGGCGCTTTGAAGTGCTGCTCTGCGAGATAACGCTCGTGTTCGGATGAGAGATCCACGCCCCAGGAAACCGGGTTCTCGAAGCTCTGCCCGCTTTTCAGCAGAATATCAACCGCATCGGTGTAATCCACCTGAGCAAAGTCGGTAGTCACGAAACGCTCGAGACGCGCAATCGCATCTTTATCCACGCGCTCAGCAAAGAAGGCCATGTCATCAGCACGCTCGTTGAGAACGGCCTGGAACACGTATTTCAGCATAGATTCTGCCAAAGCGGCCGCATCATCCAGCGTCGCGAACGCCACTTCCGGCTCCAGCATCCAGAATTCCGCCAGGTGACGGCTGGTGTTGGAGTTTTCGGCGCGGAAAGTGGGACCAAAGGTATACACCTTAGACAGCGCACAGGCGTAAGTTTCGGCGTTGAGCTGGCCCGATACGGTCAGGAAGGCTTCTTTACCGAAGAAGTCTTTATCGAAATCGATTTTGCCCTGCGGATCGCGCGGCAGGTTTTCCAGGTCCAGCGTCGAAACGCGGAACATCTCACCGGCACCTTCGGTATCCGAAGCGGTGATCAGCGGAGTCGAAACCCAGAAATAGCCGTTTTCGTGGAAGAAGCGATGCAGCGCTTGCGCCAGCGTATGACGCACACGCGCCACGGCGCCTACAAGGTTGGTACGCGGACGCAGATGCGCCACTTCACGCAGGTATTCGATGCTGTGACGTTTCGCCGCCATCGGATAGGTATCCGGATCGTCAACCCAGCCGGTAACTTCAACGTTAGTCGCCTGCAGCTCGAAAGCCTGGCCTTCGCCCGGCGATTCGACCACTTTACCGGTAATGATTACCGAGCAGCCGGTGGTCAGACGCAGCACTTCATCCTGATAATTATTCAGAGAGTTATTGACGACGGCCTGAACGGGATTAAAGCAGGAACCGTCGTAAACGGCGATAAAGGAAAGACCAGCTTTGGAATCTCTTCGGGTACGCACCCAACCACGTACGGTGACTTCACTGTCAACCGCGACACGGCCGTGCAGTACATCCGCTACAGGCACAACGCTCATAAAGTTCTCTCTATATATAAAAGAAGGTGGATAAAAGCCCTTATTCAGGGTTTTGCTATGTTACTTGCGAGCCCACAGGAAACAAGCAAAATTGCCGGGTAAACAGGAGATTTGTTGCGTGAGAGCAGGGCGCAAGCGCCCTGATATAAGAATCAGCTGGCTCTTTTGACCAGCGGCAGATCGAAGGCTTTGCGCAAGGCGCGCACGAAGGCTTTATCCTGGCAAATGGTTTTGCCGGGACTGTCGGAAAGTTTTGCCACCGGTTTGCCATTGCAGCTCACCAGTTTGATCACGATATTCAGCGGCGTCACGTCCGGAATATCGCAGGACAGGCGTGTTCCGATACCGAACACCACGTTGGCACGTTGGCCAAAGTGGCGATAGAGCGCTAGCGCTTTGTCCAGATTGAGGTTATCCGAAAACACCAGCGTTTTGCTTTTGGGATCGATATCCAGCCGCTGATAGTGCGCAATGGCTTTCTCACCCCATTCCAGCGGATCGCCGGAGTCATGGCGCAGGCCTTGATAACGATGCGCAAAGCCCGGGCCAAAGTCGCGCAGGAAAGCATCCATGGTAATGCAGTCGGTTAAAGCAATACCTAACTGATTGTCATACTCGTCCAGCCAGGATTGCAGCGCCGCACGTTGGCTGTTCGCCAATACCGGGCTGATTTGCTGGTGCGCCTGGAACCATTCATGCGCTTGTGTACCCACCGGATTAAGCTGCAGGCGACGCGCCAAATCGTAGTTGCTGGTGCCCACCAGCCACGGAAACTCCGCTTTAAGCGTAGCGACGATCGCTTCCTGTACCGCTTTGGAGTAGCGGCGACGGGTGCCGAAATCCATTAGCTGGAAGCGCGACATATCCCAATCGCCGACCTGCTGACGGAAATTCGTAAGCTTATGCTGCAAGTGCGCAACCGCCTGATCCACACCCATCTGCGGCGTGCGATGGCGATGCACCACTTCACTGATCAGCGCCAGCAACGGCACTTCCCATAAAATCACTTCACGCCACGGCCCACTGATCTGAATGGTCAGATGGCCGTTGTTGTTACGCACGTTGACTTGTGAGGGATCGAGGCGGAACTGGCGCAGCCAGTCAAGGTAATCGCGTTGGAAGAAAGGCAGCCCGCTGAGGTAGTGATACTCATCGTCGCTCAGGGCGAGCGTTTGCAGGGTTTCAATTTGTGCGCGGATCTCGTCCGCATAAATACCGAGCAGTTCGTCGCCACGGCAGCGAAATTCCGCCGTAACCGGGACATCATAATAGCGATGATAGACGGCCTGCTGCATGTGAAGCTTATACGCATCGGTATCAAGCAGCGTGGTCAAAATCGGGGAAGCATGTCCAGTCATGGTGCGTTTCAGCATCCTCTTCCGCGGAGCAGAGCCCGGTGTTCAACAAAGTCATAAAGACGCAGGAGTATAAAACAGTAATGACCGCGATCACACCATAATTGCGGGTGGCAGGTCGAGGGTCATTTGTGCCATTGTTAATGAATTGTAGCCTTTTCAACGAACGCACGCATTGACCGTGGCAACAGAGGCACAACCCGCTTAGACTTTGACGGGTCAACATATTAACGATTTAACGATGCGAGAAGGACTCATGACGCAACAGCCGCAAATTAAATATCGCCACGATTACCGTGCGCCGGATTACACCATTACCGATATCGACCTGACTTTTGTTCTGGATGCGGCTTCGACGCGTGTTACAGCGGTCAGTCAGGTGAAGCGTTTGGGCGCTACCGACGCGGAACTGCGTCTGGATGGCGAAGATCTCACGCTGGTATCGCTGGCGGTGGATGGCAATCCGTGGCCGCATTACCGCGAAGAAGAGGGCGCGTTGTTCATTAGCCAGCTACCGGACAACTTCACTCTGACCATCATTAATGACATTCATCCGGATAAAAACACCGCGCTGGAAGGGTTATACCAATCCGGCGATGCGCTTTGTACCCAATGTGAAGCCGAAGGTTTCCGCCATATTACGTGGTATCTCGATCGCCCAGACGTGCTGGCGCGCTTCACCACCACCATTATTGCCGATGCCGCGCGTTATCCTTATTTACTCTCCAACGGCAACAAGCTGGAGAGCGGTCGCCATGAAGATGGCCGCCATTGGGTGAAGTGGCAAGATCCGTTCCCGAAACCGTGCTACCTGTTTGCGCTGGTGGCGGGTGATTTCGACGTATTACGTGATAGTTTTACTACGCGTTCAGGCCGCGATGTGGCGCTGGAGATCTTTGTCGATCGCGGCAACCTTGATCGTGCTGATTGGGCGATGACCTCGCTGAAAGCCAGCATGAAGTGGGATGAAGAGCGCTTTAACCTTGAGTACGACCTCGACATCTTTATGATCGTCGCGGTGGATTTCTTCAATATGGGGGCGATGGAGAACAAAGGCCTTAACGTCTTCAACTCCAAATATGTGCTGGCGAAAGCCGAAACCGCCACTGACAAAGATTACCTCGGCATTGAAGCGGTGATCGGTCACGAATATTTCCACAACTGGACCGGCAACCGCGTGACCTGCCGCGACTGGTTCCAGCTCAGCCTGAAAGAGGGGCTGACAGTATTCCGCGATCAGGAGTTCAGCTCCGATCTCGGTTCGCGCGCGGTGAACCGTATTGATAACGTACGCGTGATGCGCGGTGCGCAGTTCGCGGAAGACGCCAGCCCAATGGCGCACCCGATCCGTCCGGATCAGGTGATCGAAATGAACAACTTCTACACCTTAACGGTGTATGAGAAAGGGTCAGAAGTGATCCGCATGATGCACACCTTGCTGGGCGAAGAGAATTTCCAGAAAGGCATGCAACTCTATTTCGAGCGTCACGATGGCAGCGCCGCCACCTGCGATGATTTCGTGCAGGCGATGGAAGATGCCTCGAACGTCGATCTATCGCAGTTCCGCCGCTGGTACAGCCAGGCGGGCACGCCAGTTCTGACGGTGCGCGATGACTACAATCCAGAGCTGGAACAGTACACGCTGCACGTCACCCAGCGCACGCCGGCCACCGCCGAGCAGAAAGAGAAGCTGCCGCTGCATATTCCGCTGGATATCGAACTGTACGATAACGAAGGCAAGGTGATCCCGCTGCAGCATAACGGTCATGCGGTGCATCACGTGCTGAACGTCACCGAAGAGTTCCAGACCTTTATTTTCGATAACGTTTACTTCCAGCCGGTGCCATCGCTGCTGCGTGAATTCTCTGCGCCCGTGAAGCTCGACTACAAATGGAGCGATGCGCAACTCACCTTCCTGATGCGCCACGCGCGTAACGACTTCGCGCGCTGGGATGCGGCGCAAAGCCTGCTGGCAACCTACATTCGCCTCAACGTCGCACGTCATCAGCAGGGCCAGCCGCTATCGCTGCCGCTGCATGTGGCTGATGCGTTCCGCGCTGTGCTGCTGGATGAGCAGGGCGATCCGGCGCTGAAAGCGTTGATTCTTTCGCTGCCGTCTGAGAATGAAATCGCCGAACTGTTTGATGTCATCGATCCGCTGGCGATCTCAGCGGTACGCGATGCGCTGGTGCGTACGCTGGCTAAAGAGCTGAGTGACGAATTCTTTGCGCTCTATCTGGCCAACCAAAGCAGCGAATACAAAATTGAGCACGCGGAGATTGGCAAGCGCACGCTGAAAAATGTCTGCCTCGGTTACCTGGCCTTCGCCGATGCGGCACAGGCGGACAAGCTGGTGCAGGCGCAATATCAGCAGGCAAACAACATGACCGATGCGTTAGCGGCGCTGTCTGCAGCGGTGGCGGCGAACCTGCCGTGCCGCGATACGCTGCTGGCGGCCTACGATGAGCGCTGGCATCAGGATGGTCTGGTGATGGATAAATGGTTTGTGCTGCAAGCCACCAGCCCAGCGGCGGACGTGCTGAGCAATGTGCGTGAGCTGCTGAATCACCGTTCGTTCACCATGGGCAACCCGAACCGCATCCGTTCACTGATTGGTGCGTTTGCGTCTGGTAATCCCGCGGCGTTCCACGCTAAAGATGGCAGCGGTTATCAGTTCCTGGTGGAGATGTTGACCGATCTCAACACGCGCAACCCGCAAGTGGCTGCACGCATGATCGAGCCGCTGATTCGCCTGAAACGCTACGATGCTGATCGTCAGGCGCTGATGCGTAAAGCGCTGGAAACGTTGCAAGGGCTGGATAAGCTGTCGGGCGATCTGTACGAGAAAATCACCAAGGCGTTAAACGCGTAAGAAAACCTTGCGCAATAAATTGCGCCGCTACCAATAAATGTATGCATTCGTAGCGGCGCGATTTATCGCGCGTCTTCAATTAACTCTGCTGCGCAAACTTCAACGGCTGTTCTGACGAGCCGCGCTTCATCACCCGATCCAGTACTTCCGCTTCCAGCTCTGCCAAACGCGCCGATCCGCGACGGCGTGGGCGCGGCAGATCGACGATCAAATCCAGGCCAATCTGGCCTTCCTCAATCAACAATACGCGATCGGCAATAGCCACCGCTTCGCTGACATCGTGCGTCACCAGCAGCACGGTGAAGTTATGCTGCTGCCACAGCGACTCAATCAATCCCTGCATTTCGATACGCGTCAACGCATCCAGCGCCCCGAGCGGCTCATCGAGCAGCAGCAAACCTGGGCGGTGAATCAGCGCACGCGCCAGCGCCACGCGCTGTTTCTGCCCGCCAGACAACGCGGCAGGCCACTCGTTGGCACGATCCGCCAATCCCACGGCTTCGAGTGCTTCCAGCGCGGCGGCGCGCCATTCGCGGCCTTTCAGTCCCAGCCCAACGTTATCAATCACCTTTTTCCACGGCAGTAAGCGTGAATCCTGGAACATCAAACGCGTATCTTCGCGTGCCTCGGATAATGGCGCATTACCCGCCAGCAACGCCCCGCGCGTGGTGGATTCCAGACCCGCCAGCAGGCGCAGCAAGGTACTTTTCCCGCACCCACTGCGGCCGACGACGGCGACGAACTGCCCGGAGGGGATGTGCAGGTCGATATTATTCAGGATGGTACGATCGCCATATTGCTTGCTGACGCCATTCACGCCAACCGGTGTACCGCGATTTAAGCGCGCCGGATTTAGGGTTGCGTTGCTCATGCGTTCTCCTTCACTTGGTAAGCCGGATGCCAGCGCAGCCAGACGCGCTCCAGCAGTTGTGCCGCGACGTCGGCGAGTTTGCCGAGCAGGGCATAGAGAATGATGGCCACCACCACCACGTCGGTTTGCAGGAATTCACGGGCGTTCATCGCCAGATAACCAATGCCAGAGTTAGCGGAAATGGTTTCGGCGACAATCAGCGTCAGCCACATCAGGCCAAGGGCAAAACGTACGCCAACCATAATTGAAGGCAGCGCACCCGGCAGAATCACCTGAATGAACAGGCTCCAGCCAGACAAGCCGTAGCTGCGCGCCATCTCGACCAAACCCCGATCAATATTACGAATGCCGTGATAAGTATTCAGGTAAATCGGGAACAGCGTGCCCAGCGCCACGAGGAAAATCTTGGCGGATTCGTCGATGCCGAACCACAAAATCACCAGCGGAATCAGCGCCAGATGCGGCACGTTACGCAGCATCTGCACCGAGGTATCCAGCAAGCGTTCGCCGACGCGCGAGGTGCCGGTAATCAAACCCAGAATCAAACCAATCGAGCCACCAATAGAGAAACCGATGGCGGCACGCCAGCTGCTGATCGCCAGGTTTTGCCACAGTTCTCCGCTCACCGTCAGCTTCCAGAAGGTGATGAGGATGTTTTCCGGCGACGGCAAAATGCGCGTCGACAGCCAACCCACTTGCGATGCCAGTTGCCACAGTGCAATCAGCACCACCGGCAACACCCACGGCAATACAGCATTGGTCAGCCTGGTTTTAACGTTCGCCATCATCTGCTCCTTTAGCTCTGCGACACTTTTTGCGGCGTGAAATCGTTGGCCACCGCTTCACCGTGCGCTTGCACCACGCGCGGCTTCGGCACTTCCGGAATCGCCAAATTGAGGTGCGGGAACAGCAACTCACCCACGCGATAAGCCTCTTCCAGATGCGGATAGCCGGAGAGAATAAATGTCTCGATGCCGAGATCCTGATACTCCTGCATGCGCGCCGCCACGGTTGGGCCATCGCCCACTAACGCGGTACCTGCGCCGCCGCGCACCAGGCCGACGCCGGCCCACAGATTCGGGCTGATCTCCAGCTTGTCGCGACGTCCACCGTGCAGTGCGGCCATGCGCTGCTGGCCTACCGAATCGGTGCGCGCAAACGCGGCCTGCGCTTTGGCAATGGTGGCATCGTCGAGATGGGCAATCAGGCGATCCGCCGCTTGCCACGCTTCTTCATTGGTTTCGCGCACAATCACGTGCAGACGAATCCCGAAGCGCACGGTGCGGCCTTGTGCCGCCGCTTTGGCGCGCACTTGCTCAATCTTCTCTTTAACTAACGCCGGCGGTTCGCCCCAGGTGAGATAGACATCGACCTGTTCAGCGGCCAGATCCTGCGCGGCATCTGATGATCCGCCAAACCACAGCGGCGGACGCGGTTCCTGCACTGCTTTAAACATCAGACGCGCACCGCGCACCTTCACATGCTTGCCTTCGTAATCGACGGTTTCGCCTTCGCTTACCCGCCGCCAGACGCGGGTAAACTCAGCGGACTCTTCATAGCGTTCACGGTGATCGAGGAACACGCCATCGCCGGCTAACTCTTCCGGATCGCCGCCGGTGACCAGATTAAACAGCGCGCGACCATTCGACAGACGATCCAGCGTGGCGGCCTGACGCGCCGCCTGCGTCGGTGAAATCACGCCCGGACGCAGTGCGACGAGGAAACGCAGACGCTGCGTAACCGGAATCAATGACGCCGCCACCAGCCAGGCATCTTCACAGGAGCGGCCGGTAGGGATCAGCACGCCGCCGAAGCCAAGGCGATCCGCTGCCTGCGCAATCTGTTGCAGATAACCATGATCAACCGGGCGCGAACCTTCCGCGGTGCCAAGATAGTGGCCATCGCCGTGCGTCGGGAGAAACCAAAATACGGATACGCTCATGATTAATTTCCTTTAGGCTGGGCGGATTGTGGATGCCAGATGCGGTCAGCAATATTCACTTTTACCGGCATCAGATGATTGGCATAAAACAGATCGGCCGTTTGCTGTTGGGCCTGCGCGGTATGGGCGCTGACCGGCGTAATGGTGGTCGGTGGACGATGGTCGAGATAGCTGGCAATTACCGGTTTCGGTAAGCCCATTGCATTCGCCAGCAGATCGATACTCTGGTCGCGCTGGCTGCGCGTTAACGCATCGGCTTCGCTGAAGGTATTCAGGACCTGCTGCACAAAGGCGCCGTTCGCCTCGGTGTATTTGCGCGTGGCTAAATAGAAGGAGCCAGTTTGATTGAGTTTGCTGCCGTCGGCCAGCACGCGCACGTTGCCTTGCAGCAGCGCGGCAGAGTAGTAAGGATCCCAAATTGCCCAGGCATCAACGTCACCTTGCTGGAACGCGGCGCGCGCATCGGCGGGCGTCAGATAGGTTGGCTGAATGTCTTTAAAACTCAGCCCGGCCTGTTCCAGCGCACGCAGCAGCAGGTTGTGCGAGCTGGAGCCTTTCTGGAACGCCACTTTATGCCCTTTCAGTTCGGCCACGCTGTGAATCGGGCTGTCTTTCGGCACTAAAATCACTTCGGCTTGCGGCTTGGGTGGCTCCGAGCCGACATACAGCAGATCGGCACCTGCGGCCTGCGCAAACAGCGGCGGGATGTCGCCGGTGCTGCCCAAATCGATGCTATCGACGTTAAGCGCCTCGAGCATCTGCGGGCCCGCCGGGAATTCCACCCACTTTATGTTGGTGTGCGGGAAGCGCTGCTCCAGCAGCTTGTGGGTTTTCGCCAATACCATGCTCACCGAACCTTTCTGATAACCGATGCGCAACTGTTCTGGTGCGTCGGCGGCCTGCGCGCTCACGCTCAAGGTGAGCAGCGCCGCGACGGCTGGCATGAGTAAACCCGTCAATATCCTTTTCATCTCTCTTCCTTTATACCGCTTGTGCGTAAGGTGGGTGGCGACGATGCAGCGCGTGCCAGAAGGTATCCAGCGCTTCATCAATGCGTTGCGACAGCAGCGGATCGAGCAGCGGCTGGCGGTCGTAATCGGTAATCTGGCCGTCAGTGGCGAACACGCCGTGCAACACTTCCTGTGCCTTTAGCGCGTTGAGTACCGGCTTCAGCGCGTAGTCCACCGCCATCAGATGTGAAGCGCTGCCGCCGCTGGCCAGTGGCAACACCACTTTGTGTTCCAGCGCGCGCTCGGGCAGTAGATCGAGCAGGGTTTTCAGTGCGCCGGAGAACGAAGCCTTATATATAGGCGTGGCGACAATTACGCCATCCGCCAGCGCCAAATCGGCTTTCAACGCGGCCAATGCGGGAGAATCGAAGCGTGCATAGAGCAAATCTTCAGGCTGGAAATTGTGAATATTCCATGGAATCACTTCGACACCGCGTGCTTCCAGCGCGTGCTGGCACAGGCTCAGCAGCGCAGTAGAGCGTGAAGGGAAGCGAGGGCTGCCCGCCAGCGTAATAACCCGCATGGTCACTCCTTATAACTGAAAGTTATTGATTATCTGATATTCAGAACTGATGTGTTCAATACTGTCAGAGCAGGCAGCGAGGCTTAAATGATTTATCTGGTAATCCTAAGTCGCAAAATGGGATAGCCAGTGACATATAAAGAGGGGATGAAAACGCAGGTTTCAGGCGCTTAGGTATAATCTGAAAAGCGAGGCTGCAAGGTTGCGGTTATATAAATCCTGCGGCCTCAGTGAATGACGTTAATGATTAAAGGGCGTGATGCATGGGTAAAACAGAGTAGTAACCAGAGAAATATATTTATACAGACCGCACAGTTACCGATTGCATGCAGTGCTTGATATTGAAAGTTATGGAAAAAGAGAAGCAATTCTCCACTATTCCCTCCTCCATGAATCAGATAAAACTGAGCAACAGTTGTTTATTTCCTAATTTACCGTGGTTTTTATTTCACGAAATTTATGTCTAAACGCGAATAAAGGTTAATAAAATACGCACTATTCAACCCGCTTGTTACAAGTCATGCAAATTTTCGCCGATCACCATCACACTTCATGCAGCCGCGCTGAACAATTAATTTCGTCAGTTACGTGTCAATACTCATCGTGGTTGGAATTACAATTCCCGGCCTGTTTATAATTGGTTGAGCTAATTTCCGCTAGAACACGATAACGATATTTCACTTATTTATTTACGCCCGCGTTTTGTGGCGTGAACTGCCGTTGCGGCAAACCAATTTATTTTTAGGGAGATATATATGGGTAGTTCTTCATTTGCTCAGGATTTAACTGAGCAGCGGGTCGCGCCTGCCACCTTCAATCGCATCTCACCCTCACCTAACGCTGCAGAAGAGCTGGTATGTTACTGGCTGCAACCCGATGCTGCGGGATCGCATCTCACCTCGTCATTGCTGCCGACCTTTCCGCACAGCACGCCGGCTGAAGATGATTTCCTGCTGTTCAGCGCGGAGCGCAGCGCCTTGCCGGCCAACCTGCTGCAGGACGTGGCAAAGCTCAGTGACCAGCGTCCCGAGCTAAACTGTTTTGTGGTCTCACTGGCGAAGCGCGAGCTGGCGAACGGTTTACACTCTTCTCTTCAGCTGTTCCAGCAACTGCATGCGCAGCGCTGGTGGCAGCAGGGCGGCTTTGTGGTGATCTTGCGTGCTGGGCTGGCCCGCGCGGGTGGGCCGCTGACGCGTATTCAGGATGTGATGCTGGCCGGATTACTGCATACGCAAACGGCGTGGGTGCTCGATTACGCCAGTGAAGCGTCGCTGACCACTCAGGTAGAAGCCTCGCCGCGCTTAACCTATCAGCAATTTATTACCGATTATGAAAAACTCACACGATTGTCACACTATATTCCGGAGCGAAACCGCTATCGGGAAAGTTATTTACGCAGCGGCTTATTACAATTAGTCCAGCACGAGTTGAGTGGTGCCGATAAATTCTCAGATAATACCCGCCATGCATTAACCTACTTTGCGGAAAACTTCCCGGCCAAAGGTGCAATGGAAAAACTCATGTTGAAACAACCTGACATCTATTTCGCCATGATGAAAATGAGAAAAAAGCTGGGCGCTTAGCACCAACGTTAATTTTAAGAATAACTCCGGTGTGCGCGTGAATACTTTTATGTCACGCTTAAGGCCACTGAGATAATCCCCAGATGCCAAAACACCTATGTCTATAAAACGTAACGCGATTGCCAACTATGTTGGTCAAATCTATCTGACGCTGTCAGGTATTTTGGTTGTACCACTTTATATTCAACACTTAGGTATGGAAGCCTACGGTTTAGTGGGCTTCTTTTCGATTTTATTAACCTGGCTGCAATTACTCGATGCCGGTGTTTCGACCACCTTGATGCGGGAAGCGGCGCGCTATCGTGCTAATCAGGCGGAATTTGTCTGGTTCCCGGCGCTGTTTGCCACGCTGACCAAATTCTTCTTGTTCTCCACGATTGTGCTGGTGGTGTTGGGTTGGTTGGCGACGCCATGGATTGCCACGCACTGGCTGGATGCGCGTCATCTTCCGGCGGGCGATGTGGTGATTGCCGTGGCGATTATGGTGATCACTGCGGCGATACGCTGGCGCACCAGTCCGTATCGCAGCGTGATTGTGGGCTTCGAACATCAGGTGTGGCTGAACGGCGTCAACCTGATTATCACCACCTTGCGCACCTTTGGCGCGGTGCTGGTGATTCAATTCTTCTCTAATGCGGTATTGGCGTTCTTTGTCTGGCAGTTGCTGGTGTCGATTGCCGAAGCGGCCTGCTGTATCTACAAATCCTGTCAGCTGATCCCCAAAGCGGCGCGCAAAGAGAAGCGCGGCGATCTGAAAGAGGTGCTGAAACCCTTTATTCGTTTTGCGCTCAGCGCGGCATTTTCCAGTGCGGTGTGGACCTTTATTTCGCAAATCGACCGACTGGTGCTCTCCAAGACGCTGCCGCTAAGTGAATACGGTTCGTTTACCGTGGTGGCGACCGCCGCGACCGGCATTCTACTGCTGAGTAGCCCGATCATGCAGGCCATCGTGCCACGCATGACCGGCATGAAAACCCGCAAAGAGGGTGATGCGGAGTCCTTGAAACTTTACCGCTACACCACGCAGGCGGTGGCGATCTTTATGGCGCCGCTCAGTATCACCATCGCCTGTTACGCCGGCCCACTGCTGTGGGCGTGGACGCAGAAAAGTCAGATTGTTGATGAGATGTCGTTTGTCCTTAGCCTGTACGCATTAGGCAGCGGCATTCAGGCTATCTGCGGTTTGCTCTATCACCTGCAATACATCAACGGCAACCTCAAGCTGCACATGAAAGGCTTCACCTGCTTTGCCGTGCTGCTGGTGCCGCTCAACATCTGGTGTGCCATTCACTACGGCGCACTCGGCACCGGTTGGCTGTGGCTGGGCCAGAACATCTTCTATCTGGTGGGCTGGGCGTGGCTGGTGCATCGCCGCTTTGCGCCGGGCATCCATTTCACCTGGTTAACCCGCGACGTGATGCTGATTTGGGCGGTTTCTGCGGCTGTCGCCTGGCTGAGCACCTTGCTGCCGATCGAGTGGAACCAAAATCGCTGGCTCAACCTGCTGTGGCTTGGCTTGATTGGCGCGTTCAATCTCGGCGTCTGCTGTCTGCTGCACAGCGTGGTGTTGAAGCGTCTCAGAATTCCGTTGTTTAACGTTGAGGAAAGAGGATGAGCATGATGTCATCTCACCGTATCCCTACGGTTTCGGTCATCATACCGAACTGGAATTGCGCGCCCTGGCTGCCAGAAGCGATGGGTTCATTACTGCGTCAGTCATCGCCGCCGGAACAGATCATTGTTATCGACGATGGTTCCAGTGACAGCAGCGTAGCCTGGCTCACGGCGTTTGCGGCTCAGCATCCGCAGGTGATCCTGCTGAGCGGTGAGCGCGGCGGCGTCAGCGCCGCGCGTATGAAAGGGCTCTCTGTCGCAACCGGTGATTTTGTTTACTTCATGGATGCCGATGATTTTGTCTCCACCGATTTGTTCGCCGACTTCCGTCGCGTGCAGGCGCGCCATGAAGATATCGATCTGTTCTGCTTTGGCGCGAAAATGTTTTTTGATGTGCCTGCCGCGCAGCGCCACTATCAAACCATTCACCAGCGTCATGTCAGTGGATTGCTGCCCGGTGGCAGCACCAGTTTACGTACGCTGATGCAGCATCAGTCGGCGCATCGCGTCGTGTGGAGCAGCATCATTTCGCGTCGCTTGATTGATCAACTGGCGCTGCAGTTTCTGCCGATTCAAAACCATGAAGATGCGCCTTACATGTTTGCGCTCTATCTGCAGGCGCGTAACATTTATTGCACCAGCCAAAGTTACTACTACAAACGCTTTATGCTGACGTCGCTGTCGCAAAGCACGCGCGATTTTTCCTATGTGAAAAATTACTTTATTGCGCGTGAAAGCAGCGAACAGTTCCTGCGCGAACGGCAACTGCCGGTGGATGCGGCGTTGCTGGATAGCTACTACCAAACGGTGATGCACAGCTGCCTGGCGCAGATGCGCAAAAATCACATGGTGATCCCAACGGATTGGCAACCGCAGGTGAATCAGCTGGTGCGCAATGTATTGCAACATAGCGCGCGTCTGAAGCTGATGTGGTATTGCCCGACGATTTACAGTGGCTTGCAGGCGTGTCGCGAACAGCTTGGCCGCTATTCTGCACGACGCTGATAACGATCAAATTGTGATGCAGTAGAACAATTTACTTTTGCGCCAGCGCACCTTACCATTCTGGCGCACATTTTCCCGTGCACCCCGACTTCCCTGGTTTCCGTCATTGAGGAGAGTGCATGTTATATCCTATCGTCCGGCCAGCGCTGTTTAAGCTTGATCCTGAGCGTGCGCACGAACTCACCTTTCAACAACTGCGTTTTATTAGCGGCACCCCGCTGGAAGGGCTGATTCGCCAGTCGCTGCCATCACGTCCGGTAACCTGCATGGGATTAACCTTCCCGAACGCGCTCGGCTTAGCGGCCGGTCTCGATAAGAATGCCGAGTGCATTGATGCCTTCGGCGCGATGGGCTTTGGTTTTGTCGAAGTTGGAACGGTAACGCCGCTGGCGCAACCGGGAAATGATAAACCGCGTATGTTCCGCTTAGTGCCTGCCGAAGGGATTATTAACCGCATGGGGTTTAATAATCTCGGCGTTGATCATCTGATTGCCAACGTTAAAAAGTCGCGCTTTAAGGGCATTCTCGGCATCAATATTGGCAAAAATAAAGATACGCCGGTCGAGAAAGGCAAAGACGATTATCTGATCTGCATGGAAAAGGTATATGCCCACGCCGGTTATATCGCCATCAATATTTCGTCACCCAACACGCCAGGATTACGCACGCTGCAATATGGCGAAGCGCTGGACGATCTTCTTTCTGCCATCAAATTAAAACAGCAAGAACTTCAGGCAAGGCACCTTAAATATGTGCCGGTGGCGGTAAAGATCGCGCCGGATCTGACTGAAGAAGAATTGATCCAGGTTGCCGACAGTTTGGTGCGCCACAATATTGATGGTGTGATTGCCACCAATACCACGCTTGATCGTTCGCTGGTGACCGGCCTTAAATACGCCGAAGAAATGGGCGGATTAAGTGGTCGTCCGGTGCAGTCACGCAGCACCGAAGTGATTCGCCGCCTGGCGCAAGAGCTGCAGGGCCGCTTACCTATTATCGGCGTCGGTGGTATTGATTCGCTGGTTTCTGCGCGTGAGAAAATTACCGCGGGTGCAACATTAGTGCAGATATACTCTGGATTTATTTATAAAGGCCCAAGCTTAATTAAAGATATCGTGACCCACCTCTAAGACATTTCCCACTTTACTGCGCCGAGGGGTTTATTTATCCCTTCGGCTCGTTTATATTTTGTCCTGCTGATGCCTTTTTCAGCTTTTTCTCAGATTTATTTTTTTAATTAAGCGCCGTTTAGCGCAGCGATAAACCACAGGGCAGATCATGAAAATCAAACCTGATGACAACTGGCGTTGGTATTTCGACGCTGATCATGACCGCATGATGCTGGATTTAGCCGACGGCATGTTATTTCGCTCGCGCTTCTCGCGCAAAATGCTGACGCCTGATGCCTTTAATGTCAGCGGTTTTTGCGTTGATGACGCCGCGCTCTATTTTAGCTTTGAAGAACGTTGCCGTCAGAGTGGATTAAAAGGCGATCAGCGTGCGGAGTTAGTGTTAAACGCGCTGGTAGCCAGTCGTTTTCTCAAACCTCTGATGCCAAAAAGCTGGCACTTCACCAATCACGCGCACAGCTGGCAGCCCGCTGCGGGCGATATGGTGGCGGTGACGCTGGCTGATAGCGGCGAACAGGCACAACTGTTTGTGGTTGAAAGCGGTGAGAATGCCGCGCTGTGCTTATTAGCGCAAAACGCGTTAACCGTGGCGGGTAAAGGTATGCAGTTGGGTGATGCGATTAAGATCATGAACGATCGTCTGCGTCCGCAGCAGCAGGAACAAACCGCCCACTTTGCGCGGGCGGTGTAATCGGCTTAAGTCAGTTCGATATCGCCTGCCGGAATACAGCTGCAGCTTAAGATGGTACCATCCGCGCGCACCGCGCTTTTCTTCAGTGCCTTCACTTCACCCGCGACCAACGTCACTTTGCAGCTGCCACAAATCCCGGCGCGGCACGAGTAGGGAATGCGGAAACCCTGCATTTCCAACTGTTCCAGCAGCACTTGCTGATTGTCGCCGCTAAAGCTCGAACCCTGATAATCGATGATCACCGCGCTGTGGCTGCTGGCGGCTGGCGCCAGCGTTTCGACCACGGTGCCCGCACCGTAAGCGCGTGGGGTTTGCTTCTCAATAATGGTCACCGCATCGCCGACGCGAATAATGCCGCTATTAAGGGCGATCAAATTCAGGCCGAAATCGATATCGCCGCTGCCATCCTGCGCGCTGCGAAAACCCTGCAAGGTCGAGAGCGGTTCGCCATCAGGATGTTTACGTCCGCTTTCGGTACCGACGGTGGTAAACACGCAGCGGCTGCACGGTTTCGGCATCTCAAAGGTGATCTCGCCAATTTGCAGGCGTTTCCAGCTATCTTCTTCCCAGGCGGCCGCGCCGCTCACCACCAGATTGGGACGGAACTGCTCAACGCGCACGCTGGCCGGACAGCGCTGTTGCAGATCCTGCAACGAGGCCATATTCACCAGCAGGTAAGGAAAACCGTCGGCGAAACTTAGTGGCACATGATCAAAACGCTTCACGCGGCGCGTCGGTTGCACGCCGGTCCAGCGCAGCTGCACCGGACGCGGGAAGAAGGTGCTTAACCAGCTGTTGATCGCGTCAGGCGCAACGCGCGCGGTGAAATGGTTGCCCCAGACTTCGGTAGGTGACTGCTCAGCGGTGAAATCAGCGAAGCGGATCAGCGCCTGCGAACCATCCGGTGCCTGCAGAAACAGCCCGTCCGGCAGCAGCGCCGGGGTAAAGCGCACCATTTCCGGAAACTGGCGGGCGGTCACGAACGTGCCGTCCCGTTCGGTCACCATAAAGATGCGATCAAAGCCCAGACCGCTTTCCAGCACCTGCGCATGTGACAGTTGCAGACCGCGCATAGATTTAACGGGATGGATGTAAAGGCGTGAAAGCGTAATCATCACCACTCCAAAAAAGGGGTCATAAGTTTTAAAGAAGCTAACTTTATGACATAGCACGCTGATTCGCTATAATGCGCAGCAATTTAAGCAAGAGTAAAAAGTGACGATATGAATTCTCTGTTTGCCAGTACGGCGCGTGGGCTCGAAGAGCTTTTGAAAAGTGAGCTAGACGCGCTGGGTGCGCAGGATTTGCAGGTGGTGCAGGGCGGCGTCCACTTCCAGGCCGACGACCATGTAATGTACCAAAGCCTGCTGTGGAGCCGTCTGGCTTCGCGCATTTTGCTGCCGCTGGGAGAATTTGGCGTCTGGAGCGATCTCGATCTTTACGTGGGTGCGCAAAGTATCCCGTGGACCGAGATGTTCGACAGCAACACCAGTTTTGCCATCCATTTTAGCGGCACCAACGAGGTGATCCGCAACAGCCAGTTCGGTGCGCTGCGCATTAAAGATGCCATCGTCGATAGTTTTACCCGCCAGAATCTGGAGCGCCCGAACGTTGATCGTGAACAACCGGGCATCCGCATCAATGCGTGGCTCAACAAAGATCGCGTCAGCATCGCGCTGGATCTAAGCGGTGATTCACTGCATCAGCGTGGCTATCGCCAGCAAACCGGCGCAGCGCCGCTAAAAGAAACCTTAGCGGCAGCCATCGTGATGCGTTCCGGTTGGCAGAGCAGCACGCCGCTGGTCGATCCGATGTGTGGTTCCGGTACGCTGCTGCTGGAAGCGGCGTTGATCGCCTGCGATCGCGCGCCTGGCCTGCTGCGTACCCATTGGGGCTTCAATCGCTGGAAGAAACATAATCAGGCAGCGTGGCAGGAAGTTCATGCTGTCGCGAAAGAGCGCGCGCGCGTGGGTACCGCCGCTGCGACCGCCCGTTTCTTTGGCTACGATAATGACAGCCGCGTGCTGGAATCGGCGCGCTCCAACGCCCGTCGTGCAGGCGTGTTCGAGCTGTTCACTTTTGGCCAGCAGGATGTGATTAAGCTGAAGAATCCGCTGGCGGGCAAAGAGATTACCGGCACGGTATTGAGCAATCCGCCGTACGGTGAGCGTCTGGAAAGCGAACCGGCGCTGATTGCGCTGCACAGCCAACTGGGCCGCATCATGAAGCAGAACTTTGGCGGCTGGAATCTGTCGCTGTTCAGCGCCTCGCCAGAGCTGCTGAGCTGCTTGCAACTGCGTGCCGATCGCCAGTTCAAAGCCAAAAATGGCCCGCTGGAGTGCGTGCAGAAAAACTATCAGCTGGCTGCGACCAGCGCAGAAGGCGGCGCGCAGATCGCCGAAGATTTTGCTAACCGTCTGCGCAAGAACCTGAAGAAGCTGGATAAATGGGCGCGTCAGTCGAATATCGATTGCTATCGTCTGTATGACGCCGATCTGCCTGAGTACAACGTAGCGGTCGATCGTTACGCTGATTGGGTGGTGATTCAGGAGTATGCGCCGCCGAAAACCGTGGACGCTAACAAAGCGCGTCAGCGTCTGTTCGATGTGATCAGCGCTACGCTGAGCGTGCTGGAGATCCCGGCCAATCATCTGGTAATGAAGACCCGCGAGCGCCAAAAAGGCAAAAGCCAGTATCAAAAGCTGGGCGAGAAGGGTGATTTCTTCGAAGTGCAGGAATTTGATGCGCGCCTGCTGGTGAATCTTACCGATTATCTGGATACTGGTTTGTTCCTCGATCACCGTATTGCGCGCCAGATGCTGGGCAAAATGAGCGCAGGTAAAGATTTCCTCAATCTGTTTGCGTATACCGGCACCGCCAGCGTACACGCCGGTTTGGGTGGCGCGAAAACCACCACCACCGTGGATATGTCGCGTACTTATCTGGAGTGGGCCGAGCGCAACCTGCGCCTTAACGGTTTAACCGGCCGTAATCATCGCCTGATGCACGCCGATTGCCTGAGCTGGTTGCGTGAGAGTGACGAACAGTTCGATTTGATCTTTATCGATCCGCCGACGTTTTCTAACTCTAAGCGCATGGAAGACGATTTCGACGTGCAGCGCGATCACATGATGCTGATGCAGAACCTGAAACGTTTGCTGCGTCGCGGTGGCACCATTATGTTTTCCAACAACAAGCGCGGCTTCAAAATGGATCTCGACGGCCTAGAACGTCTGGGTCTGCAGGCGCAGGAAATTACCCAAAAAACGCTGTCGCAGGATTTCGCGCGCAACCGTCAAATTCACAACTGCTGGCTGGTTAGCCACGCCGGTAAGGAATAAGTTTTATGTCACTGATCAGTATCCATGGCGCTTACCTCTCGTTCAGCGATGCGCCGCTGTTGGATAACACCGAACTGCATATCGAAGAAGGCGAACGCGTCTGTCTGGTTGGCCGTAACGGCGCCGGTAAATCGACGCTGATGAAAATCATCAACGGCGAACAGCCGCTGGATGACGGCCGCATCATTTATGAGCAGGATTTGGTGGTGGCGCGTCTGCAACAGGATCCGCCACGCAACATTACCGGTTCTGTTTATGACTTCGTTGCCGAAGGCGTGGCCGAGCAGGCGGAGCATCTCAAGGCTTATCACGCGATTTCCCATCTGGTGATGGAAGATCCGAGCGAGAAGAACCTGAACGAGATGGGTCGTTTGCAAACCATCCTTGACCATCAGAATCTGTGGCAGCTGGATAGCCGCATCAACGACGTGCTACAGCAGATTGGTCTGGATGCGGATACCGAGTTGTCTTCGCTGTCTGGCGGCTGGCTGCGTAAAGCGGCGTTGGGCCGCGCGCTGGTGAGCAACCCGCGCGTACTGATGCTCGACGAACCGACCAACCACCTTGATATCGAAACCATTGATTGGCTGGAAACGTTCCTCAAGACATTCACCGGCAGCATCATCTTCATTTCGCATGACCGTTCGTTTATTCGCAACATGGCGACGCGCATTGTCGATCTTGATCGCGGCAAGCTGGTTTCCTGGCCGGGCAACTACGATCTGTTCCTGACCGGCAAAGAAGAAGCGCTGCGTGTCGAAGAGATGCAGAACGCCGAGTTTGACCGCAAGCTGGCGCAGGAAGAAGTATGGATCCGTCAGGGCATCAAAGCGCGCCGCACGCGTAACGAAGGTCGTGTACGTGCCCTGAAAGCGCTGCGTAACGAGCGCTCTGCACGTCGTGAAGTGATGGGCAAAGCCAATATGCAAGTCGGCGAAGCGGCACGTTCAGGCAAAATCGTGTTTGAGATGGAAGATGTCAATTACAGCGTGGGTGGCAAAACCCTGGTGAAAGACTTCTCTACTCAGGTGCAGCGTGGCGACAAAATCGCCCTGATTGGCCCGAACGGTTGCGGTAAAACCACCTTGCTGCGTTTGATGCTGGATCAGCTGAAAGCCGACAGCGGCCGCGTGCATTGCGGTACCAAGCTGGAAATCGCTTACTTCGATCAGCACCGCGCTGAGCTGGATCCGGATCGTACCGTGATGGATAACCTCGCTGAAGGTAAGCAGGAAGTGATGGTTAACGGCAAACCGCGCCACGTGCTCGGTTACCTGCAGGACTTCCTGTTCCATCCGAAACGCGCCATGACGCCGGTGCGCGCCTTGTCCGGCGGTGAGCGTAACCGCCTGCTGCTGGCGCGTCTGTTCCTCAAGCCAAGCAACCTGCTGATTCTCGATGAACCGACCAACGACCTCGACGTCGAAACGCTGGAATTGCTGGAAGAGCTGGTGGATGGTTATCAGGGCACCGTGATGTTGGTGAGCCACGACCGTCAATTCGTCGACAACACCGTGACCGAGTGCTGGATCTTTGAAGGCAACGGCGAAATCGGCACCTTTGTCGGTGGCTATCACGATGCTCAGCAGCAGCGCGCAGCCTATAAGCAGGGCAAAGCCTCGCAGGCTAAACCGGCTACACCGGTGAAAACCGCTGAGAAAAGTGACGCCGCCAAACGTCCGGCCAACAAGCTAAGCTATAACCTGGCACGTGAGCTGGAACAGCTGCCACAAAAACTGGAGCAGCTGGAAACCCGCATCGGTGAGTTGCAGGCTAAAATGAGTCATCCAGATTTCTTCAGCCAGCCACACGATAAAACCCAGCCGGTTCTGGATGCGTTAGCGCAAACCGAGCAGGAGCTGGAAGTGGCGTTCGAACGCTGGGAAGAGCTGGAAGCACTGAAAAACGGCGCGTAATCGGAAGGAGTCAGCATGTGTGCAGCGGATCAAGCGCATCAGTGGAGTCTTTGTCCACAGTGTGATTTAACAGTAAAGCTGCCCGCTGTACCGGTTGGCAGCCGTGCGCGTTGCCCGCGTTGTCATACCACGCTGCAAGCCAACTGGCAGGAGCCGCGTCGACGTCCGACCGGCTACGCCTTTTCGGCCCTGTTCATGCTGGTGCTGGCCAATCTGTTTCCTTTCATCAATATGCACGTTGCGGGATTGAGCAGCCAGATATCGCTGCTCGAAATCCCCCTGGTGATGGATCGCGAAGATTACCGCAGCCTGGCAACGCTGTTTCTGCTGTTTGTGCAGGGCATTCCTGCCTTCTGCATGATCACCATTATTCTGCTGGTCAATAACGTCCGCATGCCGCACAACCTGCGGCTTGGGTTGGCGCGCGTGCTGTTTCAGCTGCGTAGCTGGGGCATGGCGGAAATTTTTATGGCCGGCGTGCTGGTCAGTTTCGTTAAGCTGATGGCGTATGGTGAGATTGGCCTCGGCAGCAGTTTTTGGCCGTGGTGTCTGTTCTGCGTGTTGCAATTGCGCGCTTTTCAATGTGTTGATCGCCGTTGGGTGTGGCACCGCATCAATCCGTTACCGCCGCTGCCGAAAACGCCGCTGGCCGGTGTTAGCGGCCTGAAGCAAGGTTTGCGTAGCTGTCCGTGTTGTACCGCGATTCTGCCCGCTGACCAACTGGCGTGCCCGCGTTGTGGTGTGAAGGCGCATGCGCGCCGCAAGCACAGTTTGCAATGGACGCTGGCGCTGCTGATCACCTCGGTGATGCTCTACATTCCCTCAAATATCATGCCGATCATGGTGACCGAAACGCTCGGTTCGCAATATCCTTCGAACATTATGGCCGGAGTAATTTTGCTATGGAGCGACGGTTCGTGGCCGGTGGCGCTGGTGATCTTCATCGCCAGTATCATGGTGCCTTCGCTGAAAATGCTGGCGATTGCCTGGCTGTGCTGGCACGGCAGCGGACGCGGTGGGCGCGATGATGAAAAGATGCACGTGGTTTATGAGGTGGTTGAATTCGTTGGCCGTTGGTCAATGATTGATGTGTTTGTAATCGCCGTTCTCTCTGCGCTGGTGCGGATGGGTCGGCTGATGAGCGTGTATCCTGCGCCAGGCGCGCTGCTGTTTGCCATGGTGGTCATCCTCACCATGTTTGCCGCAATGACCTTTGATCCGCGCCTGCTGTGGGATCGACAACGAGAAACTGAACGTAAGGAGCCGCGTCTTGACGGACAACCATCACGGGACTGCTAAGGTCGACCAGATTAAACGCTGGTCGCCGGTCTGGATTGTACCTATTGTCACGCTGTTAATCGGCGGATGGATTCTTTTTTATCACTTCAGCCATCAGGGCCCGGAAGTGACGCTGATTACCGAAAATGCGGAAGGCATCGAAGCCGGTAAAACCACCATTAAGAGCCGCAGCGTCAACGTCGGTGTGGTGGAAAGCGCGGTTCTGACCGACGATTTGCACCATGTAGAAATTAAAGCGCGTCTTAATGCCGGCATGGAAAAGTTGCTACAGGGCGACAGCGCATTTTGGGTGGTGAAACCGCAAATTGGTCGCGAAGGCATTACCGGATTGGGCACACTGCTTTCCGGTGCCTATATCGAGCTGCAGCCGGGCGCGAAGGGTGATAAGCCGGAACGTTATCAACTGCTGGATGCACCGCCGCTGGCGCCGCCGGATGCCAAAGGCATTCGCATAACGCTCGACAGCAAAAAAGCCGGTCAGCTTAATGCGGGCGATCCGGTACTGTTCCGCGGTTATCGCGTAGGTTCAGTGGAAACCAGCAACTTTGATACCGATAAACGCATGATGACTTATCAGCTGTTTATCTCGGCGCCTTACGATCGCCTGATCACCACCAACGTGCGTTTCTGGAAAGACAGCGGTATTGCCGTCGATATGTCTGCATCAGGCATGCGCGTAGAGATGGGATCGCTCACTACGCTATTCAGCGGCGGCGTCAGCTTTGATGTGCCGGACGGCGCTGAGCTGGGCCGGGCGGCGGAGAACAAGGCGGAATACCATCTGTACGACGATCAGCGCAGCATCCAGGATTCGCTCTACAGTGCTCATACCGATTTCCTGCTGTTCTTCACCGATTCGATTCGCGGCTTGCAGGTTGGCGCACCGGTTGAGTTCCGCGGCATTCGTTTGGGTACGGTGTCACAAGTGCCTTATATGATTCCGGGCGTGAATCAGGCGCTGAATACTGATTATCGTGTGCCGGTGCTGATTCGCATTGAGCCGGATCGGTTTGTTAATCGCCTGGGCGGAGATTTCAATCTTGAGCAGCATCTGCAGGATGGCAAAAAACGCGGTCTGCGTGCGACGCTGAAAACCGGCAACCTGCTGTCTGGCGCGCTATTTATCGACCTCGATTTCTACGATAACGCACCGGCGTATCAAGGCCCGAATCAGGTGGCTGGCCTGGAAGTGATTCCAACCGTCAGCGGCGGCCTGGCGCAGATTCAGCAGAAACTGATGGCGGCGCTGGATAAGATCAACGGCTTGCCACTTAATCCAGTACTGAATGAAGCCACAGGTACCTTGAAAGAGAGCCAGCGCACCCTGCAGCGGTTGCAGAAAACGCTGGATAACCTTAATCAGGTCACGGCGAATCCGGCGATGAAAACCCTGCCTTCAGACATGCAGCAAACCCTGCGCGAACTGAACCGCAGCATGAAAGGGCTGCAGCCAGGTTCACCGGCTTACAGCAAGCTGGTGGGCGATATGCAGCGGCTTGATCAGGTATTGCGAGAACTGCAGCCGGTGCTGAAAACGCTGAATAGCAAAAGTAACGCGCTGGTGTTTGAGGCCAAGCCGGGCCAGGATCCACAGCCAAAGAGGGCGAAACAGTGAAAAAAGGGCTAATTATCGGGGCGCTTTTGCTGCTGGCAGGCTGCAGCAGCACCATTGAAAATACCTATTATCAGCTGCCTGCGGGCAGCAATGTGGCGCGCGTTGAAAGTGCCGCGGGCACTGGCCAACCGATGATTTGGGTTGAGCAAGTGACGGTACCGGATTACATGGCGGGCAACGGCCTGGTCTATCAGACCAGCGATGTGAAGTACGTGATTGCAGCCAATAACCTGTGGGCCAGTCCGCTCGATCAACAGCTGCAGCAAACGTTGATCAGTAATCTCAGTAAAGCGCTACCTGGCCGCCTGGTTGCCGGTGCGCCGCTGGGCGATACGCACGATACGCTGTCGGTAAACGTTACCGGTTTCCAGGGACGCTACGATGGACAAGTGGTGGTGAGTGGCGAATGGTTACTGCAGCATCAAGGACGCCTAATCAAACATGGCTTTAATCTGACGCTGCCGCAAACCGAAGATGGCTATGATGCGCTGGTACGTACTCTGGCTCTCGGCTGGCAGCAAACCGCACAACAAATCGCAAATAGTGTGGTTTCGCTAAATTAAGATTTGTTCGATGCTTATGCTAAGTCCTTGATTTACTGTAGTGTGATCGCAGTCAAATCAGGGGCTTTTTTTATTGCCTAATCAGCCAGATAGACAATCAACTGACAATTCTACATGGCACTTTAACGTCAAAAACATGACATTGGCGTGAATTTTGCGCATTGACCTTTCTTCGGCATCGGGTTAGAACATTACTGTGGTTGAACATTATATCGCCACTCTTTCTTTCCACCCAGATTCCACCAGACCTGAAATGAGGGAAACGAGGCATGAAGAGACAGAAGAGAGACCGCCTGGAACGAGCACATTCACGAGGCTACCAAGCCGGTATTACGGGCCGCTCGAAAGAGATATGCCCTTATCAATTGATCGATGCACGGTCTCACTGGTTGGGAGGTTGGCGTCAAGCCATGGAGGACAGGTCAGCGGTGGCCTAGCACTGCTGGATGTCTAACATTATGGAAGAAACCTCCGCTGCGTGCGGAGGTTTTCATTTGGAAGGATTAGAAAGCTGAGGTGTCTTTGAACAGACCCACTTTCAAATCGGTCGCAGAGTAAATCAGGTTCCCGTCAACGAAGACTTCGCCATCTGCCACGCCCATCACCAGTTTACGGTTAATCACACGTTTGAAGTGAATTTTATAGGTCACTTTTTTGGCGGTAGGCAGGACTTGTCCAGTGAACTTCACTTCACCCACGCCCAACGCGCGGCCTTTACCTTCTGCGCCCAGCCAGCCGAGGTAGAAACCTACCAGCTGCCACATCGCATCGAGGCCGAGGCAACCCGGCATTACCGGATCGCCAATGAAGTGGCAGTCAAAGAACCACAGGTCAGGGCGGATATCCAGTTCGGCTTCGACGAAACCTTTATCGAATTTACCGCCGTCTTCGGTCATTTTGACCACGCGGTCCATCATCAACATGTTGTTGGATGGAAGCGGCGGTCCATTTTCGCCAAACAGTTCGCCGCGACCCGAGGCAATCAGGTCTTCTTTACTATAGGATTCGCGTTTATCTACCATGTTCTCAATATGCCTTCTTTTAGTGAAGCCCGAATATTAGCGAACAGTTGTACGCTGAGCAATGTTATCAGCTGTGGTTGAACCAGTTGAGCCAACGTAGTGGCCACGGACGCAGGCGAGCTTCCTGCTGGTTCAGCTGGGTAATACGTTCCTGAATGGTGCTAAGCAGAGATTCGCCGCTTTCACTCTGCCAGGCAATGCCGGTCAGCAGCGGCAACGCTTCATCTACGCTCTCAATGGCCCAAAGATGGAATTGTCCGGCCTTAACCGCTTCCACAACATCCTGATTCAGACTAAGATGGCGCGCGTTACTGGCAGGGAAAATGACACCTTGCTTGCCGGTCAGTTCACGTGAATGACAGATTTGGAAGAAGCCTTCAATTTTTTCGTTCAGGCCGCCGACGGGCTGCACGTTACCAAACTGATCAACTGAGCCGGTCACCGCAATCTGCTGGTTAACCGGCTGATTAGCCAGCGCACTGATTAACGCACAGAGTTCGGCCAGCGAGGCGCTGTCGCCATCCACTTCGGAATAGGATTGTTCAAACACCAGTGAAGCGGAGAAGGGCAGCTGTTGCTCCAGCTCCAGCTCGGCAATCAGGTAGGCTTGCATAATCATCATGCCTTTCGCATGGATGTTGCCACCTAATTCGGCTTTGCGCTCCACATCGGTGAACTCGCCATCGCCCGGGTGTACCACACAGGTAATGCGCGAAGGTTCTCCCCATGGACGCGGATGGCCTGGGAACTCAACCACCGAAAGGCCGTTGATTTGCCCAACCACTTCGCCTTCGGTTTCAATCATGATCTGATTAAGCAGGATTTCATCACGCATGCGATCGGCGAGGAAGCCTTCACGCCATTGGCGCGCTTCCAGCGCTTCTTTCAATGCTTCGCCATTGATGCTGTCGCCATGCAGCGCCGCTTCTTGCAGCTGGCGGCGAAGCCAGCGCGGGCAAAGCGGCAACGTGTCTTGATCACCGGTCATGCGTGCTGCTTCGGTGATTAACAATGGCCAGAAATCGGCTTCAGGCTGCGCTAATCCGGCTTGTTCGGCTTGCGTTAGCGTCCACTGGCACCATGACGTCATGTCATCTTCGTCGAGAATTTGTAAGCTCTCTTCGAATTCGCTATACAGCGCCATCTCATGAACTTCGACGTCCATTTCCTGGAAGGCGGCCAGTGCATCACGGTCGCCACACAGTACCAGACGCAGTTGCAACGGTAGCGGGGGAATGGCGACGGGCAATGGTTGACGCTCATCCTGTGAGTACCAATCGAAGCGACCTTGCTCAATACACTTACGCAAACGCAGCCACAGCAGCGGCTGTGCCAGTAAAGTGTTGACCGCAAGAATCAACGTACCGCCATTGGCGCGATGCAGTAAGCCCGGTTCAGGCTGCACACGGTCTTTATATTGACGTACGCAACCGAACAACTGTTCAGCTTCAATCCAGTCGGCGAAATGCACGCCGCCCTGGCTGGTGAAGGGGCGATTGATATCGGTTGGCGGTAGAAGACTGACGGTATCGCCCATCACATGATAGTCGCCACCGTAAAGAGAAATCTCATCCGGCTGGAAACGTTGCGCCGCATCGGCGATGCAGGCCAGGTAATCGCTGTTTTCCTGACTGCGTAACAGCAGCAGCGGAAAACCCAGGGTTTGATGATGCAAATGCGCCAGCGCATTCAGCAGACGCGGCTGAACCGCGGCAAGACTATCGCAATCTTCCAGTGAGACGTTCGAGAAAATGGATTGGTAGCGGTCGCTATCCGGCTGCAGGGCTTGCCACGTAATTTGAGTGCTGGTCAAAATATTCGCATTAGTCTGATTTAGGAAAAGCGCGATTATACAGGAATCAACCTGGTTAATCACGGCGGAGTTCCGGCCCGGATTGTGACGGCTGCAACATGTTTTTCCTTGCTGCATCCAGGAAAAAAGCTGTTATTCTTAGTTTGTTACGTGATCACGATGAGATTCCGATGAAATACCAGCAACTCGAAAATCTTGAAAGTGGATGGAAGTGGAAATACCTGGTGAAAAAGCATCGGGAGGGTGAACTGATCACCCGTCATCTTGAGCTTAGTGCGGCGCAAGCTGCGGTCGATACGTTGTTGTCGATGGAAAACAGCCCGGTTGAGGTTAACGAGTGGATCGCCCAGCACATTCATCCAGATTTGGAGAATCGTCTCAAGCAGACGATACGTGCACGTCGTAAACGTCACTTTAATGCTGAGCATCAGCACACGCGTAAGAAATCGATCGATCTGGAATATCTGGTGTGGCAGCGTCTGGCAGGATTGGCGCAGCGTCGCAGTAATACGCTGTCAGAAACCATAGTTCAGTTAATTGAAGATGCTGAACGCAAAGAGAAGTACGCCAGCCAGATGTCTACGCTGAAGCAAGATCTGCAGGCGATCCTCGGAAATGGTGGCTCGGAAAAAGAGTAGAATCCTTTTCGTTCTCATTACATTCAGCCATAAAAAAACCCCGCCTTAGCGGGGTTTTTTACTGCGTGATAACTTAAGCCTGTGGCTGAGTTACAACGTCTTTGATACCTTTCACGTCGATTTCAACGCGACGGTCTGGCGCCAGGCAGTCGATCAGGGCATTGCGGCCTTTCACGCTGTCACAGGTGTTGCCAGTAACTGGGTTGGATTCGCCCATACCGCGTGCAGAGATCTTGTTAGAAGGGATACCTTTAGATACCAGGTAATCAACTACAGATTGCGCGCGCTTCTCAGACAGTTTCTGGTTGTACTGCTCTGAACCGATGCGATCGGTGAAGCCCAGTACTACAACAGAGCCGTCTTTCGGATCCATTGAGCTCAGCTGGCTGTACAGCTGATCAAGAGCCTGCTGACCTTCTGGCTTCAAAGTAGATTTGTTGAAGGTGAACAGAACGTCAGACTTCAGGGTGAAACGCTTGGTTTCAACAACTGGCGCTGGAGCTGGAGCCGGAGCTACAACTGGCGCTGCATCTTCATCCTGACCGAAACGGTAAGAAACGCCCACGCTCAGCATGCTGTTGTCTGGACGTGCACCAACGGTACCTGCGTCACCGATGTTGTTAACCCACTGGTAGTCCAGGCGAGTTGCCCAGTTTTTGGTCAGTGCATATTCAACACCAACAGCAGCCAGCGGAGAAACGCCGGTGTCGTGGTCGCTGATGCGGCCAGTAGTTGGGTTGGTCTGAGTAGAGTCAGCACGCCATACCATACCACCCAGACGGGTGTAGACATCGAAGTCTTCGGTGATTGGGTAGCTCAGTTTAGCAGCCAGCTGAACGCCTTGTGCTTTGAATGCGCCATTGGTCACGGTGCCTTTGTTAGGCATACGGCCCAACCAGTCGTAGCCCAGCTCGAAGCCCAGGTACGGGTTCGCCTGATAACCCAAGAATGCACCAGCACCCAGCTGAGATTCATGAGTTGGACCGTTGTTGTTCTCATAACCGTTACCGTAGTAACCAGTATCGTGATACTGAGACCAGCCCAGTTTAGCACCGGTGTACCAGGTGTTATCTTTAGGTGCGGCCTGCGCTACGGTAGCGAAGCCAGCCAGTGCCACTGCAATTGCGATAGCTGTCTTTTTCATTTTTGCGCCTCGTTATCATCCAAATAGGCAATGAGCAAAAAGGTTGCTCTTTGTGTTAATCCTTCGCCGGGTCTAAACGCTCGCTTTTGACTCTACCGAAAAAACGGAGGTTATTGAGCACCCTGGCGAGCTAAAGTCTACAACGAGATTGGAAACTTACAAGTATGATGTGACGCCGGGCAGCAAAAAAACAGCGATTTATACACACATTTTAACAAATCATATGGCTAAATCTTCGGTATTAGAAAACAAAAAAGCGTCTAAGCCATTGTCATAGCTGGCGGGAAAAGAATCAGTAGCTTAGATGCAACTTTTGCAAAAAAAATGCTGAGAAAATTCCTGGATTTACTTAATGAAACAAATCTGAGGGAATTTTTGACGCATTAGGTTGTCTGGAATGAGCATATTGACGTCCCTGTGGACGCAAAATCAGACCGAGTGCTTCACCTTCCGCCGCTGCTTGTTCCAATTCTAAACGCTCTTCATCACTCAATTCGTACGGAATCCAGGCAAGCACGACGCTGTAGTTACCTGTACGTAATGCCTTCACCATACTTTCAACGGTGTTAAAACGCTCAGATTCGGTGATATGCATACTCTTTTCTAACGGCAATCCCGACTGCTGCATCCAGCTACGATTTAGCTTATGAGCCGGAGTGAGCCACAGCTGCCAGCGCGATTGCTCGCTCAACTGTTTTAGTACCGGAAGCAGCATAAGTTGCATCATTTCAGGTTGTTCGCTGGAGCGCAGTTCAGTGATTCCACCCAGCGAAGGTTGCGCTAAGCCAGGTGAAGCGAAACGATGTGAACGATCAGCAGGGCCAGAGAAATGAGTACGCATAATTTAATCACTCAGTAATGAACTGTATGGATGTACAGTAATGACTTCCTGGATAAAGATCAACCTCAATTTCTGAAAACGCCTCGCAATTTCTGCACAAGATCCCGCACTCCTGCTTTTATTCATTGAACAGCTAAATCGTTTTTTTTATCTTCTAACCAGATGAATCTGCGAGCTTTTATAGGAAATTTCCCGCGCATGGAATCCATTGAAGGGGGCGTTATGAAGAGATATAACCCGGTAGTTGAGCAATCGAAAGCGCAGTTGGCGGCATTAGGTAAAATTGAATCGCGTACGCAATTTGGGGGGTATGCGCTGACTATTGAGAAGGTGATTTTTGCTTATATTAATGAAGATGCGCTTTATCTCCGAGCCAGCGAGGCGCTTCACGTCTATAAC
Organism: Pantoea sp. SO10; assembly: GCF_005281435.1. Taxonomy (NCBI): domain Bacteria; kingdom Pseudomonadati; phylum Pseudomonadota; class Gammaproteobacteria; order Enterobacterales; family Erwiniaceae; genus Pantoea; species Pantoea sp. SO10. The sequence goes on from NZ_CP040095.1 coordinate 1,540,160, forward strand.
GCACAGCGTTCACTCGAACCGCTGATTTACCGCAAGCGTGGCGTGCCGGTGACCTTAAGCTACTTCAAAGTAGATACACAGTTATGGCAAAACCCCGAACAATTATTGCAGTTATCGGCTAGCTCATTGCGCGCCGCACAGGAGGAAGCGGCTACCAGACTTGTCTCGCTGCGATTGAAAGATCTGCCGAATTTAAGCCTGCGACTGGAGCTGATGCTGCATAAGGTGGGGATCAGTTCGGTGCGGTTGCTGTGTGAAACAGGATCGCGACAAAGCTGGCTGAAACTACGCGCGGTGAATAAGCACATTGGGTTGAAAACGCTGCTGGCGCTGGAAGGTGCAATATCAGGACATCATGAGGCGGCGTTACCCAGCGCCATCCGGCAAGAGCTCTATGCCTGGTATTTAAAAATGCTCCGCCAGCATGCGGCGGCGGAGCATCAGCAGCCTTAATCGTTGACGAGGGTGCGGCGTAGACGGGCAATTTCGGGCAGCAGCGCGACCAACAATCCTAATTGCTGAATCACTAATGGTGCGCGTGTATCCGGGCTGTTTTTCATCTCGCTCATGCGCTGCATTAGCGCCTGCTGCATCTCTGTGGCTTGCGTATCCGTAACCTGATCGATCTGCAGCACATCTTCTATGAAGCAGACCGCGTCATCCAGTAAGGTCAGCAAGGTACTATCTGCCAGCTGTTCGCGATGCGCTCCCAGCGCCGAGATATAGCTGAGGAAGGAGTGGTTCAGACACAGCAGTCGAAACGCATTCTCACGTAGCGGTTGTTGTAGCTTAAGTTCACCACTGATGTTTGACACCACTGACGCTAGCTCAGCATCGGCGTTATGCGCATCGCGACGTGCCACGCGATAAGCCAGGCTATTGTCCTTGCCTTGATGGTATTGCTCCATAATCGCATCCAGATAGCGGCAGTTGGCATCCAACGTTCGATCGGCAACGGCGGTGATTTTGCGAAAACGCCAGTCGGGCCAGACAAATGCCACGGCTAGCCATGCCAGGCCACAGCCAAGCAAGGTATCCACCACGCGCGGTAGCGCCACTTCAAAGCCTTCGCCGAGCAAATTGAAGCACAGCAGAACCAGCAAGGTGATAAACAACGTGGCTTGCGCATATTGAATCTGGCGGAATGCGAAGAACAGCACGCCGCTCAGCACGATCAGCACCAGCTGACCTTCAATCGAGGGCACCAGCCACAAGACCGGCAGGCCGATGGCGATGCCGGCTAAGGTACCGCCAATACGCAAGGCGAGGCGTCGTCGGGTGGCGTTGTAATTGGGCTGGCAGACGAACAGGCTGGTCAGCAAGATCCAGTAACCGCGATCGACGCCGGTGATTTGAATAAAGGCGTAGCCAACACACAGCACTAGCGACATACGCACTGCATGGCGGAACAGGGCCGATTGTGGGCTGAGATGGCGACTCAGGCGTAAGCGGATATCCGCCCAGCCGCTGAGCCCTTCCCGTGACAGATGGTGATCGCTCTGCGGGGACGGTTCGGCCAGCATCTGCTCTGACTCAATCGATGCCAGTTGCGCATCAATGGCACGCAGATTACGCAGCAGCCAGAACAGTGCGTGAATGTGTGGATCCTGCGGCTCGTTCTGCTGAAGGCGTTGCAGCGCGGTTTCCAGCCGTTCAAAGGTGCGTTCAAAATGGCTGTCGTGATGCCACGGCTGACGCAGCAAAATGGTCTCCGCCAGTTGCCGACACGCGCGCGCTTGCATGTTCATCAGGCGCTGGAAACGGAACAGCACTTCGTTGTAACGCCAGTTATCACGCAGCAAATGATATTGCAGATGCGAGGAGCTGGCGCGTTCATGGATATCCTGCGCGACAAAATAGTAGTGCAGGCTGCGACGCGTGCTGCGTGAACCGCGGTCGCCACGCAAACGACTTTGAATAGTGCTTTTAGTGAGATTGAGCTGGGCCACCAACTGGCTGTTGACCATCGCCGTGGCAACCAGCGTAGCGTCATCCTGATCGCCGCCATCGGGATCAAACAGGTTTGCTTTGGCTTCAAGATAGCGCGCCAGCTGGGAAAAACTGCCTGCCAGCTGTTCCTGCACCGGGCGCACCGGAAACATCAAATGACCAACAAAGGTCAGCAAGTTGTACCAAAGGGCACCGATCAACAGCAGCGCTGGCTGCATCCACCACTGCGGGAACAAGCCGATGCCCAGCATGGTATAAACCGCAATCAGCAGCGCACCAAAGGCGATGGTGGCATAACGCTGTCCCAGCGCACCGAGCAAAATAAAGCCCCAGCTGGAAAGCGCCAGACCCAGAGCAAACGCCCACGGATGGGGGAACAGCAGTTCCACCGACACCGAAGCAATACAGAAACACACCAGGGTGATCAAAAGATTGCGTACACGCCCAATCCAGCGATCGTCGAGATCCGCCAGCGCCGCGGCGACCACGCCCAGCGTCAGCGGAATGGTCCACTCGATTTGGTGCAGCCACCACGGTACCGCCGCGCATCCGGTTAAGGCAAAGAAGATGCGCAGCAAATAGCGTAGGCTGCTGTTAAACAGATAACGTCGCCAGCCTGGAAAGGCGTCATGAATCATTGAACGGCCTCAGTAGCGGCGACGCGCATTGGCTTCACGCGCAGCCTGCGCTTCTTCAACGGAGACCACGCGACGGCCAACCGGCCACAGCGCAATCGCGGCAATTTTGAAGTTGGCGATGCCAACAGGAATGCCGATGATGGTCAGACACTGCACGATACCCGCCGAGATATGCGCCAGACATAGCCACCAGCCAAACAGTATCAGCCAGAAAATGTTAAGGAAGGTACCGCCGGTATTCATCACATGGCTTTTACTGTCGGGGCGCAGCACATCGACATGCACCGCTTCGTTGCCAAAGGGCAGCAGAGACAGTTTGGTGATTTCCCAGCAGGAGCGCGTCAACGGCAGCGTAAAAATCAGCACGATGCTCATCAGGGTGGCAAACAGCCAGCTGAGGGTGGTGAAAAAGCCGCCGAGAATGAAATTAAGAATATTAAGTACGGTACGCATAAACGTGTTTTTCCTTTTGTAATCCGCAATATGTGGCGCCAAGTTTAGCCTGTTTTAAGGCTGGAGCGCCAAGAGTCTGACAGGTAAACTGCGCGATATCGAATTCCACATGACGGTGCGGACATGGAACTGAAAGCAACATCAATGGGTAAACGTCTGGCACAGCATCCCTATAATCGGGTGCGCTTGCTGGCCGCCGGCGTGGAAGTCAGTGGCGATCGCCATGAATATCTGATCCCGTTTAACCAGTTGCTCAACATTGCCTGTAAACGCGGCATGGTATGGGGCGAACTGGAGTTTCTGCTGCCAGATGAGAAAGTGGTGCGCCTGCATGGTACCGAATGGCAGGAAACGCAGCGCTTTTTCCACTACTTGCAGCACGCCTGGCAGCAGTGGAGCCAGGAGATGAGCGAGGTGAGCGCGGAGGTGTTGGTCGCGCTGGAGCAGGAAATCCTCGCCTTCACCCAACAGGATCGCTGGTTGAAACGCAGTGAGCTGAGCGCGGTAAAAGAGAGCATTACACGCCAGTTTTCTGCCTTGCCGTTGCCTCTCGCGCGTATTGCCGAGTTTGATAACTGTCGTGAGCGCTGGGAATTCTGCCAGCAATGGCTGGAGCAGGGTGAAGCGGCGATCCGCCAACGCAATCGCCAATGGACCAGTAAGATCCTCAGCGACTATCACGAATTCTTTTCCACGGTTGAAACCACGCCGCTCAATCCATCGCAATGCGAAGCTGTAGTGAATGGCGAAGACGCGCTGCTGGTGCTGGCGGGGGCGGGCAGTGGCAAAACCTCGGTGCTGGTGGCGCGCGCCGGTTGGCTACTGAAACGCAAGCTGGCGCAAGCGGATCAAATTCTGTTGCTGGCGTTTGGTCGTCAGGCGGCAGAAGAGATGAATGACCGTATTCAAACGCGCCTTGGTGAAAGCGCGATTCAGGCGCGTACCTTCCATGCGTTGGCGCTGCATATCATCCGCGAAGGCAGTAACAAACAACCGGTGATTAGCAAGCTGGAAAGCGACAGCAAGGCGCGGCGACAGTTGCTGATAGAGACCTGGCGCGAGCAGTGCAACAGCAAAAAAGCGCAGGCCAGCGGCTGGCGTCAGTGGTTGCAGGATGAGCTGGAGTGGGAGATTCCCGAAGGTCCCTTTTGGCAAGATGACAAACTGGCGCAGCGCATCGCATCGCGCATGGAGCGCTGGCTGGGCTTGATGCGCATGCACGGCGGCGCGCAGGCGGCAATGATCGCGGATGTGGCAGAAGCGAAGCGCGATAATTTCAGCAAGCGTGTCAAACTGATGGCGCCACTGTTAAAGGCATGGAAAAGCGCGCTGAAAGAGGAGGGCGCGGTCGATTTCTCCGGGCTGATTCATCAGGCGATTGCCATTCTGGAGAAAGGGCGTTTTATCAGCCCGTGGAAGCATATTCTGGTCGATGAGTTTCAGGACATCTCACCGCAGCGAGCCGCACTGCTGACGGCGCTGCGTCAGCAAAACAAGCGAACCAGCCTGTACGCGGTGGGCGATGACTGGCAGGCAATCTATCGCTTTAGCGGTGCCGAAATGAGTTTGACCACCGCGTTCCATCACTATTTCGGCGATGGCGATCGCTGCGTGCTGGATACCTCCTATCGCTTTAACGATCGTATTGGTGAGATAGCCAATCGCTTTGTACAACAGAACCCGCATCAGCTGCGCAAGCCGCTGAACAGCTTGAGCAAAGGCAATAAAAAATCGGTGACTTTGCTGCCGCAGGATCAACTGGAAGCGCTGTTCGATAAGCTGAGCGGTTATGCCAAACCCGAAGAGCGCGTACTGCTGCTGGCGCGTTACCACCATTTGCGGCCAGCAATCCTCGATAAAGCTAAAACGCGCTGGCCAAAGTTAAAGCTGGATTTCATGACGATCCATGCCAGCAAAGGACAACAGGCGGATTTTGTTATTGTATTGGGGCTGCATCAGGGACGCGACGGTTTCCCGGCACAAGCGCGGGAATCCATCATGGAAGAGGGTTTGCTGCCGCAGCCGGAAGATTTCCCGGATGCGGAGGAGCGACGGCTGGCGTATGTGGCGATGACGCGTGCGCGCCAGCAGGTGTGGCTGATGTTCGATAAAGATCGGCCTTCGGTATTTGTCGAGCACCTGCGCGAATTAGGTGTGCCACAAAGCCGTAAGGCCTGATGATTAGGGTTTCAGGCGTTCGGCGAGATAACGCTGATAGTCTGGAATCTGAATCTCAATCTGTTGGGCAAACTTCGGTGACTGGATAATAAAATCTGCGGTGGTGCGGTTATTGGCCACCGGGATATTCCACACCGTGGCGAGGCGCAGCAGCGCTTTGACATCTGGATCGTGCGGCACCGCATTCAGCGGATCCCAGAAGAAAATCAGCACATCAATTTTACCTTCCGAAATCAACGCACCCACTTGCTGATCGCCGCCCATCGGGCCGCTTAGCATGGCGTTAACATCCAATCCGGTATGACGATTAATCAGATTGCCGGTGGTGCCGGTAGCGTACAACACATGCTGTTGCAGCGTGCTTTGGTTGGTTTGCACCCACTCCAGCAGCGAGGCTTTACAGTGATCGTGTGCAACGAGGGCGATATGTTTCTGAACCTGAAGGGTACGAACGGTCTGCTCCATAGGGCTTCCTGTTTCTTCTCATGCATTATGTGTTAATGCAGGAGTTTACCCCTGGCGTTTCATCACTATCAACTTGCGCGTAAGGTTTTCATCCAGCTAATAAAACGCAGACGTGTGGCGGCATCAAAACGCTTGAACCAGCCATGTAAAGAGGGAAGATCGCTAACATCCTGCCAGGCGTAATCCAGATTCAACTGCGCCTCGCTGGCGTTCAGCGAATGTAAGGCAAAACGCGGAACCGAAGCGGCGTGGGCATCACGATTATAATTCACCATCGCCTTTTCGAAATCGTTATCACCTGGCTTCGGCAAATGGTCGCGCAGGCTGGTGATTTCTATGCCGCGTTCATCAATCAGTTGAAAGTTGAGGGTTTTGTCGAAGGTGGTACGTTCACGACGATTAGTGAGCGCAGGCAAGCGAATTGCCACCGAATGAGCATTGGCGCTGAAAGTGACAATCATCGGCACGGATTGAAAGTGCGCGGCGTCAGTGCCCGGTTTTTCCACACGAAACAGAAACTGATGCTGCCCACGATCCAGCTCAAGGCTGCCTGCGCCTTTCAACAGCGAACCAGAAATTTTACGCCCGTCCAGCACCAGCAGTTCGATCTCGGGATCGAGCTTGAGAGTGATGGCCTGGCATGAGGCTGATACGAGCAACAGCAGTAAACCCGTAGCAGTTAAAGACAGCTTCATTTCAACTCCCGGCAGAAGGGGGTAAATCGATTATGTGTAGCAAAGTATTACATTATGGCAGTAAATTTACATTTTTACATATTTATTCGTGCTGCTGCGCAAAGTTCTGGTGACCAACAGTTGCAGCCTGATGCGCAATGCCATCTACACTTAAGCGAATGAACCAGGAGAAAAAAGATGAATGATCAAACGATTCGCGATGTGCTGACTAAAACTAAACGTATCGCGTTAGTGGGCGCCAGTGACCGCCCCGATCGCCCGAGCTATGGCGTGATGAAATATTTGCTTGAGCAGGGATACGAGGTGATTCCGGTGAGTCCTAAATTGGCGGGACAGCAACTTCTTGGCCAAACCGCCTATGCCACGCTGGCGGATGTACCTGGAAAAGTGGATATGGTGGATGTGTTTCGCAATGTCGAAGCGGCCTGGGGCGTTGCGCAGGAAGCGATCGCCATTGGAGCGGATACGCTGTGGTTACAGCTGGGCGTGATTAATGAGCAGGCGGCGGTGCTGGCGCAAGACGCGGGTATGACCGTGATAATGGATCGCTGTCCAAAAATTGAAATTCCTCGGCTGGGGATTAGGCACTAAAACAGAAACGGCGACCGGAGTCGCCGTTTGATTAATGTCTCAGGCTGGGTGCCTGCAGCTGTTGCCGAATTGACGCGGCCAGCTCATCCATTGAAGGCTGTTCGGGATGTTCGAAGGAGGTTTCCCCCGCCAGCTGAACTTCAGCGACATAGGTATGCACCTGATCGCCTTCTTCATCTTCCATCACCACATGATACCAGGGCGCGGCGCGCAGCGTTTCGCTGGCAGCGACATCATCAACTTCTGGCTCATCAAGCGAAAACTCCGGATCGACATCCACGATAACGCCGAGCACCCCGGAGAGACGATGTCGGACCTGCTGTCCAATTCCAAATTTAGTCGTAATCATTGTGACCTCCCAAAAGACTGCCCTGTAACCAATATGGAGGCAGGGACAGCGTTTTCAAGTCACAGCACGCGGCAGGCAAAACCTTTCAGATAAAGCCCTTCAGGATAGCTGGCGATCACTGGATGGTCGGCTGCCTGACGGAACTGCTCTATAAATTGTACATCACGACCGGCATCAACGGCGGCATCAGCGATGATTTTCTGAAACAAATCGGTTGGCATCAGGCCAGAACAGGAGAAGGTCAGCAATACGCCACCGGGATTCAACAGCTGAATGGCCAGCATATTGATATCTTTATAGCCGCGACACGCGCCCATCAACTGATTTTTATTTTCAACGAATTTCGGCGGATCCATGACGATCAGGTCGAACTTTTCGCCGCTGTCGCGATAACGACGCAGCAGTTTGAACACATCGTCACGCACAAACTGGGCACGCGACACATCCAGACCATTGAGTTCAACGTTCTGTTTCGCCACGTCGAGTGCGTCTTGCGAAGTATCAACGCTAATCACTTCACGACAGCCGCCCATCAAGGCAGAAACCGCAAAACCACCGGTGTAAGAGAAGCAGTTCAGCACGCGTGCATTATCTGAGTAGCCACGCGTGGCAAAACGGCTGTCACGCTGATCAAGGTAATAGCCGGTTTTATGACCGCCCTGAATATCCACCAGCAGCTTCATGCCGTGTTCAGTAATCGGCAGCAGCGGTGGCGGCAGTTCACCCGAAACCGGCCCTTGCGCCAGCTCCAATCCCTCTTTTTTACGCACCGCCACGTCTGAGCGATCGTAAATAGCGCAATCCGGGAAACACTGCTGTAAGGCGGAGACGATGGCCGGACGCTGATACTCAGCACCCGCAGATAACAGCTGCATCACCAGGAAGTTGCCGAAGCGATCGATGGTTACGCCCGGCATGCCATCAGACTCACCGGCAATCAGGCGATAGCTGTCCAGCCCATCACGTTTCGCCAGCCAGTCACGCCACAGCTGGGCTTGCTCAAAGCGGCGCACGAAGAAGGTGATGTCGATTGACTCATCCTGTTGCCAACTCCAGACGCGTGCGCGAATTTGTGATTGCGGAGAATACGCGGCGCGAGCCAGCCATTTGCCATTGCAGTCACAGATATCAATGGTTTCACCAGACTGGGCTTTACCTTCCATACGTGCAACGGCACCAGAGAACACCCACGGATGGCGGCGGAGCAGGGATTTTTCACGTCCCTTTGTGAGAATCAATCGAACGGTCATAGTTTGCTATGCTTACCTGAAAAAATGAGGCGCCATTTTCCGGCGGATGGCGGCAAATTGCAACGCAAGGTGATGGGAGAACGCAATGGTTACCACATGCTGTAAAATTTGGGTGCACGGCATCGTGCAGGGCGTGGGGTTTCGCTACCACACCCAAGCGCAGGCCAGAGAATTGAATCTTAACGGTTATGCGCACAATCTGGCGGACGGCAGCGTTGAAGTGCTGGCGTCCGGTGAGGCGCAGCAGGTCGATGCATTGATCAGTTGGCTCAAAGCGGGTGGGCCGCGCAGCGCGCGGGTGGATAAAGTTCTGGTGGAGCCGCATCAGCCCAGGGAAATGCCGACCCGATTCACCACCGGCTGATTACAAGCATTTCGCCGGTTTTGGCAATCCGGCAATTTTGGTCGCCTGCTTCGCCGGGCCTTCCGGGAACAGGCGGAACAGATAGCGGCTGTTGCCTTTTTCCTCGCCATATTTTTGCGCCATGGCTTTCACCAGCATGCGCACCGCCGGCGACGTATTAAATTCCTGGTAAAAGTTGCGCACAAAGTGCACCACTTCCCAGTGCGCGTCACTCATCACGATCGCTTCTTGCTCCGCGATGGCAGCGGCCAGCGGCTCGCTCCAGTCAGCGCTATTTTTTAGATAGCCTTCCGCATCGGTGGCAATCTCTTTACCAGCAAAATTCACAGTCATTCCTCATGGCGTTAATCGACACATTGTAAATTCGCGCGGCCATAAAAAGCAAAAACCCCGCCGAAGCGGGGTTTGATAACTCTTGCGGCAGCTTAATCGCGGTTAGCGAAGCCCAGCAGGCTCAACAGGCTAACAAAAATGTTATACAGCGAAACATACAGGCTTACGGTGGCGCGAATGTAGTTGGTTTCACCACCGTGGATGATGTTGCTGGTTTCCCACAGGATGGCACCGGCAGAGAACAGGATGAACAGGGCGCTAATCGCCAGATGCAGCGCAGGCAGTTGCAGGAAGATATTAGCAACCACCGCCACCAGCAGCACGACAAAGCCGGCCATCATCATGCCACTCAGGAATGACATATCGCGGCGCGTGGTCAATACGTAGGCCGAGCAACCGAAGAACACCAGCGCGGTACCGCCCAGTGCCATAGCGATCACATCACCCATGCCTGCAGTGAGGAACGAGCTCAGGATTGGCCCAAGGCAGTAACCGAGGAAGCCGGTGAAAGCGAAGGCCGCCAGAATACCTGCCGGGCTGTTAGCCAGTTTATGCGTCAGAAACATCAAGCCATAAAAGCCGACCAGCATCAGAATCAGGCCCGGTGAAGGCAAGGCAAACACGGTGCTGAGTGTGGCGGTGACGGCCGAGAAGGCCAGCGTAAAGCCAAGTAACAGATAAGTATTGCGCAGCACCTTGTGGGTGCTGACTAACGATTGCTGCGACGAGCTAAAAATTCTTTCCATCATGCGCTCCTTAAAGAGAGAAACACCAAATATGGCACGAGGATACGCAGCGCCTGAAAGACAGAAAAGGCGTTTTACCCATCTTTACGCGATAAATTGCTGTTTCGCTGAGCAGAATGGCGAAATTGACGCCGAAAAAATAGAATTTGGCTGTTTTTCAGCCGAACGATTCATTGCAGGCTTTACATCGTTATGGGGGATGTTTATAGTGCGCCTCATTGCGGAGGGGTGGCCGAGTGGCTTAAGGCAACGGTCTTGAAAACCGTCGATGGGAAACCATCCGAGAGTTCGAATCTCTCCTCCTCCGCCATTCACTCTTGCAGAGTGACGCAACAAAAAAATCCCCGGAGGGATGGCCGAGTGGCTTAAGGCAACGGTCTTGAAAACCGTCGATGGGAAACCATCCCAGAGTTCGAATCTCTGTTCCTCCGCCATATTAAAGAAGCCCGCAGAAATGCGGGCTTTTTGCTTTTCTGCGTTCATAAATTCCGAAAAACATCGCGTTGCTTTTCCATCTGCTGCCGTTCCCCGACGCCACGCGCGTTAACTGCTATATTCCATGCACGGTTTTTTGCAAACATCTGGCGATTTTCCGATGCAAGCTGAGTTACACTGTGTGGTAATTCGCTCTTTGGCGGGCTAATCGTTTGAAAGCCAGAGTGTTTCACTGATGAATTATGGAATAGGCACAATGATCAAGAAACTGAGTCTTTACGCGTTGTCAGTCATCGCTGCGCTCCCGATGGGCATGTCCGCCTATGCTGCGGATGGAGATATGCAACTCCAGCAGGTGCTGATGTTAAGCCGTCATAACCTGCGTGCGCCGCTCGCCAACAACGGCAGCGTACTGGAACAATCCACCAAAAAGAGCTGGCCGCAGTGGGATGTCGCGGGCGGTGAGCTCACCACCAAAGGTGGCGTGCTGGAAGTCTACATGGGGAATTATACCCGTCAGTGGCTGGCACAGCAGGGCTTAGTCCAGAACGGGACTTGCCCGGATAGCAGCAACATCTTTGTTTACGCCAACAGCCTGCAGCGCACCGTGGCGACCGCGCAGTACTTTATCACTGGCGCCTTCCCTGGCTGTGATATCGCGGTCACGCATCAGGATGCGATGGGCACCATGGATCCGATCTTCAATCCGGTCGTCACCGACGGCAGCGATGAATTCAACAAGAAAGCCCTGGCTGCTATGACCGCCGCCAATGAAAAGCTGGCACTGAAGCCTGCCTTCCAGCAGCTGGAAAAAATCGTCGATTACAAATCTGCCCCGGCCTGTAACGGCAAAAAGCAGTGTGATTTGAGCAGCGGCGATAACACTTTCAGCGCGGATAACGGTAAAGAGCCGAACGTAAGCGGTCCGCTGAAAATCGGCAACTCGCTGGTGGATGCGTTTACGCTGCAATATTACGAAGGTTTCCCGGCCGATCAGGTTGCCTGGGGCCAGATCAAAACGCCTGAACAGTGGAAAGAGCTGGCGTCGATCAAAAACGGTTATCAGGATGCGCTGTTCGCCTCTCCTGAAGTGGCGCGCGAAGTGGCCGCACCGCTGGTGGATTACATCCGCAGCCAGTTAGTCGATCAGGACAAAGCCAACGCGCCAAAAGTGACGCTGATGGTCGGTCATGATTCCAACATCGCCTCCTTACTCAGCGCGTTGCAGGTTAAGCCTTATGAACTGCCGGGCAACGATGAGAAAACGCCGATTGGCGGCCAGGTAGTATTAGAACGCTGGCACGATGTGAAGAACAACAAAGATCTGCTGAAAGTTGAGTACGTCTATCAAACGGCCGATCAGCTGCGCGATGCCGATGTGCTGAGCCTGAAAAATCCACCGAAGCGCGTCACGCTGCAACTGGCGGGCTGTGAAACGGATGCCAACGGCTACTGCAGCTGGGATCAATTCACCGGCGCATTGAATGGCGCTCTGCAAGGTACGCCACTGCAGCCTGCTGCAGCACTGGCTGCGGCAGAACAGCCAGCACCTGCGGCCGCAGCACCAGCCGCAGATGACGCTAAGCAGAAAGCCGATCAGGCTGCTGCGGATAAAGCAGCCGCAGACAAAGCAGCAGCGGATAAAGCCGCAGCACAGAAGGCTGCAGACGCGAAAGCGGCTGAAGAGAAAGTGAAGGCGGATAAAGCGGCCGCGCAGAAAGCGGCAGACGAGAAAGCCAAAGCGGAGAAAGCCACTGCCCAGAAAGCAGCGGATGACAAAGCCAAGGCTGATGCGGCAGCAGCACAGAAAGCGCAAGCCGATGCAACGCCGGCCAAATCAGAAGAACCGGCCAAAGCAGCGACCAGTAACTGAGTTTGCTGCTCAAAGAAAACCCCGCCGCGGCGGGGTTTTTTGTGCCAGTTAACCGGCGACGACCACTAATTTTTGGTTGGCGAACTCTTTAATCCCCAGATCCGATAACTCACGTCCGTATCCGGAACGTTTCACGCCACCAAACGGCAGCTCTGCGGAGGTATCGCTCTGCGAATTGATAAACACCATGCCGGTTTCAATCTGCGATGCCATCTTACGGCCGCGCGCAATGTCTTTAGTCCAGACTGAACCGCCCAGGCCGTAATTTGAATCATTCGCCAGTGCCACAGCGGCACGATCGTCCGCCACCACATACACCTGTGCTACCGGGCCAAAGAACTCCTGATAGTAAGCAGGATTGTCTGGCGTCAGACCGGTGAGCACCGTTGGCTGGTAATAGCAGCCGACGCCATCAATGGCGCGTCCACCAAACTCCACGCGCGCACCATTTTGCACCGCTTCCTCAACCTGCTTCACTAAACGATCGCGCGCATCTTTTGAAGAGAGCGGGCCAAGCGTGGTTTTCTCATCAAGCGGATCGCCCGGCGTGGCCGATTGCAGAGCCGCGCTAAATTTGGCCATAAACGTATCGGCAATTTTCTCATGCAAAATAAAGCGCTTGGCGGCGGTACAGACCTGGCCGCAGTTACTAAGGCGAGCTTGCGCACCCTGACGTACCGCTTCATCGATATCGGCATCGTCCAGCACCACAAACACATCGTTACCGCCCAGCTCCAGCGTCGATTTCTTCAAGTGTTTACCGGCCTGTTCCGCCACGGCGCTACCGGCGCGTTCTGAACCCGTCAGCGCCACGCCTTGCACGCGCGGATCGGCAATCAAATCCGCGACTTGATCGGTGGAGATAAACAGGTTGGTCCATGCGCCTTTTGGCGCACCGGCTTCTTCTACCAGCTTTTCAAACACATCGGCGCAGTGCGGCACGATATTGGCGTGTTTCGCCAGCACCGGATTGCCGAGCGCCAGGTTTGGCGCCAGCACGCGCATCAGCTGATAGTAAGGGAAGTTCCACGGCTCAACCGCGACGATCACGCCAATCGGATGGTACTCAAGCCAGGCATCGCCCACATCGCTGGCGTAGGGTTGCGGCTGTAAAAATGTCGCGGCATGTTCAGCGTAGTAGCGGGCGATCTGCGAACAGATTTTTACTTCACCACGGCTCTGGCCAATCAGTTTGCCCATCTCTTTACTGGCGATGGTCGCCAGCTCTTCGGCCCGTTGGTCAATCAAATCGGCTAAACGGTGTAGCACCTGCAGACGCGGTTGAATATCGCCTTTACTCCACGCGGAATGATAAAGCGCATCTGCGGTTTCCAGCGCCTGTTGTGCATAGGCATCATCGTGCTCGTTCCACGCTTTTAGCAGTTGGTTATTGGCTGGATTGATACTTTGATAGGCTGACATACAAGGCTCCTTGGTGATGTAAAGGTAACAAAGGCGGGACAATGCCCGCCTGCAATTTAAACGTTTTTGCGCTCGACCGTTTTATCGTCCCAGGTCAGAACATCCTGGTCGGTCTTTTTGAAGGCGCGAATCAGCACTTCATCGCTGCCTTGCTGGCTCCAGATCTGCTCGGCTAAACGTTCGTCGTAATTGGCTACCTCAAAAATGGCTTCAGCGATTTCGCGTGAAGTGTGGCGCAGTGATGCCCATTCGCCTACGTGATGCTCTTTCGACTGTTCTGTTGTCATGAAGGTCTCCTGTTGTGGATTTTATCCCTGTAGCTTTACCGCCAGTCCGGCAACGTGTTGGCCCTGAAAACGGGCAATATCCAGTTCTTCCGCCGAAGGTTGACGTGATCCATCTCCGCCCGCCAGCGTGGTGGCGCCGTAGGGCGTTCCGCCGCGTACGTGGGAGATGTCGAAGAGTTCTTTAGTGCCATAACCGATGGGAACAATCACCATGCCGTGATGGGCGAGGGTGGTCCAGACGGAAGTGATGGTTTGCTCCTGGCCGCCGCCGGTACCGGTGGAAGCAAAGACGCTGGCGATTTTGCCGTACAGCGCGCCCGAAGCCCACAAGCCGCCGGTGCAATCCCAGAAGTTACGCATCTGCCCCGCCATGTTGCCGAAGCGCGTGGGCGTGCCAACGATGATGGCATCATACTGCGGCAAATCTTCCGGTTTCGCTTCAGGCGCGGCCTGATCCACTTTGCCGCCAACCTGGGCGAAACGCTCGGCATCCATGCTTTCCGGCACGCGCAATATCGTAACTTCCGCGCCGCTCACGCTCTTTGCACCGTCGGCCACGGCTTGCGCCATGGTTTCAATATGTCCGTACATCGAATAATAGAGCACCAAAATCTTTGCCATGGTTTTCATCCTGCTGGGGTGGTGAGTAATCAAAGTATAGAAGAGCCTGCGCAGGCTGCTGTACAGAGGTTAAGCAGGTGCCAATAAGTGTCGGCTAACTGCTTGTAACGCGGCGGTAAATTTGCTTTTTCGCAGTGAAATGAGTGAATTATCTGTTTCAAATTGTGAATATAAGGCCGATCTCACCGCTACGGTGTCTATTATTTAATCAGGTGTGCGGAATATCCGCCGCTAAGCTTTTCACGGCAGCATCGTGATAAGCGCCTAATCTGGATGCTCAATCCGTGGAGGAAATGATGGCCGAACATCGTGGAGGATCAGGCAATTTCGCAGAGGACCGTGAAAGGGCCGCAGAAGCGGGTCGTAAAGGCGGCAAAAACAGCGGGGGTAATTTTAGAAACGACCCACAGCGCGCGTCTGTAGCCGGTGAAAAAGGGGGACGCAGCCGCGGCAAGAAATAGCGCCACTGACCGTTAATCCCCGGCCGCCGGGTTCGCCCGGCGGTGACAGGCATTGCAATTTCCCCGCTCTCTGAGCAAACTGACCGCCAACTGATTATTCTGGTGCGTTATGTCCGCTTCTTCTTCTCGTCTCAGCCTGCGTATTTCGCGTCAGGAGTTGGTGCTCATATTTATTACCATGGTTTGGGGTGGCACTTTTTTGGTGGTACACCGGGCGATGGCCCATTCCGGTCCGTTCTTTTTTGTGGGATTACGTTTTGCTACGGCATCGCTGCTGCTGGCCTTTTTCTTCCGTCGTTATCTCAAGCAAGTGACCTGGCTGGAAATCAAAGCCGGGGCGCTGATTGGCCTGTCGATTGCCGGCGGCTACGGTCTGCAAACCTGGGGCATGCAAACCATTTCCAGCAGTCAGTCGGCGTTTATCACCGCGCTCTACGTGCCGGTGGTGCCGCTGCTGCAATGGTTATTCCTGCGCCGTCCGCCGGGATTGATGGCGTGGCTGGGCATTTTGCTGGCGTTTACCGGTTTAGTGCTGGTGGCGGGTCCGCAGGATGGCAGTTTGACGCTGAATGCCGGTGAAATCGCCACCTTACTGAGCACGCTGGCAATCGCGGCGGAGATCATCCTGATCAGCCGTTATGCCGGACAGGTCGATGTGCGCCGCGTCACGCTGATTCAGCTGATGGTGGCATCGGCCTGCGCCTTTGTTCTGATGATCCCGAATGGCGAATCGGTTCCTGCCATGTCAACGCCGTTGCTGCTGAGCGCGTTGGGTCTGGGTGCGGCCAGCGCCTTGATTCAGGTGACGATGAACTGGGCGCAACGCAGCGTTTCACCGACGCGTGCCACGGTGATTTACGCCGGTGAACCGGTGTGGGCGGGCGTGGTAGGGCGTTTGGCGGGCGAGCGTCTACCTGCTGCTGCGCTACTGGGCGCGGCACTGATTGTTTGTGGGGTGATCGTCAGCGAACTGCGTATACGCCGCAAGAAAGCGGTGCCCAATCAGGCACCGCTCGAGCCTTAAGGGTGTTGCCGTGCCGCCTGGTTCGCCAGCGCGGCGCCGCGACGTTGTAAAATCGCGTTCAGGATGATGGCACCAAAGGTGGCGGTGCCGATGCCGCCAAGGGTGAAGCTGCCAATCTTCAGGGCAAAATCACCGGCGCCCAGCACCAGCGTGGTCGCCACCATGATCAAATTGCCATTCTGATTAAAATCCACATGGTTCTGCACCCAAATGCGTGCGCCCGCCACCGCGATCAAACCAAACACCACAATCGAGGCGCCACCAATCACCGGACCGGGAATGGTGTGGATCAGCGCGCCAAATTTCGGTGAGAAGCCAAGCACCAAAGCGATCGCCGCGGCGGCCACAAAGGCCAGCGTTGAGTAGACTTTGGTTACCGCCATCACACCGATATTTTCCGCGTAGGTGGTGACACCGCTGCCGCCGATTGAGCCCGACAGCATGGTTGCCAGACCGTCGCCGACAAAGGCGCGGCCCATCCAGGGATCAAGATTGCGCCCGGTCATGCCCGCCACGGCTTTAATGTGCCCGAGGTTTTCCGCCACCAGAATGATCGCCACAGGCGCGATCATCACGATGGCCTGCATATCAAAGATCGGTGCGGTGGTGTGCGGCAGGCCAAACCACGGTGCGTTGGCAAGGCCGCTGAAATCCACGGGTTTGCCGAAGCCCATCACGTTGGTTAGCAGTGCATAGATGGCCCACGCAACAATCAGACCGACCAGAATCAGCAGGCGCTGGATCATCCCGCGCGTGAATACCGCCACCAGACCAATGCACAGCACCGTCATCACTGCCATCCAGCTGTCAAACATTGAGCCGGACACCCCGTGCACCGCAATTGGCGCCAGGTTCAGACCAATCGCCATCACCACCGCGCCCGTGACCACCGGCGGCATCAGACGCTCGATCCAGCCGGTACCGACTTTCATCACGATCAGGCCAATCAGCGTATAGAGCGCGCCGCAGGCAATCACGCCGCCCAGCGCCAGCGCCAGGTTGGGGTTGAGTCCCTGACCGTTAAAGCCGGTTACCGCGATGATAACGCCAACAAACGCCGCGCTGGATCCGAGATAGCTGGGTACGCGCCCGCCGGTGACCAGGAAGAACAGCAGCGTACCGATGCCCGAAACCAGAATCGCCAGATTGGGGTCCAGTCCCATCAGCAACGGCATCAGCACCGTTGCGCCAAACATTGCCACAGCATGCTGCAGGCCAAGCACGACCGTCTGCGCAAACGGCAGCGTTTCGTCCGGCGCAATCAGCCCATCATCGGTCATGGCTGACTTTTTCTGCCAGCGGGGGAACCAGGAACTCGCCATCGTCATCTCCAGGGTGTCAGTGAAAGCGGGCCGCACAAGGCGGCGTTAGCGGGCGTCCTGCCGTAAAAGGTGATGATAGCCACGGTCAAACCATGCTAAACCGTGCGTTTCATCATTGCGTACCAGCGCCTGCACTTCGCTAAACAGAATGTCGTGCGTGCCCACGCTGACTACTTGTGCCACTTTGCAGTCAAACGACACCAGCGCGCCGTCTAACAGCGGTGAACCGCTGGCCAGCGTGTGCCAGTCAGCGGCGGCAAAGCGTCCTGCCATCGGCGTTTTGCCGCCAAATAGCGTCGAGAGATCTTCATGCCCGGCGGCCAGGGTGTTAACGCACAGATAACCGTTGTCGCGAAAAATCGGCCACACCGACGCTGACCGATTAAGACAAACCAGCAGCGTGGGCGGCGTATCAGTAACGCTGCACACCGCCGAGGCGGGAAATCCGGCGCGTCCAGCGGGACCATCGGTGGTGATGATATTCACCGCCGCGCCTAAGCACGCCATCGCGTTACGAAACGCATCGCGTTCTACACCGGGTAAAATTGGCAGTTCATGCACGCTCATTGGCGGCTCCTGTGATTAGCTGGCCGCTCGCTGGGCAGACGCAGCCGTATCGGCCAGCCAGCGCAGCAGCAGCGCATTAAAGTTGTCGGCATCGGTGACGCTCATCGCGTGTCCGCCCCAGGCCATCTCAATCAGGCTGCCGTTGGGCAGCGCCTGCGCCAGCTGCGGTGAGCAGCTCCACGGCACCAGCAGATCGTCCTGGCTGCAGATCGCTAACACCGGCTGGGAGATGCGCGTCACATGTGCGCGGAAATCCGCGCTTTTCAATGCATGCAAGCGACGCAGCAGGTTTTCCATGCCCTGAAAATGGGCGACATGATGCGCATCTTCAGCGTTAATGCGCTCCTGATTGCGCGCCAGCCATTCCGCGGGATAGAGGAACAGCGGCTGCGCACGCACAAAGGCTTCGACGCCGACGTTCATCAGCAGATCCTGACGCACCTGGAAGCAGCGCTGCGTGTGCGCATCCAGCGAAAGCCAGCCGTTGATCACCACCACGCGGCCCACGCGCTGCGGGAAGTCCAGCGCCAGTTGCAGGCCGATTAAGCCGCCCAGCGCATGGCCGATAATGTCGTAATGTTGAATGCCGTGCTGTTCCAGCGTTTCTGCCAGTTCCGCCGCCATCATCGTCATGCTGTAGCCGTCCGGCAGCGTATCGGTACTGCGGCCGGTGCCGCGCTGATCGTACGTCACCACGCGATAATGCGGCGTCAGCGCCGCCAGCTGCGGTTGCCAGAAACCGGCGACGCCGCCTAAACCGGAAGCGAGCACCAGCGTCGGCGCATCTTCAGCGGTTGAACCCTGGATCTCCAGATGCATCAGGCCTCCTGTTTGCCGATATGCGCAACGGTGGCGATTTCGATCAGCGCATCCGGTTTCACTAAGCCGCACTGAATGCAGAAGCGCGCCGGTTTATCACCGGGGAAGTATTCGGCGTAGATCTGATTAATCGCTGCGTAGTTGCTCCAGTCGGTGAGAAAAATCGAGTTGAAGGTCACGTCTTCCATGGTGCCGCCGGCAGTTTCGATCACCTTTTTAATGGTCTCCAGCACGTGACGCGTTTGCGCGGCGGCATCACCGACGTGCACCACGTTGTTGTTGGCATCGAACGGCAAGGTGCCGGAGACGTAGACGACGCCGTCAGCTAAGGTGCCGGGCACGAATGGCGCAATGGGCGTACCGGTGCCGGGCGGAATAATCACACTTTTAGGCATGGCGAAATCCTCTTCTTATCGGTTTGCAGGTGAATCGAGGCGTTAGCTTTTCAGCGTTTCGCAGAACGTGTCGGTATCGCTGACCCAGCCAAAAAACGTTTCGATATTGAAAATGGCCGCCTGTTGGGCAAACGCCGGACCCGCCTGATAGGTCGCGTCTTCCAGCACCACGCCGAAATACTCCAGGAAGAAGCCGTCACGCAGCGTCGATTCCACGCAGACGTTGGTGGCGATGCCGGTAAACACCAGATGGCGGATGCCACGGCTGCGCAGCATGCTGTCGAGCGAGGTATTGAAGAAGCCGCTGTAGCGCGGTTTCGGCAATACGATATCGCCGGCCTGCGGCACCAGTTCATCGACCAGCGCATAATCCCAACCGCCTTTTGACAGCAGCGTGCCCTGTAACTCCGGGCGCTTGCGCATGGTTTTCAGCGCATTAGATTTGTGGAAGTTGGGGGATCCGGCATCACCGGCTTCAACGTATTGGTCGTCCCAACCGTTCTGAAACCAGATGATCTGCATCCCGGCGGCCCGCGCTGCGGTGACCGCCTGATGTATTTTGGCAATCACCGGTTTGGTAGCGGAGACATCAAAGCCCGCCAGATCGAGATAGCCGCCTTGCGTGGCGTAGGCGTTCTGCATATCCACCACAATCAGCGCACTTTGCGCTGGCGGCAGCGCGATGGCTTCCGGGCGCGCCGGCAAGGTGACGTTCGGTAAACTTGAGGTATGGGCGCAAACAACGGTACTCATCAGGCAACCTCCTGCTGGGATGCGATTAAATCGTGGCGACACTGCATTAAGGGCTGGATACGTTCACCGAAATCTTCGATGCCTTGCAGGAAGTCATCAAAGGTGAGCAACACGCCTTGCGTGCCATCGACTAAAGCAACTTCATCCAACATTCGTGCCACATTGGCGTAAGAACCCACCAGCGTGCCCATATTGATGTTGACGGCGGAAGTCGGATCGGCCATCTGGCGCACGTTGGTGTCGCTGCCGGATTTGGTGTCCTGCTGACTTTGCGTGGTGAGCCAGGCGAGCGCCTCTTCATCGGCACCGGCTTTGTAGTGTTCCCATTTGGCGCGTGCGGCTTCGTCGCTCTCGGCGGCGATGATCATAAACAGCACATAGGAACCGACGTCGCGTCCCGCTTTATCGGCAGCTTGCTTCATACGCGCGGCAGTTGGCGCGAAGGCAGTTGGCGTGTTGACGCCTTTGCCAAAGCAGAAGTTGTAATCGGCGTGCTGCGCCGAGAACGCCATGCCCGCATCGCTCTGACCGGCGCAAATCACTTTCATCGGTTTCTGCGGCTGCGGGCTGACGCGGCAATCGTTCATGGTAAAGAACTCGCCCTTGAAGTCGCTCTGGCCGGTGCCCCACAAATCGCGCAGCACGGTGACGTATTCGGTCAGATATTGGTAGCGGCTGGAGAAGTAAGCATCGCCCGGCCACAAGCCCATCTGCTCGTACTCGGGTTTCTGCCAGCCGGTAACGAGGTTGACGCCGAAGCGGCCATTCGAGATGGAATCAATGGTGGAGGCCATACGCGCCACAATCGCGGGCGGCAAGGTCAGCGTGGCGGCGGTGGCGTAGATTTCGATGCGTGAGGTCACCGCCGCCAGTCCCGCCATCAGCGTGAAGGATTCGAGGTTGTGATCCCAAAACTCGGTTTTGCCGCCAAAGCCGCGCAGTTTGATCATCGAAAGGGCAAAGTCGAAATGATAATGCTCTGCTTTCAGCACGATCTCTTTGTTCAGTTCAAAAGTCGGTTTGTACTGCGGCGCATGGGTGGAGATCAGCCAGCCGTTATTACCAATCGGGATAAAGACGCCAATTTTCATGTGAAACCTCTCTGCATTAGACGGGGACTGCTTCACGCGCTGCGCTGCTTCCTGCACGCATCCTGCGGGCGGCGCTCCATCACAAAATTGCAAAGGCTGTGCCACATTTTTAAAAGAGATAAATAACAATGCGTTAAAAGTATCGCCTGTTCTAAACTGGAGTAATTGGTCCATTTCAGACCGTTTGGTCAAAACGTTTTGCACGTTTTTCATGCGCCGCATGGTCAAAAAAGGTGCAGGCGGGCGATTAGGCAGGAAAGAAGGCCTTTGTTATGATGCGTTGACGCAGGACGGAAGAGGTAACAGTGTGAAAAACGATGAAAAAAAACCGGGACGCCGTTCGCGAGCGGTCGCCGCAAAGCGGGCAGCCATTCTGGAAGCGGCGTTAACCTTCTTCTCGCAATACGGTATTCACGGCACCAGCCTGGATAAAGTGGCGGAGCGCGCCGACGTCTCCAAAACCAATTTGCTGTATTACTATCCGTCGAAAGAAGTGCTGTATGTGGCGGTTTTAAAAGAGATTCTTGATGTGTGGCTGGCGCCGCTGCGCGCGCTGCAGCACGATCACGATCCGCTGACCGCGATACGTCAATACATTCGCCTTAAGCTGGAAGTCTCGCGTGATCATCCGCAAGCTTCACGGTTGTTCTGCCTTGAGATGTTGCAGGGCGCGCCGCTGCTGAAAGGTGAACTGGCCGGTGATTTAAAAGCGCTGGTGGATGAGAAAGCGGCGATTATCGAACAGTGGATCGCCGAAGGGCGGCTGGCGGGCGTGCAGCCGCAGCACCTGTTTTTCCTGCTATGGGCGACTACGCAGCACTATGCGGATTTCGCCTCACAGGTGGAAGCGATTACCGGCCAGACGTTGAACGATGCGGCGTTTTTTGAACAGACGCTGGAAAACGTGCAGCGCATGATAATTGAAGGGATTCGCGTGCGCTGATCCCGCGTTTTCAAGGAGAGTGCATGGATTCGTTATCACAACTGACATTAGGCGCGGCGGTCACCGTTGCGGTGATGGGCAAGCGCGTCCCGCTGTGGCAAGCGGCGCTGGTGGGCGCGGTGGCGGGCACCTTGCCGGATCTCGACGTGTTTATCGATCACGGCGATGCCATTCGCAATATGACGCTGCATCGCACCGAAAGTCATGCGCTGATCATCCTCACCTTAATTGCACCGCTGCTCGGCTGGCTGGTGGCCGGTGCGACACGCAGTCGCGCGCACTGGCGCGGCTGGACGCTGGCGATGTGGCTGGCGCTGGTGACGCATCCGCTGCTGGATCTCACCACCGTTTACGGCACGCAGCTGGGCCTGCCGCTCACCGATTTCCCTTATGCCATTGGCAGCATGTATATCATCGATCCGTTGTATACCTTGCCGTTGCTGATTGCGCTGCTCGTCGCCCTGTGGCGACGCGATGCTGTGGGCTTGCGCTGGAATCAGGCGGGATTATTGGTGAGTACGCTTTATCTCGGCTGGAGCATGGTGGCACAAAGCATCGCGACGCAACACATTGAGCAAGTGCTGGCGCAGCAATCAGTGCAGCCAGAGCAACTGCTGGTGACGCCGACCGCATTTAATACGCTGGTATGGCGCACGGTGATCATGACGCCAGAGCGTTACGGCGAAGCTTATTGGTCGCTGTTGTCACCGGGGCGTCCGCTGCAGATAAGCTGGCACGATCGTCAACCCGCGCTGTTTGCGCCGTTCAAAGGGCAATGGCACGCCGAGCGTGTAGCGTGGTTTAGTCATGGGTTTTACGCAATGAAGCAGCAGGGCGATCGCACGTTGATCAGCGATTTAAGGATGGGGGAGGAGCCGAGTTACACCTTTACCTTTAATCTGGGATCACCACAGTCGCCGGAGCTAGCGCCACAGCGAGAGCCTTCGGTGCGTCCTGCATTGGGTGAGGCGTGGCGTAAGCTGCGGGAGAGATTGTGACTTCGTGGTGAAGCGTGTTTGCTGATGAGGTGCGCTTTCTGTCAAAAAAGAAAAAGGCTGCACTTTCTTTCAAAAGGCAGCCTTAACGTAGCCGTAATAAATCAGGCTTTACGACGACGTAACAACCAGCCCATGGTCAGCATCACAAACCACAGCGGCGTGACCATCAGCGCCTGACGGGTATCTTCCTGCAGCGTCAGCAGCACCAGCACAAAGGCGAAGAACGCCATGCATACCCAGCACATAAACTTGCCCAGCGGCATTTTGAACTTCGATTCGGCATGACGCTGTGGATGCTGTTTACGATACGCCAGATAGCTGCAAAGGATGATAGTCCAGACGAACATGAACAGAATTGCCGACACCGTAGTAACCATGGTGAACACCGTCATCACATCCGGAATCAGGTAGATCAGCGCCACGCCCGCCAGCAGACACAGACAAGAGAAGAACAGGCCAGTGGTTGGCACCGCACGCGCCGAGAGGCGACCAAAGGCTTTATGCGCCACGCCTTGTTCCGCCAGGCCGAACAACATGCGGCTGGTGGAGAAGATACCGCTATTGGCGGACGAGGCGGCGGAGGTCAGCACCACGAAATTGACGATGCTGGCGGCGGCAGGCAAGCCGATCAGCACAAACATCTCAACGAACGGGCTGCGATTCGCCAGCACCTGATTCCACGGCGTTACCGCCATAATCACCATCAGCGCCAGCACGTAAAACATAATAATGCGCAGCGGAATGGCGTTAATTGCACGCGGCAGAACTTTGTGCGGATCCTTGGTTTCTGCCGCCGCGGTGCCGACCAGCTCAATGCCGACAAAGGCGAAAACCGCAATCTGGAAGCCGGCAAAGAAGCCGCTCAAGCCTTTCGGGAACATGCCACCGTGATCCCAGATGTTGCTCAGGGACGCGGTGCCACCGTTCGGCGACGGATAATGCATGCTTACCAGCACAATGCCGGTGATGATCAGCGCCACAATGGCGACGATTTTGATAATCGCGAACCAGAACTCCATCTCACCAAACAGCTTCACCGTAGCGATATTCAATGCCAGGAAGACAAAGACGCACAGCAGGGCGCTCATCCAGATGGAGAAGTCCGGGAACCACAGCTGGAAATAGGCGCTGATGGCCACCACGTCGGCAATGCCGGTCACCACCCAACAGAACCAGTACGTCCAGCCGGTAAAATAGCCCGCCCACGGACCGAGTAAATCGGCAGCGAAATCGCTAAAGGATTTGTATTCGAGGTTGGATAACAGCAGTTCGCCCATGGCGCGCATGACGAAGAACAGCATAAAGCCAATGATCATGTAGACGAAAATGATCGACGGGCCCGCGAGGCTGATGGTTTTACCCGAACCCATAAACAACCCGGTGCCGATGGCGCCACCGATAGCAATCAACTGAATGTGACGATTATGCAGGTTACGCTGGAGTTTATCCGGCTGTTCGGCCGTAGCGAGCGCCTCTTTTGATTGATCAACCATAAATTTTTCTTTCCTGTCGAGATGTTGTGTCAGCTCTATTGGCTGTTTTGCCCGTCATACTTCAAGCCGCAGATGCGTTGGCTACGCGTGTTCACCCCAGGAACTGACTAAATTAAGCTCCCAATGATTCACACACTTGCCGCCTTCCTGCGGCTCACATTATTTAGGGCATTCGTTATGAGCCTTTGTCCAGGCAAGTGGCATAAGATAGTGGAAAGCCAACCCGTTTCGGTAATGGTTTTTCCCCCTTTGTGACCTTTTACGTGCTTTGCTCTGTCAGTAATTATTTACAGAGTTTAAAGCG
This sequence comes from Pantoea sp. SO10, assembly GCF_005281435.1. Classification (NCBI taxonomy): domain Bacteria; kingdom Pseudomonadati; phylum Pseudomonadota; class Gammaproteobacteria; order Enterobacterales; family Erwiniaceae; genus Pantoea; species Pantoea sp. SO10. The sequence continues at coordinate 1,564,980 of NZ_CP040095.1, forward strand.
CAGTCATTTTGCGTAAATCTTCAACAATTAAGCGATTTACGTCACTTTCCGCGCACATGACTTCTACACTTGTTAGTTCATTTCATCAGGAAAAGTGAGGCATTGTGCGCGCTCTGTTCGCCGTCGCGTTGTTGGCTGTATGCGGCTGGTTTAGTTTGCCGTGGTTGAAAACGCATCTGCCGCCTCAGTGGAACCCCTTTACACCGCTCAACGTTACCGATCCGCCCGGTTGGATGACGCGTTACAAGCTAAAAAAGCTGAGTGGCAATCCGGCTGCCTGCCTGGCGGTGATGCGGCAAGCCAGTGAACAGCGGCTGGTGCAGTTTCGTGCCGTGCCGCCAATGCAAGGGAATTGCCCGATTGAGCAGCCGCTACGCATCAGCGGCTACGGTGACGTCACGCTAAGCAGCAGTTTTCTCGCCAGCTGTCCGATGGCGGTGGCCAGCACCATGTTTGTGATTAACAGCGACAGCGCATTACGTCAGACCGGTTTTAACAGTCCGCTGAAACGCATTGCCCATGTTGGCAGCTACGCCTGTCGCAATATTTATCATCGTCAGGAAGGGCGTTTGAGTGAGCACGCCAGCGCCGATGCCTGGGATATTACCGGATTTCAGCTGGCAAATGGGCGTTGGTTGCAGGTAGGAAAAAACTGGCAACAGCCAGAGGATGCGGCGGCTGGACTGCATGCGCTGTGGCGTAACGGCTGTGCGACGTTCGGTAATGCGCTGGGGCCCGATTATAACGCCGCGCATGCCAGCCATTTTCATCTTGGCATGCGCGGTTCGGGTTACTGCCGTTAGCTATACCGCAGGATTAAGCCCACGTTTTATCAGGAAATGATTAGCCGGCCAGGAGAAAATAAAGCCAGTCATTATGGCCAATTGCAGCATAAACCAGAATGCCGCCACCAGCGGATTGACCTGCTCGTTCAGCACAAACTTTAGGGCCAATGCCATAAAGATAAAAATACCTAATTGAAAAATCAGCAGGGGGAAAATTTCGGTTTTTAACGCCAATAATAATGCGCTGCCAAATGAATGTTTTTCACGTTGGCGAATCGCCAGAAATTGAAAAAGTAATCCCATCAACAATGAAGCGATAACGCAAATAAGCGCCTGCATCCCTATCGTCGGATTAATGGCAAATTGTTTTAGTAAAGTGACTATCGGGATTGTCATTATATCGCCAAATATACAAGCCGCTGCGGATAATGACGTGGAAATAAATATAGTTTGCCAGCTGGCGTTACTGCGTATTTTTTGTGGAACCAACAGCGCAAGTTTTTGCTGTTGTGATGGTTTACGGCCTAAGTACCACCAGACGATCCAGCCAATAAAAGGCATATACAAACCGGTTAATGGCCAAATGATATTCATCACCGCCACCGGATGTGGATGGCGAAAAAGATCTTTTAAAATCATCAGGGCAGTGCAGACGCCCAGAACAAGGAAAGGTAATGCAAACTGGTTCAACATAGTCAGTTCCGCTAAGTTTCCCACCTACATGCGACAATGCGCCTGAGCCTTACTGCAGCACTGTCTTCCAATGCATCTTTTCACTCCGCTAGCATTAAGCGTAGCCGTTAATCAGCGTGAGAGAAATCACATCATTACTTAATGTATTATCTTAACCGCAGAAATAGGTGGGATTAACATTAAGTCAAAACTCATTCACCGTACAAACCCCTTTCACAGCAAAACAATCTGCTTTTTGCATCAATAATTTTAGTTAATGACGATGCTAAAAATTTATCAATCTAACGATCATTTTCAATCAACTGGATGATTGAAACTACTCCAGAAAAATCCTATTCTAATCTGCTGAGGAATTAAAGTTGTGAACCTGTTAACAATTAACGTGAACTTACACATTTCCATTACGTTAACGCATTGACAGTAGAAGAGTTATGCTAGCTGCTGGCAAATTTGCTCCTTTTTCAATCAATATTTTTTGTCTGGCTAATTTATTTTTTGCGTTAACACGAACTAATTTCAGAATGTAAAAGCGTGAAACAGCGCTAAGGCAATAATGACGACCGATAATTATTTCGTCTGGCGAGGCGAAATGGAAAATGAATTTCTGGCGCTAACGCAAGTGACGCAATTGAAATCCCTGTTGCAACAGCAGATTGAAAAGCTGGGTTTCGATTACTTCGCTTTTTTGGTTCAGCATCCGGTGCCCTTTACCCGGCCGCGCTTGTTTTTGTTCAGTACATACCCGGAAGGCTGGGTGAAACGCTACGAAAGCGAGAACTATTATAAGGTCGATCCGGTGCTATTACTCTGTCAGCGGCCGGGACGGGGTGTTGAATGGACGCGCGATTTATTTACCGGTGCGGGTAATTTGTGGGCAGAAGCCAACGCTGCGGGATTAATGAGTGGCTTTTCCTGCTCAGCAATGGCACCAAATCGTACCATTGGTATATTATCTATTGCATCGACACTTCACAGTAAGACCCAACACTTGCGCATAGAGCTTGAGGTGAAACTGCATCTTCTGGCGGAACTGAGTTTGCGCGTGTTGGAGCGTTTGAATGACGATTCTATGGTCGTTTTATCTAACGATTTTAGTCAGCGTGAATTAGAAATCTTAAAATGGACGGCGGAAGGAAAAACGTCGGCGGAAATTTCACTTATTTTAGCCATATCTGAACATACGGTGAATTTTCACCAAAAGAATATGCAAAAGCGTTTTAATGTTTCCAATAAAACGCAGATTGCCTGTTATGCCGCTGCGGTTGGCCTGATATAGCGAAAAAGCAACTACTAATTTTAGTAGTTCCTTCTCCCGTGTCAGTTGTCTACCCTGCGCGCAACGTTGCCAGGCTGGCTCAAAGAAATCATTGCATACATGGGGATGTCAGAGGCGCATGATGAAAGTAATTCAAACACAGCTTAAGGATATGCCGTCCTCACTGTTGGCAGAACTGGGAACGTATCGCTATAGCGTGTTTGCGCGCGGCGAAGGGTGGTCGATTCCACCGCGATTGAGTACGCCAGGGCAAGAGTACGATCGTTTTGATCGTTCGGATGTCACCTGGTTGATTGCCTGGAACGCTCGTCAGGGTATTTGCGGCTGCGCACGTCTGTTGCCGTGGCATGAACCTGAGGTGCCGGAAGGTTTTATTCTGCCTTTCGATCAGGAAAAGGTATGGGAAATGTCGCGCTTCTCGGCGCGCCTTGAGGTGGACGCGGAGCTGCCGCTGAGTATTTTGTGGCACTCGGTGCAATTAGCAGAACTGAGCGGCATGGAGTATTTGATCAGTTCGGCGACGCCAATGCTTGAGAAGATGTTCGAACAGCATCAGGTAGTCTACGAGCCGCTCTCACCGGGCTTGATCCAATCTGAAGACAATCTGTTTGCCATTCGCATTCCGGTTGATCAACCGGCGCTGGCGGAGAAATATCGGGGTACACGACGCTTTAGCCCGGAAGAGGTGCTGCCGTCGCTGGGTGTTTCAGTAAACTGGCAATCACACAGCTAAATACCCCGCGCATTTCGCGCGGGGCACATCGCTTATTGACGGTAAGCGGTTTTGATCTGACGAATTGTATTATTAAACACTTCCGCCTGCGGCTTATCGCCTAACGAAGCTTGCACATAACGCTCCATGTTGATGATCACCTTACCGGCATCGGCTTGACCCATTCCTTTCAGAATCAGCGTCACCATCATTTTCAGACAGGCGACTTCGTCGGCCAGCGCCTGCGTGTCTCGTGAAGTTGCGAAATCTTCATCACTCATAATTGACTCCTTGGGGGTATTACTCAATGTTGACACATTCTTCCTGTGCGTAAGAAAGAGAGTATATCATAGGGTTTTCAGATGAATTTTAATGAAGCGAAGCGGTAAAAGTCAGACCGCTTTTTAATTGCGCATTGCGCTATTTGTCAGCAACCAGAATTGGCGTTTAGCTGTTATTTACCAGGCGATCGAAATGCGACAATAAAATCGAGCTATAAATTATAACTTAATGATATTAATAGCAATTTAACTTATCTTATTTTGCATGTTATTGCCCTGTGCAGTAAAAGCTGGCTCATAAGAATGTTATTGATTTGCATCAGTTCATTTGAGATTTATCTGTGACTGTAGATGTTTTTTCCACCTGAAAACCGGTAAGATGACCGTTCTGAAATATATTTCCCTTTCTTAACCTGCGGAGTACGTCTCGTTGATCAGCCTGCTTCTTGTTGATGACCATGAACTGGTACGCGCCGGTATTCGCCGCATTCTGGAAGATATGAAAGGACTCGTTATTGCGGGTGAAGCGGCGTGCGGTGAAGACGCCGTGAAATGGTGCCGCAGCAATCCGGTTGACGTAGTGCTGATGGACATGAACATGCCCGGTATTGGCGGCCTGGAAGCGACACGCAAAATTGTGCGCTTTAACCCGGATATCCGCATCATCATGCTCACCATTCATACTGAAAATCCACTGCCGGCGAAGGTAATGCAGGCGGGCGCAGCGGGTTATCTCAGTAAAGGCGCCGCGCCGCAGGAAGTGGTGAGTGCGATTCGCTCGGTGCATTCAGGGCAACGCTATATCGCTTCGGATATTGCCCAGCAAATGGCACTCAGCCAGATCGAACCGCAAAAAGCCGAATCCCCCTTCAGCTGTTTGTCGGAAAGGGAATTGCAGATTATGCTGATGATCACACGCGGGCAGAAAGTGACGGAGATTTCCGAACAACTCAGTCTCAGCCCGAAAACCGTTAACAGTTACCGCTATCGCATGTTCAGCAAGTTGAATATCAGTGGCGACGTCGAGTTAACGCATTTGGCCATTCGACATGGCCTGTTCAATGCGGAGCCATTAATCAGTAGTGAGTGACGTTTTCGATTCCAAAGCCTTTCTCAGCACCGTGACCAGCCAACCCGGCGTCTACCGTATGTACGATGCGACCGGCACGGTGATCTATGTTGGTAAAGCCAAAGACCTCAAAAAGCGCCTGACCAGCTACTTCCGTACGCAGGTGGGCAGTCGCAAAACTGAAGTTCTGGTCAGCAACATTCAGAACATCGACGTCACCGTGACGCACACCGAAACGGAAGCGCTGCTGCTGGAGCATAACTACATCAAGCTCTACCAGCCGCGCTATAACGTGCTGCTGCGCGATGACAAATCCTATCCTTACATTTTCCTCAGTGGCGATAGCCATCCGCGTCTGGCGATGCACCGTGGCGCGAAGCACGCCAAAGGCGAATACTTTGGCCCGTTTCCGAACGGCTATGCGGTACGTGAAACACTCGCGCTGCTGCAAAAGGTATTCCCGATTCGCCAGTGTGAAAACAGCGTGTATCGCAACCGCTCGCGCCCGTGTTTGCAGTATCAAATTGGCCGCTGCCTTGGACCCTGCGTTTCCGGCTTGGTTAGCGAAGAGGAGTATGCGCAGCAAACCGATTACGTGCGTCTGTTCCTCGCGGGGAAAGATGATCAGGTGATCAATCAGCTGGTCAGGCGCATGGAAAATGCCAGTGAGGAACTGCGTTTTGAAGAGGCCGGGATTTTACGCGACCAGATTCAAGCGGTAAGGCGCGTAACCGAGCGGCAGTTTGTCTCCAATCAGGGTGAAGACCTGGATGTGATGGGCGTGGCCTTTGATGCGGGCATGGCTTGCTTGCACGTGCTGTTTATTCGTCAGGGCAAAGTGCTTGGCAGCCGCAGCTACTTCCCGAAAGTACCTGCCGATACCGAACTGACCGAAGTGGTACAAACCTTTGTCGGGCAGTTCTATCTGCAAGGCAGTGAAGCGCGCACTTTGCCGGCGGAAATTCTGCTGGACTTTACTCTACCGGAACGTGAGCTGCTGGCGGAATCGCTGAGCGCGCTGGCGGGACGTAAAGTGAATATTCAAAGTAAGCCGCGTGGTGACCGTGCACGCTACCTGAAACTGGCGCGCACCAATGCGGCAACGGCACTGACTACCAAGCTGTCGCAGCATTCGACCATTCAGCAGCGTCTGGCGGCGCTGGCGACGTTCCTTGAGCTCGACACCATTCATCGCATGGAGTGCTTTGACATCAGTCACACCATGGGCGAGCAGACCATTGCGTCGTGCGTGGTGTTCAACCGTGATGGTCCGCTGCGTTCGGATTACCGTCGCTACAACATTGAGGGCATCACGCCGGGCGATGATTACGCGGCGATGAATCAGGTGCTGCGCCGTCGTTACGGCAAAGCGCTGGAAGAGGACAAAATCCCCGACGTGATCATCATCGACGGCGGTAAAGGTCAGTTAGCGCAGGCGAAACAGGTTTTTGCCGAGCTGAATGTACCCTGGGATAAAGATCGTCCGATTTTACTCGGCGTGGCGAAGGGTAGCGATCGTAAAGCCGGGCTGGAAACGCTGTTCTTTGAAGCGGAAGGTGAGGGCGTTTCCTTACCGCCGGACTCGCCTGCGCTGCATGTGATTCAGCATATTCGTGATGACTCTCACAATCATGCGATTTCAGGTCACCGGAAAAAACGCGCCAAAGTGAAGAACACCAGCGCGTTGGAAAGTATTGAAGGCGTGGGGCCCAAACGGCGCCAGCAGCTGCTCAAGTATATGGGTGGCCTGCAACCGCTGATGAATGCCAGCGTCGACGAGATTGCTAAAGTGCCGGGAATTTCCACCGCGCTGGCGGAAAAAATCTACTACTCACTGAAACACTAACGTTGAAAGAGGGGGGGCAATGTAGCAACATACATGAAACCCTACTCACACCAGACAGTTACTGGCATATGCAATTTAACATTCCGACGTGTCTTACCCTGTTTCGAGTCGTACTTATTCCCTTTTTTGTCCTGGCGTTTTATCTGCCATTTCAATGGGCTCCCTTTGCTACTGCACTGATCTTTGTGATTGCTGCGGTTACTGACTGGTTTGATGGTTTTTTAGCGCGTCGCTGGAAGCAGACCACGCGTTTTGGCGCGTTCCTCGATCCGGTTGCGGATAAAGTGCTGGTGGCGATTGCGCTGGTGCTGGTGGCGGAGCATTTCCACGCGTGGTGGATTACGCTGCCTGCGGCAACGATGATCGCGCGTGAAATCATTATCTCTGCGCTGCGTGAGTGGATGGCGGAGATCGGCAAACGCAGCAGCGTGGCGGTGTCGTGGATCGGCAAGGTGAAAACCACCGCGCAGATGTTCTCGCTGTTTGCCCTGCTGTGGCGTCCAGAAGCCACGGTGGTTGGCGTGGGTGTGGTCGCACTGTACATCGCAGCCGTACTGACGTTCTGGTCAATGTTCCAGTATTTAAGCGCAGCGCGCGGCGATTTGCTCGATAGCTGATCGATGCGATTTAAAAAGCAGCAAACGGACGCAGTGTGTGGATAATTCTGTTGACTCACTGCGTCAGATAAGTAGAATGCATCGCATCGAACGGCAGCAAGCCTGCAAGAAGCTGAACAAAATCAGCAAGTTCGATGAAGAAATACCAGAACCGAGTAGTTGAGTTGGCGACAAGGCGACAAGGCGGCAACTGAACGAATCCCTGGGAGCTTACATTGGTAAGTGACCTGGGTGAGTGAAGGCAGCCAACGCAGTGGCAAACTCAAATACGATGGTTATGCGGGAATAGCTCAGTTGGTAGAGCACGACCTTGCCAAGGTCGGGGTCGCGAGTTCGAGTCTCGTTTCCCGCTCCAAATTTAGTGGTTCGTATTCAACGGATTACATATCAGATTAAAGGCGCGTTGGCAGAGTGGCCATGCAACGGATTGCAAATCCGTCTACCTCGGTTCGACTCCGGGACGCGCCTCCAATTTACACCCTGCCCGGGTGGTGAAATCGGTAGACACAAGGGATTTAAAATCCCTCGGCTTATGGCTGTGCGGGTTCAAGTCCCGCCCCGGGCACCATATTTGCAGTCGATAAAACGAATAAAATAAAGCAATAAGCAGTAATGTCGTAACCGCCTAAGGGCGGTTTTTTTGTTTTTGTCCTTACCTCATCGCCAATAAAAAACCCGGCTAAGCCGGGCAAGTCATTACGATTGCGGTTGTCCCACCGGACCTGCACCTTCGCTGGCACCCGGCACCGGTTGGTTACTTGGCGCATGTGGGCGCCCATCGTTGCCGACCGCATCACTCTTGTGCATACAACCCGCCAGCGATACCAAGGTTAACGTCACCAATGCTGCTTTTGCTAAAACGTTCATCTGCTGCTCCTTATAATTAAGCGATTGAGTAACCAATCCCAAAGAGATCAAAGGATTGACCATGAGCTAAGCAAAGTCAGTGACAGCAAATTTCGCAAGCGAAGCGCGGCAGTAACCATAAAAAACGCCGTATTTCCGGCGTTTTTCGTCTCAATCCTAATATTTCTATCCCAGATTGCCACTCAGCCGCTCGCGGAAATCGCTGCTGCGGTTATCCAGCCCGATAAAGGTGACGTTCGCTCCACGGCGCTGATAGCGATATTCGATAGCATCAAGGGCCGCCACGCTGGAAGCGTCCCAAATCTGCGCATGGGTTAAATCAATGGTGACAGTTTTTGGATCGTGGCCGTAGTTGAAGTGTTCAAACAAATCATTGCTGCTACCGAAGAACAGCGGGCCGCGCACGGTGTAATTGACCTGTTGGCCATCGTCGCTCAGCTGGCGTTCAGCGTGAATGACGTGAGCGATGCGGCGTGCGAACAGCATCATCGCCAGAATCACACCAACCAGCACGCCAATCGCCAGATTGCCGGTCCACACGGTGACCGCCACCGTCAGCACCATTACAAAGGTTTCCGACCACGGCATGCGTTTCAGCGTTGCCGGCTGCAGGCTGTGCCAGTTCACGGTTTTCACCGCTACCACCATCATAATGCCCGCCAGTACTACCATCGGGATCTGCGCCATAATCTGGCTCAGTCCGGTCACTAATAACAGCAGCACGATACCCGCCGCGACCGTAGAAACACGCGTACGTGCTTTGCCCAGCTCGACGTTAACGATGGTTTGGCCAATCATCGCGCAACCGGCGATGCCGCCATAGAAGCCCGCAAGAATATTGCCGACGCCGAGCGCCCAGGATTCGCGACGTTTAGCGGAAGGCGTATCGGTAATGTCATCCACCAGTTTGGCGGTCAGCAACGATTCCATCAAACCCACAAAGGCGATGCTCAAGGCGGTGGGCCAGATGATTTGCAGCGTGTGCAGATTGATTGGCACCAGCAGCGTCGTGAAGCCTGGCAGACCGGCGGTCATTGGCCCTTCATCGCCCACGTTCGGTACGCGATAGCCAAGCAGCAACGCCACCGCCGTCACCACCACAATCGCCACCAGCGGTGAAGGGACGCTTTTCAGCACTTTCGGCAGCAGCAGCACGATGGCCAGCGTAACGGCGAACAGCACCCACACCAACGCGGATTGTCCCCAAACGTGCGGGACCTGCGCAAAGAAGATCAGGATGCCGAGGGCGTTAACGAAGCCGATCATCACCGAACGTGGGATATAGCGCATCATGCGCGACAACCCAGCGAGCCCAAAGATAATCTGGATAATGCCGCCCATAATCACCGCCGGCAGGATGTATTCAACGCCGTGCGCATGCACCATTGGGCCGATCACTAGCGCCACCGAACCGGCCGCTGCGGTGACCATCGCCGGACGACCGCCCAGAATCGACAGCGTCAGGCACAGCACCACCGAGGCCACAAGGCTGACTTTAGGATCGACACCGGCAATCACGGAGAAGGAGATAACTTCCGGGATCAGCGCCAGCGCGGTAATAATGCCGGCCAGACACTCGCGGGTTAGCAGGACAGGCGAACGTAAAACGCGGCCCACAGTGATATCGCTCTCCACCGCAGTGGTGCGCTCAGTTGGTTGACTCATAGATTGTGCAGGCTCTTTTATTATTGTGCGCATACCGTCGCGGTACGGCAGTAACCAGTCAGGATTTTCCGAAAGGGGATGTTACCGGGCAATAAGGTGAGACGCTAGCGCGTTGGGGCAGGTGAGGGTGATTCCATCCCTGGAATCCGGCTTTAGACCGCGAGATCGTCAGGTGTTTTATTCACAACCAATTCAAGCAGATGGCGATAAATATCCAGCTGAATCACATCGCTTTCCATCTCAAGACGGTTAATCAGTGAAGCAATAATCGCTTTATTAGAAACCGGCATACCGGCTTGCAGGATTTCGGCGATGATCTGCCCGAAAACTTCCATTTCACTGCTGTCGCTGTTACCGGCCAGTTTGAAATAGTCAGCGATGGCAGCGCTACTGTTTGCGGCGTTTTGCATATGTGAAGCCCTTAAGATCGGCCTGATGGCAATGTGCCTTCAGCTCCATGATGAAAAAATTTGCACGCGGACAGGCGCGCAACACCCAACTCATCAACCAACGCAAAAAGACACCTCTGAAGGTGGAAATCCACAACACCTTCAGAGGCGACGCAAAGTGCATCATTCGTTACGGAGCCGTCAGCTGGCTCACGGGACGTAAACTTATACAATCCGGCACAACTTGTACAACCTTGATTTTAAGCAATTTGTGCTAGTCCTTATTTAACAGTTATTTATGATTTGTAATGTTTTCTAAAAGCTATACAAGAATAGGCCCAAACCGCCAAATTTTCGGTGAGTTGTACAACTGATAAGGAAAGCTGGAGATTTTTTGTCCTGCCAACTACGTTTGCAGGTGTAAGCAAAATTTTCATTGGCGAGCGGCTTACCTTATAATAACGCTCCCGTTTAGTTAGATACCTAACCATTAGGCCACTACGTTTTGAGCGACTATCCCCAACCCTTTTCTCGTTTGCTGCATCTCACCGCGCACGCGTGGCGTTTGGCTGTCGATCGTCGCCTCAAAGAGAGCGGATTGAGCATGAGCAGCTGGATGGCGATTGCCAGCGTTGCCACCGCCGCCGAGCCGCCAACACAAAAAGCGCTGGCGCAGTTGCTTGGTCTGGAAGAGGCCAGCGTCGTGCCGCTGGTGGATCGTCTGGTGAAGCAGCAGCTATTGGCGCGCGTGCAGCCGCCGGAAGATCGCCGCAAACGCCTGCTGATTCTGACGGAACAGGGCAGCGTGGCTTTTGCCGAAGTGAAAACGCAGGCCGATGCGCTACGTGCACAGTTGCTGGCGGATATCGATCCTGCATCGCTGGCGATAACGGAACAGGTGCTGCAACAGCTGCTCGCGCGTCTGGGAAGCGTTTAACGGTGGCAAAACGTAATCCTTATGCTCCGCGCGAATGGCTGCCGCATGAGAAGCCGATGCTGCCGGGCTCGCCCTCAACGCCGCTGCATTCGCCTTCGAAGCGCATCGCGTTTGGCATCATTGGCTTATTGATTTCGATTACCGGCGCGCTGAGTAACGCGCTGGTCTCTGCCAACCTCACCAATCTGCAAGGCACCTTCGGCGCTTACAGCAATGAGATCGCCTGGCTGCCCGCGGTATATGTGATGGGCAACATCTCCATCAACCTGCTGCTGGTGAAGTTCCGCCAGCAGTTTGGTCTGCGGCTGTTCACCGAAGCGTTTCTGGTGCTGTATGTGATCGTGGCATTTTTTCACCTGCTGGCTAACGATCTCAGCTCGGCGATCATTGTCCGCACCGCGCACGGCATGGTCGGCGCGGCGCTCAGTTCGCTCGGCATCTATTACCAGATTCAGGCCTGGCCGGCGAAGCATCGGCTTAAAGCCCTGGTGATTGGCATCACCGCATCACAGCTGGCGATTCCGCTGGCACGATTGTTCTCCACTGAACTGCTGCAGCTGCAAGAGTGGCGCGGTTTATACCTGTTTGAACTCGGTCTGGCGATGATCTCGCTGGGCTGCGTGCTGGTGGTGAAACTGCCGCCCGGCGACCGCATCAAAGCCTTTGAAAAGATGGATTTCCTCACCTTTATGCTGATGGCGCCGGGCATGGCGCTGCTGTGCGCGGTGCTGTCGCTGGGCCGCATCGAATGGTGGTTCAGCACGCCGTGGCTCGGTGTGGCATTAGCGCTGGCGCTGGTGTTGATCGTGGCGGCGATTGTCGTCGAGCACAACCGTAAGAATCCGTTGCTGAATACCCGCTGGCTCAGCAACGGCACGATTGTGCGGCTGGGCATTGTGATGATCATGATGCGTATTCTGCTGGCCGAGCAAAACACCGGCGCGGTGGGTTTCCTGCAGCAGCTTGGCTTACTCAACGATCAGATGCGCGGTCTGGCGTTAGCGATCATTGCCGGGGTGATTTGCGGCATGATCGCCAGCGCACTAACCATCAAACCCACGCATCTGAGCTGGCCAATTGTCGTGTCGTTAGTGGTGATGATCGTCGCCTCGCTGATGGATGCGCAATCCAACCCGCTGACGCGCGCCCACAATCTCTACTTTAGCCAGTTTCTGCTCGGTTTCGGCAGCGCCTTCTTCCTCGGGCCCGCTATGCTGCTGGGGATTGGCGGCGTGGTGACGCAACCGAAAAACCTGGTCAGCTTCTCGGTGCTGTTCGGCATGAGCCAGAACTTAGGCGGCCTGATTGGCGCGGCCATTCTCGGCACGTTCCAGACGTGGCGCGAAAAATACCACTCCAGCCTGCTGGGCGATCAGCTGTCGCAGCTGGATCCCAACGTGACCGAACGCCTTAGCCAGTACAGCTCGCTGTTTAGCAGCCAGTTGCCGGATAGCGTGCTGCTCAGCGCGCAAAGCAGCAGCCAGCTGCAAACGGTGGCGACGCTGCAAGCCAACGTGCTGGCCTATAACGATACTTATCTTCTTACCGCCGCGCTGGCTTTCATCACCTTAATCTGGGTGCTGTATCGCCTGACGCGCTTACGCTATATCAACTGGCGTCAGACTAAAATGAATGCGGCACAACCAGTAACCCCGACGGAGAATTCATGAGCCAACAGGACGACATTCAGGCGGCGGAGCGCGAGCGCACCAACCGTCGACGCATTCTTTCTATCGCCGCTGGCAGCGGCATTGTCATCGTCGGCGTGCTGGTGATCCTCTATGCCTGGCAGCTGTGGCCGTTCACCAGCACCGTTCAGTCCACGGAAAACGCCTACGTGCGTGGCCAGGTAACCTTTATCAGCCCGCAGGTGAATGGCTATCTGACTGAAGTGAACGTGGTGGATTTGCAGCCAGTGACCAAAGGCCAACTGCTGATGACCATCGACGATCGTATCTATCGTCAGCGTGTGCATCAGGCGCAGGCGCAGCTGGATATGAAAATCGCCGCGCAGAGCAACAACCAGCAGCAACGTAAAAGTGCCGAAGCCAACATTCTCAGCAATAAAGCGGCGCTGGAAAATGCCAAAGCGCAGGCGCTGAAAAGCAGCCTCGATCTCAAGCGCGTTGAGAATCTGGCAGCTGATGGCTCGCTGTCGGTACGTGAGCGCGACGCCGCGCGCGCAGCGAATGCCCAGGCGCAGGCACAGTTGCGTCAGGCGGATGCGCAGGTGGCCGTTTCACAACAGAATCTGCAAACTGTGGTGGTGAATCGCGCGTCACTGCAGGGCGATGTTGCCAGTGCGCAGGCGGCGCTGGAGTTGGCAAATATCGACCTGGCAAATACGCGCATCATCGCGCCAGACAGCGGCCAGCTCGGTCAGCTGTCGGTGCGCAAAGGCAGCTATGTGACCGCCGGCACGCGTTTGACATCGGTGGTGCCAGAAAACAAATGGATTATCGCGAATTTCAAAGAAACCCAGCTGGCGCGCGTACGTCCTGGCTTGCCGGTGAACATCCGCGTCGATGCGCTGGACGGTAAGCACTACGATGGCCGCGTCGAATTTATTTCGCCTGCCGCCGGATCCGAATTCAGTGCTATCTCGCCGGATAACGCCACCGGCAACTTTGTGAAAATTGCCCAGCGCATTCCGGTGCGCATCAAAATTTTGAATGACGATCTGCAAGCACTGCGTCCGGGCATGTCAGTGGAAGTGAGCATTGATACCGCCGCAGAGCCGCACAAGGATGCGCCATGAGGCGCTTATTGTTAGCCACCTGTGTGGCATTGATGGTGAGCGGCTGTGCAACGCAAGTGGAAAAAGCGCCCTCATCGTTGCCGATTCCTGAGAGCTGGCGTCAGCAGGTGGGCCCGCATGCGCTGCCGGAGGCGCAATGGTGGCAGAACTTCGGCGATGCCAATCTCAATCGCCTTGTCACGCAGGCGTTGCAGCACAACAGCGATGTCCTCACCGCGCGTTCGCGCGTGGATCAATACCGTGCCGAGTTGCGTGCCGCGCAGGGCGATAATTTCCCAACGCTGTCGGCGGGCGTGGCGGCTACGCATCAGCGTGCGCTGTCGGCGGCCACCGGTCAGCCGTATGAAAACGCGGTGTTTCAGGGATTGCTGCAGGCCAACTACGAGGTGGATTTATGGGGCAGCCGCAGCAACAGCATTCGCGCCGCAGAAGCTTCGCTGGATGCGCAGCGTGCCGCCGCTTCTGCCGCTGAGCTCACTGTCGCCAGTTCGGTGGCATCGGGCTACCTCAGCTTGTGTGCGCTGGATGAACAGCTGCGCGTAACCCAGGCAACGCTGGCGACGCGCAAAAACTCGCTCAACCTGGCGCAGCGCCAGTTTGAAACCGGCTACACCTCGCGCCTTGAATGGATGCAGGCCGCCTCGGAATATCAAACCGCCAAAGCGCAGATCCCGCAGTTGCAGCATCAGATCGAGCAGCAGGAGAACGCGCTTAGCGTGCTGGTGGGCATGAACCCGCGCCAAATTGCGCGCAGCAGCCAGTTCGACCACATCAAGCCGCAAACCTTGCCATCGCTGCTGCCTTCACAGCTGCTGAATCGCCGTCCCGATATTGTGCAGGCGCAGCGCCAGCTGCTGGCCGCCGACGCGTCACTGGCTTCAACCCAGGCCAAACTGTTGCCGTCGCTCAATCTCACCGCCAGCGGCACCTTGCAAAGCAGCGAACTGCATCAGCTGCTGGATAATCCGTTCCGTCTGTGGAGCATTGGCGGCAGCATTCTGGCTCCGCTGTTGAATCGCGAAGCGCTGACTGCTCAGGTGGATGTGGCGATGGCGACGCGTAATCAGGCGCTGTACGGTTATGAAAAAGTGGTGCGTAACGCCTTCTCCGACGTGGATAACGCGCTGGATGCCATTCGCCGTAGCGAAGAGCAGCTGGCGGAGTTGCAGAAACAGGAGAGTTATGTGGCGGAAGCGTATCGCATTGCCCACAACCGTTACCAAAATGGTTACGCCTCTTATCTGGATGAGCTGGACGCCCAGCGCACGCTGTTCAGCACTCAGCTAAATATCGTGTCAGTAAAAAATACGCTGCTGTTAGCGCAAATCGATCTATATCGTTCGCTCGGCGGCGGCTGGCAGGGTTAAACATCATGTCGCAAGGCCATTTTTCGGTAGAAATTCCGCCGTAAAACGGCCTGCGTCTGGTTTTAAATCGGCAGTAAACGATTCTAAAGTCATTCATGCTTCTTTTTACTTGTCTTTACAAATAATGTTATTATCCGCCCGCTTTACACAGTCTGAACGGAACAGTGTTGGTAAGTTTACCAGCGCGGTCGCTCACTTAAGCGGCATGCAAAGACAGGGGAAGAAAAGGAAATGATGAATAAAAAAATCGGTTTTGCGTTGTTAGTTACTGCGGTCCTGTTAACCGGCTGTGCGCCGCGTACCGCGCCGATCCAGAATGTTAGCCAGACCGTGGGTCAGAGCTACTCGGATGAGCAAATGAAGCAAGCTATCGTCCAGGCGGGCGCCGCTAACCATTGGGTGATGACGCCAGCGGGTCCAGGCGTGATGAATGGTCACCTGGCCGAGCGCGGACATACCGCAGATATTCGCGTGAACTACACCGCGAACAGTTATCAAATCCAGTATGTCAGCAGCCAGAATCTGAAAGCAGGCAGCGGTCAGATTCACCGCAACTATAACCGCTGGATTCAGAACCTGAGCCAGGGCATCCAGACGCGACTGGCGGTTGAAGCCGCTAAATAAGCGCGAAGCGTGATTGCTGACATAATGTTGTAAAGTTAGCCGTAACGCTGCCGAAATAGAAACAGGCGGGCCACGTGCCCGCCTTGTTAATCGGCGACATCCGCATGGGATGACGGGTATAGAGAGCAAGGAAGGGATGCCGCGCAGCGAAAACCGGACCATCCCTGAGGCTGAAGAAAGAATACAGGTATGAAACTCGCTTACTCCCTTGTTGACTGGCACGCCATCGCGCCGGGCAACAGCACCGCAGAAGAGTGGCAACGTTGGGCGCAACAGGCACCGGCGTTAGATGCCACGCAACCTATCGCGAAACCCCAATTTTTGCCGATGATGACCGCGCGTCGTCTCAGCGCCGGCAGCCGTGCTGCGGTTGAGTGCGGGCTGGCGTTATTGGCGCGGCACAGCGTGGACGCCATCGTCTTCACCAGTCGCCACGGCGAACTGGAGCGTAATCTGCGCATTCTCACCGCGCTGGCGGAACAGCAAGCGCTGTCGCCCACCGATTTCGCCATGTCGGTTCACAACTCAGCGGTGGGCAGTTTGACCATCGCCGCGCGTCAGCCGTTGGTTTCATCCTCGGTTTCGGCCGGTATTGATAGCTTCCAGCAAGGATTGATAGAAGTGGCGGCGCTGCATCAGGCGGGTTACGCGCAGGTGCTGCTGGTGGATTTTGACGGCGTGGTGCCGGATTACTACCGTCCATGGCTACCGGAAATCGATCGCTTTAATGCGCCGTACGCGGTAGCGCTGCTGCTACGCGCAGGCGAGGCATGGCGTTGCGAAGCGCAGGCCGGCAAACCCGCTGAGCTGCACAACCCTCTGCCGCAAAGTCTGCAATTTCTGGCGGCGATGCTGCACAACACGCCACGTTTTAGCGTGGCCGGCGAGCGCCAT
The DNA here is from genome assembly GCF_005281435.1 of Pantoea sp. SO10. Taxonomy (NCBI): domain Bacteria; kingdom Pseudomonadati; phylum Pseudomonadota; class Gammaproteobacteria; order Enterobacterales; family Erwiniaceae; genus Pantoea; species Pantoea sp. SO10. The sequence continues at coordinate 1,581,760 of NZ_CP040095.1, forward strand.
CAGTGGCACTGGGAGCGTCTGCATGGTGGATAATTCGCTAACCGAGGCGCGTCCCGGTTTCAACTATTACTGGCGGCTGGTGATGACCGCCGTCAGCTTCACGCTGTTCAGCGTGGGCGGCCTGCTACTGTCGCTGATTTGGTTCAATCTGCTGTTACTGGTGCAGCGTGATGGCCTGCGCCGTCGCCATATCGCCCGCAGCAGCATCGCCTGGAGCTTCCGCTGCTTCCTGCGTTTCTGCCGCTTTGTCGGGGTTTACGATTACCAGATCATCGGCGCAGAACAGCTGCGTCAGGATCGCGGCTGCCTGATCGTCGCCAACCATCCGTCACTGATCGATTACGTGATGATCGCGTCGGTGCTGCCGGAGATGGATTGCCTGGTGAAAGCCGAGCTGCAGCACAACATTTTCTTCCGTGGCGTGATTCGCGCCGCCGATTACCTGATTAACAGCGAAGCCGATACGCTGCTGCCAGACAGCCAGCAGCGACTGGCGCGCGGCGATACCATTCTGATTTTCCCGGAAGGCACGCGCACACGTTATGGCGAGCCGCTGAAGCTGCAGCGCGGTGCCGCCAACATTGCGGTGCGCGCGGGCTGCGATTTGCGTGTGGTGCACATCAGCTGCACCGAGCGCATGCTCGATAAGCAAAGCCGCTGGTATCAGATTCCGCTGGTTAAACCGATTTTTACTGTACGCGTACAATCGCGTATTGCCAGCCACGCCTTTAGTGAGGCCGAAGAGGATTCGCAGCCGCTGGCCGCACGTCGTCTGACGCGTCATCTGCAACAGGCGCTGGTGCCTGAAGAGACCAACTAAGTTATGCAAGTACTGATTAACGACATCAAACAGATGATTATCGACACGCTGAATCTGGAAGATATCAGCCCTGACGACATCGAAACCGACGCACCGCTGTTTGGCGAGGGGCTGGGCCTCGATTCAATCGATGCGCTGGAGCTGGGACTGGCGGTGAAAAATCGCTTCGGCGTACAGCTCTCCGCCGAGAGTGAAACGCTGCGCGCGCACTTTTTTTCCGTGGCTACACTGGCCGCGTTTGTTGAACAACAGCAAGCCTGAGAGCAGTCAACATGATGAACAAAAACGAAATTTACCAGGAAGTGGCTTCGCTGCTCACCTCGCTGTTTGAAATTGAGCCGGATGATATTCGTCCGGACGCCCGCCTGTATGAAGACCTCGAGCTGGATAGCATCGATGCGGTCGATATGGTGGTGCATCTGCAAAAGCGTACTGGCCGTAAGATCAAACCGGAAACCTTCCGCGCGGTGCGTACCGTGCAGGATGTGGTGGATGCCGTCGATCAACTGATGCGCGACGAAGCCTGATCGCATGCTGCTGCGGCTGCTAAACGGAGCGGCGCTGCTGGCGTGGCCGTTTCTGGTGTGGTTAACCCTCACCCAGCCACAGTGGCGCGGCGTGACGGGCCTGCTGGCGCTGCTGTTTGTGCTGCGCGTCTGGACGCTGCGCCGCGCCGCCGGGCCGATGGCGCGTGTGATGCTACTGCTGGCGCTGGTGGGCAGCGCGTTATGCCTCGCCAGCCTGCTGCTGCGATCGCAACATCTGCTGCTGTGGTATCCGCTGGTGGTCAATGCATCGATGCTGCTGCTGTTTGGCGCGTCGCTGTGGAGCCCCATGCCGCTGGTAGAGCGGCTGGCACGGCTGCGCGAACCGGATCTGCCACCGCGCGCGGTGCGTTATACCCGCCGCGTGACGCAAGTGTGGTGCGGCTTTTTCATCTTCAACGGCAGCGTGGCGCTGCTCACCTGCCTGCTCAATGATGTCACGCTCTGGACACTCTGGAATGGGTGCATCAGCTATCTGTTGATGGGCACGCTGATGGGCGGCGAATGGCTGCTGCGTCAGCGCATAAGGAAACAGGCATGAACTTACATAGCCTCCGCGACTGGTTCAGCGCGCCGGATCGCATGGTGGCCTGGCACGGCCAACAGCAACATACGCTGCATACCTTGCGTCAGCAGGTACGGGCGCTGGCCGATCGGCTGCAAAACCAGCCCGGCCAATATTGGGCGCTGTGCTTTGATAACAGCTATGCGTTTACCGCCGCGCTGCTGGCGCTGTGGCACGCCGGTAAAACGCCGGTGATCCCCGGACACTGTCGCGCGGCCCAGCTGGAAGAGATGGCCGACAGCCTGGATGGCGTGATCAGTGATATGCCGCTGGCAGTCGCGCTGCCGCAACTGCGCTGGGACGACGCACTGGCGAGCGGTGCGTTACCGCCAATCGCCGCCGACGCCACGCTGGTGTTGTTCACCTCTGGTTCGACCGGCACGCCGCGTCGCGTAGTGAAATCGCTGCGCGCGCTGGATCTTGAAGCCCGCTGGCTCTCCAGCTTGTGGGGCGCACGCTTACGTGATTGCCATGTGATTGCCTCCGTCAGCCATCAACATCTGTATGGCCTGAGTTTTCGCATCGTGCTGCCGATGGCGTTGGGTTTACCCTTTGCCGCGCAGCAAATTTTCTACAGTGAACAGCTGGCCGATCATTCACCCGATCGTCGCTACGCGTTTATCAGCAGCCCAGCGTTTCTGCGGCGTCTCGATCCTGCATTGGCCGGGCCGCGCTGCGAACTGATCGTGTCCGCCGGTGGCGCGTTGCCGTGGACGGCGGCGCAGCATGCGCAACAGGCGCTGAGCTGTACGGTTGATGAAATCTATGGCAGCACCGAAACCGGCGTGATTGGCTGGCGCTCTGCACGTGAGGAGAACACGCTGTGGCACTGTTTCCCGCAGATCACCTTGCGTGAGCAGGACGCCGGACGCTGGCGGGTATTTTCCGCCTTGCTGGAAACCGACGCCGGTTGCGCGCTCGACGATCGTATCGTGCAGCAGCCGTCCGGCCAGTTTCAGCTGGCGGGACGTCAGGATCGCGTGGTGAAGATCGAAGATAAACGCGTGTCGCTGAGTGAAATTGAACGCCGCCTGCTGGCGTTGCCCGGCGTGGAAGATGCCGCCGCGCTGGCGATTCAGCGTCACGGTCGTCACGCGATTGGCGTGGTGCTGGCGCTGCCTGAGATGCTGGATGCGGCGACGCTGCATCAGCTAAAAATTGAGTGGAAACGCGCCCTGCAACCCTGGCTGGAGCCGGTGGCGATTCCGCGCTATTGGCGTGTGGTGACGTCGATTCCTGTCACCGCACAAAGTAAACGCGCCTGGCCACAAATTGAGGAGTTATTTGATGCTGCCGGTTGAACTGCATGCCGAACAGCAGGGCGATGCACTGATATTGCGCCTGCACGTTGTTGCCGATCTCTTTTGGTTTCGCGGCCATTTCCCGACGCTGCCAATTCTGCCCGGCGTGGCGCAGCTCGACTGGGCGCTGCATTACGGCCTGACGCGTTTAGCCATCGGTAAATCTTTCGCCGCGATTGACAATATCAAGTTCCAGCAGCCGGTGCCGCCGGATGCCGAGCTGGCATTACAGTTGCAGTGGCAGGCAGAAAAATCGCTGCTCAGTTTCAGCTACAGCCTGATCAACGGTGACGTGGCGACGGTGGCCAGCAGCGGGAAGATCCGCCTGTGTTGAGTTCTCACTTCACGCCTTGTGTGCTGATTCCCTGCTATAACCACGGCGCGATGCTGGCGTCGGTGCTGGCGCGGCTGGCAGCGTTCAACTTGCCAGTGATTCTGGTGGATGACGGCAGCGATGCCACCACCAAACAGCAGATTGCGGCGCTGGAGGCACCGCAGTTGCGGGTACTGACGCTACCCCACAATCAGGGTAAAGGCGCGGCGGTGATTGCCGGGATGCGCGCGGCGGCGGCGGCGGGTTACAGCCACGCGCTGCAACTCGATGCCGATGGTCAGCATCAGGTGGAAGACACGCCGCGTATGCTGGCCGAAGCGCAGCGTTATCCGCACTGTCTGATCTCCGGTCAGCCGCTTTACGACGCCTCGATTCCCAAATCGCGCCTCTATGGCCGCTACATCACCCATTTCTGGGTGTGGGTGGAAACGCTGTCGTTCTCGCTGAAAGACAGCATGTGCGGCTTCCGCGTCTATCCGCTCGCGCCATCGCTGGCGTTGTGCGATCGCCATCCAATTGGTCAGCGCATGGATTTCGACACCGAAATCATGGTGCGCCTCTATTGGCAGGGCACGCCGAGCCGTTTTATCACCACGCGCGTGACCTATCCGGCCAGCGGCGTATCGCACTTTGATGCGCTGCGTGACAACCTGCGCATCTCATGGATGCACACGCGGCTGTTCTTCGGCATGTTGCCACGCATCCCGCAGTTACTGCGTCAGCGTAGTGATGCGCAACACTGGTCTGCAACGCCGGAACGACGCGGGCAGAGCGGTTTGCGCTTTATGCTGTGGCTCTATCGCCGCGCCGGACGCTTGCCTTTCATCTTGCTGCTGTGGCCGGTGGTGGCGGTTTACTGGCTAACCGGACGCACCGCGCGCGCCGCCTCGCAGCAGTGGCTGACGCGAGTGCGGGCGATGGCGCAGCGGCAGAACATCGCGCTGCCTGCGCCGCTCAGCAGCTATCGTCACTTTCTGCGTTTCGGCTACAGCATGCTGGATAAAGTCGCCAGCTGGCGCGGCGATCTGCAATGGGGACGCGACATTGATTTCGCGCCAGGTGCGGAAGCCACCATTCGCGCCGCCGAGGGCAAAGGCCATCTGATTCTGGCCTCGCATCTCGGTGATATCGAAGCCTGCCGCGCGATGGCCAAACAGGTCAGCGGATTGGTGATTAATGCGCTGGTGTTTACTGACAATGCGCAACGCTTCCGCGAGGTGCTGGAGAGCATTGCACCGCAGGCGGGCGTCAATCTGCTGCCGGTTACCGATATCGGTCCGGACACCGCCATTCTGCTGCAGCAAAAACTCGATGCCGGTGAATGGGTGGCGATTGTTGGCGATCGTACCGCCGTGCATCGCCAGCGCGGCGGCGAGCGTCGCGTGGTGTGGAGTGAATTTATGGGCCATCCTGCACCGTTTCCCCAGGGACCGTTTGTGCTGGCGGCGGCGTTGCGCTGTCCAGTGCTGCTGATGTTCGCCCTGCGCGAACAGGGGCGATTGCGGGTGCACTGCGAAGCCTTTGCCGATCCGCTCTCGCTGCCGCGCGCCCAGCGCCAGCAGGCGTTACAGGCCACCGTCGATCGCTACGCCGAACGGTTACAACAGCACGCGCTGATAGCGCCGCTGGATTGGTTTAACTTTTACGATTTCTGGACGTTGCCCGAGGAGAAAAGCCGCGATGAGTGAAAGCAACTACCGCGCTGAGGTGGACATTACCGTGTCGTTTCACGACTGCGATCCGATGGGCGTGGTGTGGCACGGCAACTATTTCCGCTTTTTTGAAGTGGCGCGCGAAGCCTTGCTGCGCAGCGTCAATTACAGCTACGGCGAAATGGCCGCCAGCGGCTACGTCTGGCCGGTGGTCGATACCCATGTGAAATACCGCCAGCCGCTGCGCTGCGAAGAGGTGGTGCGCGTCGTCGCCAGTATCAGCGAATACGAAAACCGTTTACGCATTGATTATGTGATCCGCAACGCGGCGGGGCAGGTGACCACCAAAGCCCACACGCTGCAGGTGGCGGTCAATGCAGCGACCCAGGAGATGTGTTTTGTCTCGCCCGATATTCTGTTTGAACGCCTGGGAGTGAAACCGTGATCAGAACCCTTTGTCTGCTGCTGCTGGTGATCTGCGCCAACGCCAGCGCGGTCACGCTCGAGCAGTTGCAACAGCGCTTTGCCAGCCAACCGGTGATCCGCGCCAATTTTGTTCAGGTGCGCACCATTGCCGGGATGGCGCAGCCGCTGGTGTCACGCGGTCAGCTGCTGATCGCCCAGCAGCAGGGTTTGTGGTGGCAGCAAGCCACGCCGTTCCCACTGATGCTGATCCTTGATGATAAGCGCATGGTGCAGAGCATGAGCGGCCAGCCGCCGCAGGTGATCACCGCCGACAGCAATCCGCAGATGTTCCAGTTTAACCATCTGTTGCGCGCGCTATTCCAGGCAGATGAAAAGGTGCTGCGTGAGAATTTTGCGCTCGATTTCCACGATCTGGGCAACAACCGCTGGCAACTTGGTTTGACGCCGAAAGCCGCGCCGCTGAATAAGATCTTTAACCGTATCGATCTGCAAGGCGAGGCGTTTCTTAATCGCATCACGCTGGATGATAAGCAGGGCGATAAAACCGAGATCACCCTTAGCGCGACCCGCACCGAACCGAAACAGTTAACCGATGAAGAGCGAGCCCGTTTTGCCCCAGCGCAGTGAAAAAATCGTTGCGCTGCTGTGGCTGGCGGTGTGCCTGACGTTAGCGGTGGCGCTGGCGGTTTTGCTGCCGCGCAGCCAGCTGAATAGCAGCGTGCTGGCGTTATTGCCGCAGCAAAACCTCGGCCAGGCACCAGCGGAGATCCAGCACGGCTTTATGCAGCGCCTCGATCGTCAGCTGGTGTGGCTGGTGAGCGCCAACGATCACCACGGCGATGCGGTTGCGGCCTGGTGGCAAGCGCAGCTGCAAGCCTTGCCGATGCTGAAACAGGTGAGCGGCGCGCTGGATGACGATCAGATGCAGCGCTGGGGCGCCTATGCGTTTCAACATCGCAACGGCTTGATCGATCCGGTCACGCGCGCGCGCTTGCAGAACGGCGGTGACGCGCAGGCCGACTGGATTCTGGCGCAGCTGTTCTCGGCTTTCGCGGGCGTCGGCAGCCAAGAGATCGGCCACGATCCGCTGCTGCTGGTGCGCGGCGCACAGCTGGCGATGCAGCAGAACGCCAATAAAATGCTGCTGCATAACGGCTGGCTGACGGTCAAGGATGCGCAGCAGCGCCGCTGGTATTTCCTGCACGGCGAGCTGGCGAGCAATGCTTTCAGTATCAAAGAGAGTCATCAGCTGGTGACCGCGCTCAATCAGCTGGAGCAACAGCTGAAAACCCGCTGGCCGGATGCGCAACTGCTGACGCGTGGCACGGTGCTGTTTAGCGACGATGCCAGCCAGCGCGCGCAGCAGGATGTCGAAACCCTCGGCAGCGCAACGTTAGCGGGATTGTTGCTGCTGGTGTGGCTAGTTTTCCGTTCGTTGCGGCCGCTGGCGCTGTGCGCATTGTCGGTGGCGATGGGCGCGATGGCGGGCACGGTGCTGACGTTGCTCTGTTTTGGTGAGCTGCATCTCACCACCTTAGTGATGAGCCTCAGCATTGTCGGTATTTCGGCCGATTATACGCTCTACTATCTGACGGAACGCATGGTGCACGGCGAGCAAGCCACGCCGTGGCAAAGTTTGCATAAGGTGCGCGGCACGCTGTTGCTGGCGCTCGGCACCACGGCGATTGCCTGGCTGTTGATGCTGCTGGCACCGTTCCCCGGCTTGCGCCAGCTGGCGGTATTTGCCGCCAGCGGATTAAGTGCTTCCTGCCTGACGGTGATCTGTTTTTATCCGTGGCTGGTACGCGGTTTACCGGTGCGGCCGATTCCGGCGATGGTATGGCTGGCGCGCTGGCTGGCCGCGTGGCGGCGCAATAACGGGCTGAAGCGCGGCTTACCGGCGCTGGTGGCGATCTATGCGCTGAGCGGCATGCTACAACTCAAGGTCGATGATGATATTGCCCATCTGCAAAGCGCCCCGGCGCAGCTGTTAGCGCAGGATCGTCAGCTGGCGCAACTCACCGGTCAGCAGGCCGATCAAACCTGGTTTGTGGTGTGGGGCGATGATGAACAGCAAGCACTGCAACGGCTGAGCGCGCTGGCACCCAAGCTGCAACAGGCGCAGCAGCAAGGCTGGTTCAAAAGTTATCGCGTGCTGCCGCTCAGTTCGCTGGCGCAGCAGCAGCAGGATGTAGCGCTGCTACAGCAGGCTGCACCAACCATTCTGGATCGATTGAAGCAGGCGGGCATTACTGTAGCGAATGCTAATCTCAGCGCCATGCCGGTGACCGCCGCCGACTGGCTGGCGAGCCCGCTGAGTGAAGGCTGGCGGCTGCTGTGGCTGTCGCTGCCGGACGGACGCAGCAGCGTGCTGGTGCCGATCGGCGGCGTTAAAAACAGCGCCGCGTTGCAGCAGCTGGCATCCCAGCAGGCGGGTGTCAGTTGGGTTGATCGCAAGGCCAGCTATGATGAACTGTTCCGCTTCTGGCGCACGCTGCTGAGCGGATTGCTGGCGTTGGCATTATTGCTGATTACCGGCAGCTATATGCTACGACTGGGCGTGAAAGCCGGGATGCGCAGCGCGCTGCCGTCGTGGCTGTCGCTGGCGGCGGCGCTGGCGACGCTGGGCTGGATCGGCGCGAGCCTCAATCTGTTTGCCTTGCTGGCGCTGATTCTGGTGCTGGGCATCGGCATCAACTACACGCTGTTCTTCAGCAATCCGCGCGGCACGCCGTTAACCTCCATGCTGGCGGTGACGCTGGCGATGATGACCACACTGTTAACGCTCGGTATGCTGGTATTCAGCAGCACCGCCGCCATCAGTGGTTTTGGTACCGTGCTGTGCAGCGGGATTTTTTGTGCATTCTTGCTGGCGCCGCTGGCGCTGGCTCCGGGGAAAAGGAAGCAACGATGAAAATGGGCATTTTGCTGCTGTTAAGCCTGCTGGTAAGCGGCTGCGCGCAGCATCAGAGCGACCTCAACCGGCCAACCGCGTGGCTGAAACCGGGCGTGCGCGTCACGCTGCCGGCGCCGGGCATCTCGCCCGCGTTTCAGCAGCAGCAGTTGCTGACCGGCCACGCCAAAGGCAAAACCCAGTCGCTGCTGGTGCTGCTGAGCGCGGATTCACAGCAGCTGAGCCTCGCCGGTTTGTCATCGCTTGGCATTCGCCTGTTCCGCGTCACCTATGATAAAAACGGCATTCACACGCAGCAGATGATGGCGCTGCCGGAAATGCCGCCCGCCAGTCAGGTGTTGGCGGATGTGATGCTGAGCCACTGGCCGATCAGCGCGTGGCAGCCGCAGTTGCCGCGCGGCTGGACGCTGACCGACATCGACGATCGCCGCGAGCTGCGCGATCCCGCTGGCAAGGTGGTGACGCTGATTCGCTATCTGCAGCGCGGCGAGTTGCGTGAGCCGATCAGCATCGATCAACGTGCGTTTGGTTATCAGATTCAAATCCAACATCTGGATGCCTCATCATGATTTACATCTCCGCCTTTGGCATGGTGAATGCGCTGGGCAATAACCTGGTGCACATCGCCGCGCAGTTGCAAGCGGGCCACGCGCCCGGCATGCAACCGCGCGACGGCTGGCTGCAAGACGGCAAACGCTGCTGGCTGGGTGAAGTGCAGGGCGCATTGCCGCTGATTCCTGTTGCGCTGGCGGCGCATAACACCCGCAACAATCAGCTGCTGCTGGCCGCGCTGGCGCAGATACGCCCGGTAGTGGATGCGGCCATCGCGCAATATGGGCGCGATCGCGTGGCGATTGTGCTTGGCACCAGCACCTCCGGCGTGGATGAAGGCGATCGTCAGGTGGATGACGCCTTGTCGGGCTACGATTACCGCATGCAGGAGCTTGGCGATCCATCACGCTTCCTGGCGCATTTTTTAGCGCTGGACGGTCCGGCTTACACCATTTCGACTGCCTGCTCATCCAGTGCGCGCGCCATAATCAGCGGCCAACGTTTGATTGATGCTGGTTTAGCGGACGTGGCGCTGGTGGGCGGCGCGGATTCGCTGAGTCGCATGCCGATTAACGGCTTCGCCAGCCTGGATTCGCTTTCTGAACGTCACTGCGCGCCGTTTAGCGCCGATCGCGACGGCATTTCGATTGGTGAAGCTGCCGCGCTGCTGCTGCTGACGCGCGAAAAGCATCCGCTGGCGCTGCTCGGCTGCGGTGAATCGTCGGACGCGTGGCACATGTCGGCACCGCATCCTGAAGGCGTCGGCGCTGAGCGCGCTATGCTGATGGCGCTGCAACAGGCGGGTTTACAGCCGCAGGATGTTGGTTACATCAACCTGCACGGTACCGCCACGCCGCTGAACGATCAGGTGGAATCTGCGGTGATTCATCGCCTGTTTGGTGAACGCGTGCCGTGCAGTTCAACCAAACACCTGACCGGCCACACGCTGGGCGCGGCGGGCGCGACCGAAGCGGCTTTAGCCGCACTGATTCTGCAGCAGCAGCAGCAGCTGCCGCTGCCGCCGCAGGATTTCTCGTTGGCGGCACGCGATACCTCGCTGCCGGCGTGCGGTTTGATCACCACGCCGCAGCTTTTGGCGCGCCCGGTGATTGCCTCAAATTCGTTTGCTTTTGGCGGGAACAATACCTGCCTGATTGTAGGAAAGCCTCATGAGTGATTTTCTGCCGGTCGATGCCTATCTGCCGCATCGTGCACCGATGCTGCTGCTGGATCGCGTCATCCAGGTTAGCGACGACAGCGTGATCTGCGAAGTCAGTATCAACGCGACGGGCGTGCTGGCCCCTTTTCTCACCGCACAGGGCGATTTACCGGCGTGGTACGGCGTGGAAATCATGGCGCAGACCGTTGGCGTCTGGTCGGGCTTTCATGCGCGTCAGCGCGGCGGCGATGAGATTCGTCCCGGCATGCTGCTTGGCGGACGCGGTTATCGTGCCAGTAGCGCCGCTTTCGCCGCCAACAGCACGCTGCGCGTTGAGATGCGCCTGCTGATGCGTGACGACCGATTGGGCAGCTTTGAAGGGGAGATCCGCTGCGGCGAGGCGATCATTGCCAGCGGGCGGCTGAATACCTATCAGCCCAATGAACACGAGTTAATTCAATTGCAACAAGGAGTTCAGCCATGACACGCAGCGTTTTAGTGACCGGCGCAAGTAAAGGTATTGGCCGCGCCATCGCACTGCGTCTGGCGCAGGATGGCTTTGAGATAGTGGTGCATTATCACCGCGACAGCGCCGGTGCCGCGCAGACGCTGGCTGAGATTGAGGCGGCAGGCGGATGTGGGCGCACCTTGCAGTTTGACGTGGCGCAGCGCGATGTCACACGCAGCGCACTGGAACAGGATATCGCCGCACACGGCGCCTACTACGGCGTGGTGAGCAATGCGGGCATCACGCGCGATGCGGCGTTCCCGGCCCTGACCGATGACGAGTGGGACAGCGTGATCCACACCAATCTCGACAGCTTCTACAACGTGATTCATCCGTGCGTGATGCCGATGATTGGCCTGCGCAAGGGCGGACGTATTATTACGCTCTCCTCGGTATCGGGGATCATGGGCAATCGCGGCCAGGTCAACTACAGTGCGGCCAAAGCCGGCATTATCGGTGCCACCAAAGCGCTGGCGATTGAGCTGGCGAAACGCAAAATTACCGTTAACTGCATCGCACCCGGCTTGATTGATACCGGTATGACCGATCTTGAGCCGCTGGTGATTGACGAGGCGATGAAGCTGATCCCAATGAAGCGCATGGGCGCGGCGGATGAAGTCGCCGGACTGGCCAGCTACTTAATGTCGGACATCGCGGGCTACGTCACGCGTCAGGTGATTTCAATCAATGGAGGTATGCTGTGATTCAGCGCGTAGTGGTAACCGGCATGGGCGGCGTGACCGCTTTTGGTGAGCGTTGGAGCGCGGTGGCTGAGCGGATCAAACAGGGCAAAAATGCGGTGCGCCATATGCCGGAATGGCAAGTGTACGACGGCTTGCACACGCTGCTCGGCGCGCCGGTGGATAATTTTACGCCGCCAGCACATTACACGCGCAAACGCATTCGTTCGATGGGGCGCGTCTCACTGATGGCGACGCGCGCCACCGAACTCGCGCTGGAGCAGGCCGGTTTGATCGATCATCCGGTGCTGACCAGCGGTGAAACCGGCATTGCTTATGGCTCCTCCACCGGCAGCACCGGACCGGTGAGTGAATTCGCCACTATGCTCACGGAAAAGCACACCAACAACATTACCGGCACCACTTACGTGCAGATGATGCCGCACACCACCGCCGTTAACGCGGGCCTGTTCTTTGGCCTGCGCGGCCGGGTAATCCCGACGTCCAGCGCCTGTACGTCGGGCAGCCAGGCGATCGGCTATGCGTGGGAAGCGATTCGTCACGGTTATCAAACCGTGATGGTGGCGGGTGGGGCGGAAGAGCTGTGTCCATCCGAAGCGGCGGTGTTTGACACGCTGTTCGCCACCAGCCAGCGTAACGACGCGCCGCACACGTCGCCCGCGCCGTTCGACCAGCAGCGCGACGGATTAGTGATTGGCGAAGGTGCAGGCACCTTGATCCTCGAATCGCTGGAACATGCGCAGGCGCGCGGAGCCACCATTTATGCCGAGCTGGTGGGTTTCCACACCAACTGCGATGCCGCGCATATCACCCAGCCGCAGCGTGAAACCATGCAGATTTGTATCGAGCGCGCGCTGAAAACCGCCGGTGTCACGGCGGAGCAGATTGGCTATATCAATGCCCACGGCACCGCCACCGATCGCGGCGATATCGCCGAGAGTCAGGCCACCGCAGCGATTTATGGCAACAGCACGCCAATCTCTTCGCTAAAAAGCTACTTTGGCCATACGCTGGGCGCGTGCGGGGCGCTGGAAGCCTGGATGAGCATTGAGATGATGCGTGAAGGCTGGTTTGCGCCGACGTTGAATTTGTCGCAACCGGCCGCTGAATGCGGTGAACTTGATTACATCATCGGTGAAGCGCGCCAGATTGAGACAGATTACATCCAATCCAATAACTTTGCCTTTGGCGGGATTAACACTTCGCTGGTGTTTAAACGCTGGCGCGAAGGCTGATAGCAGGTCGCCATGAATGGCGCTTGTTAGTTAAGTCCGCGACGAACGCATGCCGGATGCGCTCTTGGTCCGGCGGTCCTCGCGCCGCTTACGCGGTACCTTCACTTCGCTCGTTTGCCTGACGGACCGGCGGAGACGGGACTTCCTTGTCCCGGCTCCGCCTTTCGCCCGCGTCCTGCGGGCTCTCCTGGCATCCTCGCTTCGTTCAGCGCTGCGGATTGCCTGACCAAAAGCGCACACGGCCTGCTCGTAAGCTTCGGTACATGTTGTTGAAAAGGGCACAGTTGCCAGAGGCGCGAGGACGGCCCGTGACGCAGCAGATGAGTCAGAGCCCGCTACCTAGTCAAAGCAAAACCCTTTCTTCAGTGATAAGCATTGGTCGCCATGAATGAATGGCGACCTTACAAGACCGGGCAGGGTACCCATTGCACCACTCCTCCATGATATGAACGCAAAAAGTGGGATTTTTCTTGCTTTCGCACTACGACTGCGCATAATCGCAAACCGCAATAATAATGATTATCACTTCGTTTGCATTAGGGGATCCCATGCGCGCTATGCCTTTCAATCCCGGACTGAAACCGACGCTGTTGGCCGTAATGGTCAGCGCCGGTTGTTTGCCAGTGATGGCTGCTACCACCAACACCACAACCTCCACTGACGCGAAAAACGAGCAGCAGACGCTGACCGTGACCGCGACACCGCAAACCGATTTCAAACCAGGCGGCAACGATCTGGTACCGGCTTTCCTCGATGGCCAGGTTGCACACGGCGGCCGCCTTGGCATGCTGGGTGAGCAAAACGCCATGGACGTGCCGTTTAACGTCATTGGTTTTACCTCGAAAATGATTCAGGATCAGCAGGCGCAAACAATCGGTGACGTGGTGCGCAACGATGCTGGCGTGCAGAATCTGAAAGGCTACGGCAACTTTGCCGAGAGCTATCGCATTCGTGGCTTCAAGCTGGACGGCGATGCCATGACCTACGGCGGCCTGGCGGGTATCGTGCCGCGTCAGGTGATGGATGCCTTGCTGATTGATCGCGTGGAGATCTTCAAAGGGGCTAACGCCTTGCTGAACGGTTCGGCGGAGAGCGGCGTCGGCGGCATGATTAACCTCGAGCCGAAGCACGCTGATGATACGCCGCTGACGCGCATCGGGGTGGATTACACGTCCGGTTCCCAGGTGGGCGGCACCGCCGATATTGGTCGTCGTTTTGGCGACGATAATCAGTTTGGCGTGCGTCTGAATGCGGTTAACCGCGAAGGCGGCACCGAGGTAGATGGCGAGAAAAAACGCACCACCGCTGCGTCACTCGGCCTGGATTATCGTGGCGATCGTCTGCGTACGTCGCTCGACGTTGGCTACCAGAAAAAGACCTTCCACGATGCGCGTAACGGCGTCAACATCAGCGGCATCGATTTCATTCCCGATGTGCCGTCCAACGCGAAAAACTACAGCCAGAAGTGGGTGTTCAGCGATATCGAGTCGGAGTTTGGTCTGGCGAAAGCCGAATACGATCTGACCGATCAGTGGACCGCCTATGCGGGCCTCGGCGCGCAGCACACACATGAAGTGGGCAACTACGGCATTCCGAAGATCCTCGACAGCGCCGGCAACGCCACCATTGGTCGCTTCCGCACCAATCGCGTGCAGGACAACATGAGCGGCATGGTTGGCCTGCGTGGTGATTTCACCACCGGTCCGGTGACGCATAAAGTGAATTTCGGTTATTCGGCGATGACCACGAATGCGAAAAACAGCTATCGCATGTCGTCGGGCAACGATGCCAACGTAAATATTTATCACCCGCAGGATGTGGCTGAACCGGATAGCGTGTTCGCCGGTGGCGCTAAATTCAGCGATCCGCTGACCACTTACCGTTCACGTTCGCAAGGCTACCTGCTGAGCGATACGCTGGGCTTCTTTGATGACACCTTGCTGGCAACCGTCGGCGCGCGTCATCAAAAAGTGGTGGTGCGTAACTACGGTTATGACGGCGTTGAAGATACCGCGACACGTTTCGACAGCAGCCGTTGGTTGCCGGCGTACGGTTTGCTGTATAAAGCCACACAAAATATCTCGCTGTATGCCAACCATACCGAATCGCTGACGCCAGGCACCGCCGCGCCGTTTACCGCCACCAACTACGGTAGCGTGACCGGCATCGTACATGCAAAGCAGAACGAAGTGGGTGTCAAAGCGGACTTTGGTCGCGTCGGCGGATCGCTGGCGCTGTTTGAAATCAAACAGCCGGTTGGCGTGCTGAACAATTCGGTCTACCAGCTGAATGGCGAGCAGCGCAACCGTGGCGTGGAGTTGAACGTATTCGGTGAGCCGGTGCTGGGCCTGCGTCTTAACAGCAGCGCCACCTGGATCGATCCGGATATGACCAAAACCGGTGACAGCGATCAGGATGGCAAAAACGCCATCGGCGTACCGCGCTTCACTGCGGCGCTGGGGGCGGAGTATGACATCAAGCCGGTGGACGGTTTGACCGCCACGGCATTGCTGAACTACACCGGTTCGCAATATGCCGACCTGGCAAACAACATGAAGCTGGATGATTACACCACGCTGGATTTGGGTCTGCGTTACCGCATGAAGGTTAACCAGAACGATATGGTGTGGCGCGTGGGCGTGGATAACGTCACCAATGAGAAATATTGGGCCAATGTTGATGACAGCGGCACCTATTTGTCGCAGGGTGAACCGCGCACGGTGAAGGTTTCACTCAGCTACGATTTCTAATCTGCTCTCCAATGGGGCGCGCCTGCGCCCCATTATTTCTCCGCCAGAAATTTTCCTGTAACTTAGGGCGCATTGCATTACACTCTGTGCGGCAATCCTGCGCGAAAACTCGCCTTTATTTTTGAGTCATCATGAGTTCACCTGCACCACCAGACGACCACGACGAACCTTATCGGCAGCCGCTCGACGACGCGCTCTTCGCCATTGTGGTGCTTGCAGTCACTTCGGTTACGCTTATAATCTTCGTCCTGATGATTACGCTGTGGATGAGTTAAGGTCAGCACCGGGAAAAGGAAGCCTGCAAGGAGATGTCGATGGAATCCAGCGATGACAAACTGATCGCCATAATTGGCCTGCTCTCCGCCTGTTTAATTGGCGTGGTGTTTCTCTTCACCATGACCTGGCTCACCGACGTGCGTCACCCCGCGGATCCTTCACTCGATGTGCAAACCTGCCCGCAAAAACCCGCCACTACGCAACAGTCTTAGCTTTTTGTCTGCCAGTTCTGCCACTTAATCTGTTGACTGCGCAACTCCAGCGCCAGCGCCTCATGCAGGGTACGATTGCCATTGGGATCGCCGAGGCCAAACAGCGCGCCCGGTGAACGCCGATCGTCGGCCCACGCCGGATACTCCACCACCGGATAGAGCGAAATCCCTTCCAGCGCCACGCCGTGATCCAGCGCCAGACGCGCTTCTTCACTGATCTGCCGCAGCCAGGGTGCGCGCGCATCACCTTCGGCTCCGGTTTCGGCCAGAATCATCGGGCGCTGATAACGTTGCCAGCACTGCATTAACAAACGGTGCAGCGGTTGGCGCGTCGGATGGTCGATTGGCATGGTTTCGCCTGAGAAAAACCAGTGATTGTCGGGATAGTAATTAAGACCCAGAATATCGAGGAAATCCGCGCGGCCACCCAGTTCCGGCGCATCGCGTCCGCCAATCCAATCCCAGGCTTCAAACTGCGCCTGATGCTGCGCGTCAGCGTAAGGTTTGCTGTCAGGATTATCGGGATCGGTCGCCACCTGCACTAGCGGGTCGGTCAGCACAAAGCGGGCATCGGGATAAACCTCGCGAATGGCGTGCATCGCCGCCAGCGAGGCGCGCACTAATTGGCGCTTCAGCTCACGACCGCGATCGCTGGCGTAGGGATCGAGCCAGGAAACATCCGCGCCGGCCCACGACCAGAATGAGATCTGATTGATCGGCGTAAAAAAGGGCTTTTCGATGCCTTCATCGCGCATCAGTTGCGCCATGGCGCGGGCGAAGCGTTCAAAGTGATCGATAAAGCTGGCTTTCCAGATATCCAGGTGATCGGGATAGCCAAAATGCGCCAGCTCCCAGATAATCTGCATATCGTGACGCGCCGCGGCGTGCACCATCGGCAGAAAGGTGCGCCAGTCATATTCATTGGGCACGGCTTCAATCAGATGCCAGCGAGCGCCATCGCGCGCGGTGTGCAAACCTTCCTGCGCCAGTGCGGCATAATCTTTCTCCAGCAGCATGTCGTGGCCGCTGCTGATCACCATATCGAGCCGACGCCCGCCTGCGCGCCGGGCGGTTGAACAGGGAAAACTGCCCTGAAAGAAACTGCGGAACAGCTGAGGGTGATGGCGCAGGGATTGCTGAGTCATAATCCTCTCCTCACATTGAGCGCCGGATGCAGAATGCAGAACGCCTGGCTAAGTCTAGACTAAATTGACGGTGCGCCATTGGGCAGAAAAGGAAGCCTCCGATTGCTTCTTAGCGCATTGATACCAACAATAACAGGTCCACAGCTTTCAGGGATTCACTATGAGTGAAGCAGCAACCTCTTTGCCGCCTGAAGAACATTCGGGCAACCGGCTGAAACCGAGTGTTGAGGCGCGTTGCGCACGACATCCGGGCATGAGCGGCATCCATCCGCTTAACGATGGATTGGACGCTTTTGCTGCGCGCTATCAGTTGATGAGCATGGCGCAGCACACCATTGATGTGCAGTACTACATTTGGCACAACGACATGTCCGGCCGCTTGCTGTTCAGCGCGCTGCTGGACGCCGCCGAGCGCGGGGTGAAAGTGCGATTGCTGCTGGATGACAACAACACGCCGGGTTTGGATGAGACGCTGGCGGAACTCGATCGCCACGCCAATATCGCGGTGCGCCTGTTTAATCCGTTCTCGTTCCGCACGCTGCGCGCGCTCGGTTATCTCACCGATTTTTCCCGCCTCAATCGACGTATGCACAATAAGAGCCTGACAGTGGATGGCGCGGCGACGCTGGTGGGCGGGCGCAATATCGGCGACGAATATTTTGGCACCGGCGATGAACCGCTGTTTACCGATCTCGATGTCCTGGCGATTGGTCCGGTGGTCGACGAAGTGACGCAGGATTTCGAACGCTACTGGCGCAGTAAAGCGGTATCGCCGCTGCGCAAGGTGGTTGATGTGAGCGGCGATGCGCATCAGGCGGTGCGCTTGCCACAAGAGTGGCAGCAGAGTGAAGCGGTAGAGCGCTATCTGGCACGGTTGGAGCACTCGTCGTTTATTAGCCAGATGGAGCAGGGCGAGCTGGAGATGACGTGGGCGGAATCGCGCCTGCTGAGTGATGATCCGCGTAAAGGGCTCGGCAAAGCAAAACGCCGCAGTCTACTGCCGCAGCGCATGCTAGAGGTCATCGGCACGCCGCAGCAGCAGTTCGATATTATCTCGGCCTATTTTGTCCCGACGCGATCTGGCGTGGCGCAGCTGCTGGCATTGAAGCGTCGCGGGGTGAAGATTGCCATCCTTACCAATTCGCTGGCGGCCAATGACGTCACGGTGGTGCACGCCGGTTATGCGCGCTGGCGCAAAAAACTGCTGCGCCACGGCATCGCGCTGTATGAACTGAAGCCGCAGGACAATCCGCAAACCGCGCCACACGATCGTGGTATCACCGGTAATTCAGGTTCCAGTTTGCATGCCAAAACCTTCACCGTGGACAATCGCAAAGTATTTATCGGCTCGTTCAATTTCGATCCGCGTTCCGCCATGCTGAACACCGAAATGGGTTTGGTAATTGAGAGTGAAACCCTGGCGCGGCAAACGCATCAGCGCTTTATTGCCGGGATGCGCGATCGCGCCTGGTCGCTACGTCTGGATAAGTGGGGACGCGTCAATTGGGTCGAGTTTGCTAACGAGCAGGGCGAAGTGGTGCACAAACATGAACCGCAATGCACGCTGCTGCAGCGCTTGCTGGTGCGACTGGTGTGGCGCTTGCCGGTTGAGTGGTTGCTTTAGATAAAAAGGGCCCGCTAAGTGGGCCTTTTTTCATTTGCGTTGCGGCTTACCGGAGAACAGGAAGCGCAGCAGCGGAATGCGCAGATGGATTTCATACAGTGTAAACGCCACGCCAAATACCATCAGTAAGCCGACGAAGAAGCCGAGCGTGTTGTTGCCGATGTGCGGGGTGATGTAGATGCCGTACAAAATGGTCAGCGGATGGTGTACCAGATAGATAAACAGCGAGGCATTCACCAGATACATGATGCGCGGCGAATGGCTGTTCAGCAGCTTATGGCCGAAGCTAAAACAGACGTTTAGCATGCACAACCCCATCAGCGTCGAAATGATCATATCGATTTCATACAGCCAACCTTCACCGCTGCTGTAACGCTGATTCAGGCTATAGGCGATGAATACTGCGATAGCGCCAAAGCACATCACCGGATTAAAGCGCACAAACAACGCTTTCAGCGCCTGATGCTTCCAGCTCAACGCACCCAGCATAAAGAACGGCAGGAACATCAGCGTTTGCATCACGGCAATGCTGAACAGGCCATCGGCAAACACGGCCGGAACGAAATAAAACAGCACGCGGCGGAACGCACACCAAATTAAGGCATAAGTCAGTAGTGCAAGCGTCAATTTACCCCAGCCAATTTGCTGATAATCGATGCTGCGCTGCTGCTTATTCAGCCAGCGAAAAGCCACCATACCGAACGTGGTCAGAATCACCAGTACCAATAAAAACCACAGATGAGATATCAGCTCCCACGCCAGCGTGTTGTACTTGTCGTACAGCGAGAAACTGTTCCAGTCGCCGATTTTATCGGTGAGATTTTTGGTGATGAAAAACTGCGGCAAGGTAATCAGCGGCACGGCAGTCAACATCGGGATGCCGACACGCTCCAGACGCACTTTCAACCAGCGCTGCGGCTGGTAGCGTAAGTAGAGCATGTAGGAAAAATAGCCTGAAATAACAAAGAACACCTGCATGCGGAAGGCGTGAATAAAGTCGTTCAGCACCGTCAACCACATTGAGGCGTCATGGCTGTTCACGGCCCATTTCTGCGTGGAGTAAATCAGGGAGACGTGAAAAGGCACGCCCAATAACATTAAATACGCGCGAATCGAATCGAGGAAATATTCACGTTCGGGTTTAGCTGAACTCATAATCTTCCAATAGTCAGTTTACTTGCCGGTTTCGCCCTGAAACCGGATTATGCCGAAGGAAAATTCTACCGGCTGTAAACAGGGTATACTATCAGGTGAATCTGTATGTGATTTTGCGGGGTTTAATTATCCTAAAAGCACATTTTCAGCTTACAAATCAGCGGAACAATCTATTACATACGCTGTCGGAAAACCGAATAATCCTTTAAGATAATCGGGTTTGATCTAAGCACACGAAAGGGGGGGATGTGCTGAATAATGTGAATAATAAAGTGGGACTGGTAAAGATGCGCTGGGTAGGCGCGGCAGTTCTGCTGGCTATGTATGCCAACAATAGTTGGGCGTTTAACATTGATGATGTTGCAAAACAAGCCAAGGCGTTGGCAGGGAAAAGTTTCGAAGCGCCAAAAAGCAATTTACCCTCTCAGTTTCGTGAAATGAAGTTTGCTGACTATCAGCAGATCCAGTTTAACCACGACAAAGCTTATTGGGGCAAACTGCGCACGCCGTTTAAGCTTGAGTTCTATCATCAGGGCATGTATTTCGATACGCCGGTGAAAATCAATGAAGTGACGGCGTCTTCAGTACGTGAAATTAAATATAACCCTGACTACTTCAATTTCGGCAACGTAAAACACGATGCTGATGCAGTCAAAAACCTCGGCTTTGCTGGGTTTAAGGTGTTGTATCCTCTGAATAAAAAGGGCAAAGACGACGAGATCACCAGCTTCCTCGGCGCCAGCTATTTCCGTGTGATTGGCGAGGGCCAGGTGTACGGTCTTTCGGCACGTGGACTGGCGATTGATACCGCCTTGCCGTCGGGCGAAGAGTTCCCGCGCTTTAAAGAGTTCTGGATTGAGCGTCCAAAACCGCAGGACAAACAGCTGGTGATCTATGCGCTGCTGGATTCCCCACGCGCGTCCGGTGCCTATCGTTTCATCATCAAACCGGGCAAAGAATCGACGGTTGATGTGCAATCCAAAGTTTATCTGCGTGATAACGTCGGCAAACTGGGCGTGGCGCCACTGACCAGCATGTTCCTGTTTGGTGCAAACCAGCCTTCGCCAGTGACCAACTTCCGTTCTGAGCTGCACGATTCAAATGGTCTTTCGATTCATGCCGGTAACGGTGAGTGGATTTGGCGTCCGCTGAATAACCCGAAACATCTGGCGGTTAGCACTTTTACCGTTGAGAACCCGAAAGGTTTTGGTCTGCTGCAGCGCACGCGTGATTTCAGCCGTTTCCAGGATCTCGACGATCGCTACGACCTGCGCCCTAGTGGCTGGGTTGAGCCGCAGGGTGATTGGGGTAAAGGCCGCGTTGAATTGGTAGAGATTCCAACTGCCGATGAAACCAACGACAACATCGTTGCGTTCTGGACGCCGGAAAAACTGCCAGAGCCGGGCAAAGAGATGAACTTCCAGTATCGTCTGCACTTCACCCGTGACGAGAATCAGCTGCACACAGACGATATCGCCTGGGTAAAAGACACGCTGCGCTCTGCCGGTGATGTGAAGCAGTCGAATCTGGTGCGTCAGCCGGATGGTTCTATCGCCTTCACCATTGATTTCGTTGGCAAAGCGATGAGCAAGCTGCCGGAAGATACGCAAGTGGCGCCGCAGGTGAGCGTGGGTAACAACGCTGACGTGGTTGAGCAGAGTGTGCGCTACAACCCGGTGACCAAAGGCTGGCGTCTGGTGTTGCGTCTGCGAGTGAAAGATAACAAGCAGCCGACTGAGATGCGTGCGGCGCTGGTGAGCGGCGACAAGACATTGACGGAAACCTGGAGCTATCAGCTACCTGCCAATGAATAAATCGATATTTCTACCTCAATCTTACGTGGAGGCTCTGCCGCTTGATGCGGCAGGGCGCGCCCGTCTCAGCGATTCGCTGCAAAATGCGCAGGCGTTCCACGCTATTCATACGTCGCTGGGGCAAGATAACGCCGCCAGCGAGCGCCCGGATGATGCACCGCTGAAATCGGTGTCATCCCGTGTGCAAATGGCCTGGCCGGACTCACTGGCGGATGGTCAGCAGCTCAGCAAGGATTATCTTGATCGCACCACACTGAAGGCGATGCCGAAAGTGAAGCGTTCGCTGATGTTCCCGGAGATTTGGCGCACCAACCCGATTGCGCGCGCCTGGGATTCCCTGCGCGGCCAGAAATCCACTCCACGCTATGCCACCGTTGAAGAGCAGAAAAACGAGGACAAGTGGCGCCACGTTGGCTCCATGCGTCGTTACGTACTGCTGATTCTGACGATTCTGCAGACCGTGGTGGCAACCTGGTACATGAAAACCATTCTGCCGTATCAGGGCTGGACGCTGATCGATCCTATCGAGATGTTCAACCAGAACTGGCTGCAGTCGGTTGAGCTGATCCTGCCGTACATCCTGCAGACTGGGATTCTGTTCCTGTTCGCCATCCTGTTCTGCTGGGTTTCTGCCGGTTTCTGGACTGCGCTGATGGGCTTCCTGCAGCTGCTGATCGGTCGCGATAAATACAGTATTTCGTATTCGACAACCGGCGATGAGCCACTGAATCCAGAACACCGTACTGCGCTGATCATGCCGATCTGTAATGAAGATGTAGAACGCGTGTTTGCTGGCCTGCGTGCGACCTGGGAATCGGTCAAACGAACTGGCAATGCCGAACACTTCGACGTCTACATTCTGAGCGACAGCTACGATGCCGATATTGCCATCGCCGAGCAAAAAGCCTGGATGGAGCTGGTGCGTGATGTCGGTGGCGCCGGCAAGATCTTCTATCGTCGTCGTCGTCGTCGTGTGAAGCGTAAAAGCGGCAACATCGATGACTTCTGCCGTCGCTGGGGCAGCAACTACAGCTACATGGTGGTGCTGGACGCCGACAGCGTAATGAGCGGTGAGTGTCTTACCGGTTTAGTGCGCATGATGGATGCTAACCCGAACGCCGGTATTATCCAGTCTTCGCCGAAAGCGTCAGGCATGGATACGCTGTATGCGCGTTGCCAGCAGTTTGCTACCCGTGTGTACGGTCCGCTGTTCACCGCTGGTTTGCACTTCTGGCAGTTGGGTGAATCACACTATTGGGGCCATAACGCCATCATTCGTGTGCAACCGTTTATCGAGCACTGTGCGCTGGCACCGCTGCCGGGTGAAGGTTCCTTCGCGGGTTCGATCCTGTCGCATGACTTCGTTGAAGCCGCGCTGATGCGTCGTGCCGGTTGGGGTGTGTGGATCGCCTACGATTTGCCAGGCTCCTATGAAGAACTGCCGCCGAACCTGTTGGATGAGCTGAAGCGTGACCGTCGCTGGTGCCACGGTAACCTGATGAACTTCCGTCTGTTCCTGGTAAAAGGGATGCATCCGGTTCACCGTGCGGTGTTCCTGACGGGCGTAATGTCCTATCTCTCTGCGCCGTTGTGGTTCATGTTCCTCGCGCTTTCTACTGCCTTGCAGGTGGTTCACACGCTGATGGAACCGACCTACTTCCTGCAACCACGCCAGCTGTTCCCGGTGTGGCCGCAGTGGCGTCCCGACTTGGCGATAGCCTTGTTCTCAACTACGCTGGTGCTGCTGTTCCTGCCGAAACTGTTGAGCGTGGTGCTGATTTGGTTCAAGGGAGCGAAACCTTATGGTGGCGCCATCCGCTTGTTCTTCTCGCTGATTCTGGAGATGCTGTTCTCAGTGCTGCTCGCGCCGGTGCGCATGCTGTTCCACACCGTGTTTGTGGTCAGCGCGTTCCTTGGCTGGGAAGTGGTGTGGAACTCGCCGCAGCGTGATGATGATGCGACGCCGTGGAGCGAAGCTTTCCGTCGTCATGGTTCACAGATGCTGTTGGGTCTGGTGTGGGCGGGCGGTATGGGCTTCCTCGATCTGAACTTCCTGTGGTGGCTGTCGCCGATCGTCGTCTCGCTGATCCTGTCGCCGTTTGTGTCGGTGATGTCGAGCCGTGCAACGGTAGGGCAGAAGAGTAAGAACGCCAAACTGTTCCTGATTCCGGAAGAGTATGAGCCACCTAAAGAGCTGGTTGATACCGATCACTATCTGCAGATCAATCGTCAACGCGCGCTGAAAAATGGCTTTATGCATGCACTGTTTAACCCGGCGTTTAACGCGCTGGCGACGGCGATGGCAACATCGCGTCATAAGCAGAGCGATTTACTGGATCATGCGCGTGACCGTCGTGTCGATCAGGCACTGAGCGATGCGCCAGAGAAACTGAATCGCGAGCAGCGTTTGCAGCTGATTAGCGATCCGGTGGTGCTGGCTCGTGTGCACTCACGCCTGTGGGAAAGCGCGGACAAATATCATCAGTGGGTGGAAAGCTATCAGAAGCTGAAGCTCAATCCAGAGGCGCTGCCACAGCGCTGAGGATGAGAAAGTAAAAAGCGGCAGAGATGCCGCTTTTTTTTCGCCAGAAATATGTCGCAATCTTTACGTATTAAGGAGTGGTCATCGTCCCTGCGAGATGGTTAAACTAACGCCAGTTCATTGTGAGTAAATGTTGTGAATTATTTCCTGAAAATAACCGCGCTTAGCGCCGCCATTCTTCTGCTCACCGGTTGTGGCAGTATCATCAGCCGCACCTTTCCTGGACAAGGTCACGGCAACCAATATTATCCCGGCGTGCAGTGGGACGTTCGTGACGGACCGTGGCGTGTGCTAACCATTATCGATTTGCCGCTGTCGCTGGTGATGGACACGCTGTTACTGCCCGTGGATGCCAGTCACGGTCCGTACGAATAAACGTTATTACAGATTGTCAGAAGGGCTGTTGTCGTCTTCCCACTCTTGTGCCGCCGCTTCGCCCTCTTCAAGGTCACGCGGTGGTTCCAGCTGGAACTCGCCGTCATCCCATTCGTGCAGCGTATTTTCCGCCTGCCACTCCTGACGCAGTTCGACTTCATCAAAATCGCCATCAAAGATGGCTTGTGCGGCGTCTCCGCTGGAGATCGGCAGGCATTCACCCTGACCGTCCTCTTCCGCGAAAAATTCGGCCTGCCACATAATGTCGCCATCCTGCATCACGTACTTCTGCAGGGCGAACTGACTCACGCTGGCATCTTCTTCAGCGATCTCTGGTTGGCTGGCGAGAAACTCTTCACGAGCGGCTTCAATGGCTTCTTCAAGGGTGGTAAACAGGCTCATCATCAACTCCATGTCTGTAAAAAAGGTATTTCACAGAAGGATAGACGAAAAATCGTGAAGTGCAGGGCAGAGAGGAAATATCAGTTGGGCGGTTGCGTGAAATTCAACCGCCCAACCGGTCAGGCTATTTTCTGCGGGAAATGCAATACCGGGCGTACTGATTCGTGAATAATTGGAGCAGAGTAACGAATACAACATTTAATACAGGGCTTAACCTTTTTAAAATTAATACGCGCGGTTGATAATGCCTGATTTAAATTATATAGAGTGCCAATAAATACCATGTCCTCCTTTACGGGTAAGCGTTTGCACTCTTTCCGATGCAGAAGATGATAACCTTCCTGATCGGTACTGATCGTCACGTAGTAGTAGATACCTTTATTCATATTATATTGTCCTGAGATATATTTGCTGTGTGTAATCTTTTTATATTTTTTAAAAGTGAACGGGTGAAGCTAAGTGCTGTAATCGAAATTAACTGGATTCGATTTTACGAACCAATTCCATAAAGTTATAAGCGAAGCGATTATTTTAACGAAAAGGAATATGGGGTTTTTTAATCAGACAATACCTTGTTTAGTAAGTTAATTTTTCTTCATTGATAAGTGATGCCGAAGGATTTAGCAATATTAAATAGGAATAGCCCTGGAAGTCGTAGAAATCAGGTCCGAAACGCTAAACTTTGGTGAATAAATATTAATGACTGACAATTCCGGTAATCCTGCATCAACGCAGAATTTGGCTGCTATGGCGCAAGGAAAGGTTAATTTTACGTCAACATTGCGTGCTGATGAAAAGTGATGTCTGATTAAATGCGGCGCTAAGCCAACTATCAGCCTAAGTTCAGGCTGGCACGGCTCACTAATAAATTACCGCATGTGATCGCACCAAAAGGCAAATTAGTGCATATAAACAGCGGAGCACACAGGGTGCCCCGACCAATATTAATAAACCGATGGTTCGCCTTGCGGACGCGTTTTAAAGCGGCGATGCAGCCACATGTATTGCTCTGGAGCCAGCAGCACCGTCTCTTCCACCACTTTATTCATCACCACAGCGGTATCAAGTTCAGATTCCAGCGTAAATTTGTCGCGGATATCTGGCATCATTTTCAGCTCATAGCCGCGCGCGTTCGGCAGACGTCGCGCCAGGAACGGCACCACGCTTGGGTTTGCCAGACGAATCAGCATATGGGTGCCGGTGGTGGTCGCCGCATCCTGAACCGCGAAGAATGGCGCAAACACGCTGCTGCGCGGGCCATAATCATGATCCGGTGCATACCAGATAATGTCGTTGTTCTTCATGGCGCGAATCATGCCTTTCAGATCTTTGCGGTCCAGCATGCTTTTATTAGAGCGCATCCGGCCCCAGGTTTGCAGCCAGTCGATCAACTTGTTGTCGTTGGGACGATACACGCCAATGCCTGGGTTGTGCATACCAAATACCCGCGCTCCCAACTCCAGAGTCAGAAAGTGCATACCAATTAATAATATGCCGCGCTTCTCTGCCAGCGCGTTAGTCACGTGCTCCAGCCCGCTGGTGGTGACCCATTTACGAATACGCCAGTCCGGCCAGAACCACGCCATCCCGGTTTCAATCAGCCCCATGCCAACCGATTCGAAGTTGTGCTTTACCATCGCGTCACGTTCATTGGTCGGCATAGTGGGGAAGCACACTTCAAGATTACGCTGCGCCACTTCAACGCGCCGCTTCATAAAGCGCATGGCAACGCGACCCAATCCGCAGCCAATTGCATGCAGTACCGGATAGGGCAACAGCACCAGCAGATAAAGAAAGCCAATGCCGAGCCAGGTCAGCCAATAGCGTGGATAGAAGAGTTCACGGGTGAGTTGGGGAAGTTGAGTCATGGAAATGTCAGTATCCTGCGTCTTATGCCAGAGAGTCCGGTTTCTGTAATTTTTTGTCATTATGCCATTTTTTCATTCTGGCTGAAATCAAGCATAGACCGAGGACGGCTTTCCTACAGCAGGGATGCGCACGAAAACGCAATTGTGGCGCACAAATGCGTGTGTAATTTCAGCCGGCAGGCTTATCAAACCAAAATTTTTGTATCAGGCAGAATTCGGGTATCATACGCGCGCTAAATTTCTCTGATTGCTAACAGGACGAACACCATGCCAGTGTTACATAACCTTGTTTCCAATAAAGAGCTGAAGGAACGTATGTTGGCGGAAACCGAACCACGTACCACAGTCTCTTTTTATAAATACTTCCAGATTGCCGATCCTAAAGCCTTCCGTGATGCCCTCTACGTTGAGTTAACCAAACTCAAGGTGTTTGGTCGCGTCTATGTTGCGCACGAAGGCATCAACGCACAAATCAGTGTGCCCGCCAGCCGCTACGAAAAGATGAAGGCCGCTTTGTATGCCTTTGATGCGGCGCTAAATAACTTGCGCATGAACATAGCGCTGGATGATGACGGTAAATCTTTTTGGGTGCTGCGCCTGAAAGTGCGTGAACGCATTGTAGCGGATGGGATTGAAGACAATAGCTTTGATGCCAGCGATGTGGGTGCTTACCTGAAAGCCGCGGACGTTAATGCGATGCTCGACGATCCGGATGCGCTGTTTGTGGATATGCGTAACCACTACGAATATGAAGTGGGGCGCTTCGATAACGCCATGGAAGTGCCGGCCGATACCTTCCGCGATCAACTGCCGATGGCCGTTGATATGCTGCAGGATCAGAAAGACAAAAAGATTGTCATGTACTGTACCGGTGGCATTCGTTGTGAAAAGGCCAGCGCCTGGATGAAGCACAACGGCTTCAAAGATGTTTATCACATCGAAGGCGGGATTATTGAATACACCCGCCGGGCGCGCGAACAGGGCTTACCGGTGCGTTTCAAGGGCAAAAACTTTGTCTTTGACGAGCGCATGGGCGAGCGTATTTCCGACGATATTCTTTCCAGCTGTCATCAGTGCGGCACGCCTTGCGATAGCCACACCAACTGCATCAATGATGGCTGTCATTTGCTGTTTATTCAGTGCCCAAGCTGCGCTGAAAAGTACAACAACTGCTGCAGCCCAATCTGCATGGAAGAGTCAACGTTGTCGCCAGAGGAGCAGCGCGCACGCCGTGCGGGACGAGAAAATGGCAACAAAGTGTTCAACAAATCACGTGGTTTGCTGAACATGACGATGGCGATTCCGGCGCCAGATAAAAAATAAGCGACAAACAGCCTGAGGTCTGCGGACTTCAGGCTGTATTTCGTTTACTTACGCACGCCTTCCACCGAAATAATCAGTTCAGCTTTCTGCGATGCCGGGCCAAGATCTTTGCTGATGTTGAACTCTTTCAGCACGATCTCACCGCTGGCTTCAAATCCTGCACGGTAGCCGCCCCACGGATCTTTGCCTTCACCGATCAATTTTGCATCCAGCGTGACGGGCTTGGTCACGCCATTCAGCGTCAGGTCACCGGTGATCTTGTAATCTTTACCCTCTTTCTTCACGGCGGTAGAAGCAAAGGTTGCCTGCGGGAACTTACCGGTGTTGAGGAAATCCGCGCTGCGCAGGTGTTTATCACGCTCAGCATGGTTGGTATCGAGGCTGTTGGTGTTGATGGTCACGTTGACTTTATCTGCCGCAGGATTGGCTTCATCAAACGTGAAGCTGCCATCAAAGTCTTTAAAGGTGCCGTACAACCAGCTGTAGCCCAGGTGCTGAATGCGGAACTGCACAAACGCGTGCTGGCCTTCCTTATCAAATTTGTAATCAGCCGCGCTGGCCGTCAGGCTGGCGCTCAATAATCCGGCCGCTGCTACTGCCAATAATGTCTTCTTTAGCATGTTACTTTTCCTTTTCAGAGATTAACGGGATGCGGTAACCCAACATCCTTTTCAGTGTCACATCACGGTCGATAAAATGGTGTTTCAGGGCTGCCAGCGCGTGCAGTGCTGAGATCAGCACCAAACCCCACGCCAGCCAAAGATGAATGTCACCCGCCAGATCCGCTTGTTGCGCGGCACCGCTGAACAGGGCGGGAACCGCGAACCAGCCAAATACTGAGATCGGTTTGCCATCGGCGGTGGAGATGAGATAACCGGTGAACAGCAGCACCAACAGTAAGCCGTATAACAGCCAGTGCGCGGCGGTAGCGCTGCGTCGTACGGCGGGCGAATAACTCGCCAACGGTTTGGGCGGCGGTGAAATAAAACGCCAGCCGAGGCGCAGCAGCAGCGCAGCGAACAGCAGAATGCCGATGCCTTTATGAATTTCGGGCGCATCGTGATACCAGCCATCGTAATAGCCCAATCCGACCATCCACAAACCCAGCGCGAACATGCCATAAATAACCAGCGCCATAAGCCAATGCAATAAAATCGAGACAGCGCCGAAATGCTGTGTGGAATTACGCCACATTAAAATCACCTGGAATGAAATAAGTGGTAATGAGCATCTACATTTTGCAATGAAAGATCAATTAACCTTACTTTTCTATAAAGTTGAAAATCATCTTCGGAATAAATGAGGATTTAATTAAAACTCAGTCAGAATAATTGAAGGGATAGCTTAAAAGGCGGGGCTTATTGCGAAGTATTGCATATTCACTACACCAAATGCGGCATAGCGCTGCACTGAATGTTGATATAGGTAATTAACTGTCAGTTTGTGTCAATTTCGCCGGCACAGGATTAGTACCGGCAAGTATGGTTTAGTTAAATCGCGCGAGCGAGAAAGGCGCAATATCGAAAGAGAACGGTTTGTTCTGCGCAAATTCACTGGCAAGTTCACCCAGCACGCTGGCGAATTTGAAACCGTGTCCGCTTAAGCCGGTGATGATCAGACGATTAGGTTCGCCCGGTAGCGTATCGATAATGAAATCTTCGTCCGGCGTATTGTCGTAGCTGCAGGCTTCGCCATGCAAACAGACGCCCACGCCCGGCAGGAATTTACGCAGGAAGTTAAATGATTCGTTGCCGTCTACCGCGATGCTACCAAAAGGTTTGCGATCAGCCGGCGTTTGCATCAGCTGTCCGCCATCGTGACGTCCCACTTTCAGCGCGTTGTTATCCGCCGGGAAGCCGTAAAAGTGGCTGCCATCGCTCATCTCCACGGTAAAGCCGGGGAATTTATTGTTCTCGCTGTAGCGACCATCTGCCTGATACCAGGCGAAAACTTTGCGCACGGGCGCAACCGGCAGATCGGCGACCAACTGGCTCACCCAGGTACCGGCGCTGACCAACAGTTTACGCGCGCGGAAAATGCCATCGCTGGTGGTGACTTGCTGCAGATCGCCGTCACGACCTATCTCTGTCACCGGACAGTTAAACAGCTGCGCGCAACCGGCCTGTTCCGCCAGCTGCACCCAGCTGCGCACCGCTTGCTCACATTTGAGGAAGCCGGAGTTGGGTTCGTACACGCCGATGTAGCCATCCGGCACTGTGAACTGCGGCCAGCGCGCGCGCACTTCATCGGCTTGCAGGATTTTCACATCCAGCTGCCACGCTTTCGCGCTATCGATAACATTTTGAATAAAGGAGGAGGTGATGGGCGCTAAGTTGAGGATGCCGCTGCGATGCATGATGCGCTCGCCGCTCTGGCGTTCCAGCTCATCCCAGAGTTTCTGTGCGCGTAGCACCAGCGGCACGTAGCGTTCACCTTCACCATACGCATGGCGAATCAGGCGGGTTTCCCCATGATGTGTGCCCTGGCTGTGCGGCGGATGGGCGCTATCAATCATCAGCACCGATAAGCCAGCCTGCGTGGCGTAAAACCCGGCTGCTGCGCCGACCGAACCGCTTCCCACCACAATCAGATCATAAACCATAACGACATCACTCCAGCAAAACAGCGAAATTTTTCAACAGCATATCAAAAGAGAGCGCCCATGAAAAAGGCACCCTGTTGGGTGCCCTTTCACGCGATAGTAGAAATTAATGCTTTTGATTGTCGCGTAGGTACTGCTCGGTAGACTCTATTTTTGCAATGCCAGCTTCGAGTAGAGAGATGAACTGTCTGGCTACGTCGGTAGTCAGCCAGTAGGTCGGACCCACGTCAGCTTCTTCTTCTTTCTGCCCCTGCGAGGAGAGCGAGTGCAGGCGAATCATCATGGCGTCATAACTGTCTACGGTGCTGATGTCCCATCCTACCAACGGATGAGTCTGGATGACGTCTTTATTTCTGTCCATTATAACCTCCGTATTACTCGTTAAACGAAGTGCTTCTTGAGGTTCAATGCGGCTGTATCGTGCACTAGCGAAACAATTATAACATGAAATAGCGGGTACAATAGTTAAAAGGTATGACGAACCTAAACAGAGTAAAAATAAACGCGGTTAACATTGCCGTTTAATCGAATAATAAAATGCCCGCAGCGTCAGGCATTTTATTGGAATTATTACTGGCAACAATGACGAAGTTATCGGCTTTTATAAGGGAAAACTTTAGGCCGAAAAAGGGGGCACTTTTATGAGTGTGGCTCGACCGGCAGCAGGCCGTGACGTTTCTGAATCTCTTCCGCCAGCCGGGTAAAATGCTGCTGTAACTGCTCGTCATGGTTCTGGTTTTGCGCTTCCAGCGTCAGGTTGTGGACCAGCAACTGATTGGCGCGATCGTCGAGACAGAAGGTCAAGGTGGCAAACGCATTTTCTAATACGGTTAAGCGGCGTTGTTGCTCAGCAATAAATGCCAGCAATTCTCCGAAGGTCATCGCCTCTTCTGGTTTTTCAGTAGTCATGTAAAACACCTCCTGTAAGCATGACGAGGCAAGAATAGGGGATCGTTTAACATGAGTCTAGATGCAGGAAGTTTTTCTGGCGAGAGGGAAATAAAAACAAAAAAGCCGGATAGCGATACCCGGCAAAAACGGCACAGTGGCAGTTAATCGTTATTAAACCAGTCGTCAGCGCTTTCCCAGGTTTCTTGTAACAGTTCGCTGATGCGTTCGCGAGACTCTTTACAGCCACCAAACACGCTGAGTTGGTTGCCGCCGGCATAACGCACTTTGACGTGATGATCGTCGTCGGGGAAATCCTGCGTAATGCGACGAACCAGTTCGACGCTGAGTGCATCCAGTGCACCCGCAGGAAGGGGCGAAGTTTTTGCTACGGTAATTTCAACACGCATAGAAGCCTCCGGGATAATATACTGTTTATTTGTACAGTATAAATTTCCCGAAGGCAAGCAGCAGATCATTATTCTTTGATGCGCCAGTTCAGCGTTTCACCAGCAAGGAAAGGCACCAGCGTGTCATCCGCCAGCGCAATGCTCTCTTCAACCTGCCAGGATTCTCGCACCAGCGTCAGCGTGCCTTCATTCAGCGGCAGACCGTAGAAGTTCGCGCCGTTCTCCGAGCAGAAGGCTTCGAAATGATCCAGCGCATTCAGCTCCTCAAACACGGTGGCGTACGCCGGCAATGAGGTCGGCGCATTGAACACGCCGGCGCAGCCACAGCTGGCTTCCTTGAGGTGACGCAGATGTGGCGCGGTATCGGTACCGAGGAATACGCGACGATTCCCGCTGGCGACCAGCTTGCGCAGCGCTTCCTGATGGATATTGCGCTTCAGAATCGGCAGGCAGTAAAGATGCGGACGCACGCCGCCCACCAGCATGTGGTTACGGTTGAACATCAGGTGCTGTGGCGTAATGGTGGCGCCCAGCAGATCATTACCGGCTGCCAGATACTCCGCCGCTTCTTTCGTGGTGATGTGCTCCATCACCACTTTCAGCGCCGGGAACTGTTTACGCAGCGGTTCCAACACGGTTTCAATAAAGCGCGCTTCGCGATCAAAAATATCGATGTGAGAATCGGTCACTTCGCCGTGCACCAGCATTGGCATGCCGATCTGCTGCATGCGATCCAGCACCTTAGCGATGGCGGCGATGTTGGTCACGCCGTGGCTGGAGTTGGTGGTGGCGTGCGCAGGATAGAGTTTGGCGGCGGTAAAAGTGCCGTCAAGGAAGCCGCGCTCGATCTCATCGGGATCAAGTGAATCGGTGAGATAGCAGGTCATCAGCGGAGTAAAAGCATGCTCAGCAGGTAACGCAGCCATGATGCGCTCGCGATACGCCACGGCAGCGGCCACGCTGATAACCGGTGGAACCAGGTTTGGCATGACAATCGCACGACCATTTACTGCGCTGGTATAAGGCAGTACGGCGTTGAGCATCGCGCCATCGCGCAGATGGATGTGCCAGTCGTCAGGGCGGCGGATGGTAATGTGCTGAGGTTGGGCTGTCATTCAAAAAGACTCCGGCTGAGAAGAAAACGAGAGGCACGTTTAGGCCGGGGAGTAATCATAAGGATGTGGGCAACCGTTTGCACGGGATTTTATTGTGACAAACAAAAACCGCACCGGAAGGTGCGGTTGCGCGGATTAATCAGTAAACGGAATCACCAATTGTCCCGGTTTCACTTCAATTCCTTTAGCAAGTTTCTTCGCCAGCGCTTCGCCTTTGCTGCGGTCTGCACTCAGCACATAAGCAGGTCTCTCATTAAAGTAGCGCTTCAGCGACTCATTGAGATACGGCGTGAGGGTTTTCATAATCGACGCCATTTTCTCTGGCTGCACCTGCGCATCGACAATCTCCATGTCATGCAGATAAATCGCGCCTTCCTGTGCGTTGTAAACCGGCTGCGCCTTCATCTTCAGCAGCATTTCGGCCTGCTGCGGACCAAACAGCGAGCTGACATTGATATTGGCTTTACCCGAGAGCGTTATTTTGCCGGGTTCTTCACGGCCAATCTGACTGTTGAGATCGCTCAGCACAATGTGCGCATTCACCAGCCCGGAAACGCCGATATCTTTTTCGAAGTTATTGCGCTTTTGCAGCGCCTGATTCACTTCCTGTTCGCTGATGGTGTATTGCGTCAATTGGTTACAGCCGCTGAGTAGCACGGCAAAAAGCAGAGCGAAAAGCCCGGTAAACGCCATTTTCATATTGTCCTCATCCTGATCGAAACGGCAAAACAGCGATAGCCTGCCTGAATCAGCGGCATGTGTCACCAGGAGAGAGATGAGAAGCGCCGCAGCGCCTCTCAGGGATGAAGATTATGCGGCGATGGAGGAGAGCAGATTAACCTGGGTCTGTTTCGCCATGTTGTCGCGATAATCGGCAACGCGACTTGGCCATTCAATGCCGTTGACCAGCGTTAAGGAGCGCAGCAGCGGGAAAAGATGAATATCATCTTCCGACAGTTCGCCATTTACCGCATTGGGTTTGACGATCAGCTTGTCGAGCTGACGCAGATCATCGCTGATGTTTTTGATTAAGCCCGGCGCGTGTTTACGCAACTCGCTGAAATCGCCCACGCTGGCCTGCTTCTTCTCGCTGAAATAGCTACGCGCTTCCGGCGTGGCGAATTCGGCGAAGGAGGCATCGGCGATGCGCGGCAGCAGCAGCTTATTGACGTAGCTATTCACGTGGCGCAGCCAGTCGCTGATCGCAGGATTGCTTTTGCCATTAAGCAGCGGTTGGTGGTCGTATTTATCAACCAGGCGCACAATATCCATACTTTCCGGTACAGCGCTGCCATCGGCCTGTTGCAGAATCGGCGCCATTTTCTGGCCGATCAATTTTTTCGGCGTTTGCTCGTCGTCATTCAGCATAACGATGAGTTCTAACGGCAGATTTTTTAAGCCGAAAATCATGCGTGCTTTGACGCAGAAAGGGCAGTGATCGTAGATGTAGAGTTTCATCCCGTTTCTCCTGTGGTTCTAAGGGTGACGGAGGCCACCCTTTTTTCCGGACGTGCGGGAAGTATGGAAGAGATCTTTGGGGGGGGGCAAATTAGCTGCTGAAAATCGCTGGTGCCACCGAACGCGGCTGGAACTGCCACCAAAGCGCCAAAAGGGTGATCATGCCAACGCTGCTCAGCAGCATCCACGGCAGTTCCGGCAGCGCCCATTGCTGGCCCATATCGAACATCCAGCCGCCGCCGGAGTAGCCGATCAAACCGCCAATCGCGAGGCCGAGTCGGCTGAAGCCCATATAGCTGCCGCGCGCACGCGAACTGGCCAGCGAAGCGCTGAGCGTTTCTCGCGCCGGTTCCGCGATGATTGAGCCCAGATAAAAGAGGGCGATCAGCATAAATAGCGACGGCAGCGAATCGGTCATGCCAACCGGCAACAGGCTGAACGTCATCAGGAACAAGCCGGCCATCAAACGCGTTTCGAGGCGGAAGCGTTTTTCGCTCCAGCGCGCCAGCGGATAGAGCAGGCTTAATGACAGCAGCGCTTCAATCGCGTACATCCACTTCACCGCAGCAGGCGCCCCGGCCACCTGATTCACCATCACTGGCAGCATCAACATCACCTGCACGGCGAGAATGTAGTAGCCGGTCAAAGTCAGCACGTACAGGCGAAAACGCTTGTCCTGCCAGACGCGTTGCATCCCTTCACGCATCGCAATGCGTTCGGTTGAGATGCGCCACGCCGGTAACCAAACGGCGTTAAACAGCGCAGCAGTGACAAACACCGCCGCGCCAACCCAGCACACCAGACGGAAATCCCACGCCAGCAGCCAGCTACCAATCAGCGCGCCCAGCACCGCACCGGCGCTGTCCTGCATCATCAGCAGGGAGAAGAAGCGGCCGCGATCGCGTGCGCGCACCAGTTTCATCACCAGCGCGCTGCGTGGCGGATCAAACAGCGTGCCGCCAAGGCCGGAAAGCAAACAGGCAAACCACAACAGCCAGGGTTCATGCGCCAGCGCCATGCAGGCAAAACCCGCCGCGCGCATCAGCATGCCGGTGACGATCAGCGGACGCGCGCCAAAACGGTCGGCAATCGCACCGCCGAAGATGCCGAATCCCTGCTGGACGAACTGGCGCAAGCCAAGCGCAATACCGACCATCAACGCGGCCCAGCCCAGCTGTTCGACAAAATGGATGGAAATGAGGGGAAACACCACGAAAAAGCCCATCACAACCAGCATGTTATCCACTAAAAGAAATGTTTTACCGAGGCGTCGTGCCCGCGCAACCCGAGACATGCTAATTCCTGAGCAAATGAGAGGAGATAAGAGACCAATTGGTCTATTTTCCGCCTGCTCAGCGGCGAAAAACAGCTTTCTCAGGATGATATTTTTTCATCGATTCCACAGAAATATTAATCCTAAATCAGGATGAATCCTGAGGAACGCGTTCAAGGGTTTTACCGCAAGCGGGGTGACGGTTATAGTGAGAAGTATCGCCGCTGGCGTACATCTTTCTTAAGTTATGGATTTCAGGAGTCATGATGTTTGGCTATCGTTCTGCTGGCCCACGCGTGCGCCTCACTACCGATCGCTTAGTGGTGCGTTTAGTACACGAACGCGATGCCTGGCGATTAGCGGATTATTACGCTGAAAATCGTGCGTTTCTCAAGCCGTGGGAACCGGTGCGCGACGAGAGCCATTGTTATCCTTCGGGCTGGCAAGCGCGCCTCGGACTGATCGCCGACATGCATAAACAGGGCTCAGCCTACTATTTTGTGCTGATGGACCCGGAAGAGACCGAAGTGCGTGGTGTGGCGAATTACAGCAACGTGCTGCGCGGATCGTTTCACGCCTGCTATCTCGGCTATTCACTGGGCGAGAAGTGGCAAGGTCAGGGGCTGATGTTTGAAGCGCTCACTACCACCCTTCGCTATATGCAACGCCAGCAACGTATTCACCGCATTATGGCTAATTATATGCCGCACAATCAGCGCAGTGGCGATCTGCTGGCGCGTCTTGGATTTGAAAAAGAGGGTTACGCCAAAGATTACTTGTTGATCGATGGGCGCTGGCAGGATCATGTACTCACCGCGTTGACCTGCCGGGAGTGGACTCCGGATCGTCGTGGACAATAATAAAGGATCACCTCAATGAAAATGGCCTTATCCGCGCAGGCATTGCGCGTGATTGGATGCCTGCTGGAGAAGCAGGTCACCACGCCGGATCAATATCCGCTCTCCCTTAATGGCGTTGTTACCGCCTGTAATCAGAAATCCAACCGCGAACCGGTGCTCAATCTCAGCGAGATGGAGGTGCAAGCGCAGCTTGATGAGCTGGTGAAAAAGCATCTGGTGACCGCCAATAACGGCTTCGGTCAGCGCGTCAGCAAGTATGAACAGCGCTTCTGCAATTCCGCTTTCGGCAATCTGCAGTTGAGCAGTGCTGAAGTCGCCGTACTGACGCTGCTGTTCCTGCGCGGTGCACAGACGCCGGGCGAACTGCGCACCCGCAGCGGTCGTCTGCATGAATTCAGCGATATGAATGAAGTCGAGCAGACGCTTAATGGTTTAAGCACGCGCGAGGATGGCCCAATGGTGGTGCGACTGGCGCGCGAACCGGGCAAACGTGAAAGCCGCTATATGCATCTTTTTGGTGGCGAAGTAGAGGAAGACGCGGCCAGCGCAGAAAGCGTCAGTGACAACGGCGATTTAACCGCGCGTGTCGCGCAACTTGAAGAAACGGTTGCTGAGTTGCAGTCGCAACTGCAGCAGCTGCTGCAAAAGGAGCACTAATATGACGCTGCGTATTGGCATTGTAGGATTGGGCGGTATCGCGCAGAAAGCATGGCTGCCGGTTTTATCGCAAGCCAGCGGCTGGCAATTAGCGGGTGCGTTTTCGCCCAATCAGGCAAAGGCGCAACCGATCTGCGATAGCTATCGCATACCTTATTTTGGTCAACTGGATGCGCTGGCCGCCGCCAGTGATGCGGTGTTTGTTCACAGCAGCACCGCCAGCCATTACGAAGTGGTTAAAGCGCTGCTGCTGGCGGGCAAAGATGTGTGCGTCGATAAACCGTTAGCCGAAACGCTGCAACAGGCCGAAGCGCTGGTGGCGCTGGCGGACAAGCAGAAGCGCAAGCTGATGGTGGCATTTAACCGCCGCTTTGCGCCGCGTTATCAGCAGCTGAAAAGTGACATGCCACGCGCCGCCTCGCTGCGTATTGAGAAGCACCGCGCGGATAGCGTGGGTCCACAGGATTTGCGTTTTACCCTGCTGGACGATTATCTGCACGTGGTGGACACCGCGCTGTGGCTGGCGGGCGGCAGCCTGACGCGCGAGTTAGGGCATATCGAGACCAATGATGATGGCGCGATGCTGTACGCCGAACACCATTTCTCCGCTGGATCGCTGCAAATCACCACCAGCATGCATCGTCGCGCCGGGACGCAACGCGAAGTCGTCAGCGCCATCTGCGACGGTGATTACATCGAAATTAACGAGATGCGCGACTGGCAGCAGGAAAACCGCGGCGGCATGGTGCGTGATGTGCCGCCCGCGTGGCAAAGCCACCTTACTCAGCGCGGTTTCAGCGGCGCAGCGCACCATTTCATCCAGTGTGTTGAAAATCAGACGATGCCTGAAACCAGTGGCGAACAGGCGCTGGCGGCGCAGCGTCTGGTGGAAAAATTGTGGCGCGATGCCGAACGTGAATAATTCCTTGTAACACTCAATGCTGGTCATTTCCCGCCGTGGCAGTAGACTATCGCCGGACATCACGGGATGTCCGCGCTAAGTCGCTCATTTCTCCGACACTTTTCAGGATGCGCCACTCAATATGAATTTGTTGAAATCGCTGGCTGCGGTCAGTTCGATGACCTTGTTTTCCCGCGTACTGGGCTTTGCCCGCGATGCCATTGTGGCGCGCGTTTTCGGCGCAGGAATGGCAACCGATGCCTTCTTTGTTGCCTTCAAACTGCCGAACCTGCTGCGCCGTATCTTCGCTGAAGGCGCGTTTTCTCAGGCGTTCGTGCCGATCCTTGCGGAATATAAAAGCAAGCAGGGCGAAGATGCCACGCGCGTGTTTGTCGCTTACGTCTCCGGTTTACTGACGCTGGTGCTGGCGGTGGTAACCGTGTTAGGGATGATCGCTGCGCCCTGGGTGATTGTGGTGACGGCGCCAGGCTTTGCCGATACCGCCGATAAATTTGCCTTAACCAGCGCACTGCTGCGCGTCACCTTTCCCTATATTCTGCTGATCTCGCTGGCCTCGCTGGCGGGCGCGATCCTCAATACCTGGAACCGGTTTTCCGTGCCGGCGTTTGCGCCGACGCTGCTGAACATCAGCATGATTGGTTTTGCTGTCTTCGCTGCGCCGCATTTTAATCCGCCGGTGATGGCGCTGGCGTGGGCCGTGGTGGTCGGCGGCGTGTTGCAGCTGTTTTATCAGCTGCCGCATCTGAAAAAGATTGGCATGCTGGTTTTGCCGCGCCTGAATCTGCGCGATGCGGGCGTATGGCGCGTAATGCGTCAAATGGGGCCGGCGATTCTCGGCGTGTCGGTGAGCCAGATTTCACTGATCATCAACACCATTTTCGCCTCCTTTTTGGTTTCCGGTTCGGTTTCGTGGATGTACTACGCCGATCGCCTGATGGAGTTTCCTTCCGGCGTGCTGGGCGTGGCGCTGGGCACCATTTTGCTACCCTCGCTGGCGAAGAGTTTTGCCAGCGGTAATCAGGAAGAGTATTCACGGTTGATGGATTGGGGCCTGCGTCTATGCTTCCTGCTGGCGTTGCCGAGCGCAGTGGCGTTGGGCATTTTGTCCGGGCCGCTGACGGTCGCGCTGTTCCAGTACGGCAAGTTCACCGCGTTTGATGCCCTAATGACGCAGCGCGCGCTGATTGCCTATTCAGTGGGTTTGATGGGGCTGATCGTGGTGAAAGTGCTGGCACCCGGCTTCTATTCTCGTCAGGACATCAAAACTCCGGTGAAAATTGCCATCGTGACACTGATTGTGACGCAGCTGATGAACCTGGCGTTTATCGGCCCGCTCAAACATGCCGGTTTGTCGCTGTCGATCGGTCTGGCCGCTTGCCTGAATGCTGCGCTGCTGTACTGGCAACTGCGTAAGCAGGATATCTTCCAGCCGCAGCCTGGCTGGTTCAGTTTCCTGACCCGTTTGCTGATTGCCGTAGTGGTGATGGCCGCAGCGCTGTTTGGCATTCTGCAGGTGATGCCGGCATGGGAAGAGGGGCAGATGTGGTGGCGCCTGATTCGTCTGGCGGCGGTCTGCGCCATTGGCGGCGGCGCATACTTTGTGATGCTTGGTCTGCTCGGCTTCCGCCCGCGCGACTTCGCGCGCCGCACGCTGGTATAAAATTATGCTCCCACGCAGACGGAAGTTTGTTTTGGTCCGGCGGTCCTCGCGCCGCTTCGCGGTACCTTCACTGCGTACGTCAGCCTGACGGACCGGCTCAGACGGGACTTCCTTGTCCCGGCTGAGCCTTTCGCCCGCGTCCTGCGGGCAAATCCTGGCTTCCTTTCTCCGTTCAGCGCTGCGGATGCCTGCCCAAAACAAACTTCCGTCTGCTGCTTATCACTGGTGCGCTGTGCTTAAAAGCACAACAAAAAGGCCGCCATCCCAAAAGATAGCAGCCTCTTCAAACCCACTTTTTTCTACCCTTTACGACTTAGCGTCGCCTGACCTTTACCCAAACCATCCGGGCCATAAAACGCCTGGGTTTGGTGGGGGCGCAACACCGCCAATGCTTCATTGGTGTAGCCAATTTGATGCTGCAACAAAATCCCGTTATGCGTATTGGCATCGCGCAAGCGGCGCGTGTGCTGCTGAATACGCATCCAGCGGCTTTCGCGATCGCTGTGATCACCATAGGGCGCCTGCGTGCCGAGCGTTTTCTCGGTGGTGCGGCGCATCTCGTCCAGATAATTCAACGTCGTCAGCAGCGCGCTTTTATCTTCAGAAATACGCTGCAGCAGGTTGCCATTGATCTGGCCGGCAGAAAGTTGCTGTTGTTCTTCATCCATTACCACCGCAAGGGATGTCAGCACGTCCTGCATTTTGTCTAAGGTGATCAGCAGATGGTCCATTGGGATTAGTTACCCTCTAAATACGCCTTGGTATCGGCGATCAGCGCGTCGGCGATCTTACCGGTATCCATTTTCAATTCGCCATTACGAATGGCCGTCTTCAGCTGCTCAACGCGCGCTGTATTAATATCTTTGCTGCCAGGCTGCATCAGTTGCGCCTGCGCGGTACTCAACTTCACTTCCGCACCGCTTTCGCTGGTGGTGCTGGCTGCTGGCGTCGCGCTCTGACGCACTTTGCTGCTGTTATCGTTATTGTCGCGTGTTTGAACAGTGCTAACCGGATTCGTAGGCTGCGTTCTGTCGATGCTCATGGTAAGGCTCCTGTAAGGTCAGTTGGGGGTCAGCCAACTGAGTCAGCATAGGGTAATGTCTTTGTTGATATCTCTATCGGCAGAACAACAGGGTTCTTTAACGCTTTATAGCGATATCAGAATATTCCCATCCGCGTCGACGCGACCACTGACAACCTGACCATTTCCCATTCTTACGCGCACCATTTGTGCCGCGCTGGCGTTGTTCAGCGCACGTCCTTCGCTGCTGGCATTAAACCCGTTTCCACTGGCGACTACCATCACATTTTGACCGGCTTTTACGCGCCACGGCTGACGCACCATGGTGGCGGTGACCGGCTGTCCTGGCGGGATATCGCGTAGCGCGATCGCATCGATGACGCCGCTGCTATCCATCAATGCGCGTGCTGGCAGTTCATCGAGGCGTCCGGTTGTCAGACGCACGTCCGTCGGGCTGAGATTGCTGCCGCGCGCCACCTGACGGCTCGCCACCAGATATTGCCCGGTGACCTGCACCTGAACCTGCAGGAAACGACGATTTTGATCGCAGTTGGCGGCGATGCTGATGTTGCCCCACTGACGGCTATTGCCCGGCAGCTGCAGTTCAGGGGTTTCGCAGTTTGGCCACTGCGCCTGTGGCGTACGCACCACCACCGTCATGCCCGCGGCATGTTGTGGGTCGCGCGCTTTAAAAAATTGGGTTAACTGCGCGGTAAGGTCCGCAGCAGAACTGGGTAGCGCCAGTGCCAGCAAAAGTGTGGCTAGCAAGGTGGAATATCTGCGCATAACGCCTCCTGACGAGAAGATGGCACTGAGTCTACGCCTCGCGTAAAAAAATCAATGTCAAAAATAGCCGTCATTTTTGCTGCTATTCAGACGATCACCCTTGCATTTGTCCAATTAAGCTGTCAGCTCGAAATTCTCATTCGCGGAGGAAGCATGCTCGACAAACTCGATGCCGCGCTGCGATTTGGTACTGAAGCGTTAAACCTACGTGCTCAGCGTCAGGAAATCCTGGCGTCAAACATTGCCAACGCCGATACCCCGGGCTACCAGGCGCGGGATATCGACTTTGCCAGCCAGCTGAGCAAGGTGATGCAAAACGGTCGCGCCGAAGGCAGCAGTCTGGCGCTGAATGTGACGTCCTCACGCCACATTGAAGCGCAAACCAACTCTCAGCCGTCACTGGATCTGCTGTACCGCATTCCCGATCAACCCGCCGCGGATGGCAACACCGTGGATATGGATCGCGAACGTACGCAGTTTGCTGATAACAGCCTGAAATACCAAACCGATCTCACCCTCATCAGTAGCCAGATCAAAGGCATGATGAGCGTTCTGCAGGGGCAATAAGCATGGCATTGCTGAATATCTTTGATATCGCCGGTTCTGCGATGACAGCGCAATCACAGCGCCTCAACGTCAGCGCCAGTAACCTGGCCAACGCCGACAGCGTAACCGGCCCAGATGGCCAGCCTTACGTGGCGAAGCAGGTGATTTTCCAGACCGACGCCGCACAAGGTGCAGCCACCGGCGGCGTGAAGGTCGCTGGCGTGGTGAACGATCCTACCCCGGCAAAACTGGTGTACGACCCGGGCAATCCGCTGGCGGATCAGAAGGGCTACGTCAAGATGCCAAACGTTGATGTGGTGTCCGAAACCGTTAACACCATGTCCGCGTCGCGCAGCTACCAGGCCAACGTTGAAGTGCTGAACACGGTGAAGTCAATGATGATGAAAACTCTCACTATCGGTCAGTAACGGAGAACGAATATGAGCGTAGCAGTAGGAATTAAAGACAGTCTGGACCCAACGGTCCTGACTTCTAGTAGCGCTTCGAGCGGTAACTCTTCCGCCGACCTGCAGAATCAGTTCCTGAACATGCTGGTGGCGCAGCTGAAAAACCAGGATCCCACTAATCCTATGGATAACAGCCAGCTCACCACGCAGTTGGCACAGATCAACACCCTGAGCGGTATTGAAAAGCTGAATACCACGCTGGGATCCATCTCCGGCCAGATCACTACCAGCCAGTCGCTGCAGAGTTCAACGCTGATTGGCCACGGTGTGATGGTCAATGGTTCGCAGGTATTGGTGGGCAGCGGTACGACTACGCCGTT
Organism: Pantoea sp. SO10; assembly: GCF_005281435.1. Classification (NCBI taxonomy): domain Bacteria; kingdom Pseudomonadati; phylum Pseudomonadota; class Gammaproteobacteria; order Enterobacterales; family Erwiniaceae; genus Pantoea; species Pantoea sp. SO10. Next base: position 1,624,943 of record NZ_CP040095.1, read on the forward strand.
TGGCATTGAGCTGGCGACAGCGTCCACGGCCACCAGTGTCACGATTAAAGACAGTAACGGCGCCACGGTCCGCACCATTGACCTCGGCAAACTGAGCTCTGGCGTCCACACCTTCTCGTGGGACGGCAAGCTGGATGACGGTTCTACCGCCGCGGATGGCAAATATTCTGTTTCGCTGGCCGCCAGCAATGGCAGCACGCAACTGGTGGCGCAGCCGCTGAACTATGCCTACGTCAATGGCGTCAGCACCACTGATGGCACCACAAAACTGGATCTCGGCACCATGGGCTCCGCAACCCTCGATGAAATTCGTCAGATTCTCTGATTAACCTTTTAGCAGGAGAGATTACATGTCTTTTTCACAAGCGGTGAGCGGCCTCAATGCTGCCTCCAGCAATCTGGATGTGATTGGTAACAACATCGCCAACTCCGCCACAGCCGGTTTTAAATCCAGCACCATTGCTTTTGCCGATATGTTTGCCGGCTCTAACGTGGGTTTGGGTACCAAAGTTGCCGCCGTCATTCAGGACTTTGGTGATGGAAGCACAACGTCAACCAGTCGTGGACTGGATGTGGCACTGAGCGGCAACGGTTTCTTCCGCATGACCGACGCCAGCGGCGGCGTGTTCTATTCCCGTAACGGCCAGTTCACGCTGGATGCCAACCGTAACCTGGTGAACACCCAAGGTCTGAATGTCACCGGCTATCCGGCCAGCGGCACACCGCCAACCATTCAGACCGGTGCCAACCCAGTGGCGCTGAGTATTCCAACCACGCAGATGGGGGCACGTGCAACAACAACAGCTACCCAGGTTGCCAACCTGAACTCCACCAGCACCACCCCGACCGTCACCCCGTTTGATAAGTCCAACGTTGATAGCTACAACGCGAAAACCACCATGACGGTGTACGACACGCAGGGTAACGATCACCAGTTAGACATGTACTACATCAAAACGGCGGATAACACCTGGACCGTGCATATGGTTGACTCCACCACCGGTAATGAAGTTGGTAATACTGCGGGCGGTGACAACCTGGGTTATCAGATGCAATTTGATGCTAACGGTAAACTGACGCAGGTGGGGAAAATCACTGCAGCGGGTGTTGCTGACACCAGCGCTTCCCTGGCAAACCTGGTTGTGGACGGCACCAACGGGGCGAATGGCATGAACATCAGCCTGAGCATGTTGGGTAGCCTGCAGCAAAACACCGGTGCGACCACTTTTGGTAACCCAACGCAAGACGGTTATCAGCCTGGCGATCTCACCAGCTACACCATCAATGATGACGGCACCATTACTGGCACCTACTCCAACCAGAAAACCCAACTTCTGGGACAAATTGTCTTGTCGAGTTTCTCTAACCCGGAAGGTCTGAAGTCTGAAGGTGACAACGTCTGGTCTGCCACCAGCTCATCAGGTCAGGCCGCCACTGGTCTGGCAGGCACCGGTACTTACGGCAACCTGACTTCAGGTGCGCTGGAAGCGTCCAACGTCGATATGAGCAAAGAGCTGGTGAACATGATCGTTGCGCAGCGTAACTATCAGGCCAACAGCCAGACCATCAAAACTCAGGACCAGATTCTTAACACCCTGGTTAACTTACGTTAATTCGCTAACGGGATTGCTTTATGGATCACGCAATATATACCGCCATGGGCGCGGCCAGTCAGACGTTGGATCAGCAGTCGGTAACGGCCAGCAACCTCGCCAACGCCTCAACGCCGGGCTTTCGTGCTCAGCTCAACGCGTTGCGCGCGGTGCCGGTCAGCGGCTGGTCGCTGCCGACGCGTACGCTGGTTGCCGCTTCCACGCCGGGCGCCGATATGTCACTGGGCTCGATGGACAACACCGGCCGCACGCTGGATGTGGGCGTTGCGCAGGACGGCTGGTTGGCAGTGCGTGCCGCTGACGGTACCGAAGCTTATACCCGCAACGGCAATATGCAGATCAGCGCGACCGGTATTTTGACTATTCAGGGCAATCCCGTAATGGGCGATGGGGGTCCGATCGCCATCCCGCAAGGCGCTGAATTGACCATCGCGGCAGACGGGACCATCACCTCGCGTAACGCCGGTGATGCACCCAATGCCACGGTGCAGATTGGTCGCCTGAAGCTGGTGCGCGCCACCGGTAAAGAGATGCAACGCGGTGATGACGGCATGTTCCGTCCTAATCAGCAAACCCAGGCGACGCGCGGCGCTGCGCTGGCAAATGATGCCACCATGACGGTGATGCCCGGCGTGCTGGAAGGCAGTAACGTCAAGCCGGTGGAAACCATGGTCGATATGATCGCCAACGCCCGACGTTTTGAGATGCAGATGAAAGTGATCTCCAACGTCGATGAAAACGAACAAAAAGCTAACAGCTTGCTCAACATGAGCAGCTAAGGCGTAAGGAAAACACCATGATTCGTTCTTTATGGATCGCCAAAACCGGTCTTGACGCTCAGCAAACCAACATGGACGTCATCTCCAACAACCTCGCGAACGTAAGCACCAACGGCTTTAAACGTTCGCGCGCGGTATTCGAAGATTTGATGTACCAAACCCTGCGTCAGCCGGGCACGCAGTCGTCAGAGCAAACCACGCTGCCGTCTGGTTTGCAGATCGGTACCGGTGTGCGTCCTGTCACCACTGAACGTCTGCATCAGCAGGGTAACCTGTCGCAGACCAGCAACTCGAAAGACGTGGCGATCAACGGCCAGGGTTATTTCGAAGTGCAGATGCCGGACGGTACCTCGGCGTATACCCGTGATGGTTCATTCCAGGTTGACCAGAACGGTCAGCTGGTGACTAACGCCGGTTATCCGGTACAGCCAGGCATCACTATTCCGGCCAACGCCACCAGCATCACGATCTCGCGCGATGGCGTGGTGAGCGTGACGCAGCAGGGCCAGACCAATCCGGCGCAGGTCGGTCAGCTGACGCTGAGCACCTTCATGAACGATGCGGGCCTGAACAGCCAGGGTGAAAACCTCTATCAGGAGACGCAGGCATCCGGTGCGGCGACGCAGAGTACGCCAGGCCAGAACGGCGCGGGTCTGCTGTATCAGGGTTATGTCGAAACCTCGAACGTCAACGTGGCGGAAGAGCTGGTCACCATGATTCAGACGCAGCGTGCCTACGAGATCAACAGTAAAGCGATCAGCACCTCCGATCAGATGCTGGCGAAGTTAACCCAGCTGTAATGCTGGTGTCGTTGGGCCAGCTCCGCTGGCCTGATTAAGCAACATGAAGAAGGTCAAAAAGTGGCGAAGCAAGTGATTCTCAAGCCTGGTCATTGGTTGGTAGCCACGCTGCTACTCACGCTTAACGGTTGTGCGCTGGTTCCGCGCACTCCACTGGTACAGGGATCGACTACGGCAGAGCCGACGCCATCCGCACCGCCGGTGGTGAACGGTTCCATTTTTCAGGGCGTCGCACCGCTGAACTACGGCTATCAGCCGCTGTTTGAGGATCGTCGTCCACGCAACATTGGCGATACATTGACGATCACCTTGCAGGAAAACGTCAGCGCCAGCAAAAGTTCTTCGGCCAATGCCAGCCGCGATGGCAGCAACAGTTTTGGTGTGACGGGTGTACCAACCGGCCTGAGCGGTCTGGTGGGTGCTGGTGGCGAAAAAGCCACGCTGGATGCCAATGGCAAAAATGACTTCGCTGGTAAAGGTGGCGCGACGGCCAACAACACCTTTACGGGCACCATCACCGTCACCGTCAATCAGGTGTTGTCGAACGGCAACCTGCGCGTGGTGGGTGAGAAACAGATCGAAATTAACCAGGGCACCGAATTTATCCGGTTCTCGGGCGTGGTTAACCCACGCACCATCAGCGCCAGCAACGCGGTGCTGTCAACGCAGGTGGCCGATGCACGTATTGAGTACGTCGGAAATGGTTATATCAATGAAGCGCAGACGATGGGCTGGTTCCAGCGTTTCTTCCTGAACGTCTCGCCGATGTAAGAGGTAGTAACAATGAATATGACGACTCTGCTCCGCCTGAGCCTTGGCATGCTGCTCGGTTTCAGCTTACTGGCGCATGCTGACCGCATCCGCGATTTGACCTCCGTGCAGGGCGTGCGCGACAACCAGCTGATCGGTTACGGTTTGGTGGTGGGCCTTGATGGTACCGGTGACCAGACCACCCAAACGCCGTTCACCACCCAAACCGTGAGCAATATGCTCTCCCAGCTCGGCATTACTGTGCCGGCTGGCACCAATATGCAGCTGAAAAACGTGGCGGCCGTGATGGTGACCGCTAAGCTGCCAACCTTTGCGCGTCAGGGGCAAACCGTTGATGTGGTGGTTTCTTCGCTGGGTAACGCCAAGAGTTTGCGCGGCGGTACGCTGCTGATGACGCCGATGAAAGGCGTCGATAACCAGGTTTATGCGCTGGCGCAGGGTAACATTCTGGTCGGCGGTGCCGGCGCTTCAGCCGGTGGCAGCAGCGTGCAAGTTAACCAGCTGAACGGTGGCCGCATTACCGGCGGCGCCACGGTAGAGCGTGAACTGCAGAGCAACTTTGGTAGCCAGAACACCATTAACCTGCAGCTGAATAATGAAGATTTCAGCATGGCGCAGCGCATTGCCGACGCTATCAACAGCCGTGGGATTGGTTCGGCGCAGCCGCTGGATGCCCGTACTGTGCAGATTCGCGTGTCGCCGAATAACAGTTCTCAGGTGCGTCTGCTGGCCGAAATTCAGAACCTTGATGTTGCGGTGCCGCTCGAAGATGCCAAGGTGATTATCAACTCACGTACCGGTTCGGTGGTGATGAACCGCGAAGTGACGCTGAACACCTGTGCGGTGGCGCAGGGCAATCTGTCGGTTACCGTCAATCAGCAGCAGAACGTCAGTCAGCCGGATACGCCGTTGGCGGGTGGGCAGACTGTGACCACCAACAATACCCAGATCGATCTGCGTCAGAGTGGCGGCGCGCTGCAACGGGTTAACGCCAGCGCCAACCTCAATAACGTGGTGCGTGCACTGAATGCGCTGGGTGCGTCACCGATTGAGCTGATGTCGATTTTGCAATCGATGGAAAGCGCAGGCTGCTTGCGCGCCAAACTGGAAATTATCTGATGAACGATACGCAATCGCTGGTGAATGCGGCGTATGACAGCCGCTCGCTGAACGACCTGAAACGCGAAGCCGCCGCCGACCCGAAAGGGAAGGCGATGCAGGTGGCCAAACAGGTGGAAGGGATGTTCGTGCAGATGATGATGAAAAGCATGCGTGCAGCGCTGCCGCAGGATGGCCTGCTGAGCAACGATCAGACGCGGCTTTTCACCTCGATGTACGATCAGCAGATTGCGCAGGACATTGGCAAACGCGGTCTCGGCATGGCCGATATCATCGTTAAGCAGATGCAGCCCGCTCAGGAGCCGGACGAAGCCGCCGGTACGGTGCCGATGAAGCTGGATAACAGCTTCATCTATAGCAATCTGCCGTCGAATCAGCTGGAGCAGATGGTGCGTAAAGCGGTGCCGCGTTTGCCGGTCTCGCCCAGCAGTTTGCCGAGCGACAGCAACGACTTTATCGCGCAGCTGGCGCAGCCGGCGCAGGTCGCCAGCCAGCAGAGCGGTATTCCGCATCACCTGATTCTGGCGCAGGCCGCGCTGGAATCCGGCTGGGGCCAGCGACAGATTCTGACGCGTGACGGCAAGCCGAGTTACAACGTGTTTGGCATCAAGGCGAGCGGCGACTGGAAGGGCGAAACCACCGATATCATGACCACCGAATATGAAGGCGGGGCAGCGAAGAAAGTGCGCGCCAGTTTCCGTGTGTATGGTTCCTATATGGAAGCGCTCAGCGATTACGTCAAACTGCTGTCCAATAATCCTCGTTATGCCGCCGTTGCCAACGCACCGAGTGCCGAGCAGGGCGCGCGTGCCTTGCAGGCCGCCGGTTACGCCACCGATCCAAAGTATGCGCAGAAACTGGTGGGAATGATCCAGCAATTCAAAAACATGGGCGAAAAAGTGGTGAAGGCGTACAGCAACGACATCACCGATTTGTTCTGATTTTTGCTCTCAAGTTTCACTTAAGCACGCCGATAACAATCACATGCCGCGGGCGTTCTCGTCCGCGCAATCGCACTGATGACTGCCAGCCCGGTTAACGGGAAATTAAGGAACCGAGATGTCCAGCATAATTAACTCAGCGATGAGTGGGCTGAGCGCCGCACAGGCTGCATTAAGCACCACCAGTAACAACATCAGTAATTACACGGTAGCGGGCTATTCGCGTCAGACGGCGATTTTGTCGCAGTCGAACAGCACCTTGCAGGGCAACAGCTATTACGGCAACGGTGTCACGCTCTCCGGCGTACAGCGTGAATACGATGAGTTCATTACTGCGCAATTGCGTGGCTCCAGCGCCAACTACAGCGCGGTGAACACGCAATACAACCAAATTTCCAACATTGACGATCTGCTGTCGACGTCGACCACCAGCTTGTCGACCTCAATCCAAAGCTTCTTCACCAACGTGCAGAACGTGGTGAGTAACGCCAACGATCCGTCGGCGCGTCAGTCAATGCTGAGCTACGCCCAAGGCCTGGTGAACCAATTCCAGACCACCGCGCAATATCTCAACAATATGCAAAATAGCGTTAACACGGATATTGCCTCGAACGTCGATCAGATCAACACCTTCACCAGCCAGATTGCCGACCTGAACAGCCAGATCGCCAAGCTGACCACCGGCGGTGGCGCGGCGCCGAACAATTTGCTGGATCAGCGCGATCAGCTGGTGAATAGCCTGAACAATGTGGTGGGCGTGAACGTATCCCAGCAGGACGGCAGCTATATTGTCTCGATGGGCAGTGTGACGTTGGTGAATGGTAAAAACTCCACCAGCTTAGTGGCGATGCCGTCCAGCAGCGATTCAACACGTACCACTGTCGGTTATGTCGATAAGCAGGCGGGTAACGTTGAAATCCCTGAGAAGACGCTAACCACCGGTTCACTCGGCGGTTTGCTGGCGTTCCGCACCCAGGATCTGGATACCGCGCAGAATCAGCTCGGCCAGTTAGCGGCAGCGTTCACCACCAGCTTCAATACCGTGCACAGCGAAGGTTATGACAGCAACGGCGACCAGGGGGGCAACTTCTTTAATATCGGTTCGCCAACCGTGGTGGGTAACAGCAAAAATACCTCAGCGGCTACCGTTACGGCGGCATGGTCAGACACCAGCGCGATGAAAGCCTCTAACTACACCGTAAGTTATGATGGCAGCAACTGGTCGGTGACCCGCATGTCTGACAACGTGAAGTTTAGCGTTACGCCAGACGCGACCGACGGCACCCTCAACTTTGATGGCCTGAAACTGACGGTGAGCACCTCACCCGCGCCTAACGCGAAAGACAGTTTCCTGGTCAAACCGGTCCAGAACGTCATTGCGGGCATGTCGGTCGCGATCACCGATGAGTCGCAAATTGCTGCGGCATCCAGCGCAACCAGCGGTGAAAGTGATAACCGTAACGCGCAGAAATTGTTGGATCTGCAGGATAGCAAGCTGGTGAATGGTAATGCGACCATCGCCCAGGCTTACGCCAGCATTGTCAGCACCGTCGGTAATAAAACCAGTACATTAAAAACCGCCAGCACCACCCAGGAGAACGTGGTGACACAGCTCAGCGATCGCCAGCAGTCAGTATCCGGGGTCAACCTTGATGAAGAGTATTCGAATCTGACTAAGTATCAGCAGTTCTATATGGCGAACGCGCAAGTGCTGCAAACAGCGAGTACCATTTTTAATGCGCTGATGGGCATCCGCGGCTAAGCATAGAGGATAAAAACCATGCGTCTTAGTACCAATATGATTTTCAACCAGCAGGTGCGCGGCATCACCGATTCGCAAGCTTCCTGGTTAAAAGTAGGTGAGCAACTCTCTAGCGGACTGCGCGTCAGCAATCCTTCAGATGATCCTATCGCCGCCTCACGTGCCGTCGTGCTTTCGCAATCGCAGGCGAAAAGTACCCAATATGCCACGGCACGCAGCTTTGCCGATCAGAGCTTGTCGATGGAAGAGAACGCACTCTCCAGCGTGACCAGCAGCATCCAGGATGCGCAAACCATGATTGTGTATGGTTCTACCGGTACGCTGAGCGACGATGACCGTGCTTCCATTGCCACCAAATTAGAAGGCATTCGCTCGCAATTACTTAACCAGGCCAATAGCCGTGATGGTAATGGACGATACATTTTTGCGGGCTATCAGACTGATGTCGCGCCTTTCAGCGATGCCGGTGCGCCGGCCGGTGTCACTTATGTGGGTGGCGCGGATGCCATTACGCAGAAAGTCGATGATGGTCGCACGATGGCGGTGAGTAGCACAGGATCGTCAGTGTTTATGTCGATAACCAGCAACGCGAAAGCCGAGCCGGACGGCAGTGCCAGCGAGACCAATCTGTTTAACATGCTCGATAGCGCAATTGCAGCGTTAAAAACGCCGCAGGATGATGCCGATGATGCAACCAAGCAGGTTTTCCAGGATGCCATGGATAAAACCAACCGTGGCTTGAGCAACTCCTTGAACAACGTGCTGGCAGTGCGTTCAGCCGTGGGCTCACAGCTGGCTGAACTCGATACGCTGGACGCGCAGGGTGATGACCGTGACACCATTATGGCATCGCAAATGACGGATCTGGTGCAGGTTGATTACACCCAAGCCATTTCAAGCTACACCATGCAACAAACCGCCTTGCAAGCTTCGTATAAGACCTTTACCGATATGTCGAAGCTGTCACTGTTCCAGCTTAATTCGTAATTGACCTGAACCTTTGAGCGTACTTTAACCGGGTGCGCTTAGTTTCTCCCACTGCCTTTCGGGGCTGTGGGATTTTTTTTGCCTGTTATTCAGGTCGCTATAAATGCCGCCTGCAGGCAATAAAAAACCCCGGACTGGCCGGGGTTTGATGTTGACTGACTTGCCAGAGCTTACGCGCTTTCCGGACGGGTTGCCGGTGCGGTTGCCTGATGCGTCGCGCTGTGACCACCGGCTGAGCCGCGGCCCTCGAAGCCAAAGGCTGGACGGACCCAGTCGCTGTTGCGAACCGGTTCTGGTTCCCACGCCGGTGCTGGTGCTTTGGTCATCGGTGCAGTCGCGTGATGCTTGAAGCGCGTCTCAACCGTGGTCACTGCGGTATCACGTGCCGCAACCGGCGCATGAGGTTCAGTGACTGGCGTGACTTCGGCTTCAGCCGCGACTGGCGCAGCCAGCACGTCTTCAACCTGAGCTTCAACGGCTGGCGATACATCCACCGGCGCCTGTTCAACAACTGCAGCCACTTCGCTTACTTCAGGCTTCGCTTCTTCAGCCACGGCAGCCGGTTCCGCTTCAGCCGCGGTTTCCTGGGCAACCTGTTCGTCAGCAGCAGAGATCACTGATGGCTCTTCGTTAACGGGCACGGCAATCGGCGTGACGTCATCCGTATTCACCACGGGCACATCGGTGTGCGCCTGCGGTTCAACCTGATGTACGGCTTCTTCAGCGGCAACCTGCTCAACGGCCGGTTCAACAGCGGCAGCGGGTTGAGTCTCGGCATCCGGTGTTTGCTGGTAACCGTAATCCGACACTTCATGCATCGCATCTTGCGTGCTGTACTCTTCCTGCGCTTGCGCAACCGGGTAAGAGATCCACACTTTGCCTGACGCCATTTCTGGTGAAGCAGCAGCAGATTCCAGCGGCATTGCAGACTGCGTTGGGTAACGCTCGTCACGATAGCGACGACGACGCTGACCGCTTACGCGCAGATGACGCGGTGAACGACGTGAACGGCGCGGCATATTGGCGCTATCACGGTTATCGCTATCATCTTGCTCGTCATTGCTGGCTTCAGGATGCTCTTTGTACTGAGCACGCGGCGCAGTTTCAACGGCAGCATCATGAACCACCGGCGCTTCGACAGTGATGTCAGGCGTTTCGCCAACACGCACGCGCTGTGACAGCTGACGCTGCTTACGACGCGGCATGACCTGAACGCGTTCTTCTTCGTGCTCAACGTTTTCGTCAACCGCAGGCGCCTGAACAACCGGTTCAGCGGCTTTCTGATCCTGCTGCTGAGCACGTTTTTCTTCCTGACGACGACGCTGGCGATCGGCACGCTGTTCGCGGCGCTGTTGCTGCTGCTCATCACGTTGCTCAAGCGCTTCATCGCTCAGCACTGGACGCGCTTCACGCGGCTCGTTCTGACGCTTGTTACGACGGTTGTCCTGATTATCACGCGGTTCGCGGGCTTCACGTGGCTCACGTGCTTCACGCGGCTCGCGCGGTTCACGACCTTCGCGCACCTGACCGTTCTCGCCATTACGCGGCGTACGTTCACGACGGTTGTTGCGACGGTTGTTATTGTTACGACGTTCGCCACGCTGCTGGGTGTTTTCAGATTCAGCGGCAACAACGGCTGGGGTTTCCTGCTTAGTTTCAGCAGGCGCCGCAGCAGGCGCATCACCGGCAAACAGTTTCTTCAAGCCACTCAGCAGGCGAGCCACGAAACCAGTGTTGGTTACTGCAGGCGCAGCAACTGATGGTTTGGTTTTCACTTCTGCTGCTGGCTGAGACTCTTTCACCACTTCAACCGGCGCAGGCGGCGCATCAGGCATCGCGAAGGCGGCCAGTGCTGGCTGCTCCGGACGACGACGCTCAGCGTGCTCTTCTTCAGAAGGCAGCGCCATTTCCGCTTCGTGCAGTTTCGGTAAGTGATAGCTCAGCGTTTGCGTCTCTTCGCCAGTACGAACACGCAGTACCGAGTAGTGTGGCGTTTCCATCTGATCGTTTGGCACGATGATGGCACGCACACCGCCCTGGCGTTTTTCGATGGCGCTAACGGCATCACGCTTTTCGTTCAGCAGGTAAGAGGCGACCTGAACCGGAACAATGGCATGCACTTCTTTGGTGTTGTCTTTCAGCGCTTCTTCTTCAATCAGACGCAGAATAGACAGCGACAGCGATTCGTTATCACGGATGGTGCCGGTTCCGCTGCAGCGTGGGCAGACGTGATGGCTGGATTCACCCAGTGACGGGCTCAGACGCTGACGCGACATCTCCAGCAAGCCGAAGCGTGAAATGTGGCTAATCTGAATACGCGCACGATCCTGACGTACCGCTTCACGCAGGCGGTTTTCTACCGCGCGCTGGTGGCGCACTGGCGTCATGTCGATGAAGTCAATAACGATCAGGCCGCCGAGATCGCGCAGACGCAATTGGCGAGCAATCTCATCGGCCGCTTCCAGGTTGGTGTTGTACGCGGTTTCTTCGATATCACCGCCGCGGGTAGCGCGTGCGGAGTTGATATCAATCGCCGTCAGGGCTTCGGTGCTATCGATAACAATCGATCCGCCTGATGGCAGACGCACTTCACGCTGGAAGGCGGATTCAATCTGCGATTCGATTTGGTAGTGGCTGAACAGCGGGATTTCACCGGTGTAGAGTTTGATTTTGCTGCTGAAGTCCGGACGACCCAGTGCAGCAATGTGCTGACGGGCCAGTTCCAGTACTTTTGGATTATCGATAAGGATTTCACCGATATCCTGACGCAGATAGTCGCGGAAGGCGCGCACGATAACGTTACTTTCCTGATGGATCAGGAAAGGCGCTGGGCGGCTGTCTGCGGCTTTCTTAATGGCTTCCCAGTGCTTCATACGGAAGCTGAGATCCCACTGCAGTGATTCGGCAGATTTACCCACGCCCGCAGTGCGGACGATCAATCCCATGCCGTCTGGAAGTTCCAGTGCGGAAAGTGCTTCTTTTAATTCGGTACGGTCGTCGCCCTCAATGCGGCGTGAAATACCACCGGCACGTGGGTTGTTCGGCATCAATACCAGATAGCTACCGGCCAGAGAAATAAAGGTGGTGAGTGCTGCACCTTTATTACCGCGTTCCTCTTTATCAATTTGAACGATAACTTCCTGGCCTTCACGCAGCACATCTTTGATATTCGGACGACCATGTGCGTTGTAATTGGCGGGGAAGTATTCGCGGGAAATTTCTTTCAGAGGGAGGAAACCGTGACGTTCTGCACCATAATCGACAAATGCAGCTTCAAGGCTGGGTTCAACGCGGGTGATTTTACCTTTGTATATGTTGGCTTTTTTCTGTTCGTGTCCAGGACTTTCAATATCCAGATCGTACAGACGTTGTCCATCAACCAGGGCAACGCGCAACTCCTCCTGCTGAGTTGCGTTAATTAACATTCTTTTCATCGTGACTTACTCGTTATTCTCACATGAGTGATCTAGCTGCGGGCATCGTTACCCTGGACGAGAATCAACCGATGGCCCCGTGTCTTAATGCACTGACGTCAACCTCACGGTTGTCGGCGGCTAAAGGGGCGCAAATCTTGTCGGTGGCCTGTTTTTCATAAGGAAATCCAGCGCCTGAAGGTGGAAATGTTACAGAGTATTCAAAAATCCACACATCCTGGTCTGTCGTCCAGGCCGCAACCCGCAGCCCGCTAAGTGCCTGATTTAACATTACGTCTTACGCCATTGCTGCGTGTCCGTTAAATCCGGCAAAATGACTTATTTCGCTCTTTTTCCTGCCTGAATCTTTCCAGGGCAGAAACCCCTGCATTATTCCATTGCTAACTCACATTAAGCAAGGCGACTTTTGCCAAGCTGAGAAGTTTATTCATCCATAACCTGTTCATTTGCAGGGCTAATCATCGCATCGCTGAAAATGTCGCCATTTTCACCGTTTCAATACGCGACAAAGAGAGAGTTAAGCACAGAAAAAGGGGTGGCGCTATCCAGGGACACTAATTAGAATCGCCGCCATGAAAACAGAGAATCCCGGCGTACAGTATGTCGCCATCACGGCTGAAAATGCCGGACAACGAATTGATAACTTTTTGCGCACCCAGCTCAAGGGCGTGCCGAAAAGCATGATTTATCGCATTTTGCGTAAAGGCGAAGTACGGGTAAATAAAAAGCGCGTTAAACCGGAATATAAGCTGGAGGAGGGCGACGAGCTGCGTATTCCGCCGGTGCGGGTTGCCGAGCGCGAAGAGAATACGGTTTCACCGAAACTGGATAAAGTGGCGGCGCTCACCAATGCCATTCTGTATGAAGATGATTACCTGATGGTGCTGAATAAACCGTCGGGCACTGCGGTGCACGGTGGCAGCGGATTGAGTTTTGGCGTGATTGAAGGGCTGCGTGCGTTGCGTCCGGAAGCGCGTTTCCTTGAGTTAGTCCATCGTCTGGATCGTGATACTTCTGGCATTCTGCTGGTGGCGAAGAAGCGTTCTGCTTTGCGCTCGCTGCATGAACAACTGCGCGAGAAGGGCATGCAGAAGGATTACCTGGCGCTGGTGCGCGGTGACTGGCCGTCGCATCTGAAAGTGGTGCAGGCTCCGCTGTTAAAGAACATTTTGCAGAGCGGCGAACGCGTGGTACGCGTGAGTGCGGAGGGCAAACCTTCCGAGACGCGCTTTAAAGTAGAAGAGCGTTTTGGTTTCGCGACCTTAGTGAAAGCCAGCCCGGTGACGGGCCGTACCCATCAGATTCGTGTGCATACGCTGCACGGTGGCCACCCGATAGCTTTTGACGATCGTTACGGTGACCGTGACTTTGATGCACAGCTGGGTTCGACGGGCTTGTCGCGTCTATTCTTGCATGCGGCTGCGTTGACCTTTACCCATCCCAATACCGGAGAAGTGCTGCGCATGGAAGCGCCACTGGATGGCGCACTGAAACACTGTCTTGCACAGCTGCGTCAGAAGAAAGACTGATTGAAGGGGCATCAACACAATGCGTTGATGCCCACCGCTCTTAACATCTCATTTAGCGCGATCAGCGGTAAGCCAATCAAGGCATTAGGATCGCGACCCTCTAGCTTGTCAAATAAACAAATCCCCAATCCTTCGCTTTTGAAGCTGCCGGCGCATTGTAGCGGTTGTTCCTTTTCGACGTAGCCGCGAATCTCTTCGGCACTCAACTCGCGGAAATGCACGGTAAAGGGTTCGCAAATAACCGATTGGGTGCCGCTCTGCGGTTGCAGAAGCGCCAGGCCGGTATAAAAGGTGATGGCGTTACCGCTGGCGGCCGCAAGTTGCTGGCAGGCCTTCTCCACGGTATGCGGTTTACCGGTTATCTCGCCATTCAATACACAAACCTGATCGGAACCGATAATCCAGCGGTCCGGGTAACGTGCGGCCAGCGCCTGCGCTTTGGCTAATGCCAGCCGCTGCACCAGCTCGGAGGCTGATTCATGCGGCAGCGGGGATTCGTCGCAATCGGGAGCGGCGGTAATAAAAGGCAGGCCCAGTTTGCTTAGCAGCGCCTGACGAAAAGGGGAGGTAGAAGCTAAAACCAAAGGTGTCGTCATTTTTTTTCAGAATAGATAGCGTAAAGATGACAGTCATTTTAAACTATGCGCCGCACTGGATGCGACTAACGGGTGAAAGATGCCGTAAACCGGCCTTTTTCTTTGACTCTATGACGTTACAAAGTTAATATGCGCGCCCTATGCAAAAGGTAAAATTACCCCTGACGCTCGATCCGGTCCGCGCCGCGCAAAAACGCCTTGATTATCATGGTGTTTATGCACCTGAATTGGTGGCGCGCTTGGCCGAAACGGTCGTGAGTGTGGACAGTGAAGTTGAATGCGATATGTCGTTTGCGGTTGATAACCAGCGCCTCGCCGTTCTGCAAGGAACAGCCGAAGTGCAGGTGACTCTGTCATGTCAACGCTGCAACCAGTCGTTTCCACGTCATGTTCACGTAAGCTATTGCTTCAGTCCTGTCTCTTCTGATGAACAGGCCGAGGCACTACCGGAAGCCTACGAGCCAGTTGATGTCAATGATTTTGGTGAGATCGACTTGCTGGCAGTGATCGAAGATGAGCTCATCCTCGCGCTGCCCGTGGTTCCGGTGCATGATTCTGAACACTGTGAAGTGTCCGACGCGGACATGGTATTTGGTCAATTGCCTCCAGAGGCAGAAAAACCAAATCCCTTTGCCGTATTAGCCAGTTTAAAGCGTAAGTAATAGGAGTAAGGTCCATGGCCGTACAACAGAATAAACCAACCCGTTCTAAGCGTGGTATGCGTCGTTCACACGATGCGCTGACCACTGCTGCTCTGTCAGTAGATAAAGTTTCTGGCGAAACTCATCTGCGTCACCATATCACTGCGGATGGTTACTACCGCGGTCGCAAGGTTATCACCAAGTAATCCTCGCGATTACACAAGGCGATACCTTGACACGTTTGACCCTGGCAGTTGATGCCATGGGCGGGGACTTCGGTCCTTGCGTGACAGTGCCTGCAGCCTTGCAGGCACTGGCCTCTCATTCGGAGCTGGTTCTTCTTCTGGTCGGCGATCCCGACATCATCTCGTCATTTCTTGCCAAAGCGGATTCCTCGTTACAGAGGCGTGTGCAGGTTATTCCTGCCGAATCGGTTATTGCAAGTGATGCCAAACCTTCTCAGGCGATTCGTAACAGCCGCGGCAGTTCCATGCGTGTGGCGTTAGAGTTGGTCAAAGAGGGGAAAGCACAAGCCTGTGTCAGTGCGGGAAATACCGGCGCACTGATGGGCCTGGCGAAAATGCTATTAAAACCGCTGGATGGCATTGAGCGTCCGGCGTTGATGACGGTGTTGCCGCATCAGCAGCATGGCAAAACGGTGGTGCTGGATCTCGGCGCTAACGTTGAATCCGACAGCGCCATGCTGGTGCAGTTTGCGATCATGGGCGCAGTGATGGCCGAAGAAGTGTTAGAGATCGCCCAGCCGCGTGTTGCGCTGCTGAATATTGGCCAGGAAGAGACCAAGGGATTGGAAACAATCCGCGCCGCATCTGCGGTGCTGCGAGCGTCACCGCAAATCAACTATATTGGATATCTTGAGGGGAACGATCTCCTCACCGGCAAGACGGATGTGCTGGTTTGTGATGGCTTCGTTGGTAATGTCACGTTGAAGACCATGGAAGGCGTGGTAAGAATGTTCCTCTCTCTGATTAAATCGTCAGAGGAAGGAAAAAAACGGGCCTGGTGGCTAACATTGCTGGGACGCTGGATTCAAAAGCGTCTGGCGAAGCGTTTCGGCCATCTCAACCCCGACCAGTACAATGGCGCTTGTCTGTTAGGATTGCGCGGGACAGTGATCAAAAGCCACGGTGCGGCGAATCAACGTGCATTTGCCGTGGCGATAGAGCAGGCAGAGCAGACGGTGCGAAAGCAAGTCCCTGAAAGGATTGCGGCGCGCCTTGACACTGTATTAGCCAGGAGTGACAAAGCGTAGATGTTTACCAAAATTATCGGTACGGGCAGCTATTTGCCTGAGCAGATTCGCTCCAATGCGGATCTGGAAAAAATGGTCGAGACGACGGACGAGTGGATTGTCACCCGTACCGGCATCCGTGAGCGTCGTATTGCCGCTCCGGAAGAAACCGTTGCTACTATGGGCTTCACCGCAGCACAGCGCGCGTTGGAAATGGCGGGTGTGAATGCGAGCGACATTGGCCTGATCATTGTGGCGACCACCTCTTCCAGCCATGCCTTCCCAAGTTCAGCATGCATGATCCAGCAAATGCTGGAGATTAACGATTGCGCTGCCTTCGATTTGGCCGCTGCTTGTGCGGGCTTCACCTATGCACTGAGCGTTGCCGATCAATACATCAAAAATGGTGCGGTAAAACATGCGCTGGTGATCGGTGCAGACGTGCTGGCACGTACGCTCGATCCTAACGATCGCGGCACCATCATTCTGTTTGGTGATGGCGCGGGCGCGGTGGTGCTGAGTCAAAGCGAAGAGCCAGGCATCCTTTCTACCCATCTGCACGCCGACGGCCGTTACAGCAAACTGCTGACGCTGCCGTATCAGGATCGTGCCCATCAGGATGAGCCTGCTTATCTGACGATGGCGGGGAATGAAGTCTTCAAAGTGGCCGTGACTGAACTGGCGCACATTGTGGATGAAACTCTGCAAGCCAACAATCTTGATCGTGAAATGCTCGACTGGCTGGTGCCGCATCAGGCGAATCTGCGCATTATTAGCGCAACCGCCAAAAAGCTCGGTATGGGCATGGAGAAAGTTGTGGTCACGCTGGATCGTCACGGTAATACCTCGGCCGCGTCAGTGCCAAGTGCACTTGACGAAGCGGTGCGCGATGGCCGTATCAAGCCGGGACAACTGATTCTGCTGGAAGCCTTTGGTGGCGGTTTCACCTGGGGTTCTGCGCTGGTTCGCTTTTGATTGACAGGAACGAAAGATGACGCAATTTGCTTATGTTTTCCCAGGACAGGGATCGCAGACCGTCGGCATGTTAGCCGAGCTGGCCGCTGAAAACCCGCAGGTTGAAGCCACTTTCCGTGAAGCTTCTGACGCACTGGGCTATGACTTATGGCAGCTGGTCCAGCAGGGACCGGTTGAAGAATTGAATAAAACCTGGCAGACACAGCCTGCGCTGCTGGCGGCTTCTGTTGCCATCTATCGCGTATTGCAGAGCCAAAATGCGGTGCAGCCAACCATGATGGCCGGTCACAGCCTTGGTGAATACTCGGCGCTGGTTTGTGCCGGTGTGCTGAATTTCGCTGACGCCATTAAATTGGTTGAGCTGCGCGGCAAACTGATGCAGGAAGCGGTACCGGAAGGTACTGGCGCTATGCAGGCGATTATCGGTCTGGATGATGCATCCATCCGTAAAGCCTGCGAAGAGAGCGCTCAAGGCCAGGTGGTTTCACCGGTTAACTTCAACTCGCCGGGTCAGGTGGTTATCGCGGGCAACAAAGAAGCGGTTGAGCGTGCCGGTGCAGCCTGTAAAGCTGCCGGTGCCAAACGTGCATTGCCGCTGCCAGTCAGCGTGCCATCGCACTGTGCGTTGATGAAACCTGCTGCCGATAAGCTGGCAGTAGCGCTCGAAGCGATCACCTTTAGTGCGCCTTCGGTGCCGGTTGTGAATAACGTCGACGTGAAGTGTGAAACTGAAGGTGCTGCGATTCGAAGTGCGCTGGTCCGTCAGCTGTATAGCCCCGTGCGCTGGACCGAATCGGTCGAATTTATTGCTGCGCAGGGCGTTGAGCAGCTGCTGGAAGTCGGTCCAGGTAAAGTTCTGACCGGTCTGACCAAACGTATTGTGGATAGCCTGAGTGCCGCTGCGGTGAACGATTCTGCTTCACTGAGCGCTGCACTTACCCAGGAATAAGAGGAAAAACATGAGCTTTGAAGGTAAAGTAGCGCTGGTTACCGGTGCAAGCCGTGGAATTGGGCGCGCCATTGCGGAAACGCTGGCTGCGCGCGGTGCCAAAGTGGTGGGAACCGCCACCAGTGCAAGCGGTGCGGAAGCAATCAGTGCTTACCTCGGCGACAAGGGCAAAGGCCTACTGCTGAACGTTACTGATGCCGCCTCAATTGAGAGCGTCCTCGAACAAGTTCGCGCCGAATTTGGCGAAGTGGACATTTTAGTCAATAATGCAGGCATTACGCGTGACAATCTGTTGATGCGCATGAAAGACGATGAGTGGGCGGATATCCTTGATACCAACCTGACATCTGTCTTCCGTCTTTCTAAGGCGGTTATGCGTGCCATGATGAAAAAACGCGTGGGCCGTATCATTACCATCGGTTCTGTAGTTGGGACCATGGGTAACGCGGGTCAGGCAAACTATGCGGCAGCAAAAGCAGGTTTGATTGGCTTTAGCAAATCACTGGCGCGAGAAATTGCGTCACGTGGCATTACTGTAAACGTCGTGGCCCCGGGCTTTATCGAGACGGACATGACGCGTGCACTGAACGAAGATCAACGTTCGGGTATTTTGGCAGAAGTTCCCGCAGGTCGTTTAGGTGACCCGCAGGAGATTGCCAATGCTGTTGCATTCTTAGCCTCTGACGAAGCAGCCTACATCACGGGTGAAACGCTTCATGTCAATGGCGGCATGTACATGGTCTGATAATCACGAAAACATTTGCTTTATCTACGGTAAACACCGCAGAATAACGCAAAATCGTGGTTCGACCAGCCGGGATTTTGTTGCATCTTTTTCAACATTTTATACACTACGAAAACCATCGCGAAAGCGAGTTTTGATAGGAAATTAAATAGTATGAGCGATATCGAACAACGCGTTAAGAAAATCGTAGCTGAGCAGCTGGGTGTTAAAGAAGACGAAGTGATTAACACTGCTTCTTTCGTTGAAGACCTTGGTGCAGATTCTCTTGACACCGTTGAGCTGGTAATGGCTCTGGAAGAAGAGTTTGATACTGAAATTCCAGACGAAGAAGCTGAGAAAATCACTACCGTTCAGGCAGCGATCGACTACATCACTAGCCATCAAGGTTAATGAATATCTTCAGGCGGTCACCTCGACCGCCTGAGTTTTATGTTTGCCCCACATAGCGTTATTTTTTCCCTCCCTGGAGGACGTGCGTGTCTAAGCGTCGTGTAGTTGTGACTGGTCTTGGCATGTTGTCTCCTGTCGGCAATACCGTAGAGTCTACCTGGAGTGCTCTCCTTGCCGGTCAGAGCGGCATTAGCCTGATCGACCATTTTGATACTAGTGCCTACGCAACGCGTTTTGCGGGCTTAGTAAGAGATTTTAATTGCGATGATTTCATCTCGCGCAAAGATCAGCGCAAGATGGATGACTTCATCCAATACGGCATCGTTGCTGGTATTCAGGCTATGGCAGACTCCGGTCTGGTCGTAACCGATGAGAATGCTGGTCGCATTGGTGCGGCAATCGGTTCTGGTATTGGCGGACTGGGTTTAATCGAAGATAACCACAGCTCGCTGGTCAACGGTGGACCGCGCAAAATCAGCCCATTCTTCGTGCCTTCAACCATCGTCAACATGGTTGCTGGTCATCTCACCATCATGTACGGCCTGAAAGGTCCAAGCATCTCTATCGCAACTGCCTGTACGTCCGGTGTGCATAACATTGGTCATGCAGCGCGTATCATTGCGTATAACGATGCTGATGTAATGTTGGCCGGTGGTGCGGAGAAAGCCAGTACGCCACTTGGTGTCGGTGGTTTTGGTGCTGCTCGTGCGCTCTCCACGCGTAATGACAATCCTCAGGCGGCAAGCCGTCCGTGGGATAAAGATCGTGACGGTTTCGTGTTGGGTGACGGTGCTGGCATTGTCGTACTGGAAGAGTACGAACACGCTAAGAAACGTGGTGCGAAGATTTATGCTGAGATCATTGGTTTCGGCATGAGCAGCGATGCTTACCACATGACGTCACCTCCGGAAGACGGTTCAGGTGCAGCCGCGGCGATGGTTAACGCGCTACGTGACGCGCAGCTGAACGCTGAGCAGATCGGTTATGTCAACGCGCATGGCACCTCGACGCCAGCCGGTGACAAAGCGGAAGCGCAGGCGGTGAAATCGGTGTTTGGTGCGGCAGCTCACAGTGTGATGGTCAGCTCTACCAAGTCGATGACTGGCCACCTGTTGGGTGCGGCGGGTGCAGTAGAAGCGATTTATTCGATTCTGGCGCTGCGCGACCAGGCGATTCCACCGACCATCAACCTCGACAATCCTGACGAAGGTTGCGATCTGGACTTCGTGCCGCATACGGCGCGCCAGGTCAGCGGACTGGAGTACACCTTGTGTAACTCCTTCGGATTTGGCGGCACTAACGGCTCGCTGATCTTCCGCAAGGTTTAATCGCTCCTCAGCCATACAGAGGCCCGCAATGCGGGCCTTTTTTATATTTTCTACCGGGCTAATCAAGGCGGCCAGCATGTGGATAAACGGCATACCGCAAACCGAGCTTTCAGCACGCGATCGCGCAGTGCAATTTGGTGATGGCTGCTTTACCACCGCCGCGGTGATTAACGGCCATGTTGTGATGCTGGATGCGCATCTGCAGCGGCTCAAAGAGGGCTGTGCAAGGCTAATGATGGATGCGCCGGATTTAGTTCAGCTCGCTACAGAAATGCATAATGCCGCTGCGGGACACACACAGGCGGTGCTGAAGGTGATCGTGACGCCGGGCGCAGGCGGACGCGGTTACAGCCGTGCAGGCTGCCACTCACCTACGCGCATTCTTTCGCTCTCGCCGTGGCCGCAGCATTACGCCACGTTGCAACAGCAGGGCGCTGTGCTCCACACCAGCCCAATACGTCTGGCGCGCAATCCGTTGCTGGCCGGCGTAAAACACCTAAATCGCCTTGAGCAAGTGCTGATTCGCCAGCATCTTGACCAGACGGGCGGTGACGAGGCGCTGGTGCTTGACACTGGCGGGACGGTGGTGGAATGCTGTGCGGCCAATTTGTTCTGGCGTAAGGGCAACAATGTTTTTACGCCGCAGCTTGATCAGGCTGGCGTGGATGGCATTATGCGTCGTTATCTGATGGCGCAGATGGCCGCAAATGGCCAGACTTGTCAGCTGATTGATGGCAGCAGGGACGACGTATTGAACGCCGATGAAGTGGTGATATGTAACGCCCTGATGCCCGTTTTACCCGTGCGACAAATTGACGACGTTTCATTTACCGCACGCTCGCTGTATCAGCAACTGCGCGCCAGTTGCCCGACGATGGAAGTATCATGACTCGAATGAAAAAAATTCTCGCAGGCGTTGTAATTGTCGCAGGACTCACCGCCGCCTTTGGCTATTGGCAGATTGAACGTTTAGCTGATACGCCCTTAACACTGCAGCAAGAAACCATTTACACCTTGCCCGCTGGCAGCGGTCGCGTGGTACTGGAAGCGCAACTGGAAAATCAGAAGATCATTCCGCAAAGTATCTGGTTTGGGCCGCTGCTGAAACTGGAACCGGAACTGGCACGTTTCAAAGCCGGTACCTATCGCCTGGAAACCGGCATGACGGTGCGCCAGCTACTGCAACTGTTGGCCAGCGGTAAAGAAGCGCAGTTCCCGGTGCGTTTTATTGAAGGTTCGCGTCTTACCGAGTGGTTAGCCGAGCTACGCAAAGCGCCATACCTGAAACACACGCTGAGCGACGATCAATTTGCCACCGTTGCCGCCGCGCTTAAGCTTGATGTTAGCCAGCTGGAAGGCGGTTTCTATCCGGATACCTATCTCTATACCGCCAATACCAGCGATGTGGCGCTGCTGGAGCGTGCCCACGCGCGCATGAACAAGCTGGTCGATGAGATTTGGCAAGGACGCATGGAAAATCTGCCTTATAAGAAAGAGCAGGACATGGTCACCATGGCGTCGATCATTGAGAAAGAGACCGGCGTGAGCGAAGAGCGCGCGCGCGTGGCGTCGGTGTTCATCAATCGACTGCGGACCGGAATGAAGCTGCAGACCGATCCCACGGTGATTTACGGCATGGGCGACAGCTACACCGGCACGCTAACGCGTAAAAATCTGGAAACGCCGACCGACTATAACACTTACACCATTAGCGGTTTACCGCCGGGGCCGATCGCGATGCCGGGCCGTGCTTCACTGGAAGCGGCTGCGCATCCGGAAAAAACCAATTACCTCTATTTTGTCGCGGATGGCAAAGGTGGACACACCTTTACCACCAATCTGGCCAGCCACAACAAAGCGGTGCAGGTTTACCGGCTGGCAATGAAGGAAAAAAATGAAAAGTAAGTTTATCGTCATTGAAGGCCTGGAAGGTGCAGGCAAAACCACTGCGCGCGATGCGCTGGTTGCCGTGCTGTATGAGCACGGCATTAATGATGTCGTCTTCACGCGCGAGCCCGGCGGTACGCCGCTGGCGGAACAATTGCGTATATTGGTCAAGCAGGGCATAGATGGCGAGCAGGTGACCGATAAAGCCGAGCTGCTGATGCTGTACGCGGCACGCGTGCAGCTGGTAGAGAACGTCATTAAACCGGCGCTGGCACGCGGTGCCTGGGTGGTGGGCGATCGTCACGATCTCTCTTCCCAAGCCTATCAGGGCGGCGGACGCGGACTGGATGCGCAACTGATGACCACGCTGCGTGATGCGGTGCTGGGCGATTTCCGTCCCGATCTCACACTCTATCTCGACGTCACGCCAGAAATTGGATTGCAGCGCGCCCGCGCACGCGGTGAGCTGGATCGCATTGAGCAGGAATCATTGCGCTTCTTCGAGCGCACGCGTGAACGCTATCTGACCTTAGCCGCTCAGGATCCCTCGATACTCACCATTGATGCGACGCAAAACATTGCAAACGTGACATCGTCACTTCAACGCACCTTGCGTAGCTGGCTGGCAGGCCAATCCGCATGAATTGGTATCCGTGGTTGAATCAGCCTTATCGACAAATCATCGCCCGTCATCAAAGCGGCCAGGCGCATCACGCCTTGCTGGTACAAGCCATTGCAGGCATGGGTGACGATGCGCTGATTTGGGGCGTGAGCCGTTGGTTGATGTGTTTACAGCTGGAAGGATTGAAAAGTTGCGGCCATTGCCACGGCTGCCAGTTGATGCAGGCGCACACGCATCCCGATTGGTATCGCCTGGAAGCCGAAAAGGGGAAATCTTCGCTCGGTATTGATGCGGTGCGTGACGTCACTGAAAAGCTGTATCACTTTGCCCAGCAGGGCGGCGCAAAAATCGTTTGGTTGCCCGATGCCGCGCAGCTGACGGAAGCCGCCGCCAACGCATTATTGAAAACGCTGGAAGAACCACCGGCCAATTGCTGGTTTTTCCTCAGCGTGCGCGAACCTTCACGCCTGCTGCCTACGTTGCGCAGTCGCTGCATGACGTGGCATCTGTCGCCGCCGGAAGAGGCGCATAGCCTGCAATGGCTGCAGAAACAGCAACCGCAGCCGGAAGAGAAGCTGCGCGCTGCCTTGCGTTTGAGTAATGGCGCACCTGCCGCCGCCTTGACGCTGTTGCAGCCCGAGCGCTGGCAGGCGCGTGAAACGTTGTGCGAAACGCTGATTAAAGCGCTCAACGGCGATGTGCTGCAGCTGTTACCCGCGCTAAACAGCGAAGATGTGGCCGTACGTCTCAGCTGGCTGATTTCACTGCTGGTGGATGCGATGAAAGTGCAGCAGGGCGCAAGTCAGTGGCTGAGCAACGGTGATCATCCGGATGTGGTCACACAGTTGGCGCAAAGAATGAACAGCAGTGCGCTTAACAGCAGCGCGCAGCAATGGATGCAGTGTCGCGAACAGCTGTTGCATGTCGCCGCACTCAACCGTGAATTAATGTTGACCGATCGTTTACTCGCCTGGGGACGTTTACTGACTCCGGCAACGGTCGGCTAAGCAAAAGAGAACTCTATGTTTATTGTCGATTCCCACTGCCATCTCGATGGCCTCGATTATGAAAAGCACCATCGCGATCTGGATGATGTCATCGCCAAAGCGGCAGCGCGCGATGTGAAGTTTATGCTGGCGATTGCCACCACCTTGCCGGATTACTACAAAATCAAGCAGCTGGTGGGCGATCGTGAAAACGTCGCGCTGGCTTGTGGCGTCCATCCGCTTAATCAGGAAGCGCCGTACGATGTCGAGGAGTTCCGCCGTCTGGCCGCAGAGGATCGCGTGGTCGCGCTGGGTGAAACCGGGCTGGACTATTTCTATCAGCAGGAAACCAAAGCGCAGCAACAAGCTTCGTTTCGTGAGCACATTCTTACCGGCATTGCGTTGAATAAACCGATCATCGTGCACACGCGTGATGCGCGTGAAGACACGCTGGCGATTCTGCGCGAAGAGCAGGTAGAGAAGTGCGGCGGCGTGCTGCACTGTTTTACCGAAGATAAAGAGACCGCAGCCAAATTGCTCGATCTCGGTTTTTATATCTCTTTCTCCGGCATTCTGACTTTCCGCAACGCCGAACAGATCCGCGATGCGGCGCGCTACGTGCCGCTTGATCGTATGCTGGTGGAAACCGATTCGCCGTATCTGGCGCCGGTACCGCACCGTGGTAAAGAGAATCAGCCAGCGTTTACGCGTGATGTGGCGGATTACATGGCAGTGTTAAAAGGCGTTGATATCGAAACCCTCGCCGCTACTACCACCGAAAATTTCTCCCGCCTGTTCCACATCCCGATGAGTCTTCTCGGCGGCTAAACGCTTTATTTCAAACGCTGTAATTAATCAGAAATCATTCAACTGCACTGCGTCTTACGGGACGCAGGCAGTGATTTATTGCTGTTTATTAGCGCAAGTCAGTAAGAAATGACTGAAAGGAAAGGGGCCTCCTTAGCGAAATGTGATGGCCGTCAATTTAACAATTAGCGATTTATTTTACTCTTCGTAATAAATCAAAAGACGCTCAGCGTCACCCCGGCGAAGGATCCTCCCCCTAAGCCATGCGCACTGCGCAAAAAAATTGCACTCATACTCAGGAGTTTCTATGTTCAAGAACGCATTTGCGAACCTGCAGAAAGTAGGTAAATCGCTGATGTTGCCGGTATCGGTTCTGCCGATTGCCGGTATTTTGTTAGGTGTTGGTTCTGCAAACTTCAGCTGGCTGCCGGAAGTGGTTTCCCACGTCATGGCCGAAGCGGGTGGTTCGGTGTTTGCCAATATGCCGCTGATCTTTGCGATCGGTGTGGCGCTTGGCTTTACCAATAACGACGGCGTTTCCGCGCTGGCGGCCGTGGTTGCCTACGGCATCATGGTTAAAACCATGGCGGTGGTTGCACCGCTGGTGCTGCATATGCCTGCCGGAGAAATTGAGGCTAAGCATCTTGCAGATACCGGTGTGCTCGGCGGAATCATCGCCGGTTCCATCGCGGCGTATATGTTTAACCGCTTCTATCGCATCAAACTGCCTGAGTATCTCGGCTTTTTTGCCGGCAAGCGCTTTGTGCCGATCATCTCCGGTCTGGCGGCGATTTTCACCGGTGTGGTGCTGTCATTCATTTGGCCGCCAATCGGTACCGCGATTCAGGAATTCTCACAGTGGGCAGCTTATCAAAACCCCGTCGTCGCCTTTGGACTGTACGGTCTGATTGAGCGTTCGCTGGTGCCGTTTGGTCTGCACCATATCTGGAACGTCCCTTTCCAGATGCAAATTGGTGAGTTCACCAATGCCGCAGGTCAGGTATTCCACGGTGATATCCCACGTTACATGGCAGGCGACCCAACCGCAGGTAAACTGTCTGGCGGCTTCCTGTTCAAAATGTACGGTTTGCCAGCGGCAGCGATTGCGATTTGGCATACAGCTAAACCAGAAAACCGCGCCAAAGTGGGCGGTATTATGATCTCCGCCGCATTGACCTCGTTCCTGACCGGTATCACCGAGCCAATCGAGTTTGCCTTTATGTTCGTGGCGCCGATTCTGTATGTGATCCACGCGATTCTGGCAGGTCTGGCCTTCCCAATCTGTATTCTGCTGGGTATGCGTGATGGCACCAGCTTCTCACACGGTTTGATCGACTTTATCGTGCTGAGCGGTAACAGCAGCAAAATCTGGTTGTTCCCGATTGTGGGTATCATCTACGGCCTGATTTACTACACCGTATTCCGTTTCCTGATTGTGAAACTGAATCTGAAAACCCCTGGCCGTGAGGAGACCGCGATGGAGCAGAGCAGCGCAACCGGCAGCGAAATGGCGGGTAAACTGGTTACCGCGTTTGGTGGTAAAGAGAACATCACTAACCTTGATGCCTGTATCACGCGTCTGCGTGTCAGCGTGGCGGATGTCGGCAAGGTTGATCAGGCTGAACTGAAAAGCCTCGGCGCACGTGGTGTGGTGGTAGCAGGTTCAGGCGTTCAGGCGATTTTCGGCACCAAGTCCGATAACCTGAAAACCGAAATGGATGATTATATCCGCAGCATGTAACGGAAAAAGGCGGGCAGAGCCGGTGCGATGAAGCGGCGTCAGATCGTAAAGACGCCATAAATCATCCCTGGGGCTCGGCCCAAGCCATCCATGGCTTGGGACGCTTTACTCCTCTGCCGCCGCTTCAACGCACATTACTTACTGTGCGTAAAAATGCCCTCAAATGAGGGCATTTTTTTATTTACAGATAAACCCGCAAATACTCCGTCAAACACAGCAGCGCCATGGCCTGACCATACGGCATTGAGGTGAGCGGGATTTGGCGGTAATACTCGAGATCGCTGCCCATCGCTGTTCCGAACGACACCTGCTTCAATTCCCCATCCTCATCGATATTGCCGATCACGCCGCGCAACGCTTTCTCCGCCAGCGGCAAATATTCGGGCGAAAGATAATGTTTGCGCACCGCTTTAAGAATGCCATAGGCGAAACCGGCGGTGGCGGAGGCTTCCGGATAACTGTTGGGATCGTCGAGCAAGGTGTGCCACAAACCGCTACTATGCTGACAGGCGCTCAGCGCCTTCACCTGACTCTCCAGCACCTGCTGCAGGAAACGCCGCGTGGCGTGCTGTTCCGGCCAGTTCATCATCTCGAGGAAATCAGGAATAACGATAGTCAGCCAGCTGTTGCCGCGCGCCCAACGTGCATTGGCAAAATTGTGCCGCCCCTCAAACGTCCAGCCGTGGAACCACAAACCGGTTTGGCGATCCATCAAATATTGGGTATGAATCAGGAACTGATAACTGGCTTCTTCGACAAACTCAGGACGATCCAGCAGCTGGCCAATCTTCGCCAGCGCCATCACGCTCATCATCAAGGTGTCATCCCACAGCTGTTGGGTGTTTTCGTTGTTGTAGACGATATGCTGCAAGCCGCCTTGCTCGGTGCGCGGCATCTCATACATCACCCATTCAGCCCAACGCTCCAGCACCGGTCGCCATGCGGCATTGCGCGTCTCTTCATAGCGATACGCCAGCGTCAGGAACGGGCAGACGGTATTGACGTTCTTGGTTGGCGTACCTTCCGCCAGGCGCGTGCTGAACCAGTCATCGATAATCTTCAGCGTCGCTTGATCGCCGGTTTGCTGATAGTAGTGCAGCATGCCGTACAGGCCGATGCCGTGCGTCCACTCCCAACCGGCCCAGCCTTTGGTATCGATCACGCGGCCATCATCAAGGCGCAGCAAAAACTCGCCGCTGTGATCGGTAATATTCACCAGATTATGGGTTAGCCGCTTAATCAACTGCACCAGCTCAGTACGTGGCAACAGATATTCAGGCTGGCGCAGTAACGCGCTGTGCTTTACAGGAAATACAGTCATGGTTCATTCCTATCGTTAATCAGGGTAGAGAGAGAAGGTAAAGATCGTCGCTGCGTCGGCAGCGGCGGTGCGGCAGGCTTATGACGGTTGAGATAGCCGACGTTGTTATTGCCCCACAGATTTTCATACGGCATGCCCGCCAGCATTTCGACCACTTCACGCGCCTGTGGCGAAATACGCTCTGGCACCACGCGTCCGGCTTCGCGCATTTTCAACGTCTCTTCGCGCAGCACGGTGTGGGTTTGCAGATTGAGTTTAAAGCGCAGTGAAATAATGAAGCCGCAGGCCAGCACACAGAGCGTGCCCACGCTGAGGATCGCCAGAATGGTATGGCCGACAGCCGGCACCTGCGTGGCCTGGCCGGAAGAGAAGCCCGCCAGCTGCAACACGATACCGACGAACATCACCGCACCCGCTTGCGAGGCTTTGCGCGTCAGCGTCATGATGCCGGCAAAAATGCCTTCGCGACGTTGGCCGGTAATCACTTCATCGACGTCAGCGATATAGGTGTAAGTATTCCACGGCACATAGTTGATGCCGCCGCGACCGAGTCCAGCAAGGCCAGAAATCAGTACCAGCAGGGCGAAATTATCGTTCATGCTGGTGTACCACAATCCGGCGTAGGAGAGGGCGCTAAGACCAAACAGCACCACCACCATACGATACGCGGGTGCTGGTCCAAGGCGGATACACAGCGGAATCATCGCCATCACCGCAATAAACTGCATCACCGCCATGGTGCCCATCAGGCTGGAGGCGATCTGCGCGCTTTGCATCAGCACAAACACCACATACCAGGTGAACACCGCGTTAAACACGTCCTGCGCGATATAGCCGCCGAGATACATGCCCAGATGCTGGCGGAAAATACGAATGCGCAGCGTTGAGGCCAGCTCGGTGTAGAGGCGCTTCAGGCTCTGCAGCAAGGTCAGCTGTGATTTTTCCTGCTCGGCGCGGCGCGATTCGGCAGAGAAATCGTCGGGATCGCGTTCCCAGGTAAACAGCCACACCAACGTTAACACCAGCGCACAAATCACCGAGAACACCAGGCTGGCGTAGAAGAAGGAGATCGGATTCTCTTTGCCAAACCAGCCAATCAGTATGCCCGGCAGGAACGCTGCCAGAATGGCCGACAGCTGCGCCAGGCCAATACGCGCGCCAGAGAAGCGGGTTTTCTGTTTGAAATCATCGGTCATCTCCGGCACCAGCGTTTCGTAAGGCACCAGAATCATGGTGTAGACCATATCGAACAGCAGATAAGTCAGCAGATACCACCAAAAACTCATGTCGCCAACCCACATCAGGCTGTAGCTGAACACGCACGGAATACCGAGCAGGATAAAAAATTTGCGGCGGCCAAAGCGCTTGCCGAGCCAGGTCGAACCGAAGTTATCGGTCAGGAAACCCATTAGCGGGCTCACCACCGCATCCAGCACGCGGGCGGCGGCGAAAATGAAGGTCGCCTGAATCGGCGAGAGCCCACAAAAGGTGGTGTAAAAGTAGAGCAGCCAGGCGGCGGTTAGCGCCGTGGTGCCTGCACCGAGGAAATCCCCGGACCCATAGGCCAGATAATGGCCCAGGCCAATCTTACGAGAGCGCATGGCAGGTTCTCCTTGAATTAGTCGGTAAACACATCCCTCATCACTCCGTACAACTTGCGCGGATTGGATTGAAAGTAGAGCGGCTTAAGCTGGCAAACCTTCGTGATTTCGCAATGACCTGCAGGTGAGTGGCAAAATCACAAAGAAAAAGGCGTGATATCTCTAATTTATAAAACAGCGTTTCATTTTTGTGGTTAATGAGAGGTTAGAAATGCGAGCTGCAGCACAATGCGTGGCGAAGTGAGAAAACGGCTTAAAGGCAGCCATTTAATGCAGGAATTGTGGTCCTGAGGTTGAAAGAAATGGAATTCCTCACGCATACTGCCTGACTGAACTCAGGCTTAAGGAAATGCACCATGGCTGAAGAAACCATTTTCAGTAAAATCATCCGTCGCGAGATTCCCGCCGACGTGGTTTATCAGGACGAACTGGTCACCGCCTTCCGTGATATCGCGCCCAAAGCGCCTACCCATATCTTGATCATCCCCAACGTATTGATTCCCACCGCCAATGATGCGCAGCCCGCACACGAGCAGGCGCTGGGCCGGATGATCATCGTGGCCGCCAAAATTGCCCGTGAAGAAGGCATTGCCGAAGATGGCTATCGTCTGATCATCAACTGCAACAGCCATGGCGGTCAGGAGGTTTATCACATCCATATGCATTTGGTTGGCGGTCAGCCGCTGGGCCCGATGCTGGCCAGCTAACTCAGGCGGACAACGTGATGCGTCAATGGCTGAGTGGCTTGCTGTTGCTGACCCTTGCAGGTTGCAGCAGCGATAAGCCGATGATTAATACCTCGCAGTCGCTGGTGATGGAATCGGCGGTGTTATCCGCGGGCATTATTACCGATGATCCGAAGTTGACCGAACAAGATGGTCAGCAGCGTGCCATGAGCATGTTGTACAACCAGCGTGAAACGCCGGTGAAAGTGCACTATCGTTTCTATTGGTACGACGACAAAGGATTGGAAATCACGCCGGAAGAGCCGGCGCAAAGCCAAATCGTTCCGGCGCACGGCAGCGTAGAAGTGGCCTCACAAATGGGCAATCCGACCGCCAGTAAGGTGCGTCTCTATCTTTATCTTTGAGGAGTAAGCTGTGATTCGCAGTGTAAAACGTTCGGGCGCGTTGTTATTTGCGCTAATGCTCACCGGTTGTGTGGTGCAACAACAGACGCCGGCACCGGTAGAACCCACGCAGCCGACTACGCCCACTCAGCCGGTTGAACCTACGCCGCAGCCAGTGCCGCCGCCGCAAACCGTGCCGCAGCCACCAAAGCTGAAAACCATTAACTGGGATGCCAGCGTCCAGCCGTTGGTCGGCAAGATGGTGCAATCTTCAGGCGTGAATCCGGGCAGCGTGCTGCTGGTGGATCGCATCAAGAACAGTACTAATGGCGCGCTGCAAACCGACAAAGCCACCGATGCAATTCAGAATGCGCTGGCTAACAACGGCAAGTTCACGCTGATCACCCCAGAACAGCTGGCGCAGGCCAAGCAAACGCTGGGCTTGTCGCCGGATGACAGCCTCAACTCGCGCAGTAAAGCGATTGGCCTGGCGCGCAACGTTAACGCGCAGTATGTGCTCTACAGCAATGCGCAGGGCGATGTGAAATCACCGACGCTGCAAATGCAGCTGATGCTGGTACAAACCGGTGAAATCATCTGGTCAGGAAACGGTGTTGCTCAACCCTGATCCCCAGCTGCAAAACCTGCTTCAGCAACAATGGCCGACGGCGCAAGCTGCCGGTCATTTTTTCGCGCTGCCGGGACTGAGCGGGCAAAGCGTGCGCGTGCAGATGCCGCAGGGCGAAATGCTGGCGCGACGAGCGCCGCCGCAGCCGATCCCGTTTGTCGATCGCCAGCGCGAATACCGCATTCTGCAGCAGTTCCGGCATGCACAGCTGGGGCCGCAGCCGCTGGCGTGGCGCTATCCCTGGCTGCTGCAAAGCTGGCTGCCGGGCGAGGTGCTCACCTCCGCGCAGTTTAACGCGCAGCGGCAGGCGATTGTGGCGCTGCTGCAGCGTCTGCATCAACAGCCGCTCACCGGCTACCGTTTACAATTCGCCCCGCTGCTACAGCGCTATTGGCAGCTTTGCCGGCAGCGTCACTGGCGCTGGCAGCGTCGTCTGCAACGCTTATTACAGCAGGGCGAACCGCAGCCGCTGCGCCTGGCGCCGCTGCATATGGATGTCCACGCCGGCAACCTGATTGCCACGCCGGAAGGGTTACGCCTGATCGACTGGGAATATGCCGCCGACGGCGATGTGGCGCTGGAGCTGGCGGCGGTGTGTGCGGTTGATGGCGATACGCGTTCCGCGTGGATTGCCGATTACGCCGCGCGCGCGCAGCTTGATGAGCCATCACTGGCATGCCAGATGCAGCGCTGGCAACCGTGGCTGCAGCTGTTGATGGCCAGCTGGTATCAGCTGCGTGCCGAGCAGAGCCAGGATGACACCTTACTGCAGCTGGCGCAGGCTAGCTGGCACGACCTTTAACTCAGGATTTTAATCATGACCATGAACACACCCGGACCGCTGATGCTCGACGTCGAAAGCTATGAGCTGGACGCCGAAGAACGCGAAATTCTGCAGCATCCGCTGGTGGGCGGACTGATTCTGTTTGCCCGCAACTTCCACGATGTCGAGCAGTTGGCAGAGCTGGTGCGCCAGATTCGCGCCGCTTCGCGCAATCGTCTGGTGGTAGCGGTGGATCAGGAAGGCGGTCGCGTGCAGCGTTTCCGCGACGGCTTCACGCAGCTGCCGGCGATGCAATCCTTCGCCGCGCTGCACGATCTCAATAGCGCGGGTGAACTGGCGCAGCAGGCGGGCTGGCAGATGGCGTCGGAAATGATCGCCATGGACATCGACATCAGTTTCGCGCCGGTGCTCGATATTGGCCACATCAGCGCGGCGATCGGCGATCGTTCATTCCATGAAGATCCGGCCATCGCCCTACAGGTCGCGCGACGTTTTATCAACGGCATGCATGAAGCCGGCATGAAAACTACCGGCAAACACTTCCCCGGTCACGGTGCGGTCTGTGCCGATTCGCATAAAGAGACGCCGCGCGACAACCGCGATGCCGCCACGCTGCGTCAGCATGACATGGCGATCTTTAAGCAGTTGATCGACGAGCAGCTGCTTGATGCGGTGATGCCGGCGCACGTTATCTATACTGAGGTGGATCCGTTACCTGCCAGCGGTTCGCCGTATTGGCTGCAAACCGTATTGCGCGAGGAGCTCAGCTTTAACGGCGTGATTTTCTCCGACGACCTGTCGATGGAAGGTGCCGCGGTGATGGGCAGCTACGCCGAACGCGCGCAGCAGTCGCTGAATGCCGGTTGCGATATGATCCTGGTGTGCAATCAACGCGCGGGCGCGGTGAGCGTGCTGGATAACTTGACGCCGATCGGGGCAGAGCGCGTGACTCAGTTATACCATCAAGGGCGTTTTACCCGTCAAAGCCTGCTGGCAAGCGAGCGCTGGCGGCAAAATCAGCGTCAGTTAAGCGCGTTGCAAGAGCGCTGGCTGGCGCACAAAGCCTCGGGCAGATAAGCATCGCTGCCCGGATTTCACTCCACGCTGAGGATAATCATGATCATCTATCTGCACGGTTTTGATTCCAACAGTCCGGGCAACCATGAAAAGGTGCTGCAGCTGCAGTTTATTGACCCGGACGTCAGATTAGTCAGCTACAGCACCCGCCACCCCAAACACGACATGCAGTTTCTGCTGAAAGAGTGCGACAAGCTGCTGCAACAGGGCGACGATGGCATCCGCTGATTTGCGGGGTTGGGCTGGGGGGTTATTGGGCCGAACGCATTGGCTTCCTGTGCGGCATGCGTCAGGTGATCTTCAATCCAAATCTGTTCCCGTTTGAGAACATGGAAGGCAAAATCGATCGCCCGGAAGAGTATCTCGATATCGCCACTAAGTGCGTCAACGATTTCCGCGAAAAGAACCGCGAAAAGTGTCTGGCGATTTTGTCTCGTCAGGACGAAGCGCTGGATAATCAGCGCAGCGCGACGTACCTGCAGCCGTTCTATGAAATCATCTGGGATGACGCAGCCAGCCACAAATTCAAGAACATCGCGCCGCATTTGCAGCGCATCAAAGCCTTCAAACTCCTCGCCTGACCGTCCGCGCGCCGTGTGATGCGGCGCATAAAATGTGTAACATTCTGATAATGCAGCTGAAAGATTGATGTACATCAATTTTCTTATGTGATGTCTCTGACGCCGTGATATTCTGCCCTCAGCTCGCGATTTAACGTCGCCAACCCTATGTTTATTAAGGTTTTTATTAACCATTAATTAACTATTGGTTTACAACTTTGAGGGGGTCTTTGTTGACTACATCTATGGAAAAAATCGTTATCATCGGCGGTGGTGCTGGCGGCTTAGAGCTGGCAACGCAGCTCGGTCACAAGCTGGGACGCAAGAAGAAAGCCGAGATCATCCTGGTCGATCGTAACCACAGTCATCTGTGGAAACCGCTGCTGCATGAAGTGGCAACCGGTTCGATGGACGAAGGGATTGATGCGCTAAGCTATCTGGCGCACGCGCGTAATCACGGTTTCCAGTTCCAGCTGGGATCGCTGACGCAAATCAATCGTGAAAACAAAACCCTTGAGCTGGCCGAAATCCGCGATGCGGAAGGCGCACTGTTAGTGCCGCAGCGTGAGCTGGCCTACGACCGCCTGGTCATCGCGCTTGGCAGCACCTCAAATGACTTCGGCACGCCGGGCGTAAAAGATCACTGCATCTTCCTCGACAACCCGCATCAGGCGCGTCGTTTCCACAACGAAATGCTCAACCTGTTCCTGCGTTTCTCGGCCAGCGAAGGCAGCCTGGAAAAAGTCAACATCGCCATTGTCGGCGGCGGCGCCACCGGCGTGGAACTCTCTGCAGAGCTGTATAACGCGGTGAAACAGCTGCACAGCTACGGCTACAAAGGTCTTGATAGCAGCTCGCTGAACGTCACGCTTGTGGAAGCCGGTGAACGCATTCTGCCGGCGCTGCCACCGCGTATCTCGGCGGCGGCGCATCAGGAGCTGACCAAACTTGGCGTACGCGTGTTGACGCAAACCATGGTCACCAGCGCCACCGAAAACGGCTTGAATACCAAAGGCGGCGAATTCATTGATGCCGATCTGATGGTGTGGGCGGCCGGTATCAAGGCGCCAGACTTCCTGAAAGAGATTGGCGGTCTGGAAACCAACCGCATCAATCAGCTGGTGGTAAAAGAGACGCTGCAAACCACGCTGGATGACGACATCTACGCCATTGGTGATTGCGCCTCCTGTGCGCTGCCGGGGGGCGGATTTGTACCGCCGCGCGCGCAGTCAGCGCATCAAATGGCGTCGCGCGCGCTGGAGAACATCCTTGCACAGCGTAAAGACAAACCGTTGAAAGCCTATGTTTATAAAGATCACGGTTCGCTGGTGTCGCTGTCGCGCTTCAGCACCGTCGGCAGCTTGATGGGTAACCTGATGCGCGGATCGATGATGGTGGAAGGGCGCATTGCACGTTTTGTCTACATCTCTCTATATCGTATGCACCAGATTGCGCTCCACGGATACTTCAAGACCGGTCTTATGATGCTGGTCGGCAGTCTTAACCGCGTCCTGCGTCCGCGCCTCAAGCTGCACTAATAATTTTCGGGCGGTGAATGCCGCCCTACGCCACACCAGCTGCCGTAACCCGCTGAAAACTGCACGTTCAGCTTAAGGTTACGGCACTATTTCACCCGCTCTCAGAACTCTCCTAAAAGCTGGCCCTGATGGGTTTCCGCTGCGTTTCCTCCATTAATCTGATGTTGCAATTACGGTCCATCTGTAAAACTTATCACCAACAAACACGGCGCGGCGCGCACGCCGGTTATGCCTCGGCTACACAGGATCTGGTAGCGGCAGGAATGCGCGGTAACAACCTTCAGGAGGATATTCCTGTGAATAAATCAATGTTAGCGGGTATCGGTATCGGCGTGGCAGCAGCGTTAGGTGTTGCCGCAGTCGCCAGCATGGATGTTTTCGATCGCGGCCCGCAGTTTGCACAAGTTCTGTCGGCGACGCCGATTAAAGAGAGCATCAAGCAGCCGCGACAGGAGTGTCGCAATGTGACGCTGACCCATCGTCGTGCGGTCCAGGATGAGAATCGCATTGCCGGTTCGGTGCTGGGCGCGGTAGCCGGCGGCGTGTTGGGCCATCAGTTTGGTGGCGGACGCGGACGCGATGTGGCTACGGTAGCGGGCGCGTTAGCTGGCGGTTACGGTGGTAATCAGGTGCAGGGTGCGCTGCAGGATCGCGACACGTACACCACCAACGAGCAGCGTTGCAAAACGGTATATGACAAACAGGAAAAAATGCTGGGTTATGACGTGACCTATAAAATAGGCGACCAGCAGGGCAAAATCCGCATGGAAAACGACCCTGGTACCCGCATTCCGCTCGACCGTAATGGTCAGCTGATCCTCAATTCAAATCAGGCCTAATTGGGCAAAGATGCATCACAGCAGCAGTAACGAAAAAAGCGCCGCAAGGCGCTTTTTTTATGTGTGAGATCCTCAACGCGCATGGATTCGTAGCGGCGCAATTTGTTGCGCATCATCAATGGCGCACGGAGTCAAAGGCGCGCGATGAATCGCGCCGCTACGATTCCGTGCGGATATCCACTAAACCCGGTTTTTCGCCAGCTCGCTGACAAATCCCTGCACCCACTCCATACGTATTTTCCGGTCCGCCATATCGCGGGTGAACTTCAATCGCGTTGGGCCATCCAGCTTCCATTGCTGAGGATCTTTCTGCAGCAGGCCAATCAGCCAGCCCGGATTAACCCGATTCTGCGGCGCAAACTCGAAGAATCCGCCTTTGTCGCTGGCTTCAATCTTACGAATCCCCAACTCGCGTGCCACTAAACGCAGCCCGGCAACATCCAGCAGATTACGCGCTGCATCCGGCAGCTTGCCGAAGCGGTCAATCATCTCAACCTTCAGTTCCGCCAAATCCTGCTCATCGGCGGCGCTGGCCACGCGCTTGTAGAGCGACAAGCGAGTATTCACATCCGGGATAAAATCATCTGGCAGCAGGGCAGGCATACGCAGTTCAATTTCGGTTTGATTGCTGGTGAGATCTTCCAGCGACGGCTCGCGGCCCGCCTTCAGCGCATCGACCGCGTTCTCCAGCAGCTCCATATACAGCGTGAAGCCGATGGTTTCCATTTGGCCGCTCTGATCCTCGCCGAGCAGCTCACCCGCGCCGCGGATCTCCAGATCGTGGGTTGCCAGCGCAAAACCGGCGCCAAGATCTTCCAGCGACGCGATAGCTTCCAGACGTTTTTGCGCATCAGTGGTCATCGCTTTTGGATGCGGCGTCAGCAGCCACGCATAGGCCTGATGGTGCGAACGTCCCACGCGGCCACGCAGCTGATGCAGCTGCGCCAGACCAAAGTGGTCAGCGCGTTCGATGATAATGGTGTTGGCGCTGGGTACGTCGATACCGGTTTCGATGATGGTGGTACACACCAGCACGTTAAAGCGCTGATGGTGGAAATCATTCATCACCCGCTCGAGATCGCGTTCGCGCATCTGACCGTGACCAATGGCAATGCGCGCTTCCGGCACCAGATCGGCCAATCGCTGCGCCGCTTTCTCGATGTTCTCTACGTCATTGTAGAGATAGTAAACCTGGCCGCCGCGCAGCACTTCACGCAGGATTGCCTCGCGCACCACCAGGCTGTCGTACTCACGCACAAAGGTTTTCACCGCCATGCGTCGTGCCGGTGGCGTGGCAATAATCGACAGATCGCGCATGCCGCTCATCGCCATATTCAGGGTACGCGGAATCGGGGTGGCGGTGAGCGTCAGGATATCGACATCGGCGCGCATCGCCTTGATCCGCTCTTTATGACGCACGCCAAAGCGGTGCTCTTCATCGACAATTAGCAGGCCGAGATCGTGCCACTTCAGGTCGCTCGACAGCAGCTTATGGGTGCCAATCAGAATATCGACTTTGCCCTCGCGCGCCTGTTCCAGCACCTGACTCTGCTCTTTGGCGGTGCGGAAGCGCGACAGCATTTCAATGCGCACCGGCCAGTTAGCGAAACGATCGCGGAAGTTGTCGTAATGCTGCTGCGCCAGCAGCGTGGTGGGCACCAGCACCGCGACCTGTTTGGCGTTCTCAACCGCCAGAAACGCAGCGCGCATCGCCACTTCGGTTTTACCAAAGCCGACGTCGCCGCACACCAGACGATCCATCGCCAGCGGCTGACACATGTCGCTCAGCACCGCGTTGATCGCCTGGCCTTGATCCGGCGTGGTTTCAAACGGGAAGCCTTCGCAGAACAGCTGATACTGATCGCGATCGTGCTTAAAGGCAAAGCCGGTTTTGGCTGCGCGCTGAGCGTAAATATCCAGCAGCTCTGCCGCCACGTCGCGCACTTTCTCAGCGGCTTTCTGCCGCGCGCGTGACCAGGCATCGCTGCCAAGTTTATGCAGCGGCGCGTTTTCATCCGCGCCACCGGCATAGCGGCTAATCAGATGCAGTGATGAAACCGGCACGTACAGCTTGGCGTCGCCCGCATAGGAGAGCATCAGATATTCAGCGACGATGCCGCCAGCTTCCAGCGTGGTCAGGCCGATATAACGCCCCACGCCGTGCTCCAGATGCACCACCGGCTGGCCGGGATGCAGCTCGGCGAGGTTGCGGATCAGCACATCAGGATTGATGGTGCGGCGATTATCCTGGCGACGACGACTGACGCGCTCGCCAAGCAGATCGCTTTCGCAAATCAACGCCAGCTGGCGTTGCGTATCGATAAAGCCGCGCTCGCTGGCGCCAATCATCAGGCTAAGCGGCTGATTGGCGGCCTGATCAAAGTGATCGATAGCCTGTGGACGCAGTTTAATGCGCGCCAACAGCTCTTGCAGGCTTTCACGCCGGCCTTCACTCTCAACCGAGAAAATCACCTGACCGCTGAATTGTTCAAGGAACTGACGCAGCAGATCGAGTGGCGCTTTGGCCTGCGCCTGCACCGTCAATTCCGGCAGCGGCTGATAACCGAGATTGGTATTCGCTGCTTTTTCTGGCAGCGTCTCGCTGCTTAACTGCATGCGCGGCCAGGCTTTCAGTTCGCTCATCAGCGTGTCGGGACGCAGCCACAGCGTGACCGGCTCCAGCAGCGGGCGCATCGGATCGATACGGCGATTCTCAAAGCGCGCGTTGGCGTCAAGCCAGAAGCGCTCGGCGCTGGCCAGCAAATCGCCGCTGTTGAGCAGCAGCGTATTGGCGGGCAGATAGCTGAACAGCGTCGGCAACGCCTGCTCAAAGAACAGCGGCTGCCAGTATTCGATACCGGCGGGCAGCGTGCCTTTGCTCACCTGCTGATAGACATGCTCCGGCTCGCGCCGTACGTCAAAGGTTTCGCGCCAGCGGCTGCGGAACAGCTCGATGGCGGCTTTATCCGTGGGGAATTCATGCGCCGGCAACAGGTTGATGGCGTTGACCGCCTCCAGCGTGCGCTGCGTATCGACGTCAAACAGACGCAGGCTGTCGATCTCATCGTCAAAGAAGTCGATGCGATAAGGTTGGTCGCTGCCCATCGGGAACAGATCGAGCAGCGCACCGCGCGTGGCGTATTCACCGTGCTCCATCACCTGATCGACGTGGCGATAACCGGCCTGCTCCAGCTGATCGCGCAGCGCATCGCGCGACAGCTTTTGCCCTTGCTGCATCACCAGCGCATGGCCGTGCAGGAAGCTGTGCGGACATACGCGCTGCATCAGCGTGTTGACCGGCATAATCAGCATACCGCGCGTTAAGTTGGGCAGTTGATACAGCGTGGAGAGGCGAGCTGAGATGATGTCCTGATGCGGCGAGAAGCTGTCGTAGGGCAGCGTTTCCCAGTCAGCGAGATGGGTAACCGGCAGATCGGTGAACTGGCGAATCTCCTCCTGCAGACGCAGGGCAGATTGCATATCCGGGGTAATCATCAACACCGGACCGCTGTGGCGTTCGGTGATGCTGGCGCACTCAAGCGCTTGCGCGGCGCCGACGAGCTGGCCGAGCTGGCGATGGTCGCCGGCTTTGACTGGCAGGGTATAACGACTCTGTTCCGACATGGGATCTCGACATTCTCTCCTTGGATTACAGGGCGTCATCATTCCATAATCCGCCCTGAGGATCATCTGTCGTGGTGCGATTTCTCACACTTTTGCCGGTTGAGCTACTTACTCGATTGCTGTGTGTAGTGCATACGTGGGCGGTCGACATTGGCCCAGGACAGCTCTTTCTCCAGATGGTAGCTGTGGTTGCCGTCGTCCCACTTCACGTAATAGCCGGTTGGCGCATCTCCCTGTTCAAAAACGTTGACGATCTCGCCTTTAATTTCACCCGATTTATGCTTAACAATGCTGCTTTTGGGGAACTTGAACATGGTGTACTCCTCGTCGCCTACGGTAATTCACCTTTAAGTCTACGCCAGCCAATGACGAATAAACGTACAAATAACATCATTAATTTGTCGCAATTTTATGCATAAGCGTTGGCTGGGACGGTTTTTGACACAACTTTGCCGCAGACTCAGAGGGTTAGAGGTTTCATAAAGGGGACGCCTCCTTTATCATCCCACTACTTATTTTCAGGCAACTGCCAAGACGGATCTCATGTATCAACCAGTCGCGTTATTCATCGGTTTACGCTACATGCGTGGACGTGCCTCAGACCGCTTTGGTCGCTTCGTCTCCTGGCTCTCAACTATCGGCATCACGCTCGGCGTGCTGGCGCTGGTCACCGTGTTATCGGTGATGAACGGCTTCGAGCGCGAGCTGGAAGGCAATATCCTCGGCCTGATGCCGCAGGCGCTGATCACCAGCGACAAAGGCAGCATCAATCCGAAGGCGTTGCCCGCCGATAATCTCAAACTGCAAGGGGTTAAGCGCATCGCACCGCTGACCACCGCCGATGTAGTGCTGCAGAGCGCGCGTAACGTCTCGGTCGGCGTGATGCTCGGCATCAATCCCGACGAACAGGATCCGCTGACGCCATTCCTCGTCAACACCCAACAAAGCGTGCTGCAGCCGGGCCAGTACAACGTCATCCTCGGTGAACAGCTGGCTGCACAGCTGGGCGTGAAGCGCGGCGATCAGCTGCGTCTGATGGTGCCATCGGTCAGCCAGTTCACGCCGGTAGGACGTTTGCCGAGCCAGCGTATTTTCACCGTGGCTGGCACCTATGCCGCCAACAGCGAAGTGGATGGCTATCAAATTCTGGTCAATCAGCAGGATGCGTCACGCGTGATGCGCTATCCGCTCGGCAACATCACCGGCTGGCGTTTGTGGCTGGATAAGCCGTTAAGCGTTGATGCGCTCAGCCAGCAGAAACTGCCGGAGGGCCTGACGTGGAAAGACTGGCGCGAACGCAAAGGCGATCTGTTCCAGGCGGTACGCATGGAAAAAAACATGATGGGGCTGCTGCTGAGCCTGATCATCGCGGTGGCGGCTTTTAATATCATTACCTCGCTGGGCCTGCTGATCATGGAGAAGCAGGGCGAAGTGGCCATTTTGCAAACGCTGGGTTTAACCCGCCGCCAGATTGTCGCGGTGTTTATGGTGCAGGGCGCCAGCGCGGGCATTATTGGCGCGCTGCTGGGCACCGTGCTTGGCGTGCTGCTTGCCAGCCAGCTGAATAATTTGATGCCGGTGATTGGTCTGTTCCTTGATGGCGCGGCGCTGCCGGTCGACATCAATGTGTGGCAGGTGATCACCATTGCGCTGGTCTCAATGGCCGTCGCGCTGCTTTCTACCCTTTATCCGTCGTGGCGCGCTGCCGCCGTTCAACCCGCTGAGGCTTTACGTTATGAGTAATACTCCTTTGTTGCAGTGTCGTGACCTCTGCAAACGCTATCAGGAAGGCAGCGTGCAGACCGATGTGCTGCGCAATGTGGCTTTCAGCCTGCAGCCGGGTGAACTGACGGCGATTGTCGGCAGCTCCGGTTCGGGTAAAAGTACCTTACTGCATCTGCTCGGCGGCCTGGATGCGCCGACGTCAGGCGATGTGATTTTTGATGGTAAATCGCTGAATGCGATGTCGTCAGCCGCGAAAGCCGAGCTGCGCAACCGCGAGCTGGGCTTTATTTATCAGTTCCACCATCTACTGCCGGATTTTAGCGCGCTGGAGAACGTGGCGATGCCGCTGCTGATTGGCAAAATCGGCAAAGCGGAAGCGGAATCACGCGCGCGTGAAATGCTGGCGGCGGTCGGGCTGGAAAAACGTGCTGCGCACCGGCCTTCTGAGCTGTCGGGCGGTGAACGTCAGCGTGTGGCGATTGCCCGCGCGCTGGTGAATCGTCCGCGGCTGGTGATGGCCGATGAACCTACCGGTAACCTCGATGCGCGTAACGCCGACGCGATTTTTGAACTGCTCGGCGAGCTGAACGTTAAACAGGGCACCGCTTTTCTGGTAGTGACGCACGATCTGCAGCTGGCGAAACGCCTGAGCCGCCAGATGGAAATGCGCGACGGTGAGCTGAGCGACCAACTGACGCTGGGAGTGATCTGATGGCTTCGTCATTATCCCTGCTGCTCGGGCTGCGTTTTAGCCGCGGTCGGCGGCGTGGTGGCATGGTCTCGCTGATCTCCATCATCTCCACCATCGGCATTGCGCTGGGCGTGGCGGTGCTGATCATCGGCCTGAGCGCCATGAACGGCTTTGAGCGTGAGCTGAATAACCGCATTCTGGCGGTGGTACCGCACGGTGAAATCGAGCCGGTGAATCAGCCGTTCCGTAACTGGCAACCGATGATCGCGCCGATTGAGCAGGTGGCCGGCATTGCCGCCGCAGCGCCCTATATCAACTTCACCGGGCTGATTGAGAGCGGCGCAAAGCTGCAGGCGCTGCAGGTGAAAGGCGTCGATCCGCAGCAGGAAGCGCGTCTTAGCGCCTTGCCGAGCTTTGTGGCCGGAGATGCATGGTCGCAGTTCGCGGCTGGTAAACAGCAAATCATTCTGGGTGGCGGCATCGCTAAATCGCTCAATGTGAAACAGGGCGACTGGATCACCATCATGATCCCCAATAATGATGGCGAAAATAAGCTGCTGCAGCCGAAACGTATTCGTCTGCAGGTCAGCGGCGTACTGCAACTGAGCGGCATGCTCGATCACAGCCTGGCGCTGGTGCCGCTGGCCGATGCGCAGAAATATCTGGATATGGGCGACAGCGTTAGCGGGATTGCGCTGAAGATGAATGACCCCTTCCAGGCGCAGAAGCTGGTACGAGATGCCGGTGAAGTGACGCACTCTTACGTCTACATCAAGAGCTGGATTGGCACTTACGGCTACATGTACCGTGACATCCAGATGATTCGCGCCATTATGTATTTAGCCATGGTGCTGGTGATTGGCGTGGCCTGCTTCAACATCGTTTCGACGCTGGTGATGGCGGTGAAAGACAAGAGCAGCGACATCGCGGTGCTGCGTACGCTGGGGGCCAAAGATGGTTTGATCCGCGCCATCTTTATCTGGTACGGCTTGCTGGCGGGCCTGCTCGGCAGCGTCAGCGGCGTGGTGGTCGGCGTGCTGGTAGCGCTCAATCTCACGCCGGTGATGCGCGTGTTTGAGCACCTGACCGGGCATCAGCTGCTGGCAGGCGATATCTACTTTATCGATTTCCTGCCGTCCGAACTGCACTGGATTGATGTGATTTCGGTGCTGGCCACCGCGATTGTTCTGAGCCTGATTGCCAGCTGGTATCCGGCACGACGCGCCAGCCGTATCGATCCGGCCCGCGTACTCAGCGGTCAGTAAAGATAAAACGCAGCCGCTGTGCGGCTGCTATTATCGGGCAGAGTAGCCCGAAAAATCCCCGATGCGCGGCAATAAACGCCGCAGATAAGGAGCTTTTATGCGCATACCGCGCCGCCGCCTACGACTCGCCCGCGACAAAAAAAACCGCCGCAAGGTGCATCAGCGCTTTCGCCAGCGCATCTTCGAGCGCGATCGCAAAGCTGAACTGGCCGCGCATCCGCAACCGCGCGTGGTGGTGCTGACTGGCGCGGGGATCTCCGCCGAATCCGGTATTCGCACTTTCCGCGCCGCCGATGGCTTGTGGGAAGAGCATCGCGTAGAAGATGTCGCCACGCCGGAAGGTTTTCAACGCAATCCGGCGCTGGTGCAGGCGTTTTACAACGCGCGGCGTCAACAGCTGCAGCAGCCAGAAATTCAGCCCAATGCCGCGCACAAAGCGCTGGCGGAACTGGAGCAGGTGCTGGGCGATAACTTCCTGCTGGTGACGCAGAATATCGATAACCTGCACGAACGCGCCGGCAGCCAGCGCGTGCTGCATATGCACGGTGAACTGCTGAAAGTGCGCTGCGTCAGCAGTGGACAAGTGCTGGACTGGACCGAAGATTTAACCGCGGACGATCGCTGCACCTGCTGCCAGTTCCCGGCCATGCTGCGCCCGCACATCGTGTGGTTCGGCGAAATGCCGCTGGGGATGGAAGAGATTTATCAGGCGATTGAGCAGGCGAATCTGTTTATCGCCATTGGCACGTCGGGCCATGTCTATCCCGCCGCCGGTTTTGTCCACGAAGCGAAACTGCAGGGCGCGCATACTGTGGAGCTGAATCTGGAACCGAGTCAGGTCGGCAATGAGTTTGCCGAGCGTCATTACGGCTTAGCAAGCGAAGTGGTGCCGGAGTTTGTGCATACGTTTTTGCGTGGGTTGTATAAGTAGGTTTGTGCGCGCTTTCCCTCATCCCAACCTTCTCCCAGAGGGAGAAGGGGCTAGACGGAACCCTCTCGCGCTTGCGAGAGAGGGCAGAGTGAGGGGAAGCCGCAGAGAGTTAACGTCCCGCCTTCAGCTTCTGGAACAACGTCTCATACTGCACGCTGGCGTCACCGACATCGTTCTGCCACTCACCGTTTTTGATCACATCCTCAGCAGGATAAAGCGAAGGATCGCTGGCCACTTCCTGTGGCAGTAACTTCTTCGCTGCCAGGTTTGGCGTGGGATAGCCGATGGTTTCCGCCACCTGTGCCGCCACATCCGGACGCAGCAGGAAATTAATCAGCTTCAGCGCGCCTTCACGGTTTTTCGCATTGGCCGGAATCGCCAGGTTATCCATCCAGAAAATC
The DNA here is from genome assembly GCF_005281435.1 of Pantoea sp. SO10. Taxonomy (NCBI): domain Bacteria; kingdom Pseudomonadati; phylum Pseudomonadota; class Gammaproteobacteria; order Enterobacterales; family Erwiniaceae; genus Pantoea; species Pantoea sp. SO10. The sequence continues at coordinate 1,669,651 of NZ_CP040095.1, forward strand.
CCGCCTTCCTGCGGCCAGATAATCTGCAGCGGCGTGCCTGCCTGGCGCGCCACGTAGGCGGAACCGTTCCAGATCATCCCAACGTTCACTTCGCCTTCCATAAACGGATTTCCTGGATTATCGGAGTTAAACGCCAGCACGTTCGGCATCAGCTTTTTCAACTCTTCATAAGCGGCTTCGATCTGCTTAGGATCGCGGGTGTTGCCCGAATAGCCCAGCTTACGCAGCGCCATCTGGAATACTTCACGCGCATCGTCGGTCAGCAGCAGGCTTTGCTTATACTCAGGCTTCCACAAATCGGCCCAGCGGGTAATGCTTTTGGCATCCACTTCGTCGGTGTTGATGCCAATGGCGGTCGCGCCCCAGATATAGGGAATCGAGTAATCGTTGTTAGGATCGAACGGCTTGTTGAGCAGGTTAGGATCGAGGTTTTTGAAGTTGCTGAGCTGGGTTTTATCGATCTTTTGCAGCATGCCTTCATTACGCATTTTGGCGACGAAGTAGGTTGAAGGCACCACCAAATCGTAGGCGCCATCTTTCCAGGTCTTCAGCTTGGCATACATGCTTTCATTGGATTCGTAGGTGGAGTAAATCACCTTGATGCCGGTCTCTTTGGTGAACTGCTCCAGCAGTCCAGGCGGCACGTATTCGGTCCAGTTATAGAAGTAGAGCGTTTTGCCGGCATCCGCCTGCGCGCTCTGCATGCCCAATGCCAGCGCCCCAGCCGCCAGCCAGTGAGACCACTTTTTCATCGATTATCCTCTATTTGGTTTTATCACGGAGCAACAGCTGACTGAGCGCCACCAACAGCAGCGACAGCAGCAGCAAAATTGTCGCCAGCGCGTTCACTTCCGGTGACACGCCAACTTTCACCATCGAATAGATTTTTAACGGCAAAATTTCGAAGCTCGGGCCGGTGACGAACGACGATACCACGACATCGTCCATCGACAGCGTAAAGCTCAGCAGCCAACCCGCTGCGACCGCCGGCAGCGCCAGCGGCAGCAGAATTTTGCGCAAAATGGTGACTTCGCTGGCACCAAGATCTTTGGCGGCTTCCAGCATGCGCACATCAAACCCTTTCAGGCGCGAATAGACGGTGATCACCACAAACGGCAGACAGAAGGTGATATGCGAGAACAGCAGCGACCAGAAGCCCAGCGAAATACCCAGCAGCATAAACAGCACCAGCAGCGAAATCGCCATCACGATATCCGGCGACATCATCACCACAAACAGCATGCCGCTGACGAACGGTTTACCACGGAAACGATAGCGATAGAGCGCGACGGCGGTCAGCGAGCCGATAATCGTGGCGCAGCTGGCAGAGAGCACGCCCATCAGCAATGAATGTTGTGCCGCCTGAATCAGGCTGTCGTTATTCATCAGCAGGCGATACCACTGCGTGCTGTAGCCCTGCCAGTTAATGCCGAAACGCGAACGGTTGAAGGAGTTGACGATCAGAATGATGATCGGGATATAAAACCAGGCATAAATCACGGCCATGAAGCCGCCACGTAACCAGCGCGCCATCATTGCAGTTCCACCTTGCTGTTCAGCATACGCGCTGCGCGCCAGTAAGCCAGCAGCATCAGCCCCATCAGCAGCGTCATCACAATGCTGGTGGCAGCGCCGAACGGCCAGTCACGGATATTCAAGAACTGGCTCTTGATCACGTTGCCAATTAACAGGTTTTTCGCGCCGCCCAGCAAATCCGCTACAAAGAACAAGCCCATCGCCGGGATAAACACCAGCAAGCAACCGGCGACAATGCCCGGCATGGTAAGTGGCAGAATGATGCGTAAAAAGGTTTTCACTTTATTCGCGCCAAGATCGCGCGCCGCTTCGAGGCAGGATTTATCCAGCTTTTCCAGGCTGGAGTAGAGCGGTAGCACCATAAACGGCAGCAGAATGTAGATCAGCCCCAGAATCACCGCTTCCGAGGTGTACATGATGCGAAACGGTTTATCGATCACCCCAAGCCACAGCAAAAATTCATTCAGCCAGCCGCGCGTGCTGAGGAAGATTTTCAGACCATAGATACGGATCAGCGAGTTGGTCCAGAACGGCACAATCAGCAGGAACAGCATCAGCGGACGCAGGCGCGCCGGCAGTTTCGTCAGACACCAGGCGAACGGATAACCGAGCAGCAGGCAGCACAGCGTGGCGATCAACGCCATATTCAGCGAATGCAGCAGCACATCAGCGTAGAGCGGATCGAGCAGCCGCGTGTAGTTATTGAGGGTGAAGGCCATACTGACAAAATGCGCATCATCGCGCGTCAGGAAGCTGGTGGCGAAAATCATCAGGTTAGGCAGCAGCACAAACAGCGTGAGCCAGCTGACGATCAGGGCAACAATGACTTTCTGCAGGCGGTTACGCATCAACTTCATACGGCAACACCACCTCCCAGTTGGCGACCCAGCTGACGGCCATTTTCTGGTTCAGCGAGTGATCAAAATCGGGATCGTCTTCATTAAAGAACTCGCTCACCGTCAGCAGCTTGCCGTTCTCCAGCTCAACGGTGGATTCCAGCGTCATGCCTTTATAGTTGCGCTCGCGCACGTAGCCGATCAGGTTGTCGCTGCGGCTGTCGTGATCGATCTCTTCAACGCGCAGATCTTCCGGGCGCAGCAGCACGTGCAGTTTATCGCCGGCGCTCACCGGGAAATCACATTGCAGCGTGCATTCAAGGCCTTCCACACGCGCGCGGATTGTAGGCGCATGTTCGCTGTTCAGCACCTCGGCATCGAACACGTTAATCTCGCCAATAAAGCGCGCCACAAACAGGTTGGCGGGCTCTTCGTAAATCTCGCGTGGCGTGCCGTCCTGTTCGATGCGGCCATCGCGCATTACCACGATACGATCGGACATGGTCAGCGCCTCTTCCTGATCGTGCGTCACAAACACAAAGGTGATGCCAAGCTTACGCTGTAGCGCTTTGAGCTCGTTTTGCATCTGGCGCCGCAGCTTGTAATCCAGCGCCGACAGCGACTCGTCCAGCAGCAGCACTTTCGGGCGATTGACCACCGCGCGCGCAATCGCCACGCGCTGCTGCTGACCGCCCGAAAGCTGATGCGGACGGCGATCGGCAAAATTCTCCAGCTGTACCATCGCCAGCGCATCGTTAACGCGCGTGGTGATCTCCGCCGCCGGGATTTTCTGCATGCGCAGGCCAAAGGCGACGTTCTCAAACACCGACATGTGCGGGAACAGCGCGTAGCTCTGAAACACGGTATTAATGTGGCGATGCTCGGCGGGCAGATCGGTGATGTCGTTGTCATCAAGAGTGATATGACCGCGATCGGCCGCTTCCAGCCCGGCAATCAGGCGTAAAATGGTGGTTTTTCCGCAGCCGGAAGGGCCAAGCAGCGTGATGAACTCGCCGTGACGGATGGTCAGGTCAAAGTCAGAGATGATGGTTTTGCCGTCGAAAGCTTTACTGATGCCAGAAAGCGTAACCAGCGCAGGCGCGCGTGTTTGCGTCATTTTAGTCACTCAGTCTGATGGTGAATCAGGTTACAGCATAGCCGCTGGTGGCCGCTTGCTGTGATGAAGGGCGCGATGATACCGCAAAAATGTGTCAATGCCATGTTTTGCCACGGATTTACCTTGAAAACTCTGAAAAATGCCGGAGTATGCGTAACGGATAAGTCGGACAGGCGCGAGTGAGCGAATTTTCAACGCAAGTCACGTTGAGAGAGCTAACCTGAAGGATAATGATGTGACGCAACATGGTGCCATACGGCCACCATGATAATGACGCAGGTTCTTTAGAGGGATGACAGATGGATCAATTACTTGAGCGTTTTCTCAGTTATGTTGCAGTAGAAACTCAGTCAAAACCTCAGGCACGACAGGTGCCAAGCAGCGAAGGGCAGTGGACGCTGGCGCGTCAATTACAGGAAGAACTTATCGCGCTGGGCTTTGTTGATGTCTCTCTGAGCGATCACTGCTGTGTGATGGGCACCTTACCGGCTAACGTTGATTGGGCCACGCCGGTAATCGGCTTTATTTCGCATATGGACACCTCGCCGGATTTTACCGCCAAAAACGTCAATCCGCAGATTATTGAAAACTATCGCGGTGGCGATATCGCACTCGGTAACGGTGATGAAATTCTGTCACCGGTGATGTTCCCGGTTCTGCATAAGCTGATCGGTCATACGCTGATCACCACCGATGGCAAAACGCTGCTCGGTGCGGATGATAAAGCCGGTATCGCCGAGATCATGACCGCGATGGCGCGTCTGGCAAAAGGGGATACGCCACACGGTGCGATTCGCGTGGCTTTTACACCGGATGAAGAGATTGGTCGCGGCGCGTCGCACTTCGACGTCGAAGGCTTTGCCGCCGATTGGGCGTATACCGTTGATGGCAGCGATCTCGGCGAGTTCGAGTTCGAGAACTTCAATGCCGCTACCGCGATGGTTAAAATCACCGGCAACAACGTGCATCCAGGCAGCGCTAAAAATGTGATGGTCAATGCGCTGGATCTGGCGATGCGCTTCCACGCGGAACTGCCAGCCAAAGAGAAGCCGCAGTATACCGACGGCTATGAAGGCTTCTTCCATCTGCACACCATCAAAGGCACGGTTGAGCACGCCGAGCTGATGTATTTGATCCGCGATTTTGATGCCGACAGCTATGAACAGCGTAAACAGCTGCTGGAAGAGATTGGTCAGCGCGTCAGCAAAGGGCTGCAAAGCGAATGTTCGGTGAAAGTGGAGATCAGCGACAGCTATCGCAACATGCGCGAGAAAGTCGAACCGCATCCGCACATTATTGAGTTGGCGCTGCAGGCGATGCGCGATTGCGGCATCGAACCGAACGTCAAACCGATTCGCGGCGGCACCGACGGCTCTGCGCTGTCGTGGAAAGGATTGCCATGCCCGAACCTGTTCACCGGCGGCTACAACTATCACGGCAAGCACGAGTTCGCCTCACTCAATGTGATGGCGCAGTCGGTGGATGTGATTGTGCGTTTGGCTGAGCTGGCGGGGCAGAAGAAGGGGTGATGGTGATTGCATAGTGCGGGTTGTCCCCCATCCCGGCCTTCCCCCATAAATGGGGGAAGGAGACGCTGCCACATGCAACTCCCTACTCACACATTGCAGCATCTTCCTCCCCCATTTATGGGGGAGGACCGAGGAGGGGGACAGCCAGCACCCACCGAGCACCCACCGAGCACCCACCGAGGAGGGGGACAGCGAGCACCCACCGAGCACCGTCCGAGTTTTAGAAACCCCGAGACAGACTGAAACTTACTCGCCGAAGAACCAATACCCGCTATTCACCAACGCCGCCAGCTGCGCCAGCAGTGAAGGGTCATCCAGCGCATCGCCGAAATCTTCCAGCGTCAGCACGTGATTGTGCGCCAATGCTGCCATCACATGCGGATGGCTGCTGGTGATCGATTCACCGTTCACAAACACCACATCGCCAATGGTCAATACGCGCAGGCCGCCGAGCCGCGTCAGCGCATCGCCTTGCTGCAATGCATCGTAGATTTCGTCCGGTTGATACGGCGGCTCCGGCGGTGCGACGTCCAGCTCATGACGCGACTGAGAAATAAACTCGCCAAACCACTGATTAAACTGCTCCGGCTGGTTAATTACATCCATCATGACTTTGCGGATGCCTTCCAGTTCTGACGGCAGAATTTGCGATGGGCAATCGCGCGATGGCACATCGGGATCGCTGTAGCGGTAGCTGCCCAATTCGTTGGCCAGCATGTGATCGGCAAAACCGCTGATCAGCTCGCGACCGTTCGGTGCGCGGAAGCCGACCGAATAGTTGATGGCGTTTTCCAGCGAATAGCCTTCGTGCGGGAATCCTGGCGGAATATAGAGAATATCGCCGGGCTCCATCTCTTCATCAATGATGGCGTCGAAAGGCTCAACCTGCAGCAGATCCGGATGCGGGCAGTGCTGTTTCAACGGCACTTTTTCACCCACGCGCCAGCGACGGCGGCCAGTGCCCTGAATGATAAACACATCGTACTGATCGAAATGCGGACCGACGCCGCCTCCCGGCACGGCAAACGAGATCATCAGGTCGTCAACACGCCAGTCGGGCAGAAAACGGAACGGACGCATCAGTGCGGCAGAAGGTTCATGCCAATGGTTGACCGCCTGAACCAGCAGCGACCAGTTGCTCTCACCGAGATGATCGTAGCTTTCAAACGGGCCGTGGCTGACTTGCCATTTGCCCTCGTTATGGCTGACAAGGCGGCTATCCACCTCATTTTCCATCGCCAGACCGGCCAGCTCGTCAGGAGAAATAGGATCGACGAAGTTTTTAAATCCACGTTTAAGCACCACCGGGCGTTTCTGCCAGTAGCGTTGAATAAAGTCGGGCCAGTTGATATCGAGCTGATAGTCCATATGAGGAGTCCGTTTGCTGCAAAGAATGATGGCAAGTATAACAGCCCGCGTCCCTTTCTACTCGCGGTGATGCTCGACTTCCTGGCGCTGGAAAATCACTTCCATGCGCGCGCCGCCGAGCGGGCTGGTGGTGGCGATCACCTGACCGGCGTACTGTTCGAGGATGTCGCGCACCACGGCTAAACCTAATCCCTGGCCGGGACGCAAGGTGTCGGCACGTTGACCGCGCACGAAGATCAGATCGCGTTTGCTCTCCGGGATGCCGGGGCCGTCATCATCAATAAACAGATGCAAAGTGTTGTCAGTTTGTCGTGCGGTGACTTCAATAAATTCGAGGCAATATTTGCAGGCGTTATCCAGCACGTTGCCAAGCACTTCCATAAAGTCATTCTTATCGCCGATAAAGGTCAGCTCCGGCGAGATATCCAACGTGATCGCCACGCCCTTGCGTTGATAGACTTTATTCAGTGCCGAGCACAGGCTATCGAGCAGCGCCGAAACCGAATGCAAATCGCGCTGCAGAGGATTGTGATCGGCCTGCATGCTGGCGCGATGCAGGTAATAACCAATCTGCTGCGAGATGCGGCTGATCTGCTCCAGCATCACCGGTTCGGCCTGTTCAATGGTTAACTCTTTACCATTTCGTAACGATCGCAGCGTACTTTGCAGCACTGCCAGCGGGGTTTTCAGGCTATGGGTGACATCCGACAAGGTGGTGCGATAGCGCGTGTAGCGTTGACGTTCGTTGGTCAGCAGCAGGTTAAGATTGCGCACCAGACTGCGTAACTCTTGCGGCGGATTGTCATCAAGATTCTCGCGCTGACCGGTTTCCAGCTCGCGCACCTGCGAAGTGAGATCGCCAATCGGCCGCAAACTCCAGTGCGCCGCCAGCCACAGCAGCGGGATCACCAGCAGCAGATTGGCCGCCAGCACATAGCTAAACCACGACCACACCACATCGGAATGCTGCAACTCTTGCGGAATTGAGTCGACCACCACAATGGTCAGCGCCGGTAAGTTGGTGGTGGCATCGTAGCGATTGACCGCGACAGAGTGGGTGAAGGTGTCACTGCTGTCGCTATCCAGCGCGTGCAGCCGCTCTTTCGCCTGCGGGTTGTTGCCCATCGCCGCCATGCTGGTGCGATTGCTGGTATCGATTTCGTAGAAATCGGGCTTGAGCAGCCATTCACGATGGATCTTTTTGCGGATTTCGGGCACATCGCGCTGCTGCCACAGCAGTTTGCCGCGTTCATCGTAGATAAAGACCAGCGTGGGGAAATTGAGCGTCATGCGCTCCGGCTGGCCAATAGTGAGCTGATTGTCGTGCCACTGCGCCAGCGTGAAGAACAGATTGCTCTCACCGCGCATCACGCGATAGGTATTTTTATCGAAGCTGACGACATAGCCAACCACCGCGACCATGCCGTAGGAGAGTGACAAAAACAACACGATCGCCGCGGTCGCCAGCAGAAAACGAGCGCGGAGAGAGAAGGGGCGTAAACGCCGGAACCACGTCATAAATCAGAGATCAAAGCGATAGCCCTGGCCGCGTACGGTGTTGATCACTTCGGTTGGATAGAGTGAGAGAATTTTTTTACGCAGACGGCCCATCAACACGTCGATGGTGTGACTTTCGCGCAGTTCGGCATCCGGATAGAGCTGCAGCATCAGCGAATCTTTGCTCACCACTTTACCCGCGTTGCGAATCAGGGTTTCGACGATGGTGTATTCGAAAGCGGTCAATTTTACCGGTTCATCTTGCACCGTCAGTTCGCGGCGAGAGAGATCGACCTGGAACGGCGGCATAGAGATAATTTGCGACGCGTGTCCGCTGTTGCGACGCATCAGCGCCTGCAAGCGTGCAGCCACTTCTTCAATGTGGAACGGCTTGGTGACATAGTCGTCGGCACCCGCTTCCAGCGCTTCCACCTTGGCCTGCCAGCCTTCGCGCGCGGTTAAGACCAGAATCGGTTGACGTACCGCATCGGTGCGCCAGCGGCGAATCAGCGACATGCCATCTTCATCGGGCAAACCGAGATCGACCAGCGCGATGTCGGGGACATGTTCTTGCAGGAAATAATCCGCTTCTTTGGCATCTTCTGCGGCGTCGACCTGATGGCCCATTTCACGCAATTGCACGGCGAGGTGATGGCGTAGCAGCGCATTATCTTCCACAACCAGAACACGCATAGTATTTCCTTAGCTTCGAACGTAGTGATGATGAGGAGAGTATACGCAAAGCCAGCTAAACCAGAGAACAACCAGGCGCGCGAAACGCGCCTGGCCACCGCATTACTTCAAATCATCAACCATCTGAATCGCACGGCCGAGGTAGTTGGCTGGCGTCATCTGCTTCAGACGCACTTTTTCCTCTTCCGGCAGTTCGAGGCTATCGATAAAGGTTTGCATACCGGCGGCATCAACGCGTTTACCGCGCGTCAGCTCTTTCAGCTTCTCGTACGGTTTTTCGATACCGTAACGACGCATCACGGTTTGGATCGGCTCAGCCAGTACTTCCCAGTTGTGATCCAGCTCGTCCAGCAGACGATCGCGGTTCACTTCCAGTTTAGAGATGCCTTTCAGTGTGGCTTGATAAGCGATCAGCGCATAACCGATGCCCACGCCAAGGTTACGCAGCACGGTGGAATCGGTCAGGTCGCGCTGCCAGCGTGACACCGGCAGTTTGCTCGCCAGATGCTGCATCATGGCGTTAGCCAGGCCGAGGTTGCCTTCGGAGTTTTCGAAGTCAATCGGGTTCACTTTGTGCGGCATGGTGGACGAACCGATTTCACCGGCGATGGTTTTCTGCTTGAAGTGATTGAGCGCGACGTAGCCCCAGATATCACGATCAAAGTCGATCAGAATGGTGTTGAAGCGCGCGATGCAATCAAACAGTTCTGCGATGTAATCGTGCGGCTCGATCTGCGTGGTGTAGGGGTTCCAGGTGAGACCTAAGGAGGTTACAAACTGCTCGCTCAACTGGTGCCAATCCACTTCCGGGTAGGCGGAGATGTGGGCGTTATAGTTACCGACCGCACCGTTGATTTTACCCAGCACGTCAATTTTGCTCAGCTGACGCAACTGGCGCTCGAGACGGTACGCCACGTTCGCCATCTCTTTACCCATGGTTGACGGCGTTGCCGGCTGGCCGTGAGTGCGCGACAGCAGCGGAATGTCACGGTATTCGTGCGCCAGGCCTTTAACAGCATCGATCAGTTGGTTCCAGAACGGCACGATCACATCACGACGAGCGGTGTCCAGCATCAGCGCATGCGACAGGTTGTTGATGTCTTCGGAGGTACAGGCGAAGTGGATGAATTCAGACACCGCATGCAGCGCGGGTACATCGACCACTTTCTCTTTCAGGAAATACTCCACGGCTTTGACGTCGTGGTTGGTGGTGCGCTCGATGGTTTTGATGCGTGCCGCGTCTTCTTCGCTGAAATTGGCGACAATGGCATCAAGGAAAGCGTTTGCGTCGGCATCAAATGCAGGAACTTCCTTGATCTCGACAGTCGTGGCCAATTTTTGTAACCAGCGAACCTCAACCTCAACGCGGAATTTCAGCAAACCGAACTCGCTGAAAATGGCGCGCAGTGGGCTGACTTTATCGCCGTAACGACCATCGACAGGTGAAACGGCGGTCAGAGAGGATAATTCCATCAGTGCAACTCCTGAATCGTTTAACAATTATGCCGGGGCGGCGCTTAATACGCCGGGCCCAGGCGGGATAAAATGGTTTTAGCTTCGCTCAGCAAGCGCTGGCGCGAGAACATCAGCTGCAGACGGCCACCGCCAACCTGCTGCCATAACACCGCAGAGCGAATGCCGGCCAGCAGGGCGGCGCGCACTTTACTCTGCACTTGTGAATTCTGTAGCACCTGCGGTGAACCGGTCACCTGAATGCGCGGGCCCAGCGGGCTAATTACATCCACATAAATGCCGGCCATTGCGCTGATGATGGTGTCCGATTCCAGCTCGTAATGCGCCAGCTGGCGGTCGAGCTGGCCGATGCGTTGTGCCAGCGTGTTCATCGCGGTTTTGTTGCCATGCAGCTTACGCTCCAGCACCATCATGCTTAAGGTATAACGGGTCAGTTCAGCGCTGGCACCCTGACGATTGCTGCTGTTGAGCACCGCCATCAAGGTCTCTAATCCAACCTTTAAATTGGCTTCGTCGTTGCCAAACACTGCCAGCGTCGAACCGGGATTGAGATCGATCAGGCTGCGCAGCGACACATTCAGTGCCGCGTTATTGCAATTTCCCTGCTGCGCGAGCTGTTGCACCACATGGGCGGCCTGGCATACGCCCGCCAGCGCCAGCGTAATCTCATAATAGTTCTTAGCCACGCTTAACTCCTGTCATCGCGTCGGGCAGCGCCGACCTTAGGCTTCTGCCAGAGGCAGGCGTTGTTCGATAATGCCGCCGCCGAGGCACACTTCACCGAGATAGAACACGGCGGATTGGCCTGGCGTGACGGCCGCAACCGGCTCGTCAAAACGGACTTCAATACGGTCATCGCCGTGCGGAATAATTTCACACGGAATGTCGGTCTGGCGATAGCGGGTTTTCACCGTGCAGCGCAGCGGCGCGGTTATTGGCTGGCGATCAACCCAGTGCAGCTGTTGCGCAATCAACCCCACGGACATCAGGCGCGGATGCTCGCCGCCTTGCGCCACAATCAGGCGGTTGCGCGCCACATCTTTGTCGACCACATACCAGGGATCGTCGTTGCTCTCTTTACGGCCGCCGATGCCCAGACCTTTACGCTGGCCGAGCGTGTGGTACATCAAGCCCTGATGTTCACCGACGATTTCGCCGTCAACGGTTTCGATTTCGCCCGGCTGCGCAGGCAGATAACGACCAAGGAAGTCACGGAACTTGCGCTCACCGATAAAGCAAATGCCGGTGGAATCTTTCTTCTTCGCGGTGATCAGATCCAGCTGCTCAGCGATGCGGCGCACTTCTGGCTTATCCAGTTCGCCAACCGGGAACAGGCTTTGCGCGATCTGCTGGTGGCTGAGCGTGTAGAGGAAATAGCTCTGATCTTTGTTGCCGTCGAGGCCGCGCAGCAGGCGGCTTTGACCATCCACATCCTGACGGCGCACGTAGTGGCCGGTGGCGATGAAGTCTGCGCCAAGATCATCCGCCGCGAATTCGAGGAAGGCTTTGAACTTGATCTCTTTGTTGCACAGGATGTCAGGATTAGGCGTGCGGCCGGCTTTGTACTCTTCCAGGAAGTGCTCGAACACGTTATCCCAGTACTCAGCGGCGAAGTTGATTTTGTGCAGTTTGATGCCGAGTTTGTCACACACGGCTTGTGCGTCAGCCAGATCATCGGCGGCGGTACAATACTCCTCGCCATCGTCTTCCTCCCAGTTCTTCATGAACAGGCCTTCAACCTGGTAGCCCTGCTGCTGCAGTAACCAGGCGGAAACGGAAGAATCGACGCCGCCGGACATTCCGACGATCACTTTTTTCTGGCTGTTGTCAGACATGACGCACTCTTAAATTACGATAAAAACAGGCGGCGCATTCTATCATGCAGAAGCGGGGCGCGCACCCTCATGAAACGGCCACTGGAACGGCGCGACCAGATGCAGCGGATAACGCTCGCCTTGCTGCCACAGTCGCACGCTCTCTGCCACTAACGGCGAACGCAGGCGATTGGCCGTCAGAATCTGCTCTGGCGGCAGCCACCAGCAGCAGTCGATGTCGCGATCGTGCGGCGAGGTATCGACTTTTTCGGCCAGATCGAGGCCAAAAAGGAAACGCACAAAAGGTGTATCGTCCGGCGCAATCCACTGCTGCACGCCGAGGAAATATTCAGGTTTGGCTTCAATGCCGGTCTCTTCAAACAGTTCACGCTGGGCGGCTTCGAGAAGGGTCTCATTGGCCTCAAGATGCCCGGCGGGCTGGTTCCAGGTAATACGACCGTGCACGCGCTCTTCAACCACCAGCAAATGTCCCTGTGCCTGCACAATACAGGCGACTGTTACATGAGGTTTAAACATCCTTCCTCCGAAATTGTTAACTAAAAGTTATTAAATGGCTACACTGATATCGCGCCATTCACCCGGGGGCAAATCGCCTAACTGATGTTCGCCCATCGCAAAGCGAATCAGGCGCAATGTCGGAAAGCCGATGTGTGCCGTCATGCGGCGCACCTGGCGATTTCGTCCCTCAAACAAGGTGATTTTCAGCCAGCTGGTGGGAATCGCTTTGCGTTCACGAATCGGCGGCTGGCGCGGCCATAGCCACTCTGGCTCGCCCACTAACTCAATCCCTGCCGGCAAAGTGGGGCCATCGTTCAGCGTCACGCCGCTGCGTAACAGGGATAAATCTGATTCCTGCGGCGCACCTTCCACCTGCACAAAATAGACCTTTCCGGTGCGTTTGCCGGGCTGCGTCAGCGCGGCCTGCAGCGCGCCATCGTTGGTCAAAATCATCAATCCTTCGCTGTCGCGATCGAGTCTGCCAGCGGCGTAGACGTCGCTCACCGGCACAAAATCCTTCAGCGTGCGGCGTCCGGCTTCGTCACTGAATTGCGGCAAAACATCGAATGGTTTGTTAAAGAGTATGACGCGTCTTGGGCCTTTCGGACGGGTATCGCGGCGCACGGGCTTACGTGCCGGGGCGCTTGCGCGCTTATCCTGGTGAATTCGTTGAGAAGTTTTTCGCATGGGCTTTGCAGTCGGAAACATTCGGCGCATTATAGCGCGAAACTACGGTGATTGGCGTAGCGGAAATAATCAAGTAGTATTGACCCGCATCTTACAAATCATTAACAAAAAATCGCTCGAAGGAGAGGTTGATGGAAAGCAAAGTAGTTGTTCCGGCGGAAGGTCAAAAAATCACCCTGGATCAGGGAAAACTGAATGTTCCGAATAACCCGATTATTCCTTACATTGAAGGTGACGGTATCGGCGTTGATGTTTCCCCGGTAATGTTGAAAGTGGTTGATGCCGCTGTGAAGAAAGCCTACAACGGCGAGCGAAAAATTTCCTGGATGGAAATTTATACCGGCGAAAAATCAGTAGAACTCTACGGCCAGGACGTCTGGCTGCCGCAGGAAACCCTCGATTTAATCAAAGAATATCGCGTTGCCATCAAAGGCCCGCTGACTACTCCAGTTGGTGGCGGTATTCGTTCTCTGAACGTTGCGCTGCGTCAGGAGCTGGATCTGTACGTTTGTCTGCGTCCGGTTCGCTACTACAAAGGCACGCCAAGCCCGGTTAAGCGTCCAGAAGAGACCGACATGGTGATCTTCCGTGAAAACTCAGAAGATATCTATGCCGGTATCGAGTGGAAAGCGGGCACGCCAGAAGCGGATAAAGTGATCAAGTTCCTGCGCGAAGAGATGGGCGTGAAGAAAATTCGCTTCCCTGAGCAGTGTGGTATCGGCGTTAAGCCATGCTCGGAAGAGGGCACTAAACGTCTGGTGCGCGCAGCGGTTGAATACACCATCACCAACGACCGTGATTCTCTGACCCTGGTTCACAAAGGCAACATCATGAAGTTCACCGAAGGTTCTTTCAAAGACTGGGGTTACCAGTTAGTGAAAGAAGAGTTCGGCGGCGAGCTGATCGATGGCGGCCCGTGGATGAAGTTCAAGAACCCGAACAGCGGTAAAGAGATCATCGTTAAAGACGTGATCGCCGATGCCTTCCTGCAGCAGATCCTGCTGCGTCCGGCGGAGTACGACGTGATCGCCTGTATGAACCTGAACGGTGATTACATCTCTGATGCCCTGGCGGCACAGGTTGGCGGTATCGGTATCGCACCAGGCGCCAACATCGGTGACGAATGCGCCCTGTTCGAAGCGACGCACGGTACAGCACCGAAGTATGCAGGTCAGGATAAAGTGAACCCAGGTTCAGTGATCCTGTCAGCTGAAATGATGCTGCGTCATCTGGAGTGGTTCGAAGCGGCTGACTTAATCGTTAAAGGTGTTGAAGGCGCAATCGCTAACAAAACCGTGACCTACGATTTCGAACGTCTGATGGACGGCGCTAAACTGCTGAAATGTTCAGAGTTTGGTGACGCGATCATTAGCAACATGTAATTTGCCACTCGGGCAGAAAGCATAACGGGAGCCGATGGCTCCCGTTTTTTTTATTTCAATTTGGCAGATATGCCAGCTAAGTTTATTGCCTTGCCAGCACCGCCTGAGCATCAATAATTATGCATTTCCCTGAGCAGATCTCATTGCCGTTGATCACTGGCGATTTGGTTAGAGTGTAATGCATACCCGCTTCTTTTTTTACGGTAAATGCCATACCGGCAAACGTCCACGGCATGCCTAAAGATAAAGAACCAAACTCATCATATTTCGATGATTTTGCAATTTTTGGCAAATTCTCACTATTTAAGCGGTAGTAAAGGGCGCCATCGAAATCTTTTGCGACCACTTTAGTTATTTCGCCTTTTAAAAGGGCATACTCTTTTTGCTGAGGTGAAGAAAAACCCGCTTTAATATTGTTGGCTGCAAGCCATCCGGCAGCGAGAGGTAGCAATAGATAAAGGAATCGTGAGTATTTTGTCTTATCGATCACCACGAATAGCCCGATAAGGAAGCAAGACGTGGTAATCAGCGAGAGCGCACTGATTGTTCGGTAAGCCGCCCAACTCTCTGTCACCAATAAGTTTGGTGTCACTGCTGCAACAGCGAACAGTAAAGATAAAAACACTTTCTCTTTGCCATTCCCGCTAATTTTTTTCAGCCCAATAAAGATGAATAACAGAGAGATGATAACCGATAGTGCTTTTCTGCCAGTGTCAAAATTACAGATGGCATTTTTCAATGGCTCTACAAAGAACCATTTTATTTTTCCCATGAGATCGATGGTAATGTTACTTCTTGAAAGTGTCTCGCCGAATAACAGGAGCGGGATGACTTTGGCTAATATTAATGCCATCAGCATGCCAAAGAAAATCATTAACAATGTACGAATGAGTTCCTTTTTATCGACTTTACGTGAAGTCAGGCAAGTGTCCATAAACGCAAAAAAAAGAAAACACATCGCAGTGGGCTGGTAAATAGCGAAAGAGAGCGTAATCAGCAAGGCTGACAAGATGACTCCCTTGATACCGCGCAATCGGGTTAACGCTGAGTAACTCCATCCTGCAAGCAGAATAGACGTCACAAAAGGAAAACATACTGACCAGGCGTTGAATACCTGAAAAGAGGGCAGTAAACAAATCACTAAAGAGAATATAACCCTCTGCAGTGGATTTTTAAGGATATCTCTCTCAGAGATAAATTTGTAAAAGTAACAGCTTAGTAATATGAGAGAGGCCACGGATAGCACTCTTATCAGTATCAATGAGCCCAGGCTGGATATCAGGAAAGAGAAAACATAGCGCAAAGCGCCATAGGCTGGCCTTCCAGAAAGGACGTCCCACTTGAGAATGCTGGCAGGATCAGTTTGGGCGCTGAACAGATAGTACCAATCATCCGAAAAGGCATAGCTTGAGAGAAAGACAGGGCTATAGCAAACCAATAATGACGCAGCTAAAAAAAGATAAACTTTAAAGTTATTACAAGCTATGTTTGTCATCTGATTCCTTTTTAATATATCGAGGTCTGTGCTTGGTTTCAATATATATCCTGCCAATATATTCACCTAACACACCTATCCCAATTAATTGAATTCCACCTAAAAACAGTATTGATACCAGTAGTGATGGATAACCTGCTACCGGGTTACCCCATATTATTTTATCAATGATCATCCACGCGCCATAAACGAACGACAGGAATGCGACAAAAAAACCAATATAGGTCCACACTCTGAGCGGAAAGGTTGAGAAACTGGTCAGCCCTTCAAGCGCTAAATTCCAAAGTCGCCATCCGTTAAACTTTGCCTCTCCCGCAACGCGCGCTGAACGGCTATATTCCACGATGGCAGCATCACCCTCCACCCAACTCAGGATGCCTTTCATAAATAGATTGCGTTCCTGCAATTGCTTTATGTTTTCGACAGTCGCGCGCGAAAGTAAACGAAAGTCCCCAACATTTTCTTCTAGCTTTGGTGAGCTGATCTTATTATGCAGTTTATAAAACCATGCAGCCGTTTTACGCTTAAAATGACTATCGCTACTGCGGTCACTGCGTTTTGCCAGCACAATCGGCCATCCCTCTTGCCATTTGCTTATGAGCAAGGGAATCACTTCGATGGGATCCTGAAGATCAACGTCAACCGGAATGACTGCATCACCGGTAGCATGTTCAAGTCCGGCAAGCAGCGCGGTTTCTTTACCAAAGTTACGAATAAAGTTAATGACTATTACAGATTCGTCATCATCCCGCAGCGACTTAATAATCTGCTCGGTTTTATCAGTACTGCCATCATTAATGAAGACAATTTCGAGAGGGTAAGAAGAGAGTTTTTCTTTGACGGTACGATAGAATATCGGGATTGCATCTTCTTCATTGAAGACGGGAACGACCAGAGAAATTTTCACTTTTTCACCTTAAAAACAATAAAGTTTGAATAGATGAAGCCGAATACCAGGCTTATTATAGAAAATGAAATAAGCGTGATAATCGGATTAATATGCGTATGATCGGCGAAACTGCCGATGCCGGCGGCCATTATGCCCATAAAGGCCACGAAGATGACATAGCGAAAAGTTGTCGCTTCGGTTTTAAACGTCCAGCGTGCATTGGCAAAAAATGAAAATGTTACCGCGACAATGAAAGCCAACAGATTAGCCAGCCATTGGCGGGTATTAAGAGAATACAGGGCTGCAAACACCATCCAATGAATCAGGGTGTTAATGATGCCAACTGATAAAAAACGTGAGAATAATTTCAACATAGTGAAATATTAGCCATGACGACATCATTATTTGCAAAATAGATGCGAATTTTACATGCAGGGGTACAATAAATAAAGTTGAAAAATCAGCGTCCTCACCGGTATGTCACAAGCGCAGGCTATTCACTCATCATCAGAAAAAAACGGAAGTTAATCGCTTCCGTTTTTTTAATGCATTAATCGACTTGCTGCTCATTGGTTTTGGCGATTTGAGCGCGCTCCTGCGACAGTCGCCAGAAATCGCTACCGCCCGGTTGCTGATACATCCGCAGCGAGAAGTGACCGACAATTGCATAGATATACTCAAAAATGGCCGACTGAGAATCCTCGTAATCTACCCACAACACTGACGAGGTGAAGCAATAAACTTCCACCGGCAAGCCCTCGGGCGAAGGCTTCATGGCGCGTACCACGATATACATATCCTTTTTGATATCGTCGCGCTGCGACAGCCACGCCGTCAGGTATTTACGAAACACCGTTAGATTGGTAATGCCGTTTTCTGCAAACCAGCGTTCGCCCACCGCATTGCTATCGCGGCCATCCATCAGTGCTGAAAGTTGCTCACTGACGCCGCGGATTTGGCTCATTTGCTGCACCATCTCGTGATCGAGAAAGCGTATCGACATCTGATCAAGATGGAAACTGCGCATAATGCGGCGCGCGCCGGAGGAGAACATCGCCTGCCAGTTGGTGTAGGTTTCGGTGAGGAAGTTTTTGGTGGGGATACGCGACAGCGTATTGTCCCAGTTGCGAATGGTGATGGTATGCAGCGCGATATCGATCACTTCGCCGCTGATGCCGTTATCCGGCATCTCAATCCAGTCGCCGAGTTGCAGCACATCGTTCGATGACACCTGAATATTGGCCACCAGCGACATCAGCGTATGCTGGAACACCAACATCAATACCGCCGCTACGGCACCCAAACTGGAGATAATAATCACCGGCGATTTATTCGACATAATCGCCAGAATCATAATCGCCGAAATAATGTGCACCAGAATCTTGCCGACCTGGATATAACCCTTGATCGAGTGATTTTTGCGCTTGGCTTTTTTCGAATAGGAGTTATTAACGATCTCCAGCACTTCGGTAAAGAACAGCGATAAATAGACGAAGAACAGAATGCCGCAGATGGTCTTAATTGCGATCAACAGATGCTCGGGTAAATCTGGCATAAACTGCAGCAGATAATAGACCGTGATCACCGGGATAAAGTTAGAGAGCTTCTCCGACAGCCTGACGTCCTTATCCAGCGGCACCTGATTTTTGTGCGTGCTGAAGAACACCTTTCTGACCACCTTAACGATAAAGAATTTACAGATCAGATGGGCGATCATGCCGGCAAACATCAATAACACCAGGCTGAAAGCGGCCGACAGCACCGTGTTACCCTCAATAAAACTTTGTATCTTACTTAAATAATTCATTTCAACCACATGCCGGACAGTGTTGGCGGGAATTCAAACATAATCGCGTCGATGGCGATATGCGACGCGTGCGCATTAGTCTACACCATCGTGGGTTTACATTCCCTTTCGCAGAACTTTGAAACAGTTAACATTTACATGCTGATGGCAGTGTGCATTAAAGACTAAACCGTTATCTTCAGCGCTTACGATTCAGGAGGTGGTATGCAAGGTGTAATCAAGTTCGTTAAAGGCTGGCTGCTGTTTTCGCTGTTGTGGGGCATCTTTATGTGGTTTGTTTCGTGGCAGGCGCAGGGCAAAGAGATCGGCATGGTGATCGTGATGAGCTTGTATGCGGGATTAATTTACCAGGCGCTGATGACCATGGTTGCGCGATACAAAGCACGGCGCGCGCAGGTGTAGTTGTACACAACTGACTACAGAGCTTTGCGGCAAATTGACGCTCATTTTCATTTACTCGGGCAATCTGAGCCGACATATCTCAGCTTGCTGGAAAAAGAACGATGGGAAAGAAAGTTGTCGCTGCGTGGTTTTTTCTGCTGCTGTCTGTGGTCGCTTGCGCACAGCCTTCAAGCTTAATAACGTTAACCCTGCAGCACGATCGTCATTTGAAGATGGAAAACAGCACCGCAGATGTGGCTGAAACGCCGGATGAACACATCAAAGAAGGAATATATGAGGTGGGTCAGCACCATTAAAATCGGGGCCTTGAGGCCCCGTTTTAACGGATTACTTACGTCCGAGCAGAAAACCGACAATCACACCAATGCTGGCTGCAACTGCCAGGCCGGTCGCGGGGTTATCGCGTACCGATTTCACCACACAATCCGCTGCATCCTGAACCGCATAGCTGGCCTGAGCCGGATAACGACGCGCCGCGCCTTTGGCTTCATGACGGCGTGAACCGGTGAATTGACCAAATTTTTCCTGGACGGCACCCGCCGCTTCATTCAATTTTGCTTCCGCTTTGTCGCTCATAATGACTCCCTGATCGTGGTGAATGTCCTGTAAAGCGTAGTCAGAGAAACTGCAGGCAGCAAATGACGCAGCGGTAAAGGTTGTAACAGCAGTTTGCAGTACGCAAAAATTCTGCGCATGCCAGCGAAGTGGGAAAGCGAAAACCTGAAGTTAGCGCTGACCGCGATAAGCCGGATACCAGCTCACCAGAAAGTGACGCAGGTGGTCAAAACTCCATTCGGCATCGTCGGCCTGCTGGCAGTAATAGCGCAAAGTCACTTTTTCGTAGCGCATGTGGCGCTGCTGCAGCGGAGACCAGCTCCAATCAAGCACGGCACGCGCGTAGTTGATTAGCGTGCCACTCTGCATGTTGTGCTGCTTCTCCTGACGGCTGAGGTAGATTTCAAACGCCTGATCGAGGCTTTGCGTCTCTTCCGTATTGAAGCCTGCCACCGTCGGACGAAATGCCACATCGATAAATCCGCACACGCCATCGTCACGTTGCTGCCAGTCGCAGGCCAGGGTCATAAATAAGCCATCCTGCAGATTCACTTCTTCCAGCAGGCGCCGCATATTTTCGGAGTGTTTACCGGCGGTGATCTCATCAATACGATCGGTTTCCAGCGTGAGGTCAAATCCACAGGGATTCATCGAGCCATCCGCATTGGTGCTGGCCGGAAAGGGGAAATCGATATAGCCGTTGTTATCCAGACTCTTTTCCATCATGCAGGTCCGTAGCGTGCGGTGGGCAGACAATAAACCATCTCACGCTGCGACGCACGGCTTATGGGCACGTCCAGGTAATCATGGTGTTCTGATAAGGATTGATCAGGCGGAACTGTTTATCAGACAGGCGTTGCGCGTAGAAGCCCTCTGCGGTGATGGCCGATGGCACGTACTGAAAGCGATCGGTGGAGTGCAGCGTACCGCTTTGCACCTTCACGCCATCGCGCGATACGGCGAAGGCGCTCACCAAATCAAAGATTCGCGCCTGCGTGTTGCCCATCGATTGTCCATAAATCGTCGACACTTCGCCCGGACAGTCGACACCTTTCGGTGCGGAACTGCAGCCAGCTAACATTAAAAGGGTGAGTACAACCGTGATTCGCCACATGAGCACCTGCTTCATTCCCTGGTTTGCCATGGCACGCCTATGCGTACTGATAACTGGATCATAGCAGGTCTGACGCTGCTTCCTATTTGTCATTTGTATAATCGTTAAGCGGAAGGAATGTAAAGGGGTGACTTTCCTGGCGGAGAAACGGTATTCTTGCCAGCGTTGCGCACCAGGTAAGCAAAACAAGGGTAAATTAATGAAAGAAGAAGAAGCGAGTTTAATGATTCTTCAGCACGCGATCGACAAATTAGAAGCCGACAAAAAGAAGCAGGTAATGAACTGCGTAGCGGCCATTCAGGAAGTGATGCAGCGTTTTGAAGCCGAAGAAGCCGGACTGGCATTGATGTTGGTCGCGGCGCAAGTGGCCGCTGAGTAGTGCCTGCTCCCGCAGAATCTCATTGCGCTTGATGTACCAGGCTTTGCTGTTGTTGGATGAAGTTTATGGAATGCAGCAGCAAGGCCAATCCCTCCACGAAATCATCATTTAACCTCAGCGGAGAACCCAATGAAGGCATTAGTCATGGCCGTTGGCGTGCTGGCTTGTCAGATAGCGCCCGCCTGGAGCGAAACCGAATACCAAATCACCTGTCCCGGCCGTCCAACTATGACGGTATCGCGTGCCGAGTATGGTTTGAGTACGTTAATGTGGCCAACGCGCCACTTCCAGATTGCTGCCGGGCAGCAGCGCACCAGCCTGAAAGGGGGCGACAAAGTCGCCATCACCCGTTTTCGTAATGGCGATCAGTTAATCGTGAATAAAAAGAACGATGAAACTTTCTTCGTCTACGCCAACAGCAACAAGTTGTTGCCCTGCAGCCGCACCGATAAGCGCGATGCGCAGATTCTGTCGCTGGAACGCTACGACGACAGCGCGCGTCCAAACTCGTGAGTTAATAGCCCGGTTTGATGAGTTGCCGCTGGCGCAAATCCAGCGGCGACTGTTCCGCCTCATCAATGGCTGCCAGCCAGCTCTGCAAATTCACCTTAGCCCACGAAAGATGTCCGCGCGTGGTGCTCATCAGCACGACATCCGGGCGTAACGAGCGATACAACTCCAGCGACTGCTGCAGTTCGGTGGGATTGCTTTCAGGCATCAGCACGCTGATCCAGCGGTTGTAATCGCGGGTCAGCGTATCGCCGACAAACAGATAAGTGTGTCCGAGCGGCGAGTGATAGAGATAGCTGCTGCTGCCGGGCGTGTGTCCGGGCGTCGGCAGCAGGTGAAAATCGCCGAAGTGCGTCTCTTGCTGTGTAAAGGTTTCGTCGGGCTCAATCACCAAACTAACCGGCCCGAGCGAACGACTGTGGCAATAGAGCGCGCTGTTAAAGCGCTGCTGAATGGCGATCGCTCCCGGCGCGGCTTCGTGCCAGTGAGTTAAATAGTGGCGAATGACGCCGCCGGCATCGTTAAGGAACTCATGGTCGAGCGGATGCTCCACGCGACCAATCAATAAATTGCCGCGTGGGTGGCACAGCATAAAGCCATGCATCATTAAGTCACTCGCCGTCTCTTCGGCGGGGAATTCTGGCGTGGAGATCCACAAATCGTCGTACAGTGGCTTCATTGTCGGTCTCCTGCGGCAACACGTTAGCGCAATGTCGGGTGGCCGGTGAAGGCGAACTGTGCTTCTCCATTCTCAATCTGCAACGTGGCGCTAGCGCCCAGCGGCAGCGTCACGGTATCGGCATCGTGTCCAAAAGCCAGATCGCTAATCACTGGAATCTGAAACTCGTCACGAATGCGCTGCCATACGGTGGCAAAATCAAAACCGTTGTCATACGCCGACAGCGATGTGCTGGTAAAGCTGCCGGTAATAATCGCTTGCTGGCGCGACAAAATGCCACTCTGCTGCAGCTGAACCAGCATGCGCTCGATACGGAACGGATGTTCGTTCACATCTTCGATCACCAGAATGCCGCCTTCAATTTGCGGCATCCACGGCGTACCAATCAGCGAGCAAATCATCGCTAAATTGCCGCCCCATAACGTGCCTTGCCAGCGGCCGTGATCCGGGCTGGTGCTGCGCCAGCTTAGATTGACTGTAGGTGATGTCAGCGTTTGCCAAAAGTGCGATTCGGTAAAATCAGATAATGCCTCGGCGCCGAAGTTACCGGCCAACATCGGCCCGCTAAAGGAGATCAGCCCGATTTGTGCCAGTAACGCCAGTTGTAGCGCGGTGAAATCGCTATGGCCGCACAGCGCCACCGGTTGATTGAGCAATCGACGTTGCAGGCCAACGTAATCGATCTTATCCAGCAAACGTGAAGCGCCGTAGCCGCCACGCACCGCCAACACGATATCGGGCAGCGCCTCCAGCGTGGCCAGCGCATTGATATCATTCAGCCGCTGCGCATCATCGCCGGCAAAGCGTTGAAAGCGGCGGGTGATCGCCGATAGATTGTCAAGATGATGGCCAGCAGCCTGTAAACGACTCACCGCGCGCTGGGCGGCGTCCTGATTGTGGCAATAACCGGAAGGGGCGATGAGACGTAGCGTGCGGGGAGTAACCATAACTTCCATCCTGCTGTAGAGTGGCCTGCTGATGATGACGAAATGCGTTATCGAAGTCACGGTAGCATAAGGTTTTTTACCGATTTAGGATAAACGGTAATTTTGCATCGCGCTGCGCCAGGTATGATAGCTTGCGCCAACCCTATTGCGGAACCAAAAATCAGTGAAAATTCGACTACTTATGCTTTCTGCTCTGCTGCTTGCTGGCTGTTCCAGCGAGCCGGAAAAACCGGCACTGCCCGAGAAGAATACGCCGTTAACTCAGGCACCGCCGTCGAAAGTGAATGATGCATGGTCAATGTTTACCGAAGATGCCGCCAGTCATTATGGCGTTGATGAGAAGTTAATCAGCGCCATTATTAGTGTCGAATCCGGAGGCAATCCCACCGTGGTGAGCCGTTCCAATGCGGTTGGTCTGATGCAAATTAAGGCCTCGACCGCGGGCCGCGAAGTCTATCGCACCCAGGGCCGTCATGGTCAGCCATCCTCGTCCGAGCTGCGCGATCCGGCGAAGAACATCGATATTGGCGCGGCTTACCTGAAAATTCTGCAGGATTCCGCCTTAGCCGGAATTCGCGATCCGCTGACCCTGCGTTACGCCACCATTGTCTCCTACGCCAACGGTGCCGGTGCCTTGCTGCGTACTTTCTCGCGTGACCGCGAGCGTGCTATTGCGATGATCAATTCCATGACGCCGGACGAGTTTTACCAGCACGTACAGAATAAGCATCCGGCGGCGCAGGCCCCGCGTTATTTATGGAAAGTCACCACCGCCTACCGCACCATCGGTTGATGCTGTACACCTATCTGTTGCGGCGCGATTTATGACGCAATGAATTGCGCCGCTACACCAACAATCGCGCCGTCGGATAATCCACAATCAACACCTGCACATAACCGCCGCGCAACGCCCCGCGAATCGCCTGCGCTTTCTCTTTGCCGCCCGCTAACGCCACCACCTGCGGACAGCGTTTCACCTGCGCCAACTCCATGCCAATTACCGGATCTTCCTCTGCGCTCAGCACCGGCTGACCATCAGCATCGAAATAGTGCAGGCAGATATCGCCCACCGCGCCGCGTTCGGCCAGCGTTTGCAGCATCTCACCGTCGTAATAGTTGCCGGAATTACGCAGCAGGGCGGACGGCTCGAGATCGCCGATGCCGACAATCGCCAGGTCCACCTGATCAAACTTTTCCAGTACCACCGCGACATCGGGATTAACCGATAAACGCTGGCGATCCTTTACCGAGTGTTCGATTGATTGCGACGGCAGTAGCCACGCCGGACAACCCAGCAGCGCCGCGAGATTCTGCGTCAGAATCGTGGCCTGCACATTGCCGTTAGCGCCCACGCCGCCCAGCAGCTGAATGACGCCTTGGCACGGCGCGCTGAGCGGATGCAGCGCATCGACCATGGCGCGAATGGTGCCGCTCCAGGAGGAAATGCCAATCAGCTCATCGGCACGCACCCGCGTTTCCAGATAGTGCGCGGCGGCGGAACCGATCGCCTGTTTGATCTGCAACGCCGAAGCCTGATCCGGCACATCCACCACAATCACCTGCGGCAGTTGATACAGCTGCTCAATGGCTTTTTCCAGCTCAGGGAACACATTGGCCGGCGGCACCACGCTGATCTTCACCACACCTTCTTTCACGCTGCGATTAAGGATGCGCGACACAAAAGATTGCGACAGCTTCAACAGCTGCGCAATGTCGGACTGCTTCCTGCCTTCCACATAATAAAGCGTGGCGATTTTCACCATCAGCCGCTGTTCATCCTGTTTTGCCATGGTTTTTTCTCTCTCTTAACCTGCCTGGTATTGTTAATCAGCCTGTCATAAATAACAACGCAGAACATTTTGTGATCGTTTTCGCTTTTTGAGGATCGGGCAATGGACGTGCTCAGAAAGCCAGCGCATAGTCATTATGCATATAAAATCGCAATTGAATATATATTCAATCGGAGATAACAAATGAAAGCCTCTGTCCTCAAAGTCTCTCTACTTGCTTCAATCATGATGATCTCGGCGGCGTCGCTGGCGGCGGATAAGGGGTTGCTGGCTATTATTACGCCATCACATGACAACCCGTTCTTTAAGGCCGAAGCCGACGGCGCGCAGGAGAAAGCCAAAGCCCTCGGTTACACCACGCTGGTGGCCTCACACGATGATGACGTGAATAAACAAAATCAGCTGATTGAAACCGCCATCGCGCGCAAAGCCAAAGCCATCATCCTTGATAACGCCGGTGCGGATGCCACCGTTGGCCCGGTGCAAAAAGCCAAAGATGCCGGCATTCCTACCTTCCTGATTGACCGCGAAATCAATAAAACCGGCATCGCCGTGGCGCAAATCGTCTCCAACAACTATCAGGGCGCACAGCTCGGCGCCGAGAAGTTCGCCAAACTGCTGAACGGCAAAGGGGATTATGTCGAGCTGCTGGGCAAAGAGTCAGATACCAATGCGGGTGTACGTTCGCAGGGATATCACGACGTGCTGGATGATTATCCCGATCTGAAAATGGTGGCGCAGCAGAGTGCCAACTGGAGCCAAACCGAAGCCTTCAGCCGCATGGAAACCATCCTGCAGAAGAACCCGAATATCGTTGGCGTGATCTCCGGTAACGACACCATGGCGCTCGGTGCGGAAGCGGCGCTGAAAGCGGCGGGCAAAACCAATGTGATCGTGGTCGGCTTCGACGGCAGCGATTACACCCGCGACTCCATCCTCAATAAAGGCAACATCAAAGCGACGGTGCTGCAGCCGGGCTGGGATCAGGCGCAGATGGCCGTCGAGCAGGTGGATTACTACCTGAAAAACGGCAAAGCGCAGAAAGAGGAGAAGCAGCTGATGGATTGCGTGCTGATTGACGACAGCAATGCCGCGAAGCTGAAAACCTTCAAGCTGGCGCAATAAGATGGAGGTCGGCATGAAGGGGAAAGCGCTGAGCGGCACGCTGGTGGCGTTGCTGACGCTGATGTTAGCCGCCTGCACCGTGGTGGATCTCGATGCCAACGGCAAACCCATCATGCCGAAAGATCCTAACGCTAAACCGGGCTACAGCGATCAAACGCCGCAGCAGATTGCGGAGTCAAGCTGGGCCAGCCGCGTGCAGCAGCCAGCTGAGAAGCAGGCGCTGAGCTGGGCGGATATGGAAACCAAAAGCCACACCGTCAAAGCGGGCGGCAGCGAAAGCGTGTTTGTGCGCGCGGTAGGTATGGTAACGGCGTTTGATAACAGCAACGAGCGGGAACGCAGTCTCACCATGACCATCAACGGCAAGCCGGTGAAAGTGTTGATTGGTCCGGTGCTGCGCGGCAACGCGATTCGCGATGCAGCCGGTTTCCGCTTTGAAGAGTTTACTAATCAGGTGCAATACGCGCAGCTCACCAAAGCACTCAATCGCCACGCGGTGAAACAGCTGCCCGCAGTGGATGCCAGCTGGGTGGGCAAACCGGCGCAGGCGCTGCTGGCCGTCAGCATGGGCGCGGGCACAGTGGATGAGGTGGTTGCGGTGCAGCTGCAGCAGGGGAATCCATAATGAGCGACGAGATCATTCTGCAAGCTAATCAGATGTCGATGCTATTCCCTGGCACCTTAGCGCTGGATCGCGTGGATTACCGCGTGTGGCGCGGCAAAGTCAACGTCATCATCGGCGAAAACGGCGCGGGAAAATCGACGCTGATGAAGATTCTCGCCGGCGTGCAGCAACCGACCAGCGGTGAGATGTTCCTGAACGGTAACAAAGTGGCGTTTCACAGCACGCGAGACGCCGCGCGTCACGGCATCGGCATGGTGCATCAGGAGCTCAACCTGTTTGAGAACCTCAGCGTAGCGGAGAACATTTTCCTTGGCCGGGAAATCCAAAGCGGCATTCGGCCCATCAATGAAGCCGAGCAGAAACGCCGCACCGCCGCGCTGATGCAGCGCCTCGATCAGCCAATTTCACCGGATGAGAAGGTCGGCAGCCTGAAGGTTGGCCAGCAGCAATTGGTGGAGATCGCCAAAGCGCTGGCGGAGGACGCCGACATTCTGATCCTCGACGAACCGACCTCGGCGCTGAGCAAAACTGAAGTGGAGATCCTGTTTCGGGTGATCCGCGAACTGACGCGTCAGGGCGTCTCCATCATCTATATCTCGCATCGGCTCGAGGAGCTGATGGCGATTGGTGATGTGATCACCATTCTGCGCGACGGGCGTTTTCAAGCCGAAGCGCAGGTCAGCGATATCGACGTGCCGTGGATCGTGCGCGAAATGCTGGGCAGTGAACCGGTCGGCACTTTCCTGCCGCCGGATCGCCAGTTCGGTGCGCCGGTGCTGGAAGCCGAACACATCACCTGCGTCAGCCCGAACGGCAACACGCTGGTGGATGATGTCAGTTTTCAGGTGCGTTCCGGAGAGATCGTCGGCATTTACGGGTTGATGGGCGCCGGGCGCACCGAACTGTTTGAGTGTTTGCTTGGCACGCAGCGTAACTATCTCGGCAAGCTGTGGCTCGACAGCAAACCGCTGCCGACGCGTCTGCCGACCGCTGAACGCATTCGTATGGGCATGAGTCTGGTGCCGGAGGATCGCAAACGCTCGGGCATTTTTCCCATCTCATCGGTGGCGAGTAATCTCACCATCGCCAGCCTGTGGCGGCGTCTGTCGCATCGCACCGTGATTTCAGAGCAGGCGGAACGCGAAGTGGTGACCAGCACCGTCGGCAATCTGGCAATCAAAATCTCCTCGCCGGATGTCGCCATTAGCGCACTGAGCGGCGGCAATCAGCAAAAGGTGGTGATTGGCCGATCGCTGCTGACCAATCCGCGCTTGCTGCTGCTGGATGAACCGAGTCGCGGCATCGACGTCGGTGCCAAAGGCGAAGTGTTCCGCATGATGGTGAAGCTGTCGGAGCAGGGCATTGCGGTGGTGTTCTCCACCTCAGATTTGAAAGAGATCATGGCCGTAGCCGATCGCATCATTGTGATGTCCGGCGGCAAATTGACTGCTGACCTGCCGCGCGCTGAAGCGGAAGAGGCGGCGCTGGTTAAAGCAAGCGCACAAGGGTTCTGATATGAAAAACAATGGCGCGCTCGCGCTCGCATCGC
Source organism: Pantoea sp. SO10 (assembly GCF_005281435.1). Taxonomy (NCBI): domain Bacteria; kingdom Pseudomonadati; phylum Pseudomonadota; class Gammaproteobacteria; order Enterobacterales; family Erwiniaceae; genus Pantoea; species Pantoea sp. SO10. Next base: position 1,697,968 of record NZ_CP040095.1, read on the forward strand.
CTGTCAAAGCGTTCAACTCACGCGAAAGCCTGATTTTGCTGCTGCTCAAACTGCGCACCTTTATTGCGCTGTTTCTCATTGTCGGCTTCTTCGCTATCACGGTGCCCGATTTCCTCGCGGTGGGCAGCATGGTGATCATGGTGAAACACATCGCTATTAACGCCTTCCTCGCGCTCGGCATCACGTTTGTCATTATCACGGCGGGCATCGATCTCTCTATCGGCGCCACGCTCGGCCTGTGCGGCATGATCGCCGGCTGGCTGATTACCAAAGGCATTGTGTTGCCGATGTTTGGCATCGCTATCTTTCCCAGCGTGTGGCTAATCGTGCCGATTGTATTGCTGATTGGCGGGCTGATTGGCGCGGTCAATGGCTGGATCATTACCCGCTATAACGTGGCGCCGTTCATCTGCACGCTCGGCACCATGTACATCCTGCGCGGCACGGCGATGCTCACCTCGGGCGGCGAAACCTTCCCCGGTTTGCAGGGCAATGAAATGCTGGGGAATACCGGATTCGACAAGATTGGCGCTGGCTATTTCCTTGGTTTGCCGTGGGCCATCTGGATGATGGTGCTGCTGGCGCTGGTGATTGCCTACGTGGCGCGCCGCCTGCCGTTTGGCCGTCAGGTTTACGCGATTGGCGATAACGAACGCGCCGCTGAACTCTCGGGCGTGAAAGTGAAGTCGGTGAAAATCTGGGTCTATGCCATCTCCGGTTTTTGCGCGGCAATTGCTGGCATCGTGGTCTCGTCGCAGCTGGTGGCCAGCCATCCGGCGAACGGAACCTCCTTTGAAATGAACGCGATTGCCGCAGTGGTGCTGGGCGGTACCTCGCTGGCGGGTGGACGCGGCACCATTCTTGGCACGCTGATTGGTGCCTTTGTGATCGGCTTCCTCGCCGACGGTTTGATCATGATGGGTGTGAGCGAGTTCTGGCAAATGGTGATCAAAGGCATCGTGATTATCGTGGCGGTGATCATCGACCAAATGCAGAGCCGCATGCAGCAGAAAGCGGCGGTGGTGGCGCAGAAAGCGCTGATTGAGGAGGGCGGTAGCCCGGCAAAAAGTTAATCGGTTGGGTGCAGGCGCTGATTGTCTGCACCTTTTTTTCTTCATCACGAATAAATATTCATCCATGCTTTAAAATTCAGAGGTGTCTATGAATCCTTTCAAATACTCGGTAGCGGATCTGGCAGCGAAAGCGCGCGCCGTGCGCCGCCGCATCATCCAGCTTAATGCGGGCAGCCCGGCGGGCGGTCACACCGGTGCCGATCTCTCACAGGTTGAGATCCTTACCGCGCTCTATTTCCGCATCCTGAACTGCGCGCCAGATCGCACCAACGATCCGCAGCGCGACATCTATATCCAGTCGAAAGGCCATGCGGTGGGCGGTTATTACTGCGTGCTGGCAGAAGCCGGTTATTTCCCCACCGAATGGCTGCCGACTTATCAGCATTCCGATTCGCATCTGCCGGGCCATCCGGTGCGGCAAAAAACGCCGGGCGTTGAGCTGAACACCGGCGCGCTGGGTCACGGTTTACCGGTGGCGGTCGGCATTGCGCTGGCGGCGAAGAAAGATAACAGCGACCGACGCATTTTTGTCGTCACCGGTGACGGTGAGCTGGCGGAAGGCAGCAACTGGGAAGCGGCGCTGGTGGCGGCGCATTACGGCCTCGATAACCTGGTGATCATCAATGACAAGAACAAGCTGCAGCTGGCGGGGCATACGCGCGACATCATGAATACCGATCCGCTGCCGGAAAAATGGTGCGCCTTTGGCCTGGAGGTGAGCGAGTGCAACGGCAATGACATGGCGGCGGTGGTGGACGCCATCGAAAACCTGCCGCGCAACAGCGGCAAGCCACAGGTGATTGTGGCGCATACCGAAAAAGGCTTCGGCATCTCCTTTATTCAGGGCAAACCGGAGTGGCATCACCGTGTGCCGAAAGGGGAAGAGATTGCGTTGGCACTGGAGGAATTAAAAGATGAGTAATGCAAAACATTTGGCGACGGTAATGGTTGAGGCATTTATTGATGCGGTTAATCGCGGTGTCGATTTAGTGCCGGTGGTGGCCGATTCCACCTCAACCGCGAAAATTGCGCCCTTTATCAAAGCATTCCCCGATCGCCTGATCAACGTGGGTATCGCGGAGCAAACGCTGGTGGGCACCGCCGCCGGTCTGGCAATTGGCGGCAAAGTGGCCGTGACCTGCAACGCCGCGCCGTTCCTGGTTTCCCGCGCCAATGAGCAGGTTAAAGTCGACGTCTGCTACAACAACACCAACGTTAAACTGTTTGGCCTGAATGCCGGTGCCAGCTACGGCCCACTGGCCAGCACCCATCACAGCATCGACGACATTGCGGTGATGCGCGGCTTCGGCAACATCGAAATCTATGCGCCATCCTGCCCGCTGGAGTGCCGCCAGATTATTGAGTATGCGCTGGCGCATGTCGGGCCGGTGTATATCCGTCTGGACGGTAAAGATCTGCCGCAGCTGCACGATGAAAACTATCAATTCCGTCCTGGCCAAATCGACGTGTTACGTGAAGGTCATGACATTGTGCTGGTGGCGATGGGCTCGACGGTTCACGAGGTGGTTCACGCCGCCGAGCAACTGCATGAGCAAGGCATTACAGCAGGTGTGATCAGCATTCCATCGATTCGACCTTGTGATACCCAACAGCTGCGCGAGCTGTTAAATCACTATCCAGCGGTCATTACCGTGGAAGAACACAACGTCAACGGCGGCGTCGGCAGCCTGGTGGCAGAAGTGCTGGCGGAAGGCGGTTGTGGCATCCCGCTACTGCGTTTGGGCATCCCCGACGGCGAATACGCGATTGCCGGCGATCGCGCCTCCACCCGTGCCCGACATGGTATTGATGCCGCCAGCGTAGTGAAGAGTGCAGCGCGCATCTGTGCAGGAGCGTAAAGATGGCAGGTTCGTTGATACTGGCAATTGATGAAGGCACCACCAACGCGAAAGCGATTGCGGTCGATCGTGCCGGCAATGTGGTGGCACGCGGCAGTCAGCCGCTGACGCTGGAACATCCGCAGCCGGGTCTGGCGGAGCAGGATCCGCTGGCGATATGGCAGGCGGTGAAACAGGCAGTGAGCGCTTGTCTGGCGCAGTGTGCGGGGGCGCAGGTTGCGGCGGTGGCGATCAGCAACCAGCGCGAATCGGTGCTGATCTGGCAGCGACATAACGGTCAGCCGTTGACGCCGTTGGTCAGCTGGCAGGATCGCCGCTCGGAGGCGTTTTGCCGCGATCTGCGCGTGGCGGGTAAAGCACCGCGCATCACCGGACTCACCGGGTTGGCGGTGGATCCGATGTTCCCGGCCGGTAAACTTACCGGCATGCTGGCTGCGTTGCCGAATGGATTTGCGCGCGCGCAGGCCGGTGAACTCTGTATCGGCACCGTGGATAGCTGGCTGAGCTGGCAGCTGAGCGGCGGCGAAAGCTTCGTCACCGATCATGCCAATGCGGCACGCACCCAACTCTACAACCTGCACAGCGGCGACTGGGATGATGAATTGCTGGCGCTGTTCCATATTCCCCGCGCGGCTCTGCCGCAGATTGTGCCCTCGGCCAGCGCGCAAGGCGTGGTGACACGCAACGATATTCCCGGTTTAGCGCCCGGCACGCCGATTTTGTCACGCATCGGCGATTCGCACGCTGCGCTGCAAGCGCAGCGCAACGGCAGCGAAGAGGTGGTGAAAGCCACTTACGGCACCGGTTCATCACTGATGATGTCGATGGCGACGCCGTTGCTGACGGAAAATGGCCTCAGCACCACTGTGGCGTGGCACGACGGCACGCTGCGCTATGCCTTTGAAGGCAACATTACCCACACCGGTTCCGGCGCGGCGTGGCTGGGCCGCATGCTGGGCATTCATGATCCGCGAGAACTCACTGCGCTGGCGCAGCAAAGCGAACACAATCAGGGCATCTATTTTGTGCCGGCGCTTTCCGGTCTTGGCGCGCCCTGGTGGGATTTGAAAGCGCGCGGCATGGTATGTGGCTTGACCGATGCGGCGACGCCGGAGGTGCTGGCGCGCGTGGCGCTGGAGTCGATCACCTTCCAGATCGCCGATGTGTTTTTTGCCATGGAGCAGGCCAGTGGCGTGCAACTTCCTGCGCTGTGCGTGGATGGCAGCGCCACGGAAAATAGCTGGTTGATGCAGATGCAGGCCGATGTCTTGCAGCGGCCACTGAAACGCGTACCCACGGCAGAAGTTTCTGCGCTGGGCGCCGCGCTATTAGCGGGCCGCACCTTAGGCTGGTGGCAGCAGGGCAGTGAGATGCAGGCGTTACAGGGCGGTAGCGTGATCACGCCGCGTGAGGATCAGGCGAAAAGCATGCAAGAGAATTATCACGGCTGGCTGGATGCGGTGGCGCGTTGCCGTTATCAGCCGCATTGATTACCGTTATTTAAATCGCGCACGCTTCGTAGCGGCGCGATTTATCGCGCTTTTTAGACGTGTATCTCATGCCACATAGCGCAACCAATTGTGCCGCTACGATGTTGTACGGTGATAAACGTCCAGCGCTACTGGAAACGGTTGGCTTTATCACGCGCCAGACGTTCCAGCGCAAAAATCACCTGCTGTAGCTGGCGTTCCTGAATCGGTTCGATGGCGGTAAAGCGGAAGCTGAGGCGCGGTGTGGCGCGGGTTTCATTCTTGCTGGTCACTACGGTGCGTTCACCAATGTGCAGCAGCTGTGCTGTCACCTCAAAGTGACCATACTCAGCTAAATCCACGCGCAGGTTTTTAAAGGTATCGCCGCGATTGAGCCCTTCCGGTAGCGCTTCGTCCAGCAGCACGCCGACGCCGCCCAGTGACAGATCCTGCAGGCGGAAACGCGCGGTACGCCCATCAGGCCACTGGCTGTGGCAATAAAAAACCGGTTCCAGCGGCGCATTGACGCGAAAGAATTCACGACGTTGAATCTGCCACACCAGTTCCGGCAGCGACGCAGCAAAAGCGGGTAAGCCTTCGAATTCAACCCGCTGTAAACCGGTTAAGCCAAATTCGACTTTGGCACCGTGCGTTTCGGCGGCAATATTCACTTCGCCACCTTGCAGCGCTAAATCGTTATCCAGCGCGTTGCTGCCGAGGTCAAAGATCACCTGATCTTCATCGGCTGACAGCAAGCGACTGATAAACTGACCGCGCGAAAAATTCACCATCAACGGGGTTTGAAAACGCAACAGGTCCTTCATCACGCCCAAAACCGCTAACGTGCCTCGCTTGAGGTATTGTTCTTTATCGGCTTCTCCCACGTCCTGCTCCACTTATCCGATTGTTATTTTCACGACTGACAATGCTGTTCGTCAGTTATCGGCGTCGCTGCGCTAACCTTTAGTCAGCTAACGGCTATTTACGGCGGCAAGTTGGGATGCAGATCATAAAATCCCGTCTATACTAGAGGCGGTGAACACATTGATTAATAACGTAAGGAGCAGTACATGGGTATTCTTTCATGGATTATTTTTGGTCTGATTGCCGGGATTATCGCTAAGTGGATTATGCCGGGTAAAGATGGCGGCGGCTTTATCATCACCGTGGTTCTGGGTGTGGTGGGTGCGGTTGTCGGTGGCTGGATCAGTACCCTGTTTGGTTTCGGTAAAGTTGACGGTTTCAACTTTGGCAGCTTTGTGGTGGCAGTGATTGGTGCCATTGTGGTGCTGTGGATCTACCGTAAAGTGCGAAGTTAATCGCGCCAGGATTTGATGAAATCCGCCATCTCGCATAAGGATGGCGGATTTTTTTATGCCTGATTAAAAGTCGTAGCCCACCGTGGCCATAACCGTGCGCTCGGCACCGCGATAGCAGTAACCGGTGCCGTAACAGGCGGCCAGATACGTCTTATCGGTCAGGTTGTTGGCATTCACCTGCAGCCAGGCGCCTTTCAGCTGTGAGTTCCATGCGCCAAGATCGGCGCGAACCGACGCATCAAACAGCGTTACCGATGGCAGACGCGTGGTGTTCTCGTTATCCGCCCACTGTTTACCGATATAGCGCACACCCGCACCGGCGCTCAAGCCGTAGTCAAACTGATAATGTCCCCACAACGATGCCATGCTGTTCGGCGTCACATACGGCGTATGTCCATCGTTACCGTCCACCGAATCTTTAAAGCGCAGATGATTTAGCGTGTAGCCGGCGATGGTGCTAAAACGCGACGTCAGCTGATTACGCGCCTCAAGTTCAATCCCCTGCGAATGCACTTTGCCCGACGGCGTGTAAGTGCCGTCCAGCACGTTACGGTTGGCGACATCGTCCTGGGTCAAATCGTACACCGCGATTGAGTACATATCGCGCGTGCCCAGCGGCTGATATTTCACGCCCGCTTCATACTGCTCAGACGTAGTCGGTTTTAGCTGATTGCCGAAAGGATCGGTCAACGAAGCCGGCGTTATTGCCTGGCTCCAGCTGACATAAGGCGAGATGCCGTTCTCGAAGGCATATAACAGCGCAGCGCGGCCGCTGATGTGATCGTCCTGACGACGGCTGGTGCCGTTTTCCGACACGATGCGATCGTAGCGTCCCGACAAATCCAGATGCCAGCGATCAAGCTGCAATTCATCCTGCAGATACAAACCGGTTTGATAGTAGCGGCGCGTCTGCGATGTCCAGTCGAAGTCCGGCATGATGCCCACTTCTTCGCCGTTCCACGCATTCAGCGCGCTGGCGGCACCGCTGGCTTCGGTGATGTCGTTTTTATAGCGATGGTATTCCGCGCCCAGCGTCACGCGATGCTGAACCGCGCCGGTAGCGAAATCAGCCTGCAAGCGGTTGTCGTTGGCCCACGCGCTCAGCGATGAACGCTCACCGGAGTAGTAGCGGTTCAGCAGGTCTGGATTCGTTGCGTTCCAGCCAATCTGATAAACCTGATCGAGCTCGGTATTGGAGTGGCTGTAGCTGCCGGTGGAGTACACCGACCACACATCGTTGAAGCGATGCGAGAAGTCATAGCTGTAAATCTGCTCGCGACGTTTGAACTGATCGAGCGCAGTGTCACCTTCATAGAAACTGTCGCTCAATTTGCGGCCATTATGGCTATAGAGCGTGCCTTCCGCCGGTACCGAGCCGTGATAGCCGCCGGACGGATCTTTCTGCAGGTAGGCGCGCAGCACTAAGTTGGTATCTTCACTTGGCTGCCACATCAGCTGTGGCGAAATCGCATATTTCTCTTCGCGGGTGTGATCGTATTGGGTATCGCTGTTGCGCGTAATGCCGGTTAAGCGAAATGCCCACTGATCGTTGATGGCGTTGGTGTAATCAAAGGCGGCGTTATTGGTGGCGTTGGTGCCGGTCGCCAGGCGGAAGTGGCCCTCTTCAGCAAACTGCGGGCGCTTGCTCACCATATTCACCAATCCGCCCGGCACCGTTTGGCCGTAGAGCGCGGAAGAGGGACCTTTAATCACATCGATGCGGTCGAGGAACCAGTTATCCACCTGCAGAATGTTAAAGCTGCCGCCGTCACTCATCACGCGCAGGCCATCGAGGAAGGTGTTATCGACATCGCCGCCGTGGAAACCACGCAGCGCGATGGTGTCATAACGCGTGGCCGCGCCGCCAAAGTTGGTGAAGACGCCCGGCGTGTAACCCAGCGCCTGATTGAGATCCTGCGCGCCCTGATCTTCCATCTGCTGACGCGTCACCACCGAAATTGACTGCGGGGTAGTGATCAGCGGCTGATCGCTTTTGCTGGCACCGCTGCTGCGCGTGGCGAGATAGCCCTGCGTCGGCGAGGTGGCGCTCTCTTGCGGTTGCGCTGTCACGACAATCGACTCTTCAGCGAAGCTTGCCGCGGGTAAAGCCAGCGCAAGCGCGCACAGTACGCGGCCACGTTTAAGGGTAAACAACGAGGTCATGAGAGGTTCCTGTTATTTTAATGGGAATAGCTATCGATATCAGATTGAGAATTATTATCTTTTGTAGTGGATGTTTCAAGATGTGAGTTTGTTGCTAGAGGAATGTGAGGAAAATGCACAGATGACAGGCACGAGCCGTAGCGGCGCGATTTATCGCGCATTGCACTGGCGAAACCTTACCCAGGTTCGGGTCGCGCAATAAATTGCGCCGCTACAGTAATGTGCCGTTGCCGGGCTTATTCGCCCGGCAGAATAGAGGTAATTACTTCGCGCTACTTAAAACCGGCATATTCGGAATATCGCCAGCGTTATTACAGGTTTTGTCTTTCGGGCAGTATTTATCCAGCAGCTTCAGCGTCACGCCATTGGTCCAGCCGAAGCCGTCCTGTAGCGGATATTCACCGCCGCCACCACCGCCCAGCTGCGCGCCTTCAACCACGTATTTCTCGACCAGCTTATGTTCCTTGTCGTAGGTCGCCTGCACGTTCTGCAGGAAGCGCTGACCAATCTGTTGCGCCAACTTCGGCTGCTTGTAATGCTCCAGACCTTCCACCGCCACCCATTGCAGCGGCGCCCAACCGTTTGGTGCATCCCATTGCTGGCCGTTATTCACCGTGGTGGTCACCAGTCCGCCGGGTTTCAGCAGTTGTTTTTCAACTGCGGAAGCGGTGCGTTCAGCTTGCTTATCGCTCGCGAGCTGCATATAGAGCGGGAATAGCGTTGCAGCGGTCAGCTGTGAATGCACCTGCTTCTTCTGGAAATCGTAATCGGCGTACCAGCCTTTTTTGTCATCCCAAAGGTAGCGATTGATCGCCGCCTGACGTTTCTCAGCATCCGCCGCGAACTGTTTGGCTTTGTCATCCTGCTTATCCAGTTTGGCGGCTTTGGACAATGTTTGTTCAAGGTGGAAAATCAGGCTGTTAAGATCAACCGGTGCCAGCTGCGTGGTACGGATGGACGCCAGATTGTGCGCATCGGTGAACCAGCGCGAACTGAAATCCCAGCCCGAAGCCGCGCCCGCACGCAGATCGCGATAGACCTGCTGCTTATTGCGCTCCGGCGCTTTATTCGCGGTGTTGACGTCATCGAGCCAGGATTCGGTACGCGGCGCATCGCGATCGTCCCAGTAACGGTTAAGCAGCGTGCCGTCGCTGAGTTTAATCACCCGTTTGCTGGCCTGGCCGGCCGCCACTTTGTCGCTGTCCGCCATCCAGTAATCGTACTCTTTCTGCAGCTGCGGCAGATATTGGCGATAGACGTCGTCGCCTTTGTGCGTTGCCAGCAGGTCGACCATCAAGCTGAAGAACGGCGGCTGCGAGCGGCTGAGATAGTAGCTGCGGTTGCCGTTGGGAATATGGCCATATTTGTCCAGCTCGGTGGCGAAGTTATCCACCATATCCTGCACGCGATCCCAGTGCCCGCTCTCCGCCAGGCCAAGCATGGTGAAGTAGCTGTCCCAGTAATACACCTCGCGGAAGCGTCCGCCAGGCACCACGTAAGGTTTGGGCAGCGGCAGCAGCGAATCGTACTGACTGGCACTTTGCGCGGTACGCGTCAGCACCGGCCATAAACCGTTGATGTGCTCACGCAGGCTTTGCCCGGCGGGCGGCACATATTTGTCACCCTCTTTAGGCAGCGTGAAGTTGCTGTCGACAAAATGCTTGAGATCGAAGTTGCGCTGGTTTTTTTGCATCTGCCAGTCGGCCAGAATCGACGAAGGATTGGATTTCGGCACCGCATCGGCGAAGGTTTTCTGATCCGGATAAAATTTAGCCTGTTGTACCGCATTGAACAACGGTCCCAGGCGCACATCCGGTGGCTGCGGTTGGTTGCTGAGCATGCGGCTTTGATCGTCGGCGTGTGCGGCGCTGGCACCGGCCAGCAACGCGGCGCTAAGTAAAAAGGTCAGACGCGCGGGCGTGAATACGGCATTTTTTATCATCGGTTTTTCTCCTTGTCCGAAAAGGTGGTGTGCTAACGCATTGACCACCCAAACAACTTTAGTCGTAATCGCGCCGCTTAGCCTCGCACAGCGGTGGAAATGTGAAGCGCCCGGAATTAATCACGTGAGAAATTGCCTCAAGGCTAAGGTTTTTGCTTGCCCTGTACGGCTATTTGCCTGAGGCTGAAGCAAAAAAAGGAGAGTCGTATGGAGATAATCTGGTATCACCCGTCGCTGGCGCCGCAAGGTTGGCTGGAGGGTTTGCGTCAGCGTTTACCGGAGGCGCGCGTGCGTGACTGGCAGCCGGGCGACAACGCGCCGGCCGATTATGCGGTAGTGCGTTCTCCGCCGGTCGAGATGCTGGCGGGGCGTCAGCTGAAAGGTGTGTTTGCCATGGGCGCGGGCGTCGACGAGATCCTCAAACAGCTGCGTGACAATCCACAGATGCTGGCCGACACCGTGCCGTTATTCCGCCTGGAAGATACCGGCATGGCGCGCCAGATGCAGGAGTACGCCAACTGGTGCGTGCTGGGCTGGTTCCGCCGTTTTGCCGACTATCGTCAACTGCAGCAGCAGGCTTGCTGGCAGGAGCTGGACGGTTTCGATCGCGGAAACTTCACCATTGGCGTGCTCGGCGCGGGCGTATTAGGCCGTAGCGTGCTGGAGAGTTTGCGTCAGTGGGGCTTTCCGTTACGCAGCTGGAGCCGTTCGCCGAAGCAGATCGACGGTGTGCAAAGCTTCCATGGCCGCGAACAGCTCAATGCTTTCCTGGCGGGCACGCAGGTGCTGATCGATCTGCTGCCGACCACGCCGGAAACCACCAACCTGATTGATAGCCAACTGCTTAACGCATTGCCGCACGGCGCCTGCTTCCTCAACCTGGCGCGCGGTGCTCATGTGGTAGAAGCCGATCTGCTGGCGGCGCTCAACAGCGGTCAGCTGGCCGCCGCCGCGCTGGATGTGTTCCAGCGCGAGCCGCTGCCGCAGGATCATCCGTTGTGGTCTCATCCGCATGTCACAATCACGCCACATACTGCGGCGATTACCTTGCCAGGCGAGGCGATGGATTACATTGCGGATGCCATACTTGCTCTGGAGCAAGGTCAACAGCCGGGTGGTTTGGTCGATCGCCAGCGTGGTTATTAATTCCCATTGGGTCAGGAGATGAAGATGTATCCCGTTGATTTACATATGCACACCGTTGCCAGCACGCACGCTTATAGCACGCTGCATGATTATGTGGCGCAGGCGAAACAGAACGGCCTGAAGCTGTTCGCGATTACCGATCACGGCCCGGATATGGCCGATGCGCCGCACTATTGGCACTTCGTCAACATGCGCATTTGGCCGCGCGTGATTGATGGCGTTGGCGTGCTGCGCGGTATCGAAGCCAACATCAAAAATCAGCAGGGCGAGATCGATTGCAGCGGCCCGATGCTGGATGCGCTGGATCTGATCGTCGCGGGCTTCCACGAACCGGTTTATGCGCCGCGTGACAAAGCACATCACACTGAAGCGATGATTGCGGCGATGGCGGGCGGTTTGGTGCATATCATTTCGCATCCGGGCAACCCGAAGTTCCCGGTAGATATTCGCGCAATTGCCGAAGCCGCCGCGCATTACGATGTGGCGCTGGAGATCAACAACTCCTCCTTTACCCATTCGCGTCCGGGCAGCGAACCGAACTGTCGCGCCATTGCCGAAGCGGTGCGTGATGCCGGTGGACGTCTGGCGTTTGGTTCCGATTCGCATACCGCGTTTACGCTGGGCAATTTCGAACACTGCCTGCGCATCACCAGCGAAGTGGATTTTCCCGAAGATCGCGTGTTAAATGTCACGCCGCGTCGCCTGCTCGACTTCCTCGCGTTGCGTACCGGCAAAACGATTCCCGAATTTGCTGATTTTTAACTTTTTTACCTCAAGGAATTCTGTTGCATGAATGAGTTTTCCATACTCTGCCGCGTCATCGGCTCGCTGTTTAATCGCCAGCCGCAGGATCCGCTGCTGGTGCCGCTGTTCACTCTGCTGCGTGAAGGTAAACTGCAACAGCAGTGGCCGCTGGAGCAGGACGAACTGTTGACTCGCCTGCAGCAGAATAGCGATCCGCAGGCGCTAGCCGCTGACTACAATGCGCTGTTTGTCGGCAGCGAGTGCAGCGTGCCGCCGTACGCATCACAGTGGCCAAACGGTGTTGCTGAAGCAGACGTGCGTGCGTTTCTCAGCGCGCGCGGCATGCCGCTGAGCGAAGCGCACGCCGATCACTTTGGCGTGCTGCTGCTGGCGGCATCCTGGCTGGAAGATCAGTCGGCAGAGGATGAATCTGCCGCGCAGCTGGCGCTGTTTGATGAGTATCTGCTGCCGTGGTGCGGCGCGTTCCTCGGCAAAGTGGAAGCGCATGCCACCACGGCATTTTACCGCACGCTGGCGGTGCTGAGCCGTGAGGCGATGCAGGCGATGTACGACGAACTGAACGAAGAGCAGGGCGACGAGGCGTAATCGTTACCAGCTTGCTGCGCTGCTGCCGAGCTTCACGCCTGGCGTTGCGCAGATCATTGGCGTGCCGGGCAAATACGCTGCGGCACGCAATCTCTCTGCAATTCCCCACTGATTGATCTCTATCGCGCTCAGCGCGTCATCGTGCTGCGCGTGGATACCGTTTTGCGCATTCTGCGGCGCGGCACCGAACTGCTGCAACAGCCGCGCGGTGCGTGCCAGCGATAAGCGCGCCTGCCAGCCAACGCCGTTGGTCAAGCGCTGACGCAAACCTTCCAGCACCGCGGCGGCCATCAGATAACCGGTGGCGTGATCGAGCGCCTGCACCGGCAGCGGCGTTGGTTGATTATTGCCGCTCCAGCGCATGCCTTGTTCGGCGATGCCGCAGCCCATCTGTACCAGACTGTCGAAGCCGCGCCGGTTGCGCCACGGCCCGCTCCAGCCCCACGCATTGAGGCTGACATCCACCAGGCCCGGCGCGAGTTGGCGGCGCGTATCGGCATCCAGCCCGAGTTTTTCCAGCGCATCAGCGCGATAACCGTGTACCAGCACATCGCTGTGCTGCAACAGCTGGCGCAGCTGCTCGCGCCCGGCGCGGGATTTGATATCAAGCCGCGCACAGCGTTTACCGCAGGTGATCTCCTCTTCCAGCGTGGGTTCGTTCCAGTCGGGCGGATCGATGCGCAGCACCTGCGCGCCGAGGCTGGCGAGAAAACGCGTCGCCACCGGTCCGGCAATGATGCGCGTGAGATCCAGTACGCGCACGCCGAGCAGCGGCCGCGCGGGTGACAGTAACCAGGCGGGCGGCGGAGCGGCGTCGGTGGCCTGTTGTGCAATCAGCGCTTCCTGCTGCACGGCGCTGCCTTGCGGATGCTGCAGCCATTGCGCTTCGCTGCGCATCTGCGCGGCGCAGCCGCCGGCATCAATCACCGCCTGTTCCAGCGTGGCGGCGGGCCAGCGGGCCACCGCATCGGCCAGCGCGGCACGATCGGCATGCTGGCCGAGCACGCGCTCCATCGCCGCACGATGATGTGCCGCGTTGGTGTGCAGGCGGATCCAGCCGTCGGCGCTGGCGTAATCACCGGCGAATTCATCCCACAGCGCAGCAGGCGGTCGATTGAGCGGGATCAGGCTGTGCTGAAACCAACGCGAGGCGAGACGGACATTAACGCTGACCGGCGCGGATTGGCCGAGCAGATCGCTTAGCGCCTGGCTGGCGAGGCCGATGCTGGTGGCCGCCAATTCGCTGACGGCAAAGGCAGAGGAAAAAGTGTCGGGCTGGAGAAAAGTCGGCGAGGGAAGCGGGTCTGCGCCTCGCAATCCCTGCCACATTTGCTGCCACAGTGCGGCAGCACGTTGAGAATCCATGTTGAGTCTCCGGAAAACGCGCGAGACTCAAGCATAGCAGAGCGGATTAACGGCGGCGTAAGCGCGGAAAACGCGCATGCATCCGCAGGTTACGCAGGTTGATCACCGCAATCGCGGTGCCCAGCACCACCAGTGACGCACCGAGGATCTTAAAGCTGTTCATGCTGTCACCCAAGACGAAAACGCCCATCAACACCGCCAGCACCGGCGTCAGCAGCGAATAGGGCATGATCAGGTTGACGTTGTATTTCTTCAGCAGCGCGTACCACAGCGTATAGGCGACAATCGACGAGGCGAGCGCGCTATACAGAATGCCAAACCAGCCGCGCCAGCCGGCGTGGCTCAGCGCGTAAAACTGATGGGATTCGGTCAGCCACGAAGCGGCACCGACAATCGGCACCGCAAGGAAGGAGATCCAGCCGGTGAGCGTCAGCGGTTGTATCGGCGGCGATTTTTTCACAATCATATTGCTGATCGCCCAGCCAAACGCGCTGCACAACAGAATACACAGCACCCACCAGGCCGGAATGGTCGGACTGCCCGACAGCACCGCCACGCCGCTCAGCGAAATGGCGATACCAAACAGCTGCACCAGCCGCAATTTCTCTTTGAGAATCACCATCGCCAGCAGCATGGCAATCGGCGTACCGAGCTGAACCACGATGGCGCCGGTGCCGGCATCGGTGTAGCGCATGCCGACAAACAGCAGCGAGAAGTGCATAAAACCGAAGGTGAATGCCAGCGTCAGCAGCCACGGCAGTTGCGCGCGCGTAATGCGGCAGAATGGCACCAGCACAATCGCTACCACCACAAAGCGCATCCAGGTGAGAAACAGCGGCGGAAGTTCCAGTAATCCCCACTTCACCGCCACGTTGTTGAAAGCCCAGATGGAAACCACCATCAGAACCATTAAAAAATGCCGCACTGCCACGAGGTCTTCCTTCACGCTGTACAAAGATGATCACCGGCTAATGATGGCATGAAGGTGCGGACTTCGGGCATTTCGGGCAACATTTTTTTCGCTTAAGCATTAGCTTATGCAGGAAAAAATAAGACATGTCGCTGATTTACTGTCAAAGTGGATGTCCGAAAGGCGACCATAACGAGGACCGTATTCGGCATGACACACACCCGCGCTTTACCTCTTGCTCTGATTCAACTCGAAGTCCCGCCGCCGCAGGTTGTGGCGCAAATTGGTGAACAACCCCGCTGGTTTATCGACGCGCTGCAATTGCAGCCCGATGACTATGTGATTGTGCGTCCGCATCTGGGCGATGATTTACCGGCCTTTGACCGCGTCAGTGGCGCGATCCTCAGCGGTTCCTGGGCGATGGTCACCGATCACGCTGACTGGAGCGAACGCACCGCCGCCTGGATTCGTGGCGCGCTGGAGGCGGAGCTGCCGCTGCTGGGCGTCTGTTACGGGCATCAACTGATGGCGTATGCGCTGGGTGGCAAAGTGGGTGATAACCCGCACGGCTGGGAGCGTGGACTGAAACCGCTGACGCGCAATGCGCAGGCGCACAATGATCCCTGGCTGGCCGATCTACCGGGCGAGTTTCAGGCGTGGTTGTCACATCGGCAATCGGTGTTAACGCCGCCGCAGCATGCGCAGGTGCTGGCGAGCTCGGCGCAGGATGGTTGTCAGATTTTGCGTTATTCGCCGCAGGCGCTGTCGGTGCAGTTCCATCCGGAATTTACCCGCGAGATTATGACCGCCTGTTTACCGGCGGGCGTCAGTGACGATGGCACGGTTCTTTCAGGCGAAGATTGGTCGCGCGAACTGTTGCGCAGCTTCTGGCTACAATCGCGGCCGCAGCCGCGCGTGCAGGCTCAGGGCGCGTAGTTGCGCGTGCAGCGATAAACCCATGCAGGTGGCATATTTTTCAGCACCCGCTGGCGTTCCCAGGTGAAGTAGCGTGACAAATTTGGCTGGGTGAACGAGGTGTATTGAAACTGCACGAATACGCCGCGTGGACCCAGCGCATCATGCACCGCACTGAGGATGTTATCGCGCGTGGCGGGCGGTAATGACAGCAGCGGCAGGCCAGAAAAAATCACATCATATTCCCCGGCGAGATATTCCGCCGAACAGGCGCGTACCTGCATGCGCGCATCAGGCAATCCACGCAGGCTTTTCACCAGTTCCGGGCAGATTTCGAACACATCAAGCTGTGCTTGCGGTGACATGCGCGCCAGCACGTGGCGTGTGAGCACGCCATCACCGGCGCCCAGTTCGGCGATACGCAGGCTGTTATCCCAGTTCACCGCATCGCACATGGTGCGGCAGAGCGCGGCGGAAGAGGGCGTGATGCTGCCCATTTTGCGCGGGTTGCGGATAAATTGCTGAACAAAGTTCGCTTTGGCGCGCATTAACGTCAGGGCTGAAGCCAACATCTGTTTCTCCTGGTTAGTATCCTGCTTCATATTGACCACATATTTCGCCCATGTTCCGCTTTTTGCGGCATAAGCGGGAAAACTCGGAATTATCTGTAGCGGCCTGCGCACGCCACATTTCCTTCGGTGCGGTCACAGTTTCCCCTTTTACGATCTGACAGGCTGGCGTGGATCGCCCAATGTTAATAACAGGTTTCATAGTTGTTAATCGCCACTCTGTCCCGCAAGGAGAAACACCATGCGTTACGCTGCTCCGGGAGAACAAGGTTCTCTCATTACTCTGCAATCGCGTTATGGCAACTTTATCAACGGCGAATTTGTTGCGCCGGTGAACGGTAACTACTTCGTCAACACTTCACCGATCAATGCTTCTACCATTGGCGAATTTCCCCGTTCAGACCGCGCCGATATCGATAACGCCGTGGCTGCCGCCCATGCCGCTGCCGATGCGTGGGGCAAAACCTCGCCGCAGGCACGCTCGCTGGTGCTGCTGAAAATTGCCGATCGGCTGGAAGAGAATCTGGAATATATCGCGGTCAACGAAACCTGGGATAACGGTAAGCCGGTGCGTGAAACGCTGGCGGCGGATCTGCCGCTGGCGGTCGATCACTTCCGCTATTTCGCTGGCTGCGTGCGTGCGCAGGAAGGCACCGCCGCTGAAATCGATGAGTTCACCGCCGCCTATCACTTCCACGAACCGCTGGGCGTGGTCGGGCAAATCATTCCGTGGAACTTCCCGCTGCTGATGGCGGCATGGAAACTGGCGCCGGCGCTCGGCGCAGGTAACTGCGTGGTGTTGAAACCGGCCGAGCAAACGCCGCTGTCGATTACGCTGTTTATGGACGTGATCAAAGATCTGCTGCCGCCGGGTGTGATCAACGTGGTACATGGTTACGGCAAAGAGGCAGGCGAAGCGCTGGCATCCCATCCGGGCATCGCCAAAATCGCCTTCACCGGATCCACTGCCACTGGCGGCCATATTCTGGAGCTGGCGGCGAAAAGCCTGATCCCGTTCACCGTTGAACTGGGCGGCAAGTCACCGAACATCTTCTTTGAAGACATCATGGATGCCGAAGAGAGTTTCATTGAGAAAGCGGCAGAAGGCGTGGTGCTGGGCTTCCTTAATCAGGGTGAAGTTTGTACCTGTCCGTCGCGCGCGCTAGTGCAGGAATCGATCTTTGAGCCGTTTATGGCGGCGGTGATGAAGCGCATCAAAACCATTAAACGAGGCGATCCGCTGGATACCGAAACCATGATTGGCGCGCAGGCGTCGCAGCAGCAGTTCGACAAAATCCTCTCTTATCTGGAAATTGCGCAGCAAGAGGGCGCGCAGGTGCTGCACGGCGGCGGCGTAGAGAAAGTGGGCGAAGAGTTTGCCAGCGGCTACTACATTCAGCCGACGCTGTTGAAAGGCGATAACAGCATGCGCGTGTTCCAGGAGGAGATATTCGGCCCGGTGGTTGGTGTGCTGACCTTCAAAGATGAAGCGGAAGCGCTGGCAATCGCCAATGATTCGATTTACGGACTTGGCGCGGGCGTCTGGACGCGCGACATCAATCGCGCCTATCGCATGGGCCGCGCCATCAAAGCCGGTCGCGTGTGGACTAACTGTTATCACCTCTATCCGGCGCACGCAGCGTTTGGCGGCTATAAGAAATCGGGTATTGGTCGCGAAACCCACAAAATGATGCTCGATCATTATCAGCAAACGAAAAACCTGCTGGTGAGTTACAGCACGCAACCGCTGGGTTTCTTCTGATTGAATACGGCGGCGGGGCAATCTCGCTGCCTTTTCATCTCTTCGTCATCTTGCCGCTGCAGGATATTCACTTCGCCAGAATTTTCTGATCAAGGTGGCATCTTTAAGCCAGGTCTTGTGTGTTTAAAGGAGGCGATTGGGCAGAATAGCCCACCTATTTTCAAGGAGATTTCATGAACACGTTGTATAACTACCTGGAACAGCATGATGAGATGCTGGACGGTGTGGAGCAAAATATTATTACCGTTAACCTGCCTGGGCGTCAGGCGGTGTATGTGATTGGCCAGAACGATGCCGACCTGCTGCTGGAAGTGAAAGCGCGCGAAATCGCCACGGCACAGCGCATGGAAACATTGCGTCAACTGGAGAGCCAATTCCGTTTTTAACCTTTCTGTTTTGCCTCATTCGATGATCAATTCGTCAGAAATATCGCAATAAAAAAGCCGCTATCACAAGATAACGGCTTTTTTGTGGTGCGATGCGCAGATTACTTCACGCAGGCGGCACAGTTATTGTGAATCTGCTGGAAGAAGTCGTTTCCTTTGTCATCCACCAAAATGAATGCCGGGAAGTTTTCCACTTCAATCTTCCAGATCGCTTCCATGCCGAGTTCGGCATACTCCACGCATTCCAGACTCTTAATGCTCTGCTGTGCCAGCACCGCAGCCGGGCCGCCGATGCTGCCCAGGTAGAAGCCGCCGTGTTTTTGACACGCATCGGTAACCTGTTTGCTACGGTTGCCCTTCGCCAGCATCACCATGCTGCCGCCATTGGCCTGCAGCAGATCAACATAGGAATCCATACGACCTGCAGTGGTTGGGCCGAGTGAACCGGAGGCATAACCTTCTGGCGTCTTCGCTGGACCCGCGTAATAGACCGGATGGTCCTTGATATACTGCGGCAGGCCTTCGCCGTTATCGATGCGCTCTTTCAGCTTGGCGTGCGCAATGTCGCGCGCCACGATAATGGTGCCGTTAAGCGACAAGCGGGTTGAGACCGGATAAGCCGACAGCAGCGCCAGAATTTCGCTCATCGGCTGGTTGAGATCGACATGCACCACTTCGCCTTCACCCTGCTGACGCAGCGCTTCCGGAATATAGCGGCCTGGATTGTCTTCCAACTTCTCAATCCAGATGCCTTCACGGTTGATCTTGGCCTTGATATTTCGGTCTGCGGAACATGACACGCCCATACCCACCGGGCAGGATGCGCCGTGACGCGGCAGACGCACCACGCGGATATCATGCGCAAAATATTTACCGCCGAACTGCGCGCCGAGGCCCAGCTCCTGCGAGGCTTTCAGCAGTTCTTCTTCCAGCTGAATGTCGCGGAACGCCTGACCATGCTCGTTGCCTTCAGTCGGCAGCGAATCGTAATAGTGGGTTGAGGCCAGTTTGACGGTTTTCAGCGTAGCTTCGGCTGAAGTCCCGCCAATCACAAACGCGATATGGTACGGCGGACAGGCCGCGGTACCCAGCGACATCATTTTATCGATCAGGTAGTTCTTCAATTTGGCGGGCGTAATCAGCGCTTTGGTTTCCTGATACAGATAGGTTTTGTTGGCGGAACCGCCACCTTTAGCGATGCACAGGAATTTGTATTCGTCGCCATCAACGCTGTAGAGGTCGATCTGCGCCGGCAGGTTGGTGCCGGTATTCACCTCTTTATACATATCCAGCGCGGCATTCTGTGAATAGCGCAGGTTATCTTCAATAAAGGTGTTGTAGACGCCTTGCGACAGTGCGGCTTCATCGCCGCCACCGGTCCAGACACGCTGGCCTTTTTTGCCCATGATGATGGCGGTGCCAGTATCCTGACAGGTTGGCAGCACGCCTTTGGCGGCAATTTCGGAGTTGCGCAGGAACTGCAGGGCGACGTATTTGTCGTTCTTGCTGGCTTCATCGTCGGCAAGAATGGACGCGACCTGCGCCTGATGCGAGGCGCGCAGCATGAAGGAAGCATCGTGGAATGCCTGCTTCGCCAGCAGCGTCAGCGCTTTGGGATCGACTTTCAGGACTTCTTCGCCATCGAAGTTGGCCACCGAGACGTAATCGCGGCTCAGCAGATAGTATTCGGTATCATCTTTGGCGAGAGGAAAGGGATCCTGATAATAGAAGGGTTTGTTCGACATGTTGGCTCACTTAGCTTCGTGTGGCCCGCCAGCATGACGGGCGACAAATTAGGCAGTTTGTTATTCGATTTTCTCTCGCCAGCCCTCCGCAGGGGCTGACTGGCGAGTATCATAACATTTTCACGGTAATGCGCGGCTCCGTTTTTAACATCGAAGCAACATCATCAGAACATCATCACCATCCATGGATAGGCGACAACCATCAGAAGAACCAGGAACAGCGCGCCGAAGATGGTGCCCAGGCGCCAGTAATCTTTGGTTGGCAGATAGCCGCTACCGTAATAAATCGGGCTTGGGCCGGTGCCGTACGGGGTGATAATGCCCATCACACCCAGAGAAACACACATCATCAGGCAGAACACCGGCATGTTGATGCCCGGAATGGATGCGGCGATGGTCAGCATCGCGGGCAGCAGCGCGGTGGTGTGCGCGGTGGTACTGGCGAACAGGTAATGCAGCAGGTAGAAGGCGACCAGAAGGACGACGGCAGAAACCTGCGGGTCATAGCCTTGCAACAGCATTGCGCCTTCTTTACCCAGCCACGCGATGAAGCCAACGCGCGCTAAACCATCCGCCAGCGCGACCAGCGTGGCGAACCAGGCGAAGGTGTTCCAGGCGGCTTTATTGCTGGTGATGTCATTCCAGTTGAGTACGCCGGTCCACAGCATCAGCACGATGACTAACAGTGCGGCCATTGCGGGCTCAATCCAGGCGGTGGCGAAGATCCACATCATCAGCGCCGCAACCACGAAGCCCAGCAGCAGGATTTCGTTACGTTTCAGTTTACCGAGTTTGGCCAGCTCAGCGGTGGCCCAGCGCGGTACTTCATCGTTCACTTTCACTTCTGGCGGATAGAGCCAGTAAGCCAGCAGCGGCATGGTGAGAATCAGCAGCACGCCCAGCGGCAGGAAGGCAAGGAACCACATGCCCCATGAGATATCAAAGCCCACCACGCTTTTTACCAGCGCCAGCGCCAGCAGGTTTGGTGCCAGCGCAGAAAGGAACATCGAACTGGTGATACAGGCGGCGGTGATGGCAACCCACATCAGGTATGAACCAATCTTACGTGCGCTAGGATCGTTCGGTTTTGAACCATAGAGCGGCGGCAGGTTAGCAATAATGGGATAGATGGTACCGCCGCTGCGCGCGGTGTTGGATGGCGTAAACGGCGCCAGCAACAGGTCAGCGAAGGTAATGGCGTAACCCAGCGTCAGGCTACGACGGCCCAGATATTTCACCAGAATCAGCGCCAGGCGGCGACCGAACTGGGTTTTATCGTAGCCTGCGGCGAACATGAAGGCACCGAAGATCAGCCAGACCGTGGAGTTGCCGAAGCCACTCACCGCCCATTTGAACGACTGCGCCGCGGTTTTGAACTTGGGATCCGCCAGTTCTGCCGGGCTAAACAGCACCCACTGACTGAACAGCGCAATCACCACCACGCCGGTTAACCCGATAACGGCACCCGGCAGCGGCTCGAAAATCAGTCCCACAATAACCCCGACAAAAATGGCGAAGAAGTGCCAGGCGTAAGGTTCCAATCCCGCAGGAGTCGGCACCAGCAGCAACAGCACAGCCACAATAATTGGCAGGCACAACATTATCAGGCGGTTCTTTTTTTTCCCTGGTGCCGCGGGAGGCGCGGTGAGGGATTCACTCTGGGTTGTTTGTGTGTTCATAGTTTTGTCTGCAAGTTATGGAGAATGCGGATATACGCCCCGAACCAAGCTGGTTTTTTTAGTTACAAAACCCTTTTAACAGATTAGTCGTGACATTTAAAACTGAGTCTTAATAAATCGCCATTTACAAAATTCGATGCGCGAATTATCTAATGTATGCGCTTATGATGCGATTAATTAAAATATCTATTTTGATCTAGATCAATAAAATTTATTGGTGATTTTTTTGCTTTAAACCTGTGCGCCTTAATTAACGAACCATTAGGTGAAAATTAACTGTGTGAGATGAATAAAACGGCACAAATCAAGCAAAAAACAGAGAAAGGAGACGATTTATCTTTATGATAAGACTAGATTTGTTTTAAATGTAAGGAAAAAGTTGATTTTTGTCAAGTCTTGGTTAAAACTTAGCGGAGCGCAGCTTTTAGCAATAAGCCTCAATTATTATTTTCATGCGTAAAACTTATATAACTAACGAATAAGGTTATGTAAGTAAATAAAATGCTATATTTACGCCATGAAATCGGACCACTCAAATAATTATAAAATTCTCCGAACCGCCAAAGAATTGAATACCAAGTTTCTTAATTCTGGAGTTGCTCATCATGAATACGCTCACCCCGATTCTTAATCCGCTTACGTTACCGAAAGGTGCGGTGCTTAAAAACCGACTGGTTATGGCACCGATGACCACCTGTACCGGTTATTACGATGGCGGTGTTACCAGTGACCTTGTCGAATATTATCGCGTGCGCGCCGGCAGCATCGGTACCGTGATTGTCGAGTGCTGCTTTATTGATAACCGCGGCCCTGCGTTTCCAGGCGCGCTCGGTATCGACAGCGACAACAAAATCCCAGGTCTGGCGAAAATCGCCCACGCCATCAAGTCGCAAGGCTCCAAAGCGATTCTGCAGATTTATCACGGCGGCCGCATGGTTGAACCGGCGCTGATCGGCGGTAAAACCCCGGTCGCGCCGAGCGCCATCGCCGCACCGCGTGACGGTGCCACTCAACCTCAGGCGCTGACTGCAGAAGAAGTAGATGTGATGATCACCAAGTTTGGTGATGCGGTGAACCGCGCGATCAAAGCTGGCTTCGACGGCGTGGAGATTCACGGCGCCAACACCTATCTTATCCAGCAGTTCTACTCGCCAAACTCCAACCAGCGCGACGACAAATGGGGCGGCAGTCGCGATAATCGCGCGCGTTTCCCACTGGAAGTGCTGGAAATCACCCACAAAATGGCTGACCGCTTCGCTGCGGCAGACTTCATCATCGGCTATCGCTTCTCACCGGAAGAACTGGAAGTGCCGGGCATCCGCTGGGATGACACGCTCTATCTGCTGGAGAAACTGGCAGAACGCGGTCTCGATTACGTGCACTTCTCGGTTGGTCAACTGCTGCGTCCATCAATTGTTGATACTCAGGACCCAACGCCACTGATCACCAAATATCTGGCACAGCGCTCGCCTAACCTGGCGAAAGTGCCGGTCATCGGCGTCGGCGGCGTCGTCAATAAAGAAGATGCCGAGAATGCGCTGGAGCACGGTTTCGACTTGGTGGCGGTGGGCAAAGCCTGTATCGCCTATCCAGACTGGACCGATCGCGTCATCAAGAATCAGCACATGGAGCTGTATATCGACAGCACCAAGCGCGAAGAGTTGACTATCCCGGAACCGCTGTGGCGCTTCTCGCTGGTGGATGCGATGATCCGCGACGTCAGCGATACCGGCCGTAAATACAAAGCGGGCGTTTATCAGGCGAAAGTCGAAGCCGAAGCGCTGAAGCTGAAAATCAACGTTACCCTCGACACCGACCGTATTACCGACATCTCGCTGGTGCCGGATCCGAGCCTCGACGTCGACTTCACCAGCACCTTCGAAAGTCTGCGTGAACGCATTCTGGTGGCGAACAGCCCGCACGTTGACGCCATCACTGGCGCCACCACGCAGAGTGAAGCGCTGAAAAAAGCGGTATCGCGTGCCATGACCACCTCAAGCAAAGAGTATGTGATTGAAGAGGGCGGTAACCCGAACGCACCGGTGAATTACGATGTGGTGGTAGTGGGCACCGGCGGTGCCGGTCTGGCGGCGGCGATTCAGGCGCATGACGATGGCGCACGCGTGGTGATCATCGAGAAGATGCCCACCATCGGCGGTAACACCATCAAAGCCTCGGTCGGTATGAACGCGGCGGAAACCCGTTATCAGAAGTTGAAAGGCATCGAAGACAGCAAAGAGCTGTTCTATGAAGAGACGCTGAAAGGCGGCAAATTCAAAAACAATCCGGTGCTGCTGCGCGAATTTGTTGAGCAGGCGCCCGAAGCGATTGAGTGGCTGGCCGCCAAAGACATTGAGCTGTGCGACATCACCATCACTGGCGGCATGAGCATCGATCGTACGCACCGTCCGGAAGATCGTTCGGCAGTCGGCGGCTTCCTGATCAGCGGGCTGGTGAAAAACGTTAATCTGCGCAATATCGAAGTGTTGCTGGAAACCTCAGTGGCCGAAATTTTAGTGGAAAACGGTGCGGTCACCGGCGTGAAAGTGGTGGATGAGTATAACGACAGCCGCATTATTAACGCTAAAAGCGTGATTGTGGCGACCGGCGGCTTCAGTGCCAACCGCGAAATGGTGGTGAAATATCGCCCTGAGCTGGACGGTTTCGTCACCACCAACCATAAAGGCGCCACCGGCAGCGGCATCGCCATGCTGCAACACATCGGTGCGGATACCGTGGATATGGGTGAAATCCAGATTCACCCAACGGTTGAGCAAACCACATCGTACCTGATTTCCGAAGCAATGCGCGGCGGCGGGGCGATTCTGGTGAGCCAGGCAGGCAAGCGTTTCTACAATGAAATGGAAACCCGTGACAAAGTGTCCGCTGAGATCATCGCGTTGCCTGAGAAGAGTGCGTGGATTGTGTTTGACGAGCAGGTACGCGCCAACAACAAAGCGGCTGACGAATACATCGCTAAAGGCTTTGTCATCAGCGCGCCAACGCCACACGAGCTGGCGGTGAAACTCAACATGGATCAGGAAGCGCTGCAAACCACGCTCGGTCGTTACAACGAGTTCGTGGCGAAGCAGGATGACGAGGACTTCGGTCGTAAAACCGCGCTGCGTCACCCACTGAATAAAGGTCCGTACTTTGCGATTCGTATCGCACCGGGCGTGCATCACACCATGGGCGGCGTGACCATCAACACCGATACCGCGGTGCTGGATGCGCAGAAAGAGGTGATTCCAGGCGCATGGGCGGCCGGTGAAGTGGTCGGCGGCATCCACGGCGCCAACCGCATCGGCGGCAATGCGGTGGCCGATATCATCATCTTCGGTATCAAAGCCGGTCACAACGCGGCTAAACTGGCGTTAGGACACTAAGCTGTAAAGATGCCCGCCTTGTGCGGGCATCGTTTTCTTTAGAGGCATGCAATGACCGCTGGCGTCTTTTCTTACTCTGCCGTTCTGATGGGTTCGCCCATTCTGCTCAAATTGTTTGATGACAATCCCACGCTTGCCCGCCACGTATTTCAACTGATTAAACAGCAGGAAAACCTGTTCACCGTTAACCGCGCTGAATCCGAAGTGATGTCGGTCAACCACGCCGCAGGCCACCATCCGGTGATCGTCAGCGAAGCGGTGTTTGCGTTAATTAGCGTGGCACACGCCGTGAGTTTACTGCCGGACAGCGCCTTCAATTTCACCATTGGGCCGATTGTGAAGCGCTGGAAAATTGGTTTTCAGGGACGTGCGGTGCCGCCTGCGCCAGAAATCGCATTCCTGCTAAAGCTGACCGATCCGCATCAGGTCGTGCTCAATCCCGCCGATCGCTCAGTGTTTTTGCAACAGCCAGGCATGGAGATCGATCTCGGCGCCATCGCCAAAGGCTACATCGCCGATCGCGTGCAGGCGTTTTTACGCCAGCAGGGCGTGCAGCAGGCGCTGATCAATCTGGGCGGCAATGTGCAAACGCTGGGTTCGCCGCCGCACGAGCCGCAGGGTTGGGGCATTGGCCTGAAAAAGCCGTTTGGTCGAGATGATGAGCTGTTAGGCGTGCTGCAGGTGCAGGGCAAATCGGTGGTGACGTCGGGGATTTATGAGCGCTACTTCGAACTGGACGGCCGCTGCTGGCATCATATTTTTGATCCGCAAACCGGCTATCCGCTTGATAACGAACTGCTGAGCGTGACGGTGATTTCCGATCGCTCGATTGATGGCGATATCTACACCACGCTGCTCTTTGGCATGGGCGTGGAGCAAGGGCTGGCTTATCTCGCTGACCAGCCCGACATTGACGCGGTGTTTGTCACGCGCGATCGGCAGATCATCTGCTCCTCACCGCAGCACTTTCTCTTCCAGCAGCTCGATGTCGACTGGCAGCTACGTTACTGACAATATTGCTGCAACAGCGAATGGTATTCCGGCTGCAAGCGATAGCGGTACACCGGACGGCCGGTCGCGCCATAGTGAATGCTGGTGAACAGAATATTAATCTGCGCCAGCCAAATCAGGTATTTACGACACGACACGCGCGAGATGTTCACTTCAGCTGCCAGTTCGTCAGTCGAAAATTCATGCCCCGGATGCGCATCAATCCACTGACACAGCGTGCGCAGCGTTTGCGGCGTTAAGCCTTTTGGCAGGCGCTTATTGTCGTGCTGCGTCGCCGGGCTGCCGTGAATCAGCAGATCCACATCCGCTTGCTGATAATAATGCTGATTGTCCATCAGCGATTTCTTCTGCCGCCAGCCGGTCAGCGCCTCTTCAAAACGTGGGAACTGGAACGGTTTGATCAGGTAATCCACCACGCCGTAGTGCAGCGAGGTTTTGATATTCTCCGCATCGGCCGCCGACGAAATGATGATCACTTCCACCGCGCTCTGCGCCGTGCGCAGTTCCGGCAACAGATCGAGGCCATTCTCCTGCTGCATATAGATATCCAGCAGCACCAGATCGACCGCAGTATCGCTATTGAACAGGATCTCTTTCGCCTGCTTCAAGGTTGAGGCGGTGCCACAACAGTGAAAGCCCTGAATTTGGCCGATATACGCGCGATTAAGCTCGGCGACCATGGCGTCATCATCGACCACTAACACATTGATCATGCGGATTGGTTTCCTCCATCCCAGGGAAGTTGGACTAAAAATTGGGTAAACACGCCGGGTTCTGACTCCACACTCACGCTGCCACCGATATTTTCGGTTTGCTGCTGCAGCAGAAACAGCCCGACACCGCGGTTTTCACCTTTGGTGGAGAAGCCTTTTTCGAAAATGGTGCTGAGATGATCGGCTTCAATGCCCGGACCATCATCACTCACTTCACAGGTCAGCCAACCGTTTTGGTAGTGCAGCATCACGTGAATCTCGCCTTCTACCTGCTCGCTCATCGCATCCAGCGCATTCTCAATCAGATTGCCGATCACCGTAATCAGCGCCGCCATCTGCTGCTCATTGCCGCTGTCGGGCAGGAAGCTGGCATCGCTGATGGTCAGGCGATGGCCGCAATCCGACGCGCGGTTGATTTTGCTCAGCAAGAAACCAGCAATCACCGGCGACTTAATCTTATCGAGCAGGAAACCAATCTCCGTCTGGTAATTATTGGCGGTTTTGAGAATGTAGCTTTCCACCTGCGTGTAGTTTTTCATGTGCAGCAGGCCGAGGATCACATGCAGCTTGTTCATAAATTCGTGCGAGCGCTCACGCAGCGCATCGACGTAGTTTACCATGCCCGTCAGACGCTGCATCAGTTGACTGATTTCAGTCTTGTCCCTGAAGGTGCAGACCGCGCCGATAATCCGTCCCTGCGTGCGCACCGGCACGGTATTGCTTAGCAACACGCGGCCATTCACATTCAACTCTTCATCACGCCGCGCCCGCCCACTGTTTAGCACATCCCGCAAATGATCGTTAATCACTGAGGCATCGTAGATACGGTCGCCGCTGATGGTGCCCATCGAATCGTTCAGCAGCGATCGCGCCGCCTGATTCACCAGCGTCACCTGCGCCTGATCATCCATCGCCACCACGCCTTCTTTTAGCGAGTTGAGAATCGCCTGACGCTGTTCAAACAGGGTAGAAATTTCGTAGGGTTCGAGGCCAAACAAGATGCGCTTCAACACACGAACCAGTACAAAAGTACCGATGGCGCCGGCCAGCGTGCCAATAAAGATGGTCCACAGGATGCTCCAGCGGCTCTCGTTGATCTGCACCGAAACGGCATCCAGTGAGATACCAATCGCCACCACGCCAATCTGCTGATGCTGATTGTTGTACACCGGCGTAAACACGCGCAGCGCTTTCGCCAGAGAACCTTTATTCACCGAGACGTTTTCATGGCCGCGCAGCGCGGGCTCCAGGTCGTCACCGATGAAGTGTTTGCCAATCAGTTCAGGATTGCGATGCGAATAGCGGATGCCGTCCATGTTGGTGACAGTAATGAACAGCAAATTATTGGTCTCTTCCACCGCTTTGGCGATCGGCTGGATGCGCGTGCCATCCGGCGGGAACGCCAATGCACGCTGGATTTCCGGTGAGTCGGCCAGCGTGCGCGCCACCGCCATGGCTTTATCTTCCAGCTGCGCGCGGGTCGCTGCGCCAATCTGGAAGAAATAGAACATATGCACGCTGAGCAGCACCAGCACAATCACTGCGCTGAGCATCAGGGTGACCAGCGTATTGAGCTTCATCGGCTGCTTGCGCGCCGGAGACGTTTGCTTTGGTGGGGTCATAACGAACCTGAGGATAAATGGAGGTGAATATTATGGCTAAGCGACTGAAGAAGTAAATGGATTCTCATAGCATAAAAAATCGTACGTAAAGGTTATTGAGAGTGCTCTTGTAGGTTTGAACGGGTGGTACTGTTATTTTCTGTCAACTAATTCAGGAGATGGATAGTAGTTTACGGATAAATGACAAATTTCAATTTGCAGTGTTAACCCCATTTTTGTAGTCATTAATATATCCAATAATAGCTTTAATGCTTTCTTTGAAGCGTCATAACCGTTCTCGCCTGAACAAGATGATGAATTAAAAGAAAGGGGTTGTCGCTTAATTTGAAAACTATTCATCAAAATTAAACAGTTAAGAAATTAGGTGCTAATGGATGAGTAACACTCAGAATAAATTATCGAAAGCTCGCCCACCAAGGGTGCAAATTAGCTACGATGTGGAGACGGGCGGTGCACAAGAAAGTAAAGAGTTGCCGCTGGTTATAGGTGTAATGGGAGAGTTTTCACAAGCTGATACTCCGTTACGCGATCGTCAATTTACTAAAGTTGATAAGGACAACTTTAATGAGGTGATGAAAGGTATGTCACCAAAAACGGAAATGTTGGTAGAAAGCGTTTTGCCTGAAAATGAGGGTAAATTGGCAATTGAGCTAACGTTTAACTCCCTGGAAGATTTCTCGCCGGACAATATTGTTTCTCAGGTCGAGCCTCTTCGTAAACTACTTGCACTAAGAGAACAATTAAGCGATTTGCGCAATCGAGCAGCCAGCAATGAACGACTCAAAGAGCAATTAGTTGATTTACTCAATCAGCAAGCTGAGAAAGTAGATTTAAATACAGGAGGTGCGGAATGAGTGAAATGCTTCTCGCTGCAGATGATCGCAGCACCGCAATATCTTCGGATTATCTTGATGCCATTATTGATAATACTAATGCCATTCGGAAAGAGACTGATCGTCCGAAGGTTAAAAGCCAATTAGATAGTTTTCTGGCTGAAGTTGCAACCGGCGCTGTTGTGATATCCCACGATCTGGTTGGGAGCATTGAACAACGTATTGCTGCTATTGATGAGTTACTCTCTAAACAAGTTAGTCATATTATGCATGCGCCAGAGTTTCAAAAGCTAGAATCTTCATGGCGTGGGTTGCATAAGTTAGTACAAAGCAGCGTAACAGAAAATACACATGTCAGATTGTTCAATTGCAATAAAAAAGAGTTATTAAAGGACTTTAAATCAGCAGCTGATTTTGATCAGTCTGTACTATTCAAAGCCGTCTACGAAAGTGAGTATGGTACCTTTGGTGGATTGCCTTACTCTGCCTTTGTTGGTGATTTTGAGTTCGATAATACAGCTGAAGATATTATGTTGCTGGAGCAAATATCACATGTGGCTGCGGCAGCACATGCCCCCTTCCTCAGTGCGGCAAATCCAGGCCTCTTCGGTATGAATAGTTACAATGAAATGCCAAGGCCGCGCGATTTAAGTAAGTTATTTGAGACTTCAGATTACGCACGCTGGAAATCATTCCGCCAAACTGATGATTCACGCTATGTTGGATTAACGCTGCCACGAGTGATTGGCCGTCTGCCATACGGTGCCAAAACCATCACTATCGATAGTTTTAACTTCGAAGAAACGCATAACGAAAAAAATATCAATGAAAGCTATCTCTGGGTAAATGCTGCCTATGAGCTGGCAGGCCGTATGGTCGAAGCCTTTGAAGAGTATGGCTGGTGTGCTGCCATTCGTGGCGTTGAGGGTGGAGGTTTAGTTAAATCACTGCCTGCTCATAGCTACCGTGCCATGAATGGTGAGAGTGTTTTGCAGTGTCCGACAGAAGTCGCTATTTCAGACCGGCGTGAAAAAGAGCTCGCGGAACTGGGCTTTATTCCACTTATTTATTGCAAGGGCACCGACTATGCAGCATTTTTTGCCGTGCAATCCGTTAACAAGCCACGCAAATATGATTCAGATTTAGCTAACGCTAATGCACGCTTATCGAGCCAGTTACAATATATTATGACTACCTCGCGCTTTGCTCATTATCTTAAAGCTATTGTGCGTGACAAAATTGGTAGTTTTATGTCGAAAGATGAGTGCCAGCGCTATTTGCAAAAATGGATTAGTCAATATGTCACGGCTTCTGATGATGTGGGACCGGCAACTAAAGCCAAAAAACCACTACGCGAAGCGCGCGTTGATGTATTTGAAATTCCAGGCGCTCCTGGTAATTATCGTGCAGTCGCTTATTTGAAACCTCATTTCCAGTTAGAGGGCCTGACCCTTTCTTTACGTCTGGTGGCAGAATTGCCTGCATCAACCGGCGCTTAATTTTATAATAAGGAGTTATTTTTATGTCGACTAATACACTTTTTTTACATATCAAGGGTTTCACTGGCAACACACCGCCGAAAGATATTAAAGAGTGGATGCCACTTGAAGGAGCTTCAATGAACGTATTTAGCTCCGCTCGTATTGATGGCAGCAGTGGTAAAGTTAGTAATGATGGCGCTCCACATTTTGAAAATATTCCAATGACAAAGCGTGTGGATGAGCGTACACCTGCCATGACGGCTAAAATCGCTGAAGCAACAGAAATAGAAGAAGTGGTCATCAAGGTTATGACGAAGCTAGGCAGCGAAGATAAAGAATTGGTACGCTGGACCTTTAAAAAATGTCTGTTTGTTGCGCAAAATATTTCAGTGAAAAATAATGGTGGTGTTCCTTCTGAAGACCTTAGTATGGCATATGACTCAGTGCATTATAAAGTGTCAGTGCCTGTCGATGCTAAGAACAATAAAGACGGTGAAATGTCATGGAGTAACGTAGAAAATACTAAACTTTAATTCCACCTTATAGGCACAGTTCGCTGTGCCTCGTTTATTAAAATATGAAATCATTATTGCAACGCTTGGCAGATGACATTCCTGAGCAACCTGATGCAGTATGGGAAATACAAAGCAACTGGATATTCGATGAACTCCGGATGCTTTTTGATTCCCGTCCTCGCATGTCAGTTGCCAAAGACAATAACATATTCAAGGGTACTATATTAAATTATGGCCTTGATGAGAGCACACTTGTTTGCGATGAAAAGAAAAACAAGATAGAAATGATGCAACAGCGTATTCAGGAGTTAATAGAGCGTTTTGAAAATCGACTTTCTGATGTTTCTGTTCACATCAAATCGACCCACTCTCCACAGGTAGAGTTTGTTATTCAGGCAAAATGGCAACATGAAACATTGAAATACCTGCTTGTCTGGGATGATGCGATGAGCATTTTTTATCTGAACGAAATGGCCTGATATTTATCATGATGAGAAAATTGCTCTCTTATTATCAGAAGGAACTCGAAACGCTACGCGAGCATGGCAAGGCATTTAGTCAGCTATTCCCGAAAGTGGCACGTCGGCTTGGGTTTTCTGAAGGCCGAACTGAAGATCCGCACATTGAGCGCTTGATCGAGTCATTCGCGTTATTGACTGCGCAAATTCATCAACGACTTGATGATGATATGCAGCAAGTCACGCATGGATTAATGCAAACGCTGGCGCCACAACTGGCACGCACTTTTCCATCGGTTTGTATTGTTCAGTTGCAACCACAACGTAAAGCCAGTGGGATGAGTGCCGTAAAAAGTCTCAAAGCAAGGTTAGCGCTCTCCTCACATCCCATCGATGGTCAGGTGTGTCAGTTTGAAACGCTTTATCCCGTTACGCTTTGGCCTGCGGATTTGACTAGCGCGGAGCTCGCAATGGATGCTAACGATTCCTGGTGGGAATTATCGCTGCATTTTTCAGTCTGGCCAGGTGCTACAGTCGAAGACAAGGCAGTGCGTCTGCATTTGCATGGTAGCGCCAATCATGTCAACACAATGTATGCCCTTATTGGTTCTGAACTACGCCAACTCACAGTCATACATAATGGTCAGCATATTGATCTGCCGGTAAAGATGGTACGCGAAGTAGGGTTTGCTGATGATGAGGCTCTATTTAATCGCGATTCTCGAGTTGCTGCCACACACAGTCTGCTGCACGACTATTTGGTGTTTCCTGCGAAGTTTCACTTCATCGATATCTTATTACCTGAGGGGTTTACCGCCACGGCTGAAACGCCGTTTACCCTTCACCTGCAATTTAATCGTTGTACCTTGACGCAAAAACTTGACGAACTTTGTATGCCAGTCCGTCAGGATTTCTTTCGCCTCAACTGTACTCCTGCCATTAATCTCTATTCACGTCGTGCGGAGCCAATCAACCTGCATCCGCACATTGCAGAATATCCGGTGGTTGTGGATGTGCGAGAGCAGGGCGCGAGTTTCACCTGGTCGATTGATCGGGTTTACATCCAGCGTACTCAAAACCATCAGACCACTTCGATACCCGTTTATGCCTTATTAGGATTGGATCAGGCAAATGTTGATGCTCAAAACGGTTTGTTTTGGCAACAACTGCAGCATGAGGCTAGTAACCTTGAGGTAAGCAGGCAGCAGTGCCGCATTGCCTTTGCCGATCGTGGTGGAGATACCTTGTTACCTGAAGGCGACGTTGCACTCTTGGACGTCACCTGCCATAACGGCAATCTCCCATGTCAAATGGCAAATGGTGATCCGCGCGGGGATTTTACTGCCGAATTACCGTTAGCGGGCGTGACAATACATGCATTAACACGACCCACTCATCAACTTGCGGCTCCTGGCCACTCTAGCCTGCGTTGGCGTTTATTGTCTCAATTGACGCTTAATCACATCACCTTAAGCGGACCACAAGGTTGCAAGGTGTTGAAAGAGACGCTGGCGCTGTATGACTTCAGCCATAACCGGGCGATGGAACCTTTGGTTAATCATATTTGCTCGTTAGAAGTGAACACGGTAAATGCGCGCCTGGTGGCCAGCGATCCGCACTCGCTTGCTCGTGGCATTGAAATTGAGCTGACTTTTGCCGCCGATGCAGCCACTGAGAGTGAATACTTCCTGTTTTGCCGTTTTCTTGACCATTTTCTCGGCCTCTATGCTCCAGTGAATAGCTTTTCACGGCTGGTAACACAAATCAGCAGTGAACAGAGCACGCGTTGTGTCTGGCCGGTACGAGCGGGGAGGCTTTCATGGATTTGAATCGCCATGCGCACCAACAGGATTTTTATCAGCAGGTCAGAGCCCTGCTAAAACAGCGCGCGCTGACAATGCCGTCAAACAAAGCGCAACTACTTGATGAAGCCATGAGCTTTATTTCGCCGTTGTCACTCGATGCGCCGGTCGAGGATATTGGCAGTCTTACTGTGCGGCAAGATGGTCGCCTGGAAGTTGAGGTGATGACGCAGGGGCTAACTGGCGCCGTTGGTGCGTTACCAGCGGTGTATACGGAATGGCTAACCGAGCGTCACTACCGTTATGGTGATCGCGCGGGCAAGGCTTTTTTCGATATGTTTACCCATCGCTTGCAGTGTCTGCGCTATCTGGCCTGGGAGAAATATCACTATTACGCTTTTGCCGAATTACGTGAAGCGATGCCTTTGGCTGAGGCAACACAGGCACTTTGTGGCGTATTGCATGAACCCTCAGTGCTCAGCAATGGCCGCTACGCCTCGCTACTGGCACCGGCTGTCCGCTCGATGGTTAATCTGGAGGCGTTACTCAAGCATGCCTTTGCAGTGCCAGTGAGAATTACTCCTTTCCAGCGCCAGTGGCGTCATGTCGATATTAACGAATGTTGTCAGCTTGGTAATGTTGAACGTTCGTTGGCGGATGCCCCTATGCTCGGCCAGCAGTGTTGGGAGCAGCAAAATACTTTTCGGCTGCAGCTCGGGCCATTGAACGCAAATCAGGCAATGCGCTTTTTCCCAGGTGAGCGTGAGCTCGTCACCTTGAGTAACTTAGTACATACCTACCTCGGCCCAGGACTGGAGTTTGATATTGAACTTGAAATAACCCAGAACGAAAGCCGCGCGACCCAACTAAATAACAGTCAATTAGGGCGTAATGCCTGCCTGGGAGATAAGCCAGGCCCGGATGTACGTCGCTTGTGTATTCCCAAGGAGTTAACCCGTTGTCTAGATTAATGAATCAACAAAAACGCTTTATCGGTTGGGAAGGGCCGGTGGCTAATGAGTGGGTTTTAATCTCTCTGGAAGGTGAAGAGGCGATTTCCGAACCCTTTTGCTGGCACGCTTGCTTCACGACGCCGGCAGGTATTGATCCAGCTGCCTGGTTAGGTAAAACAATTGCCTGCCGCATTGGTGAAGACGATACCCAGCGCTTTGTTCATGGCGTGTTGATGCATCTGGAGCAGCAGCACGATCGTGATGGTAAGCACTATTTTCGCGCCACAATTGAACCGCAACTGGTCCGAACCCGACACTGTCAGAATATGCGTGTATTTCAGCGAACTAACGTACCTGATTTGGTACAGACATTGTTGAAAGAACATGAAATTACCGATGTAAGTTTGAGTTTGAGTGACAGCTATCCGGAACAGGAGTATT
This sequence comes from Pantoea sp. SO10, assembly GCF_005281435.1. NCBI lineage: Bacteria > Pseudomonadati > Pseudomonadota > Gammaproteobacteria > Enterobacterales > Erwiniaceae > Pantoea > Pantoea sp. SO10. Next base: position 1,732,835 of record NZ_CP040095.1, read on the forward strand.
TCATTCAATACCGCGAAAGTGACTTCGACTTTATCCATCGTCTATTGGAAAGCGCGGGAATCAGTTACTTCTTTGTGCATCAGAAAGACAAGCACCAGTTGGTCCTGGCCGATCACGAAAAAGCCTGGCCCGTCTCCGCTGTCGCCACACTGCCGTTCCATCCAGTGGCAGGCGTGCAAGAACATGCCGGCGTGAGTGGCTGGACGGTACAACAGAGCGTTACCACGCCGGTAACATCCCCTTTGAGTAATGCAGCGCAATGGCCGATCGCGGGATTCTCTCACTTGGATGCCAACGGTGAGCAAGAAGAAGCGCGGCAACAACAGCTGGGCCAATTACACCAGCAACGTAGCGAACTCAACCAAAAAACCTTCAAAGGTGAGATGAATGCGTTCTGGCTAGCGGCGGGTGAGCATTTCGACCTGAGTGCACATCCTACAGCCAGTGCTCGCTATGGCATCCAACGCATCAATCTCAGCGCATCCAGTAATCTGACGTCAACGAGTGAGTTCACCTGCTCAGTTGTTTGTTGGCCACTGTCACAGCGATTGCGACCAGCAAAAGTGACATCAGTGCCTTCAATTACCGGCATGTTAACCGCCACGGTTGTTGGCCCTGATTCTGAAGAGGTGCATACCGATGAACAAGGCCGTATCAAAATTCAGTTCCCATGGGATGAGGAAAATGGCCGCGATGACAGTAGCTCATGTTGGATTCGCATTGCCCAACCTTGGGCTGGAAGCAAGTATGGTGCCATGTTTCTACCACGTATTGGCAGTGAAGTGTTGGTGAGTTTCCTGCAGGGACATCCTGACTATCCCATTGTCATCGGCTCAGTCTATAGCGATCTCAATCCGCTGCCCTTTGCCTTACCCGATGAGAAATTGCACAGCGGCTTTGTTTCCCGCAGCAGTCCGAAAGGAGAGATTACCGAAGGACATCGCATTGTATTTGACGACAAAAAGGATGCGGAAAAGCTAATTGTTAGCTCGCAAAAAGATTGGCATCTGAAGGTATTAAACGATAGCGAAACAGAGATTGGTAACGATCTCACGTTAACGGTTGCCGCAAACCGACGCAGCGAAATTACCAAAGGTAATGATCTTCTGACGCTGAAAGAGGGGAATCGTGAAGAACTGCTTGAGAAGGGGAATTATCGGCTCTCCCTCAGTGACGGCGACTATGCCTGCAACGTGAAGGGAAACCAAACCATTACGGTGAAAGCGGGCGATCAGAAAACCACGATTACCGGAGGCGGTAGTCAATTTAAGGCAGATAAGGCTTGTGTAATCGAATCCGGTGAGTCGATTACGTTCAAAGTAGGCAGTAATGAAATTGCCTTAACGTCGTCGGGCATCACCCTCAAAGTGGGCGGCACGGAAATGTCACTCACTGCCTCTGAGGTTAATCTAAAAGCAGCCACACTGGCGCTACAGGCACAGGCGGAAGTTAAGGTGGCAGGTGCCAAAGTGGATGTTAAAGGAAACGCCATGGTCACCATTGATGGTGGTTTGGTCAAAATTGGCTTGTGAGGGATAAGAAGATGAGCCAGCCTGCAGCAAGAGTCGGCGATATGCATGTCTGCCCAATGATGATTCCTGGCCCGGTCCCGGTTCCTCATATTGGTGGGCCTATCAGTGGGCCTGGCATCGCGAAGGTGTTGATTGGCGGCCTACCCGCCGCCACGGTCGGTGATATGGCTATTTGTAGCGGCCCGCCCGACACTGTCGCTAAAGGCAGCAGCAAAGTGTTGATTGGTGGCAAGCCCGCCGCCCGTATGGGGGATTTGTGTGCTCACGGCGGTTCTATTGTGGCGGGATGCCCAAAGGTTTTAATTGGATAACAAGCAATGAACAGAGAGATAAAATTTAATATTGAAGCGCTATTGCAACCCATTGCCGGTACCAACGCTGCAGGTGAAGAGCTCGAAAATGAGATGATTTATGAGCGAATTCGTCAGGCACGCATTAGCGATCCGGATTTTCTGCCGCAGGATGAGTGGTCCAGCGCACCTCGTAAAGCCGATTGGGGCTTAGTCGCCAGACTCAGTGAAGAGGTGCTGATTAATCGAAGTAAGGATTTACAGATCGCTTGTTGGCTGGCGGAAGCCTGGGTTCATTTACATCAGAGTGAAGGTTTGCGCGCGGGTCTGGAATTGATCAACGGTTTTCTACGTCAGTGCTGGCCCCAGTCATGGCCCGCATTAACCGAAGATGGCGCCACGTTTCGCCACGGCATGTTGATCCGTCTTGATCGTGACCTAAGTCAGATACTGAAACTTAAGCCCTGGCTCCATGCGATGCCAAGCAGCCTCTTATGGTGGCAGCAGGTACTCAGTTTCGAGCATCAGGGGCATCAGTCTGTGGAGGATGAGCAGCAAGAAGATTACAGCATGGCTGCCTTTATCCAATGGGCCAGTAAGCAGGATGCCTGTGAAGTTGCGCGCGTTATGGCTGATGTGGAAGCCAGTCAGCAATTAATTGTGCTGGTTGAGCACAGTTACACCGCCCTTCAGCCTGAGTCTGAGGGGGCATTATTTGCGCAGAGTCACGAGATATTAGGCGACGTGTATGATTTTCTTATGCGCCTTCATAGCCATACCAGTTCACAACAGGATGAAGTCATGACCCTGAATGTGCTGAGCGATCCGGCCTCAACAGAGCCACAATCCTTCAGGCAGCCACAAGTGATGTCCCGCGATTTAGCCATTACTCAAATGTTGACGATTGCACATTTCTTCCGTCAAACCGAGCCATCCAGCCCCGTGCCGATGTTAATGGAGCGCGCAGCGCGCTGGGCAAATATGCCGTTAAGCGAATGGCTCGTAGAGATGGTAGGCGATGAAAGAAGCCTGCAGGAGATCAATTTTGTTTTACATGGACCGTCACGATGAGAAGCAAAACCCTTTGGGTATTAGCCGCAACGCTATTAGTTCTATTGATTTCGGGCTGCAGCCACGACCCGCAAGCCAAAGAACAAGCCATTGTAAACGTGCCTTCATCTTATGCGGAAGGCGCCATTAGTCTGCATCTCATCGCTGAACCGCAGATGAACGCGTGGCAGGAGATGCCCAATAGCGTCACGGTGATAGTCATTCAGGCCGCGTCCAGCAGCCAGTTAGAGGCAGTGCTCCAGAGTAGCAGTGAGATACGCGCATTATTTCATGGTGCTGCTGCACATCCGCATCTCATAAAAACGGACCGTTATACCTTGATGCCAGGGCAGCAACACACACTGCATATCGACAGGGCAGAAAAGGTTCGCCAGGTCGCTATTATCGCCGGATATTACCCCTTCCCATCTGAAGGACATATCGCACGATTTGCAATTCCCGTGGATGCAACACAACCATTCTGGTGGCGCTCTGACTGGCAGGCAACATTGTCACCGTTATCACTTTCAATCACTTTGGGTAAAAGCAGTATTGTGAGAATCAATGGTGCGGAAAATTTAAATAAAAAAGCACCAGAGACGACTAGGGGAAATTAAATGCTACCGGAACAGCAAGCTATTTACTGGTATTCAGGACTCTATTTACAACCGCAGCATTTTCAGGCTGCTGAGTTATATCAAGGTTGGCAGCATAGCCGTCATTTTACTTTGGCGAACGCCTGGAACGAAGGCGTCATCGATTATCGTCTCAATGACGATGCATTAATTGACTTTACCGCAGAAATTAATCAGCTACGCATTATCCTGCCTGATGGAACTTATCTGGAATATCCAGGGAATTGCCAGATTGAAAAAAGAAATTTTCGTCAAGCATGGAAATATCGCGATCGTCCCTTTGCGTTATGGCTGGCGCTGCGCAAATTTGAACCACAACGACAAAATGTAAGCATGGCAACCGATGACCAGCCCGCCGCCACCCGTTGGGTAAATTGCCGTGATGAACACATGATGAAGGATGTGTATCACCAGGGGCCAGAAACCAGCGTGCCGCACATCACGTATAATCTCCGCCTGATGTGGGATGAGGAGCAGCAGGAAGCGGTTGATTACCAATGTTTTCCTTTAGCTCGTTTCCATTTTGATGGTCAAAGTGTGATGCATGATGGTGATTTTATCCCCGCCTCAGTGACATTGGATGGGGCTTCCGCGCTGCGTAAGCGCATTGATCACCTCTATTATGAGCTGAGCAATAGAGCGCGTAGCCTCGAAGAGTTTAAACGTACCGAGCGCTTAGTCGGCAGCGAGGAACGATCTGAATCGCTCGTTCAATTACTGGTGATGCGTTCACTCAATCGGGTTTTACCCCTGCTGGCACTCTATCGACAGGCTCCGCGCATTCATCCTTCGCAAGTGTATGCACAACTTGCGCAACTGATTGGCGAGCTCTCTTCCTTTAATGACGACTGTAACTTTAGTGGCGAATGGAGTCACGGTGATGATGCATTACGATCCTATGATCATCAGGATTTAGCGGGCTGTTTTGACAGCGTCCGACGTGTATTGATGGCATTGCTCGATAGTCTGGCACTGGAGGAAAATGCTTACATCCCGCTGCAACGTGACGAGCAGGAAGTGTATTGCTCGCCACTGGATCGTCAGCAAATTGAACAGGCTGAAGCACTCTACTTACTGGTGCGTTCACCGCAATGGGGAGCTAACAGCGATATTTCCGCAGCAGTGCAAGCCATGAAGCTGGCATCACGATCTACCCTGGAAGCGTTGATCCAGCATGCATTACCTGGTGTTAAATTGACCTTGTGTCATCAGCCGCCACGCGGCATGCCAAAACGGGCAGATTCGCGCTATTTACTCATCGAATGTCAAAGTGAGCTATGGCACCGCATCGTAGTAGAGCGTCAGTTGGGTTTTTTCTGGTCGCAGGCACCCACCGATCTGCAGGTACAGCTAGTCTGTAAGGTGGCCAAATGATGCATCTGATTAACAGTTATCAACCCCTGGTGCGTTGGGTTTGTCAATTTAATCAGCCAGAGGTGATGGCACTTGAATTTGCAACGTTTCGCCAGCAAACCGAAGCGCATTTTGCTGATGCACTCTGCACTGCTCATGAATCAGGCCTCGGCGATGAGGATTTAGACAACGCGCGATTTGCCATGGTGGTGTGGTTTGATGAGATGGTATTGCGTTCATCTTTAACCGTTAAGCAGCAGTGGCGCAATACGTTACTGCAAACACAGTGGTACAACACAGTCATTGGTGGTGAGGAATTTTTTTCTCGTCTCGATGGGCTTACCGAAAAGCAAAAAAACGTGCGGATGGTTTATTTGTACTGTCTGTTAATGGGATTCCACGGTAAATATCATTATCAGGATGCCAGCCAACTGGTTGAGAGAATCCGTAATGAACGCCAGTTCTTACCTGCTGAATGGTCAGACTGGCCAAATAATGCTGCTATCACCCCATTAAATGATCGCAACGACAATAACATCTTTGAGGGTTATCGCCGTCTGCTGAGAAATAAATACTCCCTGATAATCATTCCCGGCATCTGCTATGCCATGAGTGGTTTATTACTTAGCTTTAGTTGAATAAAAAATGTTTAAGAAGTTACTCTGCTTTGCTGGATGGACGTTATTACTTAGCGCGCTGTTAATTCTGGCTGTGCTCATTACCATCTGGTTTGACGAAAATCTCTGGCTGGCTATTGTCATCTGGCTAGCGTTAATTGCCACTGTTTTTCTGTTTCGTATTATCTGGAGTGGTATTGCAAAAGTCTGGCGAAAGGAATATCTACGCCATCTTTATGCGCCCCTGCATTTTACACGGGCAGAACATGTTTTATTTGAGCACTGGCGAAGTGGTGCCAACATTATTCGACGACTGAGCCGTAAACGTCGTGCTTTACCGTGGTTCGTTTGCATTGGCGAGCGCTGCGGTAAAACCACGTTGTTGGCGAATGCCGGCTTACCGACTTCATTTCGCCAGTCAGGAACCGAGACTATCGTTCCGACACGCACCTTGAGATGGTGGTTCTTTCGCCAGCTGGCTCTGGTTGATGTGGCGAGTAATCTGGTCTCTGGTAAACCGGCGGCGCAAGCTGCCTGGAAAAAATTGGTTAACTGGAGTGGACGCTTAACAGCGCCATCCGGAATTGTCGTGGGTATCTCATGCCATGATCTGATGCATCTTTCCCCATTACAATTGCATCAGCAAGCACGCAAATTACGCACTCATCTGGAATCGCTGATGGTGGAGTGTGGTCGCAAATTACCGATATTTATTATCATGACGCGTGGCGACGAAATTCCGGGTCTCCTTGCGTGGGCGAATCAGCTTTCATCTGCACAACGTCAGCAAGCACTGGGTTATCGTTGGTCTTATGCGCCGGTGGTGGATCGCCAGGATGAAATGCTGCTTGAACCTTTATTTGCAAGACTGCAGCAGGGGATTGAACTCAGTCACGTCAGCATGTTGCAGGGTGCGATCCCCGACAATAACACCGCAACCATATTGGATTTTCAGCAGCATCTTCTCCAGTTACAACCTGCATTGCACGGCTGGCTTGCGGCATTAAATGAACCGGATGCGCTATTCCCTGGCGGCCAGTTGACGGGTATCTGGCTTACTGCGCAGCAACATCCCGCTTCACAGGCACTGGAAAGTCTTTTTGTTCAGGAGCTTTTGGTTGAAGTGCTGCCCGTTTGCCATCAACAGCAGCAGCATCAGGCATTAAGGGCGCACAAGCAGTGGCTGATGGAGTGGCGTAAGCCACTGATTGCCGGCCTGCTTGCTAGCTGGATGCTTCTCACTGCGGGGTTAAGCTTGCCGCTGATGGTGTCAACGAACAGTCATGATGTGGAGACGTTGACGCAGCGTCTGGAGGTTAATGAGCGCTGGATGGCGCATCCGTTCCGCTACATGCCTTATTTACCGCTGTTGCGTAGCCGCCATAGCGCGCTGGAAGAGGCGTTAATGAAAGCCAGTAGTGTCACCTTCAATAACGCGCGAATGCAAATGAAGAGATGGCGAGCTGCGTTTCTTGAAGCTGAACCGGCACAGCAACGGCAAATGATTTTACAACTGGCACAAACCATCAGACTTCGTCAGTCGATGTTACAGGGCGAATCCCTCAGCGAGTTGGCGCAGCGTCCCGCGACGCCTGAAGGCTTGGTGTTGATCAAGGCGCAAGCTGGTATGCAGGAATTAACAGTGCTGGCGCTGGAGCGTGCTTCTCTGCGCACAGGGCGCGTCAAGCCGGAGATCCAGGCAATGCAACAACTGTTGGTTGAACTGGTCAGCAGCGATAGCCAATGGCGCTGGCTTATTGCGCCGAATGAAAAACTGCAACCCCTCACACTCCAGCAATTTATGCCAGAGAATTTAGGTTCAGCCTCGCTGAATGGAATCTGGCTGCCAGCAGGAACTCCTTTTTTAGAATCCGTGGTGGAGCAAATTCAGCAAGCGTCCGGTGAAGAGGCGACTTTGCCGGTTTTTCAGGCGTTCTGGCAGCACTATCCCGCATTACGCCAGGATGCATGGTTAATGTTTTTGCTTGAGATGAGCCGTGCTAATGCGCTCCAGCCAGGACAAAAAGCGCGTACCTCAGAGTTGATGGCTCTGGCTAAAGGTGAGGATTCCGCCAGCAAGTTAGTGCAGCAGCTTGATGCAGCACTAGCGGATATCAATAAAAAACAGGCGAAATCCTGGCTGGTGGAGTTGCGTCGTGTGGCGGGATTGCAGCGAGCGCCGTCGGCATTACCGCTGCTACAAAAGCTAAATGATCGTGAACAGCAATTGCGAAGCGCCTTACGCCGCGCCATTTTGCGCTCTCCGCGTGATGCCAGCATTAACACGGACGACATTGATCATTGGCACCAGTGGCGTGAGGCATTGGCGCAGATGATCAATCGCGCGGTGTCGGATGCTGGACATGCTCCATTTATCGCACGTACCCGTTCTGGCGATCAGATTAATGAGCAAGGGCAAGCGATGATGCAACTGCAACATCGTTGGCTGCAGTTACGCGATCGTCTGGCGAACAGGGGGAGTGACGCCGGGCAGGGGGCAGTCTGGACATTACTGGAACGCCAACTCACTACGCTCACTACCCACGCATTAGCCAGTTCGGCATGCTGGCTGGAAGATCAGTGGCAGAGCAGAGTCATCGCGCCACTGGGCAAACAGGCAAAAATGCGTAATGCAGCACAGCAGCAGGAGAAAGTGCGTCACTATCTGGCTGACTTTACACAAAGTGCCGCTGCCCCTTTACTCATTAGCACGCCGGCGGGGATCAGACCGCTAAGCCTGTTAGGTCAATCTTTGCCTGTCACTCCGGATTTTATGCAGATGGTCAATCACATCTTAGATCCTGACGATTTACTCTCTACACCCGAACGCGAGGTCACCCGCGATCACGATGCCATAACACATATCAGTGAGCAGCTTGCTCGCCACGAGAAACAGCGCACAGCGCTTGAGCAAAAGTCGTTAAATGTCGAAATCACCAGCCTGCCAGCCACCGTGCCCGGCGGTGCGAGATTGCTGCCTGTTGGCACGCGTGTGGAATTACATTGCGCCCGCCAATCCGCGCAGTTGGAAAGCAATAACTTGCAGGATAAAGCCGTTTTTAATTGGACGCCTAACCAATGTAATGCCGTGAGTTTAACCGTGCGCTTTCCCGGCGTGGAACTGAAGCATCGCTACGTCGGCGACAGCGCATGGAGTGATTTTTTGAGTGATTTCTCTACCGGAGAACGCTTGTTCAAGTTGGATGAATTCTCGGCCGACAACCTCGCAACACTGCGCGATCTCAACATCCCGCAGGTTCTGGTGCGTTACCGCGTGCAGGGTGCTGAGGCGGTAATAGCGCGCTGGCAGCAGTGGCAAAACCTCAATGATGAAATTGATCAACTACAGAACGAACGAGACGAGCTGGCAGCACGACAAAAGGCGCGTCAGCAAACAGGCCATTTCCAGGGAAAACTGACTGCCTTGCCGACTTCAATAGCAATGTGTAGCAATTAAGGAGCATTTATGCAGAGTAATTTAAAAAACATCGTTCAGTTACTGACGCCAGCAGCGCGTAAATCATTGGATAACGCGATTGCTCAGGCCGTAGCACGCACTCACCATGAAATCGAAGTCGAGCATTTGATCGTCGCGCTCATTAGCGATCATTCTGAGCTTCTGCATTCTCTGGTGCTTGAAAGTGGTCTTGCCGCCGATAGTTTGCTGATTAACGCACGCAGCAGCCTCGATCACTGTCGAAGCGGCAATACACGAGGCCCGGTTTTTTCGCCGACTCTGGTGAATTTTCTTGAGGCCACATGGTTACACGCCAGTGTTAACTGGTTGCAACCCGTTATCTCGCCTGCCGCGTTACTGGCGGGAATGTTGCAACAGCGATCAACATTCATCCCTTCACTTCAACAAGCTCTTGATTGTGATGTCAACGTAGCCGATGCATGGCTATGCCAGCAACCCCCTGAGGTGGCTAATAACTGCAACCGGGATAAAGTCGAGAGTAATAGTGCGCTGGCTAAATTCACTCATCATCTCACCGAACAGGCGCGTCAGGGAAAGCTTGATCCGGTTTTAGGGCGCGAACATGAAATTCGCCAGATGATCGATGTGCTGCTACGTCGTCGACAAAACAATCCCGTGCTGACCGGCGAACCTGGCGTAGGTAAAACTGCGCTGGCGGAAGGGCTTGCTCAACGCGTTATCAGTGGTGCGGTGCCGCCCGCGCTGCTTACTACCGAAATTTTCACCCTGGATATGGGCTTACTGCAGGCAGGCGCAAGCGTTAAAGGTGAATTTGAGCAGCGCTTGCAAAATTTGCTTAAAGAGATTCAGCGCTATCCCCAACCCATCATCCTGTTTATCGATGAAGCGCATACCTTGATTGGTGCGGGAGGCAGTGCCGGACAAAATGATGCCGCGAACTTGTTGAAGCCCGCACTGGCGCGTGGCGAATTGCGCGTGGTGGCAGCAACAACCTGGGCAGAATATAAAAAATATTTCGAAAAAGATGCCGCACTAACACGTCGCTTCCAGGTGGTTGGTGTCGCTGAACCCGATGAAGAGACGGCGATAGCGATGCTGCGCGCCATGGCGCCGATGATGGCGCATCACCATCAGGTCACTATTCAGCAACAGGCTTTAACAGCCGCGGTCCGTTTGTCTTCACGCTACATTGCAGGACGTCAGTTACCCGATAAAGCCGTTTCATTACTCGATACCGCATGCGCGCGGGTAGCCGTATCACAATCTCATCAGCCAAAAGAGATTGAAGATCTCCATGTATTACTGAACAACTTACGAACAGAACAACTGGGTTTACAGGCGGAAGGCGGCCACGAAATACGACTGGCATGGATAGCGGAGCGTGAAGCGGCGTTGCTAACCGATTTGGCCCGGCTGGAACCACAATGGCATCAACAACAGGCGCTCGTGCAGCAAATTCACCAGTGTGATGATGCTCAGCAACGTCTGGCGCTACGTGCGCAGCTTAAGTCAGCACAACAGCAACTGGCGCTGGTGTTTGATTGTGTCGATGAAGTTTGTATTGCTGATGTACTGGCTGGCTGGACCGGCATTCCACTGGGACGAATGCTGGAAAAAAGAGCAGAACAAGCAGACGAGTTGCTGCCACGTTTGCAGCAGCGGGTTATTGGCCAGGATGAGGCGCTGGCGGCTATCGCGCAGCAGGTGCGCATTGCCCAGGCAGGCATTAACGATCCGCACAAACCGACGGGCGTATTTATGCTGGCGGGACCTTCTGGCGTGGGTAAAACGGAAACTGCGCTGGCGCTGGCTGAATTGGTGTGTGGCGGTGAACGCGGTTTAATCACCATCAACATGTCGGAGTATCAGGAAGCACACAGCGTATCCGGCCTGAAAGGATCGCCACCCGGATATGTGGGTTACGGACAAGGCGGGGTGTTAACGGAAGCTGTTCGTCGCCAGCCTTACAGCGTAGTGCTGCTTGATGAAGTGGAGAAGGCGCACCCGGATGTCATGGAGCTGTTCTATCAGGTATTTGATAAAGGCTGGATGGACGATGCTGAAGGGCAGCGCATCAATTTCCGCAACACGCTGATTATTCTCACCAGTAACCTTGCCAGTGAAAAACTGATGGATGCAAAGCAGCAGGATACAACAGGCCTTTGTGATCTTATTCGTCCCGATTTTGAACGCGTTTTCCGACCTGCGCTGATGGGGCGTATGCAGTTAATTCCTTATCGCCCTCTGCAACCGGCGACCCTTCATCAGATTATTCGGCTTAAGTTGGACAAACTGGTTGCGCGATTGGCATTAGTCGGACAAAAACACACTTTACGCTACAGCAACACTGTTGTGACGCTGCTGGCGGAGTCTTGCCAGACAGCACAGAGCGGTGCACGTGATGTTGATGCAGCAATCAACCGTCTGGTAATGCCACTGCTGGCGGATATGTTGCTGGGCTGTGCGACAGATGAATTGCAAACCCTGAATTTAAGCGTGACGAAAGGCCGCCTGACTCTGGTAAATAAGCGCCATAAGGAGCTGGCATGAAAGGGGGGCTGAGCGGAGAAACCTTGCGCTTCAATCCTGTTCCACCCCGTCAGCATACGGCGTTTCTGTTACTTAGCAGTGAAATGGCGAAGCTGGCACGGCAACCTCATAGTAACACTGACTGGTCAGCGCTGGAGCGCCTGTGCCAGCGAGTATTTCGTGCGCATGATTATGATCTACAAACCGGCAGTTGGTTCATTCTAATCTCATTACGTTTACACGGCTGGCATGGACTGGCTGAAGGCTTGACGTTACTCAGCTCCGCGATGAGCGTAGAGAAATCGCAGCCGGGAGATCCTGCACTTCAGCGCGAAGTCCTTACCTGGTGCGCCACACATTTGGTGACGCCGGTTTATACCCTGGCACCGGGCGCCCCAGAAAGTGATGATCTGGTGCGCGCCGCAGCAGCGCTGCAAGTGTTGAGCAGGATGGCGAAAAACCGTGGAGCGCGTGGCCATGAGTTGTTGAGTAATCTCTGCTATTTCCTGGAAGTGCGCGCGCGCTCACCACAAAACATTGTGCTGGAATGGGATGCTGCGCAACCCGCGCAGGTGGTTTGCAAAACGCCTGAGATTGAATCTGTAACTATAGAAGAGCAGCCTGTTGAAGAACAGAGAGCAGTGACGCCATTAGTACCTCTTGTCAAGCGTGGGCCGACATATTGGCGATGGCTGGCGTTGGGCGCTGTGGGCGGTGCAACTGCCATGGGATTGTTGATCGCTATATTGTGGCTAAAGTTGCAGCCCCCCGCGTTATCACCGCATTTAGCCCCTTTTGTAATGTTACAAAAACTGGACGCGGCGTTTCAGTCGGCAAGGTCCAGTCGACAGCCCCTCACTGAACCACAATGGAATGAGATCGATACTCAGCTGCAACAATTAGCCTTGCGTCCCGCTGGTTGGCTGCTACACGAGGGAAATCAACTTGTGCGACATCTCAATAATTTGCAACCGAATAACCCGGCAGTAAAAAACTGGTATAGCCAGCTTTCAAAGGGTTCGACTATTAACGACGTGACGCAAAGCTGGCAGGAAATTCATCAGCGATTAGATGCGCTGGATCAGCGATTACTCGATTCAGAAAGGAAGCAGCGCAAACATATGACCATTTCTGAGTTGAAGACGGAAGTGTATTCACTGCGACGCGCATTATTACAGGTTGGAACGCCACCAGCGGTGCTAATCAAATCGTTAGATAATAAAAATATGAGTGTTCATCATAGGCAGGATATATATAAAGAAATAGAAAGCAACATAAATAGTTTGTTGCATGAAACAATTCTTACTGATGATTCATTTTTTGAATTTTAAAACAAATAAAATAACCAATGGAGATTAAAATGAGTAACCTTACATTTCGAGAGAAATTTGGTTGGGGAGATGCACGTAAATACAGGGAACGCTACGATTGTTTGCAAATTTGTCGTGGTTCAGCCTTCTATTTTATCACTAAAGTATTAAAAAAGGAGTCGATAAATGTTAATTACTTTAATATTACGGAGATGAATTTGCTACATAGGCGTTATTGTAATGACAAAACATCAAATGATTTAAGTAATCCAGAAATAAATAAACTGGATACGCTGAATTTGATTAATTTTTATTCTTCTTCATGTGATGGATTTAAGTGGTACTCCACTACACCTTTTGAGGCTGCAGAAATCAAGACAGAGTTATTAACTGATTTTGCAACTTCAACTTTTCCAGCAGGAACCATTCATCTCCGTGATCACGCAATGGCATATGCCTGTGATAAAAAATCTCTTTTTGTCTATGATCCTGTTTATGGTTTATTACGTTTTGCTAGAGACTTATCAGGTGTTAATGATTTCTTTTCGATGATTAACGAGAGAAGGAATTTATGCAATTTATCAATGCTCGCTCTACGCAAGCCCGTAAATATCATAAAACCTTAAATTATTATTTTGAAAAGCGTTAAAATTGAGAGTGCTCTTGGCGATAACTGAGTTTTTGTTATGTAGTTTACTGGCTTCTATCGTTTAATAATGGTGATTTAATCATTAAAAAAACATAGATGATCGGCTGGTTTTTTTATCTAATGGAGTTTTTATGCCTTTAAAATTAAAGAAAGAGCTAAAAAATTATTATAACTACATGGTTGATAAGGAGATAGATGGCGGTATTTGTCTTGGAATGAGTGCCATCTGGTTAATGGATGTGGCGACATCCGGCTCTGACAAAACTATTTTTCCTGACACTTATCCTTCTATTCGTATGGCAAGGTTTTACCATGTTATATCAGGAGAACGCCGAGATTTGCCTGATATTGAGAAAAGACTGGACATATTAGGCATGCAACTCAAGTGGCAGGCTAAGGGTGGAAGTTTTACTGTAAAAAAGTATAACTCCCAAGTAAGTGCTCAATTTGATATTAAAAATTATGTTTCTACTAGCTCGAGATTTAGTTTTAGTAAGGGGCTGTCTTTATTAGTCTTTGAGATAGGAGACGAATCTTCACATGTTGTCGCATTATATAAGAAGAGAAATAGATGCTATTTTTATGACCCCAATGTAGGGCTTTATAAGTGGACTGGAGAGCCTGGTCAGCTTTATGCTGATCTAAAGAATTACATTGATAAAGTATTTACAGATGACGGAAGACCAACTGACTCGAGACTGGAAGCGGCACTATTTTTTAATATAAGTAGTGTTTTTTGAATGCCAACTATTGGCAAGATGAAATATGAGAGGCATAAATCGGTGCGGAATTACTTTGATGAATGGTTATTAATATATTATTAGTCCTTAATTATTGGCGCTTTTAACTACATTTCAATTCTTACGCAATCAATAATTTGAGAGTGCTCTCATATAGTTACATTAGGTTAGTATTTATAATGGCGAAACTTGAATTAATCCAATCTCAGCCGTTGTGAAGAGCTTGAATTAATATCGAGTTCATTTCAATTAATTCGGAGTTATTAAATGATTTTTAAAAAAGCAATTATTGCAATGGCTTTCTCTGCGGCAACGGCAACCACTGCGCATGCAGCCATTAGTACTAATGCGCCAAGCGCGAATAGTGGCACTGTGACATTTGAAGGTTTGATTATTGATGCACCATGCTCTATTGCACCAGGTGAAGATGATCAAACTGTTGATCTTGGGCAGGTGGCTAATGCCGGACTGATGGCAAACAATAATACTGGTGAATCCTCTCCGGTTAGTTTTGATATTCAATTGGATAATTGCATTATTACAACCAAAGATAGTGTTGATGTAATCTTCACCGGTGGTGCTTCTCAGTACGACGCTGATAGTCTGGCGCTGAACGGCAGTGCTGAGGGGGCGTATATTCTGATTACTGATGCAAGTGGTCAGAAAGTAAAACTGAATACGGCGACCAGTACCCAAACGTTGGTTGACGGACAAAACCGTTTGCAGTTCTCTGCTCGCCTGAAGGGCGGTGGTGCTTCAGCTACAGTGGTGCCAGGCAGTTATTCATCTGTTGCTGGTTTCCAGCTGAACTATCAGTAAATAAGCACCAGGTAATTTCCTGGCTAAAGCAGGAAATTACCTGCTTAATGGCAGGTGAAAACATGCGGGTCTATTTATTCAGAAAAAGCATCCCAAAACTTCTGATGCTTATATTAATGTCCGTTGCGCCGAAAGCCTTTTCTGATGGTGTACTAAATGCTCGCGTAAATATGAGCGGGGAGATCCTTCATTCTGCCTGTACTATCGATTTAGATGATGATTATCAACAAATTGTGGTAGAGAAAAATGCAGTTACAGCGAGCGGGGATAACTATCATATTAGCGTTAAGTTAATTGGATGCGCCACACCTCAAACGGAGCATCATCATGCTCAGTTTAGTTTCGAACCCGCATCGTATGCACAGGTATCTCGAAGTGTCCGGTTCCTAAACGGTTTGAAACACGTTAATTCAAAAATAATTTATCAACCCATGTTTTCAGGCCATACCACTTCATTTTCGTCAACAAAACAAGAGCATTTCTTTCATCTCAATATCCTGAGTGAAAAAGAAGAGGGCGAGTCTGGACGCTCCCATTCGTCATTGCGGTTAGGAATTGATTACTATTGAGGTGTCAGATGCGAATATTTCAACGATCGGCGTTAAGTCTTTTTTGTCAGATCGCGCTGCGCACCAGTCTGATTTTAACACTGCCCGTTACGATTCAGGCACAGGATGTTGCGTTTAATACCGCAATCCTCGATTTGAAAGACCGCGATAATATTGATTTAAGTCAATTCTCCCGCAAGGGTTATATTATGCCGGGCGATTACTCTCTGGCGATAAAAATAAATGATGCCACGTTGCCTGAGCAAAGTTTGGCCTATTACGCACCAGATGATGAGCCAGAAGGCAGTCAGGTTTGCTTAACACCGGAAATAGTCGCGCAGCTAGGACTCAAGCCTTCTCTGAATTCTGGGCTGCAGTGGTGGCATGAAAATGAGTGTCTGCAATTATCCAGCCTGGCAGGTATGGAAGCCCGCACCGATCTTGGGAGCAGCACACTCTATTTGAGCATTCCACAAGCCTATCTCGAATATCAGCATGCCGATTGGGATCCACCTTCACGCTGGGAAAATGGTATTCCAGGTCTGATTCTTGATTACAACCTGAATTTACAGAATCAGCGGCAAAACAATGCTTCAGGTGAGAGTGGCAGCTATCTAACCGGTAATGGAACAGCCGGTGCTAATGTGGGTGCATGGCGTCTGCGTGCCGACTGGCAGGCACGCCATGACTGGCGCAAAAACTATCAGTCGCATTCTAAAAATGTTGAATGGAATCGCATCTATGCGTTTCGCGCTTTGAAAGAGTACCAGGCAAAACTTACGGTAGGTGAGGATTATCTCAACTCGGCAATTTTTGACAACTTCCGTTTCGTCGGCGGCAGCCTGGTTTCTGACGATCAAATGTTGCCGCCTAATCTCCGCGGCTATGCGCCGGAAGTGGCCGGTGTAGCGCAAACTAATGCCAAAGTGGTGATCAGTCAGCAAGGTCGTGTCATTCAGGAAACACAGGTTGCTGCTGGGCCGTTCCGTATTCAGGATCTCAGCAGCGCGGTATCGGGTCTGCTGGATGTTCGTGTTGAAGAACAGGATGGGCAAGTACATGAGTTCCAGGTGGATACGGCTTCCATTCCGTATTTAACCCGTCCGGGCATGGTACGTTTCAAAACCGCAGTAGGGCAGGCAAGTGATTACGATCGCCGTCGCAGCGGTTCTCCTTTTGCCACGGGTGAGTTCTCATGGGGGGTCAGTAATGGCTGGTCATTGTATGGCGGAGTCTTAGGCAATGATAATTATCAAGCCATAGCTGCAGGTATTGGGCGTGATCTCCTCGGATTTGGCGCGATCTCGGCTGATATTACGCAATCATCTGCTCGCTTTGCCAATCAGCCCATGCTGCGAGGACGCTCTTATCGCTTGAGTTACTCCAAGCGTTTTCTCGACACCGGCAGCAACCTGACGTTTGCAGGTTACCGCTTTGCAGAAAGCGACTTCCTGAATATGAACGATTTTCTGGATATGCAAGCTAACCGTACTTGGAATCGACGTGGTCGAAGCAAAGAGATGTACACCGCAACATTCAATCAACAGATTGAATCACTTGGGCTGCATGCTTACTTCAATTACAGCCATCAGACTTACTGGGATGCGCCAGATAGTGATTACTATAACCTAACGTTGTCGAGCGCTTTCTCGCTGGGCAACTGGCGCAATCTTTCACTTTCATTAACCGGGTACCGTTCCAATACCCGTAGCGGACAGGATGAAGGGGCGTATTTATCGCTCTCCATTCCATGGGGGCAATCTGGGCGTGTTAGTTACAACGGCGCCACCAGCAGTAGTGATACGCGTAACAACCTGAGCTATTACGATCGCCTTGGCGATAACAGTAGTTATCAGGTGAGCGCTGGCAGTTCTGACCATGGTTCTGAAATGAGTGGTTATTACACGCTGGATGGCGCTCTCGCCAATGTGAAAGCGAGCGGAAGCCACCGTGAAGGTCGCTATTCCGCGCTTGGCCTGTCGCTGCAGGGCGGCATGACTTTGACCACTCAGGGTGGAGCACTGCATCGTGCAACGCAGATGGGTGGCACACGTGTGTTAGTGGATACTGATGGCATTGCCGATGTGCCGGTGGGGAATGGTTCACGAGCAACTCGCACCAACCTGTTTGGTAAAGCTGTGGTGAGCGATCTCAGCAATTATTACCGCACCAGCGTCAAGATTGATGTGGATAAGCTGAATGACAACGTTGAAGCCATACGATCGGTTGCCCAAACAACGTTGACCGAGGGAGCTATTGGCTTCCGACGTTTTGATGTCATTGCCGGTGAAAAAGCAATGGCGATTATCCGGCTGGCTGATGGTTCATTCCCGCCCTTTGGCGCGACAGTGCAGAATCAAAAACAGCAGGAAACAGGGATAGTGAATGATGAGGGGAACGTTTACCTCAGTGGTATCCAGCAAGGCGGTACGATGTCGGTCCGCTGGAATGGAGACATTCAGTGCCATATGACCATGCCGCATAAATTACCGGCTGATATGAGCGAAATCTTGTTCCTGCCTTGCGAGCGCACGGCGGAACCACAAAGTTAATTAAAAGGTGTAATGATGAAATTAAATGCATTAGCCGGCCTGTTTGTGGCCAGCATCGGTATCTTTAGCCATACATCTGTTCAGGCTGCGATTGGTCTGGACCGTACTCGCGTAGTGTATAACGGCGGTGAAAAATCTATCAGTCTCAGTGTAAACAACAATAATGCGAAATTGCCCTATTTGGCTCAGGCGTGGCTGGAAGATGAGCAGGGTAAAAAGATGGAGGGGAACACCTCGCCATTGATGGTGCTGCCGCCTATTCAGCGTGTGGAACCGAAAGGTAAAGGCCAGGTGAAGATCCAGTCTAATGCGTTGACTGCTAAACTGCCGCAGGATCGTGAATCACTGTTCTATTTCAATATGCGTGAAATTCCGCCTAAGTCAGAAAAATCCAACGTGCTGCAAATTGCGTTACAAACGCGTATCAAGCTGTTTTATCGTCCGGCGCTGCTAGCGGCTCAGGCGTCGGACAAACAGAACGCGCCTTTCCAGGAAAAAATCACCCTCAGCAAAAAGGGCGATCGTTATCAGGTTAACAACCCAACGCCGTATTACGTCACCTTAATTGGTGCCAGCGCGAAAGCGGGAGAGAAGTCAGTCAGTGGGTTTGAAGCAGTAATGCTGGCACCGAACAGTCATATCACACTGGGAGGTTCTGCTGCCGCATTAGGTAATGCTCCGGTGCTGACCTATATCAACGATTATGGCGGTCAGCCACAGCTCATTTTCGGCTGCCAGGCGCAGCAGTGCGTAGTGAAATCATCAATCGCGAAATAATGGCTATTTGGCTTAAGAGTGAGGGAAGCAGGATGCAACTATCGGCTTTATTTTCAGGTGCTGGCTTGGGTTTAGCCTGTGTATTGCTGACCCACAGCCCGGCGAATGCGTCATCTGCTTCTGCGCAGATCAACTTCTCGGGGACGTTGGTCTACCCCGTTCCATGTACCTTTAATTCTGCCCAGTTGGATGTTGATCTCGGCGATATGGTGACCACTGAAATTGATGGTAGTAACTATCGCGTTGACATCGATCCGGGGATGGATTGCACCAATGCAGCTAACGATCAGTTGCGTTTGCGTTTCACAGGATTGCCTGCCTCCGACGCGACGTTATTGCAAACCAATGTGAACGGCTTTGCCATGCAATTTAGCCAGGGCACAGGAAACACGAAATTGGATTTAAACAGCTGGCATAACTTTGACCGCAATGCGATTCCGGTATTGCGTGTGGTGCCGGTGAAAGAGAGCTCGGCCGTGCTGACCCCCGGTGCAATAACGGCCTTGGCGACGCTGCAAATTGAGTATCAATAAAGATGTTTGGCTATGGCATATCAGTGAAAACAGCGCTGGCGTTAGTCGTTACGTTTCAATTCATATCCTTGCCGATTCAGGCACAAACCGCAGCAACGGATATAACGATATCAGGCCAATTATTTTACCCGCAGCCGTGCATTTTCAATGTCGATCCTATTCATGTCGATTTCGGTGACAACCTGCTGCATAACGATATTCATGGCAGCCGTTATGAACAACCTATTGATGCTCAGCTCGATTGCAGCGCTGCACCGGTGGATAGTTTGAAACTGCGTTTTACCGGCATTGGTGCCAGCTTTGATCAGGATGTATTAGATACTAATCATACAGACCTGGGTATTGAATTACGTGCCCAGGGAACCAAGCTGCCGCTCAATAGTTGGCTGCCATTTGTTGGTGTACCGCCTGCGATGAGTGCGGTGCCGGTAAAACGTGTAGATAGTGAATTAAAACCTGGGGCATTTAACGCAGTGGCGACACTGGAAATAGATTACCAGTAAAGATGGAGGGTGTAATGAAGCTATTTTCCAGAATGATAACCACAGTCTGTTCTTTAATCCTGCCTTTTTGGGTTTTTGCAGGCGGGGTGGGTGGTGGAACGATGGTGGTAAAAGTCACTGTTCGTGAGCCAGTCTGCACCATAAATAATAATCAGACGACGGATATAAATTTTGGTGATGACCTCGTAATAACAGAAATTGATGGAGTTAAGTACCAAAAAATCATCCCAATACAGCTCGACTGCCAGCAAGGATATCCCGTTTCCATACGTTTGCAATTCCAGGGTAGCAGCAGCAATTTTAATAGTGGTCTTTTAAAAACGACTAATAATGATCTTGGTATCCAGTTTCGTTTAAAAGACGGCTCTGAATTAGCGATTAATCATTGGTTAGATTTCACTTATCCCGGCACGCCCGAAATAAGCGCAGTGCTGTTTAAAAATCCCTCATTGTTGCCAGCCACTGGCGGTTTTAGTAGTTCGGTGACTTTATTAATGAAAATGTTATAAATGTTAATTGTTAAATTTATAATTAACAACCACATAATGTTCCTGAAAACATTATCATTAATTTTGGGAATTTTTTTATCTGTAATTAGACCTTCAAATGCTGAGGAGTTTCAAGTTAAAGAAATCTTATTTACTAAATTACCAAAAGATGATCTATCTGGTAGATTAGATTTTTCAACAGATAACAATATCTTCCTCGGTAAAGGGAATGTGACCCTTTCAGATCAAGATGTTTTAAGGCTAGTTAATCGTTCACGAAGTGATTTGTGGGTAATTGATCTTCCCACAAGGTGTGATGTTACTGGAACGTTAGCGCGGTGCACTCCTCTTATTTCTTCAATGGAAATTCCAGACTCAGCATTCTTTGGGGATCGAATTTGTATGATTTTAAATCCGAAGAGCGGGCCTACTTCAAATCCTGCGTGGGCCTGTACCACAATTGAATCCTCTTCGCGACCCACACTTACTTGTGATGTAAGGCAACCTACACTTATTGACTTGGGTGAAGTTGAGAATAAAGGCCCTAATCAAAAAACCGTCGCTGAAAGCACTGGCGGGCACTCATTCGACGTCAGCTGTAATGGCGTTGCAACACTTCGCTTAGATATTCAGGGAGCGCAATGGATGGGGCTCAGTGCCGACAATTGCACGGACCAACCGATTGCGCCAGATGGCGTGGTTATTACCATCGAGGGTATTTGTCCCAATACAAAACTGAATACAGATTTACTGAATGGGGCTATGAAAGTGCGTTGGTATTTGGACAATCCTATGTCAGGTGTTTATCAGCAAAATGTTATTTTTAATCTAAATTACGATTGATTTAGATTACTGGATGCTAACGATGATGCAGTTAATTGAGCGCAGGGTATCGACTAATAAATCTCGTTAAAAAATGTGTGAGTGTATAAAATTTTATGGGGTCGTCATCATATGAGGATATTAAAAAATATCACTCTACGCTTTCCTCGCCTGAAGATGCTCCCTTAAAAAAAATTCTTTGGTCTGTGGCGATTAAGCTTATTTTCTTTCTGGTTTTTGGGAGTGGCCTTATGGTTGGTCGTTATTTTCGCATTTAGAATCTATGCCAGGTAATTGGGCTGTCAGGAATCTATGAGTATGAGATTGTCACTTCTTCGTTTGTTTATTCTGGGTTTAGTGATGCAGTCATGGGGAGGTTATGCCCAGACAGATACTGCACCTCTGACGGTAATGATTAACATTATTCCTCCGGAATGCACCGTCAACAATGGTCAACAAATAGACATCGATTTTGGCGCACAAGTAGTTACCACTGAGATAGATGGCATAAACTATAAACAACCCATACCTGCCAATATTGATTGCAAAGGCTACGTTAACACAATGCGTCTGAAGTTTCAGGGCGTAGGAAGCCCTTTTGATGGTGAGCTTTTAAAAACCAGCAATGATGCCTTAGGCATCCGTTTTCTAAGGCCTGATGGTCATGCCCTTCCGCTAAATAATTGGCTCGATTATAGCTTTTTTAGTGTGCCGGCATTGAATGCAGTGCTTGTTAAGGATAATAATCAAATACTTCTGCCGGGAGATTTTACTGCTACAGCAATGTTAGTGATTGAGATTATTTAACATTATAAAAAAAATAGTATTTGAGAGAAGGAAATGAAACGACTGTTAAGTATATTTTTACTCCTGTCTTCGCTGAATGCGCAAGCCATAGATGTACAGATAAATAAGATAGTAATGGAGCGAGGTGAGCCGGTGCTGTTGCCTAATGTATATACGGGTACGTTTTATTCCTTTCCTGGGGTGTATCCTCCGACAGCTGTGTATGTTCACATTGATGGTATAGAGACAGGTATAAAAATTGACGTAAGGTGTGATGATAATCATTCTCAGA
The DNA here is from genome assembly GCF_005281435.1 of Pantoea sp. SO10. NCBI lineage: Bacteria > Pseudomonadati > Pseudomonadota > Gammaproteobacteria > Enterobacterales > Erwiniaceae > Pantoea > Pantoea sp. SO10. Next base: position 1,755,099 of record NZ_CP040095.1, read on the forward strand.
CTACCTGCTCTGTTATTCATATGACGAAAATTGATAGTCATCAACGTCCAGCAGAATTTTGCCTGTCATTAAATAGTAGGGCAATAGTCCCCGAATCATGTTTGCAGATTACAACGCCACCTCCACCGCAACAAAGTTGTGATGCTCAATTTTCCCCTGATGTTGTTGATCTTGGCAATGTGCATAGCGAGGGTGAATATTCTTCAACTTATCGCTCTGGGAATACCACTTTCTCCATTCGCTGTAATGGGCCAGAGGCTTATGTCCAGTTTGTACCCTCAGGTGATATTGCATTTTATGGCGGTGCTCCTTTTGAAGAAGTAGAACCATTTCCCGGATTCGAAACTATTACCGCGCAATTTACTGATATGCCAGAGGAATTAGTCTTCCATGATCCTTTTAAAATCAATGGTTATTGGGGAACTAATGTCAACATAGTGCATCAGTCAACGGGCGTTCCTATTGGACCAAGAGTATTTAATAGTATTGTTATTGTTAATTACTTCTGATTTGAAAATGCAAATATTTAAGTCGCATTTCAATTTTCCGGAAGAGATAACGATCTGGTATGATTTTTTGAATGTTATTTTCAGATTGTCATCATGAATGTTAGCGGTGCATCATAAGATACACCGCTAACATCCCATAGCATCTAAGACTTTCTGAAGATTATTAGTGGGAAGTCTGACATAATATGGCCTAATATACGTTGGTGTTATCAAGTTTTATAGCTTTAATTTTGACCGGGAAAGTAACTTGGATATTGTACCGGCGGGTTAACGTGCTTAGGGTATTGAGTTGGCGAACCCATTGGATTTTACTTTTATTATGGATATAATCGCCACGCGGTAAATGAGCGCGGCTCAATTTTCAGTTGTGGTGAATACCATATTAATAAGGAAAAAAAATTCAACATAGGCATTATAACGCTAAACAGAGTGCTTGAAGAAAAGGCTTTTAAAGCGGTGCATTTTAAATGCACCGCATACAATCAATTTTATTTGACGCGATTCGCAAAACTCTTACGCAGCTTTTGCAGTTTCGGTGGGATTACCGCCATGCAGTAGCCGTTGCGCTGACCTGCGCCTTGCCAATAATCCTGATGATAACCTTCTGCCGCATACCACTCTTTCAGCGGCTCGATGGTGGTCACCACCGGATCGCTCAGGTTCTCCTGCGCGCGCGCAATCGCGGCAATCGCTTCGGCTTCCTGCTCAGCATTCGCCGGGAAAATCGCAGAGCGATATTGGGTGCCAACATCGTTGCCCTGGCGGTTCAGCGTAGTGGGATCGTGGGTGGCAAAGCTGATATCCAGCAGATCGCCGTACTTCACCTGCTCTGGATCGAAACCGATGCGAATCGCTTCTGCGTGGCCGGTCGCACCGGTGCACACCTGCTCGTAGGTTGGATTCGGGCGTGCGCCGCCGGTATATCCACTGTCGACTGACTCCACGCCAATCACATCTTTAAACACTGCTTCAGTACACCAGAAACAGCCACCTGCGATCACCGCATATTCGGTTGCCATTATATCTACTCCTGTCAGGGCGAAAGAATCAAAATGGGGGCAAGCCCATATCAATTCAAGCAGTTAAATTAACATTTCAGGCTTAAAGTCGCCGCGCTTGTCGAGCCGCAAATTGCTCATCACGCTGAAGCGTCCTTCGCCAGTGTAGTGCAGCGTCGGCGGAAACTCCGGCGTTTCAGCTACATGCGCTTTAACGATCTCAAAGATAAAGAAGTTGTAGTTATCTACCATGGAATCGTCATACAGCTGGCACTCAAAGCTGGCAAAGCAATCGCCGATTAACGGCGCATTGACCACGCTGGCCGGTTCGGGCGTCAGATTGAAGGCATCAAACTTATCGAGACGATCGCCGTGGCTGTTACCGATCGCCACCACGCTGTCCACCAGATTGGCCGACGGCACGTTAATCACGCACTGGCCGCTCTGGCGAATCAGTTCATGGCTGTAATTGCCGCCGGCAATCATGCAGCCAACCAGCGACGGCGAGAACTCCAGAATGGTGTGCCAGCCGAGCGTCATGATGTCGCGATGATCCTCAAACTGGGAACTCAGCACCACCACCGGACCCGGCTCCAGATACTTCCGCGCTTTGCTTACCGGAAAGTCGATTTTATGCATCGGGATTCTCCTGTTGTAGGTACAGACACATTAAGTGTAGATGCCAGCCTTTACCGAGCCGAAAAATCGCGGCATGTTATCGGCTACCTCTTACCAACAGGCCAATAATATGAACAACATCCTGTGTCAGACCCTTAACCTTCGCTATCCGATCGTTCAGGCGCCGATGGCAGGCGTCTCGACGCCGGAACTGGCGGCGGCGGTGAGCACCAGCGGGGCGCTGGGTTCGATCAGCGTGGGCGCTTCAACGCCGCAACAGGCGGATAGCATGATCCGCACAACGCTCGCCCTGACAGCCGCGCCCATCAACGTCAACGTCTTCTGCCACGCGCCGGTGCAGCGCAATCCTCAGTTAGAACAGGCGTGGATCGCACGTTTCAAGCCGGTTTTTGCTCGCTATGAAGCGACACCGCCCGATGCGCTGTCAGAAATTTATCAAACGTTTGTGGATAACCACGCGATGCTGGAGGTCCTGCTTGACACCGCGCCCGCCGCAGTGAGTTTCCACTTTGGCTTGCCGTCCGCCGCTGTTGTGCAGCGCTTGAAACGTCGCGGCATTATCACACTGGCGAGCGCCACCAGCGTTGCTGAAGCAGGTGCCATCGAAGCCGCTGACATCGATTTTATTGTGGCGCAGGGTATTGAGGCGGGCGGGCATCGCGGGATATTCCATCCAGAAAATGACGACCAGCAGCTCAGCACCTTTACGCTGGTGCAGGCGATTCGCCGGGCGTCGCGGCTGCCGGTGATTGCCGCCGGCGGCGTGATGGATGGCGCGGGCATGGCTGCGATGCTCAAGCTGGGCGCGGCGGGTGTACAGCTGGGTACCGCGTTTATTCTGTGCCCGGAATCCGCCGCCAACGCGGCATATCGTCAGGCGCTGAAAAGCGCGCAGGCCAACAGCACCGAGATGATTGCCGCCATTTCTGGCCGATCGGCAAGATGTCTCACCAACGATTTTTGCCAGCTGGCGCGCGAGTTCGCGCAGGATGCCATTCCCCCTTATCCACTCACCTACGCGCTGGGCAAAGCGCTCGCTGCTGCCGCCGCCGCCAAAGGCGCGCATGGCTTTGGCGCGCAGTGGGCCGGGCAGGGCGCCATGCTGGCGCGGGAAATGCCGGCCGCTGAATTGGTCAAAACGCTGGTGAAGGAGTGGCAGGCGGCGTAATGTTCGCCGCCCATTAATCATCAAAGCGGTAGGCTTTCTCCATAATGCTGTTGGCCATCATGGTTTTAATCCATTCCGTAGGTTCCCGTTTACCGCTGCGTTTGTGTGAATAGATTTTCACGGTGAATCTTGGTGCGGGAAACGGCAACCTGAATGAGGTCACATCGGCGGCCTGTTTGATTTTACTGGCAACGAAAGACGGGATCGCCATCAGCAATTCACTTTCCGCGATAATAAAGGGCGCACTCAGCATTGACGGCGTTCTGATGGCGATGCGGCGTTTAAGGCCAATGCGCGCAAGATGGGAATCCAGTAATCCCTGCTTTTCATTCCACGGCGTAACCACCAGATGCCCGGCGGCAAGATAGTCGTCAAGATTCAGACTGCTGCGTCGCGCATTGGCAATCACCATAAATTCATCACTGAATAAATCGGTCTCGTCGAGATCGGGATGATGCATGCCATCCGGCTCGCTAAAACTCAGCGCCATATCGATTTCACCCGCCAGTAATTCAATCAGCGCCGGATTATGCGGCAAATGGCAGAGTTCAAAACTCAGGTTGGGTGCCGTATCAGTCAGCGCATGCATCAGCCGCGGAAAGACACAAAAAGCGGTGTAATCCGTTACCGCAATTCTAAAACAGTCATCACTGGTCAGCGGATCAAAAGGCTGCAGCGGGCTGAGATGCCGATTTAATCCGGTTAGCGTTTCGGCAATATAGGGCGCCAGCTGGCAGGCATAGACGCTGGGACACATTTTGTGGCCTTCGCGGTAGAACAGCGGATCTTTAAAAAACTCACGTAATCGGGACAGCGCGTGGCTTAACGCGGAAGTACTCAAACTGAGCTCAATCGCCGCCAGCCTGACCGAACGATGTCTGAAAACTGCGTCGAAAACGGGGAGGAGATTCAAGTCCAGTCGACGCAGCACATGATGCATGAAATTCACCTATCATTGATTTTATTGCACTTATTTCATCGAACAATACCCATTATGCTGGGCAGCATCAATCTGATTAAATAAGAAAATAATGCATGAAGATGACTATTCGGCCAGCCAATCCTGAAGACGCGGACGCCATTTACGACATGATTGCTGAGTTGTCGGTTTATGAACATGGATTACAGCAGTCACCAACTACCGTGGAAGAGATCAGATCGACGCTATTCAATCCCGAAAGCCATAGCGAGGCGTTGATGTGCGAGATTGATGGCATAACCGCCGGGTATGCAGTGATTACCCGCAGCTATTCGGCGTGGCTGGGGCGTCGCGGACTCTATATGGAAGACTTGTACTTCTCGCCCAATTTTCGCGGCCTCGGTGCAGGCAAAGCGCTGCTGCAATATGTCGCGCAGCACGCGGTCAATCATCAGTGCAACCGCATTGAGTGGAGTGCGTTAGATTGGGATCAGTCGGCCAGAGAGTTCTATCTCAGTATTGATGCGCTGCCGTTAAATGAGTGGGTGCGTTATCGGCTCGACGGGGCGGCATTAGAGAAATTTGCTGCCGCCACGCCGCAATAGTTCTCTGCCACAAAAGGCCCGCCAAAATGGCCTAATGCTCATGTCAGCCAGGCCAACGACGAGTGTGCAGGCCGGTGGCACTTTTGGGCCGGCTGTCCTCGCGCCGCTAACGCGGTTCCTTCACTTCGCTCGTCAGCCTAACGGACCGGCGAAGACGGGACTTCCCTGTCCCGGCTTCGCCTTTCGCCCGCGTCCTGCGGGCTCTCCTGGCTTCCTCGCTTCGTTCAGCGCTGCGAATTGCCGGCCCAAAATTGCCCCCGGCCCGCTTCGACGCTTCAGTGCGTGACGCAGCAGATGTGTCAGAGCCCGCACGATTAATGCAGCCTTAAAGCCAAATTCTTTCATAACTGACAAGTATTAGGCCAAACCGGCCGATTAATGTTATTCCCGTTAAAGCGATTGCAGGAACGTCAGCAGATCGGCGTTAAGCTGATCGGTATGCGTCACCGCAAAGCCGTGCGGTGCGTTGTCATACACTTTCAGCTGCGCGCCAGCGATCATTTCGGCGGCGACTTTCCCGGTGGTTTCGAACGGCACGACCTGGTCGTTGCTGCCGTGAATCACCAGCGTCGGCACGTCGATTTTTGCCATATCAGGACGGAAGTCGGTTTCCGAGAACGCGGTAACACAATCAATTGTCCCTTTTAGTGACGCCAGCAGCGCAATATTCAACGTCTGCGTCAGCGCGCCTTCTGAAACCGTTTGACCGGCGTTGGTGCCGTAAAACGGTGTCGCAAAATCACTGATGAACTGCGCGCGATCTTTACGTAAGCCCTGACGAATGCCTTCGAACACCGACAAATCGACGCCTGCCGGATAATCATCGGCCTTGCCGAAGATCGGTGTCACCGCGCCCAACAGCACTAAGCTATCCACGCGCGCTGTGCCGTAATTGTTGATGTAGCGCGCCACATCGCCGCCACCCATTGAGAAGCCCACCAGCGTCACGTTTTGCAGATCCAGATGGCTAATCAGGTCGTTAATATCCGATGCAAAAGTATCGTAGTTGTAGCCTTCCCACGGTTGATCGGAACGGCCAAAGCCGCGGCGGTCAAAAGCGATAACGCGATAGCCTTTCTCCGCCAGGAAATTCAGCTGGCTGTCCCACATATCCCCGTCGAGCGGCCAGCCGTGACTGAATAGCACCGGCTTGCCGGTACCCCAATCTTTGAAATAGATCTGCGTACCATCCTGCGTCTTAAATGTGCTCATGTTTCGGCCTTATTAATGTCGATGAATGAGAGCGCCTTATTCAGGCGCCACGAGATAACGAACTTCCGGAGCTGCAGTGCCTTGATGGAATGCCAGCACGCGGTTCTGAATCTTTTGATCGTTCATGGTGTAGCGCTCGCGCTGACGCAGATGCTCCATCCATGAGCCAACCACAAAGGTCTCGACAAACATGTCGGGTTGCAGCATGTCCTCATACAGAGACCAGTTCAGCGCGCCGCCACGCCGTCTGACGCGACGCATATCCTGCATGCACACCGCAAAGGAATGCGCATCACTGCGGTTGATCTGATAATGATAGCTGACCATCACCGGCCCGCGATCGTGACGAATCTCCAGCACGGGCAAGGGATCGCTGACCGTGCTGAGATCGAGGTTCAGATCCGGATCCTGATCCAGCCGCCAGCGCAGCACCGTCAGGCTCGCCAGCAGCATGCCGACAGTGGCGACAGTCAGTGACAATGGAATGCTGAATGTCGATGCCAGCTGTCCCCAAATGGCGCTGCCTAACGTCATCGAGCCAAAAAACACCGTCAGATAGACCGCCAGCGCCCGGGCTTTCACCCATTTGGCGGCACTGCGCTGCGCGCCAAGATTGAGGGTGGAAAGCACGGCAATCCACGCAAAGCCGGTAAAGAACTCGAACGCATTCAGCAACCAGAGGTGACGAATAAACGCCAGCGCCAGCAGAGTGATGGCAAACATCAGGCTCGCCAGCACCATCAGTTGATCGGGATTAAAGCGTTTACGCATACGCGGCAACAGCAGCGCGCCGCAAATCGCGCCGATGCCGATGCAACCCAGCATAATGCCGTAGCCGCCGGGCCCAAGGCCCAATTCGCGTCGAGCCACCAGCGGTAACAACGCCCAACCGGCACTGCCAAACACAAAGAAAGCGATGGTGCGCACCAGCACATTGCGCAGTACCGGCGCAGCATGCACATAGCGCACGCCGGCGCGCACCGCCGGGAAGAAGTGCTCCGGCGGTAAACGCTGCACGCTGGGCTGTGCTTGCCACGCATACAGCACCAGAAACACGCCGAGTACCGAAAGCGCATTCAGCAGAAACACCATCCACGGACCGGCAAACGACAGAATCAGGCCGCCGAGCGCCGGGCCGATAGCGCGACTGATGTTTATGCCGAGCGAGTTGAGCGCAATCGCCGGGCCGAGCTCCTCCTTACTGACCAAATCCGGCACGATGGCCTGGAAGGGCGGAGAACTCATGGCCGCGCCGGTACTCAGCAGGAACGCCGCAATCAGCAGCACCATCGGTGTGACCAGGTCTGCCCAGGAAAGGAATGTCAGGCTCGCGGCGGCAATAAACACCCAGATTTGCGAGAACAGCAGGTATTTACGCCGGTCAACGATATCCGCCATCACGCCAGACGGCAGTGCAAACAGAAACATCGGTAAGCTGCTGGCGGCCTGCACCAGCGCCACCGAGAGCGGATCGGCGCTCAGTGTCAGCATGGTCCAGTTAACGCCTACGTCGTTCATCCATGAACCGACATTGGATACCACGGTAGCGATCCACAGCATGCGGAACACGCGCTGACGCAGCGGCTGCCATGGTGAAACCGTCTGCGAAACGGGCGGCAGATCCGCCTCGGGGATGTCATGAATGTCATTAACCTGCGCCATGAACAACCTCCGAAACGCCGCCAAACACGCGCCAGCGACCGGGGCCGGTCAGCGCCAGCGTGGTGAAGATGATCAGCAGCAGCCAGCCGGTAAGGCGCAGGAAGAACAGCCCCGCATCAATGCGAGGCGGCTGTGAGAGTGAATGTTTCATGGTTTAGAAGGCGAAGCAGCTGCAGCCGAGCGCGCCCCAGAAGGCGTTCTCTTCCGAAACCGGCAGGTTGGCGCCGCGCGCAATCTCGTGGGAATGCGTATGCACGCCGCACGGGCCGCTGCAGTGATGCGCTTGCTGCATCATGCCCACGCGTGTGGTGGCGGTTGGCGGCGCACTGCGATAGTGGCCGGGAACCTTGACCACCGGCGACCACTCCGGCAGCACCGGAATGAGGGGCGGCGCTTCCGAGCTGAAAGCGCCGGCGGCATAAACGATATTTCCGTCCACCACCGTCAGCACCGACTCAATGCCTTTGATCTCCTCTTCAGGCACGCTGAAGTAGTCTTTGCTCAGCACCACCATATCGGCCAGCTGACCGACTTTAATCTGGCCTTTTTTACCTTGCTCGCTGGAGAACCAGGCGCTGCCCTGCGTCCACAACATCAGCGCCGTATCACGATCGAGGCGCGCGTTGACGTCGTACATCTGCATGCCGCCCACGGTGCGTCCCGAGACCAGCCAGTAAAGCGCGGTCCACGGGTTATAACTGGCCACGCGCGTCGCATCGGTTCCTAAACCCACCGGCACGCCGGTCTCCAGCATGCGCGCCACCGGCGGCGTATGGCGAGTGGCCTCAATGCCGTAACGCTCGGCAAAGTATTCGCCCTGAAACGCCATACGGTGCTGTACGGCAATGCCGCCGCCCAGCTCTTTGATGCGGTCAAGGTTACGCTGCGTCACGGTTTCGGCGTGATCGAAGAACCAGTGCAGGCCGTTGAACGGAATGTCGCGGTTCACTTTTTCAAACACATCCAGCATGCGGCTGATCGATTCATCGTAAGTGGCGTGCAGGCGGAACGGCCAGCGATGCTCCACCAGATGACGCACCACACGCTCCAGCTCATCTTCCATGCCGGGCGCCAGATCCGGACGCGGTTCGAGGAAATCTTCAAAATCGGCGGCGGAAAACACCAGCATTTCACCGGCACCGTTGTGACGGAAATAGTCGCTGCCCTGGCCCGGCGTCAGCATGTCGGTCCACTTCTCGAAATCTTCCAGCTCGTGGCCCGGACGTTGGGTAAACAGGTTGTAGGCGATACGCAGCGTCATCTGCTTTTTCTCATGCAGCTCGGCAATGACTTCGTAATCTTCGGGATAGTTCTGGAAACCGCCGCCTGCATCAATCGCGCTGGTCAGGCCCAGACGGTTCAACTCGCGCATAAACTGGCGGGTGGAATTGACCTGCTGCTCCAGCGGCAGTTTTGGCCCTTTCGCCAGCGTGGCGTAAAGGATCATGGCGTTCGGGCGCGCAATCAGCATGCCGGTCGGGTTGCCATTGCTGTCACGCTGGATCTCGCCGCCCGGCGGATTGGGCGTGTCTTTGGTGTAGCCGACGACCTTCAACGCGGCGCGATTGAGCAGGGCGCGATCGTACAGATGCAGGATAAACACTGGCGTATCGGGCGCGGCTTCGTTGATCTCATCCAGCGTCGGCATGCGACGCTCGGCAAACTGAAACTCGGTCCAGCCGCCTACCACGCGCACCCACTGGGGCGACGGCGTGCGCAGCGCCTGTTCTCTCAGCATCCGCAATGCATCGGCGATCGAGGGCACGCCTTCCCAGCGCAGTTCGAGGTTGTAATTCAGTCCGCCGCGGATCAGGTGCAGGTGGGAATCATTCAGGCCGGGAATGGCGGTATGGCCTTTGAGGTCAATCACTTTGGTGCCTTCGCAGTGATGCTGCATCACGTCGGCCAGGCTACCCACTTCGAGAAATTTGCCATCGCGCATCGCCACGGCCTCGGCAATCGGGTTGCCGCGATCGACGGTATGAAATCGCCCATTGGTCAAAATGATGTCTGCTTTGCCTAACGTAACCATAAAAGCTCCTGAATAAGAGGTCCTGCCAATTTCGCAGGTGAAATACTGGGTGGGATTATGTTCAGGCGGTGCGGAAAGCGTCTAGTTATACAAAAGGATAGGTATACCTTCGTATAGTTATACCTATAGATAATAGTTCGTGCGCCCAAAGGTTCTTACACTGCGCCCAGACATTCACCTCAATGGGCATACAAAAATGACAACCAGTAAATTAGAAGTACTGACACCGCACAACTGCCAGATCATCTTCATTGACCAGCAGCCGCAAATGGCATTTGGCGTGCAGTCCATCGACCGTCAGGTATTGAAAAATAACGTGGTCGCGTTGGCAAAAGCGGCGAAGGTGTTCAACATTCCTACCGTACTGACCACGGTGGAGACCGAGAGCTTCTCAGGTAACACCTTCCCGGAGCTGCTGGATGTGTTCCCCGGCCAGGACATTCTTGAGCGTACCTCGATGAACTCGTGGGATGACCAGAAAGTGCGTGATGCGCTGGCGGCCAACGGTAAGAAGAAAATTGTGGTTTCCGGTCTGTGGACCGAAGTGTGTAACAACACCTTCGCGCTGTGCGCCATGCTGGAAGGTGATTATGAGATCTACATGGTGGCTGACGCCTCCGGCGGCACCACCAAAGAAGCGCACGACTATGCCATGCAGCGCATGATTCAGGCGGGTGTGATCCCAGTGACCTGGCAGCAGGTGATGCTGGAGTGGCAGCGCGACTGGGCACACAAAGAGACCTACAACGCGGTGATGGATATCGCGAAAGAGCACTCCGGTGCTTACGGCATCGGCGTTGATTACGCTTACACCATGGTGCACAAAGCGCCATCGCGTCAGAAGAGCGAGCATCGCACGCTGGCACCGGTTGCTGCGCCCGTTCGCTAAATCGTCACCCAGGCGAGCGCTTACGGGCTCGCCTTTCTTTTTCAAGGAGGACCGGTGAGTCCTTTACTGATTTCTCTGGCGGCGGGCGTGTTTATCGGCCTGATTTACGCCTTGCTCAACGTGCGATCGCCGGCGCCGCCCGCCGTGGCGCTGGTGGGCTTGCTGGGCATGATTGTGGGCAGTTCGCTGGGTGGAAAATTGACGCATCCCGTAGCGCCCGTCGATAAAACCTCACGCGCGATGGCCGCTGACAGGCCGCTACCTCCCGCCACGCTCACCGCAAAACAGGCGGCTTGAACATGCTGAAAACCTATGCGATATCGCTCTCGGTCGGTATTTTAGTCGGCATCATTTATGCCGTTATCGACGTCAATTCCCCAGCGCCGCCCGTGATTGCGCTGCTTGGTCTGTTTGGTATGCTGGTCGGCGAACAGATTATCCCGCTGTGTAAGCGCCTGATAAACCGTCAACCGGTCACGCTGGCCTGGTTTCGTCATGAGTGTGTGCCTAAAATCAGCGGCACGCCGCCATCGAGTGACAAAAACTCCTGAGGACGCGCCGCAGGCAGTGAATAATAATGAAGGAACACAGCATGCAGCTGTCGCAGCGCATTGTCGTTGTTGATGATGAACGATCGGTTCGCAGTGGTTTGAGCAATCTGCTTCAGTCGGAAGGTTACGCAACGCAGGCATTTGAGTCGGCTGAAGCGCTATTAGCGGACGAGACGGCGCTAAATGACGCTGCGCTGTTTATTATTGATGTTGAGCTCAAAGGCATGTCGGGCTTTGAGTTGTTCCGTGCGCTGGTACAGCGTCGCGAGAACCCATCCGGAATTATCATCTCCGGCAAGGGCGATGAGAATATGCTCTGGTATGCCATCCATCTAGGCGCGATCACCTTTATGCGAAAGCCCATTGATATCGACCTGCTGTTTGAACATATCCGTTTGGCGTTTTCCTCCCAGGCAGCGCGCCAATGAGCACGCTTTTCCTGTCGTTAAATATCGCGGATGACGCGGCGCTGGTGCTGGCGGATGACATCGTTTTCACCCCGCTGGCGCAGGAAGGGCAGGTTGAGTGGATTGAATGCCGTCACCCGATCTCCGATGAACGCTTCGTGCTGGCCACGGCTGCGGCCGAAGAGGCGGAGTTTCCGGTAACGCAACTGCTGAAAAATGAGTATGCGCTGCGCGCCTTATTAGCAGAAAGCTGGGCGCTAAAACCGCTGCGTCACACCTTATATCAGGGGCGCTACGCCCTGATTTATCCCGCGTTTCGCTACCAAACCCTGGCGGATTATCTGCGCCTGCCAGCGGGTAAAATTCAGAAGTTCATCAGCTGCGCCGTGCTGCTGTGTAATGCGCTCAGCAAGCTGCATCAGCAAGGTTTGGTGCACGGCGACATTAAACCGGCCAATTTCTTCTTTACCGATCAAGGCGACGTGGTGCTGGGCGGCTTTGGCCTGGCGTTTATCGAAGCGGACTCACAGCAGCCGCTGCGCGCCTCTGTGACCGGCGGCACGCTGGCCTACATGTCGCCCGAGCATACCTCGCGCACCGCGCACGCGGTCAGCCGGGTCAGCGATCTCTACAGTCTGGGCATCGTGCTTTACGAATTACTCACCGGCAAGCTTCCCTATGGCAGCGCTGAAGGTGGCGCGGCTGAATGGGTGCACCATCACATTGCCTCCGAAGCGCTGCCGCCGCACCGGCTGCGCAAAGATGTGCCGCTGGTACTCTCATCCCTCATTTTACGCCTGCTAACCAAATCGCCGGAGCAGCGTTATCAAACCGTCGAAGGCGTGCTGGCCGATCTGCGCCGCTGTGAATCCAACCTGATGCCTGACGGCGTAGTTGAATCCTTCGCGCTGGGCTTACAGGATGTGCCAACCACAACGCTGTTATCCGATGTGCTGTACAGCGACCATGCTCAGGCCAGCGAGATGCTGGCGGCGTTTGATGAGGTGTGCAGCAGCGGGAAACACTCCATGGTGGCGATTAGCGGTGCGTCCGGTGCCGGAAAATCGGCGCTGATGGCCTCGGCGCTTAAAATTCTGCGGGAAAAAAACGCGCTGCTGACGGTGACCAAAGCCGACCAGCACTCGCCCATTTTGCCCTACGCGGTATTTACCTCGGCGTTTCGATCGCTGACGCTGCATCTGCTCGGGTTGCCCGCCGAAGAGCTGGCGCGCTGGAAAACACACATCACGCGTCAACTGGGGAATTATGTTGGGCTGGCCGTTAATCTGGTGCCCGAGCTGGGCATCTTGCTCAACCACAAAGCCAGCGTGCAGGCGGATGCACGCTCGTTGGATGCACGCAATCGCCTGAATCTGGTGGCCTGCAGCCTGGTGAAAGCCTTTACGGTGCCGGGGCGGCCGCTGATCCTGCTGATTGATGACGTGCACTGGGCCGATCAGGCGACCTTGCAGCTGCTACAGAATTTGCTGCGCTCCAGCGACGATATTCCCTTATTGCTGGTGATTTCTCATCGCGATCGCGCCTCGTTGCCCTGTCCGACGGTGGATGCCAGCCTGAAGCGCATTCGTGCGGCGGCCACGCGCATTGTGGATATCACGCCCGAGCCGCTGTCGGTGAAAAATATCGCCAGCTGGCTGGGCGGCATTTTTCACACGCGCAGCGCGGAGACCACCGAGCTGGCGCAGATCATCCATGAAAAAACCGCCGGGAATCCGCTCGCCACGCGTGAGTTTTACCGCCAGGCGGTGCGCGATCACCACATCACACACGCTGCATCCCATAAATGGACCTACAATCCGCACGCGCTGAGAAACTGCCATTACACCGCGAACGTTGCCGCCAGCGTGCTGCAACAGCTGCAGTTGCTCGCGCTGCCGCTGCGCCAGCTGCTGGGCCGATTGGCCTGCATCGGCAGTAGCGGCGATCTGCCGGTGTTGGCCGGCATCCTCGATACGGCGCTTAGCGCCCTTCGCGCCACGCTGCGCCCTGCGGCTGAGGCCCGGCTTATCTCGCTGACCGATGACAGCTACACCTTTATGCATGACAGCATGCATGAGGCCGCGCTGAAGTTGCTTTCGTCGGCGGCAAAAGATGATTTTCACTTTGCCGCTGCGCGCTATTACATGCAGGCCGCGCGCCAGGATAACGCGCATGCGCTGCTGTTCAGTGCCGCGCATCACACCATCACGTTGCAAAACCGCGCACTTTTAGCGCCTGATGCCGCTGCGTTTAGTCTGCTGTTATTAAACGCCACCCGACGCGCGAAAATTATGGGCGATTACGCTTCCGCGCTGCGTTTCTTACACGCTGCCCGAGCGCTTAACGCAGCGTCAGGCGCGGAGGAGAGCGGCCCGTTTTTGTTTGAGCAAGCGGAGTGTGAGTTTTTAAACGGCAACTTATCGGGCGCGCTGGCGTTGAGCTCTGAGATTCTCGCCACGCCCGGTGTGGTCACCGATAAAGCCGAAGCGGCGACGCTGATTGCTGAAATTCATATGCGTCAGTCCGACAGCCAGCTGGCGCTGGAAACCGCGCTGGCCTGGCTGGCGGTGTTTGACATTCATCTGCAGCGCTATCCGGATAAAGCCGAGTGCGATGTCGCCAGGCAACGGTTGAAAAAAGAGGTTGGCAAAAATCCCTACACGCGCTTCCGTTCCCTGCCGCGAGTGACCTGCCATAAAACCGAAGCGGTGATGAACCTGATGGCCAGCGCCAGCACCTTCGCCGCTTTTATCAGCCCACGGCTGCAGTTCATTATCCTGTGCAAACTTCTGCATCTGACGATGGAGAAGGGCATTAGCGGTGCCTCCACGCTGGCGCTGGCCTGGTACGGCGTGGTGTGTGGCGATCAGTTCAACGAATACAGCCGAGGATTTGCCAGCGCGCTGCTGGCCCGCGAGCTGGTGTATAAGCACGACTTCGTTAGCTACAAAGCGCGCACGCTGATGCCGCTGGATCAGGTGAGCGTCTGGACCATGCCGCTCAGTTACGCCATCGAGTGCGCTAAAGCGACCTTTGATGTAGCGGTTGATATCGGCGATCGCACGTCGGCGTGTCTGGCACTGCGTCATCTCACCATGAATTGCCTGGCGCGCGGTGACCATCTTGATGGCGTGCATACTTCGATCATGCGCGGCATGGTCTATGTGCGCAAAGCGCAGTATCGCGATGTGGAAGTGATACTCGGCATGCAGCTGGATTACGTGATGTTCCTGCGTAAGCCAGCCGGTGAGACCTTGTCCGGCGATGATTTCCCTGCGCCCGCGCTAAATGTGGTGCAACCCGAATACGCCATTGAACCGCTGTTTTTGATGCAGTTCTGGACGCGGCTGTATAAAGGCATGGCGCACTTCTTTGCCGGTGAGTATGCCGCCGCTCAGCGCCAGTTCAGCGACGCTGCGCCGCTCACAGACGTGATTCCCGGCCATGTGCATATGCTGGATTTCCATCTCTACAGTGCGCTTTCACTCAGCATACCGCTGCAACCGAATAAGCTTGATGCCACGCAGCGGCAGCAACTGCAGCGCCATCTTGAAAGAATCATCACCTGGGCAACGGAGAACCCCGGCACCTTCGCCGACAAAGAGGCGCTACTGCGCGCCGAACTGCTCAGGCTGGAGGATAACAGCGGCGCGGCGCTGGAGCAGTTTGAAAAAGCCATTGAGCTGTCGCGCAAAGGGCAGTTTCATCCGATCAACGGTCTGGCATGCGAACTGGCCGCGCGCTGCGCCAGTGCGCGCGGCATGGCGTTCGCCGCCGAGGGCTACATCAAAGGCGCGCTTGCCGCCTGGGATCGCTGGGGCGCGGGCGCCAAGGTGCGCCAGCTTGAAATGCACTATCCGCATCTGGCGGCGCACCCGCCGCAGAGCGCGTTAAACACCGTGACCTTTGAGCAGAGCGCGGTGATCAGCGACCTGCAAAGCCTCGTCACGGCGATGCGCGCATTGACCGAAGAGATCAATCTTGATCGGCTGATCCATATTTTGATGATGATGTTGGTGGAGCGCGCCGGCGCGCAGCACTGTATTTTGATCCGCCTCATCGACGGCAATGTGCCGGAAATTCAGGCGCGCGCCTCCTCCACGGTGGAGGGCGTCAGAGTCAAAATCGTTAATGAACTGCCGGTGGCGACCGATTTGCCGCTGTCGATTCTCTCGGCGGTGATCCGCACCGGACAGGAAATCCGTACCGGTCGGCCGGAAGTGTTTAGCCCGTTTAGTCAGGATAACTATCTGGTTGCCTCTGGCGCGGCAGTGATGTGTGTGCCGATGTTCCGCCAGGCGCAAATGGTGGGCGTGCTCTATCTGGAAAACCGGCTGATGCCGGACGTTTTCACCGCGGAGCACTCGCGCATTGTCTCGATGTTAGGCGCGCAGGCCGCGGTTTCTCTGGAAACGGCGCGGCTGTATGCCGAGCTAGTGGAGGAGAACATCCAGCGGCGGAAAATTGAAAAACAGCTGCGCGCCAGCCAGACATCCCTGATGCTGGGTGAAAAAATCAGTAATACCGGTACCTGGCACTGGCATCTTGAGCCGGATATCCAGCTGGTATCGGACGAATATAAACGCATCATGGGGCTGCCCGCCGGGCAGGTGAGCACCTCGATGGCCGAGTTTCAGCGGCGGGTGCATCCAGACGATCTTCAGTGCCTGAAAGCGCTGATTGAATCCAGCGTGGTGCATGGCGTGAGCATGCAGGCTGAATTTCGTATCATCCGTGATGACGGCGAATGCCGTTATATCAAAGGCATTGGTGAGCCGGTGGAGAACTGGCCGGATGTTGCCGAATATTTCGGCACGCTGACGGATATCACCGCGCAGCGTCAGTCCGAAGATGCCGCCAGAATTGCCCAGGCCGAGCTGGCTCGCGTGGCGCGCGCCACCACGGTAGGACAGCTGACCTCATCGATCGCCCATGAAATCAATCAGCCGCTGATGTCGATTGTGGCCAATGCTGGCGCCAGCCTGCGCTGGTTGAAACGCGATCCGGCTCAGTTGGAGAAAGCCAGTGAAAGCATTGAGGAGATCATTAACGAAGGGCGGCGCGCAGGCGAAATTATTCGCGGCCTGCAGTCACTGACGCGCAATAATGTTGCGGAGTATGCATCGGCCAGGCTGCATCTGCTGGCGCGCGATATTTTAACCTTGTCGCGTCTGGAACTTGAGCGCCGCTCGGTGGCAATTGAACTGGATATTCAAGCGCCATGGGATGAGGTGTTTTGCGAGCGCGTACAGATTCAGCAGGTGCTGCTGAATCTGGTGATTAATGCCATTGAGGCGATGGCAGATAATGCCGGAGCGCGTATTCTGCGGCTCTCATCCTGCAATCCTGACGCGAATCATATTCGTATAGCGGTGGCCGACAACGGCAGCGGATTATCGGCAGAGGTTATCGGCAAGATATTCGACTCTTTCTACACCACCAAAGCGGAAGGAATGGGAATGGGCCTGACCATCAGTAATGAAATCATCAAACGTCATGGTGGTGTGCTGAGTGCGGAAAACCGCCCACAGGGTGGCAGCGTATTTAGCTTTACCCTGCCATTAAATCTGGGGAAATAGTTCATCTGATCCTCCCGCGCTATTTCGCGGGAGGAAAATCGGACCGTTATCACTATAACGCGCGCCTTATTCATCTTGCAGTAAATGAAGTTTCTCAGCAGCTCTGACTAATTCTGATACTGAACGCACCGCCATTTTTTCCATTACGCGGCGTTTATGCACTTTTGCCGTAATTTCACTGATGCCCATTTCGGCGGCAATCTGCTTATTTAATAAACCGCGAATGACAAGCAGCATCAATTCCATTTCCCGTGGCGTTAAAGAGTGATAACGCCCGGTGAGTACAACTCTTTCCTGTGCAAGTGCTGCGCTTTTTTCGGCCAGCGCCATGGCAGCGGATACCACTTGTATCAGGTCATCCGGCATCACCGGCTTGGTGAGAAACTCAAATGCGCCAGCCTTCATCGCGCGGACTGTCAGAGGAATGGTGCCAAAGCCGGTGAGGAAAATGGTGGGAATGGTGTATCCGCGTGCGGTGAGATCCTGCGAGACATCAAAGCCGTCGAGGCCCGGCATATTCATATCGACAATTAAACAGCTCGGGGTGCGGTAATGCGGCTGATGTAAAAATTCAGCGGGGGAGGTAAAGGTCGAAATCAGGTAGCCTTCTGAGTTCAGAAGATTTTGCAGCGCGTTGATGACAGCGGGGTCATCGTCAACAATATAAATCGTTCTATCCATAAAAACTCATTCAGACTCTTACGAATTCTATTCACTACATGCGCGCTAATATACCCACAAAATAGTGCTGAAGGAATGGCGAAAAACGGATATGTGAATGTGATTATCTGCTGCGCTGTTAGGCCTAAAAAGGGTGAGGATGAAAAACCATGCACTCACCCGCTATTCTTAAGGTAATAAATGCGTAACCTTAAGGTTCATCAATCCGCGATACCCTCAAGGTGGTTTGTTCGCCACGCCCATACACTTTTCCACTCACGCGGACTTTATCACTGGCTGAATAGGTTTTCTCTTTGAAGGCCGGCTTCTCAGCATTAATGATAATCGTGCCGGTATCATCGCGGAATTTGTAGCTATCACCTTTCAGCTTTTCAATAATATGGCCTTCGAGCGTGACATAGCCGCCCTGACGGAAATCACGAATACGTGAAATCGGGGTTTGTGCGGTGTCTTCCGATCCTTTATAACCGGCATCCTGATTCTTCTGCGGCGGTGCTGTTTCACCAGATTGGTATCCGCCTTCCGCTGCGCTCACGCCAACGCTGAACATCATGATTACTGAAGCTAAAACAACCTGTTTCATACGCTCTCCATAGATTTTCCTGCTGACACGGTGTTAAGTCTGGCACAAATATGCGCGACTGCACGACAAACGCAGCGGTAATTGAAAAAAGCACAACTGACTTATTTATGCCAGGGTATGTAGACGCGGTTTTTATTTCTTTGGCTAAGCGCGACGTTAAATTAGCGCCGTGCTTATCTGCTCATTCGAATTAAGAGTGCTAGCCACTCAGGAAAATAAATCATGAAAGCTATCGTCTATAACGGGCCCTTTGATGTCTCGGTTAAAAATGTTCCTGATGCAAAAATTGTGCGTCCTACCGATGCGCTTATTCGTATTACCACCACCAATATTTGCGGTTCCGATTTACATATGTACGAGGGGCGCACCAGCTTTGAACAGGGGCGCATCTTTGGTCATGAAAACCTTGGCGAAGTGGTGGAGGTGGGGAGTGGCGTCGAGCGACTTAAGGTTGGCGATTACGTATGTATGCCGTTCAACGTCGGCTGTGGTTTCTGTGAAAATTGTGAGAGAGGGTTAACCGGTTTCTGTCTGACAGCCAATCCCGGCACCGCAGGTGCGGCCTACGGTTTTGCTGAAATGGGTGAGTGGGAAGGCGGTCAGGCCGAGCTGCTGCGCGTGCCGTTTGCCGATTTTAACTGTTTGCTGCTGCCACCGGATGCGGTGGAGAAAGAGGAAGATTATGTGATGCTGTCAGACATTTTCCCCACCGGCTGGCATGCGACCGAACTGGCAGGCCTGCGACCGGGCGATAGCGTCGCCATCTACGGTGCGGGCCCGGTAGGCTTGATGGCCGCGCATTCGGCGATCATCAAAGGCGCGTCGCAGGTGTTTGTGGTGGATACGCATCCCGATCGCCTGGCGTTGGCGGAGCAGATGGGCGCAACGGGCATCAATGCCGTGGGCGACGCAGCGGTGCAGCAAATCCTTGATCTGACGGATGGACGCGGCACGGATTGCGGTTGTGAATGCGTAGGTTATCAATGTTGTAATCAGCATGGACACGAAGATAACAGCGCCACCATGAACAGTCTGGTCGCCTCCACCAAAGCCACCGGCGGCATTGGCGTGGTGGGCGTGTTTATCCCGCAGGATCCCGGCGCGGCCAGCGAGTTAGCCAAAGTGGGTAAAATGCCGTTCGATTTCGGCAGCTTCTGGTTTAAAGGGCAGTCGATCCGTACCGGCCAGGCCAACGTCAAAGCCTATAACCGCCAGCTCGCGCGATTGATTGCCACCGACAAAGCGCATCCGGCGAGCATTATTTCTCATCGACTGTCGCTGGCCGAAGGCCCCGAAGCGTACCGCCATTTCGACGATCGTGATGCGGGCTGGACCAAGGTGATTTTGAAACCTTAACGCATTCATAGCGCCTGTTTCGCCGCATGATATTTTTGGTCGCCATTAATGGCGACCCTGTGGAGGGTGCGAAAATAATTAAAATAAAGCGCAACGGTATTTATCAGGATTAATCTTATTAATAAACCATTAAAGCTACCCTTCGGTTAAAATATCCTCGCTTTACATTCTCCTCATTAATCTCTTTAAACATCATTTCTAAACCAGGCGAAATATAAACGTTTTTATGCTCTACAGTTAATAGGGTCTTAACTGGAGGAGCATGTCACATGTCGAAAGATAAAAAAGAACAGAATTTAACCCATACCGCGCCGCATAAAGGGCCAGAAACCTCTGAGCCAGGATTAGGTGATTTAGCACCGCAAGGCGGTGGACATAAACCTGCCGCTGAACCGACGCCGCCGGGCAAGCAGCCTACCGCGCCCGGCAGCCTGAAAGCGCCCGCCACGCAAAACAGCAAACTTGAGCAGCTCGATGAGTATCGTAAAAATGGTGAAAACGCCGACCTGACCACCAATCAGGGCACCCGCATCGCCAACGATCAGAACTCGCTGCGTGCCGGTTCGCGCGGGCCCACGTTGCTTGAAGACTTCATCATGCGTGAAAAAATCACGCATTTTGACCACGAACGCATTCCTGAGCGTATCGTGCATGCGCGCGGTTCGGCGGCGCACGGCTATTTCCAGCCTTACCGCTCGCTGGAAAAACTGACCAAAGCAGGTTTCCTCAGCGATGCCGAAAAAATCACACCCGTCTTCGTGCGTTTCTCCACCGTGCAGGGTGGCGCAGGATCGGCTGACACCGTGCGCGATATCCGTGGATTCGCCACCAAGTTCTATACCGATGAGGGCGTTTTTGATTTAGTCGGCAACAACACGCCAGTGTTTTTCATTCAGGATGCGCATAAATTCCCGGACTTCGTGCATGCGGTGAAACCCGAGCCGCACAACGAAATTCCGCAGGGGCAGAGCGCGCACGACACCTTCTGGGATTATGTGTCGCTACAACCTGAAACGCTGCATAACGTCATCTGGGCGATGTCGGATCGCGGCATTCCGCGTAGCTACCGCACCATGGAGGGCTTTGGCATCCATACTTTCCGCCTGATTAACGCCGAGGGTAAAGCCACCTTCGTGCGTTTCCACTGGAAACCGGTGGCGGGCAAAGCCTCGCTGCTGTGGGATGAAGCACAGAAGCTGACCGGCCGCGATCCCGATTTCCACCGTCGCGATCTGTGGGAAGCGATTGAAGCCGGCGATTTCCCGGAATATGAGCTCGGCCTGCAGCTGATCCCGGAAGAGGACGAGTTCAAATTCGATTTCGACATTCTCGATGCCACCAAACTGATCCCCGAAGAGCTGGTGCCGGTCGAACTGGTCGGCAAAATGGTGCTCAACCGTAATCCGGACAACTTCTTTGCCGAGACCGAACAGGTGGCGTTCCATCCGGGCCACATCGTGCCGGGGCTGGATTTCACCAACGATCCGCTGTTGCAGGGCCGTTTGTTCTCCTACACCGATACGCAAATCAGCCGTTTGGGTGGGCCGAACTTCCATGAGATCCCGATCAACCGTCCGGTTTGCCCGTACCACAATTTCCAGCGTCAGGGCATGCATCGCACGGAAATCGATACCAATCCGGCCAACTACGAACCGAACTCCATCAACAACAACTGGCCACGTGAAGTGCCGCCAGCGGCAAAAGAGGGCGGATTCGAGAGCTATCAGGAGCGGGTGGAAGGCAGCAAGGTGCGCGAGCGTAGCCCATCGTTTGGCGAATATTACTCGCAGCCACGGCTGTTTTGGCTGAGCCAGACCGCGGAAGAGCAGCAGCATATCATCGGCGCTTATTCGTTTGAGCTCAGCAAGGTAGCGCGTCCTTACATCCGCGAACGCGTGGTCGATCATCTGCTGCAGATTGACGTCACGCTGGCGCAGGCTGTGGCCACCAATCTGGGGCTGAAGCTGAGTGATGAGCAGCTCAACACCGTTCCGCCGAAAGATGTCAACGGCCTGAAAAAAGATGACAGCCTGAGTCTGTATGCACAACCGAGTGGCGATATCAAAGGCCGTCAGGTGGCGTTACTGCTGAGTGACGGTGTGAAAGCCGCCGACGTGCTGGCGATTCTGCAGGCGCTGAAAGCGCAGGGCGTGCATGCCAAAATTCTGGCAGCGCACATGGGACAAGTGCTGGCGGATGATGGATCGGTGCTGCCGGTTGATGCCACCTTTACCGGTCTTCCTTCGCTGACCTTTGATGCGGTGATTGTGCCGGATGGCAATATCGATGCGTTGCTGCTGAGCGGTGATGCGCGCTACTTCCTGCTGGAAGCCTATAAGCATCTCAAAGCCATCGGTCTGAGCGGTGATGCACGCCGGTTTAAGGCGCAGTTCAACGTGCAGGACAATGAGGTCGAGGAAGGGCTGGTGGAAGATGTGAAAGCCGAGGGCACCTTTATGGCGGACTTCCTCTCTGTAATGGCATCCCATCGTGTCTGGTCGCGCAGCAAAAAAGCGCTGACCGTCGCAGCCTAATGCGCGGGGCGGAGTTGATTGCTCCGCCCCGTTTTCCCTGCATCTTAGGCAAAAAAAAGCCCGCTCGTAGCGGGCTGGTCGAGATGCATACCAAAGTGATCGTGTAAACGCGTACTGTGTGTTGCTGCCACTTAATGTGGTGGAACCAGACTACAGTAATATTTCGCAACTGGTCATAGGAGTTATCGATGGCCCGAAAAATAACCGCATTCGTCCACTGATGCGTGGTTTACCTGCTTAACTCTGTTGGTGGGGAAGACAGAGGACAACATGCAGTTTAAAAGAAAAATGGATAAGCCGGTTTCTTCTGACGGCGGTTTACTGAAAAGCATTGTGCTCTCTGGACTGCTGCTGTTGATCACCGTAGCCAGTATGAGTATCTGGACCTTGCGTGAAGACTGGCTGGCGACCGTGCGTCAGACTCAGGAATCCGCGATGAATCTGGCGTTATCACAATCGCGTCAGGCGGAAGACACCTTCCTGCAGACCGAGCTGTCGCTACGCCAGGTACAGCGTGATCTGCAGCTACAGCTGGCAACACGCATTCAGGGCGCTGACCTGAGTAATACCATGCGCGAATTACAGCGCCGCTTACCGCAGTTACACGGCTTGTTCTACTACGATCAAGATGGCAAGTGGATCGCCACCTCCGCCCAACGCGCACCCAACAATATCAATAATTCCGATCGTGAATACTTCACTTTTCAGCGCCATAACCGGCGCAACAGCGTGCATATCGGCCCGGTGATCAACAGCCGCAGCACCGGTGATTTGGTGATCCCCGTTTCCCTGCGCGTCAGTGATGCCAGCGGTGGCTTTAAGGGCGTGCTGCTGGCCACCATCAAGGTCGATTTTTTCCGTCGCTTCTACAGCTATTACGAGCTCGGTGCGCGCGATGTGCTGGTGTTGATGCTGGCTGACAGCACGGTGCTGTACGCGCGTCCGATGCCTGACAGTTACATCGGCAAAAATCTCTCAGCCAGCCCGCTGTTTCAGGAGATGCTGGCGAAAATGGATCGCGGCAGCGGGCAGTGGAAATCGGTGCTGGATGGCCAGGCGCGGATCTTTGGTTTTGCGCGTTCCGATCGCTATCCGATTATCGTCGCCGCCGGTTACAACAGTGACGATCTGTTCCATGTGTGGGTTAACCGTCGGGCGCAGGATATTCTGCTCAGCATTATCCTGCTGCTGACCATCTTGCTGCTCGGCGTCTTCCAGCTGCGTCAGGCGCGTAGCGTGTTGCGCTATCAGCAGGAATTGACTCAGCTGCGCGACGAACTGCACAGCGCCAACCTCGCCCTGAATCAACTCGCGCACGTTGATGGTTTAACCGGTCTGGCGAATCGAAGGGAGTTTGATCGTTTCCTGCATCAAGCGCTGGCCCACGCCGCCGCCAGCGGTAAACCGCTCACGCTGATCATGATGGATATCGATTTCTTCAAGCATTACAACGACACTTACGGCCATATCGCCGGGGATAAGTGCCTGAAAGCGATCGCTGCGGTGCTCGCTTCCGTGGTGGCGCGGCGCTCCGATATCGCCGCGCGCTATGGCGGCGAGGAGTTTGCGCTGATCCTGCCTGATACCCCATTCGATGAGGGCATGACGATTGCGCATCGGGTGGTTGAGGCGGTGCGGATCAGGCAGCTTGCGCATATTTCTTCGCCCAAAGGGCGGGTGACGATCAGTGCCGGCTGCGCCACCACTGCGACGTCTGCCACCCTCAGTGCGGTAAAACTGCTGGAGTACGCCGATCACGCCTTGTACCGGGCAAAGCGTGAAGGGCGTGATGATGTGAAAGGGATTAATATAGATGAATCGCAAGCGTAATTGGCTTATTCCACGGCGGGCAGCTGGTATTTGATATATTGACGCAGCGCCTCGTGCATCTGGCTATTCCTTTCGTCCTCTAAGCCGCGCTCTTCATATTCTTTCGCCAGTTGAATAATCACCTCATCATATTTCCCTTTGAAGGTGATGTTATTTACCGCCACCTGCTTAATCATTAACTCGCGCAAGGCAGCGACTTCAATCTGCAGCTGGTTTACCGTTGCTTCCAGCTCGTTTACGCGTTCTTCATTCGACATAGGTTCTCCGGATGTTATTAAGCTGTGACCGTATCAGGGGCTGAATATCGCATTCGCATGCGTGTAATTCAAGCGTGAAGCACTTACTTCGCTACCGGTAGATCCGCTCAGGGCTTGAGTCTGTGACGCGCTGCGAAAAATAAAAAGCCAGACCTGTTTCCTGTTGAGAAACATATGATATGATGTTTCTCAACAGGAAACGCGGAGGCGTGATGTGATTAAAAGCTGGAAGCATAAGGGATTACAAAAGTTGTTTGAGAAAGGTGATATCAGCGGTGTCAAGGCGCAGGACGCGGAACGCATTCGGCTTCGCCTTCTGGTCATTGATGAAGCGCTCTCCACGGATGAATTCAGAAACTATCCGGGGTTTCGTTTTCATCCCCTGAAAGGGGACAGGAAAAACCTGTTTTCATTAACGGTCAGGGCTAACTGGCGTATCACCTTCGAATTCACCGACGGCGATGCCTATATTCTTAACCTGGAGGACTACCACTGATGGCAATGTTCAATCCCCCGCATCCGGGCGGTCTGATCACCGAATACATCGAAGATAACAATATTGGCTTGCGCGTACTGGCGAAAGAGCTTGGCGTATCAGCTTCAGCGCTGAGTAAAGTCGCCAGCGGTAAAGCATCGGTCAGCCCTGAAATGGCGGTGCGGCTTGAGGCGGGGCTGGGTATTGCGGCGCGCCTGTGGTTATCAATGCAGGCGGCATGTGACCTGCACAAGGCACGAGAAACCACGGACGTTTCCGGTGTCAATCTGCATCCAGGTATGAATGCCGCTTCTGAGGCGCACAGGGCAGCGAAGTAACGCACCCACGCCAGTTACCTGTACAAAACCGCGCTGGCTGGCGCGGTTTTTCTTTGGTCGGTTCAGACACCTTTAGACGAACCCGGTTCTGCGGTCGTGATGACGCTGTGTCAGGGACTGAAGAGTGTATTGATATGTGTGTAATTCAAGCGCGAAGCGGTTACTTCGCCACCGGTAGATCCGCCAGCCGGGTGGTGTAGGCCGGGGACAGCATCTCGCGCTTCATCGACCAGGGTTTCTGAATGCCTTGTCCGGCAAACCATAACGCACCGCGCTGGTGGGCATTCATCTTGTCGATCAGGGCCATTAACTGGTCACTATTGTGACGCGGCTGATATTCCGCAAACAGATCAAACTGCGCCACGCCATCGCTAAAGAAATCGCCCAGCATGACGCCGCCTTTCATATAACGCTTACCGGGCACCCAGATGCGATCTAAACAGTTGAGCGTGGCCTGAATAATATCGCGGCTGTCAGCAGTGGGCGTAATCAAGGTTTGGCTGGCCGCATTGGCATAATAAGGATGATGCGGATCGTGCGGACTGGTACGAATAAACGTCCCGATATGACGGCAATATTGCCGCTCACTGCGTAACTTCTCTGCGGCACGCGCCGCGTAACTGGCAATGGCTTCGCGCATATCCTGATATTCGGTAATGCGATCGCCAAACGAGCGCGAGCAGAGGATATTTTGCCGGTTGGGAATCACCTCTTCAAACGCCAGACAAGACTCGCCACATAATTCACGCACCGTACGCTCCAGCACCACGCCAAAGTGTTTACGGATCAGCGCGGTCGGGGTTTCAGCCAATTGCAGCGCGGTGGTAATGCCCATC
Source organism: Pantoea sp. SO10 (assembly GCF_005281435.1). Lineage (NCBI taxonomy): Bacteria > Pseudomonadati > Pseudomonadota > Gammaproteobacteria > Enterobacterales > Erwiniaceae > Pantoea > Pantoea sp. SO10. The sequence goes on from NZ_CP040095.1 coordinate 1,781,159, forward strand.
AGGTTGAGCTTTTTCGATAAGCGCCGGCCCACGCCCCACACCTCTTCAACCTTGACCAGTTTCATCAACTCGCGCTGACGGTGGGGCAAAGAGAGATCCATCACGTTCTCGGCTTTGGTCCAGCGTTTGGCGGCCCAGTTGGCGAGCTTGGCGAGGGTTTTGGTCGGCGCAATGCCGACACCCACGCGCAAATGGGTGTCCTGATAAATACGGTCGCGAATGTCGCGGCCTAACTGTTCGAATGTCATGCAGGCGTTGATGCCGGTGACGTCAACGAAGGCTTCGTCAATGGAATACTCATCCACGCGCGTGGAGATCAGCGCCAGCGTCTCCATCACGCGGCGCGACATATCGCCATACAACGCATAGTTAGACGAGAACACCACCACTTTGTGGCGCATCAACTCTTCCCGATGTTTGAAGTAGGGCGCGCCCATCTTAATGCCCAGCGCCTTGGCTTCTCTGCTTAGCGAAATAATGCAGCCGTCGTTGTTCGACAGCACCACAATCGGCTTGCCGCGCAGATCCGGGCGAAACACCGTTTCACAGCTGGCGTAAAACGAATTCACATCCACCAGGGCAAACATCAGCGGCCTATGGTTTTAATCACGTGTTTAACGATGCCGAAGACTTCGAACTCATCGGCGTCAGGAATGGCGATCACCGGATGCGCGGTATTCATCGGTTTGAGATGCAGGTAAGGCTGTAACATCAGCTGTTTCACGGTGAACTCGCCGGAAAGCGAAGCCACCACAATGTCACCGTGTTTGGGTTTGAGCGAGCTGTCCACCACCAGCATGTCACCCTCATTGATACCGATGTCGATCATTGAGTCACCGCTGACTCTAATGAAATAGGTTGAGCTGGGGTGATCGACTAAAAAGTCGTTGAGGTCGATACGTTGTTCAACGTAGTCCTGCGCCGGGGACGGAAAGCCGCAGGGCACGCGGCTGATGAACAAAGGTAAGGCGAGAATAGCGCGGATTTCCGCGGGCTGATAAAACTGCATGGCTGCGATCTCAAATCGTCACTGTATATGTATACAGTAATGTCGAATAGGCAGTTTGATCAAGCCAGAACCCGTAATGATTTGCAAAACAGTTGGCAACAAAGGAAATTTATTTTGTGCCAAAGGGCTTACCGCTGCGCTTAAATCATCATCCCCATGATCTGCAGGGTGCTCTGCTGTGAAGCGGTGATAAACGGAATGTCTTTGATGTGCTGCATACCAAAGGCTTCGTAGAACTTACGTGCACGCACGTTATCGCCTAACACTTCCAGCCACAGGTAGCCTTCACGCTTGTCGCGCGCCTCATTGATGATGCTCTCGAACATCCAGCGGCCGTAGTTTTTGCCGGTTTCTTCTGGATTGAGGTAGAGCTTGTTGAGCAACGCGCCGCTCATGCCGGAATCCGGCACTGGCGTGTTCCAGGTGACTTTGGCGAAGCCAATCGGCTTGTCGGTCTCGGCGATCAGCCAGCTCTCATTGGGCGCCGCGAGGCTGCTATTGAGCTCTGCCAGACCGTATTCCTTGTCGATAAAGGCATCCAGTTCGTCTGCGGAAACCCACATATGTTTGAAATGCGCACTGTAGGTCATGCGGCCCAGCAGGTGCAGCAGCTCTGCATCCTCTGCCGTGGCTTTGCGTATGGTGAACTCCATGCCAGATTTCCTTGCTTAATGCTTGTTATTAATCACGTCGTCGGTGCGAGCAGAGGCCACCGAAGGGCAGTTACCATAACGTGTTAGTAACAAAAACCCAAGATAACCAGAGCTGTCTGTTAACAAGGTGCCAGGCCGATGATCTATAATGAAGAGTGAGAAGCAAGCGTAAGCCCATATTCTCAGGAGGTAGAAGATGTCAGATTCGCAACCTAAAATTATCGGCGAAGCGGCCTATGCATTACTGGTACGCCGTGAGGAAGTCAGCGTTTCCTCACTGCTGGCAGAGCTCGCGCGCATGGCGAGAAAAGAGCAAAACAGTCAACAGCAGCAGCGTATTACCCAGGCGCAGCAATGGTTGCTCACGCACCGTCAACCGGCGGGCAGCGATAATCGCGTCCATTCAGCATTGCGCGGATTGAGTCGCCAGGAAGGCAGTGTCAGAATGCCTTCGGCCGATGCCGACGACAATTGACCATCCCAACCGGCTCACGCGTCGATGACTTTCGGCGCGGAGCGCACAGATTTGGAAATAAAAGCTTTCTAATTGTCCTAATTCACACTTCTTAGCACTTTTTGCAACAAAACCTGCCTGATAACTTGAGTAAGCTTCTTGTACAGCTTTTTGCTATCTGTACAACTTTACTTAGGTCAAATGATCTAACTTTTTCATTTATTGGGGTCAATTATGCGTCAGAACGGATACACGCCGAGTTCAGTCGAGGCCATTGCCAACTATTTCAGCAAAGCGTCGCTGCCATCGCAGCAGGAAACCTTGGGTCAGATCGTGGTTGAAATCTTACGCGAAGGCCGTAACCTCAACCGCAAATCGCTATGCACCAAGCTGCTGCGCAGACTGGAACTGGCCGCCAATGCTGAAGAAGAGCATCACTATCATCAGCTGATTGGCTTGTTATTTGAACGTGAAAGCTGAGAGTCAGTCAGACGTCAAACTTGTACAAGTATTACAATTTTACTCTGAATACGCTCCCACACTGGCTTCGCCCCGCTCCGGGGCGAAGCGGCGATCAGAGATTCGTTATGAAAATTCGTTATGAATAGAAGTGAACATCAGAAAATAATCGATGAAATTATTGGCGAAGCGGCGCTAGCGCTGTTGCAGCGTACGGGCCCGGTCAATACGCAAGCGCTGTTGAATCAGCTGATGCTGATGAAGCAGCAAAGCAATGATGAAGAGCAGCGTGCAGCGATTACTGCCGCCATCACCGACGTACGTAACAGTATTTCGGCGGGAAAAAAGCTGCGCGAAGAGCAGCCGCAAAGCGACAACGTTCTTCAGCTGTTTGGTAACAACCAACAGTCTGGTAACAATCGTAAACATTGACCGATTGGCTCGCATTTAGGCACTGTAAATTCGAGCGTAGATACAATCACGGGACTGGAATCATGTCGGAAAATCACAACCTCTACGCTGCACTGCCTGACACCGAACTGGCAGAGCATTTTCGCAATGCAGACAGTACGTTAAGAAACGAAGCTGCCGTATTGGATAGGGTTATCCGCCACGTGCTGGCCACGGAAGGGCGCGTCAGTAATAAATCAATTATTCTCTGTTTGATTATGGCGCTGGAAACCGCAGAAGGTGACGCTGAAGCTGATGTGCTGCGCAAAACACTGGAAATTGTGGTGGGTTACACGCCTGACGACGCCTGATATTCCTCTCTGTCCCCCACGCGGGGACAATGAATTAATCCTTTCTGGCGAGAGCTAATCGGCGCTTCGCTTTGCCAATATTAATTCTGTGCAACCAGGTGCGAAACTTTTTTAACTGGACGTGTGAAGCGACATCAGTTGAAAGCGTGCAAATATACAGCTGGCTTTGGGTATGATTATTAGTGCCGGTCGCGTAAATTTCGCTTTTATTATCACGCTGTTGCAGTTCAATTCCCGTGAAGTGTAAATTCCCCCACAGCTGTAAAGTGTCCTCGAACTTTTTAAAGTCCATCATGATGCCCTTATTATTTTGACTTATTATGGAATGTTGCTGGCTCCGTGCAACATAAAGCAATTGCACGATTAAGCCAGCATCTTTGAATAGTAAATTCAGGGATAGTCGCGTTTGGGCGTGGATTTTCGCATCCATTTACGTTTATTACCGCTTTGCTTATCCATCGCTAATGCGCTGGCGCTGGCCGGATCAAACAGCGACAAACTCTCTATTTGATGCACCATAATCACTTTACGAAACTCAAGGGCACTTTTAGGTGCGGACGAGAAATCAATGTTGTGATTGTGGTACCACAGACTGTAATTATGCTCGATCGCCAGATTGAGCGTGCGTGAATCACGATAGCCGCTCAGCATCGGGATCAACACAATGTTGGCGGTATTTGGATATTCAAAGGTCGCCGCGTGAATCATGCCGATATAGATACGGCGCGATTTCAGTGTGACCCACGCCAGCTCGCCTTCTTCCATACATTGCAATAGCAACTGTTCAATGCCGTTGGAGCGGGAAAGGCGTTGATACAACTCCTTGCGTCCACCGGCGTTGAGCCGGGCGCTGACCGCCCAGTTGGAGCGATACATACAGAACAGGATGGCAAAGGCCAGCATCAGCACCACCGGCGCCTGAATGCCTAAAAAGCTCCACGTCATGAAATCGACGTTCCAGTGCACATTCTCCGCCGAGGTCAGCGCAAACGCATTATTCACGCCCGATGCGGCCAGCAGAATCAGCCAGATAATCGCGGTCGCCAGCACGCCTTGCAGCACAAATATGCAGCCATACAGCGCAATAAGAAAATAGACATCCCAGCCAAAGGAGCGCTTAATTTTTAAACGGCTCGACATGTCGCGGCTGGTATACCAATAGCCGCACACCATCATCACCATAAATATCGCTGTGCCCATTTAAATATCCTTTAATGTGCTGACATGGTGGGCAAAATCGCGCTGCACTTCAGGACTCAAAGCATTAACCGAAGCGTTACCATCTTCATCAATAATAATTCTGTCGCCTTCCTCAATCGATTCCTGAATGTCCTGGCGCGTCATGACTTGCACTAATGACTCCGGGCTACCGAACAGGGAAGTTAAAAAACCAAACATCATCAAGCCATCCTTATTATTTATGCCAGCGTCAACTATGGCACATCCCTCAACAACCTAGCCGGGTAACTGAAATGAAAGGGCGTTTTCCGGATTAATCTGTCAGGTCGCCGTTATAGTCGAAGTTCTCATCCGAATTCCAGCTACCGCGAATATCGTCACCCTGAGACATGTTGTAGTAGGTGTGCGCATACTTCTCGATCGGCGGCAGTTTGCCCGGTGGGAAGTTGTTGTGGATGGAGTAGAGCGCTTTTTCAAACGACAGCTGATGCGCCACTTCGCGCGTCATCAGGAAGCCTAACGCATCTTTTACGCCCACGTCATCGGTGAGGTTGATCAGGCGTTCGTAGAGGATTTTGGCGCGCGCTTCGGCCGCGATGTTGGAGCGCAGATCCGCTGTCACTTCGCCAATGGTATCAATGTAAGCCGCTGTCCAGGGCACGCCCGCGGAGTTGGTTAATGCCGGGCCGCCGCCGTACAGAATCGATGTCAGATGGCTGTCATTGCCCGCGCCGGTGATGGAGCGATAAAGATCGCCTTGCTCTTCGCTGCCCTCAAAAAATAAAATAAACGAAGAAAGAGAATTAATTCTGATGTTTAAAAATAATTAACGATAAGAAATGGAGGAGGGAAGGAGTGAATTTAGCCTTGTACTCATCAACTGCATGCCGCCTCATTAATACTAAGCGGGCATCCCATTGCTGCAAGCGCACCGGGTTAAATTAATTTTATTTTAAGCCGCGAGATAAATATTATTTTAAAGGGTGAATATTGGCATGAATTAAATAAGCGCGTCGTTCTGGTGCGCATAAATGCGCACCTACAAAACACGTCGGTCGCCATTAATGGTGACCTGGTTAACGCCTAATCAGAACAACTCACGATACAGCGCAGCGATCATCGTCACGCTGCACTCCCGCGGATTGCCCGGCGTACACACATCGGCGAAAGCTGCAGTGGCAAGCGCATCCACATCCTGCTCCTGCATGCCGATATCACGTAGTCTGAGCGGAATACCGATATCGTGGTTTAGGGTGATCACCGCATCAATCGCCAGCGCACGGGCATCGGCTAATGAACAGCTATAGGCACCTTCCATGCCCAGCGCATGGGCGATATCGCGGTACTTCTCGCCGGTATGCTCGGCATTGAACGCCATGATATGCGGCAGCAGGACGGCATTGGCGATGCCGTGCGGCGTGCCATAAAACGCGCCCAGCGGATGCGCCATACCGTGCACCAGACCCAAGCCAACATTCGAGAAGCCCATTCCGGCGATGTACTGACCGAGCGCCATATCCGCCACGCCCGCAGGCACGCCTTTAACCGAATCACGCAGCGAGCGGCCAATAATTTCAATCGCTTTGAGATGGAACATGTCGGTCAGTTCCCACGCGCCGCGCGTGATGTAACCTTCAATGGCGTGCGTCAGCGCATCGACGCCGGTCGCCGCTTTCAGGCTGGCAGGCATGCTGGCCATCATGTCGGGATCGATAATGGCAATTGCCGGGATATCGTGCGGGTCGTAGCAGACGAACTTGCGCTTCTTCTCTTCATCGGTGATGACGTAATTGATGGTCACTTCCGCTGCGGTGCCGGAAGTGGTCGGCACCGCAATGATCGGTACGGAGGGATTGCGCGTGGCGGCGCCGCCTTCCAGCATGCGCACGTCACTGAACTCGGGATTGGCAATCATCATGCCGATGGCTTTACAGGTATCCTGCGGCGAGCCGCCGCCCACCGCGATCAGATAATCGGCACCCGAACGACGAAAAGCCTCGACGCCCGCATGCACCACCTCAACGGTAGGATTGGGGATCACCTCATCATAGATGGCGAAACTGAGGTCGTGCTGCGCCAGCAGATCGGTGATGCGGGTGGCGACAGAAAACTTGATCAAATCCTTGTCGGTCACCACCAACGCTTTGTTAAAACCGCGTTTGTGAATCTCATCGACAATAGAATTAATCGCGCCCGCACCGAAATAGGCGGTCTCATTGAGGATCATTCTGTTAATCATATTAATTACCTTCACGTAGATGCCAGATTTAATATTTTTCGATTAAATTCATCAAGATAAGAAGATTTAACCGTATCCAGATTTACGTGGTAATGACGATACAGATATTGCGTTGCCTCAATAAAATCGCGGTTTCCATTGAGTCGAATAAATGGAAGGAATCATGAACCTAAACGCATCGTCTCGGCACGCTTCGCCGTGTCGTAGACATATTGCAGCATCGGTTCCAGGTCGGTGTCGGGCCCGGAGCTGATGATCTTGGCGCGCAGCCACTCAATCTCGCTGGTGATATCCGGCGGGAAAATGGTGTTGTTCTGCGCATTACGCAGCCATTTCAGCAGGAAGTTATTCTTGCCGCGCACGCCGCCAGACTTCTTCGTTTTGGCGTTGATTTTCAGGGCGACCAGAATGCAGTAATAGAAGTGAACGCGTTGGCTGTAGCTTTGCGGGATCATCTTCGCTCACCTGCCGCGACAAGTGAAAAATGTGATGTCGATCGGTTTTCCATTATCCGGATTCCTGCCTGAATGGGTCTAACAGCCGTGATCAATGCCGATCAGGGCGCTATTTCCGCGCTGTAGCCGCACGGTAAACGCACCATATGATAATCCTCGCGGCGGATGCAAGTCGGCATAATCCGGGAATTGAGGCGGGAGAAGGGCGTCATCAACGCTAAAAATTAAGCGAAGCGGCTGAAAAGCGCTGAGGCAATTCTTTTGCGGCATAAGGCTTAAAACGGCCACTTATCCTATAGCCAGGCCGCGCGTATCTGGCAATATCGTGATCTGCGTCTACACTTAATTCTGACGATGTTCGCAGTCAGCCTGGCGAGTGAGTTTAAATGATGTTTGTTTGTGGAGAGTTATCTATCGAAATTCCGTGTTATCTGCAAAACCTCCTCGCACACACTTCTGCGGTAGTAACCGCCTCGATCACCCAGCCAGCCTCCGAACATCCTGTAATGACAAATTTCACAAGACAGGAGAAGAGTCGTGACCTCCGCGGTTAATCACAACAGCACCTTGCCGTCATTAAGTGGCGGACTCTACGCCTTCTTTTTTGATGTCGACGGCACGCTGGCAGCGATTCAGTCGCAGCCCGAGTCGGTCTCCATTCCCGCTCCGGTACGCCAGCTGCTGCAACACATTTCCAGTCTTAGCCACGGCGCCTTAGCGCTGGTTTCCGGCCGTCCGATTGCGCAACTCGACGCCTTAGTCGCGCCACTCGAAGCCCCCGCCGCGGGCGTACACGGTGCAGAACGCCGCGATGCGGCGGGCCGCGTGCATCGCCACAGCTTGCCGGGGGATATTGCGCAAACACTGCAAACTGAACTGCAGCAGACGCTGGATCAGTGGCCCGATACGCTATTAGAAGTGAAAGGCATGGCATTTGCGCTGCACTATCGCAATGCGCCGCAGTACGAAAACGCCATTATGCAGCTGGCCGAAGACGCCGTTGCACGCTTTCCCGAGCTGGCGCTTCAGCCAGGTAAATGCGTGGTGGAACTGAAGCCGCAAGGCATCGATAAAGGCGCTGCCGTACGTGAGTTTATGCAGGAAGCACCCTTTGCCGGACGCATTCCGGTATTTGTGGGAGACGACCTGACAGATGAAAAAGGATTCCTCGTGGTAAATGCCATGCAGGGGATCTCTGTCAAAGTCGGTGAAGGGGCCAGCCATGCACGCTATCGCCTCAACAGCGTTGAGGCCGTATGGCACTGGCTTGAACAACTATTATTACAACTAGAACATGACAATGTTGGTAAGGAGTTTAGGTTATGAGTCGTTTAGTCGTCGTATCTAACCGTATCGCGATCCCCGATGGTAGCAAGGCCAGCGCAGGCGGGCTTGCTGTCGGTATTTTAGATGCACTGCGAGATACCGGTGGATTATGGTTTGGCTGGAACGGAGAGATCAGCGAATTCTCGGGTGAAGAAGAGGATGAAGAACTTACGCAGATCGAAAAAGACGGCATCACCTATGCGTCACTGCCGCTTAATCAAAACGATTATGATCAATATTATCTCCAGTTCTCCAATACCGTGATTTGGCCGGCGTTCCACTATCGCCTCGATCTGGTGCAGTATCAGCGCGAAGCCTGGGATGGCTACTGCCGCGTCAATACTTTGCTGGCGCAGCGCCTTAAACCGCTGCTGAAGCCCGACGATATTCTGTGGATCCACGATTATCATCTGCTGCCGTTTGCCGCCGAGCTGCGCAAACAGGGCATTAATAACCGCATCGGATTCTTCCTGCATATCCCGTTCCCGACGCCAGAGATCTTCAATGCTCTGCCGCCGCATCAGGAGCTGTTGGAGATGCTGTGCGACTACGATCTGCTGGGCTTCCAGACAGAATCTGACCGCGTAGCTTTCCTTGATAGCCTGAGCCAGCTGACGCAGCTGCAGAATAAAGGAGAGAAGAAGCATCGTGCCTTCGGTAACACCTTTATGACTGAGGTCTATCCGATTGGTATTGAGCCGGACACCATTAAAGAGATGGCGGAAGGACCGCTGCCACCGAAAATGGCGGCGATGAAACGCGATTTGGGCGATCTGCAGAATATCATCGCCTGTGAGCGCCTGGATTACTCTAAAGGATTGCCGGAGCGTTTCCTGGCCTTCGAAGCCCTGCTGGAGAATTTCCCGCAGCACCGCGGCAAAATTCGCTACTCGCAAATTGCGCCCACCTCGCGCGGCGATGTGCAGGCTTATCAGGACATCCGTCACCAGCTGGAAACGGAAGCGGGGCGCATCAACGGTAAATACGGCACGCTGGGCTGGACGCCGCTCTATTACCTCAATCAGCACTTTGATCGTCGTCTGTTAATGAAGATCTTCCGTCTCACCAACGTCGGCTTGATTACGCCGCTGCGTGACGGCATGAATCTGGTGGCGAAAGAGTATGTAGCAGCGCAGGACCCGGATAACCCTGGCGTGTTGGTGTTGTCCCGCTTTGCTGGTGCGGCCAATGAGCTGACTTCTGCGCTGATCGTCAATCCGTACGATCGTGATGACGTGGCGGCGGCGCTCGATCGCGCGTTGACCATGCCGCGTACCGAACGCATCTCGCGTTATAACGACATGATGGCGGTGTTGCGCAAACAGGATATTTCACACTGGCGTGAAAGCTTCCTGAAAGATTTAAATACTTTGCCGGTACGCAGTGATGATCACGGTACGGTAAATAAAGTCGCTACCTTTCCGAAATTAGCGTAACGCTTAATTGCACAATACATTGCGCCGCTACGGTAAATGCTAACATTGGGTGCTTTGCTCACTTATTGCACACTTCCGTAGCGGCGCGATTTATCGCGCCTCTTTGAATTTACGCTCCGCTGCACAGCGTTTTCATGCGCCACTGTAACTTCACGAAATCGATTTCATTTCTTAAAGCGCTAATGCGCTGACTCATCAGCAAAAAGCGCACGATTTGGTTAAAAAGCATACAATCGAAAGGCAAAAAGAGCTTTTTTTCCTCGCAACCCTAAAGATCTCAGGTGGCAGGCCGATAGTCATCGCGGAGCAAACCGAAAAATGCCTATTCATTCATTTCTCTAATGTAACGCCCTGTTACATTCCCTGCCGTGCGCTAAACACTCCCTACAATCCACTAACAGTTCCCTGGCGCTCTGCGCCCAGACTTCACGCTTCGCTAGCGTCTCGCTTTACGGCACATGGGCAATATTCCCTGTAAGTGATTAATTTAGAAGCGAATAGTTTCATGCTAATTCAGAGTATTATGCTGCATATAATCCTTTATATGGCGTGTTATAGCACCCTAATTCCCATAGAGCAGATAACTGATCGCGTTGTAATGACAATCTTCCGCACAGCCTAAAATCCGCCTTACTTCAGCAAAATATTAAGGAAATAATCAGAAATCGCGCAAAAAATGGACAACAGAAAAGCGCTGCTGAAGGTTTAGAGAAAAAATTTGCCTTAAAAGTGTGACGTAGATCACACTTTATCTAAAATTTCGCGCCACTCACGTTGTATGTCGAAATCAGACAATATAGATTTGCCTTGTTTTCAGATTAGTCTTAAAAAACTGTAAGCAGACGTCACGGAAGATGGTTACAACTCAAGCAAAGAATGGCCTGGAGTTTTGATTACTACAGATCAGTGTCCTGACGAAAAGTGCAACAGTCAGGAGCACGTTGGCTCAAGCCTGATTATTTTTTGCCATCTTTAGATTTACCAACCAGCAGCCCGAACCATAGAACAATTTAATTCTGTGGCCGTATATGTGTCGCGTCTATCAGGATGGAAAAAAATGGGTACATCAGAATTACTAAAACATATATATGACATCAATCTGTCATATTTGCTCCTTGCTCAGCGTTTAATTAACCAGGAAAAAGCTTCAGCAATGTTTCGTTTAGGCATCGATGAATCGATGGCTGATGCATTGTCGCAATTAACTTTACCTGAGATGGTAAAATTAGCGGAAACCAACCAACTGGTTTGCCAGTTCCGATTTACCGATCACAACCATATTAATCGCCTGACTCAAGAGTCACGTGTGGATGAGTTACAGCAAATCCACACCGGTATTTTATTATCCAGCCGTCTCCTGCGAAATGCGTCTAAAGATGACGTCTCTGCGAAGAAGAGGGCCGTTTAATGAGCGAAAAAAGTATTGTTCAGGAAGCGCGTGATATTCAGCTGGCCATGGAGCTGATTACATTGGGCGCACGACTGCAAATGCTGGAGAGTGAAACTCAGCTGAGCCGTGGTCGCCTGATTAAACTCTATAAAGAGTTGCGTGGTGCGCCACCACCGAAAGGTATGCTGCCATTCTCTACCGATTGGTTCATGACCTGGGAACAAAATATCCACTCTTCTATGTTCTGTAACGCCTGGCAGTTCCTGCTGAAAACCGGCTTGAACAGTGGCGTTGAAGCGGTAATCAAAGCTTATCGCTTGTATCTTGAGCAGTGTCCGCAATCGGACGAGGGCCCGCTGTTGGCGCTAACGCGTGCATGGACCCTGGTGCGATTCGTTGAAAGTGGCATGCTGGAACTGTCTGACTGTAAGTGCTGTGGTGGCAGCTTTATTAACCACGCTCATCAGCCCATCGGCAGCTTTGTCTGCAGCCTGTGCCAGCCGCCATCACGTGCCGTAAAAAGACGTAAACTTTCTGCAGATTCTGCCGATACCTTTCCACAACTGCTGGATGAACAGGTTAAACGCGCCGTTTAAGTTTGTTCGCATCGTGGAAAACATCCAGCAGCGGTTAATACCGCTGCTTTTTTTTTGCCTGCGATCAACGAATAACACCTGCGGCTCTCTGGCTTAACTTCCATCAACACGTTACGGACGTAAGGATTTTTTGTGCTGATAATTCTGGGTTATATCGTGGTCGTCGGCTCCGTGTTGGGCGGCTACGCGATGGTCGGCGGACATTTAGGCGCGCTTTATCAACCGGCGGAGCTGATCATTATCGGCGGTGCCGGTATTGGTGCCTTTTTAGTCGGCAATAATGGCAAATCGATTAAGAAAACATTAAAAGCGCTGCCATTGTTAATGCGCGGCTCGAAATATAACAAAGCCGTATACATGGATTTAATGGCGCTGCTTTATCGCCTGATGGCGAAATCCCGTCAGCAAGGCATGTTGTCATTAGAACGTGACATTGAAGATCCCAGCCAGAGTGAAATTTTCGCTAACTATCCGCGTATTTTGTCCGATAAACAGTTAGTCGATTTTATTACCGATTATTTGCGTTTGATGGTCAGCGGAAATATGAACGCCTTCGAAATTGAAGCGTTGATGGATGAAGAGATTGAGACCTACGAGCACGAGTGTGAAGTCCCCGCGCAAAGTATCTCGGCGGTGGGTGATGGCTTACCGGCTTTCGGTATTGTCGCGGCGGTAATGGGCGTGGTGCACGCACTGGCGTCAGCCGACCGTCCGGCGGCCGAACTGGGTGCGTTAGTGGCCCATGCGATGGTCGGTACCTTCCTCGGAATTTTACTGGCCTACGGCTTTATCTCTCCGCTGGCGTCGGTGCTGCGTCAGAAATGTGCCGAAACCACCAAGATGATGCAGTGCGTGAAGGTGACGTTGCTCTCCAGCCTCAACGGTTACGCCCCGCAAATCGCGGTGGAATTTGGTCGTAAAACGCTTTACTCCGCTGAACGTCCGTCGTTCTCGGAGCTGGAAGAGCACGTGCGTAACGCCAAGAACCCGGCGAAACAAACTTCGGATGAGAATTCATGAAAGCAGGCAATCGCCCCATTGTGCTGGTTAAAAAGCGCAAACATAAAGGTCACCATGGGAGCCACGGTTCGTGGAAGATTGCCTATGCCGACTTTATGACGGCGATGATGGCGTTCTTTATGGTGATGTGGTTGCTCTCCATCTCCAGCCCCAAAGAGTTGGTCCAGATTGCGGAATACTTTAAAACGCCGCTGAAAGTGGCGTTGACCGGCGGTCAGCGCAGCAGCGACAGCGAAAGTCCGATCCCCGGCGGCGGCGATGATCCGACGCAGCAGAAGGGTGAAGTGAAGAAGATTGTCGATATGGATGCGCAGAAGAAGAAGCTGGAGGAGATCCGCCTGAATCGCCTGCGTGAAAAGCTCGACCAGCTGATTGAAGCCGACCCGCGTCTGAAAGCGCTGCGTCCGCATCTGATCATCAACATGGTCGAAGAGGGACTGCGCATTCAGATTATCGATAGCCAGAACCGCCCGATGTTTAAAACCGGCAGCGCGGACGTGGAGCCTTACATGCGCGACATCCTGCGCACTATCGCGCCGGTGCTGAATGATATTCCGAACAAAATCAGCCTCGCGGGTCACACCGATGATTTTCAGTATGCCAACGGCGATCGTGGCTACAGCAACTGGGAACTGTCGGCGGATCGTGCCAATGCCTCACGGCGCGAGCTGGTGATTGGTGGCCTCGACGGCGCCAAAATGCTGCGTGTGGTCGGTATGGCCGACACCATGAAGCTGAAAAACCGTGGTGCTAATGATGCAGTCAACCGCCGCATTAGCCTGCTGGTGTTGAATCACGACACCGAAGCGGCGATTGAAAAAGAGAATGCCGAGAGCGATGCCGTTCAGGTGAGCGACCCGGCGCAAATGATTCCCAACATTACCGCACCCGCTGTACCGGCTGCGTCGACTGCTCCAACAGGTTCCATTGCAACACCGGCTGCGCCGACTGCTGCAACGGCCCCTGCGGCAGCGGCGACGCCCACGGCGAGCGCGGTGACACCAGACCAACCCTCACAGCCGAGGTGATCCCGTGAGCATGGACATCAGCGATTTTTACCAGACGTTTTTCGATGAAGCCGATGAGCTGTTAGCGGATATGGAGCAACACCTGTTGGGACTTGATCCCCAGGAGCCCGATTCCGAGCAGTTGAATGCCATCTTCCGCGCCGCCCACTCCATCAAGGGCGGAGCCGGTACGTTTGGCTTTACGGTTTTACAGGAAACCACCCACATCCTGGAAAACATTCTGGATGGTGCGCGCCGCGGCGAGATGCAGCTCAGCACCGATATCATCAACCTGTTTTTGGAAACCAAAGATATTATGCAAGAACAGCTCGATGCCTATAAAACGGCGCAGGAGCCGAATGCAGAAAGCTTTAAATACATCTGCGAAGCGCTGCGTCAGCTGGCACTGGAAGCGAAAGGCATTGCGCCTGAAGCGCCCAAAGTCGCCGAAGTGGTTGAGATCGCAGCACCAGTTGCGGCCGCAGGTCTGCGCCTGCAACTGGTTGACCTGAAAGAGAAAGAGCCGGAGCTGATGCTGGAGGAGCTCGGCAATCTCGGTACCGTCAGCAACGTGGTGAAAGGAGCCAATTCGCTGGACGTTACCATTGATGGCGTCGGCAAAGATGACATCGTCGCGGTGCTCTGTTTTGTGCTGGATGAAGCACAGATTCACTTCCCGACAGGCGCGGCGGCCGTTGCCGACGCCCCGGTTGCTGAAGTGGCTGCTGAACCGGTGCAAACCGCCACCGTCACCGATATCACGCCAGCGGTGAAGCGCGAACCTAAACGTGCCGCCGCACCGGCTAAAGGCAGCGAATCCAGCAGCATCCGTGTTGCCGTCGAGAAAGTGGACCAGCTGATTAACCTGGTTGGCGAACTGGTGATCACCCAATCGATGCTGGCACAGCGCTCCGGTGCGCTGGATCCGGTGGCGCACGGCGACCTGCTCAACAGCATGGGTCAGCTGGAGCGTAACGCCCGCGATCTGCAGGAATCGGTGATGTCGATTCGTATGATGCCGATGGAGTACGTCTTCAGCCGCTTCCCGCGTCTGGTCCGCGATTTGGCCAGCAAGCTGGGCAAAGAAGTGGAGCTGACGCTGCTCGGCAGCTCAACCGAGCTGGATAAGAGCCTGATTGAACGTATCATCGATCCGTTAACGCACCTGGTGCGTAACAGCCTCGATCACGGTATCGAAACCCCGGAAAAACGTCTGGCCGCGAATAAAACCGCCGTCGGCAACCTGACGCTGTCGGCGGAACATCAGGGCGGCAACATCTGCATCGAAGTGATCGATGACGGTGCCGGTCTGAACCGCGAACGTATTCTGGCTAAAGCGCTGTCGTCTGGCCTGCCGGTCAGCGACAGCATGAGCGATGAAGAAGTCGGCATGCTGATCTTCGCGCCGGGCTTCTCCACCGCTGAGCAGGTCACCGACGTGTCGGGCCGTGGCGTGGGCATGGACGTGGTGAAAAGGAATATTCAGGAGATGGGCGGTCACGTCGAAATCTCCTCGAAGCAGGGCAAAGGCACCACCATTCGCATCCTGCTGCCGCTGACGCTGGCGATCCTCGACGGCATGTCAGTACGCGTCGCTAACGAAGTGTTCATTTTGCCGCTCAACGCGGTGATGGAATCGCTGCAGCCGACCGCAGAAGAGCTGAAACCGCTGGCCGGTGGCGAGCGCGTGCTGGAAGTGCGTGGCGAATATCTGCCGCTGGTGGAACTGTGGAATGTGTTTGAGGTGCAGAACGCCAAAACCGACGCCACGCAAGGCATTGTGGTGATTCTGCAAAGCGCAGGCCGTCGCTATGCGCTGCTGGTCGATCAGCTGATTGGTCAGCATCAGGTGGTAGTGAAAAACCTTGAAAGCAACTATCGCAAAGTGCCGGGCATCTCTGCCGCCACCATTTTAGGCGATGGTAGCGTGGCGCTGATTGTGGATGTCTCAGCACTGCAATCGTTGAACCGTGAAAAGCGTGTGGCCGGTGCCGCAGCGTAATAGATAACGAAAGGGTAAAAAAATGACTGACATGGCAACCGTGACCAAAATCGCTGGCGAAACCGTGGGCCAGGAATTCTTAGTTTTCACACTGGGTGACGAAGAGTACGGCATCGACATTCTGAAAGTGCAGGAGATTCGCGGTTACGATCAGGTAACCCGCATCGCCAACACGCCGGAATTCATCAAAGGCGTCACCAACCTGCGCGGCGTGATCGTGCCGATCATCGACCTGCGTGTGAAGTTCTCGCAGCCGGATGTGGTGTACAACGAGAACACCGTGGTGATCGTGCTGAATCTTGAGCATCGCGTGGTGGGCATCGTGGTGGATGGCGTTTCTGATGTGCTGTCGCTGACGCAAGAGCAGATTCGTCCTTCACCGGAGTTCGCGGTCACCATGTCCACCGAGTACCTGACCGGTCTGGGCGCGCTGGGTGAACGTATGCTGATTCTGGTCGATATCGAAAAGCTGCTGAGCAGCGAAGAGATGGCGCTGGTGGATAACCTGCGTACTGCATAGTTCCCGTAACGGGCCGCGCTGCTGCGGCCCGTTATCATTACACACATTAATTAATTCCTTACAAATCAACAATAAATCCGCAAAAAATCGCTGTAATATCCCTCAATCTTCTCCGCCCCTGGTCGATAACCGATCGGTACGATTTTTTCCTTCATTTTCCAGGGCAAACTATGTTTACGAGAATCCGCGTTGTCACCAGCTTATTGCTGGTGTTGTTAGTGTTTGGCTTTTTACAGCTGGCATCCGGCTCACTGTTTTTTAAAGCGCTAAGCGATGACAAAAACAATTTTAACGTTTCACAACTGGCGAGCAAAAACACCGCCGCCATCAACGACGCCTACATGAGCCTCAATCAGAGCCGTGTGGTGTTAACTCGCATTCAGCTGCGCATGGCAACCAGCAAACTGACCGGTACCGAAGCGGATATCGCCGGTTTGTACGGCGACAGCAAAGCCTTCCAGAAAGAGGCCGCCGATAACTACCAGCTGTTTAAAGCGACGCCGGACACGCCGGGACAGGATGCCGCGCTCAACAAACGTCTCGATCAAACCTATACCGCCTATGCCAGCGCGCTAAGCCAGTTGCAGGACGCGTTGGTCGCAAAAGATCTCGATCAGGCAGCCAAAGCGCCGGTTGCGCCAAGCCAAAACGCCTTCCTGAAAGAGTACCGCCAATGGCGTGCCGATCAGGATCGCCTGACTGCGGCGGGCGTCGAAGCCAACAGCTCAGCCTACGATCACATGATCTGGCTGTTAGGCGCGGTGCTGGCGATTGTGGTGGCGGTGATTGTGCTGTGCTGGTTTGGCATGCGCAAAATCCTCATCAAGCCGCTTAATGACAACATCCAGCATATTCAGCACATTGCGCAGGGCGATTTGACGCAGCGCATCGCGGTCGAAGGACGCAACGAAATGAGCCAGCTGGCGGAAAGCCTGCATGAGATGCAGCAGTCGCTGGTGCGCACGGTGAGTGATGTGCGTGACGGTTCGGATGCCATCTTTACCGGAGCGAGCGAAATCTCTGCGGGCAACAACGATCTCTCGGCACGTACCGAAGAGCAGGCGGCTTCACTGGAGCAGACCGCCGCCAGCATGGAACAGCTGACCGCCACCGTGAAGCAGAACGCCGAAAACGCGCGTCAGGCGTCGCAGCTGGCGTTGAGTGCCTCCGAAACCGCGCAGAAGGGCGGTGACGTGGTGCAAGGCGTGGTGCGCACCATGAGCGACATCGCCGGCAGTTCGAAGAAGATCGCCGACATCACCAGCGTTATCGATGGCATTGCCTTCCAGACCAATATTCTGGCGTTGAACGCGGCGGTAGAAGCGGCGCGCGCCGGTGAGCAAGGCCGTGGCTTTGCGGTGGTCGCGGGTGAAGTCCGTAATCTGGCCCAGCGCAGCGCGCAGGCGGCGAAAGAGATTAAAGGGTTGATTGAAGACTCCGTCAGCCGCGTGAACAGCGGATCTGAACTGGTGGGCACCGCTGGTGAGACCATGAGCGATATCGTTAATGCGGTAACGCGCGTCACCGACATCATGGGCGAAATTGCCTCGGCATCGGATGAGCAGAGCCGTGGTATCGATCAGGTCGGCCAGGCGGTGACGGAGATGGATCGCGTGACGCAGCAGAACGCCTCGCTGGTGGAAGAGTCTGCGGCGGCGGCGGCCTCGCTGGAAGAGCAGGCCAGTCGCCTGAGCCAGTCGGTGGCGGTGTTCCGCGTACCGCGCGCGGCGCAAACGCAGCCGCAGGCCAGAAGCGGCGTGCGTCATCCGCAGATCGCACTCCCCACGCTCGGCACACCGCGTAAAGCGCTGACCGCCGCGGCTGGGGACAGCAACTGGGAAACGTTTTAAGTTTCGGAGTGGTCGGTCCCTCACCCTAACCCTCTCCCACTCGTGGGAGAGGGAACTGTCCGAGCTAGCATGTGGCAGCGTCTCCCTCTCCCGCAGGCGGGAGAGGGCCGGGGTGAGGGACAACCCGCACAATACCCAATGCGCCTTCATCGCTCAGCCGATAAAGACGCATTTTTTTTACTGTTAATTTCTTTAGTTATAAAACACTGCAATCATGCGCAAACGCAGAGTTTTAATTCGTAAAGTAGCTTAAGCACCCTGAAAAATTCAGATTGCCGGTCGATAACTGGGGGAGCCGAAACGCATCCCTGGAGATCCCATGTTAAAACGAATCAATGTAGTGACCAGTTTAATCGCCGTATTACTGGTGTTTGGCGCTTTACAATTACTGTCGGGTGGCCTGTTCTGGTCCGCCTTACAAAAAGATAAAGAGGCGTTTGCGGTAGCGCAGATCTCTTCCAACAACGTTGGCGCGATGTCAGACGCCTGGATTGAACTGAACCAAACCCGCACCGTACTCAACCGCGCCATGTTGCGTATGCAGGGCACCATGGCCGCGCAGTCGAATGGCGGCCAGCTGAGTGCCTTAATCGCCCAGACCGAAAAACAGCTCAATGTGGCTGCCGGCCACTATCAACGCTACTACGACTTGCCAGCCACGCCGGGCTTGCCAGACGCGTTGCGCGATAAGCTGGAAGCGAACTACGCCGCTTTCAACGACGGGTTGAAAGCGATGCTGGATCGCCTGAAAGCCAACGATCTGCAAGGCATGTTTGCGCAGAACATCGAAGCTAAACAGGTCGCGATGAAAGCCACTTACGAAGAGTGGCGGACGGAGCAAAGCATATTGGCGGCAGAAGGCGTGGCGCAGAATCAGCGCGCCTTCCACACCATGATGTGGCTGCTGGCGTCGGTGGCGCTGGTGGTGATTGCGGTGATCATTGGCTGCTGGTTCGGCCTGCGTAGCGTGCTGATTCAGCCGCTGCATCAGCTGCTGGCGCATATTCGCCATATTGCCGCGGGCGATCTCACGCAAAATATCGTGGTGGAAGGGCGCAACGAAATGAGCCAGCTGGCGGGAAGCCTGCATGAAATGCAGCAGTCGCTGGTCAGCACCGTGGGCAATGTACGTGACGGTTCCGATGCGATTTTCACCGGCGCCAGCGAAATCGCCGCCGGGAATAACGATCTGTCGGCGCGTACCGAAGAGCAGGCCGCCTCGCTGGAGCAGACGGCGGCCAGCATGGAGCAGCTCACCGCGACGGTGAAACAGAATGCCGAGAATGCGCGTCAGGCGTCGCAGCTGGCACTCAGCGCGTCGGATACCGCACGCAAAGGTGGCGAGGTGGTCGATGGCGTGGTGCGTACCATGCAGGATATCGCCGGCAGCTCGAAGAAGATCGCCGACATTATCAGCGTGATCGATGGCATCGCCTTCCAGACCAATATCCTGGCGCTGAACGCGGCGGTAGAAGCGGCGCGTGCCGGTGAACAGGGCCGTGGATTTGCTGTGGTGGCCGGTGAAGTGCGTAACCTGGCGCAGCGCAGTGCGCAGGCGGCGAAAGAGATTAAAGGCTTGATCGAAGACTCGGTGAACCGCGTCAACAACGGCTCGCAGCTGGTCGGCACCGCCGGAGAAACCATGAACGATATCGTCGGCGCCGTTACGCGCGTCACCGATATTATGGGCGAAATCGCCTCGGCATCGGATGAGCAGAGCCGTGGTATCGATCAGGTGGGACAAGCGGTGACCGAGATGGACCGCGTCACCCAGCAGAACGCCTCGCTGGTGGAAGAGTCCGCCGCCGCCGCCGCATCACTGGAAGAGCAGGCGAGCCGCCTGAGCCAGTCGGTATCGGTGTTCCGCATTCCGCGCGCCGCACAGGCGCAACCGAAGGCGAGCACGTTGCGCCAGATCGCCAGCGCACCGCGCAAAGCGGCTGCCGCGCCGGTGAGTGAGGGTAACTGGGAGACGTTTTAAGTTCTGAGTTGTTTGCCCCTCACCCTAACCCTCTCCCACAAGTGGGAGAGGGAACCGATCGAGCCTGCATGTGGCAGCATCTCCCTCTCCCGCCTGCGGGAGAGGGCCGGGGTGAGGGACAGCGAGCACCCATCCCCCCCGCTGGTCCAACCCCTGCGAACACACATAAAGATCCCCTCAGAAAAGCCGATAACAGAGGCGATCCGCCAACCAATGAGGTGTTTATGTTTAGTCGTATTCGTGTTGTATCCGGCCTGCTGTGCGTGCTGGCGCTGTTTGCCTTACTGCAGCTGTTCTCCGGTGGAGTGTTCTACTCCACGGTCAAAGCCGATAAAGAAAATTTTGCCTATAACCAGCGTCTTAGCACGCTGCAGCGGGCAATGGGCACCTCATGGGTATCGCTGGTTCAGGCGCGTAACACGCTGAACCGTGCGGGGATCCGTTACCTGCTGGACAGTCAGCAGGCTGGCTCAGGCGCAACCGTGAAAGATCTGGTGGCGCTGGCGAGTGAGGAGTTGAAGCACGCTGATGAGGGTTTTGCCGAATTTAACGCCAACCTGTCTGAAAAGGGCAAAAAGGCCGAGAACGTGCTGACGCTACAGGCCAACTACAACGCCTATCGCGGAGCATTGGGTGAGTTGATCGATTTCCTCAGTAGTGGAAATTTCAAAGGATTTGTCGATCAGCCGACGCAGGGATTCCAGGACAAGTTTGCTAAGGATTACAACGAATGGTTGAGCTACAACATTGTGCTCGCCAATCAGGGCATTGCAGCCAATGAGGCGGCGTATAACCAATCCATCATGCTGGTGGTCGGCACGCTGCTGGTGACCTTGCTGGTGATTGCGCTGGTGTGGAGCGGCATGCGTACGGTGCTGATCCGTCCGCTAAAGCACAGCATCGAGCACATTCGTCACATCGCGCGTGGCGATTTGACGCAGCAGGTGGAGATCACGGTGCGCAACGAGATGGGCGAGCTGCTCACCTCGGTGCAAGAGATGCAGCAAGAGCTGGCGCGGACGGTGCGTACCGTGCGTGACGGTTCCGATGCGATCTACACCGGTGCGAGTGAAATCGCCATGGGCAACAACGATCTCTCCTCGCGTACCGAGCAGCAAGCGGCTTCGCTGGAAGAGACCGCTGCCAGCATGGAGCAGTTAACCGCCACGGTGAAGCAGAACGCCGAAAATGCCCGTCAGGCGTCACAGCTGGCGCTCACCGCCTCGGAGACCGCGCAGCAGGGCGGCAAAGTGGTGGATGGCGTGGTGACTACCATGAAAGAGATCACCGGCAGCTCGAAGAAAATCGCTGACATCATCAGCGTGATCGACGGCATTGCCTTCCAGACCAATATCCTCGCACTGAACGCTGCGGTAGAAGCAGCACGCGCCGGTGAGCAGGGACGTGGATTTGCCGTGGTAGCGGGCGAGGTGCGCAGTCTGGCACAGCGCAGCGCGCAGGCGGCGAAAGAGATTAAAGGATTGATCGAGGATTCGGTCAGCCGCGTCAACACCGGTTCCGTGCTGGTAGAGAGCGCCGGGGAAACCATGACCAACATCGTGAATGCGGTCACGCGCGTCACCGACATCATGGGCGAAATTGCCTCGGCGTCGGACGAGCAGAGCCGTGGTATCGATCAGGTCGGTCTGGCGGTGAACGAGATGGATCGCGTGACGCAGCAGAACGCCGCGCTGGTCGAAGAGTCGGCGACGGCGGCGGCCGCGCTGGAAGATCAGGCCAGCCGACTGAAACAGTCGGTTGCGGTGTTCAATATCGGTAAAGAATTTGTCGTTCAGGCCGTTAACGTATCTACAGCGGCAAAAAATTTGCGTTCCGGCACGCCAAAAGCACTGGCACCGGCAGGCGCACGTAGCACTGACGATAACTGGGAAACCTTTTAATCCTTGTGGCCGCCGCAAGGCGGCCCATGAGAATGGCGCGACTGGCAGCACAGTAGCAACCGCAGTATCACAATTTAAACAGTTTGTTGCCGGGTGACCTGAAATGAAGAAATCGACGTTATTGGATCAAAGTGAAGCGACCACGCTGCTCTCGCAAATGGTGCAGCGGTTACCGCTCTCAGATACGCATTTTCGTCGCATTAGCCAGCTGATCTATCAGCGCGCGGGCATTGTGCTGGCCGACCACAAACGCGAGATGGTTTACAACCGTTTAGTGCGTCGTCTGCGCATGCTGAATATTGATGACTTTGGCCGCTATCTGGCGCTGCTGGAGCAAGACCAAAACAGTGCGGAGTGGCAGGCGTTTATTAACGCGCTGACCACCAATCTGACCTCTTTCTTCCGCGAGGCGCATCACTTTCCGATCCTCGCGGATCATGCGCGTAAGCGCACGGGTAACTACAGCGTGTGGAGCACCGCCGCCTCAACCGGCGAAGAGCCGTACTCCATCGCCATGACGCTGGCGGAAACGCTGGGCACCGGTCCGGGTAAATTCCAGGTCCACGCCAGCGATATCGATACGCAGGTGCTCGAGAAAGCCGTGGCCGGCGTGTATCGCCAGGAAGAGCTACGTACGCTATCGCAGTCGCAGCTGCAGCGCTTTTTCCTGCGCGGCACCGGTCCGCATGAAGGCATGGTGCGCGTGCGTTCCGACCTCGCCAACATGGTGAACTATACGCAACTGAATTTACTGGCACACGACTGGGCGTTGCCGGGTCCGTTCGACGCTATTTTCTGTCGCAACGTGATGATCTATTTCGATAAAGAGACGCAGGAACAGATTCTGCGCCGTTTCGTGCCTCTGCTGAAACCCGGCGGTCTGCTGTTTGCCGGGCATTCAGAGAACTTTAGTCAGATCAGCAAAGAGTTCTGGCTGCGTGGACAGACAGTCTATGGACTGAGCAAGGAAAGACGATGAGCAAAATCACCGTGATGTGCGTGGATGACTCTGCGCTGATGCGACAGTTGATGACAGAAATCATCAACAGCCATCCCGATATGGAGATGGTCGCGAGTGCGCCCGATCCGCTGGTGGCGCGGGATTTAATCAAACAGTACAACCCGCAGGTATTGACGCTGGATGTGGAGATGCCGCGCATGGATGGCCTCGATTTCCTCGAGAAGCTGATGCGCCTGCGTCCGATGCCGGTGGTGATGGTCTCCTCGCTGACCGGTAAAGGTTCAGAAGTGACGCTGCGCGCGCTGGAGTTGGGTGCGGTGGATTTTGTCACCAAGCCACAGCTCGGCATCCGCGAAGGCATGCTGGCGTATAGCCAGATGATTGCTGACAAGATCCGCGCCGCCGCGCGCGCCAAGCTGCATGTGCGTGCCTCCACGCCGATGCCGGTCACGCTGAAAGCCGGCCCGTTGCTGAGCAGTGAAAAGCTGATTGCCATCGGCTCGTCCACCGGCGGCACCGAGGCGATTCGCCATGTGCTGCAGCCGCTGCCGGCGACCAGCCCGGCGCTGCTGATTACCCAGCATATGCCGCCAGGCTTTACGCGTTCGTTTGCCGAGCGTCTGAATAAATTGTGCCAAATCACCGTGAAAGAAGCGGAAGACGGCGAGCGTATTCTGCCCGGCCACGCCTATATCGCGCCGGGCGCCATGCACATGGAGCTGGGCCGCAGCGGGGCCAACTATGTGGTGAAACTGAATGACGGTCCGCCAGTGAACCGACACAAGCCATCGGTGGATGTGCTGTTCCGTTCGGTGGCGGTGCACGCAGGACGAAATGCGGTGGGTGTGATTCTGACCGGGATGGGTAACGACGGCGCGGCCGGGATGCTGGAAATGCATCGCGCGGGCGCCTGGACCATCGCGCAGGATGAAGCCAGCTGCGTGGTATTTGGTATGCCGCGCGAAGCGATTGCGATGGGCGGCACCAGTGAAGTGGTCGATTTAGGCCACATCAGTCAGCACATGCTGGCGAAAATTAGCGCCGGACAGGCATTGCGAATTTAACGAGCCCGTCCTGCTGGACGAGACAACACGGGAGTAGATATGGCTGATAAAAATATGCGCTTTTTGGTGGTGGATGACTTCAATACGATGCGTCGTATTGTCCGTAACCTGCTGAAAGAGCTTGGATTCAATAACGTTGAAGAAGCAGAAGATGGCGTCGATGCGCTGACCAAACTGCGTGCCGGTGGCTTTGATTTCGTGGTTTCCGACTGGAACATGCCGAACATGGACGGTCTGGAGCTGCTGCAAACCATCCGTGCTGACGCCACACTGAACAAACTGCCGGTGCTGATGGTGACCGCGGAAGCGAAGAAAGAGAATATCATCGCGGCCGCGCAGGCGGGCGCCAGCGGCTACGTGGTGAAGCCGTTCACGGCGGCCACGCTGGAAGAGAAGTTAGGCAAAATATTCGAAAAACTGGGTATGTAAGGAGATGTGATGAGCGACCTTCCGAAATCAACCGAAGAAGCCTCGGCACACGACATTATTACCCGCATCGGCTCACTGACGCGCATGTTGCGTGACAGTTTGCGTGAGCTGGGGTTAGACCAGGCAATTGCTGAAGCGGCGGAAGCGATTCCTGATGCGCGCGATCGTCTGGATTATGTTGTGCAAATGACGGCGCAAGCGGCAGAACGTGCGTTGAACTGCGTTGAAGCAGCGCAGCCACACCAGGACCAAATGGAAGCCGGCGCCAACCAGCTGAAAGGCCGTTGGGATGCGTGGTTTGAAAATCCGATTGAACTGACAGATGCGCGCGAGTTGGTTTCGGATACGCGCCAGTTCCTGACTGACGTTCCGGGACACACGTCGTACACCAATAAGCAGTTGCTCGAAATCATGATGGCACAGGATTTCCAGGACCTGACCGGTCAGGTGATCAAGCGCATGATGGATGTGATCCAGGAGATCGAGCGTCAGCTGTTGATGGTGCTACTGGAGAATATGCCAGAAGCCAACGCCGCGGCGCGTAAAGAGGGCAACAGCCTGCTGAACGGTCCGCAGATCCACGCCAATGCACCCGGCGTGGTGGCGAACCAGGATCAGGTTGATGACCTGCTGGATAGCTTAGGGTTTTAAACACGTTTGCCCTCACCCTAACCCTCTCCCACAGGTGGGAGAGGGAACCGTTCGGGCCTGGATATGGCAGCGTCTCCCTCGCCCGCTTGCGGGAGAGGCCGGGGTGAGGGACAGCGCGCACCGCACCTTACACTGCGCGCTTCTGCGCCAACGCCGACTGCGCCACCAACACCTGCACACCTAACGCCTCAAACGCCGCGACCTGCGCCGGCGAAATGCCGCTATCGGTAATCAGATAGTGAATATGGCTCCAGTCGCACGGCAGTGCGAACATCGACACCTTATCGATCTTGCTGGAATCCGCCACCACATACACGCTGTTGGCTGAATTGATCATCGCCATTTTCACCTTGATATCGGTCTCGCTGGGAAAGCTCAAACCGAGACGCGGCGAGATACAGGCCGTGGCAAGAAACAGCTTCTCCGCCAGCACGTTTTCGAAAAACGAGGCGGCTTTCTCACCCGAAGTCGAAAGCGTCGGGAACTTAAAAGTGCCGCCGGTCAGCAAAATATTGATACCCGGCTCGCCGCCCAGCTTCAGCGCGATATTCACCGCCGTGGTAATTACCGATAAACGACGAATATGGCTGATCGCCTCGGCAATCGCCGTGGTGGTGGTACCGGAATCGAAAATCACCGTGTCGCCATTTTCCACATGCTGAGCGGCAAGGCGGCCAATCGCCTGTTTTTCTTCCAGATGTGTTTGACGCTCCAGCAACATCGCGCCGGTATTCTGCTTGCCGGTCATCAGCGTGGCGCCGCCGTGATAACGCTGTACGTGCCCCTCTTGCTGCAACATGCGCAAGTCGGTGCGAATGGTGGCTTCGGTCAGACCGAAGGTATCGGTTAGCGCTTTAACCGTGACGGTACCGTCTTCGCGGATCATCTCCAGAATCTTCTCACGGCGCTGCTGCATATCTGCCAGCTGCTCAGTTTTGCTTTTCAATCGAAATGCTCCCTCTTTCCAATCACGGTCGGGTTTCGCCAATAAGGAAACCCGAGCTGATTTTACTCTGCGATTTGGCCATTTGCGAGGTGGCTTCCAGAAACATTCGTTTTCGAATGAAAATCATCATTTGCTATGCGATTGATTTCGCAGAAAGCCGTCAGCAGCTCGCTCCATGTCCTGAATGCGGTGAATGGTGCAAATTCAACAAAATCAGCAAGATAATTTTTATTACTGCAATTTGTATGAAATTTGATCTCCTCCACAAACCATTATTAAACGATAGCTTATATTTTTGTTCGAAAATGATATTTGTAAAAACGATAACCCGGCCAGCAATAACCAGCGCCGCCGTACACCATTATGGAGAGAGACGATGAGTGGGGAATATGACGTTAACCTGCGCTACGGCGTGAACATTGAGCAGGATTTAACCGGCAAAGTGGCGGTAGTCACCGGCGGGCTGGGCGGGATTGCGATGGCCAGTAATGCCATGCTGCTGGAGAAGGGCGCACGGCTGGCGCTGCTTTATCCGCCCTTCGAAAGTGACAAAGTGGCGGGCGTGCAGGATCAATTTGCTGCCGATCGCGTGCTGCTGGTGTGCTGCGACGTGACCGATCCGGCCTCGGTTGAAGCGGCATTTGATCGCGTCGAACAGCATTACGGTCAGATTGATATCCTGGTGAACTGCGCGGGCTACGTGATGCTGCAACCGGTGTTAGAAACCGATTTTGCCGAGTGGCAGAAGCAGATCGACGTCAATCTCACCGGTCCTTTCCTCTGTTCGCAGGCGGCCGGTAAACGCATGGTGCGCGCCGGTAACGGCGGCAAAATCATCAACATTGCGTCGCAGGCCGCCTCCATTGCTATCGACAACCACGTTGCTTACACCTCCGCCAAAGCCGGTCTGCTCGGCATGACCAAAGTGATGGCCAAAGAGTTCGCTCCCTATCGCATTAACGTCAATACCTTATCGCCCACCGTGGTACTGACGCCGATGGGTGAAAAAGCCTGGCGCGGTGAGAAGGGCGAGCAGATGAAAAAGCTGATCCCGCTGGGACGCTTTGCCTATACCGACGAAATCGCCGCCGCGGTGCTGTTCTTCGCCAGCAACGGCAGCGACATGATCACCGGCGCAGATTTAATGATCGACGGTGGCTTTACCATCTGGTAAGCCGCGCCAACACCAGAACGGCTGACCCTGCGTGACCCACTATAACAATGAGAGAACCTCACCATGAAAAAACGTACCCTGCTGTTAACTGCTATTGCCAGTTGCCTGATCTCCCAAGCCAGTTTCGCTGCCGATAAAGGCACCATCATGATTCTGGTGAACTCGCTGGATAACCCGTATTACGCCTCCGAAGCCAAAGGTGCCAACCTCAAAGCGCAGGAGCTGGGCTATAAAACCAGCGTGCTGTCGCATGGCGAAGATGTGAAAAAGCAAAGTGAACTGATTGATGCCGCCATCGGCAAAAAGGTGCAGGGCATCGTGCTGGATAACGCCGACTCCACCGCCAGCGTCGCCGCGATTAAAAAAGCCAAAGATGCCGGCATTCCGGTGGTGCTGATCAACCGCGAAATCCCGGTGGATGACGTGGCGCTGGCGCAGATCACCCACAACAACTTCCAGGCCGGCTCCGACGTGGCAAACGTGTTTGTGGAGAAGATGGGGGAAAAGGGCAGCTACGCGGAACTCACCTGTAACCTTGCTGACAACAACTGCGTCACACGCTCCAAATCCTTCCATCAGGTGCTCGACCAATATCCCGATATGAAAAGCGTGGCGCGTCAGGATGCCAAAGGCACGCTGATTGACGGCAAACGCATCATGGACAGCATTTTGCAGGCGCATCCGGATGTGAAAGGCGTGATCTGCGGTAACGGCCCCGTGGCGCTGGGCGCGATTGCAGCTCTGAAAGCGGCAGGCCGTAACGACGTCATCGTGGTCGGCATTGACGGCAGCAATGATGAACGTGACGCGGTGGAAAAAGGGGATCTGAAAGCCACGGTGATGCTGCAGGCACAAGCCATCGCCGCACAGGGCGTGACCGACCTCGACAACTTTATTCAGAAAGGCACCAAGCCTGAGAAGCAGCGCGTGATGTTCCGCGGCATTCTCATTATGCCAGACAACGCCAAAGGCGTGCAGGACTTTAACTTCAAGTCGTAATCAATGCGGTGCGCCCGTAGATCGGGCGCCCAGGAGAATGTGATGCACAGACGACTCTGGTTACTGCTTCCTGTCGTGATCCTTAGCGGTTGCCGCATTGTGTCGCAGCAGGAGCTGGCCGACCTGAAAAATCCTCCCAATCCCAAAATGGGCAATATTGCCCAAACGTGGCAACAGAAACTGGTACCGCAAGTTCAACATGATGCGAAGCCGGTGGCTGAGTTGTTGAATGCGCTGAAATCCGCCAAAGATTTTGACAGCGCTTGTAAAACCTACGGCTATCGCAGTCAGGAAGAGAACCCGTGCGTGTTCAGTGTCAACGTGAGCGGTGAAATCACGGCGGTTAACACCACGTCGCGTAACGGTCGGATGACAGTGAAAGATGTGTCCGGTGACACTGTCACGGTGCAGGTTGGCCCGATTTTTCCCGGCACGGTGTTGCGTGATGCCTACAAAGGTGCCAGCTATCAGGACTTTAACGATCAGGTGCTGTTCGGCGATTACAGTCGCGCGATCAATCAGCAAGCGGCGAACATGATGAGTGCTTTCAAGCCCAAAGTGGGTGACAAGGTGCAGTTGGCTGGCGTGTTTAGCAGCTTTGATACGCCGGAGCAGGTGCCGAATGTGACACCAGCGGCGATTACACGTCAGTAAGGAGCGGATATGCAACAGCCTCAACATGACGTGATTATTGAAACCCGCAACGTGTCGCGCATCTATCCCGGCGTCACCGCGCTGGATCAGGTCAATTATCGCGTTTATCGCAACAAAGTTAACGTGCTGATTGGCGAAAACGGCGCGGGCAAATCCACCATGATGAAAATGCTGGCGGGCGTGGAGATCCCGTCATCCGGCGAGATTCTGCTGGACGGCGCAGCGGTGTCGCTGAGCTCCACGCATCAGGCGGAAAAGCAGGGCATCAGCATTATTTTTCAGGAGCTGAACCTGTTTCCCAATATGAACGTGATGGACAACATCTTCATGGCCAATGAGTTTTTCCAGCGCGGCGTGATCAACGAGAAGTATCAATATTCGCTCGCCAAAGCGCTGCTGGAACGGCTGGAGCTGGATGTCGATCCCTACGCGCCGCTGGCTGAACTCGGTATCGGCCATCAGCAGCTGGTGGAGATCGCCCGCGCGCTGTCCAAGGACACGCGCGTGCTGATCATGGATGAACCGACCAGCGCGCTCAGCCAGTCAGAAGTGAAAGTGCTGTTCAACGTCATCGACCAGCTTAAACGGCGCGGCGTCACCATTATCTATATCTCACATCGGCTGGAAGAGCTGATGGAGATTGGCGATCACATCACCATCTTCCGCGACGGACGCTTCATCAGCGAACGCGAAGTCCGTGACGCCTCGGTTCCGTGGATCATTGAGCAGATGGTGGGCGACAAGAAGAAACACTTCGATTACCAACCAGCGACGCAGGGTGAAACGGTACTTAGCGTCAACGGGCTGACCGCGCTGCATCAAAACGGCGGTTACAAGCTCAATGATGTCTCTTTCTCGCTGCGAAAAGGTGAAGTGATTGGCATCTACGGTTTGCTGGGCGCCGGGCGCACCGAGTTGTTCAAAGGGTTGATTGGCATGATGCACTGTCAGTCGGGCAGCGTCAGTCTGAACGGCGAAGCGCTGGAGAAGCGCAGTTTCCAGCAGCGACTGAAAAAAGGCATCACGCTGGTGCCGGAAGATCGGCAAACCGAAGGCGTGGTACAGCTGATGTCGATCACCGCCAACATGACGCTCAGCGATCTCAGCCTGCGGGGTTTCCGCCGCTGCTGGCGCAAGCTCAATCCGCACAACGAGCAGCGCCGTGTGGATGAAATGATTGGCCATCTCGCCATCAAGGTCAGCGATCCCGAGCTGCCGATCACCTCCTTAAGCGGCGGCAATCAGCAAAAAGTGGTGCTGGGTAAAGCCCTGATGACCGGGCCGCAGGTGGTGCTGCTGGATGAGCCCACGCGCGGCATTGATGTGGGGGCAAAAACCGACGTTTATCACCTGATTGGCAACCTGGCGCAGCAGGGATTGGCGGTAATGTTCTCCTCGTCCGAACTGGATGAAGTGATGGCGCTGGCTGACCGTATTCTGGTGATGGCGGATGGTCGCATCACCGCCGATTTACCGCGCGCGGCGGCCACGCGCGAAGCCCTGATTAGCGCCTCAACGCCACATGATTGAGCCCGCTGGAGAGTAAAACGATGAATCAAAAATACCTGATCTATATGTACCTGCTTAAGGCGCGTACCTTTATTGCCTTGCTGATCGTGGTGAGTTTCTTCAGCTTTATGGTGCCTAACTTTCTCACCACCTCAAACCTGCTGATCATGACGCAGCATGTGGCGATCACCGGCTTGCTGGCGATTGGCATGACGCTGGTGATTTTGACTGGCGGCATCGATCTTTCGGTCGGGGCGGTGGCGGGCATATGCGGCATGGTGGCGGGTGCGCTGCTCACCAACGGCGTACCGCTGTGGGGCGGCAACGTACTGTTCTTCAACGTGCCTGAAGTGATTCTGGTGGTGGCGCTGTTTGGCGTGGCGCTGGGATTGATTAATGGCGCGGTGGTGACGCGACTCGGCGTAGCGCCGTTTATCTGTACGCTCGGCATGATGTACGTGGCACGCGGCGCCGCGCTGCTGTTCAACGATGGCAGCACCTACGCCAACCTTGTCGGCACGCCTGCACTGGGTAATACCGGCTTCGCCCTGCTCGGTTCGGGTTCGATATTGGGCGTGTATATCCCGATATGGATGATGCTCGGCTTCCTGCTGCTGGGGTTGTATCTGACGCGTAAAACACCGCTGGGTCGTTACATCTATGCCACCGGTGGCAACGAATCGGCGGCGCGCCTGGCGGGTGTGCCGATTATCAAGGTCAAAGTGTTTGTCTACGCCTTTTCCGGCTTGTGCGCCGCGCTGGTCGGTTTGATTGTGGCGTCGCAGCTGCAAACCGCGCACCCGATGACCGGCAACATGTTCGAGATGGACGCCATCGGTGCCACGGTGCTGGGCGGCACGGCGCTGGCGGGCGGACGCGGTCGCGTTTCAGGCTCGATTATCGGTGCTTTTGTCATCGTGTTCCTCGCCGATGGCATGGTGATGATGGGCGTCAGCGATTTCTGGCAAATGGTGATTAAAGGCTTAGTGATTGTCACTGCGGTGGTGATCGATCAGTTCCAGCAAAAATTACAAAGTAAGGTGGTGCTGCTGCGCAGACATGAAAAAAAGCAGCAATCGGCCGCCCTGCCTGAAGCGACACATGGATAACAGGAGGCAATATGACACGCGATTTTAGTGGAAAGACGGTGGTGATTACCGGCGCCTGCCGCGGCATTGGCGCGGGCATTGCAGCGCGCTTTGCCCGCGACGGGGCGCGTTTGGTGATGGTGTCGAATTCGGAACGCGTCTTCAGTACCGCGCAGGCCATTGAACAGCAGTTTGGCAGTGAGATTCTGGCGCTGCAGGTCGATGTTACCGATGAAACGGAGGTGCAGCAGCTTTATCAGCAGGCGGCTGAGCGCTTTGGCAGCATTGATGTATCGATTCAGAATGCGGGGGTGATTACCATCGATCGTTTCGATGCGATGCCCAAAAGTGACTTCGAGAAGATCCTTGCGGTGAACACCACGGGCGTGTGGCTGTGCTGCCGGGAAGCGGCGAAATATATGGTGAAACAGGGCAGCGGCAGCCTGATCAACACCTCGTCCGGTCAGGGACGGCAGGGTTTCATTTATACGCCGCACTATGCCGCCAGCAAGATGGGCGTGATCGGTATTACTCAAAGCCTGGCGCTGGAGTTGGCGCCGTGGCATATCACGGTGAATGCCTTCTGTCCGGGCATTATCGAGAGTGAAATGTGGGACTATAACGATCGCGTGTGGGGCGAGATCCTCAGCAGCGATAAAAAGCAGTATGGCAAAGGCGAACTGATGGCCGAATGGGTGGAAAACATCCCGCTTAAACGCGCAGGGCAGCCGGAAGATGTCGCTGGCTTGGTGGCTTTCCTCGCCTCTGACGATGCGCGCTATATCACCGGGCAGACCATCAATGTGGATGGCGGTTTGATTTTCTCCTGATAGTTCGCTGTTGGGTCGCCATTGATGGCGTAATGCTAAACACTAAGCCTCATGACCGCACATTCCGTAGCGGCGTGATTCATCGCGCAGTGAATTGCGTAATGCCGATCAGTTAAGCGCTGTATCAAATCTCCGTACCTTCCGTAGCGGCGCGATTTATCGCGCAATGCATTGCGCCGCTACAATGTGCGCGCTCAATGATTTGAGAGGTTATCTCTTGATGGGCAAGCAGGGCACAACACATTGCGTCGCCTGCTTACCTACATTCTGATTTTTCGTTTTCTGCCTTAATCGAAACCAGACATGTCCGGCACTTGCATCAGAATATGCTAGGGTAGACTTATGCAGTTTTGTGAGCCACCTCTAATTCTGAACCGGGTCGAACCCAATTTTTAGCTATGTTATTTACTTTGTTATCATCCAAAAGCGTGCGTTATCTCTCTGGTTTTTCACTACTTGCCGCATCCGCGCCTGCGCTGGCGTTGATCTCTGACACTAAACTCGCCGATGCGCCGTTTAGCGATCCCACACGTTTCCAGAAAATGGCCGATCAGTTGCCTGCATTGGGTTACCAGGATGAAACGGAAGCGTTCAACAAAAAACTGGCGACCATTGCCAAAAGCATTGGTGAAGCCAGCCAGAACAGTACGGACGACAATGCCCTTGGCCAGCAGGCTGGGCTGTGGGCCTTTAACCATTTCCGCGATGAAGTGGGCAATCGACTGGTTGATGAAGGTCAGTCGCTGTTGTCACCGTATGGCAATGCTCAAATCGATTTCAATGTGGATATGGAGGGCAATTTTGCCGGCAGCGGAGCGTCGCTGCTGACACCCTGGGCGGATAACTATCGCTATCTGACCTTCAGTCAGGTCGGCTTTCATCAAACTGATGATGGGCTGGTCGGCAATGCTGGCCTCGGGCAACGTTGGGTGGCAGGAAAATGGCTGCTGGGCTATAACGGTTTTGTCGATCGCATGTTCAGCAGTGGCCTACAGCGCGCTTCGCTGGGGACCGAAGCATGGGGCGATTATCTGCGCTTCTCCGCCAACTACTATACGCCGCTGTCGGGCTGGCAGGATCGCAATCCCTTCCAGCAGCAGCGCATGGCGCGCGGCTATGATTTCACCACGCAAGGCTATCTGCCGCACTATCGTCAACTCGGTGCGTCAGTAAGCTGGCAGCAATATCTGGGTGATAACGTCGATCTGTTTAGCTCCGGCAATCGCTACCACAACCCATCGGCGTTGACCTTTGGCGTCACCTACACGCCGGTGCCGCTGGTGACCTTATCCGCCAGCCACAAAACCAGCGACAGCGGTGAGAGCCAGGATCAGCTCGGCTTGCGCCTCAACTATCGCTTTGGCGTGGCGCTCAGCCAGCAGCTGAGTCCGGATAACGTAGCGGCTGCGCACTCACTGCGCGGCAGTCGCTACGATAACGTGACGCGCAGCTATACGCCGGTGCTGGAATATCGCCAGCGTAAAACGCTGTCGGTGTTTCTCGCTACGCCGCCGTGGCAGCTGAATGGCGGAGAAAGTTTGCCGCTGAAACTGCAAATCCGTAGCACCAATCCGATCGCTAAAGTGATGTGGCAGGGCGATACCCAGGCGCTGAGCCTGACGCCGGGTGCCAATCCCAACGATCCACAGGGCTGGAGTGTGATCCTGCCCGCGTGGGATAGCTCGCCGGGTGCGCATAACAGCTATCGCTTGTCGGTGGTGTTAGAAGACAGCAAACAGAATCGCGTCACTTCGAACGAAATCGTCCTGCAATTGCAGCCACCGTTCTCACTGGATCAGGGCGATGATGATCGCTTTGATTTGATGGCGCCGTAATCGCCTCGCACCAATAAAAAAGGGCAGCTTTCGCTGCCCTTTGCGCATATTCAGCCGACACTAGCCGAACAGCCATGAGGGTATTGCCACTTAGAACTGGTAAATCAGACCCACAGCGGTGACATCATCAGAAGCGATGCCCAATGCATTGTTATCTTTCAACAGGTTGATCTTGTATTCAGCGTACACGGACATGTTTTTGTTGAAGTAGTAGGTTCCACCGACAGCGACGTATTTGGTGAGATCGACATCACCAATATTTTCAATCTCTTTGCCTTTCGATGAAACATAGCCGATTGAAGGACGCAGTCCGTTAATGAACTGATACTGCGCAACGGCTTCAAAGTTAACGGCTTTGTTAGCAAAACCACCAGTGATTGGGGTTGCGTTGAGCGTTTCGCCGTACATGGTTGCCAGGTAAATCTGGTTCGCATCGTATTTCAGGCCCGCAGTCCAGTGCTGTGCTTTCTCGCCTTCGCCACGTAAGGCCTGGTTCTGCGTATTGGTACGATCCAGGCTCGCGTAAGCGCCAACCAGGCTCAGACCGAAATCGAAATCATAAGAAGTGGAGAGCGCGAAGCCATCACCATTCGAACGGCGTACTGCAATGTTTGCATCGCTACGATCGTTTTTCCCTTCATACTGTGCAGCAACGTTCCAGCCTTTCACCAGACCGAAGAAATCTTTGTTGCGCCAGGTCAACACGCCACCTGAGCGGCTGGACAGGAACCCATCAGAGTAACCTTGATCGCCACCAAAGAAGGGCAGCATATCGGTGTAACCCAGCACGTCATAAATCAGTCCGTAGTTACGACCGTAATCGATCGAGCCGAACTGACCAAACTTCAGGCCAGCAAAGCCCAGACGGGTTCTGTTACCGCTGTTGGCATCGCTGCCTTCGGAGTTGCTCAGGCTGTACTGGTACTGCCACTGACCGTAGCCGGTCAGCTGGTCGTTGATCTTGGTTTCGCCTTTAAAACCAATACGGGTATAAGACGAGGTATCACCATTTGACCCTTCGTTATCGGAGAACAGATGCGAGACGTTAATTTTGCCAGTCAGGTCCAGCTTGTTGCCATCTTTGTTATAGATTTCGGCGGCCTGAGCCGAAGAAAGTCCCAGCAGTAAAGGCATCACTGCTGCCAGTAAGGAGCGCTTCATCATTTAATTTTTACCCTGTGATATTTTTTAATTTTGTCCCCATCTGCGGGGTGAAAAGAAAATGACACAAAAGGTTCAAGATCGACAGTGCAATATATGTAACTAAATATTTCTTGTTAACTTTTTGTGTGATTTTTAATCTTAAATTCCATTATGTGGAATTTTGTATTGGTTAAACTTATCCATAAGACAACATGTGTAATGATGATTTTAATATTTATCTGTATGATTTTATTGAATAACTTTAAATTTAAAGATGCGTAAATAAAATCAGTAGCTTGTTCGTGAAATAGCACAAGCCTATGCATTATTGTTCAATAGCAAATATCTGAATCCAGCTAATCATTAGCAGAGTAATTATCGCCTTCATGGCTTTGTGTCCTTTTATTTCTGTTCTGATAATAACCTTGGTCACAAAATGTTATTTAGCTTTTCGCTTAACAATGAACTGGCGAAATAATATTCAATTCAGTGAGGGAAATGTTAAAACCCGATTAATTCGCGCCATGCTAAATTTGCATCGCGCTATCACTTTCCTGCACCAATCAGGCACATTGCGCCCCAAAAAAGTGCGTTTATCGCATTAATTTGGCGAAATATTTCCTGCCCGATCACAAAAGCAATATTTCATTTTGCCGATGCATAAATCCGCTAAATAAATTACTGCTATTCAGCTTGCATCAGACTGATATTCACTTTTTATGCAATTAAAGTGAATATCACCACCTGTTAAGTTATTGATATTCCGTAGTGGTAAGACGGTTATGCATTTTTGCGGCTGGCTGGCACGCTATCTGCAATATACAGTAGAGCTGCCACTTAACATTTTTAACAATTTCAAAACAAAAGGCTTCACCGGGTGTGGAGCAGGAGAAAGGGCTATGTCACTGCAGGTTTCACGTCAGAATTTCGATCAATGGATGATGCCAGTTTATGCACCCGCGGCTTTTGTTCCGGTCCGCGCGGAAGGTTCAACGCTGTGGGATCAGCAAGGCAAAGAGTATATCGATTTTGCCGGTGGCATTGCGGTTAACGCATTGGGACATGCGCATCCGGCGTTGCAGCAGGCGCTGATCGAACAGGCCGGCAAACTGTGGCATACCGGTAACGGCTACACCAATGAACCGATCCTGCGTCTCGCCAAACAGTTGATTGATGCTACTTTTGCCGATCGCGTGTTTTTCTGTAACTCCGGCGCTGAAGCGAATGAAGCGGCGCTGAAACTGGCACGTAAAACCGCACACGACCGTTTCGGTGCTGAGAAAAATGGCATCGTTGCTTTTAATAATGCTTTCCACGGTCGCACGCTGTTTACCGTGACAGCGGGCGGACAACCTGCCTATTCCCGGGATTTCGCGCCGCTGCCACCGGCGGTCGAACACGCTAATTTCAACGATCTGGCCTCGGCGGCCGCGCTGATCAATGACCAAACCTGCGCGGTGATCGTCGAGCCGATTCAGGGTGAAGGCGGCGTCCTGCCAGCCGATCCCGCTTTCCTGCGCGGACTGCGTGAACTCTGCGATAAACATCATGCGCTGCTGATTTTTGATGAAGTGCAGAGCGGCGTGGGTCGCACCGGTTCGCTGTATGCCTATATGCATTACGGCGTGACGCCGGATGTATTGACCACCGCCAAAGCGCTGGGTGGCGGCTTCCCGATTGGCGCAATGCTGACACGTGAAGATCTGGCGCAGGTGATGGGCGTGGGCACGCACGGCACCACCTACGGCGGTAACCCGCTGGCGGGCGCAGTCGCGGGAAAAGTGATGGAACTGATTAATCAGCCGGAATTTATGGCCGGCGTGGCCGAGCGTCATCAATGGTTTGTTACGGCGTTGCAGGAACTGAACAGGCGTCTGCCGGTATTTAAAGAAGTGCGCGGGTTGGGGCTGCTGATTGGCGCTGTGCTTAACGACGATTTCGCCGGTAAAGCCAAACAGTTCAATCTCACGGCGGCCGAAGAGGGCGTGATGGTGTTGATTGCGGGCGCCAACGTAGTACGTTTCGCGCCAGCGCTGAACATCAGCGAGCGCGAAGTAAAAGAAGGTTTGGCGCGCTTCGAACGTGCCTGTGAACGCGTGCTCAAAGGAGCCACATCATGATGGTGATTCGCCCCGTCGAACGTGACGATCTCTCGCAGTTGTTGTCGCTGGCGGGCAAAACCGGGGGCGGCTTAACCTCGCTGCCCGCGGATAGCGAAACGCTTAAAGCCCGTATTGAGCGTTCGCTGCTCACCTGGCAAGGTGCCTTGCCGCCTGCTGAGCAAGGCTATGTGTTTGTGCTGGCCGACAGCAAGGATAATCGCGCCGTCGGCATTTGCGCCATCGAAGCGGCGGTAGGTTTGCAGGATCCCTGGTACAATTTCCGCGTTGGCACGCAGGTGCATGCCTCGAAAGAGCTGAACGTGTATGCCAGCCTGCCGACGCTGTCGCTGAGCAACGATCACACCGGCAGCAGCGAACTCTGCACGCTGTTCCTCGATCCCGATTACCGCGATGGCAAAAATGGCCATCTGCTGTCGAAATCGCGCTTTCTGTTTATGGCCAACTTCCGCGACCGCTTTATGCAACATGTGGTGGCGGAGATGCGTGGCGTCAGTGATGACAATGGCCACTCGCCATTCTGGGACAGCGTCGGCAGCCGCTTCTTCTCGATGGAGTTCAGCAAAGCCGATTTCCTCAGCGGCACCGGCCAGAAAGCCTTTATCGCCGAGCTGATGCCCAAACATCCGCTCTACATTCATTACCTGTCTGAAGCGGCACAAAAAGTGATTGGCGAAGTCCATCCGAAAACCGCGCCCGCGCGTGCGGTGCTGGAGGCGGAAGGTTTCCGCTATCTCAACTATGTCGACATCTTCGACGGCGGCCCGACGCTGGAGTGCGAAATCGATCGCATTCGTGCCATTCGCAAGAGTCGCCAGTTAACCGCTGAGAGCGGTGCAGCCGATGAAAGCTGGCCGCTGTGTCTGGTGGCCAACGCGGATTACCAGCATTTCCGCGTGGCGCTGCTGCCGGTGGATATGGCATCCGGCACGGTAAAACTGACTGAAAGCCAGCGCGCGGCGCTGCATTGCAACATTGGCGATCAACTGCGTGTGGTCACGCTGTGTCGCGAGGAGAAAAAAGCATGATGCATTTTATTCAAGGTCAATGGGTGACCGGCGGCGCTGACGCCCTGAGCAAACACAATCCGGTAACCGGCGAAACGCTGTGGCAGGGCAAAGCGGCATCGGCAGCACAAGTGGCTGCGGCCTGCGAAGCGGCGCGCGCGGCGTTCCCGCAGTGGGCGAGAAAACCGTTTGCGGAGCGTCAGGCGCTGGTGGAAGGGTTTGCACGTCTGCTTGAAAGCCACAAAAACGCGCTGGCGGAAACCATCGCCCAGGAAACGGGCAAGCCGCGCTGGGAAACGCTGACCGAAGTGCAGGCGATGATCAACAAAATCGCCATCTCGATTAAGGCCTATCACAGCCGCACCGGCGAACAGGCCGATGGAGAGAGCTCGCTGCGCCATCGTCCGCACGGCGTGTTGGCGGTGTTTGGTCCGTATAATTTTCCTGGCCATCTGCCGAACGGCCATATCGTGCCAGCTCTGCTGGCGGGTAACTGCGTGGTGTTTAAGCCGAGCGAGCTGACGCCGTTGACGGCGGAGAAAACCGTGCAGCTGTGGCAGCAAGCGGGTTTACCGGCGGGCGTAATGGCGCTGCTGCAGGGCGGTCGTGAAACCGGCCAGGCGCTGGCCAATGCGTCGCAAATTGATGGCCTGCTGTTTACCGGCAGCGCCGCCACCGGCTATCACCTGCATCGTCAGTTTGCCGGGCAGCCAGAAAAAATGCTGGCGCTGGAGATGGGCGGCAACAATGCGTTGATTGTTGAAGATCCTGCGGATCTTGATGGTGCGGTACATATCGCTATTCAGTCGGCCTTTATTACCGCCGGACAGCGCTGCACCTGTGCGCGTCGTCTGCTGGTGAAGCGCGGTGCGGCGGGCGATGCCTTCCTGCAGCGTTTGGTTGAGGTCAGTGCGCGCTTGCAGCCTGGCGCGTGGAATGCCGAACCGCAGCCGTTTATGGGCAGCGTGATTTCCCCTGCCGCCGCTGGACATATTTTTGCCGCCTGGCAGCAGCAGGTGGAAAAGGGCGGGAAAGTGTTGCTCGGCATGCATTGGCCGGATCGCGACAGCGCCATCATCACGCCGGGCATCATTGATGTGACCGAAGTGAAAGATTTAGCGGATGAAGAAGTCTTTGGTCCGTTGCTGCAGGTGATTCGTTACGACAGTTTCGAGCAGGCGATTGCTATCGCCAATAATACCCGCTATGGCTTGTCGTGCGGTCTGATTTCGCCGCAGCGCGCG
Source organism: Pantoea sp. SO10 (assembly GCF_005281435.1). Taxonomy (NCBI): domain Bacteria; kingdom Pseudomonadati; phylum Pseudomonadota; class Gammaproteobacteria; order Enterobacterales; family Erwiniaceae; genus Pantoea; species Pantoea sp. SO10. The sequence goes on from NZ_CP040095.1 coordinate 1,821,051, forward strand.
CAGTTTGATCAGCTGTTGCTCGAGGCGCGCGCCGGTATCGTTAACTGGAACAAACCGCTGACCGGCGCGGCCAGCACCGCCCCCTTTGGTGGCATTGGCGCATCCGGGAATCATCGTGCCAGCGCGTGGTACGCCGCCGATTACTGTGCATGGCCAATGGCGTCGCTGGAGAGCCCAAGCCTGGCGCTGCCGGGCAGCTTAGCGCCGGGCCTCGATTTCTCCGCGCAGGGAGCGAAATAATGCAAGCATTTGAAGCGAACTTTGATGGGCTGGTCGGCCTGACACATCATTACGCGGGATTGTCGTTTGGTAACGAAGCCTCGACGCGCAATCAGCTGCAGCCCTCGAATCCGCGTCTGGCGGCGAAGCAGGGTTTGCTGAAGATGAAAGCGCTGGCGGATATGGGCTACGTGCAGGGTGTAATCCCGCCGCACGAACGTCCTAATCTGCCGCTGCTGCGCCAGCTCGGCTTTGGCGGCAGCGATGAGCAGGTGCTGGCGCAGGCGGCGAAGCACGCGCCACAGCTGCTGTCGGCGGCCAGCTCAGCCTCGGCGATGTGGGTGGCGAATGCCGCCACGGTGTCGCCGTCGGCGGATAGCGCCGATGGTCGCGTGCATTTCACCGTCGCCAATCTGAATAACAAATTCCATCGCGCCATTGAGGCGCCGGAAACTGCCGATCTGCTGCGCGCGATTTTCCGTCATCCGCAGCACTTCTGCGTGCACGATGCGCTGCCGCAGGTGGCGCAGTTCGGTGATGAGGGCGCGGCCAATCACAATCGTTTCGGCAGTGATTACGGTGGTGCGGGCGTGCAGCTGTTTATTTATGGCCGTGATGGTCAGCAGCAGGGCGCAACGCCAACACGTTATCCAGCGCGTCAAACGCGGGAAGCCAGCGAAGCGGTGGCGCGGTTGCATCAGCTCGATGCGCAACGCACGCTGTTTGCTCAGCAAAATCCAGCGGTGATTGATCAGGGCGTGTTCCATAACGATGTGATTGCGGTGAGCAACCAGCAGGTGCTGTTCTGCCATCAGGATGCCTTTGTGAACCAGCCGCAATTGTTGAGTGACATCGCCGCCCGCGTTAGCGGTTTCCAGCCGATTGAAGTGCCGCGCGATAAAGTATCGGTAACCGATGCGGTCAATACCTATCTGTTTAACAGCCAGCTGTTGCAGCGCGCCGACGGCGGTATGCTGCTGGTGCTGCCAGAAGAGTCACGCCAGCATACGGGCGTGTGGCGTTATCTCACTGAGCTGGTGGAGAGCGGCGGGCCAATCCGTGAACTGAAAGTTTTCGATCTGCGTGAAAGCATGTTTAACGGTGGCGGTCCGGCCTGTTTGCGTCTGCGCGTGGTGTTAACCGAAACCGAGCGTCAGGCGCTGAATCCGGCGGTACTGATGAACGATCGCCTGTTTGCCACGCTCAACAATTGGGTGGATCGCCACTACCGCGATCGCTTAACTCAGGCCGATTTAGCCGACCCGCAACTGCTGCGTGAAGGGCGCACCGCGCTGGATGAGCTGACGAAGCTGCTAGACTTAGGCAGTGTCTACGCGTTTCAGCGTTAACGCCGGGGTGAGAGGTTCGCCCCACGTCGTTAAAAAGGAGTGAACATGCAGGATTTTTTACAGCAGACCTTGTCTGGTGAGCCGCCACAGCAAAGAGAGGGCAGCAACGATCATCTCAGTTGGCAATGGCACAACGAGGGACTGATGTCCCTCACGCCGCATACGCCCACACAGCAGGCGCTGGTGCTCTCTGCGGGCATTCACGGCAATGAAACCGCGCCGGTTGAGATTCTCAATCTGTTGCTGACGCCACTCTTAAAAGGCGAGAAGCCGCTGGCAGTGCGCTTGCTGGTGATTTTGGGTAATCCCGCCGCGTTGCGCAGCGGCAAGCGCTATCAGCAACATGATATCAATCGCCTGTTTGGTGGACGCTGGCAGCAGGTGGCCGATGTACCCGAAGCGCAGCGCGTGCTGCAGCTGGAGCAGGAGCTGGAGAGTTTCTGGCGCGCCTGTCTCGATCATGAAGTGCGCTGGCACCTCGATCTGCATACCGCGATTCGCGGCTCGTATCATGCGCGTTTTGGCGTGATGCCGCTGAATCCCAATCCGTGGCCCGAGGCGTTTATGCACTGGCTGGCGGCGGCAGAAATGGAGGCGCTGGTGTTCCATCGTTCACCGGGCGGCACCTTCACCCATTACAGCTGCGAGCACCATAATGCGGCGAGCTGCACGCTGGAGCTGGGCAAGGCTTTGCCGTTTGGTGAGAACGATTTAAGTCAGTTTGCCGGCGTGCAGCGGGCGCTGGCGGCGTTGCTGTATGGCGATGCCTTACCGGAGGTGCGTGAACAGCCACGCCATTATCGCGTGGCGCAACAGCTGACCCGGCACGGCGATAAGTTTGTGTTGCACATGGGGCCGGAGACGCTGAACTTCACCGCTTTCCCGCAGGGCACGCTGCTGGCGGAGGAGGGTGACCGGCGTTACTACGTGCAGCAGGCGCGCGAGTATGTGCTGTTTCCCAATCCGAATGTCGCGCCAGGATTGCGCGCGGGGCTGATGCTGGTGGAGGAGAATGAACAGACGCAGGCGCTGGCGTTGTGATTTTCCCTCACCCTAACCCTCTCCCGCAGGCGGGAGAGGGAACCGATCGCGCGAATATTTGTATTGAGTTACATGTGGCAGCGTTTCCCTCTTCCGGTGGGAGAGGGCCAGGGTGAGGGCATCAACGCGCCGACATTTCCCTTCCTGAAAACCGACAATACCGTTACACTCCTCCTTAATTCCTGCGTTTTTCCCTTGATTGTCATAAAATTTTTCAATTCCTCACGCATTTCTTCTCTTTCTCTCCATGATTGCCTGATCTCTGTCTTTTATGCTTTCAGGGCTTTACTCAGCCTCTGAGTAGTTGACGTTCAGCGTCGTATGCTTGTTTCCGAAGACGCGACACAGGCTGTCGTCATTAAACTGATAAGTAAGGACAATATTATGCGTAAATTAACTTCTGTGTTCCTGGCTACCGCAATGGCTTTTGGTGCTGCAAATATCGTCCATGCAGCGGCAGACAACCTGACTCCGCCGCCAGCAGGCAGCGAAAAACCGATGCACAAGCCGCCGATGCGTCATCACGGTATGGAGATGATGTTTAAAGGTCTGAACCTGACCGATGCGCAGAAAGCGCAGATCAAAACGATTCTTCGTGATGGCCACAAAGAGATGAAACGCCCGTCGCTGGAAGAGCGTCGTGCTGACCATGCCATCATCGCTTCCGATACCTTTGACCGTGCGAAAGCCGAAGCGCAGGCTGAGAAGATGACGGCGAATGCCAAAGATCGTGCGCTGCAGATGATGGAAACCCAGAACAAGATCTACAACGTGCTGACACCAGAGCAGAAGAAACAGTACAACGCGAACTTTGAGAAGCGCTTAACCGAGAAAGGCCCGCACGATGGCAAAACGCCACCACCGCCGGCTGATGCTGAATAAGTTCTTTCGCTAACGGAATAGAGACCGCCGGGGTTGTCCATCGCATCTGATGCTTTGGGCAACCTCGGCGGTTTTGTTTTTACAGCTCGATCAGCGGGAACACGCCAGAAAGCAGCGGACGGCAGAGAATTTTATAGCCGTCATGATCGAAGCCGTGCGAGGCGCGCTGCAGCTGGCGCGCTTCGGCCTCGCTGCTGACCGATCCCAGCCAGAACCAGTGATCGATCACATGGATTTGCGTAATGTTTGTCCCCGTTTCCACCATGCCAACCGGGCCTTGCCACGGCCAGCATTGAATGCGCATCTGCTCTAATGCCGCATGCAGGCGCTGCTGATGCTCAGCAACCGACTCGTTACCACAGCAGGCACCGGCGCAGCGTTTTAGTGCAGCGCGAAAACAGCCGCGTCCCGGACGCAACGACTCCAGCCCAAGCAAGCCGTGGCACAAGCGCTGCTCATCGGCGATGGCTTTTAGCTTCTCCAGCGCGGCAAAGCGACTGCGAAACAGGCCATAAAGATTGGGCGAGCGGGAGAAGTCGAGATCCTTTGCATACACCACCTGCGGCGCACCGTCGCCCAGCTGCAGCGAACAGAGCTGGCGGTTCTTACGCAGGCGCTTATTAAACAGCGGCTGTTGCGTTTTGATCATCTGCGCTTCCAGCAGCTGAGCGCCGACATCGCCAGCGGTGGGGATCCAGGTGACGCGCCGCGCCTGACGCAGCATTTTGGCTTCATCCGGCGCCCGGAAATGCGCCATCACCCGACTGCGCAGGTTGACGCTTTTGCCGATATACAGCGGCAGATTTTCGCTTTCACCGTGAAAGGTATAGACGCCCGGCTGGTTGGGTAAACCTTCCAGCCACTGACGTAGATGTTCGGGATATTGATAGATGGCTGCCGCATCGAAATCGAGGCGGTGGCTGGCTGCACGTCTGACCAAAGCACACTCCAATTACTGGTTGTTCATCCAGTGTATCAAACTGTGCTTTTTCTCGCCAGTCAGCGGCGATGAGAAAGTTTCCCGCCCGGACGGCGGGAAACGCCATGCACTTACTTCTTCCAGAAGTCGTCGAACACGGTGATCGGCGGACGACGTTTGTGCTCAGTTTTCAGATACCAGCCTTCGATGGTTTTTGCTGCGGCGGCATCGATGGTCTTGCCTTCCAGATAGGCATCGATTTGCTGATAAGTCACGCCGAGTGCCACTTCATCCTGCAAGCCAGGACGATCATCTTCCAAATCGGCAGTAGGATGCTTGAGATAGAGGTGTTCCGGGCAGCCCAGCGTTTTCAGCAGCTGTTTGCCCTGGCCTTTATGCAGGCGGAAGATCGGGTTGATGTCGCTGCCGCCGTCACCGTACTTGGTGAAGAAACCAGTGATTGCCTCTGCCGCATGGTCAGTACCGACCACCACGCCTTTGGTCATGCCGGCGATGCTGTACTGCGCTTTCATGCGCTCACGCGCTTTTTCATTGCCGCGCACGAAATCCGACACCGTAATACCCGCATCTTTCAAGGCACGTTCGCTGGCCAGGATCGCTTCTTTGATGTTTACCACCAGCGTGCGATCGGGTTGGATAAATGCCAGCGCATCCTGACAATCCTGCTCATCGGCCTGCACGCCATACGGCAAACGCACGGCAATAAAGGTGTAATCGTTATCGCCCCTCTCTTCACGCAGTTCGCGAATCGCGGTTTGCGACAAAATGCCGGTCAGTGTCGAATCCTGGCCGCCGCTGATGCCGAGTACCAGCGTTTTCAAAAAGGGATGGGCTTTCAAGTAAGACTTCAGAAAATCAACGCTGACGCGGATCTCCTGCTGCGGGTCGATAACCGGTTTTACACCAAGGGCTTCAATGATTTCCTGTTGCAGTGACATGAACCTCTCCTCAAGTCAGTAGCCTGACGGCACAATGCGAATCATCTGCTAAAGCTAACGCCTCTCCCCACAAACAACAAGCCGCACGGCTGGTTGTTCAGGTTATTTGCTGGCAAATCAGACGTTTTTTGCCTTCTGCACCAGCAGATTGAACGACACAATCGCCAGCATAAAGCAGCCAAAGATGGTGCCGGTCATGCTCGCGACCGAGGTGCCGCCCAGCCCGGTAATGGGTACGCTGATGGCACCAAAGGTGAACATGCCGACGCCAATCACTGCCGAGGCGCTGCCCGCGCGCTGGCCCTGGCTCTGCATCGCCAGCGAAGAAGCGGTGGTGGCGATCACGCCATTACTGGCGATGGTGAAGAACAGCGCGACCAGCAGAACTGGCAGCGCTGCGCCGGTAAGTCCCGCCAGCAGCAAGCAGCTCGACGCAACAAACGCCAGCGTCAGGCCGCCTTTCAGTACGCGATATTCACCCCATAGTGGACAGAGGCGCGCACTGGTTTGTGATGCAATAATCAGGCCGAAGCCGTTGGCAGCGAAGCAGAAGCTAAAGGCTTGCGGCGTCAGGCCATACAGCTGTTGCAGTACAAACGGCGAGGCGCCGATATAGGCAAACATGCCGGACATCATAAAACCTTGCGTCAGGCAGAAGCCCATAAACTGCCGATGCGTGACGACCTGGCCGAGCGCCGCCCAGGCGGAAAAGATCGAGCCCTGACTGCGGCGCGCTGGCGGTAAAGTTTCGTGCAATTTCCAGCGGGCAAGGAAGATCAGCACGACGGCGATGCAGCCGAGCACCACGAAAATGCCGCGCCAGTTAAGCACCGTCATCAAGGCGCCGCCCAGCACCGGCGCACCAATCGGCGCTAAACCGTTGACCAGCATCAGCAGTGCAAAGAAACGCGTCAGCTCATGGCCGCTATACATATCTCGGGCAATGGCACGCGACAGCACCGCGCCGCCGGCGCCTGCCAAACCTTCAAACAGACGCGCCACCAGCAGCGAGTGGATGTCTTTTGCCAGCGCACAGCCAATCGAGGCAATAAACAGCAGCACCAGCGATAACAGCAGCGGACGGAGGCGACCAAACTTGTCGCTCATTGGCCCAAACAGCAATTGACCCGCACCCAAACCCAGCAAGCCAGCGGTGAGGCTCAGCTGCGCTGTGGCGGTTTCGGTGTGCAGATCGCGCGCCAGCTCCGGCAGCGCCGGCAGGTAAAGGTCGATACAAAGTGGCCCGAGCGCAGCGAGCAGGCCCAGCGTGATGGCATAAACCAGCCGATGAGAAGGTGCAGGTGTCATTAATCCTCTGTCTTTATTCATTGCTATAGGTATTTTTTCGCGGGTGATTATACGAACCGTAGCGCATCAACACAGCATTTTTACCAAATCCTAACGCTTCGGAATTTAGCTAAATTTATCCCATAAAGTTGATAAATCTGGATTTATGTTCCAGGCTAATTTCACACGGACAAAAAAACGAGGAACAACAACATGAATAAAGTGATGGGATGTATCGCTGCAGCTATGACGCTGGCAGCCCTGTCTGGTTGTACGACTTATGACAAAGCCGAAAGCTACGTAACCAAGCCGGTAGTGAAGGATGTTAAGAAAGGCATGACGCGCGATCAGGTTCGCCAGATTGCCGGCCCAGCGTCTACTGAAATCACCATGGTTCACGCTCGCGGCACTTGCCAGACTTACGTGATTGGCGAGCGCGACGGCAAACCGCAGACCTACTTCGTGAGCTATAACGATACCGGTCGCGTCATGAACTACGGTTTCCAGAGCTGTAAAGACTACGATACCGATCCGCAAGCGGCTCAGTAATCGCAGCAGAATAAGAAACGGCCCGTCATTGACGGGCCGTTTTTCGTTGTGGCGCTTATAAACCGTAAGGACGCGGCACTTCGATATACTCGCCGCCGATCTCGCGCTGGTAGTAATGGCCTTCCTGCACGTAATAACGCTTGCCGTTGAAATCCAGCACGCGCATACCGCCGCCCGGCGGGGCTTCAGGCGGCTGCACCACTACATAGGTGTCGCCCTGACGCTGATAGTAGTTACCGTTCAGCATGTAATAGGTCAGACCGCCCAGCAAAACGGCGGTTGCTGCTTCGGGTAGGAAACGCAGCGGGCCGGGACCGCCCCAACGTGGACCTCCACCCCAATGCGGGCCTGGGCCGGGGCCCCAACCGCCGGGATGGGCAAAACTGATGGCTGGTGTTAATAAGGTTAACGCCAGCACCGAGGCGATAACTGTTTTCATCGGTGATTCTCCTGCTGTGATTAACTGCAGAATTGGCTTTACTGAGCGAAAACTCAAGCGAAAAGCGGCTGATTTTTCCTCTGTTTACCATGCTTAACGCTTTCCTGACGCTAGCGCCATGATTGGGTTGAATTGGGGAGGAAAGCGGGTAAGGTCGTCATAAACGGCGTGATGCCGATCAGTTAAGCGCCGTATCAAATCACCGCACCTTCCGTAGCGGCGCGATTTATCGCGCAATGAATTGCGCCGCTACAATGTGTGCTCTCGGTAATGAGTGGTTTCATGTCATAAACGGCGACCTTACGGGGCATATCGCGCAGGCATAAAAAAACGGCAGACCTTGCGATCTGCCGTTGTTGCAACTCATCAATTTAGCGGTGTGCCAGTTCGGCGTGCTCGTCGCTCTCCAGCACTTTCTTGTCGGTCAATCCGAGCCAGCGGCTGGTGAGTGAACCGGCGGTCATTGAACCATTAACGTTGAGCGCGGTACGCCCCATATCGATCAGCGGTTCGATGGAAATCAGCAGCGCGACCAGCGTGACCGGCAGGCCCATCGCTGGCAGCACGATCAGCGCGGCGAAGGTGGCGCCGCCGCCGACGCCGGCCACACCGGCAGAACTCAGCGTCACGATACCTACCAGCGTTGCAATCCACATTGGATCAAACGGGTTGATGCCCACGGTTGGCGCAACCATCACCGCCAGCATGGTGGGATAGAGACCGGCACAGCCGTTCTGACCGATGGTGGCACCGAATGACGCCGAGAAGCTGGCGATCGATTCTGGCACGCCCAGGCGACGCGTTTGAGTCTCCACGTTCAGTGGAATACTGGCGGCGCTGGAGCGGCTGGTGAAGGCGAAGGTGATCACCGGCCATACTTTACGGAAGAAGCGCATTGGATTGATGCCGTTAACCGACAGCAGCAGCGCGTGTACGGCAAACATGATCGCCAGACCGAGATAAGAGGCCACCACAAAGCCACCCAGCTTAATGATGTCCTGCAGGTTGGAACCGGCTACTACTTTGGTCATCAGCGCCAGCACACCGTACGGCGTCAGCTTCATGATCAAACGCACCAGCTTCATGACCCAGGATTGCAGGGTATCGATCGCTACCAGCACGCGCTCGCCTTTTACCTTGTCATCTTTCAGCAGTTGCAGCGCCGCCACACCAAGGAAGGCGGCGAAAATCACTACGCTGATGATCGAGGTGGGGTTGGCGCCCGCCAGATCGGCAAACGGGTTTTTCGGAATGAAGGAGAGCAGCAGCTGTGGCGTGCTGAGATCAGCCACTTTGCCCACGTAGTTGCTCTGAATCGCGCTCAGACGCGCGGTTTCCTGCGCACCTTGCACCAGACCTTCAGCGCTAAGGCCAAACAGGCCGGTCACCAGCACGCCGACCAGCGCGGAGATTGCGGTGGTAAACAGCAGCACGCCAATGGTCAGCACGCTAATTTTACCCAACGATGAGGCATTGTGCAGACGTGCGACCGCGCTCAGGATCGAGGCGAACACCAGCGGCATCACGATCATCTGCAACAATTGCACGTAGCCGTTACCGACGATATTGAACCAGCCAATTGACGCTTTCACGGTTGGGCTGTTTTCGCCATAGATGGTTTGCAGCGCCAGACCAAAGGCCACACCGAAAACCAAACCGGTCAGCACGCGTTTGGACAGGCTCCAGCTTTGGTTGCCAATCCGATTCAGCAGAATCAGTAGTGCGATAAACGCCACGATATTAATAATGAGGGGAAAATCCATGCTCAACTCCAGAGTGTGACGCGCCATCCTGGGATGGCACGAAAAACAGTAAGTCCCGGTTAGGGAATATTTGGAATGTTATCAGTTCAGCGTGGGGCGGGCTTATACCCAAAAAGAATGCTTTATAACTTTAACGCTTGATTCGACTGCTTATTGACCGTTTTGACCATTAACCAACCGACCGACGCCATTTTGTAGCGTATTGAACAGTTGCTCCGGCCAGCCGTTGGCACCAAAAGAGGGCATGCCGGGCGGGAACCACAACGCATAACCGACCAGCGCCAGACAAAGTGCGCGCTCCAGCTGGTTACCTTTTTGACTATTCAGGATGGGCAAACGGAAGCGCCAGCGGCAGGGCCACAGCAGCGGCACGCCGGCGGGCGTGAGCATATCGGCGACAATATGGCTGAGATAGCCGAGCGTCATGCCTTGCAGCACGTCGGCGGGAAGAAACCAGTCGGCGGGCACATTGATCTGGAATAGCCACAAACTCACCGCCACCGCCAGCAAACTGTGGGTAAAACCGCGATGACCAAAGATGCGGGCGATGGGATGCGATAGCCACCTTAAGCGCTGGCCAAGCACGGATTTAGGGTGATCGATATCGGGCAGCAGGCAGGTTAACAGCGCAGCAGGCACTAAATGCCACCAGTCGGCGCTGGCCAATACTGGCGTCAGCTCCGCGCGCTTGGCAAAAATGGCGCTGGCAATGGCAAAAATGATATGGCCTTCGGCCGTCATGATGAAACCTGGCTGCATAAAACTGTCGATGCATCCAGTATAGGGATTTATCCAGTGAATGAGAATGGTGACGCTGTAACGAAGCGTTAATATTTTTCACTTTCCCGCGTCACAATGACGCGGGAAAAGAACAGGTTAGCCTAGCGCGCTAACCATCCGCCGTCGACGGCCAACGTATAACCTTGCACATAGTCGGAGGCGCTGGAGGCGAGGAACACAATCGGGCCCATCATGTCGTCCGGGATACCCCAGCGACCTGATGGAATGCGTCCTAAAATCTCCTCGTTGCGTGACTCATCGCTGCGCAGCTGTTCCGTGTTATTGGTGGCCATGTAGCCCGGTGCAATGGCGTTAACGTTGATGCCGTGCTTCGCCCATTCGTTGGCCATCAAACGGGTTAACCCCATCACTGCGCTTTTTGATGCGGTATAAGAAGGCACGCGAATGCCGCCCTGGAACGACAGCATCGAGGCGATATTGATGATCTTGCCGCCATTGCCTTGCGCGATAAACTGCCGGGCGACCTGCTGTGACAGGAAGAACAGGCTTTTGCTGTTGATGTTCATCACATCATCCCAATCCTGCTCGCTGAAGTTGAGCGCATCTTCGCGGCGAATGATGCCGGCGTTATTCACCAGGATATCAATGCGACCGGCAAGCGCCACCGCCTGTTCAACAATTTGCGGCACGATGGATGGCTTGGTCAGATCGGCCTGAATTGACCAAAAACGGCGGCCTAACGCCTCAACTTTGGCCTGCGTATCATCCGGTCCGGCGCGGTTAACGCCAATAATGTCACATCCCGCCTGCGCCAGACCCAGCGCCATACCTTGTCCTAAACCGGTATTGCAGCCGGTGACCAGCGCGATTTTGCCTGCAAGATTAAATGCGTTGAGTATCATGATTCGCTCCTTGTTAGCGCAGTGCGCTGATGTTGACGTGGTCCATGTCATCAAATACCTGGTTTTCGCCCACCATGCCCCAGATAAAGGTATAGCGCTGCGTTCCCACGCCCGCGTGAATCGACCAGCTCGGTGAAATCACCGCTTGCTCGTTATGGACCAATAGATGACGCGTCTCCTGCGGCTGGCCCATCATGTGGAACACGGCGCTGTCGTCGGCCATATCGAAATAGAAATAGACTTCCATGCGACGTTCGTGGGTGTGACACGGCATGGTGTTCCACAAGTTGCCGTCATCAAGGCGGGTTAATCCCATGGTTAACTGGCAGGTTGGCAACACGTCGGGCACGATGAATTTGTTAATGGTGCGGCGGTTCGAGGTGGCCGCATCGCCGAGCGTGGCTTTCACTGCTTCGTCGAGGGTGATTTTTTTGTCTGGATAATGGGTGTGTGCCGGCGCGCTGTTGTAGTAAAACTTCGCCGGGCGGCTGGCATCGCTGCTGCGGAAAATCACGCTCTGCGCGCCTTGTCCGACATACAACGCTTCCTGCTGATCAATCTCCCAGGTTTTGCCATCCACTTCAATCAGCCCGGGTCCACCGACGTTGATTACGCCGAGTTCGCGGCGTTCGAGGAAGTAACTGACGCCCAGCTGCTTACCCACTTCATGGCCGATAGTCACCGGTTTCTGCACCGGCATCACGCCGCCGATAATGATGCGATCGATATGGCTGTAAGTGAGGGTGTAATTGTCGGCGTCGAAAATCTTGTCGATCAGAAACTCACGGCGTAAGCCGTCCGTGTCCAGGGTTTTGGCATGCTCGCTATGAATGCTTTGACGAATGTCCATCTCAGGCCTCTCAAGAGTCAAAGGAAGTGGTCCCGATGCGGGTCTTTGGGCATCTTAGGCAGGATGAGATGTGAATTCAATAAAAATGAAACGATGTTTTATTTATTTGCGTGCGCGATCAAGTTGCATAAAAAAGCCCGCGTTAAGCGGGCTGCGATTAACCGTGCAGATGTTCGGGTTTGAGCTGGGTTAAATCATCAAGAATCACATTGGCCAGCGCCCAACGCGCATCTTCACGATGCTCGGCCGCTGGCACCACAATTGAACGCATGCGTGCGGCTTTGGTGGCGATCATGCCGTTGAAAGAATCTTCCAGCGTGACGCAGTTAAGCGGATCGATACCCAGTTTGGCTGCGGCGTCGAGATAGACCTGCGGATGCGGCTTGCTGTACGGCAGCGCTTCCGCGGACGCCAGCACATCAAAGTATTTGCGTAGGTCAAACATCTCCAGCACGCGCTCCAGCATGTGCAGCGGCGAGGCGGAGGCGAGGCCGATTTTCAAACCTTGCTGCTGGCACAGTTGCAGCGCCTGCTCCACGCCAGGCAGCAGCGGACGCGTCTCTTCCACCAGCGCCAGCGCGCGGGCGATGATGCGTTGCGTCACTTCCTGTTGATCCGGGCCGCTCCATGGCAGCGCTTCAAACCACATGCGCACGGTTTGATCGATGCGCAGACCCAGCGTATCGGGCAACTCGTGGCGGCGGGTGATATCCACGCCAAGGCTGGCGAAAATATCCAGTTCCGCGCGATCCCACAGCGGTTCTGAGTCGATCAATAATCCATCCATATCAAAGATGGCGGCCAATACAGGACGACGATATGACATATAACTGCTCCCTTAGAAATTTGGCTTACCATAGCACGAGAGCCGGATAAAGCCGACTTGCGGCAGGCCACGCATTTTTTAGGAAAAATTGCAGTAGTGCAGGTAGACTTAGGCAAAACTATTTTTGGTTCAGGGAGACACCATGACTTACCAACAGGCTGGCCGCATCGCCATCCTTAAGCGAGTGGCTGGCTGGGTGATTTTTATACCCGCATTGTTATCCACGATGATTTCGCTGCTGGGCTTTATGTTTAAGCACAGTGAAAAGCAGCCAGGCATTGATGCCGTGATGCTCGATTTTGTGCATGTCATGGTCGACATGGTGAAGTTCAATACGCCGTTTCTTAATGTGTTTTGGCAGAACTCTCCGGTGCCGGAATTTAACGGTGGCGCGAATATTGGGTTTTGGCTGATCTACATCCTGATCTTTATCGGCATTGCGCTGCAGGCTTCAGGTGCGCGCATGTGGCGTCAGTCGCGCCATATTAAAGAGGGAATTGAAGATCAGCTGATCATGGAACAGGCCAAAGGCAGTGAAGGGCGCACGCGAGCGCAGGTGGAAGAGAAAATCCACATCCCGCGTCACACCATTTTCTTGCAGATTTTCCCGCTCTATATCCTGCCGATCATTATCGCTATCGCGGGCTACTTTGTGCTGAAACTGCTCGGCATGCTGTAACACGTCAGGCCGGTCTGGCCTGACGTCCGCCCAACACATCTTCATCTAACAACTGGCCGATGGCGAACTGCGCTTCGCCCGTCCAGTTGCCACCGAAAACATTGGCGCGATTCAGCAGGTAATAGAGCTGATACACCGGCTGACGCTGCGAGAATCCGTCTTCCAGCGGCCAAACCGCCTGGTAGCCATCATAGATCTGGCGCGGCAAATCGGCGTAGTAACTCAGCATCGCTAAATCGCACTCGCGATCACCCCAATAGCAGGCGGGATCAAACAACCACGGACCCTCTGCGCTGCCGGCGCAGTTGGCGGGCCACAAATCGCCGTGTAATAAAGAAGGTTGCGGATGGTGGTTGGCTAACGTACGCTGCACACAATCAACAATCAGTTCGGTATCGCCATAGTGCACGCCTTTTTCTGCGGCCAGTTGCAGCTGCCAGCCGATGCGCTGCTCAGCGAAGAACACTGACCAGCGGCGTAACCAGCTATTCGGCTGAGGTGAGGTGGTGATGTTGTTGTCGAAATCGAGACCAAATTGCGGTTGCTCGCTCCATTGGTGTAGATGCGCCAACTGCTGGCCGAGCTGGAAAGCGCTCTGTGCGGTAAAGGGATGAGGCGGAATATATTCCAGCAGCAGGAAGCTGGTATCACGATCATTGCCAACGCCATACACTTTCGGGACGCGAACAGTTTGCGTGCGCGCCAGCAGGTCGAGTTGATCGGCTTCCCAGCTGAACAAGGTGAGCATATCGCGGGTGTTACATTTGACGAACACATCCAACTCGCCATAGCGGATGCGCCAGGCGGGATGGACATCGCCACCGGGAAGTTCCTGACGGTCGGTGATTTCGGCATCACCGGCGTACTCGCTTAACAGACGACTAATGGCTGACCACATCGGGTAATCCTCTTTGTTCGCTGCGTGAGTTCGATTGTAACGCGCAAAACCTGAGCAAACCTGGCGTCGATGCCGTTTTTTGCACTGCGTCAGGATTGTTGTTTCAGAAATGCCTCTAACGTGATGACGGTGACCTCAGGTTTATGATCGAGCGCGATTTGGGCATATCCCGCGGCTTGCTCTGCTATTTCATGCTCCTCTAACGCGCTGACAATGCCGAAGCTATTGGTGCCCAACTCATGCGGATGACCTTCATCATCGCTGAAGGTGGTGCTGTAACCGCCATTGATCATGGCACTGGTCACTGACTGCACGTCGCCGAGTCCACTTTCCTGATATTTCAACGTGACAATGTAACGTTTGACATCATGGTCACTCATTATTCACCTCATTGTTATCGAACAGATTTCAGCGTAGACCAGCGCGCAGTATAGAGCGAATTTTAGCCAATTCATTAGTGAAAATAGCAGGTAAAGCTTTGTCAAAAGAGTTCAGAAAAATCTTGTAGCCTTCAGGCTGCTATTTGAGTAATTGCCCCCTATAATGCGCAGCGAAAATGGGAAAAGTCCCATTAAAAGAGCGGTCCAGCGGCTTTCCTGGTTTTTTATGCGGATACATACTTTTTTACAAAACTTACGGTAAATTGCATTGATTGGCCGGAGAAACGCTTCAGACTCTTCGTTTTTTAAACTGTCGTACGGGTTACTTTTAATGAAAGCCTTTAACAAGCTGTCCGCTGTTTTATTGCTCTCTGCTGGAGCATTTTGTCACCAGGCCTTTGCAGATAACGCCGTTTTCACCTCCATGGATGACCCTGCAACGGCGAAAAAGCCGTTTGAAGGCAGCGCGTCAGCGGGTTACCTGGCTCAAACTGGAAACACCACCAGTTCTTCGCTGAGTGCGTCTACCAATATGACGTGGTATCAAACCAATACCGCATTGAGTCTATGGGGCAACGCCGCAAACAACTCCTCAAACGATGAGCGTTCATCTGAGACTTACAACATTGGTGGCCGTAGCCGTTATAACCTCAACAGCGCTGACTACCTGTTTGGTCAGGCAAGCTGGCTAAGCGACCGTTTCAACGGTTATGACTCACGCGATGTGCTGACCGCCGGTTACGGTCGCCAGATCCTCAGCGGCCCGGTTCACTCACTGCGTGCTGAATTCGGTCCGGGTGTGCGTTACGACGATTTCCATGATGGCGGCCATGAAACCAAAGCATTGGGTTATGGTGCAGTGAGCTATCAATGGCAGCTAACAGATACCACCAAATTTATCCAGGGTGTTTCTGTGTTAAGCAGCTTCGGTGAAGACACCACGCTGAACTCAGAAACCGCGCTGCAGGTGGCCATCAATGCCCATTTCGCGCTGAAGCTAGGCTACAACGTGACCTGGAACAATAATCCGCCAGAATCTGCGCCGGATCGTACCGATACCAAAACCACGATCCAGCTCTCATACTCAATGTAAGCGAGACGGATGTGAATCACCGCTGCCAGGCCTGTGCCTCGCAGCGGTTTTTTTTATTTCTCTTTAGCTCAGCGAAACTCTGCACGGGTTTTGATCGGCGGCGAAAGCTGCTATTATCATCGCCGCTTTACATTCCTGGCGTCATTCCGACAACGTGGGTCTGACATCACGCCGGGTTACACACTACGAAACTCATTTTTGCATGTAGGCTTTCGTGTGGCTTACCACTGCAATTAAGGATATGAAATGCCAGTAATTACTCTTCCTGATGGCAGCCAGCGCAGCTTTGACCGTCCGGTCAGCGTGATGGATATTGCGTTGGATATTGGACCGGGTTTGGCGAAAGCCTGCATCGCGGGTCGCGTGAATGGCGAATTGGTTGATGCGGTTGATCCGATCACCGAGGACGCTCAGGTCGCGATTATTACCGCTAAAGACGACGCCGGTTTAGAAATCATTCGTCACTCTTGCGCGCACCTGTTAGGGCATGCGATTAAGCAGCTGTGGCCAAACACCAAAATGGCGATCGGCCCGGTGATTGATAACGGTTTCTATTATGACGTTGACCTGGAACATACCTTAACCCAGGAAGATCTTGAGCTGCTGGAAAAGCGTATGCACCAGCTGGCTGAAACCAACTACGATGTGGTGAAGAAAAAGGTGAGCTGGCAGGAAGCACGTGACGTGTTTGCTGAGCGTGGCGAAAGCTATAAAACCACCATTCTTGACGAGAACATCAGCCACGACGATCGTCCTGGCCTGTATCAACATGAAGAATACATCGACATGTGCCGCGGTCCGCACGTGCCGAATATGCGTTTCTGCCATCACTTCAAACTGCAGAAAATCTCCGGGGCTTACTGGCGCGGCAACAGCGACAACAAAATGCTGCAGCGTATTTACGGTACGGCCTGGGCGGATAAAAAGCAGCTGGCTGCCTATCTGCAGCGTCTGGAAGAAGCGGCGAAGCGCGATCACCGTAAAATCGGTAAGCAGCTTGATCTCTACCACATGCAGGAAGAAGCACCGGGCATGGTGTTCTGGCACAATGACGGCTGGACCATCTTCCGCGAGCTGGAAGTGTTTGTGCGTACCAAGCTGAAAGAGTACGACTATCAGGAAGTGAAAGGTCCGTTCATGATGGACCGCGTGCTGTGGGAGAAAACCGGGCACTGGGAGAACTATAAAGAAGCCATGTTCACCACCTCTTCAGAGAACCGTGAATATTGCATCAAGCCGATGAACTGCCCAGGCCACGTTCAGATCTTTAATCAGGGTCTGAAATCCTACCGCGACCTGCCGCTGCGTATGGCGGAGTTTGGTAGCTGCCATCGTAACGAGCCATCAGGTGCCTTGCATGGTCTGATGCGCGTGCGCGGCTTTACCCAGGATGATGCTCACGTCTTCTGTACCGAAGATCAGGTACGTGATGAGGTGAACAGCTGTATCCGCATGGTATACGACATGTACAGCACCTTCGGTTTTGAAAAAATCGTGGTGAAGCTGTCGACCCGTCCGGAAAAACGTATCGGTACCGACGAAATGTGGGATCGTGCGGAAGTGGATTTGGCAGAAGCGCTGAAAGAGAATGATATTCCATTCGAATATCAGCCGGGAGAAGGTGCCTTCTACGGCCCTAAAATTGAGTTTACCCTGTACGATTGTCTCGACCGCGCCTGGCAGTGTGGTACCGTTCAGCTAGACTTCTCCCTGCCGAAGCGTCTGGACGCGACTTTTGTCGGCGAAAACAACGACCGCCAGACACCGGTAATGATCCATCGCGCAATTCTCGGTTCAATGGAGCGCTTTATCGGCATCCTGACCGAAGAATTCGCTGGATTCTTCCCGAGTTGGCTGGCGCCGGTGCAGGCTGTGGTGATGAATATCACCGACAGTCAGTCAGAATACGTCAGTGAATTGACGAAGAAATTGCAGAATGCTGGCATTCGTGTCAAAGCAGACTTGAGAAACGAGAAGATAGGCTTTAAAATCCGCGAGCACACATTACGTCGCGTCCCTTATATGCTGGTTTGCGGTGACAAAGAGGTGGAAGCAGGCAAAGTTGCCGTGCGCACCCGCCGTGGTAAAGACCTTGGGAGCATGGACGTAGATGTGTTTGTTGAGAAGCTGCAACAAGAGATTCGCAGCCGACATCTTCACCAATTAGAGGAAACAGGTTATTAAAGGCGGAAAACGAGTACAACCAACACGTCCGAACCGTATCAACGGCGAAATCCGTGCCACCGAAGTGCGCTTAACTGGCGTAGACGGCGAGCAACTTGGCATTGTCACCCTGCGTGAAGCCATTGAGAAAGCTGAAGAAGCCGGCGTAGATTTAGTTGAAATCAGCCCGAACGCCGAACCGCCGGTTTGCCGTATCATGGATTACGGCAAGTTCCTTTATGAAAAAAGCAAGTCTTCTAAGGAACAGAAGAAGAAGCAGAAAGTTATCCAGGTTAAGGAAATCAAATTCCGTCCTGGTACCGATGATGGCGACTATCAGGTCAAACTACGCAACCTGATTCGCTTTCTGGAAGAGGGTGATAAAGCCAAAATCACGCTGCGTTTCCGCGGTCGTGAGATGGCGCACCAGCAGATCGGTATGGAAGTGCTTAACCGCGTCCGTAAAGATCTGTGTGAAGACATGGATCTGGCGATTGTCGAATCCTTCCCTTCGAAGATCGAAGGTCGTCAGATGATCATGGTGCTCGCTCCTAAGAAGAAACAGTAGGCCTTCAAGTAATAAAGCCGCGCAGCGCTTGCGTTGTGCGGATTTTTATTCGCCTGTCTGATTCATTTTATTAACAATGCGAAGTGGATATTTGTAAAAATGCCAAAGATTAAAACTGTACGTGGCGCCGCTAAGCGCTTCAAGAAGACCGCTTCTGGCGGCTTCAAGCGTAAGCACGCGAACCTGCGTCATATTCTGACTAAAAAGTCTACTAAGCGTAAACGTCACCTGCGTCCGAAAGGCATGGTGTCTAAAGGCGATCTGGGTCTGGTTATTGCCTGCCTGCCGTACGCATAAGTAAATTTTTTTTAGTTTAATTCCCCGAAAGATTTCGGGTTGCAGCAAGGCGGAAACTGAATGAATCCCTGAACTTACATCAGTAAGTGACTGGGATGAATGAAGACAGCCACCGCCGCTGCGGCACGAAAGATGAAGGGAAATCACAGAATATGATATAGGAGAGCTCACATGGCTCGCGTTAAACGTGGTGTAATTGCTCGCGCACGTCACAAGAAAATCTTAAAACAAGCTAAAGGCTACTATGGTGCACGTTCACGTGTATACCGCGTTGCCTTCCAGGCTGTTATCAAAGCTGGTCAGTATGCTTACCGTGACCGTCGTCAACGTAAGCGTCAGTTCCGTCAACTGTGGATCGCGCGTATCAACGCTGCGGCTCGTCAGAACGGTATCTCTTACAGCCGTTTCATCAATGGCCTGAAAAAAGCCTCTATTGAAATCGACCGTAAGATTCTGGCTGACATCGCTGTATTCGACAAAGTGACATTTACTGCACTTGTTGAAAAAGCAAAATCAGCTCTGGCGTAAGTCAGTTGAAAAAGGGAGCTTGCTCCCTTTTTTATTACCCGCAACTCACGCAAAAGATTGACATTTTGGCCGCTGCGCATTTCAATAGTGCGGTTTCTAAATATGACAAGGTAACGCAAGCATGAATGCTGCTATTTTCCGTTTCTTTTTTTACTTTAGCGCCTGAACATCAGGGGCTTTTGCGCATAAGAAAAGAAACGAAAAATCGCGCTGAAAGCCTCCCTCGTGGAGGCTTTTTTGTTTCTGGCGACACTTAATCGGATCATCTGATCCCAACGAGAACTGACCAGCCCGGCTGGAAGAAGAGGAAATCATGTCCCAACTCGCAGACCTGGTGGCTCGTGCCACGGCCGCCATCGACGAGGCGGCGGATATCGCTGCTCTGGACGCCGTGCGCGTCGAATTTCTGGGTAAGAAAGGGCATCTGACGCTGCAAATGACCACCCTGCGTGAACTGCCGGCAGAAGAGCGCCCGGCTGCGGGTGCGGTCATCAACGAGGCCAAACAGCAAGTGCAGGACCGCCTTACCGCGCGCAAAGAGACGCTGGAGAGTGCGGAGCTGAATGCGCGTCTGGCTGCGGAAACCATCGACGTGTCGCTGCCTGGCCGCCGCGTTGAGAATGGTGGCTTGCATCCGGTGACCCGCACTATCGATCGTATCGAAACCTTCTTCGGCGAACTGGGTTTCGCGGTGGTAACAGGTCCGGAAATTGAAGACGATTACCACAACTTTGATGCGCTGAACATTCCCGGCCATCACCCGGCGCGTGCCGATCACGACACGTTCTGGTTTGATGCCACGCGTCTGCTGCGCACCCAAACTTCAGGCGTGCAGATCCGTACCATGAAAAACCAGCACCCGCCAATCCGCATCATCGCGCCAGGCCGTGTTTATCGGAACGATTACGATCAGACGCACACGCCAATGTTCCACCAGATGGAAGGTTTGATTGTCGATAAAGACATCAGCTTTACCAACCTGAAAGGCACACTGCACGATTTCCTGAACAATTTCTTCGAAGAGAATCTGCAAATTCGCTTCCGTCCTTCTTACTTCCCGTTCACCGAACCGTCCGCAGAAGTGGACGTGATGGGTAAAAACGGCAAGTGGTTGGAAGTGCTGGGTTGCGGCATGGTGCACCCGAACGTATTGCGCAATGTTGGCATCGATCCGGAAATTTATTCGGGCTTTGCGTTTGGCATGGGCATGGAGCGTCTCACCATGCTGCGCTACGGTGTGACCGATCTGCGCGCCTTCTTCGAAAATGATTTACGTTTCCTCAAACAATTTAAATAAGGGCAGGTTATCCAATGAAATTCAGTGAACTCTGGTTACGCGAATGGGTAAATCCAGCCCTGGACAGCGCTGCGCTGTCTGAGCAAATCACCATGGCCGGCCTTGAAGTGGACGGCGTGGATCCGGTTGCCGGTGCGTTCCACGGTGTTGTGGTGGGTGAAGTGGTTGAGTGCGGCCAGCATCCGAACGCCGACAAACTGCGCGTCACCAAAATCAACGTCGGTGGCGAGCGCCTGTTGGATATCGTCTGCGGCGCGCCAAACTGCCGTCAGGGCCTGAAAGTGGCGGTGGCGACCGTTGGCGCTGTGCTGCCGGGCGATTTCAAAATCAAAGCAGCAAAACTGCGTGGCGAGCCGTCTGAAGGCATGCTGTGCTCCTTCTCTGAGCTGGGTATTTCCGACGATCACAACGGCATCATCGAGCTACCAGCCGATGCGCCAATTGGCACCGATATCCGCAGTTATCTGCAGCTGGATGACAACACCATTGAAATCAGCGTCACGCCAAACCGCGCCGATTGTCTGGGCATCATCGGGATTGCGCGTGATGTAGCAGTATTGAACGGTTTGCCGCTGACGGCACCCGCAATTGAGCCGGTAAAAGCCACCATCAACGATACCTTCCCGATTCGTGTTGATGCCACCGCCGCGTGCCCGCGCTACCTTGGCCGCGTGGTGAAAGGTGTCAACGTTAAAGCCGCTACGCCATTGTGGATGCGTGAGAAGCTACGTCGTTGCGGTATTCGCTCAATCGATCCGGTGGTCGATATCACCAACTTTGTACTGCTGGAGCTTGGTCAGCCGATGCATGCCTTCGATCTCGACCGCATCGACGGCGGCATCGTGGTGCGTATGGCAGAAGAGGGCGAAGTGCTGACGCTGCTGGATGGTACCGAAGCTAAACTCAGCAGCGACACGCTGGTGATTGCCGATCACCACAAAGCGCTGGCGATGGGCGGCATCTTTGGTGGCGAGCATTCCGGTGTCAATGAAGAGACGCAAAATGTGCTGTTCGAATGCGCCTACTTTGATCCGCTGGCGATCACCGGCCGCGCTCGCCGTCAGGGCCTGCATACCGACGCGTCACATCGTTACGAGCGTGGCGTCGATCCAGCGTTGCAGCACAAAGCGATTGAACGCGCGACGCAACTGTTGCTCGACATCTGTGGCGGCGAAGCGGGCCCGGTCATTGACCAAACTGACGCGAGCGCGCTGCCGCCACGCGCCACCATCACGCTGCGCCGTGAAAAGCTCGATCGTTTGATTGGCCATGTCATTGCTGACGAACAGGTTACTGACATCCTGACGCGTTTGGGTTGCGAAGTGAAAGTGAGTGCAGGAGAGTGGCAAGCCGTTGCGCCAAGCTGGCGTTTCGATATGGCTATCGAAGAAGATCTGGTCGAAGAAGTGGCGCGCGTTTACGGCTATAACAACATCCCTGATGTGCCGGTGAAAGCCAGCCTGATCATGACGCAGCATCGTGAAGCCGACCTGTCGCTGAAGCGTGCGAAAAATCTGTTGGTAGATAAAGGTTATCAGGAAGCGATTACCTACAGCTTCGTTGATCCCAAACTGCAGCAGTTGCTGCATCCGGGCGAAGAGGCGCTGATCCTGCCCAGCCCAATCTCCAGCGATATGTCGGCAATGCGCCTGTCGCTGTGGACCGGTTTGCTGGGCGCGGTGGTGTATAACCAAAACCGTCAGCAGGGCCGCGTACGCCTGTTTGAAAGCGGTTTACGCTTTGTTCCTGATACACAGGCCGATCTGGGTATCCGCCAGGATCTTATGCTGGCCGGCGTTTTAAGCGGCAATCGCTATGAAGAGCATTGGGATCTGGCGCGTCAGACGGTTGACTTCTATGATTTGAAAGGCGATTTAGAATCGCTGCTGGATTTGACCGGTAAACTTGATGAGATTTCCTTCCGTGCGGAAGCCAATCCGGCGCTGCATCCAGGACAAAGCGCCGCAATTTATTTACGCGGCGAACGAATCGGATTTATCGGGGTGGTTCATCCAGAGCTGGAACGTAAGCTGGATCTGAATGGTCGCACCTTAGTGTTTGAACTGCTTTGGAATAAGGTCGCAGACCGCGTCCTGCCTGATGCGCGCGAGATTTCTCGCTTCCCGGCAAACCGTCGTGATATCGCCGTTGTGGTGGCTGAAAATGTGCCTGCAGCAGATATCATTGCGGAGTGTAAGAAAGTTGGCGTAAATCAGGTAGTTGGCGTAAACTTGTTTGACGTGTACCGTGGTAAGGGCGTAAACGAAGGTGAAAAGAGCCTAGCGATTAGCCTGATTTTGCAGGATACCAGCCGGACACTCGAAGAAGAGGAGATTGCCGCGACCGTTGCCAAATGCGTTGCGGCATTAAAAGAGCGATTCCAGGCAACCTTGAGGGATTGAACCTATGGCGCTTACAAAAGCTGAAATGTCAGAGTACCTGTTTGAAAAACTCGGGTTGAGCAAACGCGATGCCAAAGAGTTGGTAGAACTTTTTTTTGAAGAGGTTCGCCGCGCGTTGGAAAACGGAGAACAGGTAAAACTGTCCGGATTTGGTAATTTTGATCTGCGTGACAAAAACCAGCGTCCGGGCCGTAACCCGAAGACGGGGGAAGATATTCCTATCACCGCGCGCCGAGTGGTGACATTCCGTCCGGGACAGAAGTTGAAAAGTCGCGTCGAGAACGCGACACCCAAGGATGCTGACTAATTTCAGTACGACAAAAAGGCCGCTTAGCGGCCTTTTTTTTTGTCTTAAATCTGGCCGCTCCTCACGATTTATTCACGATGTAAGGATTTAGTAAGTATCCGGAAAATAAGGCGAAAATCGGTCCTCACCGATAGTGACGGCATCAACACTTTTGTTATAACAGCGCCATCACAGAGCAAAAGGTCTGAATAATGAAAAAGACAGCAATTTTATTAAGTGTCTTGTTAGGCATGCCGCTGCTGGCTAGCGCCAATGTTTCCGTCAGCATCAACACGCCGGGCGTTTCGGTGCATATCGGCGATCAGGATAAACGTGGCTACTATTGGGATGGCTACGACTGGCGCGCGCCAACGTGGTGGAAACAGCACCACAACCAGCGCATTGGCATCAAAGGTCCGCACGGTTATTGGAACGGTAACGGCTGGCAGGCGCAGCATCCGGGTAATGGACCGCACCGCGACGACAAACGTCAGCCGCAACCGCAGCATCACGACCAGCGTGACAATCAGCAGAAGCGTGATAATCACGGTCAGCCGCTCCCTCCGCATCAGTAAGGCTTCTCCAGCGGCGCCTCCACAGCGCCGCTTTCTTTTTGCTGTAATCCCACTACAATCAATTCTCTGTTTTCTCAGCCAATCTTATCTATGACTCTGCTGGATCAGCTTGCTTCCCAGGCAAATCGCCGCAGCCAGCGCTGGCTCATCGCACTCATTGCGCTGCTATTGCTGCTCATCGGGCTTAGCCTGTGCGCCGGCGACAGCTGGATCTCCCCCACACAATGGTTTTCGGCGGAAGGCGATCTGTTCGTCTGGCAGCTGCGCATGCCGCGCACGCTGGCGGTGCTGCTGGTGGGTGCGGCGCTGGCGGTGTGCGGCGTGGTAATGCAGGCGCTGTTCAACAATCCGCTGGCGGAACCCGGCTTACTTGGCGTGTCTAATGGGGCGGGGATTGGTCTGGTATTAGGCGTGATGCTCGGTAACGGTTCGCTATGGAGCTTAGCGCTGGCGGCCATGGCCGGTGCGCTGCTGATCACGCTGATGCTGCTGCACTTCGCTCACAAACAACTCTCAGTGAGCCGCTTACTGCTGACCGGCGTAGCGCTTGGCATTATCTGTAGCGCCATCATGACGTGGGCAGTGTACTTTAGCACCAGCCTCGATCTGCGTCAGCTGATGTACTGGATGATGGGCGGCTTTAGCGGCATCGACTGGCGCTATGGCTGGATGATGTTGGCGCTGCTGCCGGTAACGCTGCTGCTGATCGCCACCGCACGCACGTTGAATTTGCTGGCGCTGGGCGAAACCTCGGCACGTCAGCTCGGATTACCGCTGCTGCTGTGGCGCAACCTGCTGGTGCTGGCGATGGGCTGGCTGGTGGGCGTGAGCGTAGCGATGGCGGGTGCGATCGGTTTTATTGGTCTGGTTATCCCGCATCTATTGCGTCTCAGCGGTTTTAGCGATCATCGTTATTTGTTGCCTGCGGCGGCGTTAGCCGGTGCCGCAGTGCTGCTTGGCGCGGATATTATTGCGCGGCTGGTGTTAACCTCTGCCGAACTGCCGATTGGCGTGGTAACGGCCACGCTCGGCGCGCCGCTATTTATCATGTTATTAGTGAAGTCTTCGCGCTAGCTTTGGCTGGCAACGTGTTATCAACAACAGGAATCGACTATGAGCATTTATCAGACAGAACTGGTTACGCTGGACGGTGAAAAAACCACGCTGGCGGCCTATGAGGGCAAGGTGCTACTGGTAGTCAATGTGGCATCCAAATGTGGCCTGACGGCGCAGTATGAGCAGTTAGAATCGCTGCAGAAAGCCTGGCAGGATAAGCCGTTCAGCGTGCTTGGCTTCCCATGCAATCAGTTCCTCGAGCAAGAGCCGGGCAGTAACGAAGAGATCAAAACCTTTTGCAGCACCACTTACGGCGTCACTTTCCCGATGTTCGATAAAACCGATGTCAACGGCGAGCATCGTCACCCTCTCTATGCGCAGCTGACGGCGGCGCAGCCGGTGGCGCAACGCCCGGAAGGCAGCGGTTTTCTCGAACGCATGGAGAGCAAAGGGCGCGCGCCGAAAGCGCCAGGCGATATCCTGTGGAACTTCGAAAAATTCCTTATTAATAAGCAGGGCAAAGTCATTGCGCGCTTCTCACCGGATATGACGCCAGACGATCCCATCATCCTGAAAAGTGTAGAGCAGGCGCTGGCCGAATAAATGCTATTGCAGTGTCAGGGAGTCAGCGTCACAGGGCGGCTGGCTCCCGTTGAACTTAGCGTTAACGCCGGTGAGTTAGTGCATCTGGTGGGGCCGAACGGCGCTGGCAAAAGTACCTTGCTCAACGCGCTGTCCGGTTTGTTGCCGAGTCAGGGCAGCATTCTGCTGGATGGCGCGCCGCTGTCCACGTTAAACGGTGCGGCATTGGCCCCGCTGCGCGGCTGGCTGCCGCAACAGCAGATGGCGCCGGGACAAATGCCGGTGTGGCATTACTTACGCATGCATGTCACCACACAAACGGCGGAAACAGACTGCGTCTTACAAGAGGTGCTCGCGCAGTTAGCGCTGCAGGACAAACTGACGCGCAGTCTTACGCAGCTTTCTGGTGGCGAATGGCAACGCGTGCGGTTGGCTGCCGTGGTGTTGCAGGTTCATCCGGCGATCAATCCACGCGGCAAACTGCTGCTACTGGATGAGCCGATGAGTGCACTCGACGTGGCGCAGCAACGTGCGGTCGATAAGCTGCTGGCCGAACTGTGTTACAGCGGTCTGGCGATTGTTGCCAGCGGGCACGACCTCAACCACAGCCTGCGCCATGCCGATCGCGTGTGGTTAATGCATCAAGGCACGGTTGTCCGTCAGGGCAGGGCCAGCGAGGTGCTGACCGCTGCGCATTTAGCCCCGCTTTACCAAACCCCGTTTGAACAAATTGATACCGCACAAGGTCCGCTGCTGTTTATTCCCTGACAGAGGATTGCGTGCCGTAGCGCTTTGCCGCTACAGTGTCTGCCGGACAAGGGAGAAAGGGAAAGGCGGATGCGGCTGACAATTTTGATTTTGGCACTGTTGCTGGCGGGCTGTAGCCATCATGCACCTCCGCCGAATGGCCGTTTGTCTGACTCTATCACCGTGATTGCCCAACTCAACGATCAGCTGAGCCGCTGGCGGGGAACGCCGTATCGCTATGGCGGATTAAGCCGCGGTGGCGTAGATTGTTCCGGCTTCGTCTATCTCACCTTCCGCGATAAATTCGATATGCAGCTGCCACGCTCGACCATTGATCAAACCGACATTGGTACGCGCATCGACAAGGGCGATCTGCTGCCTGGCGATCTGGTGTTCTTCAAAACCGGCAGCGGAGAAAACGGTTTGCACGTCGGTATTTACGATACCGACAACACCTTTATTCACGCCTCGACCAGCCAGGGTGTGATCCGCTCGTCGCTGGATAATGTTTACTGGCGTAAAGTATTTTGGCAGGCGCGTCGCATCTAAATAGCGTTGTTATCGCTTAATAAAGACGCGAAAAAAGAACGGGTATCTCCCCCTGAATTAAATCTGAATTCTGCCGATATTTAACTATCATTTAGAATGGCACTTTACCCGCCATCGATTTAATACTAATAATAAAGCTAAATTTATTTAATTGGTATGGACATTAACCCCGGCTTATTTGGCTTAAGTATTATTTGCGGTTTAAATCAGAGTAATAAGACCTAAAACGGCACCTCTTCAAACGTTTGGTCCTATTGCCTGGTGATATTCGTTGATATACGATGCGCCAATTGCCATTGCTTCTGGCTTGAAAAATGAAAGTCCATTTGTCTGCCGACTATCAGTCGGAAACCTGGTTTTATCCAGTTTACTCTCTGGCGGGCCAGCTGACTGCGGTCGAGCTGGTGACGCAATTTGTCCACGACAGCGCACCTATTACGCTGCCGCAGGATTTGCTGTTGCCGCAATTGGACGATGCGCAGCAATTACGTTTGCTGCAGAGCCAGCTTTCATTGCTGGAAAAGTACCGCGACTTTTTTGAGATTAATCAAATTACCGCGTTGGTACGTATTGATGATTCTATGGCCAATACACTTTTAGCCAGCGAATTTCTGTTAAGGAAATTCCGACAAATCCCTTTTATTGTTTTAGATATCAGCGAAACGTTTCCGCAATTATCTTTGGGTAAATCCCATCCATTGCTCGCAGCATTACAAAGTGAATTTCGTTTATCGCTTTCACAATTTGGCGCAGGAAAAGCACCGGCAACCGCGGTGTACGATAATCTGTTTAGCGTGCTAAAACTGGATAAAGCCTTTATTCACAACCTGGCCAAGCGCGCCTCGTTTACGCCTTTTATTCAGACAGTTATCAATAATTTTTCCGATTTTGCGGACCAGATCATTATTTGTGGTATTGACGATAACCACATGATGGAAAAGATGACCACGTTGAGTGGTGCGCAGCTACAGGGCAGCCTGTTCCCGGTGGTGAAAGCTGAACGTCTTGACGATCTCATCTATTCCGACCTGAATTTACACACGCCTTCGCAGCAGTAACCCTTTCGCCTGTCTTCCGCGCCGCGTCGGCGTTACACTCTCTGTTATCTTATAACTTATTGCGGGTGCCTGATTTAAGCGCACCTTCCGGAGTGTCGATGCAATTTACCAATAGCTGGCAGCAAGAATTACCCGGATTCTATACCGCGCTGGACCCAACGCCATTAGCGGGTGGGCGGCTGTTTTATCACAATGCGCCGCTGGCACAAGAGATGGGTTTAGATGATGCGCTGTTCGCCGGCAGCGGGCATGGCGTGTGGTCAGGACGCGAAATGCTGCCCGGCATGTCGCCGCTGGCGCAGGTTTATAGTGGCCATCAGTTTGGCGTCTGGGCCGGACAGCTGGGCGATGGGCGCGGCATTCTGCTGGGTGAACAGCAGCTGGCCAACGGTCGCAAGCTCGACTGGCACTTAAAAGGGGCCGGATTAACGCCCTATTCGCGCATGGGTGACGGTCGCGCGGTGATCCGCTCCAGCGTACGCGAATTCCTCGCGTCTGAAGCGCTGCACCATCTTGGCATTCCCACCACGCGCGCGCTGGCGTTAGCCATTGGCGATGAACCGGTGCTACGCGAAACCCAGGAACGCGGTGCGATGCTGATGCGCATTGCCGACAGCCATCTGCGTTTCGGTCATTTTGAGCATTTCTATTACGGCGGTGAACAAGACAAAGTGCGCCAGCTGGCGGATTACGCCATTCGCCATCACTGGCCGCAGCTCAAGGATGAAGCGGATCGTTACCTGCTGTGGTTCACCGATATCGTTAAACGCACGGCGAGCCTGATCGCCCATTGGCAGAGCGTTGGCTTTGCGCACGGCGTGATGAACACCGATAACATGTCGATTCTGGGCTTAACGCTGGATTACGGCCCTTACGGTTTCCTCGACGACTATCAGCCGGATTACATTTGCAATCACAGTGACTATCAGGGCCGCTACGCTTTCGAAAATCAGCCGATGATTGGCTTGTGGAACCTTAATCGCCTGGCGCATGCCTTGTCTGGCTTGATGACCACCGAGCAGCTTAAGCAGGCGCTGGGTCATTATGAAGGTGAACTGATGCGCGTTTGGGGGGAGAAAATGCGTGCCAAACTCGGCTTGCTGACGGCGGATGCCAATGACAACACGCTTCTGACTGGCTTGCTGTCGATGATGACGGCGGAACACAGTGATTACACGCTGACCTTCCGCATGCTGAGCGACACGCAGCAAGATGAAAGCCGTTCGCCGTTGCGTGATGAGTTTATCGATCGTGAGGCCTTTGATCGCTGGTACAGCGATTATCGCCAGCGTTTGTTGCAAGACCACGCCAGCGATGCGCAGCGTCAGGCGGTGATGAAAGCGGCGAATCCGGCGCTGGTGTTACGCAACTATCTGGCACAGCAGGTGATTGAAGAGGTCGAGAACGGCGAGACCACGGCGTTAGCGAAGCTGCATAGCGCGTTACAGCAACCGTTTAGCGATGCGGCCGTCAGCGCAGAGTTGCGCCAACGGCCACCTGAGTGGGGCAAAACGCTTGAAGTGAGTTGTTCCAGCTAGATCAGCATTAAAAACGGCTGTCGACCGCGGCAGCCAGTTTTGCCAGCACCTCGGCGCTGTCTTCCCAGCCGAGGCACGGATCGGTGATTGACTGACCATAGGTCAGCGCCGCACCGCTCACCACTTTCTGATTCCCTTCCTGCAGGAAACTCTCGATCATCACGCCCGCAACCGCGCGCGATCCGGCACGGATTTGCGCCGCCACATCATCGGCAACGTCACGCTGACGACCGTGCTGCTTCAGGCAGTTGCCGTGGCTGAAGTCGATCACCAATTGCTCCGGCAGATTGAAGTCGCGCAGATTGGCCGCTGCCGCCGCCACATCTTCGGCGTGATAGTTCGGCTGTCGACCGCCGCGCAGGATCACGTGACCATGCGGATTACCGCTGGTTTGATAGATGGTCATCTGACCGTTTTTATCCGGTGACAGGAACATGTGGCTGGCACGCGCGGCGCGAATCGCATCGACCGCAATTTGCACGTTGCCGTCGGTGCCGTTTTTGAAACCGACCGGACAGGAGAGCGCTGACGCCATTTCACGATGAATCTGGCTTTCGGTGGTACGCGCGCCAATCGCGCCCCAGCTGATCAGGTCGGCAATAAACTGGCCGATCACCATATCGAGGAATTCAGTGGCGGTTGGCAAGCCCAGCGCGTTGATATCCAGCAGCAGTTTGCGCGCAATGGCGATGCCGCGGTTTACATCGTAGCTGCCATCCAGATCGGGATCGGAGATCAGGCCTTTCCAGCCAATCACGGTGCGCGGTTTTTCGAAATAGGCACGCATCACGATTTCCAGACGATCTTTATGGCGCTCACGCAGCACGTTCAGACGTTCAGCATACTCAATCGCCGCTTTAGGATCGTGCAGCGAGCAAGGGCCAATAATCACCAGCAGACGCGGATCTTCACCGGTCAGAATGCGTGCGATGCGCTGGCGGGAAGCGGTGACGTTGGCGGCAATCTCTGCCGAAATAGGGTGTTCATGCGCGAGCGCAGCCGGAGTCAGCAGGCTACCGATGCGCGCGGTACGCAGTTCATCAGTCTTGTTCATTGAGATTCTCAAAAATTTGTTCTTCGCAGCGGTGAAATACCGGGAAGTGATGGTGATCACAATAAACTAATAGCCTGCGAATTCAACCTGCTAAAAACAAAGGTCTTAAAACCAGACGGAAGCCAGACTTTACGATTGCAATACAGCCAGGTATGTGGCGGGAGGTCGCCATTTATGGCGACCGGCAGAGAAACCTAATACATGCTGCGGCTCAGACCCATGATATCGAGGATTTTGGTGGCGATCTCTTCCACCGAATAGTTGGTGCTGTTGAGATAACGAATCTGGTTGGTACGGAATAGCGCTTCCACTTCGCCTACTTCGAGACGGCACTGGCGCAACGAAGCGTAGCGGGTATTTTCCGCGCGCTCCTGGCGAATCGCCGCCAGGCGTTCCGGGTCGATGGTTAAACCAAACAACTTATGCTGATGTGCACGCAGCGCCGGCGGCAGTTTCAGGTTATCCATATCATCGGCGATAAACGGATAGTTAGCGGCACGCACGCCAAACTGCATTGCCAGATACAAGCTGGTGGGCGTCTTCCCGCAGCGCGACACGCCGAGCAGAATCACCTGCGCATCTTCGAGGCCGCGCAGGGAAATGCCATCATCATGCGCAAGGGTGTAATCGATGGCGGCGATGCGCGCGTCATATTTGCCGAGGTTGCTGGCGGTCAAACCGTGCGTGCGGTGCGCCACCGGCATTGACGCCACGCCGAGTTCGCTCTGCAACGGTGCTACCAGCGCCTGCACGATGTCCTGACAAAAGCCTTCGCTTTCGAGAATAATTTCACGGACGTCGGGTGTGACGATGGAGAAGAACACCAGCGGGCGCACGCCGCTCTGCTGGTAGAGCGCGTTGATCTGCGCTTTAACCGCCTGAGCGCGTTGCACATTCTCGACAAATGGCAGCGTCACGCTGTGGGTCATCACCGGGAACTGGGATAACACCGCATGGCCCAGCACTTCGGCGGTAATGGCGGTGCCATCAGAGATGTAAAATACGCTGCGTTCAGTGTTCATAGTGCAAATATCCTCTTGCCTGGCAATGCCCAAATTGTCGATGGTAATATTTCATTTTAAATAATAATAAAATGAAATATCCATATTGTCCGCTATTGCGCTCACAAAGATGAATCAGCGAATAATCAATATTAGATGAAATGCTGTTTTGAAAAGCATTATTTTCGCGCATTTTCCTTTTCGCGCATGAAATAAAGTGTGAAGGCGTTGCGCAACAAAAATCAATCGCTAACCCTCTGAAAAGGGGAAAAATATCGTTACAGCAATCTATTAGCGTGAAATAGGGCGGTTGCGCAACACAATTAATTCTAAGTACTAATCCGATTTTTTCTTTCTTTTCCTGCTTTAACGATTCAACACTTAGTCTTTATTAATCGGTTGTGCCAGGCTGGTTTGGCGAATAGCAAAATGTTCCATGTGTGTTCACATCATTTAAAAGGATAATCTCAATGTCCAATCAAGACCAACAGTCGCTAGTGCTCTGGTACAACCAGCTTGGCATGCATGATGTTGATCGGGTGGGAGGCAAGAATGCTTCCCTTGGAGAAATGATTACGAATTTGTCGTCGCTGGGTGTTTCCGTACCAAACGGTTATGCGACCACATCTTACGCGTTTAATCTGTTCCTCGATCAAAGTGGACTGAACCAGCGGATCTATGATTTGCTGGATAAAACGGATGTTGATGATGTTGCTGAGCTCGCGCAAGCGGGTAAACAGATTCGTCAATGGGTGATCGATACGCCATTCCAGCCTGAACTGGAAGCGGCAATTCGTAGCGCCTACGAACAACTCTCTGCTGATGATGCCGACGCCTCCTTTGCGGTGCGCTCGTCAGCCACCGCCGAGGATATGCCCGACGCCTCGTTTGCCGGTCAGCAGGAGACTTTCCTTAACGTGCAGGGTTATGACGCGGTCATCATCGCGGTGAAGCACGTTTATGCCTCCTTATTTAACGATCGTGCCATCTCCTACCGTGTGCATCAGGGCTACGACCATCGCGGCGTGGCGCTCTCGGCGGGTATTCAACGCATGGTGCGATCGGACCTCGCCTCGTCGGGCGTGATGTTTACCATTGATACCGAATCTGGCTTTGATCAAGTGGTGTTTATCACCTCCGCCTTTGGTTTGGGCGAAATGGTGGTGCAGGGCGCGGTGAACCCCGACGAGTTCTACGTGCACAAACCAACGCTGGCCGCCAATCGTCCGGCGATTGTGCGCCGCACCATGGGCTCAAAAAAGCTGCGCATGGTGTATGCGGATTCGCAGGAGCATGGCGAGCAGGTGCTAATTGAAGATGTCGAGCAGGAACAGCGCGATCGCTTCAGCTTAACCGATGATGAAGTGCAGGCGCTGGCGCGTCAGGCGGTGCTGATTGAGCAGCACTACAAACGCCCAATGGACATTGAATGGGCGAAAGATGGCCACACCGGCAAACTGTTCATCGTGCAGGCGCGTCCGGAAACGGTGCGCTCCAACGGTCAGGTGATGGAACGTTATACGCTTCAGGGCAAAGGCAACGTGGTGGTCGAAGGCCGCGCCATTGGTCATCGCATCGGCGCCGGTGAAGTCAAAGTCATCCACGACATCAGCGAGATGCATCGCATTGAAAAAGGCGATGTGCTGGTAACCGACATGACCGATCCCGATTGGGAACCGATCATGAAGAAAGCCTCAGCCATCGTCACCAATCGCGGCGGTCGTACTTGCCATGCAGCGATCATCGCGCGTGAGCTGGGCATTCCGGCGGTGGTGGGCTGTGGCGATGCCACCGATCACCTGAAAGATGGCCACAAAGTCACGGTTTCCTGCGCCGAAGGTGATACCGGTTATGTCTATGACGAACTGCTGGACTTCGAGGTTACCAGCTCGCAGGTCGATACCATGCCGGAACTGCCGCTGAAGATCATGATGAACATCGGTAATCCGGATCGTGCGTTCGATTTCGCCTGCTTGCCGAACGAAGGTGTTGGCCTGGCGCGTCTGGAGTTCATTATCAACCGTATGATTGGCGTGCATCCCAAAGCGTTGCTGGAGTTTGATCAGCAAACGCCGGAATTGCAGCAGCAGATTCGTCAGATGATGAAAGGCTTTGATGACCCGATTGAGTTCTACATCGGCCGTCTGACCGAAGGGATTGCGACGCTGGGTGCCGCATTTGCGCCGAAGCGCGTGATTGTTCGTCTTTCCGATTTCAAAACCAACGAATACGCCAACCTGGTGGGTGGCGAGCGTTATGAGCCGGAAGAAGAGAACCCGATGCTCGGTTTCCGTGGCGCCGGTCGCTACGTTGCTGACAACTTCCGCGACTGCTTCAGGCTGGAGTGCGAAGCGGTGAAGCGCGTGCGTAACGAAATGGGGCTGACCAACGTTGAAATCATGATTCCGTTCGTGCGTACCGTCGATCAAGCCGAAGCGGTGGTCGCCGAGCTGGCGAAAAACGGTCTGAAGCGCGGCGAGAATGGCCTGAAAGTGATCATGATGTGTGAGATCCCGTCCAACGCCTTGCTGGCTGAGCAGTTCCTCGAGCACTTCGATGGCTTCTCCATCGGCTCTAACGACATGACACAGCTGGCGCTGGGCCTCGATCGTGACTCTGGCGTGGTGTCCGCGCTGTTTGATGAACGTAATGATGCCGTGAAAGCGCTGTTATCGATGTCGATCAAAGCGGCGAAAAAACAGGGCAAATACGTCGGTATTTGTGGTCAGGGACCGTCGGATCATCAGGACTTTGCGGCATGGTTAATGGAGCAGGGCATTGATAGCCTGTCGCTTAATCCGGATACCGTGGTTGAAACCTGGTTGAGTTTGGCAGAGCTGAACGCATCCAAACATTAACCAGGCGGTAATTTGATGTATCAGATGAGAATTTGACGTGTCATTAATGTAATTATCAAGGTCAGCGCTGCTGGCCTTGTTTTTTTGTCTGAAAAAAAGCCAAAAAAAAGCCCATCACAGGGGATGGGCAAAGACTACACACAGCAATTCTTCACTTTACTCAGGGGAATAAGGTTGTTTAGAAATCAGTAGCTTGATTCAAAACATAGGAAACATGTTATTGATCAGGCTCGCTGGCGTCTTTAAGAATCCTCTTATTAGTTTAAAGCTGATAACCTTTCGTGGCCTTTTTCTTCCCTGCTAAGCGGCAATTCAGCTGTAAAAATAATCATTCCGTAAGAGAATTCCGCCTAAAGCGCCTAAAACTGCGTTTTTTCTTAAAAACCGCTTATGAAAAAAATTTATTATCAGTAAGAAATGCGCGGTGGCGAGGTTGGGGCATTAGGCGGGTTAAAGTAAGGCCAGTGTAAAACTGAGAGAACGTGCATCTTCGTTGAGTGGGCGTTAATGTGAATGAGGTCGCCATGAACGGCGACCCGGCGGGGAAGGCTTAATGTAGTTCTTCTTCGTGATCGGCCAATGCTTCGATGGCGGTCTGCACATCGTCATCCGGTTCGGGCGCTTCATGCATCCACACTGAAACCAGACGATAAGAAACCGCCAGGACCACCGGACCGATAAACAGCCCAATCATACCGAAAGCAATCAATCCGCCAATAACGCCGGAAAGAATCAAGATCATCGGTAAATCGGCACCCATGCGAATCAACACCGGACGCAACACGCTGTCCAGCGTACCCACCACGCAACTCCACACCAGCAGCACCGTGCCCCACGTGGTATCGCCGCTCCAGTACAGCCAGATAATCGCTGGCACTAACACTATCAGCGGCCCGAGCTGTACCAGGCAGGTCAGAATCATTAACACGGTTAACAGCGTGGCGTAAGGAATGCCGGAAATGGCTAAACCAATACCGCCGAGCACGCCCTGAACCAGCGCGGTGACCACCACGCCTAGCGCCACAGCACGAATCGCCTGACCGGCCAGCAGCACTGCGGCATCGCCACGGCGTCCACTCATGCGATAGGCAAAATGACGAATGCCGTGGCCCACCTGCTCGCCGCGCCAGTAGAGCAGCACGCTGAACAACAGCATCACGATGAGGTGCATCATAAAGCGGCCGAAGTGGCCGGCCTGCGCCACAAAGAAGCCGGTGGTGCGACCAATATAAGGCTGCACCTGATTCAGCATCGCCGCGCCGCCGCCATCCACTAATTTGTGGTAGCTCGAGTAGAGTTTCCTGCCGACGTAGGGAATCTGTCGCAACCAATCGAAGTCAGGCATCACCAGATGGCGCTGCGTTGCCCAGGCGATCACCGGCGCACTGTTATCAATCAGGCTGCTGACCAGCAGGGCGATAGGAATAATAAACAGCAGTAATAGCAATATGGTCATGGCGATCACCGCCAGCGAGCGGCGTCCCCACAACATGTGCTGTAGACGAATCATCAACGGCCAGGTGGCGATCACCACCATGCTGGCCCAGGCGAAGCCAAGAATAAAGGGCTGCACCACCCACAGACTGGCGATGATCATGATTAGAATGAACATCAGTGAAAACAGCATTTGCGGTAAATCCATACCGCGTTGCAGGTCTTTCATCACAACGGTTAACCTCGATTGAATCCTTCAGAGTGGGGCTGAACAGCCCTGATTAATGATGATCTATTTCCTGAAAATTAAACAGGAAAAGCAGCGACGGCGGCGCGCTTTCCTGAAAAAACAGCAGCCAGCAGAAAAGTATGATAAAACCAAGGGCTGAAAAAAATCACGACGCAAACGTTTACAACATCTCGGTCACTCAATAATGATCCCACAGATTTCTCAGGCACCGGGCCTCGTTCAACTGGTGCTGACATTCCTGCAGTCCTTGAAAGAGCAAGGCTTTACCGGCGATACCGCCACCAGCTATGCCGATCGCCTCTCGCTTGCCACCGACAACAGTATTTATCAGCTGCTGCCTGATGCGGCGCTGTTTCCGCGCTCGACGGCGGATGTGGCGTTGATTGCGCGCCTTGCCGGTGAAACCCGTTTTACCAGCCTGGTGTTTACGCCACGCGGTGGCGGCACCGGCACCAACGGACAGTCGCTGAATCAGGGTATCGTGGTGGATATGTCGCGCTACATGAACCGCATCCTGGAAATCAACACCGAGCAAGGTTGGGTGCGGGTTGAAGCGGGCGTGGTGAAAGATCAACTCAATGCGTGGCTCAAGCCGTATGGCTTCTTCTTCTCGCCGGAGCTCTCCACCAGCAATCGCGCCACGCTCGGCGGCATGATCAACACCGATGCTTCGGGCCAGGGTTCGCTGGTGTATGGCAAAACCTCCGATCACGTTGAAGGCCTGCGCGCGGTGCTGCTGGGTGGTGACATCCTTGATACGCGCGCCATGCCGACTGAATTGGCGGAACAGCTGGCCAGCACGCCGACCGCAGAAGGGCGCATTTACCAGCAGGTGTTGAGTCGCTGCCGCGAACAGCGCGATCTGATTCTGGAGAAATTCCCCAAGCTCAATCGCTTCCTGACCGGCTACGATCTGCGTCATGTGTTCAGCGACGATTTGCAGACGTTTGATTTGACGCGTTTGCTGTGCGGCGCGGAAGGCACATTGGCCTTTATTACCGAAGCACGCCTCGACATCACGCCCATCCCTAAAGTGCGCCGTCTGGTCAACATCAAATACGATTCATTCGACTCGGCCCTGCGTAACGCCCCTTTAATGGTGGAAGCCAAAGCGCTTTCGGTGGAAACCGTTGACTCAAAAGTCTTGAATCTGGCGCGAGAAGATATCGTCTGGCATTCGGTAAATGAATTGATTACCGATGTGCCGGATACAGAGATGCTGGGGCTCAACATCGTGGAGTTTGCCGGTGATGATGGCGAAGTGATTGAGCAGCAGATTAGCACGCTATGTCAGCGCTTAGATGAGCTGATGCAGCAGCAGATGGGCGGCGTCATCGGCTATCAACTGTGTGACGATTTAGGCGGTATCGAGCGCATCTATAATATGCGCAAAAAAGCGGTTGGCCTGCTGGGGAACGCCAAAGGGCGCGCCAAGCCGATTCCGTTTGTGGAAGACACCGCGGTGCCGCCAGAACAGCTGGCGGATTACATCGTCGATTTTCGCGCGCTGCTCGACAGTCACGGCCTGAGCTACGGCATGTTTGGGCACGTGGATGCTGGCGTGCTGCATGTGCGTCCGGCGCTGGATATGTGCGATCCGCAGCAGGAGCTGCTGATGAAGCAGATCTCTGATGAAGTGGTGGCGCTGACCGCACGCTACGGCGGTTTATTGTGGGGCGAGCACGGCAAAGGTTTCCGCGCGCAGTACAGCCCGGAGTTCTTTGGCGAAACGTTATTCAATGAGCTGCGCCGCATCAAAGCCGCGTTCGATCCTGACAACCGCATGAATCCCGGCAAAATCTGTACGCCGCTCGGCAGTGATGAACCGATGATGCAGGTTGATGCGGTGAAACGCGGCACCTACGATCGGCAGATTCCGGTTACGGTGCGCAACGAGTGGCGCGGTGCGATGGAGTGTAATGGCAACGGTTTGTGCTTCAACTTCGATGCACGTAGCCCAATGTGCCCGTCGATGAAAATTACCCGCAACCGCATTCACTCGCCGAAAGGGCGCGCCACACTCACGCGTGAATGGCTGCGTTTGCTCTCCGAGCAGGGCGTGGATCCTACCCAACTTGAGCAGGCGCTGCCGAAACAGGGCGCCAGCTTGCGTACGCTGATTCAGCGCACGCGTAATACCTGGCACGCAAATCAGGGCGAATATGACTTCTCGCACGAAGTGAAAGAGGCGATGTCGGGCTGCCTGGCGTGTAAAGCCTGCTCGACGCAGTGCCCAATCAAGATCGATGTGCCGAACTTCCGTTCACGCTTCCTGCAGCTGTATCACACCCGCTATCTGCGCCCGATGAGCGATCATCTGGTAGCCACCGTGGAGAGTTACGCGCCGCTGATGGCCAAAGCGCCTAAGGTGTTCAACTTTTTCCTCAAGCAGCCGTGGATGCGCGAGCTGAGCAAAAAGCATATCGGCATGGTGGATTTGCCGCTGCTGTCATCGCCGAGCCTCAAGCAGCAGTTAGGCGGCCATCCGGCGATGAACCTGACGCTGGAGCAGTTAGAAGCGCTGGATGCGGCGCAACGCGAAAACTGCGTGCTGGTGGTACAAGATCCCTTTACCAGCTATTACGAGGCACAGCTGGTCACCGATTTCGTCAAGCTGATTGAGAAACTCGGTTATCGTCCGGTGCTGCTGCCGTTCTCACCGAATGGCAAGGCGCAGCATGTGAAAGGCTTCCTGCAGCGCTTTGCGCGCACCGCCAGCAAAACCGCTGATTTTCTCAATCGCGTGGCAAAACTGAGCATGCCGATGGTCGGTGTCGATCCGGCGACCGTGCTCTGTTACCGCGATGAGTACCATCAGGTGCTGGGCGAGCAGCGCGGCGAGTTTAACGTGCAGCTGGTGCATGAGTGGCTGCAAACCGCCTTGTCGGCACGTGCGGAGCAAACCGCCAGCGGCGAAGCCTGGTATCTGTTTGCGCACTGCACCGAAGTGACCGCGCTACCGTCCACGCCGAATCAGTGGCAGAGCATTTTTGCGCGCTTTGGTGCGAAGCTGGAAAACGTCAATGTGGGCTGCTGCGGAATGGCGGGAACCTACGGCCACGAAAGCGTAAACCTGGAAAATTCGCTGGGGATTTATGAGCTGTCCTGGCATCCGCAATTGCAAAAGCTGCCGCGTCAGCGCTGTCTGGCAACCGGTTTTTCGTGTCGTAGTCAGGTAAAACGCGCAGAAGGCAATGGCATGCGTCATCCACTGCAAGCATTACTGGAAATGATGTAAACAAATTGTAGGAGACGTCACAAAGCTGGATTAGAATATCCAGCCTGCGTGGCGAACAAAATCACTCTGCAGGCGGGTGGCTTGATCCCACTCGCCGCTGAGCGCCAGTTGATGACACAAGCGTGTTAATGACAGGCGCGCCAGTTGATAGGCCTGAATCCGGAACAAACGGTCACGATCGGCATTGCCCATCTCCTGCACTAAGCGGTGATGGAGCTTGCCCATGGCATGCAGAAAGCTGTGATCGTCGCCGTTGAGTTCGCAGATTTCTGCCATATCCAGGCAGGTGTCGTTAAAGCGACGCAGTTGGTCGAGCGTGCAATCAGTGCGGTTGAGCTTTGCCTGAGCCATGTAGAAGTCAACGGTGATATCACGCACCGAAAACTTATATTCATCGATTTTATGTTGTAACCAGGCTGAGACGGTAAGCGTCATATCGCCACCTTTTTAGGTTAATGATAATCATTATCATATTAAACCGCGTCAGGAATGCAATTCCCGCTGTGAAATTTTATTGATTTCCTCTGCCTGTTACTAAAATCGGTAATAACAATTTCTTTACATAGTGGAAAGGCGTAACCTATCAATCAGGATGGAAACGTAAAATTGATTTTGGAAATTTTACGACAATTTAACGGGTTACGTTGGTCAGGCGCGCACGGGAATGCAGCCGTCAATCTGCTTTGAAGCGACTATGCTTAATAAAGCAGCAGTAAAAAACAGCACGAGATGATTATCCCTGCAAAACAAGAGGTTGAAGTGATATCTGATATCACTACCATAGGGGGATAGCCTGAAAAGGCCCAGACATACGAGGTAGCACAATGTCATCAGTAAATGCCGACTCTTTTTCACCCGAAGATTTCGTCTGGAAAGGGCTCACGCTGACCGAATCGGCAGCGAAACAGATTCTTAACCTGGTAGAACAAGACCCTGAAGTCAAGGGCTTGAAACTGGGTGTGAAAACGTCCGGCTGTGCCGGTTTTGGGTACGTTATGGACCTGGTGAAAGATCCTGCCGATGACGACCTGCAGTTTGAGCAATTCGGCGCAAAACTGTTTGTGCCACTTCAGGCGATGCCGTTTGTTGACGGTACCGAGCTGGATTATGTCCGCGAAGGTCTTAACCAGATTTTTAAATTCAACAACCCTAAAGCTCAACACGCCTGCGGGTGCGGTGAAAGCTTTGGCGTCGAGTAAGTGAAATATGTCACGACACAGCGAAGCATCTGACGATGTACAAATGTGGGAAGGTAAGCTCAACTATAAAGAGGGCTTCTTTACCCAGTTACAAACTGAAGAATTTGCCCACGGCATCAATGAAGATGTGGTGCGCGCCATTTCGGCTAAACGTAACGAACCTGAATGGATGCTTGAATTCCGTCTCAAGGCGTTCCGCGCCTGGGAGCAAATGGAAGAGCCGCACTGGCTGAAAGCGCATTACGAGAAACTGGATTATCAGGATTACAGCTACTATTCCGCGCCGTCCTGCGGCAACTGTGATGACAGCTGTGCTTCTGAACCCGGTGCCACGCAAACCTCCGGCAGCGTCGCGTCCAGTGACTACCTGACGAAGGAAGTGGAAGACGCGTTCAACCAGTTAGGCGTTCCGGTGCGTGAAGGTCGTGAAGTGGCGGTGGATGCGATTTTCGACTCCGTCTCCGTTTCAACCACCTATCGCGGCAAGCTGGCGGAGCAGGGCATCATCTTCTGCTCGTTCGGCGAAGCGATTCACGATCACCCTGAGCTGGTGCAGAAGTATCTCGGCACCGTCGTGCCGCCAAACGATAACTTCTTCGCTGCGCTGAACTCCGCTGTGGCCTCTGACGGTACCTTCGTTTATATCCCGAAAGGCGTACGTTGCCCGATGGAGCTGTCGACCTATTTCCGCATCAACGCGGCAAAAACCGGTCAGTTCGAGCGCACCATTTTGATCGCCGATGAAGACAGCTACGTCAGCTACATCGAAGGTTGCTCTGCGCCTGTGCGTGACACCTATCAGCTGCACGCCGCAGTGGTAGAAGTGATCATCCATAAAAACGCTGAAGTGAAATATTCCACTGTACAGAACTGGTTCCCAGGCGGCGAAGGCGAGGGCGGTATCCTCAACTTCGTGACCAAACGTGCCCTGTGCGAAGGCGATCACAGCAAGATGTCCTGGACGCAGTCTGAGACCGGTTCGGCGATCACCTGGAAATATCCAAGCTGCATTCTGCGCGGTGATTACTCGATCGGTGAGTTCTACTCGGTCGCACTGACCGCAGGCCGCCAGCAGGCGGATACCGGTACCAAGATGATTCACATTGGTAAAAACACCAAGTCGACCATCATCTCCAAAGGTATCTCTGCCGGTAAGAGTCAGAACACCTATCGTGGCCTGGTGAAAATTATGCCAACCGCGACCAACGCGCGTAACTTCACCCAGTGTGACTCGATGCTGATTGGTGCCGAGTGCGGTGCGCACACCTTCCCGTATGTGGAAACGCGCAACAACACCGCCCATCTGGAGCACGAAGCCACCACCTCGCGCATCGGTGAAGATCAGATGTTCTACTGCCTGCAGCGTGGCATCAGCGAAGAAGATGCGATCTCAATGATCGTCAACGGCTTCTGCAAAGACGTTTTCTCCGAGCTGCCACTGGAATTCGCCGTGGAAGCGCAAAAATTGTTAGCTATCAGCCTTGAGCACAGTGTGGGCTGATGCCCGTTGCCGGAAGCAATGTGAAGGAAAGAGTATGTTAAGCATTAAAGATTTGCAGGTTAGCGTTGAAGACAAAGAGATTTTGCGCGGTCTGAACCTTGAAGTGAAACCGGGCGAAGTCCACGCCATCATGGGACCGAATGGTTCAGGTAAAAGTACCCTGTCTGCAACGCTGGCTGGTCGTGAAGATTACGAAGTCACTGGCGGTTCTGTCACCTTTAAGGGCAAAGACCTGCTGGAGCTTGAGCCAGAAGAGCGTGCCGGTGAAGGCATTTTCATGGCGTTCCAGTATCCGGTAGAAATTCCGGGCGTCAGCAACCAGTTTTTCCTGCAGACCTCGGTCAACGCGGTACGTAAATACCGTGAGCAGGAGCCGCTGGACCGTTTCGACTTCCAGGATTTCATCGAAGATAAAATCCAGCTGCTGAAGATGCCAGAAGATTTGCTGACCCGTTCAGTGAACGTGGGCTTCTCCGGTGGTGAGAAGAAGCGTAACGACATCCTGCAGATGGCGGCACTGGAACCTGAGCTGTGCATCCTTGATGAAACCGACTCCGGTCTGGATATCGATGCGCTGAAAATCGTGGCAGAAGGCGTAAACAGCCTGCGCGACGGTAAGCGTTCATTCATCATCGTGACGCACTACCAGCGTATTCTGGATTACATCAAGCCGGACCACGTACATGTGCTGTATCAGGGCAAGATCGTTAAATCTGGCGACTTCTCGTTGGTGAAACAGTTGGAGGAGCAAGGCTATGGCTGGCTTACCGACCAAGAGTGATAACGCCCTGCAGCAGTGGCATCATCTGTTTGAATCGCGCGGTGACGTGCGTTCTTTGCAGGCGCAGCAGCACTGGCAGCAACTGATGCGTGTCGGCCTGCCGACGCGTAAGCATGAAAACTGGAAATACACGCCGCTTGATGGCCTGTTGGCGCAGCAGTTTGTGCTG
Organism: Pantoea sp. SO10; assembly: GCF_005281435.1. Taxonomy (NCBI): domain Bacteria; kingdom Pseudomonadati; phylum Pseudomonadota; class Gammaproteobacteria; order Enterobacterales; family Erwiniaceae; genus Pantoea; species Pantoea sp. SO10. The sequence continues at coordinate 1,863,958 of NZ_CP040095.1, forward strand.
CCGCAGCCGCAGGAAGTGAGCGCGGAACAAGTTGAAGCGCTGGCGCTGCCGGTTGATGCGGTGCGTCTGGTGTTTGTTGACGGCCGTTTTCAGGCTGAATTGAGCAGCCGTGATACCGGCCTGTTTGAAATTCAGCATGCGCAGGCTTCTGAGCGTCGTCCGCTACCGGCACCGATTCAGCCAGAAGTGTTCCTGCATCTGACTGAAAGTCTGGCAGAAGAAGCCACGACAATTCGTCTGGCGCGTGGCAAATCAGCGGCTAAACCGCTTTATCTGTTGCACATCACCAGCGGTCAGGATGCGGGCACCAACACCGTGCACCATCGCCACCATCTGCAGCTGGAAGCCAGCGCAGAAGCGGAAGTGATTGAGCACTATGTCACGCTGAATGACGTGGCGCACTTTACCGGCGCGCGTTTCACTTTCGACGTGGCCGACAATGCCAAACTGCAGCACATCAAACTGTCATTTGAGAGCGAGAAGGCTTACCACTTCGCGCACAATGATGTGGTGATGGGCCGCGATGCAAATGTGGCCACTACCAGCTTCCTGCTGGGTGCGGGCTTATCGCGTCATAACACCAGCGCGCAGCTGAATGGCGAAAATACCAATCTGGCGATCAACAGCTTGTCGTTGCCGGTGAATCAGGAAGTGTGCGATACCCGCAGCTATCTGGAACACAACAAAGGCTACTGCACCAGCCGTCAGATGCATAAAGTCATCGCGCGCGATAAAGGTCGTGCGGTGTTCAACGGCATGATCAAAGTGGCGCAGCACGCGCTGAAAACCGACGGACAGATGACCAACAACAACCTGTTGCTGGGCCGTCTGGCTGAAGTGGACACCAAGCCGCAGCTGGAAATCTATGCGGATGACGTGAAGTGCAGCCACGGTGCGACCATTGGTCGTATTGATGAAGAGCAGATGTTCTACCTGCGCTCACGCGGCATCGATGAGACTGCCGCACAGCGTATGATCATCCATGCCTTTGCCGCTGAACTCACCGAAACGCTGGAGAATCCGGTACTGCGTCAGGTGGTGCTGCAGCGCATTGCCGCGCGTATCCCGGGAGTTGAGTCATGAGTTTCGATCTCGAACGCATCAGAGCGGAATTTCCGATTCTGAAACGTGAGGTCAACGGACATCCGCTGGCCTACCTTGATAGCGCGGCCAGCGCACAGCGCCCGCTCGCGGTCATCAATGCGGAAAGTTATTTCTACCAGCACGGCTATGCGGCCGTGCACCGTGGTATCCATTCGTTGAGCGCGCAGGCGACCACCGACATGGAGAACGTACGTCATCAGGCCGCGCGTTTTCTTAACGCCGCTTCGCCAGAAGAGATTATTTTCGTCAAAGGCACCACGGAAGCCATCAATCTGGTGGCGAACAGTTGGGGCGGCAGTCAGTTGCAGCCGGGCGACAACATCATCGTCACCGAGATGGAGCATCACGCTAACATCGTGCCGTGGCAGATGGTGGCGCAGCGCACTGGCGCAGAAATTCGCGTTTTGCCGCTGAATGCGCAGGGCGAGCTGGCGCTGGAACAGCTGAGTGGTTTGATCGATAGCCGCACCCGTTTGCTGGCGGTCACCCACGTTTCTAACGTGCTCGGCACCGTCAATCCCGTAAAAGCTATCGTGGCTCAAGCGAAAGCCGCTGGTGTGATTACGTTGGTGGATGGCGCGCAGGCGGTGATGCATCACACGGTGGATGTGCAGGATATCAACTGCGACTTCTACGCTTTCTCTGGCCATAAAATTTATGGTCCAACTGGCATTGGTGTGCTGTATGCGCGTAAAGCGTTGCAGGAGATCATGCCACCCTGGGAAGGCGGCGGTTCGATGATTTCGGAGGTTGTGCTGCCAACCGGCACCACCTTTAACACTACGCCATGGCGTTTCGAAGCGGGCACGCCGAATACCGGCGGCATCATTGGTTTGGGTGCGGCGTTAACGTGGATCAGCGAACTGGGCCTGGACGTGATTCATCAGCGCGAATCGATGCTGATGCGTTATGCGCTGGACAAACTGGCTTCGGTGCCGGATCTGGTGATTTACGGTCCGGAAAGCCGCAGCGGCGTGGTGGCCTTCAACCTCGGCAACCATCACGCCTTTGATGTCGGTAGTTTCCTTGATCAATACGGTATTGCGATCCGCACCGGCCATCACTGTGCGATGCCGCTGATGCGTCATTATGCGGTGCCGGCCATGTGTCGTGCCTCCTTCGCACTGTACAACACCGAAGAAGAAGCCGATCGTCTGGCCGCAGGTTTGACCCGTATTCATCGTCTGCTGGGCGGTTGAGCAGACTTCAGGAGTGATTCATGGCGAATTTGCCAGATAAAGAGAGATTAGTGCGTAACTTCAATCGTTGCGCAAACTGGGAAGAGAAGTACCTCTACATCATTGAACTCGGTGGGAAATTACCAGAATCCTCCGAAAGCTTACAGCAGCCGGAACACGTGATTTCAGGTTGTCAGAGCCAGGTGTGGATACGCATGACCCCGCAGGCCGATGGCACCATCACCCTCGAAGGCGACAGCGATGCCGCCATCGTTAAAGGGTTGATTGCAGTGGTATTTAGCCTGTATCAAGGGCTTAAGGCGTCAGAGATTCTCGATCTCGATGTGCGTCACTGGTTCGGCGAATTGGCGCTGACCTCACATCTCACTCCCTCGCGTTCGCAGGGGCTGGAAGCGATGATTCGCGCGATCCGGCATAACGCTCAGACCCTCAGCTAAGTTACACTCTCCAGACCCCGGCTTGACCGGGGTCTGTTCTATCCGACAAAGAGAAAATTGCATGAAACCAGCCTTACGTTTAGCCGGTGCATTGCTGTTGTCCTGTTGCGGACTCTCTGCACCTGCATTTGCTACGGAATATCCCCTACCGGCCGATAACAGCCGTTTGATTGGCGAAAATACCCTGACCACCGTGCCGGATGACAAGCGGCCGCTGGAGAGCATTGCCGCACGTTATAAGATAGGCATGCTCGGCATGCTTGAAGCTAATCCAGGCGTTGATCCCTGGCTGCCCAAGGCTGGCACACAATTAACCGTGCCACTGCAGATGCTGCTACCCGATGCGCCACGGGAAGGTATCGTGATCAACCTCGCGGAACTGCGACTTTACTATTATCCGAAAGGTGAAGATCGTGTGGTCGTCTATCCGATCGGGATCGGTCAGTTAGGCGCCATGACGCCAACCATGGTCACCAGCATCAGCCAGAAAATCCCGAATCCTACCTGGACGCCAACCACCAATATCCGCAAGCGCTACGCCAAAGAGGGCATTACCTTGCCGGGCGTGGTGCCAGCCGGGCCTGATAACCCAATGGGGCTGTTTGCGATGCGTCTGGCGCGTGGGACCGGTCAGTATTTGATTCACGGCACCAATGCTGACTTTGGTATTGGCATGCGCGTGAGTTCCGGCTGCATTCGCCTGCGACCGGATGATATTGAAGCGCTGTTCAATAGCGTGCCGAAAGGGACGCGGGTGCAGGTGATCAATCAGCCCATCAAATATGCGATTGAACCCGACGGTAAGCGCTACGTTGAAGTGCATCAGCCGTTATCACGTAATGATAAGGACGATCCGCAAACCATGCCGATTGCGCAGTCAGCGCAGCTGAAAGCCTTCTCGAAGAGCGAGAAGAGTGATACGGCGTTGATCAAGGAAGCGATAGCCCGACGTTCCGGGATGCCGGTATTAGTGAGCAGCGGTGAGCCGGTTACAGATGAAAGCGCAGTACCAACGGAGCAGCGTGGTGAAGCTGTAGCGCAGCCCTGAATTCGGACCAGAGAATCGCAGAATCAGGACAAAAAAAATGGTGCCACATGGGCACCATTTTTCAAACCAGAACTCTTACTTACGGTAAGAGTGAGCCTGGTTGTCCAGACGCTGGTTAGCACGAGCTGCGTCATCTTTAGCAGCCTGAACGTCAGAACGGATTGCGTTCACGTCGTTGCTCAGCTGATCAACTTTAGCGTTCAGAGTCTGAACGTCTGAAGACAGTTGGTCGATTTTAGCGTTGCTTGAGCAACCAGCCAGCATAGTTGAAGCCAGGATTACAGCGCCCAGTACCAGTTTAGTGCGATTCATTCTTTATACCCTCTAGATTGAGTTAATCTCCATGTAGCGTTACAAGTATTACACAAAGCTTTTTGAGTTGAGAATAAATTTTTGATGAGAACATGCTTAAATTTGATCGTTCGCTCAAAGAAACAGCATTTAACAGAAGATGATGAAAATAATTAGCTAAAACAGAGAGATTTAATCGGACTAACCTTAATCATACGAGATTTTGAATAGTTAATTTCGATTGGAAATTTCTGGCTTTTGTATTACCTCTGCAATAAAAAAAGCGCCTTTAAAAGGCGCTTTTAAATAAAAATTCAGTTGCTAATCAGATTACATGTACAGACGCGGTGTTTGTCGTTCCGCTTGGTACTAATGCACCTGAAACCATTACCACCACATCGCCTTTCTGCGCATATCCGCTTTCCAGCGCCATTTCTTTACCAATGCGGTAGAAATCATCAGTTGAGGCAATTTCTCTCACCAGATGAGTTTCGATACCTTTGCTCAGAATCAGCTGACGAGCGGTGGTTTCGTTGGTGGTGAGCGCCAGAATGGTGGCATCCGGGAAATACTTACGGATAGCTTTAGCAGATTTACCACCTTCGGTGGCTACAACAATCAGTGGTGCTTCCAGCTTCTCTGCAGTCTCAACGGCACCGCGGCATACCGCTTCGGTGATGCGCAGCTTGCGTGAGTCCTGCAGCGAGTCAATGCGCGATTTCATCACGCGATCGGTACGCTCACAGATGGTCGCCATGATGGTGACCGACTCCAGTGGATAACGACCTTTAGCACTCTCACCAGACAGCATGACCGCATCGGTACCATCGAGGATGGCGTTCGCCACGTCGCCGGCTTCCGCGCGGGTAGGGCGTGGGTTCTTGATCATGGAATCCAGCATCTGCGTCGCGGTGATGACCACTTTGCGTGCTTTATTACATTTCTTAATCATCATCTTCTGCGCGAAGATCACTTCCTCAACCGGGATCTCAACGCCGAGGTCGCCACGAGCAACCATGATGCCGTCTGAGGCTTCGAGGATCTCGTCGAAGTTGTTCAGGCCTTCCTGGTTCTCGATTTTCGAGATGATCTGAATATGCTCGCCGCCATGCGCTTTCAGGTGCTCACGGATTTCCAGCACGTCAGAACGCTTACGGATAAACGAAGCGGCGACGAAATCAACGTTCTGCTCGCAACCAAAGATCAGGTCGCGCTTATCTTTTTCGGCCAGTGCTGGAAGCTGAATGGAGACACCTGGCAGGTTAACGCCTTTGTTCTCGCCCAGGTCACCATTGTTCAGTACGTTACATACCACGCTGTTTTCGGTGACTTCAGTCACTTGCATACCGATCAAACCATCGTCGACCAGAACGGTATTACCGATTTTCAGGTCTTCAGTGAAACCGGCATAAGTCACAGCAACGCGTTCACTGTTACCAATGACTGACTGATCGGTGGTGAAGGTGAAGGTCTGGCCGGCTTTCAACGACACATCGTTGCCGCCTTCCAGTTTCATGGTACGAATTTCCGGACCTTTGGTGTCCAGCAGAATAGCGGCCTGACGACCGGTTTTTTCCATAACGGCACGCATGTTGGTAATGCGTTGGCCATGTTCAGCGTAATCCCCGTGCGAGAAGTTAAGGCGCATCACGTTCATGCCCGCTTCCAGCAGTTGGGTCAGCATTTCTTCGGATTCGGTTTTTGGACCGATAGTACAAACGATTTTGGTCTTTTTCATGTCAGGTTTTCTATAAGTTGTGATGGATGATAAAGGTCGGGATTCGATGCGCACGGCACCGAAGTGAGAATATTTATGGTGTTGGATCGGATTTCACAGAAATAAGAATAGGAGACGAAAGCAAAGCGTGCAGAGAAGTTATGCAGTACGCGAGGGAACTGAGTGATCAGTGTTGCGCAAATCATTGGAGTTGTTTGCATAGGCACGTTAGCGCTGAAACCTTTCAGGTGGAACAACGCGGCATAGTATAGTCGCTAAGTATGCGAAAACCAATATAAAAGCGGCGCGATATAGACGATGCAGATCAAGAAAAAGGTGTTGCGCAAGGAGACAAAACCAAAGTGGTGCGCTCTAATGGACTCGAACCATCGACCCCCACCATGTCAAGGTGGTGCTCTAACCAACTGAGCTAAGAGCGCATTGAGGAAATTCACAAATTGGTGCGTCCGAGTGGACTCGAACCACCGACCCCCACCATGTCAAGGTGGTGCTCTAACCAACTGAGCTACGGACGCACTTGGTGCGCTCTAATGGACTCGAACCATCGACCCCCACCATGTCAAGGTGGTGCTCTAACCAACTGAGCTAAGAGCGCAACACGCTGTCAGGGCGACAGCGGGGACGAATATTAACGGCAGGCCGTGATGCTGGCAAGGGGAAAAAGTGTTTTTACCCTACGACTGACCAGCAACTGTGCTATGCGTCGTTTTTTTCGCCGTTACCAGCCACTTAGCGCGCGGCGCGCGCCAGGATGACCTGCGCAGGCAGGCGCTGCAAACGACGGATGCGCCAAATCATCATCACCGCTGCGGAGGTCAGGCCGATAATAAAGCCACACCAGAAGCCGGCGGGACCCAACTTCGGCAAGACCCAATCCGTCATCGCCAGTACATAACCCACCGGCAAACCCAGCACCCAGTAGGCGATAAAGGTGATGAAGAAGATCGAGCGCGTGTCTTTATAACCGCGCAAGATACCGCTGCCGATCACCTGAATCGAATCTGAGAACTGATAAATCGCCGCCAGCAACATCAGCTGTGCCGCAAGGGTAATGACTTCTGGATTTGCCGTGTACAGGCCGGCGATATCGTGACGGAAAATCACGGTAAACAGTGCGGTGATGGCCGCCATGCTGATGCCGACGCCTTGCCCGGTCCACGCAGCAACGCGCGCTTGTTCGGCCGAACCTTGTCCCAGCCGATAGCCAACGCGAATGGTAGTGGCGACGCCGAGCGACAGCGGCAACACGAACATCAGCGAGCTGAAGTTGAGTGCAATCTGGTGTCCGGCCACTTTCACGATACCGAGCGGTGATACCAACAGCGCCACCACGGCAAACAGCGTCACCTCAAAGAACAGCGCCAATGCCACCGGCAAACCCAGCGTGAACAGGCGTGACAAAATCGTACGTGACGGTGCAGACCAGCGCGTTTTCATACGGATGTCGCGCATGCTTGCCATTCGTTTCACCCAGAAGCGCATCACCAGGAACATCACCCAATAGACCGATGCCGTCGCCACGCCGCAGCCGACGCCGCCTAAGGCCGGCATACCAAAATGGCCGTAAATGAACACATAGTTGAGCGGAATATTCACCATCAGGCCGAGGAAGCCGAGCAGCATCGCCGGTTTGGTTTTCGACAAACCTTCGCATTGGTTGCGCATCACCTGGAACAGCAGGTAACCCGGTGCGCCCCACAGCAATGCATGCAGGTATCCTTCAGCTTTGGCGGCCAATTCAGGATCGATATCATGCATGGTGTTAATCAGATAACCGGCGTTCCACAGCACCACCATAATCAGGAGTGCAACACCGATTGCCATCCAGTATCCCTGGCGCACTTGTTCCGCGATACGTTCGCGTCGTCCTGAACCGTTGAGTTGCGCAACGGTAGGCGTCAAAGCCAGTAGAAGACCATGACCAAACAGAATGGCGGGAAGCCAGATAGAGGTGCCGACAGCGACGGCGGCCATATCCGTGGCGCTTACCGCACCGGCCATAACAGTATCTACAAATCCCATCGCAGTCTGGGCCACCTGAGCAAGGATGACCGGGATCGCGAGGGCCAGCAATTGACGCGCTTCGGTAAAATACTTCTGCACGTTACACCTGCTTAATTAATGAAGAGAGCGGGGCGAAATCCCCAAAGAATGCGCGCACAGTGTAGCGGCAGCGCTGGCTTCCGCCAAACGTTGATCGCATTTTGTTTAGCAATTTGTGTAAAGTTTGAACTCCGCCAAATTAAGCTGCCGCCGACAAGCTGTGATAAACTGACGCAAACTTTGCAGAGGCTAAGATTATGTTTACTGGAATTGTGCAAGGCACGGCAGAAATTGTCGGCATTGAAGAGAAAGATCTGTTTCGTACCCATATTGTGCGCTTACCGGATGAGCTGTTACCGGGACTGGCGCTAGGCGCATCGGTAGCCCACAACGGCTGCTGCCTGACTGTGACTGAGATTAATGGCGATCGGGTTAGCTTCGATTTGATTAAAGAAACATTGCGCATTACCAACCTGGGTGAATTACAGGTCGGGGATGTGGTGAATATTGAGCGTGCAGCGAAGTTCTGTGATGAAATTGGCGGCCATTTGATGTCTGGCCATATTATGACCACGGCGGAAATCTGCAAAATCATCCAGTCAGAAAACAACCGCGAAATCTGGTTTAAATTACAGGATGCCACGCAGATCAAATATATTCTGCATAAAGGTTTTGTGGGTATCGACGGAATTAGTTTGACCGTTGGCGACGTTACCAAAAGCAAGTTCTGTGTGCATCTGATTCCGGAAACCCTCGAGCGCACCACGTTAGGCGCGAAGAAGTTTGGTCAGAAGGTCAATATTGAGATTGATCCTCATACGCAGGCCATTGTGGAAACCGTTGAACGCGTATTAGCGCAGCGTGAAGCCGCTGCACTGGCGCAGATTGCCAGCGCAGAATAATGGCGCTAAAAAAGGCGCCCTGCGGCGCCTTGATTTATTTCTGCAAGCTCATTAACGCGCTACGCGTAATCCGCCATCCTTGCCACGACTGAATACCACCTGCCACAGCTGAATATCACGGGCGCGAAACGCACCGGCGCAGGCGTTGAGATAATAGTCGAACATTCGTTTAAAACGTTCGCCATATTTCTCAGCCAGCTGCGGCCACGCCGCCTGAAAACGTTCATACCATGCCATTAACGTCGTATCGTAATCTGCGCCAAAGTTGTGCCAATCTTCCATGACGAAATGTGGCTCACTGGCATCAGCGATTTGACGGACCGACGGCAGACAACCGTTCGGGAAGATATATTTATCAATCCACGGATCGACATTCATATCCGTTGTGAGGGCACCAATGGTGTGCAGTAAAAATATGCCGTCTGGTTTGAGATTGCGGTCAGCAACATCAAAATAAGTGGCATAGTTTTTCGGCCCGACATGTTCAAACATTCCGACAGAAACAATGCGATCATATTGATTATTCAGGTCGCGATAGTCCTGCAGTAAAATAGTGACATCCAGTCCTTCACAGCGTTGTTGTGCCAGTTTTTGTTGCTCTGCAGAAATAGTGACGCCATGCACCGTGACGCCATAATGGCGTGCGGCATATTCCGCCAGTCCGCCCCAGCCACAACCGATATCCAACAGCGTCAAGCCCGGTTCAAGTTGTAACTTGCGGCAAATCATATCCAGTTTGGCCTGCTGCGCGCTTTCCAACGTATCAGCATCTTTCCAGTAGCCGCAGGAATATTGCATATAGGGGTCAAGCATCAGTGAGAATAGATCATTACCCAGGTCGTAATGCTCTTTACCCACAATCCAGGCGCGTTTTTTCGATTGCAAATTAGTAAGACGCGCGGCGGCGATTCGCAACGTATCTTTAAAATGCCGCGGTAATTGTTTATCCAGATGGTGTTTTAAAACGCGATGGAAGAACATATCAAGCTGTTCGCACTCCCACCAACCATCCATGTAACTTTCACCTAATCCGAGCGATCCTTCCTCGAGCACGCGTTTAAAAAAATCTGGATGCTTTACCTGAATATCCCAGGGACGAGTGCCATTAACTGCAATATCAGCACGCTCTAGCAGTTCATTGACGATCCGAAACCAGTGGTTTTCTTCAAGGCTCACTTCTTCTATAACAGATGAACTCATAGCTTCTCCATCACCTTCCGATCTGAACCTGAGAAAAAGAATAGCCAATTTCCCAAGACCTGTGAGAGAACTCACGGAAAATCCGTGCGCCAGAAATCCGACGTTTTACAGAGGCATGAATTTGAATAGAAAAGTTGGACGCAACACTGGAGTACCGTGCAGACGCCATCCCGCGACAGAGTCGCTAAAGGTATTACATTTATATTATTGATTTAATACAGAATTACTGACCCACTGAGTATATGCTCACGTGGGTCAATATTCAACGGGTTATCGTTAGTTTGCTAACGAAAAGCGTTGGCTTAGAGATTATCTTCGCAGGGACGGGAAGTGTGGGCAATATCACTTTGTGCGTTTGCCGATCGCTGGCAGACAAAGCCCGCCCACGCCAGTACCACGGTGACCACCATCACTAATGTGGTGTTGAACAGCGCCTGGTCAAGGCCGGCGGAGACCAGCAGGCTGGCGACAAAGCACAATCCTAACTGGAATAAATTCTGTAATCCTGCCGCTTTACCGGTGGCGTGCGGGAAGGGCGCTAATGCGCTGGCCACCACAATCGGATAGATCGCGCCATTGGCCAGCGCCATGCCGCAGAAGGGCATCAGCAGCACAAACAGCGGCGCTGAAGGCATCAGGGCGATGACAAACAGACTTAGGATGCTCAGACTATACAGCACCAGCAACCACGGCAGCAGTTGCGCGCCCTGATAACGATTTAACAGCGCGCGGCAGCCAAAGCCGCCAATCAGAAACGCAATGGTCTGCGGAATATAGCTCAGGCCAATATCGCCCGGCGTCAGGCCAGCTGCGGCGAGAATGAAAGGTGAGCCCGTCAGCCACGCGAAAAAGCTCGCCGAACATGCCGAATAGATTAAGACGTTACCGCTGTAGACGCGGGTGCCTAGCAAAGTCAACCAGCCGGGTTGTTTGCCTGAGGCGACTTTCTCGCGCTTAGGTGAGGTTAACTGCAGCGTACCGATCAGCAACACCACGGCAACCAGCGTCAGCGTGATAAAGATGCTGCGCCAGTGGAAGTGGCCGATCAGCCAGGCGCCGAGCAGCGGTGCCAGCGCCGGAGACAGCGCAACCAGCGGCATAATCGTTGCAAACACTTTATTAGCTTTTGCTTTTGGATAGTGATCCACCACCAGCGCCTGCCAGCTTACGGCAGCCGCACACACGCCAATCGCCTGCACAAAACGCAGCGCCAGCATCAGGCGGACATCGGTCACCCACAGCATTCCCAGACAACCGAGGGCGAAGATGGCCAGGCCCGCCAGCAAAATCGGCTTACGTCCATAACGATCTGATAGCGGTCCCCAAAATACCTGGGCACAGGCAAAACCGCCGAGAAACAGACTCAGGCTGGCGCTGATGGTGCCGGGTGCGCTAGCAAAATCACGCTGCATATCGCCAAAGGCGGGTAAATACATATCCGTGGCAAGAAAGCCGAGCATGCTGAGCACGGCGAGATAAGGCATAAATGCTTTAGACGACAACATGTTGATTCTCTTTTGGGCAGGGTAAACGCCGGGGAGTGTAAAAGGATGCAGCGCGCTTTGTGAAACGCTAATATTTGCATGATGCTGTTAAAATTTTTGAAGGCAAAATTATGTGGTCAGAATATGCGCTTGAAGTGGTGGATGCAGTAGCGCGCACCGGCAGTTTTAGCGCGGCAGCGCAGGAGCTGCATCGCGTGCCCTCTGCCGTCAGTTACACTGTGCGCCAGCTGGAAAACTGGCTGGCGGTGCCGCTGTTTGAGCGCCAGCATCGGGAAGTGGTGATGACAGCGGCGGGCGAGCATTTTGTGCGGGAAGGCCGTTCTGTTATCAAAAAAATGCTGGCAACTCGCCGACAGTGTCAGCAACTGGCAAATGGCTGGCGCGGCGAGTTGAGCATCGCGGTCGACTGCATTGTAAAACCGCAGCGTACGCGACAGTTAGTGAAAGACTTCTACCGCCATTTTCCCGACATGGAGCTGATTATCAGCTACGAAGTGTTCAACGGCGTGTGGGATGCGTTGGCTGATGGTCGGGTGGATGTGGCGATTGGCGCAACTCAGGCCATCCCGGTGGGCGGACGTTTTGCCTTTCAGGATATGGGCGCGCTGAACTGGCGTTGTGTGGTGAGTCCCGATCATCCGCTGGTTAACAGCAAGGAGCTGGATGATGAAACCTTGCGGGCGTGGCCATCGCTGGTGCTGGAAGATACCTCGCGTGCGTTGCCGCGCCGTATGACATGGACGCTGGATAATCAGCGGCGGTTGGTGGTGCCAGAGTGGGAAACCGGGATGGATTGTTTGCTGGCAGGATTATGCGTCGGCATGGTGCCTGGCCATTTGGCGCGTCCACTGCTGGACAGCCAAAAACTGGTCGAGCTGGCGCTACCGCAGGCGTTTCCGGACAGTCCGTGCTGCGTCAGCTGGTCAGAACAGCGCGCGTCACCGGCGCTGGCGTGGTTACTGGCTTATCTCGGGGATGCGGAAACGCTGAACCACGAATGGCTCAGCGAAGTGTCGGCTTAGCGGCGGTAGTCGCGGAACGGACCGTACGCCACCGAACGGCGTTCAATCAGCGTTGGCTGGACTTCGATAGTTTGCGGATCTTCGCGCTTGCTGGTGATGCGATCCAGCAGCATTTCCAGCGCTTTTTCACCCAGTTCAGCTTTCGGCTGGTGCACGGTGGTGAGCGCTGGTGTGAAATAGCGCGCGTTGCGCACGTTATCGTAGCCAATCACCGAGATATCCTGCGGTACGCGCAAACCCATCTCATCAGCAGCGCAAATCGCGCCCATCGCCATGATATCGCCACCGCAGAACACCGCGGTTGGACGCTGTTTCTGATTTAAGATCTGTTGCATCGCCTGATAGCCCGATTCAGGCTCAAAGTCGCCCTGAACCACCCACTCCGGACGCACTGTAATGCCCGCTTCGTTCATTGCCTGCAGGAAGCCAGCATGACGTCCACCGCCGGTGTTGCGCTCCATTTGGCCAGGAATGGCACCGATATCGCGATGGCCACGTTCAATCAGATAACGCCCGGCGAGATAGCCGCCCTGAAATGCATTGTCCTGCACGGTATCGGTGAAATCACCGCGTGACGCGCCCCAATCCATCACCACCATGGGGATATTGCGGTTCTCTTCCAGCATCTGCAGCAAATCGTCTGGATATTCCGAACACATCACCAGCAGACCATCGACGCGCTTTTGCGCCATCATTGACAGGTAAGCGCGCTGCTTTTGCAGATCGTTGTGCGCATTGCCGAGAATCAGCGTATAGCCGCGTTCGAAGCAGCGGTTCTCCACCGCTTCGATAATTTCAGCGAAGTAGGGCGCTTCGCTGGAGGTCGCCAGCAGACCCAAGGTTTTGGTGTGATTAACTTTAAGACTACGCGCCACGGCACTTGGCGAGTAGTGTAATTCTTTGATCGCTTCCCATACGGCGTTACGCGTCTCTTCCGCAACGAAACGCGTTTTGTTGATGACATGCGAAACCGTGGTGGTTGAGACCCCCGCGCGTTTTGCGACATCTTTAATTGTTGCCATGAAAATGGTGCTCCTGGGCTTATCGCAACTTACTGATAAGTATATTGTTAAACGTTTGCGTCTGCTAATGCTTTTACAGCCCAAAAAAGCGGGCAAAACGGCATGTTCAAGCAGGCAAAATCACTTCATCACGCTGTAAATACAGCCTGCGCAAAATCTGTTGCGCAACGAAAGGCGGCGATTCTAGCAAGCTGGCGCGGATAACACGAGATTTTTGCCTATTGCTATGCGAAAATCGTCTTAACCCTAATAATTGTGTGACTAAGGAGTTGTGATGAATACCGACCTGAAGCTGGCGCTAATGACCACTGTTGGCGCACTGTTGATGATTATCGCCTTCAGCTTTACCGCGATCATGCATTAACAAAAAAGCCGGAGCTGAGAACAGCATCCGGCTTTTTCATGTCTGTTGCGCAACAACTAGCGAATGGTTTTTGGCGTCATCATACGACGCGCGCCCACATAGTGTTTCTGCCAGTAATCCTCACCCAATGCGCTAATCTGAATATCTTTGCCGGTACGCGGCGACTGAATGAATTTGCCATTGCCAAGATAAACGCCCACATGGTCGGCGGTACCGCGATTGTTGATGCGGAAGAACACCAGATCGCCTTTCTCCAGCATTTCACGCTTAATCGGTGCCGCATCACGCAGGTGATACATCTCATTGGCGGTGCGTGGCAGTTTGAATTTCACCAGATCTTTATAGGCGTACCACACCAGGCCGCTGCAATCGAAACCGGTGTGTGGCGAAGCGCCGCCCCACTGATAAGGTTTGCCGAGTTGACCCATTAATTTGGTCATCGCCGTTTCACGCGCTTTTTGATAACGCTGACGGTGCGCTTTACTCATTTTGATGCCGGTCAGCGCTAACGCTTCATCATCGACGGCGATCTCGGGCGTTTTCTTCGCTAAACGTTGATGACCGTATTTCTTAGCAGAGAGTTTCAGTGGGGATTTTTTGCTGGTGGTTTTGTGCAGCGCGATGTCTGTTTTGCTCTGTTTTTTGAGTTTGAATTTTTGAACAGCGGTCAGACGCGATTTTTTGGTGGTGGTGGTTTTTACCGGACGTCGTTTGCGGCGCTCGTCTTCACGTGCGCTCTTTTTCTCTGCTTTAAGCGAACTGGCGTTAACGGGCGCATGCGGAGATGCAGCGGCCACATTAAAGAACAGTTGGGCAAAAGCCAGTATGAAAAGCGTAATTAGTAGACGCATAATCCGGTTACAGGTTAAGCAGGCTGAATCAAAGCAGACTGCGTAAAAGTGAGAGAAATCTGATCAAGTGACCAGCGCCGAGGCAATTCTAATCCACTTTTTTTACAAAAGGTAAGGCCTTTTTCTATTAATATGTTACCAGATTGATTCTGTAGCAAAAATGAGCGATTTCAGCTGGTTAACACAGCGAAATTATTGCTAATTATTAATTTATTAATGCCAATTAATGATATGAAAATGTTATTTGTCATGCGTTAACTTAACAAACATGGCGATTAGCCAGTGCAAAGGCAAAATCCCGTTTTCAGTCCGGGAGCGAAATCGCTACAATAAACAAACACGAAGTAGAAGATTAAGGAAGGCAATAATGAGTACTGTTGAAAAAATTCAGCGTCAGATCGCAGAAAACCCGATTCTGCTGTACATGAAAGGTTCGCCGAAGCTGCCAAGCTGCGGTTTCTCGGCGCAAGCCGTGCAGGCGCTTTCTGCGTGTGGCGAGCGTTTCGCTTACGTGGACATTCTGCAGAACCCGGATATTCGCGCTGAAATGCCAAAATACGCTAACTGGCCAACCTTCCCGCAGCTGTGGGTCGACGGTGAACTGGTCGGCGGCTGCGACATCATCGTTGAGATGTTCCAGCGCGGTGAACTTCAGCCACTGCTGAAAGAGACCGCTGAGAAGTATAAAGAAGCGGAATAATGCAGAAGGCCGACACATGTCGGCCTTTTCTTTAGTTACCCGGCAGACGCCTCGTCTGCGGATTTTTCACTGAAAGCCAGCGGCCAGCCGCCCAGGCGTTTCCAGCGGTTCACCAACTCACAGAACAGCGTCGCGGTTTGCTCGGTGTCATACAGTGCCGAATGCGCCTGCGTGCTATCAAACTCCATTCCCGCCGCTTTACAGGCTTTCGCCAACACGGTTTGCCCCAGCACTAAACCGCTCAGTGCCGCGGTATCAAAAGTGGCAAACGGGTGAAACGGATTGCGCTTCAGGCTGGTGCGCTCGGCGGCCGCCATCACGAAGTTGAGATCGAAAGTGGCATTGTGCGCCACGATAATGGCACGATTGCAGCCGCTATCTTTGGTGCCTTTGCGCACCATTTTAAAAATCGCATGCAGGGCTTCATATTCGCTTACCGCACCGCGCAGCGGATTGGTGGGATCGATGCCGGTAAACGCCAGCGCCGCAGGATTCAGAATGGCGCCTTCAAACGGTTCCACATGGAAGTGCAGCGTTTCATCACGGTGCAACCAGCCGTCTTCATCCATTTTCAGCGTGGTGGCTGCAATTTCCAGCAGTGCATCGGTTTGTGCATTGAAACCCGCGGTTTCAACGTCGATCACAACAGGATAAAAACCGCGGAAGCGTTGGTGGAGAGCGTTTAAAGCGTTCGATTCAGACATCAGGATCTCATGGCAATAAATAGGGCAGCGCGCATTATGGCAAAAATCGCAGGAGGGTGCAGCAGGAGAGGGAAGTCAGCCTGCAAATAGCAGGCTGACGGGCAACCTTAGTTGCCTAAGCCGTGACCGGCATGTTTGTTTTCAATCAGCTCGATTTTGTAACCGTCTGGATCTTCAACAAACGCAATAATAGTCGAACCGCCTTTTACCGGGCCCGCTTCACGCGTTACGTTGCCGCCCGCGCTGCGAATGCGTTCGCAGGTGTCAGCGACATTGTCCACGCCCAGCGCGATATGGCCGTAAGCGTTGCCGAGATCGTATTTATCCACGCCCCAGTTGTAAGTCAGCTCAATCACCGCGCCCTCGCTCTCTTCGGTGTAGCCAACGAATGCCAGGGTGTACTTATACTCGGTGTTTTCGCTTTGACGCAGTACGCGCATGCCGAGCACGCGGGTGTAGAAATCGATTGAACGTTGTAAATCGCCAACGCGTAACATGGTGTGAAGTAAACGCATAACATCCTCTTTTTTTAAAACGTCATCAGTGCATGACAAGCAACTTAGTATACACACTGATGAAATAACGCTGCCGCCTATCCGCCGCGGCAGCCATTTTCTTACAGGGTTGGATAATCGGTATAACCTTCCGCGCCGCCACCGTAAAAACTCTCAGGACGCTGCGGATTGAGTGGCGCATCCTGCTGCAGACGGGCAACCAGATCCGGGTTGGCGATAAAGTCGCGACCAAAGGCTACGGCGTCAATCAGGCCACGCGCAATCAGATCGTCGGCTTTCTCAACGGTGTAAGCACCGGCACCGATGATCACGCCTGGGAACAGGGCACGCACTTTTTCACGGAATGCATCGCTGTAAGGCTGTCCGCCCGCCCAGTCTGGCTCAGAAAGGTGCAGATAGGCGATGCTGCGTTTGCCCAGCTCGGCGATATACCACAGCGCCGCTTTTTCTTCTTCCGGGCCATTGTCCAGATTCTGGAAAGCACCGATTGGCGAAACGCGGATACCAATACGATCGGCAGACCAGTTGGCAATCGCCGCATCCACCACTTCCAGCGCGAAACGGCCACGCTTTTCAATCGAACCGCCGTACTCATCGGTACGCTGGTTTGAACCTGGTGCGAGGAACTGGTGCATCAGATAGCCGTGCGCGGAGTGCAGCTCCAGCAGGTCGAAATCGGCTTCGCGCGCATTGGCGGCGGCCTGACCAAAATCTTTTACGATTTGCTGAATTTCAGCCACTGACAACTCGCGTGGCACGGAGGTGTCTTCACGATAAACAGAACCATCCGCGGCGCGCAGGGACGTGCGCGTACCTGCCGCCAGTGGGGATGGGGCGACCGGCGCTTTGCCTTCGGGCTGCACGCTGTTATGAGATATGCGGCCGGTGTGCCACAGTTGTACAGCGCTGTGACCGTTGGCGGCATGAATGCCTTCGTTAATCACTTTCCACGCGGCAATTTGCTGCTGTGTGTGCAGACCCGGCGCACCGGCATAGCCTTTCGCCTGGAAAGAGATCTGGGTGGCTTCGGTGATGATCAAACCGGCACTGGCGCGCTGTTGATAATATTCTGCCATCAGCGGCGTAGGGATATCGCCCGGCTCAATGCTGCGCAGACGCGTCAACGGGGCCATGAAAATGCGGTTCGGTACGGTAATCGCGCCCACTTTAAGTGGGGAGAACAGCTGCTTACTCGCCATATTGATTGCTCCAGGAAGACCGGTCGTCTAGTCAATGGGGTTTTAAAAATCAGTGACTTATCAGCCACTGTTCGATGGTGTCGAGTGCCAGGCTAATCGGGCCCGGCTCTCGGGAAATTTTGCTCTGCAAACTGGCTCCGAGCCACAGCAAGTAGCAGCGCTGCGCCAGCTGCTGCGGCGTTTGCCCAAACGGCAGCGGCTGCTCAGCCGCCACCTCATTCAAACAGCGCGTGTAGGCAGCGATAATGGCGTTGGCACCCTGTTGCAGTGCATCGCGCATCGGCTCAGAGAGATCGCACACTTCGGCTGACAACTTTACGCCAAGACAGCCAACAATATGACCTTGCTCGATAAACAGCCGTTCGCCATAGCGGAAATGCGCTAACAGGCGCTCGGTCGGCGTTAAATCGGGCAGACTCAACTGCTGATCAATCTGCTGCTGGAAATGGCTGAAGTAGCGCTCAATCAGCGCCACACCAAAGGCCTCTTTTGAACCAAAATAGTGGTAGAACGAGCCTTTAGTGACTTCCGCCAGCGCCAGCATCTCGATCAAACCCATGCCGGTAAAGCCGCGCTGTAAACAAACCTGCTCGCCAATAGCGAGCAGGTGTTCACGGGTATCGTTGCGTTGCAGAGTCTTATTCATGGGGGGCAGGTTATTAGACCAGTCAGTCTAACGCAACCCTCAGGCGGCAGTTTGGCACGATCTGATCATGTCTAGCTGCGGCTGATACTGCTGCGTCTGGATATTGAACATGCCTAAAACCGTATGGAAAAGATTATCTTGCGAAACCTTGGCGTCAGCCGCTTGCTGGCGTAAACAGGTATCATTGATGTGGTACGCCGCCGCGTATCCAGGTGACATCCACATCAGCAGAGGAATGTGTGTTTGCTGCGCAGGCGCAAACAGGTAAGGCGCGCCGTGCAGATACATCCCGCGCTCGCCAAGCGATTCGCCGTGATCGGAGAGATAAACCAGCGCCACATTGAAGCGATCGCTTAGGCCTTTAAGCTTATCGATGGTGCGGCTCAGCATGTCGTCGCTATACAGCAGCGAGTTATCGTAAGTATTCACCAGCGCCTGATGATCGCAATCCTGAATCTGCTTGCTGTCGCAGGTGGGCGTGAAACGGCGGAACTCAGCCGGATAACGCTGATAATAGGCTGGGCCGTGGCTGCCCATCTGATGCAGCACGATAATGCCGTCGTTGTGCAGGCTGGCAACATAGTTATCAAGACGATGCAGCAACACCTCATCCTGGCAAAAACCATCGTGACAATATTGCGGCAGTTTCCACTGCGTCATATCGGTGTGCGGCACGCGGTCACAGGCGCCTTTACAGCCACCATCATTTTCGCGCCACAGTACGCTTACGCCCGCATGGGCGAGGATGTCGAGTACGCCTTCCTGGTGGTGCGCCAGATTGGCGTCGTAATGCATGCGAGGCATATTCGAGAACATACAGGGCACCGAGATGGCGGTTTCTGTGCCACAGGAACTGGCGTTGGGATAGTAAATCACCTGCTGTTTTTTTAGTTCTGGATTGGTATCTCGCGCGTAACCACCCAACGAGAAGTTCTCGGCGCGCGCCGTTTCGCCTACCACTAACACCACCAGCGTTTTACGGGTTGCGGCGGAGATTAACGCACCTTTATGAGCATCTTCACCGATTTTCACCAGCGCCTGGCTACCTTGCAGATAGCGTTGATCGACATAGTGGCCGGTGCCGCTGACGATATTGGCCGGAGTAATCATCTTGATCAGGTTTTTATTATTGCGAATCAGCGAGGCGTAATCTTTGTAAAACAGCGCCGCCATCAGCAGTATCACCAATATTGCGCCCAGTGCGCCCGTCAGGCGTTGCAGCAGATTCCACCACCAGCGCGGTCCACGACGAATACGCACGCCGCAAATCAACGCCACCGGCACCATTCCCATCAATAGCATCCAGAGTAGATAGCGGCTGCTAAACAACGCTGAGGCTTCCTGCGGGTCGGATTCGAAGACGTTTTGCATCATATTGGTGTCGATCACCGTGCCAAAACTGTGCATGAAGTAATTGGCGGCGGCGCTGACGAACACCAGCACAATCAGCAACGGCTTGCGCAGATAAGGCCAGGCAGCAAGTGAGAAAATAAAATAGAAAGCCGAGGCCAGCACCAGCGGAATACTGGCGGCGAACAGATAATCGTGGGGATGATCGTAAGGAATCATTTCCCAGGCACGCAGCAAGAACAGGGCATTCAAAACTAATGTGAAGAACAGCGCTGCGATAAGGTTAAATCCGCTGGTGCCGCACTGCAGGGTGGTCGGGAATCTCATGAAAACTCAACGGTAAGAAGTCGTGTGACAATCGTATGAAGACAAGCTGAGGAAAACCTTAACCAAGAGTAAACATAAACCATCCAAATCCGATAAATGCTGGCTATTTGGTAAACAGGCGTAACCAGACAGCGTAATGGCTTGATTATGCACAATGGGCGTCTACGCTTTGCACAATGTCATTAAGCTGTTATCAATATGATATGAGATGTTAATTGCGGAGTGGATGTGGCCGAGCAACTTGAGTTCTTCCCCGTTCCCAGCCCGTGTCGTGGTATTTGCCAGAGTGACGCGCGTGGCTATTGTCGTGGCTGTTTACGTAGCCGGGAAGAGCGCTTTAACTGGATGAAATTCAGCGATGCGCAAAAGCGCGATGTGCTGCGCTTGTGCCGGCAACGCTTTTTGCGCCTGCAGCGGCAGCAAAAAGTGGATGAAGATCATGATCCACAACAACCGGAACTGTTTTAAGAAAACGATGATTTGCCTTTCCGTTATACTCCCGCTTTCGTCATCTGGAACCGTGTTTTGGGAGTTTAACCATGTTACAAGCGCAGGCTATTGCACCGCAGGGACCCTCATTTTCACCGCTGATCGCCGGTTACTGGCGTTTAATGGAGTGGGGCATGACGCCGCAGCAAGTGGTGCAATTTATTGAGCACCATTTAGCGCTGGGCATCACCACCGTCGATCACGCCGACATCTACGGCGATTACCAATGTGAAGCCGCCTTTGGTGCCGCGCTGCGCCTCGCGCCAGGGTTGCGTGAGAAGCTGCAAATCGTCACCAAATGCGGCATTGCGACGCGCGCAAAGCCTGAACACCGCATTGGTCACTACATCACCGAAGCCAGCCATATTCTGCACAGCGCCGAAAATTCGCTGCGCCATTTCCATACCGATTACCTCGATTTGCTATTGATTCATCGCCCGGATCCGTTGATGGACGCGGATGAGATTGCCGAAGCCTTTACGGCGCTGCATCAGAGCGGCAAAGTACGCCATTTTGGCGTCTCCAACTTCACCGCCTCGCAGTTCACGCTGCTGCAATCGCGTTTGCCGTTCAGTCTGGTCACCAATCAACTGGAGATCTCTCCGCTGGAGCAAACGTCGCTGCTGGATGGCTCACTCGATCAGTGCCAGCAAAATCGCATTCGCCCAATGGCGTGGTCATGCCTCGGCGGCGGTCGCCTGTTTAACGATCCGCATTATCAGCCGCTGCGCGATGAGCTGGAGCAGGTTAAGCAGGAGATCGGCGCCAGCAATATCGAGCAGGTGGTGTATGCATGGGTGATGAAACTGCCAAGCCGTCCGCTGCCGATTATTGGATCAGGTAAAATCGAACGTGTTAAAGAGGCGGTTGGCGCGTGCCAATTGACGCTGGATCGCCAGCAATGGTTCCGCATCCGTAAAGCCGCCATCGGCTACGATGTGCCCTAAAGCGTAAAGCTGCGTCAAATTACGGCAGCCTGGATGAAAGCAGTCCAGGCTTAGAGGGAATCTAACCGTAAGGAGACGTTATGAAGAAAACCCTCATTGTTATGCTGGCTCTGGCCTGCGCGGCGGGTGCGCAGGCGGCGTCAGAAGAAGTCACGTTGCATGAAACCACGGCGCAAGGCATCGGGGCAGCGATTGGCACCGTCACGCTTAGCGAAACGCCATACGGTGTGCAATTTACCCCAGCGTTAAGCGGCCTGAAACCCGGCATTCATGGTTTCCACGTCCATGCTAAAGGCAGCTGTGAACCGGGCGAGTCGGACGGTAAAACGGTGGCGGCCGGTGCGGCGGGCGGACATCTCGATCCGCAAAAAACCGGCAAGCATCTTGGCCCGTATGCCGATGGTCACCTTGGCGACTTACCCGCGCTGTTTGTCACAGAAGATGGCAAGGCGACGTATCCGGTCGTTGCGCCACGCATCAAATCCCTGAGTGAAATCAAAGGTAAAGCCTTGATGGTGCATGTGGGCGGCGATAATCATGCCGACCATCCGCAACCGCTTGGCGGCGGCGGGGCGCGTTTTGCCTGCGGCGTAATTTAATGCTTTGGGCGGCAGCAGCTTGTCGCCCCCCTTTCCTCACGCTGAAAAAAGTTGACCCATTTTCTTGCTACTCTCCGCGGTTTTTCCATCCTATGATATTGATTCAGGAATAAAACCTTCAGGGGCAGAAATGAAAGCGCGTGGGATGATGTTGTTATGTTTATTGCTGGTGGGATGCGATCAACCCAACGACACACAGCTGCGTTTAGATGCCAGTCGACAACTGCAACGCACCATTGATACCAATCCGCTGCGCGTCGGCTGTGAGAAGATTGCGCGTGGCCGTGAATGGCTGACCCAGCACACCCTTCATCGGCTCGAAGCCAATGGCTGCGAAAATGTTTTGCGCAGCGCCACCGAAACCAACTTCACCCACAGCGAAACTTATCGTCATGCGATGACAGTGGTGTGCGGCGGTATTCAGGGCAAAAGTTTCACCGGCACCACTTTGTCTCGCCGCTTTATCTACTCTTCAGAGGAGAAGGCGCTGGTGATTGAACCGATGTCCGATCAGGATAAAACCCGCTTTGAAGGACAGAAATCGCTGCAGCAGTTGCAGGATGATTTTAATCGTCAGACCACGCAATATTGTCAGTAATCAATCCGGTACCGCCTGTACTAACTGGGCCAGTGAGCAGCGCAGGCGCCACAAAATGCCCGCCAGCGTATTGGCTTCGCTCTCCTGTTGCTGCAGTTGCTCAATCAGGGTTTCCAGCTCATCCAGCGTGGCCTGCAGCGCGGTGTGATGCACGCCGCGCAGACTTATAATTCGTTGCAGATCCTGCAGGCTGCTATCACGCATTTGCCTGAGCGTAGCCGACGTCGGCTGCCATTCGCGCAGCTGCCAGACAATGTGGGAACAGTTCAGTAACACCACGCCCCAGCGCAGCAGCCAGACACGCGCCTGCTCGTCACGACTGTTACTGAGCTGACTGATGTGATGATAAATCTGCGATTCAAAGTGGCTTTCACTCAGGCGCGGATGGCGGCGAAGCTGATCGAGAAACGCATGGCGCAGGGCACGAATATGCCGACGACTGCGACGCGCATCGGAACTGGGACGCAGCACCTGAAACGCCAGCCACGCTAGCATTACGCCGCACACCTTGGCGATATTATCATTGAGGAAGCTTTGATAATCCCAGTCCGGCGGATTGGTGACGGCGATAAAGGATCCCATAAAAACAATGAATTGCCCCCACATCCCGGCGCGTTTCTTCTGCTGCAGTTTGAACAACTGCAAGGTGAGCAGCAGCGGGAATAGCACCAGTAAAAACTGCCACAGCGCGCTGATTTGCACCATCAAACCAAACTGCAGCACAAAGCTAAACAGCGACAGCCACAGCAAGGTTTTCAGCAACAGCGAGACGCTGCCACTGGGCGAGGGCGCGGAGGAGTATAGCACGCAGGCGATGGCGGTAAGCGTCAGGGCGGCGGCACCGGAATCCCATTGCGTGGTGATCCAAAAGGCGCAGCCCAGCATGATGACGCTGAAGGTGCGCAGCGCGCTCCAGCCGGCTTCAGCACTGTCGCTTTCGCGCGCCAGCGAGGGCGCATATGGCGGCTGAAAACGGGTATCGGCATCGGCGCGTTCAATCAGGCGAATCCAGCGATTCACATTGAGATACACCCAGCAGAAATAACGCAGTCGCTGGACGAAGGCGCGTTGACGGTAATCACCGGTTGCTGATGGCGTGATGCCACGCATAATCAGCGCCAAACGGTATTTGTCGCACTGCGGCTGCGCCAGTTCCTGCAACAGTTTGGCCATGGCGTCGTAAAGTTCGGGTGGCGCATCGGGCCAGTTCAGCAACATGCGGCGCAGGCTGGAGAGTACGCTGGTGAGACGCAGCTGCTGGTGCAGCACATAGTTCAGCACGTTGTTCTGGCGGCGGAAGCGATAGTGGCTCCAGAATGCCTGAATGCGCAGCAGGTTCATGGTGAGAATCTGGCTAATGACATTCTCATGGGCGGTGCGCACGTTATCAGTGCTGCTTTGCTGCAGTAATAACACCGCATGATCCAGCAAACGCGCGTGCATCTGACGCAGTGAACTCATCAGCGCGTTGCCATCTGAGGTGCTGGGCAGAATCATCATCATCAATCCGGCACACAGGATGCCGGAGATCACTTCGCACACGCGCGCCTGGGCGATATCCCACAGCTGAGTGACATCGGTGATGTTGACGCTGCTAAAAGCGATGATGGCGGCGGTATAACCCGCCAGCGAAAACGCGTAGGCCACGTTATTTTGGTAGTGATTGGCGATCCAGGTACAGAACGCCAGCCACCCGGCCATGAAAAAGGCAAACAGCCAGGGTTCGTTCAGCGTGTGTCCGGCGATCAGCAGCGCGGCGCTGGCACCGAGCAAACTGCCAACGATGCGCCCCAGACTTTTACTGATGGCGCCGCCGACGGTGGGAAAACTCACCACCGCCGCCGAGGTCATGGCCCAGTAAGGTTGATCGAGTTGCAGCGCATAGGCGATGGTCAAGGCGAGACACATCGCGATGCCATTACGCAGCGCGTAGCGCCACTCGCCCCAACTTGCTTTTATCCACGGCAGATTTTGCCAGGCCAGCCACTGAAAATTCATCACAACCTCAGTGGGCGATGGAGATGGTGCAGGTGGTGCCTGCCACCAGCGGCACACCTTCCGGCAACGCGTCTAAGCGAATACGCACCGGCACGCGCTGCGCCAGGCGCACCCAAGGCACGTTAGGCTTGATATCGGGCACCAGCCCGCCATCGCTGGCGACGCTTTGGTCATAAATGGCGCGTCCGATACTTTCCACTGAACCCTGCAAGTGCGCGCCGTTGCTGTACAACACAATTTGCGCGGCAGCGCCGGGCTGAATATGGCGCAGCTTGGTCTCTTCGAAATAGCCCATCACGTAATAAGAGTGGCTGTCGACCAGGGCAAACAGCGGCGTACCGGCGCTGGCATAGTTGCCGGTGCGCAGCGTCAGGTTGCTGATCCAGCCATCGGTGGGCGCGGTAATGGTGGTTTGCTCAAGATTCCAGCGTGCCTGATCGAGGCTAGCCTGCGCCGCTTTTGCCGTCGCTGCGGCGGCATTGGCGGTTAAGCGGGCGGCATCCATATCTTCCGCTGAAATAACGTTGCGCGGCAGGCTGGCGCGGCGATTGGCTTCATGCTGCGCTTTGGCCAGATCGGCCTGCGCTTTAGCCAGTTGGGCTTCGGCATTGGCCTGCGCAATTTGCCACGGCACCGGATCGAGCTTCAGCAGCACGTCGCCTTTATGCACAAACTGATTGTCGCGCACTTCCAGAGCGATGATGCGACCGGACACTTCCGGCGTGATATCCACCAGCTCGGCGCGCACTTTGCCGTCACGCGTCCATGGCGATTGCATGTAGTAATTCCACATCCACCCTCCGGCAAGCAGGGCCAGCGCAAAAATCACCAGGGTTGAAAAATATTTAAAAGGGTTGAATTTCATAGTGATTTATCCGAGGCTCAGTAACCACAATGCGCCAGCGACGCACAGTACAAACAGGGAAAGGTCCATCAAGGTGGGATGCCAGACATCGCCAGAGTAGATCCAGCCGCGTATCAGCGGGTGAATCAACAACCAGAAAAAGAAACCGAGTAACACCGCTTTAAACAGCGGCGGAAAAAACAGCGACGCACCGAACACCAGGTCGGTAAGCGGGGCGCTGGGGGAAAAGGCGGTTAGGGACACGTGTCATCATCCTTTTTGACCGGGAATCATCTAAATAGCGCGTAGACGGCAAGCGTATATGCAGGCCTGGTATTTGTAATTTGCCAGGTAAACTCGCAGAATAGTGTAAAATCTGGCTTAATAGCTAGCAAGCTAATTATAAGGAGATGCAATGGATACGCCCTTGGGAACCGATCTGTCTCGTCTGGTGCGCATTTGGCGCGCGTTAATCGATCAGCGCTTGAAACCGCTTGAGTTGACACAAACACACTGGGTGACGCTACACAATATTCATCAACTCCCGCCAGAGCAGTCTCAAATTCAGCTGGCCAAAGCGATCGGCATTGAGCAGCCTTCATTGGTGCGCACGCTGGATCAGCTGGAAGAGAAAGGATTGATCACCCGCGCGACCTGCGCCAACGATCGTCGCGCCAAGCGCATCAAGTTGACCAAGCAGGCTGAGCCGATTATCGAGCAGGTTGAGAATGTGATTGATGCCACGCGCGATGACATCCTTTCCGGCATCAGCCTGGAGGAGATCAATCAGATGGTGACGCTGATTGCGCGGCTGGAAAAAAACATTCTTGAGTTTCATAACCGCGAGAAATAAAAAAACCGACGCCAGGCGTCGGTTTTTTTTATCTGTCCGCTTAACGAGGCGAAACGGTAACCTGGCTGCCGTTTGACGCCATCACGACGCGCTGGCCAACCGAGTAGCGGGTGGCAGCTTGCTTCTGCACCACCATGATGGTGTTACCATCATCCTTGCGGATTTCCAGCTCGACACCGTCAGATTTGTTGACCGCACCCTGAACGCCCTGACCGGCTACGCCACCGAGTACCGCACCGCCAGCGGTTGCCAGACTGCGACCGCTGCCGCCGCCAATGGTGTTACCGAGGAAACCGCCCAGTACTGCACCACCAATTGCGCCAATCACGTTGTTTTCATCGCCGCCCTGGATTTTCACCGGACGAACAGAAACCAGCGTGCCATAGGAAACACTTTGTACTTGTTTAGCTTCGCTGGCGCTGTAAACGTCACCGGAAAGGGTGCTGTCGTTGGCACAACCTGCCAGAGTTAAGCCGGTCAACGCCACGGCTACAAAACGCTTAATCATCAGAACGCTCCTTAATGCAAAAAAACGCCATATTTCTCATCCTGTACTGCACAGAGTATAAGACAGAAAACTGGCAAATGACGCTAAGTCCGTATAAAACGCGGCTGGGGCGAAGCATAGACCATCGTCCCTCAACAAAAATTCAATCGCCCAACGAAAATATTGCTGAGCTGGAATGCACTGTGCAGTGACGCTGAAAAGCGGAATTTTATCATAGAATTAGACCCGGTAATTTGCCAGGCTTAAGCCAGACGATGTTAAGGGAGTGAACCGCTATGAAATCAGGACGCTATATTGGCGTGATGTCCGGCACCAGCCTTGATGGCGTGGACGTGGTACTGGCGGCCATTGATGGTCAAATGGTGGCGCAGCAGGCCAGCTATTGTCATCCCATCCCGCAGGAATTGCGCCAGCAGGTGCTGGCCATTTGTCAGGGGCAAACCTTGACGCTGTCGCAGCTCGGGCACCTGGATACGCGGCTGGGCAAGCTGTTCGCCGAGGCGGTTTTAACCTTGATGCACCAGCAGTCGCTGGAGGCCAGCGACATCATGGCGATTGGCTGCCACGGACAAACGGTGTGGCATGAGCCGCAAAGTGATGCGCCGAATACACTGCAAATTGGCGATAACAACCAGATCGCGGCGGCAACCGGCGTCACGGTGATTGGGGACTTTCGACGCCGCGACATGGCGCTCGGCGGCCAGGGCGCGCCGCTGGTGCCGGCTTTCCATCAGGCGCTGTTGATGGACAGCGTTGAGCGCCGCATGGTGCTGAACATCGGCGGCATCGCTAATCTGTCACTGCTGATCCCCGGCCAGCCGGTACGCGGTTTTGATACCGGGCCGGGCAATATGCTGATCGATGCGTGGATTTGGCGCAATAAAGGTTTGCCGTACGACAAAGATGCTGCCTGGGCGCGCAGCGGTCAGGTGGTTCCAGCGCTACTGGAGTTGATGCTCAGCGATCCGTGGTTTGCCCTGCCGCCGCCAAAAAGCACCGGGCGCGAATATTTTAATCTCAGCTGGATCGAGCAGCAGCTGCAGCGCTTCCCGGCGCTGGCACCACAGGATGTACAGGCCACGCTGACCGAGCTGACGGCGTTAACCATTGCGCAGCAGGTGCAGCTCAACGACGGTTGCGATCGTCTGTTGGTCTGCGGCGGAGGCAGCCGAAATCCACTGCTGATGGCGCGGCTGGCCACGCATCTGTCGGGAACGGAAGTCGGTACCACCGACGAAGCGGGCATCAGCGGTGATGATATGGAAGCGCTGGCCTTTGCGTGGCTGGCGTTTCGCACATTAAATGGGTTACCGGGCAACCTGCCGGCGGTAACGGGCGCGCGGGACATGAGCGTATTGGGCGCAATTTACCCCGCCAATCCCCGACTTGGTCGTTAAGAGGTAAAAATGAAAAACATAATGATGATACTGAGCAGCGTGGCGCTATTAAGTGGCTGCGGCATGATGCATAAGCAGGAAGAGGCACCGCAACAGCTGCGCTATCAGTGCGGGACTTTGCCGCTGACGGTCACTCAGGATAACGCGAAGCAGCAGGTGAGCTTTATTCTGGATGGTAAGCCCCTGACGCTGGCACAAACGGTGTCGGCCTCTGGCGCGCGCTACAGCGACGGCACTTACGTCTTCTGGTCAAAAGGCAATGGCGCTTTTGTTGAACGTAATAACAAAATCGTGATTAATGATTGTGAATTGCAGAACGCGGATACCTCCGTTCAGTAAACGTGAGAAAGAGAAACAGCATGAGCGACAGTGACAGCTTGCAACATATTGCCCATCTGCGTCGTGAATACACCCGCGGCGGGCTGCGACGTAAAGATCTGCCCGATAACCCTTTGGCGCTGTTTGAGCAGTGGCTGCAGCAGGCCTGCACCGCGCAGTTGCCGGATCCGACGGCAATGACGGTCGCCACCGTTGACAGCAGCGGCCAACCTTATCAGCGCATCGTGCTGCTGAAGCATTACGACGAGCAAGGCATGGTGTTCTATACCAATCTCGGCAGCCGCAAGGCGCTGCAGCTGGCAGAGAATCCGCGTATTTCGCTGCACTTTCCATGGCACTTCCTTGAGCGTCAGGTGATGGTGCTGGGCGAAGTGGAAAAACTGTCGCCGCTGGAGGTACTGAAGTACTTCAGCAGCCGCCCGCGTGATAGCCAGATTGGCGCATGGGTGTCGAAGCAATCAAGCCGCATCTCGGCGCGCGGCGTGCTGGAAGGCAAGTTCCTCGAACTCAAACAGAAATTCCAGCAGGGCGACGTGCCGCTGCCGAGTTTCTGGGGCGGCTACCGTGTCAGATTCCACACCGTGGAGTTCTGGCAGGGCGGCGAACATCGTCTGCACGATCGCTTCCTCTACCAGCGTAATGACAATGGCTGGTCGATTGACCGTTTAGCCCCGTAAAACTGCGTTTTATCCCCTTTCAACGCTGGCGCAGTTGGCGTCAGCGCTTTATGCTATAGCCCTCATTTTTTTCGTCTCCGCACGTCAGCGGAAAGCTGTGTACCAGCCTAGGTGCAGTCTGATCAATTTGGAGTCAGTGATGACCAGCAGTAACCTGATACAACAATTGCAAGAAAGGGGCTTAGTCGCCCAGGTAACGGATGAAGAAGCGTTAGCAGAGCGACTGGCGCAAGGGCCAATTGCACTCTATTGCGGCTTCGATCCTACCGCTGATAGCTTGCATTTGGGCCATCTGGTGCCGCTGCTCTGCCTGAAACGTTTTCAGGATGCCGGACACAAGCCGGTCGCGCTGGTGGGTGGTGCCACCGGTCTGATTGGCGATCCCAGCTTTAAAGCAGCAGAACGTAAACTTAACACCGCTGAAACCGTTGGCGAGTGGGTGGATAAGATCCGCAACCAGGTCGCGCCTTTCCTCAGCTTCGATTGCGGCGACAACAGCGCGATTGCCGCGAACAACTACGACTGGTTTGGCGGCATGAACGTGCTGACCTTCCTGCGCGACATCGGTAAGCACTTCTCTGTGAATCAGATGATCAACCGCGAAGCGGTGAAACAGCGTCTGAACCGCGAAGATCAGGGCATCTCTTACACTGAGTTCTCCTACAACCTGCTGCAGGGTTATGACTTTGCGGAGCTGAACAAGCGTCACGATGTGGTGTTACAGATTGGCGGTTCCGATCAGTGGGGCAACATCACCTCCGGTATCGATCTGACGCGTCGTCTGCATCAGCAGCAGGCGTGGGGCTTGACCGTACCGCTGATCACCAAGTCTGACGGCACCAAGTTCGGTAAAACTGAAGGTGGCGCAGTGTGGCTGGATGCGAAGAAAACCAGTCCATACAAGTTCTACCAGTTCTGGATCAACACTGCGGATGCCGACGTATATCGCTTCCTGAAGTTCTTCACCTTCATGAGCATTGAAGAGATCAATGCGCTGGAAGAAGAAGACAAAAACAGCGGCACAGCGCCCCGCGCGCAATACGTGCTGGCTGAGCAGGTGACGCGTCTGGTGCACGGCGAAAGCGGCTTGACTGCGGCAAAACGCATCACCGAGAGCCTGTTCTCCGGCAGCCTGAGCGCGATGACCGAAGCGGACTTCGAGCAGCTGGCGCAGGACGGCATGCCAACTATCACGCTGACGGCAGAAGACGATCTGCAGCAGGCGCTGGTGGCCGCTGAGCTGGTGCCATCACGCGGCCAGGCACGCACCATGATCGGTTCTAACGCGGTATCGCTGAATGGCGAAAAACAGTCAGATGCGGAGTACCGTTTCAGCGACAGCGATAAACTGTTTGGACGTTTCACGTTGTTGCGTCGCGGTAAAAAACATTACTGCCTGATTAACTGGCAGTAAGCGTTCAGGGCCGGCTTCCGGCCCTTTTTTATGGCAAGACAGCAGTACAGGGCAAAATGAAAAATATTCTCGCAATTCAATCTCACGTTGTTTACGGACACGCCGGTAACAGCGCTGCCGAATTCCCGATGCGCCGCATGGGCGCAAACGTTTGGCCGCTGAATACCGTGCAATTTTCTAATCACACCCAATATGGACACTGGACCGGCACCGTAATGCCCGCCACGCATTTGACCGACATCGTTAAAGGCATTGCGGCAGTTGACCGCCTGAAAACCTGTGATGCGGTGCTGAGCGGCTATTTGGGATCGGCAGAGCAGGGCGAACAGATTCTGGAGATCGTGCGTCTGGTGAAAGAAGCCAATCCGCATGCGTGGTTCTTCTGCGATCCGGTGATGGGCCATCCGGAGAAAGGCTGCATCGTGGCGCCGGGCGTGGCGGAGTTTCACTGTAAAATGGCGTTGCCCGCCAGTGACATCATCGCCCCGAACCTGCTGGAGCTGGAGATGCTCAGCGGCCATGAAGTGGCCAACGTCGAGCAAGCGGTGGTTGCGGCACGAGAACTGATTAGCAAAGGCCCGAAAGTGGTGCTGGTGAAACATCTGGCGCGTGCCGGACGTCGTAGCGATCGTTTTGAGATGCTGCTGTTGACCGCCGATGAGTGCTGGCACATCAGCCGTCCGCTGGTGGACTTTGGCGTGCGTCAGCCGGTTGGCGTGGGCGATCTCACCAGCGGTCTGCTGCTGGTCGATCTGCTGCACGGCAAGTCGCTGCAGGATGCGCTCGAGCACATCACCGCGGCGGTTTATGAAGTGATGCTGAAAACCCACGAAATGGGCGAGTACGAATTGCAGTTGGTGGCCGCGCAGGATGCGATTGCCAAGCCGACACAGCATTTCGCCGCTGAAAAGCTGTAAATTCCCCGTGAGGTGCGCAGTCCTGCGCACCTGCCATTCAGCTCACCATGAATGACGATCCAACGATCTGGGGCGTACGCACTGATAGCGACCCGACGAAGAATAGCGCCGGATTAAACCAAACCTTCCGCCTTCAATGCCGCTTGCACCGCTGGGCGCTCTGCAACCCGATTAAACCAGGCTTCCAGCGCATCCAGCCCCGCTGAATCCAGCTTGATGGCTTTAGCCCAGCGCGTCACCACG
The DNA here is from genome assembly GCF_005281435.1 of Pantoea sp. SO10. Classification (NCBI taxonomy): domain Bacteria; kingdom Pseudomonadati; phylum Pseudomonadota; class Gammaproteobacteria; order Enterobacterales; family Erwiniaceae; genus Pantoea; species Pantoea sp. SO10. Next base: position 1,895,948 of record NZ_CP040095.1, read on the forward strand.
AACAGATACACATCGGCAACGGTAAAGCGTAATCCCAGCAGCCACTGTTTATCCTGCAACGCCTCATTCACCTGCTGATACTTTTTCTCCAGCTGCGCACGAGCAATGGTTTTGTACTCTTCCGGCGTATCCGGACGGAACAGCGGGCTAAAACTTTTGTGCAGTTCGCTGCTGACAAAACTCAACCACTCCAGCGTGTGATAGCGCGTCAGGCTGCCGGTCGGTGCCAGCAGATGGCGATCCGGCTTGAGATCCGCCAGATACTGCACAATCGCCACGCCTTCGGTCAGGATGCTGCCATCGTCAAACTGCAGCGCCGGCACTTGTCCTTTCGGGTTAATCTGCCAGTAATCTTCTCCCTGCTCGGTCACTTTTTTCTGCAGGTCCACGTTCACCTGGGTGAAGTCGAGTCCGCATTCCAGCGCGACAATATGCGGTGATAGCGAACAGGCACCGGGCTTACAATAGAGTTTCATCATGGCTTCTCCTTGAGTGTTGTGGTGATCAAAGCAGCATAAGTCTGCCAGGGATATTTACCCGTGACTGCGATCAGGAATTGCGGTCACCGTTCAGGTTTATTCAGCAAAGCATGGCAGTAACGGCAGCTTTTCGAGCGCAAAATCCCAAAATTGCCGCACTTTAGGCGTCATATTCTTCACACGCTGGGTCACTAACTGCACCGGCAGCGGCGCGGGTTCCCATTCTGGCAGTAAGCGCAGCAGTTTCCCGCTGTGGATATCGTCGAGAACCTGATACGACAGCAGCCGTCCGATGCCGTGTGCGCTGCGCAGCGCTTCCAGCTGGCTCTCCACGTCATTAACCCGCAGACGCGGCGTGATGCGCACGCGCAGGTCGTGAGCGAAGCGCCACTCGCGTGTATGGCGCAGGCTCGTCACTAACGCATGTTGAGTCAGTTCAGTGGGATGAACAGGCATGCCAGCCTGTTGCAGATAGTCGGGGCTGGCAACCAGCGTCGAACGCACATGGCCAACCTGACGCGCCACCATCGAAGAGTCCTGCAGAGCACCAATGCGCAGCGCGATATCGAGGCCGTTTTCGATCAGGTCCTGATAGCTGTCGCTGAGCACCACTTCAATCTGCATCTCCGCATGCTGTTGCAGGAAGGCATTCACCAGGGGCATGACGTGGCGACGACCAAACTGCACCGGCGCGGTTAAACGCAGCAAGCCATGCAGGCCGCTGTGGTGAGCGCTGTCGATGGCGCGCTGATAATCGCTCAGCACGCGCTGTGCCTGCTCAAACAGCTGCCAGCCAGCTTCGGTGGGTGCCAGCTGGCGCGTGGTGCGTTCAATCAAAGTGGTGGCGAGGCGGGCTTCAAGGGTGTTGAGGGTGCGCGTGATCACCGGTGGCGATCGCTGTAACAAACGTGCGGCGCCAGCCAAACTGCCTTGCTGGATAACCGCGACAAACACCTCAAGCTCATCAAACCTGTCCATGCTTATTCCACTCAGATTAACAGTGAGCCGACATCATGAAGTTAAGCGAGCAAAAAGCGAAGTGTGGGTAGCAGAAATCGTTAAAGGAAATGTGAATGGCGGCGAAATAGTCGGTAGAAAAAAGCCGGGACATGCCCGGCTTTCTGCTTACTTATTGGCGCTGGCGCGTTTCAGTTCAGTTTGACTATCATCCTGCGTCATGCGGTTCAGCAGTGGCGCGGTGATTAACATCAGCAGGGCGATTACGCCGGTGGCGATACCAATCTGCTGGAACACATGGCTGTAGACCGCCAGTGACATGTGTGGATCGGTCACATCATTCGGCACCGCCATCAGGTTCGCGACTTTACCGGCAATCATTGCCGCACCCGCGGTAGTCAGGAACCACGAACCCATGATGAAGCCCATTAAACGCTGTGGTACCAGCTGTGCCACCATTGCCAGGCCCAGACCGGAAATCATCAGCTCACCAATGCTCTGCAGCGCATAGCTAAGGATTAGCCAGTTCACTGAGACGATACCGGCTTCGTTGGCAAATTTGGCACCAAACGGCAGCACCAGGAAGGCCGCTGAACACAGCACCATACCGAAGGCGAATTTGTGTGGCATCGGCATTTTATCGCCAAGCTTGTTGTACACCGCGGCCAGAATCGGGCTTGCCAGCATGATCCAAAACGGGTTCAGCGCCTGGAACTGCTCCGGCTCAAAGGTGATGCCGAGAATCGCGTGCTCAACGTTGCGGATAGCGAAGAAGTTAAGTGAGGTTGGCATCTGCATGTAAAGCACGAAGAACACAATCGCTTCAACCATCAGCAGGAAGGCCACGATCATCTTACGACGTGCGGCCCCCTTCAGCGCGAAGGCTTCTTTGGCGAAGATCACCACGATACCTGCGGCGATGACGCCCAGTGTCATACGTGCGATGCTCTGGTGATGCAGCAGCCAGGCCGCCAGCGCAATCAGTGCTACCACGCCAATCAGCGTCATCAGCAGTTTACCCATCTGCAGCGGGGCAAAATCCGGCTTGGATCCGTAGTTTTTCACGACACGCTGGAAGAACAGGAAGTTCAGCAGCGTGATCACCAGACCGACAACCGACAGCGAGAACGCGGCGCCCCAGCCATATTTCGCGGCCAGCCACGGCGTCAGCATCATCGAGAACAGCGAACCGATGTTGATCGACATGTAGAACATGGTGAAGGCACCGTCGAGGCGCGCGTCATCTTTCTCGTAGCAGGTCGACAGCAGGGAAGACGGGTTAGCTTTAAACAAACCGCTACCTACCGCGATAGTCGCCATGCCGATATACACCATTGAGGTGTCATGGCCGGAGAAGGCAATCAGCGCATAACCCAGCGCCAGCACCATTACGCCGAGCACGATGACGCGTTTGGTACCCAGCACTTTATCGCCGAGCCAGCCGCCGATGGCGACTAAACCATACACCAGCGCGCTAAACGAGGTGAACAGCGTAATGGAGTCCGCTTCGGACATGCCCAGCTGTTTAACCAGGTAAACCGCCATGATGGCTTGCAGGCCGTAGTAACCAAAACGTTCCCACAGTTCGATGGAGAAGATCAGATAAAACGCTTTCGGTTGCTTAAAAGCGTTGAGGCTTGGCGCCCCGTCAGTGTGTTTGTTTGCAGTTGACACGTATACCTCAGTTTTAACATAGCCTGTTTTGCGACAGGAATTAAGTCTGCGTCGGGCTGGGTAATCCCGCGCAACATTGTTATTAGAAAGGAAAAACGGCGACTAATTTGGCTGAATCAGTCCAACAGGGCAAGCATTTTCTGCACGCTGAAATACTTGCAATAGGTAGGGTTAATGCCGTTATACAAAGTTGTAAATCAGTGTTAAATCTCGCTTGAGGGCATTATATCAGGATAAACAGGTGAAATGCAGATCGTGAAGATCATTTTCCTGATATAAACTGCTCAGAGCGGATTTATCAGAACATAACGCTAAAGACCATAATTTATACAGAGATTATTATTGCCGTTGTGCACAATATAAGCACAACAGCTTGATTGGTGAGCGTAATAAGCAGTCAAAAGATTCCAGAACGCTAATTAGTTGATCCTGCGCACAAAACCACGAATTAATTATCAGGGTAAAAGAAGAAAACGTTTGCGTAGCTGACATCTGGCGAAGATTAGCGCGGTCTGACACCTTATTTGGCAGATAAACAGGCGTCCATAAGCGCAATGCGTGGAAACAAAAGCCGCATAAATCGACGTTTAAAGGCGTTTAGACAGCGGGTTAACTTTGCTGTAACCTCCTTTTTTCCCTGAAAGGACGTAGTCATGATGAAGTCGATTCGTGTCGCCCTGATTGGCGATTACCGTGCTAATGCCGTTGCGCATCAGGCCATTCCTCCCGCTGTACAACTCGCTGCAAAAACCCTTTCACTCAACGTCAGCGCCGACTGGATCGCCACGCCGGAACTCAATCAGCACAACCTCAATGATTACCAGGCGATTTGGCTGGTTCCGGGCAGTCCTTATCTCAATGATGCGGGCGTGTTTGCCACCCTTCGCTGGGCGCGGGAAAGCGGTAAGCCATTTTTGGGCTCGTGCGGCGGATTTCAGTACGCCATCGTTGAGTACGCGCGCAATGTGCTGGGCTGGGAAGATGCGGTGCATGCGGAAACCGATCCCAGCGGTCGCTGGGTGATTGCGCCACTGGCCTGTTCGCTGGTGGAACAGCGTGGCAGCGTGACCTTCCAGCCGGGTTCACGTATTGCTCGGGCTTACGGTGCGTTACAAAGCGATGAGGGTTACCACTGCAACTTTGGCGTCAACGCCGAGTTCAGCGCAGCGCTGGCGACGCAGAGTCTGCAGATCACGTCGTGGGATATGGAAGGCGACGTGCGCGGCATTGAATTGACCGATCACCCGTTCTTTGTCGCCACCTTGTTCCAGTCCGAAAGGGCGGCGTTACAAAACCGGCTGTCGCCGCTGGTGGTCGCCTGGTTGCAGGCCGCCGCAGGTTAAATACGCAGCTGGTCTATGGCGTAATGCGTGTCAGTTAAGCCAGCAGCGAGTGCGCTGGCCGGGGCCCGCTATGAGCTTTAGTGCGCGCAGTTGAAAAGGGCACATTTGCCGTGACGCAGCAGATGTGTCAGAGCCCGCGATTCAGAATTCGGTTTTAGCGTCGAATTCACACAGATCTTCGATCAGACAGGATCCGCAACGCGGTTTGCGCGCCACGCAGGTATAGCGACCGTGCAGAATCAGCCAGTGATGGCAATCGACTTTAAACGCCGCCGGCACCACTTTCAGCAGCTTATCTTCCACTTCTTCCACATTCTTGCCCGGCGCAAAGCGGGTGCGATTGCTGACGCGGAAAATATGGGTATCAACGGCGATGGTCGGCCAGCCGAAAGCGGTATTCAGTACCACGTTGGCGGTTTTACGCCCGACGCCCGGCAGCGCTTCCAGCGCCGCACGATCTTCCGGCACTTCGCCACCGTGCTGTTCCAGCAGAATGCGGCAGGTCTTGATGACGTTCTCCGCCTTGCTGTTAAACAGGCCGATGGTTTTGATGTACTCCTTCACGCCATCCACGCCCAGCGCCAGCATCGTTGCCGGGGTATTCGCCACCGGATAGAGCTTCGCGGTAGCTTTGTTGACGCTGACGTCGGTGGCTTGCGCGGAGAGTAATACCGCAATCAACAACTCAAACGGCGTGCTGAAGTTCAGTTCTGTGGTCGGATGCGGATTCTCATCACGCAGGCGCGTCAGGATCTGCGCGCGTTTCTCTTTATTCACACCGCTTTCCCGGTTGCGCCTTGCGGCTCCGCTTCAGGCGCTGCTGCACGGGTGGCCGCACGCTGTTTCATCTTCTGATCGATCAGGTATTTTGCCGCCAGCAGCATGCCAAGGCCGATAAAGGCGCCCGGTGGCAGCATCGCCAGCAGCATCGGCGAATCAAAGTGCACCACTTCAATACGCAGCGCTTTGGCCCACGGCCCCAGCAGCTGATCCGCCCCGTTGAACAGCGTGCCGCTGCCAATCAGTTCACGAATCGATCCCAGCGTTACCATCGCGCAGGTTGCGCCCATGCCGATGGCAAAACCGTCCAGCGCCGAGAGCGGAATGCTGCTCTTTGAGGCGACCGCTTCGGCGCGACCCACCACAATGCAGTTGGTGACAATCAGCGGGATAAAGATGCCGAGCGACTGATACAAACCGTACGCATAGGCGTTGATCAGCATCTGCACGCAGCTCACCACTGAAGCGATGATCATCACGTAAATCGGAATACGGATTTCGGCCGGCACCCAACGACGCGAGGCGGAAATTGCGCTGTTGGTGATGGTCAGCACCAGCGTGGTCGCCAGGCCTAAACCGAGGGCGTTGGTCGCGGTTGAGGTCACCGCCAGCAGCGGACAGAGACCGAGCAGCTGCACCAGCGCGGAGTTATTTTTCCACAGGCCGCCGACCAGTAAATTTTTGGCTTCACTCATTTGCATCTCCACATTCAGGCAACGAAGCGAGCTTCGCTGGCAGTGTTTCAATCAGCAGCGCGGTGCGCCTGGTGGCGTTAACCACCGCGCGTGGCGTAATGGTTGCGCCGGTAAATTGGTCGAATTCACCGCCGTCTTTTTTCACCGCAAAATTTTTGTCATCCGCGCCGTGGATCACTTTGCCATTGAAGCTGTTAATCCAGTCTGAAATACGCAGTTCGATTTTATCGCCGAGGCCCGGCGTTTCATGGTGCTCAACCACGCGCACGCCCAGCACTTTGCCGTGGAAATCGGCACCGACCAGCATCTGAATCGCCCCAGAATAGCCGTCTGGCGCGGTGGTCTCAAGCGCGGCGGCCACCGGCTGATCGCCTTTACGCGCTAAATAGAGATGGTGCGGGCGATCATTGCCCAGCGCCAGCGCATCGGTCACCAGATAACACTCTTGCTGGATGTGATTGTCGTACAGATCGGTCGGCACCACCTGATCTAACAAATTTTTCTGTTGTAGCGCGGTCTGATGCTCCACCGTCGGCTTGGTGACATAGTTAACCACCGCCGTCACGCCGGTGGTGATCACCGCAAAGGCCGCCAGCGTCACCGCATTTTTACGAATAGCTTCGATCATCTTCAATCCTTGCGATGGCCGTAAACGCGCGGCTGAGTGTAGTAATCAATCAGCGGCACACAAATATTGGCCAGCAATACCGCGAAGGCGACGCCGTCCGGATAGCCACCAAAGCTGCGAATCAGCCACACCAGCAAACCAATCAGCGCGCCGTAAACCAGGCGGCCGCGATTGGTGGTGGAGGCGGTCACCGGATCGGTAGCAATAAAGAACGCGCCGAGCATAGTGGCACCGGAGAACAGGTGAATCAGCGGTGAGTTAAGCGACTCCGGCGAGAACACCCAGCCCAGTGTGGCGCAGAACGCCAGCGAGACGAGGAAACTGACCGGAATGTGCCAGCGGATAGCATTCTTTGCCAGCAGCAGAGCGCCGCCCAGCAGATAACCGAGGTTAACCCACTGCCAGCCAACACCGGCTAACACGCCGCTGTAGATCGGCTCCGCCAGCAGCTGTTCAGCGCTGTGCCCAGCACGCAGGCCGGTTTTAAAGGTATCGAGCGGTGTCGCCTGGCTGACGCCATCAACGCCGAGCTGCAGCTGCTGCATGGTTTCACCGGCCAGCGTGTGGTGGGTGAAGATCATACTGAGCGAATCCAGCAGGCCGGGTTTGATCGCCTGCAGGCTATCGGGCGGCAGCCAGCTGGTCATCTGCACCGGGAAGGAGATCAGCAGCACCACGTAACCGACCATTGCTGGGTTAAACGGGTTTTGCCCCAAACCGCCGTACAGCTGTTTGGCGATGACGATGGCGAAAATGGTACCTAACACCACCAACCACCACGGCGCGAGCGGCGGCAGGCTGATGCCCAGCAGCAACGCGGTGAGCAGGGCAGAGTTATCGGATAAAGTCGGCAACACCGGCGTTTTACGCAGGCGCAGAATCGCCCCTTCGGTGGCCCACGCGGTGGCGGTGGCCAGCAAAACCTGAATTAAGAAACCGACGCCAAAGAAATACCATTGTGCGGCCATGCCCGGCAGCGCGGCAAACACCACCAGCAGCATGATATTGCCGGTGCTGCGGCGGTTGTGGGTATAGGGAGAACTTGCAATACGAAAAGCCATTTAATCCTCAGTCGTCGAAGGCTGCTGCTGCGCTTTACGCGCTTTGGCACGGGCGACCGCAGCGGCAATCGCCGCTTTGCGTGGGTCGGCGGAGTCAGGAGAGGCAGCAGCCTCCACTTCAGGTGATGTGGCTTCAGCCTGCTGCGCGGCAGCGGCGGCGGCTTTCTTCGCTTTGGCGCGCGCAATCGCCGCTTCAACGGCGGCCTTGCGCGGATCGACTTCAGCAGCAGGCGCGACGGCTGGCGGCTCAGCGGGTGCGGGTTCTGTCGCCGCGGCGGCTTTTTTCGCCTTCGCACGCGCAATCGCGGCTTCCACCGCCGCTTTACGAGGATCGACTTCTGCCGCAGGCGCATCAGCTGGCGGCTCGGCAAGCGCGACGTCAGCCGCCGGTGCGCCCGCTTTCTTCGCTTTCGCACGGGCAATCGCCGCTTCCACCGCCGCTTTACGCGGATCGCCGGACTGACGACTCAGCGCCTGCGTTTCAGCTTGCTTCTCGGCCTGCTGCGCTAAGGCTTGTGCATGACGCGCTTCGCGTTCCGCAGCATCCTGCTCCGGTGTTTTTTCCTGACGCGCTTTCACGCGTGCCACGGCGGCGTCGAGTTCACCCTGATCGCTACGCGCCACGCGCTGTTTAGCCTGTTCATGACGCGCTTCACGCGCCTGTTTTTCGCGTTCCAGGCGTGCCAGACGCGCTTCGAAACGCGCTTTCGCTTCGGCGGTACGTTTCGCTTCAAGATCGATGGCGCGCAGTTCGGCTTTTTCCTGGCGGTAATATTGCACCAGCGGAATGTTACTCGGGCAGACGTAAGCGCAGGCGCCGCACTCAATGCAGTCATCAATATTGTGCGCGCGTGCTTTTTCGTGATCGCCGCCCTGGCTGTACCAGAACAGCTGCTGCGGCAGCAATTTCGCCGGGCAGGCATCGGCGCAGGCGCTGCAGCGGATACAGGATTGCTCTTGCTGATCGTTGCCCATTTCGCTGGCCGACGGCGCCAGAATACAGTTGGAGATTTTCACCAGCGGCACGTTCAGCGACGGCAGGGTAAAGCCCATTAGCGGACCGCCCATGATCACCATCTGGCGCGATCCCGGCGTAAAACCGGCATGCTGCAGCAGGTGGCTGATGGGCGTACCGAGCCGTCCCCAGACGTTGCGCGGGCGCGCCAGCGCTGCGCCGGTCAGCGTCACCACGCGTTCGGTGATCGGTTCGCCGTCTACGATGGCGCGTTTTACCGCCCACGCGGTGCCGACGTTTTGCATCAGCACACCGATATCGGTGGAACGTCCGCCGTGTGGCACTTCGAGGCCGGTGAGAATCTGCGTCAGCTGTTTCGCGCCGCCAGACGGATACTTGGTCGGAATCACGCGAATCTGCAATTCACGATCGCCGCCCAATGCCTGTTTCAGCGCGGCAATGGCTTCCGGTTTGTTATCTTCTATGCCGATCAGCACCCGTTCCGCCTGCAACACCCACGCCAGAATGCGGCAGCCTTCCAGCACTTCGGCAGCACAATCCTGCATTAAACGGTCATCGGCAGTGATGTACGGCTCGCACTCGGCGGCGTTGATGATCAGGGTTTTCACGCCGCGCAGGCCGCCGCGCAGTTTGGTGGCGGTCGGGAAGCCCGCGCCGCCTAATCCGGCGATGCCCGCATTGTGAATGCGTTTTACCGCTTCTTCACGCGACAGGGCGCGATAATCGGGCTGCGGATCGAGCGTGGTCCAGCGATCTTCGCCGTCGGCACGCAGGAAAATGCACAGCTCGGAGAGGCCAGAAGGATGCGCCGTCATGTGTGGCGCAATCTCTTCGATGGTGCCGGACGTTGGCGCGTGCACCGGCAGCATGCGTCCGCCGCCAAAGGTCAGCGGCTGGCCGCGCAGCACTTTGTCGCCGGGCGCCACGCAAATCTCGCCTTCATGGCCGATATGCTGTTTTAACGGAATGATAAAGCGCTCAGGCAGGGGTAACTGGCTCAGCGGCGTACCGTTAGACTGTGTTTTCATCTCAGGCGGATGGATGCCGCCCTGAAAATCCCACAGCTTCTCTTTGCGGAACAGGTTTAACAAATTAAGCATGGGTTTCTACCGGGATCACCCGTACAGGAATGGTGTCGAGATTCCACTTCCAGTTGGCCGTGGTGGTGGCAACCGGGCGCATCTCAATGCAGTCGGTCGGGCAAGGCGCAACGCAGAGATCGCAGCCGGTGCAGACATCGCTCAGCACGGTGTGCATGGCGCGCGTGGCACCCACGATGGCGTCCACCGGGCAAGCCTGAATACATTTGGTGCAGCCGATGCAATTCTCTTCATCGATCCATGCCACGGTACGTATCGGCTCCAGCACGTCTGCGCCGCCGTCGAGCGGTTGCGGTTCAACGTTGAGCAGCGCGGCCAGCTTGAGCATCGTCTGCTCGCCGCCGGGCGCGCACTTATTGATCGCTTCACCGTTGTTACCCACCGCATCGGCATACGGGCGGCAGCCGGGATAGCCGCACTGACCACACTGGCTCTGCGGCAAAATCTCATCGATCTGCTCAACAATCGGATCTTCTTCCACCTCGAAGCGACGTGAGGCGTAACCCAGCAGGGCACCAAACACCAGGCCCAATGCAGCCAGCGCGATAATCGCTATCCAAATCGCGGTCATTAGAATTTCACCAGCCCGGTAAAGCCCATAAAGGCCAGCGCCATCAGACCAGCGGTGATCAGCGCAATCGAGTTACCTTTAAACGGTGCGGGAACATTCGCCAGTACCAGACGCTCGCGCATGCCAGCGAACAGCACCATCACCAGCGAGAAGCCGAGTGACGCACTGAAGCCATACAGCGCCGCCTGCAGGAAGGTGTGGTTGAGGTTAACGCTCAGTAATGGCACGCCCAGCACCGCACAGTTGGTGGTGATCAGCGGCAGGAAGATACCCAGCAGGCGATAGAGCGACGGACTGGTTTTACGCACCACCATTTCGGTGAACTGCACCACAACAGCAATCACCAGGATATAGGCGAGGGTGCGCAGATAGACCAGATCGAGCGGCACCAGAATCAGGTGATTCACCAGCCAGGCGCAGATCGCCGCCAGCGTGATCACGAAAGTGGTGGCAAGTCCCATGCCAATGGCCGTTTCCAGTTTTTTTGACACGCCCATAAATGGGCAAAGGCCGAGGAATTTGACCAACACAAAGTTGTTCACCAGCACCGTGCCAACAAAGAGAAGTAAGTAATCGGTCATTTTTTAACCTGGGAAGCCGAAAGGCGTCTATTATCCGGAATTGAGAGGTGCATCTCAACCTTCAACGGGTTTGTGTGAGCATTGAGAGCACTCAGAATTAAATTGCTGACGAAACTCACGTCATTATGGCTGGATAAACGTCTGTTTTACGCGCTGAGAGCGTTTGAAATAGGGCACAAACACCGCAGCCGCCAGCAGCGACAGCAGTAAAGTCTGAATCGCTTTGCCATCGGCCACCGGCGTGAAGGCAAAGGTTTTTAACGCCAGCAAGATGGTCATCAGCAGCCACAGAATGTAATGGCGCGGTAAGCGACGCGAACGTTTACAGAAAATCCAGCACACCCAAATGCTATACGCCCATACCACCGCAGCAGTCAGCAGCGAGATCGACCATTGCGTCAGCAAAGTGCCGCCGTGTGAGAACAGCGTCGTGCGTAATTCGGGTTTAAACAGCGGGCTCAGATACATTGCCACCACCAGCGCACTGGTCAGCATGGTCATGATCAGCCACGCCAGCGGCAGCAGTAGCCAGCCAGCAATACGTGGCGGGTTCACCAGTTGGGTCATCGACAAGATCCTGTTTGCAGAGAAGAGGGCGATGCAGAGCGTATCATGTCCAAACGGGGCACGCCCGACCTGGACAACGCAAGAGCGCAGATAGAGAGGGGATAAATCAATTAGATCACGTAACGCCAGACGGTTTTCGGCACGCGGCCCATATCGAACAGACGTCCGCCAGAGACCAGTTCAGCACGTCGATGGTCGGCGGCACGATACATATTGATGATCTCTTTATCATCAGTCAGCGAATAATTCAGATGGTCGTAGAGTTTTTCCAGACTATCGAGATTATTCACTTTGCGGAATTTCAGCAGGTAATCTAATGCAGTCATGATTGCCATTTAAATATAAAGTACTTGGAAGTGCCCAAGTATAGGGAGCACGCAGCGAGAGTCCATACACGACTTATAAAAAAATACAAAATTCAGACAACATGCGCTAATTCGCTCATGAAACGACACTTTTTTGGCTTTTACGCGTTTTAAACGCGCATATAAAGTACGATTTAAGGCAAATTCAGGCCGGTATTTAGCGGGCTTGTGAGAAAATCTCACGCTATTAACGCATTGTTGGAAAGCCGTTATTTCTCCGTCTCTATAATAGGTATTTGCGATCGTGCTGCGAATGAATCCGCTGTTTATTCCGCTCTGGTCAGCAAATTTATGCACACGCCGTGAAACCGGCACTCACATTCTGTGCGAGCAGTCACAAAACCAATAATTGATTGTCGCTGCAGACAATAACCATTCTTTACGCGCCCGCTGTAATCGTTTCCAGAAGTGAGAAGCATAACCGATTCTGTTTATTACATTTATTTAACCCCCTCCGCAATAATTAGCAGGCATTTTGTCCATAATGCCACGATCTATAAAGCATTGCCTGTTCACGTAACTCCTTTAATTCACTCTGATTTGTGAAGTGTGTCGCGCTTGTTTACGCGCTTTTCAGCCAGGCTTAATTCGCGTTTTGTACCCCTACAACACACTCCCTTCAGAGGAATGAAATTATGTGGAAACGTTTACTCTTGACCGCCATGGTGAGCTCGGCACTGAGTACGTCGGTGTTGGCTGCTGATATGACGGTGGGCTTCTCACAGGTTGGCTCGGAATCTGGCTGGCGTTCAGCAGAAACCAATGTGGCAAAAAGTGAAGCGCAAAAGCGCGGTATCACGCTGAAAATCGCCGATGGCCAGCAGAAACAAGAGAACCAAATCAAAGCGGTGCGCTCGTTCATCGCGCAGGGCGTTGATGCCATCTTCATTGCGCCGGTGGTGCAAACGGGATGGGAACCCGTGCTGGAAGAAGCCAAAGACGCCAAAATCCCGGTGTTCTTACTCGATCGCGCCATCGTGGTGAAAGACAAATCGCTGTACATGGCGGTGGTCACTGCGGACAACGTGCTGGAAGGCAAGTTGATTGGCGACTGGCTGGTGAAAACGGTCGCGGACAAAAAATGTAACGTCGTCGAGTTGCAAGGTACCGTCGGCGCCAGCGTGGCGATTGACCGTAAGAAAGGCTTCGCCGAAGCCATCGCCGGCCACGATAATATCAAAGTGATTCGCTCGCAGTCCGGTGACTTTACCCGCAGTAAAGGTAAAGAGGTGATGGAGAGCTTTATCAAGGCGGAAAACAACGGCAAGAACATCTGCATGGTTTACGCGCATAACGATGATATGGCGATCGGTGCGATTCAGGCGATTAAAGAAGCTGGCCTCAAGCCAGGCAAAGATATCCTGACCGGCTCGATTGATGGCGTGCCCGATATCTACAAAGCGATGCTGGCCGGTGAAGCCAATGCCAACGTGGAGCTGACGCCTAATATGGCCGGTCCGGCATTCGACGCGCTGGAGAAATTCAAGAAAGACGGCACGATGCCGCCGAAAATCATCAAAACAGAATCGAAACTATATCTGCCGGACTCCGCACAGGCGCAGCTCGATACCAAAAAAGGCATGGGTTACTGATCCCCGCAACCGCCCTTCGGGGCGGTTTATGATGACGTAAGGCGAGGGAGAACCTGATGAGCACCTCCGATGAAACCGCACTGCTGACCATTAGCGGCGTCAGCAAAGGCTTTCCCGGCGTGAAGGCGCTGGATAATGTCTCGTTCAGCATCCGTAAGGGCGAGATCATGGCGTTGCTGGGCGAAAACGGCGCGGGCAAATCCACGCTGATTAAAGTTCTGACCGGCGTGTATACCCGTGATGCCGGCACGGTAACCCTGAACGGCAAGGCGATTACGCCGCATAACACCGCTGATGCACAGGAGATGGGCATTGGCACGGTTTATCAGGAAGTGAATCTGCTGCCGAATATGTCGGTGGCGGATAATTTGTACATTGGCCGCGAGCCGCGTCGCTTCGGCATGATTGATCGCAAGCGCATGGTGCGCGACGCCGATGCGCTGATGCGCAACTACGGCTTTGTACTCGACGTAACGCGTCCGCTGGGGCATTACTCGGTGGCGATGCAGCAGATCATTGCGATTTGCCGCGCGGTCGATCTCTCCGCGCAGGTGCTGATCCTTGATGAACCGACCGCCAGCCTCGATGCCAATGAAGTCGAAATGCTGTTTACCCTGATGGCGCAGCTAAAAGCTAAAGGGATGAGCCTGATTTTTGTTACCCATTTTCTCGACCAGGTTTACCGCATTACCGATCGCATCACCGTGCTGCGTAACGGCCAGTTTATTGCCACGCGCGATACCGCCACACTGCCGCAGATTGAACTGATCAAGCTGATGCTGGGGCGCGAGCTGCTGGAAACCGCTTTGCAGCGTCAGGGCAGCACGCTGCGCAGCAATCAGCCGGTGGTGTCGTTTGAAAATTACGGCAAGAAGGGCACCATTGAACCGTTCAACCTGCAGGTGCGTCCGGGTGAAGTGGTGGGACTGGCCGGACTGCTCGGTTCAGGCCGTACCGAAACCGCCGAAGTGCTGTTTGGCATTCGCCGGGCGGATCGTGGCACCGCGACCATCAAGGGCAAAGTGCAGAACATCCGTACGCCCGCCAAGGCTTCGCGCCTCGGTATGGGTTTCTGTCCGGAAGATCGTAAAACCGACGGCATCATTGGTGGCGCGTCGGTGCGCGAAAATATCATTCTGGCGCTGCAGGCGCAGCGCGGCTGGCTGCGACCGATCAAGCGTCGTGAGCAGCAGGAGATCGCCGAGCGCTTTATCAAGAGCCTCGGCATTCGCACGCCGCATGCCGATCAGCCGGTTGAGCTGTTGTCCGGCGGCAATCAGCAGAAGGTGCTGCTGTCGCGCTGGCTGGTGACCAAACCACAATTTCTGATCCTCGACGAGCCAACGCGCGGCATCGATGTCGGCGCGCATGCCGAAATCATTCGCTTAATTGAAACCCTGTGCGCCGACGGATTGGCGCTACTGGTTATCTCCTCTGAACTCGAAGAACTGGTGGGCTATGCCGATCGCGTGTTGATCATGCGCGATTTGAAGCAGGTGGCCGAAATCCCGCTGGAGCAGCTGTCGGTGGCCGCGATCGTCAACGCCATCGCCGATGGAGGAGCACAACATGCTTGAATCCCCTATGACACATGACAAACCCGAACGGCGTAAGCCGAAGCTGCCGCCTGGCATGCCGCAGATTGTGGCGCTGATTCTGGTGCTGCTGGTGGATAGCCTGGTGGCGAATAACTTTTTTGCCATTCACATTCAGGATGGCCGTTTGTTCGGCAGCCCGATTGATATCCTCAATCGCGCCGCGCCGGTGGCGCTGCTGGCGATTGGCATGACGCTGGTGATTGCCACCGGCGGCATCGATCTGTCAGTGGGCGCGGTGATGGCGATTGCCGGCGCAACGGCGGCGACCTTGACGGTGGCGGGGCATAGTTTGCCGTTCATCATTCTGGCGACGCTCGGTACCGGCCTGGCCTGCGGTTTATGGAATGGCATTTTGGTGGCGCTACTAAAAATTCAGCCGTTTGTCGCCACTTTGATTTTAATGGTGGCGGGACGCGGCGTGGCGCAGCTGATTACGCAGGGCCAAATCGTTACCTTCAACAGCGATAGCCTGGCGTGGTTTGGTAGCGGTTCGCTGTGGCTGCTGCCGGTGCCGGTATGGATTACGCTGCTGGTGGCGCTCGTGGTGTGGCTGCTGACGCGCAAAACCGCGCTCGGACTGTTTATCGAAGCGGTCGGTATTAACCTGCGTGCGGCGCGCAATGCCGGTGTGAATGGCTGGCTGGTGGTGATGTCGACCTATGTGATTAGCGGCATGTGCGCGGCGGTGGCGGGCATGATCGTCGCTGCGGATATTCGCGGTGCCGATGCCAATAACGCCGGTTTGTGGCTGGAGCTGGATGCCATTTTAGCGGTGGTGATTGGCGGTGCTTCGCTGATGGGCGGGCGCTTCAATCTGGTGCTGTCACTGATTGGCGCGTTGATTATTCAGTCGATGAATACCGGTATTTTGCTGTCCGGCTTCCAGCCTGAACTCAATCAGGTGGTGAAAGCGGTGGTGGTGATGTGCGTATTGCTGCTGCAGTCGCCACGCTTTATTGCCATGTTGAAACGGAGACGCCCGAAATGATGAAACGTCATCTGCCATTGATGATCACGCTGCTGGTGTTTGTGGCGGGTTATCTGTTTTGCTTGAGCCAATTTCCCGGCTTTGCTTCAACGCGCGTGATCTGCAATATCCTCACCGATAACGCTTTCCTCGGCATTATCGCCGTGGGGATGACGTTCGTGATTTTGTCCGGCGGGATTGATCTGTCGGTGGGCGCGGTGATTGCCTTTAGCGGCGTGTTCCTGGCACGGGTGATTGGTGATTATCATCTCGATCCGCTTCTGGCGTTTGCGCTGGTGCTGGCGATGGGCGCGCTGTTTGGCGCGATGATGGGCTGGCTGATCGATGCGCTGAAAATCCCGGCGTTTATCATTACGCTGGCGGGGATGTTTTTCCTGCGCGGCTGCAGCTATCTGGTGTCGGAGAATTCGATTCCTATCGATCATCCGCTCTATACCACGCTGTCGAGTCTGGCGTGGAAGATCCCTGGCGGCGGACGCCTGAGTTTGCTGGCGCTGATTATGCTGGTGGTGGTACTCGGCGGGATTATTCTGGCGCACCGTACGCGCTTTGGTAATCAGGTGTATGCGATTGGCGGCAGCCTGACTTCGGCGCAGTTGATGGGCGTGTCAACGCGCGCGACCACCATCAGGATTTATATGCTGTCGACCACGCTGGCGACATTGGCGGGCATTGTGTTCTCCATTTATACCTCGGCGGGCTATGCGCTAGCGGGATTGGGTGTGGAACTGGACGCGATTGCCTCGGTGGTGATTGGCGGCACCTTGTTGTCTGGCGGCGTGGGCACGGTGTTGGGCACGCTGTTCGGCGTGTTGATTCAGGGATTGATTCAGACCTGGATTAACTTCGACGGCACCTTGAGTTCATGGTGGACCAAGATCGCCATCGGCATTCTGCTGTTTGCATTTATCGCGCTGCAACGCCTGCTCACCGTGATGTGGGATCGCCAGCAGAACGCACCTGTTAAGCGTTTGACCTCTTAACTTCTTCACCCGCCTTTCCCTCACCCCAACCCTTGTATGTTTAAAGTCATCTTAGTTACCCGCCTCCGGGCGGCTACACTGTCAAAGCGTTGTACCTGACGTTTCAGCCCGTCTGCCCTCTGGGACATCAAGCCCGCGGGAGAGCTTATGGCGGAACGTCAGTTTTTCTCTTAACCCGAACAGCTGCCAGGACCGCTCTGCGAGTCCGTATCTTACAAGGCCGGGAGATGTGAAATGACTGAATACTCTGTAATCGGCATCGACATTGCTAAAGAGACGTTTGACGTTTATATCGATACTTCCTGTACTTATCTGCATCTCGATAATTCACCCGACGGTCATCAGCAACTGCTGAGCGTATTGTCTGCCCTTCGCGTGAAACTTGTGGTTATGGAAGCAACCAGCCGCTATCACTCGCTGCTGGCCGCCACGCTGACGCTGCAGGGCTTTGCCGTTGCTGTAGTCAATCCGCGTCTGGTAAAAAATTTCGCCCGCGCAACGGGAACGCTGCATAAAACCGATCCAAACGACGCGCGCCTCATCTGCGAGTTTGGCCGGCGCATGGAGCCGGAAGTACGCGCCACGCCGGATGAGCAGACACAACGGCTGGCAGGCATGGTGACCCGTCGCAGGCAGTTGGTTGAGAATCGTGCGATGGAAATAAACCGGTATAAAAGCTGTGATGACGTTGCCATATCGGCGAGCCTCAAGCGTCATATTGACTGGCTGAAAGCGGAGATTAAGGATGCGGATGACGATATCGACAGACAGATAAGAACGATGCCGCTGTGGAAAGAGAAGGTTAAGCTTCTGGAAGAGGTAAAGGGAATAGGACCGACGACGATGGCTGTGTTGCTGTCAATGTTGCCGGAACTGGGAGCGCTGAGCCGTCATAAAATCAGTGCGCTGGTCGGCGTGTGCCCTTACGCGCACGACAGCGGAAAAATGAAAGGTAAGCGCTGCATCTGGGGCGGCCGAAGTGCGGTGCGGTCGGTGCTGTATATGGCCACGCTGACGGCGGTGCGTTACAACCCAACAATCAAAGCTTTTTTTGAGCGCCTGACAGGGCGGGGAAAAGTGTTCAAAGTCGCGATAACGGCGTGTGTGAGAAAGCTGATAACCATTTTGAACGCGATGCTGAGGGACAATAAAGAATGGAGGCCGGCGTAGCGGCATCCATTGACTTTAAACACAGCTGCTCTCCCGCGCGCGGGAGAGGGAGCCGACGGTGCAGCGATAAGCAGCACTCTTCCCTGAAGCAAAAGCAGGCGTTGAGTTCGGAGTGACAGCGTTTATAAAACGGTTCCTTCTCCCGCTTGCGGGAGAAGGTTAGGATGAGGGGAATATCGCAGAGGACGAAATCAACGTGCCAGGCGGTAATACGCCTCATTCCAGCGCAGCGCATCTTTAAATGCCGGTAAGCGCGTCTCCTCATCAATCACCAGCACTTCAATGCCATTCAGCTCGCCGTACAGATACATATCATCCAGATCCAGCGCCTGGCTGAACACCGTGTGGTGCGCGCCGCCGGCCAGAATCCAGGCTTCTGATGCGGTGGCCAGCGACGGCTGGGCACGCCACAGCGCACGGGCCACCGGCAATTTTGGCAGCGGTTTGGGCTGTTCGATCGCATCCACCACATTCACCAGCAAACGGAAACGATCGCCCAGATCGATGACGCTGGCATTCACCGCGCGTCCGGCCGGCGTGGAGAAGATCATGCGCGCCGGATCGGCTTTGTCGCCAATGCCGAGGAACTGCACATCAATCAGCGGCTTCTCCTCTTTGGCGATGGACGGGCACACTTCCAGCATGTGCGAGCCCAGCACCAAATCGTTGCCCGGTGAGAAGTGATAGGTGTAATCCTCCATAAAGGAAGTGCCGCCCGCGCGTGTGCCTGCCTGGATCTTGAGAATGTGCAGCAGCGCGGCGGTTTTCCAGTCGCCTTCACCGGCAAATCCATAGCCCTGGCCCATCAAGCGCTGCACCGCCAAACCGGGCAGTTGCGTCATGCCGTGCAAAGTCTGGAAGTTGGTGGTAAAGGCTTTGCAGCCCTCGGCTTCGAGGAAACGTTTCAGACCCAGCTCAATGCGTGCCGCATCCAGTACGTTTTGACGTTTGTCGCCATTGACGGCGGCGGCATCGGTGAAGCGATATTGGCTTTCGTATTCATCGATCAGCGCGTTGACGTCGCCATCGCTGACGCTATTCACCACCTCGACCAAATCGCCCACGCCCCAGCCATTCACGGAGTAACCAAACTGAATCTGCGCCGCGACTTTATCGCCTTCGGTCACCGCCACTTCGCGCATGTTGTCGCCGAAGCGCGCCACTTTCAGCTGCTGGCTGGCCTGTTTTGCCAGCGCGGCATTGATCCAGCGTCCGATGCGCTGCTGGCTGGCTTTATCCTGCCAGTGACCGGTCACCACGCTGTGCTGCAAACCCATGCGCGCGCCGATAAAGCCGAACTCGCGACCGCCGTGCGCGGTTTGGTTAAGGTTCATAAAGTCCATATCCATGCTGTCCCACGGAATCTCCGCGTTGAACTGAGTATGGAATTGCAGCAGCGGCTTATTCAGGATGCTCAGGCCACCAATCCACATCTTGGCCGGCGAGAAGGTGTGCAGCCAGGTAATGATACCGACGCACTGATTATCGTGGTTAGCGTCGCGGCACAATGCCAGCGCTTCGTCTGGTGATTTCACCAGCGGCTTCAGCACCAGCGACACCGGCAAGGTGCCGGCCTGATTCAATCCGTCCATTACCTGGCGAGCGTGCCGTTCAACCTGACGCAAGGTTTCCGCGCCGTAAAGGTGCTGCGTACCAATAACAAACCACACCTGTTGTACGTTGTGCTGTTCCATTAAATCTCTCCTTTACTGAGCGGATGCGGTGCGCGCAGCGTACTGCGGTTCAGCAGCCTGGCACCAGTTTTGATAACGTTGATAAAGTTGCTGATAAACCACCACGCGCGCGGCGTTGGGTTGCAGCGTCACATCAATCGGACTGGCCATCACCTGCTGGGCGGCAGGCACATCGGCATACACGCCCGCAGCCACGGCGGCAAAAATGGCCGCGCCGAGCGCACAGCATTCGTCAGAGGCGACGATATCCAGCGGACGGTTCATGACGTCGCAGCACGCCTGCATGATGGCGGGGGATTTGCGGGCGATGCCGCCGAGCGTCAGGATGCTCTGCACCGGAATCTGCTGCTGTTCAAAACACTCCATAATGGCGCGTGCGCCAAACGCGGTGGCGGCGATCAGGCCACCAAACAGCGCGGGCGCATCGGTGCCGAGATTGAGATCGGTGATCACACCTTTCAAGCGCTGATTGGCGTCTGGCGTGCGGCGGCCGTTGAACCAGTCGAGCACCACCGGCAGATGATCGAGTTGCGGATTGGCCGCCCAGGCTTCGGTGAGGTTGCGGATCAGATCTTTTTGCAGCGCGGCTAACTGCGGTTGCAGCTCCGGATGGTGCTGCGCCGCCTGCTGCAGTGGCCAGCCGAGCAGGCGGCTGAACCAGGCATAAATATCGCCAAACGCCGACTGGCCGGCTTCGCAGCCAATCGCGCCCGGCACTACGCTGCCATCTACCTGGCCGCAGATGCCTTTGATGGCGCGGTCGCCAACGGTGTCGCTGTCGGCAATCAGAATGTCGCAGGTTGAGGTGCCAATCACTTTCACCAGCGTATAAGGCTGCGCACCGGCACCAACCGCGCCCATGTGGCAGTCAAACGCGCCGCCCGAAAGAATCACCTGTTGCGATAAGCCGAGGCGCTGCGCCCATTCGCTGCTGAGCGTGCCCACCGGCACATCGGCGGTC
Source organism: Pantoea sp. SO10 (assembly GCF_005281435.1). NCBI lineage: Bacteria > Pseudomonadati > Pseudomonadota > Gammaproteobacteria > Enterobacterales > Erwiniaceae > Pantoea > Pantoea sp. SO10. The sequence goes on from NZ_CP040095.1 coordinate 1,916,711, forward strand.
CAGGTGTCTGCGAACAAGGGGGAATCAAGCTGCTCGACCAGCAGAGGATCGAGCGCGCGGAAGAAGTCAGCCGGCGGCAAACCTTGCCACTCCGGATGCCACAGTGATTTGTGCCCGGCGGCACAGCGTCCACGACGCAGCTGCGCGGGTGCGGTAGTGCCGCTGAGGAGCGCGGGCACCCAATCGCACAGTTCCACCCAAGACACTGCCGCGTCACGTACCGCAGCATCGGCGCGTGACACGTGCAGTATCTTGGCCCAGAACCACTCCGACGAATAGACGCCGCCAATATAGCGGGTGTAGTCGTTGAAACGACCGCTACGACACAGCTGATTGATCTCTTCGGCTTCTTCAATCGCGGTGTGATCTTTCCACAGCACGAACATCGCGTTGGGGTTGGTGGCGAATTCCGGGCGCAGCGCCAGCACGTTGCCATCACGATCGATGGGCGCAGGCGTCGAGCCGGTGGAATCCACGCCAATCCCCACTACGGCGGCGCGCTGTTCAGGCGTTAAGGCGTTAACCACGGTGACAATCGCCTGTTCTAACGCATCGATATAGTCCTGCGGATGGTGACGAAAGCGGTTGGCGTGCGCATCGCAAAATTCGCCGTTGGCCCAGCGTGCATAGTTGACCACCGCTTTTTCCAGCTCTTTACCACTGTGACAGTCCACGGCCAGCGCACGCACCGAGTCACTGCCAAAATCCAGCCCAATTGTTATGGCGCCAGCACCCATTGGGATTCTCCTGTGTGAGTTATCTGGCTCTATCCTGGAATGGGGCGGCAGAAGCGGTTAGTCATCAGTCGCTGAGAATATGCACTTTTCTGCCATCGGCGGGGATGTGTGATCCACTGCAAAAGTTAACGACCGGTTAAATTTGCTGAATATATGGAGGATTTTGTCATCGTTTTGGGATGTGATACCGCTCTACATTTTTCCCGTCCATTCCCGCTACAACTAGCCCAGCGTTTGCGCAGCCTTTGTACAACCTTTGCGCTAACGCGCTGATTTTTAGCTGTACCCCACAGAATGATTTGATTGGTAGCGTTTACACCGATTGGTTAATAACAGCCTAAAACAACATTATGCCGGAGAGCATCATGCATAAATTCACTAAAACGCTGGCGGCGCTAGGTCTCGCTGCGGTTATGTCACAATCCGCTATCGCCGAGACCATGAAACTCGGTTTCCTCGTTAAACAACCGGAGGAACCCTGGTTCCAGACCGAATGGAAATTCGCGGATAAAGCCGGCAAGGATCTCGGCTTTGAAGTGATCAAAATTGCCGTGCCCGACGGTGAGAAAACCCTCAACGCCATCGACAGCCTGGCCGCCAGCGGCGCGAAAGGCTTCGTCATCTGTACGCCAGATCCGAAACTCGGCTCCGCGATTGTCGCCAAAGCGCGCGGTTACGGGTTGAAAGTGATTGCCGTCGATGATCAGTTCGTGACCGCCAAAGGCAAGCCGATGGATACCGTGCCATTGGTGATGATGGCGGCAACCAAGATTGGCGAGCGTCAGGGGCAGGAACTGTATAAAGAGATGCAGAAACGCGGTTGGGATGTGAAAGAGACCGGCGTGATGGCCATCACCGCCAACGAACTCGACACCGCACGCCGTCGCACCAGCGGTTCGATGGACGCGCTGAAAGCTGCCGGTTTCCCGGAGAAGCAGATCTATCAGGTGCCGACCAAATCCAATGATATTCCAGGCGCCTTTGACGCCGGTAACTCGCTGCTGGTGCAGCATCCGGAAGTGAAACACTGGCTGATTCTCGGCATGAACGATAACACCGTGCTGGGCGGCGTTCGCGCCACCGAAGGTCAGGGCTTTAAAGCGCCCGATGTGATCGGTATCGGCATTAACGGTGTTGATGCGGTGAGTGAGCTGTCGAAAGGTTCCGCCACCGGCTTCTACGGTTCGCTGCTGCCAAGCCCGGACGTGCACGGTTATAAGAGCAGCGAGATGCTCTACAACTGGGTGACCAAAGATCAGGAGCCGCCGAAGTTCACCGAGGTCACCGATGTGGTGCTGATTACCCGCGATAACTTCAAAGCCGAGCTGGATAAGAAAGGGCTGAAGTAATCACGTTGTTCGTTGTTTGAGCAGCACCATCTAAATGTTTAGCCAAAATGATTCGTGCTGTAACAAGGCGGCAAGTGCACTTATCCCCGGAAGCTTACTTTTGTAAGTGACCGGGGTAAGTTCACGTAGCCAACGCAGTTACAGTGCGAAGCATGAAGGCTTAGAGGAGTCACCATGAACACTGATCAAGCCTTTCTGTCGTTTCATGGCATCAGCAAAACCTTTCCCGGCGTGAAAGCGCTGCAGGACATCTCATTCAGCTGCCGTGCCGGCGAAGTGCACGCGCTGATGGGGGAGAACGGTGCCGGTAAATCAACGCTGTTGAAGATCCTCAGCGGTAGCTACCAGCCGAGCGGCGGCGAGATCCGCATTAAAGGCCAGCCGAAGAGTTTCAACACCACCGTGGATGCGCTGGATGCCGGCGTGGCGATCATTTACCAGGAACTGCATCTGGTGCCGGAAATGAGCGTGGCGGAAAATATCTATCTCGGCCAGCTGCCGCACAAGCGCGGTCTGGTGAATCGCAAACTGCTGCGCTATGAAGCCGGTTTGCAGCTGCAAAATCTTGGCATGGATATCGATCCGGACATGCCGCTGAAATATCTGTCGCTCGGCCAATGGCAGATGGTGGAGATCGCTAAAGCGCTGGCGCGTAACGCGCGCATCATCGCTTTTGACGAACCGACCAGCTCGCTGTCGGCGCGCGAAATTGATCACTTGTTCCGCGTCATCCGTCAGCTACGCGAGCAGGGCCGCACCGTGTTGTACGTGTCGCATCGCATGGAGGAGATTTTTGCCCTGAGCGATGCCATCACCGTGTTTAAAGATGGCCGCTACGTGCGCACCTTCACCGACATGAAAAACACCCATCACGATGATTTGGTGCAGGCGATGGTGGGGCGCAATCTGGGGGATATTTATGGTTACGCGCCGCGTGAACTGGGCCCGGTGCGTCTGCAGCTGGACGCGGTGGAGGCAAAGGGCGTGCGCACGCCGATTTCGTTGACGGTGCGTGCCGGTGAAATCGTTGGCCTGTTTGGTTTAGTGGGCGCGGGACGCAGTGAACTGATGAAAGGGCTGTTCGGTGCCACCAAACTGCGCGGCGGCAGCGTGACGCTGGATGGCAAAAAGCTCAACATTCGCCAGCCGATCGATGCCATCCGCGCCGGCATCATGCTGTGCCCGGAAGATCGCAAATCTGAAGGCATCATTCCGGTGCATTCGGTGCGCGATAACATCAACATCAGCGCGCGTCGCCACAATCTCACCGCTGGTTGCCTGATCAAACCGAGCTGGGAAGCGAAAAACGCCGATATCCACATTCGTTCACTCAACATCAAAACGCCAGGCCCGCAGCAGCTGATCATGAATCTTTCCGGAGGCAACCAGCAGAAGGCGATTCTGGGCCGCTGGCTGTCGGAAGAGATGAACGTGATCCTGCTCGATGAGCCGACGCGCGGCATTGACGTCGGTGCCAAACACGAAATCTACAACCTGATTTATCAACTGGCGAAAAAGGGGATTGCGGTGCTGTTTGCCTCCAGCGATCTGCCGGAAGTGATGGGATTAGCCGACCGCATTCTGGTGATGCGTGAAGGTTCCATTGCCGGTGAACTGTCCCACGATACGGCCACAGAGCAGCTGACGCTGAGCCTGGCGATGCCGAAAACCACTCAAGCGGCCGCCGTGGCCTGATGTAAAGGAGAGCAATAATGGCTTCATCTACCACTTCCAACACGCCACCGGTGCAGCGCAACGGGCTGCAGCTGGGGCGGATTTGGGACAACTTTGGCATGCTGGTGGTGTTCGCACTGCTGTTTATCGTGTGTGCCATTTTCGTGCCGAACTTTGGTTCTATCATCAACATGAAAGGGCTTGGGCTGGCGATGTCGATGTCCGGCATGGTGGCGTGCGGCATGCTGTTCTGCCTGGCTTCCGGCGACTTTGACCTGTCTGTGGCGTCGGTGATTGCCTGCGCCGGTGTGGTCACCGCGGTGGTGATCAATATGACCGAAAGCCTGTGGATTGGCGTGGCAGCCGGTTTGCTGCTCGGCATGGCCACCGGTTTTATCAACGGCTTCGTCATTGCGCGGCTGAAAATCAACGCCCTGATCACCACGCTGGCCACCATGCAGATTGTGCGCGGCCTGGCTTACATCTTTTCTGACGGCAAAGCGGTGGGGATTGAAGACGAGCGCTTCTTTACCCTCGGCTACGCCAACTGGCTCGGCGTGCCGGCACCGATTTGGCTCACCATCGCTACCATGGTGCTGTTCGGTTTCCTGCTGAACAAAACCACCTTTGGTCGCAACACGCTGGCGATTGGCGGCAATGAAGAAGCAGCGCGTCTGGCCGGCGTGCCGGTGGTACGCACGCGCATCATCATCTTCATCTTGTCCGGTTTAGTGTCGGCGGCGGCGGGCATTATTCTGGCGTCGCGCATGACCAGCGGCCAGCCCATGACCTCGCTCGGATACGAGCTGATTGTGATTTCAGCTTGCGTGCTGGGCGGCGTCTCGCTGAAAGGCGGCATTGGCAAAATTTCCTATGTAGTGGCGGGCGTGCTAATTCTGGGCACGGTTGAGAATGCGATGAATTTATTGAATATCTCGCCATTCTCACAGTATGTAGTGCGCGGTTTGATACTGTTAGCGGCGGTGATTTTTGACCGCTACAAACAGAAAAGTAAAGCCGCCTGATAACCCAGGCTGAGCGTGTCGGAAAGTGGGCACGCTCAGCGCCGTGAAACCGAAAAGTGAGGGCATTATGTACCATCGCGAACCCCCAAGTGAGCAGCAGAATCCCTTATTGCCGGGCTATGCGTTCAATGCCTGGCTGGTGGCAGGCTTAACGCCGATTAATGCCAATGACGCACTCGATTTCTTTATCGATCGTCCGCACGGCATGAAAGGCTACATCCTTAATCTGACCATTAAAGGTCAGGGGCGCGTGTTTGATGGCGAATCTGCCTTCGACTGCGAGCCGGGCGATCTGCTGCTGTTTCAACCGAAAACCCCGCACTATTACGGCCGCGCGCCAGACAGCCCGTGCTGGTTCCATCGCTGGGTCTATTTCCGCCCGCGCGCTTACTGGACCGATTGGTTGCAGTGGCAGGATGAGAGCCAGGGCGTGGGGCGCTTGCATCTGTCAGAAGCGCAGCGTGCCGAGTTTGATCGCCTGTTCGCCAGCATCGAGCAAACCCACAACTCCGGACGTCGCTTCGCCGAAGAGCTGGCGATGAATCTGCTGGAGCGCTTGCTGCTGCGCGCGGTGGAAGAGGATCCGCGTAGCCATCAACAGATCCGCGATCCGCGCGTGATTGAAGCTTGCCAGTACGTCACCAATCATCTGGCGGGCGAAGTGAAGATTGAAGAAGTGGCGCGCCATGTTTGCCTGTCGCCGTCACGGCTGGCGCATCTGTTCCGCGAGCAAATGGGCATTAATCTGCTGCGCTGGCGCGAAGATCAGCGGGTGATCCGCGCCAAACTGCTGCTGCAAACCACTCAGGAACCGATCGCTTCCGTCGGGCGTGAAGTGGGCTACGATGACCAACTTTACTTCTCACGCGTGTTCCGCAAACGCGTTGGCGTCAGCCCCAGCGACTTCCGCCGCCGCAGCCAGGATGCGCAGGATGCGTTAGTGGCGCACGAGAGCTGGCAATCCGCACGGAGTGCTATTTCCTGAGTTTTCAGGTGATTCCGCCTTGTTCTTGTAGATCGATTCGTCTTAAATCATTCTGGTAACGAACAAGAGGAATGAGAATGAGCGATAAATTACGTGTCGGCCTAATCGGCTACGGTTTTGCCAGCAAAACCTTTCATGCACCCTTGATCGCCGGTACGCCGGATGTTGAGCTGGCGGCGATTTCAAGCAGCGATGCCAGCAAAGTGCATGCTGACTGGCCGTCAGTGCAGGTGGTTCCCGATCCACAAGCGCTGCTGGACGACCCGACACTGCAACTGATTGTTATTCCGACCCCGAATGACACCCACTTCCCATTAGCCAAAGCGGCACTCAACGCCGGTAAACACGTGGTGGTCGATAAGCCGTTTACCGTGACGTTGTCACAAGCACGTGAGCTGGATGCGCTGGCCAAAGCCAAAGGTCTGCTGCTGTCGGTGTTCCATAACCGCCGTTGGGACAGCGATTTCCTGACGCTGAAATCCCTGCTGAACGACGGTACGCTGGGCGAAGTGCGTTACTTCGAATCCCACTTTGACCGTTTCCGTCCGGAAGTGCGTCAGCGCTGGCGTGAAATGAAAGGCGCGGGCAGCGGCATTTGGTTCGATCTCGGACCGCACGTGCTGGATCAGGCTTTGCAGCTGTTTGGCACGCCGGTCGCGATCAATGTCGATATGGCAGAGCTGCGTCCGGGCGCGCAAACCACCGATTACTTCCATGCGGTGTTGACCTATCCTACGCGTCGCGTGGTGCTGCATGCCAGCATGCTGGTGGCGGCGGAATCCGCGCGCTTTGTGGTGCACGGCACGCGCGGCAGCTACGTAAAATACGGGCTGGATCCGCAGGAAGATCGTCTGAAAGCGGGTGAACGTCCCCCGCAGGAAGATTGGGGCTACGACATGCGCAACGGCACGCTGACGCTGGCGGAAGGCGATGTGATGGTGGAGAAAGAGCTGCTGACCTTGCCAGGTAACTATCCGGCGTACTACGCAGGTATCCGTGATGCGATTGCGGGCACAGGTGCGAATCCGGTGCAGGCAGAAGAGGCGATTCAGGTGATGGAGTTGATCGAGCTGGGCTTGCAGTCCGCCGAGAAGCGCCAGACCCTGTCGTTGCGTTAATTCGCTTTACTCGCTCTCCCATGGGAGCGCCAATACTCGCTTTATTCCCTCTCCCAAAGGGAGAGGGAATATTTTATCCCGCTACGCGCGCGCGCAGCGCGGCTTTCTCTGCATCACTCAGGAACGCGATGGTTACACCATTATCCTGTGCCTGACGCATCTCTTCTGCCGTCAATCCCGCTTGAGGTGCCGCCACTTCATACTCATGGGCCAGCTCAACGCCCTGAACCGCCGGGTCGTCGGTGTTAATGGTGGCGAGAATGCCGTGCTGCAGGAAGGTTTTCAGCGGATGGCTGCTCAGCGACGACACGGTGCTGGTCTGAATATTCGAAGTGAGGCATGACTCAATCCCAATGCGCTGCTCAGCAAGGAAATCCATCAATGCACGATCTTCAATCGCCTTCACGCCGTGACCAATACGCTCTGCGCCCAGCTCGCGAATCGCTTGCCAGATGCTTTCCGGGCCTGCGGCTTCACCGGCGTGAACGGTAATGCGGAAACCGGCGTCACGCGCACGATTAAAGTGGCTGAGGAATTCACTGCCTGGGAAGCCTAGCTCGTCACCGGCCAAATCGACGGCGGTGATGCCCTCGCGATGTGCCAGCAAAGCTTCCAGCTCACGCAGGCAAGCTTCTTCACCAAAGGTGCGGCTCATAATGCCGGTCAGGCGTACATCAACGCCGTATTGCTGAATGCCGGCGCGCACACCATCAATCACCGCCTCAACCACGCCGGCAATCGGCAGTTGATGCGTCATCGCCATGTAGCCCGGTGAGAAGCGCAGTTCCGCATAATGAATGCCAGCGCGCGCCGCATCTTCAACGTTTTCCAGCGCGATACGACGACAGGCATCAAGATCGCCCAGCACTTTCACGCCCCAGTCGAGTTTCTGCAGGAAACTCACCAGATCCGGTTCATTAGCCGTGACCTGCACATGCGGACGCAATGCATCAAGCGTTTCAGCGGGCAGCGCAAGATTATGCTGACGACCTAAGTCGAGAATGGTTTGTGCGCGGATATTGCCATCAAGGTGGCGGTGAATGTCGGTAAGGGGGAGTTTTGGATCAATCATGGCGCACTCGCTTAAGTTTCATAAAGTGCAGAGGATTATAAAAACATCTTGCGCAACAGCGCCAGCGATTTGCGCAAACAGCAAAACGGATGCTGAATTAATCAGCATCCGTGGCATTTTAGAACGATTTTAGCCCGGCAATCAGGCGATCCAGCCCATCATCCAGTTTGCTGCGCGGGCAACCGGCGTTGAGACGCAGATAACCGCGACTCGCCGCGCCGTAGGTCGAACCCGGCATGATCGCCACTTTGTGTTGATGAATCAGACGCTGTTGCAGCGCCTGTTCATCAATGCCAAGCGGATTGAGATCGATCCACGCCAGGTAAGTCGCGGCGGGCGGTTGCCAGTTAAGCTGCGGAAACGCCGTGTTCAGGCGCTGCGCGATATGCTGCATGTTGCCACGTAGATGGTCGCGCAGCGCATCCAGCCACGGCGCGCCCGCGCGATAAGCGGCGATGGTAGCGGCAAGCGCCATTACCGCTGGCGAGGATAAGCCATCCTCATGCTTCAGCGCATGGAACCACGCCTGACGATCGCGCTCATCAGGAATGATGCCCCACGCGCCGGTCAGCGCCGGAATGTTGAAGCTCTTGGAGGCCGAGGTGAATAGCGCCCAGGCGGACTGCGCGACCTGGCTCCAGGGCGTATGCTGCGCATCACTCAGCACCATGTCCATATGAATTTCATCGCTGATCACCTTCACGCCATGCTTTCCGCACAGCGCCGCCATCTGGCGCAGCTCATCTTCGCGCCACACTTTGCCGCCAGGATTGTGCGGACTGCACAGCAGCATCACTTTACAGCGCGGACGCGCCAGCAAACTTTCCAGCTGCGTCATGTCACACAGCCATTCGTTAGCGTGGCGCTGCAGCGGCAGCTCCAGCACGCGACGCTGATTGCCATTGATGGTGTTATAAAACGCATCGTAAGCGGGGGTGTGAATCAGCACTTCATCATCCGGCTGCGTCCAGTGGCGCAACAGCTGCGCCACCATGTAAATCACCGACGGGCCATAAACCAGCGATTCTGCCGCCACTTCGGTAGCGAAACGGCTGCGCATCCAATGTTGAATGGCAGAAAGAAAATCATCATGCTGCCAGCGGCTGTAGCCAAACACACCGTGTGCGAGGCGCTGTTGCAGCGCCTCGAGGATGCATGGCGCGGTGGCGAAATCCATATCGGAGATAGTGAAGGGCAGCAAGTCCGCCACGCCGAAACGATCGGCCACGAAATCCCACTGCGTACACCAGCTACCGCGGCGATCCACCACCTGATTGAAAGCAAAATCCTGCATCATTACACCGTCGCGCTCATCAGGTGTGCCATCTCATCTTTGACCGACTGCACCTGCGGGCCCATCACCACTTGCAGATTGGTCGCGTTAACATGCACCACGCCAATCGCACCGTTGGCTTTCAGTGTTGCATCATCCACCTTGCTCATGTCGACCACGGTAATGCGCAGACGCGTCAGGCAGTTATCCAGTGAGGCGATGTTTTCCACGCCGCCCAGCGCCGACAGAATCGCTGGCGTATTAAAGCCAGATTTACCCACAGCCGCGCGATTAACCTGCTGCGCCACGTTGTTGGTTTCCACTTCGCGGCCTGGCGTTTTGATGTTGAAGTGACTGATAGCAAAGCGGAAGATGGCGTAATAACCCACGAACCACACCGCAGCAATCACCGGCACCCAATACCATTTGGTGGAGAGGCCGTGCAGCACGCCGAAGACGAAGAAGTCGATCACGTTGCCGTCGGTGTTACCGATGGTGACGCCCAGCATCGCCATCACGGTGAAGCCCAAGCCGGTCAACAGCGCGTGGATCAAATACAGCACCGGCGCGACGAACAGGAACAGGAACTCCAGCGGTTCAGTGGTACCGCCCACCACGCAAGCCACCACGCCGGAAATCAGCAGACCTTTAATTTTATGACGGTTTTCCGGACGGGCGCAGTGATACATCGCCAAGGCCGCACCCGGCAAACCCCCGAGGAAGGCTGGCATTTTACCCTGCGACAGGAAGCGCGTGGCGCTCTCGGCGAAGCCGTGGGTATCTGCACAGGCCAATTGCGCCTGGAAGATAGTTAACGCACCGCTAACACTTTTACCGCACACATCCATGGTGCCGCCCGCATCGGTAAAGCGGATGATTGCCACCAGAATGTGTTGCAAGCCAAAAGGTAAAAGCAGACGTTCGCCAGTACCGAAGATCATCGGACCAAATTCACCGGCGCTGTTAATCACCCAGCCGAGGCCGGTAATCGCGCGTGCAAAGAATGGCCAAATCAGCGGAACCACCAGGCCCAGCACGCCCATCGCCATCGCCGTAACGATCGGCACAAAACGCGTACCACCGAAAAACGCCAGCGCATCTGGCAGGCGAATGTTGTGGAAGCGCTCATGTAACCAGAACACCACGATACCGACGATCACCGCGCCGAGAATACCGGTGTCGATGGACTGAATGCCGAGGATGTTTTGTACGTTATTGGCTTTCAGCACCGCCGCATCAGTGGTTGGCAGAATGCCGTTGATGTTGAGCCAGAAGTTAATACTCAGGTTCAGCACCGCGTAGCCAACAAAACCGGCAAAGGCGGCGACGCCTTTATTCTCGCGCGCCATACCGAGCGGAATGGCAATGGCAAACATCACCGGCAGATAGCTAAAGGCAAAAGAGCCGATCTTCGCCAGCCAGATAAACAGGTATTGCAGGAAAGGCTGATCGAGAAGAGGAATTAGCGTCAGGACGTCATGACTGCTGAGAGAACTGCCAATTCCTAACAGAATGCCGCAGAACGACAGCAGGGCGACGGGCAACATAAAGGTTTTACCCAGACTTTGGAAAAACTCCCAAAGTGACATTTTGGGGCGGCTGGCGGACATAGATTCTCCTGGCAATAAAAAGTGAAAGGCTTCAAAGTGGTCAAGGATGATAAAACGTTTTACCACTTATTTTTGTGGCTATAATCACAAAGAGTGACTAATTGCAGGCTTTATTTTTGGTGCAATCAGTGTAACGTTTTATCTCTTTGAATTTGGACGTCGGTAACGGAACACTATGTCCCAGCAGAAAACCACTATTCATGATGTGGCGTTGGTCGCCGGGGTGTCGGTCTCTACCGTGTCGTTGGTGCTCTCCGGCAAAGGGCGCATCTCGCCCGCTACGGCCACACGCGTTAATCAGGCGATTGAGCAGCTTGGCTACGTGCGTAATCGCTCAGCCTCGATTTTGCGCGGCGGCGAAAGCGGCGTGATCGGCCTGATCGTGCGCGATCTCAGCCAGCCCTTTTATGCCGCGATGACGGCCGGACTCAGTGAAGTGCTGGAGCAGCAGGGCAAAGTGCTGGTGCTGACACAAAGCGGTCAACACGGACAACACCTTAAACGCTGTTTTGACACGCTGGTGGCGCAGGGCGCAGAAGGCATTGTGCTTGGCGGCGCGGCGGCGCAAGCAGAAACGCTGGTGCCGCAGGCGCAGGAGCAAAACATCGCGTTGGTTTGCGCTTCGCGCGCCAGCAGCCTCGACAATGTCGACTCACTGCGGCCCGATAACAGCCAGGCGGCGCGCATGGCAACGGAGTATCTGATTCGGCAGGGACATCAGCGCATCGCCTGGATGGGCGGTTTGGGATCGTCACTGACGCGCGCCGAGCGGATTGGCGGCTATTGCGCCACTTTGCTGCAATATGGCCTATCGTTCCGGTCCGACTGGATTATCGAGTGCGACGATCGCCAGCAAAGCGTGTCGGCGTTAACGCTGCAGTTGTTGCGTCAACATCCCGGCATCACCGCGATTCTGGCGCATAACGGCAGCACCGCGCTCGGCTGCTATTTTGGCGCGTTACGCTGTGGGCGAACCTTTGGTGAAGGCGCGGTGGATAGCTACTACACGCAGCAGCTGGCGCTGGTGGGCTTTAATGACGATCCGCAGCGGGAGCTGCACGATCCCACCATGACCTTTGTCAGTAGTGAAGCGCGTGATGTAGGAAGAAGGGCGGCGGAGCGGATGTTGCGGCGGCTGGCGCAGCCGGAAGCGGAGATTCAGAGTTTGATTGTGCCGCCGCAGCTAATGCGCGGCGAAGTGTAAGGGCGGCCAATTGGCCGCCCCATGAATTACTCTGGCATACCTTCGCTGGTTGGTGCGCCCAGCATATAGCGTGACAGGAACTGCTCCAGCGTCATCTTGTCGCCATTCATGGTGACCTGGCCGTTGCCGTACTGCAGGCTGGTGACGATGTTATCATCCTGCTGCTGCGTCAGGCGGAACATCTGGCCCATCGCTGCTAAACCCTTAACCTGCTGATCCGCCAGTTTCTGCGCATCGTCACCCTGATAACCTTCCGCCAAACCGACATGACGCATGGTTTCGGTTGCCATTGGCATATTGATCGCCAGCTTGCCGTCGAGGGTTTTCAGCACGCGATCCACTGCGGCACCCAAACTCTGCGCCTCGCCGCTCACGGTGGCCGGATCGTTAAAGCCCACGTTCAGGTTAAAGGTGCTTTCACCTTTATCATTTTTCCAGCTCAGCGGCGCGATGCTCAGCGTTGGCGAGCCTTTCAACAGCGTTGGCAGGTTATTACGCAGAATGGTTTGCACGCTGGCCTGATAGCGAATCGGATCTTCCGCCACGCCCGGCTGGTTCAGCAGATCCTGCATCTGCGCGTTGTAAGTATCGGAGAAGGCTTTCACCGCCTGCGCATCAAACTGCGCAAACTTCATCGCCAGCTTAGCTTCACCAAACGGCTGCTTCTGTAGGGTAATCTTGTCAACATCGACATCCAGCTGCCCACCAATCTTGCCTTCTTTATTGTCAAAGGACGAGGTGGTTTTCAGCTTCTCCAGCGACAAACCTTCCTGGCCGTTGATGCTGGCATCCAGTTTATCCAGAGAGATCGACTGATCGCCGACGCGTACGCCTTCCGGGCTGAGATGGGTATCGCCGCTCAGCTTCAGGCCATTCAGCGTAAACAGCACCGGCAGCTCAACCTGGTTTTTGCTGGTGACCGCGATGCTGGAGAAGTCGCCGTCGAGGCTGACTTTGTCACCTTTGCTGTCGGCGCTGATGTTCAGCGTGCCGCCATTGGTGGCCAGACGATCGCCGGTCTGCGGATTGTTGTAATCCACCGCCAGCAGGTTGAGATCGGTATTGGTCGCACCGCTGTAGCCGACGCGGGTATCGGCGTTGACCAGCGATTTGCCGTTGGTCATTTCAAACAGCTTCTTCACCGCATCGGTGTTTTCCAGTTCGGTATGCACGGACGCCATACTTGGGATCAGGCTGCCGCGCTTCAACTGGGCGAACGGGAACGGGCCGTGATCGATCGTCTCGTTAAGCACGATGCTTTGACCAGGCTTCAACAGCGGATTGTCATTGGTTTGCGAGCTGGCCTGCACCACCAATTTGGTTTTGCTGCTAAACACGCCACGCTGATAATCCTGATAGCTCAGCGTCAAACGGCTGTTCGGCGCGTAAGCATTTAGCTGCGCGTTGGCGTTCTGCAACATCTCATCCATATGGCTTTCCAGTTGTTTACCGGTAAACCATGAAGCACCAGTCCAAATCACGCCGAGCGCCACAATCACACCTACGGCAACCTGGGTCTTTTTCATCGCTGTGTCGTCCTTATCCTTGCGTCCGCACGCCGCTGGTCGGTGCGCGACGGGTGAAGAAAAACGCCCGCAGGCGTTTTAAATTAATAGTTTAAAAGAATAGCAGTTAATGCTGGCAGCGTCAGCCGGATCTCAGTTGAGCGTATTAAACACGCGCGCCAGCCGTCCGGTGCCTGCCGCGTTGACCGGCGACTCATTGGCAGCGACAAAGCAGGATTCACCCGGCTTCAGCACCAGCTGTTGCCCGGACTTCTCAATTATCGCCTGACCTTCAATGCAGAACAGCAGGGCCGCGCTGTTTTGTGCCAGCGTTTGCGGCGCAGCGGAAAGCCCATGAATGGCAAAGGCAAAGTCCTCTACCGGAATCGGGAAGTTCAGGGTTTCGCCGTCGCGCTGCGGCTGCGTTAGCAGCGTCGCGGCCGGTTTTGCCTGAAATTTCAGGTTAGCCAGCAGTTCCGGGATATCGATGAACTTCGGCGTCAGACCGGCGCGCAGCACGTTATCGGAGTTCGCCATCACTTCCAGCGCCACGCCTTTCAGATAGGCGTGCGGCGTTTCGGCAAACAGGAACATCGCTTCACCCGGCTGCAGGGTAATAACATTGAGCAGCAGCGGCGAAAACAGACCGCTGTCATCCGGATAATCGATGGCGATAGATTTGATGGTCTGCCATGGTTCGCCTTCACGCGCATTTAGCGCCGATTTCAGTACGCCGATGGCGCGCGATTTTGCCTCGTCTTGCAGCGACAGCAGCGTGGCGAACAGTTTTGCCAGATTGGCTTCATCAGTGTTTTCGAGGAAGTGAGCGATCTGCGGATGCGCACCTGCCACCGGCTCCAGCAGCGAGACAATCTCATGCAGCTCACGGAAACCGTTCATCGCCTGGAAGGGTGTCAGCGCATACACCAGCTCGGGCTTGTGATTAGCGTCTTTATAGTTACGTTCGGCGGCGCTGAGTGGAATGCCCGCGGCATTTTCACGCGCAAAACCCTGTTCGGCAGCGGCTTTGCTGGGGTGCACCTGAATCGACAGCGGCTGATCGGCGCACAGCACTTTAAACAGGAACGGCAGCTCGCCGAAACGTTCAGCCACCGCTTTGCCGAGCATGGCAACTTTGTCGGCATCAATTACTTCACGCAGCGAACGCACTTCGCCGTTGACCTCAACGGTAGACGGGCTTTTCGGGTGCGCGCCCATCCACAGTTCCGCCATCGGCAAACCTTGTGGATTTTCGATGCCATAGAGTTCGGTCAGCGCAGTTTTGCTGCCCCACGCGTAATTTTGCAGCGAATTGTTCAATTTTTGCATCGTTTACCCTTAATAACCGTAAGTAAATAGGCTTATTAAAGCAGAAAGTGCCATAGAAAATACACGAACAAGTGCAATAAAGGCGATAGGCTCGCATAATGTTAAATTCTTGTATGTGACAATCTTGCTCGCTCAACGGCGTCTCGGGAAGGCGTTTAGAGCGGAAACCTCAAAATCTGAGCTAAGGAGACGTAGTCATGGCAGCCAATCGCATTGAAAAAGACTCAATGGGACCGATCGAAGTACCGGCAGATAAGTTGTGGGGCGCACAAACCCAGCGTTCGCTGGAACATTTCAAAATCTCAACCGAGAAAATGCCCGTGGCATTGGTGCATGCGCTGGCGCTGACCAAACGCGCGGCGGCGCAGGTGAACCAGGATCTCGGCTTGCTTCCGGCCAATCGTGCCCAGGCGATTCTCAAAGCCGCCGACGAAGTGCTGGCCGATAAGCACAGCGAGGAGTTTCCGCTGGCAATTTGGCAGACCGGCTCCGGCACCCAGACCAACATGAACATGAATGAAGTGCTGGCCAACCGCGCCAGTGAAATTCTTGGCGGCGAGCGTGGCATGTCGCGTCTGGTGCACCCAAATGACGACGTGAATAAAAGCCAAAGCTCCAACGATGTGTTCCCCACCGCCATGCACGTGGCCGCGGTCATCGCCGTGCGGGAGCAGCTGATTCCGCAGATTCACGTGCTGAAAAAGACGCTGAGTGAAAAATCCGACGCCTTCAAAGATATCGTCAAGATTGGTCGTACCCACTTGCAGGATGCGACACCGCTGACGCTCGGTCAGGAGATCTCCGGCTGGGTAGCGATGCTTGAGCACAATCTCAAACATATTGAGAACAGTATTCCGCACGTAGCGGAGCTGGCGCTGGGCGGCACCGCGGTCGGGACCGGCCTGAATACCCATCCGGAATACGCGGTTCGCGTGGCTAAAGCGCTGGCCGATTTGACCAAACAGCCGTTTGTCACCGCGCCGAACAAGTTCGAGGCGCTGGCGACCTGCGATGCGCTGGTGCACGCGCACGGTGCGCTGAAAGGCCTGGCGGCTTCGCTGATGAAAATTGCCAACGACGTGCGCTGGCTGGCCTCAGGCCCGCGTTGCGGCATTGGCGAACTGGCGATCCCGGAAAATGAGCCAGGCAGCTCGATCATGCCAGGCAAAGTGAACCCCACGCAGTGCGAAGCGCTGACCATGCTGTGTTGTCAGGTGATGGGCAACGACGTGGCGGTGAATATTGGCGGCGCGTCCGGCAACTTTGAGCTCAACGTGTTTCGTCCGATGGTGATCCACAACTTCCTGCAATCGGTGCGTCTGCTGGCCGACGGCATGGACAGCTTCAATCACCACTGCGCGATTGGCATTGAACCGGTACGCGAGCGCATCGATCAGCTGCTGAACGAATCGCTGATGCTGGTGACGGCGCTGAATACCCATATCGGCTACGACAAAGCGGCGGAAATCGCTAAGAAAGCCCATAAAGAAGGCCTGACGCTGAAAGGCTCGGCGCTGAAGCTGGGCTATCTGACCGAAGAGCAGTTCGATGAATGGGTGCGTCCGGAGGAGATGGTTGGCAGCATGAAGCAGTAAACCGCTGTTAAAAACTGGCAGACGTAGCACCCTCGTAGCGGCGCAATTGATTGCGCGATAAATCGCGCCGCTACGGATTGTGCGGTGATTTATAGCCGCCCGCTATACAACACCGGACCGGTTGGCTGGCCGGTTGGCGAGCCGCCGCGCGGTTCAAGGCTGATGGCAATGATGCCTGAGCGGGAAATCGTGCTATTCAACGCCACATCCGTTGCCTTCTGATTATCCAACAAACCCAATGAAATCGGCGCTTTGCCTGGCGGAATCAGCCACAGCTGCAAACTGTTGTTATCGGCGATGGTCACAGGATGTAACGGCGTCAGGCTCAGCTGCGCCAGTTTGCTGTCCGCGCTGACCACCCATTGCTGTTGATGCTGGGCGTCGTTCAGTACCGTCAACGGCGTTAACGTCGGCTGCTGCAGGAACAGTGAGGCGAGCAGGGCGAACGCCGCGACACTGGCAGCCGCCAGCCAGCCCGCATAATGGCGTTTGGGTTGAATGACGCGTTGCTCGGGCAAACTCAATGTAATCTTCTTCCACACCTTTTCCGGTGGCGTGACGGGTGCAAGCTGATTATCCAGGCCCGCCAGCAGGGCTTGCCAGCGCGCAACGTTGGCCGCAAGGGCAGGCTCGTTACGCAACCTGCGTGCAAAGCGCAAACGCGCCAGCCCACTCAAGGTGCCCAGCGCATACTCGGCTGATAAGGCCTCATCGCGTTGTAGTTTATCGTTCATAGGCCCACACACTCCCGCAGATGCTCCAGCGCGCGGCGAATCCAGCTTTTTACCGAGCCAACCGGCTGTTGCAGCCAGGCGGCAATATCACTGTGGGACATCCCCTGATAATAGGCGAGCGTGATGCTTTGCTGCTGTTCGCTGCTCAGATGGCCAATGCAGTGTCGCAGGCGATCGGCTTGTGCCGGATCGTGCCAGTTATTCTGTTCGTCTTCGCTGGTGATTGGTAGCAGGTCGCTAAACTCTTCTGCCTCCAGCGTCAGGCGCGCCTGTCCGCTGCGTAACCCGTCAATGCAGCGATTGCGCACAATGTGCGTCATCCACGTCATCGGCGCGCTCAGGGCGGCATCGTATGAAGCGGCGCGGTTCCAGATGGTGAGGTAGCAATCGTGCAGCACCTCTTCCGCCCAACCTTGCTGACGCAGCATGCGCAGGGCAAGGGCGAAAAGATGCGGCGACGTAAGTCGATACAGTTGCTCAAACGCGCGGCGATCGCCTTTCGCGATCGCCGGCAATAAGTTGTCTAACCGTTCTGCAAGCCTGTTATCCATCATCTTCCCGGTTGGCTAAAATGCCCAATCCGAGTATAGGCAATTACTTAGGCATCAAGACGGTATCAATCACATCAATCACACCATTTTTCTGATTGACGTCATAAGTGCTGATATTCGCCACATTGCCTTGACCATCTTTCAGCTGAATATTGTGCGGGCCATTATTCATAATCCACAACGGTTGGCCGTTGACGGTTTTCAGCTCGGCATGTCCGCCACCTTGCTTAATTTTTTTCTCCAGCGCTTTCATGTCGTATTTACCGGCCACCACATGATAAGTCAGGATGCTGGTCAACTTCGCTTTGTTCTCCGGTTTGACCAGGCTATCAACGGTGCCCGCAGGCAACTTGGCGAAGGCCGCATTGGTTGGCGCGAAGACAGTAAACGGACCTTTACCTTCGAGGGTTTCAACCAAACCCGCCGCTTTAACAGCAGCAACCAGCGTGGTGTGATCTTTGGAGTTCAGCGCGTTTTCAACGATGTTCTTTTGCGGATACATCGCTGCGCCGCCGACCATCACGGAGTCATCATTCATGGCGGCAAATGCACCTGCGGTGAACAGTAAAGTGCTGGATACGACTGCAATGCTCATTAGCTTTTTCATCATAAATCCTCGTAGTAGGGAGCGAAGAAGTTGCTCACACTCTGATATACGAGGGCAGCCTGCGAATTGGATGCAGCGATTTAAAAATAAATTTTACGCCAGCCGATCGCTCCACAAATGCAGGCGCGGAATGATCAGATGCAGCGGCTCGGCCAGCGGTTTATGACGCCAGGCAACGTTATCGGCATCGTAGTTCAGCAGTTCTCCCAGAATCGGCACCTGCGTGCGATCGCGGCACAGCACCAGCAGCGGAGAAGGGCAGGCAAGCTGCACCTGTTTCTTTTCGCTGGCGCGCCATACGCGGGCAATCGGCTGCACCTTCACCGGACGCTTGATTTTCAGCTTCGCACCGGCTGGCAACGCGAGGATTGCTTCCAGCTCTTGCTGCACTTTCTCTGCCCACTGTTCCCGCGTCCACGGTGCCTGCGCACGATTGGCCTTCAGGCTGCGCTCCAGCTGTTCTACCACCGCATCACGCGTGACGTTTTTGATGATGTTTTTATTCGCCCAACCAAAGCGCAAACTGTCCGGCGCGTTGAGCAGCGTTACGCTACGGTAGGCGTTAAGCGTAATTAACCCGCGCAGATGCTGGTGGACGAACTCAAAGCGCGCCTCGCTCGGCAAGCCCGACTCCACGGTGATCAGCTGTTCCAGCCGCTGCTTCAAAGTATTAATCTCAGCAACCTGCTGCGTAATCTGCGCATGCACATCGCCGTCGGCTTCAATGCAAATCGCGCCCGGCAAGCGCACGGCGGCTTTGGTGCTGAGCTTTTCCGATTGATGCTGCATAAACAGGCGGCAGTAATGCATTAGCGCCATGTCGCGTGCCGTTTTACCAAGATGCTGCGTCACCGCGATGCGTTCAATTTCATCATGTTCGCGGCCTTTCTCGATTTCCGGCAGACTAAACACGCGCGCAATCAACAGCGGTTGCTGCTCAATGTGTTGACGTAACGCGCCCAATCCCGCCTCCAGCGCATTAACGCATTCGTGCAGATCGGCAACCAAATCATAACGAGCCATAAAACGCCTCCATAGTTACAACATACTTTTAGTGTACTGGCTTGAGCGCCGGTCTGCCAGCGTAGCGCAAGGATTTTGTTAAGCAGGGAAACGTGGGATTTTTCAAGCTGGATGAACGTGTTATAACAATGCTTTGCCTGCTAACGGAATAATGTTGTGAAGCCTCAGCCAAAGCCACCTGCCGCCGCCATAGTTACGCTTGGCGTAGTACAAATCCTGTCGTGGGGCGGATCCTTCTATCTTATGGCGGTGATGGCCAATCCGATCGTGGCGGAAACCGGCTGGTCGCAACAATGGGTGTATGGCGCGCTATCGCTCGGCATGCTGATTTCCGGTTTGCTGGCGCCGCTGAGTGGGCGACTGATTTCCCGCTCCTATGGCCGCGCATTGCTGGCGGCGAGCGGGGCGGTGATGGCGATCGGTCTGGTGATCATGGGATTAAGCCACAATCTGCCGCTGTTTCTGTTTGCCTGGCTGATTATCGGCGTAGGTATGGCGATGGGCCTGTACGATGCGCTGTTTGCCACGCTCGGCACGCTCTATGGCGGCCAGGCACGCGGCGCGATAACCGGCATTACGCTGATTTCTGGCTTCTGTACCACTATCGTGTGGCCGGGCACCGCGCTGCTGATTCACTGGCTGGATTGGCGTAACGCCTGTTTTGCCATTGCCGGATTGTTATGTGTTTCAGTGTTGCCCGCCTATCTCTACGCGCTACCCGCGCCAGAAGCGAAAATCGCCGCCGCTAAGGTAAAACCGACCGCGCAGGGCGACGAACTGGCACCGACACTGTTTTGGCTGCTGTGCAGCATTTTCACGCTCGCATCGGTGATCATGACGGCGATTTCGGTGCAGCTGATCACCCTGCTGCAGGCCAGCGGCCACACGCTGGCGTCGGCGCTGGCCATCAGTGCGATTCTCGGTCCGTGTCAGGTGGCATCGCGCATCGTAGACATCGCCTTCAAGCGCGGTCACCCGATCTGGACCACCTATTTCTCGGTGGGATTGGTGGCGCTCGGCTTGCTGCTGCTGGCGTGTTACCCGCAGTTTGCGGTGCTCAGCATGGTGCTGTACGGTGCCGGAAATGGTTTGCGCGCCATTGTGCGGGGAACTTTACCGCTGGTGATGGTCAAACCAGAGGCCTACGCGATTGTGGTAGGGCGCATGGCGCGTCCCGCCTTGATTGGTCAGGCCTTGACGCCGCTGGTTGGTGGCTATGTGTTTCAGCACCTCGGTGCCAGCGCCACGCTGTGGTTGTTATGCGTTCTGGCGTTGATTAACGTGCTGTTGGTCGCGCTTTTGCAGCAGAAATTGCCGCAGGCCAGCCCACAGTCGGAAAGGGGAGTGATAAACTAAGCAGCCTGTGCGCTTCTGCCCGATTAAATGGGGAATACGTGCCTGGATCACGGGCGTTGACTTCTAAAAAGCAACAGTGTTTGTTATATTTATTGCTCATTGATTACTCACTGTCGCGGCATAAAAACAACAAGATAACCGCAACTCAGGATATTGAAATGCTTGATTACCGCTTCCCGACAGCTTTGCAGATGGTTTTGAGCGTAGCGATGGCGGAGCAACTGGGCAAACGCTCGACCAGTGCCATATTGGCGTATGGTCTTGAAGCGAACCCCAGTTTCATTCGGAAACTTATGGTTCCGCTCACGCGTGACGGCATCATCGTCTCAACGCTTGGCCGCACCGGTTCCATTCATCTGGGTCGCCCGGCCGCCGAAATCACACTGCGCGACATTTATACTTCTGTGATTGAAGATAAAAAACTCTGGGCGTCACGTCCGGACGTGGCACCGCGTTGTCTGGTCAGTGCCAACCTGTGTTGGTATTTCAAATCGATTGCTGAAGAGGCTGAAGAAGCGTCGCTGAAAGTGCTGGAAACCCGCACCGTAGCGGACGCGCTGGCCGAACTGAAGCATAACGACACCAGCAACTGCGAAGAGTTGCCCGATCTCGAACTCGCCGACCTGTGTAAAAAAGGCCGCTAAAACCACTCTCATCCGTAAGGGCGTCATTCATGACGCCCTTTTTTATTGCCTCAATCTGCACGCAAAAAAAAAATCCGGGCACTTGGCCCGGATTGTTCATTTCACCTAAAACCCTTACACCGTTTGCACTTCCGCCTGTGGTTGCTTGCGCGTCACCAGCTTACGCAGCGTCACATAGAACACCGGCGTCAGGAACAGCCCAAACAGCGTCACGCCCAACATGCCGGAGAACACGGTAATCCCGGTTACGCCGCGCACTTCTGCGCCCGCACCTTCGCCAAGAATCAGCGGGATGGTACCGGCGATAAAGGCAATCGAGGTCATAACGATCGGACGCAGACGCAGACGACAGGCTTCCAGCGCTGCATCGACAATGCTCTTGCCTTGCATCTCCAGCTCGCGCGCAAACTCGACGATAAGAATCGCGTTCTTACACGCCAGTCCCATCAGCACTACCAGCCCAACCTGCACAAACACGTTGTTATCGCCACCGGTCAGCCACACGCCGACCAGCGCCGAGAGCATGGTTACCGGCACAATCAGGATCACCGCTAGCGGCAGCGTCCAGCTTTCATACAGCGCCGCCAGCACCAGGAATGCGAGTAAAACCGCGACCGGGAAGACGATCAGCGCGGTATTGCCCTGCGTTGATTGCTGATAGCTCAGGTCGGTCCATTCAATGTTCATGCCGTTCGGCAGCACCTGCGTCGACATCTCCTCCAGCTTCTGCATCGCCTGTGCCGAAGAGAGCACGCGCGGATCGGCATCACCAATCAGGTCCGCCGCCGGATAGCCGTTATAGCGAATCACCGGATCCGGGCCATATGTAGTGGTGATATTCACCATGCTGCCAATCGGCACCATTTCGCCGCGATCGTTGCGGGTACGCAGGTTACCGATACCCTGCACGCTATCGCGGAAATCGCCGTCCGCCTGCGCCATCACGCGCCAGGTGCGACCAAACTTATTAAAATCGTTGACGTACGACGATCCGAGATAAGTTTGCAGCGTGCTGAACAGTTCGGTCAGCGACACGCCTTGCGCTTTGGCTTTATCCCGATCCACCTGCACATCCAGCTGCGGCACGTTAGCCTGGTAGGATGAAATCGGGAACATCATGCCCGGCGTCTGCAACACCGCACCGGTCATGGTGTTGATGGCGGTTTGCAGCGCACCGTAACCGAGCCCCGCGCGATCCTGCACATACAGCGAATAACCCGAACCTTGTCCCAGACCTAAAATCGGCGGGGGCATAATCGAGAAGCCAAAACCTTGCTGGATTTTCGAGATCTTAGCGTTGATCTCAGCATTAATTTCCGCGGCGGTGCGCGTACGTTCACTGAACGGCTTCAAACCGAAGAACACCGTGCCGGTATTCGGCGTGTTGGTGAACTGCAACGCGTTCAAACCGGGGAAGGCGACCGAATAAGCCACGCCTTCGGTGTTCATGCCGATCTCGCTCATCTTGCGAATCACTTCATCGGTACGCGCCAGCGACGAACCTTCCGGCATCTTCACGCCGCCAATCAGGTAGAGCTTGTCCTGTGTCGGAATAAAGCCGCCCGGCACGGTATGGAACATAAAGCCCGCACCGGCCAGCAGCAGCACGTAGACGCCGAACACCGCGCCACGACGACGCAAGGTTTTACCCACCAGCGATTCATAGCCATCCGAACTGCGCTGGAAGAAGCGGTTGAACGGACGGAACAGCCAGCCGAGCAGGCGATCGATAATGCGCGTCGGCATATCCTTTGCGGCATCATGTGGCTTCAGCAGCAGTGCTGCCAGCGCCGGTGACAGCGTTAGCGAGTTGATGGCGGAGATCACCGTTGAGATGGCAATCGTCACCGCAAACTGCTTATAGAACTGACCGGTCACGCCGGACAGGAACGCCATCGGCACGAACACCGCACACAGCACCAGCGCGATGGCGATAATCGGCCCGGACACTTCACGCATCGCCTGATGCGCCGCCGCCGTCGGCGATAAGCCTTGCTCGATATTACGTTCGACGTTCTCCACCACGACAATGGCGTCATCCACCACGATACCGATCGCCAACACCAGCCCAAACAAACTTAAGGTATTGAGCGAGAAGCCGAGCAGATAAAGGATGCTGAAGGTACCGACCACCGAAACCGGCACCGCCAGCAGCGGGATAATCGAGGCGCGCCAGGTTTGCAGGAACAGAATCACCACCAGCACCACCAGCACAATCGCTTCGAACAGCGTTTGCACCACGGCACGGATCGAGTCACGCACGAACACCGTTGGGTCGTACGGCGCGGCCCACTGCACATCGTCCGGGAAACGGGTGGCCAGTTCGGCCATTTTGTCGCGCACCG
The DNA here is from genome assembly GCF_005281435.1 of Pantoea sp. SO10. Lineage (NCBI taxonomy): Bacteria > Pseudomonadati > Pseudomonadota > Gammaproteobacteria > Enterobacterales > Erwiniaceae > Pantoea > Pantoea sp. SO10. Next base: position 1,940,447 of record NZ_CP040095.1, read on the forward strand.
CATTTGACAGATCGATGGCGTTGGCGCCCGGCGCCTGGAAGATACCGATGCCGACCGCATCTTTGTTGTTGAGCTGCGAACGCAGCGCGTAGCTGCCAGAACCCATCTCGATGCGCGCCACGTCACGCAGTCGCACCAGCGTGCCGTCGTCAGCGGTTTTCAGGATGATATTGCCGAACTGCTCTTCGCTCTCAAGACGACCCTGGGTGTTGATCGACAGCAGAAAATCGCTCTGTTTCTTCAGCGGCTCCGCGCCAAGCTGGCCGGCAGACACCTGCACGTTCTGCTCCTGCATCGCGCTGACCACATCGGAGGCGGTCAAGCCACGTGCCGCCACCTTATTGGGATCGAGCCAGACGCGCATCGCGTATTCACCGGCACCGAAGATCTGAATCTGACCGACGCCTGGCAGGCGCGCCAGTTCATCCTTCACCTTCAGGGTGGCGTAGTTACGCAGATAGAGGGAATCGTACTTGCCGTGCGGCGAGAACATGTGCACCACCAGCGTCAGCGTCGGCGACATCTTCTGCGTGGTGAGGCCGAGTTGGCGCACCTCTTCCGGCAGACGCGCTTCAGCCTGCGCCACGCGGTTCTGCACCTGAACCTGCGCCTGATCCGGATCGGTGCCCGGACGGAAGGTCACGGTGGTGACCAGCACGCCATCGGAACCCGCCACGGATTTCATGTACATCATGTTTTCTACCCCGTTGATGGCTTCTTCCAGCGGCGTCGCCACAGAATCTGCAATCACTTTGGGGTTGGCACCGGGATATTCCGCGCGCACCTGCACGCTCGGTGGCACCACGTTGGGATATTCACTGATCGGCAGCAGCGGAATGGCGATCAGTCCGGTGGTAAAGATCAAAATCGACAGCACCGCGGCGAAAATCGGTCGGTCGATAAAAAAGCGGGAGAAATCCATAAAAGGCAGTCTCGAAGGTTATTGAGCGGAGCGCATCGCCACCGGTTGGGCGTTCACCGGCATGCCAGGCATAAAGACTTTCTGCAAGCCGTTAACGATCACCTTGTCGCCGGGCTTCAGGCCTTGCTGCACAATACGCAGACCATCGGCTAACTCGCCGGCCTGAATATCGCGGCGCTGGGCTTTACCTTGCGCATCGACCACGAAAACGTACTTACGATCCTGATCGGTGAGCACGGCTTTATCATCAATCAACAGGGCGGTGAAGTCGGCGCGGCCCGGCAAGCGCACGCGCGCAAACAGGCCCGGTGTGAACTGACGCTGCTGATTATCCAGCGAGGCGCGCATGCGGATGGTGCCGGTGCTGGCGGTCAGCTGGTTATCGAGGAAATCCACGGTGCCGCGATGCGGAAAACCCTCTTCGCCGGTCAGCGCTACTTCTACCGGCAGTGACCCGCGATTTTCGCCTTTACGCGCCATCGCCTGATAATGCAGATAGGTGGCTTCATCGACGTCGAAGTAGACGTACATGCGATCCTGCGATACCAACGTGGTCAGCACGCTGGCGCTGTCACCGGCGGTCACTAAGTTGCCGGTGGTGATCATCGCGCGGCTGGCGCGACCTTCAATCGGCGCGGTAACGCGGGTGAAATCAAGATTCAGCTGCGCCATATCCACCGCCGCCTGTGCTGACAGCACGCTGGCCTGCGCCTGATTAGCCGCCGAGCGACGCTGTTCCCACTCTTCGCGTGACACGACATTGGTGCCAATCAGTTTATCGGTACGCGCCGATTCACTGCGGGCCAGCGTAGCCTGGCTACGCGCGTTAGCGAGTTCGGCCTGCGCCTGCTCGAGCGTGGCGCGGTAGGTGCGATCGTCGATGGTGAACAGCACCTGACCTTTTTTCACCTCATCGCCTTCGCGATAATTAACCTGATCGATATAGCCCGAAACGCGCGGCCGCAGCTGCACGCTCTGCACCGCTTCGAAACGGCCATTAAAGCTATCCCATTGGCTGACTTTCTGCTCTACCACCTGCGCGACACTTACTTCGGGCGGTGGCGGCGGGGCGTTTTGCGCCACACCGCGATCGCAACCGGCCAGCAGGCTTCCCAGCAACATCACTCCTGACAGGCTTACCGCCCATTGAACCCTGTACGTTTGCAGATGCATTGTTGTTATTCCGCTTTGGTGAAAATGAAAGGAGACGTACGAAAAATCTGCAACTTTTATGATTGCATTAAAACGCCACGAGTGTAGGCTTGCTCAAACTGCATCTGCAAGAATATCTGATACACTTTATGTGCGGTTTTGATCATTACGTTGCAGAAGGATCAAAGCCCCTACGCGCAGTGCGGCATTTAATGCAATAATAAAACTTGCATTAACTGGCATAGTCGTTCAACCTTAAAGTGTAATTGCAACTGATACTGATACTGTTCGCAACGGCGACCGGAGAAAACGAGATGATGACCACCGCATTTATTCACGATTTGATCGACTGGATTGACAACAATATTGAAACGCGTCTGGATCTGGATACCGTAGCGGGGCGCGCCGGTTATTCGAAATGGCACCTGCAGCGTATGTTCAAAGAGCACACGGGTTTGCCTCTGGGCGAATACATTCGTGAGAAGAAGCTGAAGAAGTCAGCGGATCGCTTGACCACCAGCAATGAACCGATTCTTAACGTGGCGATTTCACTCGGTTTCGACTCGCAGCAGTCGTTTAACCGCAGCTTTAAACGCCAGTATGGCGTAGCGCCGGGAGCATGGCGTCGTCACGCCGCGCCATCCGCCAGCGCGATGCAGTAAACCCCGCCAGGGCCAGCTTTGCTGGCCCGCGTTTTTCCCTGCCCTAAATCTGTTATTATCGTCGTCCTGTTTTTCAGGATGCCACCATGTCAAAAAAACTCTGGATTGCCTTAATTCTGATCCTGGCCGCGTTGTGGCTCGGGCTAAAACCGCGTTTGTCCGATAAATGGGCCACCAGCCACCCCGATATTTCACAGCTCACCGATGCCAACACCGTGGCGCGTTGGCTGCAGCAGCATCACACATTACCCGATCTCTATCTCACCAAAAATGAAGCGCGTCGTCAGGGCTGGAATCCCAGCAAAGGCAACTTGTGTGAAGTGTTGCCGGGCCGCGCGATTGGTGGCGATCGCTTTAGCAACCGCGAAAGAAGGCTGCCGATGCAGGCGGGCAGGCAATGGTATGAAGCTGACGTGAATTACGATTGCGGTCACCGCGACGCCGATCGTCTGCTTTACTCAAATGATGGATTGATTTTCCTCACCACCGATCACTATCGCAGCTTCAAACAGGTGCCTTAACCATGTTGACGCTCCATTTTGACTTTGAAAACTTGTCAGATCGCCAGGCGTTTTACCGCGCGCTGGTGCAGCAGAGTGCCTGCCCAGTGGATTTCGGTAACAATCTTGATGCGCTGTGGGATTGGCTGACCGGCGGCATGGCGCTGCCGGCCACCTTCTATTTAGCGCATGCCGATGACGCCAGCGTGAGTGCAGAATTCGCGCCGGTGCTGGCGTTACTGGAAGAGGCGCAGCAGCAGTTAGAAGGCGAGCTGCGTTTGGTGCGTGGAGAATAAATTACGCGTGCAGCGGTAACAGCAAAATCGCCAGCATCTGGCGGGCATTAGCGGGCAAATCACCACCGCCGGTGTAGCCGTTGTTCTCAACGATCACCGAATTCAACCCCACCAGCCAGTCATAGATGTAGTAAGCGGTATGATTGGCGGGCGCGGCAGACAAGCGCGTCAAACGCTGTCCCGGCGAGAAGCTGACGCTCGGTGCAGGCGGACGGGCGAAAATCGTCTGACCGCGATTGACGCGGCTTTCAGGACGCTCGCTCTCCGGGCGTTGTAAAAAGCCCAGCCACGCCACAAAATCCCCCAGCACCGTCATGGCGCGTGAAACCTGGCGATCGGTACGCGCTTCATGGGCGCTGGCCTGCGCATCCGGCTCGTTAAGCGCGCTTTGCAGTTTGCTCAGCACCTTGAGACGGAAACTGGCGGTAATTAACTCTTCCACCAGCATCTCCAGTGTCGGCTTATCAACGTTGAGCAGCGCCAGCAGGCTGCGGCTCTCCGGCAACTGACGCAAGTGCTCCAGCCACAGCGCAAACACCTGCTGCGGGAACTGCTGATCGCGTTGCCCGCCCGAACTGCGCGGCTCAGCGGCAGCGACCGGCTCATCTTTAAACAGATCGAACTCGAAGCCGATGCCGAAATAGCTCTGCTCAGCGGCCGCGGTTTTGGCGCTGTGCTGAATGTGATGGCTGCTGCTCTGGCTCAGCCACAGCTGACGCACCGCTTCACGCGACGGCTGCAAACGCTCCAATAGTTCGCCGTGCAAACCGGTGCGATGTTGCAAGCATTTCAGCAGCGTATCGGAAATCGCCTGCTTGCGAGCTGCCTGTTCTGGCGTGGCGCTGGATTCGGTCCACGGCTGCAAACGTTCCACCAGCTTGTGCTGTAGCGCGCTGAGCTGCAACGCTAAACGCTCACGGCGCGCTTCCGGCTGCATCTCATCCTGCAACCAGCTGCCCATGCGATCGACGCCCGCGCGATCCAGCGCCAGCATCGACCCCCAACTCTGTCCCGGCTGACCAATCTGGCGTTGCACCGCTTCATCAACGTTAATCTGCTGCTGCTGATAGCGCGCATCATGTGGCGTGATCGCCCAAATCAGACGCGGCTTCTCACCGCTGGCGGCGATGGTTTGGTGTATGTGCCACTCGCGCAGCGCGCTGGCGGCGACATCGGTGTCGTGACGCTGGCTGGCGGCGGTACAGATCAGCATCAGATCAATGCCCTGACGCGCGGCGTACAGGCCCGGCAGCAGCGCACGTTTCTGTTCCAGCAGCGTGGCGCGCAGCGGATCGCGTTTGCGCAGCTGGGCCAGTTCATCCTGTTGCGCGCGATCGGCTGGCGTGCCCGGTGCAGGCAGCTCCAGCATATCCGCATCATCGTACAGCGCCTGACGCGGCGTGGAGCTGAGCGGCAAGGTGATCTCCAGCGTCAGCAGCGACAGCAATCCAAGCGGTACATGCTGCGCTTTCCCCACGCGATTGGCGACGATCGGACACACTTCGATCATCTCCTGCCAGTCGGCATCATTGCCAATCAGTTTTTCTGCTGGCAGCGCGGCATCATCCACCAGCATGCTGAGTGGCGCTAACACGCGCGGCGCATGGCGCAGCTGGTGGCGCAAATGCATCAGGCTGCGCAGGCTTTCGTTCAAGGCGTTCTGTCCCGGCCACAGCAGGGCAAACAGCTGCACGCGGTCGTCCACGTTGAGCCACGGCGCCAGCGCTACCGCCTGCGGCCAGAAGTGACGATCGAGAATCTCGGCATGACGATGGTGACGACGGCTCCACGCCCATAGCGTGATCAGCGCATCGCTGTCGAGGCCAGGCTGCGCTTCATCCTGACGGTGGCGCTGCAAACGCTGCAATGCGGCATCGATCTGCGCCGTGTCCGGCTGAAGCTCGGTGTTGGCACAGGCCAGCATTAAACGAATCAGTTCCACTTCGCTTAGCAGCGTCATCTCCAGCGGCCAGGCGTTGGATTGCGTTTCACGCTGGTGGCTGAAGCGGGTGGCGATGGCGAAATCGAGATTGCCGGGATTGATGTTCTGGAAATAATTCAGGGTTTTATCGCCAAGACGTGCGATTAACTGGCCCTGGGCATCGCCGACCATCTCACTCAGCAGCCAGGCTTTGCCCGCCTGCGACTGGCCAAACAGCGCCAGCGTCACCGGACGCGCCAGCTGGCGCGCCAATGCATGGCTCTCCACGCGCGCGCGGCGCAGCTGCAGCGTCAGCGTTTCAGCTTCCATTGCCAGACGCGGTGCGTGCGCCTGATGGGTTTCCACCCAGTTCAGCGCGCCATCCAGCGTTTCCTGCATCAGGCTAAGACGTTTCGCGGGCGTAACCGGCGAGGCTTTTTTGGCAGTTCTCATCGTTTGCAGACGCTCCCGCTGTCGATCCAATATTGCGCATTCGCGTTGCCGGTGGCAGAAAGCGTGTTCAGTTTCAGACTCAGCTGCTCCAGCGGCACGCGCGTGCCGTCATCCATGCGTGCATCGCTTAACACTAAGCGTTCAGGGCCGAGATTATCCGGGCCGGGCTGCACCGCCAGCTTAATGCGCAGTACGCTTTCGCCGGCAACCTGACGCGCCAGCGTCGGGTCCACAATGCTCAGGCTATACAGCGGCGAGGCCGGCCAGCGATCGTTCTCCAGCTGGCGGAAGCCGAGGCAAACGTTGCCGCGAATGCGGAAGCTGCTTTTGCGATCCAGCGCGAAGCTGCTGCTGTCGAGATCGATCTCGCTGTAACACAGATTATCGTCGCTGAGCGCCGAGGTCTCATCCAGCACGCCGAGATAGCGAATGGTGGAGTACGGTTCGAAATCACCGGCGCGGAACCAGAAGCTGCTGAGGCGCAGATCGAGCGCCAGCAGGCACAGCATCGCGCCGACTGCGGCGGTGGATTTCGGGTTATCAATGCGGCCTTGCTTGTTGAACGGATACCAGTCGCTGGTGTGATAGCCTTCCAGCGACAAAATACGGCTGCCCGGCAGCGGTTGCAGATGGCGCACCAGCGCCTGAATGCCAGGAAAGCGTGACGGACGACCGGTGAGCAGCAGCACATCGCACTGATACAGCGACACCACTTCACACATCGCGCGCAGCGCCGGAATGATCGCCATACGGTGTTGCAGGAACTCGCCGTGCAACTGCGCCATGCTGACCACCAGCGGCACTTCGAGCAGATCGAATCGGCTGTCGCCGCCGAGCGTGCGCTGAATTTCGCCATTCACAAACGCCAGCACGCTGCTGGCCGGTTTTTGCGGCACCAGCTCGCCGAACAGCGCGTTGATCTCGCTATGGCTGTCGAGCGGATCCCAATTTTCATACTGCTCCAGCACCGCCTGCGCCAGCGGAATAAACAGCTGTAGCGTCACTTGCTGACGCAGCGTGGCTTGTCCGTCCATGCGGCTGTCGTGACCAAACAGCTTGTTCATCAGTGGTTCGGCCAACTGCAAACCGGCTTTCTGCAAGCTCTGCTGCAACGCTGGCAGAATCCACAGCTGAATCACGTCCAGCAGAATATCGTCACCGGCGACTTTGAAGCCTTCGCGGAACAGCAAGCGCGGGGTGATTTTGACGTTGTTGCCCTGGCCGTCATCAAGACGATATTGGGTAATGGCTAAATCGGTGGTGCCGCCGCCGATATCAATCGAGGCGATGCGCAGGCTTTTACCCGGCAGCTCGTCAACTTCACGCGGACGATCCGGGCGCGCCATGCTGCTGAAGAAATCTTCTGCGCGGCCGGCAAAGTTGACCTGGGTTTCGTTGAATAGCCACACCATTTGACCGCAGGTGGCTTCGTCCCACTCCATCTGCACATCCGGCACCGGACGCAGGCTGTTTGCCTGGCTGGCGGCGGTAAATTCCTCTTCGGCCGGATGCCAGCCCTCGGCTTTCCATACCAGCGCGATGGCTTCCTGCATGCGGCGACGGAAAATCTCACGCTCCGGCTTCGGCATCGCTGACGGTAGCGTCAGGATCACATGACGCAGCTGGCGCGGCGCCTGGCTTTGCGGCATGCGCTGGCGCTGCGCCACGCTGTTCATCTGCATCATCGCCTGCGCCAGCAGTTCGCACAGCATAAAGGTCATCAGCGAACTGCGGCTGTAGCTGGCGGAGAACACCGGCAGACGGTCGTCTTCCGCCAGTGCGTGCAGCGGCTGGCCTTCGTCGTTAATCAGTAAGGTGAACGGCAGCGCGGTGGCTTGCGGCTCATCGCTGCTGCCGTTGGCGTTGAAGCGCCAGCCTGGCTGATAGCGCGCTTCATCCCACAAATAGCGGCGCGGACTGGACAAACCGGTGCTGCCTTCGGTGCCGGCACGCAGCAACGCCAGACGGCTGGCTTCCCGGCCTACGCGCGTCAGCGACGGCCACATAAAAGCGTTTTCCCGGCCGCTCTCCAGCGAGAAATTGGCCTTGCCGAAACGGGTTTCAGCAAACTCCAGACGGCTGTCGAACAGCTCGTTGTAAACCTGATGCGGCTCGGAGAGATCGCGCAGCTGCAGCTCGTAGGTTTGACGCAGGCCGCTGCTCTCTTCGGCGTGATCTTCCACCAGAATGCCGCAGGTATGCGAGTTGCCGACGTCGAGAATGATATCGACGTTGACCGCCGGGGTTTGCAGCGAGGTTGCCTGAATGTAGATTTCCGCCAGATCGAGCTGCTCGCCCAGCAGTTCCAGCAAGTTAAGATAGTGCGCCTGATATTCGAATTCACGCAGCGCCTGGTTCAGCTCCTGCTCGCGACGTGATTCCAGCGCATGCACCTGCTGGCTAAAGGTTTCACGCAGCCAGCCATCAACCCATGTATGGTCGAGGAATTCACCCAGCTCGTAGTTGTGCCAGGCGAGGGCGAAACTGACGCCGTTCTGCGCATCGGCTTTGCTTAAACCGTGCTGCTCGCCGCCATCCTGCTCAGACACAATGCGCGTATCAAAGGCGAGGGTGATGCGATGGGTGTTGCCTGCCGCGTCGGGTTGCGCCAGCGGCGCCAGATGCAGACGTGCCCAGTTGTCCGGGCCGCCGATAAAACGACGTCCACTGGTGCAGCGCAGCACCGGCAGCGGCAGCCATTGATGAGCCAGCAGCTTCAGAGAGTCGGCTAGCGCGATGTCCGTTTCCGGACGCACCACTTCCGCCGCGCCGCCATCTTCCGGATAGAGCAGGAACTTGCCGCTGTTACCGTCGACGTTGAGACGCAGCAGCGGGCCGTTGGCGGTTTGCCGCACGAACTGACGACGTGCCTGCAACGCAGGTAAACGCAAACCGAAATCAAGAAACTGCACACCGCTATCTTCAATCAGCGTGATTTTCTGTTTGTCATCGATGAGGGGAGCCAACATGTTTACTTACTCTCACGCTTAATCGTCAACGGGAAGACCTGATCTGCGCCGTATTGCGCAGTACAGCTGGCGATGCCATCACCGGCTTTACACACCAGTTCCGGCATGCGGTAACGCGATTTATCGCTGCAGGTCGCAGTATAGCGGCTGCGCACTTCCATGCTGCCGGCGCTGGTCATCGCGGCAGTGACATCGGCTTTACAGCGGATGTTGTCGCCCTGGGTAATGGTGGCGGTGCCTTTGCCGTTGCGGATTTGATAGCGCAGGCTTGGCGGTTTGCCGGTCGGCAGATTGGTTTGACGCAACGTGACGCGCCAGGTGCCGTTAATAAATTTCACCGATCCAACGCGCGCATCTTCGGTGGTCATCACCAAATCATCGGCTTTGGCCGGTTCGGTGTGTTCAGCCACCACCTCAGGCGATGCGACAGGTGCGGCAACCGGCGCGGCGGCAACGACGGTGGCGGCGGTTTGTGGCAGCGTGGCGGCGAGTTTTTCCGCTTTAACCATCACGGCAGGCGGTTTACTCACCGGCACCGGCACATCCGCAACGCTAATCGCAGCAGGTTGCGGCGCGCTGTGCAGCCAGTAGGCGACGCCCGCAGCCACCAGCGCCGCAACCGGCAACAGCAGCATCAGCGGACGCACGGCAAAGGCGCGACGTGGCGGCGCGACAGGTTCGGGTAGCGGTTCAGGCGCGGGCTCAGCAATGTCCTCAACCGCCGGTTCTTCGGCTTCAGGTTCCGGCTCAATCACTGGTTGAGCAGCGGCAGGCGGCACCTCGATCAGCGGCGCAATTACCGGCGCAACCACCAGCGGAGCAGGTGCTGGCGGTTCTGGCAGCAGCGGCGGCAGCGCATCTTCCAGCGAATCGCGCAGGCAGGCCAGCGCGTCATCACGCGAACGCGCCTGCGGATCAACAAAGCCCCAGAAGGTGATCACCGGTTTGCCATCCACCAGATAAACGTACTGCTGATCCGGGAACTGCAACGTTTTGCTCAGCAACGCACCAAACAAGCGCATCGCCGGATTCTCCGCGTCGCGGGCGCGCAGGCTCAGCGCCTGCAGATCCTGCTGGTTTAGCGTCAGCATTTCCAGCGCCTGACGGCGCTCGTGATCGCTGGCACTCAGCCAGGATTTTACTTTGCCAGTAAACGGGGCGTACCAATCGAGGCGGTCACCGCGCTCGTTGACCTGCGGGATCGCGAGGCAATTGGCCAGCGTGGTTTGGCGGCGCAGGCGCAGGGTTTCACGGATTTGCAGCGCGGACGTCCAGACCGGCTGGCCGTTTTCACCCAGTGCCAGTACCGTGTCCAGATTGCCGCTGCGCAGAAAAGTTTTTGCCACTCGTTGGGCCCTTATCGGTGGTTGTCTGAGGCAGAACAGTGTGTGTTTTTGGCGATGATAGTGATCTTAAGCCAAATGCAGCGAAATCAAACGGCTGATAAAGGGGGAAAAACAGGGCGTTTTTCCCGCGTGCGGAGAAGATTGCTGAAATTTTAAGCGCGACTGCGCGGGGAAAGGATCACATAGGTCAGCATGCCGCCGAGCAAACCCCAAAAGGCGGAGCCGATGCCGAGCAGCGAAACACCGCTGGCGGTGATGAGAAACGCCACGATGGCGCTGTCGCGCTGATCCGGTTCGGCTAAGGCGCGCTGCAAACTGCCGGACAGCGTAGCCAGCAGCGCGAGACCCGCCAGCGTGGCAATCAACACCGGCGGCAAGGCGCTCAGCATGATGGCGATCAATCCGCCGGTAAATCCGGTCAGCAGATAGAACACGCCCGCCAATGCCGATGCCATCCAGCGGCGCGCCGGATTCGGATCGACATCGTCGCCCATACAGATAGCAGCGGTAATCGCAGCGATACACACCGAAAACCCGCCAAACGGCGACAGCACTAAAGCGATAAAGCCGGTCCAGCCGGTGAGTGCAGATACCGGCGGCTGATAGCCGTGCGCCTGCAAGGTGGCGATGCCGGGCGCATTTTGCGACGCCATGGTGACGAGAAAATAGGGCAAACCCACGCCAATCAGCGCCGCCAGATTAAACTGCGGCATGATGAATTCCGGCCGACTGATCGCCAGCGCATGCGGCGGAAAGTGGATCGATTGCTGGCCGAGCGCCACCAGCACGCCCGCGATCAACGCCAGAATGATGGCGTAGCGCGGCAGCCAGCGGCGGCTCAACAACCACACCAAACACATGCTGCCGCACAGCGCGAAATTGCTCTGCAAACCGCTAAAGGTGCCGATGCCAAATTTCAGCAGAATCCCGGCCAACATCGCGGCCGCCAGCGATTGCGGAATGTGATTCATCAGGCGGGCGAACAGGCCGGTAACGCCGCATAACACAATCAACAGGTTGGTGGCGACAAAAACGCCCACCACTTCATTCAGCGTCAAACCCTGCACGCTGGTGGCGAGCAGCGCCGCGCCAGGCGTCGACCAGGCTGCGAGGATCGGCATGCGTGTCCATAGCGATAAGCCGAGCGAGGCCAACCCCATACCTACGCCGAGCATCGACAGCCAGCCGCCAATCTGCGCCGGCGAAGCGCCCGCCGCCTGCGCCGCCTGGAAGATCAGCGCTGCCGTGCTGCTGTAGCCCACCAGCACGGCGATAAAACCCGAAATCAGCATCGGGAAAGAGAAGGCACTGCGTGTGGTGGCGGTGGTCATCAGGTCACATCCGATTGTGCGTTATAACGCACATTGTGGCATGGAGCGTTATAGCGCACAAGTGCTACACTGCGCGCGAGCTTTTCGGGAGAACACATGGAAAATTTGCATCAACATTTGAGTCTGGCGCTGAAACAGTTGCGTCAGGCCAACGGCTGGAGCCTGACGCTGGCAGCGGATCGCACCGGCGTGAGCAAAGCGATGCTCGGCCAAATCGAGCGCGGTGAATCGAGCCCCACGGTGGCGACGCTGTGGAAAATTGCCACTGGCTTTAACGTGCCGTTTTCCTTTTTTGTGCAGGGCAGCGATCAACCGCCGGGCAGCGTGGCGACCTTCAGCCAGCCCAACGCGCAGATGCAGGTTAAGCCGCTGCTGCCGTACGATGCCAGACTGCGTTTTGATCTGCTGGAAGTGACGCTGGCGGGTGGCGCGCAGAGTGATTCCTCGGCGCATGAAAGCGGGGTGATTGAGCAGGTTGTGGTGCTGGAAGGCGAATTGTTGCTGGGCGTGGAAGGCACATGGCGCCGCTTGCTTTCGGGCCAGGCTAGCCAGTTCGCCGCCGACACGCCGCACAGCTACCGCAATCCCCTCAGCACGCCGCTGCGTTTCCACAGTTTGATTCATTATCTGCAGCGCGCCTAGGATCGCCATGCATGGCGACCACCTAACAATCTGGCACAATTACAAATTGATACGAAGGTAAACTACACAGTTTTCCTTCGTATTTATATACTCGCGGCTCATCAGTAAGGAGAAGGTGCCATGAGCGATCTCAACAGTGCGGCAGCGTTACTGCGCAGCATCAATGGCAAACTGGCGCGTCGCCTGCGTGAATCGGCGCCGCCGGGCGATCTCACCTGGCCGCAGGTGTCGGTACTTGGCTATCTGGTGCGCGATGGCGCGATGACGGTAACAGAATTGGCTACGCTGGAAGGGGTGCGCACGCAGTCGATGGGTGCCACCGTGGCGAGCCTGCAGACGCTGGGTATGGTGCAGGGCGCAGCCGATCCGCTGGATGGCCGCAAAACCCGCTATCAACCCACCGATGCCTGCCTGAAACTGATTGCTGCCAACCGCGCACAACGTGATGACTGGCTGCTCAACAGCATCGCAACGCAACTGAGCCCGCAGGAACAGCACACGCTGCTGGCCGCGCTTCCCTTACTGCAACGACTTGCCAACCAATAATCCTGAGAGGACTCAACATGGCTTTAACTACCCTTGACGACAACACCGCGCTGATTGTGATTGACCTGCAAAACGGCATTGTTGCGCTGCCGGTCGCACCGTTAGAGGCGCATGAAGTGATTGAGCGCTCAGCGCGTCTGGCCGATGCATTCCGTGGGAAAAAGCGCCCAGTGGTGCTGGTCAACGTTGCGGGCGGCGCGCCTGGCCGTAATGAGCAGCCGAAACACGCTGGCGATTTGCCAGCCGATTGGGCGACGTTGGTGCCGGACCTGGCGCAGCAGCGCGGCGACATCATCGTTACCAAAAAAACCTGGGGCGCATTCCACAACACGGATCTGCACGAGCAGCTGCAGCAGCGCGGCATCACACAAGTTGTAGTTTGCGGCATCGCCACCAGCATCGGCGTGGAATCCACGGCGCGTCAGGCGTATGAGCTGGGTTACAACGTCACGTTGGCAACCGACGCCATGACCTGCCTGAATGCCGAAACGCATAAAAACAGCGTCGAGCGCATTTTCCCGCGCCTGGGCGAAACCGGCACCACCGATGATGTGCTGGCGTTGTTGAAGTAAGGTTCATCGTAAGGTGCGCATTCATGCGCACCTGGCTTTCAGGTCGCCATGAATGGCGAGCCTACCGTTCCTGCCATGGATTCAGCAACATCACGCCAGTGGTATCAAAATCCCGTACGTTACGCGTGACCAGAATCAGCTCGTGATGAATCGCTGTCGCCGCGATCAGCGCGTCGGTATGTGGGCGTTCATCAGGAATATGCAGCTGAGCGCAAAGACGGGCCACGCTGCTATCAATTGAAAGTGTGCGCCAGGCAAATTCTGTCAGAACCTGCTCTTGATACCAGCGCTGTAAATGATGAGCTTGCTGAGGGTCTTTACGGGCGAACTTAAGGATACCTTTTTCAATTTCCATCAGCGTTAATGCTGAAATAAACATCTCTTCAGCATCAATGCTTTTAGCCCAGGCAATCACCTGAGGATTGGCTTTAGGCGTCCCTGCCTTACGTAATTCTGAAATAACATTGGTATCCAGCAAATAGCGCATTAGAACTCCACATCCCTGTTGATTATGGTCGCACGTTCTGGTTCAAAATCGATATCTACGCCGTCCGGCATTGCGAGTGAATCTACGATGCTTCGGTTTGAACCCGTGAGTTTTTTATACGCTTCAAATGTCAGTAAAACATGTGCAGGATTGCCACGGTCAGTAATATAAACCGGGCCTTCCTCGGCGGCTTTCTTGGCACGGGATACCTCCTGATTAAAAGCTCGACTGCTGATTCTCGTCACTGTCATCACGACCTCCATGATATGTAGAGATGTTGCTACATAACTATAAAGCAATATGCCGTGCTGGACAATATTCAACCAATAAAAAGCCCCGCAAGCGGCTTGCAGGGCTTTAATATCATCTATCCAACGCGTTTATTTACTGAAACGCATAACTCACCGTCAGGCCCACGCTGTAATTGCGACCCGGCGCCGGTTCGTAATAGCGACCGTTGCTTTCATTCACGATCACCGAACCGATGTAGTTGCGGTCAAACAGGTTATCGACGCGGCCAAATAGATCCAACGTCCAGTTCTGCACCAGCCATTTATAACCGCTGTTCACGCCGACCACGGTATAAGACGGCGCTTTCACGTCATTCTCATCATCCGCCGCGATATCGCTCAGGTAGCGCACATCGGTTCCGGCATACCAGCCTTGGTCGGGCGCGTAAGCCAGTCCGGCGTAAGCCATGTTACGGGCAATGCCGGGAATGCGGTTGCCGTCGCAGCTTTCGGTGCCGCAGGCGTTAGAGCGGTAGCGGGCATCCAGCAAGGTCCATGCGGCTTTGAAGCGCCAGCTCTCGCCGAATTGCTGGTCGAGGCCCAGCTCCAATCCACGACGGCGGGTTTCACCGGCGTTTTTGTAGCTGGTGCGGCCTTCAAAGCTGCTGTCAGAAACGATCTCGTTTTTGGTGTCAGTCTGGAAAATCGCCGCCGTTAACAGTCCGTTGCCGATGCGTTTTTTACTGCCCAGTTCAACCGTTTCGCTGGTGGCAGGTTGCAGGTTGAGATTCAGCCCGGCCTGATCGGCGGCGCGATAGGACAACTCATTCAGCGTCGGCGTTTCGAAGCCGCGACCAGCAGAAACGTAGGCGTTCCAGCTGTTATCAATGGCGTAATTCAGCGCAGCGGCAGGCAACCAGCGGTGATAGCGACGATTGCCGCTGTCATCGGGATCGCTGTCGGTGACGTAATAGTCATTGGAGTCGAAATTCACCGTGCTGAAACGCACGCCGGCATCCAGTGACAGTTTATCGGTTAGCTGCCACGCGGTTTGCAGATAAGGATCGAGGTTCCACATCAGGTTGCGTTCATTACGACGCATCTCGCCCTGTACGCCCAACTCGTCGCCGTTAAAGTTTTGATAACCTTTACGCTTCTCAGTCATGGTTTCATAGTCGAGCCCGCCAGTGAAGGTTACCGGAATGGTGAACAGCGCGTCGCGGTGCGTCCAGCGGGTATCAATGCCCTGATAATGACGCGACAAAGCGATCACGCCGCCGGGATAACCTGCGCGCAGCTGGGTGGCTTTAGGAATGGATTGATACTGCGTGGTTTCACGTTCACCCGCGTACATCATCACGCTCAGGTCATCGTTCTCACTCATCTGGCGCTGATAGTGTAGGCCTGCTTGCGTCTGATCGACGGTTTTACGCGCGTCGTACAAGCTCACGTTGCTGGCGACCTGGCGGGGATTATTTTTCCACTGCTCAGCGGTCAAACCGCCCGGGTCCTGCGCTTCAACGTGCGCGCTGTTGAACAACAGCGTCAGGGTGCTGACATCGTCGATGCGCACGCCGAGTTTGGCGTTGCCGAGGTTTTTTTGCGCCGAGCTGTGATCGCGGAAGCCGTGCGTGGTAAAACGCGAGGCGGAAACCGTGTAGTTGACGTCGCCGGCTTGCGTACCGTCGCCGGTTGCACCGCTGGCTTTAACGCTGTTGCGCCAGCTGCCGTAACTGCCGTACCAGCTGCTGGCTTCCAGCGTGGTGGGTTGCTGTCCGGTTTTGGTTTCAACGTTAATCACACCGCCCGACGAGTTGCCGTACAGCGCCGAGAAGGGGCCGCGCAGCACATCGATGTGATCGATGGAGCCGATATCGATGTTGGAAGTTTGTCCCTGGCCGTCGGGCATGGTGGCGGGGATCCCGTCGACGTACATACGAATGCCGCGCAGGCCAAAGGTGGAACGCGAACCAAAACCGCGCACCGAAATCTGCAGGTCCTGGGCATAATTTTGACGATTTTGTATCTGTAAACCCGGCACGCTGCTGAGGTTCTCTGACAAATTGACGCGCGGTGCCGCATGGCGCATATCGTCGCCGGACACCACGCTAACCGCCGCTGGCGTGTCGAGTTCAGAAAGGCCCGAAGCGGACGGCGCCGCGCTCACCACCATGGTGTTGCTGGCCGCGTTTGCCGCCAGCGCCGAGACCGGTAACATCGCAGGCAGCATCAGCAGCGAAGCCTGTCGCAGTAAAGCTATTTTCATTATGAAAGACCGTAAAAAGGGCGTGGAATGTACCGAATGGAACATTAATGGCGCGTATGTTAATCGTTTTATCATTTGTTTGAAAAGCGTAAATAGTATGACGGATTATTCATCATTGCGGCGTTGAAAATGTTTTTTCATCGCATCTCTGGCCTGGCTGCGACAGGGAAATTCTGTCAGTCTGGCGGTTTTGTCTTAAGGCACAAAAGAGAGGGAATGATGAGTCAACAACCTGTGGTCGCGGTACTGGGATTGGGCGCGATGGGGCATGCGTTTGCCGCTAACCTGTTGAAAAAAGGCTTCACGGTGCGCGGCTGGAACCGCACGCGTGCCAAAGGCGAAGATCTGCTGGATGCAGGCATCACGCTGGCCGACAGCGCTGCACAAGCGGTGAGTGGCGCGGATGTGGTGATCGCCATGCTGGCCGACGGCGATACCACGCGTCAGGCGCTGAACGACGCCAGCTCCGCGCTCAAGCAGGGTGCGACAATTTGCCAGATGGGCACCATCGGCGTGGCCGCCACCGATCAACTGATCGCGCAATTCAAAAGCACGCGTCCGGACGTGGTGTTTATCGATGCACCGGTTTCCGGCACCAAAGCGCCAGCAGAGAATGCGCAAATCCTGGTGATGGCCAGCGGCGATCAGAGCAACGCGCAGGCCGCCGAGCAGGTGTTCGCCGCGATCGGTAAAGGCACGCAATGGCTGGGCGAGGCGGGCGCCAGTTCGCGCATGAAGCTGGTGGTGAATAGCTGGCTGATTGGTCTGATGCAGAGCCTGGCGGAAAGTACGCGTCTGGCGGAAGAGTTTGGTTTCAGCACCGACGATCTGTGGAAAGTGCTGGATGGCGGTCCGCTGGCGGCGCCGTACGCCAAAATGAAACTTGGCATGATTGCCAGCGGTGATTTCACGCCGCAGATGCATCTGGTGTGGGCGCTGAAAGACGCCAAACTGGCGCTGGATGCGGCGGGCGATAGCAAACTGCCGGCGCTGGAAAACATCGTCGATGTCTGGCAGCAAGCGGTAGATGCCGGTTACGGCGAGCAGGATCTGGCGGCAGTTTATCAATATCTGAAACGCTAACATGAGTGCGCGGCTCAACTTCGACTTCGCCTATCGTCCGCTGGTGCCCTATGCGCACGATTATGCGCATGGCGACGCGGAGCCGTGGCATCACCACGCTTGCGCCCAGCTGATCCACACGCTGAGCGGCGTGGTGAAAGTGGAAACGCAGCACGGCAGCTGGATTGTGCCGCCGAGTCGCGGCGTCTGGCTGCCGGCGGGGACGCGTCACGCGCTGCACATTGTTGGCGCGGTGGCCGCACGCACGCTGTTTGTGGATCCGCTGGCGCGCGCCGATCTGCCCGCCAGTTGTCAGGTGGTGCAGATTTCGCCGCTGCTGCGTGAGTTGATTGTCAGCGCGCTGGCGCTGCCGGAACAGTACGTTCCCGGCAGCCGCGCCGAGCGGATTTACGAGCTGATCCTCGATGAGATCCGCGTGATGGATGTGCTGCCGTTTGGTCTGCCGCTGCCGGAGAGCGAGCGGCTGCTGAGTTTGTGCCAGCAGATCCAGCAAGCGCCCGGCGAAAACTGGACGCTGGCTCGCGCCGCCACGCAACTTTGCGTGGCCGAACGCACGCTGGCGCGCCATTTCAGTCGCGAAACCGGGTTACAATTCAGCGACTGGGTACGCCGCGCGCGACTGAGCGTGGCGTTAACCCGCTTAGCGCAGGGCGATAGCGTGCTGACGGTGGCGCTCGATCTCGGTTATGACAGCCCGAGTGCCTTCAGCGCGATGTTTCGCCGCGTGCTCGGCGTCACGCCAGCGAACTACTTTCCTGCGGCAGAAAAGCGTGCGCTGCGTTGAGCAGCGCCTGCAGTGAAGCGCGCGCCACATCATTATCAATGCCCACGCCCCACGCGCGTTCACCGCGTGCATTAATGCAGCTGATATAGGTCACCGAACGACTGTCGCTGCGTTTGCCCAGCGTGTGTTCGTGATAATCCTCAATGGTGATGATTACGTCATAGCGCTGACGCAGCGCGGCAACGGCGGCTGAGAGCAAGCCGTTGCCTTTACCTTCCAGCATCAACTGCTGCGCGCCCTGTTGCAGCCGCGCCTTGAGGCGCGTTTCGCCTTTATCGTCGCTGTGACTTTCCGCTTCCAGCAAACAACGCACGGGCTGCGTTAAGCCGTAATGCTGACAAAACAACTGCCACAGCGCGTGATGGGTCATCTCCTGACCGTGCTGGTCGGTTTGCTGTTGCACCAGACGGCTGAAATCCTGCTGCAAGCCGCGCGGCAGCTGCAGACCGTGATTCTGCTCCAGCAGCCAGGCGGCGCCGCCTTTACCCGATTGACTGTTAACGCGGATCACCGCTTCGTAGCTGCAGCCGATATCCAGCGGATCGAGCGGCAGATACGGCATCTGCCAGATTGCTTCTTCACGCTCAGCACGGGCGGCAAAGCCTTTGCGTATCGCATCCTGATGCGAACCGGAGAAGGCGGTAAACACCAGTTCACCGGCATACGGATGACGCGGATGCACTGGCAGCTGGTTGCAGCGCGTCACCACTTCCAGCACCTGCTGGATATCGCTGAAATCGAGCTGCGGCGCGATGCCCTGAGTGTAGAGATTGAGCGCCAGCGTAACGATATCGACGTTGCCGGTGCGCTCGCCGTTGCCAAACAAGCAGCCTTCCACGCGATCGGCACCCGCCAGCAGCGCCAGCTCGGCGCAGGCGATGCCGGTACCGCGATCGTTATGCGGATGCACGCTGATCGCAACCTGCGATCGCTGGCTGAAGTGGCGACAGAAAACCTCAATCTGATCGGCATAGACGTTCGGCGTGTTCACTTCGACGGTCGCGGGCAGGTTGATGATCATTGGACGCACCGGGCCCGGCTGCCAAATCGCCGCCACCGCTTCGCAAATCTCCAGCGCAAACTCCGGTTCGGTAAAGCAGAAGGTTTCTGGCGAATACTCGAAGGTCCACGCGGTATCCTTTTGCGCTTCGCAGCGGGCACGAATTTGACGCGCACCGGCGCAGGCCAGTTCGATAATTTCGGCTTTG
Organism: Pantoea sp. SO10; assembly: GCF_005281435.1. Taxonomy (NCBI): domain Bacteria; kingdom Pseudomonadati; phylum Pseudomonadota; class Gammaproteobacteria; order Enterobacterales; family Erwiniaceae; genus Pantoea; species Pantoea sp. SO10. The sequence continues at coordinate 1,959,817 of NZ_CP040095.1, forward strand.
CTCTGGCGGAACACGCGCTCGCGGAACAGCGGCGCGGTGGCGTTGTAGAGATGAATAATGGCGTTCGGTGCGCCACGCAGCGCGTCGAAGGTGCGATCAATCAGATCGCTGCGCGCCTGGGTCAACACCTGAATCGCCACATCGTCTGGAATGTGCTTCTGCTCAATCAGCAAACGGACAAAATCAAAATCGGTCTGCGATGCCGCCGGAAACGCCACCTCAATCTCCTTAAAGCCACAGCGCAGCAGCAGTTGCCAGAACTCCAGCTTGCGCGCGCTGTCCATTGGTGTCGCCAGCGCCTGATTGCCGTCGCGTAAGTCGGTAGAGAGCCAGCGCGGTGCCTGCGTCAGCTGGCGCGAGGGCCACTGACGATCGGGTAAGTCGATAACCGGAAACGGGCGGTATTTTGCAGCGGGTTGCGTGAGCATAACGATCTCCTTGTAATGTGGCGTTCAGTCTCGCCCAGCATCGCGCGGCGCGGCTCGCGCATTGCTGACAACCACTCGCGCAAAAGTGACAACCGGGTTCAGACTCTTGCGCGCACACTCTGTAGCGGCGCGATTAATCGCGCATTTTTCAGGCGACACCGCGCTCCTCACGACATTGCGCAATAAATTGCGCCGCTACGATAATTGCGGTGATTGCATGCATAGTCTTTATGCGCCACGCGGCATATCTCATGCGAAATCGGCATCGGTCATTTGGCGCGCCCGGGTTAGGCTGGGGTTTTGCGCGATGAGATAAAACACAATGAAAAGAGCAGCTTTGGCACTATTAATCGTGACAGCCAGCGGCGCGGCGGCGGCAGAAACCGTGACGCTGCGCATTGCCGATCAAAAGGGAAATATGCACGCCGAAATGGAAGCGGCGCAGCAGTTGAACAACCTCAATTATAAAATCGAATGGGCCGAGTTCCCGGCGGCGGCACCGCTGGCGGAAGCGCTGAATGCCGGTGCGGTGGATGCCGGTATTATCGGCGATGCGCCGCTGCTGTTCTCGCTGGCGGCCGGTTCGCAGGTGAAAGCGGTGGCGGTGAGCAAATCGGTGCCCGAAGGATTGGCGGTGCTGGTCAGCCCGGATTCACCCATCAAAACCGTTGCTGAGTTAAAGGGCAAAAGCATCGCTACCGGACGCGGATCGATTGGTCACTTTGAGGCGCTCAAAGCGCTGGAGCAAGCGGGCGTCAGCGATAAAGAGGTTAACTGGCGCTTCTTAACGCCTGCGGATGCGCGCATCGCGCTGGCAAACGGTTCGGTGGATGCCTGGTCAACGTGGGATCCTTATACCGCGCTGGCAGAAGTGACCCACACCGGACGCGTGCTGGTGAACGGCGTTGGCCTGTCCAGCGGCAACAGCTTCCTCGCGGCCACCGACGCCGCGCTAAACGATGAAGCCAAACGCGCGGCGCTGCAGGATTACGTCAATCGCTTAGCCGCCGCCGATCGCTGGGCCAACAGCCATGTCGATGAGTACTCGACCACGCTGGCAAAAATCATCGGTTTCCCGAAAGAGGCGGCGGCGAAATCCTTCTCACGCCGCAAATCGCACTGGCAAAGCATTGATGATGCCACCATCGCCCAGCAGCAGGAGACCGCCGATTTCTACCAGAAATACGGTTTGATCCAGCAGCATCTTGATGTGAAACCGACTTTTTATCACGGCTTAAAGGTTGCGCAGAACTAACCCTTTGTGCGCCCGCATTTGGCGAAACAGCAGCGCGCGCGTAGCATGGCGCCATGTTGTTTCGTCAAAGAACCCCCTCATGTTGCTAAAAACCTTCGACGGTCATAACGACCTGCTTCTCAATCTGTGGCTGCATCATCGCGAGGATCCGGCGCAGGCCTTTTTTCACGGCATCGAAAAGGGCCATCTGGATTTTCCACGCATGCAGCAGGGCGGTTTTGCCGGTGGGCTGTTCGCGATGTTCGTGCCGCCAGCGCGCTATGTCAAAGAGGTCGCGCCGCAGCGAGCGGAGGAAAATCTCGAACCGCTGGCGATTCTGTGGCAGCAACTCGACATCCTGAAAACGCTGGCGGCGCAATCTGATGGGCGGGCGCGGTTATGCCTTAACACCGCCGATATTGCCGCCTGTCGCGCGGACGGTGTGCTGGCGCTGGTGGCGCATATTGAAGGCGCAGACGGGTTTGATGGCGAGGGTGAAGCGCTTGATGCGTTTTACCAGGCGGGCGTGCGCAGCATCGGGCCGTTCTGGAATCTGCCCAATCGCTTTGGCGAAGGTGTCAGCGGATCATTCCCCAACTCACCGGACAGCGGGCCAGGTTTGACCGAACAAGGTGAGCAGCTGATCGCCGCTGCCAATCGCCATCGCATGCTGATCGATATGTCGCACATGAACGAGAAAGCCTTCTGGGACACCGCACGCCTGTCAACCGCGCCACTGGTGGCGACGCACTCCAATGCGCACGCGCTCTGCGCGCAGCCGCGTAATCTCACCGACGATCAGCTGCGCGCCATTCGCGACAGCGGCGGCGTGGTGGGCGTGAATTTTGGCAACGCTTTTCTGCGCAGCGACGGAAAACGCGACAGCGACACCGCATTGATCGAAATTGTTAAACATGTTGAGCACCTGATCGCGATAATGGGCCGCGATCATGTGGCGCTGGGCTCCGATTTTGATGGCATCAGCGTGCCTGAGGCGCTGAAAGATGTGAGCGGATTACCGCATCTTTATGCGTTGTTGCGTTCGTTCGACTACGATCAAACAGCACTTGAGCAGCTCGCATGGGGCAACTGGCAGCGCGTGTTGCAACAAATTTGGCAGGATTAGCACCATTCCCTTACCGAATCAGGGTTGATCTGCTCGCTACATTGGCGCAACATCTGCGCGCGTACGGATTGCGATGTGATCTAAGTCACAGCCGCAATCCTCTTCAGCAGAGATTTCTCTGCGTTTTTGCTTTATGAGGAAGACCATTATGTGGAAAAAACCTGCGTTTATTGACCTGCGTCTGGGCCTGGAAGTGACTCTGTACATCTCCAACCGCTAAGACTTCTGCCCGCCGTTCGTGCGGGCATTTTGTTTTCTCTCTCTGGTCAACGTTCATGTTTATTAAAGTCCTCGGTTCAGCGGCGGGCGGCGGCTTCCCGCAGTGGAACTGTAACTGCGCCAATTGCAGCGGCCTGCGTAACGGCAGCATTCAGGCGCAGGCGCGCACCCAATCTTCGATCATTGTCAGCGACAACGGTGAAGATTGGGTGCTGTGCAACGCCTCGCCGGACATCAGCCAGCAAATTGCCCACACGCCAGAACTGATCAAAAAGGGTGTGCTGCGCGGCACGGCGATTGGCAGCATCATTCTCACCGACAGCCAAATCGATCACACCACCGGCTTGTTGAGCCTGCGCGAAGGCTGTCCGCATCAGGTGTGGTGCACGCCGGAAGTGCATGGCGATCTTACCAGCGGTTTCCCGATTTTCACCATGTTGCAGCACTGGAATGGCGGCTTGCAGCATCATGCGTTAACGCCGCTGGAGCCGTTCCGCGTCGATGTCTGCCACAGTTTGCAGTTCACCGCGATTCCGATTCTCAGCAACGCGCCGCCGTATTCGCCGTATCGCGATCGCCCGCTGCCGGGCCACAACGTGGCGCTGTTCATTGAAAACACCGCCAACGGCCAAACGCTGCTCTACGCGCCGGGGCTCGGCGAGCCGGATGCGGTGATCATGCCGTGGCTGAAAAAAGCCGATTGCCTGTTGATTGATGGCACGGTGTGGCAGGACGACGAGCTGCTCGCCACCGGCGTTGGCAAAAATACCGGCAAAGCGATGGGCCACTTAGCGCTGGCCGAAGAACAAGGTTTAATGGCGTTGCTGGCTGCGCTGCCGGCCAAACGCAAGATTTTGATTCACATTAACAACACCAATCCGATCCTTAATGAGCAATCGCCGCAGCGCGCCTATTTGACGCAGCAGGGCATTGAAGTGAGTTGGGATGGCATGGCGATTCATCTGCAGGAGTTTGCATCGTGATCATCACCGAAGCATTATCGCCCGCCGCGTTTGAGCAGGCGCTGCGCGATAAAGGCGCGTTCTACCACATACATCACCCGTATCACATTGCCATGCACAATGGCGAGGCGACGCGCGAGCAGATTCAGGGTTGGGTGGCGAACCGCTTCTACTATCAAACCAATATTCCGCTGAAAGATGCGGCGATCATGGCGAATTGCCCGGATGCGGCGACGCGGCGTAAATGGGTACAGCGCATCCTCGATCACGACGGCAGCAACGGTCACGAAGGCGGGATTGAAGCCTGGCTGCAGTTGGGTGAGGCGGTGGGGCTGGATCGTGACGTGTTGCTGTCAGAGAAGCTGGTGCTGCCGGGCGTGCGTTTTGCGGTTGACGCCTACGTGAACTTCGCGCGCCGTGCTAACTGGCAGGAAGCGGCCTGTAGCTCGCTCACCGAGCTGTTTGCGCCGCAGATTCATCAGTCGCGCCTCGACAGCTGGCCGCAGCACTATCCGTGGATCAAAGAGGAAGGCTATTTCTACTTCCGTAGCCGTTTGAGCCAGGCGAACCGCGATGTGGAGCATGGGCTGGCGCTGGCGCTTGAGGTGTTTACCCGCGCCGAGCAGCAGAACCGCATGCTGGAGATCCTGCAGTTTAAACTCGATATTCTCTGGACCATGCTCGATGCCATGACCATGGCGTATGCGCTGCAACGTCCGCCTTATCATACGGTCACCGATCAGGTGTCCTGGCACAGCACAAGACTGGTATAACAACATGAAAGATAATGTGATTCCGGCTTTCCGTCGCGGCTACCGTATGCAGTGGGAAGCGGCGCAGGATAGCCATGTGGTGCTCTATCCGGAAGGCATGGCCAAACTGAACGAGACCGCCGTGGCGATCCTCGAACTGGTGGATGGCAAACAGGATGTGGCGGCGATCGTTGCCACGCTGGATGCGCGTTTTCCGGACGCGGGCGGCGTCGGCGACGACGTCAAAGAGTTCCTGCAATCCGCCATCGAACAAAAATGGATACAGTGTCGTGAACCCGAGTAAAAGCGTGACGCCACCGCTGTGGCTGCTGGCAGAACTGACCTATCGCTGCCCGCTGCAGTGTCCGTATTGCTCCAATCCGCTGGATTTTTCCCAGCAGGAGAAAGAGCTGACCACCGAACAGTGGATTGAGGTGTTTCGTCAGGCGCGCGCCATGGGCAGCGTGCAGCTCGGTTTTTCCGGCGGCGAACCACTAACCCGTAAAGACCTGCCGGAGCTGATCCGCGCCGCGCGCGATCTCGGTTTCTACACCAACCTGATCACTTCCGGCATCGGCCTGACGGCGAAAAAACTCGATGCCTTTGCCGACGCCGGACTCGATCATATCCAGATCAGCTTCCAGGCCAGCGATGAAACGCTGAACGCGGCGCTGGCCGGGTCAAAAAAGGCCTTCCAGCAGAAGCTGGAGATGGCGAAAGCGGTGAAAGCGCACGGCTATCCGATGGTGCTGAATTTCGTGCTGCATCGCCATAACATCGACCAGATCGACAAAATCATCGATTTCTGTATCGAACTGGAAGCCGACGATGTCGAGCTGGCGACTTGCCAATTCTATGGCTGGGCGCAGCTCAATCGTGAAGGATTGCTGCCGACGCGCGAGCAGATCGCCAACGCCGAAGCGGTGGTGGCCGATTATCGTCAGCGCATGGGCGCCAGCGGCAATCTCACCAATCTGCTGTTCGTGACGCCGGATTACTACGAAGAGCGGCCGAAACCCTGCATGGGCGGATGGGGATCGATCTTCCTCAGCGTCACGCCTGACGGCACCGCGTTGCCGTGCCACAGCGCGCGTCAGCTGCCGGTTGCGTTCCCGTCGGTGCTGGAGCGCACGCTGGACGATATCTGGTACAACTCGTTTGGTTTTAACCGCTATCGCGGCTTTGACTGGATGCCGGAACCCTGTCGCTCCTGCGATGAGAAAGAGAAAGACTTTGGCGGCTGTCGCTGTCAGGCCTTTATGCTGACCGGCGATGCCGATAACACCGATCCGGTGTGCAGCAAATCGCCGCATCACGGCAAGATCCTCGAAGCACGGCGCGAAGCCAACTGCAGCGACATCAAAATCCAGCAGCTGCAGTTCCGCAATCGCAGTAACTCCGAACTGATCTTTAAGCAGCGCGTCACCTGATGCACGCGCGCCAGCTCACGCTCGCCAACGGCCTGCGCTGCCATCTTTATCATCAGCCCGACGCGCGTGAGGCGGCGGCGCTGATGCGCGTGCAGGCCGGCAGTCTGGATGAAGCGGATCGCTGGCCGGGTTTGGCACATCTGCTGGAACATCTGCTGTTTTGCGGCAGCGAAGCTTTTCACGGCGACGATCGCCTGATGCCGTGGCTGCAGCAGCAGGGCGGCCAGGTGAACGCCACCACGCAGTTGAGCCGCAGCGCCTATTTCTTTCAGCTCCCAGCCGCAGCGTTGTCAGCGGGCGTGCAGCGGCTGTGTGACATGTTAGCGGCACCGTTGCTGACGGCGCAGGCCATTCAGCAGGAAGCGGCGGTAATTGAGGCTGAGTATCAACTGCTGCAAAACCATGCCGACACGCTGAGTGAAGCTGCCGTGCTGGATAAGTTGCCGGGACGTTTCCAGCGCTTCCGCGTCGGCAGTAGGTTAGCATTTGGTGACAACGTCACGGAGTTACAATCCGCACTACGCGATTTTCATCGCCGTTTCTATCGCGCTGAAAATATGGAACTTTGGCTGCAAGGGCCGCAATCGCTTGATGAACTAACACAGCTAGCGATGCGCTATGGTGACAGTTTGCTGGCGGGCGGAGAACGCGCTGTGGCTGTTAAACCTTCGCTGCTGCCCGGGGATCGTTTACTGCAATTAGCCGGTGAAGAAAATTTCTGGCTGACGATGTTGGTGGCGGGCGATGAGCAGACCGTGCGTGACAATGTCACCTTATTAACAGCATTCTGGCAGGACGACGCGCCCGGCAGCTTGCTGGCGCAGTTGCGCGCTGAGGCGTTATGCGAAACCTTTGATGCGCATTGGTTATGGCAAGATGAGCAACAAGCGTTACTGGCGCTGCGCTTTAGCGCCAGGCGCATTTCCCCGGCGCAGGCGCAACAGATTGAGCAACGCGTTTGGCAGCATCTGGCTGCGTTAGCTGAATGTACGGCGCTTCAGCTGCAGCACTACGCACAGCTCGCGCAGCAGGATTTTGCGGCCTTGTCGCCGCTGGAACAGTTGCGCGGCCGGGCGTTGGGCTTCGCGCCGGGCTGCGCGCTGCCAGACAACTTCCCCGATTTTGCCGCAGCGTTGCCAGATTGTCCGCGCACGCGTCTGCTCACGCAGCAACAGATTGACGGCGCACCGCATCACACGCAGGGCTTCACCTTGCAGCTGGCCGAGTGGCTGCCGCCGTCGTTGGCTGCGACCGAACCCGCAGCGTTTCACTTCTATCCTGCTTCAGCCGCTGTTCCGCTCCCTCGTCTCCCGCCCGTGGCGCAGTCGTTGCCGCTGATTGCACCGGTAAAACAGGTTGAAACGCTGCTGCTGCGTCCGGCGTTTTATCACACCTTGAGTGACGAAGACGCGCAGTCGCGGCAGCGCCAGTTACGCCCGTTGCTGGCGGAATTGCGCCACGCGGGTGGCAACGGCAGCTGGCAACAGACGCATGCAAGCTGGCAGCTGCTGCTCAATCTGCCCGCATCCGCCGATCGCGCGTTGTTTAGCGTGCATCAGGCAATACAGGCGCTGAACACGCAGGTGCTGGCGCAACCCGCAGCGAATACCCCTTCGATTGTGATTCATCAATTGCTTGCCGCTTTGCCCACTCGCTTGATCAAGCCATTACCCGCGCCACAATGGCTGGCGGCATGGTGCGGCACCAATACCGCATTAAGCCAGCGCGTGGCGCATCTGCTCAGCGATTTTACGCCGGATCTGGCGCGCGACACGCCGCCGGCACGACTGCAACACGGCATCGTGCCCATCGCCTGCGACGGGCGCGATCAGGCGCTGCTGCTGTTTATGCCGTTACCGCAGGCCGACGATGCCAGCCTGGCCGCTTTAGGCGTGCTGGCGCTGATGCTGGAAACGCGCTTCTTCCAGCGGTTGCGCGTGGATCAGCAAATTGGCTATGTGGTGTCGGCGCGCTATCAGCGGGTGGCGGATGTGGATGGCTTGATGCTGGCGCTGCAATCACCGGATATCTCCTGGCGCGCGCTGCTGGGTCATTGCAAACGCTTTATGCGTGAGATGGCAGCCGAGATCGCGGCAATTTCGCCGCAAAAGCTGGCGGCATGGCAGGCGAGCTTAATGACGCAATGCGCAAGCAAAGACAATGGCGATGCCGCACTCGAAACCCTGCGCCAGCAGCACGGCCTGGCCACTCTCAATCGCGCGGCTATTCAGGCACTAACGCTGCAGCAACTCGAGCAACTGCATCAGCTTCTGCTGCGCGAACGGCATCGCTGGTTGATTTTGGTCAATCAAAGCTGAAAGGCGATGGTTTTGCCGTTGGGCAGTGTCACGTCGATACGAAGTTCGCCACCCAATGCCGCGACGTAACGTTTCAATGTGGACAGGCGCGGATCGTTGCCTGGATTTTCCATCTTTGCCAGCGTGGGCTGCGAGACGCCGATAGTGCGTGCCAGTTCGGTTTGCGAAAGGTTGAGCTCTTCGCGTAACTGGCTTAAAGCAATCTCCTGGCGCAATATTTCGACTTTCACAGCGATGCGCTGCTGGCTTTCAGGTGATTGTTTTTGCATTAATTCTTTCAGAGTAGCCATCTTATCCCTCCATCCGCGCCAAATGCTTGCAGTATTCCACTTCAGCGAGGCGAATCATCGTTCGGTAAAATTGTTTTTGGTTAAAACCGGTCTTATTTCCAGCGCATAACACGATAGCGCGTCGCACCGGATCAAAAGCGAAAAAGGCTCTGATGGGCTTACCGGCGTGCTGAACGCGCAGCTCTTTCAGATTAGGGAATTCGCCACCCTTTAATGTATCGACATAGGGGCGGCCAAGTTGTGGTCCCATCTCTTCTAAAATCGTCATCGCCGCTAACACGTCTTCACGTAGTGCTTCACTTTGCGCCACAAACCACTGATCAAAAACATCCGTTGTTAATATTTCCCACATAATGCCATCCCATAGCTTATTTGCTATGGGATAAGTTATAGCTTTTGGGCTATGAAATCAATCCGGACATTGATTGTGTGAAGTCAAATTCGCTCACAAATACGATTTCAACCGAAGCGTACGCGAATTAATTCGCCATAAATCTCGTAGGACCGCCATTTAGGGCGACCTGGTTGCCGCTGCTACATCTCCCGCCAAAACTTCTTCTTACTGGTTTTACCAATCCCTGGATTACAGCTGTTGGTGGGATCAAGCTGTTTCCAGTGCGCGACATGCTCACACGACGCCTGATAAAGGTGCCCGACATTGTGCTCGGCGGGATATTTCGCGCCGCGCTGTTCCAGATACCGTTTCACCTCTTCCTTAAACACTTTTGCGTCGTAGCCGGGTTTCAGCACGTAATCCTGATGATTGACGAAGCAGAAGAAGTGCCCGCAGCACGAATCAACCTGTACCTGCGCCGCCAGATGATCGGGCAGCGTCAAACGCCATGCATCGTCATTACGGCGCAGCGCCACATCGAAGGCTACCAGCCGCTCGTTGGGGTTGTAACCCAGCGCGTCGCAGTAGGAAATGGTGCAGCCGCCCACGCCGAAACGCACCAAAAACGCATCTGCCGCTTCACGCGCATCGCAGCGGAAAAAGCCGCCTTGCTGCTCAGCAAAGAATTGCTGCAGTAAACTCTGCAACTCGGCGGTTTGCGGCGACTCTACTTTGATCATCAGATGATGTTGATACTCGCTGCGGTAATCCATGATGCGCGGCGCGATAAAGCTCGGCGTCAATTGGTTGAAGAATTGCAGCACCCGATCAACAAAATTGCGCGGCAGGAATTTCAGGTGGCTGACGCGCACATCCCATTTGGCTTTATTGGCCATCATCTGCGGAATGGCCTGCGGGCCCAGTTTGCGAATCGCCAGATACATATGCTTGGCGTAGCGCACGGTTAAATCGAAGGCATTGCGATGGATATATTCCGCCTGCAGCGGCAGTTCGCTCATTTCGGTTAGCAGGAAACGGCGCAGCGCCACCAGCACGTTCTCATCGTTAGTGCCGATGTAGAAGGTGTCGCTGCCGGCGCTGGCTTCGAAGGTGGGCAAGCGTACAGCGAACACCACCACTTTACCGGCGCTGCCCGAGCTGTCGTGCAGGTAGCGCAGATCGCCATTGAAGCGTGCTGGGGAATCCGCGGTTACATCTCGTAAGCGGTCGGCGTAGTCATCAGCCCAGATTTTACCCTGCCAATCGGCTTGCTCGCCGGTTTGATACTGCTGCTGCGTGAGATTTGCCAGCATCACTTCTGGCGTGTCGCCCAACTCGATGCCGAGGTGATTAACCATCTCCAGGCGACCATCCTCATGAATACGGGCGAACAGGGATTTTTCGGTAAACGCGGGGCCGCGCCGAATCAGCGAGCCGCCGGAATTATTACAGATCCCGCCGACCACCGACGCGCCAATGCAGGATGATCCAATAACCGAGTGCGGTTCACGCCCGAGTGGCTGTAAGGTGTGCTCCAGTTCGGTCAAGGTGGTGCCGGGGAAGGCGATCACCTGGCGCGCCTGATCGATCACCTGCACGCCTTTGAGCTGGCGGGTGCTGATGATCACGATATCGCGGTCGTAATCATTGCCGTCGGGCGTTGAGCCGCCGGTGACGCCGGTATTTGACGCCTGCATCAACACAATCACATCGTGCGCCACGCACACCTGCAGTGTTTGCCACAGCTGCAACAAGGTTTGCGGTAACGCCACCGCCACCGCCAGCGCGTCACCGCGTCCGACACGGAACCCCTTTATGTACCAGGCTTTATCATCCGCATGGGTTAATAACTGTTTGTCACCCACCACCGCGGCCAACTTACGCAACATATCCTTCTGCATGCTCATTTTCTCTTCTTTATTCTTTATCTGCCACGGTATTGGACAAGCGCAGCTGCACTGAGTCAATCATTCACTGGCCCTGACGCGTAAATAACGCACGGAATCATTATCCCTTTTTACTTTACGGAATAACCGGCAGGAACCAATAAAAATGCGCGGGAAATCACAAAATAGATCGAAATAAAAATCGCGGAGAGGGCGTTTATTTGGTCTGCTGATTTTACTACGCAAAATAAATATAAACCTATGATTTTATTTGTTATTAAGGTTTTAAGGTGAAAAATGCCATGTGATTTATATCACAAAAATAAGCCTTTGTTGGATGCTGTCAATTATCTCACTCGGGAAATTCATCGCAAAAGTGTGACATTCGTTGCAAATAACAATGCGATTAATCGGAAGAATGAATTCCAGACGCACAGCATAAAGGATGATGACAATGAGAATTGGCATGGTGATCAGCGGTGGCGATGTCACCGGGATTAATAACTTTGTGTATCAAATATCGCGCTTAACTCAAGCGGAAATGGTGTTATTTAATGGTGGTATTCCAGGTTTGCTGGAAAACAATCATCAGGAAATATCCCAACGTGATTTAGTGGATTACGCCATCGCCGCTATTCCGGTGATGCAATCGGGACGAACCAGCAGGAAATTAATTCGCCCGGAATATGAGATGATCGCCAAACACCTTAAATCGCTGCGCATCGATGTATTAATTATGGCGGGCGGAGACGGCTCATTACAATTCCTGCATACGCTGAGCGAATTTGGTGTCAACTGTTTTGGCGTCGGCATGACCATCGATAACGATGTCTTTGGCAGTGATTACAGCATCGGTTTCTCCACCGCCTGTGAGCAGGTGTTAAAAGAGGTGGCGAAGTTACGTAATACCGGCCGCGCCTTAACCGGTCGTGTATTTATGGTGGAGCTGCTGGGTGGTTATTGCGGTGAATTAACCTTGCAGTCAGCGATCAAATCCAATGCCGATTTCGCGCTGATACCGGAATGCCAGATTGCACCGCAGGAGCTGGCGGAACGCATCACGCAGCGGCTGGCGGCGCAGAACAGCGTGATAATTTTGTGCTCGGAAGGCTATACCCGTGAATATTCGCCGGGCTTTCAGGGCGCTATCGATACCTTAATTAAACAAATTGAACCGTTAATTGGTGTGCGTATTCGTAAAACGATTATCGGTTATGGCCTGCGTAATGGCGATCCTACTTGTGAAGAGATTTATCAGGGCACCATTATGGCCAGTGAAGTCGCGCGTTGTATTCAGTCGGGAATGCGCAATAAAGCGGTGATTATTAATGGCAGTAATCGACCGATTCCGATTGATTTAATAAGCATGAAAAAACGCCTGGTCGATACGGAAGGGCATCATTATAAACTCGCTAAACAACTGCAAATTCTGTGAGGAAATAGCCATGCTGAAAATATTATGTGTCTGTGGATGTGGTTTGGGTTCAAGCTTTGCGATTGAAATGAGCGCCAAGTCAGTATTAAAGAAACTCGAAATTGATGCTGATATTGATCACACCACCATTTCTGAAGCCAACGCCTTTAAATCCGACATGATTTTAACTCAGAAAGCCTTTGCTGATGTGTTAAATGCCGATGCCAGCCCGGAACAGATCAAGCGGGTGATTATTCTCAATAAGCTGACCGACAAAGCAGAAATTGAAGAGAAAATCGTGGCGTTTATGAAAGAACGTAACTTAAAGGTTGCTAATCATGAATAGTGTCATCGACTTCCTGGTAAAAGACTTATTGGGGCAGGCATCGATACTGATCGCCTTTATTGCCCTGATTGGTCTGCTACTGCAAAAAAAATCGGCGGGCAAGGTGGTGGAAGGCACCTTTAAAACCCTGCTCGGTTTCTTAATTATGATGGCCGGTATCAACATTATTGTCGGTACGCTGACCTTCCTGAACACCATTTTCACCCACGGCTTTGGCATGCAGGGTTATATCACCGACGTTGCCGCCATTGCCGGGTTAGCAAACCGCGAGCTGGGTTCAGAAGTGGCGCTGACGCTGTTGGTGATCTTTATCGTCAACATCATCATTGCGCGTCTGACACCGTTCAAATACATCTTCCTTACTGGTCAGGCGCTGCTGTGGATGGCGACCATCGGTGCGGTGATTGGCTATAAAGCGGGGCTGACAGGTTTACCTCTGATCCTTACCGGCGGCATTTTTGGCGGCATTATGGCGGTGGTGATGCCTGCGTTGGCCCAACCGGTGGTGCGCCGCATCACCGATTCTGACGACGTGGCGCTCGGGCACTTCTGCACCATTGGCTATCTGCTGACGGCGGCGGTGGCAAAGGTGGTGGGCAAAGGGTCGCGCTCCACCGAAGATCTCAAACTGCCCGATAACTTTAAATTCCTGCAGGACACCTATCTGTCGATGGCGGTGGTGATGGTGCCGATGTATCTGATCCCTGCGGTCGCCGCCGGTCCGGAATTTATCGGCCAGTACAGCAACGGCATGAACTACCTGATGTACGCCTTTATGCAGTCGATTCAGTTCGTGTGCGGTGTGTTCGTGCTGTATAGCGGCGTGCGTCTGTTGCTGAACGAACTGGTGCCGGCTTTCCGTGGTATCGCCATGCGTCTGGTGCCGGATGCAAAACCGGCGCTCGACTGCCCGGTGATGTTCCCGTACGCCCCGAACGCGGTGATCGTCGGCTTCCTCGCCACCACGCTGGGTTCGGTGGTTGGCATGCTGGTGTTCCCGATGTTTGGTCTGGCGATGATTCTGCCAGGATTGCTGACTAACTTCTTTGCCGGTGGCACCGCAGGCGTGTTCGGTAATGCGCTCGGTGGGCGTCGCGGCGCAATGATCGGCGGTTTCGTGCACGGTCTGTTCATTACCTTCCTGCCGGCGATTCTGGTGCCGATGCTGGAAAGCTACGGTTTTACTGGCGTCACCTTCAGTGATTCGGATGTCATCAGTACCGGCCTGGTGCTCGGCCATGCATTCCAGAATAACTGGCTGTTCGTCGCGCTGTTTATTGCCTTTATTACTCTCATCGCCTGGTTTGTTAACGGAAAATCCACCAAGTCTAAATCCCATGAGGAAAAGCTCCATGAAACTTTATAACTTTACCGATCTGTTACAGGTGGCTAAAGAACGTGAATTTAAAGCGCTCGGTTCCTTTAATTTGCACTGCCTGGAAATGTTGCCCGCCTTTTTTAAAGCAGCGGAGAAAACGAATAGCCCATTAATGATTCAGATCTCAACCGGAACCGCCAAATATCTCGGACATAAATTATTGGTGGATGCGATTCGCTCATTGTCGGAAAGCCGTAACGTGCCGACCTGTTTGCACCTCGATCACTGTTCGGATTTAGACGCAATCCAAACCGCGCTGGATGCGGGCTTCAGTTCAATTATGTATGACGGTTCACATTTACCGATTGAAGAGAACATCGCCAATACGCGCCGTGTTATTGATATGGCGCGCCCGCTGGCGGTTTCGGTTGAGGCGGAATTGGGCGCGATTGGCGGGTCGGAAGATGGCAAAGAGGTGGAAATGAACGATGCGGCGTTTACCACCGTCGATGAAGCCAAACGCTTTGTCGATGAAACCGGCGTCGATATGCTGGCGATCTCCATCGGCACGGTGCACGGCTTGTACACCGGTAAAGCCCATATTCAGCATCAGCGCCTGGCGGAAATTACCGATGCCACTAAAACGCCGCTGGTGCTGCACGGTGGTACCGGCGTCAGCGATGAAGATATGCGTCTTGCGGTGCGCAGCGGGATTGAGAAAGTCAACGTTGGCACCGAGATGAATGTGCAGTGGGTTGCGAACTGCAAGCAGACGTTTGAAAAGGGCAAGGTCAACGACAGCGTGCGTAATTTCCTTGTGCCGGCCAACGATGCCGTGACCAATGTGCTGGTAGAAAAGATTCAACTGTTCCGCTAATTCCGACTTACTCATGACGTAATAACCTGAGGTGCCCGGCGCCATTCGGGGCAGGAGATGCTATGTTTGGATTCTTGAAAAAGGGCTCTGATAATAAGAGCCAGGATTCACAGGAAATAGATCTTCAGGCTGAAACCATCAGCGGGAAAATAAGCGAACTGGAACAACAGTTGGCCAATAACCCGCAGGCGACAGACACGCAAAAACAATTAATGCTGGAATATAATCGTGCATTAAATATCTTTGCCAAAAGTCGACACTATCGTCAGGAAATTGATCCGTTGTTTGTCAAAATTGATGAACTGCGTAACACCATTCGCAAATCGTTTTAAGGAGGCAGTATGAGTATTAAACAGCTGCTGCAGGAGGCAAGTGCGATTCAGGTGGGGATCAGCGCCAGGGATTGGCGCGAAGTGATCGCGCTGGCGGCGCTGCCGCTGGTGAACGGCGGTTACATCAAAGCCAGTTACCCGGAAGCGGTGATCGCTAACACGCTGGAGCATGGCGCCTATTACGTGTTTGAGGAGGGCATCGCCATTCCCCATGCGCGGCCGGAGGCCGGCGTGCTGAAAGATTGTTTCAGCATGATTGTGCTGGATGAGCCGATCTCATTCGACGGCAGTGACAAAGCCGACATCGTGATTATGTTCGGTGCGCGTGACAGTAACGCCCACATTGAAGAGGGCATCCGCGCGATTGTTACGCTGCTGGAGGATGAGGAGACGCTGGTGCGACTGCGAAAGGCCAGCAGTGCCGCGGAGGTGATAGAAATCCTATGACAACCGACACTGAAGAGAAAATTGTCGTGCTGGTGAACGGCATTCCGGCTTCCGGCAAAAGCACGCTAACGCGCGCGCTGGCCGAGCATTTCGGCTTTCCGGTGCTGACGCTGGATAGCCTGAAAGAGCCGTTTATGGCCAGCTTTGCGCCGGTTGATCGCCTGCGCAATCGCCAGTTAGGTTGTGCGGCGTATCAGGCGATCTGGCAAGTGGTGGCGCAAGCGCCGACGCGTTGTATCTATGTCATCGATGCCTGGTTTGGCTTCCAGCCGAAAGAGGTGCTGCAGCAGGGATTGCAGCAGGCGGGCGTGACGCGGGTGCTGGAGCTGTGGCTGGCGATCACGCCGGATGAGGCGGTAGCGCGTTATCAGGCTCGTTTAACCGATCGCATGCCGGGACATCCGGGCGCGGAGTATCTGCCAGAACTGCGCCAGTTAGCAGAAACCGCCCAACCGATGGCGCTGGGTCCGGTGTTGCAGCTTAACGCACGCAATCCGGATCAGGCGGCAGCCTGCGCCTGGTTACAGCGTCAACTGCGGCTGCCGATCAGCGCTCAACCGGCTTTATCGGCCTCGGGCTAAATAATGTCGGCAGCAGGCTGAACGCACATCAGCCCTGTGGCCGACAGCACCATCGCATGATTCGTCAATGCATCTTCTCCTGCCTGAACCAGGCTTTGTGATTACGCTCACAGAGGAAAGCACGATGAATATCGATTTACACGGAAAAACAGCCTTAGTTACCGCATCAACTGGCGGTATCGGTTTTGCCATTGCACAAGGTCTGGCAGCCAGCGGCGCGGAAGTGGTGCTGAACGGGCGCAGTGAAGCCTCGGTGAGTCGTGCGCGCGAGAAGCTCAACGGATTAGTGGCGGGCGCCAAAATTCACACCTTTATCGCCGATCTCGGCAGTGCCCAGGGCGTAAAGCAACTGCTTAACGGCTTGCCGCCAATCGATATTCTGGTGAATAACGCCGGGATTTACGGTCCGCAGGATTTTTATGAAGTGGATGACGACACATGGGACGCCTATTGGCAAACCAACGTGATGTCCGGCGTGCGCCTGTCGCGGGCTTTATTGCCGGAGATGGTGCAGCGTGGTTGGGGCCGCGTGGTGTTTATCTCCTCGGAATCAGCCTTGAACATTCCCGCCGATATGCTGCATTACGGCGTGAGTAAAACGGCGCAGCTATCGCTGGCGCGCGGTCTGGCAAAAGTGGTGGCGGGCAGCGGCGTGACGGTAAACAGCGTGTTGCCCGGCCCAACGCTCTCTGATGGCTTTGCCGCGATGATGGAAGATGAGGTGAAGCGCACCGGTAAGCCGCTGGAAGAGCTGGCGAAAGAGTTTGTGATGGCGCAGCGGCCAGGTTCGGTGATCCAACGCGCCGCCACGGTGGAAGAGGTGGCGAATATGGTGGTGTATGTTTGCTCGAAACAGGCGTCTGCGACGTCCGGTGCCGCGCTGCGCGTCGATGGTGGCGTGGTGGATGATATTGTTTAACGCCGTATAACGATAAAATATTGATGGACGCAATCATCGTAGCGGCGCCATATATTGCGTCGTGTTTAGATGGATAATATGCCTTCGTTGAGATGCGCGATAAATCGCGCCGCTACGATGCCGGATCTGTGTTGAGCACCACAAAGACAAAAGTTTACACAGCAAAGCTTGGTGTTTCTGCTGCAGATGCTTAAAATGCCCGCACTTTTCTCTGAGGCTGCGGCATGACGATATCGCTATCACGCGCAAAATGGATTCTGGCACTGGTTTGTCTGGTGCTGGCGTTTTGTCTCGTCCAGCGCAGCTTCAATTTGCCTTCCGCACCTTTAGCGCAGGTCAGCGCGTCCGCGCACACCCACAGCAGTGATGATGCCAGCGGCAGCGAAAAACCCTGTGCGCTGAGCGCAAAATCGCTGAGTGCCGCCGCGCCAATCCTTGATACCGCATTGCCTTTCCTGCTGTTGCTGCTGGCACTGATCGCCACCTTCACACAAACCACCACTTGCGTCGGCTATCGCCGCGCACCGCTGTTTCCGCCTCTGCGACGGCGGCATCTGACCTTTTGCGTCTTCCGGGAATAACACCTGCGCGTTACATCGCGTAAACCCTGTTATTCACTGGAGAATTCACATGACTGTATTGATCAGGAGCCTGCTGCTCCTGCTGGCGAGCTGCGCGATCACTGCGCAGGCGGCAGACACCGGCTGGCTGCGCAATGCGCAAAACAGCCACGCCGAAGTGCGCTTGCGCAGCGCCAGCCACAACGATAATCAGCAACTGCTGCTGGATATTCGCCTGCAACCCGGCTGGAAAACCTACTGGCGCACGCCTGGCGAAGGCGGCGTTGCGCCGGAAATCCGCTGGCAAACGCCGGAGGTCAAGGCGCAATGGTTCTGGCCCGCGCCCGAGCGTTTTGACGTCAGCGGCTTGACCACGCAAGGCTATAAAGGCGATATCACGCTGCCGATCGAGCTGGCGAAACTGTCGAGCCAGCAACTTGTGGGAACGCTGACGCTCTCAACCTGTAGCGATGTTTGCATCCTCACCGACTTCCCGATCAGCCTCGATCTGACCCAGCCCGCAGACGCCGATTTTGCCCGCGATTTCGCCGAGGCGATGGGGCGCATCCCGGCGGCTAGCGGCTTAACCGATCAACTCCACGCCAGCTTTGTAAATGGCGAATTGCAGATCCGCGCACAGCGTCAGGGCGGCTGGCAACAGCCTGAACTGTTCTTCGATTATCCGCCGGGCAGCATGCTGGCGGCACCGTCGATCCGTGTGAATGGCGACACGCTCAGCGCGCGCGTAGCGGTCACCGATGAATGGGGCGAAGCGGCACCGGATCTGCGCGGCAAAACGCTGTCGCTGGTGGTTGCGGATGCTGGCATTGCGCAGCAAAGCACGATAAATATCGGCGCGGAAACGCTGGTGTCCGGCGATGCGGCGCAAACCTTATGGTCGGTGTTGCTGCTGGCGCTGCTCGGCGGCTTGATCCTCAACCTGATGCCGTGTGTGTTGCCGGTGCTGGCGATCAAGCTCAGCAGCCTGGTGCAGCAGCAAGGGCAAACGCAGCGTCAGACGCGCCAGCAGTTTCTCGCCTCCAGCGCCGGGATCATTTTCTCCTTCCTGCTATTGGCGCTGCTGATGACGGGACTGCGACTCAGCGGTCAGGCGCTGGGCTGGGGCATTCAGTTCCAGAGCAGCGGCTTCCTGCTGGTGATGGTGCTGGTGATGTTCCTGTTTAGCGCCAGCCTGTTTGATCTGCTGCATTTCCGCTTGCCGTCGGGTTTGAATACCAAACTGGCGACGCAGGGCGGCGACGGCTTGCTCGGCCACTTCGGCCAGGGCGCGTTTGCCACCTTGCTGGCCACGCCGTGCAGCGCGCCGTTTCTCGGTACGGCGGTGGCTTATGCGCTGACGGCACCGCTGCCGCAGCTATGGCTGCTGTTTGTCGCGCTCGGCGTCGGCATGAGTTTGCCATGGCTGCTGGTGGCGGCGTTACCGGGCATGGCGCGCTGCCTGCCGCGTCCGGGGCGCTGGATGCTGCATCTGCGCAGCGTGCTCGGCCTGTTGATGCTGCTCGCCACCTTCTGGCTGGTGACGTTGCTGGTGCCGCATTGGGGCAGCACCTTCGCGCTGGTGCTGGCGGGCGTGTTACTCGTGGTGCTGTGTGGCTGGCTGGTGAAACGTCGCGCGCTGCAGCAGGCGGGCGTGGTGTTTATCACCCTGACGCTGGCCGGAGCGCTGCTCCTGATGACGCGTGCCACGCCGGAAGAGGAGACGCTGCACTGGCAGCCGTTGACCGAAGCGGCGATCCATCAGGCACTCGAGCAGAATAAACGGGTGTTTGTCGATGTCACCGCCGACTGGTGCATCACCTGTAAAGTGAATAAATCCCGCGTGTTAAATCAACCCGATGTGCGTGCTGCGCTCAAAGCCGATGACGTGGTGCTGCTGCGCGGCGACTGGACGCAGCCCGATCCGGCCATTGGTGAATTCCTGCGCCGCCGCGACCGCGTGGCGATCCCTTTCAACCAAATTTATGGCCCGGCACTGCCGCAAGGCCAGATTTTGTCACCGCTGCTGAGTCGTGAAGCGGTGATCTCTACTCTCTCTGAGGCGAAAAAATAATGAAGAAATCCCTGTTACTGCCACTGATGTTCCTTGCCATGCCTGCACTGGCGGCCGCGCCTTTTACGCCTGAGCAGGAGGCGCGCATCAAAGAACTGATCCGTGAAACCCTGGTGCAGAATCCGTCGATTCTGGCGGAAGCCGCCGATGCCTTTGATAAAGAAGCAGCGCAACAGCAGCAAAACGTGGTGGCGCAGATGGTGAGGAAAAACCACGATGCGCTGTTCAACGACGCCGGTTCACCGCGCATTGGCGCTGAAAAACCGGCGCTGACGCTGGTCTATTTCACCGATTACAACTGCGTGTTCTGCAAGAAGTTTGAAGCCGATATCGAAAAACTGATTAAGGCTTATCCGCAGGTAGCGGTGGTGATCAAACCGCTGCCGTACCGTGCTGAAACCTCTCTCACCTCGGCGCGTCTGGCGCTCACCGTGTGGGAGCAACAGCCGAAAAACTTCCTGAAGCTGCATGAGCGTTTGATGGCGAAAAAGGGCAATCACGATAACGCCAGCATCGACGCGGCGCTGGAGAAAACCGGCATCAAGCTGAAAGAGCCAAGCAAAGTGAGCCTCGATACCATCAACAGCAACTTGACGCTGGCGCAGCAGCTCGGCGTTCAGGGCACGCCAGCCACGCTGGTGGGCGACCAGATGATCAGCGGCGCGGTGCCATATGAGCAGCTGGAAGCGGCACTGAAAGGCGCGCTGCAGGCGAAGCAATGAGTCGATTAAAGCGCTGGCTGCGTGAGGCGCTGCTACTGGTGCTGATTGTCGCGGCAGCGCTGTGGGGCATGGATTGGCTGCGGGCACCGCAGCTGCCTGCCGACCTGGCGCAACAACCGCTGACCTCGCTGCAAGGCGAGGTGAATCTGGCGGAACTCAGTCAGCATCGGCCACTGCTGGTGTACGTCTGGGCAACCTGGTGCGGCGTGTGCAAACTCACCACGCCAACCGTAGCGGCGATGAGTCAGGAAGGTGACAAGGTGGTGAGCGTGGCGCTGCGTTCCGGCAGTGACGCGCGCGTGGCTACCTGGCTGGAGAAAAAAGGGCTGCAAGGCGTGGCGATCAATGATGAGAGCGGGGCGATCGGCCAGCGCTGGGATATCAACGCCACGCCGACCTTTATCGTGCTGCATCAGGGCAAAGTCATCAGCACCAGCAGTGGCTGGACCAGCGGTTGGGGGCTGAAACTGCGACTTTGGTGGGCTTCCCGCTAATCGTTCTGGCGGCACGTTAAGGTGCCGCCAGAAAATCCTCGCGTTGCGGCGTAAAGGTATCCAGCAATACGCCCGCTTCCAGACACACACAACCGTGCACAATGTTCGGCGCTTTATACAGCGTATCGCCGGCGCTCACTTCTTTGGTAACGCCATCAATAGTGAAGGCAAAACGTCCGGACAGCACATAGGTGAGCTGCTCATGCGGATGGTGATGCAGCGGACCGACGGCACCCTGCTCAAAGGTGACTTCCACCGCCATCATGGTGCCGCCGTGCGCCAGTATTCGGCGCGTTACGCCGTTGCCTAAATCGTCCAGTCGGGTTGCGCTTTTAAAGATAAACATGATTTCTCCTTGCAGGTTGCATCGTCAATATGTGACTTAACTCACAGTCAAAAAGGCATTTAAAGGCTGCATTTTAACGTTCTTTGATTAAAATGAAACGGTGTTTCAATTTAATCTGAGGATGGATCATGAAAATCGCTTTGATGATGGAAAACAGCCAGGCTGCGAAGAACGCAACGGTGTTGAAAGAGCTTCAGTCTGTGGCGCAACCGCTCGGGCATCAGGTGTTTAACGTCGGTATGAGCGACGAACAGGATCACCATCTTACTTATATTCACCTCGGCATCATGGCCAACGTACTGCTTAACAGCAAAGCGGTGGACTTCGTGGTAGCCGGTTGCGGCACCGGCCAGGGCGCGTTGATGTCGCTGAACCTGCATCCCGGCGTGGTGTGCGGCTACTGCATCGATCCGGCGGATGCCTACCTGTTTGCGCAAATCAACAACGGCAATGCGCTGTCGCTGCCGTTCGCCAAAGGTTTCGGCTGGGGCGCGGAACTAAACCTGCGCTTTATCTTCGAAAAAGCCTTTACCGGTGAAAAAGGGCACGGCTACCCGCCAGAGCGCAAAGAGCCGCAGGTGCGTAATGCGGGCATTCTAAACGAAGTGAAAGCGGCGCTGCTGAAAGAGAATTACCTTGATTCACTGCGCGCCATCGATCCCGAGCTGGTGAAGACCGCCGTGAGCGGCCCGCGCCTGCAGCATTGCCTGTTTGAACATGGGCAGAATCAGGAGATCGTGGGTTTTGTGCGTGAACTGACGCAGTAATCAATATCGGTTAAGCAAAGCCAGGGAAACCTGGCTTTGCTGTTTATGTCCTTCTCCATTTGCACTATGGCATCAAAGTACCGGAGCATGTGTCGGAGAAAACGCTAAGAGTTAGGCAGCTTCGGAGTCAGTGAAGCACTCGATTTTGTTATCCCTTCGATTCAACAGTCACGCGTATTGATCCTACCGACCAACCGTTGCAGACGTCTCAATTGTTCATTCAAGTCACCACAGACGACGTAATGCATGTCAGTTAAACCAGTGACGAGTACGCAGGCCGGTGCCACTTTTGGTCCTGCGGTCCTCGCGCCGCTATCGCGGTACCTTCACTTCGCTCGTCTGCCTGACGGACCGGCGTAGACGGGACATCCTTGTCCCGACTCCGCCTTTCGCCCGCGTCCTGCGGGCTCTCCTGGCTTCCTCGCTTCGTTCAGCGCTGCGGATTGCCGGCCCAAAAGCGGCCCCGGCCTGCTTAAACTTCAGTGCGTGTAGTTGAAAAGGGCATCTTTGCCAGAGGCGCTAGCGGCGCGAGGACGGCCCGTGACGCAGCAGATGTGTCAGAGCCCGCTACCTATTCAAAGCAAAATGTCCTTATCAGTAAGGATTACGCCATAAATGGCGACCCTACACCAAAACCCCGTTATCCTGCCGGCTCGCATCCACCAGCATCTGCGTATAGGCTACTTGCGCGCGATTGTGCACCAGCGCATCGACATCCAGCGTCTCCAGTACTTTGCCGTGTTGCATCACCGCCACGCGATGGCACAGATGCGCCACCACGCCGAGATCGTGCGTCACCATCAAGTAGGTCAGCTTCTCCTGCTGCTGCAGATCGCTAAGCAAATTGAGGATCTCGGCTTGCACCGAGACATCCAGCGCCGAGGTCGGTTCATCCAGTAGCAATACGCGCGGTTCGAGGATCAGCGCGCGGGCGATGGCAACGCGCTGGCGCTGACCGCCAGAAAGTTGGTGCGGATAGCGGGTTTGCCACGCGCGATTGAGGCCAACTTTCTCCAGCATGGCGATAACGCGCTGCTGACGCTGGCCGATGCCGTGAATCTGCAGCGGCTCCTCGAGAATATCGCCGATGGTGTGGCGTGGATGCAGCGATCCGTACGGATCCTGAAACACCATCTGCACGCTGCGGCAGCGCTCGCGCGCGATACGATGTGCCAGCGGCACGCCTTCAATCGCTAGCTCGCCGTGCCAGTGGGTGAACAGCCCGGCGAGGCACTTCAGCACCGTGGTTTTGCCCGATCCGGATTCGCCAACCAGGCCAAAGATTTCACCCTGATGAATCGACAAATTGACGTCGAACAGCACCTGATTACGTCGCTCCTCCTCACCAAAACTGAGGTTGAGATTACTCACGCGGATTATCTCGTTCATCATTGCTCCTTAGGGTTGCAGCCAGCTGGCCTGACGTTGCAGCACCGGCAGACGCGCTCGACGCTGATCCATATCGGGCAGTGCAGCGAGGAGGCCTTGCGTATAGGGATGCTGCGCCTGATCGAGTTCGCTGGCCGCCAGCGACTCCACCACGCGCCCGGCATACATCACCAGCACGCGGTCACAGAAACGCCGCACCAGATTGATGTCGTGACTGATAAAAATCAGCCCCAGACCGCGCTGTTTCACTAAATCATCCAGCAGCGCCAGCACCTGCAAACGCACCGAAACATCCAGCGCCGAAGTGGGTTCGTCGGCAATCAGCAGCTCGGGATCGGTAATCAGCATCATGGCGATCATCACGCGCTGGCCCTGACCACCGGAAATTTCGTGCGGATAACATTGATAAATGCGGCCCGGATCGCGCACCTGCACTACTTCGAGCATCTCCATTGCCCGCTGCCGCGCAACCTCGCGCTGGCCGGGATGATGACTGCGCCAGGCTTCAGCAATCTGCTCACCCACGCGCACCACTGGATTCAGCGAGTATTTCGGATCCTGCATAATCATGGAGATGCGCTTGCCGCGAATGGCGCGCATCTGTGCCGGCGTGGCACGCAGCAGGTCCACGTCACCAAATTGCATGCGCTGTGCCGTGACCTGCGCGCTGCGCGGATGCAGCTGTAACAGCGCGCGGCCAACGGTGGATTTGCCGGAACCGGATTCACCCACAATCGCCAGTTTCTCCTTGCCCAACTGGAAGGAGATGCCGCGCACGGCGGGCGTCACCAGCCGGCCATTGACGAAATTGACCTGTAAATCCTGCACGTCGAGCAACGGTGCAGCGCTATTCGCTGCGGGGATCGAGGATGTCACGTAAGCCATCTCCTAAGAAGTTGAACGCTAAGCTGTTGATCAGAATCGCCAGACCTGGCACCGTCACCACCCACCAACACTCCAGCATGTATGTGCGGCCGCTGGCGATCATCGCGCCCCATTCCGGATCCGGCGGCTGCGCGCCCAAACCGAGAAAACCGAGTCCGGCAGCGGTGAGAATGATGCCCGCCATATTCATGGTGATGCGGATAATCACCGAAGGCAGGCACAGCGGCACAATGTGTTTCCACAAAATGCGCAGTGACGAGGCGCCCTGTAAGCGCACCGCGGAGACAAAGTCGGCCTGACGCAGCGACAGTGCTTCAGCGCGCGCCAGGCGGGCAATCGGCGGCCAGGCGGTGAGAGTAATGGCGATCACCACATGCTCCAGCCCCGGACCGAGCGCGGCGACAAACGCCAGCGCCAGCACCAGGCTAGGAAAGGAGATGAAGATGTCGGTGACGCGCATCAACACGCTATCCACTTTGCCGCCGAAGTAACCGGCGGTGACGCCGAGCAGCAAGCCCAGCGGACCCACGGTGATCGACACCAGCAGCACGATATACAGCGTGATGCGCGCGCCCCACACCAGACGGCTGAAAATGTCGCGGCCAAATTCATCGGTGCCAAACCAGTGCTGCGCGTTGGGCGGCGTCAGCGCGTTGTTGAGATCCTGAATCAGCGGATGGTAGGGCGCGATCCAGGGTGCGAACACCGCCACCACCAGCAGCAGCAAAATGATGCCGCCGCCAATCGCGGTTAACGGGTTGCGCGCCATTTGCCCGAGAAAATGGCCGATGCGCGCGCCGGTGCGGCGACAGCGCGCCAGCCGTTCGCGCGTCTGGCTGGCTAATGGCGTATCGAGAGAAATCGTCATACTTTGGTCCTCGGATCGAACACCTGATAGAGCAGGTCAGAGAGAAGATTGAGCAGCACGAATATCAGGCCAACCACCAGCACGCAGCCCATCACCGCATTCATATCGCCGAGCATCAAACTGCCGGTGAGATAGGACCCAAAACCGGGCCATGAGAACACGGTTTCAATCAGCACCGCGCCTTCCAGCAGCGAGCCGTACGCCAGCGCCACCACCGTGAGCAGCTGCACCAGAATATTGCGGAACGCGTGCTGCCAAATCACCTGCCATTCGCTGAGTCCTTTCACCCGCGCCGTCAAAATGAACTCCTGTGACAGTTGCGCCAGCATAAAGCTGCGCGTCATGCGGCTGATGTAAGCCAGCGAGTGAAAGCCGAGCAGGGATGCAGGCAGAATCAGATGATTGAGTGCATTGCTGAACACCGTGAAGTCGCCCACCAGCAAGGCATCGATCAGCAGAAAACCGGTGCGACGCGGCACAATGCCATCGAGACTGAAATCAACACGGCCCGCGCCGCCGACCCAGCCGAGATGGGCATAAAACAGCAGCAGACCGACCATGCCCACCCAGAAGATCGGCGTGGAGTAACCCGCCAGGCTGATGATGCGCACCAGATAGTCAATCACGCTGTTGCGGCGTGCGGCGGCCCACACGCCCAGCGGGACGCCGAGGCCGGTACCAATCACAATCGCCAGCGTCGCCAGTTCTACCGTGGCCGGGAAGACGCGCAGGATATCGTTGATCACCGGCTGCCCGGTCAGTAGCGCCAGCCCTAGGTTGCCGTGCAGCAGGCCTTGCAGATAGATACCAAACTGCACCCACAGCGGTTTATCGAAGCCGAGCTGGTGATAAACCTGCTGATACGTATTGTGATCGGCATCCGGCCCGACAATCGCTAGCACCGGATCGAGCGGCATCACGCGACCAATAAAGAAGGTCAGCAACAGCAGGCCAAACAGCGTGATCGCCACCTGAACGGTGCGGCTACGCAGGTGCCGCCAGTGGCTTTTTGTCAGCTTCATTGCGCACCTCCCGCCAGGCTGTCTGGCGTTTTCCATACGTCACGCAGGAAAGTGGTGGCCGATGGATGCGGCACGTAATCCTGCACCCGATTATTCACCACCACCGAATCGGTCATTTGCGAGATCGGCATCAGCGCCGGAATCAGCTGGTCGTAGCGCTGCTGGATAGCGAAGTAATCCTGCTGCTGCTGTTTTACATCGCGCTCCAGCAGCGCTTTATCGATCATGCTGTTCAGCTGCGCGTCATAAAAACCGGTGCGCCAGCCCTGAAAATTGGTGAGGCGCGCGCTGTCGGCGTTATTGGGGTTGTACACCAGCGCGCGCAGGCTGGAGTGCGGATGCGGCTCCACGCCGCTGCCGCCGCGCCCGACCAGCAGATTGAACTGACGATCGCGCATCGCACCGTAAATCTGGTTACCGGTGCCGGTAATGATTTTGGCGCGAATGCCGCCCTGCATCAGCGTGGACTGAATCGCAATCGCGACATTGAGGAACGGCTGATCGGCCAGCACGCGCAGCGTGGTATCAAACCCGTTGGGATAACCGGCGGCGGCCAGCAAGGCTTTGGCGCGCGGCACATCCAGCTTGTAGCCAGGATCGGGCAGCGTTGCCGGCATGCCGGCTTGAATTGGCCGCTGATGCAGCGTGCCGTAACCGGCCATCAGCGTTTTGTTAATCCCCTGATAATCCACCAGATAACGTAGCGCTTCGCGTACCTGCGGATGGGCGAAGTGATCGTCCTTCATGCTCATCGCCAGGTAATAAATCGTGCCTTTTTGTACCGCGTCGATGGTGAGTTCGGGATCGTGGCGCAGCGCTTTTACATCGGGGATCGCCATGTTGCTGGCAATATCGAGATCGCCTTTCTCCATCATCAGACGCAAGGTTTGCGACTCCTGCAGATGACGGAACACCACACGCGTCAGCTTCGGCGCACCGCGCCAGTAGTGGGCATCGCGGCTGATGCGCAGCACATCTTTGGCCTGCCACACATCCAGGCGGAACGGTCCGGAACCCGCTTCGTGGGTGGTGAGCCAGCGATTGCCCCAGTCGTTATTCACCGCCTGCGCCTGCACGGTTTTGCTGTCGAGTACCACCATGCTGCCGAGCGCCGCCAGCGAATAGAGCACCAGCTTGGGATCGTTAGGCTTGGGCAGGCGAATCACTACCGTGTGCGCATCCGGCGCGCTGATCATCTGATCCACGTTCTCTTTGCTGAAACCGTAAGATTTCCATACCGAGGCCTGTGCCAGATTCAGGTGCAGCACGCGACGCATCGACCAGATTACATCGGCGCTGCTCAACGGATTGCCGGAGTGGAAGGTGACTTTGTCACGCAGATGAAAGGTGAGTTGACGATTGTCGGGGCTGATCTCCCAGCGCTCCGCCAGCGCCGGGCGCACGTTGGTGAGCTGTTGCGGATCTAACTCGACTAAACCGTCATAGAGATTGACGACAATGCCGACCACTTCGTTGCCGGTCATGGCGGCGGGATCGAGCGTGAGCAGGTTATTCATGTTCATGCCCACAATCAGCTGGTCGTCTGGCGTGGCCGCCAGCAACGATGGGCTACAGGTGAGCAGCAACAGCGCGGCGCACCACGCTCTGCAGGGGTTCATCAGGTTCATAAGCAAAGTCCAGCAGGTCAGAGGTTTATCGTTTTTATGCCGTACTGCTTTTGTTGGGCGCTTACCAGCGATTTAGCGTGTGCGTCTCAATCCACGCGAAATTGATGTCCTCCCCAAGTCCAGGACGCGTTGGCAGATGGACAAAACCCTCTGCGTCCATGGGATCGACCAGCGCGTTAAGATAGGCCGGCGGCTGTTCGTAATCGAGGAACGGATGCAGCAGACCGCGTTCGTACCAGCGGCAGTTGCGGATAGCGCCGACCACCGCGATGCTGGCGGCACCGTTACCGTGTACTTCGCAATCCATACCAAAGGCTTCGGCCAGGCTGGCGACCTTCATGGTGGCGGAGATGCCGCCGACGCCGTTAGCGCCAGCGCGTAGAATGTCGCAGGCACCAGCGCGCACCCAATCGGCGCGGCTGTGGTGTTTGCCGCCGAGACTTTCCGGGCCGAGCACGTCAATGCTGAGGTTTTCCGCCAGCCACGCGTATGACGCCATGCTTTCCTCTTCCATCGGCTCTTCGAACCAGGCGAAATTGAGTTTTTCCAGCGCTTTGCCAATGGTGAGCGCCTCGCTGCGGCTGTACCAGTGATAGCCGTCGAGCATCAGGGCGATGTCCGGGCCGACCGCTTCGCGCACCGCAGCGCAGGCTTTGATGTCCATTTGGGTGCTGGGCGCGAACGACACCGGCGGCATCCAGGTGTGCAGTTTGATGGCCTGATAACCGCGCGCGACCAGTTTTTCGGCAAACTGCGCGTATTCATCGGGCGTGGATAAACCGCCTTCCAGCTCATCGCCGCACATGGTGCTGCCGTAAGCGGGGATTTTCTCGCGATAACCGCCAAGCAGCTTATGCACCGGCTGCTTGAGTTTGCGGCCAATCAAATCCCACAGCGCCTGTTCCACCGCCGATAACGCGCGTTCGGTGAGCTGATGGGCGCTACCGCGCTGCCAGTGCACCAGATCCTGCCACAGACGCTCGCGGTCAAAGGCATTTTGCCCAATCAGCACTTTGCGGAAGAAGGCGTTCACCACGTGCGGACGAATCACTTCGGCGGGAGCAAACGCGTAGCCGCAATCGCCATCTTCGCTGGCGATGGTTAGCAGCGCCATTTGCGCATCGGTCTCTGCACCGGGATGCGAATGTCCGGCGCTGTCAGAGACGCGTCGCGTGGGGTAGCTAAACAGGGTGACATCAATGGCACTGATCTTCACGGTAACTCCTCCTTCAACTCAGTGGCTTGCCCAAACTGGGCATTAACATAAAAAATAAAACGCCGTTTCATTTTGTAATTTAGCGTTCACATTTTGTTTACGCATTAGCCAAAGCGCGGGATAGCGTGGCGATTAATTGGGCATTTGCCCGGTGTGCTGTGAGGTTTTTCACGAATGACGGGCGTTTTGTGAGCGAATGCACAGCGGGAAAAAGCGCGGGGAATGTAAAAAAATGTGTATCCAGGGCTTTTCATTTCCTGTCTGCCAGGTAATAGTGACGCCGCGAAATTTAAATAATAATCATTATCATTCTAGGTGTATTAAATGAAATCATGGCTGATAGCACTGGGATTACTGGCGGTGGCGGGGCACGCTGCGGCGAAAACCATTACCGATGTGGCTGGACGACAGGTCGAGGTCAAGGAGGAGTCTAAACGCATCATTCTCGGCGAAGGGCGTCAGATGTATTTGCTGGCGGCGTTTGACACCGTTGCGCCGTTCCAGCGCGTGGTGGGCTGGCGTGACGATTTCCATAAAGCCGACTACGACGGCTATATGGCGTATGAAAAGAAATATCCGCAGATCAAAAAGCTGCCGACCTTTGGTGGCGCCAAAGATGGCACCTTTAACGTCGAACAGGCGCTGACGCTGAAGCCCGATTTGGTGCTGATGAACCTCGAATCCAAAGCCGCGACCGACGAAGGCAAGCTGATCGAGAAGTTACAAGCGGTGGGCGTGCCGGTGGTGTTTATCGACTTCCGCGAGAAGCCGATGGAACATGCTGAGCAAAGCATCCGCATCATGGGCGAGCTGGTTAACAATCCACAGCGCGCCGAAGAGATCGTGGCGTTCCGCCGTGCGCAAATCGAAAAGGTGACCGATCGCCTGAAAAACTTTAACGGCACGCGCCCGAAAGTGATGATTGATCGTGCTGGCGGCTACAGCGACGAGTGCTGCATGTCGTTTGGTAACGAGAACTTTGGTCAGATGGTAGAACTGGCGGGCGGCAGCAACATCGCCAAAGGGTTGATTCCAGGCACGTTCGGCACACTCAATCCCGAGCAGATCATCGCCAGCCGTCCCGATGTGGTGGTGGTGACAGGCGCGAACTGGAAAAACTACAACACCGTGGGTAAATGGGTTGGCGTGGGGCCCGGTGCGGATGTGAAAGAAGCGACGGCGCGTTTACGCCTGCTAATGATGCGTGATGCCTTTAAAACACTGCCGGTAGCGCATAACGGTAACGCGCATGCCATCTGGCATCAGTTCTACGACAGCCCGTATCAGTTTGTCGCGATTCAGGCGCTGGCGAAGTGGCTGCATCCTGAACTGTTTGCCGATCTCGATCCGGACGCCACGTTCCGTGAGTTCCACGAAAAGTTTCTGCCTTTGCCGTATCAACCGGGTTATTGGGTAAGCCTGCCGGCAAATAAGTCTTAAGTTAGAGTGTGTTAGATAAGTGTTAAACGTTACTGTTTATCTTTACTAATATTTCACAGGTGGCTGCACGTTGTTTTATAAAAGCGAAGCGCGTGCACCATCTGACAATAATACGGTAAGGGAGAGAGTAATGTTTCATACCTCAGGAAGATCGGTGTTCGGTGTGACGTTGTATACGCTGCTGGAACCGTTGCCGCTGGGCTTTTTTGTCGCCGCCTGGTTTTTCGATATCCTCTATTTGCAAACCTTCGTCATCATGTGGACCAAATCCGCCAGTTGGCTGATCACTATCGGTCTGGTGCTGGCCATCCTGCCACGTTTAATCAGTTTGGTTTATTTATTCCGTGGCGCGCGGCCGACAGAGAAAACCCATTTCTGGCTGTCGCTGCTGGCGATCGTGCTGGCGGTGGTGAACGCCTTTATTCACAGTCGCGATGCTTACGCGGTGGTGCCACTAGGCATCACGCTGTCGACGCTGGTGGTGGCGCTGCTGCTGATCGCTAACGTGCAGCTGGTGTTGCGCGAACGTCGCACGCAAGGAGGTCGCGTATGAAACACTTACTCAGTGCGGTAGCCATCGCGATGCTGCTCAGCGCCTGTGACGACGGGGCGCTGATCGATCCTCAAAAGCAAATCGGTGCGAATCCTGAACTGCCGCAGGCGCAGAACTTCTTTATGCCGCCGATGCAGGTGCCGGAAGGCACGCCGTGGAAAGCCGATGAAATGCCGAAAGTGGCGGATGGGTTAAAGATCGAAAAGATCGCCGACAATCTGCAGCATCCGCGTCAGGTGCTGGTGCTGCCGAACAATGATGTGCTAGTGGCGGAATCCAATGGCACACCGAAACCGACCACCGCACCGAAGCAGCTGATTATGGGCATTGTGCAGAAAGCGTCTGGCAAGGGCGGCGAGGGCGGTAATCGCATTACCTTGCTGCGTAATGTTAACGGCAAATGGGAGCAACATCGCTTTATCGACAACCTGACGGCGCCGTTTGGTATGCAGCTGGTGGGCAACACGCTGTATGTGGCGAACGCCGATAGCCTGGTGAAATTCCCGTATGAAACCGGGCAAACCGAGATCCGCACCCCGCCGGTGGAAGTGACCGAGCTGCCGGGCGGGCCAATTAATCATCACTGGACCAAATCGCTGCTCGCCAGCCCCGACGGCAGCAAGCTGTACGTTGGCGTAGGTTCGAACAGTAACGTGACGGAAAACGGCATTGGCGAGGAGTATCGCCGTGCGGCGGTGCTGGAAGTGGATGCGGCCAGCGGTGCCAGCCGGATTTATGCCAGCGGCCTGCGCAATCCCACCGGATTGCAGTGGGAGCCGCAGAGCGGCAAGCTGTGGGCGATTGTGAATGAACGCGACGAGATCGGTTCTGATTTAGTGCCGGATTACATGACGTCGGTGCAGGACAAAGGCTTTTACGGCTGGCCGTACAGCTATTATGGCCAGCACGTGGATGAGCGTGCGCAGCCGCAGAGGCCGGATCTGGTAGAGAAGGCGATTAAACCGGATTACGCCCTGAGTTCGCACGTTGCACCACTCGGTCTGTTGTTCTACGGCGCGGATAATATGCCGCAGTATCGCGGCGGGGCGTTTATCAGCGAACACGGCAGCTGGAACCGTACGCCGCTCAACGGCTATCAGGTGGTGTGGGTGAAATTCGAGAATGGGAAACCGGTGGGACAACCACAGCCGGTGGTGACTGGTTTCCTCACCGACGATCAGAAGCAGGTGCGCGGCTTGCCGGTTGGTTTAGCCACCGATCGGCAGGGCGGCGTATTAATTGCCGATGATGCGGGAAATACCATTTGGCGTATCAGTTCCGCCAGATAATTAATCGCAGGTAATAAAAAAGGATTTGGCATTAAGCCAAATCCTTTTTTTTATGTCCGCTAAACGGCTGGTAACCGCGCCGCGAACGGGGTGCTCAGCACTCCTCACAACAGCGATAATAAAATGTGCGGCGAGATATTTCAAGTTTTGCCATAATACTGTATGGTTATACAGGTGTTGAGTGACGAGCGAAGCCTCATTGTTTTTCTGATGACTCCAGGGGCGCGGATAGTTAAATCCCGGCAGGTTTCAGGTGGTGCTGGCCTGTGGCTTTTACAATGAGAGCCGCTCAGCACTCCTCACAATTGTGCTTAGGCGGTCGGCGGGTGGAGTCAAAGCCCCGGCAGCTGAAAGGCGCGCTCCTCTCAGAGGAGAAGGAAAGTGATGGAACTTGTTCGAATGCTGCTGGACATCGTCCGCATCATTCTTCAAATCATCGTTGCCCTTTTGCAACTGACCGGTCAGGCACACTGACTGGAACTTGAGACAAGGCGGAGCTCACCCCTCCGCCTTTTTTCGCGAGGATCAAAATCCGCTGCGCTAAAAACGCGACTATCCTCATCTCATTCTGTAATGCGAGGAAGTGCATCATGGCAATCACGTTCGGGCCGATTACCGCGCCGATGACGTTCAGCGACGTTGAACCGGTTTTTCTCACCGATGATACGCTTGTGCAGCGCAAGAACGCGCTGCTGGCGGGCATGCAGCGCGAGGGTTTTGACTGGCTAGTGATCTATGCCGACAAGGAACACGGCGGCAATTTCGAATATCTGAGCGGATTTATCCCGCGTTTCGAAGAGGGATTGCTGCTGCTGAATCACTCCGGAGCTTGCACGCTGGTGCTGGGCAACGAAAACCTGAAAATGGCGCGCTTTTCACGCACAGCGGCCGCGCTGCTGCACACGCCGTACTTCTCGCTTCCCAATCAGCCCATGGACAATGAAGTGCCGCTGGAAAGCCTCTTCAAAGATGCGGGCTTAGCGAACGGCCATAAAGTCGGGCTGGTGGGCTGGAAGATGTTTACGCCCGCCGCCGGCAATGGGCGCGCGATGTTTGATCTGCCGTACTTTATTGTCGATGCCATTCAGCGCACGCTCAGCAATGACGGCATGTTAGAAAATGCCATCCACTTGTTTATTGGCGATAACGGCGCGCGCACCACCTGCAATGCCAATGAAATCGCCCATTACGAATATGGCGCAAACCTCGCGTCAAAGTGCATGCTGGAGGCGCTGAATGCCATCGAGGTGGGCGTGCGTGAAACAGAATTGGGCGCGTTACTGCACGCCGAAGGGCAATGCAACACGGTGGTGACTATCGCCGCCACCGGCAACCGTTTCGACAAAGCGAACCTCTATCCCACCGACAAAAAAGTGCAGCGCGGCGATCCGCTCTCGCTAACCACCGCCTTCAAAGGCGGACTCTCCAGCCGCAGCGGCTTCGTCATTGCCGATCAAAGTGAGCTGCCGCCAGGCCAGCAAGATTATCTGGAGCGCATCGCCAAACCCTATTTCTCAGCCGTGGTGGCCTGGCTGGAAAACATTCGCTGCGGCATGAGCGGTGGTGCGCTGTACCAGCTTATCGAGCAGGTTTTGCCGAAGGCCCGTTTTGGCTGGCACCTCAATCCGGGACATCTGGTGGCGGACGAAGAGTGGATGTCGTCGCCGGTTTATCATCAGTCCACCGAATTGCTCAAGAGCGGCATGATGCTGCAAATTGACATCATCCCGTCGGTGCCGGGCTACAACGGTGCCAGCGCCGAAGAGTGCGTGGTGCTGGCCGATGCGGCGCTGCAAAGCGACATCCGTTCTAATTATCCGGCGCTGTGGCAGCGCATCGAAATCCGCCGCCGTTATCTGCGGGAAACCATCGGCATTCAGCTCAGCGATGATATCTTGCCTTTATCGAATAGCGTGGCGTATCTAAGGCCGTTCTTTTTAGCAAAGGATCAGGCGTTTAGCGTGGTGAGTTGATGTCGTGAGGTCGCCCTGAATGGCGTAATGCCGATCAGTCAAGCGCCGTACCGAATCAGCGCACCTTCCGTAGCGGCGCGATTTATCGCGCAATGAATTGCGCCGCTTCAATGTGTGCTCTCGGTAATTAGCCTTACAAGATAAGCCGTTAACGCAAATTAGTTAGGGGGATTATGGGTGGCGTACAGCGGCCATGACTCAAACAGATAACCATCGAAATCAATATCATCAACGTCTGAGAACTCCAGCAGCCGCTGTTTCACATTTTCAAGGTGTTGCCACATCGCCAGCTTGGCGGCGCGCGCGTCTTTTTTGATCAGCGTCGCGAGGATTTTTTTGTGATCGTCGAGCCACTGTTTGCGGTAATCGTTATTGACCAGATGGCGATGCAGTTGGCTCCACATCACGTTATCTTCACGCCACTGCCAGGATTGCTTAAACAGCTCAACCAGCATGCTGTTGTGGGTGGCTTCGGCAATCGCCAGATGGAAATTGCGATCGCCGTTTTCACTTTGGTTGACCGCTCCCGACGCCAGCTCTTTCTCTTCCAGCTCCAGCGCCTGGCGCATCTTCATGATGTCTTCACGCGTCGCCTGCAGCGCGGCGAACTCGGCAATATTGCTCTCCAGCAGCTGGCGCGCCTGCAACATCTCGAACGGTCCGGCATCGTTGCTGGCTTTGTGTAGCGAAACAGGTTGCTGCGGCGAATCGTGAATCACATAGATGCCCGCACCACGCCGCACCTCAATTAATCCTTCCAGCTCCAGCATAATCAGCGCTTCACGCACCAGCGTACGCGTCACATTCAATAGCGCGGCGAGTTCGCGCTCCGGCGGCAGCCGTTCGCCCACCGCATACTGCTTCTGCGTGATCATCTGGCGGAGCATTTCCCCGACTTCCTGATAAGGGCGCTGTGCTGAAGTTTGAGTTTTCATCGTGCTCTTTTCTGTGTGTTAAAGGATTCACAATCTCTGATACAGCCTCACTCAGAGACGCGCACTATAGCATAGCGAATAAGAATCGGCCTGGTCACGGCGCGCAGTGACCAGGCCACCATCACTGGGCTTTCAGCGCGAAATAGCGTTCGGCATTGTTAAAGCAGATGTCGCGCAGCATGTTGCCGAGCATCGGCTCATCGTGCGGCACAATGCCGTCTTTTACCCACTGCGCCAGCAGATTGCACAGAATACGGCGGAAGTATTCGTGGCGCGTGTAGGAGAGGAAGCTGCGTGAATCGGTCAGCATACCGACAAACTGGCTGAGCAAGCCGATTTGCGACAGTTGCTCCAGCTGACGCAGCATGCCGTCGCGCTGATCGTTAAACCACCAGCCTGAACCGAACTGCACCTTGCCGGCAATACCCGCGCCCTGGAAGTTGCCCGCCATAGTAGCCAGCACTTCGTTATCGCGCGGATTGAGGCAATAGAGAATGGTTTTCGGCAGCTGATCGTTGAGGTCCATCGCATCCAGCAGGCGCGCCAGCGGCCAGGCAATATTGTTATCGCCAATCGAATCAAACCCGCTGTCTGGCCCGAGCTGGCGGAACATGCGCGTGCTGTTGTTACGGATCGCGCCGATGTGCAGCTGCATTACCCAGCCGCGTCGCGCATATTCGCTGCCAAGCCACACCAACACTGCGCTGCTGAACTGGGCGATTTCCAATTCATCCAGCGCATCGCCACGGCGACGTTTCGCCAAAATCGTATCGAGCACGCGGTCGTCCGGCATCGGCGCAAAGCGCAGGGTTTCGATACCGTGATCTGAGGCGCGACAACCGTGGGCGGAGAAGTGGTCAAGGCGACGTAACAGCGCGCGGCGTAGCGCATCGAAGCTGTCGATGGCGACATCGGCGGCGGCTTCCAGGCGAGCAAGATAGTCGACAAAACCCTCCAGCTCGATTTTAAAGACCTTGTCCGGACGCCAGCTCGGCGCAACGTCAATATCAAAACTGCGGTCATCGGCGATTTGGCGGTGATAGTGCAGTGAATCAACCGGATCGTCGGTGGTGCCGACCATGCGCACCTTCATCTGGCGCATGATGCCGCGCGCGGAAAATTCCGGCGTCGCCAGCTGTTCCGCACAGCGCTGCCAGATCGCAGGCGCGGTGTCCGGGCCAAACAGCGTATCGGTGATGCCAAACGGGCGCCGCAGTTCAAGGTGCGTCCAGTGATAGAGCGGGTTACCGAGGGTTTTTGGCACCGTTTGCGCCCAGGCGAGATACTTGTCGTAGTCGCTGGTGTTCTTGCCGGTAATCAACGACTCATCGACGCCCGCGGCGCGCAGCGCGCGCCATTTGTAGTGATCGCCTTCCAGCCAGATTTGGCCGAGGTTGGCGAAGCGACGATCTTCAGCAATCTCCTGCGGATTGAGGTGACAGTGATAATCGTAGATTGGCATATCCGCAGCGAAGTCGTGGTATAAGCGCCGTGCGACGTCGCTCTGCAGCAGAAAATCTTCATCCATAAAGCGCATTAGTGGGCGTCCTGAGCAAAATAGGCGCGGTGGATCGCCAGTTCGACGCCGCGAATTTCCGCCAATCCTTTCAGGCGACCAATCGCCGAGTAGCCGGGATTGGTTTTCTTCTTCAGGTCATCCAGCATCTGGTGGCCGTGGTCGGGACGCATCGGAATCAAATCCGGCTGTCCTGCGGCTTTGCGGCGCTGCTCCTCTTCGGCAATCGCCTTGATCACCGCAAACATATCGACATCGCCACCCAAATGCGCGGCTTCGTGGAAGCTGTTGGGGTTCTCTTCCCGCTTGGTGGAGCGCAAATGCGCGAAGTAGATGCGTGGGCCGAAGCGCTTGACCATGCCGGCTAAATCATTCTCTGCCAGCACGCCGTACGAGCCGGTACACATGGTGAAACCGTTGGCGGGGCTGCTGACGGTATCGATCATCCATTGCAGATCGTCGGCGTTGGAAACGATGCGCGGTAAGCCGAGAATTGGGCGTGGCGGATCGTCCGGATGTACCGCCATGTGTACGCCCACTTCTTCCGCAACCGCGACAATGGCGCGCAGGAAGGTGGCAAAATTCTCACGCAGCTCGGCCTTACCGATACCTTCATAACGCGCCAGCTGGGCACGAAATTGATCCAGCGTGTAGCCTTCCTCCGCACCCGGCAAACCGGCGATGATGTTGCGCATCAGGCGGTTACGGTGCTCTTCACTCATCGTTGCAAAGCGTTCAGCAGCCTCGGCGATCTCTTGCGCACTGTAATCCTGCTCCGCGCCGGGACGCTGCAGAATGTGCAGTTCAAACACCGCGAACTCAATTTGATCAAAACGCAGGGCTTTCGCGCCATCCGGCAGCAGATATTCGAGATCGGTGCGCGTCCAGTCAAGGATCGGCATGAAGTTGTAGCACACGGTTTTGATGCCGCACTGCGCCAGGTTGCGTAGCGACTGCTGATAATTGCTGATCCAGTGCTGACAGCGGCCGCTGCCGGTTTTGATCTCTTCATGAATCGGCACGCTCTCCACCACCGACCACACCAAACCGGCGGCTTCCACCAGCGCCTTGCGCTGCATGATTTCGTCGACTGACCACACTTCGCCGTTAGGGATGTGGTGCAGTGCGGTGACGATGCCGGTTGCGCCCGCCTGGCGCGCATCGGCCAGAGAGACAGGATCGTTGGGGCCGTACCAGCGCCAGGTCTGCTTCATGTTGTTACCTCACTCACTATTGGTTGACCAATATTCTTTATTAGCGCGCTACATCAGACAATAACTACGCGATTCCGGATTAAAACTCTGCTCTTTACGGGGTTAAGTCAACCTGGTAAGTGATTTTGGTTAACCAGATCACATTTGCGACATCAATCTGGCGACCACTTTTCGCAACTGTGGTTCACTCCTGGCGGATGGTTAGAAATGACTCACTAACGGAGAATCAGATGAACCGCAGTTTAAACCCAGGGATAACCGCCGCAGGCACCAAACGCACCTTGCGCAATCTGCGCTGGTGGGTATTGGTGCTGTTCTTAGCAGGCGTTACGGTCAACTACATCACCCGTAACTCGTTGGGCTTGCTGGCACCGGAGCTCAAAACCAGTCTTAACATCACCACCGAACAATATTCCTGGATCGTCGGCGCATTCCAGCTGGCGTATACCTTCTTTCAACCCATTTGCGGCTGGCTGATCGACGTTATTGGCCTGAAAGTCGGCTTCCTGATCTGCGCCACCATTTGGGCCGTCGCCTGTTTGTTCCACGCTGGCGCGGCCAGTTGGGTGCATCTGGCTATCCTGCGTTTTGTCATGGGCGGCGCTGAAGCAGCAGCCACGCCCGCTAACGCCAAAGTGATTGGCGAATGGTTCCCGAAAAAAGAGCGTCCTATCGCCGCCGGATGGGCGGGGGTGGGCTTTTCGCTTGGCGCGATGCTGGCACCGCCGATTATCTACTTTGCGCACGCTTCCTTTGGCTGGCAGGGCGCGTTCCTGTTCACCGGCTGCCTGGCGTTGGGTTGGGTGGTGCTGTGGTGGTTGTTCTATCGCGATCCGGAGCAGCATCCCAATCTGCAGGCCTCGGAACTGGAATTTATTCGTCAGGATAACGAACCGCCAGCAGTGAAACTGCCGTTCTTTACCGCGCTGAAAACCGTGTCGAAAAACAAACGTTTTTACGGCATCGCCATTCCCGCCTTTATGGCTGAACCTGCCTGGGGCGTGCTGAGCTTCTGGGTGCCGCTCTATCTGGCGAAAGAGCTGGGTATGGATCTCAAGCA
This sequence comes from Pantoea sp. SO10, assembly GCF_005281435.1. Taxonomy (NCBI): domain Bacteria; kingdom Pseudomonadati; phylum Pseudomonadota; class Gammaproteobacteria; order Enterobacterales; family Erwiniaceae; genus Pantoea; species Pantoea sp. SO10. The sequence goes on from NZ_CP040095.1 coordinate 1,998,978, forward strand.
GATTGCTATGTTCGCCTGGCTGCCGTTCCTCGCCGCCGATTTAGGCAGCGCGGCCAGCGGCTATCTGACGCGGCTCTACACCAAAATCTTTGGTTTTACCCAGGTTAATTCCGTGGTGGCGAGTTCGGTGACCGGCGCTTTCCTGATGCTGTCGCTGGCGCTGGTGGCGGTCACTAAAGATCCTTATGTAGCGATTGCGCTGATCTCGATTGGTGGTTTCGGCCATCAGATCATCTCCTGCATGCTGAGCGCGCTGGTGGTGGAGAAGTTTGATAAAGGCCAGATGGCCACCGTCAACGGCATGCGCGGCTCGTTCGCCTGGATCTCCAGCTTCCTGTTCTCACTGCTGATCGGCGTTACCGCCGACACCATTGGCTTTAATCCGCTGTTTGTCGCCATGGGCTTCTTCGACCTGATTGGCGCCGTATTCCTGATTGCTTTTATTGCTGAACGTCGCGCCCAGCGCGCATGAAAAAGTAGGTAACGATGAAAACGTTAAAAAATTGGTCATTAGCCGGTTCCGATGCACACCACGTGGCGTTAAACGTCGACGGCAAACACACGCTGTGTCTGTATGTGCTGGAAACGGGCATGTTCCGCGTGGCGATTAAACGTCATGGCGCATACAGCCTCAATCGCACCTGGAGCATCGCGCCACAAAGTGATGTGCCGTGGGAAGGGCGTCAGCGTGACAGCCTGGCCGGATTCACCTTGCCATCGTTCACGCTGGAAGAAGAGGGCGACACGCTGGTGGTGGCCACCGATAAGCTGCGGGTGATCGTCCATCAACCGCTGGCGCTGGAGTGGCAATATTGCGACAGCCACGGCGCATGGCAGCTGCTGACCTGCGACCGTCCAACCAGCGCTTATCAAATCAACGCGCACGGCGATGGCGTGGCGCACTATCAGTGCCGCATGAACGACGATCGCTATTATGGTCTGGGCGAGAAAACCGGTGATTTGCAGCGTAATGGCCAGCGCTATGAGATGCGTAACCTTGATGCGATGGGCTACAGCGCGGCCTCCACCGATCCGCTGTACAAGCATGTGCCGTTTACCATCACCCGTCGTACCGATGTTAGCTTTGGTCTCTATTACGATAACCTCAGCAGCAGCTGGTTTGATCTGGGTAATGAACTCGATAACTATCACCAACCGTATCGCCGCTGGCAGGCGGAAAGTGGTGATATCGACTATTACCTGTTTGTTGGTGACAAGGTGCTGGATGTCACCAAAGCCTTCGTGCGTCTCACAGGTAAAACGCTGTTCGGCCCGAAATGGAGCCTCGGCTACAGCGGTTCAACCATGCATTACACCGATGCGCCGGATGCACAACATCAGCTGATGAACTTCATCCGCCTGTGCGAAGAGCACGATATTCCGTGCGATTCATTCCAGCTCTCGTCCGGCTACACCTCGATTAACAACAAGCGCTACGTGTTCAACTGGAACTACGACAAAGTGCCGCAGCCGGAGGTGATGAGCCAGGCGTTTCACGACGCCGGCTTGCGCCTCGCCGCCAATATCAAACCGTGTCTGTTGCAGGATCATCCGCGTTATAACGAAGTGGCGGAACAAGGGCTGTTTATTCGTGACTCCGAAGAAGATGCGCCTGAACGTTCGGTGTTCTGGGATGACGAAGGTTCACATCTCGATTTTACCCATCCGCAAGCCGTCGCCTGGTGGCAGGAAAACGTCACCAAACAGCTGCTGGAAAAGGGCATCGATTCCACCTGGAACGATAATAACGAATATGAAGTGTGGGACGGCGAAGCGCGTTGCCACGGTTTCGGCACGCCAATTGCCATCAAACACATTCGCCCGGTGATGCCGCTGCTGATGATGCGCGCCTCGATGGAAGCGCAACAGCGCTTCGCGCCAGAAAAACGTCCTTTCCTGATTTCCCGTTCGGGTTGCGCCGGGATGCAGCGCTATGTGCAAACCTGGAGCGGCGATAACCGCACCAACTGGACCACGTTGCGTTACAACATCCGCATGGGATTGGGTATGAGCCTGTCCGGTTTGTACAACGTGGGACACGACGTCGGTGGCTTCTCCGGCGATAAACCAGATGCAGAACTGTTTGTGCGCTGGGTACAAAACGGCGTGATGCATCCGCGTTTCACCATTCACTCGTGGAATGACGATCACACCGTCAATGAACCCTGGATGTATCCGGCGGCTACGCCTGCGATCCGCGCCGCGATTGAACTGCGTTATCGTCTGCTGCCTTACCTCTATACGTTACTGTGGCAGGCGCATGCTGACGATGAACCGATGCTACGTCCGACTTTCCTCGATCATGAACAGGATGCGCAGACGTTCGCCGAGTGCGATGAGTTTATGCTGGGCCGCGATCTGCTGGTGGCCAGCGTGGTCGAACCCGGCCAGCGCGAGCGTCGTCTGTGGCTGCCCGACAACCAAACTGGCTGGTATGACTTCGCTACCCAGCAATGGTTCAGCGGCGGTCAATGGATCACGCTGGCGGCTCCGCTGGAAACCCAGCCGATGCTGGTGCGTGCCGGAGCGGGCTTACCGCTCAGCGAGCGCCTGCGTCATGTTGACACTAAAACTGACGATCGCCGCACCTTGCAGCTGTTCCCGCTGAAAGGCAAAGGGGTTAGCCACGGTGTGCTGTTTGAGGATGATGGCGAAAGCTGGGCTTATCAGCAGGGCAATGCGCTGTGGCTCAACTGGAAAATGCGCAGCGATGCTGAGGCGATTCACCTTAACTTCCAGCGCAAAGGTAGCTTCCAGCCAGCCTGGCAGACGCTGAAGATTATGCTGCCGCCGAGCGAACAGCGTCAGCTGTTTATTGATGGCGTGGCGGTGGATAAGGCGCAGGCAGAAGCGGTGTTAGCGGATATTGCTGCGGAGTAATCGGTCGCCCTGAATGGCGGCACAACATCGATGTTGTATTCGTAAGGTGCGCATTCATGCGCACCATGAATAAAGCAAAAAAATCAATCGATTAACCCTTTCGCCCGCGCCAACAGAAACGCGGTAACCGTTGTCGCGTCGCTGATCTTTCCTGCCAGAATCAGTTCAAGAAATGCGTCGATTTTAATTTTCTTCGCGGTTAATCCCACCTCTTCCGCATCCAGATTTTGCCCCTGATTCGCCATTCACATTTTCTGAATTAACGTGCCATCGCCTGTTTTAGGGCGTTTAGAAAAACCGTGACGCGCGTTGGCAGATGCCGTGCGGTGGGAAACAGCGCCCAGACGCCGAGCAGCTGCGGTTGAGCATCTCGCAAAGTAATCTCAGTCAGTTCACCTGCCGCCAACTCTTGCTGCACATCCCACGCAGAGAGCTGGGCGATGCCGCTGCCCGCTACGCATAAGGTACGCACGCCTTCCACATTGCTGCCGCTAAAACGGCCCTCAACGCTGACACTGGAAATATGGTCGTCGACTATAAAACTCCATTGCGGCACGCCGGATAAGCGCAGGCAGTTATGCTGATGCAAATCGGCCAGCAGTTTTGGCGTGCCGAAGCGCGCCAGATAGTCTGGAGAAGCACAGAGCACGCGCGGATTGTCCGCCAGCCGCTGCGCGACTAAGCGCGAATCCCGCAGCGGGGCGATGCGAATGGCGACATCGTAGCCCAGCCCAATAATATCGGTGACGTTATCGCTGAGCTGGAAATCGATCTTCAGTTCGGGATTCTCCGCCATCAGCGCGGGCAGCAACGGAATAATGGTGCGGCGGCCAAAACCAGAAGGTGCGGTGATGCGCAGCTGGCCGGTGGCGCCCTGTTTATTCGGCGAGAACAGATTGCGCGCGCTCTGTTCGGTTTCCGTCAGGGTTTTGGCGTAAGGCAGAAACTCTTCACCTTCATCTGTTAACGCAATGGCGCGGGTGGTGCGATGCAGCAGGCGCACGCCGAGATCTTCTTCCAGCGAGGCGAGTCGGCGTGAGACCGTCATCGGCGTGGTGTTCAGTCGCCGCGCGGCCTGAGTCAAGCTGCGCGTCTGGGTGACCATCAGGAACACCTCAACATCTTTTGAGTTCATTGTAACGATTTCCGTTATACAGACGTATCATCATCGGCCATTTTTGTCCCTGTGGCGACCGAATATACTGCGCTCTGTAGATAATCCGCATCCAGAGAGCAATATGAGTGATAAACATCTTTTTCAGAGCGGCACACTGAACCGGCTGGCGCTGAAGAATCGCATTATGGTGGCGCCCATGACGCGCATCTCCGCCAGCGTTGACGGCATACCGGGCGAACGTATGCAGCACTACTATCAGCGCTTCGTGCGCGGCGGCTTTAGCGCCATCATCACCGAAGGCATCTATATCGATGAAGCCTGGTCGCAAACCTATGCGTTTCAGGCGGGGCTGATTAACGCTAAACAGAGCGCCGGCTGGCGCGCGATCACCGATCGGGTGCATCAGCATGGCGGCAAAATCATTGCGCAGTTGATGCATGCCGGGGCGATATCGCAGGGCAACATCTATCGACCGGACACGCTCGCGCCCTCGGCGGTGCAGCCGCGCGGGGAACAACTCGGTTTCTATCACGGTCATGGCGCCTATCCGCTGCCACGCGAAATGAATGAAGAGCAGATCCAGCAGGTGATCGACAGCTTTGCGCACACTGCGGCGCGGGCAATTGGCGAAGCGGGTTTTGATGGCATCGAAATTCATGGCGCTAACGGCTATCTTCTTGACCAGTTCTTTACCGATTACACCAATCAGCGCAACGATCGCTGGGGCGGCGATATCGTGGCACGTTTGTCTCTGACGCTGGCGGTGATCGCCGCGGTGCGCCAGCGCGTAGGCAAGGATGTTACGCTGGGAATTCGCCTCTCACAGGGCAAAGTGAATGATTTTCATCACAAATGGCGGGAAGGCGAAGCGGGCGCGCGCCTGGTATTCGCCGCGATTGCTGAGGCCGGCGTGGATTATCTGCATCTGACTGAATATGACGCGCTGCAACCGGCGTTTGCCGATTCGCCGCTGTCATTGGTGCAAATTGCGCGTCAGGCGGCACCGAAATTGCCGATTATCGCCAATGGTGCGTTAAGTGATGCCAGCACGGCGGCGCAGGCGCTGGAGCAGGGCGCGGATTATGTGTCGATAGGCAAAAGCGCGCTAGCCAATCCCGACTGGCCGATGCGTATTCGTGATGGCGTGGAACTGCGCGAATTTGATAAAAATCTGCTGGCGCCATCGGCGGATGTGAAAAACTGCGAATTGGTTTAACGCTGAAAGGGCGCTGATGGGTAAATGGGTCGCCATGAATGAACTGCACCCCAAATGTTGGACCATAATCTGACATTGAAGGTGCAGGTCTATGGCGACAAAATATCCCGTCGAATTCAAACTCTCGGCCATTCACTATTTTCTTAGCGGCCATGCCGGTATTGATGGAACGGCTAAGCACTTCAGCATTGCCCCTACTAACCTGCGCCGCTGGGTTGCACGCTATCAGCATCACGGTGAGCAGGCTTTGCTTCCCCGCGGGCACCGGCGTTATTCTTCCGACTTCAGAGTTCAGGTGGCGCATTACGTTCTGGCTCATCCCGGTGAGTCATACGCCGCGGTTGCGGCGCGTTTTAATCTCACCTCATACAAAACGGTTGAATCCTGGGCCCGTCAGTACAGCCTTAAAGGCCACTACGCTTTCCCGCCCGAAAACAGCACGCGGAGTATACGAATGTCAGACAAAGCAAAATCACCAAAACCTGCCGGATCAATGACGGAGAAAGAGCTGCTTAAGGAGCTCGAATACCTTCGCGCCGAAAACGACTATCTGAAGGTTATGCAGGAGATTATCCTGGAAAAAAAGCGCCGGGAGCGGGAGAAAAAGCCGCTGCAGTGACGCGGTTGCGCACGCGGCATCGCCTGCCGGTGCTGCTGAGCGTATCGCGGCTGCCGAAAAGCACATTTTTTTATCAGCTTGCCCGCCAGCAGGCGGCGGATAAGTACGCAGAGGTGAAGGCGCTCATCGTCAGGCTGTCGGAGGAGCATCGCAGTCTTTACGGCTACCGGCGCATGGGCTGCCTGCTCAGGCAGCACGGCTGGGGGCTGAGCGGGAAAACCGTGCTGAAGCTGATGTCGGCGCTGGGCCTGCAGTCGCCGGTAAGAAAGAAGAGATACCGGTCCTGTCGGGGGCCCGAAGGGCGAACAGCCGGCAACGTGCTGCAGCGCAACTTCCGGGCACAGGCACCGAACGAGAAGTGGGTAACGGACGTAACGGAGTTCAGCGTTGCGGGTGAAAAATGCTACCTGTCCCCGGTTCTGGACCTGTATAACGGCGAAATCGTGGGCTGGGAAACGGCGCGTAAGCCGCTGATGCCGATGATAAACAATATGCTGAGCAGTGCCTTACGGCATCTGACGGGCGAGCAGCGTCCGCTTCTTCACAGCGATCAGGGCTGGCAGTATCAGATGCCGGAGTATAGGCAGCGCCTGGCGGAAAACGGGATAACACAGAGCATGTCGCGCAGAGGAAACTGCCTGGACAACGCGGTGATGGAAAACTTCTTCGGTCATCTGAAGTCGGAAATGTTTTACCTGAAGAAATACCGTGATGTAGAGGAGCTGGAGAAGGATATCGGAGACTATATCCACTTCTGGAATACTAAGCGGATAAAAATGGGGTTGGGTGGGCTGAGTCCGGTAGCGTACAGGACTCAGCATTACGCAGCGCTTTAACTAAACGGTCCAGGTTATGGGGTTCAGTTCATGAATGGCGACCATGCGATTATTGCGCAAAAGCCCACGTCAGTTTGCCCTTGTCGGAGACCAGCTTCTCCAGCTTCTTCTCATTCACTTTCTTGCGTGCGCCTAACCGATCCGCCGTCAGCGGGCCGCTATCGCTGTGCGCAATCACCGTGTCTTTCGGCACGCTGGTCATCTTCTCAGCGATGGTTTCCAGCGCTTTGGCGTAACCGTTGCGGTTATTGAGGTCAAAGTTCTTCAGCGGCAGCTGTGTTTCCAGCCATTTGCCCCAGTAGAACTCGAGGAACGGCGGCGGATTCTGCTCCTTCTCAAAGCCAATATCGCGCACGAAATAGACCAGCGAGCGATATTCATCATTCTGCATATGCTGGCGGCCCAACTCTTTCGGCAGCGCATCCGGTTTGATTTTGCCTGCTGGCGTATCCAGCCACACCAGATGTGCCGTTTCCATTTTTTGCCAAAAGGCGGACATGGTTTTCAGGCTGCGGAAGTCATCGGTGATGCGCACCTGCACCGGCGTGTTAAGACCGGCGATATCGGCGAAATTGCTGAAAGTATGATGACCATCGGTGAGGTACAACACGTTATCCGGCGCAATCACCGCCGTTTTAATCGGCCCCGGTTCGCTGCCGACCGGCGCTTTACAGCTGAAGCTGCTGGGCTGCGAGAGACGTGATTTACTGTCAAATTTATCAACGCCTTTCTGCCCCATGCTTTCGCAATAATCATCGAACAGCTTTTTCGGTTCGGCTTCATAACGATGCTGTTTGTAATCCAGCTGACGATAGCCAATCGCAGCCTGCGTCGGATGGAGTTGCGCTAACTGGACTTGCACAATATCACCGGCTTTGATGTCGGCGGGCAGCGCGGCGGATGCCTGTCCGGCTGACCATAACAGCGCCAGTATTGACCACGGTGTTCTCATTCCTTTTCCTCGAATCGCCTGAAACAGATACGCACAATAGCATTAGTGTCATTTTGCCGCTGTAGTGTTGTCGCTCGCGGTTGCCCAGTCGCAACCGGTCATCCAGACATCTGACCACACGGAGCTTTGATTATGGCACTTGCTGCTGTGCAACCGACAAAACTGCATCACACTGTTATCGATCCCAGCGTACGCATGCGCGAAACCCAGATTGGCGCGCAATGTGAAGTGCTGGCCGAAACCTATATCGAATACAGCGAACTGGGCGACTTCTCCTATCTGGGAGAGCATTGCTGCGTCGCCGATGCGCAAATCGGACGCTTTACCGCCATTGCCAATCATGTACGGATTGGCGCACCCAATCATCCGATGGATCGCGCCTCGCAGCACCGTTTCACCTACTGTCCGGAATACTACGATGCGCAGGCGGAGCGCGATAATGGTTTCTTTGCCGAGCGTCGCGCCGATCGCGTGATTATTGGCAATGATGTGTGGATTGGGCATGGCGTGATCGTACTGCCGGGCGTGGCGGTGGGTGACGGCGCGGTGCTGGCGGCCGGTGCGGTGGTGACGAAAGAGGTGCCGCCATACACCATTGTCGGTGGCGTGCCAGCCAAAGTGATCCGTGCACGTTTCGCGGCGGATATTGCCGCGCAGCTGCAGGCGATTGCCTGGTGGAACTGGCCGCTGGAGAAGCTGATGGCGAATCTGGCCGATTTCCAGTCCTCCGATCTCCGCGCATTTTGCCAGCGGCACGGCAGCTAACTCCGCTGCAAGCGCCATTTGTCGTCGCAGCGAATCTCAAGTAAACTCAAAATACCCTGTTTTTGAGATTGCTTGAGATGAAACTGCGCCGCCCACCCGCTCAACTTATTGATTCGCTGAGTATTAGTGAGATTAACTCGCTTCTTGCCAGTCATGCCGAGTGGGATGAGCGCTATCTGCATTTCGATGAGTTATATCGTCGTGTCAGTGATAGTCAGACGCGTGAGAAAGTGTGGAGCGCACTGAAATTCAAGCGCCGCAGCAGCGCGCAGCACTTTGTGATCGCCGATCAAACCGTGACCTGTAATTTTACGGCCAAAATCACGGCGGCGATGTCGATGGTTGATCGTATGACCTTTGCGCGCAACGGCGAACCAACGGATGAGGACGCGGCTTCTTACCTGATGTCACAGCTGATCATGGAAGAGGCGATTTCATCCAGCCAGTTGGAAGGCGCGGCGACCACCTCGCGCGTGGCGATGGAGTTGCTGGCGGTGGGGCGTGCACCGCGCAACGAAGATGAAAGCATGATCATGGGCAACTGGCGCTTGATGCAGCACATTGCCACGCTGGGTGACGCGCCGCTGACGCGCGCCGATATTCTGGAAATTCATCACATCGCCTGCGCCGGCATTAATGATGAAAAATATCGGCCTGGCGCCGTGCGCGACAATAACGATGTGTTTGTTGCCGGGCGCGACGGCGAAATCATTCATCAGCCGCCGGATTATCAGCGGCTCAATAGCCTGCTGGACGCGTTATGCGCCGAAGTTGCCTGGCTGGAGCAGCAGGGCACGCATCCTTTGCTGGTGGCCTGCGTGTTGCACTTTGCTATCGGCTACATTCATCCCTTCAATGACGGCAACGGGCGCACCGCGCGCGGGCTGTTCTATCTTCATCTGATTCGTCACGGTTACAGCGCGTTCCGCTACATCTCCATCAGCAAGCTGTTGAAAGCCGCGGCGGTAAAGTACGGCATTTCCTATCTTTACAGCGAAACTGATGAGATGGATCTGACCTATTTCGTGCAGTTTCAGTGCGAAGTGGTGATGCGCGCGGTGACTGCCTTCACCGAGCAAATCGCCACGCTGCATAAAGAGCGGGAACGTTTAGTGACGTGGGTGGAAGAGCATATGACCTTAGCCAAAGGTGAGCTGGATATCATGGCCATCGCGCTGAATGCGCCGGGTTCGTTACTCAGCTCTGCCGGGATTAAATCGCGGCTCGGCATCGCGGATAACACCGCGCGTGCGCGCCTGAAAAACCTCACCGAACAGGGATTGTTGCGTCCACTAAAGGAGGGGAAAGGAACGGTGTATCAGGCACCTGTTTCACTGCGCAAGCTGCAGGAGTGGCTGAAAAAGCGCGAAGGGTAACAGCGTTATCGCAAGCAATCTCAAAATGCCCTATTTTTGCGATTACTTGCGATGTGGATTAGATCGGCGGATGCATTACCATCGCCGATAGCACCGCTTCCTGCGGCAACCCGACATGCAGCAAAATCTGCTGGCGATAATGATCGTCGGCGTCGCGCGCATCGTCGCTGAGTAACACGCCCACTTCATTGACGTTCTTGCCAGCCACCTGCACCTTGTCACGCGCGGCACTGCGCATCCATTCGTACTCGATATCAATGTGGCCGGTATCAATGCAGCGAATGCCATGCTGGCTGAGATCGTAAGCCAGCACCGTGGCGGTGGGGCCGAGCGACATCAGCACCATATCGTAATCGCGCGCGTGTGCCAGCACCGAGCTGTAGAGATCGTTGTAGACCGAGAAGGCGTTGCGATTGAGCGTGGTGATGCGTTTAATCTCCCGCGCGTCATCAAGCAGATCGTTACCGATGCCGAGACGCGTGCCGCTGCCTTCCACAATTAATATCTTTTTATCGCTGAACAGCTGCTTGAACTTATTAAACACGCGAACCGCCTGCTGCTTGTCCTTATAATCGTGATAGGGACGCGTAACGGAGGTGTTGCCGTAGCGGTAATCTTTCTTTAATAAGCTTTCATAATGGCGAAAATAAAATGCTTTATGAAAAAACCAGAATAGGGCCGAACCAAAACGCATATTCGCGGTGCCGCGAAAGGCATCGGGCATACATAATAAACATGGATTCTTCGGCTGACTTCCGCGCCGTAATATCTCTTTAAGGCGAATAGAGAGTCGTTCATCAAAAGATTGAAAGCCGATATTCTTGAACAAAGTCATTTCCAGTTCGCCGTCGCCATAGCGGCTTACGGAGAGCTTGTGGTTGCTAAGCAGCAGGTCAATGGTCTGTTCAGGCGACATCACCCGATATTGCCGGGCTCGCGCATTGGCAACCGGAAACTTAAAAGCAGCGTGTGTGAGTTTAAAAGGAAAACGTAATTTACGATAAAAGAAATCTGCGCTAATCATCATAACCTTCTTTTTATTAGCGGCCTTGCCGCAGAGCAGTTACGTGATTTATATCACGCTTAATCCGGGATAACAGGCTGAGGAAACTCTCAAAAAGTCATTGCGGCGCAATGGCTAATCAATTTAAAAAAGATTAAATGAAGAGGGAATAAATAAAACTGTAATAAAACCGCACTTATTCGCGCTGCTATGATAATTGTTGCCAGGAATAATCGCAGCAGCGCATTAATGATTAATTAAGTTATTTCAATTGATGACGAACGGTTAAAGCGATTTTCCGGCTTTACTAAGCCTAAACGATCGCGCAGCGTGCCCGGTTGATAGTCGCTGCGGAAGACGCCCGCAGCCTGCAGGCGCGGGACAACCTGTTCGAGGAAGCGATCTTCGTTCTCGTCAATGTAGGTGGGCAGAATGACAAAACCGTCGCAGGCCTGATGCTGATACCAGTCAATCATCTGCTGCGCAATGCTATCCGCTGTGCCGGTCGGTGCCGGGAACGACAAGCTCTCGGCGTAGCGTTTCGCCATCTCGCCCAGCGGCAGGTTCTGCTCAATGGCGCTGGCGATCACATATTGAAAACGGCCTTTGCTGCCGGTGATCTTTTCACGCAGGTCAGGCACCGGCCCGTCAATGGGGTACTGCGACAGATCGATATTCATGCTGGCCGAAACAAAGCTGAGGCCCGATTCCACGGTAATCAATGATTTCAGGTACGCCGCACGCTCCTCGGCATCGCGCTGCGTATTGCCGACAATCGGCACCATGCCGGGCAGAATGCGCAGTTGATCGGGCTGACGCTGATACTGCAGCGCACGCTGTTTCAGGGTTTGATAAAACTGCTGCGCGCGTTCCTGATTAGGTTGCACCACAAACAGCACTTCCGCCTGTTGCGCGGCCAGATCGATAAAGGCTTCCGATACGCCAGCCTGGATCACCACCGGATGACCTTGCGGCGGACGCGGCAGATTAAGCGGTCCCTGCACGTTGAAAGATTCACCCTGATGATCAAGCCTATGGAAGCGTGCCGGGTCGGCAAAGTGCGCCTGCGCTTTATCCAGAATCAGCGCGTCCTCTTCAAAGCTGTCCCACAGCGCTTTCATGACATCAATGAATTCGGCCGCGCGGCGATAGCGAGCTTCATGGCTGAAGTGCTCGCTGCGACCAAAGTTGCGCGCTTCGGCGTGGCTCAACGAGGTAACCACGTTCCACGCTGCGCGCCCGCCGCTAATATGGTCGATGTTTGCCAGCTGACGCGCGGTGGTGTAAGGCACCGAATAGGAGGAGGAAACCGTGCCGCCGAGGCCGATGTGGTCAGTCACCGCCGCCAGCGCGGCTAATAATGTTAAGGGTTCAGACCAGCCAACCTGACGATGCTGCACGGTGTGCGCCAGATGCCCGCCGTAAACATCATCAATCGCCAGCTTGTCCGCGACAAAAATCATGTCCAGCTTCGCGTCTTCAGCGCGCTGGGCGATTTTGCGGTACAGCGGCCAGTTACTGCCGCCGGTCGCGGCCGAATCGGGATGGCGCCAGCCGCCCTGATGAATGCCGGAGTCGAGGTAGAGCGCCAGATTCATCATGGTTTGGCGGCTCCGTTGGCGTTAAAGAAGGAGGCATCCACCAGTTTGTCGGCTTTTAAGCCGGGTTTGATCAGGCCGCCACGGGTGAAGGTATCAATCGCCAGCTGCTGGCGTTTCTCCACCAACGCGTAATCTTCTACCGGCGCGTTGTTTTCACGCTGCACTTTACTCAGCGCCACCGCATCTGGCAGACGCAGCAGTTTGGCGATCTCGCTGGCGTAGGCTTGTGGATGCGCCACGCCCCACGCGCGTGCGCGGATCAGGCGCTCGCGGAAGTCCGTGAGCTGCTCACGCTTGCTGGCGATGGCGCTATCGGTCGCCACCAGATAGTTTGAAACTGGCGAATTTTTGCCGTCGATGGCGATGCGATCGCCGGACTGCGCCACGGCAAAGGACACATAAGGTTCCCAGGTTGCCACCGCATCCACCGCGCCATTATCCAGCGCCAGCGTCGCTTCCGACGGCGTGGTGAAGACAAAATTGACGCTGTCGTCGGGCAAACCCGCTTCGTGCAGCGCATTCAGCACCATGTTTTGCCCGGCCGATCCTTTTACCGTCGCCACTTTCTTGCCTTTTAGGTCGGCGATGCTGTGCAGGGCGCTGAGCTTTTTCACCAGGATGGCATTGCCGAGATATTGCGATGCCTGAATGGCGCGGATCTGCGCGCCTGCGGCCACGGCAAACGACAGCGGACCATCGCCGACTAAGCCGGCATCCAGATGCTGGGAGTTGAGCGACTCCAGCAGCGGCGCAGCGTTGGGGAACTCATACCATTTGATTTCATACGGCACATTGTTGAGCTCGCCAGCGGCGGACATCACCGCGCGGGCATTGCCTTTTTGATCGCCGACGATCAGTGGGTCAGTTGCAGCGTGAGAAGTCACCGCGAGGAGCAACAATGAGCTGGCTAATAAAGTGATTTTCATAACGTTTCCCGGGTAAAAAGAAAACAGCGTAAGTTTTCTACTACAGCGGGCGTAGTAATAAATCTGCGCAAGGTTATGTCTCAGGCGCAAATGCCCCCAAATCGCGCATCCTCGCCATTTTTGTTATCAAAAAATGCGAATTTTCCTCACTAATGATTAATTCTCTCAACGAAAATGAAACGTGATTTCAGTCACAGATTGAACGAGGCGGTAGCTGGCAGCCATTAGCCAAACTACATTCATTAGCGGAGCTAACGACACACCTCGCAACGGGTTTTTACTAAACGGTAACGTAAGTTAAAATTCTGTTGATTTTATGTGGGGTTATTTTTGAGGTTTTTCGATGAATATGGTTGAGGGATTAGCATGGTTAACAAATTAACCAGTATCGTGCTCGCGATTCTGGCGATTGCCTTGCTGTACATGGGCGGCAAGCTGTTGATGCTGGGCGGCAGCGCCTTCTATGCGCTGATGGCGGTGGGATTACTTATCACCGCAATTTTACTGTTCCGCAACCAGCGCAGCGCGCTGGCGCTGTATGCGGTGCTGATGTGGATTACGCTCGCCTGGATTATCTGGGAAGTGGGCTTTGATAAATGGCAGTGGATCCCACGCGGTGACCTGTTCGGCGTGATCGGCCTGTGGCTGGCGATGCCGTGGGTGGTGAAACCGCTGTATCGCGGCGAACGCCGTTTCCACGGCTTCCTCGGCGGCACTGTGATTATCATGATCGTGGTGGTGATTGGTCTATGCTTCTACGATCCGGTTCCGCAGCAAGGCACCATCAGCAATGCCCGCGAGCAAAACAGCGAGCAGGGCGCCGCTAACGACTGGACCGCGTACGGTGGTTCGTCTGACGGCCTGCGTTTCTCGGCGCTGAATCAGATCAGCAAAGACAACGTCAAAAACCTCGAAGTTGCATGGACCTATCACACCGGTGATTTGCGCCAGGATGCGGATGCCACCGAATACACCTTCGAAGCTACGCCGCTGAAAGCCAACGGTATGCTGTATTTCTGTACGCCGCATAACGAAGTGCATGCGCTTGATCCGGAAACCGGCGCGGTGAAGTGGAAATTCACGCCAAATAAAGACCGCTCTTACCTGCAGCAGCATCAGACCTGTCGCGGCGTAAGCTACTACGAAGAAACCCCGGTTGCCGCGCAGGATAGCGCCGCGAATCCGGCCATCTGCCGTAAACGTATCTTTAACGCCACCACCGATGCGCAGCTGATTGCGTTGGATGCCGATACCGGTAAACCGTGCGCTGATTTTGGTCAGAACGGTGTGGTTGATCTGCACGCCAACATGGGTGAAGTGCGTCCACATGCGCTGATGCAAACCGCAGCACCGCTGGTGGCGGGCAAGCTGGTGATCGTTGGCGGTTCCGTGATGGATAACGGCTTCAACAGCGGCAACCCGTCAGGCGTGATTCGTGCCTATGACGTGCAAAGCGGTCGTCTGGTGTGGAACTTTGATCCGGCCAACCCGGAAAACACCGCGCCAATTGCTGCCGGTCAAAACTACCCGCAGGACACGCCAGTGGCGTGGGGCACGCTGAGTGCTGACCTGAAAAATGGCGTAGTCTATGTGCCGTTTGGTAACGCTTCACCGGATGAAGTGGGCATTGAACGCGATCCGAACAGCAACACCGAGAAGTTCCGTGATGCGCTGGTGGCGCTGGATCTGCAAACCGGTGCGTTCAAATGGCGCTATCAGAGCTCCAACCACGATCTGTGGGACCGCGATAATCCGTCACAGCCTTCGTTGGTGGACATCGATTATCAAGGCCAGAAGCAGCCTGTGGTGATCCTGCCGACCAAAACCGGCAACCTGTTTGTGCTGAACCGTCTTACCGGCCAGCCGGTGTATCCGGTGAACCAGGTGAAGGTTTCTACTGAAGGTGGCGTAGCGGGTGAGAAATTTGCGTCGACTCAGCCGGTTTCCAGCCTGAACTTCATCCCGCAGCCGTTGACCGAGAAGTCAATGTGGGGCATTACGCCGTTTGACCAGATGTCATGCCGCATGGATTTCCGTAGCCTGCGCTATGATGGCAATCCGTGGACGCCCGCAACGGAAGGCGGTTCACTGATCTTCCCTGGCAACATTGGTGTGTTCAACTGGGGTTCTGTTGCTGTCGATCCGCAGCGTCAAATGCTGATTGCCGCGCCAGTGCGTCTGGCCTACAAGTACAACCTGATCAAACGCACCGAGCAGACCGCCACCGAGCGCCTGTTTACCAAAGATGGCACGCCATACTGGAACGAAAACTTCCACGGTGACTACGCGATCCATATCCAGCAGATGGCGTCAGGCCTCGGCATTCCCTGTGTTGCGCCGCCTTGGGGCCGCATGGTGGGCGTGGATCTGAAGACCGGTAAAACCGAATGGCTGCGCCGCGTGGGCGTCACCAAAAACCTGAAGACCAGCTTCCTGCCGGGCCGCTTCCCCATCGGCTTCCCGATGGGAATGGTGGCGCACGGTGGTCCATTGCTGACCGCAGGGGATTTGGTGTTCCACGGTGCAACTGCGGATAACTTCTTCCGCGCCTACGACAGCACCACCGGCGAACTGCTGTGGCAGACCGAGCTGAGTGCCGGTGCGCAAGCCACGCCGTCTACCTTTATGGGTAAAGACGGTAAGCAGTACGTGGTGATTGCCGCAGGCGGTCACGGTTCGCTTGGCACCCAGGCGGGTGACAGCGTTGTGGCATTCCGTTTGAAGTAATTGCAGTGAAATAGAATAAGGCGCCCGCTGTGGCGCCTTTTTTTATCTGACGCTCGATAATTCCCACGCCTGATAGCAGGCGGTGAGCTGGGCTGGAGAGGCCAGAAACACTTTGGGTAGCGTCCACTGTTCGAACATCCGGCGATTGCGTTGGCGATGGTCAGGCGTAGTTATCAGCAAATAACGGATCATTTCCCAGGTAAGGTGCTCGCGCTGGTTGGGAGGAACCACGCCGCCTATGCGTTGGGCATCAAAAAGTGTGCGGCGGACATAACGCAGCAGGCTGCGAGCGGGATGAACATCAAGTAAGATTATTCCGCTGGCTCTTATGAGACGTTCGGGAAGGCAGCGCACATAATTACCGTCCATCACCCATTGTTCACCCGCAATAGCGTCAAGATGCAGTTGTTGAAACTCCGCTTCACTGCGCGCCAGCCAGTGTGTTCCTGGCAAATGAAAAAGTTGGTCAAGATGAATCAGTGGCAATGCGGTTTTTGCAGCAATAGCCTTTGCTAGCGTGGATTTTCCGCTATTCGACGGACCCATAATGCAGATGCGTGGGCCAAGTTCCGCAAGCGTGAGAGAGGAAGCCATGATCAAATTCCCTGCGCGATGTGATAACCCATTGAAATAAATGATTGATAATCATATAAAATAATTGAATAAATTGAAGCATAAAAGCCAAATAGGAACAATTATGACTATCGCCTGCCTGCATACCGCTGCCAGTAATATCGCTATTTTCGATGATGCCGCGCACTCATTGGGCATGAGCAACGGCGCACTGAGTCATATCGTGATGCCGCATTTGCTGGCGGAAGCGGAGCTGACCGGTGGCATGACCGCTTCGCAGCAGCAAAAACTGGAACAGCTGTTACGCAGCCTGACGCCGTGGTTCGACGCGATTCTGATTACCTGCTCGACGCTGGGTCCGGTTGCCGATGGTTTTTGTGTTGAAGGGCATGATTGCCCGGTGTATCGCACCGATCGCATGCTGGCCGATGAGGTGCGCCGTTTGCCGGGAAAATCTCTGGTGCTGTGTGCGGCGGAATCCACACTGGCGGCGACGCGAGCGCTGTTTTGCCCAGCGACGCTGCCGGTTGAACAGCATCCTGTTGTGCAGCTGATTCCTGGCGCATGGGCGGCGTTCAAAGCGGGTCATCAGGATGCGTATCTGCAAATGATTGCGCAAGCGGTGGCAGACGGGAAACAGCAGGGCGCAGATCATGTGGCGCTGGCCCAGGTTTCCATGGCGGCAGCGTCCAGGCTGTGTAGCGCCGGTAGTCAGCCATTAACCAGCCCGCAGCTGGCGTTAAAGGTGGTACGTGATTTTTCGTAGGGTGCGCATGCATGACCGTGCATCAGGTTAACGTTTACTCTCATGCAAATAATAATCATTTGCATTAATGGGTATAACTCCTTATCGTTAGCAACACTTTGTAACCCATAGCGATTTAACCCCTAAAAATCCTCAATCAAAGAGGACGCTATTCTGCTGTCGCTTTTCAGGAGCGCTCTTTTCATTTTCCTGACATACGCCCACATCCGCGATTTGGTAGACTCAAGATTGAGAATGAACGTTCACTACAGGATTATTCATGAAGAATTTTCAGCGCACGGCCATCGCCGGGCTGGTGTTATTGCTCGCCGCCTGTGACCAAAATAGCGCCCCGCCAGCGGGCGACATGACCACCGAAGTCGGCGTGAAAACGCTGCAAACTGAGTCGGTGACGCTCGATAGCCAACTCACCGGACGCGTTGTGGGCAGCATGGTGTCGGAAGTGCGTCCGCAGGTGGACGGTATCATCCAGAAGCGCCTGTTTACCGAAGGCGACGAAGTCAAAGCCGGTCAGGTACTGTATCAAATCGATGCAGCCAGCTATCAGGCCAGCTACGATCAGGCCGTTGCGCAGTTGAAAAATGCGCAGGCGTTAGTGAAAAGCAGCCAGTTAAAATCTGCGCGCTATAGCGCGCTGGTGAAAGAGAACGGCGTATCGCGTCAGGATGCCGACGATGCGCTGGCAACCTATCAACAGAACGTGGCGTCGGTTGATCAATATCGTGCCGCCGTCGAAAGCGCCCGCATCAACCTCAACTACACGCAAATCAAAGCACCGATTTCTGGCCGCATCGGCATCTCGTCAGTGACGCCGGGCGCGCTGGTGACCTCGGCGCAAACCACGGCGCTGGCGACCATTCGCGCGCTCGATCCGATCTATGTCGATCTCACGCAATCCAGCGTGCAACTGCTGAAACTGAAGCGTCAGCAGGCTTCCCTCCAGCAGAGCAGCGATGTGGTGCCAGTAACGGTAAAACTGGAAGACGGCAGCAATTACGATCATCCCGGCAAGCTGGAACTGACTGAAGTGGCGGTTGATGAAGCCACCGGAACCGTTACGCTGCGCGCCATTTTCCCTAATCCGCAGCATGAATTGTTGCCGGGCATGTATGTGCGCGCCAGCGTCACTAACGGCGTTAAAAAGGATGCGATTCTGGCCCCGCAGCAGGGCATCACGCGTGATGCTAAGGGCAACGCCACGGCGCTGGTGGTGGATAACGAGAACAAAGTGCAAAGCCGGGAAGTGGTGACCGATCGGGTTATCGGCAACACCTGGCTGGTGACCAGCGGTTTAAACAGCGGCGACAAGCTGATTGTCGAAGGCACCGCCAAAGTGCAGGCCGGGATGACGGTAAAAGCAGTTGAAGTGACGCCAAACAGCGCCCGCAGCGGAGGCCAGTAATTATGTTGGCTCAGTTCTTTATTCGCCGCCCGGTATTCGCCTGGGTGATCGCCATCTGCATCATGATGTTTGGCGTGCTCAGCATTAAAAGCCTGCCGATTGCGCAATATCCCGACGTCGCACCGCCGCAGATCAGTATTCAGGCCACTTACACCGGCGCGTCGGCGGAAACGCTGGAAAGCAGCGTCACGCAGGTGATCGAGCAGCAGCTCACCGGCCTCGACGGCTTGCTCTATTTCGATTCCACCAGCACCGCCTCAACCGGCCAGGTAAAAATCAGCGTCACTTTCCAGCAGGGCACCGATCCGGATATTGCGCAGGTGCAGGTGCAGAACAAAGTGCAGCAGGCCGAAAGCCGCTTGCCGACGTCCGTTACCACGCAAGGCGTGACGGTGGAGAAGGCGCAAAGCGACTTCCTGTTGATTCTGGCGCTGTACGATAAAACCAACCAAAGCACCTCGGCCGATGTGGCGGACTACATGGTCAGCAACATAGAAGATACGCTGGCGCGCGTGCCGGGCGTCGGTAGCGTGCAGGTGTTTGGTGCCGAATACGCCATGCGCATCTGGCTCGATCCCGCCAAACTCGCCTCCTTTTCGCTGATGCCGTCCGATGTGACCAGCGCGCTGGAGAGCCAGAATACCCAGGTTTCCTCCGGTCAGCTGGGCGCGCAACCGGCCAACAAAGAGCAGCAGCTGGTGGCGACCGTGCGTTCGCGTTCACGTCTGCAAACGCCGGAACAGTTCCGCAATATCGTGTTGAAAAGCCAAAGCGACGGCTCGGTGGTGCATCTGAGTGATGTGGCTCGCGTAGAAATGGGTGATGAGGATTACAGCGCCAACGTGCTGGCGAACGGTCATCCGGCTTCAGGGATCGCGGTGCAGCTGGCGTCCGGCGCCAATGCGCTGTCAACCGCCGAACAGGTGAAAGCCACCATCGACGAGTTCCGCAGCAGCATGCCGCCGGGCTATGAAGTGGCGTATCCGCTCGACAGTACCGACTTTGTGAAAATCTCGATTGAAGAGGTGGTGAAAACCCTAATCGAGGCGGTGATTCTGGTGGTGATCGTGATGTTCGTGTTTCTGCAGAACATCCGCACCACGCTGATTCCGGCGATTGCCGTGCCGGTGGTGTTGCTGGGAACCTTTGGCGTGCTGTCACTGTTCGGGTACTCGATCAACACCTTAACCATGTTCGGCATGGTGCTCGCCATCGGGCTGTTAGTGGATGACGCGATCGTGGTGGTGGAGAACGTCGAGCGTGTGATGCGCGAAGAGGGCTTGCCGCCGCGTGAGGCCACTGAAAAATCGATGAAAGAGATCACCGGGGCGCTGATTGGTATCGCGCTGGTGCTGTCGGCGGTGTTTCTGCCGATGACCTTCTTTAGCGGCTCAACCGGTGTTATCTATCGTCAGTTCTCCATCACCATTGTGTCATCGATGGTGCTGTCGGTGATTGTGGCGTTAACGTTGACGCCGGCGTTGTGCGCCACGCTGCTCAAACCGCACAACGAAGAAGGCGGTCAAAAGGGCTTTTTCGGCTGGTTTAATCGCAGCTACGAGCGCGTGCAGACGCGTTATCACAACGGCGTGGGTCATGTGCTGCACAGTTCGGTGCGCTATCTGCTGCTCTACGCGGTGCTGCTGATCGGTTGCGCGGTGCTGTATATGCGTTTGCCGACCGGCTTCCTGCCGACTGAGGATCAGGGCTATATCATGGTGCAATACCAGCTGGCACCGGGCGCGACGGAAAACCGCACCAGCGCGGTTCGTCGTCAGGTGCAGGAATACTTCGCCACCAAAGAAAAAGACAACGTCAACGTCAGCATGCTGGTGAATGGCTTCAGTTTTGCCGGCAGCGGCCAGAACGCCGGGATTGGCTTTATCTCGCTGAAGAACTGGAGCGAGCGTAAAGGTGCTGAAAACAGTGCCGATGCCATTGCCGCGCGTGCAATGGCCAATCTTGCCAGCATTCGTGATGCGCAGATCTTCGTGCTGTCGCCGCCGTCGGTGTCCGGTTTGGGGCAGTCAGACGGATTCACCTTTGAGCTGCAGGCGCGTGGTGCCACCGGGCGCGATCAGTTACTGCAAATGCGCAATCAGCTGATTGCCGAAGCCAATCAGGATCCGCTGCTCAGCGCGGTGCGTGCCAACACCTTGCCGGATTTGCCGCAGCTGCAGGTCAATATCGACGATGAAAAAGCGCAGTCGCTGGGTCTCACCATCAGCGACATCAACGACACGCTCAGTGCGGCGATTGGCGGCAGCTACATCAACGACTTCACCGATCGTGGCCGCGTGAAGAAGGTTTACATGCAGGGCGATCAGCAGTTCCGCAGCAAGCCGGAAGATATCGATCGCTGGTACGTGCGCGGCAGCGATAGCAACAGCAATACCACCATGGTGCCGTTTGCGTCGTTTGCCTCCTCAGAGTGGGCGTACGGCCCGGATGTGCTGTCTCGTTATAACGGCCTCGCGTCCTACGAAATCGAAGGTTCGGCGGCGGCCGGCAAGAGTTCCGGGGATGCGATCAGCGCGATGGAAAAACTGGCGGCGAAGCTGCCGGCGGGTACCACTTTTGCCTGGAGCGGCTTGTCCTATCAGGAAAAACTCTCCGGCAACCAGGCGATGTCGTTGTATGGCATCTCGCTGATTGTGGTGTTTCTGTGCCTGGCGGCGTTGTATGAAAGCTGGTCGGTGCCGTTCTCGGTGATGATGGTGGTGCCGCTGGGGGTGATCGGCTCGCTGCTGGCGATCAGCCTGCGCGGGCTGGAAAACGACGTCTACTTCCAGGTGGCGCTGTTAACCATCATTGGCTTGTCGGCGAAGAACGCGATTCTGATCGTTGAGTTCGCCGAAGACAATTACCGCAAAGGGGAAAGCCTGGTGAAGGCGGCAACGCACGCGGCATCGATGCGCCTGCGGCCCATCATTATGACTTCGCTGGCATTTACCGCTGGCGTATTGCCGCTGGCGATTTCCACCGGCGCGGGCGCCAACAGCCGTATTGCGATTGGTACTGGTATTATTGGCGGCACGCTGACCGCTACCTTGCTGGCGATCTTCTTTGTACCGCTG
The DNA here is from genome assembly GCF_005281435.1 of Pantoea sp. SO10. Classification (NCBI taxonomy): domain Bacteria; kingdom Pseudomonadati; phylum Pseudomonadota; class Gammaproteobacteria; order Enterobacterales; family Erwiniaceae; genus Pantoea; species Pantoea sp. SO10. Next base: position 2,020,814 of record NZ_CP040095.1, read on the forward strand.
TTCTTTGTTCTGGTGCGTCGCGTGTTCCCGGCGATACCGCATGACGATAATCATGCATCTGTGGCCAAGGCGGGGGAATAACATGTCGGCAAAACTCTTAATGGTATTGGTTCCCGCGCTGCTGTCGGGTTGTGTGTCGCTCGATCCGCACTATGAGCGCCCGCAAGGCGCGGTCAGCAGCCAGATGCCGAGCGGTGAAGCCTATCGTTCATTGCAAGGCACGCCAGCCAGCAACTACCGCGACCTGAGCTGGCAGGATTATGTGCTCGACGCCAAACTGCGCCAGGTGGTGGCGATGGCGCTGGATAGCAGCCGCGACTTGCGTGAAGCGGTGGCCAGCGTTAAATCCGCGCATGCGCAATACGGTGAAGAGCGGGCCAATCTGTTCCCGGCTATTAGTGCCGGCGTGAGCGGCACGCGTTCGCGCGCGTTGACCGGCGAAGGCAATCAAACCGCCATCAGCAACAGTTATTCGGCAGAAGGCAGCGTCAGTTCGTTTGAACTCGATCTGTTTGGCAAAAACCAGAGCCTGACGCGCGAGCAGTATGAAACCTATCTCGGCACGCTGCAGGGCGCACGCAGCACGCGCCTGACGGTGTTGTACAACACCGTGGATTACTGGCTGCAGCTCGCCGCCGATCGCAGCAATCTGGCGATTGCTAAAGAGACCGCCGAGAGCGCGCGACAATCGTGGCAGGTGACGCGCAAGCAGATGGAAAATGGCATCGCCTCGATGGTGGATGTCTCGTCTGCGGAAACCACCTATCAATCCGCACAGGCCGATGTCGCCAGCTACAGCACGCTGGTGGCGCAGGATAAAAACGCGCTGGATTTGGTGGTGGGCCGCAGCGTGCCGGATAACCTGCTGCCTGACAGCATTGAGTCGATCGGTAACGCACTGCGCGAGGTGCCTGCGGGCGTCTCATCGGATGCGTTGCTGAATCGTCCTGATGTGTTGCAAGCCGAGCATAATCTCAAGTCTGCCAACGCCAGTATCGGCGCGGCGCGTGCCAACTTCTTCCCGAGCATTACGCTGACGGGCAGCGGCGGCGTCGGCAGTAGCGATCTGTCAACGCTGTTTAAAAATGGGGCGGGCATTTGGTCATTTGCGCCGAGCATTTCGCTGCCGATTTTCCAGGGCGGCTACAACGTCTCTTACCTGAAATACACCAAAGCACAGAAGGAGTATTACGTAGCGGCGTATGAGAAAGCGGTGCAAACCGCCTTCCAGGAAGTGGCGGATGCGCTGGCGCGTCGTGGCACCATCAACGATCAGCTCAGCAGTCAGCAGCGTAATGTAGCGGCATCGCAAACCTATTATCATCTGGCGGATCTGCGCTACCGCAACGGCGTTGATAGCTACCTCAATGCGTTAACCGCGCAGCGCACGCTGTACAGTGCCCGAACCAATCTGGTGAGTACGCAGCAAGCCTATTACCTGAATTTGATCACCTTCTATAAAGTGATGGGTGGCGGCACGGCGTTGAAAGAATCTGAAATAATGAGCACGCAATAATTGTACTTTTCGTAGCGGCGCGATTTATCGCGTAACAAATTGCGTCGCTACATGGCCTGCGTGCGGGGAAGCAAGAATTGGAAACATTGTCTGGGTTTCTCACCGGAAACGCATCACGTATGATGACCGGAATAAACGCTAAATTCTTTTTCGGAGCCAATGTGAGTCACTCTGAACATGACGATTTTCTCTTACAGCGTCAGCAGCAGGTGATTTCTGCGGCGAAAGTCTGTTTTAGTCGCTCCGGATTTCATGGCGCCAGCATGGCAGATATTAGCCGTGAATCTGCGTTAGGGGCAGGACAAATATATCGTTACTTTAGCAGTAAAGAGCTTATTGTGATGGAAACAATAAAAAGCATCGCGCAGAACTGGCGCCTGTTTTTAATACAACACTTGCCCGCACAACAATCGACCCAGGATATTATCAACGCGGATTCGCCATTCTGGCATCATTGGCCGAGTCAGGACCGGAAATTATTACTGGAAATGTATTCTGAGGCGTCGCGTAATGAATCGGTGCGTACCATTCTGGACCAGCAGGAGCAATTATTACTTGCTGAGTTAGCGGCTATTTTTAGCGCGCAACAACCTGATATCGATCCAACACAGCGCGCCAATCGCATTCAATTTTTATTGCTGCTGGTCGATGGCGTCGCCTGTCGCGCCTTCGGCGATAGCGACCTGAACCAACGTGAAATGCAGCGGGTGAACGGCGTTCTCAGCCAGCATCTGTTCGGCTGAATTTACATCGCACCGTGCGGATAGACATCATTCACCACCGCATTGAAAAACGGCATAAAGCCCGGCGTCATATCGCGCTGCTTCATGCAGCGGCGAATAATAATGCCGTCAATAATCAGCGACATCACATATAAGCGGGTGTGAATGGCATTGGCGTCCTGCTCGGGGTGCAGCGCCTGCTCCTGAGCAATAAAATTATTTTTAAGATCATGCCAGGCATCGAGCATAATTTGTTGGATGCGATTATTACGCGTGGCTTCAGATGACACTTCCATCAGCAGAATAATACTGTTTTCCACTGCCGCCGGCACAATATCTTCCGCTTCGTGATAATGTCCTTTCATATGCGCGATACGTTCAAAGTCGGCATTGAGTAGCGTGATCATCCGCTGCACCACATTGGTGACTAATGCCTCAATGATCGCCTCTTTGTTTTTATAGTATTTATAAATTAAACCAATACTGACGTCGGCCTGGCTGGCAATATTCTGAATCGATGTCTGATGAAAGCCTTTCAGCCGCATGCATTGCTCGGCGGCGGCCAGGATCTGTTCGCTTCGGTTCATGATTATTACACTCACAGAATAAAGCGGCTATTTTACGCAATTAAAGCTGTACTGGCGATGAATAAAAACATTAACCCAACCTTATTATTTCGGCGCTTTAGCGTTGTTCAGTTTTTTTGATTTAAGCGAGCAGTTTTGCCTGCTGTTCATGATTTTTCAGACCTCTATGATGGTGGACAGAAAAAATCATTAAGGAATAACATCATGAACATCCTGCGCGCCCAACGCGATCAGCTGTTTGAATATGGTCCTTTTACCATTCGCCGTCAGCGTCCCGGTGAAGCGTTTGGACCGCTGGCGATTGTCGACCAAATGACGCTGCAACTGGATGCCACTATCCCGCTGCATTCTCATCAGGATAGCGAGATTTTCAGCTACGTTTGGCGCGGTTCGCTGCTGCACAGCACCGAGCAGGGTGAGACGCACTCCCTTAACGCCAAACGCGCGCTGCTGCTGAGTGCCGGTAGCGGCATGCGCTTTGCCGAGTCTGCGCCTTTTATCGAAACCGAGATGTTGCAGGCCACCATTAATCCAGCGCAAACCGGCGGTGAGCCGCAGGTCAATACCTTTACCCGTGCGGACGGTGCGGCAGTAAACGCATGGACGTTACTGGCAGGGCCGCACGGCAGCGAGGCGCCGCTGGCGCTGAATCAGGCGGTATACATTTATGACCTGAAACTGGAGCGCGGCAAACAGGTGGATGTGCCACAGCATGCAGGCTTTTCCAGCTGGGTCAGCGTGCTGGACGGCATTGTGCGTATGGATAATGAACGTTTGCACAAAGGCGATTCCGTCAGCGATAACAAGGCTTTACCGGCGTTGATGGGCGAGCGGGATGCAACGCTGATTGCGTTTCTGGTGCAGAAAAGCCTGTAAAGCCCCATTCATGGGCACCTAACCCAACCTCCTCATAACATCGTGTTATCATCTGCGGATAAAACACCGGAGGAGGGTAATCCAATGAAAAAGAAAGAGTTCGTTACCCAGGATTTGCTGAGCAAGATCTATCAGGAAGATACCTCCGCGCCACGCAAATTACCGCCTGAACGCCAGCTGGCCGAAGAATATGGCGTATCGCGTTTCACTATCCGCCAGGCGCTGGAGAAACTGGTGAGTATCGGCGCGGTGCGTATCGTGCAGGGATCAGGTATCTGGATTAATGAAACGGTGCGTAATAACCCGCTGGTTTATAATTCGATCACCGAAAAGCGCTTTGATCAGATGCATTACCGCTCACTTAGCCTGCGTAAAAGACGCCCCGATAGTGATGAGCAACAGATATTTGCCATTAACGACAACGCCTTTATCTGGGAGTTTTCCCGCCTGCGCTATGTCGATAATGTGGCAGTACAAATTGAAATATCGCGTATGCCCGCAACCTTATTTACCGATCTCAACGGTGAGATTATTGAGCGCTCGATACAGCAATATGTGTTGTACAAAGGCTACCAAATCTCACATTTACTCACCAGCTATCGTGCGATTAGCGTTAACCGCGAACAGGCGACGCTACTGGGTTGTAAAAAAGGCAGTCCGGCGATGCACATTATTAATCGTGGTATTTTGCAGGGTGGGCAGGTGTATGAAATCAGCGATATCGTGGATATTAATTACACCTGCACCTATCTGATTCCGCATAACCCGGATAATCTGCGTTTCCGCCAGCAACAGCGCTAACTTATGGCGTGTGCATGGTGCCGTCTGGCAGGCGACTCTGCGTCCATTCATGCGGACGATAAACCACCGGATATTTTTCCGCTAATGCCTGATCAAAGCCGACGCCAATACCTGATGCTTGCGGCGGATAGAGATAGCCATTTTTAATTTCCGGCGCGCCAGGGAAAATGGCATCCGTCAGCGTTGAGCGTGGAATAAATTCCTGAATCGCAGCATTGTGCAGGTGAATATTCAGATGTGTATTAACCGCCATGCCAATCGGCGTCATATCGCCCGGTCCATGCCATGCTAGTCGCACACCAAATGCCTGACACAGTGCAGCCAGTTTCAACGCCGGCGTAATACCACCAATCTGCGAGACGTGACAACGAATAAAGTCGATGCGACGATTGACAATTAACTCGTGCCATTCTGCGGGATTATTAAATAATTCGCCTAACGCTAACGGCACCGCGCTTTGCTGACGCAACTGCGCTAGCCAGCCAGTTTGCGCGGGTGGGAGCACATCCTCAAGGAAGTAGGGCATATATGGCTCAAGCTGTTTTACCAGCTGAATGGCCTGCTGCGGGAATAAGCGCTCATGCACGTCATGCAGTATTTCAAAACAGTGACCGTATTTCTCCCGCAACGCGCGGAACATCTCGACCGTATTCGTCATGTACTCTTGCTGCGAGTAATAAGCGCCGGAGGTGCTATTTTCCGGTGCGTGAAGTTCTTTCGGCGTTCCGCCGTAAAAGCCCAGCTGACAGCGGATATGGCGATAGCCTTTCTCTAAGGCGTTATCAACGGAGGTATAAAGTTCCTCCAGCGTTTCACCGCTGGCATGGGTGTAAGCTGCAATCGCATCGCGCGCTTTGCCGCCCCACAGCTGATACAAAGGCATATCGGCTAACTGCGATTTAATATCCCACAGCGCCATATCCACGCCCGAAATGGCATTGTTGGTCACCGGCCCGTTACGCCAATAGGCATTAACGTTCATCATCTGCCACAGGTCCTCAATATTGTTGGCATCGCGTCCAACTAATAGCGGCACCAGATACTCATCCACCATGGTTTTTACCGCCAAAGGACGCTGTTGAAAGGTGGCGCAGCCGTGACCGGTAATCCCTTTATTGGTGGTAACACGTACGGTAATAAGGTTATGGCGATCGGGGCGGGTAATAAAACACTCAATACTTTCAATAAGGGTTGGGGTCACGTGAAATACTCCTGTGGCGCAGTCACTGCGCTCAATTTCAAGGCCTGTTGATAAGCTATTTTGGCGTATCATTACCGGGTTTTTATTGAGACGCAAACCCTTTTTCAGCCAAGAAACATTGGTCAGTAATAAAGAGTGTTTATTGCGATAAAACAGACCAATTTGCTATTTTAAAACTTAATATCCCTGTTGCAGCGGGTTTTGTGATCGCAGTCATGATTTATTGGTTTGTTTTGTTGAGCGTCATTTATTACCATCCAGTGCAGATTTCATAAGGCTGTTTTTCTTCCCTCAGGAGCACGTATGGGAACGCAGGAAGTAATAAAAAATATAATCCACTTAGTGGGTGGGAAGAATAATATCAATAAAGTCTGGCATTGCATGACGCGTCTGCGCTTTGACCTTATTGATGACAATAAAGTTAACCAGAGCGAAATTAAAACCTTGCCCGGCGTATTGGGCGCGCAAATGCAGAGTGAACAATTCCAGATTATTATCGGGCCCAAGGTCAATAGCTGGTATGAGCAAATCGTTCCGGTATTAAATAACGACGGCGTTCAGCCCGCGCAAAACGAGAAAGCGCACAAAAGCCTGGTATCGCTGTTTATGGATACCGTTTCGGGCGTATTTGGCCCGATTGTTCCCGCCATTGCTGGCGCCGGAATGATCAAAGGTTTGCTGGCCGGATTAGTGGCGTTACAGCTGGTCTCGGCCAAAAGCGATACGGTGATGGTGATTGATTTAATTGCCAGCGGCGTGTTCTATTTCCTGCCGTTCTTTTTAGCGGTCTCTGCCGCCAAAATATTTAAAACCAACGAGTATTTAGCTGCAGCCGTGGCGGCGTGTTTAATGTATCCCTCTTTAATCGATGCGGCAAAATCGCTGGCGGCGCATCAGGAGGGCGCAGTAAGCGCATTTTGGCTGATGGGCGTGCTGCCGGTTTCGGTATTTAATTATGCTTCCAGCGTTATCCCGGTCATCTTCTCTATTCTGGCTCTCAGCTATATCCATCGCGGGGTGGATCGTATTATGCCGGAAGTATTGAAAACCGTATTTACCCCAACCTTAACGCTGTTCCTGGCGGCATTAACCGCGCTGGTGGTAATTGGCCCGATGGGTATTTGGCTTGGCAAAGGTTTGGCGCTGTTTATTGAGGGCTTATTCAGTATCTCAGCGAGCTTTGCTGGCTTAATTGTCGGTGCCATTCGCCCCGTTGCGGTGCTAACCGGCATGCATCACGCGATGACACCGATTGCGCTGCAGAATTTCAGCGATCGAGGTTATGACATGTTGATGCCGATGATGTTTATGGCAAATATGTCGATTGCCGGAGCCACATTTGCTATCTGGAAATTGACTAAAAATCGTCAGGACAAAGTGGTCACACTTTCAGCCGCCATTTCAGCGTTATTAGGCATTACAGAACCGGCGTTGTTTGGCGTGTTAACGCGCTACAAAAAAGCCTTTATTGCGGCAACGGTTTCCAGCGCGCTGGCTTCGGCCTTTATCGGTTTCTTTGGCGTGCGTTTATACGGCTATATTCTTTCCAGTATATTCAGTTTGCCGGCCTATATTGGCCCGTACTTTATCTGGGCCATTTCCGGCGTCGCCATTGCGCTTATTATGTCGTTTAGTCTGACATTGATGTTGGTAGGCAAAGAACCGGATTTAGTCGTACAGCCCGAGAATAAGTAATGTTTGGTCGCCATTTATGGCGACCAATGTACGCTTAGCTCACACTCGCCACCAGCCAGCTTTCCAGCTCGCTCAGCTCATTCATCTGCTGAGGATATTCTGCTTTCAACTGCGCTAATTGCGCCAGTATGGTTTCAGGTCGATACATCGCGCCCTGCAGACGTAACGCCAGCGTTTCTAATGGCGAAGGGTTCAGGCTGTCGGTGAAAATCTGGCAGCGAGAAATCACGCCGCGTTCGACATCAAAGTGGATCTCAACGCCGCCCCAGACAAAACGCTCATTCAGCAGATGCGAGAATTCCGGTGCGTTACCAAAATTCCATTCCCAACTGCTTAGTCGCGCAAACTGCTCTTCAAAACCAGGCAAATCAGGCAGTGCGGCGGGGGAGATATGCTCCGGCTCGCACTCTTCCTGGTAGTAATCGAAATAAGCGGCAATCACCTCATGGCAGATCGCCTCAAAGCTGATGCCTGGCACCAAATCAGCAATGTTGGCCACGCGCGATCGCACCGAGGTAATGCCTTTCGCCTGTAACTTTTTGCTGTCTGGATTGAGGTAATCGGCGAGACGCGACAAATCAGCATTCATCAAAAAGGTGCCGTGATGAAAACCGCGATCCGGCGTTTCACGGTAAGCAGATCCGGAAATCTTGTGCACTTCGCCATCCACATTCACCACGATATCGTTGCGACCGGAGGCTGCAGCCGGAATGCCGAGCTGTTCCAGGGCGCGCAGGATAATCGCCGTGGAGACTGACTTATCGTATTCCGGTTTGCCGGCCATAAAGGTGAAGCAGCAGTTGCCCAAATCGTGAAACACCGAGCCGCCGCCGCTGCTGCGTCGTGCCAGCTTGATGCCGTCTTCCGCCATGCGTCGCGTGTTGCACTCTTTCCACGGATTCTGGGCGCGTCCGATAACCACGGTTTCGGCGTTCTGCCAGAGAAACAGCACGCGCTGCGTTGTCGGCATCTGGCGGAAAATGCACTCTTCTACCGCGAGGTTAAACCAGGGATCGTGTGAATCAGATATTAGCAAACGTAGGGTGGACATCATTCCTCCAGTTCCGTGAGAAAGGGCAAACCGGGACAGAGTACGCTGAAGCGGATCGAAAGGTAAGAAACAGCGGCGCATTTCATTTCAATAATAAAATAAATTAATCTCTAGACGACTGGTCTATTAGCTGTTACTTTGAATTCAAGCGCTAGACGACTGGTCTAGTTTAGATGTTTAATTCAGCAAGCAGGAGATTGATGATGAAGATTCTTATGGTTCTAACCTCACACGACCAATTGGGTAACACCGGCCGCAAAACCGGTTTCTGGCTGGAAGAGCTGGCCGCGCCTTACTACGCCTTCAAAGATGCTGGCGCAGAAATCACGCTGGCGTCACCGAAAGGGGGCAACCCGCCGTTAGATCCAAAAAGTAACGAGTCCGATTTTCAGACGGAGCAAACGCATCGCTTTGAAGCTGATGCAGCAGCAACCGCGCAACTCGCCGCCACCGTGCGTCTGGACAGCGTATCGCCAGCCGATTTCGACGCGGTGTTTTACCCAGGCGGTCACGGTCCGCTGTGGGATCTAGCAGAAGATCAGCACTCTATCGCACTGATTGAAGGCTTCCTGGCCGCCAACAAGCATGTTGCACTGGTGTGTCATGCGCCGGGCGTGCTGCGTCACGTCAAAACGCCGGAAGGAAAACCGCTGGTAGCAGGCCGTAAAGTCACCGGTTTTACCAACAGTGAAGAGGAAGCGGTTGGTCTGACTCAGGTGGTGCCTTTCCTGGTGGAAGACGAGCTGATTGCGAAGGGCGGTCTGTATTCGAAAGGCGCGGACTGGAGTTCCTATGTCGTCAGCGATGGTTTGCTGATTACCGGACAAAACCCAACGTCTTCAGCAGAGACGGCGCAACAGTTGATCAAGCAACTGGCGCAATAAACGCATCGGGAGGCGAACCGCTGTCCGCCTCCCTTATTGCAGCAGTAAACGCATGTTAAGCGCCTAGACGACTGGTCTAGTATTTGGTAATCTAACGCTATGACGACTACATCCCAATTGCATAGCAATGAAATCCGCGATCACATCCTTGCCACTGGCCAACGCATTATGGCCGGCAAGGGTTTTTCGGCTGTCGGATTAAATGAAATCCTCACCGATGCCGGTGTGCCAAAAGGCTCGTTCTATCACTACTTCAGCTCGAAAGAGGCTTTTGGGGTGGATATGCTGGCACGCTATTTTGATGATTATCTGGCTGAGCTTGACGCGACCTTGAGCCAGCCGGGCTTGACGATGGCGCAGCGGCTGATGAACTACTGGCAGCTGTGGCGTGAATCGCAATCGTTCTCCGATTGTCAGGGCAAGTGTCTGGCGGTGAAGCTGGGCGCGGAAGTTGCCGATCTGTCGGATAGCATGCGCGGCACGCTACAGACCGGCACGGCCGGCATTATCGCGCGACTGGCGGATGCGTTAGAAGCGGGTATTGAGGAAGGTTCGCTGTCTATCGATGACAAACCGAGCCGCGTGGCGGAAAGCCTGTATCAGCTGTGGGTGGGCGCCAGCGTGATGGTGAAAATCGTGCGCAATACCGGCCCGTTTGATTCCGCCATGAGCATGACGCAAAAAATTATTCGTATTACCGCGTAGTAAAAAGGGCGACTCAACAGAGCCGCCTTTTATTTTGTTGGGTCGCTATTTAGCGACCTCAAATCACAAAACCGATTTCGCCGTGTTAACCACGTTCTCAACGGTAAAACCAAACTCTTTGAACAGCTGATCCGCAGGCGCCGACTCACCGAAGGTGGTCATGCCGACGATCGCGCCGTTCAGGCCGGTGTATTTGAACCAGTAATCCGCGATACCCGCTTCAATCGCCACGCGTGCGGCAACCGCTTTTGGCAGCACGGATTCACGGTACGCCGCGTCCTGCTTGTCGAAGGCGTCGGTGGATGGCATAGACACCACGCGCACCTTGCGGCCTTCCGCTGTCAGCTGCTCATAAGCGCTCACCGCCAGCTCCACTTCCGAACCGGTGGCGATCAGGATCAGCTCAGGCGTGCCTTCGCTGTCCTTCAGCACGTAACCGCCGCGCGCCACGTTAGCCAGCTGCTCAGCGCTACGATCCTGCTGCGCCAGGTTCTGACGCGAGAAGATCAGCGCCGACGGGCCGTCCACACGTTCAATCGCGTACTTCCACGCCACCGCTGACTCAACCTGGTCGCACGGGCGCCACAGGCTCATGTTTGGCGTCACGCGCAGGCTGGCCATCTGCTCAACCGGCTGGTGCGTCGGGCCATCTTCGCCCAGACCAATCGAGTCGTGGGTGTACACCATGATCTGACGGATCTTCATCAGCGCGGCCATGCGTGCGGCGTTACGCGCGTACTCGACGAACATCAGGAAGGTGGCGGTGTACGGCAGGAAACCGCCATGCAGCGCGATACCGTTGGCGATCGCGGTCATACCGAACTCGCGCACGCCGTAATGGATGTAGTTGCCCGCCGCATCTTCGTTGATTGGCTTCGAGCCGGACCACATGGTGAGGTTGCTCGGCGCGAGGTCAGCGGAGCCGCCCAGATATTCCGGCAGGATTTTGCCGAAGGCTTCGATGGCGTTCTGCGAGGCTTTACGGCTGGCAATTTTCGCCGGACTGGCCTGCAGCTGCTCAATGAACTTCTGCGACTCGCTGGCCCAGTTCGCCGGCAGCTCATTGTTCACGCGACGTTTGAACTCGGCAGCCAGTTCCGGATGCGCGGCGGCGTAGGCGGCAAACTTCTGGTCCCACGCCGACTCTTTCGCCTGGCCGGCTTCTTTGGCATCCCACTGCGCGTAGATGTCTGAAGGGATTTCAAACGGACCGTGGTTCCAGCCGAGCTGCTTGCGGGTCAGCGCGATTTCATCGGCACCCAGCGGCGCGCCGTGCGAGTCGTGCGTACCGGCTTTGTTCGGCGAACCGAAGCCAATCACGGTTTTGCACATCAGCAGCGAAGGCTTGTCGGAAACCGCTTTGGCTTCTTCCACCGCTTTTTTAATCGCGTCCGCATCGTGACCGTCCACGCCGCGCACCACGTGCCAGCCATAGGCTTCGAAGCGTTTGGCGGTGTCGTCGGTGAACCAGCCGTCAACGTGACCGTCGATGGAGATGCCGTTGTCATCGTAGAAGGCGACCAGTTTGCCCAGCTTCAGGGTGCTGGCGATGGAGCAGACTTCGTGTGAGATGCCTTCCATCATGCAGCCGTCGCCCATAAACACATAGGTGTTATGGTCTACGATGTCATGACCCGGACGGTTGAACTGCGCTGCCAGCGTGCGCTCGGCAATGGCAAAACCCACTGCGTTAGCGATGCCCTGACCCAGCGGACCGGTGGTGGTTTCAACGCCGGGCGTGTAGCCGTATTCGGGATGCCCCGGCGTTTTGGAGTGCAGCTGACGAAAATTTTTTAATTCACTGAGCGGCAAATTGTAACCGCTCAGGTGCAACAGGCTGTAAATCAGCATCGAACCGTGACCGTTCGATAACACGAAGCGGTCGCGGTTAGCCCAGTGAGGATTGCGTGGATTGTGCTGCAAAAAGTCGAGCCACAACACTTCAGCGATATCCGCCATGCCCAGCGGGGCGCCCGGATGTCCCGAATTGGCTTGTTGTACGCCATCCATACTCAAAGCGCGGATGGCGTTGGCTCTTTCCCGGTGTGTCGACATAAGGTTCTCCAGAGGTGCGACGTCGGCGCTTATTTAGCGTGGGATACTTGTTCGTAGTAACCGATCTTGTCTACTTTGGCGGTTGAGCCGCCACCTTCAAATTCCGATGCCAGCCAGGCATTAACAATGTTCTTCGCCAGCTCAGGACCAATGACGCGCGCGCCCATGGTCATGATCTGCGCGTTGTTGCTCTTGCGAGCACGCTCGGCAGAGAAGGTGTCGTGGCATTGCGCCGCGCGCACGCCTTCTACCTTGTTGGCGACAATCGCCACACCGATGCCGGTGCCGCACAGCAGAATGCCGCGCTCAAATTCGTTCTTCTGGATGGCGGTGGCGAGCGCAAATGCCACATCCGGGTACATCGGACGGTCGTTTTGCGCGTCATTGGTGTAATCCGTCACCACATACTCTTTCTCTTCCAGCAGCTTTTTAATCACATTTTTCAATTCGATAGCCGCATCATCGGCGCCAATTGCGATAGTTTTCATCGTCGTTCTCCAGCAGGGTGTGCAATGACGCCTGCACGTTTGTTCAGCAGGCGAGAAGATGTTCATAGTTAGCCTGCCACAAAATCAATCATATGTTCAATGGTTGTTCATATGAATTGCCTTCAGGATCGCGCCTGAATAGCTCATCGAACCCTTTGAAATCGCCTGTGCGGCGGCAAATGGGCGTAGTAATCCGATAAGTTGACCAAAATCAAATCTTATGCGGCTGCTCACACTTTCGCGTGTTGCAGTTGAGAGATGCACAATTATCCGTGTAGTGTTCATATGTTCGCATGGCTATACCAATGTACAAGAAGACCCATTGAGGACTCGAACATGTGTCATTTACACCGTACCTCTCAGTACTCCTGCAGCCAGCGCCTGTTTGGCGATTGGTCAACACCACATAAAGAAATGATCACTCACGCACGTCGTGGAGGTGCGTTATGAACCAACCATCAATGACAGCGGTGGAACAATCCACCATCAGAAAAATCTCCTGGCGCTTAGTGCCGTTCGTGGCGCTGATGTTCTTTATCAACTTCCTCGATCGCACCGCGATTTCGTTTGCCGGCCCCAACGGCATGACGCAAGACCTCGGCCTCACCGCACTGCAGTTTGGCCTGGCGTCGGGCATCTTCTTTATTGGCTACATTCTGCTGGAAGTGCCAAGCAACCTGGCGCTGCATAAGTTCGGCGCGCGTCGCTGGCTGGCGCGCATCATGATCAGCTGGGGCATTGTCTCGCTGCTGTTTACTTGGGTGAGCAGTGTGGAAGGCTTGTATACGCTGCGTTTGCTGCTGGGTATCGCCGAAGCTGGCTTCTTCCCAGGCGCGATTCTCTATCTCAGCATGTGGGTGCCGGGACGTCATCGCAGCAAAATCCTGTCGCTGTTCTATCTTGCCCAGCCGCTAACGGTGGTGTTCGGTGCGCCATTAGCCGCGTCCCTGATTCAGCAGCACGGCCTGTTCGGCATGGAAGGCTGGCGCGTGATGTTTATGGGCGTGTCGATTCCCGCGATTTTGATTGGTATCGTCGCGCTGTTCTGGTTGGTGGATTCGCCGCGTCAGGCCAAGTGGCTGACCGCCGAAGAGAAAACCTGGCTGACCACCGAACTGGAAGCCGAGCATCAACAGAAGCAGGGCCATCAAAAACACAGCCTGCGCTCGGTGATGGGCAACGGCCGCGTCTGGATGCTGTGCCTGATTTACTTCGGCTTTATTTATGGCCTGTATGCGCTGGCGTTCTTCCTGCCAACCATTATCGCGGGCTTCCAGCAGCAGTTCGGTACCACTTTTAACGTGATGCAGAAAGGGCTGATTACCGGCGTGCCGTATCTGATTGCGGCGGTGGTGATGTTCTTCTGGTCGAAAGATGCCACGCGTCGCGGTTGCAAAACCTGGCATATCGCCATTCCAGCGCTGGCAGGCGGCATCAGCGTGCCGCTGGCGCTGTATATGGATTCGCCGTTCACCACCATTATGGTGATTGCGATCACCGCCAGCTCCATCTTCGCTGCACTGCCGAATTTCTGGACCTTACCCACGCAGTTCCTGACCGGCGCGTCTGCCGCCGCAGCCATTGCCTTGATCAATACCTTAGGAAACGTAGCGGGCTTCTCCGCGGGCTACATCACCGGCGCGCTGCATGATGCCACCAACAGCTACGCCTTGCCGATGTTTGTAGTGGGCGGATTCATGCTGCTGTCCGCGTTCCTCATGCTGTTACTTAATCGCCGTCGCTCGCCGTCTCAGCCGACCTCTTTAGCTCAGGAGCATTAATATGACGTACCTGTTTAACCAACCTTCAGCCTTTGCCGCTGAGCTTATCGAAGGCTTTGTCGCCGCCAACGCCGATAAAGTCCGTCAGGTCGCCGGAGGCGTGGTGCGCAGCACCCGCAGCCAGCCGAATACGGTGGCGGTGATTGTGGGCGGTGGGTCCGGTCACTATCCGGCGTTCGCCGGGTTGGTTGGACAAGGTCTGGCACACGGCGCGGCGATGGGTAACTTATTCGCTTCGCCGTCGGCGCAGCAGATCTACAACGTAGCGCGTGCGGCCCATAACGGCGCGGGCGTGTTGCTGATGTTCGGTAACTACGCCGGGGATGTGCTGCACTTCGGCCAGGCGTGCGAGCGTTTGCGGGCGGAAGGTATCGCCTGCGAAGTGCTGGCGGTGACCGACGATATCTCCAGCGCGGGTAAAGATGAGCTGGAGAAGCGTCGCGGTGTGGCTGGCGATCTCTGTGTGTTCAAAGCCGCCTGCGCCGCGGCTGAAGCGGGTCACGATTTATCACAGGTCCTGCAGCTGGCACAGCACGCGAATAGCCGCACGCGTACCTTTGGCGTGGCGTTTTCCGGTTGCAGCCTGCCGGGCGCTTCGCATCCGCTGTTCGAAGTGGAAAAAGGGCGCATGGCGCTGGGACTGGGCATTCACGGCGAGCCGGGGATCAAAGAGACCGACATGCCGAGTGCGGATGAGCTGGCCGAGATCTTCGTGGAGCGCTTGCTCAATGAATTGCCAGCCGACATCCCGCAGGCCGAAGGTCAGCGCGTGGCGGTGATCCTCAACGGTCTGGGCTCGGTGAAATATGAAGAGCTGTTCGTCGTCTATCGTCGCGTCGCGCAACTGCTGGAGGCCGCCAACCTGCAGGTGGTTGAGCCGGACGTCGGTGAGTTTGTCACCAGCTTCAATATGGCCGGTGCGTCACTGACGCTGATGTGGCTGGACGATCAGCTGGAAACCTTGTGGCGCGCGCCGACCAATACGCCAGCGTACCGCAAAGGCAGCGTATTGGTGGCCGAACCGTTAAGCGCCGCTGAGCGCATTGAAAGCACGGAAGAAGCCTTGCCAGCAGCCACCGCGGAATCGCAAGAGAGCGCGAAACGCGTACTTCAGTTACTCGAATCCGTGGCGGAAACATTACAGCGTAACGCTGAACGCCTTGGCGATATCGATGCGGTGGCCGGTGACGGCGACCACGGTATCGGCATGGAGCGCGGCGTGCTGGGCGCGGTTGAGAAAGCGCGTGAAGTCGCTGCGCGCGGTGCCGGGGCGGGCAGCTTGCTGTGCCGCGCGGCGGATGCGTGGGCCGATAAAGCCGGTGGCACGTCCGGCGCATTGTGGGGCGTGGCGCTCACTGCATTGGGTACCGCGCTTGGCGATCGTCAGACACCAGATGCACAGCGTGTGGCCACCGGCGTGCGTGAAGCAAAAGAAGGCATTATGCACTTTGGTAAAGCGCGCGTTGGCGATAAAACCATGGTGGATGTGCTGGTGCCGTTCAGCGACAGCCTGAACGAGGCGGTTGCCGCCGGTGCGTCGTTAACGGACGCCTGGCTGAAGGCGGCGCAGGTGGCCGATAAAGCTGCGCAGGACACCGCGCAGCTGGTGCCAAAAATGGGGCGTGCGCGTCCGCTGGCAGAAAAAAGCGTTGGCACGCCGGATGCCGGAGCCATTTCGCTGGCATTGATCGTCAATACCGTCGGCGATCTGCTAAAAGAACACAGTGCCTCTGAACAAGGAGCTTGAAGCATGTCTCAGCCAAAAATCTGGCTCGGCGTCAGTTTAAAAATGTACTTCGGCTATCAGCAAACCTTGCAATGGTGTCGTGATGTAGCGGCATTAGCCGACCATGCTGCGGTGAAAAACGGCGACGTGGGCTTGTTTGTGTTACCGGCTTATCCGGCGATTCCGGCGGTTGCAGCCATCTTCGCTGACACGCCGGTGCGCTTCGGCGCTCAGGATGTTTGCCAGGCTGAGAACGGAGCCTGGACCGGCGAAGTCAGCGCCAGTATGTTGCAGGAGTTAGGCTGCTCGCTGGCCGAAATTGGTCACGCTGAGCGCCGTCGTCATTTCCACGAAGATAAAGTGCAAATTGCTGCCAAAGTGGCGATGTCGCTGCGTCATGGCATCACGCCGGTGCTGTGTATCGGTGAAGAAGTGCAGGCAGAACCGCAGCAGGCAATCGCGCTGTGCCAGCAGCAGCTGGCCGAAGCGCTGGCCGAGTCGGCGCAGCAGGGCTTAAAGGGCGAGGTGTTCTTTGCCTATGAACCGCAGTGGGCAATTGGTGCGCCGCAACCGGCACCGGACAGCTACATCCGCGCCGTGTGCGCCGGATTGCAGCAGCTCGCCACGCCGCCCGGTATCACGCTGAAAATCATCTACGGCGGCAGTGCCGGTCCGGGACTGATTCAGCGCCTCGGCGCGGATGTAAATGGCCTGTTTCTGGGGCGCTTTGCCCACGATCCCAAAGCGCTGGCAAAAATTATTGATGAAGCCAGTGAGCTGGCTCAGGAGCGCTGTTAATGAGCCGTATCGGACTCAGTACCTACGCCTTTTTCTGGCGCATGTCATCGAAAGTCCCTCATCCGCTGACGCTGGAGCAGATGCTGCAACAGACCGCCGAACTGGATGTGTCGGTGTTTCAAATCTGCGATTACCCGGCGATTGAAAGCTGGACTGACGCACAACTGCTGACGCTGCGTCAGCAGGCTGATGCGCTCGGCATCACGCTGGAACTCGGCACGCGTGGCCTCGGCACTGCGCATCTGCGTCGTTATCTGCACATGGCGGAAATCCTTGATGCGCGCGTCATACGCTCGATGTTCTACACCGCCGATCACCGTCCCACGCTCGACGAAGCCGCCGAGCTGATTGGCGCGGTGTTGCCGGATTTTGCCCGCCAGCAGGTGCGTCTCTGTCTGGAGACATACGAGCAGGTGAACAGCGGCGCGATGATGTCAGTGATCAACAAGTTTCTGTCGCCGTGGCTCGGCGTGTGTCTCGACCCCGCCAACTGTGTCGCCGGACTCGAACTGCCAGAGCAGGTGATTGCCAACACCGCCGCGCGTCGGCAATCTGCACATCAAAGACTTTGCCTTCACGCGCCGTGATGGCTGGATCGGCTTTACCTTTGCCGGCTGCCCGATGGGCGAAGGCTTGCTGGATTACGACCGGATGATCGCCAGCGTGCGCCCGGCGGATAAAGGCATTAACCAAATCGTCGAACATTGGTTGCCGTGGCAAGACGATGCCGCTGTAACCTGCGAGCGAGAAGCCGAATGGACTCGCCGCACCGTTGAATTCTTACGTAGTAAACAAGATCAGGAGTAACAACATGAGCGTGCAACTGAAAACCATCACCGTGATTGGCGCGGGCGGCAAAATGGGTATGCGTATTTCTGCCAACTTCCAGAAAAGCGATTACCAGGTGTTTTACTGTGAGAACTCCCCCAAGGCGCAAGAGCAGGTGAGCGCGCAGGGGCGCGAACTCTCTGATGCCGCCTCCGTGGTGCCATTGAGCGATGTGGTGATTCTTGCTGTGCCGGATATCGTGCTGGGCAAAGTGTCTGAAGGCGTGGTGCCACAGATGAAACCGGGCGCGATTCTGCTGACGCTGGATCCGGCGGCGGCCTACGCCAATCTGATCGCCCATCGTGATGGCATTGAATACGCGGTGGCGCATCCTTGCCATCCGTCGGTATTCCTTGAGCGTTACACCAAAGAAGAACATGCCGATGCCTTCGGCGGTATCGCGGCGATTCAGCACGTGGCGGCTTCCTATGAAACCGGTTCTGATGAGCAGAAAGCTGAGCTGAGCAAGGTGATCAGCGTGATGTACGGCCCGGTGGAGCAGGTGCATTGGGTCACCGTGACGCAGCTGGCGTATCTGGAACCGACGCTGGTGGAAACCGTAGCCTGCATGGTGGGTGCGTTTATGAAAGAGGCGCTGGATGAAACCGTGAAGCACAGCGGCGTGCCGGAAGAAGCGGCTAAAGCGATGTTGTACGGCCATATTCAGATCGCGCTCGCCGTGGCGTTCCGCGCGACCAACCCGTTCTCGGATGCCTGCATGATCGCCATGGAGTACGGTCGTGAGAAGATTGTGAAACCTGACTGGAAACAGATCTTCGATCAGAAAGAGCTGGATATCGTGATTGCCCGTATGCTGAAAATCGACGCCATCAAGCGCTAAGCGTGACGCTCGATCGACTCGCGGCGCTGTGGTCTGGCGAAGCGAGTCGTATCAATGATATAACTCCTTCCTTTGGTGTAATCATGTCAGTTAAGACCAAACAGCACGCACCTACTGTAGCGGCGCAATTTATTGCGCGATGAATCGCGCCGCTACAGTAGGTGCGGTTATTGCAATCAGTACTTAACCGAATGGCATTAATACACGATCTCTAATAAGACAGGTTACGGATGGAAAAAAACACGCTTTCTCAGGACTCCGAGCTGCTGACGGAAATAGCTGTTGCCTATTATCAGGACGAAATCACCCAGGAGGAGATCGCGCGTAAGTTTGGTATTTCCCGCATTAAAGTCGGCCGGTTGCTCAAACGCGCACGCGAAGAGGGCATCGTCGAAATCAACGTGCGTTACCATCCCGTCTTCAGCACCCGCCTCGAACAACAGCTGCAAAATCGCTTCCCACAACTGCAACGTGCGCTGATAGCGCTCGATCAGCCCGATCAGGAAGAGCAGCGACGTCAGGTCGCCGCGCTGGTGTCGTCACATTTAGCGCAGTCGCTGAAAGACGACGCCATTGTTGCCGTTGGTCAAGGACGCAACGTGGCCGCTGTCGCCGATTATCCCGGCCAGGTGCCGACGCGTAATTGTCTGTTTATCAGCGGTATTGGCGGCACGCATCGTCCCGGTGATGCCATTAACGCCGACCATATCAGCCGTCGTCTGGCGAAGAAGTTCGGCGGCATCAGCGAAACGCTTTACGCGCCCGCTTATGTTGAGAACCGCGCGTTGCGCGATGCGTTTATGCAAAACGGCACCATCAAAGAGACGCTGGACCGCGCGCGTAAAGCCGACGTGGCGCTGGTGGGCATCGGCGACATGAACGAAAACAGCTATATGGTGAAACTCGGCTGGTTCACACCGCACGAAATCATCGACGCCAGCGTTAATCAGGGCGTGACGGGGGATGTCGCCGGCTACGACTTCTTTAATTCGCAGGGCCAGCACGTGGATACCGTGATGAACGATCGCGTCATTGGGCTGAGCATTGATGAACTCCGCAAGATTCCCTGCGTGATTGCCATTGCCGCGGAAAATACCAAAGCGATGGCGATCCTCGGCGCACTGCGCACTGGCGCGATTGATATTATCGCCACCACCGCGCAGAACATCCGCACCATTCTGAGTTTGTCGCAGGAGAAGGTTTAGTTAAACGGTTCACTGCGTTTATTCATTAGGTCATCAACGGCGATCATCGCCGTTAATACGGCGTATTTTAAACCTGGCGTACAGCCTTATTCCGCCACGCGCAGTGCCATAACCGAACGGTCTTGTTCGTGCTAGGTCCAGGATATATCCTGTATTTTTCCTTGTTGAGAATCCCTGCCTGATGACTAACGCGCGCTTGCTCTCGGTTGAAAATCTCTCGCTGCACACTCACGATCAGCGCTTGCTGGTGGATAACATCTCTTTTCATCTCGATCGCAAGGAAATCCTGGCGTTAGTTGGCGAATCGGGATCTGGCAAAACCTTGACCTCGCTGGCGCTGATGAGTTTGTTGCCGGCGGGCGTGCAGCAGAGTGGCGGCCGCGTGGTGTTCAATGGCGAGCCGCTGGATGCGCGCACAACCCAGCAATTGCGTGGTTGCCGCATCGCCACGGTGTTTCAGGAGCCGATGACCAGCATGAATCCCACGCTGCGTATTGGTGAACAGATTGCCGAAGTGCTGGTGCGGCATCGTCAGTTTGGCTGGAAACAGGCGCAGCAGGAAGCGATAGCGCTGCTGGATCGCGTCGGCATCGTCAATCCAGCGCAGCGCGCGCGGCAGTATATTCATCAGCTGTCGGGTGGCATGCGGCAACGGGTGATGATCGCCAGCGCCATCAGCGGTCAGCCGGAGTTATTGATTGCCGATGAGCCGACCACCTCGCTGGACGTGACTATTCAGGCGCAGATTCTGGCACTGTTGCAGGAGTTGCAGCAGGAGATGGGCATGGGGATCTTGTTGATCACCCACGATCTCTCGGTGGTAGCGCGCTACGCCGACCGCGTCTCCGTGATGCAGCAAGGGCAGCTGGTTGAGCAGGGCGCGGTGCTGAGTACGCTCGGCGCGCCAACGCATCCTTACACGTGCAAATTGATTGCTGCTTCGGCAGCGCAAATCCCCGAGGCGACTGCGCCGGTTGCACAGCCGCCGCTGCTGGTGCTGCGCGACATCAGTAAAAGCTATCCGCTGCCGCGCCGCATGCCGCTGTGGCCGGCCAAACGGCAAACCGTGTTGCATCCGGCGAATCTGTCGATTGCGCAGGGCGAAATTGTCGGACTGATTGGCGAATCCGGCTCCGGTAAAACCACATTGGGCAGTGCGGCGATTGGTCTGATTACGGCGGATGGCGGCGAAGTGCATTTTCAGGGGCAGCATTTGCAGGGCCGTCAGCTGCATAGCTTACGTCGCCACACGCAGATTATTTTCCAGGATCCTTATGCCAGCCTGAATCCGAAAATCCCGGTTGGTGAGCAGATCGCCGAACCGCTGCGCGTCTGGCAACTGCGCAAAGGCGCGGCGGTGGATGCGCGGGTCAAAGAGCTGCTGGCGTTGGTGGGATTGAAGGCCGAACATGCCACCCGTCTGCCGGGCGCGTTCTCGGGCGGCCAGCGTCAGCGTATTGCCATTGCACGCGCGCTGGCGATGGAGCCGAAGCTGCTGGTGGCGGATGAAGCGGTAGCGGCGCTGGATTTATCGGTGCGCGGGCAGATTCTGGCGCTGTTTAATACGCTGCGCCACAAGCTGGGATTATCGGTGCTGTTTATCAGCCACGATCTCGGCGCGGTGCGTCAGTTGTGCGACCGCGTGGTGGTGATGTATCACGGCAGGATTGTGGAGTCCGGCGCGACCGCCAGCGTGATTAACCATCCACAGGACAATTACACCCGCCAGCTGCTCGCCGCTGCGCCGGACGTGCAGCAGGCGCTGGCGCTGCGATCAGCTGCCGTGTAACAGCGGCAGTTCGTGGTGCTCGGCCCATTCGTGCCAGGAACCGACGTACACCGAAACATGGGGATAGCCCGCCAGTTTTAACGCCGCCAACACCGTGGCGGCGCGGGCACCACGATGGCAATAAACCTGCAACTTCGCGTTTTTACTCAGTCCTGCCGCCTCGGCGCGTGCGGCAATCTGCTGCGCTGATAAGAAATGGCCGTTGGCGATGACATCTTCCCAGAACAGTAGCTGAGAATGCGGAATCCGTCCCGCGCGCTGACAGCAGGCATGCGCAAAGCTGCCGTCAAACTCGCTGGGGCGACGGGCATCCACGTTGATCACCGCCACGCCATCCGCTGCTAGTACCTGTTCACGGCTGCACACCAGCTCGCGATTCCACGCGGGTGCGTTGGCTGCCGGTGGATGCGCCACGGTACGGCTTAATCCCAATCCCGGCGCGAGTTCATAGCCTGCCGCAATCCAGGCATCCACGCCGCCATCCAGAATCAGCGCATCATCACGCTTGAGCAGCCAGGCGAACCAAGCGCCGCGCGGTGAACGCATGCCAACCTGCTGCTCGAAAAACACCGGCGTGGCGTTGGGATACGCGGTAAACATCGGCTGCAGCGCGGTGGCGGCTTCGGCTGCCATCACCGCTAAACCTGTCTCGCTGCACTCCTCAATAAAATAGTCGTAGACGTTACAGTGCTGCGCGCCAGGCAAGGTGGCGCGTTGCCAGTCGGCAAATTCGCGGACATCGATCAGCAGAAACGCTTCGCCGCGCGCCTGGCGCTGATGCAGTGAAAGCACATCAATGATCATGCAGAACTCCTGAAAACAGCGACTGCAACGAACCGAGCTCGTCGTGCTCAGCGGCCTGTAACACGCGGGCGGCGAGGGCGATATCAAACACGTTGAGGCCAAATGAGGAGAAATAGACGCTGTCATCGGGCTGGGGACGCCAGTGATCCAGCAGCAGCGCCGTGAGATCGGCCGCCACATCTTGTTCAGCAAACTCCCCGGCGCGGAACATCTGGAACAGGCTTTTGGCGCTGCGCTGGGAAAAATCGCCCCACGCATCCACCACCACCTTGCTGCTGGCTTTGATGGCGGCAAAACTCACTTCGTGATAACCGACCTGCACAATGATCCTGCCGGGACGTACCGCTGCGGCGTCGACAATCGGCTGGTCGGCGCTGGTACAGGTCAGCACGGCGTCATAAGGCTGCGCCAGAGCGAGCGACAGATCGGTTTCGATCTGCACTTCGCGCAACGCACTGAGTTTAAAAGGGGAGCGATTCCACACGCCAATCTGTTCCAGCTGCGGAAACAGCTGCAGCAGCATGCGCAGATGCGCCTGAGCATGTAAACCGGCGCCGAGCAGCAGCACGCGTTTTACCGGACGCGGTGCGGCCAACTGTAACGCCAGTGCGCTCACCGCCGCAGTGCGCGCCGCGGTGAGTGCCCCGCTGGCCAGCAAGCCGCGCGGAATGCCGCTCTGCGCATCGTTAATCAGGGTCAAGGCTAGGGCGGCGGGCAACGCATCCGGTCGCTGTGGACGATGTGCCGTCCACTTCACGCCTGCGGCATTGTAGCTGCCGCCGACGCGCGCCGGTAAGGCATACGCTTTACCGAGCGGCGTACCGAGGTCGATGTGATTTTCGGCGGGCATCTGCGCTTCGCCAAGACGCATCAGCTGAATCACCGCTTTGACGTCTTCCAGCGCCAAAGCGATATCCCCGCCGCCTAATTGCGCGACGGTGGCTTCATCCAGTACACGCAATAAGGCTTCCATTACGCCTCCAGCAGGCGATCGGCGAAGGGATAAAGCGCCGGAGAACCGCCACAATGCACGAAGGTCACGCGCGATCCCTGCGGAATGCGCCCCTGTTCGACCAGCGAGAACAGGCCGTGCATCGCTTTACCGGTGTAAACCGGATCCAGCAGCACGCCCTCCAATTGGGCGAGTTGATAGATGGCAGCGATGCCGCCGTCCGATGGCACGCCGTACGCCTGACCGACATAACCATCCTCAATCCAGATATCCTCCGGCTGCCACTGCTGCAGCCATTGCAGCAGATCGGAACAATCCTGCGCCATGCCGGCAATGCGTGGCTGGAACAAGTCGGCTTTGGCGCTGACGCTCACGCCAATCACCTTAGTATTGGGCCAATAGCGACGCGTGCCCACATGCAATCCCGCCAGCGTGCCGCCGGAACCGGTGGGCGCGACGATGAAATCGGGTGCGGGCGTCTGGCTGGGTGCCAGCTGCGCTGCTATCTCTTCCACTGCGCGTACATAACCCAATGCGCCGAGTGGCGTTGCGCCACCCAGCGGAATAATCATGGGGGTTTCACCTTGCGCGAGAGCCGCATCAGCGTGCGCCTGCATCGCACCTTCAATCTGGCTGAAATAGCCGTCGGGATCGAGGAACTGCACCTCGGCCCCGAACAGCTTATCCAGCAGCAGATTCCCCTGCCAGCTTGCGGGCGGATTGCCCCGCAGCACCAGCACCGGACGCATACCAAACTTGCGTGCGGCGGCAGCCACCATGCGGGCGTGGTTCGACTGATGCCCGCCGGTGGTGATCACCACATTCACGCCTGTTTTGCAGGCCTCCGCCATCAGATACTCCAGCTTGCGGACTTTGTTGCCGCCGCCGCCGAAGCCACTGTAGTCATCACGTTTGATCGTCAGCGTAATCCCAAGTGCCTCACTGAGCCGCGGCAGCGGCTCGTGAGGAGTGGGGAAGAAGCCGAGCGGAACGCGTTCAAACTCTTCTACTGATTTCATTATTTACTACCTTTATTTTTGTGTACTGCGGTGTTTCCCTGGTGTGGCGCGACCCGGCCAATGGCCGAATCATTGAATGCGTTGAGCCACAGGCTCATGGATTGCTGGAAGCGTTCGAGTCCCGCCAGCGTGACAAACTCATTGACGGCGTGCGCGTTGCCGCCGTGGCCTAATCCGCCAATCAGAAAGGCGGGCGCAACGGCCGCGAAAGCGTAGGCGGGCGCACAGCCCGGCGCCCACGGCCAGATTTGCGGTGCCGCGCCCAGCGTTTGATAGCTGGCGATCAGGGCATCGACGCCGCTGGCGCTGCGACTAAAGCGCACGCCGGGATAGCGATCAAACAGGTGCAGCTCGCTGCCAGCTAAATCGGCTTGTGCCAGCCGCTGCTGCACGTCGGCAATCATCGCGTCCTGATCGAAACCCGGCGGGATGCGAAACGCCAGCTCCGCGCTGGCACGGAACGGGATGACGCCGCGTCCGCCCGGCGGATCGCTGTGCAATTCCGCCAGCGTTAAAACCGCGCTGCCGAGCAGCGTTTGCAGGCAGCTCAGCGTGTCGCCTGCGATCATCAGGCGCTGACTGCGACGGAACTGCAGTTCGTCATCGATGCTGAATTCAGCGGCTAAGGTCGCCAATAACTGATTCGCCTCATCGTCCGTGGCGTGACACGCTAATACGCCGCTGTGTTCAGCTGGCGCGATGGCATCTAATGCCTGCACTAAACGCCACGCCGGATTGGCGATCCAGCCGGCATTGCTGGCATGAATCGCGGAGGACGGTCCGCCCCATGCGCCGCCGGTGACGCTGAGGCGTCCGCTGGCCAGTCCGGTAAAGCCGAGATAGACGCGCGGTGCGCCGCCACCGTATTCGCACAGTGACGGAAACAGCACGGCTTCAGCGGGAGCAATCGGGCAAGGCTGTTGCGCCAGATAACGCCGCAGCGCGCCGCTGCCCACTTCCTCTTCACCTTCAAGCAGGATTTCGATATTAAAATCGAGCTGCTGGCTCTGCTGCAGTTCACGTAGCAGAATCAGCAGGGCGGCGACCGGGCCTTTGTTGTTCTCTGCACCGCGTCCGACAAATACCGCGCCGAGATCGTCCCAGTGACACACGCCACCGACAAACGGCGGCACATCCCAGCCGGCATCATCCGCAGGCATTACGTCATACATGTTGTACAGCACCACGGTTTTGTTGCTGCCGTTATCGATGCGTACATGGACCAGTGGCGGGACATCATCGGTTTGAGACGCCACCGGATAGACGATCGCGGCATTCAGCTGCGTTACCATCCACTGTTCCAGCCAGGCAGCCAACCCGCGCTGCGAGGATAACTGACCGGCCACGCTTGGCCAGCGCGTCAGTTCACTCAGCAGTTCAAGCGTGGCGTCAAGGCGACTCATAAACGAATCCTCGGGTTCAGCACCAGATAGAGCAGGTCGATCAGCAAATTGATCGCCACAAACACCACGGCGGCGAGCAACACAATCGCCTGCACCAGCGGGAAATCGCGGTTTTGAATCGCCTGAATCGCCAGACGACCAATGCCGGGCCAGGCAAAAATAATCTCGGTCACCAGTGCGCCGCCGAGCAGCGAGGCGAAATACATGCCTTGCACGGTGATCACCGGTATCAGCGCATTACGCAAACCGTGGCGTACCACGATGCGCCAGGCGCTGAGCCCTTTGGCGCGCGCGGTGCGGATATAATCCTGTTGCAGCACATCCAGCAGGCTGGCGCGCGTCAGGCGTGCCACGGCGCTCATGTAAAACGCACCCAGACTGAGCGCCGGCATCACCAGCGCGGCGAAAGTGCCGTAACCGCTGGAGGGCAGCCACTGTAACTTCAGGCTGAATAGCAGAATCAGCAGCAGCCCGAGCCAGAACACCGGAATCGCCTGGCCGGAGAAGGCCAGCAGGCGACATAACAAATCCCACAGGCTGTGCGGCCGCAGGGCGCTGATAATGCCGAGCAGCAGACCGAGCAGCGAACTCCATGCCAGCGCACTCACCGCCAGCAGCGCCGTCGCCGGCAGACGTTCGGCAATCAACGCCAATACCGGCTGGCTGTAGCGCAGCGATTCACCAAAATCCCCGTGCAGCACGCCGCCAAGATAGTGGCTGTATTGCCACAGCAGCGGACGATCAAAGCCCATGCTATGACGAAAAGTAGCGATCTCCTGCTGGCTGGAGCCGGGCGGCATCATCAGCGCCGCCGGATCGCCCGTCATGTGCAGGCTAAAGAAAATCAGCAGCGACACGCCAAGCAGCACTAATACCGATTGGCCAAGGCGATTGAGCAGAATGTTCAGCATCTTAATCCAGCCTTGTGTGCGTGCGACGTAGCAGCGCATCGCCGAGCAGGTTGCAGCCAATCACCAGCGCTGCAATCACCAAACCGGGATAGAGCACCAGCCATTGCGACAGCAGCATGTAAGAGCGACCTTCGCCAATCAGATTGCCCAGCGTTGGCGTGGGTGGCTGAATGCCCATACCGAGAAAACCCACTGAGGCTTCGAGCACGATCAGGCGTGGGATATCCAGCGTTAGCAACACCACCAGCGGCGTCAATAGATTGGGCAGGATATGCCGTAGCAGTATGCGCAGCGGCGAAAAGCCCATGGCGCGCACCGCCTGAATATATTCCAGTTCCCGAATCTCTAAGGTTTTGGCGCGCGCTACGCGGGCATAAATCGCCCAACTGGTGCAGCCCATAATCACAATGATGTTGGTCAGTGATGCACCCATCAGCGCAATCACTAGCAGAATCAATAGAATAAACGGCACCGCCAGCTGGATGTCGATCAGTCGCATGATCAGCGCATCAACCCAACCGCCGGCGTAACCGGCGATCATACCGAGCGCGACGCCAATCACCGCGCCAATCGCCGCCGCGACCAACACCACCAGCAGCGACAAGCGCGTGCCGGAGAGAATGCGCGCCAGCAGATCGCGGCCCAGTTGATCGGTGCCGAGCCAATGCGTAGCTTGCGCACCGGGTGAACCCGGCGGCAGGAACATCTCATTGAGGTTGTTACTTAAGGCATCGGGCAACGGCAGCCACGGAGAGAGTAGCGCCGCGGCAATCACCACGATCAGCAAAAGGCTGCCGATCACCGCATCGCCGTAAATCAGGCGGCGCGGACGGCGCTGCAGCACGGTGCCCGGTGAAATCATTTCAGCCTCAGATCAAACAGCGGGATGCGGGCATCGACGCGGCCTTTGAAGTTGAGCGACGTGCTGTGCGCATACAAGGTATCTTCACGGTACAGCGGCAGCAGCGGCTGTTGTTCCGCGACGCGTTGCTGAATCTGCTCTAACACTTTTTTGCGCGCAACGGGATCGACAATCTGGCGGCTTTGATCGAGCAGCTTATCCAGCTCTGCATCATGCACGGTGGAATAGGGCTCGCCGCTGCGCAGAATTGGGAACAGCGCGGCATCGGCATCCAGCGTCTGCGTAGAACCCCACGCCAGCATATACATCGGAGCCTGTTTCTGAGACGCGACCTGCTGGGTGTAAACCGACCATTCCGGCACTTCCAGCTCGGCTTTCACGCCAATCGCCGCTAAATCCTGCACGATGGCTTGCGCCACATCGGCGCTGGCAATATAGCGGCGCGGCGCCTGGAAGCGCAGGGTAAAGCCGTTAGCGTAACCGGCTGCAGCCAGCAGCGACTTGGCTTTCGCCACATCCTGCGCGGTGGCCGGAACCGCCAGATAACCAAAGTCATTGGCTCCGGCCATGGTGCCGGTTGGCGTGCCAAAGCCGTGCAGCAGCTGTTGGGTATAAGCCTGACGGTTCAACGCCAGCGAAAGCGCCTGACGGACGCGCACATCACTCAGCGGTTTCTCATCATCTTTAAGGCCGAGATAGATCGTCAGTCCGCCGCCTTTCACCTGTTCCAGTTCGACGTTGGGGCGATTTTTCAGCGCGGGCACTAAATCAGCAGGCACGCTTTCAATCAGCTGCACTTCGCCGGTCAGCAGCGCGGTGAGGCGTGCGGTGGCTTCGGGAATCGGACGCCAGGTAACGCGATCAATCGCCGGTTTGCCGCGCCAGTAAGTTTCATTGGCGACCATCACCACTTTTTCATCCGGGATAAAGCTATCAAGCTTGTAAGCGCCGCTGCCTACCGGTTTGCGTGCGAACTCGCTGGCGCCGACTTTCTTCACGTACGCTGGCGGCACAATGTAAGCCGGGTAGCGGCTCATGCGCGTGGGCAGCAGAGGATCCGGGCCGTTGGTGTGGATCTGAACCTGATAGTCGTTGATCACGTCCACTGATTTGATGGTGCGGATATAGGAAATCGTCGGTGCGTGATTGGCGGGGTCTAAAATACGATCGATGGAGAATTTCACCGCTTCGGCGTTCACCGGCTCGCCATCGGTAAATTTCACGCCCTGGCGCAGGGTAAATTGCCAGGTGGTTTCGTTAATCGCTTTCCACTCAGTGGCTAAGCCCGGCTGCAATGACATGTCATCGGCGCGGCGCACTAAGGTATCGAAGATGTTATCTACCAGCGTGGCAGATTCTTTAAGAAAGCCGGGATCCATCGCCGTGGCAGACGTGGGTTGGCCAATGGTCAATTCCGCTGCCTGTACGGCTGGCATCAGAGCAAATAGCAACGCGGTGGTGGCAAACTTCACTGCAGGTAATCTCATAACGTTTCCCAAAATTGCCAACGGCAAGGTAGTGAAAAGAGTGGATACTGCCAGAATCAAGACTGTGCTTATTTGTAATACATGATATATCCTATAATCTGGCAAGTTGGCAATAAAACATTAAAAATAACTTACCATTTGCGAAATTCAGTAGAAGGCCCTCAACGTATGATCGAAATGGATAAAGCGCAGCGCATGAGTTTGACCGCGCAGGTGGAATCGTCACTGCGCAGCGCGCTGATTGTTGGCAAGTTAAAACCCGGCGCACGGCTGGTGACGCGCGATTTGGCGACTCAATTGGGTACCAGCATCACGCCGGTGCGTGAAGCCTTGTTGCGACTGGTTTCTGCCGGAGCATTAGACGCCACGCCAGCTGCGGCGTTTCTGGTTCCGGAAATGACGCACCAGCGCTTTGATGAGATTACGCTGATTCGTAAGCAGCTTGAAGGTTTAGCGGTGAGGGCGGCGACGCCATTTTTGGGAAAAAAACAGATTTCCGAGCTGAAAAAACTCTGCGCGCGCTTTATGCAAGCCAAACAAAGCGGTGATGCCGAGGCGGCGTTAGAAGCTAATCGCGCGTTCCGTTTTACGCTCTATGGCTATGCGCAAATGCCAACGCTGGAGGCGCTGATCGAACAGCTTTGGGTGCAGATCGGTCCGTGCTTTAACTATCTCTATCCGCAGCCGGCTGAGGTGGTGAATGGGCATCACAACTATGATCATCTGCTGGAAGCGCTACAGGCGGGTGATGCGGTCACCAGTGAGAAGATATTAATGAAAGCGATTGATGATGGGGCTGCGATCTTGCATCAGCACTATTTCAATCAGTAAAAAGTCATAAGAGCGCAATTCATTGCGCATCTGATTAACCGCGCGGTCACCGCAATGACATAAAACCTTCATTTCCTTCCGCTAGCTTACCGCCATTCTGATTTCTGGATTGCGGATGCATGAGCCACCTTTCGCTTCACCACATCACTAAAGCCTGGGGCGAGAAAATCGCCCTGGACGACATCAGCTTCGACGCGGCAGAAGGCGCGTTTGTCGCGCTGCTCGGTCCGTCGGGCTGCGGTAAATCGACGCTGCTGCGTACCATCGCCGGGCTGGAAACAGCCGATCGCGGGGCGATCCACTTTAATCATGCCGATATCACCCATCTGCCGCCGTCGCAGCGCAAGCTATCGATGGTGTTTCAATCTTACGCGCTGTTTCCCCACCTTAACGTGCGTGAAAACCTGCTGTTTGGTTTGAAAGCGCGCGGCGAGGAGAAACAATCGTTTGCTGCACGCCTGGATAATGTCAGCAAGCTGATGGAGCTTGATAAGCTGCTGGATCGTTTGCCGTCGCAGCTCTCCGGCGGACAGCAACAGCGCGTGGCGCTGGGCCGTGCGGTGATCGCCAATAATACGCTGTGTTTAATGGATGAGCCGCTGTCAAATCTCGACGCCAGGCTGCGGCAAAGCATGCGCCGTGAAATCCGCGCGCTGCAGAAAAAACTCGGTTTGACCATGCTGTACGTCACGCACGATCAGACTGAAGCGATGAGCATGGCCGACAGCATTATCCTGCTCAACGATGGCCACATTGAACAGCACGGCACGCCAGACGATCTCTACAACAATCCCGCCAGCGTGTTTGCCGCACAGTTCATTGGCGCACCGCCGATGAACATCCTGCCGCTGCAGCGCAATGGCGCGCATCACTATCTGCTGCATCTCACCGCGCCGGTAGTGGAATACCGCGACGCGCCGCTGAGCCTTGGATTGCGTGCCGAAGATATCCAGCCGATCGCTGCAGAACAGGCGGCGCTGACCGCGCGGGTGATCAGTTCTGAATATATGGGCGCTGATACCTTGCTGGTGTGCCTGCTTGCTGGCATCAGCGAACCGCTGACCATCAAAGTGCCGGGCATGCAGCGCTTCACCGATGGCAGTGAAGTGGGATTGCAGTGGTCCGCCGCGCGGCAATATCTGTTTCATCGCGAGAGCGGTAAGCGCTGCGTGCCAGCCGAACAACAGATGTTTGCTTCACAGAAAAAATACGCTGTTTAACCGTTGTCATTTGCCCAAGGGAAAATCATGTCTGCGATTCGTTATTCACGTCTTTCTGCATTAGTGCTCGCCATCACCACCTCAGCTTTTGCGGCTGAACCGGTCAAGCTACAAATGTATTACCCGATCGCGGTGGGCGGCAAAGTGAGCCACACCGTGGATTCGCTGGTGGCGGATTTCCAGAAAGTGCATCCGGACGTGAGCATTCAGCCGGTGTATACCGGTGACTACGCCACCACCGTCACCAAAGCGTTGACCGCCTTTCGTGGTGGCAACGCGCCGCAGCTGGCGGTGATCGGCGATATCGAAGCGTATTCACTGATTGATGCCGGTGCGATTGTGGCGGCCAGCGATTTAGCGCAGGGTGAGGAAGGCAAAAAATGGATCGACGGTTTCTATCCGGCGTTTCTGCGTCATATTGACGGCAAAGTGTGGGGCGTACCGTTTCAGCGTTCAACCGTGGTGATGTACTGGAATAAACAGGCGTTCGAGAAAGCCGGTTTAAACGCCGATACGCCACCGGCCAACTGGCAGCAAGTGGTCGAATTCAGTAAGAAACTCACGATCAAAGATGCTAACGGCGTCAGCCAATGGGGCATCGAGATTCCGTCCACGCCAAACGGCTACTGGAACTTCCAGGGCTTGTCCGCCACCAACGGCGGTCGCCTGGATAACGGCAAAGGCACAGCGGTGCACTTCAATACGCCGGGCAACGTGGAAACGCTGCAGTGGCTGACCGATCTCGGCCAGAAAGAGGACGTGTCGCCAAAGGGTGCCATTGCGTGGGGCACCACGCCGCAGGACTTCATCAGCGGTAAAACCGCCATGATGGTGACCACCACCGGCAACCTGACCAACGTGCGTGATAACGCGAAATTCCCGTTCGGTGTGGCGATGCTGCCGGAGAAAACCCAGCGTGGCAGCCCAACCGGCGGCGGCAACCTGTATGTCTTTAAAAATGCCTCGCCAGAACAGCAGAAAGCGGCGATGGAGTTTATCCGTTGGGTAACCTCACCCGAGCAGGCGGCGCATTGGAGCATCGCCACCGGTTATGTAGCGACCTCTCCGGCGGCATGGGATACCACGGTGATGAAGGATTACGTTAAAGAGGTTCCTCAGGCATTGGTGGCGCGTGAACAGCTGAAGTATGCGCAGCCAGAACTCTCGACTTACAACAGCGTGCAGATTCAGGATGCGCTCAATCACGCGGTAGAAGCGGCGGTGACGCAGGCGAAAACGCCAGCCGAAGCGCTGGAAGACGCGCAGAAGCAAGCCGATCGTCTGCTGAAGTCTTATCAATAATGACGAGCACGATTCTCACCGTCGCGCCGGTTCGTCGTCCCCGGTTATGGTCGATGCAGCTGTATGGCTATCTGCTGACTTTACCGGCACTGAGTTTTTTACTGCTGTTTACGCACTATCCGGCGGTTGCGACCGTATGGGAAAGCCTGTTCAGCGCAGCACGTAACGGTCGTCCAGCCCATTTTGTTGGGCTGGATAACTATCTTGCGCTGCTGGATGACGACATCTTCATTCAGTCGCTGTGGAATAACCTGCTGTATGCGTTGATCACCATTCCGCTGGCGGTAACGCTGGCGCTGCTGATGGCGCTGGCGGTCAATCGTCACATGCGTGCCAATGCGCTGGTGCGCACTGCGTTCTTTATTCCTTCGCTGCTGCCGATGATCGCCATCGCCAATCTGTGGCTGTTCTTCTACACGCCGCAGCTGGGTTTGCTGAATAAGCTGCTGGCGCTGTTTTCGCTGCCAGCGATGAACTGGCTCGGCGAACCGGGTAGCGCCTTGTACTGTTTGATGGCGGTATCGGTATGGCGCGAAGCGGGCTTCTTTATGATCTTTTATCTCGCCGCTTTGCAGCAGATCGATCCGCGCCTGAGCGAAGCCGCGCAGATAGAAGGGGCGTCACGCCGCTATTTCTTCCGCCGCGTGCAGTGGCCGCTGCTGATGCCCACCACGCTGTTTGTGCTGATCAATGCCTCGATGAATGCGTTTCGCATCGTCGATCAGGTGATCGCGATGACCAACGGCGGGCCGAATAACAGCAGTAGCCTGCTGCTGTTCTACATCTATCGCACTGCCTTCAGCTTCTGGGATATGCCCGCCGCAGCGGCAATGACGGTGGTACTGCTAGTGATCCTCGCCACGATTGCACTGCTTAAATTCAACCTGCTGGACAAGCGAGCCCATTACCAATGAAGCTGACAATCACGTTTGGTCGCCTGTGTCTGAATATGGGCATTGGGCTTGCCGCGTTGCTGTGGTTTTTACCGATTCTGGTGGCGATCTGGGTGGCGATTCATCCGGCATCCGATCAGGCGAGCTTTTCGCTTTTTTCGCCGCTGACCTTACAGAACTTCGTTAATGCCTGGCACGCCGCGCCCTTTGGTCGCTACTTCCTCAATACCAGCTTGCTGGTGCTGATGATTGTGGTGGTGCAGCTGATTCTGGCGACCATGGCCGCTTACGCGTTAGTGCGCTTCCGCCTGAAATTTTCCGGCGCGATCTTCGCGCTGATCCTGCTGCAGCTGATGATCAGCCCCGACGTGCTGATTCTGAATAACTACAAAACCATCGGCGCGCTGGGTTTCCGCGATACGCTGACCGGCATCGCGCTGCCGTATTTCTCCTCGGCCTTCGCCATCTTTCTGCTACGCCAGACCTTTAAAAGTATTCCGCTGGTATTGGAAGAGGCGGCGATTGTGGAAGGTGCCAGCCGCTTTTACATTCTGCGCAAGATTTACATCCCGCTGGCGAAGCCGATTTATGTGGCGTTTGCGCTGGTGTCGATCAGCTTCCACTGGAATGATTTCCTCTGGCCGCTGGTGATCACCGATTCGGTCAACGTGCGGCCGCTCACCGTGGGCCTGCAACTGTTCTCGGCGCCGGAGCAGGGCGTGCAATGGGCGTTGATTGGCGCTGCTACGTTAATGACGACGTTGCCGCTGTTGGTGCTGTTCCTGATCTTCCAGCGCCAGTTTATTCAATCTTTTATGCGTGCTGGTATTCGCTAAGGAGTGCTTTTCGTGTCTTATCCGCATCCGCTGACTGAACTGCAGCGTGAACTGCTGGGCGATGTCGCCGAGCTCTATGCCTTGCCCGATGTGCGTTCCGCGCCGCTGAGCAGCACGCTGCGTTTTGGTTTGATTGCCGATCCGCAATATGCCGACATCGACGCCGATATGGCGAAAAATCTCTACTATCGTCACGCGCTGCATAAGCTGCCGCAGGCGATTGCGGTGTTGAATCAGCAGCCGCTGGATTTTGTCGTTACGCTGGGGGATTTAGTCGATCGCGACTGGAACAGCTACGCGGCGATATTGCCGATTTACGATCGCCTCGAACATCCACATGCGGTGGTGCTGGGTAATCACGATGCGCAGACCATCGCGCAGCATCTCAACGAAGCCGCT
Source organism: Pantoea sp. SO10 (assembly GCF_005281435.1). Taxonomy (NCBI): domain Bacteria; kingdom Pseudomonadati; phylum Pseudomonadota; class Gammaproteobacteria; order Enterobacterales; family Erwiniaceae; genus Pantoea; species Pantoea sp. SO10. The sequence goes on from NZ_CP040095.1 coordinate 2,055,282, forward strand.
GCGCTACCCAAAAGCTATTACGCCTTTGGGCTGCAGGGCTGGCGTTTTATTGTTTATGACGGCAACGACATCAGCCTCTATTGCAACACGCAGAACGGTGACGATCGCAAGCAGGCGGAGGCGATGCTGGTGGACCTGACCGCGCGCCAGCAGCCGCAGGCGAAACCCTGGAACGGTGCGGTAGGAACGCAGCAAATGGCGTGGATTGAGCAGCAGTTGCAGCAAGCCCAGCAGCAAGGGGAGAAAGTGGTGGTGTTTGGGCATTATCCGCTGGCGCCGCATAACAGCCACAACTTACTCAACGGCAGCGCGCTGGCAGAGCTGCTTTCTAGTTACAACATACAATTTTGTTTCTCTGGACACGATCACCGCGGCGGCTTTGCGCGCATTGGTCAGACAGGCTTCTATACGCTTAAAGGCATGCTGGATGGGGCAGACGAGGTGCCGTTTGCGGTGGTTGAAATTGAGGGCGATGAAGTCATCGTGAAAGAATACGGTGTCGAGTCGCCATTTATGGCGACCACTCATGATGATGCCGGCATCTGCCCGCGCTGACGATGTGTCGCAATCTCTTCGGCGCGTTGCAGCAACTGCTGCAAATCATCCTCATCGATATCCAGCACTTCACCGCTCTCCAGCGCCTGATGCAGGTCTTCACGCGTAATCGCTACGTCGATCACCACAGGCGGCGCTTTGGTTTCCGTTGCCGCCAGCGGATGCGGGTAACGACGTCCGGCGAGATTGTTAAACAGCAACGCCAGCAGCGCGAGGCAAACCGAGTTCAACAGCACCGGCGTCAGAATAAAGTGGTAACCCAGTTGCTGGACGCCGTTACCGCCCAAAATTGCGGTCAGCGCCACCGCGCCGCTCGGTGGATGCAAACAGCGCAGTTGAAACATCAACGCGATCGTCACACAGGCCGCGATACCACACGCCAGCGCGGGATGGGGAACCCACAGCGCGGTGGTGACGCCAACAACGCCCGCCACCAGATTGCCGCCGACAATTGACCACGGCTGCGCCAGCGGGCTGTTCGGCAGACCAAACAGCAATACCGCTGAAGCGCCCATCGGCGCGACAAACCACAGATTCACTTCACCGAGCAGCCAGTGGCTGGTCAGGCTGGTCATCATTAAACCCAATCCCGCGCCAATGCTGGCGATGATCATCTGCTTTCTGCCTCCCGGTAACGGATGAGGCCAAAGGCGGGCCAGAAAGGTGCGCACGGAGGTTATCCACGTCACCGATGGCTGATTTGTCATTAAGGAATCACTCTGTCATAAGAAAAAACGATGGGTGCGAATTGTCGCTGATCGATCCGCTGACAACAACCACATTGTTAGTGTGCTGTTATATCGTGGTAAGAGAAATGCTGATGATTGTCGCGAGGCTTAACCAACGCCTAAGGTTGCTGTATAGTCCGTTTTTTTTCGGAGGAACCATGCTGCCTAACTCATCCACACGCCTGAACAAATACATCAGCGAGAGCGGAATCTGCTCACGCCGCGATGCCGATCGTTACATCGAGCAAGGCAACGTTTTCATAAACGGTAAACGCGCTGCCGTCGGTGCGCAGGTGTTTGCAGGGGATGAAGTCAAGGTGAACGGGCAGCTGATTGAGCCGCGTGACGAAGAAGATTTAGTGCTGATTGCGCTGAACAAACCGGTTGGCATCATCACCACCATGGAAGAGGGTGAGCGTGACAACATTGGTGATTTCGTTAATCACAGCAAGCGCGTGTTCCCGATTGGTCGCCTGGATAAAGATTCGCAGGGACTGATTTTCCTCACCAACCACGGCGATCTGGTGAATAAAATCCTGCGTGCCGGTAATAACCACGAAAAAGAGTATGTGGTCACCGTTGATAAACCGATCACCGATGAATTTATTGCCGGAATGGGCGCGGGCGTACCGATGCTCGGCACCGTCACCAAAAAGTGCAAAGTTAAAAAAGAGTCAACCTTTGTCTTCCGCATTATTCTGGTTCAGGGGCTAAACCGTCAGATTCGTCGAATGACCAAGCACTTCGGCTTTGAAGTGACCAAGCTTGAACGTACGCGCATCATGAACGTCAGCCTGAAAGGGATTCCGCTCGGCGAGTGGCGCGATTTGACCGATGACGAGCTGATCGATCTGTTCAAACTAATTGAAGACTCATCATCCGAAGATCAAAAAACGCAGAAAACGCAGGCGAAAAAGAAACCCGCCAGCGCGGCCAAAAAGCCCGCGGCGGTTGGCGCTAAACCGGGTGAGAAAGCGGGGGCAAAACCGGCTAATCGCCAGCGTTTCGCCCAGCCAGGTCGTAAGAAGAAAGGGCGTTAATTCTCTTTCCCCGCGCACAGCGCGCGGGGAAAAGCCGTCACTTGTCGTTGCCAAACCCTTGCTTCTTCAGCGCGTCCAGCACGTGCGGGAAGTAAATCTTGTGGTAATAACCGCTAACGCTTTCACTCCAGCTCTCGCCATCCTCACGTCCGGTATTTTTCCAGTGCTGCACCATCTCCTGATTGTAGGCAGCGATGTGTTGCTCCAGTCCATCACGTTGATAGCGCTCTTCATGGCGGAAGGTGGCCAGCGGCAGACGCGGCTTCTGATGCGCAGGCTGATCGACATGGCCAATCACCACGCCCGCCACCGGGAAGGTATATTCCGGCAAATCCAGCAAGCGGGTTAACGCCTGCGCATCGCGACGAATACCGCCAATCGGCACAATGCCCAAACCTTCCGCACGCGCTGCCGCCATGATAGAACCCAACGCAATACCCACATCGGTTGAGCCCGACACAATGCTTTCGATGCTCTGCTGCGCGATCTGCTCGCGGTCGATAGCGTTCATCGCCAGACGCGATTTATGCATATCCAGCACCAGGGTAATAAACACCGGCGCTTTGGCAATCCACGGCTGACCGCCAGCAATCTGGGAGATTTGTGCGCGTCTTTCAGCATCGCGCGTCACCACCAAAGAGACCTGCTGCGAGTTCACCGAGGTTGGCGCGCGATACGCGGCCGAAATGATGCGATCCAGCACCGCATCCGCAACGGGAAGGTCGGTAAAACTGCGATCGCTTTTATGACTGGTGAAAATATCGATTAATGAACTCATGGATCCTCCTGATTGGGAGGCGAGAGCGTAGCAGAAGAGAGAGTGATGTGACTTAACCGTTGTTGCCGTAGCTAACTACTTCTTTTGAATAAGCAAAGTGCGGAATGGGATAAGCGATGAGACCGGTGCATAAAGCACCGGCTAAGCGACTCTGGCTTCAGCGACAGCCGGATGAACGCTGCGATCGGGTCCGCTCAGCATCACCGGTTTACCGGAACGTAATCCGCGCTGGAACTGGGTCATGCGTTCATGGCTGATCCCGGCACCGCACCACAGCAGGTGATGATCGTGGCGGCTTTCTGAACTGTACAGCATCGGTTGTGAGGTTTGATCCACCTCGACGCAGAACCCTTGTCCGGTAAGGCGAATGGCTTCCAGCCACACTTCCGTTTCATCGCCGGTGCTGACCACTTCCAGTAACAGTGGCATCTGCTGCTGACGGGCTGAAGCGCGTTTTACACAGTCGCTGTGATGAACGATCGCTTCATGAAAGCGCGTTAACCGACGCGATGCGCCGCGACGCGTATCATCACGCAGCCAACGGTTGAGCGGTTTCATCAGCACATTGACGAAATCGTCGCTGCTGTAATCGCCCGCCAGATTGCGCACAGTACGCGCCAGTTCTCGATCAGAGCCTAACTCCAGCTGACGTAATAGATCGCCGCGGCGTGCCACCCAACCAGACGAAGAGTAATCGAGCCCGCAGTGTCGACCTTGATAGATTTGCCACAGCGTGGCGCCACCCGAGGTCAATGCCATCATGGCGAGCACTTCATCAACCTGATGTCGGCTCCAGTCCTTATTGACGTGATTTTCAGAAATTAATCCACCGCGCAACCAGCGACGTAAATTGGCGCGGTTGGCACCGGTAATGGCGCAAACGGTTTCAGTTGAATAAAAGTTCATTACGAGCCCTCAGATAGAGGGTGAATGGCCGTGGGTGCTAATCCAGGATGAGTGACCATCCTGAACCTTATCTGTATGGATTACCAGTATCTTTACGTAACTCGTCATAACCAGGCGAAGATCCCTTTCGCCAGGTAAAGCCTTAACCGACTTTCACCACGGTTTTACCGAAGTTTTTGCCTTTCAGCATATCGAAAAACGCCTGCGGGGCATTTTCCAGCCCGTCGATCATGTGCTCGCGGTAGTGGATTTTTTGCTGCTCCACCAGCGGCGTCATCGCTTTGAGGAATTCAGGATAACGATCGCCGTAATCCTGGAAGATGATAAAGCCCTGCATGCGAATACGACGTTTAAGAATGCCGCCCATGATTTGCGGGGTGCGATCCGGGCCCGGCGGTAATTCGCGGCTGCTGTAACCAGAAACCAGGCCACACACCGGCACGCGCGCCGCGGTGTTCAGCAACGGGAATACGGCATCAAACACTTTGCCGCCAACGTTTTCGAAGTAGATATCAATGCCGTCCGGGCAGGCAGCCGCCAGCTGTTCCGCAAAGTCGTCACGATGGTGATCGATACAGGCGGAGAAACCGAGCTTCTCAATCGCATAACGACACTTCTCTTCACCCCCCGCAACGCCTACGACATGGCAGCCTTGGAGTTTCCCAAGCTGACCCACCGTTGCACCGACCGGGCCGGTAGCCGCCGCGACCACCAGGGTTTCACCCTGTTTTGGCTGGCCGATATCCATCAAGCCCATATAGGCCGTAAAGCCCGGCATACCGAGAATGCCCAGCGCCCAGGAAGGATGGGGCAGATCGCCCAATTTCGCCACGCCGTTTCCGTCCGAAACCGCATAGCTTTGCCAGCCGCTTTGCGCGAGGACCACATCGCCTTGTTGGAAATCCGCGTGTTTAGATTCCACCACTTCGCTCACCGTGCCGCCAACCATCGGTTGGTCGAGTTCAGCAGGTGCAGCATAAGATTTGCTGTCATCCATGCGCCCGCGCATATAGGGGTCGAGCGACAAATAGAGCGTGCGCAGCAGAATTTGGCCGTCCTTCACGTCAGGAATGGGCTGCTCTACCAGGCGGAAATTCTCTTTTACCGGTTCGCCATGCGGGCGTGAAGCTAATAGCCAAGCTTGATTACGTTGAGTAGATTGCGACATTTTTACCTCTATTAGCGTTTCCACGTGAGGCAAGTGTAGACGAGGAAAAGGCAAGTTTGAGGGTAAGGTCGCCATTAATGACGACCTTACGAAATATCTGTAGGGTGCGCATTTATGCGCACCTGGTAAAATGCCAGTGAGCCAGCGCACAAACCAAGCGTAAACTTGTCGACGCGAATTAATATAACACCATGAATTTTAACAATCATAGGGCATTTGCCTAAGCGGTATCGGGCAATGCCACATACACCTGGCCACACTCTGCTGCGTATACCTATAGCGATGCTTTTCTCCCTACAGGTGACGCATGACACAACAACAATACGTATTATCGCCCGATCATGACGCGCATATCGCCTCGGCTATCGGCAAGTTCTTCCGCCGCATCATTCCGATGCTGGCGCTGATGTTAATTGTGAACCAAATTGACCGGGCTAACATTGGCTTCGTAAAAGCCGAACTGCAAACGGATGCGGGCATTAGTGCGGCCGCCTTCGGCTTAGGCGCGGGGCTGTTCTTTATCGGCTATGCGCTGTTTGAAGTGCCGAGCAACATGATGCTGAAGAAACTCGGCGCACGCGTGTGGCTGACGCGCATCATGATTACGTGGGGCATGGTGGTGGTGCTTACCGGTTTTGTGAGTACGCCGCTGCATTTCTATCTGCTGCGTTTCCTGCTCGGCGTGGCGGAAGCCGGCTTCTTCCCCGGCGTGCTGTTCTATTTTCGTCAATGGGTGCCGAATGCGTGGCGAGGGCGAGCTACCGCGATGGTGTTGAGCGCCACCGCCAGCGCTTTTCTGTTCTCCGGTCCGCTCACCGGTGCCATTCTGATGATGCATGATGTTGGCGGCATCGCGGGCTGGAAATGGGTGATGTTTATGGAAGGCGGCGGATCAATGGTGATCGGCTTGCTGGCCGCCTTTGTGCTGGTATCCAAACCGCAAGGCGCGAAATGGTTGAGCGATGCCGAGAAACAGGCGCTGGCGCAGCAGTTAGCGCTGGAAGATGATGCGCGCGAAGAGCACGCGGTGAAACACGGCCGCTGGGGCTTGATCAGCGATCGCAGCCTTTTGTCTTACTGCCTGATCTTCTTCACCATGACCATGACCGGCTACACGTTAGTGTTCTGGCTGCCGCAAATCATTCAGCGTATTCAGGGCTTCAACAGCTTTGAAACCGGATTGCTGACCGCCGTGCCGTGGCTGTTCGCTATCGTCGCGCTGTTTCTGCTCGGCAAAGCCACCGACCGCTATCGCGATAAACTGGATAAAGGGCTCGGCATCGCCATGCTGATCGCCGCGTGCGGCACCTTTATGGCTACGCTGGGTACGCCGTGGTTTGGCTTTGTGGCGATGATTGTGGCCTGCATCGGATCCAAAGTGAGCGCGGCGTTCTTCTGGCCGATGCCGCAAAGTGAATTACCCGCCTCGATTGCCGCGCCCGGCATTGCGCTGATCAACTCGATTGGCAACCTCGGTGGCTTCTTTGCGCCCACGGTATTCGGCTACCTCGAAATGCACACCGGCAGCACCACCGGCGGACTTTACGCGCTAACCAGCGTGTCTGTGGTTACCGGACTCTATTTGCTGCTGCGTCGCAAACCTGTTCCACCCGCTTTCGGTCACACGGAGAGAAACCATGTCAGACAGTCCAGTCATTAAATCGATGCGCATCGTGCCGGTTGCCGGCTACGACAGCATGTTATTGAACATTGGCGGCGCCCATAACTGCTATTTCACGCGCATCATCGTGATACTGACCGATTCCGCCGGACATACCGGCGTAGGCGAAACGCCGTGTCATGCATCCACCTTGCAGTTGCTGGAACAGTTTCGCCCGCTGATAGAAGGCAGTTCGCTGCTGCGTCTCAACGCGACACTCAGCCAGCTGTTCAGCAGCGAGGCACGTCAGCAACAAACCTCTCACACCAACGACATTCATATCCCGCAGATGAATCCGGAGAAGTTTTATAACGCCGCCGCCGCCATAGAAGCGGCGCTGCTGGATCTGCAGGGCAAGCTGTTTAACCTGCCGGTAGCGGACCTGCTCGCCAGCGGTAAACAGCGCGATCGCATTCCGGTGCTGGGCTATTTGTTCTACATCGCCGATCGCAAGCGTACCAATATGCACTATCGATCGGGGGAGCATGAGCAAGAAGGCTGGTTCCGTCTGCGTCATGAAGCGGCGATGGACAGCGATGCCGTGGTGCGACTGGCCGAAGCGGCAGTTGAGCAATACGGCTTCCGCGACTTCAAGCTCAAAGGCGGCGTGCAGGCAGGTGAAGTGGAAGTGGCAACGGTGGAAGCGCTGCTGGCGCGCTTCCCTGAAGCACGCGTCACCGTCGATCCTAACGCCAGCTGGTCGCTGGATGAGGCGATTCGCTATGGCAAGCAGCTGGCGGGAAAGGTGCCGTATCTGGAAGATCCTTGTGGCGCTGAACAAGGCTATTCCGGCCGGGAAACGCTGGCCGAGTTTCGCCGCGCCACCGGCGTGCCGGTCGCGACTAATATGATCGCCAACGACTGGCGCCAGCTGCATCATGCGCTGCAACTGAATGCCATTGATATTCCGCTCGCCGATCCGCACTTCTGGACGATGCGTAACGCCAACGTGGTGGCGCAGCTGTGCAACGAATGGGGGCTGACAACCGGCTGCCACTCCAATAACCATTTTGATATTTCGCTGGCGATGGTGGCGCACCTGGGTGCCGCCGCGCCTGGCGATCGTCAAACCGCCTTTGATACGCACTGGATTTGGCAGGATGGTCAGCAGCTTACGCGTCAACCGCCGCAGATCCGCGATGGTTATCTGGAGTTACCGGCGGGGCCGGGATTGGGCATCGAGCTGGATGTGGATCGCATCGAACAGGCGCATGCGCTATATAACGCGCTGCCGGATAAAAATCGCAACGATGCGCTGGGGATGCAGTTTTTGATCGATAACTGGCGCTATGACGCCAAACGTCCGTCATTGGTACGCTAAGGAAGCAGCATGAAGAACCTATTACGCGCGGCGACGCTTTTAGCATCGTTGGCCGCCAGCGCGCCGTTGCTGGCGCAGACTTTTGTCTACGTTTCAGAAGCCGATGATGGCACCATTGCGCGCTACGCGCTGAACGAGCAAACCGGTGCATTGCAACTATTGGGACGCACTCAGGCCGGCGGCAAAGTGATGCCGATGGCGTTGAGCGCCGATCATAAACATCTGTACGCCGCGATTCGCAGTAAACCGCTGCAACTGGTGAGCTGGAACATCGACAGCAAAACGGGCGATCTCAGCCCGTTGAATAGCGTATCCGCTGCGGCCAGTTATCCCTATATCAGCACGGATCCGCAGGGTCGTTTTCTGCTGGGCGCTTCCTATGATGGCGATGTGGTGCACGTTTATCGACTCAATAGCGACGGCAAGCTGATTGCGACGCCGGTCGGGAGTTACAAAACCGGACATGCCGCGCACTCGGTGATTGTTGATGCGAGCGGCGAGCAGGCTTATGTCGGCAATCTCGGCACCGATCGCGTGCTGCAATTGAAACTGAGCGCCGAGGGAGAGCTTTCGGGGTTAGGCAACGGCTATGTTAAAACGGCGACAGAAAACGGACCGCGCCATTCGGTGTTGTCGCCGGATAATCGCTATCTCTACAACATTGGTGAAATGGGCGGCATCCTTACGCAGTTTCGTCGTGAAGCCAGCGGTGAGCTGGTGAAAGTGGCGGAGACGCCAAATGCAGTAGCGGAAAAATATCAACTGCAACACGGCAAAGAGCGACCGCCGGGCTACAGCGACACCACGCCGCGCATCTGGGCGGCCGATATTCGTCTGACGCCGGATGGCCGTTTTCTCTATGTCAGCGAGCGGACCAGCAGCACCATCAGCGGATACCGGATTAACAAAGCAGACGGCAAACTGACGCTGATTGATAGCTGGCAAGTGGAGAAACAGCCGCGCGGCATCGCGATCACCGCTGACGGACGTTGGTTGATTGCCAGCGGCGAAAAGAGTGCGGTGACCGGTAGCTATGCCATTGATCAAGAAAGCGGGGCGCTGAAGCGCGTTGGCGAAGCACCGGCAGGCGGTGACGCCAATTGGGTGACGGTGGTGAGTTACAAATAATCCCTAAGGATTGCCATTAATGGCGACCAGGTGCGCCTTACAGTTGCTTATATTTCTCGTTGGTTAAAGTGTAGCGATGGGCTGGCTGAATGATAATGCGCTCAAAGTTGCAAGCACTTGTGAGCGCAATTCATTAATACGACATGCGTGACAACGTCACTGATTAGGGTAGATAGAGTGCGACAAGGTCCCTCGACGATCGACCATTCTTGCGGCTAACCACAACAGTGCGGTGATAAACCAGCCAATAATCCATGACACATCATTACCGGCAAAAATCCAGGTTAACGAACCGTGATGCAGTGGATTATCAATGAACGGCAACTGCACCAGCACGCCGCAGAAGTAGACAATTATGCCCGCCCAGTTCCAGCGACCGTAACGTCCGTTGGGCTGGGAAAGCGCCGGTACATCGACTTTACCTTTGGTGATCAGGTAGAAGTCGGTCAGGCTGATTGCGCTCCATGGCACAAAAAAAGCCAGTAAAAACAGCAGGAAATGAGTGAAGGATTTCAGGAAAGCGGGTTCGCTAATCAGCGCAATCACACAAGAAATGGTCACCATTAACACCACAAACAAAATGCGGCCGCCACGACTTAATGCGGTTTTCTGACGGAAGCCAGAAACGATGGTGGTGAGTGACATAAAGCTGCCGTAAGCATTCAGCGTGGTGAAAGTGATTTTGCCGAAGCAGATCGCAAAATAGATCACCATCGCCATCGTAGCGCTGCTGCCTAAACTGACAATATAGCCAACCTCGTTGCCAGAGAAAGCCTTACCGGCAATCGCCGCGACAATTACACCCAACGTCATCGAAGCCTGCGTTCCTAAAACCGTGCCGAAGAAAACGCAGCTGAAAAGTTTTTTGGCTGAGACGTTAGCCGGTAAATAGCGCGAATAGTCAGAAACATACGGGCAAAATGCAATCTGCCATGACGACGACAACGAAACCGCAAGCAGGAAGTTAGCGACAGTGAAATGCTGGTTCTGCCACACCGCGGACAGATCATGGGTTGAGAGCAGCGTGATAAACAGGTAAACAAAGGCAAGCACGCCAATTACGCTGGCCACTTTACCGAGCTTGTGAATCACGCGATATCCCAGCACCGCGATGACGACGATAATCGCACTGAACAGGATCATGCCTGACGCATTGCTGGTATTGATCAATTTGGCGAGCGCCTGTCCAGCTAGCACCGTACCGCTGGCAGAGAATCCGACATACATGATGCACACCAACACCAACGGAATCACCGCACCATATACGCCAAACTGCATGCGGCTGGTAATCATTTGCGGCAATCCGAGACGCGGTCCCTGAATGGCATGCAGTGACATGATCGCCGCGCCCACAACTTGCCCAACCAGCAAGCCGATGATCGACCATACCACATCGCCGCCCAACACCACGGCCAGTGCGCCGGTTACGATGGCGGTGATTTGCAAATTGCCGCCAAACCACAAGGTGAACTGGCTAAAAGGATATCCGTGGCGTTCGCTCGGAGGAATGTAATCAATGGATCGCGTTTCTGACAGGCGCTTTTTCTCTGCGCCGGCGTAATCTGCTGCAGGTGATTCGGCTGACATAGTTTCCTCGCTAAAACGGCTAGAGGTGGGAAATTATTGTTAGTGTGATGTGGCTTCTCTTGGTGGTACATGTATATACATGTAGCGATATTGTCATGCAGCATGGAAACTTACAATACGATCGGTCATTGGAAAATGTGATGACGCGGGCAAGGTTGGGAAGTTATGAAAGTGACAGAGCGGAGGATAAATGGGAGAACTTATATGATGTCGCTACGTGAATTCTGCAAAAAGAGCAGGGTGGAAGTTGCCGAGAATTCACGTAGCGCTGCCGGTTTTGTCGCCAGAAATTACTTATCTTTGCCCATGGTCCAGGGATTTGGCGCGGAATCATCTGCCTTATCCGCAGCAAAATCATCCAGTGAATCCAGATACAGCGCTTCAACCTCAGCGCGTGCCCAAGGTGTGCGGCGTAAAAACTTCAGGCTCGATTTAACGCTCGGATCGCTTTTGAAGCAGTTGATATTGATGAGCTTACCCAGTTCGGCCCAGCCATAATGGGCGACCAGCGCATTAATTTGCATCTCAAGCGTGACGCCGTGCAAGGGATCTTTGGAGCGATGATCGTTCATAGGAAATCCTTAAAATGTTGACGGCAAAGGTTACAAGAAAGCCACGCAAGCGGCAATGGTGCGATCTTCATTGCCGGTAAATGCTGTACACTTGTTGCCAGAAAATCACTATTGGACGGAACGCTATGAACGACAAGAAAATGATTTCCATCGATCAATTCAATCTCAGTGAACGCGTTGCAGTAGAAGAAGCGTTTAAGGGATTGATGGAGAAGTATCGCCAGCGCACTGGCAAAGAGCCGGATGCAAAGAAAGAGAAAGAGTTCACTGCGGAAGCCCGGCAGCAGATTATGACGACGAAACTGGCCAAAGAGAAAGCGCTGGCTGAAAAGGCAAAGAAAACGCCAACGCGCAGGAAGAAACCTGAATCGTTGAAAGAGAGTGAAGTCAGTGATTTCAACTGGAAGGCGTCGGTGATTAAAGGGCGCAGATAACGGCAACGTGCGTTCAACAGTCCGTCGCCGGGATGATCGCGGGTTACGGATTGTTGGTGACGGAGGTGAAAGAAGGCAGGTGATGAGCGGATGATGGTTGAAGTGCGCAATGAGATACTTCATTTAACATAATATACATTATGCGCCCTTTGGTTGTGGGTGCTATTTGATAATGTCACTTTTTAGGTTGATGAACCGCTATCACGAGTTCGGCGCTGCCGGCGTCTGCTTGCGCGTTACCGCGAGTCCGGGCCGCTGGCACTGGCGAACCGCCGCCGTGGATTGCGCGGTAATCAGCAGCTTGTTCCTGGCCTTGCTGAACTTGCTCTGGGCATCACGACTTTGTTCCGACGCTCGCCTGGTACAGGAAAAACGGGATGATACCCACTCCCGGTCCGTGCCTGCCGGTGATGGTCCTTAACGCAGGAGCGCAAAGACTGCCGGTAATGCCGCACTCGAACTGGCGGCGGATAAAGAGCGTGCGGCTAAAGTCCAGCTGGTTTTCTGAAGGATTACCGGAGAGAAAGCCTCTCCGGTTATTTCCTGAAACGGACTAAATCCTTCAGGGTGGCGTGCTCGAATTCGGGTAATGCAGCAAAAATGCCATCACCTTTCATGTCATAAATTTGCTGAAAATAAAATTTTGCGCCATCAATTGCACCCAGAGCATAGAGCGCACGCGCAAGCGTCATTCGGGAAAGTATTTGTTTGAGTTGTGCTTCCCTGTCGAGGGCTTCTTTCGCCGCTTCAATTGCTTCTTGATAGCGCTGACACTGGATTAATATTGCGCCATAGCCGCTCATAATCCAGAAATAGATATCGTCATCTCGCAGATGCGCTTTGGCTAATTCAGCGGCTGCACCCCATGAACAGGCTGCAGCCTGATGCTCACCCAGCGAATCAAGTGAAATACCTCGATTCGCTAAATCGAAGGCTTTCTCATGCCAGTTTTTACGGTGGAACTCCATGTCATCACCTCATTTTGCGGTAGGAACAGTATTGATATCCTATGCAGCATAAATGAGAGTGAAATAAAGTTCATAGTTACGCGAGAATATTTCCTTACCTGCTAACTTCGTGTCCGATTAAACCACCGATCGCCGCGCCACCCAATGTACCGAAGGTGCTACCACCGGTAAGTACCGCACCGCCTACCGCACCAACACCGGCACCAATCGCGGTATTTCTGCCACGATGCGACATGCCACAAGCGGTAACAGAAAACATGACCAGTACGACAATAGCAATATTACAGCTGCGTTTTAAAAGCATACAAAGCCTCACTGCCATGAATAGATGGCATGCAAAAGTGTTTATTTGATTGTTGTTAAAATACCCAATCTGTTGTGACTGGCACTGCTCGTCGGCGTGAATTTAAGGTGTTTTATGATGAGACGGAAGGTAAAAATTCTTATTTGCGGCTGGCACTAGCGAGGCGGCGAAAAAGTCGCCGCCTTTGAGGTTGAATTATGCACGCCCATCAGGAAACCCAGAATGACAATAACTTCCCGGTTGTTGGCCGACGAATAAAAGAACATTTCAAACAGCGATAACGCTATTAAGGCCAGCCCTTCAACCCACAATATTTGGCAGAATATAATGCGATTGCCATTGGCTAATCCGCTGATCACCACCATTCTCGCCGTGACCGCACCACAAACAAAGGCAAACAGGATGGTGGCTAAAAAGGTGATATCACGGAAATTAACGTTCGATACTTCACTGGATAATTGAGAGGTATTACCTGACATATGCGAGGGGAAAAAGCCAAACGCCCCCAAGGCGATTGCATTGAGCACGCCGGCGGCCGTGGCGAGCCACATTGCCAGATTCCTGTCCTCATCATGCGTTCGTGTGCGTTTAAGTTTAATCAGCATCAGATACCTCATTATTCTGAACCAGGGCCGAATAATAACCATAGAGCACTACGCAGCGTACATAACCAGGAAATCCCCGAATAAGACGCTGAGCAGATTAAAGAAAGTAAAAAAAATCAACGAGGCGGGATATATTTAAATTAATGTAAAGATTGGCATGCCATATAAAGGTCGCCATTTAGGGTACCCGCCTTTTCAGGCATTAACCGAATGATTTATTTTCATCGGGGCGACCACCACATTCACGCCTAAATCCTGCATCCGCCGCAAAATAGGCACCGGCGTGCCCTGATTAACAATTACCACATCGAATTCACTCAGATGCGCAAAACGGTGCAGCGCCCGGCGTTCAAACTTGGTGTTATCCATCATCAGAATGCGCTTCTGCGCGGCATCAAACATCGCGCGCTTAGTCTCCACCGTTTCGGCGGATTGGTGGAACACTGCATCATCGATAATCGCTGACATGCTGACGAAAAACACATCCGCGCGCAGGCTGGCAATTTCATCCCGCGTCATGCGGCCCATAAAAGCATTGCACCAGTGATAGAACTGTCCGCCGAGGCCCATCAATGTGATATCGCGGCCATTGCGCAGCTCGTTCATTAAGGTCAGGGAATTGGTGATTACCGTTAGCGGCGCGCGCGCCGAGAGCAGCCGCGCCATCTGCTGCACGGTGGTGGAATCATCGAGGAAAATCGCCTGTCCCGGTTCGAGGTAGGTCGCGGCGACATCGGCAATCGCCTGTTTCTCCTCCAGCTGACGCGTGGCGCGATAGATATCGCTGGATTCAACCAGGCTAGTTGGCGTCGCGGACACCACGCCGCGCGATTTATGCAGCAGGCCACGCTCAACCATTTCGTCGATATCACGATGGGCGGTCATCAAACTGATGCCGAAGCGATCGGTGATGTCTTCGATGCGAATCGCCCCTTCTGCCATCACCGCTTCGGCGATTAACTGGCGACGGGCCAGTTGACGCGCCTGGCGGCTATCGCTGGGTAAGGTTTCGGCCATAAATACGCCAAGTGAAGAGTCCTGCGGGTTATGCGCCATATTTCATCCGGGAAAGTGAAGCTAGAAGCGTTTTCGGCACTCATTACAGCGTTTAATACGGATTTTGGCAAATTGCGACTAACGTTACACTGCGTGATAAATCGCGCCGCTACGAATACGTGCGTTTCAAAGGTGGTTGTTATAAAAAACGCACCTAGCGCAGTGGCGCAATTTATTGCGCAACTTTTACTGCTTCAGAACAAACGGTGAAGCAAAGTTACCGGCGTTCTCTTTAGTGATCAGGATGCAGTCAAACAGCTGCTTCTCCGAGGCCGCACCGGTCTTACCGGTTTTCAGGAAGCTATCCGCCTGCTCTACCGCTTTCTGCGCGAACTGCGCCACCGGCTGCATCACAGTGTAGGCCAGCGTACCGGCTTTCACAGCGTCAACCGCATCCGGTGAACCGTCAAAACCGCCGACTTTGATCTGATTCAGCTTACCAGCTTCTTTCAACGCAGCGATCGCGCCCAGCGCCATTTCGTCGTTGCCGCTGATCACGCCTTTAATGTTGGGATTGGCTTGCAGCAATGACTGCATTTTGTTGAAGCCTTGTGTGCGATCCCAGTTAGCCACTTCCTGACCGACTTTCTTCAGCGTGGGATATTGCGACAGCACCGTATCAAAACCGTTGGCGCGGGTAGCGGCGTTATTATCTGACGGCGGGCCGACCAGCTCGACATAGTTCGCACTATCGCCCACCTGCTTCACCCACTCCATTGCGCCAACCGCCGCGCCCTGCGCGTTGTTAGAAACCAACTGCGCTTTGGCGAGCCCGCTCTGGTTCAGTTCGGCATTGATGATAAATACCGGAATATTGGCGGCGATGGCCTTTTTCACCGAGCCGACCGAACCATCGGCGTTCGCCGGATCGAGAATAATCGCCTTCGATTTATTGGTGATCGCCGTATCAATCAGCTGACTTTCGGTATTGGTATCGCCTTTGTGCGCACTGACTTTGGCGCTGTAGCCCAGCTTTTCCGCCGCTTTCTGCGCTACCTGGCCTTCCGTTAGCCAGTAAGGGTTGGAAGGATCGTTAACGATGATGGTCATTAACGCGTTATCTGCCCAGGTGGGTGCAGCAAAAGTGGTGATAGCCATAGCCGCAGCCGCGATGAAGAGACGTTTAGTGAACATAGTTGGTGCTCCGTTATTATTTGGGTACAGGTTTTACGGATATCCGCGCGCTGCTGAAACAGCGCGCGTGAGTTAGCGAGCGCGTCGTCCGTATTGCAAGGTGTTGAGCAATACCGCCAGCACGATCACGGCACCAGTGAACACCGTCTGCCAGTAAGCAGAGACGCCGATAATCACCAGGCCATCAGAGAGAAAACCAATCACGAACGCGCCAAGCAGCGTGCCGCGCACGTTGCCGCGTCCACCGGTCAGGGCCGCGCCACCAATCACCACTGCCGCAATCGCAGTCAGTTCATAAGTGGTACCAGCGGTTGGGCCGGCCGAGGTAAGCTGTGAGGAGAGCACCAGCCCGGCGAGTGCCGCGCAGACGCCAGACAACACATAGACGCTGATTTTGATGCGCTTCACCGGCACACCCGACAGATCGGCCGCACGTTCGTTACCACCCGACGCGTACAGCCAGCGACCAAACGCTGAGCGGCTAAGCAGGAAACCACACGCCAGCGCCACCACGCCCAGCACCAGCACGCCAACCGGGATATTGAAGAGGCGATTAAAACCGAGCCAGTCGAAACCGGTATTCCCCAGCGCTTCGCTGCCGGAGAGTTTGTTGTAGGTCAGACCATTAGTGATCAGCAGCGCAATGCCGCGCGCCACATACATGGTGCCGAGCGTGGCGACGAAGGCCGGAACGCGGAACCAGGCGATCAGCACGCCGTTGACTAATCCCACCAGCGCGCCCACCACCAGCGTCAAAATCGCCACCGCCCACACCGGCAGATAGAGCACCACGCCGAGCGCTTCTAGGCTGATGCCCTGCATCATAAATCCGGCCATCACTCCAGCGAGACCGAGCGTGGAGCCCACCGATAAATCGATGCCACCGTTGAGGATCACCAGCAGCATGCCGATCGCCGGCAAACCGAAGATCGCCACGTGCGACGCCATGGTGAGAAAGTTAGCGCCGGTAAAGTAGTTGGGCGACAACATGGAGAAGGTAGCGATAATCACCAGCAGCGCGATAAACGCGCGCCCTTCCAGCAGCAGACGCGCCACATTCAGCTGCTTGTCGCTTTTTTTCTTGTTTACCACCGGCGGCGTGTCCAGCGTTTGGGTTCTGTCAGTCATACCTTTTGCTCCACTTTTCATGTCATGCCACCAAAGACTCGCCTGAAGCGGCCATAATGCGTTCTTTACTGACGCTGGCGTCGAAGATGGCGGAGATGCGCCCTTTGCTCATCACCACAATGCGATGGGCAATACTCAGGCATTCGCCCACTTCCGAGGTGGTATACACCACCGCCAGCCCCTTTTTGGCGTTCTCCGCCAGCAGGCGAAACACTTCCGCTTTAGCGCCGATGTCGATGCCGCGGCTCGGCTCATCCAGCAGTATCACTTTGGGACGGGTGGCGAGCATTTTGCCGATCACCACTTTTTGTTGATTGCCGCCGGAGAGCGATCCAATCGCCGCATCGCCGCTAGCGGTTTTCACCGTCACGTTACGAATGCTGTCGTTGACCAGCTGTTTTTCCCGGCTTCTGGAGAGCACCAGTCCGCGTACAAAGTCGCCGATGCTGGCCAGCGACAGGTTTTCCCCCACCGACATGGTTTGTACCAGGCCATCGCGCTGCCGATCTTCCGGCACCAGCGCCAGCCCAATTTGAATGCGTTGTGAGATGGTCAGCGCGGAGATATCGGTGTCCTGCAGCAGAATGTGACCGCTGCTTTGCTGCAGACGTCCGGCGATGCACTCCAGCAGCTCGGTGCGCCCCGCGCCCATCAGCCCGTAAATGCAGACAATCTCCCCGGCTTGCACCGCCAGCGATAAGTTGTCCACCAGCCGAATGCCGGTTTTACTTTTCACCGTCAGATCTTTCACCGTCAGCGCTGGCAGCCCGAAGTCGTAGCCCTGCGGCGGCGATCCCAGATCAAAGTGATCGCCCACCATGTTGCGCACGATCCATTCGAGATCGATCTCATCGCGTTTGGCATAGGCGGTCATCACGCCATCGCGCAGCACCACCGCCCGATCGGTAATCTCCAACGCCTCTTCCAGGTGATGCGAGATATAGACAATCGCCACGCCCTGGCTGGTTAAATCACGGATCACCTGAAATAGCACCGCCACTTCTGCCGCGCTCAGTGCCGAGGTCGGTTCATCCATGATCAGAATCTGCGAATTCACCGACAGCGCGCGGGCAATCTCCACAATCTGCTGCTGTCCCAGACGCAGGTTTTCCACCGGCGTCAGCGGATCGATCTCCTCCTCCAGCGCCGCCATCAGGTGCGCCGTCACGCGCGCCTCTTCGGCATAATCGACGCCGCCCGGCTTCATGATTTCGCGGCCCATAAAGATGTTGTCGCGCACGTTCATATTCGGCGCGAGATTCAGCTCCTGATGGATAATCGAGATGCCACAGTCACGCGCTTCGGTGGCGGATCGAAAGGTCTTCTCCTCGCCGTGTAACAAGATTTCCCCGGTTGTTGGCGTAATCACACCAGACAAAATTTTCATCAGCGTCGATTTACCCGCGCCGTTTTCACCAAACAGCGTGGTCACTTCGCCACGACGAATTTCGAAATTGACGCCCTTCAGCGCGTGCGTGGAGCCGTACACTTTGCTGACGTTGCGCGCTTGCAGGATCACTTCGCCTTTCAGCAAGGCGGGATTGAGGTTGAACGGTTTCATTTCACCTCCATGCTGACCGGCGTCACCATCCAGTTTTTCGCGTTGAGTGAGCGGAACACGCCAACCACCTGCACGGTTTTTCCCGGCAACGCATCACGATCCAGCTTGTCGAGCACCGCGCTTTTCATCGCACGATTGATGGCGGAACCGGCATTTTGATATTCGATTTGGTTCGTGAAATCACCGAACTGGATCTTGCCGTTAGCGTCACGCAGATCGGTACCAGTGATCGCTGGACCGGTTTGCAGCCGCACCTGCATATCACCTGCTAATCCATCGATTTTCATCGGGAAGATGCCCATCTGCCCGGCTTGCACCACGCCGGAGAACTTGACGGCAAAGACCGGCAGCGGTGCGCCAACGCCATATTTCTGCACCGCTTCCTGCTGATTAGTTTGCAGCGCATCGGCTAACGTTTTGGCGTCTACTGCGCGTGATGCCACATCCTGCTGGATAGTCGGGAAAGTTTTCTGGCCGTAACTCTCGGGCGAGAAGCCTTGCTCCTGCGCATCATCGGCGGAGCCAATTTTTACCACCTTGGTGTCGAGCGCCATCGCCGCGATCAGCGCAATCACCATCACGCCGAGGGTGGCGTAGCGCTGGACGCGCTTGCGGGAAATTTGCTGGGCCTGGATTGAGACATCGGACATAACGTGACCTCTCACTGACATCAGCTGCGATAATCGCGCCGATAATGTTATAAATGTGATAACTTGTGTGATGAGGATTGTGCTGATGTGACTAAATTGTCAACAGGTGACGCGCAATTTTTTCAGGAGAGCGATCTGGATCGCTTAATTGATGTCGGCCCCATCACAAAGCGCAATAAACCCCGCCTTATCAGCCTGTTCGCCGTGTTATCTCATTTCTACCTGTAAGGTTTTGACGCCTAATTCGTGATCGCAATCGCTATTTCAAGTGAAATTTATTGGTTTTATCGAAAAATAATACAGTTGATATGTTATCTCAGTGAGAAGTGGTGTAAGACATTATTTAGCAAATTCATCACAGCCCGTTAACACCTTTCGGTTTTGGCGGCGATGAATTGAACTCTTCTTCTTTCGGAGGTGTATGTGGACAGTGGCGATATCATTCTGGGTCTGGATTCCGGCACCTCAGTGGTTAAAGCGGTGGCGTTTGATCTGGAAGGCACGCAACTGGCATGCGCATCGGTGCGTAACCGTTATTACCGCAGCGAAGGCGGCGCAGCGCAGCAGTCAATGAGCCAAACCTGGCAGGATGCAGTCACGGCGATACGCAAACTGGGCGAGCGTGTCGACAACCTGGCCGCGCGGGTGGTTGCCGTGGCCGTCACCGCGCAAGGCGACGGCAGCTGGCTGGTGGGTGCCAACAATCAGCCGGTCGGCGATGCCTGGATCTGGCTGGATGCGCGTGCGGCACCAACGGTTGAAAAACTCAATCAGCACCCGTTAGCCGCCGAGCGCTTTCGCGCTACTGGCACCGGACTCAACACCTGTCAGCAGGGATCGCAGTTGGCGCACATGGATCACCTCTATCCCGAGCTGTTAGCTAACAGCGAAGTGGTGCTGCACTGCAAAGATTGGCTCTACCTCAATCTCACCGGCATCCGCGCCACTGATCCTTCTGAGGCCAGCTTTACCTTTGGCAACTTCCGCCACCAGCGCTATGACGATCAGGTGATTGCCGCGCTAGGCCTGGAACAGCATCGTCATCTGCTGCCGGAGATCATTGAAGGCACAGACACCACGCATCCGTTAACCGCGGAAGCCGCGCAGGCCACCGGTTTACGGGCTGGCACGCCAATCTGCCTCGGCTATGTCGATATGGCGATGACCGCGCTTGGCGCAGGCGTGCACACCGGCGAAGCCAATACCGCCTGCTCGATTGTTGGCTCGACCGGCGTACATCTGCGCAGCGTCACCATTGATGAGGTGTGGCTGAATCCGGCACAAACCGGCTACGTGATCCCGCTGCCGTGGCCGGGCTATGTCACGCAGGTGCAAACCAATATGGCATCAACGCTCAATCTTGACTGGCTACTGAATCTCGCCAGCGATCTGCTTAACAGCTTTGGCTGTGAAATCGATCATGCCCGTTTGGTGGGCCATATCGATCGCTGGCTCAACGCGGCGAAGCCCGGCAGCCTGCTCTATCACCCGTATATCTCGATTGCCGGTGAGCGCGGACCGTTTGTTAATGCCGAGGCGCGCGCCAGCTTTACCGGCCTAAGTTACACCCACAATTTTGGCGATCTGGTGCGGGCGGTCATTGAAGGTATCGGTTTTGCAGCGCGCGATTGCTATCAGGCGATGGGCAGTTTGCCGGGAGAAATTCGTTTAACCGGCGGCGCGGTGCGTTCGCAGCCGTTACGCCAGATTTTATCTGCCTGCATTGGTGCGCCAGTGCGTATCAGCCAGCGCGACGAAGCCGGAGCGGCCGGTGCCGCGATGATGGCGGCGGTGGCGATTGGCGCGTATCCGTCGATGGAGAGCTGCGTCAAAACCTGGGTAATGCCGCTGCTGGATGCGCCCGAAGCGCCCGCGAGCGAACTGATGCAGCGCTATAACCAGCTGTTTCCCACCTATCAGCAGCTGCGTAACGATCTTCCTGCCGCCTGGCACGCGCTAAAACAGTTTTGAGGAGTAAATCATGAGTGAACACATGCTGGATCTGTTTGTGATTGGCGGCGGTATCAACGGTGCTGGTATCGCGCGTGACGCTGCCGGTCGCGGATTGTCGGTGATGATGTGCGAGAAAGATGACCTCGCGCAGGGCACCTCATCGCGCTCCGGCAAGCTGGTGCACGGCGGGCTGCGTTATCTGGAGTATTACGAGTTTCGGCTGGTGCGTGAGGCGCTGATCGAGCGCGAAGTGCTGCTCAACGCCGCGCCGCATATCATCTGGCCGATGCGGTTTGTCTTGCCGCACAGCCCAACCGATCGCCCGGCGTGGCTGGTGCGCCTTGGCCTGTTTCTTTATGACCACCTTGGCGGCCGTCAGAAACTGCCGGGCACGCGTTCGCTGAATTTACGCCGCGATCCTGAAGGTGCGCCGCTGCTGGACAGTTACAGTAAAGGATTCGAGTACTCCGATTGCTGGGTGGATGATGCGCGGCTGGTGACGCTGAATGCGCTGGATGCCGCCGAGCGCGGCGCCACCATTCTGCCGCGTACCCGCTGCGTAGCGGCGACACGTCATAACGGCAAGTGGGAAATCACCCTGCAGGATGCCAGCGGTACCTCACGCACCGTGTTTGCCAAAGTGCTGGTCAACGCCGCCGGACCGTGGGTGCTGGATATCGTCAATCAGGTCACGCACACCAAAAGCAGTCGCAACGTGCGGCTGGTCAAAGGCTCGCACATCATCGTGCCGAAATTCTGGGAAGGTCAGCAGGCGTATCTGGTGCAGAACACCGACAAGCGAGTGATCTTTATCAACCCGTATGAAGGTGATAAAGCGCTGATCGGCACCACCGATATTCCGTGGCAAGGCAAAGCGGAAGCGGTTACCGCCGACGACAGCGAACAGCAATACCTGATCGACGTGGTGAATCGCTACTTCAAGGTGAAACTGCGCGCCAGCGATGTGATCACGCGCTTCTCCGGCGTGCGTCCGCTGTTTGATGACGGCAAAGGCAATCCATCGGCAGTGACGCGTGATTACGTGTTTGACCTCGACGATCAACAAAACGCCCCGCTGCTGCATGTGTTTGGCGGCAAGATCACCACCTTCCGCAAGCTGGCTGAACATGCGATACAGAAACTGGCGCCGTTCTTCCCCAACATGGGCGCGGACTGGACGCGGGACGCCACCTTACCGGGCGGCGATATGCCACACGCCGATTTCGACAGTTTCTTAGAGCAGGTCAAAGCGCGCTGGCCGTGGCTACCGCAGGCGCTGCGTAAACACTATGCGCGGCTGTATGGCACGCGTATCGATAAGCTGATCGGTCATGCCAATGCGCTGGGCGATCTTGGCCGCCATTTTGGTGGGCAGCTGTACGAAGCCGAGGTGCGTTATTTGGTGGAAAACGAGTGGGCGCAGCAGGCCGAGGATGTGTTGTGGCGGCGCACCAAGCATAAGTTGCACCTCGATGACGCGCAGCAACAGGCTTTCACCCTGTGGTTCAACGCTACCTTTGCTGCTCCCGCGCCGCTGCGTGCGCATGCCGGATAAGAGGTGAATCATGCCGTTAACGCTGTCACTGAACACTAATCCGTTGGTGAACCGCTTTGCCGACCCGCAGGATTTGATTACCACCGTGGCGCAGCAGATCCGCATCCGTGATGTGCAGCTCACCCATGAATTTATCAATCCCGGCTGGCCTGCTGCGACCATCTTGCGCATGACGCGCAAGATGCAGCAGGCGCTACGCGCCACCGGCGTGCGCGTGACCTCCGGCATGACCGGACCCTATGGTCGCCTCAACCATTTTGGTCATCCTGATGTCGAAGTGCGCCGCTATTATGTTGACTGGTTTAAAACCTTCGCTGATATCACCGCCGAGCTGGGCGGCGACGCGGTGGGTTCGCAGTTCGCCATTTTTACCCAGCAGGATTTCAACGATGTTGCGCGCCGCGACGCACTGATCGACATCGCCATTGATTGCTGGGCCGACGTTGCCGAACACGCTAAAGCCGCCGGATTGAAATACCTGTTTTGGGAACCCATGAGCGTGGGCCGCGAGTTTGGCGAAACCATTCCGGCCTGTCTGGCGCTACAGCAGCGTTTGAGTGCTGCCCCAATGGCGCTGCCGATGTGGATGATGGCGGATATCGATCACGGAGATGTCACTTCCGCCGATCCGCGCGATTACGATCCTTATGCGTGGGCCGAAGCGGTGCCGCGTTACTCGCCGATTATCCATATTAAACAGAGCATGCTGGATAAAGGCGGACACAGACCTTTTACATTGCAGTACAATGCCGGCGGCCGCATTCAGCCGCAGCCGCTGCTGGACGCGCTGGCGCGCGGCGGAGCGCAGGATAATGAGATCTGCCTTGAGCTGAGCTTTAAAGAGCGCGAGCCAACCGATAGCAACGTGGTGGCGGAGATCGCCGAAAGCGTCGCCTTTTGGGCCGGGCATATTGATACCGGCGTGCATGATCTGCATTTGGCGGAGTGAGGGGCGCGGTTTCCCCCTCACCCTAACCCTCTCCCGCAAGCGGGCGAGGGAACTGTCCGCGCACGCTGCTCGAACGGCCCCTTCTCCCACTTGTGGGAGAAGGTTGGGATGAGGGCTTAAGCGCACCATATAAACCAAAGGACAACCCATGAAACCGGCACCAACCTCGACTGAACGCGACGAATCTCTGGCGCTGCGCGCCGCCTGGCTGCACTACGTCGGCGGTTTAACGCAGGCGGAAGTGGCGAAACGACTCGGGCTGCCGTCGGTGAAAACGCACCGCATGATTGCGCGCATGGTGGCGGAAGGCGCGGTAAAGGTGTCGATTGATGGCGATATCGTCGCCTGCGTCGAATTAGAAGATCGTCTGCGCGCGAAATTCGCGCTTAACTTCTGTCATGTCGCCCCCGATCTCGGCGAAGAAGGCTTGCCGGTCCGCGCGCTGGGCATGGCGGGCGCGGATTACCTGCGTAACCTGCTCACCGCGTCGCCTTCTACCACCTTGGGTCTGGGGCATGGCCGCACCCTTTCCGCCGCCATCCATCAATTGCCACGTATTGATGCGCCGCATATGCGCTTTGTCTCGCTGCTCGGCTGTTTAACCCGCAACTACGCGCTCAATCCTCACGACGTTATGCACCGCATCGCCGAGAAAACCGGTGCGCAGGCCTACATGATGCCCGTGCCTTTCTTTGCCAATACCCAGGAAGATCGCCAAGTGTTACTGGCGCAGCGCGGCGTGAGCGAGGTGTTTGCCATGGCGGCGCAAAGTGAAGTCAAACTGGTGGGAATTGGCACCGTGGAACCCGCGGCTCAGCTGGTTGAAGCCGGCATGATTGATGAAGCGGAGATCAATGATATCTCCTCATCCGGCGCGGTCGGCGAGCTGCTGGGCCACTTCTTCGATGCCAGCGGACAGATGATTCACACCAACCTAACGGCCCGCACGTTGTCAGTGGATCTCGATCTCTCGCATCGCGCAGAGATTGTCGCCCTGGCGGGCGGCGCCAGTAAAGTCGCCGCGATTCGCGCAGTGCTGGCCAGCGGTCTGGTGACCGGTTTGATCACGGATGAGGTTACCGCGCAGGCATTAGTGGGCTGAATTGCAATGAAGAAGTGTTCACTGTGTAGTACCAATAAGCGTAATTGGTACTACACAGTGAACATCTCTGACATTATGCGCCGTTGAAAAAACCCTTCACATCAGGCTAAGATGTTCCATATATAGTACAAATTACGTTTATTGGTACCCTGTATGGAACAAGTCATGGCTTCTATCACTTCACCCACCTCACGCTATGCTCAGGAAGCGATTGCCCTATTAGCTTCCTTGATTCGTGCTGAACGTATCGAGAAGCAAATTCCAGTATCCGAGTTAGCAGAAAGAGCCGGTATTTCGCGTGGGACTTTACATCGCATTGAGCAAGGTGACGTGAAATGTCAGATTGGCAGTTATTTCGAGATTGCGGCCATATTGGGCATTCCCCTGTTTGATGCAGAGGTGAGTTTGCCATCATTGGTCAGTCATCGAAATCGTGTTGAAGAAAAGCTCAAGCTGTTACCCAAACACACCAGTAAAAAAAAGAGTAGCAGGAAGGTGAAGGATGACTTCTGAAGCGCGTTTTAGAGACGCTTACGTATGGATATGGCTGCCTGGTGAAACATCACCAGTGGTGGCGGGCAGGCTTGAGGCTGAAGGCGATACGCTGCTTTTTAACTATGGTCGTAGTTATCTGCAGCGAGAAAACCGCATTCCGCTCAATCCCAATGAACTTCCTCTGCGGACTGGCGTTATTCCGCCGCTGAATGGGTTAAACATTGCGGGATGTATCCGTGACAGCGCACCTGATGCCTGGGGACGCCGTGTCATTATCAACCGTCGAATGGGACGGAAAGGCGCGAACGTCGATACCGGAATACTCGATGAGCTGACGTATCTCATTGAGTCCGGTTCAGATCGCATTGGTGCCCTGGATTTCCAGCACTCAGCAACGGAATACATTCCGCGCTCAACTGCAAATGTCACCCTTCCTGAATTACTGGAGTCGGCTGATCGGGTTGAAAAAGGCGTGCCGCTAACACCCGAACTGGATCAGGCGCTTTTCCATGGGACGTCGATCGGTGGCGCGCGGCCAAAAGCGCTGATCGAGGCCGAGGGAAAAAAATACATCGCGAAATTTTCTGCCAGTGCGGATATTTGGAACGTGGTGAAAGGCGAATTCCTGGCGATGCGGTTGGCGCAGTTGGCAGGATTGCATGTCGCTCCGGTGACGTTAGTCAAAGCAGCAGGACGCGATGTGATCATGATTGAGCGCTTTGACCGCGAACATAAAGCCGATGGATGGACGCGAAAAGTGATGCTTTCGGCGCTGACCCTATTTGAACTCGACGATATGCTGGCGCGCTATGCCAGCTACGAAACACTCGCTGAAATTATTCGTCAACGTTTTGCCGCGCCCAAAGACACTTTGCTAGAGCTGTATAAACGGCTTTGCTTCAATATTCTCAGCGGCAACACCGATGACCATGCCCGCAATCATGCCGCCTTTTGGGATGGTAACAGCTTCAGTCTCACGCCTGCTTATGACATTTGCCCGCAAGGTCGTGCTGGCAACGAAGCCTCGCAGGCGATGTTGATTAGTGGCAACAATAATCTGAGTCGTATGAGCAGCTGCCTGGATGCCGCTCATCACTTTGCTTTGAGTCGCGCTGACGCGCATGCGCATTTCATGCTGATAAAAACGTCGATTGAAACCTATTGGCATCATGTTTGTGATGAAGCCGATTTGAGCAAGGTGGATCGGGAAAGCTTGTGGCACAGGCAGTTCATCAATCCTTTTTCACTTGAATAGCTGATTGCGTGAGCTAGACCAAACTCACTTCCACGCCCTTCTCACGCAGCGCTTTTTGATAGCTCGCCTCCAGTTCGGCATCGGTGATCAGTTGGTTAAACGGCTGAAGCGGTGCCAGCGCAAACGGATGAATCTGGCCAAACTTTGAGGAATCCGTCAGCGCGATGGTGTATGTAGGCTTTTCCATGATGGCGTTGACCACGTCACAGCGCAGCATATCGCGGCCGGTAAAGCCGGTGACTGCATTCCAGCCATCAATCCCAATAAACGCCTTGTGGAAATTGAGGTGCTGAATACACAGACGCGTCAGCGGCCCCACCACCGATTCACTGCTTTTCTGGAACAGGCCGCCAAGGATGATCACATCGCCGCCCTTTTCGCGCAGCAATCCGGCGATGTAATGGCTCACGGTAATGATGGTGATATCGTTGCGTTCACTCAGTTCACGCGCCAGCAAGGCGTTAGTACTGCCGCCTTCGATAAACACCGTTTCACCGCTGTTCACCAGCGACGCCGCGTACTCGGCCAGACGCTTTTTCACCGCGAAGCGGGTTTGCATACGCGCGCCAACATCATCACTTTCTGGCGCCACGGCGGAACCGTGCACGCGGCGCAGAAAGCCGCCTTTCTCCAGAAGATTGAGATCCTGACGCACCGTCACTTCTGAGACGCCGGTGGTGTGCGCCAGCTCATTTACGCTGACGCTGCCGCGCTCGCTGACCAATTGGATAATCTGCTGATGACGTGCGTTCATAACACCCGCTGCTGTGAAATTTTTGTCAAGCTTACCAGAAATTTAGCCCAATCCCAGACTGCGGCGACCATTGGCATTCAGCGCGTCGAGGGTGAAGCGATCGCGCCACTGCGTTTCATAATCCTCCTGCGGGAAATCGCCTGGCGACGCACCGCTGGCCAGCGCCTGCGCCACTTTTGTCGCGTATGCGGCATTTTTCTCACACAGCGGTGCGGCGGGAATGTACATCACATTGCCCCAGCCTTGCTGATTTTCTACCGGCGCGACCGAGTGGATCACATCACAATGCCACCAAACCGAATCGCCAGCCTGCAGCGCGGGAATCGAACACAAGCCCTCAATCAGTTCCGGATGCCACTGCGCTAAAACCGGCAGCACCTTGCCCGGCGCAACGCCGCAAAGCTCATCTTCCGGTACATCTTTCAACAACGGACGCAGCAACAAATAGGCCATCGCTTCCGGCACCGGCACCACATGCAGCAAGCCCTGACCAATCTGCATATCCGACAGCGCGGTCCAGCCCTGGAAGGTACGGAATACCGAGCACTTGGTGGTAGTCCCCGATTGATACTCATTCACTTCAGTGCGATGCGCCGCATCCCAGGGATCGTATTGATCAAACTGGTTGGTGAAAATTTTGCTGAACACCTGTTGATACGCCGGCAGTAACCAACGCTCCAATGCGCCTGAATCAGTGTGCGCGCCAAGACCTTTGGAGGTGGTGCCCGGCAAGCGACGACGAATACGATCGGGATAAATGATGCTGACGTCAGGTTCAAACCAGCGCGAGCCGCGCGACTCAAACGTCCACAAGCGATTGAGGAAAGATTGCGTCTGGGCCATGGCATCGCTTTGGCGCGCGGACATCTGCGCATCGCTCCAGTAAATCGGATAGATTTCCGGACGTGACGCATCAAGATTGCCGAAGAAGTTATCGCCCGGCCCTTGGTAGACGCTGTCGAAATCGTTGTCATCGAGGTACTTAAGCATTGATTCATCCCAGGCCAACGCCTGATCGCGCGGGAATGTCTGCTTCACTACCACACAACCGCGCCGACGAATATGCTCCTTCACCTCATCGGTGATACGTCCTGCCGCAATATCCTGCTGGCTGACCTGCGGCCACGCGCTGCCGTTTTGCGCCTCTTCCGCGCGCGCGGCGGCAATTTCGCTGACGATTTTGCTTCTGACCTGTTCAAACAGACCTTCGACATCGCCGATCTGCTCTCTCAGCACCCTTTTCATCAGGCATACGTTTTGTTTGAAATCATCAGGTTGTTGCAATGAAGTGAAAGTATTATTCATGACATGCTCCGATTCGTTAACTTGCGAGTTTCATTCGAAACTAAAATACGCTTCATTCATAACAAATGCGCAGCAATAAACAATAATGCAACCGCCGAATCCGGAGGTTGATCACATTAAGATCGAAGGATGGATTTCAGGTGAAAGTGGCGGCATATTAAATGCCGCCACTGAAAGATCAGGATTGTGAGGTTTTCGGCAGCGCTTGCAGAATGGCATCCACGCACTGCTGCACCGAAAGCAAGGCGCTATCAAGCTGCAAATGATCGCGCTCCCAAGCTTGATATTCGCGCTGTTCAACTGCCTGCCAATCCGGCAGCTTCAAACCTCTAATATCGGAAGCGCGATTTTCGACGCGAAAGCGATGTTTGTTATGATCGGAACAGATTACTTCGACTTCCAGCAGCGGCGCACCGCTCAACAAGGCGATATCGCGATAAGCGTTGCGGATCAGCTGCAGGTCGTTAACCGAGTCGGTAATAACGGTGGAACCGAGCAGCAAATTGTCGCGTGCCAATCCGTAGATAACGAAATATCCTTCCGGCCCGATCGCTTTCTCGCTCTCTTCACCCGATCGCAACGCCTGTTCGATAGTATCGACGCGTAAATACACCGCGCCGATCTGCTGCGCTAATAAGCGCGCAATGGTGCTTTTGCCGGTGCCGGGTAATCCACTAAACGTGATGAGCATTAATTAATTCCTATTTTACATTGATGTTCAATCGTGATTAGCCTGACGGTGAATGCGATTTTTATTATCACTGCAGGCCAGGTTTCCTCTTTCCTGGCTGAACGTCCCAGTTGGCACGTTTGCAGCGCTGGATGCGTAAATAGCTTTCGTCACTAAATGTGTAAAACGGTAAGAGCCCCTTGCGCAATTAGTGAACGCACTCACAAGTCAGAAACAATTCATTAACCAACGTTTGATCTTTTCCCCGACAGCTTTTATACCTTTTGAAAATTATTTCATGCATAAGAAATAATTTTCAAGGTCAACCCCGGCTCGTTTTTCCGCGTTTTGTCGTCACGGCTGAGCCATACACATTCAGCGTCAGTTCCGGGGAATAAACATGAAAAAAATCACTGTTCTACTCGCCAGTTTGTTCATGGCGGGCAGTTTCACCAGCATCACGCAAGCAGCGGATGCGCCTCAATTTCGCTGTAAACCCGGCGAAACTTACTACATGAACGTGATGGTGACAGGCGTAGAGTATTGGTTCCCGGTTTACGAAATGTTCAAGCAGGCTGCGCATCAGCTGGGCTGTAAGACCGTATACGGTGGCACACCCGCTTATGACGTTAACCAGCAACTCTCAAGCTTTGAACAAATCCTGGCACAAAAACCCGCCGGTATTTTTCTTCATCCGATGAATCCTGACCCCTTTATTGAGCCCATTAATCGTGCTGCTGAAATGGGCATTCCAGTGGTGACGTTTGCCGCCGATTCACCTAACAGTAAACGCGTTGCTTATATCACCTCAGACAATTTTCGTGAGGGTAAAGCCGCAGCCGACGAACTAGGGAAAGCAATGGGTAAAGGTGCCGAATTTGCGGTGCTGGAAAACCCCGGTCAGGATAATCACGATAGGCGTGTCACTGCGTTTATTAATGAGATGAAAACCGCCTTTCCTGACAGCAAATTAGTCGCACGCGCTGCGACGAATCAGGACCCTTCGAAAGCCTATAACGCCGTACTCTCAATGTTGCAGGCGAACCCCAATCTGAAAGGCATCTTTATGCCGGAAGCCAGCTCTGCGATTGGTGCTGCGCAGGCAGTGGCTGAAAACGGCGGCAAAGTGAAAGTGATGACCGTGGATGTCAACGCTAAGGTGCTGGATATGATTAAAAGCGGTCAGGTATTTGGCGCAATCAATCCAAATCAGGGCATCCAGGGCTATATGGGTTTTATGACCTTGTTCCTTGCTGCTCATCCTGAACTGATCGATCCGATGAATGACGCCAAACGCAACGGGACCAATCCTTTTGCCTTCCCAATCCTTGATAACGGTTATGCGGTGGTGACTAAAGACAACGCCGATGATTTCCGCTGGGATGCTTATCTGAAACGCCGCGGCACTAAAGGCATCAATGAGTAAGGCGACGATTATGACAGCACTATTGGAATTACGTGGCATCACTAAAAGTTTTGGCGCGGTACGGGCTTTACAGGGGGTAGATCTCACGCTCCGCGCAGGAGAAATTCATGCGCTGGCCGGAGAGAATGGCGCTGGAAAATCAACGTTGATGAACATTATTGATGGCATTTTGCGTCCAGATGGTGGCGCGATATTGCTGTGTGGCAAGGCCGTGACCATTCGCTCACCACGTGAAGCACAGAGTCTTGGCATTGGTCTGGTACATCAGGAAATTGCTCTTTGTCCTGATATCAGCATTTATGAAAACATTTGGATGGCGCATGCCGCTGGCCAGCGCGGCGTGCTCATGCCGCATAAAATACTACGTGAAAAAGCGCAGCAGGTGATGAATCGACTCGCGCCGATAGCGGTGACTAAAAAAGTGGGTGAACTTTCTCTCTCTCAGCAGCAACTGGTGGAGATCGCCAAAGCGCTGACGCTGGATTGTCGCCTGCTCATTCTGGATGAACCCACCGCCGCGCTAACCGAACCAGAGGCTCAAACGCTGTTTACGATTGTGCGCCAGTTGCAGGCGCAAGGTATTTCAGTGGTCTATATCAGCCATCGCATGGCAGAGATTTTTGCGCTATGCCAGCACGTCACCATTCTGCGCGATGGCCTTACGGTACACAGTTCATCGCTGCAAAACATGACGCCCGATGAAGTGATTACACGTTTGGTCGGACGAGAACTGTCGCAACTCTATCCTGATAAACGCCCAGTTAGCGCCGCTTCACCATTGCTTGAAGTGCGTGAGCTTGGCGATGGCAAACACTTCAACGATATCAATTTTGATTTGCGTCCCGGCGAAATCCTTGGCATTGGCGGTTTGATGGGGGCAGGACGCAGCGAAATTGCGCAGGGTATCTGCGGTTTACTGCCCATCAAACGTGGCGCAATCCGTATCAAGAGCAAAGCTGTGACATTGAGGGATTACGCCGCGAGTATTGCGCTGCGCATGGTCTATTTGTCGGAGGATCGCAAAGATGCCGGACTTTTTTTAGCGATGCCGATCGAATGGAACATTTCGGCTCTGGATGTCAACGCAGTCAGTCATCATCGTTTGTTGATCAGTCCGCAGCTTGAGCGTCAGCAGGCAGAGGCGCTGGCAAAGCAAGTGAAACTCAAGCTTGCCAAATTAAGCGATCCGGTGTCGTCGCTATCGGGTGGGAATCAGCAGAAAGTCGCGCTAGCACGCGTATTATCGGTACAGCCGGAAATTGTATTTCTTGACGAACCAACACGTGGCGTGGATGTCAGCGCCAAGGCTGAGATCTACAGTATCCTCGCCAAACTGGCGGCCAGCGGTGTGGGTTTAATCGTGATTTCATCAGAGTTACCGGAACTCATTGGCCTGTGTGATCGCATCATCGTGATTCATGAAGGGCGCATGAGCGGAGAAGTGACCGGTGAGGCAATGAATGAAGAGAACCTGATGCGGCTAGCGGCTGGCATCATTCCAGAAGCGGAGGCTGTATGACAATGAATACCACCTTGCCTACACTGCAAAAATCGCGTTGGTCTCTTTTTGGCGGCATTCATAAACAGCGCGAAGTGGGACTGATTGCGATCATTGCACTGATCTTCATGGTGATGAGTTTCACTTCCCCCTACTTTCTCACCTGGGCCAACATGAAGGCGATGCTACTGTCGTTTTCAATTGAAGGCATTGTGGTGATTGGCATGACTATTCTGCTAATAGTTGGCGGTATCGACCTTTCGGTTGGCGCAGTGGTTTGTCTTTCAATGGTGGTCGCTGGGCAGCTATTTCTTAGCGGCGTGGATCCCTGGCTGGCTGGCGTAGGCGGCATTGCGGCGGCGGCGCTGGTTGGCTTTTTAATGGGGCTGACGGTAACAAAAATCGGCCTCAGTCACTTTATCGCTTCGCTGGCGGCGATGGTTATCGTGCGCGGCCTGTGTATGATCGTCACTCAGGGAACGCCGCTATCATTATTTACCCTGCCTGTGAGTTTCAAATTTATCGGCCAGGGCGCTCTGTGGGGCGTTCCGTTCGTTATCCTGCTGTTCTTCGTGCTGGTCGCACTGTTCGACTTCTTGCTGCGTAAAGCCACGTTATTTCGCAAAGTGTTCTACACCGGCAGTAATGAACGTGCCGCCGCCTATTCCGGCATCAACATTAATCGCATCAAATTGTGGGTCACAGTACTGACCTCTACGCTGGCAGGACTCGCCGGCATTATTTATATGGCACGTCTTGGCTCTGCAACGCCAACCTTTGGTGTCGGTATGGAACTGAATGTCATTGCAGCGGCGGTCATTGGCGGCGCGAGTCTGAAAGGTGGCACTGGCTCGATTCTTGGCGCGGTGCTTGGTGTTGCATTGCTGTCGATCGTCACCAGCTCGCTAATATTAATCAACGTCTCCGTTTACTGGCAGGAGTTGATTAAAGGTTTGATTTTACTGGCCGCCGTCTCAATCGATCACTTACTGAATAAATACCGTGCTGCATAAGGAATTATCGCCCATGGAATTCGCTAATGAGCACCCTGCGTTTCATAGCGCGCGTCAGATTTACCAGGTTCTGGTGATGTATTACCTCGATGGCAAGAAACAGTCGGAGATTGCGGTTGAAACCGGCTTATCGGTTGCCAGCGTTAATCGTCTGATACGTCAGGGTAAGGAGAGCGGCATGGTGGAAATCACCATCAAATCCCCTTGGCTTTCAGCACATCAACTGGAGAGCGATCTGGCTGCCCTCGGTCAGTTGCAACAGGTGGTGGTGGCGCCGAACGTTGCACGCAGTGAGGATCATAGTCTGCAAATGGTCGGCGCAGCGGCGGCAGAATATTTGTTATCACGCTTAAAGGATGGCGATGTCATTGCTATTACTGGTGGCAAAGGTGTAAGTGCGCTGGTTGAAGCATTACAACCCTCACGTAAATACGATGTTCAAGTGGTACCCGCGCTGGGCTGCGTGCAAGGCAAACATTACACCGACGTCAATCATGTGGCCTCGGAAATGGCGGCGCGTCTTGGCGGACACGCATGGCAGATTCACGCCCCGCTTTTTACTGATTCTGCCGATGAACGCGACATGCTGATGGGCATTAGCGCCGTCGACCAGGTGCTGGATAAAGCGCGTAACGCCACGTTAGCGGTAGTGGGTTTAGGATCAATTCATAGCGACAACTCCAGCTACTACGATCTTAACCTCTCGGCGCGCCATGCTTCCTCCAGCATTGAAACCAGCGGTGCGCGCAGTGAACTGTTAGCCTGGCTGCTGGATGCTAACGGCCAACCGGCTCCGTTCGATGCCAACCGGCGTTTGGTTGGCCTGACGTTGCCTGAACTGCAACGCATTCCCTTCTCAATGGCGGTGGTGGCTGGTCGTGACAAAGTGGACCCGATTGACTGCGTGCTGCACGGTCAGTGGCTGAAAGGCATGGTCACTGATGAATCGACTGCGGCAGGCGTACTGGAATTGGCCCTGAGCCGAGGAGCATCTCATGGATAACATCAAAACCCGCGAACAACGCCTGAGCGCCCTGCGCCTGCGTTCATCGACACCGGTGTTGATTGTCGGTGGCGGCATCAACGGCATCAGCACTTTTCGTGAGCTGGCGCTGCAGGGCATTCCGGCGATTCTGGTGGAAAAAGGCGACTGGTGTCAGGCCGCCAGCGGTGCGCTGTCGCGCATGATTCATGGCGGTTTGCGGTATCTGGAAACCGGTGAATTTACGCTGGTCAAAGAGTCGGTCACCGAGCGCGATCGCCTGCTGAAAAATGCCTCGCACTATGTTTTCCCCCTACGCACCACGGTGCCGATCGATAATCTCGCTGGCGGTTTAGTGAATGCTACCCGCCGTTTTCTACGCCTGAGCGATAAACCGACGCGGCGCGGGGCGTTGCTGATCAAAACCGGGCTTAGCCTGTATGACATTTACACCCGCCAATATGGATCGATGCCGAAGCATCAGGTGCGCAATGAAGCCGCCACGCGTGACCGCTGGCCAGGATTCGCGCCTTGGGTGAAATACAGCGCCAGCTATTACGATGCGTGGATCAGCGCGCCGGAACGGCTGGGGTTTGAGTTGATTGATGATGCCGAAAAAGCCTGTCCAGAGGCGCTGGCGCTCAATTATCTGCAGCTGGTCAGCGCCGAGGGCGAAACGGTTATTTTGCAGGATGCGTTGAGCGGTGAGCGATTTAGCCTGCAACCGCATGTGCTGGTGAATGCCGGTGGTGCCTGGATCGATCAGCTCAACCAACGCATCTCTTCACGCAACGATCTGCCCAAGCTGATTGGCGGCACCAAAGGATCGCATCTGATCCTCGACCATCCCGAATTGCTGCAGATGCTGGATGGAGAAATGGTCTATTTCGAAAACCAGGAAGGCCGCGTCTGCATCATGTTTCCGTGGTTTGGCAAGGTGCTGGTGGGTTCCACCGATATCCGCGTGGACGATCCCGATGCAGTGGTGTGCGAAGAGGAGGAAAAGAGTTATATCCTGGAGTCACTGCGCTTCGTCTTCCCACATATCGAGGTGGCGGATTCCGCCATCGTTTACACCTTCTGCGGCGTGCGTCCGCTGCCCGCCAGCGAGGCCAAACTTAACGGCCAAATCTCGCGCAATCACTCGTTAGTGGTGTTGCCGGCTGACGCCAATCGCGCCTGGAGCACGCTCTGTTTAGTCGGCGGCAAATGGACCACTTTCCGCCAGTTTGGTGAAGAGGCGGCGGATCGCGTGCTGCGGCTGCTCGGCGAAAAACGTCAGGTCTCGAGTGGTGATGTGCCGATTGGCGGCGGACGTGATTTCCCCAAACCTTCAGGACAAACCGCGTGGCTGGCGCAACTGGCGCAGCGTTATGGCGTGCCGCTACCGCGCGTAATGCAACTCGCCAAACGTTACGGCAGCCGCGCCCTGCCGCTGCTGGCGCTGATCCAGCAGCACGGCGAGCAAATGTTGCAGCATCACGCCGCCTACAGCGATGTCGAATTGCGGTATCTGATTGAGCACGAGCAGGTTTGTCAGCTGGAGGATTTGCTGGTGCGCCGCACCTCGCTGGCGATTTGCGGTGAACTTAGCGCGCCGCTGGTGCAGGAGATCGCGCAGATCATGGCCGCGACGCTGGGCTGGAGTGATAGCGAACGCGCGCAGCAGCTGCAGCGCGGCTGCGCCAATCTGGCACGTTTGCACGGGCTTACCGGCCTTTACCCCACGGTTTTTCAGGAGGAAACACGACATGTTAGTAACCAATAAAGTGCGCATGCAGCGTCTGTTTCAGCACGGTAAATGCCTGGATGTCGCCATTGATCACGGTATCGCCAACGAGCCCGATTTTCTCATCGGTCTGGAGAATATTGAGGGCGTGATGGATAACCTGATCGCCGCGCAGCCGGATGCGATTCAGGTCAACTATGGTCAGGCCGATCTGCTGCAGCGTGTGGCGGGACGCAAACCGGCGCTGGTGATGCGCACCGATGTGGGCAATGCCTATAACGCGGCGCGTCACCGGGAAATGTGGGCGGTGCTGCACAATCCGGATGAACCGATTCTTGCCGCATTGCAGATGGACGCCGCCGCAGTGGTAGTGAACCTCTATCTGATCCCGGATGAACCGGGCATTTTCCGCATGTGCGTCGAAAATATTGGCCGCTTGCGCCAGGCTTGCGATCGCTACGCCATGCCGCTGATGATTGAGCCGCTGGTGATGGCCCCCGCCGGACAAGGCGCGGCTTACGGCTCACTCGGCGATGTCGAGAAAATTGTGCCGCTGGTGCGGCTGGCGCGTGAGTTAGGTGCCGATATCATCAAAGCCGATCCCACTGAGAACATGGAAGATTTTCATCGCGTGGTGGAAGCGGCACGCTGTCCCACGCTGGTACGCGGCGGCGGCAAAGGTGAACTGGCTGGCGTGCTGACGAAAAGTGCTGCGCTGATGGCGCAAGGTGCCAGCGGTATGGTGTATGGCCGCAATGTTTATCAACACGATAATCCGTCACGCGTGGTGAACGCGCTGATGGCGATTATTCATCAGGGCGCCAGCGGCGCGGACGCCATGGAAATCTATCAGCAGGGTTGAGCCTTACCTGCACCGGCGCTTAAGCGGTGCGCCGTCTTCGCCAGTTGCACGGAGTCGGATATGAAGATAGTCGGTATTGATGCCGGAAACACCATGATCAAAGCGGTGCTGTTTGATCTCAGCGGTCGCGTATTGTCGGTGGCCGAGTGCGCGGGAGAAACCCATCGTCCGCAGGAAGGCTACGCCGAACGGCCGGTAGCGGATATCTGGCATGGCGTCAGCGATGCGGTGAGCCGTTGTCTGCAGCAGGCGGAGACGCCCGCCAGCGATGTGATTGCGGTTGGCGCGGCCGGCCACGGCAACGGTTTGTACGCGCTGGATAAGCATCAGCAGCCACTGTTTGGTATTCAATCTATCGATCATCGAGCTTGTGACACAGTGCACGCGCTGGAAATGAGCGGCGCGGATAAGCACATCTACCGGATTTCGCTGCAAAAACCCTGGCCTGCGGCAACGCCGGTATTGATCAGCTGGATTAAGCAACATCAACCCGAGCGCTGGGCGCAAATCGGACATTTATTGCTGGCGAAAGACGTTATCGCCCATTTTCTCAGCGGTGCGATTAGCGCTGATTTTTCAGATGCCGCCGGTGCCGGCTTAATTGATTATCGTGCGCGCAGCTACAGCCGTGAATTGATGGCGCTGTACGACATCGAAGACGCGCTCGCCCTGCTGCCCGCACTGCGTGAATCCTGCGAGGTGGTTGGCCATGTCACAGAACGTGCATCCCAACTCACCGGATTACCGGCGGGCATTCCGGTGGTGGCGGGCATATTTGATGTGGTGGCCAGCGCCGTGGGTTCAGGCGTGGTGAACACCGGTCAAGCCTCGATTGTCGCCGGTACGTGGAGCATCAATCAGGTGGTGGTGGATAAACCCGACTATCTGCGCCCGGTATTTATGAACTCCATTATAGAGTTAGACCGTTATATGGCGATTGAGGCCAGCGCCACCTCGGCGGCGAATCTTGACTGGTTCCTGCGCGAATTCGACGATGGTCGCGGCGGTCAGGGCGCGGTGCGCAGCAGCGATAGCGTGGCGCACGTGCAACCCAATGCCCAGCTACCGCTCTATCATCCTTATCTTTATTCCGGACGCAAATCGGAACCGGCCAAGGCCGGGTTTTATGGCTTAGGCGGCTGGCATAAGCGCGCCGATATGCTGTTTTCGCTGTTTGAAGGCGTGACCTTTGCCCATCGGGCGCATATTGATCGCTTGCGTGCGGCAGGCATCCCTTTTACGCAGGCCATTTTGTCGGGCGGCGCGGCGCGCAGTTGCATCTGGCCGCAGATGTTTGCTGACGTGTTAGGCATACCGATTCGCGTGGCGGAGTGCAAAGAGACCGGCGCGCTGGGCGCCGCCTTGTGTGCCGGTGTGGGCGTCGGCGCGTGGCGCAATCTTGCCGAGGCCGCGCAGCAGGCGGTGCAGATCAATCCCGGCAAATTGTTGCCGCGACCAGAGCGCGTTGCGTTTCACGACGTACGTTATCGGGTGTTTAAAAAGCTGGAGCTGGCGATGCGCGAGATGTGGCAGGAAGCCAGTTGATTTTACTGGCTTAATTGGCCTCTCACTGCTAATCATGGCTGTCTTACCCATCTAAGGACATCCTAATGCAGATCAATCAGCTTCCTTTCGGCATCACCAACTGGGACGACATCGCGCCTGAAACCCATCCCGGCGATGAGGGCTTTGCTTTGTGGCGCACCCAACGCTTTGGCGATATTCGGGTACGGATGGTGGAGTATTCGCCGGGCTATCTGGCGGATCACTGGTGCAGCAAAGGCCATATTCTGCTTTGCCTCGAAGGCGAAATGGTGACGGAGCTGGATGATGGTCGCACCTTCACGTTAACGCCGGGCGTAAGTTATCAGGTCGCGGACAATGCAGAAGCGCATCGCTCCTCAACCGTTAGCGGTGCAAAGCTGTTTATTGTTGATTAACCGCCTGTTAGTTTCATGATCGTACAAAAAATGACAACCCCTGCGCAGTGATGTACACTTGAGCTATCAAAATGTTCAAATGAACATTGTTCAGGAGGTTGTTATGACAACTGCATCCCCATTCAATCACGGCAATGCCGCACGCGTCTTCGATCCCACGCTGATCCAGCACGCTCAGCAATCGTTTATGGATCAAATGGGCTTACCGCGTAATCCGCTGAAAGCGCACCAGTTGATCACCGAAGGTCTGGATGTCGGCATCGTTGAACGCGCGGCCACGGTGCTGAAAGCAACGCCACTGGATGTGGCCCAAATGGTCTCTATCGATCGCAATACCTATCGCCGCCGCGAGAAAGCCGGATCGCAACTTTCGGTGGAGCAAGGTGCGCGCGTGTATCAGGTGTTCGAAATTCTGGATGCCGTATTGCAATTATTTTCCGGTGACGTTGACGCTGCCATGCGCTGGATGTATCAACCTGCGTTGGCACTGGATGATGCATTGCCGATGGAGATGCTGAGCACGCCTGCGGGTTGTGATGCGGTGTTGACGCTGATTGGACGCCTGGAACACGGAGTAATTGTGTAATGACGCAACGGAAGGAACCGGATGCTCCCTATCGGCTGTTTTATCGACTCGTGAAAGAAGAGTACGCCAGCGAGGCATTTAGCGGCGCTGGCGCTGAAAAATGGGGCGGACGCTGGAATCCGCCCGGCATTAAGACGGTGTATCTCAGCAGTTCAAAGGCGCTCGCTACGCTGGAACTGGTGGTGCATGCCGGTAAAGCGATGCTGGAGAAAAGTCGCTTTGTGATTTTTACTCTGCCGATCCCTGAGAGCGAAATCATGGCGCTGGACAGCAATAAACTGCCCGACGATTGGCAAAAGTATCAGCAACAGGAAGAAACACAGGCGATTGGCGCCGCATTCCTCGATGTGCAAGGCGGCTTTCCTTTGCTATTAACGGTACCCAGCATTTTGACCGGCGAAGACAACGCCATTCTCAATCCCGACCATCCCGCCGCTGCCGCCCTATTTGCACAAGCCACTTCAGCGCCCTTCGCGCTTGATCGCCGAATTAAAGCGTGACGAGGGTATTGCTTCAGTGCGAGTTGTTGAAAAGGACACATTTGCTAAAGGCGCTGGCGCGTCTGCTGCGGCAAAAGGGCTATCCACAGCGCTGAGGATTTTACGTTGGGCCAGGAGCCTCACGCATGGATGCGGGAGGCAGTTCGGGGCCGGCCAGGACGGCCGATCCCCGAACGGTCCGTTGGCACAACGTAGAAGCCGAAGGCACCGCGCTAGCGGCGCGAGGACGGCCCGTGACGCAGCAGATGTGTCTGCGCCCGCACCGAATTTAAAGCAAAATATCAACGCGCCGGTTTCGCTAAAGCATACGCCGCCGTTAAATCCACACGTTGCCAGAATGACTGATCCGCATCATTGCCGGACAGCGGATAACCGTTTGGCAGCGCGCTTTTCACCATCAGGCTACGAATTTGCGCATCAGACAGCTGCGGCAACGCGGTTTTCAGCAGGATCTCCGCGCCCTGCGGGACTTTGACAGGCGCGTTCTGCACATTGGCTCTCGGCAGGTTGTAACTCATGGTGAAACGATAGAACTGCTTCATCGCCGGTGAGCGATACGGATCGTCATTGCCATTGCTGCGCGCACACTCTGCCAGCGACGTGCCACACTCTTTTTCCAGCGCGGCACGCAGCTGATCGCGCGCTTCCCTAAACAGTGCCTGATAGCGCGCATCGTTGAGATAATTCGCCACGTTGCGCTGCGCTACCATGCGCGAACCCATCACATCCAGCGGGTAATGCACGCCCAACACTAAACGCGAATAACCGTAGCGTGCGCCGCGCGTCACCAATGCTTCAAAACGTTCCGGCACCATTTCGGCCAGCAACAAAGCA
This sequence comes from Pantoea sp. SO10, assembly GCF_005281435.1. NCBI lineage: Bacteria > Pseudomonadati > Pseudomonadota > Gammaproteobacteria > Enterobacterales > Erwiniaceae > Pantoea > Pantoea sp. SO10. The sequence continues at coordinate 2,095,973 of NZ_CP040095.1, forward strand.
TCGGTATAACCGGTGTTGGTGTGACCGCTCGGGAAAGAGCCGCCGTCGGCGGTGTAACGCACGTTATCCTTCACCACTACATCGTCCGGCACCAGATGGATGCTGTTGCCTTCACGCAGTAACGGCCGCGGATAGTTAAAGTGCTTTTTCGCCGCGCTGGTGCTGACTTCACTGGCTTTAATTAGCGCGGCGGCCTTACCTATCTCACCTTTGTCGTAAGCGGCGAGGAAGGCTTTGCCAAGGCGCGGACCAAGCGCATCGGAGAGGAAATAGAGATAGCTGATGGCTTCTGCATCGGCCAGAGCCTGATGACGCACATTTAGCGTGGCGTTCAGATTGATGTGGGTAACGGTGGCTTGACTGGCATCAAGCACGCTAGCGGGCAACGTGCTAAAGCCTGAAAGCAGCGCAATTCCGGCCTGCTGGTTCTCTTTAATTTTGAAATCGTAGCCGCTGTTTTTCAGCCACTGCGTGTCAGCCTGTTTCGCGGTCTGTTTGGCTTTTTCCAGTTGCTCGCGCGTCAACGTGCTGCTATCACCTTGCAGCGCCTGACGTTCAGCCTGTAGCGATTGCTGCTCGAGATCGCTATAAGCGGAGGTGGAACCGGTAGAGGTTAAGCCTGCCAGCGCGGCCGCATCGGGCAGTGAAACCGCATGTGCTTGCTGTGCCAGCAGAATAACCGTTGCAATCAGTGTGAAGCGGGTTTTCATTATTTTCCCCTGTTATCAGAATATTACCTTGCCGGGGAAACACGCTAGCACTCGGTTATGACAGATTTATTTCATTTAACGACACTGACTAGCACAGTTTTGTACGCAAATTTGTGCCAGCGAGCCGCAGCCGCCGTTATTGTCATTTTTACACTGTGATTGCTGCACATAGCAGTTTTGCTGACAGGCTGAAACATCGCACTTCGCGGCAATCGGCGTCAGCTGCACCACCGGTGCTTTTCGCTCCGGCTGCCATTGCGGTTGTGCCAGCACGCTGGCGCTGAACAGCAAGGTAAAAGCCATTATCCATTTCATGATTGAGTCCTCGCAGAACGGGTGCAATGAGTATGGCTGCTGCGGGGCCAATTACCATGCTGAAACAATCGATTCACTCTTTCACAGAAGTTGCTCTGCTACAGTGCATGGGCGTGCGCCACTGTAGTGCAGAGCGGCAAGATCAGATGCTGCTTCGTTAATTTAAAATCAATGAGTTAGCCTTCATTTGGCCAATCTTCCAACCTGGTACAAAAGTTGCAGTCTTTAATGCATAGCAAAGGAGACGGATATGAAAGCGATTGTGATTGGCGCGGGCATTGGCGGTATGAGTGCTGCGATTGCGCTGGAGAAAGCGGGTTTTGACACCGCCGTATTTGAAGCAGTGAAAGAGATGAAGCCGGTGGGTGCGGCGATATCTATCTGGCCCAACGGCGTGAAATGTCTCAACGCGTTGGGCATGAAAGAGCCGCTGCGCGCACTGGGCGGCAACATGGCGTTTATGGCCTACAACGATGCGCACAGCGGCAGCACGCTCACCCGCTTCAGCATGAAACCGCTGGTGCAGCAGGTGGGGGAATATCCCTATCCGGTGGCGCGCGCCGAATTGCAGGCGATGCTGATCGATACCTACGGACGTTCGCGCATTAGCTTTGGTAAACGCGTCACGCAGGTTGAGCAAACCGAGCATGGCGTCACCGCCTGGTTTGATGACGGTAGCCAGGCCGAAGGTGATTTTCTGATTGCCGCCGATGGTACGCACTCGGTGATCCGCCACTATGTGCTGGGTGAAAGCGTGGAACGTCGTTACGCCGGTTACGTCAACTGGAACGGACTGGTGACAATTGATGAAGCGATTGCGCCCGCCGATCAATGGACCACTTTTGTCGGCGAAGGCAAACGCGTGTCGCTGATGCCGGTCAGCGATAACCGCTTCTACTTCTTCTTTGATGTTCCGCTGCCAAAAGGCTTGCCGGAAGATCGCGCAACGTTGAAAAACGATCTCAAAGGCTACTTCAGCGGCTGGGCCGAACCGGTGCAGCGTCTGATTGAACGCCTCAATCCGGAAACCACCAACCGCGTGGAAATCCACGACATCGAACCGTTTAGCCGTTTTGTTAAAGGTCGCGTGGCGTTGCTGGGCGATGCCGCACACAGCACCACGCCGGATATCGGGCAAGGCGGTTGTGCGGCGATGGAAGATGCGGTGGTGCTGGCGCAGACGCTGGCGTCACACTCTTTAGGGATTGAGGATGCGTTGTTGCGTTATGAAGCCCGTCGTGTGGATCGCACCAAAGATTTGGTGTTGAAAGCCCGTAAGCGCTGCGATGTGACCCACGCTAAAGACGCGGAAGTGACGGCGGCGTGGTATGCAGATTTGAAAAACGAAACCGGCGAGCGCGTGCTGGCCGGCATGTGCGATACCATTGAAGGCGGTCCGCTGGGTTGAACCAGGTCGCCATCAATGGCGGTTCTACGACTCTAATCCACGATTTTTCAGCATTGGGCCGATGTCCGGCTCTTTGCCGCGCCACGCCAGCCACAGATGCTGCAAATCGGTGCTGTTACCGCGTGACAGAATATGTTCGCGGAACTGCTGACCGTTTTCACGTGTTAATCCACCGCGTTCGACAAAGGCTTGATAGCCATCATCGGCGAGCATCTGCGTCCAGATATAGGCGTAATAACCGGCTGCATAGCCGCCGCCCCAGATATGGCGGAAATAGCTGGAGCGATAACGGGGCGGAACCGTCGCCAGCGCAATGTTTTCGGCGGCCAGCGCCTGCAGCTCGAAGTGGCTGACATCCTGCGGATTGTCGTGCGTGGTCAGTGAATGCCACTGCAGATCCAGCAGCGCGGCGGCCAGCAGCTCGGTCATGTCGTAGCCTTTGTTGAACTTCGCGGCGCGCACCATCTTGTCGCGCAGCTCAGCAGGCATCGCCTCTCCGGTTTTGTAATGGCGCGCATAGTTGGCAAACACCGCTTCGTTGCTGGCCCAATGCTCATTAATCTGCGACGGGAACTCGACAAAGTCGCGCGGCGTGGCGGTGCCCGACAAGCTCGGATAGCGTTGCGTGGCGAACAAACCGTGCAGCGCATGACCAAACTCGTGGAACAGCGTGATCACTTCATCCCAGCTCAGCAGCGCCGGCTGGCCTGCCTGCGGCTTGGTGTAATTGCACACGTTGTAGATCACCGGTTTGGTGCCGAGCAGCGTGGTTTGGTCGACGAAATTACTCATCCACGCGCCGCCGCTTTTGTTATCACGCTTAAAGAAATCGGTGTAGAACAGCGCCAGCGGCGTGTCGTCGGCATCGAAAATCTCGTAAACGTTAACGTCCGGATGATAAACCGGCAGATCGTGGCGCTGGCTAAAGCGAATGCCAAAAAGCTGGCTGGCCGACCAGAACACACCTTTTTCCAGCACGTTATTCAGCTCAAAGTACGGGCGGATTTGGCTCTCATCCAGCGCGTATTGGGCTTTACGCACCTGCTCGGCATAAAAACTCCAGTCCCAGGCGCGCAGCGGAAAACGGTGATGCGCGGCTTCAATGGCCTGCTGAATGTCGGCGGCTTCGCGTTCAGCGCGAGCCCGCGCGGCAGGGACAATATTGCGCATAAAGGCAAAAGCCGCCTCCGGCGTTTTCGCCATCTGATCCTGCATGCTCCATTCGGCATAGGTTTTGAAACCGAGCAAACTCGCTTGCTGCGCGCGCAGCTGCGCCATGCGTAACACGATGTCGCGCGTGTCGTTATCATCGCCCTGCTCGCTGCGTGTTAGCGCCTGCTGGAACAGCGCTTCACGCGTGGCGCGTACTTCCAGCGCCTGCAGCGCCGGTTGCTGCGTGGTGTTTTGCAGCGCAATCAGCCATTCGCCGTGCAAGCCGCGTGCTTCGGCCGCCGCTTTGGCATGCGCCAGCTCTTCTTCACTTAATCCGGCCAGCGCCGCAACATTGCTCACCACATAAGCACCGGCTTTGGTGGCCGCCAGCAACTTATTGCCGAAGCGGGTGCTGAGGCTCGCCAGCTCCTGATTGCAGGCGCGCAGCTGGGTTTTATCCGCTTCGTTCAGGCTGGCACCGGCCAGCTGAAAATGCTGCCAGGTGACTTCCGCCAGCCGCATCGCTTCGGCATCCGGGCACTGCGAGCCGCGATGCTGGTAAACGGTATCGAGGCGAGCAAACAGCTGGCTGTTCAGGTAGATTTCGTCATTGAGCGCGGTGAGTTGCGGGGTAATCAGTTCATCGATTTCCTGCAGGCGATCGCTGGTGTTGGCGGAAGTCATGGCACCAAACACCAGATTCACGCGCTTCAGCAACTGGCCGCTACGCTCCAGCGCCTCAAAGGTGTTGGCAAAGGTTGGCGCGTCAGGATTGCTGGCGATCGCCGCCACTTCGCGCCGTTTCTCTTCAATCCCCGCTTCCAGCGCCGGCAGAAAATCCTCTTCCTGAATCTGGTCAAATGGCGGGGTTTGATACGGCAAGGTGCTGGCGGTGAAAAACGGATTGGCTCGTGAATTCATTATCGCTCCTGATAATCAGCAACGCCGCACGGTGGCGGCGGGATGGTTCTATCCTGGCAGTTTCCTCGTCACTCAACAACTTATCGCCTGCTGCTGATAAACGCTGATGATTTCTCCCGCCACCGCGACGGCAATTTCCGCCGGTAACTTGCCCTTCACATCCGCCAAACCAATCGGGCAGCGCAAACGTGCGAGGGAATCTGCCGCAATGCCTTTGCCCTCTAAGCGATAGCGAAAGCGCTGGGCTTTAGTGGCAGAACCAATCACACCGGCATAGCGAAAATCGCCGCGCCGCAAGATCGCTTCGCTGAGCGCTAGATCGAGTGGATGATCGTGCGTCATCACCACAAAATAGCTGTCGGGCGCGGCTTCCTGCACGCAATCAATCGGATCCTCAACCTGACGCACCGTCACGCCGGGCGGCACGGCGCGAAACTGCGCGGCGCGGCTATCAATCCACGTAATACGGCACGGCAAAGTGGCAAGCAGATTCACCAGCGCCTGGCCAACATGACCTGCACCGTACACCTGGATTTCCGGCTGCTGCTGCATTAGCGGTTCAAACAGCAAAGTGGCGTGACCACCGCAGCATTGGCCGAGACGTGCAGCCAGCGCAAACTCTTCACTGCGCGGCTGGGTGCAGCGCTGCTGCAGCATCTCGCGCGCCTGCGCAATGCATTGATATTCGAGATGGCCGCCGCCAATGGTGAGAAAAGTGTCGCTGGCGCTGACTACCATCTTGCTACCACGATCGCGCGGCACGGAGCCCCGCTCGCTGAGCACGGTAATCAGTACGCAGCTTTCGCGTTTTTCCCGCAGGCTGTGCAACACGCTGATCCAGTCATGATAAATCATGTTCCGCTCCCGATAAGCGCTGAATCCCCCAGAATACCCGCTCCGGCGTGGCGGGTGCGTCCAGCTGCGGATGGCGAAGATAGTTATCAACGCTGGCAACCGCATCCTGCAATGCGCACCACACGGCGATGCCCAACATGAACGGCGGTTCGCCGACGGCTTTGGAGTGGAACACCGTGTCCTGCGGGTTTTTGCGGTTCTCAACCAGCGTGACGCGCAAATCACTGGGTACATCGCTGATCGCCGGGATTTTGTAGCTGGCCGGGCCATCGGTGAGCAATTTGCCCTTGTCGTTCCACACCAGTTCTTCGCAGGTGAGCCAGCCCATGCCCTGCACAAAACCGCCCTCAACCTGGCCGATATCAATGGCCGGATTCAGCGACGCGCCCACATCATGCAAAATGTCGGCGCGCAGCAAGCGGTATTCGCCGGTCAGCGTATCCACCAGCACTTCGCAGCAGGCCGCGCCGTAGGAGAAGTAATAGAACGGTTTACCGCGTCCGGCGGCGCGATCGTAATGGATGCCCGGCACTTTGTAGAAACCGGTGGCAGAAAGCGGCACCTGATTAAGCCACGCTTGCTGTGCAACCTGGGCGAAGGTGAAGTGTTTCTCGCCGACGCGCACGATACCGTTGCTGAAATGCACCGCGTCTGCCGCGCATTGATGTTGCTGACACAGCATCTCGGTCATGCGATCGCGCAGGATTTGCGCCGCATTTTGCGCCGCTTTGCCGTTGAGATCGGCCCCGCTGGACGCTGCGGTTGGCGAGGTGTTGGGCACTTTGCCGGTATCGGTGGCGGTCACCTGAATCTGGCTGATATCAATCTGCAGCACTTCCGCCACAATCTGCGCCACTTTGGTGTTTAAGCCCTGGCCCATTTCGGTGCCGCCGTGATTGAGCTGCACCGTGCCATCGGTGTAAATCAAAATCAGCGCGCCGGCCTGATTGAGGAAGCTGGAGGTAAAAGAGATGCCGAATTTCACCGGCGTCAGCGCTAGTCCGCGTTTCATAAAACGGTTGCTGGCGTTAAATGCGCTGATGTCACGACGCCGCGCGGCGTATTCGCTGCTGGTTTCCAATTGCTCCGTCATCTCATCCAGCAGATTGTCTTCCACCTGCTGGTGGTAATGGGTGATGTTGCGATCGGTTTTGCCGTAATAGTTACGTTTGCGCAGTTCGAGTGGATCTACTCCCACTTCGCGCGCGACGTGATCCATGATCTGCTCAATCGCCACCATGCCTTGCGGCCCGCCAAAGCCACGGTACGCGGTGTTCGAGGCGGTATGTGTGCGGCAGCGATAGCCGATAATCAGTGCATCGCCGAGGTAATACGCGTTATCGGCGTGGAACATCGCACGATCGACAATCGATCCGCTGAGATCGAGTGAATAACCGCAGTTGCCGGCCAGATCGATCTTCACGCCGCAGAAGCGACCATTGTCATCGACGCCGACATCGTAGCGGACAAAAAACGGATGGCGTTTGCCGGTGATCAGCATATCGTCGCGGCGCGCCAGGCGCATTTTTACCGGTTTTCGCAGCTGACGCGCGGCGATGGCACACAAACACGCCACGCCCGCCGCCTGCGTCTCTTTGCCGCCAAAGCCACCGCCCATGCGCCGCATATCAATGGTGACTTTGTTCATGGTGATGCCCATCACTTCCGCCACCAGTTTCTGCACTTCGGTGGGGTTTTGCGTCGAGGAGAACACCTGCAAGCTGTCATCTTCGCCGGGGATCACCAGCGCCGTCTGGGTTTCCAGATAGAAATGTTCCTGACCGCCGATGTGAAATTCGCCCTGAATACGGCGTGACGCCCGCGCCAGCGCAGCGTCGGCATCACCGCGTTGGTGAATGTGCGGCTGCTGCACAAAGAAACGCTGTTCCAGCGCTTCACGCACGTCGAGGACGGCCGGTAGCGCTTCGTACTCCACGATCGCCGCTGCGGCGCCGGCACGCGCCGCTTCGGGTGAATCAGCGGCGACGGCAATGACGATTTGACCGAAATATTCGATTGTGTCCTGCGCCAGCAGCGGATCGCCCGGTTCGAGCGGACCGACATCGTTGAGGCCCGGCACATCGCGCCACGTCAGCACGCTGACTACACCCGGCACCGCGTAACATGGCTGCACATCCAGTTTGGTGATGCGCGCATGCGCATGCTCACTCAGACGCGGACAGAGATGCAGCAATCCTGGCAGATCTGGCTTGTCGTCGATATACAGCGCTTCACCGGAGACATGCTTATCGGCACTTTCGTGTTTATTGCTGCGCCCGACGCCCGTTTGCATGTCGGTGGCAAACTGGGCTTTGAGCAGCGTTTCGTTCAGTTCCGGACGGTTATGAGACATAGCGCGATACCTCAGTAATGGTCAGCTCGCCAGACGCTTGTGCGTAATAGCGGCGCAATAGATTGCGCGCCACCTGCAGGCGGTAATCGGCGCTGGCGCGGAAGTCGCTTAGCGGCTGGAAATCCTCACTCAGCGCGGCGCAGGCTTTTTCGATGGCGCTGAGATGCAGCGGCTGGCCCAGCAGTTGTGCTTCAGCCGCCAGCGCGCGTTTTGGCGTGGCGGCCATACCCCCAAAGGCGAGCCGCGCTTCCACAATTACCCCTTCCGCGATGTGCAGATTGATAGCGGCGAAAACCGCGGAAATATCATCATCCAGCCGTTTAGCCACTTTCCACGCCGCAAAGTTGGGTGACACCGTCACTTTGGCGATGGTGATGCTGTGAATGAATTCTCCCGGCAGCAAGACAGTTTGACGATAAGCAGTAAAGAATTGATCGAGCGGGACTTCTCGCTGCTTGTTGCCCTGCTGCAAGACCAGACGCGCATTTAAAGCCAGCAGCATCGGCGCGCAATCACCAATCGGCGATGCGTTACCAATATTGCCGCCGAGCGTGCCCTGATTACGAATTTGCAATGAGGCAAAACGCTCCAGCATGCTGCTAAACGCTGGAATGTGCTGCGCTAAAAACTGATAGCAATGCTGCAATGAGGCGGCAGCACCGAGGTAAAGATGCGTTTCATCTTCGTGGCAGACCTTCAACTCATCAATCTGCTCCAGCGCGATCAGCAGCGGCAAGCGCTGATATTGCTGAGTGATTTGCAGCGTCAGATCGGTACCGCCAGCCACCAGGCGGGCTTCAGGATATTGCTGATAGAGCTCGGCGAGTTGCGCTACTGTTTTCGGCAGATAGCAGCGGCTGCCCGCGGCTTCGATGATCTGTACTTCATCGTTGCTGAGCGCCTGTAAACGCTGTACTAGCGCGGGTGCATTGGCACGGAAGGCATCCGCATCTGGTTGTTCACACGCCTGCTGCGCCGCATCCATGATCGGACGATAGCCGGTGCAACGGCATAAATTACCCGCCAGCGCCTGTTCTGCCTGATGTCGATCCCAGCCAGCGCTGTTTTTCTGCAGAGTAAACAGCGACATCACAAAACCCGGCGTGCAGTAGCCGCATTGCGAGCCGTGGCAATCCACCATCGCTTGCTGCACGCTGTGCAGTTCGCGGCCCTGCTTGAGATCTTCCACGGTAATCAATTGCTTGCCTTGCAGGCTGCTGACCAGCGTCAAACAGCTGTTCACCGCCTGATACTGCATCTGCCCATCGACGACTTTACCGAGCGTGACGGTGCAGGCACCGCAATCGCCAGACGCGCAGCCCTCTTTGGTACCGCGACGCTGCTGCTGGCCGCGCAGGTAGTTAAGCACGGTGAGATTGGGATCAAGCTCGCATTCGGTGATTAAACGATCGTTGAGTAAGAACTGGATCATGCGATTTGCTCCTCACTTTCGCGCTGCCAAACCGGTTTGCCGCTCACCCAGGTTTGCGCGATGTTGCGGTCGTCGCCAAGCGTCATCATTACAAACAGCCGCTCCCAGATGTCTTTGCTGTTGGCATTGCGCAGCTTCTGCAGCGGCGACACCGCCGCATCGAGTACCACGAAATCGGCCTCTTTGCCGGGGTTAAAATTGCCGATAACGTCATCCAGATCGAGCGCGTGCGCGCCGCCTAAGGTGGCGTGATAAAACGCTTCGCAGGCGCTGAGTTTGTATTGCTGTAGCTGGCCGACTTTGTAGGCTTCGCCCAGCGTTTGCAGCAGATTAAAGGTGGTGCCTGCGCCCACGTCGGTGCCAATGCCCATGCGTACGCCCTGCTGCCAGCAGCGTTTGATGTTGAATAAGCCGCTGCCGAGGAACAGGTTTGAGGTCGGGCAGAAGGCAATTGATGAATCGGTGTCATGCAGGCATTGCCACTCTTGATCTTCCAGATGCAGGCAGTGCGCGAACACGCTGCGTTTGCCGGTAAGTTGGTGATGATGATAAACATCAAGATAGCCTGCGCGCTCCGGGAATAGCGCTTTTACCCAAGCGATCTCCTGCGGATTTTCACTTAGGTGCGTGTGCATCCAGACATCAGGAAACTCCTCGCGCAGCTGACGCACTTTATCCAGCAATTCCGGCGACGAGGTCGGTGCAAAGCGCGGCGTGAGCGCATAGCTCAGGCGACCGCGCTGATGCCAGCGCTCAATCAGTTCACGCGTGTGCTGATAACTCTCTTCCGGCGTTTCGGTCAGGTATTCCGGCGCGTTACGATCCATCATCACTTTGCCAGCAATCAGCCGCATATCCAGCTGCTGCGCGGCGCTGAACAGCGAGTCGACCGACTGCTTATGCACGGTGCCGAACACCAGCGCGGTGGTGGTGCCATTCGACAGCAGCTGATGCAGGAAGAACGCCGACATTTTTGCCGCGTGATCGGGACAGTGATATTGGCTCTCCACCGGGAAGGTATATTGGTTGAGCCACTCCAGCAGCTGTTCGCCAAAGGCGCCGATCATTTCGGTTTGCGGATAATGAATATGGGTATCGATAAAGCCGGGCACGATCAGTTTACCGCGCAGATCGGTGACGCGAGTGGGATCAACGCGCCCTTCCGCGATTTGCCAGCTTTCCAGGCTGACCACTTTGCCGTCACGCAGCGTTAATAAGCCATCTTCGAGATAGCGTGCATTGGCAGCGATGTCGTCTGGCTGCGCGGCCAGAGCGGTGAAATCAAAGAAGCTGGCGCGCAGCAGCGTTTCGGGTGCGTAAAGCATAATGGTTCCTTGGTGCTTTTTTATGAGTGCAGGTGATTGCCTTAAAGATAGTTTGCAAAGCGCATGCCAATGCAAAGAACAAAAAATACTGTTTACTTTCAATATAATAGGTTGTTCCGATGCGTTTTTGTGTCAAGCTTGACGAGCAAACGTATGCGCAACCGGTTGCCTGCTATCGCAAACGGTTGCGATTTAACATTGCGGCGAGTTTTATTGCGCATGGCGTGATTATCGCCTGTTGAGATGCGTCTTTGTGGTGCGCCATTGCACTCGTAATGTGCAGGAAAAATCCTGCAACACGCTGCTTTGGGTTTTCATGAGCATGGGTTCGAGGTTAATGCTAAGGTGTGGCTGATAACCTGAAATCGTATAAGGAACAGTGAGATGATTATTTGTGTTACTGGCGCAACTGCTGGTTTTGGTCAAAGTATTACCCGCCGCTTCATTGCTACAGGTCACAAAGTGATCGCCAGCGGACGTCGCGCTGAGCGTTTAAAAGAGCTGAAAGATGAGCTGGGCGACAATCTGTATACCGTTCAGCTGGACGTGCGTAATCGCGCCGCCATCGATGAAGCGATCGCCTCCCTGCCCGCTGAATGGCGCAATATTGATGTGCTGGTTAACAATGCTGGCCTGGCGTTGGGTGTGGAACCGGCGCACAAAGCCAATATCGAAGACTGGGAAAATATGATCGACACCAACAACAAAGGTTTGGTGTACATGACGCGTGCGGTGCTGCCGGCAATGGTTGAACGCAATGTTGGTCATATCGTGAATATCGGTTCGATTGCCGGCAGCTGGCCTTACTTGGGTGGCAACGTGTATGGCGCGACCAAAGCGTTCGTGCGCCAGTTCAGCCTGAATCTGCGTACCGACCTTCACGGCACCGCGCTGCGCGTGACCGATATCGAGCCAGGTTTGGTGGGCGGAACCGAGTTCTCAAACGTGCGCTTTAAGGGCGATGACGATAAAGCGGGCCAGGTTTATGAAGGCACCACCGCGCTGACGGCGGAAGATGTCACCGAAGCGGTGTATTGGGTGACGACGCTGCCGAAGCACGTCAACATCAATACGCTGGAGATTATGCCGGTGACGCAAACCACCGCGGGACTGAAGGTGCATAAAGGTTAATCGCGGTTACACGCTGTTTGATCGAAATACCCGGGGCGACCATCCTGTGAGGCGCTCCGGCGGCTTTTGCCGCGACGACCGCATCGGGATGTTTCCCCTGATCTCGCACGCCGGTGTGGCCGATGATTACGCGCGGCCCCAACCGGTCACGATAATCAACATGCCGCTCAAGGCGACCAGCGCGCCGACCCAATCCCACGTACTCAGTTTTACGCCATCCACCACGCGCAGCCAGATTAGCGCCGTCAGCACGTATACGCCGCCATAGGCCGCATAAACGCGCCCGCTCGCGGCGGGATGCAACGTCAACAACCAGACAAACAGCGCCAGACTTGCCGCGGCTGGCACCAGCAGCCACGCAGTCATGCCCTTCTTCAACCATAGCCACGGCAGGAAACAGCCAACAATTTCCGCTATCGCAGTGAAAAAAAACAGCAAGGCGGTTTTGACCAGCATAGAAAATCTCTCGCTAAGCTAAACAAAGCGCTCACCGCTGGTGAGCAAAGAAGCAGCGATGATATACTAGCGCCAGTGGTTGTTACAGCCGCGATCCCGGCTGTGCTGGTGTTAACTGAAGGAAATGACGATGAAAAAACTGTTTTCCGCCCTGCTGGCTACCGTGGTGACGTCGAGCCTGTTAATGGCTGCGCCCATCGCTACGGCCAAAACCGATCGCCTGATTATTGAAGATGGCAGCAGCGCCTCCAGTAATGAAGCCGCGCGCCAGAGCAAAGAGCAGTGGAACGATACCAAAAACCTGCGTAATAAGGTCAATACGCGCGTTGAGAAAGAGTTCGATAAAGCGGACAAAGCCTTTGATACCCGCGATTCCTGCGAAAAGAGCTACAACGTTAACGCCTATTGGGAACCGAATACGCTGCGTTGCCTCGACCGCCGCACCGGACGTCCAATTGCACCTTAATCGTTTATCACTGCTATAGTTTTGACAGGATTTCTGACCAAAGGAGTGAATGATGAAAAAACGTAATGCAGTGCTGCTGATGGCGATGTTGTCGCTGCCGGTATTGGCGCAAGCTTCTTGTGAAAGCGTCAAAGCGGACATCAGCAAAAAAATCATTAACAACGGCGTCGCCGAATCGGACTTCACGCTGGATATCGTGGCCAATGATCAAGCCGATCAGGTCGGCGGCCAGGTTGTGGGTCATTGTGAGAACGACACACAGAAAATCGTCTACAAGAAAAATGGCCGTGATGGTGACAGCACCGTGCCAGACAGCGCGGGAAGCTCTCAGGATACGCCAGCGCAGTAAACTTTCGGGCGGCTCTCTGGCCGCCCTGCTTTTATTCCACTTCCGGCCTTTGTCGCGGCATTATCCACGCCACCCACAACGTTAGCAGCGCAATCAGCAACGACACGACAAACACCCAATGTAAAGAACTGGCGATTTGTCCGGTCCAGTCATGCAATGTCGCCTCCGACAGCGTCTGACGGCTTTCAGGCGACATGATTTTCTGCATCGGATCGTCGGCCTGCGGCAGACGCAGCGACAAGTTGAGGTTCAGCACCGCGCCCAATAACGCGGTACCAATCGCCGAACCGATCATGCGGCTGAACATGATTGAGGCGGTGCAAATGCCGCGAATGTCGTAATGCGCATGGTTCTGTACCGATACCAGAAACGTGGTGCTGGTCATGCCCATGCCGGTACCAATCACAAAGGCGGTGAATCCGGCCTGCACGATTGAGCTGTCGCTGCGCAGTAGCAGCAGTAATGCGCTGCCCGCAATCAGCAGCAGCGCGCCCAACTGCGCGGTGAAGCGATAGGAGGTGATAAGCATCAACCTACCGCTCAATGTACTGGCCAGCGGCCAGCCAATCGACATCATCGCCAGTGCGCTGCCGGCCTGCAGCGGCGTGCCGCCGGTGATGCCCTGAATCCAGGTTGGCAGAAAGGCGCTGATGCCCATCATACTGGCACCGATGATCAGGTTGCCGATGTTGCCTGCAACGATGAGCCGGCTGCGCCAGATTTCCAGCGGGAACAGCGGCGCATCAGCACGCTGTTCATGATGTTTTAAACGCCAGGCGGCGATGACTGCCAGCAGCAGGAATGGCAGCAGCCAGAAACCGAGCACTTCGGCCTGCAACAGCGCGACTAATAATGCCGTTACGCAGATCATCAGCCAGCAGCTGCCGGTGAGATTGAGCGTGGTGGCCTGATTTTGCTCACGCGATGGCAGAAAACGCGCCAGCAGCAGCATGGCGATGGCGCCAATCGGCACGTTGACCCAGAAAATCACCGACCAGCTAAAGTGCTGCACCAGCCACGCGCCGCTAAGCGGACCAATGATTGCCGCCACGCCCCAGACGCTGGAGAGCCAGCCCTGTACGTTGGCGCGTTCGCGCGGCGAATAGACGTCTGCCACAATGGTGGACGTTAGCGGCATAATCGCGCCGGCACCTAACCCCTGAAAAGCGCGAAACAGGATCAGCCACGCCATGCTGTGGGCAAATCCGCACAGAATCGATCCCAGTAAAAAGAGCGAAACACCGATAAACAACAGCCGTTTGCGGCCCCACATATCTGCCAGTCGGCCATACAGCGGCACGCTGACGGCTTGCGTCAGTAGATAGATGGAAAATACCCAGCCAAACTGCGAAAAGCCGCCAAGATCGGCAATAATGGTTGGCATGGCGGTGGCCACGATGGTGACTTCAATCGCCGCCATAAACATAGCGAGCATGCAGCCGATAAGAATCCAGTGGCGATGTTCCGTGTTCAATTCTGCAGTTTCAGTCATACGTCTCCTTAATTTCTAACAAGGCTAGCTGAAAATTCACCAGACCAGTTTCCTCTGCGTGCGCCCCATTTGTGACGACGTCACTTATTTCGATGAAAATTTTTTATTGTCGGACGATGCCTTATTCCACGCGGGTTAGATGGCGTTTTTTATTATTTCTATCTGTCTGATTTTGCCGCAAAAACTAGCGCTTATCGACAAGCATTGCTATAGGTCTAAGCGGTGCTTTCCAGATATTCACTGAAAAAGCATCTGATAACAGTCATTTTAACTGCAATTTAACGGGGTGAAGGATTTTCGTATGTGTACGTTTTAACACTGCGCCGTCATCCTGGGAATGACATTACCTATCGAACGATTTCTTGAATCAGGGAGACACTGGCTATGCAAAATGCATCGCTCGCCCGCCGCGCTGGGCTGGCTCTGCTCGCGATTGTTGCGGTGATTGCCCTGCTGGTTTGGGGTCTGGGGCTGAATACGCTGCGCGACCGGCGGGAAGATTTGGTTTATCTCGGGCAGCAGCATCTGTTTTTAGTGTTTTGGTCAATGTTCTTTGCGTTGCTGGTGGGCATTCCCAGCGGCATCCTGCTTAGCCGTCCATCTGCTCGTCGCTGGGCAGAGCACGTGATGCAAATTTTCAACGTGGGTAACACGCTGCCACCGCTGGCGGTATTGGCGCTCGCGATGGTGATTGTCGGTATCGGCGATCGTCCCGCGCTGATTGCCCTGTTCCTCGCCTCACTGCTGCCGATTGTACGTAATACTTTTGCCGGTTTAAGCGCGGTACCGCCGTCGCTGATTGAAGCCGCCAACGGTATAGGTATGACGAAGTTTCAGCGTTTGCGTCAGGTGGAAATTCCCAATGCGCTGCCGGTGATTCTGGCAGGCGTGCGCATCGCCACGGCGATTAACGTCGGTACCGCGCCATTGGCGTTCCTGATCGGTGCCAGCAGTTTTGGTGAGCTGATTTTCCCCGGCATCTACCTCAACGACTTCCCTACGCTGATCCTCGGCGCTGTGGCCACCGCGCTGGTTGCGCTGGTGCTCGACATGCTGCTCGCGGCATTGGGACGTTATCTCAGCCCGCACTCTGCGGCTTAACACAAGGAGCTTTGTGATGGCCACTGCCAACAAACTGGCGCGCTGGGTTAAACGTACTGCGCTGGCACTCACCGCGACGCTGGCAATCAGCCAAAGCGCCGCGGCTGCAACCCCGATTACCATGGCAACTAAGAGCTTTACGGAGCAGCACATCCTCTCCGCGATGACGGTGATCTGGTTGCAGAAGAAAGGTTTTCAGGTGATTCCCAAGACTAATATCGCCACCACCATTGGTCGTAACGCGATGATTAATAAACAGATTGATATGACATGGGAATACACCGGTACTTCGCTAATCATCTTTAACCACATCAATAAGCCGATGTCGACCGAAGACGCGTATAAAACGGTAAAACAGCTGGATGCGAAATTGGGCCTGGTGTGGCTTAATCCTGCACCGATGAACAATACCTATGCGTTTGCCATGCAACGCGATCGTGCGGAGAAAGAAGGCATCAATACTATGTCGCAACTGGTGGCGAAGCTGGAAGAGGTACGCAAGAACGATCCGGATCATAACTGGAAACTGGGTTTGGACCTGGAATTCTCAGGCCGCTCCGATGGTCTTAAGCCATTGCAGAAAGCCTACAACATGCCGCTCGATCGTCCGCAGATTCGCCAGATGGATCCCGGCTTGGTTTACAACGCGATTCGCGATGGCTTTGTTGATGCCGGTTTGATCTACACCACCGATGGCCGCGTGAAAGGGTTCGAACTCAAAGTGTTAGAAGATGATAAGCACTTCTTCCCAAGTTACAACGTCACGCCCGTAGTGCGTCAGGATGTGCTGGAGAGCCATCCGGGTTTGGATACGGCGCTTAATCAGCTCTCCGCGTTGATTAATGACGAAGCGATCACCGAGATGAATAAGCGTGTCGATATTGATCATCAGTCGCCGCAACAGGTGGCGCGTGATTTCCTTCAATCCAAGAACATGCTGTAAGGAGGCGCTGTGGATACCTTGCATTACATCATGAATAACTGGCACACCTTGATGACGCTCACCTGGCAACACACGTGGCTGGTACTGGTGGCGGTCGGTTTCGCCATTATCGTTGGCGTACCGCTGGGCATTTTGATTGTGCGCTTTAAGTGGCTGGCCACGCCGGTGCTCGGCATCGCCACCATTGTGTTAACCATTCCCACCATCGCGTTGTTTGGTTTGATGATTCCATTGTTTTCTATGATCGGTCAGGGCATTGGCGCCCTTCCCGCTATCACCGCCGTGTTCCTCTACTCGCTGCTGCCGATTGTGCGTAACACCCACACCGCGCTGGAGAATTTGTCTCCCGGACTGCGTGAAGCCGGTCGCGGGATTGGCATGACCTTCTGGCAGCGTCTGCGCTGGGTAGAAATTCCGATGGCGCTGCCGGTGATTTTTGGCGGTATTCGTACAGCGGTGGTGATGAATGTCGGCGTGATGGCGATTGCCGCCGTGATTGGTGCGGGCGGTTTGGGCCTGCAACTGCTCGACGGGATCAGCGGCAGCGATGTGCGCATGTTGATTGCCGGTGCCTTGATGATTTGTTTGCTCGCGATTGTGCTTGATTGGCTGCTGCACCGTTTGCAGTCGGCGCTGACTCCTAAGGGGATTCGATAATGATAAAACTGGAAAACCTGACGAAAACCTTTACGCAAAAGAACGGCACATCACTCAATGCCGTGGACAACGTCAGCCTTGAAGTGCCTGCCGGGGAAATGTGCGTGCTGCTCGGCCCATCGGGTTGTGGCAAAACCACCACCCTGAAGATGATTAACCGTTTGATTCCCTCCTCAAGCGGCAGGATTTTGATCAACGGTGAAGACACCAGCGGACAAGATACCGTCACCCTGCGCCGCAATATTGGCTATGTCATCCAGCAGATTGGTCTGTTCCCGAATATGACCATCGAGGAGAACATTACCGTGGTGCCACGCATGTTGGGTTGGGATAAGAAGCGCTGCCGTGAACGCGCCACGGAATTGATGAGCATGGTGGCGCTCGATCCGACCAAGTTCCTGCATCGCTATCCGCGCGAAATGTCCGGCGGTCAACAGCAGCGTATTGGCGTGATTCGCGCGCTGGCTGCGGATCCACCGGTTTTGCTGATGGATGAACCTTTTGGTGCGGTCGACCCAATCAACCGTGAAGTGATTCAGAACGAATTCCTTGAGATGCAGCGCCAGTTAAAAAAGACCGTTATGCTGGTTAGCCATGATATTGATGAAGCGCTGAAGCTCGGCGACCGCATCGCGGTATTTGGTCAGGGCAAAATTGTGCAGTGCGCCAGCCCGGATGAGCTGTTAGCCAAACCGGCGAACGACTTTGTTGGCTCCTTTGTCGGTCAGGACCGTACGCTGAAACGTTTGTTGCTGGTGCAGGCCGGCGATGTCACCGATCAGCAGCCCACCATCACCGTGCAGCGTAATACGCCGCTGCAGGAGGCCTTCGCCACCATGGACGATAACGATATGCGTTCGGTGACGGTGGTTGATGAAGATGGCAAGCCACTGGGATTTGTGAAGCGGCGTGAAGCGCGCGGCGCCACTGGCCGCTGCGAAGAGATGCTGCATACCTTTAAAGTGACCGGCAAAGCGGAAGAAAACCTACGCGTGGTGCTGTCGAAGCTGTATGAGCACAACACGGTGTGGATGCCGATCGTCGATGAGGAAGGTCGTTATAGCGGCGAGATATCGCAGGATTACATTGCCGATTATCTCAGTTCTGGACGTACGCGCCGTCGGTTGAATCCGTAAAACCCTAAGCAGTCGCCGAGGGGCATATGGCAGATCGTAAAGTCGCCATAAATCATCCCTGAGGCTCAGCCCGCGCCTTCCCTGGCGCGGGATGCTTTACTCCTCTGCCATATGCCCCTCGGCTATTTGACTACGTGCGCTTTGTTAGCGTGATTCCTCAGCGGTATTTACCGCTACCGCTTCGCTACGCTCTGAAGGCAGCACGACATTCAAAATAATCGCCAGTATCCCGCCGGTAGTCACCGCGTGACCAAACAGGTTGCTGATCAGTGTCGGGAACTGTTTCAGCACTTCAGGTACCGCTTCGACACCCAAACCGATACCAAACGACACGGCAACAATCAGCATCTCGCGACGGCCAAGTGGCGTTTGCGTCATCACACGGATACCAGCCGCCACCACGCTACCAAACATCACGATGGTCGCGCCGCCCAGTACCGGCGGTGGAATCTGCTGCAGCATATAGCCAATCGCCGGGAACATACCGAGCAGCACCAGCATCACGCCGATCACCATGCCAACATAACGGCTGGCAACGCCGGTCATTTGGATGACGCCATTATTTTGCGCAAAAGTGGTGTTGGGAAAGGCAGAGAACACGGCGGCGAGCAAGCAGCTGATGCCATCGGCGAAAATACCGCCCTGCATGCGGCGCTCAAACGCTTCGCCTTCAATCGGCTGCTGCGACAACATGCAGTTCGCCGTGAGGTCGCCCACCGCTTCAATCACGGCTATCACCGATACCAGCGCGATGGGAATGAAGATGGTCCAGTCGAAGGCAAAACCAAAACGGAATAGCGCCGGCATTACCAGCCACGGCGTATCGCCCATTGGCTTGAGGGTGAGATGGCCGGTTAACGCTGCGGCGATACAGCCCGCAGCAATGCCGGCCACCACCGCAACCAGCCGCGTCCAGCGATTTTGCGAACGGTTAAGTACGATAATCACCAGCAGCGTCAAGGCACCGAGCGCCAGATTGCCGGGCGCGCCAAAATCGCTGGCGTTATGGCCGCCAGCCCAATCGGTGATGCTGACTTTGATCAGGCTGATACCAATTAAGGTAATAACGGTGCCGGTAACCACCGGCGTCAACACTTTGCGTAATGGCGCGATGCAGCGGCTGATCAACATCGGAATCATCGCCGCCACCAGGTTGCAACCAAAGATCATCGCCATGATCTCTTCTGGCGATCCGCCGCGCGCTTTGACCATCAATCCGCCCGACAGAATCACCCCGAGAAAGGCAAAGCTGGTGCCCTGCAGGCAGATCATACCTGCGCCAATGCCCATAAAGCGGCGCGCCTGCAGGAAAGTACCGAGACCGGAAACGAGCAGTGACATACTGATCAGATAAGGGATCCATGCCTGTAATCCCAACACGGAACCAATAATCAGCGGCGGCGTAATGATGCCCACTACGCTGGCCAGCACATGTTGCAGTGCGGCACAAAATGCAGGCAATGGACCGATGCGGTCATTCAGCCCATACAACAAACCTTTCTCATCTGATTGCGACATACAGGTGCTCCGGCAAGATATTCATCAGAGCTGCTGATGCATGAATCACGCCAGAACAAGGGGTTTATTAAAAATTGGAAGTAAGATATTGAATATTCTGGCAATTAATTCAGTAAAGAGGAGGGCTGAATCTGAAATCTTAGATTCAGCCATTGATCATTTGCGGCTTTTTGTTTCATCAAGCCGCAGGCTTTGCACTGTTGTCGTGCGTAAAATTTTCATCGAGCAGTGAAACATCCAGATAACCACTCAGTTCCCGCTGTTCTGCGCGCGGCAGATAAGGCAACTCGCCTAGTAAAGGTGCGCCTAGCTTTTCTCTCAAAACATCAATAATTTCAGCGTAATGCGCCAGACTGGGATTAATACGGTTGGCTATCCAACCCACGAGTCGCAATCCATCCTGCGCAATCGCCTCGGCGGTCAGTAAAGCGTGGCTGATGCAACCTTCCTTAATGCCGACTACCAACACAACGGGTAAATGTTCCTGCCGCACCCAGTGGGACAAAGGCTGTAAGTCGTTCATTAAACTGCGCCAGCCGCCGGTGCCTTCTACCACTACGCGCGCGGCGCGCTGCTGCAAATCGTTTAGACTGCGGCTGAGCAACGGATAATCTATACGCTGCGACGCGCTGGTGCTGATTTCATCCTCTTGTAAGGCGATAGGATTGACGGCGGAATAATCGAGAGCGATACCTGAAGCTTGCTGTAATAACAGGGCATCTTTATTACGTAAGCCTTCAGTTGTAAGTTGCGCGCTTTTGGCGACAGGTTTGAAGCCTGCGGCGCACAGATTCGCCTTGGCAAAGCACTGCAATAACGCGCGTGATACCACGGTTTTACCCACCGCGGTGTCGGTACCGGTGACAAAAAGCGTTTTCACCATTCTCCTCCTTCATTAAAGCGATGTGTAACGTGCGAAGGAGGCAGTTTAAGGAAATGTTTTCACGGGCAGATTGCGTTAGGACAAACTTAAGGTGAGCTGTAATTATCCCTGCAACAGTTTTACCAATAAATGGCCGCTATAGAGCGCGTCTTTTATCAGTGCGGCGCCGCCAAAGGTGCCGGGATCGCTGAAAGCCGTTGGTGTGAGCTGAATTTCACTGCTGTATGCGGGCAACGCCTGTTGTCGGATGGTACTGCTCACCGCAGGGAACAGCACATCGGCGGCCTGATTGAGCGGCGAACCGATAAGGATTTGTTGAGGATTAAAGATATTCACCATCATCGCCAGCATGCGGCCAATATGATGTCCGACGCCCGCAATCACATCACGCGCCAGGCGATCGCCCTGCTGCGCGGCTGCGCATAAGCTCTCAATCGTCAACGGCGTCTGATGCAATACACTGTCCGGCTGCGACGGCAAACGCTGGGCGGTGAGAGTGAGCAAGCTTCCGATGCTGGCGACGGTTTCAAGACAGCCGTTATTGCCGCAATAACACTGCTGGCCGTAAGGATCGATTTGCGTATGACCAATTTCCACCAGCGTACGACCATTTTTGTGCAGCAGTTGTCCGCCGCTGATCACGCCCGCGCCGACGGTTTCATCAATCACAATCTGAATCACATGTTGCGCGCCACTGGATGCGCCAAACAGCGCTTCGGCTAACGTCCAGGCGGAAATATCATGCTGCACGAACACCGGCAGACCGGTGCGCTGCGCCAGCGTTTCTCCCAGCGGCATATCCTGCACGTCATAACCCGGCATACGATGGACCACGCCAGAAGCGGCGTTGATCAATCCTGGCAAGGTAATGGCGATGGCGGTCAAACGCTCCAGCTTGCTTTGGTGGCGAATAAAGAAGTCATTCACTGTCTCGTGCAAGGTTTGCAGCAGTGGTTTGTCGGCGCTGGCGTGCAGCGGCAGGCGATCTTCCTGCAGCGCGCGGCTGCTGAGATCGCGCAGCGTCAGCGTAATGAATCCGGGCTGAATGCGCACGGCGAGATAGTGCCAGGCGAGCGTATCGAGGATCAAACCAATCGCGGGACGACCGCGACTGCCCGGCTCCTGAAATTCAGTTTCCTGAACCAGATGGGCATCGAGCATTTCACGCACGATTTTGGTAATGCTGGCGGGTGCTAACTGGGCACGTTTAGAAAGCTCAATACGCGAAATCGGGCCGTAAAGGTCAATCAGTCGGTAAACCACACCTGCGTTGGTCTGTTTTATCTGATCAATATGACCAGGTTGACTGTACAGATTCACGCCCTGCTCCCATTATTTTCGCGCTTCTAAATAAACAGCAGCTATGGTGATGCAGATTGACCAGCAGCGTCAAATATTTGATTAGAAATGTGATTTATCGCACATAAAGTTTGGGCCCTCATTCAACTGCGGACTCAATTCTCTGCATTTTGCAGCATCAGCGACATCATATTGGTCATTTGCGCCGTCGGTTCTCGCGTCGCCGACCAGACCAGCCAAACTTCAGAAATCGCGTCGCTCTCCTGCAAAGGGATCCACACCACATCGGCCAGACGTGCACGGCTGAATGACGCCGGCAAAATGGAAACGCCGAGTCCGGTCGCCACCAGACCAAGGATGGTCATCGCCTCGCCCACTTCCTGCGTAATAAAAGGTTTGATTTGATAGCGATGCAGCAGCGCCAGGATTTCACCGTATAACGCAGTGCCGCCCTGCGGATCGAAAAATACAAACGGCTCGTTGGCTAATGCCTGAATGGAAATCGACTCTGCATCGGCCAGCGGATGCGCCCAATGCACTACCGCGCATAGCGGCTCACGCAGTAACACGCGGTGCTGCAGATCGCTGGGCAGCGGCGTATTGCGCATCACACCAAGATCGAGTCGAGCATCATGAAGTGGCGCAAGCTGCTGCCGCGTGTTGTTCTCCTGCATCTGAATGTGTACTTCTGGCCAACGCTGACGGAATTGGTACAGCGCGTCAGAAACCAGACCGGTAAACGGCGCTGAGGAGGTAAAGCCGATGCGCAACTCGCCCTCCTGCCCACTGTGCACGCGTGCGGCGCGGCGGGTGGCCTGCTCCACCTGTAACAAAATGGCACGCGCATCCTGCAAAAACAGCGCGCCGGCGGGCGTGATCTGTACGCTGCGATTGGTGCGGGTAAAAAGCTGGGCGCCAATTTCCTGCTCCAGTTGCTGAATCTGCTGACTCAGCGGCGGTTGCGAAATATTCAGGCGCTGCGCGGCGCGGCCAAAATGCAGTTCCTCCGCGACGGCAACGAAATAGCGTAAATGACGCAACTCAACATTCATACTTTAAAAGTCTCATTTGAGATTATTAATATATTGTACAACCTATTCGCCCTTTCCTACAGTAACGGCATGATTGTTCAAACGAGGATGTTCCGTGAGTCGCTCTTCTCAGGCGGTGATACTCGATGAAGACGAGTTGTCCGTAAAGCCTGCTCCAGCTGCAACCCCTTCAGAATGGATTGAACGCGGATCGCCGCAGTTTATGCGCGTGACGCTGGCGCTGTTCTCCGCCGGTCTTGCCACTTTCGCCCTGCTGTATTGCGTGCAGCCCATTTTGCCGGTGTTATCGCAACAGTTTGGTGTTTCTCCAGCGCAAAGCAGTATTTCTCTCTCGCTATCGACCGGCTTAATGGCATTGGGATTGCTGTTTACCGGGCCGCTGTCAGATGCGATTGGGCGTAAATCGGTGATGGTTACCGCGCTGTTGCTCGCGGCTATCTGTACCTTGATTTCCGCCACCATGAGCAGCTGGCAGGGGATTTTGCTGATGCGCGCGCTGATTGGTTTGTCACTGAGCGGGGTTGCGGCGGTTGGCATGACCTATCTGAGTGAAGAGATTCATCCACGCGTTATCGCCTTTTCCATGGGGCTGTACATCAGCGGTAACTCGATTGGCGGCATGAGCGGACGCCTGTTGACGGGCGTATTGACCGATTTCTTCTCGTGGCGCGTTGCGGTGGGCGTGATTGGCTGTTTCGCGTTGGCGGGCGCGCTGATGTTTTGGAAAATCCTGCCTGCGTCGCGTCATTTCCGTCCAGCTTCGCTGCGTCCGCGTAGTTTGCTGATCAACTTCCGTTTGCACTGGCGCGACAAAGGATTGCCGCTGCTGTTCTCTGAGGGCTTCCTGCTGATGGGCGCGTTCGTCACGCTGTTCAACTACATCGGCTATCGCCTGCTGAGTGCGCCCTGGTCGCTGAGCCAGGCGGTGGTGGGATTGCTGTCGGTGGTCTATCTGACCGGCTCCTGGAGTTCACCGAAAGCTGGCGCGATGACCAGCCGCTTTGGACGCGGTCCGGTGATGATTGGCGCAACTGCGATTATGCTGACGGGATTGCTGCTGACGGCGTTTAACTCACTGTGGCTGATTTTACCCGGCATGATGTTGTTCACCGCCGGATTCTTTGCGGCGCACTCCGTTGCCAGCGGCTGGATTGGCCCGCGTGCGCGTCGGGCTAAAGGCCAGGCATCGTCACTCTATCTGTTTAGCTATTACGTTGGATCCAGCGTGGCGGGTACGTTGGGCGGCGTGTTCTGGCACAGCTATGGCTGGATGGGCGTTACGACATTCATTAGCTTGCTACTATTAATGGCTTTGCTGGTCGGCTGGCGATTGCAGTGCCGGAAACTGTAATACCTTTCATCTGTTAAACGGGGCTAATGCGCCCCGTTCTCTCATCAAGTCCACGCCATCCGGTGATCTCACAGTCCCAGATAAAACAAAACGGCCATTCGTCGCTATAATTCATTCCATTCCAACAATAGTTAGACTTTTATTATTTCACAGCAATGAGGACGATAGATGGGACTCTATTATTACGTCGATAAGCATGCCGGCTATAACGACAACCATGTAGTTCATGCAACGGGATGCCCGTACCTACCCGCCGATGAGGCACGCCGTTTCCTTGGGACTTTCTACACGCCAAATGCCGCCATTCAGCAAGCGCGTAAATTTTATGGCAGCGCGCTGGGCTGCGAGCACTGCTGTCCGGTTGGGTTAAAAAAAAACATGACGACTCAGAATAGCGTGGCACTAAAACACATGGTGCGACTCTGATAATCATGATGTGAGAGTGGTCAGCAGACCTAACTCTTTTGTTAAGTAGAACTGCGGCGTTTCATAATAACGATAAATTTAAGTGTAATAATAACTGGACCTTAAGGCGCTCAAAGTGGCGTCAGGTCCAGTTGCCTCTTTCTCCCCCGTTGTTAATCTTGCTCGCTCTCTTATTGATGACAGAAAGCGTAAAAACCTCAGGCTATTAATTACGCCACTCTTGATAAAAAATATTCAGTAATAAAAGCCCGACAAACGGTTTCCCTCCGCTCATTAATGCTCCACAATAGCGGCAATTTGTGACTCCGGTCACTTTCTGGGGTGCTTTTTGCCCTTTCATTTGCCGTCTGACTGATTTGAACTCCATGCAATCTACTACTGTTTCACGTAAAACGGCCTGGCTACGCGTTGTACTGCTGGCTATTGCTGCTTTTGTCTTTAACACCACAGAATTCGTGCCTGTCGGTCTGCTGTCGGATATCGCCGCCAGCTATGACATGAAGACTGCCGATGTTGGCATCATGCTGACTATCTACGCGTGGGTTGTCGCGCTATTGTCGCTGCCGCTAATGCTGTTAACGCGCAATATTGAGCGTCGCCTGCTATTGGCCGTGTTGTTCATCGTGTTTGTTGCCAGCCATTTGCTCTCGTCTTTGGCATGGGATTTCACCTCACTGGTTATCTCGCGCATCGGTATTGCCTTAGCGCACGCCGTGTTCTGGTCAATTACCGCTTCGCTGGCCATTCGCGTGGCGCCTGCAGGCAAGAAAACTCAGGCGTTGAGTATGCTGGCAACCGGTACCGCGCTGGCGATGGTGCTGGGCGTGCCGATTGGGCGTATCGTCGGTCAATATCTTGGCTGGCGCACTACTTTTGGCATGATCGGCTTGTCTGCTTTGGTATTGCTGATTTTGCTGATGCGCATACTGCCGCGTCTGCCGAGCGAGCACACGGGTTCACTGAGCAGCGTTCCGATGCTATTCCGCCGTCCGGCGCTGGTGGCAATGTACGTTCTGGTTACCGTGGTGGTGACGGCGCATTACACCGCTTACAGCTACATCGAACCGTTTATGCAGGTGGTAGCCAATGCCGATGACAATTTCACCACGCTGCTGTTACTGCTGTTTGGATCAGCGGGCATTCTCGGCAGCGTGCTGTTTAGTACGCTGGGCAATAGATTCCCTTCTGCGATGCTGATCGCCGCGATTGCGATGATCACGCTAAGCATGGGCTTGCTGGTGTTTGCTGCAGTACGTCCCGCTGCAATCACCGTGCTGTGCATCGTTTGGGGCATGGCAATGATGATGATTGGTCTGGCGATGCAGGTGCGCGTTTTGGCGCTGGCACCGGATGCCACCGACGTCGCGATGTCGCTGTTCTCGGGTATCTATAACATCGGTATCGGCGCGGGTGCGCTACTGGGTAATCAGGTCAGTTTGCATATGCAAATGTCTGATGTCGGTAACGTCGGCGGCATTATTGGCCTTGCCGCACTGTTCTGGTGTATCGCTATCTTCCGCCGCTATCCTCAGCTGCGTTCAAACGGATAAGAAAAAAAGCTTCAGAAGGTTATCTTCTGAAGCCTTTTATTCACTTCCTGCGGAATGCTAAATTGCCCTCCGCTCAATTCTCTTAGTTATAAATTACTGCTGTGCCATTTAGCTTGTTGTTGCCAGAGGTCGAAGTGATGCGGAATGACTTTGCTCCGGCAGCACTGGCCTTTTCCGCTAGCTGATTCTCCAGCGATGTCAGGTTGGTGCTACCTGATGCGCTAACAACACCAATTTGTTGTTGATTCAGCGGCGCTTCGTTTACTAAGTCTGCAGCCATGCTACCAAACGCGATTGAAGACAATGCTACAGCGGCCAAAGTCAGTTTGATGCTTTTCATAATTTTGCTCTCTTAAACAGATGAATTGGGGTCGGTCGCGATTAAGTTAACAACCGTTAATTAAATGCTACTGCCGAAAGGGTCAGCGCGTCAATCATTTTATTAACGGTCATTATTTTAATCGGAAGTGGCGTGATTATGGGCTTCCCAGCCCTTTATGACTTATCCATTTGGGTGCTGTCGCCAGCCAAAAGCACAAACGGGCAAAGACGAACAGGCTCATTCCGGGCTGCGCTTGCATATTTATTTAATGATCGGTAATTTAATTGGGTGTTTCTACGCTTTGAGGTGCCCAATGACAGAAGTTATCGATGTGGTGAACAGGAAAACGCGCGGCCGTCCGAAAGTGTTTGATCGCAACGATGCCCTGGACAAGGCATTGATGTTGTTCTGGGCGCATGGCTATGAAGGCACTTCGCTGTCCGATTTGGTTAACGCTACCGGTGCGAAAGCCCCAACCCTTTATGCTGAATTTGAGAATAAAGAGGGTTTATTCCGTGCGGCGATGCAGCGATACATTGAAACCTTCAGCGCACAACGTAAAGCAGTGCTGAACGATGATGCATCAGACGTGAAAACGGCAATTGAAGCCTATTTTCGGGCAACCGCCGCGTGCTTTACTGAATGTGATAAGCCAGCAGGCTGTTTCTTCATTTGTACGTCGAGCGCGCTCTCTTCCGGCTCGGAAGAAGTGGCGCAAATGCTGGCGCAGCAGCATCATTCGCAGGAATCAGCGTTAAAAGCATTCCTTGATACCCGGCAGCAGCGCGGTGAATTACCGCAATGTGCCAATAGTGCAACCCTAGCCAGCTATCTGGCGTGTTTACTGCAGGGCATGTCGGTACGTGCGCGTGAAGGGGCCAATCGAGAGGATCTTGACCAGATTGTAGATACGCAGATGGCAATCTGGCCTGCTCTGGCGGGATATTGTGAGTTGAGCACCAAATAAAATTCAGGCCGACTTCCCTGTCGGCCTGAAATTACTGCCTCTATTCGAGCGGTGAGGCGAGCGAGCGTTAAGGCAGGAAAAACATCGGTTTTAACGCCGCACTCACCGGACTGTTATCCGGATTGGATGGCATTAAATCCTTCATGGATGCCCACCAGCGCTGACACACCTCCGTTTTTGCCACGGCTTCCCAGCGCGCTTCAGACTCAATTTCCACGCTGGCAAACAGCAGATTACGTTCAGCATCCAGCCAGATAGCGTAATTGTGCGCGCCATGCGCTTTTAACGTCTCGGCCAGCTCCGGCCAAATTGGCGTGTGACGGCGCAGATACTCATCGTGGCAGTGTGCATGCACCTGCATCACAAAGGCTTTACGCAACATCGCTGCGCTCCGCCTGCAGAGCGGCTTGCCACGGCTTAACGTTGAAGCGCTCACCCAGTGCGATCAGTTGCTCAGTGGTGATGCTTTGACGAATGCCACCCATCGACAGGGCTTTCACCACCACTTCGGAGGATTTCTCCGCAGTGTCGATCAGGCCAAAGGTCTCATCGAGGTTTGGACCGGCGCCAAAGATGCCATGGAACGGCCACATCACAATGCTGTGGTTTGCCATCGCGTCGGCTGTTGCCTGACCAATTCCGTCGGTGCCTGGCACCATCCACGGCAGAATACCGACGCCATCCGGGAACACCACCAGACATTCGGTGCTGCCTTCCCACAGCAGTCGTGTGAAGCGTGCGGAATCCAGATCGACCACATAGCTCAGCGCCATAAAGTTGGTGGCGTGGCAGTGCATGATGACGCGATCAACACCGTTTGAAACCTGCTTGCGCACGCTGTGCGACTGAAAGTGTGCTGCCAGCTCTGACGTTGGCAGGCCGCCATTACTCAAACCCCAATGGATTTTGTATGACAAGCCTTTGTCATCGACCTGCAGCAGCGCCAGACAGTCGGCCGGGTCGATCTGAACGTTACGGAAAAACTTACCCGATCCGGTGACCAGGAACCAATCATTGGCCAGCGCTGGAGCAGGTTTGGTTAGCTCGATACAGCGCGGCTCGGCGTAGAAATCACCGGCGAAATCTTTAACTTGTTCTGGCAGTAAACGTAAGCTGACGTTGCCGCCATTACGCTCATCCCAGCCTTTCAACCACATGTCGCTGGTCGCTTTAACCATTCCCTGAACAAAAGCGGAAGAGAGAATATTTTGCATGGTGTGTCCCTTAACGTTGACGCAGTGTTTGTTGTTCATAATGACGGACTTCGCTCAGCCAGCTGGCATCAGCAGGGACATCGTGGCGCAGACACCAGGCTTCCCACACGGCTTGCCACGGCAACGATTTTTGTTCTTCCAGCATCGCCAGGCGGCCGGTGTAATCCCCTTCGCTCTCCAGCTTGCGTAACTGATCGGTAGGTTCCAGCAGAGCACGCAGCAGCGCTTTTTTGGCATTACGTGTCCCAATTACCCACGCCGCGATGCGGTTGATTGACGCATCGAAGAAGTCGAGACCGATATACACTTTGTCGAACAGTTTGTGGCGCGCAATCTCGGTAGCGATGGCCTGGGTTTCATCGTCGAGAATCACCACGTGATCGCTGTCCCAGCGCACCGGACGGCTTACGTGCAGCAGCAGGCGCGGCACATAGAGCATGGCCGTGGAAATTTTGTCGGAAATCACTTCGGTTGGATGGAAGTGGCCGGCATCCAGAGTCAGCGCGGTCTGACGGCTACTGGCATAACCCAGGCAGAATTCATTGGAACCCACGGTGTAGCTTTCTGCGCCAATGCCAAACAGTTTGCTCTCTACCGCATCAATGTGGTGCGCAGGATTGAGTTTTTCACTGATCACTTCATCAAGCGCACTCGCCAGGCGTTGACGCGGTCCTAAACGATCGACGGTGAGATCTTTCATTCCGTCCGGCACCCAGATATTCATAACGGATGCGGTACCCAGTTGCTCACCAAAGTGTGCAGAGATACGACGGCTGGCCTTGCAGTGATCGATCCAGAACTGACGAATCCCTTTGTCGGCGTGTGACAATGTAAAACCATCGGCGCTCAGCGGATGGGAGAAACAGCTTGGATTAAAATCGAGGCCCAGCTTGTGCGTTTTGGCCCATTCCACCCAGTTGCTGAAGTGTTTCGGTTCAATCGCATCACGATCGACCGGCTTATCGCTCTCCAGATAAATCGCATGCAGATTGAGGCGTTTAGCACCCGGAATGAGTGACATCGCTTTTTCAACATCAGAGCGCAGCTCATCAGCATTACGTGCTCGTCCTGGATAGTTGCCGGTGGCCTGAATGCCGCCGGTCAGTTCACCGTTGGGATTTTCGAAGCCGCGCACGTCATCACCTTGCCAGCAGTGCATCGAGACAGGAATGCCATCCAGCTGCGCCATTACCTGTTCCACATCCACACCGATGGCGGCGTAACGTTGTTTGGCCAGTTCGAAGGCCTGTTCAATCAGCTTAGTCATATGCAAGTTCCTTAGCAGGTTGGCTGAGCGCGGTAAAGCGTGCCTGATTGGCAGCGAAGGCGCTGTTGTTCAACGGTTCAAATTTTTCTAACGGGAAGTTTTGGCTAATGCAGCGGCGTAAATCGCTGACGTCACGCAGTTCGCCCAAAGCAATGAGCTGGCAGCCGACGTTGCCGAGCGTCGAGGCTTCAATCGGCCCCGCCAATACCGGCAGCTGGCAGGCATCGGCACACAATTGATTTAACAGCGGGTTCTGACTGCCGCCGCCCACCACATGCAGTTGACGCAGCGGTGCCGCGCGCAGTGTGCCGAGTTCGCCAATCACCTGGCGATAGAGTAAGGCCAGACTGTCGAAGATGGTGCGAGCCAGCGCAGCCGGCGTCTGCGGTACGGGCATGTTCTGTTCGGCGCAGGCGTTTTGAATCTCCTGAACCATGCTGTCTGGATTGATAAAACGGCTGTGATTGGGGTTAACCAGCGCACAACAGGCGGGCTCTTTTGCGGCTTCTTTGATCAGCGAACAGAGATCGGTAATTTGCAGCTCAGTGCAGACACGTTGCAGCAGCCACAAACCCATAATGTTTTTCAGAACGCGGTAGCCTTCTGCTCCACCTTCATTGGTTACGTTGGCATTGAGCGCCGCCGTGCTGACACAAGGCTGCAAGCTCTCAATCCCCATCAGTGACCAGGTTCCCGAGCTGAGATAAGCGGCATCATCCTGCATTAACGGTGTGGCCAAAACCGCGCTCGCCGTATCGTGAGTCGCAACCGCGATCACCGGAACGTGGTTGCCGCTGGCGCTGGTCCAGTTACCGACAGTGTTACCTGGCGATGAGGGTTTGCCGAACCACTTAGCTGGCACGCCAGCCCAAGCAAGCAAATCGCTGTCCCATTCGCCGCTGTGAATATTGAGCAGTTGTGTGGTGGTGGCATTGGTGTATTCCCAGTTCATCTGGCCGGTAAGGCGATAGTGCAGATAGTCAGGAATCATCAGCGCATACTGCACTTTTTCCTGCCAATCTGGCTGCTGCTGATGCAGTGCGTGCAGTTGATAAAGGGTGTTGAATGGCAAGAATTGAATGCCGGTGCGCTGATAGATTGCACCTTTGCCGAGATCGTTAATGGCCTGAGCCATGTGCCCTTCTGTGCGCTTATCGCGATAACTTACCGCCTCGCCGACGCGTTCACCGTTGGCATCCAGCAACACCAAATCAACGCCCCAGGTATCGATGCCAATGCTGTCCGGCACAATGCCTTCATCATCAAGCTGGGCCAGCCCTAAACGAATCTCTTGCTCCAGTCGACCCAAATCCCAACAATCATAATCTGCACGGCGCACACGCTGATTGGTGAAGCGACGCACTTCGCGCAGGCTGATCTGCTGATTCGCTGAACTCCATTGTGCGAGCATCACGCGCCCGCTGGATGCGCCTAAATCAATGGCAACAATGTTACGCATACTCATGGCGTGTTCTTCCTGTAATGAGATGACTACAGATTAGAAATCTCCGCTTTTTGCCACCTTCCCCTTACTGCCAGTGCGTAATAGTCACTGGCAGGCTGACAAAGAAGTTCGTGAGAAAGCTCACAGAACCACACAAGTGGCGAGATGTGAGCCTTGCCGCATTTCTGTCAATCGCCGGTGAGATCTTGAAAAATTAGCCATTTTCCTGCGTCACTAAGATGAAAATTCAAGGTAAGGTGCGGGGCGCCTGCGTAGACTCGGCAACGGTTGAGTTAATTAAGAGGCGAATCATGACCGTTCTACATAGCGCAGATTTCTTCCCTGAAGGGAATTACGCCATCGCCATCGAGCCGCGTGTGCCGCAGCAGGCATTTCCGGAGCACCATCATGATTTCCATGAAATCGTGTTGGTGGAACAAGGTTCTGGCATTCATGTGTTTAACGGTCAGCCGCAAGCTTTATCCGCAGGATGCGTGTGCTTTGTGCGCGATCACGATCGTCATCTTTATGAGCAAACGGAAAATTTGTGCCTGACCAACGTGCTGTATCGCAGTCCGGCGTCATTTCGTTTTCTCTCGGGTTTGCAGGCGCTCCTGCCGCGCGAAGAAGAGGATCACTACGCGTCGCACTGGCGCATTAATCACAAGGTGATGGCGCAGGCGCTGCAAATCGTTACGCAGATGAAGCAGCAAGATGTGTGGTCGCTGGAACGTCACGCACGTCAGGAGCAACTTTTTCTGCAACTGCTGGTGTTGTTGCGCGAAGCGGCTCACAACGATCAATCACAGGATCAGGAAGCACGCTTACATCGGTTGCTCGACTGGCTCAATGAGCACTACAGTGAAGAGATTGTGTGGGATGCATTAGCCGATCGTTTTTCATTGTCGCTGCGCACTCTGCACCGCCAGATGAAGCAGCAAACCGGTAATACACCGCAGCGTTACCTGAATCGGCTTCGCCTGTTACAGGCGCGGCATTTACTGCGTCATAGCGATATGCGCATTACAGACATCGCCTACCAATGTGGATTTGGTGACAGCAATCACTTCTCCACGCTGTTCCGGCGGGAATTTGGCTGTGCGCCCAGAGCGGAGCGCCAGCAGATGCTATAACTGGAGCGTTTCCTCATGTCGCTGATCTTAACGCGCGAAGACTATTTTCCGGCCACCAATCTGCCGATTGCGGTGGCCGAGCGCATGCCGCAGCCCTCCTTTCCTCCGCACCGTCATGAATTCAGTGAAATCGTTATCGTCTGGCGCGGTAACGGCCTGCATGTGTTGAACGATCGTCCATGGTTGGTAACCTGCGGCGACGTTTTTTACATTCACGATAACGACTGCCACAGCTATGACAGCGTCAACGATCTGGCGCTGGATAACATTCTTTACTGCCGCGATCGCTTTCGTCTTAGCCTTGACTGGAGCCAATTGTTGCCGCCGCAAGAAGAAGATTCGCCGGGCTGCTGGCGTTTGACCACCCGCGGGATGGCGTTAGCGCGCGGTGTGATTAGCCAGCTGGAACGCGAAAGCCGCAAAAGTGATTCGCTATCGATTCAACTCTCTGAGGCGCTGTTTTTGCAATTAGCATTGATTCTGCGCCGTCACGGTTATGCTGCCGATCGGCCCTGGGCATTACCTGAAGGAGAACAATTAGATCTGCTGATGTCGGCGCTGCAAGGTGCCATCAGCCGTCCATTCGATTTGGCAGTGTTCTGCCAGCAGAATCAGTTGAGCGAGCGTGCGTTGAAGCAACTGTTTCGCCAGCAAACCGGTATGACCGTGGGACACTATCTGCGGCAACTACAGCTGTGTCAGGCGAAATATCTGCTGCGGACGCAGGATTGCTTAATCAGTGAAGTGGCCGCGCGTTGCGGCTTCGATGACAGTAACTACTTTTCGGTGGTGTTTACGCGGGAAACCGGTTTAACGCCGAGCGCGTGGCGGCAGCGTTTCCTGCCGCAGCGTGAACTCTCAGCAGAGAAAGTGAAGGCCTGACGTGCCGTAGCGGCGTCAGGCTTTACATCAGGCTGCCATGCCTAATCCAACAATGTTGGCAGCAATGATAATCACCACACAACCCAGTGAGAGAACGCGAACCGGACGTTGACCCGCCGATTTCCACTCTTTTAGTACCAGACCAACCAAACCACCGCACAGCACGTAGAGGCTCATATGCAGCATCCAACTGATGAAGTCATACTGTGCCGGAATTTTGGCGTGTCCCCAGGCGTAGAAGAAGAACTGCAGATACCACATGGTGCCGCCCAGCACGGCAAACGCGATATTGGCCAGCAGCATTGGTTTGGCGACGGAGAAATCACGGCGTACTGAAATATCGGTTTTTACCGCCAGACGGATGAAGCAGTAAGCCAGATTGATTAACGCACCACCGCCCATAATCACCACATAGCTTGGCAACGCAACATAGAGTGGATTGATACCCAGATTGGCTGCAGCTTCGTGCATCGGCTTGGCGGCATCCATCGCAAACGACATGCCGGCCGAGAAGATGCCGCACATCACGGCCAGAATCAGCCCTTTTTTCAGGTTGAACTCTTCGGCATTGATGCCCAGCGCCCGCTCTTTTAACAGACCGGCACGCGATACAATCCCCACGCCGATCAGCGCAACTAACACGCCGAGCAGCGTCATGCGTCCGCCGGGTGAGCTGAACAGCTCCACAAAGCGGCCCTGCAGCAGCGGCGTCATCAGGGTTCCCACCACTAAAGTGATACCAATGGCAATACCGATGCCCATCGACATCCCAAGGTAGCGCATGGTCAAACCATAGTTGATGTTACCGATGCCCCACATGGCACCAAACAGAAATACCGGCATCAGTTGAGAGAAACTGAAGCTGCCGTAATACGCCCAGAAGTTCGGCAGTAATACCGCACTGACTGCCCAGGGAAGAATCAGCCACGACATAACGCCGCCTACTGACCACATCGTTTCCCAGGACCACTTTTTCACCTGCTTAAATGGAGCATAAAAACAGGCGGCACTGGCGGCACCCACCAGATGCCAGAAAATACCTGCAATGATGGCACTGTTCATTGTTATTCCTTCGTAAGGTTTAGGCCAACAGGAAACCGGCGGTTTCCCGATTACCGGCAGTCTACGGTGGGCAGCTTTTCGTCAGCCTTTGGATGGCTGCCGGAAAGCGGAGGTTGCTGGCAAAATTCGGTGGGTCGTCAACATAAGGATCACAAAATCGCATTCGCAGGCAGGTCACGGGGTGATTTTTATAAGTGGCTTATTCTTCAACATATTTTTCTATTATGCTGTGTGGATCAGCACAGTTTTTGATTCACTGCCACTGCAACAGTTAACATGGCAGTCACACAAAGCCGCGTACCAGACTTTCCCCGCAGGCGTTTAATCCGTATAACGTTGGGAAAATCATCAGGACGAAGGATTGAGATGAATACCAAAAGATTGCGGCTGTTGCTGTCACAATCGGTGAGCCGCGTGATGCTGGATGACATCCGGGCCATCGTGCCGGCGCAGGCGCTGAACGTCTTTATTAATGGATTAGATGAAGCACATTACGCCACGCTGGATTGCGTGCAGAGCGAGGAGAATTGCGCCCTGCTGGCTTCGGTGATTGTGGTGTGGCGACAGCTGGGTCACGTTCATGCGATTCATTATCAGAAAGGTGAGCATCTGCGTCAGGTCGACGACGCCACGCAATTCCAGCTGTTCAGTATGATGAAAACCCATCGCGCGATCGTGCAGATCGCTTAACTCTCGGGATGACTATGAAAATCGGACTGCTTTTCCCTATTGCCATCATCATTGCTGGCGTCAGTTTTTTGGCGTGGTTTATTGTCAGCGGCGCGGCGATGCCAGGTTCCTGACATTTTTTAACATACCTTAAATCACTACTAAGCCGCTGAAAGCGCGGCATTTCGCCAGGAATGCTGCGTCTGTCGTGCTGTTCTTCCCTTCTTTGCCATCCCTCAAGTCGCATTGGCAATAGCAAAAAGGTGCTACACCCTGATCTGTTTCACTCTGCAATTCACAAATCTTTAACGAAACCGATCGCGGAGAACCTGTACATGACAACACACCATCAACATTATATTAATGGCGCGTTTGTCGCCGATCAGAACGACAAGTGGATAGAAGTGATTAACCCGGCAACTGAGGCATTACTTTCGCGCGTGCCGGAAGGCAGTAAACACGACGCCGCGCAGGCCATCGACGCTGCTGAAGTGGCGCAGCCGAATTGGGAAGCGCTCCCCGCCGTTGAACGCGGCAACTGGCTGCGCAAAATTGCCGCTGCTATTCGTCAGCGTGAACAAGAACTGACCGCCACTATCGTCGCCGAAGGCGGAAAAACCCAGGGTCTGGCGCAAACTGAAGTACTGTTTACAGCTGATTATCTTGAGTACATGGCCGAATGGGCACGCCGTTATGATGGCGAGATCGTTAATAGCGATCGTCCCAACGAAAACATCTTTGTGTTCAGGAAAGCGATTGGCGTCACCACCGGCATTCTGCCGTGGAACTTCCCCTTCTTCCTGATTGCACGTAAAGCCGCGCCCGCGCTGGTAACCGGCAATACTATTGTTATCAAGCCAAGTGAGCTTACGCCTAACAATGCGGCGATTTTTGCGCACATCATCCATGAAATTGGTCTGCCGAAAGGCGTGATCAACTTTGTTTACGGCTATGGGCCGGAGATTGGTCAGGAGCTGGCAGGCAACCCGAAAGTCGGCCTGGTCAGTCTGACCGGCAGCGTCAACGCCGGTATCGCCACCATGGAAGCTGCAGCGAAAAATGTCACCAAAGTATCACTGGAGCTGGGCGGAAAAGCGCCGGCCATCGTCATGGATGATGCCGATCTCGATCTCGCGGTCAAAGCGATTGTTAGCTCCCGCGTGATCAACACCGGACAGGTGTGTAACTGTGCTGAACGCGTTTACGTGCAGGAAGGCATTTACGACCGCTTTATCAGCGCCCTAACCACCGCCATGAAGCAGGTGAAGTTCGGTAATCCTGCCGAGCAAAACGATATTGATATGGGTCCGCTGATTACTGCGGCCGCGCTGGAACGCGTTGAGCAGAAAGTGACGAACGCGGTCGCGGATGGCGGCAAAGTAGTGCTAGGCGGGAAGCGTGCAGGCAGCAAAGGCTTCTATTTTGAGCCAACCATTATCACGGGCGTGCGTCAGGATATGGAGATCATGCAGCAGGAGATTTTTGGTCCGGTGCTGCCAGTAATGACCTTTAAAACCCTTGATGAAGCCATAGCGCTGGCGAATGACTGTGAATATGGTCTGACCTCATCGATTTACACTCAGAACCTCAACACCGCGATGGTTGCCCTGCGTAAGTTGAAGTTTGGTGAAACCTATATCAACCGCGAAAACTTCGAAGCGATGCAAGGCTTCCATGCGGGCTGGCGTAAATCGGGCATTGGCGGCGCTGATGGCCGTCACGGTTTGGAAGAGTTCTTGCAGACGCACGTGGCGTATTTGCAGTTCTCGTAGATAGTGATCTCCAGAAGCCATGAACAGCGAAATGCTTGTTAGTAAGAAAGCATTTTTCTTCAGGATTGCTATTCGTGCGGGCACTGACACATCTGCTGCGTCACGGGCCGTCCTCGCGCCGCTAACGCGGTACCTTCGGCTTCCACGTTGTGCCAACGGACCGTTCGCGGATCGGCCATCCATGGCCGGCCCCGAACTGCCTCACGCATCCCTGCGTGAGGCTCCTGGCCCAACGTAAAAGCCTCAGCGCTGCGAATAGCCCTTTTGCCGCAGCAGACGCGCCAGCGCCTATGGCAAATGAGCCCTTTTCAATAATACGCACTGAAGTTGATGAGCAGGCCGGGGCCGCTTTTGGGCCGGCAATCCGCAGCGCTGAACGAAGCGAGGAAGCCAGGAGAGCCCGCAGGACGC
Source organism: Pantoea sp. SO10 (assembly GCF_005281435.1). Taxonomy (NCBI): domain Bacteria; kingdom Pseudomonadati; phylum Pseudomonadota; class Gammaproteobacteria; order Enterobacterales; family Erwiniaceae; genus Pantoea; species Pantoea sp. SO10. The sequence continues at coordinate 2,133,397 of NZ_CP040095.1, forward strand.
GGGCGAAAGGCGGAGCCGGGACAAGGACGTCCCGTCTCCGCCGGTCCGTGAGGCAGACGAGTGAAGTGAAGGTACCGCGCTAGCGGCGCGAGGACCGCCGGCCCAAAAGTGGCCCCGGCCAGCACACTCGCCGTTGCCTTAGCGGACAAGCATTACGCCATAAGTGGCGACCTGTAACCCTGAAACCTTTATGAAACCCGCTTCTGGCTGCGCAGCAGCGCCAGGCCGCTTAACACCGACATCGCCATCAGATAATAACCGGGCGCCAGACTGGTGCCGGTCACGCTAATCACCAGTGTACAAATCAGCGGGGCAAAGCCACCAAACACCGTAACCGCCACGTTATAGCTGATCGCCATGCCGCTGGCGCGCGTACCCATCGGGAACAGATCCGCCATCACCGACGGCACCGTTGAGAAGTAGATCGACTTCAGCAGCGCCATCCAGCACACCAGCAAAATCAAGGTAGTCGGCGTGGTGTGATCAACCACCAGCTTAAACGCCGGATAGATGGTGACGATCAGCAAAATCAACGATCCCCACATCAGCGGCACGCGCCCCACCCGCTCGGCCCATAACCCCATAATTGGCGTGACCACCGTCAAAATCACACCCGCCAACAAGGTAGCAGTAAACGCCACGCTGCCCGACAGGTGCAGATTTTTGGTGGCGTAAGTCGGCACATAGTTCAGCATGTAGTTCACCGCAGTCGAAATCACCATCAGGCCGATCGCCAACAGCATCAACTCCTTCTGGCGACCAAACAGACTTTTCAGCGGCGCGGCTTCCGGTTTGTGCTCAGCAAAGCTCGCCGGTTCATGTACGTGACGTCGGATATAGATCCCCAGCGGGCCAATCAGCAGGCCGAAGGCGAAGGGAATACGCCATCCCCAATCCTGAATCTGGCTTTCGCTGAGAATCTGCGTCAGTCCGAGTCCAAATGCCGACGCCATCAACGTACTGGCGCCCTGCATGGCGAACTGCCAGCTGGCGATAAAGGCTTTGCGCTCCGGGAAGTGTTCAACCAGGAACGCCGTCGAGCTGCCAAATTCGCCCCCGGCGGAGAAACCCTGCACCAGACGCGCCAGCAAAATCAGCAGCGGTGCCATCAGGCCAATGCTGCTGTAGCTCGGCATAAAGGTGATGACCGCGCCGCCGAGCATCATCAGGTTGATCGATAACAGCAGCGCTTTTTTTCGACCGTGACGATCGGCATAGTTGCCCAGCACAATCGCGCCCAGCGGACGAATCAGGAATGACACACCAAAACTGCCAAAGGTGAGCAACATTGAAACCGACGGATCGCTGGTAGGAAAGAAGGCATGCGCAATGTAGCTGGCAAAAAAGCCGTACACGGCGATATCAAACCACTCCAGCGCGTTACCGATACAGGTCGCGAACAGCGTTTTGTGCAGATTGGGCTTCGCTGCGTTTAACGGCATCGTGGTATTTAATGTACTCATTGGCCACCTCCAACGTGCGCACGATGCTGCGCTACCAGTTCCGTTCCCTGCTCGCCGAGATCCCACAGCAGACGCGTCATAATCTGCAAACCTTCGCGGGCAATCGATTTCAACATATGCTCATTGACGCCATGCTGGCCACATGCTGGATACGAGTGCGGCACCCACAAGGTTGGCAAACCGAGAATATCGGAGAACACGTCATTGGGCAGCGAACCGCCGAGGTTAGGCAGCAGCGCCGGTTTCTTGCCGCTGGTTTCCGCCATGCTGGTCAGCACCCAATTGACCAGCGGATCGGTGGGATCAAGGCGTGTCGCGGGCGATCCGCGCATAAACTCCACCTCCACATAGTCAAAACCGTGCTGATGCAGATGGGCGCGCACATGCTGGGCGAGATTTTCCCAGTCGGTACCCACCACAAAACGCAGCTGACACACGGCGGTGGCGCTGCCCGGAATAGCATTCATTGGACGCGCCGGATTGCCGGTGAGAAACGACAACACTTCCAGCGTGTTCCAGCCATACAAGCGTTCGGTTGGCGTCAGTCCCGGCTCGCCCCAGTTCACATCGATATCGGGATCGCCCGGCATGCCGCCCACCTCGATATCGCCGAGAATATCGCGCACCTGCGGCGTCAAAGAGTTGGGTTTCAGCGCCTCAACCTGCAACACGCCCTGCGCGTTGACCAGCGAGGCGATGGCGTTGGCCAACTGCGTACCCGGATTGCTCAACAATCCGCCCCAGTTGCCGGAGTGATAAGCGTTGTCACGCGCGTTAACGGTCAAACGGAAATTAACCGCGCCGCGTGAGCCCAGGAACAGCGTTGGACGAACCGCATTGAGACGCGGACCGTCTGAAGCAATAAACAGATCGGCTTGCAGCAGCTCGCCATGCTGCTGGCACAACTGCGCCAGCCCTGGCGAGCTGATCTCTTCGCCCATCTCGAACAGCATTTTGCAGTTGAAGCCCAGGCTGCCACCGCGCAACGCAAACACCTGCTCCAGCGCCGCCAGATTGACGCAGTGCTGGCCCTTATTATCTGCGCTGCCACGCGCATACCAGCGATCGCCCTCTTCAACCATCTGCCACGGCGATAAGCCATCGCGCCAGTTTTCATCATCACCAAACACCACATCGCCGTGACCATAGCTGAGCAGGGTTGGCAGCATGGGATCTTCAATGCGTACCGCCACGAGGAACGGTCGATTAGCGGCTTCCGGGTTGTCGATGAAATGCAACGTGAAGCCCAGAGCGATCAGCTGCGGGCCGATCTCATCCTGCAAATAGCGCTGTAATTCGCTGTCACGATCGTCGCGCTGGCTTTCGGTACGTTGCGCCACGCGACGCGCCAAAATTTGTTGAAACTCCCCGCTGTCAAAATAAGCGGTGGCCTGTTGAACCGCCTGTTGTGCCGTCATGTTTGCCCTGTCATTTATTGTTTTGTCGTTAAGGCATCTTTGCGGAAACACTGCTTTGCCACAATTATCAATTTATCGAGTAAGATTTGCTTTTATAGCAAAGCTAGCTTGCCCGATTTCGAGGCATGCACCACCATGAGGCATCCGCATGTTAAGCAGTGAAATCCGCTATTTTCTCGCCGTCGCCAACACCGGCTCGCTCAGCGCCGCCAGCGAACAGCTGTTTGTGGCGGTGTCGGCGATCAGCAGGCAAATTCAGCGGCTGGAAAATCAGGTTGGCGTGCCGCTGTTTGCGCGTCACGCGCGCGGCATGGTGTTGAACGAAGCGGGCGAAATCTTTGCACATCACGTACGTAAGAACCTGCTGGATATGGAGTATGCGCTGGCGGAAATTAAGGGACTGAAAGCGGTGCGCCGCACGTTGATTCGCGTGGCCTGCACCGATGGACTGGCGTTTACGCTGCTACCGCGTTTGATCGCAGATTTTCGCAATGACAATCCGGGCGTGCTGTTTGATGTGAAAGTCGCCAGCACGCAAGGCGTGGCGGAAGCGCTGCGCAACGGCGAGTGTGACGTGGCGCTGCAGTTTAGTCTTCACGCTGAGCGCGGTGTGGAAGTGATGGGTTCGTGGCCGGCACCGGTATTAATCGTGATGCATCAAACGCATCCGCTGGCCAACGCGCCGCAGGTCACGCTCGCCGATCTCAGTCACTATCCGCTGGCCTTGCCGCAGCAAAACACCACAGTGCGGCAACTGTTTGAGCTCGCCAGCCATATGAATGGCAGCCTGGTTGAGCCGGTGATGACCTGCGATACCTTTTCGATGTTGTTTCAATTCCTGCTGCGCACGCCGCAGGCGGTGACAATTTGCAGCGCCTTTACCGTGCTACAGGAAGCGGAAACGCACGGTTTGATTTTGCGCTCGGTAGGCATCGATCAGCTGAGCCAGCGCACCCTGCAGCTGCAGACGCAATCAGGGCGACCTCGCAGTGCCGCCCTGAATGTGTTTCTCACCTTTATGCTGCAACAGCTGGATGCGTTAGAGGAACCGCTGCGCCAGCGCTGGAAGCCGTGACTCAGTTCTTGATATCCACCGGGTAGAAGATGTGTTTACCGAACGGATCGACCTGATAACCAGTCACCGATTTGCGCACCGGCTCGAAGATGGTTGAGTGAGCAATCATCACCGCTGGCATTTGGTCATGCATAATCTGCTGCGCTTGCTGATACAGCGCCACGCGTTTGTCGTGATTTTGCTCGGCGCGCGCTTCGGTAATGATCTTCTCAAACGGCTGATAACACCATTTTGACGAGTTGGAGCCGCCATTCGCCGAGGTGCAGCTGTAAAGCGGACCGAAGAAGTTATCCGGATCGCCGGTCGCCGTGGTCCAGCCCATCAGCGCCGCCTGATGCTCACCGCCTTTCACGCGCTTGAGGTATTCGCCCCACTCATAACTGACGATATTGGCTTTGATACCCACTTTGGCCCAGTCCGCCTGAATCATCTCCGCCATTCGTCGCGCGTTTGGATTATACGGTCGCTGTACCGGCATCGCCCACAGGGCGATTTCGGTGCCTGGCTTAATCCCCGCCTCCTGCAGCAGCGCTTTGGCTTTCTGCGGATCGTAGTCGTAATCCTTCAGATCTTTATCCGCACTCCACACGTCCGGCGGCAGGATGTTTTTCGCTACCGTGCCAGTGCCTTTAAAGATGGCATCAATGATCGCCTGCTTATTGATCGCCATCGCCAGCGCCTGACGCACCTTGACGTTATCCAGCGGTGCTTTGGTGGTGTTGAACGACAGGAAACCGGTATTCAGGCCTGATTTCTGTTCCAGCGTTAAATCGGGATTGGTGCGCATCTTCTCCAGATCGGCCGGATTGGGGAACGGCATAATCTGGCATTCGTTTTTCTCCAGCTTGGCATAACGCACCGAGGCGTCCGGCGTGATCGAGAAGACGATACGATCAAGTTTCGCCTTGCCCTGCCAGTATTCCGGGAAGGCTTTATAGAGAATGCGCGAATCTTTTTGATACTGCACCAGCTCAAACGGCCCGGTGCCAATCGGCTCCATATCGACCTTCTCCGGCGTGCCGGCTTTCAACATCTGGTCGGCGTATTCAGCCGAATGGATCGAGGCAAAATACCAGGCTAAGTCGGCGAGGAATGGCGCTTCAGCGTGAGCTAAGGTGATGCGCACGGTATTGTCATCGACCTTCTCAATGCTGGTGATCAGCTTCGCCAGCTCGAGGCTTTCGAAGTTGGCATAGTTACCGCCGGAGACATTGTGGTAGGGATTTTTGGCATCCATCTGGCGCATAAACGAGAAGATTACGTCGTCGGCGTTAAAATCGCGCGACGGCTTAAACAGCTTGTTGCTCTGGAATTTCACCCCTTTGCGCAGATGAAAGGTGTAGACCTTACCATCCTGGCTGATATCCCAGCTCTCGGCGAGGCTCGGCACCAGTTCGGTGGTGCCGGGCGTGAAGTCCACCAGGCGGTTGAAAATCGGTACCGCGCTGGCATCGACGCTGGTTCCCGACGTGTACAACTGCGGGTTAAAGTTCTCTGGCGATCCTTCTGAACAGTACACCAGCGTTTTTGCCGAAACCCCGCCCGCGACCGCCAAGCCGATTGCAGTGAGAGTGAGATTTGCCATCATTTTTTTCATCATGATCCTCGCTTTTTATTGACTTCCATGAGTCTGCTTCGTTATGTAATGTTCATCTGATTAATAAATAACATGATTTAACCAGCACGCGTACTACAGACGCCGCAATGCTAATAAGGAATTGTGATGACAGACCAACTTGCCAGCCAATTGACCCAGCGTTTCTACCGTTATCTGGCGGTTTCCAGCCAGAGCGATGCCAAATCAACCACGCTGCCGAGTACGCCGTCCCAACATGCGATGGCGGAGTTACTGGCAAAGGAGCTGGGCGAACTGGGTTTGCAGGATATCGTGATTGACCAGCACGCCACGGTCACTGCGGTGAAACCCGGTAATCGCCCTGATGCGCCGCGTATCGGTTTTATCACCCATATTGATACCGTGGATGTTGGCCTGTCGCCGGATATCCACCCGCAAACCCTCAGGTTCACCGGAGAAGATCTGTGCCTTAACAGCACGCAGGACATCTGGCTACGCGTGGCGGAACATCCGGAGATCAAACCTTATCTCGGGCAGGAGATTATCTTCAGCGACGGCACCAGCGTGCTGGGCGCCGATAACAAAGCAGCGGTGACGGTGGTGATGACGTTGCTGGAGAACCTGCGCGGCGATCACGGTGATATCGTGGTGGCGTTTGTGCCCGATGAAGAGATTGGCCTGCGCGGCGCTAAAGCGCTGGATCTGGAGCAGCGCTTTAACGTCGATTTCGCCTGGACTATCGACTGCTGCGAGCTGGGTGAAGTGGTGTATGAAAACTTCAATGCTGCCGCCGCTGAGCTGGTGTTTACCGGCGTGCCGGCGCATCCGATGTCGGGCAAAGGCGTATTGGTAAATCCGCTGCTGATGGCGCATGACTTCATCTCCCGCTTCGATCGCTTAAAAACCCCCGAACATACCGAAGGCCGCGAAGGTTATATCTGGTTTAACGATATGAATGCCAACGCCAGCCGCGCGGTGTTGAAAGCCTCGATTCGTGATTTCGATTTGCAGGGTTTTGATGCGAAGAAACAGCAACTGGTGGAAGTGGCCGATGAAATCGCCGCGCGTTATCCCACCGGCCATGTAGCGCTGACGATTAACGATACTTACAGCAATATCAGTAATGCAATTGGTGAAGACCGTCGTGCGATTGACCTGATTTTTGCCGCGTTAGAGCAAGTGGGCGTGGAACCCAAGGTGATCCCGATGCGCGGCGGCACCGACGGTGCAGCGCTGTCAGCGAAAGGATTATTGACCCCGAACTTCTTCACTGGCGCGCACAATTTCCATTCGCGCTTTGAGTTTTTGCCGGTTCCCTCGTTTGTGAAGTCGTATCAGGTGGCCGAAGCGTTGTGTTATTTAGCCGCGAAATAAAAGAAGAAGGTCGTCATAAATGACGACACGAACTCCTGCGGGCGCTGACACATCTGCTGCGTCACGGGCCGTCCTCGCGCCGCTAGCGCGGTGCCTTCGGCTTCCACGTTGTGCCAACGGACCGTTCGCGGATCGGCCGTCCTGGCCGACCCCGAACTGCCTCACGCATCCATGCGTGAGGCTCCTGGCCCAACGTAAAAGCCTCAGCGCTGCGAATAGCCCTTTTGCCGCAGCAGACGTGCCAGCGCCTCTCAAAATTGAGCCGTTTTCAACAACATGTACGGAAGCTAAGAAGCAGGCCGGGGCCACTTTTGGGCAGGCAATCCGCAGCGCTGAACGAAGCGAGGAAGCCAGGAGAGCCCGCAGGACGCGGGCGAAAGGCGGAGCCGGGACATGGAAGTCCCGTCTCCGCCGGTCCGTCAGGCAGACGAACGAAGTGAAGGAACCGCGTAAGCGGCGCGAGGACCGACGGACCAAAAGTGGCCCCGGCCTGCGCAAACACCGTTGGTTAAACCGGCAAGCATTACGCGACCTGTTTTAAGTTATTTGCTCGCTGAAACATCAATCCCAGGGAAGAATTTCGCCGCCAGCTTAGTGACGGTACCATCTGCTTGCACCTTAGTGATTGCCGCATCCAGCTCTTGTTTCAGTTTGTCATCGCCTTTACGCAGACCAAAACCGATACCGGTGCCGAGAATGGTGTCATCTTCTACCGGCTTGCCGGCAAAGGCGAAACCTTTACCCTGCGGCTTTTCGAGGAAGCCCGATTGACCGGCAGCTGACATCACCAGCGTGCCGTCAAGACGACCGGCAACCATGTCGTTGTAAACCTGGTTCTGATCCTGATAAGAGGTCACTGTAACGCCCTGCGCTTCCCAGTGTTTCTTGGCATAGGTTTCCTGGATCGAACCCTGCAGCACCCCGATGTTTTTCCCTTTCAGTGATTCGGCGGTTGGCAGCAGCTTCTCGCCCTCTTTCACGATTAACATAGTCGGAATGCGGTAGATCGGCTTAGTGAAGTCGATGCTTTTCGCCCGCGCTTCGGTGATGTTCATCGCGGAGTTAATGGCATCAAATTTTTTCGCCTGCAGCGCCGGAATCAACGCATCAAAGCTGCTTTCCACCCACTTACAGTCGAAGTTGCCTACCTGACAAATCGCTTTACCCAGTTCGATGTCGAAACCTTCCAGTTCACCCTGCGCGTTGCGGCTCTCAAAAGGCGGATACTGCGATTCCAGACCATAGCGTAAGGTTTCCTGCGCCAGCGCGTGCGCCGAGGTCAGCATGCCCAAAGCGACAAACAGTGCGTTCAATTTTTTCATTATATTTACCCCTAAGTTACCCTTTGACCCGGCAGAGCGCCTCTGCACCGGCCTGAAGTGTTGCGTCGTCTTTTGCGAATGACAGGCGAATTAATTTATTGTCAGTGCCGTCCATATAAAACGCCGACAGCGGAATGGTGGCCACACCGTGATCGACGATGAGACGTTTTACCATTTCGCTATCACTTTCGTCACTGAAATGTCCGTAGCTGGCTAACATAAAGAACGAACCGGCGCTTGGCAGCAGTTTAAACGGCGAATCCTCCATCAAGGTCAGCAGACGATCGCGCTTCTCCTGATAGAACGGCGACAGCTGCAGATAGTTCTGCGGATTTTGCAGATAGTGAGCAAAACCGACCTGCATTGGCGTATCGGCGGCGTACATCATGAACTGATGGACTTTGACGATCTCTTCCATCAGCGCTGCCGGTGCCAGCGCATAACCCACGCGCCAGCCGGTGACATGGAAGGTTTTACCAAAGGAGGAAACCACCACGCTGCGCTGCGCCAGTTCCGGATGCGTTGCCATGCCGCAGTGCTTACGGCCATCAAACAGGATGTGTTCGTAGACTTCGTCAGACAGCACCACAATATCGGTGTTGCGCGTCAACGCGGCTAACTGATCCAGATCCGCAGCTGACAGCACCTGCGCGCTGGGGTTGTGCGGCGTATTGATGATGATCATGCGGGTGCGCGGCGTAATGGTGGCGCGCAGTTCGTCCCAATTGATGGCGAAATCCGGCACCTGCAACTTCAGGCCAATTGGCGTAGCGCCCTGCAGACGGACCACCGGCGCGTAGCTGTCAAACGCCGGCTCGAAGAAGATTACTTCATCGCCTGCGTGGACCAGCGCGGAAATCGCCATGTAAATGCCCTGGCTGGCGCTGCCGGTGATCAGCACTTCGCTGCCGGCATCATAGTGCTGGCCATACAGCGTGTGAACTTTCTCCGCCAGCGCTTCACGCAGCAACGGCAGGCCGGTCATTGAAGCGTATTGGTTATGACCGTCACGCATCGCCTGGCTGACCAGCTCAACCAGCTTGGGATCACACGGAAAGTTGGGCGCGCCTTGCGACAGGTTAATGGCTTTATGCTGCGCCGACAGCTGGCCAATGACGCTAAAAATCGTCGTGCCGACATCGGGCTGTTTGGAAGAGATGTTAACACTGCTGTTCAAGGTCATCGGTGCCTCGTAAGGTTGCATAACCACGTATCGAAAGTAGATTTCTATTCAACGGTGTGCGGCTTGAGTCGACAAGCGAATTGTTGTCATAATAGCCATGATTAAAAATCATAGCTTGAGGTTGTTATGTCCCGCTCTGCTCTGCCGCTCAATGCCATCCACGCGTTTCTGGTCACCGCGCGCCATCTCAATTTGACGCGTGCCGCCAGCGAGCTGTGCATCACCCAAGGCGCGGTGAGCCGTAAAATCGCCACGCTGGAGAGTTGGCTGGGCTTCGCGCTGTTTACCCGCCACGCCCGTGGTCTGCATCTCACCGAACAAGGTGCCGCGCTGCTGCCGGAATTGCAGCAAGGTTTCGCCATGCTGGTGAATGCCACAGAAAAAGCCAGCCGCAGCAACGGCTCGATTCGTCTGAAAGCGCCTACCTGCGCCATGCGCTGGCTGGTGCCGCGTCTGGTGGCGCTGGAACAGCAGCGGCCAGATATTCACGTAGCGTTGACCACCACACTCGATCATGGCTCGCAGCTCGATAACTTTGACGCGGCAATTGTGTTTGGCCCGTCGCCAGCCGGTTCGATTTGCCTGTTTGAGGAGCGTTTAACGCCGGTGATGGCCAGCAGCGTCACGCCGCCCACGCAGATTGGCGAACTGGCGAAGTTTACTTTTCTGCATCCCACGCCGGATTCACGCGACTGGCAGCTTTGGCTGGCCGGGCTGGATGCCGCGTTGCCAATGGCGCGCAATCAGCATTTCGCCACCATGGATCTCGCGATCAGCGCTGCGATTCAGGGATTTGGCGTCACGGTGGCGGATGTCACCTTGGTGCAGAACGATGTGGTGAATGGGCGACTGATTGCGCCGTTTGCCACCAGTGTGGCGACCGGCGCAAGCTACAGCCTGTTACAGCGGGCGGAAAAAGATGCGCCACCGTTCCTGCCGGAACTGGTGGCGTGGTTATCTGAGGTTTAGAACGAGACCCATTCGTCAGAGGCTGATTTCGGCTGTGCGAGGCCTGCGCCGGTCAACACCGGCCGACGCAGCGCGGTTGGCGATACCACGGCCTTATTTACCGGCGCGCTGTCCGATAGACGGAATTTCGCCACCGAGGCCTGCAGCTCCTGCGTCTGGCGCTCCAGCGCGCTGGCAGCGGCAGAAACTTCCTCAACCAGCGAGGCGTTCTGCTGAGTGACGCTGTCCATCTCGGTGACGGCGGTACCGACCTGCGAAATCCCTTTGCTCTGCTCTTCTGACGCCGCAGCGATGTGCTTCATGATTTCATTTACATCCTGCACCGACTTAAGAATGTCGTGCATGGTGCTGCCCGCGCTGCTCACCAGCGCCGACCCTTTTTCCACGCGCTGCACGGAATCTTCGATCAATGTGGCGATCTCTTTCGCCGCACCGGCGCTGCGCTGTGCCAGATTGCGCACTTCACTGGCCACCACGGCAAAACCGCGGCCCTGTTCACCGGCGCGTGCGGCTTCTACCGCGGCGTTTAGCGCCAGGATGTTGGTCTGGAAAGCGATACTGTTAATCACGCTCGTGATCTCAGCGATCTTCTTCGAGCTGCCGGAGATGCCTTGCATGGTGGTAACCACTTCGCCCACCAACCGTCCGCCCTGCTGTGCGGTGCCGGTAGCGGTTTCGGCCAGCGAACTGGCCTGACGCGCGTTGTCGGCGTTGAACTTCACGGTGGCAGTTAACTGCTCCATGCTGGCCGCGGTTTGCTCCAGCGCGGCCGCCTGCTCTTCGGTACGCGATGAGAGATCGTTGTTGCCGGAGGAGATCTCCGCTGCGCCGCGATAAATGTTTTCAGTGCCGCTGCGAATCGCGCTTACCGCTTCGCGCAGGCTGTCCTGCATGGCACGCAGCAGCGGCACCAGCTTGCCGACGCAGTTACGGCCAAAATCTTCCACCGGCTGGCTGAGGTCGCCCTGCGCAATAATCGTGAAATGGTTACGGATACGCTCCAGTGGTTTCACCAGCATCGCCACCAGATAGCGATCGGTAAACAGCAAGATAAACAAGCCAATCACCACCGCCACCAGAATAATGACTTTAGTGATGCTGGTGAGCTTATCGACGGTGACGCGCGTCTCATCCAGTTTGCTGCCTGCGGCTTTATTGAAAGCTTCCGCGCTGGCACCAAACGCACGACTAAGCGGCGGCGTGACGTTATTGGCTTGCGCACGATAGGCTTCAAGCGTGCCCTGCTGCGCCAGCGAAACCTGCGGTGCGATGCCTTCATCGAGCAGTTTTTGCCAGTTGGTGATGACGCTATTGGCGGTCTCCGCATCCATCGGACCTGGCGCCATGGTTTTAAACTGCGCCAGCAGCGTTTTCATATTGTCGAGCGCTTGTTGCACCGGGGTAAAAGCATCAGCACCGACTGCGCTGCCTGAGGCGCGGCCTTCCATCACGCGAGACAGACGCGTAACGACACGAAAATATTGATCATTTCCTTTGCTTAAAATCGTCATTTGATTGACCAGTTGGCGGTCAATCTCGTTGCCCTCGCCGAGGGCGTTCAGTGAGTGGACGCTAAACAGCCCAACGGCACACCACAGCAGGCAAAACAGCCCAAGAATGGTGAGCAATACGGCGCGGATGGTGAAATTTTTTAAGATACCCATACATAATCCCTTGGTGTGAAACGCGAAGGAGGCCCGATAAAATCGGGCATATTGCGTTTATCGGCATCGGATCGGGAAAATGTAACGGTTTTGTAAGCTAATTAATTGCTTACTGACGCGGGTGAGGAATATGCGCTTTTAAGATTTATCAGCAAGATAGGCGAAAATTTGCCTTATAAATTGATTTGCCAGATTACACCATTAGCACGCTCATTAAAGCTTAACGTGGCTGCGCATCATCAAACGGAACAAACGCAGCCGTCCACGCATAAAGCGCGCCTTCACCACCGCCTGGGCTTTGCCCTGATCGCCCAGCGCCAGCGTCAGATCTTCGCCCGGTCGCCAGGCTGGCCAATCTACTTCACCCGCTAAGTGCGAGCTGAACTCGCTGGCTTCACGCGCGAAGGTGACCCAATAAGCGCTGACTGTGGAGGCGAACGCTTTATCCTGCTCGCTGTAGCTGCGTTCCGCTGGCGGCGCTAGCGTATCCAGCGTGTTAAAGACATAGGGAATTTCGTTGCCGTGCCATGTTCCGTGCGGATAGAGGTCGCGCGCATTTTCGGAGACGTAATCGAACCAGTAACGCCATGCGGGCAGGCCGATATTGTGCTGCGCCTGAGCGATGATTAACGGTAACACCGTGAACGCCATATCGCGCGCCACCGCACGTCCCAGCAGCGCATCATCATGAATGTCGTACAGCCACTTCATCAGGCAATAACTGATGCGGTTTTTGCTGCGCATCTGTCGCAATACTGCCGTGGCATCCACGCCAAAATAGTCCAGTACGCTGGCTTCATCGCTGTTGCTGCCGATCATTAACGGAATGCGATGCTGCTTGCCGGACATAAACGTGGTTAACATCGGTTTCGGCAGTACCGCATCGCCGCTGATGGGCACCGGGCCGAGCGCCAGCGGGCGTTCTAACGGCCAGAATTGTTCGGCCGGTAGCTCGCGCAGCTGCTCGGCGCTGGCATCTTCGGGTAACGCAAAATGCGCCGCGACCTGCAAACCGATCTGTTGTGCCTGCTTTTGCGGGATGTCGGGCAGGCTGTAGGCGCTTTGTACGATGCCTTTGTGAAATAGCGCCTCGGAGAGCGGCGAGCAGCACAGCGATAACACACTACGCGCACCGGAGGATTCACCAAACAGCGTCACGTTATGGCGATCGCCGCCAAAGGCAGGAATGTTGCGCTGAATCCACTGCAAAGCAGCAATTTGATCGAGTAAGGCAAAGTTGTTGATCACGCGCCCGTCGGGGTATTGCGCATCCAGCGCCGGATGAGAGAAAAAACCGAAGTGACCGAGTCGGTAGTTAAGCGTCACCACCACCACACCTTGCGCCGCCAGCGCTTTACCGCGATAAGGATCAAGATTACCGGCACCGATGGAAAATCCCCCGCCATGCAACCAGACCATTACCGGCAACGGCCGCGAAGGCTCAACATCCGGCGTCCAGATATTCAGGTAGAGACAATCCTCACTAAAGCGACCGGGATCGCCACCGCCGGCGGCCACGCAATAGTCACGATTTTGCCAACTTGCTGCGCCCCATTTGGTCGCATCACGCACCTCTTGCCACGGCTGGACCGGCTGCGGCGGTCGCCAGCGTAAAGCGCCAGTAGGTGCAGCTGCGTACGGTATTCCTTTAAAGACAAAAAGATCTTCGTCCATCAGGCCTCTGAGTTCCCCTTCTGCGGTCATGATCCTCAGACGTCGTTCATTTTTCATCTCGGGTTCCCTGATAATGCATCGTTCCATTATTTGCAGGCCTTGGACGAATGTCCATGTTCTGAAAGCATTTGCAGATTAAGCCGAAACGCGGCGCGATTCTTTGAACAACTCCATCAAATATTTTGGCTAACCCCATCAAGGCCATTTGTTTTAAGGTTGCAAGTTAACCTGGCGCGACGGAGAAACACCATGTTTGGTGGCATTAATCAAATGTTCAACCGGATGTGCGATCACCCGGACCTTGGCAAACTGCTTTTGCGCCTGACGTTTGGCGGATTGCTGCTGTTTCATGGGGCGTTCAAAGTGGTGCATGGCGTGGGTTGGATTGCGCACATGCTCGCCGTCAAAGGAATGCCAGGTTTCATCGCTTACGGTGCTTACATCGGGGAAATAGCGGCACCTGTAATGGTGATCATCGGATTTTTGACGCGCCCTGCGGCGTTCATTATTGCGGTGAACATGATTGTTGCGACACTGCTGGTAAAAATGGGCGCTGTCTGGCATCGCACCGACGTCGGTGCGTGGGCGCTGGAGACAGAAGCGCTTTACCTGCTGGGTGCGCTCGCCATTATGTTTTTGGGTGCCGGGAAGTACACGCTGGTGCGTGACGCGCGCTTGCAATAACCACAAGAAAAGCAGCCGGTCTGCTGAATTTCAGACCGGCTGTAACATTTCTCTTCAGGCTACGCCACAGCGTTCCAGACTGCGCTGCTGCATCTGCTGGTACAACGCCATTTCATCCTGCACCGCGCAACCTAACGCGCTTTCAAAATCCGCTCGGCTGGCATTCCCCGCGCTGCGTGTTTGCGCCACGTCGCCCAGATTCGACTGGAAAATCCCCGCGGCACTGACCGGCAGGAAATCCTCGTAAACGATCGGTTCGGCACTCAAACGCTCTTCAGCCAGCAACTGCGTCACGCTTTCGCCCGCGCGTGGCGGCAGATGCTCGCCTTTTTCGGTCAGGCGATAGCGGAACCACGCCAGCTGCTGCTCGCGCAAAGACTCTTCGTCGTCGGGGAAATCACCAAACACTTCACTTAGATGTTGCTGGTGATGCTGGTTATCGCTGCCGGTACCGGCTTCGGCCAGCAGACGATCGTAAAGTTCGCGTCCTTTCGGGGTGAGCGCCGCGCCGCGCTGTTCAATCTCACCAAAGCGCGCGGTGTGCGTGCCCGGCGTGCCATCGTTAAAGTGCACCGCTTCTTCCAGCGCTTTGAAGCTGGTCTGGCGCAGCAGAATCGGTACTTTACGCTGCGGCGGGCCTTCAATCAGTGTTTTGGGATCGATGCCGCGTGAAGGCATCAGCGCTTGCACCCGATCAATATCCAGCGTGCGCGGCGTCAAATGGTTGATGTGACAACCACGAAAACACACCACATCGGCAATCAGACGATGCTGCTGGCTCAGTGCGCGATAAGTGGCGCTGTCTACGGTGGTGTGCGCATGCCAGCGGAAGGTTTCCAGCGCTTCCTGCACGAAAGTGGCGGCATCCGCGGCGTTCAAACCGCCCTGCTGCTGCTTAGCGATCAACGCGCGGCAACCTGGCGTAAAGATATCGCGCGCGGCGAGAATTGCAGCGGCCTTCTCGCGCAGCGCCGCATCATCAATCAGTTCCAGACGCAGCAACGAAGTGAAAACGCGGAATGGATTATGGCGCAACGCGCGATCGCTGACCGGACGAAACGCCGTGGAGTGCACCGGCACACCGGCTTGCGACAGGTCGTAATACCCCACCG
Organism: Pantoea sp. SO10; assembly: GCF_005281435.1. Classification (NCBI taxonomy): domain Bacteria; kingdom Pseudomonadati; phylum Pseudomonadota; class Gammaproteobacteria; order Enterobacterales; family Erwiniaceae; genus Pantoea; species Pantoea sp. SO10. Next base: position 2,148,911 of record NZ_CP040095.1, read on the forward strand.
CTTCCATGCCCATCACGGCAAACATCTGGCGCAACGTGCTGAGTTCATCAGCCTTGCCGACGCGAATCGCACCGTGACGTTCGACGCTCAGGCGACTCAGTTCATCGGCGGCCGACAAGCGGTTTTTTAACTCGGGATTGGCTTCCAGCGTACGTTCATTAACAGCGGTGACCAACTGCGTCAGCGTGCCGTATTGCGGCACTTCCTGCTGATACAGGGTCGACATTGCCTGCGAGAACAGCGTGCGGATGGCATCGCTGCTGAGAAAGTTTGGCATCATCATCACCTTGGGCTAACGGGTTGTTGCTACTGTAGATCAACCCTTTAGCGGCGGGTAACAATTTCGTGGAACTGTGATCGCCTTGTCACTCGGTGAGGTTTGACTGGTCACCAAAGCGACATTTCAGCACCAGCATGATGGTGGTTAACACGGCGGGAATCGCCAGCAGCAGGAAGATCTGACTGAACGTCCAGCCAAGCGTTAATAACTCGGCACCGACAAAGGCGCTAATGATGGCGCCGATGCGCCCTATGCCGTGCATCCAACTGGAGCCGGTGGCACGCGCATGAGTTGGGTAATAACTGGCGGAGAGCGCATTCATGCCGGTGTTGGCGCCGTTAAAACAGAAGCCGCTGCAGAAAGCGATGGCGCTCATTAAGCCGACCTGCGCGGGTGAAAAACCCAGTGCCACAATGGCAATGCCACCGCAGAAATAGATCACCGCCAGCGCCAGATTGGCGTTGATGCGGTCCATCAACCAACCCGCAAACAGCGAGCCAAGGGTTCCGCCGGCCTGATACATCGCCGTGACAATCGCCGCTTCCGTCACCGACATGCCGAGCGTGCTGATCAATGAAGGCATCCAGCTGCCAATCAGGTAAACGAGGAACAGCCCCATAAAGTAGCCGCCCCACAACATCAAACTGCCGAACAGATAGCGGCGCGACACCACGGTCGCCACCGAACCTTTTCGCGCGGTGGGCAGCTCAGTGCTTTGATAATGGCTATCCGGCTGCACGCTGCCGGGCAGCATACGTTCGAGGATGGCGTGAATACGTGCGGCAGGCGCGCGACGGCTAATCAGAAAACGTACCGATTCCGGTAAGCCGCGCACTAAAAAAGGCAGCACCAGCAGCGGCAGCACGCCGCCCATCAGCATAACGGAGTGCCAGTCATAGCGCGGCAGCAGCCACGAAGCGGCAAAGCCTCCCGTCGCGGCACCAAAGGTAAAGCCACAGAACACCACGGTAATAATAAATGAGCGGCGACGTTCGGGCGCGTATTCGGCCACCAGCGTGCCCACGTTGGGCATCGCGGCCCCAAGCCCTAAACCGGTGAGAAAGCGGAACAGCATCATCTGTTCGATGTTCTGCGCCATCGCCGTGGCCAGCGTCCACAGACCGAAAAACAGCACGCTGGTGAGGATCATCACGCGGCGCCCATAGCGATCGGCCAGCGGTCCAGCGACCATCGCCCCCAATGCCAGACCAATCAGTGCCGCGCTGATCACCATGCCGAGTTGATGATTCGTGACGCCCCAACTGGCTTTCAGCGTGGGCGCAATAAAGCCCATCAGCGCAATGTCCATGCCGTCCAGCGCCACTACCACGAAGCACAGCGCGATTAAGCGCTTCTGCCAGCTGCTAAGCGCACTCTTATTGATAAGCTGGCGAACGTCTACTGCTTCAACGCTGGTCACGTAACGACTCCTGCACTTTTAACCGTTTAGGGCATCAGTTTTAGTAAAAAAAACGGCGCTTATCATAGCTCATCGTTAACAATAACAGGCACTCTTTTTGGATGTAATTGAGAACTATTCAACTTTTTACGCTGTATGTTATTGATTTAAGAGCGCGCGAATATGCTGCAAAAAGTGTCTTTTGCAGCTTTACCCATAAATACATCAGGTTAGCGGCGAAGCTTGCATAGCGGTGTTTTTGTTAATATAAATTTGCAGGCAAGTTAACATAATTAACGTTTCCTCATTGCTGCTCCTCGGCATAACTCATTATGTTGGGCGTATGGACAAAAATATCCTTTTCAATCAGCGCATTCGCTTGCGTCATTTACATACCTTTGTGGCGGTGGCGCAGCAAGGCACGCTCGGTCGTGCCGCTGAAACGCTCAATCTGAGCCAGCCCGCTTTATCGAAAACACTGAATGAGCTGGAAGAGTTGGCGGGCGCGCGACTGTTTGAGCGCGGACGACTCGGCGCGCAGCTCACCACGCTGGGCGAACAGTTTCTGGTTCATGCGGTGAAAGTGCTGGATGCGCTTAATCATGCTGGTCAGAGCTTCAACGCACCGCAGCCGGGCCGACCGGTGGTGATTCGACTCGGCGCGCTGACGACTGCGGCGATGGGCATGCTGCCGCAAATTCTCGATCGCTTCCATGAACAGCAACCTAACACCACGGTGCAGGTTGCGACATTGCATAACAACGTGTTGTTGGCCGGTTTACGTGCCGGTGAATTTGATGTCGGGATTGGTCGTATGGCGGACAGCGATATGATGGCCGGACTCACTTATGAATTGCTGTTTCTGGAATCACTCAAACTGGTGGTGCGCCCCGATCATCCGCTATTAAGCGAGAACGTTATGCTGTCGCGCGCGATGCAGTGGCCAGTAGTGATTTCGCCGGAAGGCACCGCACCGCGCCGTATCGCGCAGCATATGCTGAATGAGCAAGGTTGTACCTTACCAGCAAACTGCGTCGAAACTTCATCGACATCGCTGGCGCGACAGCTGGCACTGCGTTACGACTATGTGTGGTTTGTGCCTTCTGGCGCCATCAAAGAAGATTTGAATCACGATGCGTTGTGTGCGCTACCGATCGCCTCGCCGGGGCCAGGCGAACCGGTGGGCATTATTACGCGCAGCGGCAGTCCGTTAAGCCTGAGCGCCGAAGTGTTGATGGCGACCATCCGCAAATTCCACAGCTAGCGACTGTGTTTTGCATGACGCTCACGGTTCTCCAGGCGCGCCTGTTCGGTTTTTCGTAAACCAACATAGAGCGCGCCCGCCCCACCATCTTTCGGCTGCGCCGTACAAAAGGTCTGCACTTCTGCAAACTCCGGCAACCATCGCGCCACATAGCTGCGCACGATATTGGCATGCGACTCATCGTCACGCCCTTTGCCATGAATAATCAATAGATTGCGCAACCCATGTTTATTGGCCTGCTGCATAAAGCTGAACAGCGCCTGACGACAGGTTTCCACTGGCTGCCGTAACAGATTAAGGCTGGCTTCAGGCGGATATTTGCCCAGTCGCAGCTTATCCAGCACGCCTTGCTGTACGCCTTCAACTTTAAATTCCAGCGGTGTTGTCAGTGGAACGATGTCGAGATAGCCACGCGTGAGGAAATTTTCCTGCTCGTCACTTTCCTGCGGCGCACGCGGCGCTTTAGGCGAAGGTGCGCGTAGCCATTGGGTATTAGCGCAATTTTTTAATGGTGTCACATCACCCATGGCATCACGGAAAAGGTCTTCATCATCAAGGTTCATGGTGTTTCCTCTCGCCTGGTGTTTGCCTGCGCGTCCAATTCGACGCTAAAGCAAAAGAGTAGTAAAGGATTATGGGCAAAACATCTGTCACTTTTTGCGCTGTAATAAGCGCGCTCAAGCTGTAAACCTGGCAACAAAACGTTCCAGATCAATAAATGCGCTTCAGTCAGACCAGCGCAAACCCCGTAATACCTGACATTTGTGGGGTTTTAAGGACATTTACTGCTCGGATGAGTTCCCTTCGCTAAGAAAAATGTTAAAATTGACCGCAGTCAATAATCATCGAGCGTAACTATATGATCCAGGAAAAACGCAGCATTCGACGTATTCAGTCTGGCGGTTGTGCCATCCATTGTCAGGATTGCAGTATCAGCCAATTGTGTATTCCCTTCACGCTGAACGAGCACGAACTGGATCAGCTGGATAACATCATTGAGCGCAAAAAGCCGATTCAAAAAGGCCAGACGCTGTTCAAAGCCGGTGATGAACTGAAATCTCTCTACGCAATCCGCTCCGGCACCATCAAAAGCTACACCATCACTGAACAAGGCGACGAGCAAATTACTGGCTTCCATCTGGCAGGCGATTTGGTGGGTTTTGACGCCATTGTTGGTGCCAAACATCCGAGCTTTGCGCAAGCGCTGGAAACGGCGATGGTGTGCGAAATCCCGTTTGAAACGCTCGACGACCTCTCCGGTAAAATGCCGGCGCTGCGTCAGCAGATGATGCGTTTGATGAGCGGTGAAATCAAAGGCGATCAGGACATGATTCTGCTGCTGTCGAAGAAAAATGCCGAAGAGCGTCTGGCGGCGTTTGTCTGGAATTTGTCGCGTCGTTTCGGTCAGCGCGGCTTCTCACAGCGTGAATTCCGTTTGACCATGACGCGTGGCGACATTGGTAACTATCTGGGACTAACCGTAGAAACCATCAGCCGTCTGCTGGGTCGCTTCCAGAAAAGTGGCATGCTGGCCGTAAAAGGCAAATATATCACCATTGAGAACCACGCTCTGCTGGCAGAATTAGCTGGCCAGACCGAACAAGCCGCGTGATTCTGTGCCGGGTTAATAAAAGTTATTTTATTGATCCGGCAACAACTTTTCCGCTTCTGCCCTGTCCAAACTTAGGCTATCTTTAACCCAACTTGCTTTGGTTTTAGGAGATCGGCTTATGTCCCGGTACCAAAATATTCTGGTGGCTATTGATGCCCAGCAGGACGATCAGCCCGCGCTGCGTCGTGCGGTTTATCTCAATCAACGTATTGGCGGAAAAATCAAAGCTTTCCTGCCTATTTACGACTTCTCATATGAAATGACCACGCTGCTGTCGCCCGACGAGCGCTCCAATATGCGCAAAGGGGTAATCAGCCAACGTACCGAATGGATCCGCCAACAGGCCCAGGCATATATTGAGGCTGGCGTTGAAATTGAAATCAAAGTGGTTTGGCATAACCGTCCGTATGAAGCCATCATCCAGGAAATTCTGGCACATCAGCATGATTTAGTGCTGAAAATGGCGCACCAGCACGATCGCCTCGAAGCGGTCATCTTCACCCCGACGGATTGGCATCTGCTGCGTAAATGTCCATGTCCGGTGTGGATGGTGAAAGATCAGGCGTGGCCTGAAGGCGGCAAAGCGGTGGTAGCGGTCAACTTAGCCAGCGAAGAGCCGCATCATGATGAGCTAAATCAGAAGCTGATTCGTGAAACCACGCTGCTTGCCGAGATGGTGAATCACACCGAAGTGCATTTGGTCGGCGCTTACCCCATCACCCCGATCAATATTGCTATCGAACTGCCCGACTTTGATCCCAGCGTTTACAACGACGCGATTCGCGGCCAGCATTTAGTGGCGATGAAAGCGCTGCGTCAAAAATTCTCCATCAGTGAAGAGTTCACCCACGTGGCGAAAGGTTTGCCCGAGGAAGTGATTCCGGATATTGCCTCGCATCTGGACGCCGGCATTGTGGTGCTCGGCACCATCGGCCGTACCGGCTTGTCAGCCGCTTTCCTGGGTAATACTGCGGAACAGGTGATTGATCATCTGCGTTGTGATTTGCTGGCGATCAAGCCAGACGATTTCAAATCGCCGATTGATCACGATGACGAAGAAGATGAAGACGATTGATTAAAAAAAGGGCGGCTCGCCATGGCCGCCCTACTTATTTCTACTCAGGGCGGTGAATCACATCACCGCCCTGCTTTTTTACAGCGCGCGCAGAATGCCTTCCACGCTCGCTTTTGCATCGCCAAACAGCATCTGCGTATTGTCTTTAAAGAACAGCGGATTCTGGACACCCGCATATCCGGTGCTCATCGAGCGTTTAAATACAATCACGTTCTGCGCTTTCCACACTTCCAGCACCGGCATGCCAGCGATTGGACTGCGCGGATCTTCCAGTGCGGCTGGGTTAACAGTGTCATTCGCGCCGATAACCAAAACGGTATCGGTATCGCTGAAGTCATCGTTAATCTCGTCCATTTCCAGCACCACATCGTAAGGCACTTTCGCTTCCGCCAGCAGTACGTTCATGTGACCCGGCAAACGACCGGCAACCGGGTGAATACCAAAGCGAACTTTGATACCTCGCGCGCGCAGCTTTTCGGTAATCTCCGCTACCGGATACTGCGCCTGCGCCACCGCCATGCCATAACCCGGCGTGATCACTACAGAAGAAGAGGCTTTCAGCATTTCTGCCGTCTCTTCCGCCGTAATTTCACGGTGCTCGCCCACTTCATCGCTCTCGCCGCCCACGCTTACATCGGTACCAAAACCACCGGCGATCACGCTAATAAAGGAGCGGTTCATCGCTTTACACATGATGTAAGAGAGGATGGCACCCGAGGAACCGACCAGCGCACCGGTAACGATCAGCAAATCATTGCTCAGCATGAAGCCTGCCGCCGCCGCCGCCCAACCGGAGTAAGAGTTCAGCATTGAGACCACAACCGGCATATCCGCGCCGCCAATTGACGCCACCAGATGCCAGCCAAACACCAGCGCAATGACGGTCATCAGCAGCAGCGCAAACACCTGCGCACCGGTGCTATCAGTTTGTACGAACCACAGCATCAGCAGGAAGGAAATCACCAGCGCCGCGAGGTTCATTTTATGACGATGTGGCAGCATCAGCGCTGATGAGGAGATCTTGCCGCGCAGTTTGCCAAACGCCACCAGTGAACCAGTAAAGGTCACCGCACCGATGAATATGCCGAGGAACACTTCGGTCAGATGGATATTTTCCATCACCGGCGCGAGGCCTGGCGCGTGATCGATATAGCTGTTGAAGCCCACCAACACCGCCGCCAAACCCACGAAGCTGTGCAGAATGGCAACCAGTTCCGGCATTTCGGTCATTTCGACTTTTTTCGCCAGACGCAAACCAATTGCACCGCCGATCACCATCGCCAGCAGAATCCAGGCAACGTTCCCGGTGTTCGGGCCAAAAATGGTAGCGAGCAGCGCAATCGCCATGCCGCTCATACCAAAAATATTACCCTGCTTGGAGGTCTCGTGTTTCGAGAGACCGGCAAGGCTGCAAATAAACAGAATCGCGGCAACAATATATGCTGCAGTAACTAATCCGCCAGACATGTTGCTACCCCTTAATTCTTACGAAACATTTTCAGCATGCGCTGGGTGACGGTGAAACCACCGAAGATATTGATGCTGGCGATCAGTACGGCGATAAACGACAGAATCGTGACCCAACCGCCGTGGCCCATCTGCAGCACCGCACCCACCACAATAATGCCGGAAATGGCGTTGGTGACGGCCATCAAAGGCGTGTGCAATGCGTGACTCACGTTCCACACTACGTAATAGCCGACCACGCAAGAGAGCGCGAACACGGTGAAGTGTGACAGGAAGTCCGGCGGCGCGACGTTGGCCAGGCAGGCAAACAGCACCACCGCCAGCGCCAGCAGCAGATACTTGCGCCATGGTGAAACCGGTTTGGCTTCTGCCTTCGGCAGCGGCTGTGCGGCGGGTTGCGCTTTCGGCGCGGCGGAAACCTGAATCGGCGGCGCTGGCCATGTCACTTCGCCATCACGAATCACCGTCACCCCGCGCACCACCACGTCGTCGAAATCCACGGTAATTTCGCCGTTTTTCTCTTTGCACAGCAATTTCAGCAGGTTGACAAGGTTGGTGCCGTAAAGCTGTGAGGATTGCGTTGGCAGGCGACTTGGCAAATCGGTGTAACCGATAATCTTCACGCCGTTATGGGTTAAGGTCACCTGATCGGCCACCGTCAATTCGCAGTTACCGCCGGTTTGCGCAGCCAGATCGACGATTACGCTGCCTGGTTTCATGCTGGCAACCATCTCGGCAGTAATCAGCTTCGGGGCCGGACGGCCAGGAATCAACGCGGTGGTGACGATAATGTCCACTTCTTTCGCCTGCGCGGCAAACAGCTCCATCTCTGCCTTAATAAAGGCTTCAGACATCACTTTGGCATAACCATCGCCGCTGCCTGCTTCCTCTTCAAAGTCCAGCTCAAGGAACTCGGCGCCCATACTCTGCACCTGCTCTTTCACTTCAGGACGCGTATCGAACGCACGCACGATGGCACCTAAACTGCCTGCCGCGCCGATGGCCGCTAATCCCGCGACGCCCGCACCGATCACCATCACTTTGGCTGGCGGCACTTTACCGGCAGCGGTGATTTGACCGGTGAAGAAGCGGCCGAATTCATGAGCGGCTTCAACGATGGCGCGATAACCCGCAATGTTCGCCATTGAGCTCAACGCATCCAGCGCCTGCGCACGAGAAATACGCGGCACCGAATCCATCGCCATCACGGTGACGTTGCGTGCTGCCAGCTTTTCTAACAGCGCGGGATTCTGCGCAGGCCAGATAAAGCTCACCAGCGTGCTACCGGCGCGCGTCAGTTCAATCTCCTGATCGTCCGGCGCATTCACTTTCAAAACGATGTCCGATTGCCACACATCGTGAGTGTTAGTAATAGTGGCGCCGACGGCGATAAAGCTTTCATCATCAAAGCTGGCGCGAAGTCCTGCGCTCTGTTCAACGGTGACGCTAAATCCCAGCTTGATCAGTTGCTCAACGGTCTTTGGCGTGGCGGCCACGCGCGACTCGTTGGCTAACCGTTCTTTGGGTATCCCAATTAACATACTGTTTCCTTTCAACAATTAAAGGATGAGGTTCTGTAAGTGGCAAAAAGCTCAAAAGCCGAAACAGTGTTTCAGCTTTTTATGAGAAAAATGCACAATGTAACAAAGTCTTTATAACCTACTGAAAATATGAAGAGTGATCCACAGCGATAACGCCCACTTATGACATTCACACAAATATTCAGACACAAAGATTGAATGCCATGTTTTGCCACTGCATTTGGTGTTTATTAAAAAATATTCTGCTGCGCAAAATCGTGTCATGTCGAATTAAGTGTTTTTAAAAACCTTTAATTAACAATGCTTTAACTATTATGGCACTAAGTGTTACCAGAATAAGTGGTTATCTGTGCAAAAAAGAGCCGTAACAGAAGTCAATGACAGGTCGATGAATAAACGGCAGAGATTGTCAATGTTATGCGCTTAAATTGGCTGAGACAGGCCGATTATTACATGCAATAATCAGCGGCTAATCTGTTATACATCAAGAGTCCAGCACGTTTTCGTACTCATTTTGCGTAAGGCGAAGGATCATTTTTATGAAGCTGAAGAACACCATTCTGGCGTCAACCTTGTTATCACTGCTGGCAGCGAATGCGTTTGCTGCTAAAGAGTTAACGCCAGAGCAAGCGGCCGCGTTGAAACCATTCGAACGTATTAATATCAGCGGCCGTTTCAATGCGATTGGCGATGCAACTGATGCCATCTCCAAACAAGCCGATGCCAAAGGCGCTGACTCTTTCTATGTTCAGGGTATTAATGATAGCAACGGCAACGGCGGTAACTGGCGCGTAACGGCTGATTTGTATAAAGCTAACGCACCAAAAGCGGATGACTCCACTAAATATCGCACCTTCTCAGGCGTGAAAGAGCTGCCGAAAGCAGAAGCCTATCGCCTTGAGCCGTATGACACCGTGTCGGTAAATGGCTTCTTCTCCAGCCAGCCAGATGTTAATGAAGCGATTGCCAAGGCAGCCAAAAATAAAGGTGCGGCATCGTTCTTTATCGTGCGTCAGGTTGATGCGAACAACGGCGGCAACCAGTACGTGACCGCGTATGTTTATAAGGCTGATGCGCCAGAACGTAAAGTACAGAACACCTCTGATTCAATCCCAGCAGATTCTGAAGCCGGTAAAGCTGCATTGGCCGCAGGTGGCACCGCCGCCACTAAAGTGGCCATTCCTGGCGTGGCCTCTTCGGATACCCCAAGCCGCAACGTTGGTCGTTTCTTCGAAACGCAAAGCTCAACCGGCCAACGTTACACGGTGAAAACTGCCGATGGCCGTAGCGTGCAGGAAGTGAATGCGATTACTGCTGCGCAGATGCAGCCGTTTGACACCATCACCTTCTCCGATCACTTCGGTACCCCAACCGAAATCTCGGAAGCGGTTGGCAAACGCGCAGTGGAAAAAGGCGCTAAGTACTACCACATCACGCGTCAATGGCAGAACCAGAGCGGCGGTAACCTGACTGTCACCGCCGATCTGTTCAAGTAATAGCGATTAAGGGCGGCGTCCGTCGCCCTTTTCAAAATCTCCTTCATACTAACTGCATAATCTGTGCGCAGATTTGCATAGTCTTGCATTGCCTTCCCCGTTTGCACTCCGTAAAATCTGCCGCCTGTTTTTAGGGGATTCCGTTTCAAAGTTGGCTCATTGCCACGCGACACTCCAGCGGAATCGTCACCACCCAGCATACTCTGCTGTTTAGGATGGGCGTTTTGGATAAAAAATTAGGTCTTAGTGCGCTCACCGCGTTGGTACTCAGCTCTATGCTGGGCGCTGGCGTGTTCAGCCTGCCGCAAAATATGGCAGCGGTTGCCGGCCCGGCGGCGCTGCTGATCGGCTGGCTCATCACCGGCGTTGGCATCATCTTCCTGTCGCTCGCCATGCTGTTGCTGACGCGGCTGAAACCAGAGTTGGATGGCGGCATCTTTACCTATGCGCGCGCCGGCTTTGGCGAGCTGATAGGCTTCTGCTCGGCGTGGGGATATTGGCTGTGTGCGGTCATTGCCAACGTCTCTTATCTGGTGATTGTCTTCTCGGCGCTGAGTTTCTTTACCGACACGCCGGATCGCGTGGTGTTTGGTGATGGCAATACGTGGCAGGCGATGCTCGGCGCGTCGGTGCTGCTGTGGCTGGTGCATTGTCTGGTGCTGCGCGGCGTGCAAACTGCGGCCAGCATTAATGTGCTGGCGACCCTGGGAAAACTGGTGCCGCTGCTGCTGTTTGTGGTGCTGGCGCTGCTGGCATTCAACTATGATCGCTTCCGCTTTGATTTCAGCGGCGTGGAACTCGGTCAGCCGCTGTGGCAGCAGGTGAAGCAAACCATGCTGATCACCTTGTGGGTATTTATTGGAGTGGAAGGCGCGGTGGTGGTTTCTGCGCGTGCGCGTAATAAACAGGATGTCGGACGCGCCACGCTGATGGCGGTGCTGGCCGCGCTGCTGGTCTACTTGCTGGTTACGCTGCTGTCGTTAGGCGTGATTCCGCGTGCCGAGCTGGCGCAGATGCGCAATCCTTCTATGGCGGGTTTGATGAAGCATTTGCTCGGTCATTGGGGCGATGCGGTGATTGCGGTCGGATTGATTATTTCGGTGTGCGGCGCTTATCTGAGCTGGACGATTATGGCCGCTGAAGTGCCGTTCCTCGCCGCACAACAAGGTGCCTTCCCGCGCAGCATCGCGCGTCAGAACCGCCACAACTCCCCTTCGACGTCGTTATGGCTGACCAACGGCAGCGTACAGGTTTGCCTGATTTTGATCGCCTTAACCGGTGCGGATTACAACACGCTGCTGACCATCGCTTCAGAAATGATTTTGGTGCCCTATCTGCTGGTGGGTCTGTATCTGATTAAGGTAGTACGCGGGCAGAACAAACCCTGGGCGATGTTTACCGGCGTCGGTGCCAGCGCGTATGGCATTTGGCTGCTGTATGCGTCGGGTCCTTTGCATTTGCTGCTTTCAGTCGTGCTCTATGCGCCCGGATTGCTGCTGTTTCTGTACGCACGACGCGGCGGCCGTGGCGACAAAATGTTGTCACAGCTGGAGCGCATCGCGATTGTGTTGTTGATTGCGGCGTCACTGCCCGCGTTGTGGCAGCTAACGAATTAGTGCGGCTGGACGGGAATGGAAACGCACAGCAGGTCATCCTGCTGTGTCAGATTGAGCGGCTTACGGTATTCCTGATGAATAGCGTCAAGCTGCTCCGCTGACAGCGGATACGGCAGCTGAATATCAAAGCGGCTGATGTGTTGTTGTTCGGCCAGGGTTATCAAACGCGCGATATTAATCTCGTCGCTCACCTGTGTTGAAATGATTTGTAATGCTAATTCTTTCAGATGGTCGTCGCTGGCCTGAAGATTGTGCGCCGATTTACGCGTCACCATGCCAAAAATAGGCATCACGCCATAAATGGCATCGACAAAACTCCAGCGTTTTTTGCAGGAAGCGGAGAGAAAATCACTGTAATTGAAGCAGATGCGATCACTGTATCCGGCTGAAGCCAGCTCTTTATCAGACACTCTCGCACTCCTCCTGTTTTTCGTTACGGTTCCGAACCTTGCGCGACAACGCGCCGCTAATGATGGCACATTTCACGGTATACATACCAGTCACGCAGGGATATTTCGTGCGGTAACGTAGAGCTCAGGACCAGGAAAAGCTATGCTGCTGAGATTCTCATCCGTCACAGTGAATTATGAACAAAATCGTCTATGTGGAAGATGAGCCAGAAGTAGGCGAACTGATCGCCGCTTATCTTGGCCGCCACGATATTGAAGTAATTGTTGAAACGCGCGGTGACCGCGCCGAAGCCACCATCGCCCTGCACGATCCCGATTTAGTGATGCTGGATATCATGTTACCCGGCAAAGATGGCATGACATTGTGCCGCGATCTGCGTGCTAGCTGGCAAGGTCCGATTGTGCTGCTCACCTCGCTCGATAGCGACATGAACCACATTCTGTCGCTGGAGATGGGCGCTAACGATTACATCCTCAAAACCACGCCGCCGGCGGTGTTACTGGCGCGCCTACGTTTGCATCTGCGTCAGGCGCATGCCGGTCAGCCGGAAGTGACGCCCGCCCTACAAAGCTCACAACGCGTGCTGCGTTTTGGTTCCCTGACCATCGACTCGCTCAATCGCCAGGTGACGCTGTTTGAGGAGAATATTGTGCTATCCACCGCCGATTTCGATCTGCTGTGGGAACTGGCGAATCACGCCGGACAGATCCTCAATCGCGATGCGCTGCTGAAAACCCTGCGCGGCGTGACCTACGATGGCATGGATCGCAGCATCGACGTGGCGATTTCTCGCTTACGCAAAAAACTCTACGACAGCGCCACCGAGCCATTCCGCATCAAAACCATCCGTAACAAAGGCTATCTGTTCGCGCCGCAGGCCTGGGATACCCGTTCCGCATGAGAAAGCTCTTTATTCAGTTCTATTTGCTGCTGTTCGTCTGTTTTCTGGTGATGACGCTGCTGGTTGGGCTGGTGTACAAATTCACCGCCGAACGCGCCGGACGCCAGTCGATGAACGACTTGATGGCCAGCTCGCTTTTTTTGATGCGCAGCGAACTGCGCGAGATCCCACCGCGCGACTGGAGCAAAACCATTCGCAGCCTCGATCTTGACCTGTCGTTTGATCTGAATATCGAGCCGATGAGCAAATATCAGCTGGGTGATGCAGACATGAAGCGCCTGCGCGCCGGGGAAATCGTGGCGATTGACGATCAGTACACCTTCTTACAGCATATTCCGCGCAGCCACTATGTGCTTTCCGTTGGCCCGATTCCGTATCTTTTCTATCTGCATCAGATGCGCATTCTGGATATCGCGCTGCTGGCATTTATCGGGATGTCGCTGGCGCTGCCGGTGTTTATCTGGCTGCGTCCGCACTGGCAAGAGATGCAGCGGCTAGAGAAAGCCGCGCAGCGTTTTGGCCGTGGCGAACTCGACGTGCGCACCCATTTTGAAAGCACCTCCAGCCTGCACAGTCTTGGCGTAGCGTTTAATCAGATGGCGGAGAACATCAACACGCTGGTTGCCAGCAAGAAACAGCTGATTGACGGCATCGCGCACGAGTTGCGTACGCCGCTGGTGCGACTGCGCTACCGGCTGGAGATGAGCGATAACCTCACCGCCACGGAATCCGCCGCGCTGAACCGCGATGTGGGCCAGCTGGAGAGTTTGATTGAGGAGTTGCTGACGTATGCGCGCCTCGATCGTCCGCGCGTTGATCTTCATCTGCAATCCTTCGATCTGGCGCAATGGCTACGTGTACATATTGAAGACGTGCAAACCATGAATCCGCAGACGCAGATTGCGCTGGATATCCCGCAGCTGGAGAACGTCGGCAGCGCTGACACGCGCCTGATGGAGCGTGTGCTGGATAATCTGGTGAATAACGCCCTGCGTTATGCGCAACAGCGCCTGCGCGTAAGCTTATGGTTTGATGGCGCGCTGGGCTGTTTGCAGGTGGAAGACGACGGTCCGGGCATTCCGCAGGAAGAGCGCGCCCGCGTGTTCGAACCTTTTGTACGCCTCGATCCAAGCCGCGATCGCGCCACCGGCGGTTGTGGTTTGGGTCTGGCGATCGTGCACTCCATTGCGCTGGCCATGCAGGGAAATGTCTCGATTGAGAGCAGCCCGCTTGGCGGCGCCAGCGTTCGCTTTTGCTGGCCGGTTGATCTACCCTTGCGGGACATTGCGCCACGCTTACCGTCATAAGGAGCTTATTACGTGACTTCCGCTTATCAAGAACTTAGCCGCACTTTTCAGCGTCTCTCCCGCTTTGGCCATTTAGGTGCCATTGCCGGTGTCGATATGCAAACCACTATGCCGCCGGGCGGCAGCCAGGCGCGCGGTGAAGCGATGGCCGAACTGAGCGTGTTCATGCACGAAGTGCTGACCGATAAACGCCTCGGCGGGCTGTTTAATGCCGCGCAGCAGGAATTATTGAATGATGTCGAGCAGGTTAACCTGAGCGAGATGCAGCGCGCCTGGCAGCAAGCGACGCTGCTGCCCGCCTCACTGGTGGAAGCCAAGTCGCTGGCCGGTTCGCGCTGTGAACACGCCTGGCGTCAGCAGCGTCCGGCGAACGACTGGCAAGGTTTCTCCGCCAATCTGAAAGAAGTGGTGAAGCTGAGCCGTGAAGAGGCGCAGCTGCGTGCCGATGCACTCGGCGTATCGCGCTACGACGCGCTGCTGGATGTGTTTGAGCCTGGCATGACCAGCGCGCAGCTGGATCAAACCTTTGGCGATCTGAAAAGCTGGTTGCCCGACCTGCTACAAAGAGCAGTGGCGAAGCAGCAGCAAACCCCGATCGCGCAGCCGGTGGGTCCGTTCGCTATCGAATCGCAGAAACAGCTCGGCCTGAGCGTGATGAAAACGCTGGGCTTCGATTTCAATCACGGCCGTTTAGATGTGAGTGCGCATCCGTTCTGCGGCGGCGTGCCGGAAGATGTGCGCATTACCACGCGTTACAACGAGAACGACTTCCTTAGCGCCATGATGGGCGTGATCCATGAAACCGGCCATGCGCGCTACGAGCAGAATTTGCCAAAACAGTGGCGCGGTCAGCCGGTGGCGCAGGCGCGTTCTACCGCGATTCATGAGTCGCAAAGCCTATTTATGGAGATGCAGCTGGGGCGCAGTGAAGCCTTCCTGCAACATATCCATCCGCAGGTGGTGGCGCTGATGGGCGATCAGCCTGCGCTGGCGCTAAACAACTTTATCCGTCAGGCGCAGCGCGTGAAGCCGGGCTTTATTCGTGTCGACGCTGACGAACTGAGTTATCCGGCGCACGTGATTTTACGTTACGAGATCGAGCGCGCGCTGATTGAAGGCGAGATTGAAGTTGAAGATATCCCGGCGCTGTGGGACGAGAAGATGCAGCAATCGTTGGGCATTGATACGCGCGGTAATTATCGCGATGGCTGCATGCAGGATATTCACTGGACCGACGGTGCGTTTGGCTATTTCCCCACCTACACCTTGGGTGCGATGTATGCAGCCCAGCTGTTCCAGGCGGTGAAGCGTGCCATTCCGCAGGTTGAGACGCTGATCCAGCAAGGTGAGTTGCAGCCAGTGTTTGACTGGTTACAGCAGAACATCTGGCAGCACGGCAGCCGTTTCCCAACGCAGCAGCTGCTGATCAATGCCACCGGCGAAGCGCTGAATCCGCACTATTTCCGTCAGCACCTTGAACAACGTTATCTCTCTGAGTAAACTGCGCGGCGGCCGATGCGGCCGCCCTTTTCTCTTCCTTTACGCCGCTTTGTACAATCCGTTACACGCCGATACCAATGCCTCACGGAAAGCCTGAATTGTTTTTCATATAGTGTTTTCACCGGCCCCGCAGTGGGCTACACATGAAAAAATAGTTCGAGGATTTTGCAATGAAAAAATTATTTGCACTGGTGATCGCCGCTGCTATGGGTATGTCTTCTGTTGCTTTCGCTGCTGAGACCACAGCTGCTCCAGCAACGCCAGCAACCACTGCAGCGCCAGCGAAACACAAAGCAGTACATCATAAGAAACCTGCTGCTCAGAAAGCGCAGGCTGCTAAGAAGCACAAAAAAGTAGAGAAGAAAGCGCCAGCTGCACAGAAAGCTCAGGCCGCTAAAAAGCATCATAAAAAAGCAACCAAGCCAGCTGCACAGAAAGCCCAGGCTGCTAAAAAGCACCACAAAAAAGCAACCAAGCCAGCTGCACAGAAAGCCCAGGCAGCTAAAAAGCACCACAAAGCAACCAAACCAGCTGCACAGAAAGCTCAGGCTGCTAAAAAGCACCACAAAGTAACCAAGCCAGCTGCGCAGAAAGCTCAGGCTGCTAAAAAGCACCACAAAGTGAAAAAAGCAGCTAAATAAGATCGCTTTAGCGCCAACACCGTATTGATGATTGAAAACACCCGGTTATGCCGGGTGTTTATTTACTGGAGTAGCGAAAAATGGTGCGTCGCTATCGCTTCGAAATTATTCTGATTGTGATGATCCTCTGTGGCATAGTTGCAGCCAGCTTTTTTATCTAATCGTTGTAGCGTGCTGATTACTCCAATATTTCTCCCTTTTTCACCGCTCACCGACTATAGTTATCGCTCAAGCGTGATGACAACAACTTCTACTTATTCTCGCCATTGAGAGAACTATGCGCCTGGCTATCCTGTTACTCGTTGGTCTTTTCAGTTTTACCCACACAGCACATGCCGATGATGAAGATGGGCCAAGCCCGGAAGACATCAAAACGTTGTTTTTTGGCAAAGATCATCGCCAGGCGATCAGCGACGTGAGCGCCGCGCCCTGGGATGCCATCGGTCAGTTAGAGACCGAAAGCGGTAACCTCTGCACTGCCACCTTGATTTCTGCCCATCTGGCGTTGACCGCCGGACACTGTTTATTGGCTCCGCCCGGCAAGTTTGATAAGCCGGTGGCGCTGCGTTTTATGGCCAGCGCGAAAGGTTGGCGCTACGAGATTCATGATATTGATGCGCGCGTTGAACCCTCTTTAGCGCGCCGGTTGCAGGCAGACGGCGAAGGCTGGATCGTGCCGCCGGGAGCCGCACCCTACGATTATGGGCTGGTTATTTTGCATAATCCGCCCTCCGGCATTGTGCCGATTCCATTGTTTGAGGGTTCGCGTGGCGATTTAACCGCCGCATTGAAAACCACGCAACGTAAAGTGACGCAAGCCGGATATCCGGCCGATCATCTGGATACGCTCTATTCGCACAGCGATTGTTTAGTGACCGGTTGGGCGCAGCGTGCAGTGTTGTCGCATCAGTGCGATACCTTGCCGGGCGACAGCGGTTCGCCGCTGCTGTTGAAGAACGGTGATGAGTGGCAGTTGATTGCGGTACAGAGTTCAGCACCCGCGCCGGCCGATCGTTACCGTGCCGATAACCGCGCGATTGCGGTGCCGTCCTTTAAAGATAAGCTGGAAGAGTTAGCCCAGTAATTCGGCGCTCTCAGGCAAAAGGCGGGGCCGCTACGTAACGTCGTCGTGGCCCATCCCTGGGGCCGCTGCCCCGCCTTGCCGTTTTCTTCGAGAATTGTGCGATGTTAAAAACGCGCTGTTTCGTAGCGGCGCGATTTATCGCGCCATCTAACAATTAACTCAACTGCTCCATCGCCTGCAGAATACGCTTATCCGAAATTGGATAAGGCGTGCCCAACTGCTGGGCGAAATAGCTAATTCGCAGCTCTTCCAGCATCCAGCGAATCGCCTGCACGTCGGCATCATCCTGACGCTGGGGCGGCAATTTATTCCGCCACGTCTGCCAGGCTTGCTCCACCGCCTGCACTTTCAGCATACGCGCGCGATCGCTGTGAGGATCGACCGGCAGCTTCTCGAGACGACGCTCAATACCTTGCAGATAGCGCAGCGTATCACCAAGACGCGACCAGCCATTGCCGGTGACGAAACCGCGATACACCAGGCCATTCATTTGCGCTTTGATATCGCCTAACGCCAGCGCCAGCGACATATCCACGCGTCCTTTAAGGAACTTGTTGATATTGAACACGCAGGTCAGGATCTGTTCGACCTGTTTAGCGATGGTGACCACGGTTTCATTCAAATCAGCACGCACTTTGTCGCGCAGCTGTTCGAAGTTTTCCTGTTGCCACGCCGGGCCGCCCGCCTCCGCCATCAGCTTATCCACGCCGCAGGCGATACAGTCATCGATCAGTTCCAGCACTTTGCCGTAGGGATTGAAGTACAAACCGAGTTTGGCTTTGTTCGGTAGCTTCTCGTGCAGATACTTGGTTGGCGACGGAATGTTGAGCAGCAGCAGGCGACGCTGACCGCGCCACATCATTTTCTGCTGTTCCACTTCGCTATCGAACAGGCGAATCGCCACGCTGTCCTTTTCATCCACCAGCGCCGGCCAGGCTTTGACCTGATAGCTGCCGCGCTTCTGCTCGTAGCTTTGCGGCAAATCGCCAAAGCTCCAGATGTGCAAACCGCTCTGTTCCAGGCCATCATCCGCCACTTTCGACAGCGTTTCCTGCACTTTGCCTTTCAGCAGCAGCCGCAGCTGATGCAGATTTTTGCCTTCCTGCAGCTTACGGTTGTGTTCGTCAACTACACGAAAAGTCATTTTCAGGTGATCGGGCACCTGATCCCACTGCCAGGCTTCCCGGTCAATGGTGACGCCGGTCATGCGGCGGAATTCGCGTTCCAGCGCATCCAGCAACGGCAGTTCCATCGCCGTAACGCGGCCGAGAAACGCTTCGGCGTAGTTGGGCGCGGGTACCAGATTGCGGCGCACCGGCTTGGGCAGCGATTTGATCAGCGCGATAACCAGTTCGCGGCGCACGCCCGGAATTTGCCACTCAAAACCGGTCTCTTCGATTTGGTTCAGCAGCGGCAGCGGAATGTGCACCGTCACGCCATCGGCATCCGCGCCCGGTTCAAACTGATAGCTCAGCTTGAGTTTCAGGTTGCCTTGATGCCAGAAATTGGGGTAATCGAGCTGGCTGACTTTGTCCGCGCCGTCTTTGATCAGCATTTGCTTATCAAAGCTCAGCAGATCCGGATTCTCTTTGCTGGCCTGCTTCCACCAGCTATCGAAATGGCGTGCAGACACCACGTCGCTGCCGATGCGGCGATCGTAGAAAGCGAACAGCGTTTCATCATCGACCAGAATGTCGCGACGACGCGATTTGTGCTCCAGATCTTCAATTTCGTTGCGCAGTTTCAGGTTATTGCGGAAGAACGCGTGACGCGTCTGCCAATCGCCCTCCACCAGCGCATGACGGATAAACAGCTCGCGGCTCAGTTGCGGATCGATGCGGCTGTAATTAACCTTACGCGCCTGCACAATTGCCAGGCCGTAAAGCGTCACTTTTTCCGTCGCCATCACCGCGCCCTGTGCTTTTTCCCAGTGCGGTTCGCTGTAACTGCGTTTAATCAGATGCTGCGCCAGCGGCTCGATCCATTCCGGATCGATACGTGCGGCAACGCGGCCCCATAAACGGCTGGTTTCCACCAGTTCCGCCACCATGGTCCACTTCGGCGGCTTCTTAAACAGCCCGGAACCGGGGAAGATGGCGAAGCGCGCGTTGCGAGCGCCGGTAAACTCCTGCTTGTCGTTATCTTTCTGACCAATATGCGACAGCAAGCCGGTGAGCAAAGCGCAGTGCACTTCACGATACGGCGCGGGTTCGCTGTTGACCGGCATCCCCTGTTCCCGCACCACCTGACGCAGTTGCGTGTAGATATCCTGCCATTCACGCACGCGCAGATAGTTAAGAAACTCGGTTTTACACAAGCGACGGAAGTGATTGCTGGAGAGCGCTTTTTGCTGCTCCTGCAGGTAATTCCACAGATTGACGAAGGCGAGGAAATCAGACTCTTTATCCTCAAAACGACGATGCTTTTCGTCAGATGCCTGCTTTTTATCCGAAGGACGCTCGCGTGGGTCCTGAATCGATAGCGCCGCGGTGATGATCATCGCTTCGCGCACGCAGCCAAATTTTTGCGCTTCCAGCACCATGCGCGCCATACGCGGATCGACGGGCAACTGCGCGAGCTGGCGGCCCGAAGGCGTCAGCTTGTAGGTTTCGTCTTCACTCAGCGTGATGGCACCCAGCTCTTCCAGCAGGCGCACGCCATCCTGAATATTGCGCTTATCGGGTGCTTCGACAAATGGGAAGGCAGCAATATCGCCCAGTCCCAGCGCGGTCATCTGCAAAATCACCGAGGCGAGGTTAGTACGCAGAATTTCGGGATCGGTAAATTCCGGGCGGCTGAGGAAATCATCCTCGGAATAGAGGCGAATACAGATACCTTCCGAAACGCGGCCGCAGCGCCCTTTTCGCTGATTAGCGGAAGCCTGCGAAATCGGCTCAATCGGCAAGCGCTGCACTTTAGTGCGGAAACTGTAGCGGCTGATACGTGCGGTGCCAGGATCGATAACATATTTGATGCCAGGCACGGTCAGCGAGGTTTCCGCCACGTTGGTCGCCAGCACGATGCGGCGTCCACTGTGCGACTGGAACACGCGGTTTTGCTCGGCGTTCGACAGGCGCGCATACAGCGGCAGAATCTCGGTGTGCGCAATATCGCGCTTCATCAGCGCATCGGCAGTATCGCGGATTTCGCGCTCGCCGCTCATAAAGATCAGGATATCGCCGCGGCTCTCTTGTCCCAGCTCATCGACCGCATCGAAAATCGCCTGCAGCTGATCGCGATCGGTGTCGTCAGCCTCTTCCACCATTGGGCGATAACGCACTTCGACCGGATACGTCCGGCCGGACACTTCAATCACCGGCGCATTGTGGAAATGGCGTGAGAAGCGCTGCGGATCGATGGTCGCTGACGTGATAATGACTTTTAAGTCGGGACGACGCGGCAAAAGTTCGCGCAGATAGCCGAGCAGGAAATCGATGTTCAGACTGCGTTCGTGTGCTTCATCGATAATGATGGTGTCGTACTGCAGTAACAGGCGATCCTGCTGGATTTCTGCCAGCAGGATACCGTCGGTCATCAGCTTAACCTGGGTGGTTTCGCTCACCTGATCGTTAAAGCGCACCTTGTAACCGATGGTGCCGCCGAGCGAGGTTTCCAGCTCATCGGCAATGCGGTTGGCCACGGTGCGCGCCGCCAGACGACGCGGCTGAGTGTGACCAATCAGCCCTTTAACCCCGCGCCCCAACGCCAGGCAGATTTTCGGCAGCTGCGTGGTTTTACCCGATCCGGTTTCACCCGCGACGATGACTACCTGATGCTGACTGATCGCATCAGCAATGTCCTGCTGCTTCTGACTCACCGGCAGGTTGTCCGGGAAAGTGATGCGCGGTGTCGCCGCCGTGCGCTGCGCCAGGCGCTGCTCCGCCGCGACAAATTCCGGCTCCAGTTCAGCCACAATGCCCTGCTGCGCCGCAGGATTTTTCACCTTTGCAGCGCCCAGCAGTCGACGTCGCAGACGTTGACTGTCGCGCAGCGTCAGATTATCGAGCCGCGGCCAGAGGGAGGCTAAAGGTGAAGAGTCGGATGATGACATAGCGATGCGTTACCTGTTGTTGCAGCGGGCAGATGATTTCCCGGCGGATTCAAGCAATTAATGGTCGGCATCATAGCACAATTTGGAACACCTGCCTGAACGGGACGTGCGAGGTTATTCAATTATTTCGAACATTGATCTCGAAATATTGCGCTTTTACCTCGCGGGCTAACTCCGTACAGTGTAAAGCATTGAGCGGTAAGCCAACCGCGTAACGCACAGGAAAATACCATGAGCAAAGTTTTAGTTCTGAAATCAAGCATCCTCGCTGGTTACTCTCAGTCAAATCAACTGGCTGACTTCTACGCTGACGAAGCACGCGCTAAAGGTGACTCGGTTACCGTACGTGATTTAGCCGCGCAGCCGATTCCGGTGCTGGATGGTGAGCTGGTTGGCGCGCTGCGCCCATCCGATGCCCCACTGTCACCACGTCAGCAGGAAGCGCTGTCTCTCTCCGATGAGCTGATTGCTGAACTGCAAGCCCATGACACCGTGGTTATTGCCGCACCCATGTACAACTTCAACATTCCAACTCAGTTGAAAAATTACTTCGATCTGATTGCCCGCGCTGGCGTGACCTTCCGTTACACCGAAGCAGGCCCGGAAGGTCTGGTGACCGGCAAACGTGCGGTGATCCTCTCCAGCCGTGGCGGCATCCATAAAGATACGGCCAGCGATCTGCTGACCCCATACGTGAAGCTGTTCCTCGGCTTCATCGGTATCACTAACGTGGAGTTCGTGTTCGCGGAAGGCATCGCTTATGGTCCAGAAGTGGCGACCAAAGCGGCTAACGATGCAAAAGACGCCATCAAACAAATCGTTGCTGCGTAATCATTTTTTTCGCATGATCAATGCCCGCCAGGCTTAACCGGCGGGCATTTTTTTTGCTGTTATTTTTCAGCACAGCGAAAGGAGATGAAGTGACACAATACAATCAATATGGTCAGCCTATCGGTTTTGCGCTACCCGACTGGCAACCCGCAATCTTCCCGCCCGCTGATATTCTCACTGGCCGCTTTTGCCATCTCACACCGCTTCAACTCAATCACGCGCCCGCCCTGTTTGCCGCCTTTTTGCTGGTACCCGACGA
The DNA here is from genome assembly GCF_005281435.1 of Pantoea sp. SO10. Lineage (NCBI taxonomy): Bacteria > Pseudomonadati > Pseudomonadota > Gammaproteobacteria > Enterobacterales > Erwiniaceae > Pantoea > Pantoea sp. SO10. Next base: position 2,171,646 of record NZ_CP040095.1, read on the forward strand.
TCGCGACTGGACCTGGCTTGGCGCATCGCAGCCGCAATCGTTAGCCGAGATGAACGATTGGATTGCCAATAAAATAGGTGACCGTGGATTGGTCAGTTATGCGGTGATCGATCAGGCTAATCAGCAAGCGGTTGGCGCGGTCTGTTTCGCCAATATCGACGTGCAGAACGGCGCGATTGAGATTGGCCATGTGACCTGGTCGCCGCTGATGCAGCGCAACGTATTGGGCAGTGAAGCGTTATATCTGCTGTTGCAGCAGGCCTTCGCGCTCGGTTATCGCCGCGTGGCGTGGCGTTGTGACTCCCTAAATCTGGCTTCACGACGCGCCGCTGAACGCATCGGCTTTACCTTTGAAGGTCGTTTTCGTCAGGCCATGACGCGCAAACAGCGTAATCGCGATACCGATTGGTTATCAATCATCGATGGCGAATGGCCGCCGATTCAGCAGGCCTTAAGCCAATGGCTGGCGGCGGAGAATATGGATCAGCACGGACGCGAAAGGCAAAAGCTGCGCTGCTTTTTCTCCGCAGATTGACGTTGGCTATACTGACTCGCTGTTATCCACGCAATTGAAGAGGTACTCATGTCCAAGGTATTTATCATTGGCGGCGCAGGCAACATTGGCCGTCGTCTGGCATCACTGCTGGCCGCAAACGGGCACGTTGCGCGCCCGCTGTTACGCAAAGCGGAACAGGAGCAGCCTTTGCGTGAACGGGGTGCTGAGCCGGTTAACGGCGACTTAACCGCGCTGGACGCAACATCGCTGGCCGCGCTGATGAAGGGCAGCGATGTGGTGGTCTTTACCGCCGGTGCTGGTGGCAAAGGCGGTGAAGAGATGACGAACGCCATTGATGGCAAAGGATTAACCACCGCGGTTGCTGCCGCGCAGCAGGCCGGCATCTCACGCTTTCTGCTGGTGTCGGCTTTCCCTGAAGCCGGCAGAAACAAAAACCTCTCCGCCAGCTTCGAAAATTACATGCGCGTGAAGAAAGCAGCCGATGTCGAGCTGGCGCAAAGCGATCTGGATTGGGTGATTTTACGCCCCGGCACGCTAACGGATGAGCAAGGCCAAGGCCGGGTGCGTGCTGGTTTGGCCATCCCGTATGGCGATATTCCTCGCGATGACGTGGCGGCGACGCTGGCTGAAATCATCGATCAACCGGCGGTCAGCCGGGTGATCATTGAGTTAACCGGCGGTGAAGTGCCGGTGCATGAAGCAGTTAAGCAACTGGCAACACGCTAGCGTCTTCAACCATCTGCTTCATCCAGCGAACGCAGATGGTCTTTTTTGTTTAGCGTCATCAGCGCCGGAATACTGATTGCAGCCGTGACCATAATGTACCAGGCGGGGATATCCAGATTCCCCGTTTGCTTAATCAGGGAGGTGATAATCAGTCCGGCACACCCCGAGAAAACCGCGTTAGAGAGTGAATAGGCCAGCCCCAGCCCGGTATAGCGGACGCGCGTGGGGAACATTTCAGCTAACATTGCCGGGCCCGGTCCTGCCAGCAATCCCACAATTCCACCCGCCACAAACACCACCAGCGCCTTGATCAACAGCGTTGAGGACTCGGCCTGCAACACTTTCAATAACGGTAATGCCAGCACCAGCAACAAACATGCCGCGATAACCATCACGCTGCGGCGTCCGATTTTATCGCTAAGCATGCCCGCTGGAATGATGGTGGCGGCAAAGCCAAGATTGGAGATCACCGCAATCAATAGCGCCTGGTTAAAGCCGGTGTGCAGCGAAGATTGCAGATAGGTTGGCATGATCACCAGATAGGTATAGCCCGCCGCTGACCACACCATCACGCGGCTGATTGCCAGCAAGATAATCCTGAGCGTCGCGCCAAAACTGGCGCTGACCGCCATTGGCTGATGCGCTTTTTGCGTTTGCTGCTGACGCACGAAGCTGGGCGTTTCTTCCATGCTGTAGCGCAGCCACAGCGCCACCATCCCCATCGGCAAGGCGAGGAAGAAGGGAATGCGCCAGCCCCAACTGTGCATCTGATCCACACTCAACACCGCCGACAGCAACGCGACAATGCCAGCGCCCGCCAGCAGGCCCAACGCCACGGTGAATGATTGCCAGGCACCGTAACGTCCTCGCTGCCCTTTGGGGGCAAACTCTGTCATCAGTGACACCGCACCGCCGTATTCCCCCCCAGCAAACAAGCCCTGCAGAATACGCAGACCGGTAATGATCAGCGGCGCCGCCACACCAATGCTGGCATAGGTGGGAATAATGCCGATCGCGGTCGTTACCAGCGTCATCATGATCAAGACAAAAATCAGCGTCGGCTTGCGCCCAATACGATCGCCCATGCGGCCAAAAAATATTGCGCCCAACGGACGGAAGAAAAAGGCGATGGCGAAGGAAGCGTAGGTCAAAATAATGCCGGTCAGCTCGGCTTCGCCTTGCAGTCGAAAGAAGTTCTGCGCGATCACCGTCGCGAGAAAGCCATAAACCGCAAACTCGTACCATTCAATGAAATTGCCCACTGAACCGGCGATTAAGGCGCGCTTCTGTGCATCCGTTGTCGTTTGAGGCATTGGCATTTTAAGCTCCCAAAAAGATTATCTGCGGATAAACCTTACTTACGCAGCCACTGCCCATTGATGCCGCGCACATACTCGCCGCTCCCTGCGCGGTTCACCAGCTTTTCGCCGGCGATGCGCGCCACTTCGCTGGCAGTCAGGTTATTTTGCTGCGCCACGCGCTGATATTGCTGCAGGCGGCCATCGTTAATGCGCTTGACCAGCGCCAGCGTTTCTTCGTCCTGCTGACGCGCCGCCACATAGCCGCTGAGCGTTTCGCCCACGCGCCCCTGTTGACGCGCCTCATCCAGCGTGAGCGCCCAGGCAGACGGCATCAACAGCAGCGCCGCAAGCAGCGCGATCCCCTTGCGTTTCATCATGCTTCTCCTCAAAACAGTCCGCTCTGATTCTTCAGCAGCGCTTCCACATCTTTATCCACCTTGATGTGAATCTCATGCTCAATTTTGACGTTCATATTGATGGTGATGGGCTCTTTCGGCGCCGCAACTTCAATGCGCGGCACGCAGCCAATCAGCGGCAGCCAGGCTGCCAGCACCAGTAATGCCCTGAGGCTCATGGTTGGGGATCCTTCTTCGAGGGTAAGGTGGCATTTTGCTCCACCCAGGATTGCAAATTATCGCCAAAGCGCAGGCTGCGCCACAGCTGGAACAAATTTTCCTGATGCCGGTAGTTCAGATTAACGGTCTGTCGGCGGTTACTGAACTGGCTAACGCCTTTCACTTCCGATTGCATGATTAGATTGCCGAAGTTATCCAGATCGATAGTGGCCCATGAACGCGAGATTTCCATGTAGCGCAGCCAATCCAGCGCCGCTCCGGCCGCAAAGTTATTGCTGACAATCGCGTCCGCCATATCTTTATCCAGCCGGAAGGTGAGCGGACCGCTGTTGGCGATCGAGCCCTTTTCAACCAGCCATTGCGGATTATTCACCCACAGCGGCAATTCGCCATTGACCTTGCCAGACATGGCAAACTGCTTGGGTTTGATCGCGCTGACCAGCTTGCTGAGATTGATCTCCTTCAGCGAGACGCGCGCCGCTTGATGCTGTGGCATGCGCAGTTCGGGCATGCTGACGTGTCCGCCTAACAGATCGAGATTGACGTTGCTGAGCGTTAGCGGCTGGCGCTCCTGCCATGGATAGTGACCTTGCAAATCAGCGGTGATGTTTTGCAGTGAGAACTGATTTTTTACTTCGGCGATACGCAGTGAAACCGGGCCGCGCCGTCCAAGCTGCCATTGATGATCCTTCAGCCGGAACGGCAGCGAGAAATCGATGCCGTTGATTTCACTGTCCGGCATCCACAGGCTGCCGTTTTTCACCGTCCAGTGACCGCCCGCTTCAAAGCCCTGCTCGCTGGCCGCCGAGAATGCCACTTGCGCGCGCAGTTCACCCGATTGGATACGCATTTTTAAATCGCTGCTGAGCAGCGGCTGGAACACCGTCAAAGATTGTGCCGGCCACCAGGCTTCGCCGCGCAGACGTTCGCCATCCCAGCGGCCATGCACGCGTACCGGGCCAATATCCTCCGCCGTCAGCTGACCGCGCCAGATAAACTGGCTGGGATCGCTGCCTTTGGCTTCAAAATTGAGTTCTGATGGCGGCAGCCAGCCGCCGTAGCTGAACTGGGTTTGACCGGATTTTAGTGTGAAACCACCGTTAAACGCCGGATGCGCAGGATCGCGTTGCCAGCGCACCGGCGCATTGAGCGTCAGGCGCGGTTTAGCCACTTGCACCATGCCGTACGCCAGCTGATCGAAACCGGTATTCAGCGTGTCGAGGCTGATCAAAGTGTCCTGCCAGCTGCCGGTGCCATTCACGTCCCATTTGGCGGTGAGCGGCTCGATCAGGCCGTCCCCCCAATAACGCCAGTTCCACACGCCGCTGTCGGGCCAGAAATCGCTGGCGCGGCCATCGAGATGCAATTTGAAACGACCAAAGCTGGGATCGTGTGCCTTAAGTATTGCCTGCAGGCGACCATTAATACCGCTCGACGCCACCGTTACGCCCGCCAGTGGCCAGCGCGCTTCATCCACTTCCAGCGTTGAGAGCAAGCGACCGCGCAAACGCAGCAGCGCGCCTTGTTTCAGGGTCAATTGCGGATCGGTCAGCACGCCGTGCAGTAAGCCCGGCATGCTGCCAAACAGCTGCAGATCGGCGAATTTGCTCTCGCCGGTCAACTGGAACGGCAAGGCGCTATCGACCATGCTCAGTTTGCCAGGGCCAACGCTTAATACCAGATTGCCTTTACCGCCGCGCCCTTGCGTCAGCAAATTAAATCGCCCGCTGACTAGCGTGTTTTCCAGTCCTTGCTGCCAGTTTTCCAGCGTTACTGCCACGCCACCCGATAGCGGCTGATCGGCCTGCGGCCAGCGCCATTGACCTTGCGTAATACGAATCTGCCGCTCATCGACCTGCCACGGCAGCTGCAGCAGCGGCTGATCGTCATCCTGCTGCGTCACCGTCAAGGTGCCTTGCTGTTGCCGCCAGTTAAGCGTCAGGGCCAGCGGCTGCGGCCACTGCACAATATTGAGGTCAGCGCTGAGTTCGCCCGCTACCGGCAAGCCATCGGCAAAGGTTGGCAAGGTGACATCGCCATGCAGGTTGAGCGGTTTGGGCAGTAAAGGATGACTGAGCTGCAGCTGGGCAATCTGCAGCAGTTGGCCTTGCAACCGCGCATCCATACTCAGGTTGTCGCCCTGATAATACAGCCGCTGCACATCGTTATTTAAGGTGAGATCGAAACGGCCGGCATATTGTTGCCACGGCAGAATGGTGATTTTTTGCAGGTGGACATCGGCGCCAGGCAACATCTTCTGCCAGTCGGCCAGGCTGCGCGGCGCACCGCTCGCTTCGCTGTGCGGCAGCGATTGCAGGCAGTCGCTGTTGAGTTGGACTTCACCCGCGCTAAGTTGCCAGCGCTTTTGCTGCCAGCCGAGTGCCGCATCGCTGACGTTTGCCAGTACACAATCGCCCGCCAAATAGCGCACCGACGGAAAATGCAGCGCGCCTTGCTGCCAGCGCGGCGTGCCGTTAAGTTCCACTCGGGTGTTTTCAGGCAGCCAGATACCGGCCAGACGCGGCAACCATTGCGTGAGCGTCAGCAGCAATCCCAATAGCAGCAGTATCAGCGCCAGCAGCGCAGCAAGTGTTCGGCGAAGGCCACGCGTCATGGCAGTTAACGTTCCTGTTCTTTACACAATCCTGACGAGGAGCCAAATGATGGCATGTTACGTCCGGCAAATGAAGGTGTTAGCGACATAGTCTGGCTGAAGCACAGCAAAATGACGCGGAAAACGTTATCCTGTTGTGATACCGACGTTGCATTTTTCAGGAGCGAAACAATGAAAGTTGCGGTTTACAGCACCAAGCATTACGACCAAAAATACCTTGAACACGTCAACGACAGCTACGGATTTGAGCTGCAGTTTTTTGACTTCCTGCTGACACCGGCGACGGCAAAGAACGCCGCGGGCTGTGATGCGGTGTGTATTTTCGTCAACGATGATGCCAGCAAAGCGGTGCTGGAAGAGTTGGCGGCGCTGGGCGTGAAGCACGTTGCGCTGCGCTGTGCCGGTTTCAATAACGTCGATCTGGCGGCGGCGAAAGCGCTCGGCTTAAACGTGGTGCGCGTCCCGGCATATTCGCCAGAAGCGGTAGCGGAACATGCGGTTGGCCTGATGATGACGCTGAATCGTCGCATTCACCGCGCCTATCAACGCACGCGCGACGCTAACTTCTCGCTGGATGGCTTAACCGGCTTCAACATGCATAACAAAACCGCGGGCGTAGTCGGAACCGGCAAGATTGGTATCGCGGCGATGCGTATTCTCAAGGGATTTGGCATGCGCCTGTTAGCGTTCGATCCCTATCCAAGCCAGGCGGCGCTGGAGCTGGGCGCGGAATATGTCGATCTCAAAACGCTGTTCGCTGAAGCCGATGTGATTACGCTGCACTGTCCGCTTACGCCGGAAAACCACCATCTGCTTAACGCGCAGGCGTTCAGCCAAATGAAAGATGGCGTGATGATCATCAACACCAGCCGTGGCGGTTTGATTGATTCACAAGCGGCAATTGATGCGCTTAAACAGCAGAAGATTGGTTCGCTGGGGATGGATGTGTATGAAAACGAGCGCGATCTGTTCTTTGAAGACAAATCGAATGACGTGATTCAGGATGATGTGTTCCGTCGTCTGTCGGCCTGTCACAACGTGCTGTTCACCGGCCATCAGGCTTTCCTGACCGCCGAAGCCTTGACGGCAATTTCAGAAACCACGCTCAGCAACTTGCAGCAGCTGGAACGCGGCGAAACCAGCCCGAATCAGGTCACCGCTTAACCCTTCTGCGCCTGCCTTAGCGGGCGCAGCTTCCACCCATCAGCGCCTGTTCGTCACAGCGACGACCATTCGCCAACTGGCACATACCGATGCGTGAACCGTCTAACTGACGCGAAAACGCCAGCGATCCCCCGGCATTACTGCAATTCACTTCAGCCATTGATGACATCACAACGCGCGGTTGTACGTGGGCGGCAGTAGCTTGTTGCGGCGGTTCGTTATCACTGTTGCTGCTGCAGGCAGAAAGTAACAAGGTGGCGCCAGCCAGCAGGAAGAGAGCGGCTTTCATCGATGGGGCTCCGGGGATTGAGCGAAAAAGTCGCACCAGAATATGTCAGGTGCGCTGAGGGATCGATAGGCGACACAGCTTTTTACAAAATTTAATTTCATTGTTTACAAGCAGAATTATCCTGTTTGAGATATTTCCGCCCTTTTCACCCGGCGGACTGTTTGTTTATCAACCACTAAGGAGAGATCGATGTTGACGGATATGCTGATTCGCATCGCGCTGGCCGGGATTCTCGGCGGGCTGATCGGCCTGGAAAGGCAATTGCGCGCCAAAGAAGCCGGTTTGCGCACCCATATTCTGGTCGGTATCGGCAGCGCGATGTTTATGCTGGTATCGAAATATGGCTTTGCCGACATGTTAGTCAGCGATCATGTGGCGCTCGATCCCAGCCGTATTGCGGCGCAGGTGGTGAGCGGCATGGGCTTTCTCGGCGCCGGTACCATCATTATTCAGAAGCAAGTGGTGAAAGGTCTCACCACCGCCGCCGGTTTATGGGTTACTGCGGCGATTGGTCTGGTGATCGGTAGTGGCATGTATGAAATCGGTATTTACGGCACGGTGCTGGCGCTGGTGGTGCTGGAGACGTTCCGTCGCATCAGTCACTGGCTGATTGGCCGTCATCATACGCTGCTGGTGCACCTCAAACCGAAAAGCGTGCCGCTGGTGCTGCTGGTACTGCAACGCGAGAATGTGCGTTACGGCCATATCGCTGTGGTGAACCGTGATGAGGAGGTTGGCCTGTGTGAACTGAGCGTAGAGGTGACATTGTCACGACGTACGCCGATGAACAACATCTATGACAAAGTGATGGAAATCAAAGGCGTTCAATCACTGGAGATGATGTAAAAATCATCAATGTTAGATTGCGGTGCGCTGCCATCTCGCCAGCACACAGATGAAAAAGTCGCATCATAGCCCTTTGCTAAACTGAACTGATAACCCCCGTAAAGTTTGCGGGTTTCTCAGCGTAGCAAAGGACGATTTATGATTACCGTCGACGGTAACGGTGCAGTGGCTTCAGTCGCCTTCCGCACCAGCGAAGTGATTGCCATTTATCCCATCACGCCCAGCTCCACCATGGCCGAGCTGGCGGATAGCTGGTCCGGCGAAGGCCGCCGTAATATCTGGGGCGATGTGCCGCGCGTGGTCGAGATGCAATCTGAAGGCGGCGCGATTGCCACGGTGCACGGCGCACTGCAAACCGGCGCACTCTCTACCACCTTCACCTCGTCGCAGGGATTGCTGTTGATGATCCCGACGCTCTACAAACTGGCGGGCCAGCTGACGCCGTTTGTGCTGCACGTCGCGGCGCGGACCGTGGCGACGCACGCGCTGTCGATATTTGGCGATCACTCCGATGTCATGGCAGTACGACAAACCGGCTGCGCGCAGCTCTGCGCCTCCAGCGTGCAGGAAGCGCAGGATTTTGCCCTGATTGCACAAATCGCCTCACTGAATAGCCGCATCCCGTTTATCCACTTCTTCGATGGCTTCCGCACCTCGCACGAGATCAACAAGATCGTGCCGATCAGCGATGAAACCTTGCAGGCGCTGATGCCCGCCGAGGCAATTAACGCCCATCGCGCTCGTGCATTAACGCCGGATCGCCCAACGATTCGTGGCACATCCGCCAATCCTGATACCTATTTTCAGTCACGCGAAGCCACCAACCGCTGGTATGACGATTGCACCCAGCACGTTGAGGCTGCAATGACCGTGTTTGGCGAAAATACCGGCCGCCATTATCAGCCGTTTGAGTTTTATGGCCATCCGCAGGCCGAGCGCGTAATGGTGATGATGGGCTCCGGCTGCGGCACGGCGGAAGAGGCGATTGATGAGATGCTGCAGCGCGGCGAGAAAGTCGGGCTGGTGAAAGTGCGCCTCTATCGCCCGTTTTCGGCGGCGCATTTGCTGCAAAAGATCCCCGCTTCCGCCCAGCGGATTGCGGTGCTCGATCGCACCAAGGAGCCCGGCGCGCTCGGCGAACCGCTATTCCTGGATGTGATGACCGCGCTGGCTGAAGCTTACAGCCGTGGCGAGCGGGCGTCGCTGCCGAAGGTGATCGGCGGTCGCTATGGTTTGTCATCGAAAGAGTTCGCACCCGATGCGGTGCTGGCAGTGTTTCGTGCTTTGCTGCGCGAAACACCGCCAGCGCGTTTTACCGTCGGCATTTACGACGACGTCACCCATCTTTCGCTGCCGCTGGAAGCCAATATCGTGCCGAATCGTGCACGGCTTGAAGCGCTGTTTTATGGTTTGGGCAGCGACGGCAGCGTCAGCGCCAGTAAAAACAACCTGAAGATAATCGGTAACGCCACGCCGTGGCAGGTGCAGGGCTATTTCGTCTACGACTCGAAGAAAGCCGGCGGCCTGACGATTTCCCATCTGCGCGTCAGTGAATATCCGATTCAATCCGCCTATTTGATTCAGCAAGCCGATTTCATTGGCTGCCATCAGCTGCAGTTTATCGATAAGTATTCGATGCTCGATCAGCTTAAACCGGGCGGGATTTTTCTGCTCAATACGCCCTACAGCGCTGAGGAAGTGTGGCCGCGCCTGCCGCAGGAAGTGCAGAGCCAGCTCAACGATAAACAGGCGCGCTTCTATGTGATCAACGCTGCGCGTATCGCGCGCGAATGCCAGTTGGGCGCACGCATCAACACCGTGATGCAGATGGCCTTTTTCCAGCTGACCCAGATTTTGCCAGGCGATAGCGCATTAACTGAACTGCAAAACGCCATTGCGCGCAGCTACAGCAGCAAAGGCGAAGAGCTGGTGCAGCGCAACTGGCAAGCGCTAGCGATGGCACAACAAGCGCTACAGACGGTGCCGCTTCAGCCGGTAGACGATCGCAGTCCGCATCGCCCGCCGGTGGTAGCCGATAGCGCGCCGGATTTCGTCAAAACCGTCACCGCAGCGATGCTTGCCGGCCTTGGCGATAAACTGCCGGTTTCGGCGCTGCCACCTGATGGAACCTGGCCAGTTGGCACCACGCAATGGGAAAAGCGCAATATCGCCGAAGCCGTGCCGATCTGGCAGCCCGATCTTTGTACGCAGTGCAACCATTGCGTCGCCGCCTGCCCGCACTCGGCGATTCGCGCCAAAGTGGTTGATCCTGCAGCGCTGGACGATGCGCCACCTTCGCTCGCTTCACTGGATGTTAAATCGCGCGATATGCGCGGACAGAAATACGTGCTGCAGGTGGCGCCGGAAGATTGCACCGGCTGCAATCTGTGTGTGGAAGTCTGTCCGGCCAGCGACCGCCAGCATCCAGAAATCAAAGCCATCAACATGAAATCACGCCTGGAGCATGTTGAGACGGAAAAGATAAATTACGATGCCTTTCTCGCGCTGCCGGAGATCACCGCCGAGCAGCTGGAACGTATTGATATCCGCACCTCGCAGCTGATTACGCCGCTGTTTGAATATTCCGGTGCCTGCTCGGGCTGCGGGGAAACGCCCTATATCAAACTGCTGACGCAGCTGTATGGCGATCGCCTGCTGATTGCTAACGCCACCGGCTGCTCCTCCATTTATGGCGGTAATCTGCCTTCTACGCCTTACACCACCAATGCTGAAGGTCGCGGTCCGGCGTGGGCGAATTCGCTGTTTGAAGATAATGCCGAATTTGGTCTGGGCTTCCGCTTGAGCGTCGACCAGCAGAAACAGCGCGCGCTCAGACTACTGGATCAATGCGCTGCGCAGCTACCGGGGGCATTGGTTGACGCATTAAAAGGTGACAGCGTCATCATCTCGCAACGACGCGAGCAGATTACACAGCTGCGCGCCCTGCTCGCGGCTTCACCGCAGCATGAAGCCAAAGCGTTAAACGAAGCAGCGGATGCGCTGGTGGCGAAATCGGTCTGGCTGATTGGTGGCGATGGTTGGGCGTACGACATTGGCTACGGCGGCCTCGATCACGTGATGAGCCTGAGCGAAAACGTCAACGTGCTGGTGCTGGATACGCAGTGTTACTCCAATACCGGCGGCCAGGCATCAAAAGCGACGCCGCTCGGCGCGGTGACTACGTTTGGCGAACAGGGGAAACGCAAGGCGCGCAAGGATCTCGGCATGTCGACGCTGCTGTATGGGCATGTGTATGTGGCGCAGATTTCGCTGGGCGCGCAGCTCAATCAAACCGTGAAAGCGATACAGGAAGCGGAAGCCTGGCCGGGACCCTCGCTGATCATCGCTTACAGCCCGTGTGAAGAGCATGGCTACGATCTGGCTTATAGCCACGAACAGATGCGCCTGCTGACCACCAGCGGTTTCTGGCCGCTTTATCGTTTTGATCCTCGACGCGCCGAGCAAGGTAAAGCCGCGCTGGCGCTGGATTCGCGTCCGCCGACCTCGGAACTCGAACAGGCATTAATGAACGAGCAGCGTTTCCGCCAGTTGCAAACTCAGCGGCCAGATGAAGCGTCGCAGCTGTGGCGTGATGCAACGGAAGCCGCCAGTCGGCGTTATCAGCGGCTGGCCGAGTTAGCCGGGAAAACCGAGAAAAGTGAGTAGATGAAAAAGCCCGGCGCGATGGCCGGGCGTTTCTTTGCTGGGTTAATGTTGATGGATTAACAAGGCTTGAGCTGAACGATGGCCATCTCTACAGCCCGATTCGGTGAGCCGGTGAGTTCACGATAGCGCAACTGTAGATTGCGCAACTCGCTGGCTAGCACCTCTTTTTCGGTTGCTGCGCCTCGCTGTGCCAGCTCCAGATAACATTGCCCCACCAGCCGACACGCCTCTTCAAAAACCATATCGTACGTTTGCATTTGCCGCTCCTCACCTAAAGAAAGTAAAAAAAGCACTTCGGCCATCCTGTCAGGCCCAGATGAGGTAAATATTTGCCCAGATCAATAAATAGCCAGATTGTTCTGACAAAGTGTGCGCCTTTGTCTCAAGCGCATTGAGTTATCATCAGAAAAGAGATCACTTCAGGCTAGCATTCGCGCCCGCAATCCGTACCATACGCAGTCATGTTTATAGGGTTTATTGCCGTTGAAGATTGCTTCAGCCGCTAACGGCCCTCGCCTTCACTCTCAAGCGTGAAAATAATGTCAGAAAATCAAGAAGTAACAAAAAAAGAGCAGTACAACCTCAACAAACTGCAGAAGCGTTTGCGTCGCAACGTTGGCGAAGCCATTGCTGACTTCAACATGATTGAAGAAGGCGATCGCATCATGGTTTGTCTGTCTGGTGGTAAAGACAGCTACACCATGCTGGAGATCCTGCGTAATTTGCAGCAGAGCGCGCCGGTGAATTTCTCGCTGGTAGCAGTGAATCTCGACCAGAAACAGCCCGGTTTCCCGGAGCATATTCTGCCAGCCTATCTGGAACAACAGGGCGTTGAGTATCACATCGTTAACGAAGACACTTATTCCATCGTTAAAGATAAGATTCCTGAAGGCAAAACTACCTGCTCGCTCTGTTCGCGTCTGCGCCGCGGGATTCTGTATCGCACCGCCACCGAGTTGGGTTGTAGCAAAATCGCCTTAGGTCATCATCGCGACGATATTCTGCAGACTATGTTCCTCAACATGTTCTACGGCGGCAAGATGAAAGGCATGCCACCAAAACTGATGAGCGATGACGGTAAACATATTGTGATTCGTCCACTGGCATACTGCCGCGAGAAAGACATCATTCGTTTTGCGGAAGCGCGCCAGTTCCCGATCATTCCGTGCAACCTGTGTGGTTCGCAGCCGAATCTGCAACGTCAGGTGGTTGCCGACATGCTGCGTGACTGGGATAAACGTTATCCGGGCCGTATCGAAACCATGTTTACCGCGATGCAGAATGTGGTGCCATCACACATGGCCGACATTAATCTGTTCGATTTCAAAGGCATCAAACACGGTGATGCCGTGGTGGATGGCGGTGATTTGGCGTTTGATCGCGAAAGCTTGCCGGTCCAGCCCGCGGGCTGGCAGCCAGAAGAGGATGATGCGCCGAATCTCAGCGTACGTCTTGATGTGCTGGAAATTAAGTAATAGGTTTTGCTGTGAAAAAGGCGCGTCGCTTCGGCTACGCGCCTTTTTTATTAACGGTGCGGCGGTGGATCCTGGATCGGTGGGAATTCGGGATCGTGTGGTGGCTGTGCGGGTGGTATCGGCTGCGGTTGTGGAATCGGTTCGGGAATCGGTGGTGGATCGGTAGGAATCGGTTCGCTGGCAATGATCTCTTGCATGCCCTTCTCCTTGTCGCTGAATGTCCTTTAAGCATAGGAAAGGTTAGCCGAGCAAGCCAGGCGGGCAAAAAAAAGCCGGCGGATAAGCCGGCGTCGTACGAATCAAATGTGCTATGCAGTAATTCAAAAAAGGAAGTAAGACAATATGGAGCGCAACGCCCATCGCTTGACGTTGCATTCACCTGCGGGAAAGAGTTTGCCCCGATTGCGCTGGCGGGATATTGATATCGATCAGGTTTAATCCGCTTTTCTGCCTTACAACCATTTCCGCCGTTTAAGCCATATCGCCACGCCGCCAACCATCACCAATAGCAGCACGCAGAAAGCGGTAAAGCCCAGCGCCCAATTGCCGCCCGGAATGCCGCCGAGGTTGACGCCGAATAAGCCGGTAAGGAACGTGGCCGGTAAAAAAATCATCGCCATCAACGACATGGTATAAGTGCGGCGGTTCATCGATTCCGCAAGTATTGACGCCACTTCATCCGCCAGAATCGAAGTACGCGCCACGCCGGCATTGAGATCGTCCAATCCGCGACCTAAGCGATCGGCAACTTCTTGCATACGGCGACGATCGTCGTCGTTCATCCACGCCATCTTCTCGATAGCCAGCCGCGCATAGACATCGCGCTGTGGTGCCATATAACGACGCATCACAATCAGCTGCTTACGCAGCAGCGCCAAATCGCCGCGCGCTGGTACTTCCTGATTCATCAGCGCATCTTCCAGCTCGATAATTTTATCGTGCATCTCTTCGATAAATTCGCTGGCGTGATCGGTTAACGCATCGCACACATCCACCAGCCAGCTGCCGCCGTCAACCGGACCGTTACCCTGTTGTAGATCGGTCAGCACGGCATCAATGGCGTACACTTTGCGACGGCGCGTCGAGACAATCAGCTTATCGTTGATAAACACGCGCATCGCCACCAGCTGATCGGGACGTGAATCGGCGTTATGGTTCACGCTGCGCAGCACAATCATGAAGCCGTCGCCGAGGCGTGTCACGCGCGGCCGCATGCTGTCGCCCGCCAGCGCATCACGCACCGAATCGGGGATCAGCGGCGTGTTTTGCAGCCATTCCGCACTTTGCCGTTGGGTGTAATTGAGGTGCAACCAGCAGGGACGTTCGCAGTTGATGACGTCTTTATCTTCGATGGGAATCATGCCGCCTGCGCCATCCAACTGACAGGACACAATGGCATCGGATACTTGTAACGCTTTTCCTTCAATGACGTTCACGAACTCGCCTCACTATCAAAATCAATACGATACAGTCTAGCGTGGCGCAGACCAGTTGCAATCATCAGGCTGTGAGCAAAGATGACAGGCGGTGACAATCACCGCCTGCGGATGTGCGGGGTTAATGCTTCTCAATCCACAGCTCGCGGCTGTACGCCACGTCTTCAGGATTGGTGATCGGATAACCTTTCACCCACGGCTTGATTAAGCGGCCGTTGGTATATTGATAGATCGGCGCGATCGGCGCCTGATCGGCGATGATCTGCTCGGCTTTGTTGTAATCGGTGTTACGCGCCGCCACGCTGGTTTCAGTGCTGGCTTTGGTGATCACCGCATCGTAATCGGCACTGCGGAAGCGCGCGATATTGCCGGTGTGGGTCGAGGTCAGCAGACTGAGGAAGGTTGAAGGCTCATTATAATCGCCGATCCATGACGCGCGGATCACATCGAAACTGCCGCTATTACGGCTGTCGATATAGGTTTTCCACTCCTGATTTTGCAAGGTGACATCCACGCCAAGATTCTTCTTCCACATTGACGCCACCGCGATAGCAATTTTCTGATGGCTTTCCGAGGTGTTGTAGAGCAGCGTCAAATGCAGCGGTTTGCCCGGTCCATAACCTGCCGCTGTCAGCAATGCTTTGGCCTGCGCGTTCAGCTCCTGCTGGCTATGTTGCTGCAGATAGCTCTTCATCGGGGTGAAACCGGCGGTAACGTCCGGCGTGAAGTGCCAGGCCGGTTTCTCGCCGGTGCCCAATACTTTCTCCGCAATGATGCGACGATCGATGCTCCACGACAGCGCCTTGCGTACGCGTACATCAGCGGTTGGCCCTTTCTCGGTATTGAACGCGTAGTAATAGGTGCCAAGCTGATCCGGCGTATACACCTGACCAGGCAACTCTTTTTTCAGCAGCGCGTACATGTTTTTCGGGAAGGATTCGGTGATATCGATATCGTTGGCACGATAGCGTTTGGTAGCACTGGATTCTTCATTAATCGGAATAAACGTGACTTTCGTCAGCACCGATTTTTGGTCATCCCAATAGTTAGCGTTGCGCACCAATACAATTTTTTCGTTCACCACGCGATCCTGCAGCTGATAAGCGCCATTGCCCACCAGCTTGCCCGGTGATGTCCAGCTGTCGCCCTCTTTTTCAATCACTTGCTTCGATACCGGATACATCGCGGCGTTGGCGACCATGCTCGGGAACCACGGTACAGGACGTGACAATGTCACCTTAAGGTGAGTCGCATCGGTTGCCGTCACGCCCAGCTTATCGGCGCTCATCTGTCCTTTGGTGATTGCTTCGGCGTTTTCAATGCCGCTCAAGGCGGCGAACCAGGCAAACGGCGAACTGTTCTTCGGCTCAACTAAACGTTGCCAGCTGTAGACAAAATCCTGCGCGGTAACCGGCTCACCATTTGACCAGCGCGCATCTTTGCGCAGGGTAAACATCCAGGTTTTGTTGTCGTTGCTGCTCCAGCTTAGCGCTACGCCCGGCACGATGTTTCCGTGGGCGTCCTGATTGGTCAACCCTTCAAACAGATCGCGCATCACCTGAATTTCTGGCAAACCAACCGCCTTCATCGGATCGAGTGAAGCGGGTTCATCTTTAATATGGCGAACAATTTCCTGGATGCTGGCCAGCTGTGCGCCCGACGGCACGTTGGCGGCGAATGCGGGTGAGACAGCACTGGCTACAATTAAGGCAGTCAGCGTTTTGCGGAACGTTAGTTTCATCACCACTCCTTTACGCGAAAAAAATGGCGACCGCGAAGAGATTGTGTCGCCAGCAACTTTTGGCACTTTATCGCAAATTGCTGATTGATATATAGCTATTTCCCCGCAGGCTATTTACCGTTATGTTGAGGCTGGATTCCCGGTCACATTTTTACCTTGAGCGCCAGAAGGCTTTTGGCGGTGTTGGAAGCATTTCATAGAGGAACGTCATGTCGTCATACCATCCACGTCCGCTGCGCGGCAAGCTGGACGCTGTCTGGCAACAATACGGGCAATCGGTGCTGGGTGCACCGCTGCTGTGGTTTCCGGCACCCGCCGCCGATGCTGAAAGCGGGCTGATTATCGCTGGCACGCACGGCGACGAGAATGCCGCGATTGCCACCTTATCGGGCGCGATGCGCACCTTGCCGGACGCGCTGCGGCGTCATCACGTTGTTCTGGCGGTCAATCCCGATGGTTGTCAGTTGGGGCTGCGCGCCAACGCCAACGGCGTCGATCTTAACCGTAATTTCCCCGCCGCTAACTGGCAGCATGGCGACACGGTGTATCGCTGGAACAGCGAAGCGGATGAGCGTGATGTGGTGCTTTCAACCGGATCAGCGCCCTCTTCCGAACCAGAAACCCGCGCGCTGTGCCAGCTGATTCATCAGATCAAACCGCGTTGGGTGGTTTCGTGGCATGAACCGCTGGCCTGCATTGACGATCCGCACCACAGCGAATTAGCGCAGTGGCTGGCGCAGCAGACCGCGCTGCCGGTGGTGAGCAGCGTGGGTTATGCTACGCCGGGTTCGTTTGGCAGCTGGTGCGACGATCTCGGTCTGTTATGCATTACCGCCGAGATGCCACCGATTTCGGTGGACGAAGCCACCGAAGTCTATCTTGAAGCGATGATCAATCTGCTGCGCTGGCAGCCAGCGGCTTGAGTACGCCGTGAGAGAAATGCAGCGACGGTTCAACATCGGCCGCAAGCCAGGTTGGACCGTCGAGATCCGCGAAGGTCGCGCGCGCCGTAAGCGGTAATGCCGCACGAATCGCCCGCGAGGTGCAGAGCATGCAGCCGAGCATAATCGCGAATCCCTGCTGCTGCGCCGCCTCTGCCAGCGCCAGCGCTTCCGTTAATCCGCCGGTTTTATCCAGCTTAATATTCACCATCTCATAGCGCCCTTTCAGCTGCGGCAGGCTTTCTCGAGTGTGACAGCTTTCATCGGCGCAGATCGGCAGCGGATGGATAAAGTTGCCCAGCGCGCTGTCTTCTGCGGCCGGCAGCGGCTGTTCCAGCATCGCGACATTGAGATCGGCCAGCAGCTGACAGCGTGCCGCCAGGCCTTCGGCATGCCAGGATTCGTTGGCATCGACAATCAAAGTCGCGTCCGGTACCGCGCTGCGTATCGCCACCAAACGTTCGCTGATCAGGTGATCGTCCATTTTAATCTTCAATAAACGCGCGCCATGTTGCCACAGCGCCTGCGCGCTGCTGGCCATCGCATCTGGCGTATCGATGCTGATGGTATGTGCGGTGACAATCTCTTCAGCCAGTGGCACCGCGCACAATTGCATCAGACTTTCGCCCTGCTGCTGTCGTGCCAGATCCCACATTGCGCAGTCAATCGCGTTGCGTGCCGCGCCCGCCGGTAACGCCTGTTGCAGCGCTTCTCGCGTCATGCCGCTTTGCAACGCGCTTAGCTGCGAGGCGATCTGCTTGAGCACCGACTCTTCGCTTTCACCGTAGCGCGCGTACGGCGTCGCTTCGCCAACACCTTTAACGCCATCTTGCTCGATTTCCACTACCACAACATGCGCCTCGGTGCGGCTGCCGCGCGAAATAACAAACGGCGAATGTAACGGCCAGGCTTCCGGATAACTCTTCACTGTTCTCATTATTTCTCCTTAAATCCGTCGCTTTAATGCGAGCCGGCTCGATTATCGCCAGGAAATGCGCTCGTAAACCCTTAAAAATTATGTCATAAACAAGCGCTATACCTGTTCTGACGTTCCAAAAGTCAGATATTTCATCGTTAAAAAAGGAAATCGCATGTCTCAGACTGTTCACTTTCAGGGCAATCCGGTGCCGGTTGCAGGCCAGTTCCCACAAGTTGGCGAGCAAGCTAAACCTTTCAACCTGGTCGCAAAAGATCTTACTGACGTATCCCTGGCTAATTATGCAGGCAAACGCAAAGTTCTGAACATTTTCCCAAGCATTGATACTGGCGTGTGTGCGGCATCGGTGCGTAAGTTTAACGAGCGTTCAGGTGAAGCGAACAACACGGTTGTGCTGTGCATCTCTTCCGACCTGCCTTTCGCCCAGTCACGCTTCTGTGGCGCAGAGAACGTCAGCAACGTGATCACGCTCTCTTCCCTGCGCGGCGCTGAGTTCAAAGAAAACTATGGCGTGGCGATTGCTGATGGCCCGCTGAAAGGCCTGACCGCACGTGCGGTGGTGGTGCTGGATGAAAACGATAAAGTGATTTACAGCGAGCTGGTGAATGAAATCACCGAAGAGCCAAACTACGATGCCGCGCTGGCTGCGCTGAAGTAAATCTCTCGCCTGCCAGGCGAAACAAAAAGCACCGAATGATTAACGCTTCGGTGCTTTTTTTTATGCTCACCTTCAGGATGGTTCAATTTTCAACCTGTTGATTTATCGCGATACGTAGCACTTCTTCCCGCCATGTTGCATTTTTACTGTGATTCTTGTTACCCGTATCACATTAATTAAAAAACATAAAACCCGTAACAAATCCCGCAATTGTTCCCATCAGCATCGCTACCTATAACTAACCGTCAATTGCACTTAAGCGATTCAAAGACAGGCGGGAATCTTTATGCAAGCAAGCTTATCCATTAAAGAAAAGTTCAGTTATGGCCTCGGTGATATGGCCAGCCATATCGCCATCGATAACGTCATTATTTTTCTCACCTTTTACTACACCGATGTGGTGGGTTTGCCCGCGATCTTTGTCGGCACGCTGTTTTTACTGGCGCGCGTCGCCGATGCGGTGGTCGACCCGGCGATGGGGATGGTGGCTGACCGAACCCGTTCACGCTGGGGCAAATTTCGTCCCTGGCTATTGATGCTCGCGGTACCGTTCGGCGTGAGCTGTATGTTGATTTATGCGGTGCCGGAAAGCCTGTCGCTGACTGGCAAGATGATTTACGCCGCCGTGACCTACAGCCTGATGATGCTGATGTACACCGCCATCAATATTCCTTACTGCTCGATGGGGGCGATTATCACCGCCGATGATAATCAGCGCATCCTGGTGTTTCGATGCGCGCGACTGGCCGGATCCGCGTGCCATGGTGCAGGAGCTGAAAGAGATGGGCATCGAAACCATGGTGTCGGTGTGGCCCACGGTGGATAGCCGCAGTGATAACTATCGTCTGATGAAATCCAAAGGCTTGCTGGTTAACAGCGAGCGCGGCGTATCGGTGAACCTTGATTTTATGGGCAACACCACCTTTTTTGACGCCACGTATCCCGCTGCACGCGAGTTCGTCTGGCAGGAAGTTAAGCGCAACTATTATGACCACGGCATCCGCACTTTTTGGCTCGACGAAGCAGAGCCGGAATACCGCGCCTACGATTTTGATAATTACCGCTATCATCTCGGCCCGGTACAGGAAGTGGGCAATATCTATCCGCAGCTGTTTGCCCGCGGATTTTATGAAGGTCTGCAACAACAGGGCGAGAGCGAGATCGTCAATCTGGTGCGCTGCGCCTGGGCGGGCAGCCAGCGTTATGGTGTGCTAGCCTGGTCGGGCGACGTTCACTCCTCGTTCCATGCCTTAGGTAATCAGTTTACTGCCGGGCTGAATATGGCGATGGCAGGTATTCCATGGTGTACCACCGACATCGGCGGTTTTCAGGGCGGGAATATTCATGATCCGGCGTTTCATGAACTGTTGATCCGTTGGTTCCAGTGGGCGGTATTCTGTCCGGTGATGCGTTTGCATGGTTACCGCGAGCCACAAATTGCACCTGAAGAAACCTGGCGCGATGGCATTGCGCAGTGCAACAGCGGCTCGCCCAATGAGGTATGGAGTTACGGTGAGGAGAATTACGCGCTGATGAAAAGCTGCCTGCTGCAACGTGAGCAGATTCGCCCCTATATTGATGGCCTGATGCGCGAAGCGCATGAGCTCGGTGATCCGGTGATGCGCCCACTGTTCTATCACTACCCGCAGCAGACAGAGAGCTGGCAAGTGGAAGATCAGTATCTGCTGGGCCGCGACCTTCTGGTCGCGCCGGTGCTAAACGCCGGGCAGCGTGAACGTGAAGTGTGGTTACCTGCTGGCGAGCAATGGATTACCCGCAATGGTGAGTGCTATCAAGGCGGCCAACGCATCAGCGTCGCCGCGCCACTGAGTGAAATTCCGGTGTTTACGAGAGCAGGAAGTCAGGTAGACATCCGCGTGCCAGAGTAGATGCACATTTACGATAGGTCGCCATGAATGGCGTAATGCTTGTCAGTTAAGCCCACGATGAATCTTCAGTGCGTGCTGCTGAAAAGGGCTCATTTGCCAGAGGCGCTGGCGCGTCTGCTGCGGCAAAAGGGCCATTCGCAGCGCTGAGGCTTTTACGTTGGGCCAGGAGCCTCGCGCATGGATGCGCGAGGCAGTTCGGGGCCGGCCAGGACGGCCGATCCGCGAACGGTCCGTTTGGCACAACGTGAAAGCCGAAGGTACCGCGCTAGCGGCGCGAGGACGGCCCGTGACGCAGCAGATGGGTCAGAGCCCGCACCGAATTTAAAGCAAAATGCTTTCTTAACTGACAGGCAACGCCATAAATGGCGACCGCATGCAGAACAGCGTTGCGAGATGCACGCGCTCTATTACTCACTCTCGTTGCGCTTCTGCCCTAACCCATATTCACGCAGCTTATTGGCAATCGCGGTATGCGACACGCCGAGGCGTTTCGCCAGTTTGCGCGTGCTGGGATAAGAGAGATAGAGACGCGTCAGCACCGAACGTTCGAAACGGCTGGTGATATCGTCCAGCGAACCTTCCATCGCCTCTTCGCCCAATGACACATCCAGCGCCTGCTCTGGCAACACAATATCTTGTGGTCCCAGCTCGTAACCTTCCAGCTGCGTCAGCGCGCGGTACAGCGCATTCTTTAACTGGCGTACGTTACCGGGCCAGTTATAACGCGTCAGGAATGGCGTCAGCTGCGATGAGAGTCGCGGACGCGGCAAGCCTTGTTCATCGGCGAAACGCGCGACAAACATTTCGGTGAGCGGCAGAATATCCAGCGGACGTTCGCGCAGCGGCGGCAGATTGAGCGTCAGCACATTCAGGCGATAAAACAGATCTTCGCGGAACTCACCACGCTGCACCAGCTCAATCAGATTCTTCTGCGTGGCGCAAATCACGCGCACATCAACGTGCACTTCATGCTCTTCGCCCACGCGGCGGAACGTGCCGTCGTTAAGGAAACGCAGCAGTTTGGTCTGCATGCGTGGCGACATTTCGCCAATCTCATCCAGCAATACCGAACCGCCGTTAGCCTGCTCGAAGAAGCCTTTCTTGCCTTCCAGCGCATTGGGATAAGCACCGGCTGCGTGACCAAACAGCTCGCTCTCGGCCACATCATCCGGCAATGAGGCGCAGTTCAGCGCCAGGAACGGTTTTTTGCCACGCGCGCTACGCAAATGACAGGCGCGCGCCAGCATATCTTTGCCGGTGCCGGTATCGCCCACGATCAACAGCGGCGCATCGTGCATCGCCAGCTTGCGCGCCTGATCGATCACCTGACGCATTTTTGGCGTAACCGCCACGATATGATCGAACTCCGATTCATCGGTAACGGTAAGATTCTGCAACTGACGGCCCATACGCGCCGTCGATTTCAGGGTGATCATCGCGCCGACCGGCAGGTCGCTCTGGCCCTCTTCTTCTGCCAGATAAATCGGTCGCGCTTCCATCAGGAAATCGCGCCCCTGAATCACCACATGCTGCGCCTGTGCGTCAACGCGATCGTTCTCCAGCCAGCGCTGGAAATTGAAGCCGGTGATGAGGGTGCCAACATTTTGATTGCGCAGCTTCTGCTCATCAAGGGTGAACAGATTCTGTGCTGCCGGATTGGCCAGCTCGACTTTGCATTTCAGATCGATGGATAACACCGGTTCTGGCATCGCCACCAGCAGCGCGCTCAATGCGCGATGCTCGCGTTCAGAGGGCATAAACGAAACGGTACGCACATCTGTCACGCCAGGTGTACGGCGGATTTCCGCCATCAGATTGCTGAAGGGTTCAAACTCCAGCGCGGTAAAATTGAGGTAAATGCGACCGAGTGGCGCAATTTCGATGCCGCGCAGGTCGATATTGCGGGCAACCAGCAGGTCGAGCAACTCGCGCGCCAGACCGATTCGGTCCTGGCAGAAAACTTCCAAACGCATTGCGATGAGCCTTAGTCAGGTTTTGATTTTAGTGATAATACGCTAACTTGCAGCGCCTCAGAAGAGGCCTGTCAGGAAAAGTTGACAGCCAGAGGCAGGTGATAAAGGGAAGTGTAACGGAGCGACCAACAAAAATCCCGCCGAATATGCGTGGTAACACAGATAATTTTACCTTTCACGCCAGTTGCAGCGTGAAAGGTACGCAAGTGCTGATTATTTAGCAGCCTGCCCTGCTTTATCCCCACTTTTTACCAGGGATTCTTTCAGCTGACCGATTAACTCGCGACGGAAATCGCCCAGACGCGGCTTATCATCTTCCAGCCACGGTAACGGGCGACACAGCTCCATGGCTTTAATGCCGAGACGTGCGGTGAGCAAACCGGCACCAATCCCTTGCGCAGCGCGGGTTGACAGGCGTGCGGCAAGATCCTGTGACATCCAATCCATCCCGACTTCGCGCACCAGTTCGGAAGCCCCGGCAAACGCCATATTGAGCAGCACTAAGCGGAACAGGCGGATGCGGCTAAAGTAGCCCAGCTCAATGCCATAGATCGCCGCGATGCGATTGACCAGCCGCAGATTGCGCCAGGCGATAAACGCCATGTCGACCAAAGCCAGCGGGCTGACGGCGATCATTAACGTCGATTCGGCGGCGTGACGGCTTATTTCCCGGCGCGCCTGACGATCCAGCACCGGCTGCACCAGTTGGGCATATAATGTGACAATTTCACGATCGTTGTGGGTTTCATGCAGCGCCGCATGCCAGCGCTGCAGTGCAGGATGCGCCTGATCAAGCTGCGCCTGTTGCGCCAGCTTTTCACAGAACGCACGGCCTTTGCCGACGCCGTGACTGTGCAGCAATTCGCGGCCAATATCGCGCTCTTCGGCCCGCTGACGCAGACGATATAAACGCCGCCATTCGCCAATCAGCGCGCCCGCACCCGCGGCGACAATCAATGTGCCCGCCACGCCGGTGCCGAGGGTAAACCAGTCGCGCACCAGCCACGCATCGTGTAGCGTTTGCGCGCCCTGCGCCACCACGCTGACGCCGAAAATAGCGAGGCCAACGCCCACCATTTTACGCCACAGGCTGCGCTTCGGCCGCAGCGCGGCTTCCACCACTTTTTCGCCTTCGCCCTCTTCCAACGGCTCGGCTTCCGCCGTGGCGAGAAAGGCTTTCTCGCTGTCCGCGCTAAAGGTTTGTGCGGCGCGCAGCGGTTTTTCCGCTTCCACCGTCAGCGGACGGGCAAAATCAATGCGTCCTTTCAAAGGTGTTTCGTCGCTCATCGCAATTTATCTCCCAGTAAAAATTCCAGCGCGACATCCATGCGAATATGCGGCAGCGGGCGATCAACATCCAGCTGCTGCGGCCGGAACTGTTCAAACTGAAATCCCTGCTGCTGCCAGAAATTGTGGCCAGGCAAGCGCGGCGGCACTTCGCCAGGATAGAACGTCAGCGCTTCATTATCGGCAAGACGATGACCGCGCAACGCCGGTAATTTCTCGCCACGATGATCAACCAGCCCACTTTCTGTGGCCTGCACCGAGGCTAAACCGAGGCAATCCATATTGATGCCTTCGAACGCCGCGTTTTGCCACGCGTCCTGCACCAGCTGCTGCAAAAGGGACACCATATTGGCGTGCTGATCCGAAGTCACATGATCGGCTTTGGTGGCAGCAAACAGCAGCTTATCGATCACCGGAGAGAACAGACGGCGGAACAGCGTGCGCTGACCGTAATGAAAGCTCTGCATCAGTTGCGTTAAGGCGAGGCGCATATCGTTAAACGCTTGCGGCCCGCTGTTAAGCGGTTGCAGGCAATCGACCAGCACGATTTGGCGATCGAAACGCAGGAAATGATTTTTATAGAATCCTTTCACCACGTGCTGGCAGTAATAGTTGAAACGCTGCTGCAGCATGGCGAAGTTGCTGCCTGCTGGCGCTTGCGCCAGCTTGCTAACCTGCATCTCGTCGACCTGCGGCCACGGGAAGAACTGCAGCGCGGGCGCGCCGGCCATATCGCCCGGCAATACAAAGCGGCCCGGCTGGATAAAGTGCAAGCCTTCGCTTTTGCATTGGTGCAGATAGTCGGTCCAGGCAGCGGCAATCGCTGCCAGACGATTTTCATCGGCGGGCGCAAAAGGATCGAGATCGGCGCACAAGCTGCGCCAGTGCGCTGACCAGCCTGCGCGATCGCCCTGCAGCAAGCCCACCATCTGGCGTGACCAGCTGAGATAATCCTGCGCCAGCATCGGCAGATCCAGCAGCCATTCGCCGGGGTAATCGACAATTTCAAGGTAGAGCGTGGCGGTATCTTTGAAATGGCGCAGCAGCGATTCATCCGGACGATAGCGCAGCGCCAGACGCATTTCGCTCACACCACGCGTCGGCGTCGGCCACATCGGCGGCGTGCCGTACAGTTGCGCCAGACCTTCGTCGTAGGTGAAACGCGGCGTGCCGAGTTCACGCTGCGGCACGCGCTTGACGCCCAGCAGGCGATCTTCGCGCACCACGGAAAACAGCGGCAAACGTGCGCCGCTGTGAACATTGAGAAGCTGGTTAACCAGCGAAGTGATAAACGCGGTTTTGCCGCTACGGCTTAAACCGGTTACAGCCAGGCGCAGATGGCGGTCAACACCGCGGTTCATCAACGCCACAAATTCATTTTGCAGTCTTTTCATCGTTCTCCCTGATGAATCGTGCCGATAAGCGTTTAAACGCTTTGCTCAGCAACGGTTCCAGGGCGGCCGCCAGCAACAGGCGCAGCGGACGGCGCGCCACCGATTTCACCGCCCAGCCAGCGATACCGCCGGGCCCGTAAGTTACTGCACTAATGATGATAAATTTCCCCGCCGACATCAACGCAGGTGTCGCGCGACGGCGCAGAGCAGTAAAACGTTGAGTTTGCATAGAGCCTCTTATCACAATAGAAGAAGTGGGCCCGAAAGCCCGGGAATTTAAATCTGGCGGAAGCGGCTGCGCACGCTAAACGTCTCTGAAGTGACGTAGCGTTCAACTTCACGCACCTTTCGCTCATCGCTTTGCAGCGTTGTTTCCAGCTCGTCGAGCAGTTCACGTGCGCTGGGTGCCCGTTCAGATGTCGCATCAACGGGTTTCTCGTCCAGCACAAAGCCCAGAATAAAATAGGCGACGATGGTGAACATAAACAGCCCAAGGAACAGCGACAACACCACAATCACACGCAGCAAGCGTACCGGAATGTCGAGATATTCGGCGATACCCGCGCAGACGCCGCGTACTTTGCCCTGCTGCGGAATGCGCCACAGTTTACGGCCATTCATCATGGTTGCCTCCAGTTTGGATGTTCGGCATCCAAAATGGCTTCCAGTGCTTCAACACGTTCACGCATGCGGCGCGCATCCTGGGTAATTTGTTGCAAACGCTGCAGGTCACTCGACGATAGATCGGCGCCGCCGTTGCGTTTGTTGCTGTAATGCAGCCATAACCAAATTGGTGCGACAAACAGCACGAAAATCGTTAAAGGTATGGCTAAAAAAAGTGCGCTCATTGACTCTCCTTAATCACTAACACCATTTTTAACTCGGGCCCGCAATCAGGCCCGTGGCGATCACTCAGGGCGGTTCATTTTAGCTTTCAGCGCGGCCAGCTGCTGGCTGATTTCATCATCGGCTTTCAGCTCGGCGAACTCCTGATCCAAACCTTTTGGTTTACCAAAACGCTGGCTTTCTGCTTCTGCTTCCATGTGATCGATGCGACGTTCAAAGGATTCGAAACGTGCCATCGCATCATCAATCTTGCCGCTGTCGAGCTGACGACGCACATCACGTGATGACGATGCTGCCTGATGGCGCAGCGTTAACGCCTGCTGACGCACACGGGTTTCAGTGAGTTTTTTCTCCAGCTCACCGATCTCGCCTTTCATGCGGTCCAGCGTCTCTTCAACCTGGGTCGATTCCTGCTGCAGCGCAGCAATCAAATCGGTCAGCTTCTGCTTCTCAATTAAAGCAGCACGCGCCAGATCTTCTTTACCTTTGTTGATTGCCAGCTCCGCTTTTTCCTGCCATTCGGCCTGCTGAATTTCAGCCTGCTCGCTACGGCGCAGCAGTTGTTTCTTTTCGGCCAGCGCGCGGGCTGAGGTTGAACGGACTTCAACCAGCGTGTCTTCCATTTCCTGAATCATCAGGCGTACCAGTTTCTGCGGATCTTCGGCGCGCTCCAGCAGAGAGTTGATGTTAGCGTTCACGATGTCGGCGAAACGAGAAAAAATACCCATAATGATGTTCCTCAAATTTTGTGTGTAGGTGCGCGAGGCGCCCTTCACTAATACAATTCGCGTGCCAACTTTTAATTTATTGATTTTACGCGATTTGTTTATTTTACATCCGCCTGGACATCGCTTAAGGTAGTGAAATTGATTAATCAGTGGCGAATTTCATCATGGCGAACAGTTCAGACAATCTGTTAGGCGAATCGAATAACTTTCTGGAAGTATTGGAACAGGTTTCGCGCTTAGCGCCGCTGGAAAAACCGGTGCTGGTGATTGGCGAGCGCGGCACCGGCAAAGAGCTGATTGCCAGCCGCCTGCATTATCTGTCAAACCGCTGGGAAGGTCCGTTTGTTTCGCTGAACTGCGCCGCGCTAAATGAAAACCTGCTCGATTCCGAACTCTTCGGTCATGAAGCTGGCGCGTTTACCGGGGCGCAAAAACGCCATCTGGGACGCTTCGAACGCGCTGATGGCGGCACGCTGTTTCTTGATGAACTCGCCACCGCGCCGATGCTGGTGCAGGAGAAATTGCTGCGCGTGATTGAATACGGACAGCTGGAACGCGTTGGCGGTAATCAATCTTTGCAGGTGAATGTGCGTTTGGTGTGCGCGACCAATGAAGATTTGCCGGCGCTTGCCGCCGCCGGTAAATTCCGCGCCGACCTGCTCGATCGCCTCGCCTTTGATGTGGTGCAGCTGCCGCCGCTGCGTGAACGCCGCAGCGACATACTGGTGATGGCCAACCATTTCGCCATTCAGATGTGCCGCGAACTGGGCTTGCCGCTGTTCCCCGGCTTCAGCGATCGCGCTCAGCTGACGTTGCTCAATCACAGCTGGCCCGGCAACGTGCGTGAACTGAAGAACGTGGTCGAGCGTTCGGTTTATCGCCATCACAGCGCCGACGATGAGCTGGATAACATTATCATTAACCCGTTCGCCCCCCGCACGCCGCCCGCCGACGTCATTGCCCAGGCGGACGTATCTGCCTTGCCTTCCCTGCCGCTGGATTTGCGTCAGTGGCAAAATCAACAGGAACGCGAGCTGGTTGAAGCGAGTTTACAGCAAGCCAAATACAACCAGCGCCGCGCCGCCGAGTTATTGCGTGTGACCTACCATCAGTTGCGCGCCATGATGAAGAAGCACGGGATACAGGCCCGTGACGAGGATTAACCAGGTCGCCATAAATGGCGCCACTACATTTTATCGCACGAGTGTGTGGCGCTTTTCCCAAAAGCTTTTGCGCTGATGCAAGGCGGCAAGTGCGATAATCCCCGGGAGCATACACCAGTATGTGACCGGGGTTAGCGTGCGCAGCCAACGCAGCAGCGGCGTAAAAGATGACGGGAAAATCGTCACACAAAAAAAGCCCGCGAGAAGCGGGCAATACTGGAAGCAATGTGAGCAATGTCGTGCTCTTCTTCGGTAGAGCCACCGTCGAAGCGCAGAAGAATAATAATCATTCTTATTATCATCTGTAAACCCCTAATTGAGAATTTTTCTCATCTCCACACAGAGATTGTGATTACCCCATCGCCAGCTTGGCGAAAAACACAGCAGAAGCGTCGCGAATTTGGGGAGTACGTGGCGTTTAAGATACACTCACGCTATTGCCTCAGAATCGTTGAGTTCTATGCCAAAATTATTCCCCTCTCTGCTGCTGGGTCTCAGCATGATGAGCGCGTCAGCGTGGGCCGCGCCAACGGACAACATCCGCAACAGCGGTTTTGTCTATTGCGTTAACGGCACGGTTAATACCTTCAATCCACAAATGGTTAGCAGCGGCTTAGTCGTTGATACGCTGGCGGCGCAGCTGTATGACCGGCTGCTGGACGTGGATCCTTATACTTATCGGCTGATTCCCGACCTCGCCCAGAGCTGGGAAGTGCGTGATAACGGCGCAACCTACCGTTTTCACCTGCGTAAAGATGTCGCCTTCCAGCACACCAACTGGTTTAAACCGACGCGGAAAATGAACGCCGATGATGTGGTGTTCAGCTTTGCACGCATGTTTGATCGCAAGCATCCGTGGCACAACGTCAACGGCGGCAGCTATCCCTATTTTGATAGCCTGCAGTTTGCCGATTCAGTGCAGAGTGTGAAAAAGCTGGATAGCGATACGGTTGAAATCCGCCTGAACAGCCCGGACGCCTCATTCTTGTGGCATATCGCGACGCATTACGCGCCGATTTTGTCGCAGGAGTACGCCAATAAACTCAGCGCTAAAGGCCAGCAGGAACAGCTGGACCGCGAACCGGTCGGCACCGGCCCGTTCCAGCTGAGCGAATATCGTACCGGGCAATATCTCCGCCTGGCGCGTAATCCGCAGTACTGGAAGGGCGTGCCGCGTCTGCAGCAGGTGGTGATTGATTTGGGCGTCGGCGGCACCGGAAGGTTATCCAAACTGCTGACCGGCGAATGCGATGTGCTGGCCTATCCCGCCGCCAGCCAGCTGAGCATTTTGCGTGACGATCCGCGCCTGCGCATGACGCTGCGTCCTGGCATGAACATCGCCTATCTGGCGTTCAACACGCGCAAACCGCCACTGGATCGCCCGGAAGTGCGTCACGCGCTGGCGCTGGCGATCAATAACGAACGCCTGATGGAGTCGATCTATTACGGCACCGCCGAAACTGCCGCCTCCATTTTGCCGCGTGCGTCCTGGGCGTATGACAACGATGCGCGCGTCACCGAATACAATCCGGCTAAAGCGCGTGAAGAGTTGAAAGCGCTGGGGCTGGAAGATTTACATTTACGTTTAGTGGTGCCCTCTTCCTCGCAGTCGTGGAATCCCAGCCCGCTAAAGACCGCTGAATTGTTGCAAGCGGATTTGGCTCAGGTTGGCGTGCGCGTCACTATCGCGCCGGTGGAAGGCCGCTTCCAGGAAGCGCAGTTGATGGAGATGAACCATGACCTCACGCTCACCGGCTGGGCAACCGACAGTAACGATCCCGACAGTTTCTTCCGTCCGCTGTTAAGCTGCGCGGCGATCCGTTCGCAAACCAACTACGCACACTGGTGCTCGCCCGCCTTTGATGAGGCTTTGCAGCATGCACTGTTGTCCCAGCAGCTATCGGCGCGCATTGACAGCTATGACAAGGCGCAGCAGATTTTGGCGCAGGAGTTGCCGGTGCTGCCGCTGGCGTCATCGCTGCGTTTGCAAGCCTATCGGCATGATATCAAAGGCCTGGTGTTGAGCCCGTTTGGTAACGCTTCGTTCGCTGGCGTTTACCGCGATGAGAGCAGCGAGGAGTAAGCATGATTATCTATATTCTGCGTCGCGTGGTGCTGCTGCTCATCACCCTGTTTTTGCTGTCGCTGGTGAGCTTCAGTCTGAGCTACTTCACACCAAATGCCCCGCTCGAAGGCGCATCGCTGTTTGATGCGTGGTGGTTCTGGTTCAAGGGCTTGCTGCAGTTCGATTTTGGCGTCTCCAGCACCAACGGCCAGCCGATTGATCTTCAGCTGCGCGAAGTGTTTCCCGCCACGCTGGAGCTGTGCGTAATGGCATTTATTCTGGCGCTACTGGTGGGGATTCCGCTGGGAATTTGCGCCGGCGTGATGCGCAAAAAATGGCAGGATAAAGCCATTAGCGCGCTGGCGCTGCTTGGCTTCTCGATGCCGGTATTCTGGCTGGCGCTGCTGTTTACGCTGTTCTTCTCGTTAACGCTCGGCTGGTTGCCGGTGTCCGGACGTTTCGACCTGCTCTATCCGGTGCAAAACGTTACCGGCTTCGCGCTGATTGATGCATGCCTGAGCCCGTCGCCGTGGCGTCATGAAATGCTGGTCAGCGCCTTAACGCACATGATTCTGCCGGTGGTCGTGCTCGCCGTTGCGCCTGCTACCGAGATGATCCGCTTATTGCGCAGCAGCACCAGCGATGTGATGGACAAAAACTACGTCAAAGCCGCCGCCACGCGCGGCCTGTCGCGCTTCACGGTGATCCGCCGCCACGTGCTGCACAATGCGCTGCCGCCGGTGATTCCGCGCCTTGGGCTGCAATTTTCCACCATGCTGACGCTGGCGATGATCACCGAGGTGGTGTTCAACTGGCCGGGCCTCGGCCGCTGGCTAATTAACGCCATTCGCCAGCAGGATTACGCGGCGATTTCCGCTGGCGTGATGGTGGTGGGCGGTCTGGTAATTCTGGTCAGCGTGTTATCCGATATTCTGGGTGCGGCGCTTAACCCGCTGAAACATAAGGAATGGTATGCCCTTAGATAATGTCTACGACGAGAAGCGGCTGCCCAGCACGCTGCGTCGCAGCTGGCAGCGCTTGTATCGCGATACCAGCGGCATGGTCGGCTTGTACGGCTTTGGCTTGCTGCTGTTCCTGTGCCTGTTTGGTGGTCTGCTGGCGCCGTATGGTATCGATCAGCAATTCCTTGGTTATCAGCTGCTGCCGCCATCGTGGTCGCGCTACGGCGATGTCTCCTTCTTCCTCGGCACCGATGATTTAGGCCGCGATGTGCTGAGCCGCCTGCTAAGCGGCGTAGCGCCGACCGTCGGCTCGGCGATTCTGGTGACGGTGCTGGCGGCAATTTGTGCGCTGGTGCTTGGCGTGTTTGCCGGTATCACGCACGGCATGCGCTCGGCGGTGATGAATCACGTGCTGGATACCTTACTGTCGATTCCCTCGCTGCTGCTGGCGATTATCGTGGTGGCATTTCTCGGCCCGCGCCTGGAACACGCGATGCTGGCGGTGTTTCTCGCGCTGATCCCACGTCTGGTGCGCGAGATCTATACTGCTGTGCATGATGAGATGGAAAAAGAGTATGTGGTGGCGCTGCGTCTTGATGGCGCGCGCAACCTGAATATCTTGTGGAATGCGGTGCTGCCTAACGTGCTGCCGCTGCTGGTGAGCGAATTTACCCGCTCGCTGTCGATGGCGATTCTGGACATCGCCGCACTCGGTTTCCTCGATCTTGGCGCGCAGCTGCCCTCGCCCGAATGGGGTGCGATGCTGGGTGACGCGCTGGAGCTGATCTACGTTGCGCCGTGGACGGTCATGCTGCCGGGCGTGGCGCTGATGGTCAGCGTGTTGATCGTTAACCTGCTGGGCGACGGCATTCGTCGCGCTGTAGAAGCGGGAGTTGAATAATGCCGCTACTGGATATCCGTAACCTGACCATCGAATTTATGACCGCTGACGGTCCGGTCAAAGCGGTTGATCGCATCAACCTGACGCTAAGCGAAGGCGAAATCCGCGGTTTGGTGGGTGAATCGGGTTCAGGCAAAAGTCTGATCGCCAAAGCCATTTGCGGCGTCACCAAAGATAACTGGCGCGTCACCGCCGATCGCATGGTGTTTGATGATATTGATCTGCTGCGCCTGTCACCGCGCGAACGCCGTCGGATTGTCGGCCATAACGTGTCGATGATTTTTCAGGAGCCGCAATCCTGTCTTGATCCGTCAGAAAGTATTGGTCGCCAGCTGATGCAGGCGATTCCGCGTTGGACGCACAAAGGCCGTTGGTATAAACGGC
Organism: Pantoea sp. SO10; assembly: GCF_005281435.1. Taxonomy (NCBI): domain Bacteria; kingdom Pseudomonadati; phylum Pseudomonadota; class Gammaproteobacteria; order Enterobacterales; family Erwiniaceae; genus Pantoea; species Pantoea sp. SO10. The sequence continues at coordinate 2,204,124 of NZ_CP040095.1, forward strand.
TGTGGTTCTGGCGCAAAGTGCGCGCCATTGAGCTGCTGCATCGCGTCGGCATCAAAGATCATAAAGACATCATGCGCAGTTTCCCGTATGAACTCACCGACGGCGAATGCCAAAAGGTGATGATCGCCATCGCGCTGGCCAATCAGCCGCGTTTGCTGATCGCCGATGAACCAACCAATGCGATGGAGCCGACCACGCAGGCGCAAATTTTCCGCCTGCTGAGCCGCCTCAATCAGAATAACAACACCACCATTTTGCTGATCAGCCACGATCTGCGCACCATGAGCCACTGGGCCGACCGCATTAATGTGATGTATTGCGGCCAGACGGTGGAGATCGCGCAAAGCGAAGAGTTAATGGAGTCACCGCATCATCCTTACACGCAGGCGCTGATCCGGGCGATGCCCGATTTCGGTAGCGCGCTGCCGCACAAAAGCCGCCTCAACACGCTTTCTGGCGCGATTCCTTCACTGGAACATCTGCCGATTGGCTGTCGTCTGGGGCCGCGCTGCCCGTATGCGCAGCGTAAGTGCATCGAAACACCGCGCCTGACCGGCAATAAAGCGCATCTGTTTGCTTGTCACTTCCCGCTGAATATGGAGAGCCAGTAAACATGGAAACGCTGCTGGAAGTGCGCAACCTGAGTAAAACCTACCGCTATCGCACCGGTTTGTTCCGTCGTCAGCACGTTGAGGCGGTGAAAGGCGTCAGTTTTACCCTGCGTGAAAAACAGACGCTGGCGGTGATTGGTGAAAACGGTTCGGGAAAATCGACGCTGGCAAAAATGCTCAGCGGCATGGTCGAGCCGAGCGAGGGCGAAATGCTGATTGACGATCATCCGCTGGAGTACGGTGATTATGGTTATCGCAGCCAGCGCATTCGCATGATTTTTCAGGATCCCTCAACCTCGCTGAATCCGCGCCAGCGCATCAGCCAGATACTCGATTTCCCGCTGCGCCTGAATACCGAGTTGGATGATGAAGCGCGTGAAAAACGCATTATCGCCACGCTGCGTCAGGTCGGTTTGCTGCGCGACCACGCCGGATACTATCCGCACATGCTGGCGCCGGGCCAGAAGCAGCGTCTGGCGCTGGCGCGAGCGCTGATTCTGCAGCCAAAAGTGATCGTCGCCGATGAAGCCCTCGCCTCGCTCGATATGACCATGCGTTCACAGCTGGTGAACCTGATGCTGGAACTGCAGGAGAAGCACGGCATCGCCTATATTTATGTCACGCAGCATCTCGGCATGATGAAGCACATCAGCGATCAGGTTCTGGTGATGCATCAGGGCGAAGTGGTCGAGCGCGGCGGCACCGCCGATGTATTGGCCTCGCCGCTGCACGATCTCACCAAGCGCCTGATCACCAGCCACTTTGGTGAAGCCTTAACCGCTGAAGCCTGGCGCCGCGAGCGTTAAGGCGCCGAAAATGCGGTGCGATTTACCGCATTTATAGAGACGTGCTAGACTTCGCACGAGATTAACGTCGGTCGCCTGTTTTTCAACCACCGCGACCGCCAACAACAATGACCAAAAGGATTACAGCTATGGGTTTTCTTTCCGGTAAGCGCATTCTGATTACTGGCGTTGCCAGTAAACTCTCAATCGCCTACGGTATTGCGCAGGCGATGCACAAACAGGGCGCAGAACTGGCTTTCACCTACCAGAACGACAAATTGAAAAGTCGTGTGGAAGAGTTTGCTAAAGATCTGGGTTCAGACATTGTTCTGCCATGCGATGTGGCTGAAGACGAGAGCATCACTGCGCTGTTCACCGAACTGGCAAAAACCTGGCCGAAATTTGACGGTTTCGTTCACTCCATCGGTTTCGCACCTGGCGATCAGCTGGATGGCGACTACGTGAATGCTGTTACCCGTGAAGGCTTCAAAATCGCTCACGACATCAGCGCGTACAGCTTTGTGGCGATGGCGAAAGAGTGCCGTGCAATGCTGAACCCGAATTCTGCCCTGCTGACCCTGTCTTACCTGGGTGCAGAGCGCGCTATCCCGAACTACAACGTGATGGGTCTGGCGAAAGCGTCACTGGAAGCTAACGTGCGCTACATGGCGAACGCGATGGGTCCAGAAGGCACGCGTGTTAACGCCGTTTCTGCCGGTCCAATCCGTACGCTGGCTGCATCAGGCATCAAAGATTTCCGTAAAATGCTGGCGCACTGCGAAGCGGTTACCCCGATTCGTCGTACCGTTACTATTGAAGACGTGGGTAACTCAGCTGCATTCCTGTGCTCTGATCTGGCGGGTGGTATCACCGGTGAAGTGGTACACGTTGATGGCGGCTTCAGCATTGCCGCAATGAACGAGCTGGAACTGAAATAAGATTTACCTGAGGTCGCCTTTCATGGCGACCTCCTCTTCAAATAACGCCCCCCTTATACTCGTAAGCTATTAATTATTCCCCATCATTCTTTTGCCGTGGACAGCCGTTCAGCGACGATGAGCTAGCCCTTTGTTGCATGCCTGCTTTTCAGATTCGCACGCTGTGCAGCAAGTCCGTTTTTAGCGCAAGGAATGACCATGGAACAACGCCGTTCTCCCGGCCATGACCACTGGTTTTATGAAAGCCAGACTCGCCCGAATAGCACCGCCACTGCGCCGCTGGTGCCCGAAGCCGCCTATATCGACGATCGTTTCTTACTCGGTTTGCAACAGGAAGCGACCGCGCTACAGCCGCTGCTGTCGCGTTTTCAGCCTGCGTTATTGGCCGCGCGCGATCTCAGCCAGATTCTGTTTCCCGATACGCTTGCCACCAGTTTGACCCACACCTTAACGCTGTACGATCGTCTCAGCACCGCGCTAACGGTGGCGCAGGTCGCCGGCGTGCAGCGCCTGTGCAATCACTACTCAGCCCGGCTCAATCCGTTGCCGGGTCCGGACTCATCACGTGAAAGCAATAATCGCCTGACGCAAATCACCCAATATGCGCGTCAGCTGGCGATGCAGCCGGAACTGATCACCGCCAACAGCATCAGCGCGCTGGACGCGGTGGGCTTAACCGAGCCCGATATCGTCACGCTGAATCAACTGGTGGGATATGTCAGCTATCAGTCACGCGTGGTGGCATCGCTGCAGGCGATGATGGGCTTGCCGGTGCGCTGGATTCCGGGCGTAACACCGCCGCCGGATGCCAGCGCAGCGCTGTTTACCGGCAACGACGGCTGGCAGCACGCGTTGAAACCGGTTGAACTGCGCTATGCCAGCGCCGATCAACTGGCGGCGGTTACTTTCTGTCAGGGTATTGAGGGATTAGATGATGCCATTTGGCTGCTGGTACATGATGCGCAAGTGCTGTATGGCTTCGCCACGCTAAAACAGCGGCTGAATGAACATTTTGCCGGGGATGAAGCGCTGGCGCAGGCGGTTAGCGCACGCGTGCTGGGTTGTCGACGTCAGTTTGATTTTGTTACCGATGAATGGCGTGACGCACTGCTGCAGGATGTCGAAAGCGCTGGCGCAGCATCGCCGGTGATTTCACTCAGCGCCCAGCTCACTCGCCTGCCCGATCGCTTCAGCGCTGCACATTTGCAGCCGCTGCTGAACGCGGGCTGGGGCAGCGAACGCATCTTCACGCTGTTGCAAGCGGTGGCTTTTGCCAGCTGGCAGGATCGCCTGCTGATGGCGCTCGGCGAACCCCGTTAATCGGGCAGATGCCGCCGCGCTTCATCAAAGAAATGCTGAGCCAGCGGCGATGCTCTGCCCGGCTCGGCAATCACTAATGCCGCCTGCCGGCCCATCGGCGCCATCTCAATCGGCCGCCGCGCCAGATTCTGCATCAGCTCCGGCAACAGATGCCCGCATGGCGACACCATCACGCCCAAACCAACCTGCGCGCTTTGCAGCAGTTGCATAATCGACGCGCTCTCAACGATCACGCGTGGGATCAAGCCGGTTTCCCGCAGCTGCCCATCAAGATAACGTCGAAAATAGCGCGTAGGTTCCGCCAGACACAGCGGCTGGCAGGCAAGCGTGGCGAGCGAGATGTTCTCTTGTTTCAGCAGCGCCGGAAAGTGCGCCGGATTGAACAGCGCCTCGACACCCGGATCTTTCAACAGCGCAGTTTGAAAATGCAGCTCGCGCAGTGACGTCAGTTCAAAAAAGCCGATACCGCCATCCACGGTGTGGCTGTTGAGCGCTTCCAGCAGCTGATCGGCGCTCATCGCGGCCACGCGATAATCCAGCTGTGGATAACGCGCTTCAACCGCTTTCAACAACGCTGGCAGCGCCACGCTGCACTGCGGCATCACGCCAAGCCGCAAGGTGCCGTTGACGCCATGCTTGAGCGACTCCACTTCCAGCTTCAATCCCTGATACACCGAAACAATTTCCCGCGCCCAGGCTAGCACACGCTCGCCTTCCGGCGTAAAGCCATCGAAATTATTACTGCGGTTGATCAGCGACAGCCCTAATTCGCGTTCGAGGTTTTTCAGGCGCATCGATAGCGTCGGCTGGCTGACAAAGCTGACCTCTGCCGCGCGGCCAAAGTGGCGTTCGCGTTCAAGATTCGTCAGATAGATTAATTGTTTGATGTCCATGGAAAGCAGAATTGGCTGGAAAACAGCAGTGTATCATGGCGGTTGCCGCTGCGCTGCGTCCAGGCGCAGCGGCCATTGTGTTACGCCACACCCAAGGCACTTTTTACGTCGTTGGCGATCTTCTCGACCTGCGGGCCGTAAATCACCTGGATATCGTGTTCGCTGACGCGATTGATGCCGTTCGCGCCGGTGGTCAGTAACGTTTGATCGACCACCTCATTCATCTGTTTGACCCGCACGCGCAGCCGGGTGAAGCAGCAATCGACGTCCTCTATATTGGCTTCGCCGCCCAGCCCGCTGATGATCACTTTGGTGCGCTCATCCGCCGCCACCTGTTCGGGTTTGTGCTCCTCATCGGATTCCCGTCCCGGCGTTTCAACCCGCATCCGCGTGATGACAAAACGGAAGCCGTAGTAGTAAATCGGCACATAAATTACGCCGAGCACAATCGTCCACCACCAGTGCGTTTTGCTGCCACCGAGAATGCCGAACACCACCAGATCGATGGCGCCGCCCTGCACGTTGCCAATCATCAAATGCAGCATCGACATCAACATAAATGACAGGCCGGTTAATAGCGCATGCAGGATATAGAGCACCGGCGACATGAAGATGAAACAGAACTCCAGCGGCTCGGTGATGCCGGTGGTAAAGGAAGTCAGTGCACCGGCCAGCACCAGCGCTTTAACGCGCTGCTTATGCTCGGGGCGCGCAGTGTGGTAGATCGCCAGCGCGGCGGCCGGTAAGCCAAACATCATTACCGGAATTTTGCCCTGCGCGAGGAACTGCGTCGCGCCGCGCACCGTATCGTCCGGGATGGCGCCGGGATGCGTTAGCGAGGTGTTGAAGATGTTCAGCGCGCCGACGATGCTTTGTCCATCAACCGTTGCCATGCCGCCAATCGGTGTGAAGCGCACGGTTTCGTTGAGGATATGGTGCAAACCGGTGGGAATCAGTAAGCGTTCGCTGGTGCCAAGCAGGAAGGCGCCGTATTGCCCGCTTTTACCAATCATCAAACCCACCCACGCAATGCCTTCGCCGATGGTCGGCCAAATTAACGCCAGCAGCACGCCCACCAGCGGCAGCACCACCACGGTCACGATCGGCACAAAGCGGCGTCCACCAAAGAAGCTGATCGCCGTCGGCAGTTGCTGAGTGTAAAAACGGTTATGCAGCAGCACGGTAATCAATCCAGCAATCACGCCGCCCAGCACGCTCATGTTGTAAGTAAAGATGCCGAGCATGTCGATGTATTCGGCCGACGTCATCATCGCTACGGTTTGATCCATACCCGCTTTCTGCAGCGCTTCTGGCGTGGTGGTAGCGGCCGTCAAACCTTTCGACGCCAGCGTGGAGCTGATACCGACATTCATGGCGATATAGCCAATTACGGCGGCAAAGGCGGCGGTCGGTTTCTCCGCTTTCGCCAGCCCGATGGCGCTGGCCACCGCAAAGAACAGCGGCAAATTGGCGAACAGCGCGCCCGCCACCTTGCGGATAAACCCGATAATCAGCTGTGGCACCTGCAGATTGGCGAAGGCATCGCCGGTGATGGCCGGATTTTGCATTGCGGCGGCCAGGCCAAGAAAGATCCCTGCGGCAGCAATCACCGAGATGGGCATCATTAAGGCTTTACCGAAGGCGTGAATTTGGCTTGCCAGATTCTTCATGCTGCGTGCCCTTTTCAGAATGGAAAGAGCAATTATTAGTCAGTTATCTCAGCAGCACGTAACTGCCGCCCCTTAACGGCCGGGAAAGTTTGACTTAGGTCACGCTTTGCGTGCGTTTCACGATAAACGCCGCCTATCGCACCATTAAACCAATCAATTAGACAACTTTTAAGGAGAGTCGCACACTTCCCGCTAACAGAAGACATATTCTGATAACAACTCATAAACAAATAAGCCTGCAACTATGAAATTTAAACGTAAGATTCAACCCTATCGCGCTGCTGCGGGCGGCTGGGGTTCATTGGAAGCCACCACCCGTTTCGTCCTTGATAGTAAAGCTGCCCTGAAGAACATGCGAAACCTGATGCGCATGAATAAAGCGCGCGGTTTCGACTGCCCAGGTTGCGCATGGGGCGATGACAACAAAAGCACCTTCAGCTTCTGTGAAAACGGAGCAAAAGCGGTGACGTGGGAAGCCACGCGTCGTGTGGTTGCGCCGGAATTTTTTGCCCAGCACAGCGTCAGCACCCTTTACCAGCAGAGCGATTACTTCCTTGAGTATCAGGGACGCTTGACCCATCCGATGCGCTACAACAGCGCGACCGACCACTACGAACCGATCAGCTGGGACGATGCGTTAGCCTTGATTGCTCGCCATTTGAAGGCGATGGATCATCCAAATCAAATGGAGCTTTACACCTCCGGCCGCGCCAGCAATGAAGCATCCTGGCTCTATCAGCTGTTTGGCCGTGTGATGGGCACCAACAACTTTCCCGACTGCTCCAACATGTGCCACGAAGCCAGCGGCACCGGCCTGAAACGCAGCATCGGCGTGGGTAAAGGCACCATTCGTCTGGACGATTTTGATCATGCCGACGCGATTTTCGTGTTGGGTCAGAATCCGGGCACCAACCATCCGCGCATGCTGCACAGCCTGCGTCACGCGGCCGATCACGGCGCGAAAATCGTCACCTTTAACACCCTGCGCGAGCGCGGCCTCGAGCGTTTTGCCGATCCGCAAAAGCCGCTGGAGATTGTCACGTCGATGGCGGGCACCATCAGTTCCGCCTATTACCAACCTAATCTGGGCGGCGATATGGCAGCGGTGCGCGGCATGGTGAAAGCCCTGCTTGAGCTACAGCGTGCACGTTTAGCTGCCGGTGAAGAAGGCATTTTCGATCAGGCGTTTATCGATGCCAACACTCATGGCATTGACGCGTATCTTGCCGCCGTTGATAACACCCGCTGGGACGATATCGTGCGCCAATCCGGTCTCAGCGAAGTGCAGATTCGTGAAGCGGCGGCGATTTATCAAAGTGCTGAACGCGTGATTGTCACCTGGGCGATGGGCATTACTCAGCATAAACACTCGGTGGATACCGTTCGCGAGATCACCAACCTGCAGCTGCTGTTTGGTCAGTTGGGCAAGAAAGGCGCAGGCCTGTGTCCGGTGCGCGGCCACAGTAATGTGCAGGGCAACCGCACCATGGGCATCGATGAGAAGCCGGGCAAGCCGTTCCTCGATGCACTCGGCGCGCACTTTGATTTCGAACCCCCGCGCGAGCATGGTCACAACACCGTTGAAGCGCTGAACGCGATGTTGCGTGACGAAGTGAAAGTGCTGATTGCGCTGGGCGGCAACCTCGCGGCGGCCGCACCGGATTCACCGGTCACCGAAGAAGCGTTGCAGCATTGCGGTTTGACCGTGCACATCAGCACCAAACTCAATCGCAGCCATTTGGTGCCGGGCCACGAAGGGCTGATTCTGCCAACGCTGGGCCGTACCGAACGCGATCGTCAGGCAAGCGGTAATCAGTACATTACCGTGGAAGACTCGTTCAGCATGGTGCACGCCTCAGAAGGCGTCGGCATTCCATTGGCGGAGACGCAGCGCTCTGAAACCGCGATTGTGGCTGGCATCGCCCATGCGACATTAGGCAGCGATAAAATCGACTGGCTGGCGATGGCAGGCAATTACGATCTGATTCGCGATCACATCGCCGCCACGATTCCCGGCTTTGCTGATTTTAATAACAAGTGCGACATTCCGGGCGGTTTCTACCTGGGTAGCGCTGCTGCCGAGCTGCGCTTCAATACGCCAAGCAAACGCGCCGAGTTCAGCGCCGCCGCCCTGCCTACGTCGCTGTTCCCGCAGTTGGGCGATGTCGCGGTGCCCTTCACGCTGCAAACGCTGCGTTCACACGATCAGTACAACACCACGATTTACGGCCTCGATGACCGTTATCGTGGCGTGTACGGTCAGCGCGAAGTGGTGTTTATCCATCCGGATGATATGGCGTCGCTGGGCTTCACTGAAGGCCAGTTGGTGGATATCGAGACGCTGTGGAATGACGGTTTAACCCGTCGCGTCAGCGGTTTCAAGCTGGTGCCGTATAACATTCCGCGCGGTAACCTCGCGGCGTATTATCCGGAAACCAACCCGCTGGTGCCGCTCTCGAGTTTTGGCGACGGCAGCGGCACACCGACCTCAAAATCGGTGCCGGTGAAGCTGGCATTAAGCGCCGCCACACCGTCACAACGTATCGCCTGACCAAAGCGTTATCAGAAGGTAAAAAGCCGCGCAAAGCGGCTTTTTAGCCTGTTTTGGCCTTGCCGCGCGGACCCGATTCGCGTAAAACTGTCAGCCGCTCTTAGGCCACGAAACTATATAAATTATGTTCCAGGATAATCCGCTGCTCGCGCAGCTTAAAGAGAAGCTTCACGCGCAGACTCCGCGCGTCGAAGGTGTTGTTAAAGGTACGGAAAAAGGCTTTGGCTTCCTCGAAGTTGATGCCCAGAAAAGCTACTTCATTCCGCCACCGCAGATGAAGAAAGTGATGCACGGCGACCGTATTTCGGCCGTGATCCACACCGATAAAGACCGCGAGAGTGCCGAGCCGGAAACCCTGGTTGAGCCGTTCCTGACCCGCTTTGTCGGCCGCGTGCAGAAGAAAGACGATCGCCTGTCAATTGTGCCGGATCATCCGCTGCTGAAAGAGGCGATTCAGTGCCGCGCCGAACGTGGCGTGACTCACGATTTCCAGAACGGCGATTGGGCGGTAGCAGAGATGCGTCGTCACCCGCTGAAAGGCGATCGCGGTTTCTATGCTGAACTGACCGAATTCATTGTCACTGCGGACGATCACCTCGCGCCGTGGTGGGTAACGTTGTCGCGCCATAACCTCGAACGTCAGGCTCCGGACGTCGGTTTTGGTGAGATGCTCGACGAAAATCTGCAGCGTGAAGATTTGACCGCACTGAACTTCGTCACCATCGACAGCGCCAGCACCCAGGATATGGATGATGCGCTGTACGTGGAAGAGGCTGCCGACGGCAATCTGATCCTGACCATCGCTATCGCCGATCCAACCGCTTACGTGGCAGAAGGCAGCGAGCTGGATAAGCTGGCGTCGAAACGCGCGTTCACCAACTATCTGCCGGGCTTCAACATTCCGATGCTGCCGCGCGAACTCTCTGACGACGTCTGTTCCCTGCGTCCGAACGAGCGTCGTCCCGCGCTGGCTTGTCGCGTTACCGTGCTGAAAGATGGCAGCCTGGCTGATGACGTGCATTTCTTTGCTGCGTGGATCGAGTCGAAAGCCAAGCTGGTTTATGACGAAGTTTCTGATTGGCTGGAAAACAGCGGCAGCTGGCAGCCTGAAAACGACGCCATTGCTCAGCAGATTCGCCTGCTGCATCAGGTTTGCCTGGCGCGCAGCGAATGGCGTCAAACCCACGCGCTGGTGTTTAAAGATCGTCCGGACTACCGCTTTGTGTTGGGCGAAAAAGGCGAAGTACTGGATATCATCTCCGAGCCACGTCGCATCGCGAACCGCATCGTTGAAGAGTCAATGATTCTGGCTAACGTCTGTGCCGCGAAAGTGCTACAGGAGAAACTGGGCTTCGGTATCTATAACCTGCACACCGGTTTCGATCTGGCCAATGCTGAGCAAGCCGCTGGCGTGCTGGCGGGTCATGGCATCACCGTGGATCCGCAGGCGATTACCACGCTGGAAGGCTTCCGCCAGCTGCGTCGTCAACTCGATGCGCAGCCAACCCAGTATCTGGATAGCCGCATTCGTCGCTTCCAGTCGTTTGCAGAAGTCGGCACCGAGCCGGGCCCGCACTTTGGTCTTGGCCTCGAAGCCTACGCGACCTGGACTTCGCCGATTCGTAAGTTCGGCGACATGATCAACCATCGCTTGCTGAAGGCGATCGTGCGCGGTGAAAGCACTGGCCGTCCGCAGGATGAGCTGACCACCATCATGAGCGAACGTCGTCGCCTGAACCGCATGGCCGAGCGCGATGTTGGGGACTGGTTGTATGCCCGCTTCCTTGCACCGTTTGCCGCTACCGATCGCAAGTTCAGCGCCGAGATCATCGACGTGTCTCGCGGCGGCATGCGCGTTCGTCTGCTGGAGAATGGCGCGGTAGCCTTCATTCCTGCGCCGTTCATCCACGCGATGCGTGATGAGCTGGTGTGCTCGCAGGAAAGCGGCACCGTGCAGATAAAAGGTGAAGTCGCTTACCGTGTCACTGACATCATCGACGTGACCATCGCCGAAGTGCGTATGGAAACCCGCAGCGTGGTCGCGCGTCCTGCCGCCTGAGCATGAAAACTCGCGGGATAACAGCCGTTATCCCGCATTTCTCTCCGCTCGCTTTAGCAAATGTTAAATTTGCTTTCCGCTTCACATTTCTAATGCCTTTGTCTGTCGTTAACAATTCATTACATTACTTTTAACTTGTTGTATTCGATCGCCTCTTTTCCCGGTCCCTACAAGGAGTTAACTCATGAACAACGTCAAAACCAGTCTCATCTGGTTAGCGGTGGCGTTAATTGGCGCGGGCGCATTTGCCATGCTGGCCCTCAGCCGTGGCGAACACGTCAACGCGGTGTGGCTGGTGGTTGCCTCCGTCGCCTGCTACAGCATTGCCTATCGCTTTTACAGCCTGTTTATCGCCAAGCGTATTTTCGAACTGGACGATCGCCGTCGCACGCCAGCGGAGCGCTTAAGTGACGGCCTCGATTATGTACCGACCAATAAATGGGTGCTGTTCGGCCACCATTTTGCGGCGATTGCCGGTGCGGGCCCGCTGGTCGGTCCGATCCTTGCGGCACAGATGGGCTTCCTGCCCGGCACCATCTGGATTTTGGTTGGCGTGATGTTTGCTGGTGCGGTGCAGGATTTCCTGATCCTGTTTATCTCAACGCGTCGTGATGGCCGCTCATTGGGTGAGATGGCGCGTCAGGAGCTCGGCTCATTCGCTGGCGTGGTCACCATGCTCGGCGCGCTGGGTGTGATGATCATCATCCTTTCCGCGTTGGCGCTGGTGGTGGTGAAGGCGCTGGCCAACAGTCCATGGGGTTTGTTCACCATTGCCGCAACCATTCCGATTGCGCTGTTTATGGGCGTGTATATGCGCTTCCTGCGTCCGGGAAAAATCGCGGAAGTGTCGATCATTGGCTTCGTGCTGATGATGGCGGCGATTATTTACGGCGGCAATGTGGCGGCCGATCCCTATTGGGGCCCGCTGTTCACGCTGAAAGGCACGGAGCTGACGTGGGTGCTGGTGATCTACGGTTTTGTCGCCTCTTCGCTGCCGGTGTGGCTGCTGCTGGCACCACGCGATTATCTCTCAACCTTCCTGAAAATTGGCGTGATCATCGGTTTGGCCATCGGCATCGTGTTTGCCATGCCCGAGATGAAGATGCCCGCAGTGACCAAATTTATTGATGGTACCGGGCCGGTCTTCTCCGGTGCGCTGTTCCCGTTCCTGTTTATCACCATCGCCTGTGGCGCCATTTCAGGTTTCCATGCGCTGGTTTCGAGCGGCACCACGCCGAAATTGGTGGAGCGCGAAAGTCATATCCGCTTTATCGGCTACGGCGCGATGCTGATGGAATCCTTTGTGGCGATCATGGCGCTGATTTGCGCCTCGGTGCTTGATCCGGGCGTCTACTTTGCCATGAACTCCCCTGCCGCGCTGATTGGCACCACGGTGGAAAATGCGTCGCAAGTGATTAACGGCTGGGGCTTCGTGGTGACGCCAGAGATGCTGAGCGGCATTGCGCGCGACGTCGGCGAAAGCACCATTCTTTCGCGTGCCGGTGGTGCACCAACCTTTGCGGTCGGCATGGCGCATATCATTACCGAAGTGTTTAACAGCCGCGCCATGATGGCGTTCTGGTATCACTTCGCCATCTTGTTTGAAGCGCTGTTTATCCTGACCGCTGTGGATGCCGGCACCCGCGCCTGTCGCTTTATGGTGCAGGATCTGGTGGGCACCGTGGTACCGTCAATGGCGAATAACCGTTCATGGTTGGGCAACATGGCGGGTACCACCGTCGCGGTGGCGGGCTGGGGCTTCTTCGTTTACCAGGGCGTGGTCGATCCGCTCGGCGGCATCAATACGCTGTGGCCGCTGTTTGGTATCGGCAACCAGATGCTGGCGTCAATGGCGCTGATTCTCGGCACCGTGGTGCTGTTCAAAATGAAGAAGCAGCGTTATGCGTGGGTGACGATTGTTCCGACAGCCTGGCTGTTCATTACCTCGATGACCGCGGGCTGGCAGAAGATTTTCCACGAAAAACCTTCGATTGGTTTCCTGGCGCAGGCCAACAAGTTCCGCAAAGGTATTGATGACGGCATCGTCATCGCCCCGGCGAAGAGTGTGGCTGACATGCAAACCATCGTCTTCAGCAATCAAATTAACGCGGCCCTATGCGCCTTCTTCATGCTGGTGGCGGTGACTATGCTGGTGGCGGCCTTCTTCGTGATTCGTCGGGCTCTTAACAGCACGGTGCCAACCACCCATGAATCTGAGATCTCACTGCGCAAAGAGGTGCGAAATGTCTGAGTCCATATATCACTGGAGAAAACCCAACGGGCCGTGGCACATTCAGCAGTGCTTACCAATCGCCCCCGCCACTGCTGGGCAAAATCTTACGCGCTGGCAGCGCATCTGGCGGGGATTGCAGCAAAGTTTTCGTTTAATGGTCGGCGTTCATGACTATCAAACTTATCTGAAGCATATGCGCGAACATCATCCAACGATCGCCCCCATGGATGAGCGTGCTTTTCACCGTCACTGCCTCGATGCCCGCTTTCCCAGCCAGGCCGGAAAACTCGGAAAGTGCCCTTGCTAACAGAGATTAGCCCCGCTTGTCGGGGCTTTTTCGTGCCATTCTTTAATAAAAACAAAAATATATTTGGATTGCATCTTGTGCTGACGCAGGAGGTTGAATACTGTTGCTAAAATAATGAGATACCGCCCGCTGAGCATTCCCCCGGAGGAAGTTTCCATGACCGATGAACAAGGGCAAACATTGCTATATACCTTGTTTGGCACCACCAGCCCTCATTGGCGTTTAACTTCAGATAGTGATGCTCTGCATTTTGCCGAAGATGAGAACGCAAACACCAATATGGCGGTGCCGCTGACTCCAGCACAAGCCAGTTTATTACGTGCGATGACGGTCATTACCTCAAGTATTAACCTCACGCTGTCGCTGCATGGCGAACCTGTTCCGATGCATTTTGTCGGCCGTAAAGTCAATCAATCTACCTGGGCAGGCACCTCGTCAGCCTGGGGCGATACGTCGTCTGTCGCGCGTGATTTGACGCTGGGTTTATCCTTCGCCGAGCAAGTGGTTTCTGAGGCGAATTCCGTCATCGTGATCCTCGATCAACGCGGCAATATCCAGCGTTTCAACCGTTTGAGTGAAGAGTACACCGGGCTGAAAGAGCAGGAAGTGATTGGCCGCAACGTATTCCAGCTGTTTATGACCAAGCAGGAAGCGCAGGCATCGCGCCGTAATATCGCCGGTTTCTTTCGTGAAGGCAGTTCTTACGAAGTTGAACGCTGGATAAAAACCCGTAAAGGTCAGCGACTGTTTCTGTTTCGTAATAAGTTCGTTCACAGCGGTAGCGGAAAAAATGAAATTTTCCTCATCTGTTCCGGAACCGACATAACCGAAGAGCGCCGCGCTCAGGAACGTCTGCGCGTGCTGGCCAATACCGATACCGTCACCGGCTTGCCCAATCGCAACGCGATCCATCAGCAGATTAGTCTGGCACTGGAGCTGGCGAATGGCAGTCAAACCGGTGTGGTGTACCTCGATTTAGACAATTTTAAGAAGGTAAACGACGCTTACGGCCATATGTTTGGCGATCAGCTGCTGCAAGCCGTGTCGCTGGCCATCCTCAGCTGTCTTGGCAAAGACCAGACGCTGGCGCGCCTTGGCGGCGATGAGTTCGTGGTGCTGGCGGAACACACCAGCCAGGCAGCGCTGGAAGCGATGGCGTCGCGTATTCTTGAGCGGCTGCGTCAGCCATTCCGCATTGGCCTGATTGAGGTTTACAGCGGCTGCTCGCTGGGTATCGCCCTCGCCCCGCTGCATGGTGAAGATCGTGAAAGCCTGATTCGTAACGCCGATACCGCGATGTATCACGCCAAAGAAAACGGCCGCGGCAAGTTTTGCGTGTTCGCTAATGAGATGAATCAGCGCGTGTTTGAGTATCTGTGGCTCGATACCAACCTGCGCAAAGCGCTCGAGCTGGATCATCTGGTGGTGCATTACCAGCCAAAACTCAATGCCGAAGGCGAAGTGCTGAGCGCCGAGGCGCTGGTGCGCTGGAATTCTCCAGAGCGTGGTCTGGTGCCGCCGGGCGATTTTATCTCCTACGCCGAAGAGTCCGGTTTGATTGTGCCCCTGGGCCGCTGGGTGATGCTCAACGTGCTGCAGCAGATCATTAAGTGGCGCAGCGAAGGCATCTTTCTGCGCGTCGCGGTTAACGTCTCGGCTAAGCAGCTGATCGACCAGAGCATTTACACCGATCTGAAACAGGCATTGAATGAAGCCGGTTTGACCGATTGTCCGATTGATATCGAACTGACGGAAAGCTGTCTGATTGAGAATGAAGCCGGTGCGCTGATGCTGATGAAACAGTTCCAGGAGCTGGGTGCGCAAGTGCATCTCGATGACTTTGGTACCGGTTACTCCTCACTTTCTCAACTGGCGCGCGTCCCGATTGATGCCATTAAGCTGGATCAGAGCTTTGTACGTAATATCAACAGACAACCCGTGGCGCAGTCGCTGGTGCGTGCGATTGTCGCGGTGGCCAAAGCCCTGAAGCTGCAGGTGATTGCCGAGGGCATTGAAACCAAAGCCGAAGAGAAGTTTGTTATGGCCAACGGTGTTGATGGGCGTCAAGGTTATTATTATGCAAAACCAATGCCCGCAGAACAGCTCGGGCATTGGCTGGCTAAGCATCCTGCCCGCGTTTAACGCTGGTCTGCGAGATTAGCCGGCTTTGCGCAAGGATGCGCTATGACGGTTCTGCAGTTGTACCAGTCGTTCCATGTAAGCAATGTCTTTAGGTTCCAGTGTGAAGGCATAATCGACCCAGTCCTCCGTGATATCCATCAGCTCAGCGCGTGATAACTGCAATACGCGTTGACGCGCTTTCAGCATTGCCCGCACGCCGTTCAGTTTTGGACGTAACGTATCGATGAAGGTGCGTGTGGTGCGATAACCATCGCCCGGCTGGAACACCTTGTCGACCAGACCACGCGTTTCATACCATTCCGCGCTGTGTGACTCACCTTCCATAATCAGCTCTTCGGCCAGCTTCATGCCAGACCGACGCGACACTAACGAGTAGCCGCCCATACCGGGGAACAGGTTGAATGCGATCTCCGGGAAACCCATGCGCGCGCTGTTCTGCGCCAGAATGAAGTGATGTGCCAGCGCCGCTTCAAAGCCGCCGCCGAGCGCACTGCCCTCAATCATCGCCAGCGTGACCGCACCGGTATCGAAACCCCGCGCTGCGGAGTGAATGCAGTCGACACAGGCACGCGCATAAGCGCGCAGTGCTTCACGACGGTTGTTGCGAATGCATTCCACAAAGAAACGCAAATCGCCTCCGGCGTTAAACATCTGTGGCACTAACGAACCCGTCACCCAGAAATCAATCGGCAGACCGGAACGTTGAGCGGAATAGCTCAGGTTCATGATCTCCTCAATTAATTCGTGGTTAAAACTCGGACGGGGTTGCGCACGCAGCATCATCCACATGGTGCGGCGACCCTCTTCATAGTAGGCCGCGAGCTGTGTGGTTTGTCCAACTTCGGTGAACAGTCTGCATGTTGGTTGGTTAATTACTGTCATTGTCTCATCCTCTGTTTATGTTTATGTAGTGCGTTAAACGCCACATCAGCGTAATCCAGAGTGAGGCCAGACCAAATGAGAGATTGATTTATAAAGCAAAATCCAGAGATATCCCCGACCAGCGGCCGGGGAAGCATTAGCGGGCTTACTTGATGGCAGCGCGTTGCCCCACAGCAACATGAGAACGCTTAACGCGTCGTGAATAAACCGCGGTGATGATGGGGACAATGACGGAGGTGACAATGACCGACGTGGCGACTAACGCCGTTGCGGCGGGTGCGACCGGTTTAAACTGTGGCAGCATCTCGGCGATCAACACTGGCGTGGCCACCGCAGCCCCGGCGGTACTCGATGCCGCAATTCCCGCCGTACCATCGCCACCGCCAATCAGGCGATCGGCAATAATCAGCGGAATGCCGGTGACAATGATCACTGCGACGCCCAGCATAATGCCCAGCAGACCGGTTTGCGCGATAACGGTTAAATCAATGGTGTTGCCCAACGCGTAGGCAAAGAACGGAATCAGCGTGTGCACCGCTTTGCCAAAGAACTCGCGCAGTTCGGGATCGAGATTACCCAACGTGAACCCGACGATAAACGGCAGTACCGCGCCAACGAAGACATGTGGCTCAAACGACGCAATGCCTGCGGTGCCGAGAATCACCATCGTCATCAGCGGCCCGGACTCCAGCGACATCAGGACAAACGCACCGGCCTCTTCTTTCGAACCGTATTGCTGCATGATGGAAGCGTATAAGCCGCCGTTGGTCATATCCATCGCCGCCACTAACGCCAGCGTCGAGAGACCGGCAAACATGCCCGCTTCCACGCCATTTTCCGGCATCACACGTGAAGCAATCGCCGCGACCACCCACGCCACCGCAATCTTGGTGAGCACGAGCGTGCCCGATTTACGCAGTACTGTGCCGGTGGCGCTGAGTTTGATGGATGCGCCCATGCAGAAGAACCACACCGCAAGAATCGGGACGGTGCCGGTCATCAACCCATTGGTGAACGAACCAAAGTATTTACCTGCGCCCGGAGAGAACGTATGGCACAGCGCGCCCAAAAACAGCGGAATCAGCATCATGCCGCCAGGAATTTTATCGATTGCACGTTTGATATGCATAAAGGTGTCACCTTAACTGAGCCAGAGGGAGGTGTTTTTATGAATTGCCAGATGGCATGGCGAGCAAGATAACGATTGGCAGAAAGGAAAAAAGTGATCGCAAATGCATTTATGAAACGCTGTTTTATTTTTATTGATTGATCATTTTGCATTTATGATACGCATCGCCATACCAGATGATCTGAAGTTAAATGAGAGGCACCCGGAGGCGTTTTTTCTGTAAGGATGGATTATCTGTGCGGGCGCTGACACATCTGCCCTTTTCAGCAACTCGCACTGAAGCTTATGAGCAGGCCGGGGGCGCTTTTGTGCCGGCAATCCGCAGCGCTGAACGAAGCGAGGAGGCCAGAAGAGCCCGCAGGACGCGGGCGAAAGGCGGAGCCGGGACAAGGACGTCCCGTCTCCGCCGGTCCGTCAGGCAGACGAACGAAGTGAAGGTACCGCGTAAGCGGCGCGAGGACCGCCGGACCAAAAGTGCCCCCGGCCTGCGCGCTCACCACTAGCTTAATTAACTGGCATTACGCCAGCAGGCGTATATGTTTCAGAATTGACTTTAATTCTGCCCATACCACGCATTTTTACCGTGCTTACGCAGATAGTGCAGATCAAGCAGTGTTTGCGATATCGGCGGTAACTCAGTGCGCAGCTGCTCGGTGTGCAATGCCATATAGGCCACCTCTTCTAATACCACCGCACTGTGTACTGCAGCATGCGCATCTTTACCCCAGGCAAACGGGCCGTGGGAGTTCACCAGCACGGCGGGGATTGCCGTTGGTTCAATTCCGCGCTGCGCAAAAGTTTCAATGATCACCTGGCCGGTATTCCACTCGTATTCCTGCTCAATCTCTTCGCGGTTCATCTGCCGCGTGCAGGGAATGGTGCCGTAAAAATCATCGGCGTGCGTGGTGCCTAACGCGATGATTTCACGTCCAGCCTGAGCCCAAATGGTGGCATGGCGCGAGTGCGTATGCACGATGCCGCCGATCTCTGGCCAAGCGAGATAGAGCGCGCGGTGGGTGGCGGTATCCGAAGATGGGCGCATTATCCCTTCTATCACCTCGCCGCTGGCGAGATCGACGACCACCATATCGTCGCGCTGCATCTGCTCGTACTTCACACCCGACGGCTTGATCACCACTAAACCCCGATCGCGGTCCACCGCACTGACGTTGCCCCAGGTAAAGGTGACCAGGTTGTAACGGGGTAAATCGAGATTGGCTTCCAGCACCTGTTGCTTTAACGCTTCCAGCATCTTTTTTCTCCTGCGAACTGTGATAGCTGAATTGTGCGGAGCAGGGAGAAAAAGCGTTATGGATGGAACGGCTGTAAAAGCTGCGGAAAGTGGCTAATGGGTTAAATGTGTGGCGCGGGTTGGTTTTGATGATTAAACAAGAAGTGGCTTGCAAACTCGCATTTTAGGACCGTTTTACCCTGCCGAGTGCGGTGTAACATCTATACTTATATGGTTACCACGGTGTTAACAATCAAGGAGAAGTTAATGACTACAACAATGAAACGTCTTACTGCTGCCGTATTGGCAACAACACTAGTTGTCGCGCTGAGCGGCTGCTCTAACTGGTCTAAACGCGACCGTAATACCGCAATCGGTGCGGGTGCGGGTGCCATTGGTGGTTCAGTGCTGACCAACGGTAGCGGACTTGGTACCGTTGGTGGCGCAGCTGTCGGCGGCATCATCGGCCACCAGATCAGCAAATAAATTATAATTATCAGGCTACGCAGCGCATCTACTTAACAACGGGCCACCTAAAAAGTGGCCCGAACTGCTTAACCACCCGCCAGCTTGACTTTCATGCCTTTGGCTTCCAGCAGCGTTTTTATCAAATCGCGTTTATCGCCCTGAATCTCAATCACGCCCTCTTTCACTGCTCCACCGCAACCACACTTTTTCTTCAGTTCAGCAGCCAGTTTTTCGAGAGCGCTATCATCCAGATCGACACCGGTAATCAGACACACGCCCTTACCTTTTCGTCCACTGGTTTGACGCTGAATACGCACGATGCCATCGCCTTTAGGTCGTGGCGCTTTCTCTTCTTCATGGGTGATACGACCGCTATCGGTCGAATACACCAATCGATTGTCCTGAGCCATTAAGCCTCCTGTAAACTTTGCAGGATTTGCTGCAGCGTGGCGGCCGGATCGGCGGATTGGGTGATCGGACGCCCGATGACCATATAATCCACGCCCGCGAGTTTTGCCTGCTGCGGCGTCATGATACGGCGCTGATCGCCCGCATCGCTGCCAGCCGGACGAATGCCTGGCGTAACCAGCGCGAAATCCTGACCAATCACCTGCTTAAAATGCGCGGCTTCCTGCGCCGAACAAACCACGCCGTGCAGGCCGCAATCGCGGGTCAAACGTGCCAGCCGCTCAGCCTGCGCGGCTGGAGATAAGGTAATGCCCAAACCTTTGAGGTCGTCTTCATCCATGCTGGTCAATACGGTGACGGCAATCAGCAGCGGCGCATCGTTGCCGAATGGCACCAGCGCTTCACGAGCCGCGTTCATCATGCGAGCGCCTCCGCTGGCATGCACGTTCACCATCCACACGCCAAGATCCGCCGCTGCCGCGACTGCATGTGCGGTGGTGTTTGGGATGTCATGAAACTTGAGATCGAGGAACACTTCAAAACCCCGTTCCTGCAGCGTTTTCACCAGCGATGGACCAAACAGTGTGAACATCTCTTTGCCCACTTTCAGGCGACACTGGCCTGGATCGATGCGGTCTACAAACTGCAGCGCGCTATTGAGATCATGATAGTCGAGTGCCACCAGAATAGGTGAAGTGGTTACAGGCATAACGTTTCCTCAGTAACTGGCACCCGCAGGCGCGATGGACAAACGGCAAGCATTCTACCTGCGCAGGCCGGTGCCGACAATCACGCTACCGCCAGAACTTGCCTGTTTGACTGCTAGCTGCACGATGCCAGGGCAGTTTCTTAATTAAACTCACAAGTATGTTGTAACTAAATAGATGTACCCAGGCGCGTGATGCGGCCATTTATTGGCCGTCGAGTCCACGGATGGGTTTAACTGAAGACCAGGCGCGACAAGATGGGCAATGCCAGTACAGAGCATGGGCAGTGAAGCCACATTTCTGGCAGCGATATCGCGGCTTAGTACGGATCTGCTCGCCGACCATATCGCGCAGCACCATCAAGCTCTCTTTCGCACGTCCGTCTTCCGCTTCGTGTAAGTGGAAATCCATCAAACGATGAAACACACGCATCGTCGGATGACGCTGAAGCTGACGATTGATATACAGCTGTGCCGCTTCCGGTCCCTGCTGTTGCTCAAGAATATCAGAGAGATAAAGCTCTGCTGCGGCGCCGGTATTCTCGTCGACACAACGCTGTAAAAATTGCGCCCAGTTTTCGGGTTGGTTCAGGCGCTGGTAGCAGGTTTCCAGCATGGGTAACGTTTCACTCACCAGCTCTTTGTCCTGCTCCAGCACGCGCTGCAGTCGGCTGGCGGCTTTAGCGTACTCGCCCTGCTCCATCAAAATGCGGCCCATCATGATTGAGACGCGCGCACTTTGATGATCGGCTGACTCGCCCTTCTTCAGCAAGCTCATCGCCCGATCAAGGTCGTCACTGCTTAATGCCTGCAACGCCAGCTCACAGTAGAAATGGGCAATTTCGCCTTTTTGCTTGTCTTTGCCGAGCTTAACCAGCTTTTCCGCCACGTCGATGGCTTTTTGCCAGTCGCTGGTTGCCTGATGAATCAACAACAATTGCTGCAACGCGCCAATACGGAAATCGGTCTCTTCCACCAGTTGCCCAAACATATCTTCGGCACGATCGTACAAACCGGCTGCCATGTAATCGCGGCCGAGTTGCTGAATCGCCAGCAAGCGCTGCTCATAGCTGAGCGACGCACTTTCCATTAGGGATTGGTGAATGCGAATGGCGCGATCAACTTCACCACGCGAACGGAACAGATTGCCAAGCGTCAGATGCGCCTCAACCGTGCCGCTGTCCTCTTTCAACATGTCGAGAAAGAGATCAACCGCTTTGTCCTGTTGATTGGAGAGCAGGAAGTTTACGCCGGTCACATAATCGCGCGATAGGCGGTTCGCTTCCTGTTGCTTATCCTGATGAGCACTGCGGCGGCCCATATACCAGCCATACGCCGCAGCAACAGGAAGAAGCAGAAACAGCAATTCAAGCATCGAAAATTAATCCCGACGACTGGCAGTTGGTGATGGGGTCACTGCAGTAGATTGTTCATTCTGTGCCTGCATACGTTTAAGCTTACGCTGTGCATTTGCCAGAGAAACACGTAAGCGTAACCAGAACAGGCCGCAAATCGCCCATCCCAGCAGGAATCCAGCGCCAAACAAGCTGGCGAGCAGTGTTGAAATGCGGAATTCGCCCTGCGCTAGCAGATAGTTAAAGGTGATGATTTGGTCGTTATGCGCTCCGAGCGTGACGGAGATGATGAAAATGACCAATACCACGAGAAAAATAAGCAAATATTTCACAATGCGTCCTGTCGAGAGGTTATCCAATAGAAGTATGCCAAAAAACCGCCGTCGATGCTGCTTATCCCCACATCAGTTAGCGCTTTTTTCTGCAAGCACAATCAATCATATGGGGATGAATAGGCTGATTACAATCCATCATCACGTTGCGCGATCTCACGATGTTCCTCTGGTGGGATGGTGAGCGGGCCGCAGAAACGCTGGGCCAGCAGCGTAGCAACGGTCACCAATAACCAGGATATCAGCGTTGCCATCACTAAATCACGCGGCCAGTGCATACCCAGCACTAAACGGCTGCCCATCACCGCGGTCGCCCAAACGAATAATACGGCAACGGTAGCAAAATGACGGCGCGGCCATAACAGGCCGATGGCTAAAAGCGCCCAGCTGGCGGCAAACATGGTATGCCCGGAAGGAAACGCATAACCGGTTTCAAATGCCCAATGATTCTTCAGCCATTGCGGCAGCTGAGTGTCATTGGCCAGCAAAGTTGAGACCATTTCGCCGCGCTGCTGGCGATGAAGCTGATAAAACTCATCACCGTTAATGCCATGACTTTTTTCCAGCCAGATGACGTAGGGGCGCGGTTCCTGCACATGCTCTTTGATTGAGGATTTGGTGTACTGACCAGCAAGAATCGCACCATTCATGATAAGAATGAGCAGAATCGCGGGTTTGAGCCGAAAGCGTAAACACCACAACACCCAGGCGCTGAGGATGATACTGGTGAGGACGCCCCACGGACTGGTGACGGTTTCCGTCATCCAAAACAGCGCGCGAAGTAGATTGCCGCTTTCCCCGGGTTGCCATTGCCAGTTAGATATCCATACGCCCAACGGCATCAACAACAATAAAAACGCCCCTAAGGTGGTGCGCTGAATGATTTTTAACATTCGCTTCCTTTTAGATCCGGATTAACAGGTGCGTTAAGCATAACTTTAGCTGAAAAAAGAATAACATACCTATTGCGGCTTGGATAATTGTGCTTTATCACTACAATCACTCTGACCGATTAACGGCAGCCGTTCGGGTTGTGGCACAATAGCGTAAGTTTCATCGGGCCACATGGCCCGTGCGTTATCATGATGATAGCGCATCCTCTGAAGGTTCTGGAGAGTCACATGCAGCTTAAACGGGTAGCAGAAGCCAAACTGCCCACGCCATGGGGAGATTTCCTGATGGTTGGTTTTGAAGAACTGGCAACCGGCCACGACCATGTCGCACTGGTTTATGGTGATATTAGCGATCACAATCCGGTGCTGGCGCGCGTCCATTCCGAATGTCTCACCGGCGATGCCCTGTTCAGCTTGCGCTGTGACTGCGGCTTCCAGCTGGAAGCGGCGTTAACGGCGATTGCGGAAGAAGGTCGTGGCATTCTGATGTATCACCGTCAGGAAGGTCGTAACATCGGTTTGCTGAATAAAATTCGTGCTTATGCATTGCAGGATAAAGGCTACGACACGGTCGAAGCCAACCATCAGCTCGGTTTCGCCGCTGATGAGCGTGACTTCACGCTATGTGCAGATATGTTCAAACTGTTGGGCGTCAATGAAGTGCGCTTGCTGACAAACAATCCGCGTAAAGTTGAAATCCTGAGTGAAGCCGGTATCAATATCGTCGAACGCGTGCCGTTGGTTGTCGGGCGTAACCCGAAAAACGCGCACTATCTCGATACGAAAGCCGAAAAAATGGGTCATCTGTTGCCAAAGTCGTAAGCGGTCTTTATAGCAGATAAAAAAAGCCGGGAAATCCCGGCTTTTTCTTTTAGTTCAGCATATTGCGTATCACATAATGCAAAATGCCGTCGTTCTGGTAATAGGTTAGCTCGTTACCCGTATCGATACGGCAGCGCGTCTCTAGCGTCTCTTTGCTGCCATCCGCGCGCGTCAGAATTACGGTTACCGTGCCACCCGGCTTAAGCTGCGAGAGGTTCGCCACATCTATAAACTCTTCACCCGTAAGCTGCAGCGTTTTACGCGTCACGCCAGCCGGAAACTCGAGCGGCAGAATCCCCATACCAATCAGGTTTGAGCGGTGAATACGCTCGAAGGATTCGGAGATAACCACGCGCACGCCCTGTAAGCGCGGCCCTTTTGCTGCCCAGTCACGACTTGAGCCTGAACCGTACTCTTTACCAGCAATCACCGCTAACGGCACACCTTCCTGCTGATACTTCATCGCCGCATCGTAAATCGCCAACTGCTCGTTAGTCGGGAAGTGTTTGGTATAACCGCCCTCGACACCCGGCACCATTTCGTTACGAATACGGATATTGGCGAAGGTGCCGCGCATCATCACTTCGTGGTTACCACGACGCGAACCGTAAGAGTTGAAATCGGTGCGCTCAACGCCATGCGACAGCAAATAGCGTCCGGCTGGACTTTCGGCTTTGATGCTCCCCGCAGGAGAAATGTGGTCGGTGGTGACGGAGTCACCCAGCATCGCCAGAATGCGCGCGCCTTTGATATCCTGCACCGGCTTCGGCGTTTTCTCCATGTCGTCAAAGAATGGCGATAAACGAATGTAGGTGGAATCGCCATCCCAATCGTAGGTTGCCGCTTCGCTGACTTTGATCTGCTGCCACTCAGGCGTGCCGTTAAACACCTCGGCATACTCTTTGTGGAACATATCGCTGGTGACTTTTTGCACCGCTTCCGCAATCTCTTCCGGCGAAGGCCAGATATCCTTGAGGAAAACATCGTTGCCCTGACGATCCTGGCCGAGTGGATCGGATTGCAGATTGAGCTTCATATTACCCGCTAAGGCATAAGCAACCACCAGCGGCGGCGAAGCCAGCCAGTTGGTTTTAATTAACGGATGAATTCGGCCTTCGAAGTTACGGTTACCCGAAAGCACCGCGGCAACCGTGAGATCACCCTCTTTAATCGCGCTTTCTATCGCGTCCGGTAACGGGCCGGAATTACCGATACAAGTAGTACAACCGTAACCGACCAGATTGAATCCTAACTCGTCCAGATATGGCGTAAGCTGGGCCACAGCAAGGTAGTCAGAAACCACTTTGGAACCGGGTGCCAGTGAGGCCTTAACCCAGGGCTTGCGCATCAGACCGCGTTCAACGGCTTTCTTCGCCAGTAAACCGGCAGCCATCAGCACGCTAGGGTTTGAGGTATTAGTACAAGAGGTAATCGCCGAGATCACGACCGCACCGTCATCCAGCTGATAGCTTTCTCCAGTTTCGCTATCGCGGTAGCTCACGGTTTTATGCGGTTTTTGCGCCTGATTCACTTCCAGTTCGTTGCTGGCATCAAAGGCAGTAGGAACATCACCGAGTGATACGCGATCCTGCGGACGTTTTGGTCCGGCCAGGCTGGACTCGACGTCGCCCATATCCAGAGCTAGAGAGCTGGTGAACACCGGCTCATCACCCGCGTTACGCCACATACCTTGTTGCTTAGCATAAGCCTCAACCAGTTCAACTTGCTCCGCATCGCGGCCAGTGAGCGTCATATAACTCAGGGTGACATCATCGACAGGGAAAAAGCCGCAGGTCGCACCATACTCAGGCGCCATGTTAGCGATGGTGGCGCGATCGGCAAGCGGCAGGTCGGCTAAGCCGTCGCCGTAAAATTCTACGAATTTACCCACAACACCATGTTTGCGCAGCATTTGCGTAACGGTTAACACCAGATCCGTTGCGGTGATGCCCGGACGCAATTTACCGGTGAGTTTGAAACCGACTACGTCAGGAATCAGCATTGAGACCGGCTGACCAAGCATCGCCGCTTCAGCCTCAATCCCGCCAACGCCCCAACCCAATACGCCGAGCGCATTGATCATGGTGGTATGCGAATCGGTGCCCACCAGCGTATCGGGATAGGCGATCTCTTGCCCATTTAGCGTCTCATGCCAGACAGATTTACCGAGGTATTCCAGATTGACCTGATGACAAATCCCGGTGCCCGGGGGTACTACGCGGAATCGATTGAAGGCTTTTTGCCCCCAGCGCAGGAAAACGTAGCGCTCATGGTTGCGCTCCATTTCCAGGTGCACATTTTCATCAAAGGCTTTGTCATCACCGAAATGGTCCACGGTAACAGAGTGGTCGATAACCAAATCTACCGGGGATAAGGGATTGACTTTGGCGACGTCGCCGCCAAGGCGTTTCACCGCTTCGCGCATGGCAGCCAAATCTACCACCGCCGGTACGCCGGTAAAATCTTGCATTAATACACGCGCGGGACGATAGGCAATCTCACGATCGGCGTGAGCATCTTTTTGCCAGGCGACCAGCGCTTTAATATCTTCAAGCGTGACAGAATCATCATCCTGCCAGCGTAAAAGGTTTTCCAGCAGGACTTTCATCGACTTGGGCAAGCGATCGATATTGCCCAGTTGCTGAGCTGCTTTGGGCAAGCTGTAGTAATGATATTTTTTTGCCCGAACATCCAGCGTGTCCTGACTCTGCTCGCGTAACGTTAACGACATAGCGCCTCCATGTAAGTGAATCTTTTTTTAAACCTCAGTGACTGCAAGGTTTAACTTAAAGATAGACTACATTGCCGTTAACGTTTTGATAACAACACGAATAGACACATTAAAACACAATGAAAAATGCCCCGACGTTTGTCAGGGCATTTATAAAATTCAGTGTAATTTGAGTTAGGGCTTAAATCATCGCCCAGAAGGCGGCGGCCCAAAAAGCCAGGGAAAAGGTATAAACGCTCACCCAGGATAATGTCGTTGTGTTGATGCTCATAATTCACTCCCTCCCGGATTCCGGGCAAAAAAAGTCCACCGTCTTCAGCGTTGTACTGATGACACCGTTTTTTTAATGCTGAGTGTTAAAGGACGGGCTTTTAACTTGCCCACCGGATAATCCGGCAAAAAGAGGGACTAAACGACTAAATATAGTACGGAACGCATGCTGCGTTATTTCGACTTCATGTCCATGAAGGATTCAATAAAGTTGCGCTGATTCTCGCTGAGTTCCCACGAAGCCGGAATGGTGACCTGAGGTTCAGTGGATACAACGTCTTTAACTTTGCACGCAGGCGTTTGCGGCTGACGTGCAGAAACCGGATGCTTACGACTGAGTGTATTTGCCCACATGGCTTAACCCCACATACGCCAAATCATTAACGCCACCACTACCCAGAACAGTGCTGAAGCAGCGAAGACAGTCATCCAAGCTTTGCGACGAGTATTACCAGTACGCTCAACTTTGGTGCTTTTAGTCCGGAAGCCCGGCTGTACAGTTATTCTCGTATTCATAGTTTTTGATAATCACTCTCAATAAAACGATTGATGACAACGATTAAGATTTAGGACGAATCCTAAACTTGTTAAGACCGAAAATCCAGTTATTTTTATTGAGCACAACGATTAACGCTATTTATCAAAACGCCAAAAATTGATGAGATAAATTTAATTACCAACACAACTATTAATTAAATCGTTACATTGTAAATTTGGGTTAACAGCAAATTAGATCCAATCTAAATTTTAGTTTAATTTACCAAGCCAGTTAAAAAGCCCTTCTTCATCAACTCTTAACTAGAGTATGGGAATATTCCTGGCGAGCTGCAAAGCAGCATCGTAAAAATTGTGTACTGATTCGCATTTAATAGATAACAATGAAAAAACATGTGACCCATGTTTCATTTACAAAAAAATAATGATTTTTTTTGAAGTACTCGTGGCGCTAAGCGCTAAGGGATTCCGAAGGTGCCCACTGGACACCTTGGCAAAAGAATGAGTTAGGAATTTACTTGAAGGGTAACTTGATGTCGCGGAACATAGCTTCGATGTCTTCATTGGAGCGCAATGCGACCGCCGCATCCACCACATCACGCGTCAGGTGTGGTGCGAAACGTTGAATGAAATCATACATATAGCTGCGGAGGAAGGTGCTACGTCTAAAGCCAATTTTGGTCGTACTATTCGTAAAGATTTCTGAAGCTTCAATACGCACCAAATCGGGGTCTGCAACAGGATCAACCGCCATACTGGCAATTACGCCAACGCCCAGACCTAAACGCACATACGTCTTGATGACGTCAGCATCCGTCGCAGTGAAGACGATGCGTGGCGTTAATCCGGCGCGATTAAACGCGGTGTCCAACTCTGAACGGCCTGTAAAGCCAAATGTGTAAGTCACTAACGGGAAATCCGCCAGCTCTTCTATGGTCACATTTGATTTACCCGCCAACGGATGATCTGGCGTTACCACAATGGCGCGGTTCCAGTGATAGCACGGCAGCATAATCAAATCGTCATACAGATGCAGCGCTTCTGTGGCAATGGCAAAGTCTGCATTGCCCTTTGAAACCGCCTCAGCTATTTGCGTCGGCGATCCCTGATGCATATGCAAAGAGACGCGAGGATAGCGCTCAATAAAGCCTTTAATCACGCCTGGCAGCGCATAACGTGCCTGCGTATGGGTAGTTGCTACATACAGCGAGCCTTTATCTGGCCAGGTGTGCTCACCAGCAACAGATTTAATCGCGTCAACTTTAGACAGCACTTCGCGCGCAATCCGGATAATTTCTTCACCTGCAGGCGTTACTTGCGTCAGATGCTTACCACTGCGCGCAAATATCTGCACGCCCAGCTCATCTTCTAACATACGGACTTGCTTACTGATGCCTGGCTGCGAGGTATATAAGCCTTCGGCGGTCGATGAGACATTAAGATTGTGATTAACCACTTCGACGATGTAACGCAACTGCTGCAATTTCATAGTTATATCTTCCTGGTAGCGACAGAGGTGCATTCCCGGCAGGCGTGTTTCCGCTTTAACTGCGGTGAGGGAGGGAAAGCGAATCAGCGAAACGAAAAGAGTTCTATAACTACTATATCAGTTAAAGGAAGAATGTAGAACGATTAGCTATAAGGATAAGAGAAAGGCCAGCGAATGCTGGCCTTGCGGGGAATTACTTTTTCGCTTCCTGCCATTTGCCATCAATATAGAACATTGACCAGCCAGTGGCTTTACCATCTTTTTCGGAAGAGACGTATTGCTGTTTGGTCTTGCGACTGAAACGTACCATCGTCTTATTCCCTTCCGGATCGGCGGCTGGCGCTTCTGACAGATATTTCAGCTTTTCTGGCAGGCGGTCGGCAAAGCGTTGCAGCTCTTCCACCAGCGGCGCGCGCGTTTCACGTGATTTCGGGAAGGTATTAGCGGCAAGGAACACGCCCGCTGCACCATCACGCAACACAAAGTAAGCATCCGACTTTTCACACTGCAATTCTGGCAGCGGCACCGGATCTTCTTTTGGCGGCGCGACATCACCGTTACGCAGAATCTTACGGGTGTTTTTGCACTCGTCGTTGGTACACGCCATGTACTTACCGAAACGACCCATTTTCAGATGCATTTCAGAACCACACTTCTCGCACTCAACAATCGGACCGTCGTAGCCCTTGATGCGGAATTCGCCCTGCTCAATCTCGTAGCCGTCGCACTCTGGGTTATTACCGCAGACGTGTAACTTGCGCTGGTTATCGATCAGATAGCTGTCCATCGCGGTGCCACACTTCTGGCAACGACGACGAGCACGCAGCGCATTGGTTTCAGCATCATCGCCTTCCAGCACGTTGAGCACTTCATTTTCCGGGATCAAGTTGATGGTCTGCTTGCAACGCTCTTTCGGCGGCAAAGCATAACCCGAGCAACCCAGGAACACGCCGGTACTGGCAGTGCGAATCCCCATCGGGCGGCTACAGGTTGGACAATCAATTGACGTCAACACCATCTGGTTCGGCTGCATGCCGCCCTCTTCCGGATCTTTCTCAGCATCATCTAACTGTTGGCTGAAATCACTGAAGAAGGAGTCGAGTACCGCTTTCCATTCGGCTTCATTATTCGCCACCTGATCGAGGCTATTTTCCATGCGCGCGGTGAAGTCATAGTTCATCAGCTCGCGGAAATTAGACTCCAGACGGTCGGTAACAATTTCACCCATTTTTTCAGCGTAGAAACGGCGGTTCTCAACACGCACGTAACCACGATCCTGAATGGTGGAGATAATCGAGGCATACGTTGATGGACGACC
The DNA here is from genome assembly GCF_005281435.1 of Pantoea sp. SO10. Taxonomy (NCBI): domain Bacteria; kingdom Pseudomonadati; phylum Pseudomonadota; class Gammaproteobacteria; order Enterobacterales; family Erwiniaceae; genus Pantoea; species Pantoea sp. SO10. The sequence goes on from NZ_CP040095.1 coordinate 2,234,162, forward strand.
AATGCCACGTTTTTCCAGCTCACGCACCAGGGATGCTTCACTGAAGCGCGCCGGCGGTTTGGTGAAGTGCTGGCTTGGCATCAGCTCTTTAAGATCCAGCATGTCGCCAACATCTACCGGCGGGAGCGTCAGATCTTCATCATTTTTACGCAGCGCAGGCATCACGCGCGTCCAGCCATCGAAACGCAGCGTGCGGCCTTTGGCTTTCAATTTGAATTCAGCCGCGCCCACGGTCAGCGTGGTGGAGTCGTACTGAGCCGGAACCATCTGGCAGGCAACAAACTGGCGCCAAATCAGCTGATAAAGTTTCTGCGCATCAGCTTCCATATCTTTCAACTGCTCAGCCACGATATTCACGTCAGAAGGACGAATCGCTTCGTGCGCTTCCTGTGAGTTCTCTTTGCTGGCATAGGTATTCGGCGCTTCTGGCAGATACTTTTTACCGAAGCTGCTCTCAACATAACCGCGCGCCATCGCCACGGCATCCAGGCTCAGGTTGGTGGAGTCGGTACGCATATAGGTGATGTGGCCCGCTTCATACAAACGCTGCGCCATCATCATGGTCTTCTTCACGCCGAAGCCCAAACGCGTACTCGCCGCCTGTTGCAGCGTTGAGGTAATAAAAGGTGCAGAAGGCTTGCTGCTGGTCGGCTTGTCTTCACGATCCAGCACTTCGTAACGCGCTTTCTGCAAAATCGCTACCGCCGCGTGAGTTTGCTCACGATTGACCGGACGGAACGCTTTGTCATTCTGATGCGTCACCTGCATGGCCAGATCGGCGCCTTTCGGCGTGGCGAAATCAGCATGGATTTCCCAGTACTCTTCTGGCACGAAGGCTTTGATTTCGTGCTCCCGCTCAACAACCAGACGTACCGCAACCGACTGAACGCGACCGGCTGACAGGCCGCGGGCAATTTTCTTCCACAGCAGTGGCGACACCATGTAACCCACCACGCGATCCATAAAGCGGCGCGCTTGCTGTGCGTTGACACGTTCAATATTAAGCTCGCCAGGCTTGTCAAACGCCTGACGAATCGCATTCTTGGTAATTTCGTTAAATACTACGCGGCTAAAGCGCTTATCGTCCCCACCGATCACTTCCCGCAGGTGCCAGGCAATGGCTTCCCCTTCGCGGTCAAGGTCGGTTGCGAGATAGATGTGGTCTGCATCGGCAGCCAGGTTTTTCAGCTCAGCGACAACTTTTTCTTTGCCCGGCAGAATTTGATAATCCGCTTCCCAACCATGCCAGGGATCCACACCCATGCGGTTTACGAGTGCGGCTTTCTCATCCTTTTTAACCTTTTTTCCAGGTTTCGCTTTTTCCCCGTCGGCACTTTTACGGGCAGTTGAACCGCTGGTCGGCAAATCACGGATATGACCGACACTGGATTTCACCACGTAGTCATTACCGAGGTATTTATTGATTGTTTTGGCCTTTGCCGGGGACTCAACGATTACGAGTGATTTACCCATATGTACCTTTACCTAAATGAAACGTCCTGATAAACGGGAGAGAATTGGAGGTCCCAAAACCCAATGGGTTCAATATTGCTGCCGGCATTTCGCATTTCAAGGCAGCAGGGATAATCTCAGGTCAGATTGCGTCGACTTCTGCAACTTTATGATTAGGAGCGAGTTTTCCATCTGACAGAACCACACATCCGGGTGTGATCTCCCTGAAAGCTGAATCGCCCACACTCTACCTGATAAAATCCGTTACGCAACTTAATTAGCATTCTGCCTAATTTTGCGCCAGTTTTGTGACGCCATGCTGATTTGCTGAACGCGATAGCTCGCAAGTAATATAGAAGGAGAAAAATGGCTGTCAAAAAAGAGGTGAAAAATGTCAGTGCCAACGGAATCTATTTCACGCCAGGCGTTACTGGAAATAGCCAATCAGATAATCACGCAGCACGAAAATTATTTTGTCGGATTAGAAGCCAATGATGTGATTCAGCAAGGTGATGTTTTGGTGTTTCGCGGTCCCTATTTTCTCGATGATGAAGGCTTACCCACCGCCAAAACCACCACGGTATTTAACGTGTTTAAGCACCTCGCGGTTGAACTCTCCTCTCAATATCATCTGGCATAAAAAAGCCCGGCAATTGCCGGGCCCGGTTACAACAGCGGCTTCTCGCCGCGCTGCCATATTTTCAGAATCAACCGTTCTGCCGCCAGACTGGCGCTGTTGGTAAAGCGATCCATCATTTTACGCTTACGTGCGTAATGGACGCCCAGCACGGTGAAGCGATCCATATGCTGGATAATCAACGCATCGCTGGTGCCGATTTCATCAATCAAACCCAAATCCAGCGCCTGACGGCCATACCAATGCTCGCCGGTCGCCACTTTGTTCAGATCAAGCGACGGACGCATCTGCTGTACAAAATCTTTAAACAGCTGATGCGTTTCGTTGAGATCTTCCTGGAATTTCTCGCGCCCTTCTTCGGTGTTTTCACCAAACAGCGTCAAAGTCCGTTTGTACTGACCGGCGGTATGCAGCTCGACGTCAATATCGTTACGCTTTAACAGGCGGTTAAAGTTGGGAATCTGCGCGACCACGCCAATTGAACCAATAATAGAAAACGGTGCGGCCACAATGCGATCCGCCACGCATGCCATCATGTAACCACCGCTGGCAGCGACTTTATCCACCACCGCCGTCAATTGCAGACCGGCATCACGCAGGCGTTGCAGCTGCGAAGCCGCTAAACCGTAGCCGTGTACTACGCCGCCGGGGCTTTCCAGGCGCAGTAGCACTTCATCGCCCGGCACCGCAACTGCCAGCACCGCGGAGATCTCTTCACGCAATGAGGTGACTTCACTCGCGTCCATGCTGCCTTTGAACTCCAGCACATACAGCGTGGGCTTCAGCGTCTCGCTCACGCCCGCTTTAGCATTGCGTTTATCGGCTTTCGCCTTTTGCTTCTCTTCTTTCTTATGCTGCTTGAGCCACACTTTTTGCGCCTGTGGCTTCATTTTGGCGAGCTGCAGATCTTCCTTCATCTCACGATAATCATCATCAAGATGCGTCAAACGCAGCTGACCGCTGCTGTGACGTTTACGCAGCGCGGCATTTAGCACAATCAGAACAATAGCTGCGATCGCCACCACCACGGTGACGGCCTTAGCCAGAAATAATCCATAACTGGAGAAAAAATCCATTCTGCCGCCTTATTAAACAGTAAATTACAACAGCTATAAGTTTACCCGCTTTACGCGCTGTCGTCGCCTGAAATGCCCGCAGGCGGCACAGAATGCGAGGCTCAAGCGTTGCACCGCGCGGCAAATTCAGGCATAAAGCCAAAAACCTTCTGACCCGAGCAAAGGACATCGCTGTGCATTATCAACCGAAAAGCGATCTGCTGGAAAATCGCATCATCCTCGTCACCGGCGCTTCCGATGGCATTGGCCGTGAAGCGGCGCTGACCTATGCGCGCTACGGCGCGCGCGTCATCCTGTTGGGCCGCAACGCCGATACCCTGCAGAAAACGGAGCAGGCCATCAACCAGTTAAACAAGCAGCCAGCCGCTTCTTTATTACTGGATCTGGCTGAAGCCACGCCAGAAAGCTGCCAGCAGTTAGCCGACCAGGTTACTGCGCTGGTGCCGCGTCTGGATGGCGTGCTGCACAACGCTGGCATTCTGGGCGAAATCGTACCGTTGGAGGAGCTCGATCCACAGATCTGGCGTGACGTGATGCAGATTAACCTTGATGCCACCTTCTATTTAACCCAGGCATTACTGCCGCTGCTGCTGAAATCAGATGCCGGATCGCTGGTGTTTACCACGTCCAGCGTGGGCCGCACCGGCCGTGCAGGCTGGGGCGCGTATGCGGTTTCGAAGTTTGCCACTGAAGGCATGATGCAGGTGCTGGCCGACGAGTATAAAAACCGTCACTTGCGGGTGAACTGCATCAATCCCGGCGGTACGCGCACCAAAATGCGCGCCAGCGCTTTCCCTGATGAGGATGCCAATTTACTCAAAACCCCCGCGGATTTGATGCCGCTCTACCTCTATTTGATGGGTGATGACAGCCGACGTAAAACCGGCACCAGCTTTGATGCGCAGCCGGGACGCAAAGCGGGGCCGGCAACCGCATGAACGATCGCCATCAGCAACGCCAGCAGCGACTAAAAGAGCAGGTTGATGCCCGAATCGCCGCCGCCACCGAGACGCGCGGCATTTTGATGGTGTTCACCGGTAACGGCAAAGGGAAAACCACCGCGGCTTTTGGCACCGCGTTGCGCGCCTGCGGACACGGTAAAAATGTGGCGGCGGTACAGTTCATTAAAGGCGAATGGCCCAACGGTGAACGTAACTTACTGGAACAGCACGGCGTTGAATTTCAGGTGATGTCCACCGGTTTTACCTGGGATACTCAGAACCGTGAGACTGACACTGCCGCCTGCCAGGTAGTGTGGCAGCAGGCGCGTCGTATGTTGGCCGATAGCCGCGTCGATCTGGTGATCCTGGATGAAATCACGTACATGGTGAGCATGGATTATCTGGATTTAGCGGAGCTGGTCGATGTGTTGAAACAGCGCCCTGCTCAGCAAAGCGTGATCATTACCGGTCGCGGCTGTCATCGTACGTTACTGGATTTGGCTGATACCGTAACGGAAATGCGTCCGGTGAAACATGCGTTTGATGCGGGAATTCAGGCTCAGCAAGGAATAGATTGGTAACACGCTGACGCCGCAAAGCGCGGCGTCAGGCTTAGGATCAGGAACCGCGTTTGGTGTTATTCCGACGCGGATTGTTGCTCACCACCCCGTGACGTTTTACCGCACGACGAATTTGGTTAGCCTTGGTGCGACGACGATCCTTTTCAACGGCCACTTTCGTTACCGTCTCTTCCGGCATACTAACTAACGTACGCAGATAGTTGACTGCCGGTAATTCCATCTCGATCCAGCCGCCGCGTGGCAGGCCTTTCGGTAACTGGATATCACCGTAACGCACACGCATCAGTCGGCTAACCTGCACGCCAACCGCTTCCCACAGACGGCGCACTTCGCGGTTACGTCCTTCGGTCAGCGTCACGTTGTACCATTGGTTAATGCCTTCGCCACCGGCAAACTTAATGGTTTTGAACGATGCCGGGCCATCTTCCAGCTGCACGCCTTTGCTCAGCTGACGGATTTTATCGTCATCCACTTCGCCAAACACGCGAACCGCATATTCACGCTCCACTTCACGGCTTGGGTGCATCAAACGGTTAGCCAGTTCACCATCGGTGGTGAACAGCATCAAACCGCAGGTATTCACATCCAGACGACCGACGGCAATCCAGCGTGAACCACGCAGACGCGGCAGACGATCAAATACGGTTGGACGCCCTTCCGGGTCGTTACGCGTGCAGAGTTCACCTTCTGGTTTGTAGTACGCCAATACGCGACACACTTCGGTCGCCGACTCAGCGATAGAAACCAGATGGCCATCGATACGAATTTTCAGGGATTTATCACTTTCGATGCGATCGCCAAGCGTCGCCAGTTTGCCGTCAACGCTGACGCGTCCGGCTGAAATCATGGTTTCGATTTCGCGACGCGAACCGTGACCGGCGCGCGCTAATACTTTCTGTAATTTTTCGCTCATGGAGCCTCGTTGTCGCCTTCCCAGGCGTCGTGGTAAGAAGAGGTGCGATACAGGGATTACCAATTCCCATATCAGAATCTGTTACCGCTCTGCATCGCTGCTGCAATCTCAGACGGCCCGCGATTTTACACTAACGCAAGTTTCGTTAACACCTTTTCCTTTGCTGCCGATAACAGAGGGTCTGGTAAAAACATGGCCATTAAGACCATGACGATAAACATTCAGCTGGCTGATAGATCGATCTTATTTGCATCCGCAGCATCCACGCCAAGTGACTGAATTATTATTACTTGTCCCTAATCTTTCCCGCCTGAGCCTATTATCAACTTAAGACAACTGATACATTAGCACTTTGCAAGACTGCTTAACCGCTATTGCTCGCCACGCTTAAAGATAATCACAAACTTTAAATCTAAGTAAAAACAATAAAACAGCATAAAAAACTATTTAATAGCATTAAATAAGGTCCATTACAGTAATAAATGCAAACTGATAGTTTATTGGCACTACAGGTTGGATTAAGTCTGTATTTTTGTATTATTTGATTAATATTAAATTTGATGAATTGTTCTGCAGAAAAAACTGTGTAAAATTTAAGCCTGAAATCCAGTGCGTCGTCATAATAACATAGCTTTCATTTACTATTTATATTCGTTCAACTTACAAATCATTAACGAACCACTGTGTAATTTCACTGATATTACAAACCGGCGCGCGCGGGATTAGACGCGTTTATTCATTTACGGAATGAATTTAATTTGCATGTCGAAAGTCTTCACCAGGGATTTTACGGACATGCTTTATAGAAGATCACAGCCATGAAAACCTCTCTGCTTTGGCCTGCGCTCGCTGCGCTGGCACTGAGCGGTTGTTCCGTGGGCCACACTGAGTACAGTCGTACTGCGATGCAACACGTTGATATGAGCGTGACAGGCATCCCGACCGTGCTGGGTTTGGGCATTCTCGGTACAACCATTCCTTTGACGCCAGAATACAGCCTGACGGCGGCGCACGTGGCAAAAACGGCCGTGCAGCGTGTCAAGGCCTATCATCCTTATTGCGACGTCGCGATTATTTATCATAAAAACAGTCCAGAAACGCTGGCGAAATTCCGCAACGGTGCTATTGGTGAACCGATTAAAATGTACGGTTACAGCTTTATTTCCGCTATGCCGGTGGAATCGAGCGGCGTTAATTTAGCGCGTACCGCCATTACCAATAAATGGAATAAAAAGCCCTGCATGGCTATGGCATCAAATGCTGGCGTGGTGCAAGGGATGTCCGGTGGCGCGGTATATAATGCGGACCAAACTATTGGCGGGGTGATTGTCGGTTACAGCCATGAAATATCTAACGTTCGCAGCAAGAAAGTCATCTTAAAAGATGTCTCGCTATATATTCCGTACGGGGATTTCAAAACCTGGCTGGAATCCAATATTGGTCAGACGCAGAAAGCCACGCCTGACCATGCATAATTACTGAAATGGGCGCGTGTCACCGACACCATCGCGCACCACCAACGGCACATCGCTGGTGAGATCGATCACCGTGGTCGGCTGCTGTCCTAGCGTGCCGCCATCGATGATCAGATCCACCAGCTTGCCAATGCTGTACTGAATCTCTTCCGGATCGGACTCGGTGAAATCATTGCCGGGCAGCATCAGCGAAGTCGACATCATCGGCTCGTTGAGGCGCTCCAATAGCGCCAGCGCCACCGGGTTGGACGGCACGCGTAGCCCGATGGTTTTACGTTTGTCATTCATCAGACGACGCGGCACTTCTTTCGTCGCCTTCAAAATGAAGGTGTAGTTGCCCGGCGTGTTGTTTTTCAGGAGGCGAAACGCGGAGTTATCCACCTGCGCGTAAGTCGACAGCTCCGACAGATCGCGGCACATCAGCGTAAAGTTGTGATTGCCATCCAACTGGCGAATGCGACAAATGCGTTCCATGGCATTTTTCTCTTCCAGACGACACCCCAGCGCATAGCCAGAGTCGGTTGGATAAACAATCACGCTGCCTTTATTGAGATAATCAACGGCCTGATTTACCAGGCGCGGCTGCGGATTGTCGGGATGAATGTGAAAATATTGACTCATAAAAACCTCATATCACCTGTCTGCAACAGCACTGCTGGGCGCCAATGCGGGGAAGCGTTCCCAAACCGGCTCCACGCCGCCCGGTAGCCATAACTTGCGTCCCAGTTCTATCCACGGACAAGGTTGGTGGAAATCTGATCCCTGCGACCCGGCTAACTGATGGTCACGCGCATAGGTTGCCAGCTGCGTGCGCTCGTTGGGCGCTTGCTGGCACTGCGCGACCTCCATGGCATCGCCACCCACGTCGGCAAAATGCGCAATCAGCCGCTTTAACCATTTAGCCGACAAACCATAACGACCGGGATGCGCCAAAACGGCATAGCCGCCAGAATGATGAATAGCATCAATGGCTTGTTTAATTGTACACCATTGCGGCGGCACGTAGCCGGTTTTCCCGCGCGCCAGATAATTCTTGAATACCTGCGCCATATTGTCGGCTTTGCCAATCTCCACCAGATAACGCGCAAAGTGGCCACGCGTGATCAAGCCGCCCTGCGCCAGTCGCTGCGCACCGGCTAGCGCATCAGGAATGCGAGCGCGCTCGAGGCGTTCGGCAATCTGCTGCGCACGATCAAGGCGTGTCCGATACTGCTGCGCAAGGAATTCAGTCAGCGCGGGATGCTGGCAAACGACATTCAGCCCCACAATGTGGATTTCGTGATTTTCCCATAAGGTTGATGCTTCTAAACCGGCTAGCACGCGGATCGGTAGATCCTGTTGCATCACTGCCGCCTGCGCTTCTGCCACGCCCGCCACCGTGTCGTGATCGGTAATCGCCAGCACACCGACTTTCATCTCAACCGCGCGCTGCACCAGCGCGGTCGGCGTCAATAAGCCGTCAGAAGCCAGCGTATGGCTGTGTAAATCGTAAAGGGGAAAACGAGCGATGTCCGACAAGATAACTCCAGCAACTACATAAACCGGCAGGCATGATAACGATTTTGCCCCTGGCTGAAAAAGGGTATTGACATTTTTCGCCCGAACCAGTTAACTAGTACACAAGTTCACACGTAACGGGTATTTAATCATGACTATTTTTGGTACGCATTTAAATGGTTGGTGGCGCGATGATCCCTTTATCGGGCGACGTCGTCGTGCACAATTTGCGTAACCGCAGTGCAGATTGATACCTAAGCCCGCCACCGAGCGGGCTTTTTTTTGAGCGAAATTCAGAGAATCCATTATGGCTATTGCGAAACCTACATTGAAGTTGATAACCGGTACCGCGCCCTACCGCGAAGATCCGGCCGCAGTGTTTCATCAGTTATGCGGCGCACGTCCAGCAACTCTGCTGCTTGAATCCGCAGATATCGACAGCAAACAAAACCTGAAAAGCCTGTTAATCGTCGATAGCGCGCTGCGCGTCAGTGCGCTGGGCAACATTGTCACCATCAAAGCGCTGTCGGAAAATGGTCGCGCCATCTTGCCGCTGCTGGACGAGGCGCTGCCCTCTGAGGTGCGTATCGAGGTGCGCCCTGATGGCCGCGAGCTGCATTTCACCCAGCCGCAAGGCATGCAGGACGAAGATTCCCGCCTGAAGGCCCTTTCCGTATTTGATGCGCTGCGCCTGATCCCGCAGCTGGTGAACAGCCCGGAAGAGGAGCGTGAAGCGATGCTACTTGGCGGCTTGTTCGCTTATGACTTAGTGGCCGGTTTCGAAGATCTGCCGCAACTGCGCAACGAACAGCGTTGCCCGGATTACTGCTTCTATCTGGCCGAAACCTTACTGGTGATCGACCATCAGCAGCGCACTGCTCGCCTGCAGGCCAGCTTATTCAGCCCATCGACCAGCGAGTTTCAGCGTCTGCAAGGCCGCATCGAACAACTGCGCGGCCAGATGACGCAAGCAGCGCCCGCATTGCCGGTCCAGCGCGTCGAGCACATGACGCTCAGCACCAGTCAGAGCGATGAAGAGTACTGCAACGTGGTGCGTGAGATGCAGGAAGCGATTCGCATTGGCGAAATCTTCCAGGTTGTCCCTTCACGTCGCTTCTCGCTGCCGTGCCCTTCTCCACTGGCCGCTTACGACACGTTGAAAAACAGCAATCCAAGTCCTTACATGTTCTTTATGCAGGATCAGGATTTCGCGCTGTTTGGTGCCTCGCCAGAAAGCTCACTGAAATATGACGCGACGTCGCGTCAGATTGAGATCTACCCGATTGCCGGTACGCGTCCACGTGGCCGCCATGCTGATGGTTCGCTGGATCGCGATCTCGACAGCCGCATCGAACTGGAAATGCGCACCGACCATAAAGAGATGGCTGAGCACCTGATGCTGGTGGATTTAGCGCGTAACGATTTGGCGCGTATCTGCGTGCCGGGCAGCCGTTACGTGGCAGACCTGACTAAAGTTGACCGCTACTCGTTTGTGATGCATCTGGTGTCACGCGTGGTCGGCACGCTGCGCGCGGATCTCGACGTGCTGCACGCCTACCGCGCCTGCATGAACATGGGCACGCTGAGCGGCGCACCGAAAGTGCGTGCGATGCAACTGATTGCCGGGAAAGAAGGCACACGTCGCGGCAGCTACGGCGGCGCAGTCGGCTATTTCACCGCTAACGGCGACCTTGATACCTGCATCGTTATCCGTTCCGCGTGGGTTGAAGACGGTGTAGCCACCGTACAAGCCGGCGCCGGTGTGGTGCTGGATTCCCAGCCCCAGGCAGAAGCGGACGAGAGCCGCAACAAAGCGCGCGCGGTATTGCGTGCCATCGCAACAGCCCATCACTGCAAGGAGATTTTCTGATGGCCGATATCCTGCTGCTCGATAACATCGACTCCTTTACTTACAACCTCGTTGATCAGCTGCGTACCTTTGGCCATAACGTGGTGATTTACCGCAACAACGTGCCCGCTGAGGTGCTGATTGAACGCCTGCAGCAGATGGAAAACCCAATTCTGATGCTGTCGCCGGGTCCGGGCGCGCCGAAAGATGCCGGATGCATGCCAGATTTGCTACAAGCGCTGCGCGGTCGTCTGCCGATTATCGGCATCTGTCTCGGTCATCAGGCGATTGTTGAAGCCTACGGCGGCCATGTCGGCCAGGCCGGCGAGATCCTGCACGGCAAAGCCTCTTCTATTACCCATGATGGCGAAGGCATGTTCGCTGGCCTGAGCAATCCGCTGCCGGTGGCGCGCTATCACTCGCTGGTCGGTAGCAATACGCCAGCCGAATTGACCGTTAACGCCAGCTACAACGGCATGGTGATGGCCGTGCGCCACGATGCCGACCGCGTGTGTGGCTTCCAGTTCCACCCCGAATCCATTCTCACCACTCAGGGCGCGCGCTTATTAGAACAGACGTTGGCCTGGGCGCTGGCGCAGTAATAGGGAGATTATGATGCAAACTATTCTGGAAAAACTTTATCAGTCTGAGACGCTGAGCCAGGGCGAAAGCCACCAGCTATTTAGCGCTATTATTACCGGTCAGCTGGAGCCGACGCAGTTAGCCGCCGCGCTGATTGCCATGAAAGTCCGTGGCGAGCGTCCGGAAGAGATCGCCGGTGCCGCTTCCGCGCTGCTGGCCGATGCAAAACCGTTCCCGCGCCCGGATTACACCTTTGCCGATATCGTCGGTACCGGTGGTGACGGCAGCAACAGCATCAATATCTCGACCGCCAGCGCCTTTGTTGCGGCAACCTGCGGCCTGAAAGTGGCAAAGCACGGTAATCGCAGCGTCTCCAGCAAGTCGGGTTCTTCCGATCTGCTGGCGGCATTTGGCATCAATCTGGATATGCCTGCGGAACAAGCACGTGAGGCGCTGGACGATCTCAACGTCTGCTTCCTGTTTGCTCCGCAGTATCACAGCGGTTTTCGTCACGCGATGCCGGTACGTCAGCAGTTGAAAACCCGTACCATCTTTAACGTGTTGGGTCCGCTGATTAACCCTGCGCGTCCACCGCTGGCGGTGATTGGCGTGTACAGCCCGGAGCTGGTACTGCCAATCGCCCAAACGCTAAAAGTGCTCGGCTATCAACGTGCGGCTGTGGTTCACGGCGGTGGCATGGATGAAGTAGCGCTGCACAGCCCAACGCAGGTCGCCGAGCTGCGTGATGGCGAAATCACTGGCTATCAACTGACGCCAGAAGACTTCGGTTTTGGCTTCCATGATAAAGACGCGTTGGCAGGCGGCACGCCGGAAGAAAACCGTGACATTCTGACCCGTTTACTTCAGGGTAAAGGCCAGCCCGCCCATGAGCAGGCGGTGGCGGTCAACGTCGCAATGTTACTGAAAGTGTTCGGAAATGAAGATTTGCGCGACAACGCACAGCGCGCCATCGCTGCCATTCGCAGCGGACAGGCCTACGAGCGCGTTGTCGCTCTGGCAGCGAGAGGATGAGATGAGTATTAAGGGCACTGTTTTAGAGAAAATCGTACAAGATAAAGCCGTCTGGGTTGAAGCGCGCAAAGCACAGCAGCCGCTGGCCACCTTCCAGAACGATTTGCAGCCTGCGGAACGTCATTTTTACGATGCACTGCGTGGCTCACGCACCGTATTCATCCTGGAATGCAAAAAAGCATCGCCCTCCAAAGGGCTGATTCGCGAGGATTTCGATCCCGCCACCATCGCTGGCGTATATCGTCATTACGCTTCTGCGGTGTCGGTGTTAACCGATGAAAAATACTTCCAGGGCGATTTTGCGTTCCTGCCGATTGTTAGCGCCGCCATCACGCAACCGGTGTTGTGCAAAGACTTCATCATCGATCCGTATCAGATCTATCTGGCACGACATTATCAGGCCGACGCCATTTTGCTGATGTTGTCGGTGCTCGATGATGAGCAATATCGTCAGCTCGCCGCCGTGGCGCACAGCCTGAAAATGGGCGTGCTGACCGAAGTCAGTAATGAAGAAGAGATGGAACGCGCGATTGCGCTGGAAGCCAAAGTCGTCGGCATTAATAACCGCGACCTGCGCGACCTGTCCATCGACCTGAATCGCACGCGTCAGTTAGCGCCGCGCCTCGGACATGGCGTCACCGTCATCAGCGAATCTGGCATTCACAATTATGCGCAGGTTCGTGAGCTGAGCCACTTCGCTAACGGCTTCCTGATTGGCTCCGCGCTGATGGAAGAAGCCGATCTCACCGCTGGCGTGCGTCGCGTATTGCTCGGTGATAACAAAGTCTGCGGCCTGACCCGCGCCGAAGATGCACGCGCAGCGCAGGAAGCCGGCGCCATTTACGGTGGCTTGATCTTCGCTGAAGGCTCACCGCGTAAAATCAGCCGCGAGCAGGCGCAGATTGTGCAGGCGGCTGCCCCGCTGAAGTATGTTGGCGTGTTCCGCAACAATGCGGCAAGTGACATTGTCACGCTAGCGGAAAGTTTAAAACTTTTTGCGGTACAGCTGCACGGCGATGAAGATCAGGCGTTCGTCGCAGAATTGCGTCATGCGCTGCCAGCAGACACCAAAATCTGGAAAGCGCTGAGCATTAAAGAGCAGTTACCTGCGCGCGACTGGCCGCACGTCGATCGTTACGTGTTTGATAATGGCCAGGGCGGCACCGGCCAGCGTTTCGATTGGTCACTGCTGCAAGGCCAGGATCTCAGCAATGTGCTGCTGGCCGGTGGCCTAAGCGCGGACAACTGCGTAGAGGCCGCGCAGCTGGGCTGTGCCGGCCTCGATTTCAACTCCGGCGTAGAATCTGCGCCAGGCATTAAAGATGCCAGCAAAGTCGCGGCGGTATTCCGCACGCTGCGCGCCTATTAATTTCGCTTGCCCGCCATGGTGCGGGCCGAATAAGGAAGATGAAAAATGACCACGTTATTGAATCCCTATTTTGGCGAGTTTGGCGGCCAGTACGTACCACAAATCCTGATGCCAGCCTTGCGCCAGTTGGAAAATGCGTTTGTTGAAGCGCAGCGCGATCCCGAGTTTCAGGCCGAGTTTACTGACCTGCTGAAAAACTACGCTGGACGCCCAACGGCTTTGACGCTGTGCAGCAACCTGACTAAAGGCAGCAAAACCCGCCTCTATCTAAAGCGTGAAGATCTGCTGCACGGTGGCGCGCACAAAACCAACCAGGTGCTGGGTCAGGCGCTGCTGGCAAAACGCATGGGCAAAAACGAGATCATCGCGGAAACCGGCGCCGGTCAGCACGGTGTCGCGTCAGCGTTAGCCTGTGCCCTGCTGGGCATGAAGTGCCGCATCTATATGGGCGCCAAGGATGTTGAACGTCAGTCGCCAAACGTATTCCGTATGCGTCTGATGGGCGCGGAAGTGATTCCGGTGCATAGCGGCTCAGCCACGCTGAAAGATGCCTGTAACGAGGCGCTGCGCGACTGGTCTGGCAGCTATGAAACCGCGCACTACATGCTCGGCACCGCCGCAGGCCCGCACCCGTTCCCGACGATCGTACGCGAATTCCAGCGCATGATTGGCGAAGAGACCAAAGCCCAGATTCTGGAGCGCGAAGGTCGTCTGCCCGATGCGGTGTTAGCCTGCGTGGGCGGTGGTTCGAACGCGATCGGTATGTTCGCTGATTTCATCGAAGAAGAAAGCGTTGGCCTGATCGGCGTGGAGCCGGCCGGTCACGGGATCGAAACCGGAGAACACGGTGCGCCGCTCAAGCACGGTCGCGTGGGGATCTATTTCGGTATGAAAGCGCCGATGATGCAGACCGAAGAGGGGCAGATTGAAGAATCCTACTCAATCTCTGCGGGTCTGGACTTCCCGTCAGTGGGTCCTCAGCATGCGCATCTAAACAGTATCGGCCGCGCGGAATATGTTTCGATCACCGATGACGAAGCGCTCAGCGCCTTTAAAGAGCTGTGCCGTGCTGAAGGGATTATTCCTGCGCTCGAATCCTCACACGCGCTGGCACATGCACTGAAAATGATCCGCGAAAATCCGGAAAAAGAGCAGCTGCTGGTGGTTAACCTTTCTGGTCGCGGCGATAAAGACATCTTCACCGTTCACGATATTTTGAAAGCCAAGGGAGAGATCTGATGGAACGTTATAATCAGCTGTTTCAACGTCTGTCGGCGCAGCAAGAAGGCGCGTTTGTCCCCTTCGTTACTCTCGGCGATCCGTCACCTGAACTTTCGCTGAAAATTATCGATACCCTGGTGGAAGGCGGTGCGGATGCGCTAGAACTCGGTATTCCGTTCTCGGATCCGCTGGCCGACGGCCCAACCATTCAGGGCGCGACGCTGCGTGCCTTTGCTTCCGGCACCACCGTGGCGCAGTGCTTTGAAATTCTGGCGACCGTGCGTCAGAAATATCCCGAGCTGCCGATTGGCTTGCTGATGTACGCCAATCTGGTGTTCAGCAAAGGTATCGATAACTTTTATGCACAGTGTGAAGCGGTGGGCGTCGATTCCGTGCTGGTTGCGGATGTGCCGCTGGAAGAGTCTGCGCCCTTCCGTCAGGCTGCGCTGCGCCACAATGTGGCGCCGATCTTTATCTGTCCACCAAATGCTGACGATGAACTGCTGCGTGAGATCGCTGCGCACGGTCGCGGTTATACCTATTTGCTGTCACGCGCAGGCGTCACCGGTTCGGAAAATCGTGCCAGCCTGCCGCTGCATCACCTGATCGAAAAGCTGCGTGAGTTTAACGCTGCGCCGCCGCTGCAGGGCTTTGGTATCTCTGAACCCGGCCAGGTGAAAGAAGCCATCGCCGCTGGTGCGGCGGGTGCCATTTCCGGGTCGGCAATTGTGAAAATCATTGAGCGTAACCAGAACGATCCGGCCACGCTGCTCAGCGAGCTGAAAGCCTTTGTGAGTAGTCTGAAAGCAGCCACCCGCTAAAATCCTTCAGGGCCTTATTCGCTGGTGCGGATAAGGCCTTTTTATTGCCAAAAATATCCCCAAACTCAAATTCCCGGCTACTCTCAGATTTTCATGCCCAGCGAAAACTGCGATTGGATCAATAAGTGGTAAAAACGCCCTATTTCTGACTTTTTCACGCGCGCCGATTTGCTGATTTCGCATCTCCAGACCACAATTAATTGCGCCGCCCCATTGCGGCGAAACATCATCTAAGACAGGGAGATAACCAATGAAATTTTTCAAAGTCGTTGCAGGATTTATGATGGCTGCGGTAATGGCGCTGGCACTTAGCGCGTGTGCACCCACAGCAACCAAAGAAGGCACTGGCGGTTACATCGACGATACCGTGGTAACCACCAAAGTTAAGGCTCAGCTGTTGAATGACGAGTCGCTGAAATCGACCGAAATCAATGTTGAAACCTTCAAGGGTAAAGTTCAGCTGAGCGGTTTTGTCAGCTCCCCGCAGATGGCAAATCGCGCGGTGGCCGTAACGCGTAGCGTGGCGGGCGTGAAATCTGTGGTTAACAATATGCAGATCAAATAACACAACGGGCGACCTTCTGGTCGCCCGCTTCATTTCTGGTTGCCGATTAGAATCGATATCCCGCACCAAAGAAGAACACCCACGGATCGATACGCGTGTTGATGTTTTGCTGCTCACCGCCAGCTTTAAATTTCACTTCGGTATCAATATCCATGTACCACAGCGAGGCATTCAGCATCCAGTCGCGGTTGATTTGATAATCCAGACCGACCTGGCCCGCCATGCCCCACGAGTCTTTCACGCTCAGGTCGCTTAATCCGGCATCCTCACCCGTTTGGTTGAATTTGGCATCGTAGAAGGTGGTGTAGTTGATACCGACGCCAACGTACGGGCGGACTTTACTTTTGCTATCAAAGAAATAGTACTGCGCCATTAAGGTCGGCGGCAGCTGACGAACGGTGGCCAGATTACCGGTGGCGCCCAGTCCAACCTTATGACGGAACGGGGTTGCAGCCAGCAGCTCAACGCCGATGTTATCCGTTGCCATATAGGTGAAGGTCAAGCCCAGCTGCGTATCGTTGCTAACGTTAAAGCCGCCCATACCCAGCACATTGTCAGAGCCTTCAGTCGGACGAACGGTGGCGCTACCTGCA
Source organism: Pantoea sp. SO10 (assembly GCF_005281435.1). Classification (NCBI taxonomy): domain Bacteria; kingdom Pseudomonadati; phylum Pseudomonadota; class Gammaproteobacteria; order Enterobacterales; family Erwiniaceae; genus Pantoea; species Pantoea sp. SO10. The sequence goes on from NZ_CP040095.1 coordinate 2,250,766, forward strand.
CGCATAAAGAAATCACCGGCTTCATGAGCCAGAGCCAGTTGCGGAATTGCCAGCGCCATCAGCAGTGCGCATTTTGCCAGTTTCATAATCACTCCTTTGCCAAATAAAGATGGGTCTCAATGTTGAATGCGGCACAACATTTACCCCTTTTTTGGTAAAAGATCATCTGCATCAATCTAAATTAATCACTTAAAAAACAATGAATTGATTAAGATAAATTTTGGCTTTACAGCGCGTAATAAAAGTCCGCTTGCGAAAATTTTTCGCCGTGACTATTTTACCATTCCCCTGTGTGATTTTGGTTCGATACCTTAAAGGTGGCGGGCGATCAGATGAGCGATTCACTAAATCCTTGCGTGACCTGTGGCGCATGCTGCGCGCACTTCCGTGTCTCATTTTACTGGGCCGAAGCCGATGATGGCGCCGGTGCTGTTCCCGTTGAATTAACCGAACCGTTAACCCCGTTTATGCGCAATATGCGCGGCACCAACCAACGCCAGCCGCGCTGTATTGCGCTACAGGGCGACGTCGGCGGCTGCGTATCCTGCGGCATTTATCAGCAGCGCCCTTCGCCCTGTCGGGAGTTTTCGATGTCCGGCGAGAACGGTGAACAGAACGAAGCCTGCGATCGCGCCCGTGCTCGCTACGGTCTTCCTGCGCTTTTTCACCCTTCTTTACCTGTTATGACAGAAAGTTATCCCAATGCGGGTGCCAGCACGCCAGTAGAACATGTACAATCGCCGGGTTAATTAATCCGGTTCTTTCAAGGAGTTTACATGTCTATCACGGCAAGCTCGTTATACCGTGACACAGGAAATTTTTTGCGCCATCAGCTGGTTACTATTTTACTGCTGGCGCTGCTGACCTCGTTCATTACTGTGATCGTCGGCCACGCGTTAACGCCAGGTGAAGACCAGCTCTCGTTGTTGAGCCAGTCCGATGACAGCGCATCGTCGCTGTTTGAGCTGGTACAAAATATGTCTCCGGATCAGCAGCGTATTTTGCTGCGCGCTTCCGCTGCAGGCACGTTCGCTGCGTTGATTGGCAACACGCTGCTGCTGGGTGGCATGCTGCTTCTGATCCCTATGGTATCGGGCGGACAACGCGTCAGCGCGCTGCGCGCTATTGGTGCATCTGCGCCCATCCTGCCAAAGCTGCTGCTGCAGACCTTCCTGATCACCCTGCTGGTTCAATTGGGCTTTATGGTGCTGATGGTACCGGGCGTGATTCTGGCGATCCTGTTTTCACTGGCACCGGTGATTCTCGCCAATGAGAAGCTCGGCGTGATTGGCGCGATGCGTGCCAGCATGCGTCTCGCCTGGAAGAATATTAAGGTTATCGCACCGGCTATTGTGCTGTGGCTGCTGGCCAAAATTGTGCTGATGTTCTTCTTTTCATCGCTGACCGTGCTGCCCGCCAATATCGCCTCCGTGGTGTTGAACGCGCTAGGTAACCTGGTCTCCGCAGTGCTGATTATCTATCTGTACCGGCTGTATATGCTGTTACGTTAATCGTTATGGCGCTCACCCGGGCGCCATAACTGTATGCTCCTGCCTACTTGGAAACGCTATGAAGCAGTTACTCGATTTTCTTCCCCTGGTGGTTTTCTTCATCTTCTACAAGCTGTACGACATCTTTGTTGCTTCTGGCGCATTGATCGTTGCCACCGGTCTGGCGCTGGTCGTCAGTTGGGTGCTCTACCGCAAGCTGGAAAAGATGACCATTTTTACCTTTGTGCTGGTCGCGGTATTCGGCACGCTGACGCTGGTATTCCATAACGATGAATTCATCAAATGGAAAGTCACGGTGATCTATTCGCTGTTTGCCGTCGCGCTGCTCTACAGCCAGTGGTTTATGAAGCAACCGCTGATTCAAACCATGCTGGGCAAAGAGTTACAACTGCCTTCAGGCGTGTGGCGCAATCTCAACATTGCCTGGGCAATCTTCTTTCTCGCCTGCGGCTTAGCGAATATTTATGTTGCGTTTTGGTTATCGCAGGAATTTTGGGTTAACTTTAAGGTGTTCGGTCTGACCGGCCTGACCCTACTCTTTACCCTGTTAAGCGGCGTGTATATCTGGCGACAGATGCCGCAACAAGAACAAAAATAATGCCACTCCGCCCGACAGCGTCGGGCTTCTCTTCACCTGCAGAAGAACTGAGCAATGGACGAAAAACATAAGTCGCCGCAAGGCGAGATGGTGTTGCGTACCCTGGCCATGCCAGCGGATACCAATGCCAACGGAGATATCTTTGGTGGCTGGTTGATGTCGCAGATGGATATGGGCGGCGCAATTAAGGCGAAAGAGATTGCCGAAGGACGTGTCGTCACCGTGCGCGTGGACGGAATGACGTTCCTTAAACCGGTGGCGGTTGGCGATGTGGTGAGCTGCTACGCACGCTGCATCCGCACCGGCAACAGTTCCATGACCATAAACGTCGAAGTGTGGATCAAGAAAGTGTCGTCCGAACCGATTGGACAGACCTACTGCGCAACCGAAGCGGTATTTGTCTACGTCGCCGTCGACAATACCGGGCAATCTCGCCCGCTGCCGCCCGGCAGAAGCAATTTAAGCGATCTGTAACATTAAAAAAGCGGTCATCTGACCGCTTTCTTTTTACCTCTCAGCCACGAGTGCTCATTCGATATTGGCGCCACCATTGATGCGGAATACGATGTTCATGGTGAGATTCTTGCCCGGACGACCTGGCTGATAACGCCACTTCTTCATCGCCTGCTTCACTTCGCGCTCGAACATGTTGCGCGGTTCTGCCGACAAAATCTGGACGTTATCCACACGACCGTCGCTATCAACGTCAAACTGCACCCGCACACGTCCCTCAACACGCAGCGCGAACGCACGTGCCGGATAGGCAGGCTTGCTGACGCTCATCGCTTTCGGACCATCTGAGATGCTCGGCGTTGCGGTCGGATTGGCTTTCGGCGCGGTTGTTGGACGCGTCTGCGTGGTTGGCGCTTCCTGCTTAAACGGATTTTCCTGCGGCTTCACTTGCTGACGCTGTTTCGGCTCGACCTTCTTTTCAACCTTTGGCTTCGGTTTAGGTTTTGGCTTCGGCTTAGGTTCCGGTTTAGGAATCGGTACCGGCTCAACCTTCGGCGGCTCTGGCGCCACTTCAGGCTCCGGCTCAGGCTCAGGAGGCGGCGGCGTGACCTGGGCAGGCGCAGGTTCGGGTTGCACTTCCGGAGCCACCAGCGAAACGCTGATAGGCTGGGACGCTTTTGGAACTTCAATCACCTGATGAAACGATGCATAGAGAATGCCAGCGATCAACGAACCGTGAAGTACCACGGATAAAATTACAGCAATGGGGGTACGTGAAGGTAAAGGCGTAGTCAACGTGGTCATATCATTCATGTTCATTGAGTGAAGCGCAGATTTTAAATGCAAATAGCAATCAGTTTCAATAAGCGATGTGCAAGCGCCCCGCAGAAAGGTCTTTTTAAACCCTGATTGCGCTGAATGACAGCGTATTTATCTTTCGTTTGCACTCTGATTAACGATCACTTAACGTGTCACGCAATTTCGGCAAGTCTAACGGGAGTATCCCATCGTGCTTTACGTCATTTATGCGGAAGATACCGCTGATTCACTTGAAAAACGCAACTCGGTACGTCCCGCGCATCTTGCTCGTTTGAAGCTGTTGCAAGATGAAGGTCGACTGATTGCTGCGGGTCCGCTGCCAGCAGTTGACAGCAACGATCCAGGCCCGGCCGGTTTCAGCGGTTCCGTGATCATCGCCGAATTCTCTTCACTGGAAGTCGCGGAATCATGGGCCAAGGATGATCCCTACATTGCCGCAGGCGTGTATGAGAAAGTCGCGGTCAAACCGTTCAAACGCGTTTTCTAATCTATGTGGTTGTCAGTTTTACTGCTGGTGATAGCATTCGCTCTCATCGGCAGAGCACTTTGGCTATGGCGTCAGCAAGGCTGGCGCAACGCTCGGCAGCACGTTGTAATGTTAATTGTGCTGGCAGCGGCAGTAGAGATGGTCAATGTCATCCGGGTGCTACGCGGCACATGATGGCCGCGTAAACCCATCAGTCCATTTGCGAGATAAACAGGATGGAGCGGCGATGTTGCTGCGCCACCTGATGACGAATGGTATGGATGCGCTTATAACGACGCGACTGCCCTTCCAGCCAGCGAGAACGACGACGGTGTACCTGACGTAACATTCTCCAGCGCGCCACTTCATTTTTGCTGCGTCTCATCACATCCTCTCAGACAGGCTAAACTCGGCAGGCATTATAAAGATCTGCCAGGAAATGCCAAATCGAAAGCTTCATCGAAACCTCATTCACGATTAAAGGTTTCACTCCCTGTGATCAGCACGTAAACTTTGCACAACAAAGCGCGAACAGGACGTCCACTTAATGACCACATTTTATACCCTAATCAGTTGGTTGCTGCTGTTTGGTTACTGGCTGCTGATTGCGGGTGTCACGCTACGTATTCTGATGAAACGCCGCGCAGTCACCTCAGCAATGGCCTGGCTGCTGATCATCTACATTCTACCGCTGGTGGGTATAATCGCTTATCTCTCTTTTGGTGAGCTGCATTTAGGTAAAAGGCGTGCCGAACGCGCGCGCACCATGTGGCCCTCCACCGCCAAATGGCTCAACGATCTCAAACAGTGCCGGCATATCTTCGCCACCGAACACAGCGACGTCGCGCGGTCCCTGTTTGATTTGTGCCGCCATCGTCAGGGCATCGCCGGCGTGAAAGGTAATCAGCTGCAGTTGCTGACCAACTCCGATGACGTGATGCACGCACTGATCCGTGATATCCAGCTGGCACGGCATAATATCGAGATGGTGTTCTATATCTGGCATCCCGGCGGGTTGGCCGATGAAGTGGCGGAATCGCTGATGGCTGCATCGCGTCGCGGTGTACATTGCCGTTTGATGCTGGATTCAGCGGGCAGCGTCACCTTCTTCCGCAGTCCGTGGGTCAATATGATGCGCAATGCCGGCATCGATGTGGTTGAAGCGTTGCAGGTAAGCCTGCTGCGTGTTTTCCTGCGCCGCATGGACTTGCGACAGCATCGTAAAGTGGTGCTGATCGATAACTACATCGCTTATACCGGCAGCATGAATCTGGTCGATCCACGCTTCTTTAAGCAGGAAGCCGGCGTGGGCCAATGGATTGACCTGATGGCGCGCATGGAAGGCCCGGTGGCAACCACCATGGGTATTGTGTATGCCTGCGACTGGGAGATTGAAACCGGTAAACGCATTCTGCCGCCCGCGCCGGATGGCAACGTGATGCCCTTCGAACAGGAGAGCGGACATACCATTCAGGTAATCGCTTCTGGGCCCGGCTTTCCGGAAGATATGATCCACCAGGCGTTACTCACAGCGGTGTACTCCGCGCGTCAGCAGCTGATTATGACCACGCCCTACTTTGTGCCGAGCGATGACCTGCTGCACGCCATCTGTACCGCAGCGTTACGCGGTGTGGAAGTGAGCATCATTGTGCCGCGCCATAATGATTCGCTGCTGGTAGGCTGGGCGAGTCGTGCCTTCTTCACCGAACTGCTGGAAGCCGGCGTGAAGATTTACCAGTTTGAAGATGGCCTGTTGCATACCAAAAGTGTGCTGGTTGACGGGCAGCTGAGTTTGGTCGGCACGGTTAATCTGGATATGCGCAGCCTGTGGCTCAACTTTGAGATCACCTTGGTGGTTGATGATGACGGCTTTGGCAGCGATCTCGCTACCGTGCAGGATGATTACATCGCCCGCTCACGCTTACTGGATGGTGCTCGCTGGGCTAAACGTGCCTGGTGGCAACGCATCGTTGAACGACTGTTTTACTTCTTTAGTCCTTTACTGTAAAACGAGCGAAAATATTACCGCCTCAGGGCAAGCAGGAATGACCATGGATTTAAATAATCGTCTTACTGAAGATGAAACGCTGGAGCAGGCTTACGATATTTTTCTTGAGCTGGCTGGCGACAATCTCGATCCCGCTGACATTATTCTGTTCAATCTGCAGTTTGAAGAGCGCGGTGGCGCGGAACTGTTCGATCCGGCGGAAGACTGGCAGGAACATGTTGATTTCGATCTCAACCCAGACTTCTTCGCAGAAGTGGTGATTGGCTTAGGTGAAGCCGACGGCGAGCCGATCACTGATGTGTTCGCACGCGTCCTGCTTTGCCGCGAGAAAGATCACAAACTCTGCCACATCCTGTGGCGCGAGTAAGCGACAGACAAAAAAACGCCGGGCAGTCGCCCGGCGTTTTCATTTACAGCGGATCGACTTTTAAACAAGAGACCGCATGACGGAAGCTGCCTTCCAGCAGCGGCCGGGTTTTCGCGCACTCTGGTCCGGCAATCGGGCAACGGGTGCGGAACACGCATCCCGATGGCGGATTGATCGGCGATGGCAGCTCTCCTTCCAGCAGCTGGATTTGCTTGTTCTTCTCCAGGTCCGGATCGGGAATCGGCACCGCTGACATCAGCGCGCGGGTGTACGGATGCTGCGGATTGTTATACACCGCATCGTAAGTACCCAGCTCAACCGCATGCCCGAGATACATCACCAGCACGCGATCGGAGATGTGTTTTACCACCGCCAAATCGTGTGCGATAAAGATCAGTGACAGCCCCATTTCTCGCTGCAATTGCTGCAACAGGTTAACGACCTGCGCCTGAATCGACACGTCCAGCGCCGATACAGGCTCATCGCAGATGATCAGCTTCGGCTCGAGAATCAGCGCACGCGCAATGCCAATACGCTGACACTGGCCGCCCGAGAACTCGTGCGGATAGCGGTTGATGAGGTTAGGTAACAACCCAACCTTCATCATCATGGTTTTCACCTTATCCTTCACTTGCTGGCCCGGCATCTTCGGGTAATAGGTGCGCAGCGGTTCAGCAATGATATCGCCAATGGTCATACGCGGATTGAGCGATGCCAGCGGATCCTGGAAAATCATCTGGATATCGCTGCGCGCCTGACGCCATTGCTCCTGGCTTTGCCCGAGCAGATCGCGTCCTAACCAGGCGACGCGCCCTTCTGTGGCTTTTACCAGGCCAATGATGGCGCGGGCCAGCGTTGATTTACCGCAGCCTGATTCGCCTACCACGCCCAATGTTTCACCTTCATACAAACGCAGACTGACGCCGTCGACCGCTTTCAGGGTATGCGGTGGCTGCCAGAACCACTGTTTGCCATCCTTAATCTCGAAGTGCACCTTAAGGTCGGCGATCTCCAGCAGGACTTTTTTCTCTTCGACTACGGTGCTCATACTAACTCCTCCACCGGCTTGAAGCAGGCACGCAAGCGCCCTTCAGCGAAAGGCTCCAGCGGCGGTGCCTTGGCACAAATGTCCATGGCGTAGGCGCAGCGAGGCTGGAACGGACAGCCTTGCGGCAGGCGCAGCAGGTTTGGCGGGTTGCCTGGAATGGTGGTCAGCGACTCGCCCTCCTCAGCATCCAGACGCGGCACCGCACTCAGCAAGCCAATCGAGTATGGATGGGCAGGATGATAGAACACATCGCGTGCACGGCCATATTCCATGGTACGACCGGCGTACATCACCAGCACTTTGTCACAGATACCCGCTACCACGCCGAGATCGTGGGTAATCATCACAATTGCGGTATTGAATTCGCGCTTCAGCTCATTCAGCAGCGTCATGATCTGCGCCTGTACGGTCACGTCGAGCGCCGTAGTCGGCTCATCGGCAATCAGCAGCTTCGGCCGACACAGCAGCGCCATCGCAATCATCACACGCTGACGCATACCGCCCGAGAACTCATGCGGAAACATCTTCATACGCTTACGCGCTTCCGGCATTTTCACCGCATCCAGCATGCGCACCGACTCTTCGAACGCCTGCGCGCTGTTCATGCCTTTATGCAGCTTCAGCACTTCCATTAACTGCTCGCCGACGCGCATGTAAGGGTTAAGCGACGTCATTGGATCCTGGAAGATCATCGCAATCTGCTCTGCGCGCAGTTTGTTGAGCTTGTTTTCCGGCAGATTGAGGATCTCTGCGCCGTTAAATTTTGCTGAACCGCCAATGCGCCCATTTTTTGCCAGCAGGCCCATCAAGGCAAACGCGGTTTGCGATTTCCCCGAGCCGGATTCGCCAACAATGCCCAGCGTTTCACCCGCATGCAGTGAAAAGTTGAGGTCGTTCACAGCGGTGACATCGCCATCGTGGGTGCTGAAGGTGACGCGCAGGTCTTTTACATCAAGCAGCAGGTTATTGTTTCCCGCACGTGCAGCCATGGCTGGCTGAAATTCATGAATGGTCATCGGGAAACTCCTTAACGATCTTTCGGGTCGAGGGCATCACGCAAGCCATCGCCGATAAAGTTAAAACAGAACAGCGTGACCACGAGGAAACCTGCCGGGAACATCAGTAACCACGGCGACACTTCCATCGAGTTGGCGCCATCGCTCAGCAATGCGCCCCAACTGCTCAGCGGTTCCTGAGTGCCGAGGCCAAGGAAGCTGAGGAAAGATTCGAACAGGATCATGCTGGGCACCAGCAGCGAGGCATACACCACCACTACGCCTAATACGTTCGGCACAATGTGACGCAGCACGATTTTGAAGGTGCTCACACCGCCGACCTGCGCCGCTTCGATGAACTCTTTGCGCTTCAGGCCCAGCGTCTGCCCACGTACGATACGCGCCATATCCAGCCACGACACCATGCCGATCGCCACAAAGATCAGCAGAATATTGCGACCAAAGAAGGTTACCAGCAGGATAACGAAGAACATGAACGGGAAGGAGTTGAGGATCTCCAGAATACGCATCATCACCGAGTCGATTTTACCGCCCAGATAACCCGCCAGTGAGCCATACAGCGTGCCCACCAGCACCGCGATCAGCGCGGAGGCGATACCCACCATCAGCGAGATACGGCCACCAATCGCAACTCGCACCAGCAGATCGCGACCCGATGAATCGGTGCCAAACCAGTGGCCGGAGACGGTATCCGGCGCGGCAGACATCATCGCCCAGTCGGTATCGTCATATTTGAACTGCGACAACATCGGGGCGAACACCACGAACAAAGTGATCACCAGCAGCACCAGCAGGCTGATGAAGGCTGCGCGGTTGTGAATAAAGCGGCGACGCGCGTCCTGCCAGAGGCTGCGCCCTTCGACTTCCAGTTTTTCACTGAAGGCATCCAGAGCTTCGCTGTTTTTCTTACTTAACATCATGGGCGAGCTCCACAATCAGTAACGGATTTTCGGATCGATCACGGCGTACAGCACATCAACGATCGCGTTAAACAGAATGGTCAGCACGCCAACCAGAATGGTCAGACTCATCACCAGCGAGTAGTCACGGTTCAATGCCCCGTTAACGAACAGCTGCCCAATGCCCGGCAAACCATAGATGGATTCAATCACCATGGAACCGGTGATGATGCCGACAAACGCCGGTCCCATATAGGAAAGCACCGGCAACATGGCAGGCTTTAGCGCGTGACGTAGCACGATACGACGCAATGGCAGTCCTTTAGCGCGCGCGGTACGGATGAAGTTTGAATGCATCACTTCAATCATCGAACCACGGGTAATACGCGCGATGCTGGCGATGTAGGCCAGTGACAGCGCCACCATCGGCAGCAACATGTAATTCCATTGGCCGCCGTTCCAGCCGCCGCCTGGTAGCCAGCGTAAGGTAATCGCAAACACCAGCACCAGTAACGGTGCCACGACAAAGCTGGGGATCACCACGCCGGTCATCGCGACCCCCATCACGGCATAATCCCACAAACTGTTTTGCTTCAGGGCGGCGATCACGCCAGCCGTTACGCCCAGCACCACGGCGAGGAAGAAGGCAGCCAGACCAAGTTTGGCTGACACCGGGAAGGCGTGGCCGACCAGATAATTGACCGAGTAATCTTTGTATTTAAACGAAGGGCCAAAGTCGCCATGTGCCAACTGCACCAGGTAGCTCAGGTACTGTTTGCCAATGGGATCGTTGAGATGGTACTTAGCTTCGATATTCGCCATCACTTCCGGCGAGAGGACACGTTCGCCGGTAAATGGACTGCCGGGTGCCAGTCGCATCATAAAGAAAGAGATGGTGATGAGGATAAACAGCGTCGGGATGGCTTCAAGGAGCCGACGCAGGATGAATTTTAACATTGCCGTACCTACCAGGCTGTTGCTTCACAAAGTAAAAAGGCGGTGCCGCAGCACCGCCACTGTCGATAGCCTGAGTGCTATTAATGTTTAATGATATACAGGTTTTTATCGACGGTTTTATCCAGCGGATCGTTGCCGGTGTAACCGCCCACGTAAGGTTTCACCAAACGCGCATTGACGTAGTAGTAAACCGGTACAATGGTGCTGTCTTTATCCAGAATCTGCTCAGCTTTCTGATAATCCGCTACGCGCGCTTTATCGTCTGTGGCTTTAACCGCATCGTGAATAACTTTATCGAAGTCAGCGCTTTTGTAGTGCGAGGTGTTACTGCTGCTGTCAGACAGCATGATGTTCAGGAATGAAGTCGGTTCGTTGTAATCCGCACACCATGCCGCACGAGAAACATCAAAGTTGCCCTGATGACGCGTGTCGAGGAAAGTTTTCCACTCCTGGTTTTCCAGCTTGATGTTGACGCCGATGTTTTTCTTCCAGATAGATGAGGCGGCGATCGCCAGTTTTTTGTGCAGATCGGAGGTGTTGTACAGCAGGTTGAAGGTCAGCGGTTTATCCGCGGTGTAACCCGCTTCAGCCAGCAGTTTTTTCGCTTCTTCGTTACGCTTGTTCTGATCCCACTTGAACCAATCCGGCGGCAGCAGTTCCATGCCATCGGTGGCTGGCGGGGTGAAGCTGTAAGCCGGTTGCTGACCTTGTGCCAGAACCTTGTTCACCATGATGTCGCGATCCAGACCGAGTTTCAGTGCGGTACGCACGCGTGGATCGGTGAATGGCGCTTTCTGGTTATTGATTTCGTAGTAATAGGTGCACAGGTATGGCTTGACCATCAACTCTTTGCCGTTGTCCCGCTGCAGTTTTTTGAACAGCTCGATAGGCATGTTGTTGTAAGTGATATCGCTGCCGTTCTCAGAGAAGTAACGGTTAACGTCGCTGACTTCGGAGTTAATTGGCAGGAAGGTGACTTTGTTCAGCACGGTGTGCTCGTTATCCCAATACTGCGGGTTACGCACCAGCGTTACGCGTTCGTTGATCACGTGCGATTCAAGTTTAAAGGCGCCGTTACCGACCCAGTTTTGCGGTTGAGTCCACTGATCGCCAAATTTGTCGATCGCCGGCTTATACACCGGAGACATCACGGAGTTGATCAGCAGCTTATAGAAGTAGGGTACGGGCTCGCTCAGCGTCACTTCCAGCGTGTGATCGTCGATGGCTTTTACGCCCAGCTCGGAAGTTGGCTTTTTACCGGCGATGATGTCGTCAACATTGACGATGTGGCCGTATTGCGGATAGCTGGCGTAAGGCGATGCGGTTTTCGGATCGACCAGGCGCTGCCAGCTATATACGAAATCTTGTGCAGTGACCGGCTCACCGTTGGACCATTTAGCGTTCTTGCGCAGGTGGAAAGTCCAGACTTTGAAATCTTTGTTTTCCCAGCTTTCCGCAACGCCCGGTACCGGTTTGCCATCACTGTCGCTGGTGATTAAACCTTCATACAGATCACGTGCGATGTTATCTTCGGGTACACCTTCAATCTTGTGGGGATCCAGCGACTGTACTTCATCGCCGTTACCGCGAACCAGTTCCTGTTTTGCTGCCAATTCAACGCCTGCTGGCACTGTTGCTGCCAGCGCGGCATTCCCTGCCAGCGCGCCGATTGCGGCTAATACGCCCGCGGCAATCAGGCTTTTTTTTGTGATGTTGTTCATTATTACGCTCCAGTTTTATTATCTTTACCGGGTCGATTTAACGCCCGGCGTACCCCGTTTCCAGGTGATCTTCGCGTGTCTGAACGAAGACCCTAATCACCCTTCAGGGTTTACCACGGTAAAGTGCCGCCCGACTGTAGCGCCGGATCGGCCCATTACTCAATGTTTCTTTATGTAATAGTATTTCAACGCCAACATGTCCTGCGGATCTTTGCCGGTAAAACCACCCACCCAGGGTTTTACCAACCGCACGCTGACGCGGTAATAGACCGGTACGATTGGCGAGTCTTTATCGAGTTGCGCTTCCGCCTGCTGATAAAGCGAGGCGCGCTTTGCTTCGTCTGCGCTGGTTAATGTTTGCTTCATCAACTGGTCAAACGCCGGGCTGTGGTAAAACGCGGTGTTATTGGATGAACCGCTCAACAGCATATTCAGGAAGGTAGAAGGTTCGTTGTAATCTGCGCACCATGTGGCGCGTACCACGTCATACTGCGCCTGATGGCGCGTCTCCAGCAGCGTTTTCCACTCCTGGTTCTGCAATGTCACCACCGCCCCCAAATTTTTCTGCCACATCGAGGCCGCAGCAATCGCCTGTCGCTTGTTTTGTTCGGAGGTGTTGTACAGCAGCGTAAAACGCAGCGGGTTTTGCTGATTAAAGCCGGCATCGGCTAATAACTGTTTGGCGCTGGCATTACGCTCGGACTGCGTTTGTTGCGCCCAGGCCGGTGGGGAAAGCGTGATACCGTGGGTAAACGGCGGCGTCAATCCGTAGGCAGGAATCTGGCCCTGGCCCATGATCTTCTGCGCAATGATGTCGCGATCGAGGGTTAACTTTAGCGCGGCGCGTACGCGCGCGTCATCGAATGGCGCTTTTTTGTTATTAATTTCGTAATAGAAGGTGCACAGCAACGGACTGATTTTGACCTCATCGCCAAGATCCTGCTGTAACTTTTTGAACATCTCCGGCGGCACCACGCTGTTGGTCATATCAGTGCCACCGCTGCGATAGCGGTTGATATCGCTGTTCTCTGAGGAGAGCGGTAAAAATACGCCCTCTTCCATCACCGTGTGGGCATTATCCCAATACTGTGGATTGCGTTTAACCACGATTTTTTCATTTACCACCCACTCCGCGAGTGTAAAAGCGCCATTGCCAACATAATGTTGCGGCTGTGTCCACTGCTCGCCCCACTGCTCTATCGCCGGACGATAGACCGGTTTCATCGCGCTGTGAGCCAGCATGGCTACAAAATAGGGAACGGGTTCAGAAAGGGTGACTTGCAGATGACGATCATCGAGGGCTTTAACGCCGAGTTCAGACGGTGCGGCTTTGCCAGACAGAATGGCGTCAACGTTCGCCACATGCGCTGCCTGTAAGTAGCTGGCGTAAGGCGAAGCAGTTTTAGGATCGGCCAGGCGCTGCCAGCTGTAGACGAAATCCTGCGCAGTAACAGGCTGGCCGTTACTCCAGCGTGCATCGTCACGCAGCGTGAAAGTCCAGATGCGCCCATCTTCGCTTTGCCACTGCTGAGCCACACCGGGGACCAGTTGACCGTTATTATCGGTTTCAACCAGGCCTTCCAGTAAATTACGCATGACATTGGATTCCGGCACGCCTTCTGCTTTCTGCGGATCAAGCGTTGCCACCTCACTGCCATTATTGATCACGATACGCTGTAATTCTGATAATTGCGTGCCCGCGGGAATTTGGGCTGCCTGGCTTGCTGCCAGTGCGCCTGTAAGGCAGAAGGCAAGCACTGAACGTACGGCCGTTTTCGCTACCATGCATTTCATCAACAAATATCAACCTTAATCATATGCCTGATAGCCTGTAAGCAAGAAGCGTACACATTTGTCACTATCAGATAAAAAATTTGTGATGTGCCGAAAATTATCAGAACCGATGCCCGCACGCCAAAGCTAAACTGCAAAAATGTTAGCAGATTCTCTTTTATCACGTTCGGGTGAGTAGGAAAAGTGTTAATTCCTTTATTGAATTATCGATTAACCAAATGATTTTAAAGTTATTTGTAGGGTAACTGCATGTAATTTACTCGTTATTGTTCTTTCAATACGATTTTTACGAATTCGACTATAAAAATAGCCATTATCCGCATAAAGAGTCATCGATTAACTTATCAACTTTTCTCAAATGCTAATTTCAAAGATATGTGCAGAACAATTATCTGTGACAATTATCACAGTTTAGTGTGAGGTTTTACTCGGATGGGATGAGGATAGTAGTAAAAGTGATGCTGGACGTTTGCAGTTAAGGTTAATGAATAAATCAACCAAAATGGTGCAATAAAACGAAGATATGCACCATTTTGGATCGTGAAATCTCTTAAAAGAAAAAAATAACTTCGTTTAATTCAGCAAACCAGGAAAAATAGATTTCATACCTGTAACAATAAACTCGATGCCCAACGCCATTAACAACAAGCCCATAATACGGGTAATCACGTTAATCCCGGTTTGTCCAAGCACCCGCACCATCAACGGTGCTGCGCGGAACAGCAGCCAACAGCAAAAGGCGAAAATGGCAATCGCGATACTAAAACCAATTAAGTTCTGCCAGCTGTGATAACGCGTACTCCAGACAATGGTTGAACTAATTGCACCGGGACCAGCCATTAACGGTAACGCTAGCGGTACCACGCCAATGCTTTCGCGAATAGCGCTCTCTGACTTCTCCTGCTTGTTCTGCTTATCCTCACCCAGTTTTCCGCTGATCATCGACATCGCGATAGTGACCACCAGAATACCGCCAGCAATACGAAAGGAATCTATCGAAATGCCAAACAGATGCAGGATGCCATCGCCAAGAAACAGTGACGTCCAGAGGATGATGGCCACGGCCAGGTTGGCGGTAAGATTGGTTTTATTTCGTTCAACCACCGCCTGATAGCTGGTCATGCTGATAAAGACCGGGATGATACCTACCGGATTTACCAGGGCAAACAAACCGACAAAAAACTTAATGTAGCCGGAAAGATCGAGTAGCACGGGATTCAAAGTAGGCTCCGGTAAAGTCTGAGTAGAAAAGCGCGCTTAATGTAGTGCATAAGCCGGGCGAAAAACCAGAGGTGACGGCAGAAATTTATGCTATACGTCTGGCTTTGAGCCAGTTTTTTCAACTGCTGTTAACCGTTGGTTATTGCGATGCAGCCGATGCGTGCAGAATATGTGGCACATCGCGCTAACTTTACTTGCGAAAGTTAGTGCTGAAAGGTGTCAGCTTAGATCCGGATTGATCTGCATCAAAATTTACCTACCTCATCAGGGGTAATCTTACCCCGTCGAAACAACTTCCTGACGCTTAAGTATCTTGACCAGGAAACCCTTTTAGTAAGCAACGGCAATACAGACGCCAACCTGACCAATATATAAGCATAGCGTGACTATACTTCTGGATTCAGGCTTGTTTACTAAAAGAGTTTAACTTCCTTCAGGAGAGCACTATGGCCGTTACTAATGTTGCCGAACTTAATGCACTGGTTGAACGTGTAAAAAAGGCACAGCGTGAGTACGCTAATTTTAGTCAGGAACAAGTTGATGCAATCTTCCGCGCTGCCGCCCTCGCCGCTGCAGACGCACGCATTCCACTGGCCAAGCTGGCCGTTGCCGAATCAGGTATGGGTATTGTTGAAGATAAAGTCATCAAGAACCACTTTGCTTCTGAATACATCTATAACGCCTATAAAGATGAAAAAACCTGCGGTATTCTCGCCACTGATGACACCTTCGGCACGATTACTATTGCTGAACCGATTGGCCTGATCTGTGGCATCGTTCCTACCACCAACCCAACTTCTACGGCGATTTTCAAAGCACTGATCAGCCTGAAAACCCGTAACGGCATTATCTTCTCTCCGCATCCACGTGCGAAAGATGCCACTAACAAAGCCGCTGACATTGTGCTGCAGGCAGCGATTGCGGCGGGTGCGCCAAAAGATATCATCGGCTGGATCGACACCCCATCTGTCGAACTTTCTAATCAGTTAATGCATCACCCTGATATCAACCTGATCCTTGCAACCGGCGGTCCGGGCATGGTCAAAGCCGCTTACAGTTCCGGTAAACCCGCGATTGGTGTTGGTGCCGGTAACACGCCAGTGGTAATTGATGAAACAGCGGATATCAAACGCGCTGTCGCATCCATCCTGATGTCGAAGACCTTCGATAACGGTGTGATTTGTGCGTCTGAGCAATCCGTAATTGTGGTTGATTCGGCTTATGACGCGGTACGTGAGCGTTTTGCCAGCCACGGCGGCTATCTGTTGCAAGGTAAAGAGCTGAAAGCGATTCAGGATATCATTCTGAAGAATGGCGCGTTGAATGCGGCGATTGTCGGCCAGCCGGCGACGAAGATTGCCGAATTGGCGGGAATTAGCGTGCCGGCAACCACCAAGATTCTGATTGGTGAAGTGAAACTGGTTGATGAATCTGAGCCTTTTGCGCATGAAAAACTCTCTCCAACCTTAGCGATGTACCGGGCGAAGGATTACCACGACGCGGTCGATAAAGCTGAAAAACTGGTAACCATGGGCGGTATCGGCCACACCTCATGTCTGTATACCGATCAGGATAATCAGATTGAGCGTGTGCACTACTTCGGCGACAAAATGAAGACCGCGCGTATTCTGATTAACACGCCGGCGTCACAAGGTGGTATCGGTGACCTGTACAACTTCAAGTTGGCTCCATCACTGACGTTGGGCTGTGGTTCATGGGGCGGTAACTCCATTTCTGAAAACGTGGGACCAAAACATCTCATCAACAAGAAAACCGTGGCCAAGCGAGCTGAGAATATGTTGTGGCATAAACTTCCGAAGTCTATTTACTTCCGTCGCGGCTCACTGCCGATTGCTCTGGAAGAAGTGGCAACTGATGGTGCCAAACGCGCCTTTATCGTTACCGACCGCTTCCTGTTCAATAATGGCTATGCCGATCAGGTGACTCGCGTACTTAAATCTCACGGTATTGAAACCGAAGTCTTCTTCGAAGTAGAAGCTGACCCAACGCTGAGCATCGTCCGTAAAGGTGCAGAGCAGATGAACAGCTTTAAACCTGATGTGATTATCGCACTCGGCGGTGGTTCACCGATGGATGCAGCAAAAATCATGTGGGTGATGTACGAACATCCTGAGACGCATTTCGAAGAACTGGCACTGCGCTTTATGGACATCCGTAAACGCATCTATAAGTTCCCGAAAATGGGTGTTAAAGCGCGTATGGTAGCCATCACTACCACTTCCGGTACGGGTTCTGAAGTAACGCCGTTTGCCGTGGTGACGGACGATGCGACCGGCCAGAAATATCCATTAGCGGATTATGCGCTGACGCCAGATATGGCCATAGTTGATGCCAACCTGGTGATGGATATGCCGCGTTCACTTTGCGCCTTCGGTGGCCTCGATGCGGTAACGCACTCACTTGAAGCATACGTCTCCGTATTAGCGAATGAGTATTCTGATGGCCAGGCCTTGCAAGCACTGAAACTGCTGAAAGAGAACCTGCCAGCCAGTTATCGCGATGGCGCAAAAAATCCGGTAGCACGTGAACGCGTTCACAATGCGGCAACTATCGCGGGGATTGCGTTCGCAAACGCCTTCCTGGGTGTGTGTCACTCAATGGCGCATAAACTGGGCTCTGAGTTCCACATTCCACACGGTCTGGCAAACGCCCTGCTGATTTCAAACGTCATTCGCTATAACGCCAATGACAACCCGACTAAGCAAACGGCTTTCAGCCAGTACGACCGCCCACAAGCACGTCGTCGTTATGCTGAGATTGCTGACCATCTGGGACTCTCCGCCGCTGGCGACCGCACCGCGCAGAAAATTGAAAAACTGCTCGCCTGGCTTGAAGAGATGAAAACGCAGTTGGGCATCCCAACCTCAATCCGCGAAGCGGGCGTGCAGGAAGCTGATTTCCTCGCGAAAGTGGACAAGCTGGCTGAGGATGCATTCGATGACCAATGTACCGGTGCGAACCCACGCTATCCGCTGATTGCTGAGTTAAAACAAATCATGCTGGATACCTTCTACGGTCGTGAATTCTCTGAGTCATTGAGTGAGAATGCTCAAGAAGTTAAAGCCGAAGTGAAAATTGACAAGAAAACCAAAAAAGCCTAAACCGCTTTAAACAAAAAACCCGCTACGGCGGGTTTTTTTATGGCTTGCTGATGAGTTAAACCTGCGGCGATTGTGAGCCATATATCGCCTGAAGTGAACCCTCATCGATTGCCTGCTTATAGTGTTTACGGCAGACCGATATATAACGCTCATTGCCACCAATCACCACCTGCTCGCCTTCGCTGAAAGGTTTACCCTTTGCATCAAGACGAAGCACCATACTGGCTTTTCTGCCACAGTGGCAGATGGTTTTAAGCTCAACCAGCTTATCCGCCCATGCCAGTAAATATTGGCTGCCAACAAACAGCTCTCCACGGAAATCTGTGCGCAGGCCATAGCAAAGCACCGGAATATCCAGATTGTCGACAACATCAGATAATGCTTTGACCTGTTCGCGTGTAAGGAACTGGCTTTCATCGACCAACACGCAATGCACGGGTTGCTTCGCATGCTCTGCAGCTATTTCCTCATCGAGCTTTGTCTCATCGTTATATAAAAATGCAGGAGACGAAAGCCCGATACGTGAACTGACTTTGCCTGCACCAAAGCGGTTGTCGATCTCGGCGGTATAAACCAACGATCGCATACCACGTTCATGATAATTATAAGAAGACTGTAGCAAAGCCGTTGATTTACCCGCATTCATCGCAGAGTAATAAAAATAAAGTTGAGCCATTAGAAAATCTCATCGCAGCCTATATCTGTTGCGGCGCAGTTTACCATAAACCTGTATAGCTGTAGCGATGCATTATTTTTATCATCTGCTCAAAATAACATCACCATTAAGATGGATATCACAGTCACTATAGAAAGAAAGCACGTTTTGACAAAATAACGATTACGCCGATATTTTATTCATTTAAATTAAAGCCGAAGCGTCAGGTTCAGCGTTCAGTCTGGTCAGCAAGTTAGAAAAGATTACCAAATAAGTAAATATATTCTGAAGAGCGTTATCAATCTGCCCTTCTTTTTTATTTTTACGTTTTGCTTTTAAATCTGGCTATTGCAGTTATTTTTTTGCACCATTATTATGAGTCGGCAGAACAACTCCCATTTATTATATTTTGAGATTAGGACAATGAGCGAAGCACTTAAAATTCTTAATAATATCCGTACATTGCGCGCACAAGCTCGGGAATGCTCTCTGGAAACATTGGAAGAGATGCTAGAAAAACTCGAAGTTGTGGTCAATGAGCGTCGTGAAGATGATACTCATGCACAAGCGGAAAATGCAGAACGCACACGCAAACTCGAACAATACCGCGAGATGCTAATTGCCGATGGTATTGACCCAAATGATCTGTTACAGGCATTATCTGAAACGAAAGTTCCGGGCAAAGCTAAGCGCGCTGCGCGTCCAGCTAAATATTCTTACGTTGATGAAAACGGTGAAAACCGTACCTGGACTGGCCAGGGCCGCACTCCTGCTGTGATTAAAAAAGCAATTGAAGAACAAGGTAAACAACTGGACGATTTCCTACTGTAATCATTCCAGCGCTCAGCATTGTAATTAGTTCATCGCTAATTCACTTTGACCAGGTAAGAAAAAGGAAGCCAATGGCTTCCTTTTTTCATGCTTAATTATTGTTGATAGAAGCGGCGATACCAATCAACAAAATGCTGCACACCCTGCTCTACGCTAGTTTGAGGACGGAAATTGATCGCGTCGTACAAAGGTTGCGTGTCAGCGCTGGTGCCCAGTACGTCGCCAGGTTGCATGGGCAGCATATTTTTTTTCGCTTCAATGCCCAATGCTTTTTCCAGCGACTCAATATACGTCATTAAGCTGGTCGGCTGGCTATTACCAATGTTGTAAACGCGGTAAGGAGCCGAGCTGCTGGCGGGAGAACCTGCTTCCACCGTCCACTTTTCATCCGGTTGAGGAATCACATCCTGCAAGCGCACGATTGCTTCAGCAATATCATCGATAAACGTAAAGTCACGCGTCATTTGTCCGTTGTTATAGACGTCAATTTGCTCACCCGCTAACATCGCGCGTGTAAATTTGAACAACGCCATATCCGGACGCCCCCATGGGCCATACACGGTGAAGAAACGTAATCCCGTTGTGGGCAATTGATAAAGGTGTGAATAGGTATGCGACATCAATTCGTTGGCTTTTTTTGTGGCCGCATAAAGTGAAACCGGATGGTCAACGGAATCGTCCGTTGAAAAAGGCATTTTGCGATTCAGGCCATAAACTGAACTGGATGAGGCATACAAAAGGTGGCCGATTTTATGATGACGGCAACCTTCAAGAATATTGAGGTGGCCGATTAGATTTGCTTCGGCATAAGCATGGGGATTTTCGATTGAATAACGCACGCCGGCTTGAGCGCCCAAATGAATAACGCGTTCAAACGCATGCTCAGCGAATAAAGAGGAAATGGCCTGGCGATCCGCCAGGTCCATTTTTACGAAAATAAAATCAGGATGTTGGGTGTTCTGGTCTAAACGAGCCTGTTTCAAGCTGACATCATAATAGTCATTCAGGTTATCGATGCCGACAACCTGGTGACCAGCGGCCAGCAAACGCTGACTGACGTGAAATCCAATAAAACCTGCCGCGCCGGTGACCAGAAACTTCATACATCCCTCATTATTCTACGATTTTAATTGACGCTCCGCGGCCGATTGCATAGTACGTGAAACCGCGCTTGCTGATACGCTCAGGATCATACAGGTTACGACCATCAAAAATCACGGGTTCTTTTAACGCACTTTTGATGACGTCAAAGTCTGGCGCACGGAAGTTTTGCCACTCAGTACAGATCACTAAGCCATCCGCACCCTGCAGCGCTGCTTCCTTGGTACCCATCAACTTCAGATCGTTACGATGGCCGTAAATGCGTTGCGCTTCGTCCATCGCTTCTGGGTCGAACGCCTGAACCGTTGCCCCTGCTTCCCACAGCGTCTCCATCAGCACGCGGCTGGAGGCTTCACGCATATCGTCAGTGTTCGGTTTGAACGCCAGTCCCCACAGAGCAAAGGTTTTGCCGCGCAGATCGTCGCCAAAATGGCGTTTAATAAAGGTTGGCAGCTTGTTCTTCTGCGAATCGTTGACGTCTTCAACCGCCTGCAGTAGACGCGGAGTGTAACCAATTGACTCAGCAGTGCGAATCAGCGCCTGCACGTCTTTCGGGAAACAAGAACCGCCATAGCCGCAGCCTGGATAGATGAAGTGATAACCAATACGTGAATCTGAACCAATACCCTGGCGAACTTTCTCAACGTCGGCTCCCAGACGTTCTGCCAGGTTAGAGATCTCGTTCATGAAGCTGATTTTGGTTGCCAGCATGCAGTTAGCCGCATATTTGGTCAGCTCTGCACTGCGGATATCCATCAAAATCATACGATCATGATTACGGTTGAACGGCTCGTACAGCTCGCGTAACAGCTCAACCACTTCATCATTATCGGTACCGACAACGATACGTTCAGGACGCATGCAGTCATTGACTGCCGCACCTTCTTTGAGGAATTCCGGGTTTGAAACCACGTCAAAGGCGATGTTTGCATCACGCTTTTGCAGGGTTTCCGTCATTACCGCTCGCACGCGATCTGCGGTACCCACTGGTACAGTAGATTTGTCGATAACAACTTTGTGATCGTTCATGTGCTGCGCAATCGTGCGCGCAACGGCAGTCACATACTTCAGATCGGCAGAACCGTCTTCATCCGGTGGCGTACCCACGGCGATAAACTGCATCACGCCATGATTAACGCCTTCTTCCGCATTCGTACTGAACTTCAGGCGACCCGACTCGTAATTAGACATAACAAGCGGCGTCAGGCCTGGTTCAAAGATCGGAATATTGCCTTTCTTTAAGTTCTCGACTTTCTTTTCGTCGACATCAATGCAGAGAACGTCATGTCCGACTTCGGCCAACACCGCAGCCTGAACCAGACCGACATAGCCGATACCAAATACAGTGACTTTCATTGAATTATCCTGTGTTTATTGAGTTACTTTTTGTTGCCTACCGCGCCTTCAAGCCACTGGGTGAAATCTTTACCCAGCACTGGATGGCGAACGCCGTACTCAACAAACGCTTGCATGTAACCCAGTTTGTTACCGCAGTCATGGCTGACACCGTTCAGGTGATAAGCTTCAACGGTCTCTTTTTCCATCAGCATCGCAATGGAGTCAGTCAGCTGAACTTCGCCACCTGCACCTGGAGGCGTTTTCGCCAGCAGCGGCCAGATTTCAGCAGACAACACGTAACGTCCTACAACGGCCAGGTTTGATGGGGCTTCTGAAGCTTTAGGCTTCTCAACCACGCCAACCATTGGCGCGCTCTGACCTGCAGAGAGTTCAGCACCCTGGCAATCAACTACACCGTAAGCGGTTACATCAGCAACCGGCTCGACCATGATCTGGCTGCGGCCGCTCTCTTCGTAACGAGCCAGCATCTCTGCCAGGTTGTCTTTGGTTGGATCACATTCGTATTCGTCGATGATTACGTCTGGCAGGATTACAGCGAACGGCTCATCACCAATCAGCGGATGTGCGCACATTACTGCGTGGCCCAGGCCTTTCGCGATACCCTGACGAACCTGCATGATGGTGACGTGTGGAGGGCAGATTGACTGGATTTCGTCCAGCAGCTGACGCTTAACACGTTTTTCCAGCATAGATTCCAGCTCAAAACTGGTATCAAAGTGGTTTTCGATGGCGTTTTTAGAAGAGTGCGTAACCAGCACAATCTCGTTAATGCCTGCTGCAATGCACTCATTCACGACATACTGGATCAACGGCTTATCGACCAACGGTAACATCTCTTTTGGAATAGCTTTGGTCGCAGGCAGCATACGCGTGCCGAGGCCTGCAACTGGGATTACCGCTTTTTTAACTTTAGTCTTATAGGCAGACATCAAAAATACCTCTCTTAATAGGCCGTTCAAGTTAATACTTGATATGTCGGTTTAAAAACGAAATGAGTATATCAGTTACTATCAGGTGGAATTATCCTGGAAGAAGTTAATCCACGGAATTTAGGACTATTACCCAAGTGTAAAGCTTGCTACTGGTCCTGTCTTTAACCCACGGAAAAATTAAATCTAACCGGTTATTCTTCGGCTGAAAGCATCAAACGTAACCTGCCTCCGGCGCCCCAAATATGACACTGCCAGGCGTCGGCACGTTGGCTGATTTGATTGAGATGAGTGCTGCCCATAGTACCAAGCGGCACACCATTACTGAGTTGGATTTGATGAGTATTGACATGCAACGTCGCGTTGAGCCCTGCTGAAACCAGGATTAGGTTTTTTAACTGGCGATGATAATAGCCCACCAGCAACGGGAACTGCCCGCTGAGATTCGCCTGCCTTAACAGCATGTTGACCTGTCGCAGCAGCCCATTCAACTCAGGCAGTCGCTGCTTCTGGCCGGAGAGCTGCTCCTGCAGCAAACCATTAAACAGTGCGCGCAGCAACAGCGCGGCTAACACGCCATTATCGCCAGCGCGCGTTACATCAAGGCAATAGAATGCCAAATCGTTATCTGACAGCGCCGCGATATCCAGTACTAAGCCCGGCTGTTCCGCCATGGTGAGCTGACGGTAATTGATACGGCAATTGGCAATGGTTTGCTGCACCGGCGGCTGGAGCTGTTTAAGTAATTTAGATGCCGCCAGCGGATCGCTGACCAGCGCATCCCAATCCTGAAAGAGTTGTTCATCCTCCTCGACTTTGGAGGTAAACATGGATGGATAGAGACACTCAAACACCGCTTCACGGAAACGTTCCATATTTTTGAGCGGTTTTAGCAATACGTCCTGCACGCCCAAACGCAACACATGCGCGATGTCCGCCATATTTTGTGTAGCGGAGATAATCAGAATGGGCACATTGTTGCCGCGCGTGCGAAGACGCTCAACGAACGGGATACCGCCCATACGCGGCATTTCAAGATCGCAAATAACCAGATCCACTGACTGCGCCGACAACAAGGTTAAGCCATCAACACCATCACCTGCCTCAAGCGTTGTTGCACCTAAGCTGGTTAATAAATTGTCTATCAATGAACGGAAAACGACCTCATCTTCGACAATGAGTATCTTTTTGCCGATTAGCGGTTTTTCCATTCTCTCCCCCTGCGTACCAGATAATTCAATAGTGGTTCATAAAATGCCGTTGCGCCTTTCAGAATTGGCTGAAGTCGCAACACCTGTGAATGAACAACCTGACTATCTGCCACGGACCAGCGGTAATAGTTCATCCATTTTTTTCTCAACGGCGGCCTTGCCAGCCGCAATGGCTTCTTCTGCACGATGGAAGTCCAGTGTGGAAATTTGTGGACAAAACGGCTGAATCAGCACATCCGGCGGATCGCCCGCCATGCGGTTACGTTTCAGGCGATTTTCCAGAACCTGGATTGATGTCGACATAATCTCCATCGCACCCGGCGTTTGATTAGCACGGCGATGCGTCAGGCCAATCAGGCGTTGACGCAGTTTCTTTCCCCAGCTCAGCGCTTCTACTGCCGCCGCTTCTTCACCGCTCTGCGGCGTAACTGACAATAAATCCTGTTGCATCAGATGTGCGTCATGCTGTAAATCCACGGCGATAACGATGTCAGCACCCAATGCGCGGGTTAATGAGATCGGCACGGGATTTACCACCGCGCCATCCACCAACCAGTATCCATTGTAAGCGATGGGTGGCAATAAGCCTGGCATACTACAGGACGCACGCACAGCTTGATGCAAATCGCCTTCGGTCAACCACACTTCTCGTCCGGTACTGAGATTGGTCGCGACGACGCCAAATGGCTTATCGCACTCATCGATGAGGTCGTTGGGAATCAGCTGGCGGATGTGGCTAAACACCCGGTCGCCGCGCAATAAACCACCGCGCTGCCACGACAGGTCCATTAATCGAATGACATCCCAATAACGGAATGCACTCACCCACTTCTCCATCACGCCCAGCCGTCCATTCACGTAAGCCGAACCGACCAACGCGCCAACAGAACATCCGGCCACCACATCGATTTCAATCCCTGCGCGTTCCAGCGCATTGATCACGCCGATGTGCGACCAACCTTTGGCAGCACCTGAACCCAGTGCCAGCCCAATCCTGACCTTTCTCATCTCACCTCATGATTGGCATGGTACGTAGCATCACGCCTGACAGTCGGCTACCATAGCGCACGCTTAAATTTACTTTAATCACTTCCAGGAGATGACGTGTCTGAAAAGTGCCCTTGCTGCAGCGGAAAGGAGTATAGCGTATGTTGCCAACCCTTTCTGAATGGCCAAGCGAACCCGTCCAGCGCGGAACAATTAATGCGCTCACGTTACACCGCTTACGTCGTGAAAGATGCCGCGTGGTTGGCGAAAACCTGGCACTCCAGTAAACGCGTGGCCGACCTTGAGACGTTATTATCCGAAAGTTTTGCCGGTACTGAATGGCTGGGCTTGAATGTAACTCGTTGTAATCATGGAAGCCATGAGAATGAAGCCTTCGTGACGTTTTTTGCGCGTTACCTCGAAAAAGGCCGCACTTCAGCCATCTATGAATGTTCGCGCTTTCTTCGCGAGGATCAACGCTGGTACTATGTCGACGGAACAACGCCTGAGTTGGGACGTAACGATCGCTGTCCTTGTGGCGCCGATAAAAAATACAAAAAATGTTGTGGGTAATCTGGACAGATACACAACGGCTTTACCATTCATCGCTTTGACAGGACTCTGATCGAGATGCAAGCGCAAACCATCCAACGAAAAGTTTTACGAACCATTTGCCCTGATGCGAAAGGTTTGATCGCCAAGATCACCAACATTTGCTACAAGCACGAACTCAACATTGTGCAGAACAATGAGTTTGTCGATCACCGCACCGGACGCTTTTTCATGCGCACCGAGCTGGAAGGCATTTTCAACGACAATACCTTGCTGGCCGATCTCGATAGCGCGCTACCCGTCGGTTCAGTGCGTGAACTGCAAAGTGCCGGTCGTCGCCGTGTCGTGATTCTGGTGACCAAAGAGGCGCATTGCCTGGGCGATCTGCTAATGAAAAGCGCGTTTGGCGGTCTGGATATGGAGATTGCTGCAGTCATCGGTAACCACGAAACGCTGCGTTCACTGGTTGAACGTTTCGATATTCCGTTTGTGATGGTGAGCCACGAAGGCCACACGCGTGAAGAGCACGACAACCGCATGGCGGATGAAATTGACCGTTATCAGCCTGATTACGTGGTGCTGGCAAAATATATGCGCGTGTTGACGCCCGCCTTTGTCCAACGTTATCCAAACCAGATCATCAATATTCACCACTCCTTCTTGCCGGCGTTCATTGGCGCGCGTCCGTATCATCAGGCTTATGAGCGCGGCGTGAAAATCATCGGCGCTACCGCGCACTACGTGAACGATAACCTCGATGAAGGTCCAATTATCATGCAGGACGTGATCAACGTCGATCATAGCTACACCGCAGAAGAGATGATGCGTGCAGGACGAGACGTTGAGAAGAATGTGTTGAGCCGCGCGCTGTATAAAGTGTTAGGCCAGCGCGTGTTCGTTTACGGCAACCGCACGATCATTCTTTAACCACTTCGGCGCTGAACTGCACAACTCTTCAGCGCCACGCATAAAAAGTGGGCAAACAGTTTTTATTTTCAGTGACGGCGCTTTACAGACCGAGCGCATTTGTTATGATGCGCCCCGCTTTAAGACGCAATGATTCAGGCCAGTGGTGGGATTCCCGAGCGGCCAAAGGGAGCAGACTGTAAATCTGCCGTCACAGACTTCGAAGGTTCGAATCCTTCTCCCACCACCATCTGAATCGTCTCTGCCTGAAGCCACAATATGTCATATCCCCGGTGGGATTCCCGAGCGGCCAAAGGGAGCAGACTGTAAATCTGCCGTCACAGACTTCGAAGGTTCGAATCCTTCTCCCACCACCATCAATACCATTCTCCTGTTTTTCCCACTTGTTTTAATCGTTGTAACCTCCTGATTCACACCATGACTTTTCCCCAAAAACTCGTTACCATCGCGCCATACTTTTGCGGATAAAAATGGCAGCGAAATGAAATTTGTCTCTTTCAACATCAACGGCTTGCGTGCGCGTCCTCATCAATTAGCCGCGCTGGTTGAACAGCATCAACCCGATGTTATCGGCTTGCAGGAAACTAAAGTGCATGACGATATGTTCCCGCTCGAAGACGTCAGCAAACTGGGTTATCACGTGTTTTATCACGGGCAGAAAGGTCACTACGGCGTCGCGCTGCTGACCAAAGCTGAGCCTGTCAACGTCTACCGTGGTTTCCCTGGCGATGAGGAAGATGCACAGCGTCGTTTGATCATGGCGGAAATCCCGAGTGCGATTGGTGATATCACGGTGATCAACGGTTATTTTCCGCAGGGTGAAAGCCGCGACCATCCCACCAAGTTCCCAGCGAAAGAGAAGTTTTATCGCGATCTGCAAAGCTATCTTGAGCAACAGCTAGCCGTGGATAAACCGGTATTGATCATGGGCGACATGAACATCAGCAGCACCGATTTTGACATCGGCATTGGTGAAGACAATCGTAAACGCTGGCTGCGTACCGGAAAATGCTCGTTCCTGCCTGAGGAGCGCGAGTGGATGGATCGCTTGCTGAAGTGGGGTTTGGTTGATACCTGGCGCGCTAAGTTCCCGGAAACCAACGATCGTTTCTCATGGTTTGACTACCGTTCGAAAGGCTTTGACGACAACCGTGGTCTGCGCATTGATCTGCTGCTGGCAAGCCAACCGCTTGCCTCGCGCTGCATTGAGAGTGGCATCGATTACGATATCCGCAGCATGGAGAAACCGTCGGATCACGCCCCGGTTTGGTCGACATTTAAGCTGTGATGAAGCAGCGTGGCGTCTGGCGCCACGCGCTTTTATTTGATGATCTTCCAGATAAGCGGATTGGTTCCTAATACCTTCTCATCCCTGCCGCACTGCAATAACACGCCTTCCGCTTTGACTACCGCACCTTCAGAATAACTGCGGTTCTCATAGGTACAGCACTGCATGCAATTGCTCTGACGATTGTTTTGCCCTTGTGTCCAAGCTTCTGGCGGCAGATCCACCACCACATCGGTATTGCCCATACGATTGTTTTCCGGCTGGCGGTTGGCCAGCGCCGAGGTGCTGCATAACAACAATCCGCCCAGCAACATCATTGCATAACGCATCACTCTGTCTCCTTGGTTTTGCGACGAGCCGTTTTCGGTTTGGCTTTCTTTTTGGCCCCAGGCGCTGTCAATCCGCGAAAGGCCTGTAACGACGGTCGCTGGCGTGCTTCACCAATCAGCCCAATCAAGGTGCTGACCAGCGGCTGCATAAACTCATCATAGCGACAAGACTTCTCGCTAATCCGGGTAAGCGTCGATTCCCATTGCGCCGTCATATCGGGCCGGGCGGCCATTTCTGGCAGTGCATGGATCAACGCCCTGCCCGCATCCGTCGAATGAATATAGCGGCCTTTTTTCACCAGGAAAGTGCGGCGGAACAGCAATTCGATAATGCCCGCACGCGTCGCTTCCGTACCTAAACCATCGGTTGCACGCAGCACTTTCTTTAATTCTTTATCCTGCACAAAGCGGGCGATGCCGGTCATCGCAGACAATAGCGTCGCATCGGTAAACGGACGCGGCGGTTGCGTCTGCTTCGCCAGCACTTCGCCGCGCTCGCACAGCAGCTCATCACCTTTAGCGACGACCGGCAGCGGCGTGCCATCGTTCTCCTCGTCACGCTCTTTGCTGCCGAGCAGCGCACGCCAGCCGGCTTCGGCCAGAAAACGCGCTTTGGCGATAAATTTTCCGCCGCCGATATCAAGATCAATAACGCATTTGCGGAACACCGCATCCGGGCAAAACTGCATTAAATACTGGCGGGCGATCAGGCCGTAAATATTGGCCTCATTTTCGGTCAGACTAACCTTACTGGCACGCGCAGTGGGAATGATGGCATGGTGCGCATCGACCTTTTTGTCGTCCCAGCAGCGGTTTTTCTGATCGGGATTGAAATCCGCTGGCGGTGTCAGATTGGGCTGATGCGCCTGAATGGCGTTCAACACCGCATGGCGTCCGGCAAAGTGCTCATCGGGCAGATAGCGGCTATCGGAACGCGGGTAGGTGATCAGCTTATGGGTTTCATACAGCCGCTGACAGCAATCCAGTACGTTCTGCGCGCTGAGGCCAAAGCGCTTACCGGCTTCGATCTGCAGGCCAGAAAGCGAAAATGGCAGCGGTGCGGTATCGGATTCACGTTTGTCGTTATATCCGGTGACCAGCGCCGGCTTACCATTAATGCGCTCAAGCACGTGATCCGCCAGTGGACGATGCAGCAAACGCCCCTCTTCATCCTGCCACGGCTCGCAAGCATCGCTTGGCACCCATGTCGCGACAAAACGCTCGTCTTTTGGCGTGACGATGTGCGCTTTAACTTCGAAATAGTCCTTAGGGATAAAGTTTTCGATCTCTTCATCGCGGCGCACCACCAAACCCAGCACCGGCGTCTGCACGCGGCCAACCGACAGCACGCCGTCGTAACCGGCGTTACGGCCCAGCAAGGTAAAGGCGCGCGTCATGTTGATGCCGTACAGCCAGTCGGCGCGCGCACGCGCTAACGCAGACACACACAGCGGAATGAATTCGCGGTTCTCACGCAAGCGCCCAACCGCACGTTCAACCGCCGAGGGATTAAGATCGTTAATCAGGCAGCGCTGCACCGCTTTACGTTTCTCTGGTGCGAGCTGCAGATAATCCAGCACTTCATCCACCAGCAGTTGACCTTCACGATCGGGGTCACCCGCATGCACCACCATGCTGGCTTGTTGCAGCAGGCCTTCAATCACTTTTAACTGCTTAGCCACGGATGGACGTGGCTGCAAGCGCCATTTTTCCGGAATAATCGGTAAATCAGCCAGATTCCAGCGCGCATAGCGGCTGTCATAACTGTCGGGCTGCGCCTGCTCCAGCAGGTGCCCAACACACCAGGTCACAACCTGGTCATTCCCGCAGGCAATATAGCCGTCTCCGCGTCGATGCGGTTTTGGCAACACGTCGGCAATCGCACGCGCTAAGCTGGGTTTTTCGGCAATAAACAAACGCATGGATGGCGTCGTTCCTTAACGTCAGGTAACTACGGTAATCAGTGGACGATCGGCTTTAGCGGCAAACAGTTCGCCAATCGACGTTGCTTGCACGCCTGCTGCAGAGGCGCAGCGCTGGAATGCCTCAATGGCGCTGGGTTGAACCGCCACCAGCAGACCACCGGAGGTTTGTGGATCGCACAGCAGCGCGCGGGTGGCGTCGTCAAGCGGTGAAATCTGCTCGCCATAGCTGGCGAAGTTGCGGCTGGTGCCACCGGGCACCGCTCCCGCAGCGATATAGTCATCGACGCCCGCCAGGCGCGGTACCTGCGCTGCAATCACTTCGGCACGCAATCCTGAACCCTGGCAGATTTCACTTAAATGGCCGAGCAAGCCAAAACCGGTGACATCGGTCATCGCGCTGATGCCCGCCAGTTTGGCGAACTCCGCTCCGGCTTTATTCAGCTGGCACATCACATCGGCAGCCAGCGACTGGTGTTCAGGCCGCAGCAGGCCTTTTTTCTCCGCGGTAGTGAGAATGCCAATGCCTAATGGTTTGGTGAGGAAAAGCTGACAACCGGCCTGCGCCGCGCTGTTCTTTTTCACCCGTGCCACATCGACGATACCGGTTACGGCCAGGCCAAAGATCGGCTCTGGCGCATCAATCGAATGGCCGCCCGCCAGGGCGATTCCTGCCGCCTGACAAGCGGCACGCCCGCCCTCGACCACCTGCTGCGCCACTTCCGGACTCAGTAGATTCACCGGCCAGCCTAATATAGCGATCGCCATGATTGGTTTCCCGCCCATGGCGTAGATATCGCTGATGGCGTTAGTGGCGGCGATACGACCAAAGGTAAAAGGATCGTCGACGATCGGCATAAAGAAATCGGTGGTGCTTACTACCGCAGTACCGTTGCCGAGATCGTAGACTGCAGCATCATCACGCGTTTCATTGCCAACCAGCAGTTGCGGATCGTGAAACGGGCTGAGCTCACTGCGCAGAATGGTTTCCAACACCTGCGGCGAAATTTTGCACCCACAACCCGCACCGTGGCTGTATTGCGTTAAACGAACAGGTTCACTCATGGCGACTTCCTTATGCGATGAACAGAAGGCGCTATGTTAGCCTGGCTGTCAGTTGGGAGTAAGTGTTGCACGACCTAACCTCGATCTTTCGCACAGGCTCTGTGCAATCTTTGCAACGGCGCCTAACCTGCCGCAAAAGTCCAGCATTGTCTGTCAGAAATAACTGACAAACTGCGCGGTGTCCGGCGCAATCACGGTGGTGTTGGCTTTCAACTGCGGCGTGCCGAGATAGAGGAAACCGACAATCGCATCTTGCTCGCGGCAGCCAAAGGCTTCGCGCACGGACGGATGATCGGTCCACGGACCGCTGCGCCAGATGCCATTAAAACCTTGCGCCACGGCGGCCATCTGCATCGCCATCACTGCACAGCTGGCAGACGCCAGTTGCTCCCACTGCGGCACTTTGGCGTTCTCTTCACAATGCGCCACCACGGTGATGATCATCGGCGCGCGAAAAGGCGCGGAGGCTGCTTTGTCGATCGCCTTCTGCTCAAGGTTGCTGTCACGCGCGGCCTGTTCCAGCAAGTTAGCAAAGCGCTCGCGCCCCTCATTTTCGACAATAATGAAACGCCATGGCTGCAATGTGCCGTGATCGGGGGCGCGCATCGCGGCGTGCAGAATATTTTGCAACGCTTCACCTGCCGGAGCCGGTTCTGCCAGACGAGACGCCGAGCGGCGATTAACCAATAAATCCAATGCATCCATTATTCTTCTCCCGTGAATAAAAAGCGTGGGCTAATCCTGGCACAGCACGATCTTTTGTAACAGTCTGGCGCGATTTCCTGCTGACTTTTCGCACGCCGCTCTTTAGGATGAACCCGACATCGGGGCAGACCGCGTGCTGGCTGCCCTGCTACGTGAATATGGAGAGTTTATGCGCACTTTGTGGCGAATTATTTCCGGCCTGTTCCGCTGGACCTGGCGGGTACTGAATTTTATTCGGGAATTTATTCTTAATTTATTTCTTATTGTTTTGATCCTGGCGGGCGTCGGGATTTGGCTGCAGGTTTCCAGTTCCAATAGCAGTGAGCCTGTACAGCAAGGCGCATTGAAAATCGATCTGAGCGGAGTGCTGGTCGATAAACCTTCTGTCAGCAATCGTCTGAGTCGTATTAGCCGTCAACTGTTAGGCGCCAATAGCGATCGTCTGCAGGAGAATTCCTTGTTCGATGTCGTCGATGCGATCCGCCAGGCAAAAACCGATAAAAACATCACTGGCATCGTGCTGGAGCTGCGTGACTTTGCCGGTGGCGATCAACCTTCGCTGCAATATGTGGGTAAAGCACTGCGCGAATTCCGTGACGCCGGCAAACCTATTTATGCAGTCGGCGACAGTTACAGCCAGGCGCAATACTACATCGCCAGTTACGCCAACAAGGTGTATCTCTCACCTCAGGGCACGGTTGATCTGCACGGTTTCGCCACCAACGGCCTGTACTACAAGACTTTGCTGGAAAAGCTGAAAGTTAATTCGCATGTATTCCGCGTAGGCACTTATAAATCTGCGGTTGAGCCATTCCTGCGTGACGATATGTCACCGGAAGCGCGCGACGCTGATGGGCGCTGGATTGGCCAGCTGTGGCAGAATTATCTGAATACTGTGGCAGCCAATCGTCAAATTACACCAGAACAGCTGTTCCCAGGTGCAGCCGGCATCATTAGCGGCTTGCAAGCGGTGCAAGGTGATACCGCGAAATATGCGCTGAATAATAAATTGGTGGATGTACTGGATACGCGTGCAGCCGCCGATCAGGAACTGGTGAAAACCTTCGGCTGGGATAAGGCGAATAACGATTACCGTAGCGTGAGTATCTACGATTACACCGTTAAACAGCCGCCGCAGAGCCAGGATGGCAATATCGCCGTGATCCTCGCCAGCGGTGCGATTATGGACGGTGAAGAGAGTGCCGGAAACGTCGGCGGTGATACCACGGCGTCGCAAATCCGCGATGCGCGCCTGGATGCTAAAATCAAAGCCATTGTGTTGCGTGTCAACAGCCCTGGCGGCAGCGTCACGGCATCGGAAGCGATTCGTGAAGAGCTGGCGGCAGCCCACGATGCGGGTAAACCGGTGGTCGTCTCAATGGGTGGCATGGCGGCTTCCGGCGGTTACTGGATTTCAACGCCTGCCGATTACATCGTGGCGGCACCCAGCACGCTGACCGGTTCCATCGGTATCTTTGGCGTGATTAACACCGTTGAAAACAGCCTGAGTTCGGTGGGTGTGCATACTGACGGCGTTGCCACATCACCGCTGGCGGACGTCGCCACCACCAAAGCGCTGCCAACTGAAGTGCAGCAGCTGATGCAGCTGACCATTGAGAACGGCTATCGTAACTTCGTGGGCCTGGTAGCGGCCTCGCGTCACAAAACGCCTGAGGAGATCAATGCGATTGCGCAGGGTCACGTCTGGACCGGTAGCGATGCCAAAGCCAATGGTTTGGTCGATGCGTTGGGTGACTTTGACGATGCCGTGGCGAAAGCCGCTGAGCTGGCGAAAGTCGCTAAGCCGGAGTTGAGCTGGTATCAGGACGACCCGGGCATGATCGATCTGCTGCTGAATCAGATGAACGCGTCGGTTCAGGCGGTGTTGCCGGCTGCGTTGAAAGTCTGGCTGCCAGCGCCAATGCTGGACGTCATGAGCGCAATGAAACAGCAACCTGGCTTACTGAATAACCTCAACGATCCGCAAAATCGCTACGCTTTCTGCCTGAACTGCGGCAACGTACGCTAATCTTTACAGCCCGGCCGCTGGTCGGGCTGCTTTTCGTTCGCAATCCCCTTATACTGCGCGTTTTACGGCAAGTCTGAGTTCCTTCATGCAAAAGAAAAATATCTACGTAGCCTACACCGGCGGCACCATCGGGATGCAGCGCTCTGCGCAGGGCTACATTCCGGTATCGGGTCATCTGCAACAGCAGC
Organism: Pantoea sp. SO10; assembly: GCF_005281435.1. Lineage (NCBI taxonomy): Bacteria > Pseudomonadati > Pseudomonadota > Gammaproteobacteria > Enterobacterales > Erwiniaceae > Pantoea > Pantoea sp. SO10. The sequence goes on from NZ_CP040095.1 coordinate 2,284,844, forward strand.
TGGCAAACATGCCCGAATTCCATCGGCCTGAAATGCCGGATTTCACCATCCATGAATATCAGCCGCTGATGGACTCCTCGGACATGACGCCGCAGGATTGGCAATCGATTGCGAACGATATTAAGCAAAACTACGATCGTTACGATGGCTTTGTAATTTTGCATGGTACCGACACCATGGCCTTCACCGCTTCGGCGCTCTCCTTTATGCTGGAGAACCTCGCTAAGCCGGTGATTGTCACCGGCTCGCAAATTCCCCTGGCAGAATTGCGTTCTGATGGGCAGCAAAACCTGCTGAACTCGCTGTATGTGGCGGCCAATTATCCGATCAGTGAAGTTGCCCTGTTTTTCAACAACACGCTATTCCGCGGCAACCGTACCACTAAGGCACATGCTGACGGCTTTAATGCCTTTGCATCGCCAAACCTGGCGCCTTTGCTGGAAGCGGGTATTCATATTCGCCGGTTAAACACCCCGCCCGCACCGCAAGGTCACGGCGAGCTGATTGTGCATCCGATTACACCACAGCCGATTGGCGTGGTGACGATTTATCCGGGTATCTCTGCCGACGTGGTGGGTAATTTCCTGCGTCAGCCGGTGAAAGCCTTGATCCTGCGCTCTTACGGCGTTGGCAACGCGCCGCAAAATGCAGAGTTTCTTTCGGAACTGCAACAGGCCAGCGATCGCGGCATTGTGGTGGTGAATCTGACGCAGTGTATGTCCGGCAAAGTGAATATGGGCGGCTATGCCACCGGCAATGCGCTTGAGCATGCGGGCGTGATCAGCGGTTTTGATCTCACGGTTGAGGCCACATTAACCAAACTGCATTTTTTATTGAGTCAGAACCTTACCAGCGCGGAAATTCGTGCCAAAATGCAGCAGAATTTACGCGGCGAACTGACCGAAGATTGATACGGAGCGAAACCAATGAAGCGGGCATTGATAATTATCGATATTCAGAACGATTTTTGCCCCGGCGGCCCAATGGCGGTGCGTGAGGGTGACCAAACGGTTGCCGTCGCCAATCGATTTGCGCGTGAGTTTCACGATCGGGGTGAATGTGTGGTGGCATTGCAAGACTGGCATCCAGCCAATCACGGCAGCTTCGCCTCGATCTCCGGCGAGCCGGTCTACACGCTCGGCGAATTAAACGGTTTAGCGCAGATCTGGTGGCCCGATCACGGTATTGAGAATTCTGTCGGGGCGGATTTTCATCCCGATCTCGATCGCTCTCTGATAGATGCCGTGTTTCATAAAGGGGGCGATGTTGAGGTGGATAGTTACAGCGCCTTCTTCGATAACGGCCATCGACGCAAGACAGAACTCGACAGTTGGCTGCGCGAGCGCGGCATTAGCGATTTAGTGATGCTGGGTATTGCGACCGATTACTGCGTCAAATACAGCGTGCTGGATGCGCTGGAGTTAGGTTACAACGTGGAGGTGGTTAAAGAGGGCTGCCGCGGTGTGAACCTGAATCCGGATGACAGTGAAATTGCTTTCGCTCAGATGGAAGCACAAGGTGCGGTATTAATCTGAAAATAAGGGGCTGGTGAGAACCAGCCCTTTTGATTTTTAGTGCAGGTTGATGCGCGTGACGTCGGGCTCAATGCCAAACTCTTCTTTCAGCTGTTTCTTAGATTTCATCACCATATCCCCACCTTTGCTAATGGTCATATGTTGCGGATCGTCATTGTGGCGAGCCTGCCACAACATCACCAGCTGCAGACAATTCTCTTTCTGCTCTGGCGTCAGCGCGACGCCATCTGGCCATTTGCCGATTTCAACCGCCGTGGAGAGCCGCTCGTACACTTCCGGCGTCATCGCCTCCAGCATCGCTTCCAGTTCCTGTTTCATGCTTAGCCCTCTTGCTGATTGCCCTGCTCATCAGTGAAGTTTAGCGAGGCGGAGTTCACGCAGTAGCGCTCGCCGCTCGGTTGTGGGCCATCCGGGAACACATGTCCCAAATGTGCATCACAGTTGCCACAGCGAATCTCAACCCGTTGCATGCCGTGAGAATCATCTTCCAGATAGCGGATGGCGTCGTCACTGAAAGGCTGATAGAAACTTGGCCAGCCACAGCCTGAATCGTATTTGGTTTCGGAGAGAAACAGCGGCGAATTACAAACTAAGCAGTGGTAAATCCCTTCCTGCTTGTTGTGCAGCAAGGCGCCCGAGAAAGGGGGCTCCGTTCCACGATGCTGAGTGACATAGCGCTGCATTTCGGAAAGCTGCGCAATTTTTGCGTCGGGTGCGGTGTCTTTAGCCATTTTGAGTTCCGGAGTGTCATTCTGAAAAAATCGACTAGTATTCTAACAAACGTACAACATCTATCGGGTCTTTTTTCGTGCTAACGCCTCCGACATCTGTTCCACAGCACGATTTTGTGATGGCGATCACCCTTTGCAAAAGTCATCCCTTTTCAGCCCGCATTCGGCGTAACATAGGCGCGCAATAAGGGTGCTGCGTAAGCGATTGCGCAACGAATTATTCCTGGTGTTGGAATTGACCTGTCGCAACAATTGACACGATTCCGCTTGACGCCTGGTAAGGTTTTTGTAATTTTACAGCCAACCTTTTATTCACTAACAAATAGCTGGTGGAATATATGACTATCAAAGTAGGTATTAACGGTTTTGGCCGTATCGGTCGCATCGTTTTCCGTGCTGCGCAGCAGCGTTCTGACATCGAAATCGTCGCGATCAACGATCTGCTCGACGCCGATTACATGGCATACATGCTGAAGTATGACTCTACTCACGGTCGTTTTGACGGCACTGTAGAAGTGAAAGACGGTGCACTGATTGTTAACGGCAAGAAAATCCGTGTTACCGCTGAGAAAGACCCGGCTAACCTGAAGTGGGACGAAGTGGGTGTTGACGTTGTTGCTGAAGCGACCGGTATCTTCCTGACCGACGAAACTGCACGTAAACACATCACCGCTGGCGCGAAGAAAGTGGTTCTGACTGGTCCATCTAAAGACAGCACCCCGATGTTCGTACGTGGCGCAAACTTTGACAAATATGCTGGCCAGGACATCGTTTCTAACGCGTCTTGCACCACCAACTGCCTGGCTCCACTGGCTAAAGTTATCAACGACAACTTCGGTATCGTTGAAGGTCTGATGACCACCGTTCACGCAACCACCGCGACGCAGAAAACCGTTGATGGCCCGTCTCACAAAGACTGGCGCGGCGGCCGTGGCGCAGCGCAGAACATCATCCCATCTTCTACCGGTGCAGCTAAAGCAGTTGGCGTTGTTCTGCCAGAGCTGAACGGCAAACTGACCGGTATGGCGTTCCGCGTTCCTACTCCAAACGTGTCTGTTGTTGACCTGACTGTTCGCCTGGAAAAACCAGCGACTTACAAAGAAATTTGTGCAGTGATCAAAGCTGAGTCAGAAGGCAAAATGAAAGGCGTTCTGGGCTACATTGAAGACGACGTGGTTTCTACCGACTTCAACGGCGAAACCCTGACTTCAGTATTCGATGCTAAAGCTGGTATCGCTCTGAACGACAACTTCGTGAAACTGGTTTCCTGGTACGATAACGAAACTGGCTACTCACACAAAGTTCTCGATCTGATTGCACTGGTTGCTTCTAAGTAAGCTAACCGGCTAAACGGACAAGGGGTGACTTCGGTCGCCCCTTTTTTTCGACTGGATAAAAGAGAAGATCTGACCATGCAAGATACGCTTTATACCCTTCCGGTAGTGAATCAAATCACCCCTTATCTGTCACAGCGTCAGCAGGGTGATTTGCCAATTGTAGTGATCAGCCATCCTAAAGTGCGAGCGGCGATTGCCCTGCAAGGTGCGCATCTGCTTTCGTGGCAGCCTAGCGGTCAAAAACCGGTGATTTGGCTCAGTGAAAAGACCCCATTTACTACAGGTAAAGCAATCCGCGGCGGCGTGCCTATTTGCTGGCCGTGGTTTGGTCCGGCAGGTGAACCGGCGCACGGTTTTGCACGCAATATGCCGTGGACGCTGACCGCCCATGACGAAAACGAAGATGCGGTAATGCTGACTTTTACGCTGGAAAGCAACGCACAAACCAAAAAGCTCTGGCCACACGATTTCACCCTGCTTGCTCGCTTCCGGATTGCTGAGCATTGTGAAATTGAGCTGGAAGCTTACGGCGACTATGAAGCCACCGCAGCGTTGCACAGCTACTTCCAGATTGCGGATATCGCGCAGATCGAAGTGAGCGGATTGGGTAACAGTTTTATCGATAAGGTTAACGATAATGCTGTTGGCGCATCCGACGGCAAGCAGACCTATCCCAACCGCGTGGATCGTATTCACACCGCAGCGGATGACTGCAGCGTGATTCACGATAAAGCGGGCAAACGCCAGATTGAAGTCTATCACCACTATCATAGTGACGTTGTCACGTGGAATCCAGGTCCGGAGTTATCATGCAGCATGGGGGACATGCCAAATGAAGGCTATAAAACCATGGTGTGCGTGGAAACGGCGCGCATTAGCAAGCCGTTAAAAAGCGCGGGTGAATCCCCTGCGCGTTTGGGCACCACAATTCGTATCGTTAATAAGTAATAAGATGCGGCGCCGTTGCGCCGCTAAACCACATCTAATGCAGTTTTAGATTGAGGCGCAGGAAACGCCCGATCAATGATGCTCAGCTCTTCATCAGTCAAATTGATGCTAAGCGCGGCCGCGTTTTGCTGCACATGTGCAACGCTGCTGGCTTTAGGAATGGCCAAAACGCCTTGTTGACGGATCACCCAAGCCAATAGCACTTGCGCCACGCTGATGCCCTTCTGTTGTGCAATCTGTTGAAGATGCGCATCGTCAAACAGCGCCTGTCGCAGTCGTCCAGCCTGCGCTAACGGGCAATAGGCCATAATCGGCATCTCGCGCTGCTGACACTGCGGCAACAAATCGTACTCGATCCCGCGGGACGCTAAGTGGTACAGCACCTGATTGGTTAAACAGGATTTGCCGCCGGGCTCTTGCCACAGTTCCAGCATATCGTCATGGTCAAAGTTCGAGACGCCCCAATGGCGGATTTTGCCCTGCTGCTGCAAGGATTTCATCGCGCGAATGGTTTCTTCTAAGGGCACATTGCCGCGCCAGTGCAGCAGGTAGAGATCGAGGTAATCGGTTTGCAGACGGCGCAGACTGCGCTCGCAGGCCTCGATAGCATCGACTTCACCGGCATTCCAGGGATACACCTTCGATACCAGCCAGGCTTGATCGCGACGGCCGCGTAACGCTTCGCCGACCACCTCTTCGGCAGCGCCTTCCGCATACATTTCCGCCGTGTCGATAACCTTAAGTCCAAGATCTAAACCCGCCTGCAGTGCGCCCACTTCCTGGCTGCGCAGCGCTGCATTCTCACCCATATACCAGGTTCCCTGGCCAATAGCGGGTAAAGCTGATTCACCGTGAAATTGGATAGTCTTCATCACTCCTCCTGTTGCTCTGATATGGGGCTCTGAATTGGTGCAATGTAAGAAAAACGCCTCATTATGAGGCGTTTATTTAATCGTCAGAAGCTGTAACTGATGCCGGTCCAGAGTGTGAACTGGCCACTCTTATCGACCATCGGGCTGTCTTTGATTTCGCTGTCGAAGCGCGTGTAGCGACCTGACAAGCTGGCGTTCCAGCTTTGGCTGATTTGGTAGCTGGCATTCATCTCGACATACGGCGACCAGCTGTCATCTGGATGATACTCAGCGATGCCGGTTCGCGCGCTTTCATGGGATGAAACACCGTAGTAATAACGGTTCTGATTGGCGCTGTTCCACATGGCACCAATGCCCGGCGTCAGGCTGAATGCGCCGAAATCAAAGCGATATAGATAGGTGAGATCCCAGATTAACCCATTGCTGTTATTGAGCACATCACCCAGCAGAGCGGTGCGCACGATACCCCAATCGGCAACGTGGCGATAGTTGGCGCCGGCCATCAGCGTCATACGGCGCTTATCCAGCGCTTTCATGTCACCCAAATCGTTGTCTTTCGGATCGTACTGCTGCGGCGATCCCAGCACCGTCAGCGACAGCTGATTCTGCGGGTCTTTCCATAGGTAATAGCCGCCTTGCAGGCTACGGAACCAGAAGTTTTCGCCTTCATAATTAATCACCGGAATCGGCAGATAGCGGTCTTGTCCGCCCCGATAAGGTGACTGCGCATAAATCACCGAAGCGCCAAGAGATAAGGGTTCTGCATGAGTGCCGAACGCCGCAAAATAACAAGGTATAGCCAGAGTAAGCGCTTTAAGTTTGAATTGGTTCACAATTTATTCAGTCCATTAATATAACAATCACTCGCAGAGTCTAACCAAATTTTTGCTATCGGTTAACGTTTAATGATGCTCTCTAACCAGCATAGCGAAATATTCTCAGTGGCTTCATCGCTCTCACGGCTTAGGTTGATTGCCTCAGTGCTTATGAGACTTTGTTATTGATATATCGCTGAATAAGGAGAAAAGTGGCTGCAGGTTTTCTGAATGCCTTCTACAGTTAAATGTAAGACGAGACTTTTTTGTACGAGCAGAGTAACCATAAGAATTGTGTATCCCGATAAAAAAACGTCAGGTTGGCATAAGGGTTGCTGTACTCAATAAAGAATATCTTCCGGGAGCTGCTACAAACTTTTATTACGCTCCTTTACCTGTGCTAAAAACGAAAGGACGGGCATCGCTATGAATATATTCGATCACTATCGTCAGCGTTATGAAGCTGCCAAGGACGAAGAGTTCTCATTGCAGGAATTCCTCGCCATCTGTAAACAGGATCGCAGTGCATACGCCAACGCTGCCGAGCGACTATTAATGGCCATCGGTGAGCCGGTGATGGTTGACACTGCGCAAGAGCCTCGCCTTTCCCGAATCTTCTCCAACCGTGTCATGGGACGCTACCCGGCCTTCGAAGAGTTTTACGGTATGGAGGAAGCGATTGAGCAAATCGTCTCCTACCTGAAACACGCCGCGCAGGGTTTGGAAGAGAAGAAACAGATCCTTTACTTACTGGGCCCGGTGGGTGGCGGTAAATCCTCATTGGCTGAGCGCCTGAAAGCGCTGATGCAGCGTGTGCCGATCTATGTGCTGAGCGCCGACGGCGAGCGCAGCCCGGTAAACGATCATCCGCTCTGCCTGTTTAACCCTCAGGAAGACGCCAATATTCTGGAAAAAGAGTATGGCGTGCCGCGGCGTTATCTGGGCACCATCATGTCGCCCTGGGCGGCGAAACGCCTGCATGAGTTTGGCGGCGATATCACCCGCTTCAAAGTGGTGAAAGTGTGGCCGTCAATTCTGGAGCAGGTAGCAATTGCCAAAACAGAGCCAGGCGATGAGAACAACCAGGATATCTCTGCGTTGGTCGGTAAAGTGGATATCCGTAAACTGGAAAATCACGCGCAAAACGATCCTGACGCATACGGCTATTCAGGTGCCCTTTGCCGCGCAAACCAAGGCGTGATGGAATTCGTTGAGATGTTTAAAGCACCGATTAAAGTGCTACATCCACTGCTGACCGCCACGCAGGAAGGTAACTACAACGGTACCGAAGGGATTTCTGCCCTGCCGTTCAACGGCATCATTCTGGCGCACTCTAACGAATCAGAATGGGTCACCTTCCGTAATAACAAAAACAATGAGGCGTTCCTCGACCGTGTTTACATCGTCAAAGTGCCTTATTGCCTACGCGTTTCCGAAGAGATCAAGATCTACAACAAACTGTTGGATCACAGTGAGTTGACCACTGCGCCATGCGCGCCGGGCACGCTGGAAACCCTGGCCCGCTTCTCGATTCTGTCGCGTTTGAAAGAGCCGGAAAACTCCAGCATCTACTCCAAAATGCGCGTCTATGATGGCGAAAGCCTGAAAGATACCGATCCAAAAGCCAAATCCTGGCAGGAGTATCACGATTACGCGGGCGTTGATGAGGGCATGAACGGTCTTTCAACCCGCTTCGCGTTTAAAATCCTGTCGCGCGTGTTTAACTTCGACCATGCCGAAGTAGCGGCCAACCCGGTGCATCTGTTCTACGTGCTGGAGCAGCAAATTGAGCGCGAGCAGTTCCCTCAGGATCAAGCCGAGAAGTATCTGGAGCACCTGAAAGGCTATTTGATTCCAAAATACGCCGAGTTTATCGGTAAAGAGATTCAGACCGCGTATCTGGAATCCTACTCTGAATACGGTCAAAACATCTTTGATCGCTACGTTACCTACGCTGATTTCTGGATTCAGGATCAAGAGTACCGCGATCCCGACACCGGACAGCTGTTTGACCGCGAATCGCTGAACGCCGAGCTGGAAAAGATCGAGAAACCTGCCGGGATCAGTAACCCGAAAGATTTCCGTAACGAGATTGTCAACTTTGTGCTGCGTGCCCGTGCGCAGAATAGCGGACGCAATCCGAACTGGACCAGCTACGAAAAACTGCGCACGGTCATCGAGAAGAAAATGTTCTCGAACACCGAAGAGTTGCTGCCGGTGATTTCGTTCAATACCAAAACCTCAACGGACGAGCAGAAAAAACACGATGATTTTGTCGATCGCATGATGGAAAAAGGCTATACCCGCAAGCAAGTACGCCTGCTGTGCGAATGGTATCTGCGCGTGCGTAAATCTTCATAATCGTTATCTGTAAGCGTCGCGGCGCTTCGGTGCTGCAACAGGAGGCCGGGTTTTCCCGGCCTAAGCTTGCAATGCAGTTTGGGGGATTTTTATGGCCTATTTTATCGATCGGCGTCTCAACGGTAAGAACAAAAGCGCCGTCAATCGGCAGCGCTTTCTGCGCCGTTATAAGTCGCAAATCAAGCAATCGATCTCCGAGGCCATCAACAAGCGTTCGGTGACCGATGTCGAGAGCGGCGAATCGGTCTCGATTCCAATTGACGATATCAATGAACCGAGCTTCCATCAGGGCCGCGGCGGCAGTCGCCATCGCGTGCATCCTGGGAATGACCATTTCGTGCAAAACGATCGCATTGAACGTCCGCAAGGTGGCGGCGGCAGCGGCGGTAGCGGCCAGGGCAACGCCAGTCAGGATGGTGAAGGCCAGGACGAATTCAGCTTCCAGATATCTAAAGATGAATATCTCGATCTTCTGTTCGAAGATTTGGCGTTGCCGAACCTGCGCAAGAATCAGCATCGGCAGTTAAACGAGTACAAAACCCATCGCGCGGGCTACACCTCAAACGGTACGCCGGCTAACATCAGCGTGGTGCGCTCGCTGCAGAACTCGCTAGCACGTCGTACGGCGATGACGGCGGGTAAACGCCGCATGTTAAACGAACTGGAAGCTACGCTATCCGAAGTGGAAACCAGCGAACCGGCGCAGTTACTGGAAGAGGAGCGTTTACGTAAAGAGATCGCTGAGTTGCGCGCGCGCATCGACCGCGTGCCGTTTATCGATACCTTTGACCTGCGCTACAAAAACTTCGAGAAGCGACCAGAACCTTCCAGCCAGGCCGTGATGTTCTGCCTGATGGACGTGTCAGGTTCGATGGATCAAGCCACCAAAGATATGGCGAAGCGTTTCTACATTCTGCTGTATCTGTTCCTGAGCCGTACTTACAAGAACGTCGACGTGGTGTACATTCGCCATCACACTCAAGCCAAAGAGGTCGACGAACAGGAGTTCTTCTACTCGCAGGAAACAGGCGGCACCATTGTTTCCAGTGCACTGAAGTTGATGGATGAGGTGGTTAAAGAGCGTTATGACCCGTCACAGTGGAACATCTATGCGGCGCAAGCGTCGGATGGTGATAACTGGGCCGATGATTCACCGCTCTGCCACGAGATCTTAGCCAAACATATTCTGCCGGTTGTGCGTTATTACAGCTATATCGAGATCACGCGTCGCGCGCACCAGACCTTATGGCGCGAGTATGAACATCTGCAGGCAATGTTTGATAACTTCGCAATCCAACATATTCGCGAGCCAGAAGACATCTATCCGGTATTTAGAGAACTTTTCCACAAACAGGCTGCAGAAGCCTGATTTTATAAGCCGGTCACTGACCGGCTTTTTCTTTGCAGCAGCCCCACTCACTTCGCGCCATTTCCTGTTGTTTTTTTATACAAATTTAGCTGTGTATGGGATGCGGCCCCACAGAATGAAAAAATGTGCAATTAAGCGCTGACAAGCTATTGATAAGGCATTATCTTTCCACCTTGTCTGTGTGAATCGCCCGCAGTTTGTCTTTTTTGCCCCACCGCAGGAGAACGCCGTTGAATACCAGCATGATTTACAGTTTGTTCATTATTGGGTCCGTGCTGGTAGCAGCAAGTATTTTGCTCAGTTCCTTTTCATCACGCCTTGGCATTCCGATTCTGGTGATCTTCCTCGCTCTCGGCATGTTGGCCGGGATTGATGGTATCGGTGGCATCGCCTTTGACAACTATCCCGTCGCCTATCTGGTCTCCAACCTCGCTTTAGCCATCATCTTGCTTGATGGCGGGATGCGCACCAAAGCGTCTTCGCTAAAGGTGGCGCTCGGCCCGGCATTATCGCTGGCGACGGTTGGCGTGATGATCACCGCAGGGTTAACCGGCGTTGCCGCTGCCTGGCTGTTTAAGCTCGATCTGATGCAGGGCTTTCTGATTGGCGCGATTATCGGTTCTACCGATGCCGCCGCCGTATTTTCGCTGCTGGGTGATAAAGGCCTCAATGAACGTGTCAGCTCCACGCTGGAGATTGAATCCGGCAGCAACGATCCGATGGCGGTGTTTCTCACCATCACGCTGATCGACATGATTCAGCAAGGCCAGTCCGGCCTGAGCTGGATGTTTGTGGTGCATCTGGTGCAGCAGTTTGGTCTTGGCATCGTATTAGGCCTGGGCGGCGGCTGGGCGCTGCAGCAGTTGATTAACCGTATCAATCTGGCGCAGGGTTTATATCCGCTGCTGGCGGTGAGTGGCGGCATCATCGTGTTTGCGCTCACCACCGTGATGGAAGGCAGCGGCATTCTGGCGGTTTATCTTTGCGGCTTCCTGCTGGGCAACAGCCCGATTCGCAACCGCCACGGTATTTTGCAAACTTTTGATGGTATGGCATGGCTGAGCCAAATCGGCATGTTCATTGTGCTGGGCTTGCTGGTGACACCCTCCGATTTGTGGCACATCGCGGTGCCGGCGATGATTCTGTCGCTGTGGTTGATTCTGGTAGCGCGCCCGCTGTCGATTCTGGTTGGTCTGTTACCGTTCAAAGGCTTCACCGGACGCGAACGTATCTTCATCAGTTGGGTGGGCTTACGTGGCGCAGTGCCAATCATCCTCGCCGTATTTCCGATGATGGCCGGGCTGGAGAACGCCAAGCTCTACTTCAACATCGCTTTCTTTGTAGTGTTGGTGTCGTTGATGCTGCAAGGCACTTCGCTGGGCTATGCCGCCAAACGCGCCAAAGTGGTGGTGCCACCAACCGCCTCGCCGATTAGCCGGGTTGGGCTGGATATCCATCCGGAGAATCCGTGGGAACAATTTATTTATCAGCTGAGCGCCGATAAATGGTGCGTCGGCGCAGCGCTGCGTGATTTGCAGATGCCGCGCGAAACCCGCATCGCCGCCCTGTTCCGCGATAACGCGTTAATGCATCCCAACGGCAATACGCGCCTGAAAGAAGGCGATGTGCTGTGTGTGATTGGCCGTGAACGTGATCTCCCCGCCTTGGGCAAAATGTTTAGTCAATCGCCGCCGGTATCGCTGGATCAACGCTTCTTCGGCGACTTTATTCTGGATGCCGAGGCGCGCCTGCGCGACGTGGCGCAAATTTACGGCCTGGAGTTAGATGAACAGACCAACGATCAGCAGTCGCTTGGACAGCTGGTAATGAGTTTGCTCGGCAGCACGCCAGTGGTTGGCGATCAGGTGGAATGGAAGCAGTTAACCTGGACGGTGGCAGAGAAAGAAGATAACCAGATTGTGAAGGTCGGTGTGCGCGTCAGCGAAGACAAGGATTAATCCGAGGCTTTATCGCTCGTAAACTGCGTGTGAACGACTATGCTCACTATTCAACCCAGCAAATACGGGAGAATGTAATGGGACGCGTGGTGAAGATTGGTCAATATGAAATCGTTGATGCAGAGTTCAATAGTGACAATGGCGACACTGTCAGTATTCCCTGCCATACCAATCCCGGCCTGAGTGACCAACTCGACGGCTGGGATGTGGATACCAGTGTACCGGCATGGATTGATGAAGAGGCTGTCGATCTGCAAATCGGACACTATGATAAGCAGCAGGACCTGTGGGTATTAAAAAAACCCGCCTGATTGGCTGGCGCCGCCATTGATGTGAATGGCGGTCATTCCGAAAAGCTGTCTTAAAATGAAGCGTAATATTCGCGATTAATTAACTTTTAACCATACATTTCAATTAAATAGCCAATTATTTCTTTAGTCATTTATTTCCTTTTCAGACTATTTCCATATTAACTCTGTCAAATAACTCCTGCATACTCTTAAACGTTGCTGCAGCTTTTCGTGACGTGCATCACGTCTCAAACGGTCCTTTCCTTGCAGCGCTTATGGCAGCACTGACTTATATCTCGCTGAAAGAATTATTCTTTCCATTTTTCAGCGGACCACTCCTGAGCGCGTACTTGATTCTGGTCAGGCCATCTTTTACTTAAGAAAAGAGAGCAGGTTTTATGGCAAGTACTTTGATAATGAATGATGCAACCCGCTCGTGGAGCGGACTGCGCAAAAACCTCATCGCAAAAGTCGCACTTAGTTTCTCGGATTTAATTGCATTAAATCTGGCATTGTTTTTATCTGCCGCCACCGTTCAAGGTATTTGGGGCGAACTGGATACCTTTATTCCGCCCCAGCAGATTGAATACCGGTTTATTGCCCAATTTAGCCTTTCTATTCTTTGCACCGCCTGGTTCTGGGTGCGTATGCGTCACTACACTTATCGCAAGCCGTTTTGGTTTGAACTGAAAGAAGTGATTAAAACCCTGTTCGTCTTCTCTCTGCTTGATCTGGCGTTGATTGCCTTTTCAAAATGGGACTTCTCGCGCATGGTTTGGGTATTTAGCTGGACTTACGCTCTGCTGCTGCTGCCGCTGATGCGTGCCGTGGTCAAACGCGCCATCAACCGCGCAGGTCAGTGGCAGAAGGAAACCATCATCATTGGTTCCGGTAAAAATGCCATGGAAGCTTATGCGGCGCTGCAGAGCGAGGAGATCCTCGGTTATAACGTGCAGGCGTTTATCTCGCTGGATGATGACCAACAGCATGAGAAGGTTAATGGCGTTCCGGTGATCACCTGGAAAGACATCAACTGGCAAACCATGGACCGTGACAACACCCAATTTATCGTCGCCACCGAATTTGAGCAGCAAGTGGTGCGCGATAAATGGCTGAAGTTCCTGTCCAAAATGAAGTGCCGTTCAATCTCCGTGATCCCAACGTTGCGCGGCGTGCCGCTGTATGGCACCGATATGTCATTCATCTTCAGCCATGAAGTGATGATTTTGCGCGTCAGCAACAACCTGGCGAAACGCTCTTCGCGCTTCCTGAAACGCACCTTCGATATCGTGGTGGCATCCATGCTGCTGCTGTTCCTCGGACCGGTATTTGGACTGCTGTGTGCGATGGTGAAACGTGACGGCGGCAATGCGATTTATGGTCATGAACGCGTTGGGCAAGATGGCGTGAAGTTTAAGTGCCTGAAGTTCCGCTCAATGGTGACCAACTCGCAGGAAGTGCTGCAAAACCTGCTGGCGACCAGCGAGGAAGCGCGTGCCGAATGGGACCGTGATTTCAAACTGAAAAACGATCCGCGTGTGACCAAAATTGGTAACTTCCTGCGCAAAACCAGCCTTGATGAGCTGCCACAGTTGTGGAATGTTATTCGTGGCGAAATGAGTTTGGTCGGTCCGCGTCCGGTGATTGAAGCAGAACTGGAGCGTTATGCCGGTGATGTGGATTACTACCTGATGGCGAAACCGGGCATGACCGGCTTGTGGCAGGTCAGCGGACGTAACGACATTGACTACGATACGCGCGTCTACTTCGATTCCTGGTACGTGAAAAACTGGGCGTTATGGACTGACATTGCGATTCTGTTCAAAACCGCTGGCGTAGTGGTTCGTCGCGACGGCGCTTACTAATACCCTCGAGGCGATGTCTGTGCACTTCGGCAGGCATCGCTTTTATTATCCCTTTCTTTTTCCCCTAAGAGTCATTACCCTTCCGGATTGTTTAACAGGTCGTCCGGTTCGTAATGCAAAAATTCACCTTAATACTTCTTAGCCTGGTGCTGCTGGCGCCACTTGGCATTGATCTTTACCTCCCGACATTGCCGCAAATCGCCGAAGGTCTTAACAGCCCGGTGAGCCTTATCCAAATCACGATTCCTCTGTTTTTATTGGTGATGGGCATTGGCCAATTAATTACCGGTCCGCTGGTGGATAATTTTGGTCGTAAGCCGCTCGCGTTAATTGGTCTTGCGCTTTACATCATTGGCAGCGCGATTGCCGCTACGAGCACGCTGTGGCCGGTGTTCTTCCTCGCCCGCATCATTCAGGGTTGCGCGGTGTGCTGCACGGCGGTGGTGGCCTTCAGCGGCGTGCGTGACCGTCTCAGTGGCGAGGATGCCGCACGCGCTTACGGCTTTCTCAATGGTGCGCTGAATATCGTTCCCGCGCTGGCGCCACTGCTGGGTGGGATCCTCGCCGAAGCCCACGGCTGGCGGATGCCGTTCTGGTTCCTGTGCGGCTATGCGGTGGTGATCGGCTTGATCGTCCTGCTGTGGCTGCCCGAAACGCGCCCGGCGGACACCTTACGCGTTAAAGGTTTACCGCTGGCGCAGTATGCTGCCATCGCCCGTGAACCGCGCTTTCTCGCCTTTGCCTTTGCCAATGCCGGCGCGCTGGGCATGGTGCTGACCTATGTGTCGCTGGCGCCACACGTGCTGATGACCGAAGGCGGCCTGACGCCGTTGCAATTCTCTTTCGCCTTTGGCACCAACGGGTTTTGGATCATGCTGGTTAGCGCGTTCGTGAACAAAACCATTCGCAAAGCGGGACGCCCGTTCTGCCTGGCGATGGGTTTCGCCACCATGTTGATCGGCGCAATTCTTCTGATGATGGGCACCACGCTGTTACCGGCGGCGTGGCAAAACCATTGGGCGCTGTACATGATTCCCGTGGCGGTTTCCGTTGCTGGCCTGGCGTTCACAGTAGGGCCCGCCACCAGCTACGCGCTGGAGCCGTATCAGCAGCAAGCGGGCGTGGCCTCAGCACTGCAGGGATTTATTCAGATGGCGTGTGGTGCGGGCGGCAGCATGGCAATCGTAGCATTGCCCGTTGCGGAGAAGTCGTCACTGGCATTGATGATGCTGCTGGGTGCAGCGCTGGCACTGACCGCCTGGCGCTGCAGTAAGAAAATGCACGGTCGCGTGACCGCGCTTAAATAACTTCAACCGGAACGCGTGGCGCGAGCGCACACATCAGCTCGTAGCCCACCGTTCCGGCGGCTTTTGCCACCTCATCGATCTTCACCTGATTGCCCCACAGCTCCACCTTTGAACCGATGCCGGCCTGCGGGCAAGGTTCTAAATCGATCATCATCATGTCCATGGAGATGGCGCCCAGCGTTTGCGTGCGTATGCCATCCACGCTGACTGGCGTGCCGGTGGGCGCATGACGCGGATAACCGTCGGCGTAACCACAGGCGACAATGCCGATACGCTGGGAGCCGCTGGCGTGATAGCGATAACCGTAACCCACGCCGTCACCGGCATTCAGCTGTTGCACGCCAATGATTTCACTGGTGAGCGTCATCACCGGCTGCAATCCGGTGCTGGCGATATCCTGCCAGTCGCCGCTCGGTGATGCACCATAGAGAATGATGCCCGGACGCACCCAGTCAAAATGGGTTTCTGGATGCCACAGCGTGGCCGCAGAGTTAGACAAAGAGCGTGGACAATCGAGCCCTTCCGCCGCCAGTTCGACGCGCTTCATCGGCTCAACGACTCCTTGCGGATTCTCTGCATCAGCGAAGTGCGCCATCAACGTCATTGCACCGACGTTCGGCAGAGCGCGCAGTTTTTGCCACGCCGCATGAGCCTGCTCAGGACGGAAACCAAGCCGGTTCATGCCGCTGTTGATTTTGAGGTACACATCCACCGGTGCCGACAGCTGCGCTTTTGCCAGCGCCTGAATCTGCCAGTTGCTGTGCACGCTGGTGGTGAGGCGATAACGATCGATGAGCGCTAAATCCTCGGCATGGAAGAAACCTTCCAGCAGCAGGATCGGTTTTTTCCAGCCCTGCTCACGCAGCAGGATCGCCTCTTCCATATTCAGCAGCGCGAAACCATCGGTTTCTGCCAGGCTTTGCCACACGCGAGCCACACCGTGACCATAAGCATTGGCTTTTACCACCGACCAGACGCGTGATTGCGGGGCCGCCCGGCGAACAACGGCCAGATTATGACGCAGTGCCTGTTGATTGATGGTGGCACCGGTTGGACGTGACATGCTTTTACTCTCCCTGAGGTCTCAGCGCGCCGCGCTGGCGTTACGCAGTGGCGAAGAATGTGGCTCAAAACCTGGCAGGTAGCGCAGCACTGACAAATCATCTGCGGCAATCGCCGGTTTCTGACCAGAAATTAAATCAGCCAGAAGCTGACCGGAACCACAAGCCATCGTCCATCCCAGCGTACCGTGACCGGTATTGAGATAGAGATTGGAGAGCGGCGTGCGCCCGACAATCGGCGTACCATCTGGCGTCATCGGACGCAATCCGGTCCAGAACGTGGCCTGTTCGACAAAACCGCCTTCAGGATAGAGATCGCGGACCACCATCTCCAGCGTTTCGCGTCGTGCCGGCAACAGTTTGGTGTTAAAACCAACAATTTCTGCCATGCCGCCCACGCGAATGCGATCGTCAAAGCGCGTTACCGCCACTTTGTAGGTTTCATCGAGGATGGTGGAAACCGGTGCGGCGTCGGCATTCTTGATTGGAATCGTCAGCGAATAGCCTTTCAACGGGTAAACCGGGATGGCGAGAATGTCTTTTAGCAGCGCGGTTGAATAGGAACCGAAAGCCACCACGTAAGCATCGGCTTTGATCACTTCATCGCCACACTTCACGCCATAAATGCGATTGCCCTCACGCAACAACTGATCAACCGAGGTGTTGTAGCGGAAGGTTACGCCCGCCGCCGCTGCCATCGCAGCCAGACGTTGGGTGAACAGTTGGCAGTCGCCGGTTTCGTCGTTAGGAAGACGCAAACCGCCGGTGAGTTTATGCGCCGTTGCCGCCAGCGCAGGTTCGACATTTTTGAGCTGATACGCTTCCAGCAGCTCATAGGGCACGCCCGCATCGCGCAGCACGGCGATATCTTTGCTGGCACTTTCGAACTGTTGCTGCGTGCGGAACAGCTGCAGCGTGCCGCCCTGCCGACCTTCATAGGCAATGCCGGTGCTGGCGCGCAGCGTTTTCAGGCAGTCGCGGCTGTACTCCGCGATGCGCACCATGCGGCTTTTATTCTCTTGATAGTGCTGCATGTCGCAGTTTCGCAGCATATTCCACATCCATTCCAGCTGGAATTTGCTGCCATCGAGACGTACCGCCAGCGGCGCGTGACGCTGGAACATCCATTTGACCGCTTTCAGCGGAACGCCCGGCGCCGCCCAGGGCGCAGCATAGCCCGGTGAAATCTGTCCCGCATTACCGGCGCTGGTCTCCAGCGCGGCGGCAGGTTGACGATCGATAACCGTGACCTCATGTCCGGCCTGCGCCAGATACCATGCGCTCGCTACCCCAACCACACCACTACCAAGAATCACTACGCGCATAAGCCCCTCGTCGCAGCAAAAGAATAATTAACTATTAACCCAGCCCAACACAGCATAACCCGACCGCTATTGAAATCTTACATTCGACCGACTTATTTCACATGTTTTTTACCTGACTGCACACTGAAATCATGCAACAGCGGCAAAATCAGGATTTTTTATGCCTTAAATCCCTTAATCAGCCATTTATTATGTGGAAGGGAGCGGTTTTGACTTTTTTCAGGAGAAAGCGCCGCAGTCATACAATCCACTTATAAACAGAGCATTATTCTGCTAAATGAATAATAGCCAACATTTGCCATCAGTATTGGCTTAACTAACGCTTTTTGAATGATTTTCTGCCAAAAGAATTCGATTGAGATTCAGTTTCGGATAGGCGACAGTGGACTATCATTGAAGTGTTCGCTCAGTTTTTTGGGCCATCTTTACTCAGGATGAGGCCTTAAACGATCGTGACAGGTAACTCCTGCCGCTTGCAAAACAGAGGTGCGCTATGACGACAATCTTTGACGAGCCAACCCGCAACAGTAAACGACTCAGTGATGGTCCCGACTGGACCTTCGAACTGCTGGATGATTATCTGGCGGAAATTGACCGCGTAGCCAAAAGTTACGGACTGGAAACCTATCCGCACCAAATTGAAGTGATCACCTCCGAGCAGATGATGGATGCCTACTCCAGCGTGGGTATGCCGATCAACTATGCGCACTGGTCGTTCGGCAAGAAATTCATCGAAACGGAACAGCGCTACAAGCATGGTCAGCAAGGCCTGGCGTATGAGATCGTCATCAACTCCAATCCGTGTATCGCCTATTTGATGGAAGAGAACACCATGACCATGCAGGCGCTGGTCATGGCGCACGCCTGTTACGGTCACAACTCTTTCTTTAAAAATAACTATCTGTTCCGCAGCTGGACCGATGCCAGTTCGATTGTGGATTACCTGCTGTTTGCGCGAAATTACATTACCGACTGCGAAGAGCGCTATGGCGTGGAGGAAGTTGAGCGGCTGCTCGATTCCTGCCATGCGTTGATGAACTACGGTGTGGATCGCTATAAGCGTCCGCAGAAAATTTCGCTGCAGGAAGAGAAGGCGCGCCAGCAGAGCCGCGAAGAGTATTTGCAGAGTCAGGTGAATACGCTGTGGCGCACCCTGCCGCGTAAAGAGAAAGAGTCGGTGCACGTTGAGGCATCGCGCTACCCTTCTGAACCGCAGGAAAACCTGCTCTATTTCATGGAAAAAAATGCGCCGCTGCTGGAATCCTGGCAACGTGAAGTGCTGCGCATTGTTCGCAAAGTTAGCCAGTATTTTTATCCGCAGAAACAGACGCAGGTGATGAATGAAGGCTGGGCCACTTTCTGGCACTACACCATCCTTAATCATCTGTATGACGAAGGCAAAGTGTCGGAACGCTTTATGATGGAGTTCCTGCACAGCCACACCAACGTGGTGTATCAGCCACCGTATAACAGCCAGTGGTATAACGGCATCAACCCGTATGCGCTGGGCTTCGCGATGTTCCAGGACATTAAACGCATCTGTCAGACACCGACCGAAGAAGATCGCTACTGGTTCCCGGACATTGCCGGTTCCGACTGGCTGAAAACCCTGCATTTCGCCATGCGTGAATTCAAGGACGAAAGCTTTATCAGCCAATTCTTGTCACCAAAAGTGATGCGTGATTTCCGCTTGTTCACGGTGATGGATGATGACCGCAACAATTTCCTCGAAATTGCGGCGATCCATGATGAAGCGGGTTATCGCGCCATCCGTCAGCAGCTGTCGGCGCAGTACAATCTCAGCAATCTGGAACCTAACATTCAGGTCTATAACGTGGATTTGCGTGGCGATCGCTCACTGACGCTGCGTTATGTGCCGCAACAGCGTGCGCCGCTCGATAAGAGCCGCAAAGAAGTGTTGAAGCATGTGCACCGTTTGTGGGGCTTTGATGTGATTCTGGAACAGCAGAATGAAGACGGCAGCGTCGAGTTGCTGGATCGTTCGCCCACGCGCGGCCCAACGCTTTAAGGCAAAAAAAACCGGACTGTCGAAGTCCGGTTTTTATTTTATCGCTTACTGGCTAAATCGTCCGGCATGCTTTTCTGCATCTTGTGCCAAATCTCACCGCTGCGGCGTCCGTATTCACGCACGCTATCGACAATCTGCTCCTGCGAAGGATTAGCCACGCACAGGTCAGCCAGCTGGCGATAGAAGTTTCGCGCCAGTTCACGCGCTTCCAGACTGGAGAAGTAGTGACGACCCACGCGGGTATACAACCCTTTCAGGCCATTCAAAATCAGACCATAAATCGGGTTACCTGATGCAAACGCCAGGCCGCGGAACACGCGATAATCCAGCTCGGTATAGGCTTCGGCTTTGTCTTCCTCGATCAGCGCATTTTCCAGCACTTCGCGCGCTTTATCTGGATGATGACGCAGCGCACGGCTGATAAAAATCGAGGAGATGTTAGTCCGCACCGACAGCAGATTATCAATTAACTGGGGGACACTATCGTGATCGAGTCGGGCCAGGGTTTCGAGGATGTTTAAACCGGAGGTTTCCCAAAAATCGTTAACGCGCGTCGGTTTACCATGTTGAATGGTCAACCAGCCATCGCGCGCCAGACGCTGCAATACTTCACGCAACGTGGTGCGGGTCACGCCAATCAGTTCAGAAAGCTCACGTTCGGCAGGTAGAATGGATCCCGGCGGAAAACGACTGTTCCAGATGCTTTCAATAATATACTCTTCCGCAAATCCCGCGGGGCTCTGCGCCTTAATCACCATAGCATTTATTTCTCGTTGCTTTCTTTATCGTAATGCGACTCATCATACCAGAGCGGCTATAGCGGAAATAGCCTGCCAACCGATTAAAAGCGCGCGCTGGCGCAAAATTCAGCCGTGAATTCAGATGAAACAACGCAGGCAAGCACACGTTTGCGCTGCGTCCGTGGCTTGCACTTATCGGATGAAGCGCATGGCCGGATCTTTTTTGGCCTCAACGCGACTTAAGTCATTTTTGTACATGATTTTTTCCCTTTACCTGGCTGGCACGGTTGCGCTTTTGGTTTACACTGCGAAACATTAACGGTTACAGGAAAAGCAATATGTTGCGATATTTGAATCAATGCTCGCGTGGACGCGGTGCCTGGCTTCTGCTGGCCCTGACGGCGCTAGCGTTTGAATTGACGGCGTTGTATTTTCAGCACGTCATGGGGCTGCAACCCTGCGTAATGTGTATTTATGAGCGTTGCGCGCTGTTTGGCGTGATGGGCGCGGGCATCGTGGGTGCGATTGCACCGAAAACCCCGCTGCGCTGGGCGGCGATCCTCATCTGGATTTATAGCGCGATTGAAGGCACTCGCCTCTCTTACGATCACACCATGATTCAGCTGCATCCCAATCCGTTTGTCACCTGCGACTTTGCCGCACGTTTCCCAGCCTGGTTGCCACTGGATAAATGGTTGCCCTCGGTGTTTGTGGCCAGCGGTGACTGCGCCGAGCGCGGCTGGACTTTCCTGACCTGGAGCATGCCGCAGTGGATGATCGTGATATTCGGCGCTTATCTGCTGGTGGCGCTGCTGGTGTTGATTGCACAACCGTTCAAACCGAAACGCCGCGATCTGTTCGGACGTTAAACACAAAAAAACAGGCAGCCCTGGCTGCCTGTTTTATGTTTAACCGTTGCGATCCGGTCGATCGATTATATGCTCTTCCCAATCCCGCACTTCACTCTCACGCACCGCAATAAAACGCACTGAAATGCGCTGCGCATGCATCGCCTTTTTAGAACCGGCGATCAGCGGATGCCAGGCCGGCAAGGTTTTCCCTTCCCCTAACACGCGATAGGCGCAGGTACGCGGCAGCCATTCAAAACTGGTGAGGTTTTCACGCGTCAACTTGATGCAATTCTCTTCTAACTCAAAACGATGCTCGTAGTTACGGCATTGGCAGGTTTTGATATTCAGCTGATTGCAGGCCACATTAGTGAAGTAGATTTCGTCGGTATCCGCATCCTGCAACTTATTCAAGCAACATTGGCCGCAGCCGTCGCACAGGGATTCCCACTCTGCGTCGTTCATTTGGTCAAGGCGTTTAGTCTGCCAGAAAGGTTGTTCAGTCATGATGGCGGTCCGGGTTAGCAAAGAGACCGCACCTTATAAAGGTTCAGGTGCGGTGATGCAAGTTTTACAGAACGCGCGTCGAAATACCGTGACCCGCCAGCGATACTTCCAGCTTGTCGCCAGAACGCATCGGGCCAACGCCTTCAGGCGTACCGGTCAGCACCACATCGCCCGCGCGCAGGGTGAAATACTGGCTCATATAGGCAATCAGCGGCAGAATTTTGTGGATCATATCGGCGGTCGTCCCGTGCTGACGCACTTCGCCGTTAACCATCAGCTTCAGTTCGGTGTTCTGGGGATCGCCGCTGAACTCGGCAACCGGAATAAAACCTGACAGCGGACACGAGTTATCGAAACCTTTGGATTTTTCCCACGGTTGGCCCGCTTTCTTCAACCCGGCCTGCACGTCACGTAAGGTCAAATCCAGCGCGACGCCATAACCGGCAATCGCCTTCGCCACATGCTCTTCGCTCGCCTGCTTCAGCGTCGAGCCAATCAACACCGCCAGCTCCACTTCATGATGCACTTCACCAAAATTTGCCGGGATTGACAGCGGCTGGCGCAGATCGCACACCGCGGTTTCCGGTTTGATAAACACTACCGGTTCGGTTGGCGTGGCACTTCCCATTTCCTTTATGTGCTTTGCATAGTTGCTGCCGACGCAAACCACTTTGCTGACCGGATAATCCAACAGAGCGCCCTGCCAGTTACGATGCTGATACATGCTATTCCCCTGCTTTGGTTGTGTTTGCCGCCAGTGCATCTGGCGATGAAGTCTGGTTCAGTGCCGGAACGCGGCACGCTGAGGTGGAATATATTAGCGGGTTTATGGCGGCAGGCGTGGCGGAAATTGTCAAAAGTCATTAATCGTATACAACAAAATCAGCTAAACGCCGGGATAATTGCCCGCAATAAAGGGTTAAAGCGGGCAGTTAATTAACGCAAATAGCACTGATTATTTCTACAGGATATATTTACAGAGGAATCTGAATTAATCTTTTTTACCCTGATCGAGATGAATGTTGAGCAGACTTTCAACCGGCGGTGGAATTTGCAAATAAAAGCCGTGGTCGCTTAAACCTTGCTTAACTTTATTGATATCCGCGTTAGCCAGCTTGTCACGCTTATCCAGTGACAGCACCATGGCCAGCTGGGGTTTGCCGAAGCCACGCAGCAGTTCTTCCGGCACCCGTGAGAAATCGTCTTTTTTTTCAACATACAGATAAGTCTGTTCACGTTGCGGGCTTCTGTAGATCACACAAAACATATTTTTTACTCGAATTAACCGATGGCGTCACTTGCCTGAATATAGCAGTAACTATAACATGCTTGCAGAACTTCGAATATTGACCGTTTGATGTTATTGCCGATTTTATCGGCGTACATTTAAGGGTCGTAAAACAGGACTGAGTCAGCACAGATGTCGCAAACGCCAATCGAATTCAAGGGAAGCAGTTTTACCCTGTCAGTCGTTCATCTGCATCATTCGCAACCCGAGGTGATTCGTCAGGCGCTACAGGACAAAATCGATCAGGCACCGGCCTTTTTGCTGAATGCGCCGGTGGTGCTAAATGTATCAGCGTTAACCGGCGACATTAACTGGAAACAGATGCAACAAGCGGTGATGGCGACCGGTCTGCGTATCGTGGGTGTCAGCGGATGCAAAGATGAAGCC
This sequence comes from Pantoea sp. SO10, assembly GCF_005281435.1. Classification (NCBI taxonomy): domain Bacteria; kingdom Pseudomonadati; phylum Pseudomonadota; class Gammaproteobacteria; order Enterobacterales; family Erwiniaceae; genus Pantoea; species Pantoea sp. SO10. Next base: position 2,308,417 of record NZ_CP040095.1, read on the forward strand.
CTGAAAAAAATGATCGCCCGCGCGGGCTTGCCGGTCCTTTCTGAAGGTAAAGAGAGCCGCAAACAAGCCGCGGCGCCGGTCGCTGAAGCCGCACCGGTTGTTGCGGCAGTGGTGGCGGATGCCGCCAGTAAAACCCGCATCATTAATACGCCGGTGCGTTCGGGCCAGCAAATTTATGCGCGCAATGCCGATCTCATCGTCACCAGCAGCGTCAGCGCCGGGGCCGAACTGGTCGCCGACGGTAATATCCATATTTACGGCATGATGCGCGGTCGCGCGTTAGCCGGTGTCGGCGGACAACGCGACAGCCAGATTTTTTGCACCAACCTCGCCGCAGAGTTGGTCTCTATTGCCGGAGAATATTGGATGATCGATCAAATCCCGGCGGAATTCTTTGGTAAAGCGGCGCGCCTCAGCCTGATAGAGGGCGCACTTACCATTCAGACACTTAATTAAGCCCCTTTTCTTTCGTTAAGGAAATCAACATTTATGGCACGCATTATTGTAGTTACATCGGGTAAAGGGGGCGTTGGCAAGACCACGTCAAGCGCGGCCATCGCTACCGGGTTAGCGCAGAAAGGCAAAAAAACCGTCGTCATCGATTTCGATATCGGTCTGCGTAACCTGGATTTGATCATGGGCTGTGAACGCCGCGTGGTGTATGACTTTGTAAACGTCATTCAGGGCGATGCAACGCTGAATCAAGCGCTGATTCGCGACAAGCGCACAGAGCAACTCTACATTCTGCCGGCTTCACAGACGCGCGATAAAGATGCACTGACGCGTGAAGGCGTTGAAAAAGTGCTGAACGATCTGGCGGCGATGGAGTTCGACTTTATCGTCTGTGACTCACCAGCAGGTATCGAAACCGGCGCGCTGATGGCATTGTACTTCGCCGATGAAGCCATCATCACCACCAACCCGGAAGTCTCTTCAGTACGTGACTCCGACCGTATTCTCGGCATCATCTCTTCGAAATCCCGTCGTGCAGAGAACAGCCAGGATCCGGTGAAAGAGCATCTGCTGCTGACCCGTTACAATCCCGGCCGCGTAACCCGTGGCGATATGCTGAGCATGGAAGATGTGCTGGAAATTCTGCGCATTCCTCTGGTTGGCGTCATCCCGGAAGATCAATCTGTCCTGCGCGCCTCTAACCAGGGTGAGCCGGTGATCCTCGACGCAAACGCTGACGCCGGTAAAGCCTATGCTGATACCGTAGATCGCCTGCTTGGCGAAGAACGCCCCTTCCGCTTTATCGAAGAAGAGAAGAAGGGTTTCCTTAAACGCCTGTTCGGGGGATAACCAATGGCATTACTTGATTTCTTTTTATCCCGTAAGAAGAACACAGCCAATATAGCCAAGGAAAGGCTGCAGATTATCGTAGCCGAACGCAGAAGGGGCGACAGTGAGCCCCACTATCTGCCGCAGCTGAAGCGCGATATTTTGGAAGTGATCTGTAAATACGTAAAAATTGACCCGGATATGGTGACCGTTCAGCTGGATCAGAAAGGGGATGATATCTCGATCCTCGAGCTCAACGTGACACTGCCGGAGCCGGAAGACGTTCCTAAATGATTAAAGCGGTTTCCTGATTTTCCCCTGCGGTGTTGCGCAGGGGAAAATGCTCGCATTAAAGTGCCTGCAGAATCTCGCTGATACCCGCTTTCAGTAGGTCGCCCCGCCAGCCTGTCTGTAACTCAGGTGGGCGCGACGCGTTTTTCAATCCCCAATGCACGCTCAGCACCTGATTAATCTGCCGACGTGATGCCAGCAGTTCCTGGCTGAAACCACTCTCTTCACTCACCTGTTGCACCAGCGCTTTAATGGCTTTGAACGCCTGTTTGTAGTGCGGATGATCGATCAGATTGGGCAGCGGCTGTGGCAAAGTCGCTTCATCCTGCGCCTGCGCTTCAGCCACCAGCGCCACCATCGCTTTACCGTGGAAGCGGATTTCATGGCCGTTCAGCCCTAAATGATCCAGTTCGCCAAGGCTACCCGGCATAAAGCGCGCCACTTTCCACAGATTCTCTTCGCGCACCACGAAGTTCACCGCCATATCTTTCTGACGCGCGAGATTTAAACGCCACGCGGCCAGACGCTGCAACGCCGCCAGCTGACGCGGACGCAGCTGCCACGCATTGGTGATGTCGCGCCAGGCTTCTTCCGGTTGCAGCACATCCAGGCGGCGCTGGCACAGCATATTACATTCGCTTAACGCCGCCGCCATGTTGCCGGCTTCTTCAGTTTGCGCCACCAACTGATGGGCAATCGGCAGCAGATAGGCGACATCGGCGGCGGCATATTCACATTGACGTTCGGTCAACGGACGCGCCAGCCAATCGGTACGCGATTCGCTTTTATCCAGCTCGATTTGGTTGAAATGCATCACCATCGAGGCAAAGCCCCACGACAACGCCTGGCCGGTAAATGCCGCCAGAATTTGCGTATCAATCATCGGATCGGGCAGGCATTTAAAGCGATGCAGGAACACTTCCAGATCTTCGCCGCCGGCGTGCAGGAATTTGGTGACCTGCTTGTCCTGCAACAGCGCCACAAACGGCGTCCAGTCACTGATATTAAGCGGATCGATCAGGATCAGCTGGTCGCCATCAAACAGCTGAATAAGGCCGAGCTGCGGATAGTAGGTGCGGGTGCGCACGAATTCAGTATCCAGCGCCACGGCGGCGTGCTGGCGTGCTTTCTCGCACACGGCGGCCAGTTGGTCATTTTGGTCGATCAGGGTGTAATTCACGTTGTCTTTCTCGCTGCGGCAAACAACGCGCAGCGCTCCATGTTAAAAGCAAAAAAAACGCCGGACTGTGCCGGCGTTAACCTGAGGAGAATGGCGCGTTACTGCCCTTCTCGCTTCGCCTCATCACGCAATTCGCGACGCAATATTTTGCCGACGTTGGTCTTCGGCAACTCGTCACGAAACTCGATAATCTTCGGCACTTTGTAGCCGGTGAGCTGGCGACGGCAATGATCCAGCACTTCTTCTTTCGTCAGTGAAGGATCTTTCTTCACGATGCACACTTTTACCGCTTCGCCCGACAGATCGCTGGGAACGCCAATCGCCGCGGCTTCACGCACTTTCTCATGCTGCATCAGCACATCTTCGATCTCGTTAGGATACACGTTAAAGCCTGACACCAGAATCATGTCTTTCTTACGATCGACGATGCGAATAAAGCCTTCGCTATCAACGGTAACAATATCACCAGTATGCAGCCAGCCATTTTTCAGCACTTCATCGGTAGCGTCGGCGCGCTGCCAGTAGCCGGTCATCACCTGCGGACCGCGAATACACAGCTCGCCCGGTTCACCTGGCGCCACATCCTTGTCTTCATCATCGACGATGCGCACATCGGTGGACGGCACCGGCAAACCGATGCTGCCGGTATGACAGGTAATGTCATACGGATTCACTGACACCAGCGGCGAACACTCGGTCAGGCCGTAACCTTCCAGCAGATAGTGTCCGGTGAGTTTTTCCCAGCGCTCGGCAACCGCTTTTTGCACCGCCATGCCGCCGCCGGCTGACAGGCGCAGCGTAGAGAAATCGAGCTTATTGAAATTGGCATCATTCAGCAGCGCATTGAACAAGGTGTTCACGCCGGTAATGGCGGTAAACGGGAACTTGCTGAGCTCTTTAACAAAGCCGGGAATATCGCGCGGATTAGTGATCAGCAGGTTGGTGCCGCCAAGGTCAAGGAACAACAGCCCGTTCACCGTCAGCGCGAAGATGTGATAGAGCGGCAGCGCGGTCACCACTTGCTCTTTGCCCGGACGCAGCAGCTTGCCGTAAGTAGCTTTAGTCTGTTCCAGATTCGCCTGCATATTGCGGTGCGTCAGCATCGCACCTTTGGCCACGCCGGTGGTTCCGCCGGTGTATTGCAGGAAAGCGAGATCGTCGTTGGTCACGGTCGGGCGTTGATAGGTCATCTGTTCGCCCTGCGACAAGGCGCTGCGGAACGGGACCGCACCCGGCAGATGGTATTTTGGCACCAGCTTTTTCACGTATTTAACGACGAAGTTCACCAACGTGGCTTTCACCGGCGCCAGCTGATCGCCCATACGCGTTAACATCACATGTTTGATCGGCGTTTCGGCCACCACTTTTTCCAGCGTATGGGCAAAGTTCGAGACGATGACAATGGCGCTGGCGCCGCTATCAACAAGCTGATGCTTGAGTTCACGCGGCGTGTACAGTGGATTGACGTTGACCACCACCATGCCAGCGCGCAGTACGCCAAACAGCGCGACGGGATATTGCAGCAGATTGGGCATCATTAGCGCCACGCGATCGCCCTGCTTCAACCCCAACCCTTGCTGCAGCCAGGCGGCAAAGGCGCGGCTTTGCTTTTCCAGCTGCCGATAGGTCATCGGCTGGCCCATATTGATGAAAGCCACCTGATCGGCGTATTGCTCTGATGCGTGCTCGAAAAGATCGACCAGAGAAGCGTAACGATCCGCATTAATTTCCGCAGGGACATCTGCCGGATAGCGTTTGAGCCAAACCTTATTCAAAGAATCACCCCGATAATCCTGTTGCGTAGCCATCGCCGCCTCGACAATCAATGTTGTTAACAATATTTTAACTGATTGTACCAGTTTGCCTGTTTCGGCATTTTCAGGTTGCGAAGCGCATCACTAAATTTCGCGCATCGGTTGCGCGCCCAATAAAAAGGCCCGTTCGCACGCACCGCGACCGGGCCGTAAATAACACCATTAATAGCTTATTCGGTGAGGATAGTTTGCACCTGCGCCGGTTGGCCGAGGTTCATACCCCAATACGGATTGGGTCCCCAATATCCCGGACGATGGCGCGTTGGGCCATACCAGATGTAGGGATCAATCGGCTGCGGCGGCGTCATCACCTGTTGCGTCAGATGCCAGCGCTGATAGCCGCGCACATCGATCACCACAAAGTTGTAGCTGGCCTTACCGATATCGCCTTTCTCGGTGCCTTTGATGTTGCCCAACACCGTGATGTATTGGTTATTCAAATCGACCGGATCGACAAAGCCGCGGATGTCAGCAAAGATGCGGCCAACCGAAGCTGCGCCTAAACGCGGACGCGCGCTCTCATCCAGCGGCTGGGTCGCAATTTCCACGCGCGTTAAGCCGTTAAGATTGGTGACTTTCACCACTTTCCCGCCGAAGCGTGATTCCTGACCGACAAACAGTTGCGGCGCGTTCATCACGCGCAGTAAATCTTGCTGTGGAAGCTCAGAACTTCCTTTAATTGAATCTGGCACCGAAACACAGCCGCTGAGCAGCATTGCGCAGGCTAACAGAGCGCCAGACATCCCTTTACGACTTATTGGCATAGCACTTCTCCTGTTATTTCTCTGATTAGACTGAGCACACGAAAATAAGTTGCGCGCGACCTAGCGTCCCGGCAACTTTTTCCATGCCACTTCATTGCGCAGATAAACCGGCTCGGCATTCTCCACCGCAACTGCTTCATCACGCTGCCAGGCGCTGAGCGCCAGCGGCAGCATATCTTCTGCTGCGGGTAACAATACCTCTGAGGCAATAAGCTGCGCGCCTGGCGAGGTGAGCAGATGCGGATAGGTTTGCCAGCCGGTGCCAACAGCCGTCCATTCGCCACCTAATGCGGCAATACGTTGCTGCGCCACGTCGGGTTTGATCACCGCTTCGGTTTCCGCACCCTGCCATTCACCGTTTTTGTCGCGCTGATATTCAGCCCAATAGAGTTCGCCCATGCGCGCATCGATTGCAGCCAGCACGCGCGTCGCGCCGGTCAAACGCCACGCGCCCTGCGCCATGGTCGCTAACGAGGAGACGCCAATCATCGGCAGATTCGCGCCAAGCGCCAGCCCTTGAGCAATGCCAATGCCGATACGCACACCGGTAAAACTGCCCGGTCCACGGCCAAACGCCAGCACGTCAAGCGCGGTCAGCTCCAGCTGCTGCGCCTGCAACAGCTCCTGCACCAGCGGCAGAATACGTTGGGTATGATCGCGCGGGGCGATTTCAAAGCGGGCATCAATCTGCTGCAGATTTTGCAGCGCGGCAGAACAGGCTTCTGTCGCCGTGTCCAGGGCTAAAATTCGGGCGGACATAACAACCTCAGAGAGTCAAAATGGCGCGCATCTTATCACAGCCTGGCACAATTAGTGATCCACTGGCTGACGGACAAATTCGATGGCACGCGCAATATCGCGGGTGCGCGGCGTGGGTGGCAAACTGTTCAGGAACAGGCCGCCGTAGGGGCGAGAAACCAGGCGCTGATCGCAAATCACCAGTACGCCGCGATCTTCGGTATCACGAATTAAACGCCCCACGCCCTGTTTCAGGGTGATTACCGCATCGGGCAGTTGCACATCATTGAAGGGGTCGCCGCCGCGCAGGCGGCAATCTTCCATGCGGGCTTTGAGCAGCGGATCTTCCGGCGAGGTAAATGGCAGCTTGTCGATGATCACCAGCGACAGCGCATCGCCGCGTACATCGACACCTTCCCAGAAGCTGCTGGTGGCGACCAACAGCGCGTTACCGGCTTCCAGGAACTGCTTTAGCAGCTGTCCTTTACTGGTTTCACCTTGCAGCAATACCGGCAACGTCATGGAAGCACGGAATTCGATGGCTAACTCGCGCATCATCTTGTGCGAGGTGCAGAGGAAGAAGCAGCGCCCTTTGTTGGCATCAATCAGCGGCTTCATCATGCGCGCCAGCTGGCGCGCGCCGCCGGGATGATTGGGTTCCGGCATGTTGCGTGGCACGCACAGCAGCGCTTGCTGGGTGTAATCGAACGGGCTGTCGAGGATCATCGTAGTAGCGTTATCCACGCCAAGGCGGCTGGAGAAATGGCTCATCTGCGCATTCACCGCCAGCGTGGCTGACGTGAAAATCCACGCAGCTTTGCGGTTATCCATCACTTCCCTGAAGCGTTCCGCCACCGACAGCGGCGTCAGCGCCAGCGTGAAATGGCGGCTATTGCACTCATACCAATAGCTGAAGCCGGGCTCGTCAATGGCGCGCAGCCGTTTCAGGCGCGTGCGATACAACGCCGCGCGCTCAAAGGCGGCGTCCAGCAGCGCGGAGCGCCCCAGCGACAGTTTGATCACGTCGTAACAGAGTTCGAGCGCATCATCCAGCAAGGTAAACATGCGCATGATGTTGTTATCGCTCAGCAGATCGCGCAGATTGCCGCGAAAACCCGGTTCGCCGAGCGTCAAACGAAAATCCTGCGCGCACTGCGCCAGACGATCGGCAGATTTCTGTAGCTGCTGCACATCCCGCACTTCGGTGCGATAGGCGATGATGATGTCTTTGGCGAGGTCCTGCAGTTGACGGCTCGACAGCTGCTGACCGAAATACTGGCTGGCGATATCGGGGAGCTGATGCGCTTCATCGAAGATCATCACATCGGCCTCCGGAATCAGTTCGCCAAAGCCGCCCTCTTTCACCACCAGATCGGCAAGAAACAGATGATGGTTCACCACCACCACATCGGCGTCCATGGCTTTTTTGCGCGCTTTGACCACGAAGCAATCTTTATACAGCGGGCAATCGCTGCCGAGGCAGTTATCGTTGGTGCTGGTGACGAACGGCCAGATCGGGCTGTCTTCGGCCACGCCGTTGCAGTTGCTGACGTCGCCATCGGTGGTTTCTGACGACCAGCCGCGCACGCTGATCAAATCGCCCAGCGCCTGAACGCTGAGATCGCCGCCGGTTTGATTCTGCTGCTCAAGACGTTCGAGGCATAAATAGTTGGAGCGCCCTTTCAGCAGCGCAGTTTTGCCGCTGAACTTCAGGGCACGCGCGATGGTAGGCAGATCGCGATTATAGAGCTGATCCTGCAACGCTTTGGAACCGGTGGAGACAATGACTTTTTTCTTTGCCCGCAATGCCGGCGCCAGATAGGCATAGGTTTTACCGGTTCCGGTGCCCGCTTCTACTACCAGCTCGCCGCCTGTTTTCACCGCCTCGGTTACCGCTTTGGCCATTTGGCGCTGTGCTTCACGCGGTTTAAAGCCCGGAATTGCCTGCGCCAGTGCGCCATCAGCTGCAAAATCGTCTGCCACACTTCCTCACATCAAAAATTAAAACCACTGTAATTATGTCAGGATTCCCGGCGGGCAACCACAACAGATGACATGCGCCCCTGGGATATGGCAGGCTAGCGCAGCAAAATTAAAGGAGAACAGCATGACCATTACGCGTATTGATCCAGAGCACCGTATGTCCGAAGCCGTGGTGCATAACCAAACCGTCTATTACACCAGCGTACCGGAAAACCTGGATGAAGATGCGGAAGCGCAAACCGCCAATGCGTTGGCGGTGATTGACGCCATTCTGACGCGCGTGGGATCGGATAAGAGCAAGATCCTCGACGCCACCATTTTTCTGGTGGAGAAAAGCGATTTTCCGGCGATGAATCGCGCCTGGGATGCGTGGGTTTCGCCAGGCAATGCGCCGGTGCGTTGCACCGTGCAGGCCGGTTTGATGAACCCGAAGTATAAAGTCGAAATTAAAATCATCGCCGCGCTGTAAAATCCGTTCGGGCGTTATTCGTTGTCGTCTTCTTCATCCTCGTCGTCTTCGAACATCGCCCGAATGGCTTCACCTTTATAGGTTTGACGAATCTCCTGCGCCACCTGCGCAATCGCCTGTCCGCTCGACATACCGCCCGCCATTAATTCCTGGATGCGTTCAACCGCTTGCTGCTGTTGCTCATGGGATAACGCTGGAAGACCTGTAAACATAATTCACTCCTGGTGCATGGGGGACGCATTATTACCACGTGGAACAAACGGGTGCCAGCAACAAAAAAATATGTCAGGCTAGCGACCTGCTTGCTGAAGTGATTTGTCCCATGATGGTAAAAAGCCTCGTTCTGAAGTATACGCCCGAAACGCTGTTAGACCTTTTTGCTCCGCTAGCCCACCAACGCTGGGCGATGTTGCTGACCTCCGGCCAGGCCGATCATGCGGATAATCGCTTTGATATCCTCACCGCCGATCCGCGCGCGACGCTGACTACACGCGGCGCCAGCACCGAAATTATCTGCGGTGATGACGTCATTCACTCCGCCGCCGACCCGCTGCTGCTGGTGCAACAACAATGTGCCGCGCTGGGTGTCACGCCGGCTTTTGATGCCGGGTTACCGTTTCAGGGCGGCGCCCTTGGCCTGTTCGGTTACGATTTAGGACGTCGCTTTGAAGACCTGCCGCAGCGCGCGCAGCAGGATCTCACCACGCCGGATATGGCGGTGGGCATTTATGACTGGGCGCTAATCGCCGATCACCATCTGCAACAACTGACGCTGGTTTCGCTCACCGATGCCGGGCAGCGCTGGCACTGGCTGCAAGCACAAACCGCGTCGCCCGCCGAGCCTTTCGCATTGACCAGCGAGTGGCAATCCAACCTCAGTTATGACCAGTATGCGCAGCGGTTCCACGCGGTGCAGGCCTATATTCAAGCCGGTGATTGCTATCAGGTGAATCTGGCACAGCGTTTTCAGGCGGGCTATCGCGGTGATGAGTGGCAGGCATTTTTGCGTCTGACGCAGGCGAATCGCGCGCCGTTCAGCGCCTTCCTGCGTTTGCCGGACAGCGCGCTGCTAAGTTTATCGCCAGAGCGCTTCCTCGCTTTACAGCAGCAGGAGATTGAAACGCGTCCGATTAAAGGCACTTTGCCGCGTCTTGCTGATGCCGAGGCCGACCGTTTGCAGGCAGAGAAGCTCGCCAACTCGCAGAAAGATCGCGCGGAGAACCTGATGATTGTCGATCTGCTGCGCAATGATATTGGCCGCGTGGCCGTGCCCGGCAGCGTCAGCGTACCGGAACTGTTCGTGGTTGAACCTTTCCCGGCGGTGCATCATCTGGTCAGCACTGTACGTGCACGTTTGCCTGAGACGCTGAGCGCAACCGATTTGCTGCGTGCTTGTTTCCCCGGTGGTTCTATCACCGGCGCACCGAAGATCCGCGCGATGGAGATCATCGAAGAGTTAGAGCCGCATCGCCGCAATGCGTGGTGTGGCAGCATCGGCTACATCAGCCTGTGTGGCCGTATGGATACCAGCATCACCATTCGTACGCTGATTGCGGAAAACCATCAGCTTTACTGCGCCGCCGGTGGCGGATTAGTGGCAGATAGCGACCTTGATGCCGAATATCAGGAAACCTTACATAAGGTGAACCGTATTTTGCCCAGCCTGCGTGATGGGACCTGAAATGAATTTAACCCTTGAGCAGTTCCTCAGCCGCTTTGTCCTGCAACCGCCGCTGCATGCGCCGAAAAGTGCCATCAGCGGACGCCGTGCGGCGGTACTGGTGCCGGTGATCGACGGCGCAGAACCTGGCTTGCTGCTCACGCGTCGCTCATCACACCTGCGTAAACACGCCGGGCAAGTCGCCTTTCCCGGCGGCATGCAGGATGCCACTGACACCTCGCTGATCCACACCGCACTGCGTGAAGCGCAGGAAGAAGTGGGAATTCAGCCGGAACAGGTGCAGATCATCGGTGTTCTGCCGCCGGTGACCAGCAGCACCGGTTTCGCTGTGACGCCGGTAGTGGGCATTATTCCGGCTGATTTTGCTTTGCAGCTCAATCCGGACGAAGTGGAAAGCGCCTTTGCCATGCCGCTGGCGGAAGCATTGCGTTTGAGCCGCTACAGCGATCTCACCTTGCGCCGTGGTCATCGCCAACATCAGGTTTGGTTATCCTGGTATGAGGATTATTTTATCTGGGGCATGACCGCCGGGATTATTCGTGCGCTCGGTCAACAAATCGCCCTGCCGTAAATCACCTAATGCTTGCCAGTTAAACTGTCTTTTTGCTTCAGATCTGGTGCGGGCTCTGACACATCTGCTGCGTCACGGGCCGTCCTCGCGCCGCTAGCGCGGTGCCTTCGGCTTCCACGTCGTGCCGACGGACCGTTCGCGGATCGGCCATCCTGGCCGGCCCCGAACTGCCTCACGCATCCATGCGTGAGGCTCCTGGCCCAACGTAAAAGCCTCAGCGCTGCGAATGGCCCTTTTGCCACAGCAGACGCGCCAGCGCCTTTAGCAAATGAGCCCCTTTCATCAACATACACTGAAGCTTCAGAGCAGGCCGGGGCCGCTTTTGGGCAGGCATTCCGCAGCGCTGAACGAAGCGAGGAAGCCAGGAGAGCCCGCAGGACGCGGGCGAAAGGCGGAGCCGGGACAAGGAAGTCCCGTCTCCGCCGGTCCGTCAGGCAGACGAGCGAAGTGAAGGTACCGCGTTAGCGGCGCGAGGACCGCCGGACCAAAAGTGGCCCCGGCCAGCTCACTCTTCGTTTGCTGACCAAACAAACAATGTGCCGTAAAACCCCGTTTCGTTAGCCTTTCGCCGGGAAAACCGATCCGCTTCACAACTGTACAAACGGATAACTATTTCTGTGGTTTATAATTAGTTTATTTCATGCGAAAAGCTGCTCGTTATACGGCATGGGCGATTACTATTAGCCGCATAAACGGCTTATGCCGTGCAGAATAAGATTTGTGAGGAGTGTCACCGGTGATTAGTGTTTTTGACATGTTTAAAGTGGGCATCGGCCCATCCAGTTCACATACCGTCGGCCCGATGAAAGCGGGCAAGCAGTTTGTTGATCTGCTGGCCGAACAAGGCAAATTGCAGGACGTGACGCGCGTGGCGGTTGACGTCTATGGTTCGCTGTCGCTCACGGGCAAAGGTCACCACACTGATATCGCGATTATCATGGGCCTGGCGGGCTTCGAACCGGCCACCGTCGATATTGATGGCATTCCCGCGTTCATCAAAGATGTGGAGCAGCGCGAACGCCTGCTGTTAGCCAACGGCGCGCGCGAAGTGGATTTCCCCCGTGAAGGCGGCATGGTGTTCCGCAGCGAAAACCTGTCGCTGCATGAAAACGGCATGACGGTATTTGCCTTCGCGGGCGATCTGCTGATTCTGAGTAAAACCTACTACTCCATCGGCGGCGGTTTTATCGTCGATGAAGAGCATTTCGGCCAACCGGTGTTGAACGAAGTTTCTGTGCCGTGGCCTTTCCACTCTGCTAAAGAGCTGCTCAGCCACTGTCGCGAAAGTGGGCTGTCGCTGTCCGGTTTGGTAATGAAAAACGAACTGGCGCTGCATACTCGCGACGAGATTTACGCCTATTTTGGCAACGTGTGGCAAACCATGCAGGCCTGTATCGATCGTGGTCTGAATACCGAAGGCGTACTGCCGGGACCGTTGCGCGTACCTCGTCGTGCGGCTTCACTGCGCCGTTTGCTGGTGTCATCCTCAAAGCACTCGAAAGATCCGATGGATGTGATCGACTGGGTGAATATGTTTGCGCTGGCAGTGAATGAAGAGAACGCGGCCGGCGGTCGTGTGGTGACGGCACCTACTAACGGTGCCTGCGGCATCGTGCCAGCGGTGCTGGCCTATTACGATCACTTTATCGAACCCGTTACGCCCGATATCTTCATCCGCTACTTCCTCTCATCTGGTGCGATTGGCGTGCTGTATAAAATGAACGCCTCAATCTCGGGTGCCGAAGTGGGTTGTCAGGGCGAGGTAGGCGTGGCGTGTTCCATGGCAGCCGCCGGTCTGGCGGAACTGCTGGGCGGCAGCCCGGAACAGGTGTGCGTGGCGGCGGAAATCGGCATGGAACACAATCTGGGATTAACCTGCGATCCAGTCGCCGGCCAGGTTCAGGTGCCGTGCATTGAGCGTAACGCCATCGCTTCCGTAAAAGCCATTAACTCCGCGCGCATGGCGCTGCGCCGCACCAGCGAACCGCGCGTGTCGCTGGATAAAGTGATTGAGACCATGTACGAAACCGGTAAGGACATGAACGCTAAATACCGTGAAACCTCTCGCGGCGGATTAGCGATTAAGGTCCAGTGCGATTAACGCTTCGCTGGTGATTTAAACAACAGTTGGCTATTTTTATTCATCTGTAGCTACCTCCAACTGAGTAAAACAGATACATTGATTTCGAGCGCGGCCCTTTGTGGCCGCGCTTTTTTTAGTGCCGTATTTTTTATTCAGCCGCGCTAAACCTGGCCGCCTCAATGCCGATAACCTACACGTTAATTTGGCTTCAATCTTTGTTTTGCAAGGTGGTTACTGATGCTCATTCCCCAGCAATTTGTGGGTCAATTTCGCCGTAAGCGACTGCTTATTGCGTTAGTGATCGCCTCGCTGGTTCTGGTCCTGACGCTAACTTTTCGTTATATCGAAGAGAAATCGCGCATTGAGCAGCAGTCGCTGAATTTCGCCACCCGCGCGATTGAACGCTTTGATCGTATGTTCTCGCCGCTGGATGTTTCCGCCAACAACACGCTCGGTTTGGTTGGCGTACCTTGTGCGCAAGTGCGTTATCCGCTGATTGAGAAAATTGCCGCGCTGCAAACCGTGCGCACCGTGCTGCTGGTTAAGGACGACGCGCTCTACTGCTCCAGCATTTTTGGCCCGCAAAACCTCTCCTTCAGCCAAACCTATCCTGAATTAGCTATCAATAATCAGCGCATGATGTTGGCCACGGACAGTGATCTGTTGAAAGGATCGCCGGTGCTGCTGCTGTGGACGCCAAAATCGCTGGATAATCGCGAAGGTCTGCTGCAAGTCATTAATATTGAATTGATGACCAATTATCTGCTGGAGCCGCAGTTGCCGTGGGTTGAGCGCGCCATTTTCAACGTGGGTGGTCAGAGCCTTGAATACGGTAATCCGCTGATTGAACAAACTGAACCGTCTGAAGATGAAGTGGCGCACGATCAGGCATCACTGCGTTATCCGTTTAGCATCACCTTGTACGGCCCTTCTCCCGCCCGGCTGGCGCTTAACACGCTGCCTTCACAGCTGCCGCTGGCGCTAATGCTCAGCCTGCTGATGGGTTACATCGTCTGGCTGGCGACCGCCAATCGCATGAGCCTCAGTTGGCAAATCAGTTATGGCATCACCGCTAACGAATTTATGGTTTATTGCCAGCCGCTGATTAACGCTAAAAGCGGCGAGTGTGACGGCATGGAGCTGCTGCTGCGCTGGCATAACCAGCGTCAGGGCTGGATTGCGCCGGACGTGTTTATTCCGCTGGCCGAGCGGCAAAACCTGATCGCGCCGTTGACCCGCTTCGTGCTGGCGAAAGTCGTGGCTGAGCTGCCCAATCTGCCGCAATGTCCGTCGTTCCACATTGCGATTAACGTTGCCGCCAGCCATTTTCGCGATCGCGCCATTGTGGAAGATCTGCAAAATATCTGGTGGCCGGCCAATCCCATGCCAAAACTGGTGGTTGAGCTGACGGAGCGTGACGCTTTGCCCATCATCGATCAATCGGTGGTGTCGCAGCTGCATGAAATTGGTGTGCGTCTGGCGATTGATGATTTCGGTACCGGCCACAGTTCGCTGGCTTATCTGAAAGACCTCAAACCGGATGTGCTTAAAATCGACAAGATTTTCACCGCCGCCATTGGCACCGATGCGATTAACGCGACCGTTACCGATATGGTGATCTCGCTGGCGCAGCGCCTGAATATTTCACTGGTGGCGGAAGGTGTGGAAACTGCCGAGCAGGCACACTATCTACGTGAGCGCGGCGTCGACCATCTGCAAGGCTATTTCTACGCGCGCCCGATGCCGATTGAGGATTTCCCGCAATGGCTGGAGCAGCATCAGGCGCAGCTAAGCGCATAAAAAAACGGCCACTCCTTTTGGCGTGGCCGTTATTGTTTACTTCAGTCCGATGACTTACCCGGCGTGTTCTTCGTGATCGAATGGCTTATCTTTGGTGACGCGCACCAGGTCGATACGGTAATCGGTCGCCTCAATCACCTGGAAGTGCAGCGGCGGCAAATCAATCACTTCGCCGGGCAGCGGCAACTGGCCTTTCTGTGCAATCAACAAACCGGCTAGCGAGGCGTGATCTTCATCGGCTTTAACCAACTCGTGATGATCCAGCAGCTGTTGCAGCGAGTGTAAATCGGTCCCGCCCTTCACTAACCAACCGTCGCCATCGGCAATGATGTCTGGCGTTTCGTCTTCATCCGGGAACTCACCGGCAATCGCTTCCAGCACGTCCAGCGGCGTGATTAAGCCCTGCACCACACCAAATTCGTTGGTGACAATTACGAAGCTACCTTTAGCACGTCGCAGCACGCCCAGCAGATTGATTGGGTCCAGGGTTTCCGGAACCACAATCGCCGGCGTGTTAGCCGCAAAGGTTGCCACATCCATGCCGTGTTCCAGCGCCACCAGCAGCTCTTTGGCACGCACCACGCCGATGATTTCATCCAGCTCACCGCGACATACCGGGAACAAGCTGTGTGGCGTATCCAGCAGCTGAATACGAATTTCATCCAGCGGACGCGAAACATCCACCCACGAAATGTTACCGCGCGGCGTCATGATGCTACGGATTGAACGCTGCGATAACGTCAATACGCCGTTGATCATGTAGCGCTCTTCATCCTTAAACGCTTCCTGCGGCATCGCTTCGGTCAATGAGGTTTCTTCAGTTGTCGTCGCTTGCTTACGCTGGCGTCCACCCATCAAACGCAGAATCGCTTCGGCGGTGCGTTCACGCATCGGGCGATGTTCCTGATGCTTAATAAAGTTACGGCGCGCAATCTGGTTAAATAGCTCGATGATGATCGAGAAGCCGATCGCAGCGTACAGGTAACCTTTGGGAATGTGGAAACCAAAACCTTCGGCCACCAGCGACAAACCAATCATCAGCAGGAAGCTCAGACACAGCACCACCACCGTTGGGTGTTCATTCACAAAACGCGTCAGCGGTTTCGAGGCCAGCAGCATGACGCCCATGGCGATCACCACGGCGGTCATCATCACCGGCAGATGGTTTACCATACCAACCGCAGTAATTACCGCGTCGAGTGAGAACACCGCATCCAGCACCACAATCTGAATCACCACCGCCCAGAAACTGGCGTAGCTCTTATTGCCCTGATGTTCGAGCCCGCGGTTCTCAAGCCGCTCATGCAGTTCCATGGTTCCCTTGAATAACAGGAACAAACCACCAAACAACAGAATTAAATCTCGTCCGGAAAAGCTGAAATCGCCTACGCTGAATAGGGGCCGCGTCAGCGTAACGATCCAGGAGATCAGCGACAGCAAGCCAAGACGCATCACCAGGGCGAGCGACAATCCGATTAGACGGGCTTTATCGCGCTGCTTCGGCGGCAATTTGTCCGCGAGGATGGCGATAAAAACCAGGTTATCAATGCCGAGAACAATTTCCAGCACGATCAGCGTGAGCAAACCCGCCCAAATTGAGGGGTCGAAGAGAAATTCCATCAATGACTCCTTACCGGACGTGAAGGCGCACGAAATTGAGTCTGCACCAGAGGGCGAGACGAGAGATCGTTACAGGCGGTGATAACGCTGAAGAGCGTGGAAGCGGGCGCGATAAAGCGCTGAGAACATGTTGAGCGACGTCGGTGACGGTCCATAAAGGTGAGCTGAAGCCCGGTACTCCTTAATAAAAAACAGAACGCTAATGTATCAGTTACATCAACGACGTCAAAAAAATTTATTACATTTACAAATATCTACGTTGACGCAGGAATATCGAACAAAAGTGCACATTAGCGCCGTTACGCGCGAAATAGCTGACAAACATCACATAATTTATTTTTTCGATCACTAAAATAAATCGCGACCTTATCGCTGTGCAGCGGATTGTTGCGTTTTATTTATTGATGCTTTTTCTCTATCACATCATCAACGATCCACCTGAAACACTAACGGTAATATTCAATGATTCCCGGCAATGCCTGAGAATCTCTCACGCGAACGGAGGTAGCAAGTGACCATTGCTATTGTAATTGGTACACATGGCTGGGCGGCAGAACAGTTGCTTAAAACAGCAGAGATGCTGTTGGGTGAGCAGGAAAATGTCGGATGGATTGATTTCGTTCCCGGCGAAAATGCAGAAACGCTAATCGAAAAGTATCAGGCGCGGCTGGCCGAACTCGACACGTCAAAGGGCGTGTTGTTCCTGGTCGATACCTGGGGTGGCAGTCCATTTAATGCGGCCAGCCGCATTGTGGTGGATAAGGATGGTTATGATGTCATCGCTGGCGTCAACATCCCGATGCTGGTGGAAACCTTGATGGGACGTGATGACAACCCATCGCTGGAAGAACTGATTCACATCGCGGTGGAAGCCGGTCGTGAAGGCGTTAAAGCCCTCAAAACTGAAACGCCAGCGCAAGCCGCAGCTGCGCCTGCTACGGTTGCAGCGAAAGCGCCTGCTCAGCCGCAAAAACCAATGGCTGCAGGCGATCACATGAAAATCGGCCTGGCGCGTATTGATGACCGCTTGATTCACGGGCAAGTGGCCACGCGCTGGACCAAAGAGACCAACGTTACCCGCATCATCGTGGTGTCTGATGAAGTGGCGAACGATCATGTGCGCAAAACGCTGCTGACGCAGGTGGCCCCGCCGGGCGTTACCGCGCACGTGGTGGATATCGATAAGATGGTTCGCGTGTGGAACAACCCGAAATATGGCAATGACAAGGTGATGCTGCTGTTCACCAATCCCACCGATGTGGTGAGGATTGTCGAGCAAGGCGTGGACATTAAGTCGGTCAATATTGGCGGCATGGCGTTCCGTCAGGGCAAAACGCAGGTGAACAACGCGGTATCGGTGGATGAAAAAGATATCACGGCGTTCCGCAAACTTAATGAGCGCGGTATCGAACTGGAAGTACGTAAAGTGTCCAGCGATCAGCGACTGAAAATGATGGACCTGATCGCCAAGGTCAATCCGTAGTTCGCCCTTTGCCTGCATACGTGGGCGAATTTTAGAGACCTTGCAGAGGAGAAATGCAATGGAGATAACCACGCTACAAATCATTTTGATATTTATTGTGGCCTGTATTGCCGGGATGGGATCGATTCTTGATGAGTTCCAGTTCCACCGTCCGCTGGTGGCTTGTACCTTAATTGGTGCGGTCCTCGGTGATATGAAAACCGGTATCATCATCGGCGGTACGCTGGAGATGATTGCACTGGGCTGGATGAACATCGGTGCGGCCGTTGCACCGGATGCGGCGCTGGCTTCGATTATCTCAACCATTCTGGTTATTGCCGGTGGTCAAAGCGTGGGCGCCGGTATCGCACTGGCGATTCCGCTGGCTGCGGCCGGTCAGGTTCTGACCATCATCGTGCGTACCATCACCGTGGCCTTCCAGCATGCCGCCGATAAGGCAGCCGAGAAAGGCAATCTGACGGCGATCAGCTGGATCCACGTATCCGCGCTGGTACTGCAGGCGATGCGTATTGCCATCCCAGCACTGATCGTGGCGATTTCTGTCGGTACTCACGTGGTTCAGGAACTGCTGAACTCGATTCCAGACGTGGTCACCAACGGCCTGAACATCGCCGGCGGCATGATCGTGGTGGTGGGTTACGCGATGGTCATCAACATGATGCGCGCGGGCTACCTGATGCCGTTCTTCTACCTTGGCTTCGTTACCGCAGCCTTCACCAACTTCAACCTGGTTGCGCTTGGCGTGATTGGCGTGGTGATGGCGGTGCTGTATATCCAGCTGGCACCGAAATATAACCGCGTTGCAGGTGCTGCAACCAGCGGTCCTGCAAACAATGACCTCGATAACGAACTCGACTAGGAACAGGTGAAATCATGGTTGATACAACTAACACTCCAAAGAAACTCACCCCCGGCGATGTCCGCGGTGTGTTCCTGCGCTCTAACCTGTTTCAGGGTTCGTGGAACTTTGAACGTATGCAGGCGCTGGGTTTTTGCTACTCAATGGTGCCGGTGATTCGTCGCCTCTATCCAGAAAACAACGACGAACGTAAACAGGCGATTAAACGTCATCTTGAGTTCTTCAACACCCATCCTTACGTAGCGGCGCCTGTGCTGGGCGTTACCATGGCGATGGAAGAGCAGCGTGCCAACGGTGCGCCCATTGATGATGCAGCGATTAACGGCATCAAAGTGGGTCTGATGGGGCCGCTGGCTGGTGTGGGCGACCCGATCTTCTGGGGTACCGTGCGTCCGGTGTTTGCTGCGCTGGGTGCCGGTATCGCGATGAGCGGTAGCCTGCTGGGTCCATTGCTGTTCTTCATCCTGTTTAACGCCGTGCGTCTGTTGACGCGTTATTACGGTGTGGCGTATGGCTACCGTAAAGGCGTGGATATCGTCAGCGATATGGGCGGCGGTTTCCTGCAGAAACTGACGGAGGGCGCGTCGATTCTCGGCCTCTTTGTCATGGGGGCCTTGGTTAACAAGTGGACGCATGTGAATGTGCCGCTGGTGGTGTCGCGCATTACCGACCAGACCGGTAAAACCACGGTTACCACGGTGCAATCTATCCTCGATCAGCTGATGCCAGGCCTGATTCCACTGCTGCTAACCTTTGGCTGTATGTGGCTGCTGCGTCGTAAGGTGAATGCGTTGTGGATTATCGTCGGCTTCTTCGCCCTCGGTATCTTCGGTTACTGGATCGGCCTGCTCGGTCTGTAATCATCCCGCCGGGAGCCCTGCTCCCGGCTATTATTGAGCGGCATTATCTGAGCGCCCACGTTGAGATAATTTCGATTGAGGAAGAACATCTTATGTCACTGACTGACGCCCTGATCGCCCTGCTGATTGCAGGCTTCATTCTGTTCGCCATCTATGATGAAGCGATCCTGCCGCGCCGCAATGGCCCGACAAAACTGCGCGTCGCACTGCGCCGTCGCCATAAAATTGATAGCGCCATTTTTGTGGTGCTGCTGCTTATTCTGCTGTGGAACAACATTGATAAACATGGCACACAACTCACCACCAATTTGCTGATGGTGCTGTGCTTTATGGCGATTTGGTTATTCTGGGTGCGCAGCCCGAAGCTGTTGATGAAGGAAAATGGACTGTTTTTTGGCAGCGTGTGGATCGACTACGGTCGCATTCAGAGTATGAATCTGTCAGAGGATGGCATTCTGGTGATGCAGCTGGAGCAGCGCCGCCTGCTGATTGCTGTCAAACAGCTTGATGACCTGGAACGGATCTACAATACGCTGGTGGAAGCGCGTTAATCGCGCTGCCATAACGTCAGCATAAAGTCGGCATCACAGTTAAACTCGCTGGATGCTGCCAGGTTCTGCCACACTTCTTCGCGTGCACGCCAGGCAAATGGCGTCATCTGCAATAAGCTCACCGCCTCACTTCCGCTCAACGTCATGCTGTAATGCAGGTTTTGTTGATCGACCTGCCTGAAGCCGGCATACACCTTCTCTTCCGCCGCGTGCAGCTGCACTTCGCGATAAATCAGCGCCTTGAATTGCTGTAAGTGATGCGGTCCCGGCGTCACCGTTAGCAGGTAACCCCCCGCTTTGATCGCGCGGCTCAGCTCATCTTCATTGCAGGGCGCATAGATGCGCACCACGCCATCCAGAGAAGCATCGGCAAAAGGTAAACGCTGGCTGGACGCCACGCAAAATTTCACCGCACGATAACGTTTAGCGGCCATGCGAATCGCTGCTTTCGCCACATCCAGACCAAAGAGTTGCGCCTGTGGTAACGCATCGGCCATCGCCGCAGTGTAATAACCTTCCCCGCATCCAAGGTCTAACAGCTGTGTACCTTGCTCACCCAGATGCTGCGCGAGGATCCCGGCGACAGCCGCGCGCAACGGCTGATAGTGTCCGGCATCGAGGAAGGCGCGTCGTGCCTGCAGCATCTCGGCGCTATCGCCCGGTTCGCGCGAACCTTTGTGCTGCACCGGCAGTAAATTGACGTACCCTTCTTTCGCCTGATCAAACTGATGACCTGCATCACAGCGGAAGCTATTAGCCTGCTGCAATAAAGGCTGATGACAAAGTGGGCAAATCAAAGACATAGACAACTCCGGGTTAGCAATTCGCGGCGCAGTTTACCCTGATCATCTGGCTACAGAAAGAATAAAAGAAAAAGCCCCGTTCAATGAACGGGGCTTTAGGATTCGTTTCAGTGGTGCATGGCACCGAGCCTGAGGGCGAAATCAGATTGGGGTAACGTTGACCGCAGCAGGACCTTTCTGGCCATCCTGGATTTCGAACTCAACGCTTTGGCCTTCGGCCAGAGTTTTAAAACCATTGCCCTGGATTGCAGAGAAGTGTACGAACACATCTTTGCTACCATCAGCAGGAGTAATAAAACCAAAACCTTTAGACTCGTTGAACCACTTAACCTGACCTTTAATCTTTGCCATTTCGCAAATTTCCTTTCAATGATTATATTGCCCGCAGGCAGACTTACAGATAAACCAGAGACATTACTGAATGAGGCACTAATTTAAGGTTCGGCAAGGAAGCGGTATTCAACGTCAACGTCTTTACTCGTAACTTCTTTACTGAAGATGCCATACATAAACAGAACTGTACCTCGTTTGACCTACGATTTGTTATCACATATCCGTAAATTAATGGCAAGCCATTTTTAAACGGTGATCGACGTGACGCACATAATTAGTTAATTGGCGCGGCACTTCATCAATCAACATATTGACACCCAGCGCGGAAGGTGCGCAAAAAAAGGTTATCAGTCAGTATAGTTAGCGCTTGATTGCCGCTTAGTCAAGCGCAGCGGTAATGTCTATATTGGTACAATTTTAGGGGTTAACAGTACGACAAAAATATTGCACTAATATGGCATCAATAAAATATTCCACTGAAAACTTCGCTCGCCACACAACAACTGCGCGCCGTTCAAATCTTGTACAAATAGTTTTCTCAGGTATAAGTTATTAATTGCTTTGCACCAAAATCAGGAGAAACCAATAATATGCGCCCCATATAAACGCATTAACATTAGGTGGCATTTATCTCAATTTTAACTATCTACCCAACAATTAAATGTTAAAAAAAACATTGAAGAGCTTGATTTAACAAAAACTCCTTAGGATAAATCTTAGTTGATATTCATTCAGGCAGGGATTGTTGCTATTCATACCTGGTTTAGAAGGGAATTTACTAAAAGTCATTATCCCGCCACGCACCATTTCAGTGCGCAGCGGTTGCCATAACGACGATTATTTCACCCCTTTTAACGGCTTAACGTTCCGGGATCATCCGAATAAAATCGCGTTTTTCATCCGCGTCTTCATCCGCTGTTGGTTTTGCTGTGGATGGCTGTGCGTCAACCAGACGGCGCAGGAGCGCATTCTGTTTCTTTTGCTCTTCGATAACGGCTTCCAGCAAACGAATCTGCTCACTGGCACGCACGCTTGCCCGGTTGACAAAGAACCAGACAATAAAGGCCACAAGAATGATGATGGCCAGAACGCCATAGTTAAACAGCGGGCTGGTGTTTGCGGCTAATTCGTTCATAACTGCCTCTATAGTCAAAAATCAAACATCTACTCCGCCGCTGATTCTACTCGCTGCCGACGCAAAAGATAATGGGTAGCGACGGAAAGCAGATTATCCCGCCTGCCCTCTCTTTCAGTTATCTCTGATCGATTCGATGGCTAAAGCGCGGCATGCTGTTACAGTAGATTCGCAGCAAGGTTGGATGCGCTGCGTTGTGTATCACAAGGAGATAAGATGAAACTACTTATTCGGACGATTATGCTGGTGGCATTAATTTGGTTAGCGATGCTGCTGACCGGCTATGGCGTACTCACCAGCAGCAATAAGAATGCGGCGGGACTGGGGCTGCAATGCAGTTATCTGACCGCACGCGGTATGATTACGGCACAGTATCTGCACACAGACAGCGGTATCGTCGGCGTAACGGATTGTCCACTGCTGAAGAAAAGTGGCGAAGTGGTTGACAATTAAGCGTTAAAACGGGCTGGCAACAGCCCGTTTTTCATTTCAGAAAGGATAGTTGTGGTAGCCCATTTGTTCAGACAGATTGCGCGCCGCACGATGCAGCATCGCCACATACTCATTTTTGGCTTCTTCGGAAAAACGAATGGTGGGGAACGAGATGCTTAGCCCCGCAATCACCACGCCAAAACGGTCAAATACCGGCACCGCGATGCAACGTAAGCCCTCTTCCTGCTCTTCATTATCTTCACCAAATCCCTGTACTTTTACCTGATCCAACACCGTCAGCAATGCTTCTGCAGTGACAATGGTTTTCGCGGTACTGCGGCGGAATTCCACTTCGCTCAGGATCTCCTGCACTTCAGCGCGATCGCGCCATGCCAGCAGCACTTTACCAATCGCGGTGGTGTGCAGTGGATTGCGGCGGCCGATGCGCGAATACATACGCAGGTTATACAGTGAATCGATTTTATGGATGTAGACGATGCTGTCTTCTTCCAGCGCGCCGAGGTGAATGGTTTCTTTAGTAAGACGCGACAGCTCACGCATCTCAATATCGGCGCTACGAATCAGATCGACGTTCTGCAACGCTTTGGCGCCGAGTTCGAACAGCTTGAGCGTCAGCGAGTATTTCTCACTTTCTCCTTCCTGCGCCACATAGCCAAGCGATTTCATGGTCTGTAAAAAGCGATAAACGGTACTTTTTGACATCATCACGCGTTGGGACAGTTCGGTGATGCCGTGATCGCGCTCTTCGCCCAGCGCCTGCAGAATGCCAAACACTTTCATCACTGATGAAACCGAGTCTGGCTGTTTATCATTATCACTGCTCGCCATGGCGCGTATCCTTTTTGACAGTGTTTCAAAAAAAACGGAACAGAAGCGCCAGTATATGCGTTTCAGCCTGATGGCGGCAACGACTGACGCTAAGTGACACATCCACACGTAATTTTATGTCAATGAATGCGGTGCTTTTCGGCAGCGAATTGATTAGCATGATGATATTCACTCTCTTTACTTACTTTACTTATGCCTTCTACTGTTGCCCAGGATGGATTACCGCTTCCACAGCGCTATGGCGCGATCATCACCATTGCACTCGGTATTATGATGGCGGTGCTGGATGGAGCTATCGCCAACGTGGCCTTGCCAACCATTGCGCGTGAATTGAATGCCAGCCCAGCCGAATCGATCTGGATTGTTAACGCCTACCAAATCGCCATCGTTATTTCGCTGCTGTCGCTGTCGTTTCTCGGCGATATGCTCGGCTACCGCCGCGTCTATCAGGTTGGACTCGCGCTGTTTATCGCTACCTCACTGTTTTGCGCCCTCTCCTCATCGTTGAATACGCTGACCGTGGCGCGTGTGCTGCAAGGCCTTGGTGGTGCCGCATTGATGAGCGTTAACACGGCGCTGATCCGTATCATCTATCCGCAGCGCTTCCTCGGGCGCGGTATGGCGATCAATTCGCTGATTGTTGCGGTCTCCAGCGCGGCCGGTCCAACCGTAGCGGCGGCGATCCTGTCTGTTGCCAGCTGGAAATGGCTGTTTCTGATCAACATTCCACTCGGCATCGTTGCGCTGTGGCTGGCGTTGCGTTTCCTGCCAGATAACACCCAGAAAGCCAAACAACAGAAATTCGACGTGCCAAGCGCGGTGATGAATGCGCTGTTCTTTGGCCTGCTCATATCGGCACTGAGCGGTTTCTCGCAGGGACAAAACGGCTGGCTGATTGTGGCCGAATTGGTGGCATTGGTGTTGGTGGGCATTGTTTTCGTTCGTCGCCAGTTAGCGATGCCGGTGCCATTGCTGCCGGTGGATTTGCTGCGCATTCCGATCTTTTCGCTGTCGATCGGCACCTCAATTTGCTCGTTCTGCGCGCAGATGCTGGCGATGGTGGCGTTGCCGTTCTTCCTGCAAAACGTGCTGGGCCGGGATGAAGTGGCAACCGGCTTGCTGCTCACGCCGTGGCCGCTGGCAACCATGGTGATGGCACCCATTGCAGGTCGCCTGATCGAGAAGTTCCATGCCGGATTATTAGGCGGATTGGGATTAGCGATGTTCGCTGCCGGGCTATTCCTGCTGGCGCTTTTACCGACGCAGCCAACTGACGTGGATATCATCTGGCGCATGATGCTGTGCGGTGCCGGTTTCGGCCTGTTCCAGTCGCCTAACAATCACACCATCATCACCGCAGCACCGCGTAACCGCAGCGGTGGTGCCAGCGGAATGCTGGGTACCGCGCGTCTGGTGGGACAAAGCAGCGGCGCGGCGCTAGTGGCGCTAATGTTTAATCTGTTCAACGACAGCGGAACACACGCCTCACTGCTGTTAGCGGGTAGCTTTGCCAGCGTCGCTGCCTTGGTGAGCCTGGCGCGCATGACGCAGTCGCGGCAGGCAGCCGAATCTTAGAAACAGCAAGGGCGCCATCTGGCGCCCTTTTTTCTGTCTATTACCGATTACTTCAGGTATTCACCGCTACGCAGCGCTTCGATACGTTTATCGAGCGGCGGATGCGACATGAACAGCTCGCTCAACGATTTATTTTTACCATTGATGCAAAACGCCATCATGCTGCTTGGCTCCTGCGGCTCGTAGCTGGTTTTCAGACGCTGCAGTGCGGCAATCATCTTCTCGCGGCCAACCAGTTTGGCAGAACCCGCATCAGCGTGGAATTCACGGTGACGTGAGAACCACATGGTGATGATGCTGGCGAGGAAGCCGAACAGCAGTTCTAACACCATCGAGACCGCGAAATAGACCATCGGATTTCCGTTGCTGCTCTCTTCACCGTCGCGGTTACCCGACAGGAAGCCGGAAGCGATCTGCGCCAAAATGCGCGAGATGAAGATCACAAAGGTGTTCACCACACCCTGAATCAGCGTCATGGTGATCATGTCACCGTTGGCGATATGGGCGATTTCGTGCGCCAGCACCGCTTCCGCTTCATCACGGCTCATGTTTTGCAACAGGCCGGTGGAAACAGCGACCAGCGACGCGTCACGGCGTGCGCCTGTCGCAAAGGCGTTAATGTCGGGCGCGTGATAAATCGCCACCTGCGGCATCGCAATGCCAGCCTGTTGTGCCTGGCGGCCGACGGTATCCATCAGCCAGCGTTCCGTCTCATTACGCGGTTGTTCAATGACTTCACCGCCAACGGATCGTAACGCCATCCATTTAGACATCAGCAGTGAAACAAACGCACCGCCGAAGCCAAACAGACCTGCCATAATCATCAGACCCATAACACTGCTTGACTGGATTCCTGTCAGACTCAAAATCAGTCCGAATACCAACATCACCGCCAGGTTGGTGAGCAGGAAAAGAGCAATACGCATCATAAACGTTAATCTTCCTCAGTTGTGCACGCGCATATGCGCGGATATCTATCCTATGGTCATCGCCGCGCATTTCAAGCAACCTTAATCTTTAAGTGCCTAAAAAGACATAACTTTACATTAGGCAGTGAAGTGCGAAGTTCGCTGCGTTAGTAAGGCTTAACAACGATTTTAGCGTAAAAAAAAGCACCGCCGAAGCGGTGCTATTTCACAAACCAGACGTTTACTTCGCGCTTGTGGCAGCAGGCTGAGATTTCTCCAGCTGCGCCATATCGTTAGCGATTTTCACCGTTTCATCCAGATACGGATCCGGCTCTTTATAGTCTTTCGGCAGATCTTCGATGCTCTTCAGCGGCGCTTTGCCTTCCGCCTGATAGCGCGCGTTAATGCGCTCCAGACGCAGTGCATCATCTTCGCGGTTCTCTTTCTCACGCTGGGCAAGATTGAGCGACACGATATTACGCTTGTCTTTCATCGCATCGAAACGCGCAATATCTTTCATGATGTACTGGAACTCGCGATCTTTAGCGATGCGATCGGCATGCTCTTTGGTCAGCTGCGGTACCAGCGGCGCGATATCGCCGGTTTTGGTGTAGCTTGCCGCATTCACACTGTCCCAAGGCAGCGCGTTGTCCTCGAACTTCTCGCCGGTTTCTGCCGCTTCAACGCCGGTTGGCATCAGCAGATCTGGCGTTACGCCTTTACGCTGCGTGCTGCCACCGTTAATGCGGTAGAACTTCTGAATGGTGTACTGTACAGAACCCAGCGCCGGCCATTCCGGACGCAGCATCTGATCGTAGATACGGTTCAGCGAACGATACTGTTGCACGGTGCCTTTACCGAAGGTCGGCTCACCGACAATCAGCGCACGGCCGTAATCCTGCATCGCCGCAGCGAAGATCTCAGAAGCCGAAGCACTGAAGCGATCGACCAGCACCACCAGCGGACCTTTGTAATAGACGATGCCGTCGTTATCGCTGTCTTCACGCACGCGGCCATTGTTATCACGCACCTGCACCACCGGACCGCTTGGAATAAACAGGCCCGAAAGTGAAACGGCTTCGGTCAACGCGCCACCGCCGTTGGTACGCAGATCGATCACCACGCTGTCGACGTTTTGCTTCTGCAGTTTCTGCAGCTGCACCTTCACATCGTCAGTCAGGCCAACGTAGAAGCCAGGAATGTCGAGCACGCCAACTTTCTGTTTGCCGACGTTATGCACGGTGCCTTTTACCGCGCGATCTTCCAGACGGATTTTTTCACGCGTCAGCGTCACGGTGCGGGTTTTGGTGCCCTTGCCAGCAGGCAGGATTTCCAGGCGTACTTTGCTGCCTTTCGGTCCTTTGATTTTTGAAACCACATCATCCAGACGCCAGCCAATCACATCTTCCATCGGTTTGCCCGGCTGAGCGACACCGACAATGCGGTCGCCCACGCTGATCGCTTTACTCTTCGCCGCCGGACCGCCTGCGACCATCGAGTTGATCACCGTGTAATCGTCATCCATCTGCAGCACTGCGCCGATACCTTCTAGCGACAGGCTCATTTCAGTGTTGAATTGCTCGGTGTTGCGCGGCGAAAGATAGTTAGTGTGCGGGTCGATTTCATGCGCGAACGCGGTCATCGCCAGCTGGAACACATCTTCACTGTTGCTTTGCGCCAGACGACGGATGGCAAAGTTGTAACGCTTGGTCAGCGTTTCGCGAATCTCTTTCTCATCTTTACCGGCCAGTTTCAGGCTCAGTTCGTCATATTTAACTTTGGCATCCCACAGCGCGTTGAGCTCATCGACGCTCTTTGGCCATGGCGATTTTGCCCGGTCAATGTCAATGGTGTCATTGCCGGTGAAATTCATTGGGCGATTCAGCACGCTCAGCGCATATTGATAGCGCTCAAAGCGGCGTTTCTGCGCCAGATTGTAGAGATCGTAAAACACATCCAGCTTACCGCTGCGGAACTCATCACCCACGGTAGTTTTCTTATCGGCGAACTGCGCGATATCCGATGCCAGCAATACGTTATGGCTGTAGTCGAGCAGATTCAGGTAGCGATCAAAAATTTTCGCGGAGAAGTCCTGATTCAAATCGAACTGACGATAGTGAGAGCGGGTGAAACGCGAGGTAACGCGTTCGCTAACGGTGGGATGCTGTGGCTCTTCGTGTAGCTGGGGAATCTGGTCGGCGCGGGTAATATTATCTGCACCAAAGGTGGGGCCTGCTAAAAGCAGGCCCGCGATCATACCGATCTTTAAAAGGTTGTTCATGCCAGGGTCAGCCTCCGTTTCAGAACTGCAAATGTTCTGCGCGCACAATCATAGCCATGCCGGAAGCGAGCTGAACCCGAACGCCATCTTTAGTAATTTCAAGAATGGTAGCGTCCATTGCACCTTTGCCTGCAGTCACTTTGATGTTCTGGCCGGGCTGCAACGTTGAGGTATCAGTGACAGGTTTGGCCCGCGGTGGCTGCGGTGCGGCTGCACGCTCAGTCGCGGCCGCACGCGGCGCCTGAGGACGTGGCTTACGCGCGGCATCACCTTCGGCAGCTTTACGCGGAGCAGACTTGCGCGGACGACGTTCAGCGGTCTCTTCACCGGCTTCACGCTTCTTCGCTTTCTGCTGATCGCGCTGCGCCTGAACGCGGGCTTTCGCTTCTTCCAGTTGCTTGCGCGCATGTTCTACGTGTTGCTCATCCAGCACGCCACAGGCGTTGCCATCAAGATCGACACGAATGGCACCCGCTTTGATGCCATAAAGATAACGCCAGCTAGAGGTATAAAGACGTAAGGCAGAACGCAGTTGCGTCTTGCTCAGGCTCAGTTCGCCTTGAACACGCTCGACCAGATCTTGAAAAATGCCGATTTTGAGCGGACGCGCCTCGCCTTCGGCGCTAAAGCATTGCGGAAAACGTTCCGCCAAAAAGGCGATGACTTCTTTACTGCTATTCAACTTAGGTTGATTTTCCATGAAATTTCCTGATTACAACGGATTTGCCGACCAGAGCAGGCATGAACAGGCGACATTATAATGACAACATCGCCAAATGCTATGTGATCCAGTCGATTAGCTGTGCGTCAGCTGAATAAATTTTACGATGTCGCTGCCCGCCAGCACTTCACAAAGCCCGTCGGTAAGGGCCATCAGCCCCGCTTCGTCCTCGCTATCGAAGCGAGAATAAACCGTACTATCAATGTCTAAAACACCCACGAGGGTGCCATTTACTTTCAGAGGAATCACGATTTCAGCATTACTGGCGGCGTCACACGCGATATGGCCAGGGAACGCGTGCACGTCTTCCACCAATTGCACTTTGTCCTCGGCTACCGCGGTTCCACACACGCCTTTGCCAACCGGAATACGTACGCAGGCGATTTTGCCCTGGAACGGGCCCAGCACCAGCGTGTTCGGTTCTGTCAGTAAATAGAATCCAGCCCAGTTCACGCCTTCCAGGCGTTCAAAAAGCAGTGCACTGCAATTGCCGAGCGCGGCCAGGAACGAGGTTTCACCCGCCAACAGGGCGCGGACATCGCGATTCAAATCCTCGTAAAAAGCTTTTTTGTTCATTGTTCAACCATAACTCGTCACTGGGGTGACCTTGTTGTCACTCAGTTGTTAAAATAAGCACTAATAATCCAGGCGCAGAAGGTGAATCATTCTGTTAGTTACTATACCCTTAGCAGTCGGTGGATGAGCGTATTCTGGTACCACCGAATATTGCAGGCAACTTTGCGCTACTCAGCATGCCGGTAACCGTAACGAACGATGGGCACTTGCGTCACCTATGAAAATTCACGCTATCAGCCAGACGTTGCCCCACGCACGTTATCAGCGTTGTCCGCAATGCGATACCCTTTTTTCCTTACCGGATGTGAAATCGCATCAGACAGCCTATTGCCCGCGCTGCCATGCACAAATTCAGAGCGGTCGTGACTGGTCGATGACGCGACTCACCGCCATGGCGGTGGTCATGATCGTGCTGATGCCGTTCGCCTTTAGCTTGCCGTTGGTTGATATTCGCCTGCTGGGCATGCGCATTAACGCCAGCCTGCTGGAGGGCGTGATCCAAATGACGCAGCAAGGCAACATCCTCACCGCTTCAATGGTGGCGTTTTGCACCATTGGCGCGCCGGTTACGCTGGTCATCGGCATTCTCTATTTGTGGGTGGGCAACGCGCTCGGAATGAACCTGCGCCCGGTCCTGCTGATGATGGACAAGCTCAAAGAGTGGGTGATGCTGGATATCTATCTGGTCGGCGTGGCGGTGGCATCGATCAAAGTGCAGGATTACGCCTCACTGGAAGTGGGCTACGGTTTAGTGGCCTATATTGCGCTGACGGTGCTGAGCCTGCTGACGCTGATCCACCTGAACGTCGAGCAACTGTGGGAACACTATTATCCGCAAGCGATGCCCACCTCCCCGCCTGAAGAGTGGCAAGTGTGCCTGAATTGCCATCAAACCGGTGTAGCCGATGAGCGTGGGCGCTGCACGCGTTGCCACACGCCGCTTGACTACCGCCGACGCCACAGTTTGCAGAAATCCTGGGCGGCGCTCATCGCCTCGATTGTGCTGCTGATCCCCGCCAATTTGCTGCCGATTTCGGTGGTCTATGTTAATGGCGCACGCCGTGAAGACACCATCTTCTCCGGCATTCTGGGATTGGCATCGGGCAATATACCGGTGGCCGCGGTGGTGTTTATCGCCAGCATTCTGGTGCCCTTTACCAAAGTGTTAGTGATGTTGACTCTGTTACTCAGCATTCACTTTAAATGCGAACAGGGCTTGAAAACCCGCATTCGCCTGCTGCGCGCCGTCACCTGGGTGGGCCGCTGGTCGATGCTGGATCTGTTCGTCATTGCTGTAACCATGTCGCTGGTCAATCGTGATCAGCTGCTGGCTTTCACCATGGGACCGGCCGCCTTCTATTTTGGTGCCGCCGTTGTCCTGACCATTATGGCTGTAGAGTGGCTTGATAGCCGCCTGATCTGGGATGCACATGCAACAGGAAACGCCGACTACACCGACTAGCGCCAATCTGCGCAACAAGCGCAAGATTTCGCCATTCTGGTTATTGCCCATCATCGCCCTGCTAATTGCTGGCTGGCTGCTATGGACCAACTATCAGGAACGCGGTACGACGATCACCATTAACTTCCAGACTGCCGACGGGATTGTGCCAGGCCGTACGCCGATTCGTTATCAGGGCGTGGAAGTGGGTACGGTGCAAGGCATTGTGCTGAGTGATGACTATCGCAGCATCCAGATTAAAGCCAGCATCAAAAGCGACATGCGCGATGCACTGCGTGAAGACACTCAGTTCTGGCTGGTGACGCCGAAAGCCTCATTGGCGGGCGTCTCCGGGCTTGATGCGCTGGTCGGCGGTAACTACATCGGCATGATGCCGGGTAAAGGTAAAGAGAGCGATCACTTCACCGCACTCGATACCCAACCTAAGTATCGCGTTAATACCGGCGAACTGCTTATCCACCTGCGCGCGCCCGACCTCGGCTCGCTCAACACCGGTTCGCTGGTTTATTACCGTAAAATTCCGGTGGGTCGCGTTTACGATTACAGCCTCAACAACAGCACCGACGGCGTTACCATTGATGTGCTGATTGAGCGCCGCTTTATCAATCTGGTGAAAAAGCAGAGCCGCTTCTGGAATGTTTCCGGCGTTGATGCGGATGTCAGCCTGAGCGGTGCCAAAGTGAAGCTGGAAAGCCTCGCCGCGTTAGTGAATGGCGCGATTGCCTTCGATTCACCCAATGACGGCGAGCAAGCTCAGGTGGATGCCAACTACCAGCTCTATCCGGATTTGGCGCGCAGTCAGCGCGGCGTGCAAGTGAAACTGAACCTGCCGAGCGGCGATAACCTGAAAGCCGATAGCACACCGCTGATGTATCAGGGACTGGAAGTCGGCACCTTGACCAAACTCAACCTGCTGGATGGCGGCAAAGTCACCGGCGAGCTGACGGTTGATCCTTCAGTAACCGGTTTGATGCGCAGCGGGACGCGCATTGAAATGCGCACGCCGAAGATCAGCCTGACCGACACCAATCTCAGCAGCCTGTTAACCGGTAATACTTTTGAACTGGTGCCAGGCGAAGGCGAACCGCAGGATCACTTTACCGTGTTGCCAGCCAGCGAAACATTGCTGCAGAAACCTGACGTGCTGACGGTAAAACTCAGCGCGCCGGAAACCTACGGTATCGATGCCGGCCAGCCGGTGATGTTGTATGGCATGAAAATCGGTCAGGTGATTTCACGCACGCTGGATGAAAATGGCATCAGCTTTGTGGCGGCCATCAACCCGGAGCACCGTAATCTGGTACACGCTGACAGCAAGTTTGTGGTGAATAGCCGCCTCGATGTGAAGTTTGGACTTGACGGGATGAAAGTGCTGGGCGCCAGCGCGCGCGAGTGGGTAGATGGCGGCATTCGCCTGATTCCTGGCGCGAAAGGCAATCCTTCCAGTCGTTATCCTTTATATGCGGATGCGGAACGTGCCGAAGAAGGCATCGTGGGTGAACAGCCGCCAACCACGCTGAAACTTACCGCCAAAAGCTTGCCGGATGTACAGGCCGGTTCAGTACTGCTGTACCGCAAATTCCAGGTCGGTGAAGTGGTGGATGTAGTGCCGCGCGCGGATGCGTTTGAAATCTCGATTCATATCCGGCCGCAGTATCGCAAGTTGCTGACCAGCGAGAGTGTGTTCTGGGCCGAAGGCGGCGCCAAAGTGCAACTCAACGGCAGCGGTTTGACCGTGCAAGCGTCCCCGCTCAACCGCGCGCTCAAAGGCGCGATCAGTTTCGATAATCTCACCGGCGCGCAGGCGGCGAAAGGCGTGAAACGCGTGCTCTACTCGTCAGAAACCGCGGCGCGTGCAGTTGGCAGCCAGATTACGCTGCACACCTTCGATGCCAGCAAACTGGCGGCGGGCATGCCGATTCGCTATCTCGGCATCAATATTGGCCAGGTTGAATCACTGGCGCTGAGTTCTGATAACAATCAGGTTGTCGCCAAAGCGGTGCTTTA
Source organism: Pantoea sp. SO10 (assembly GCF_005281435.1). Taxonomy (NCBI): domain Bacteria; kingdom Pseudomonadati; phylum Pseudomonadota; class Gammaproteobacteria; order Enterobacterales; family Erwiniaceae; genus Pantoea; species Pantoea sp. SO10. Next base: position 2,341,527 of record NZ_CP040095.1, read on the forward strand.
TCCGGAATACGTGCAGGACTTTGCGCGCATCGGCAGCCGCTTCTCAGTGGTGTCGCCGGAGATTTCTGCGGCGGGCGTTAACCATATCGAAACGCTGCTGCAGCCTTATCTCAACGTCGATCCGGGCAAAGGTTCGCCGGCGCGCACCTTTGAACTGCAGGAAAGCACCATCACCGATTCACGCTACCTGAACGGCTTGACGATATATGTCGATGCCGCTGACGCGGGATCGCTGTCGGTGGGCACGCCAGTGCTGTTCCGGGGCGTTGAAGTGGGCACCGTCACCGGAACGTCGCTGGGCAATATGGCGGATCGCGTGCAGATCGCGCTGCGTATCAGCAAAAAGTACCAGCATCTGGTGCGCAACAATTCGGTGTTCTGGCTGGCTTCCGGCTATAACTTCGATTTCGGTCTGATAGGCGGCGTGTTGAAAACCGGCACCTTCCAGCAGTTCATTCGCGGCGGCGTACAGTTTGCCACGCCGCCGACGGTGCCATTAGCGCCGCAGGCCGGCGCCAACAAACACTTCCTGCTACAGGATGAAGCGCCGAAAGCGTGGCGCGACTGGGGCTCGGCGATTCCGGACCCTCATTAACCTTAAGCAAATCGGGCAGCCTGGCTGCCCGATTCTTTTTCGCGTGTTACACTTCGCGCTCATTTCGTTTCCCGGTAGATGCCCGTGTCCGATCGCTTTCCCGAAGATTTCCTCGCGCTGATGCGCGCCAGCCTTGCTGACGACGCCGAACTGCAGCGCTTTCTCGCCATTAGCCAGCAACCGCTGCGTCGCAGCTTACGCGTCAACACCTTAAAAATTAGCGTGGATGATTTCCTCGCCCGCACCGCCGACTATGGCTGGCGCTTATCGCCCATTCCGTGGTGCGCCGAAGGGTTTTGGATCGAGCGTGACGACGAATCGCTGCCGCTGGGTAGCGTGGCGGAGCATCTGAGCGGACTGTTCTACATTCAGGAAGCCAGCTCGATGCTGCCGGTTACCGCGCTGTTTGACGCCGCACCTGATGCGCGTCAGGTGATGGATGTGGCTGCCGCGCCGGGTTCTAAAACCACCCAGATGGCCGCGCTGATGCGCAATGAAGGCGCCATTCTGGCGAACGAATACTCGGCCAGCCGCGTTAAAGTGCTGCACGCTAACATCAGCCGCTGTGGCGTCAGCAATGTTGCGCTGACCCATTTTGATGGCCGTGTATTTGGCGCCGCGCTGCCGGAGCGTTTCGATGCCATTCTGCTCGATGCGCCCTGCTCTGGCGAAGGCGTGGTGCGCAAAGATGCTGATGCGTTGCGTAACTGGACGCTGGCCAGCACCGAAGCGATTGCGGAAACCCAACGCGATCTGCTCGACAGCGCTTTCCATGCCTTACAGCCAAGCGGCACGCTGATTTACTCTACCTGCACACTGAATCAAATCGAGAATCAGCAGGTGATTCATTGGTTGCAGCAGCGTTATCCCGACGCGGTTGAAATCGTGCCGCTGAACGGTTTATTCGACGGAGCCGATCAGGCGTTAACCGCCGAAGGTTTCCTGCACGTATTCCCGCAGATTTTCGATAGTGAAGGTTTCTTCGTTGCGCGTCTGCGTAAAACCGCCAGCATTCCCGCGCTGCCAACGCCAACCTACAAAGTCGGCAAACTGCCCTTCTCTCCGGCCAGCCGCAAGCTGAGCGCCGAAGTGCAACAGGCCGCGGCCAAAGTCGGCTTGCAGTGGGATAACAACCACACGCTGTGGCAGCGCGATAAAGAGCTGTGGCTGTTCCCGGCGGCGCTGGAGGGTTGGCTGGGTAAAGTGCGCTTCTCGCGCATCGGCCTCAAGTTGGCCGAAACCTTCCCGAAAGGCTATCGCTGGCAGCATGAAGCGGTCGTGGCGTTGACGCAGCCGGGCAGCGCGCTGGATTTCGAACTCACCGATGCAGAAGCGGAAACCTGGTATCGCGGTCAGGATATTCATCCGGACACGTTGCCCAGCCGGGATGAGGTGATCGTCACTTACCAGCAGCAGCCGCTGGGATTGGCGAAGAAAGTGGGTAATCGGATTAAAAACAGTTATCCGCGTGAACTGGTGCGCGACGGACGTCTGTTCCGCTAAGCGTTACTGCAACTGCACCAGGGTGAGGCGATTGCCGAAGACCGCGCCGGTATCGATATAATGCTGATTCGCCACATTGAGCGGTTGTTCTAACGGCGTGTGGCCGAAGTAGAAATCACTGGCGCCATCGATGCGGGCTGAACTGCCGCGTTGATGGCGTCCCAGTCGATCGCGACTCCACACCACTTGCTGCCAGTCAACCTCTTTCCCTAACGCATAATGACTGGCGGGATAATCGGCGTGGGCAATCACCACCACGCGATCGCCGAAATCCAGATGCAGGATCAACGGTAACTCAGCACAGCGCTTCAACGCATGGCGCGCGGCAATCAACGCTGCGCCTTTGAGTTGCCAGAACCACTCGCCGCCGTTCATCATCCACAAGGTTTGGTCGCGCCCATCCAGCGCAGCGAGCGCCATCTGCTCATGATTGCCGCGCACGCAGCGAAACCAGGGCTCCTGCATCAGCGCTAAACAGCCGGGGCTGTCCGGGCCACGATCGATTAAATCGCCCACCGACAGCAGTAGATCCTGCTGCTTATCGAAATCCCGCTTGAGCAGTTGCGCATCGAGTTGGGCGCGGCAACCGTGAAGATCGCCAACCACCCAAATATTTCGCCACATTTGCGCGTTCACCTTTTGGTAAAGCATGTAATCTTTCCCGGTTGACTGGAAGTTTAGTGAGCCCGGCTTAAAGTATAGTCCGGCAAGGTTAGCCAGCGGAGGGAACAGCATGAGCGGACGGAAGCAATTCATTGGTGTATTAATCGTTATTTTCATCGGTAGCTTGCTGCTGCTGGAATCACTCGCTCGTCTGGTACATCTGTTATTTGTGGGATAATTACGCGACTTTACATTCCGCGCTAAACGCCTAAACTCCTTTGCGCATCATATAAAGGAGCCTGTATGAGCCAGAATATTTACGACAACCCCACTTTTTTTGCCGGTTACGCCACCTTGCCACGTTCCGTTAAGGGATTAGACGGCGCGCCAGAATGGCCTGCACTGCGTGCGCTACTACCCGACCTGCATGATAAACGTATTCTCGATCTCGGCTGCGGCTACGGCTGGTTTTGCCGCTACGCGCAGCAGCAAGGCGCGCGCGAGGTGCTGGGACTGGACGTTTCCGAGAAGATGTTAGCGCAAGCCGCGACCATGACGCAGGGAACCGGGATTCACTATCAGCGCGCCGATTTAGAATCGCTGCAACTGAACGAATCCTATGATCTCGCCTACAGCTCGCTGGCGCTGCACTACCTCAGCAATATTGACGCACTCTTCGCAACCGTGTTTGAGGCGCTAACGCCGGGCGGCGCGCTGGTGTTTTCCTGTGAGCATCCGATTTACACTGCACCTACTCAACAGCAGTGGATTGTGGATGAACAGCAGCAGCGCAGTTGGCCAGTTAATCATTACCAGCAGGAAGGGGAACGCATCAGCAACTGGTTTGCCGATGGCGTGAAGAAGCAACATCGCAAGCTGGCAACCTGGATCAATGCGTTAATTGGCGCAGGATTTGAGATCGTGCATCTTGATGAATGGGGCCCGAGCGAAGAGATGGTTGCACTCAATCCCGCGCTGGCGGAAGAACGCGATCGCCCGATGATGTTCTTGCTGGCAGCGCGTAAACCGCTATGACGTTGAATTGAGGCTGCGCACTGCAGCCTTTTACAAATCTCTGCAGCGCTATTAACGGCATTGAGCGCGCATTGCGTACTAGCGTGTGATTAAAAAGATCGCCATCAAGAAGAAGGCTAATAAACCGGCGAATGTCAGCGTTCCAATGCGCGGCGTTTTGGCGCGGCCAACCACCACACCAATAAAGATACAAAGCAGCGTGAGTGTGCCAATCATTACCCAAAGTAGATATTGTGTATTTGCCATGAAGGATCCTTATCCGGCCATTAATCAGATGCGCCAACGTTATACCATTTTTCGCACAGGCTGACTGCTGCTATATGACCGCATCTTTTTTGCAGGTTATTTGCCACCCGTTAACGATCAAGTCGCGTTATGCGCACAACGCACTGTTTTGAGATTTTCCAGCTGTTGCAAACGCGCCGCAGCTTTATTGTTAGCGCTGGCCTTTGCAATGCCGTTACCGATACCAAAATCCCCGACGAATCCCAATACCGTTAGCGCATCAAACTCGCCGGTTTTATCAATCTGCTGCTGAACGCTTTGGCTTTTAGCGATCTCCTGATTCAGTGCTGCACAGTCATAGGTTTGCGCTTCGGCATCGCTCACTTTGGCGGACTGCGGATACTGTTTCAGTGCGCAACCACTCAGCAGCAAGGCGATCAGGATAACGGGCTTGTGCATCTCGCAAGATTCTCTCTATGACGGTAATTTATTTCGGAATAAGAGAAAAAGTAGCATGTGGGTAAGATTTTCAACGTGGGAATAAGTGAAGATATGCGGGAATATTTAAAATAAAAAAGCACTGCCTGAGCAGTGCTAATGATTCTGATATCAGGCAATTGCCTGATAAGCCCTGATAATTATCAGGGCAGAACATCCGCTATCAAGCAGTTTTCAACACAATCATTGATGATTTGCAGAAAATACATTTAGCGCCATGTGGGTTCATTTTCGTAATATCGAACGCGGAGGTACGATATTGTGAACTCTGGCAATGCGGACATCTTAAACGATTATAAATGCGAATAATTACAGACCTAATACATTTGTTGCAGACGGACCTTTTGGACCATCTTCAACTGAAAACTCAACACGCTGACCTTCATCAAGTGAGCGATAATCAGTGCCCTGAATGGCTGAGAAGTGGACGAAAACGTCCTTGCTGCCATTTTCAGGAGAAATAAAGCCGAAGCCTTTTTCTGAGTTGAACCATTTTACCGTTCCAAGAATTTTATTAGACATAATTTTTACCTTTTAAATGAGCCTATTGGCGTAAGGGCCGAGTTGCAGATACGAATCAGAACTTAGGATAAGACTCAAAGAGAAAGGGCTTGAAGCGGCACTAACCGGGATGAGAAATAAAATGGGAACTAACCTTCTAACTGTCTGCTATTCAGACCGACGACGCATTAACGCATTTATCTTGCGGAGTAGCAAGCGAAAAGAAATTTTATTTTCGCATTGAGGAATAAAGGGTTTTAAATTCGGAAGGTAAAAAAGAGACAAAAAAAGACCGAATACGATTCCTATATTCGGTCCAGGGAAATGGCTCTTTGGGAGCCGTGCGCTAAAAGTTGGCATTTTTGCAGGCGAGGACGCCTTGCCATTTAAAGGTAGACCAGGATTGCTGGTTTTCCAGCCAATCATGCGGTTTGGTCGCGAAAGGTGACAACTCTGTGATCGTGGTGACAGAACGAGGAAGCAAGCGTAGCGGCAGAATTGTGCGCTACGCCTGAGAATATAGGGATTACTTACCGCACAGTTGCTGCGCGCGGTCGATGATCGGTTGCAGACTCATTTTCTGGCCTGGATGGGCTTTATCAACGGCGACAATGGTGTCGATCGATTGCAGCGTGCCCTGCCCGGCCGTTTTGCGCGCAAAGGCTTTATCGTTGAGCGGATACTGCAACAAAGTGCCCGGGTTAATCGCGAACAGCGCGCCGTCTTTCTCGCAGGTCAACATCACCTCTTCGCGTGTGAAGGGCCATTTGTCTTTTCCAATCTCAAAACGGCTGACGGTAATAATCTGTGCCGCCATCGCCTGGCTGCACAGCGCCATCAATACGCAAGCTGGAATCAGTTTCTTCAGCAAAATATCGACCTCATTTCATCTTCTTGAATGTTACATTCAGGCCGGTGACAGCGTGGCAAACACGCTTACCAACCCAATTACAATAATGGCCAGCAGCAGCTCAAGCTGCGTCAGGCGAATAAACAGATGCGCTGCGTTACTGGCCGCCAGGCGAAAGCGCGGCACCAGCAGATAGCGATTGGTCAGCGCAATAGCGATCATCAGCATGACCAGCAGCACTTTCACCACCAGCAGTTCGCTCCACAGCGTGGCTTGCCAATGCGACGGCGAACCGGCAATCAGCACGCTATTAATGGTGCCCGTCAGCAGCGCGAGCGCCACCGCCAGGTGACCGTAACGCGAGAAGCGCATCATGCAGCGAATCGCATCGGTGCGAAAAGCGATCTGCCGCGCTTCACGCATCAGTAATAACAGCGGCATTAACCCGCCCGCCCAGAATGCAGCCGCAATCAAATGCAGCGCGTGATTGCCTTGTTGCAGCAATCCGGGCCAGCCATCACGCATCGCGGCATGCCCAACACCGGCTAACGCCACCAACTGTAACAGGCCGCTGCACAGCAGCAGATTTTGCCGCAGTGTGCCACGCAGCAGTAGCGCTAACGTGCTCAGCAGTGCGAACGCGATTTCCCAACGCCAAACCCGGCCGAAGCGCGTGCTGAGCACCGCCTGCCAGATTGCGCTGTCACAGACATTACGCCAGTCGCCGCTCATCAAGCCGGTTTGCGTTGCCAGCATCAACAGGGCGCTAAACAAACTCAGCAGCGCGCTGGTACGGAGAAGTAAACCTAAACGCTGTGATAGCAGCGGACGATAGCGGCGCGGCGCCAGTAGCGCGGTATAAAAGGCGCTACCGGCGAGCAGCAGCACCGACATAAAATGCAGCGCTCGCAGTCCAATCCACAGCGTGCTCAAACTCATCAATCACTTCACGCTGAAGGTGTAGCTGCCTTTGGTTTTATGTCCGTCAACGGACAGCACATGCCAGTTTACCTGATAGTTGCCCGACGGCAGCGGCTGGCTGATCGGTACAATCAGGTGATCGTGTTGTTTATCGTTGAGTCTGGCTTTCCCGACCGTAATGGGTTGATGTTGTGCATCGAGCACATCCACGCCACTGAATGCCGCTTCAACATCCTCGGTAAAGGTCAACGTTAAATTCTGCGGGGAAGTTTCCACCACCGCTTTGTCGGCTGGGACCGGGGTTTTCAGGTGAGCGTGTGCCATAGCAACCTGGCTGAAGGCCAGCGTTGATGACGCCAGAAGTAGCGCGACGACAGCGTTGAACGCAGTTTTCTTCATGACTTCTTCCCTATTATATGCGGCAAACCACCGCAAACGTGGCAGCAGGATACGCCGCCGATCCGCAGGTGTCGAGACTTGCGGTGCGATCCAATCCGCTTGATCCCAGGGTCCGAAACCATTACTTTTGCCCCTGTTTATCAGGAGAAAAGCATGAGCCAAAACCTTGCCCTGCTCTCGCAGGAAGAGAAAGACAAAGTCAATGTCGATCTGGCCGCCGCGGGCGTTGCATTCAAAGAGCGCTACAATATGCCGGTGATTGCCGAAATGGTGGAGCGCGAGCAGCCTGAAGCGCTGCGTGACTGGTTTCGTCAGCGCTTAATGAACTATCGCCAGGCTTCGCTTAGCCTGTCGCGCCTGCCCTACGAACCGAAGCAGAAGTAATTTATGTTACGTGTAATTGATACCGAAACCTGCGGCCTGCAGGGTGGCGTGGTGGAAGTGGCGTCGGTGGATGTCATTGATGGTCAGATCGTCAATCCGATGAGCGACTTAATCTGCCCGGATCGCCCAATCAGTCGTCAGGCGATGGCGGTACATCGCATTACGGAATCGATGGTGATGGGAAAACCCACTATCGAAGAAGCGATTGGCCGCTATCACGGCAGTCCGCATTACGTGGCGCACAACGCCAGTTTTGATCGCCGCATGTTGCCCACTATGCCGGGCGAATGGATTTGCACCATGACGCTGGCGCGTCAGCTGTGGCCAGGCATCAAATATGGCAATCAGGCGCTGCGCCACAGCCTGAAGCTGGATGTCACGCCACCGGCCGAACTGCATGCGCACCGCGCATTGTATGACTGCTACGTCACCGCTGCGCTGCTGATCCGCATTATGGAAACCTCCGGCTGGAACGCCGAGCAGATGGCGAATTTGTGCCAGCCCGCGCCCGTGAGCGGCGATGTGTTCCCGTTCGGCAAATATCGCGGTCAGAGTATTGGCAGTATCGCGCGTAAAGATCCCGGCTATCTGCGTTGGGTGCTGGAAAATGTGCGTGATTTGCGCCCACCGTTACGGCAGGCGCTGCGCAAGTATGTGAAGAGCGATCAGTAATCGACGCGGTCTGGCAAGCTGCCCTGCGCCAGGCCAATCAGGAAAGTGAACTCCTGCGCCACCCCTTCATACGCTTTGAAGCGGCCCGATTTGCCGCCGTGGCCAGAATCCATCTCGGTGCAGAGCAACAGCAGTGAATCGTTGGTTTTCAGCTCACGCAGTTTCGCCACCCACTTAGCCGGTTCCCAATACTGCACCTGCGAATCGTGCAAACCGGTGGTAACCAGCAAATGCGGATAGGCTTTGGCCTCGATGTTGTCATACGGACTGTATTGGCGAATGGTGTGATAGAACTCCGCCTGTTCGGGATTGCCCCACTCATCGTATTCGCCGGTGGTCAGCGGAATCGTCGGATCGAGCATCGTCGTCACCACATCGACAAATGGCACCTGCGCCACCACGCCGTGGAACAGCTCCGGCGCCATGTTCACCACGCCGCCCATCAGTAATCCGCCGGCGCTGCCGCCCATCGCGTAGAGCTGCTGGCGATGACCATAACCCTTCGCCACCAGCGCTTCGGTGACATCAATAAAATCCGTGAAGCTGTTGATTTTATTCTTCAGGCGGCCACCGTCATACCATTGCTGGCCGAGCTCGCCGCCGCCGCGCACGTGAATGATGGCGTAGACGAAGCCGCGCTCCAGCAAGCTGATGCGGCTGGTGCCAAAGCTGGCATCCATGCTACTGCCGTAAGCGCCGTAACCGTACACCAGCAACGGATTGCTGCCGCGCTGAAAATGCTTGCGGTGATAGACCAGCGAAACCGGAACTTCGGTCCCATCGCGCACCGTGATCCACAGATGCTCGCTTTTGTAATCCTCAGATTTGAAGCCCGGTACCGGCGTGCGCTTTAGCACGCGACGATCGCCGGTTTCCATGTTCAGTTCAAACAAGGTGGTCGGCGTGGTCATGGAAGAGTAGCCGTAGCGCAAGGTGTCGCTTTCCGGCGAAGGATTGTAGGCAAGCCAGGTGACATAGGCGGGATCGTCGAAGGCGATACCAAAGCTTTCGCCGCTCTCCCAGTTTATCTGCCGCAAGGTGTTTACGCCGTGCTGACGCTCTTCGACTACCAGCCAATGACGAAACAGCTGGAAATCTTCCAGCACCACGTTGTCACGCGCCGGGATCAGCGATTGCCAGCGTGCTTCCGCCAGCCACGCGCTGCGATAAAGCCCGAAATTTTTGCCATCGCGATTTGAGCGGATATAGAACTGATGATTGTAGTGATCGATGCTGTATTCGTGGTCGCGGCGACGTGGACAAAAGGCTTGCGGCTGCGCATCCGGATATTCGGCGTCGATCAGCAGAATCTCGCTGGTGTTGGTGCTGTACAACGCAATCAAAATGAAGTGCTCGGAGGTGGTTTTATGCACGCTGAGGTGGAAAGAGTCATCCTTCTCTTCATACACCAGCTGATCGTCAGATTGCGGATGGCCCAGCTCATGGCGCCACACCTGATACGCCAGCAGCGTTTTCGGATGCTTACGCACGTAATAGAGCGTGCGGGAATCGTTGGCCCAGGCAACGCTGGATGACGCGTTGGTCAGCACTTCCGGATACCAGCTACCGCTCTGCAAATTACGGAAGCGAATGCCGTATTGGCGGCGCGACAGGAAGTCTTCCGCTAAGGCCATCACCTGATTGTCCGGTGTAATCGCCAGCGCGCCCATGGTGTAAAAATCACTGTGCGCAGCCCGCTGGTTTCCATCCAGCAATAGCTGCCAGGGCTCATCAGCTGGCGCGTCAACGGGCTGCCGGAAATAAGCCGGATACTCGTTGCCCACTTCATAGCGGCTTTGATAGCGATAACCGTTTTTCACATAGGGCACCGAGTGATCCTGCGGTGGAATGCGGTCAACGATCTCTTTCAGCACCCGTTCCTGCAGCGGATTCTGCGACGCCATCATCGCACGGCCGTAATCATTTTCGGCGTGCAGATGGGCCAGCACCTCTGGATTCTCGCGGTCGTCATCACGTAACCAGTGATAATTATCGATGCGCGTTTCACCGTGCAGCTTCATGACATGGGGAATTTTTTTCGCGTGTGGCTGATTCATTAGGCTCTTCTCCCTGAAGGACAACATTCAGCAAGCGTGGCACTAATCACGCACGATGCCAAGCTACACGCAGCATCACTTTACGCAGGGTAAGCAAAAGATGAAAAGCGAAGGCTGCGGATGCAACCTTCGCACGGAATTAAGCAGCTTTTTCCGCGTCGATATCGCGCTGAATACCGTCGCGCACATCCTGGGGGATTTTTAGCGCATCGCCGAGCGCGGAGAGATAGCTACGCTCCATAAAGTGGTCGACATCAATGGCTGCACAGCTGAGGAAATAGAGTTCCAGCGCCTCTTCTTCGTTTTTAACGTCAGCGGCCAGCCAGTTGGGATCGAGCGGGCGATTCATCGCCTGCTGAATCAGCGCTTCGGCTTGTGCGCCGTAGCCGGCCTGCTGGATATTTTGCTCAATGGCGGCACGCTCTTGATCGTCAATGTGACCATCACTTTTCGCCGCGAACACCAGCGCCGTGACTAAACGCTCTGCGCGTTGATCCATCGGCGTTTGCAGCTGGCCAAAGCCCGCATCGTCCTGATGGGTTTCACGTATGCGCTGTTTGTATTTGTTCCACAACAGCGCGCCCGCCGCCGCGCCGCCGCCCAATAGCAAGGCTTTGCCGCCATATTTGGTCAGCAGCTTACGCGTGGATTTGCTGCCGACCAGCAATCCCGCCAGCCCGCCTAATGCGCCCGGGGCCAGCATGTCACTTAAACCGCCCGATTTTCCGTCTCCACCCTTTTTCGCCAGCACCGATTGAATTTGCTGCAGCCAATTGCTCATCGTTTAACTCCTGTTTACTTTTCCGTTCTCCATGCTGCCGCAGGCTGTGTCAGTTAACGTCAGAGCGGGAAAGTATGGCAAACCTGATCGCGGCGAAAGCGTGAGTACGCAAACGTTTTCGTTTATACTGCGCGCGCATTTTGACTGCTAAGGTGAAATTATGACGACTCTCGGAACCGCGCTGCGCCCTGCCGCTACGCGTGTCATGCTGTTAGGTTCAGGCGAATTAGGCAAAGAAGTGGCACTTGAGTGCCAGCGTCTTGGTGTGGAAGTGATCGCGGTGGATCGTTACGCCGATGCTCCGGCGATGCACGTTGCGCATCGCAGCTATGTGATCAACATGCTGGACGGCGACGCGCTGGCCGCGCTGATTGCCGAGGAAAAGCCGCACTTCGTGGTACCAGAAATTGAAGCCATTGCCACCGAAAAACTGCTGGAGCTGGAAGCGCAAGGTCAGAAAGTGGTGCCGACCGCACGCGCCGCACGTCTGACCATGAACCGCGAAGGCATTCGCCGTCTGGCGGCGGAAGAGTTGTCCTTACCGACCTCGACTTACCAGTTTGCTGACAGCAAAGAGAATTTTGTGGCTGCGGCTGAGGCGATTGGATTCCCGTGCATCGTTAAGCCGGTGATGAGCTCATCCGGTAAAGGCCAGAGCTTTATTCGCGAAGCCAGCCAGCTGGATAAAGCCTGGGATTATGCGCAGCAAGGCGGACGTGCCGGTGCGGGCCGCGTAATCGTTGAAGGCGTAGTGAAGTTTGATTTTGAAATCACCCTGCTGACCATCAGCGCAGTAGACGGCATTCACTTCTGCGCGCCGATTGGTCATCGTCAGGAAGATGGCGATTATCGTGAATCATGGCAGCCGCAGCAGATGAGTGAACTGGCGCTGCAACGCGCGCAGGATATCGCCGCAAACGTGGTGAAAGCACTCGGCGGATACGGCCTGTTTGGCGTGGAGCTGTTCGTGTGCGGTGATGAAGTGGTGTTCAGCGAAGTGTCACCGCGTCCGCATGATACCGGCATGGTCACGCTGATTTCGCAGGATCTGTCCGAATTCGCCCTACATGTGCGCGCTTTCCTCGGCCTGCCGATTGGCGGCATTCGTCAATACGGTCCCGCTGCGTCGGCAGTGATTTTACCTAAGCTGAACAGCCAGAACGTTGTGTTCGGGAATATCGAAGCCGCGCTGGGCGCCGGATTGCAGCTGCGCCTGTTTGGTAAGCCGGAAATCGCCGGTCAGCGCCGTTTAGGCGTGGCTTTGGCAACCGGTGAAAACACCGATGACGCTATCGCGCGCGCCGTGGCGAGTGCGGCCGCGGTACAAGTCGAAGGTTAAGTAAGATTAAGTGGTCGCCATCAATGGCGACCGATTCATGAACTTATGCGCGAGCGCCTTCAACCGCTTCACGCGCCAGACGCGTAATACGATCCCAGTCACCGCTTTCCAACGCATCATTCGGTACCAGCCACGAACCGCCAATGCACAGCACGCTTTTCAGCGCCAGATAATCCCGATAGTTGGCTGGCGAGATGCCGCCAGTTGGACAGAAACGCACCTGCGGGAACGGACCGCCAATCGCGGATAATGCTTTCACGCCACCATTGGCTTCCGCCGGGAAGAATTTGAACTCACGCAGGCCGTAATCCATGCCGGTCATCAGTTCTGAAACCGTGCTGATACCTGGAATCAATGGCACCGGACCTTCAACCGCGGCTTTCAGCAGCGATTCCGTCAATCCTGGGCTGATGACAAACTGCGCACCGGCGTCAGTGACTTCTTTCAGTTGCTGGGTGTTGATCACCGTGCCCGCACCGACAATCGCTTCCGGTACTTCTTTAATCATTGCACGCAGCGCGTCCATCGCCACCGGGGTACGCAGCGTCACTTCCAGCACTCGCACACCGCCAGCCACCAGCGCTTTCGCCATCGGCACCGCGTGTTCCAGCTTGTTCACCACAATGACCGGCACGACCGGGCCAGTTTTCAGGATCTGTTCAGCACTTGTTTTCCAGTTCTTCATCACGTTTCCTTAGTTGCATCAGCCCGGCGTTTAGCCACGCTGTCAATAATTGGGCTCTACCATACAAGATCGTCTGGAGCGGCGTCCATCGGATATCAGAATTTTTTGAAACTCTGGTTCACTTTTCAGAAAAATGAATTCTGGACGTAAAAAAGCCCGCACATTTGGCGGGCTCAACATGAGGTTTCTATTCGAACTCGTTCCAGGAACGGCCATCGCGAGTAATCATCGCGACAGAGGCAACCGGTCCCCATGTTCCCGCCTGATACGGCTTCGGCGCTTCGGCATCGGCGCTCCAGGCATCAATGATCGAATCCACCCAGCCCCACGCTGCTTCAACTTCATCACGACGCACAAACAGCGCCTGAATACCGCGCATGGTTTCCAGCAGCAGACGCTCGTAAGCATCGGCCAGATGCGACTGGTTGAAGGTTTCGGAATAGCTCAGATCCAGCTTGGTGGTCTGCAGTTTATGCTTGTGGTCGAGTCCCGGCACTTTGTTCAGGATTTCGATATCCACGCCTTCGTCCGGCTGCAGACGAATGGTCAGCTTATTCTGCGGCAGTTCAGCGTACGAATCCTTAAACAGGTTCATCTCAGGATTCTTGAAATACACCACCACTTCAGAGCATTTGGTTGGTAAGCGCTTGCCGGTACGCAGATAGAACGGCACACCAGCCCAACGCCAGTTATCGATATCCACGCGAATAGCAACAAAGCTTTCCGTGGCGCTCTGCTTGTTAGCGCCCTCTTCTTCCAGATAACCTGGCACTTTCTTGCCCTGCACAAAGCCGGCGGTGTACTGACCGCGTACGGTTTTCTCGCGCACGTTGGTTTGATCGATACGACGCAGTGAGCGCAGCACTTTCACTTTCTCATCACGAATCGCATCCGCGCTCAGATCGGACGGCGGCGACATGGCAATCATGGTGAGGATCTGCAACAGGTGGTTCTGAATCATGTCACGCATCTGGCCGGCTTTGTCGAAGTAACCCCAACGGCCTTCGATGCCCACCTCTTCTGCCACGGTGATCTGCACGTGATCGATAGTGCGGTTATCCCAGTTGTTGACGAAGATGGAGTTGGCAAAACGCAGCGCCAGCAGGTTGAGCACCGTCTCTTTACCGAGATAGTGGTCAATACGGAAAACCTGGCCTTCTTCGAAGTATTTGCCGACGCTGTCATTGATCTCTTGTGAGGTTTCCAATGAGGTGCCGAGCGGCTTTTCCATTACTACGCGTGCCGGTTTGGCGTTCAGCTTGGCGGCGCCCAGACCGTCGCAAATCGCGCCAAAGGTGCTTGGCGGCATGGCGAAGTAGTTAATGGTGACGCGGTTTTTCTGGTCAAGCATTTTGCCCAGTTTGGTGAAATGCGAGGTGTCATTTACGTCGAGGTTACAGAAGTCGAGACGGCTGCTGAGGGTGTCCCACAGCGCTTCATCGATCTTCTCTTTCATGAAGGTTTCCAGCGCTTCACGTACCACTTTGGTATACGCGGCTTTATCCCAATCCGCGCGACCCACGCCAATAATGCGAGTGGTTTCATGAATCTGACCGGCTTTTTCCAGCTGATACAGTGATGGCAACAGTTTACGGCGCGCGAGATCGCCTTTGGCACCGAAAATCACCAGATCGCATGCCTGGGCTGTTTGTGTAACCGCCATTTTCCTCTCCTCGTTGCAGGATATACCCGGCTTGAGCGTTCTCATCACGCCAGGTCCTTATTGTAATTTTCTTACAGCACAATGTACGTTTTTAGCGGGTTTAGGACAACCCGAACGCAGTGTTTTGCTGGCGTTAACTGTGAACGTAATAAAGGTGTTAAGTGTGTTGTAGCGTGCCATTTGAGCACATTTTCTGTTTCGATATTTGTCGTGGCAAAACACGTCAGCGATCAAAGTATCGCAAAAAAATCGCGTTTACATTTGTCCTCCGCTGCGTGCGAGGGGCTATTACACGGTATATTCTTGTGAATTGGCAGCGATTTCATTGATTGATGAACGCGGAAAAGTGATTGACGCTCATTAGGTTAAACCATGCTGGAACAGATTCAGGCGCAACTCGATGCGTTAAGCAAATCAGAACGTAAAGTCGCAGAGCAGATTCTTGCCGCGCCGCAACAGGCGATGCACTCCAGCATCGCCACGCTGGCACGCGCCGCTGACGTCAGCGAACCGACGGTGAATCGCTTCTGCCATCGTATGGGCACGCGCGGCTTCCCTGACTTCAAATTGCAGCTCGCGCAGAGCCTGGTCAAAAGCCCGAACTGGGTGAGTCGCGATGTAGAAGAAAATGACAGTGTGGAAAGCTATAGCCACAAAATATTTGATTCCGCGTTAGCGGGCCTCAGCCGCGTCCGCCAGCAACTCGACTCTCAGGTGATTCGTCAGGCGGTTCAGGCGCTGTCAAAGGCGCATAAAATTGCCTTTTTTGGCCTTGGTGCCTCCGCCGTGGTGGCACATGACGCCACCAATAAATTTTTGCGATTTAATCTGCCGGTCATCTGGTCAGAGGATATTGTGATCCAGCGCATGAGTTGCATAAATAGTGGTCCAAACGATGTGTTTGTTCTCATCTCACATACTGGTCGCACCAAAAATATGGTAGAACTGGCTCGCCTGGCGCGTGTAAACGCTTCCACTGTGCTGGCTATCACTTCTCCGGGTTCCCCGCTGGCGGCGGAAGCCACGCTGGCTTTGACGCTCGACGTACCCGAAGATACCGATATCTACCTGCCAATGGTTTCCCGCCTCGCACAATTAACCGTGATTGATGTTCTTGCGACAGGGTTTACCCTTGAGCGCGGCGCTGCTTTCCGTGAAAATTTAAAACGGGTGAAAGAAGCGCTGAAAGATTCACGCCTGGAGAAACAGGCGCAGGAAAATAATTAACATCACATTCACAATGTGAGTCGAATCACAGCCCATCGATCATATAGAATAGATGAACACTACGTGTCACTTGAGAGCGACACGATACTTTGCTAACGGAGTCCTTCATGTCCAGACGTCTCAGAAGAACCAAGATCGTTACAACCCTCGGTCCAGCCACCGATCGCGACAACAACCTCGAAAAAATCATCGCGGCGGGTGCTAATGTTGTACGACTCAACTTCTCCCACGGCACACCGGAAGATCATCAGCAGCGCGCCAATAAAGTCCGTGAAATCGCGGCGAAACTGGGTCGTCACGTAGCGATCCTTGGCGACCTGCAAGGCCCAAAAATTCGCGTATCGACCTTCAAAGAAGGCAAAGTGTTCCTCAACGTCGGCGATCGTTTCCTGCTGGATGCTGATTTAACTAAAGGCGAAGGCGATAAAGAAAAAGTCGGTATCGACTATAAAGGCCTGCCAGAAGATGTGGTGCCCGGCGATATCCTGCTGCTGGACGATGGTCGCGTGCAGCTGAAAGTGCTGGAAGTTCAGGGCGTAAAAGTGTTCACCGAAGTCACCGTCGGCGGCCCGCTCTCCAACAATAAAGGCATCAACAAACTCGGCGGCGGTCTCTCTGCCGATGCGCTGACCGAAAAAGACAAAGTTGATATCGTTACCGCCGCGAAAATCGGCGTGGATTATCTGGCGGTCTCCTTCCCGCGTAACGGCGAAGATATGAATTATGCCCGCCGTCTGGCGCGCGACGCCGGCTGCGACGCCAAACTGGTGGCGAAAGTGGAACGTGCTGAAGCCGTTGCCTCACAGGAAGCGATGGATGACATCATCCTCGCCTCTGACGTGGTGATGGTTGCGCGTGGCGATTTGGGTGTGGAGATTGGCGATCCTGAGCTGGTGGGTATTCAGAAAGCGTTGATCCGTCGTGCGCGCCAGCTGAACCGCACCATCATCACCGCCACGCAGATGATGGAGTCGATGATTACCAATCCAATGCCAACGCGTGCCGAAGTCATGGACGTGGCGAACGCCGTGCTGGATGGTACCGATGCGGTGATGCTGTCGGCGGAAACCGCTGCTGGCCAGTATCCGGCTGAAACCGTCTCAGCGATGGCGAAAGTGTGCCTCGGCGCAGAGAAAATCCCGAGCGTTAACGTTTCTAAGCACCGCCTGGAAGTACAGTTCGATAACGTCGAAGAAGCGATTGCCATGTCGGCGATGTATGCTGCCAACCATCTGCAAGGGGTTTCAGCGATTATCACCATGACCGAATCGGGCCGTACCGCGCTGATGACCTCACGTATCACGTCCGGTTTGCCGATCTTCGCCATGTCACGTCACGAACGTACGCTGAACCTGACGGCGCTGTACCGTGGTGTTACGCCAGTGTTCTTCGACAGCAACAACGATGGTGTTGCTGCCGCGCACGATGCAGTGAATTTGCTGCGCGAAAAAGGTTTCCTGGTTTCAGGCGACCTGGTGATTGTCACCCAGGGCGACGTGATGTCGACCACTGGTACCACCAATACCAGCCGTGTTTTGCGCGTAGACTAATACGCACCACCCACAGCGGCTGTAACAACATGGACAAACGCGACTGCCTGGCAGTCGCGTTTTTATTTTTTTGACAAGGAGGCCAGATGGCCCGCTATCAACCTATCACTCAACTCACCGGGCGCGTGCTGCTGTTCCCGCTCGCGCTGGTACTGTTTGAGTTCGCCACCTATATCGCGCATGACATGATTCAGCCCGGCATGCTGCTGGTGACGTCTGAATTCAGCGTCGGCCCGGAATGGGTTTCGACCTCGCTGACCGCATATCTGATGGGCGGCGTGGTGCTGCAATGGCTGCTCGGTCCGCTCTCTGACAAATATGGCCGCCGGCCGGTGCTGCTGTTTGGCATCCTGTTCTTTGCCGCCGCCTGTATTCTGACAACGTGGGTGAGCAGCATTGAGGAGTTTGTCGCGCTGCGCTTTGTGCAGGGTATTAGCCTGTGCTTTATTGGCGCCGTCAGCTACGCAGCGGTGCAGGAAGCCATTGACGAAGCGCTGGCAGTACGCATGATGGCGCTGATGGCCAACGTCGCGCTGCTGGCACCGCTCGCTGGTCCGCTGGCCGGAGCCGCGTGGCTCACCGTTGGCGAGTGGCGCAGCATGTTCTGGCTGTTTGCCATCTGCAGCGTGATTGCGTTTGCCCTGCTGTGGCGCGTCATGCCAGAAACCGCTGGCGATCGCAGTCATTCTATCGCCCTGCCAACGCTGGCGCGCGGTTATGCGCGTTTGGCGCGCGATCGTCAGGTGATGTACGGATCTTTTGCCATTGGTTTAGTGTTTATTCCGATCCTGACGTGGGTAGCGCTCTCGCCAGTGATTCTGATGCACGATGAAGGATTGTCACGCATGCAGTATGCGCTGCTGCAGCTGCCGGTGTTTCTGGCGATGATTGCCGGCAACATCACGCTCGGCAAACTGGCTGGACGCGTGCCGATTGAGCAGCCGGTGAAGTTTGCCGCCTGGCCGATTCTGATTGGTTTGAGTATTTCGCTGCTGGCTAATTTGCTCGATAGTCACACCTATCTGCTGCTGACCGCCGGGTTAAGCTTGTACGCTTTCGGCGCAGGCATGGTGAATGCCGGTCTGTACCGTTTGACGCTTTACTCCAGCAACGAAGGCAAAGGCAGCGTGGCGGCGATGCTCGGGATGATCAGTATTCTGACCTTAGCGGTAGGCATTGAGCTGGCGAAAAGTGGCTACTTCAGCGGCGGCACACCGTGGTTTAGCGGGATTAACTTCGCCGCTGGCGTGCTGTGGTTTGGTCTGGTGACCCTGTTCCTGCGCGAACGTAAACGTCGCAGTCACGTGGCGGCAATAGAATGATAAAGGGGCCAGACGGCCCCATGTTTATTTCCTACGAGGATAAAGATCTTTGCGCGCATAAGGTTCGATATCCCCTTCCTTACGCGTTTTCAGCAGCTTCAGAATCCAGGTGTACTGTTCCGGATGCGGGCGCACGAACACTTCAACTTCTTCATTCATGCGACGCGCAAGCGTATTGTCATCGGCATCCAGCAAGTCATCCATTGGCGGACGCACATAGATTTCCAGACGATGGGTTTCACTGTTGTACACCGGGAACAGCGGCACAACGCGTGCGCGGCATACTTTCATCAGGCGGCCCACTGCAGGCAATGTGGCTTTGTAAGTAGCAAAGAAATCCACAAATTCGCTGTGTTCCGGACCGTGATCCTGGTCCGGCAGATAATAGCCGTAATAACCCTGACGCACCGACGCGATAAACGGCTTAATGCCGTCATTCCGCGCATGCATACGGCCACCAAAACGGCGTCGCACGGTATTCCACAGATAATCCATTAACGGATCGCTTTGATTGTGGAACATCGCCGCCATCATCTGGCCTTCAGACGCCAGCAGCATCGCTGGAATATCCACGCCCCAGCCATGCGGCACCAGGAAAATGACGTTTTCTTTGTTGGCCTGCAGTTGCTCAATGATTTCCCGGCCGTACCAGTCAACACGCTTACGCACATGCTCAGGATTACGCATGCCCAATTCGGCCATCATCGCCATCGCCTGCGGTGCGGTGGCAAACATACGATCAGCAATCTCTTCGCGCTGCGCTTCACTCAATTCCGGCAGGCAATAATAGAGATTGATCAGCGCACGGCGGCGCGCACTTTTCGCCAGCTTACCGGCGAACTTGCCCAATCCGCCCAGAATCGGATCGCGCACTTTAGCGGGAAGTAATGCCATGCCGGCCAGCGCGCCCACCGCCAACCAACTTCCCCAGTATTTCGGCTTTAAAAAAGAACGTTGAAAAACGGGAATAAACTCGCTGTTATTTTTCTTTCGGGTTTCCATGCACTCGCCTCTGACAATGACCGGTCAATAATAGTGACGGTGGTTAATTTTGCAATCTTCATGCGCCAGATAGCAAAAAACCGACGAAGAATCCGTCGGTTTTTAAGTGTTACGCGCAATAATGCGCTATTTCAGCGTCAACTGCGGCAACCAGGTTTTGACTTGCGCCATGTAAGTGCTGCGATCTTTACCCGTCAGACCCTCCATGCGCGGCAGTTTTGCCGTCAATGGATTCACCGCCTGATTGTTGATCCATACTTCATAATGCAAATGCGGACCGGTCGAACGTCCGGTGTTACCCGACAACGCAATACGATCGCCGCGTTTCACTTTTTGCCCCGGTTTCACCAACGCTTTACTCAGGTGCATATAACGCGTCATGTACTGACGACCGTGACGAATTGCCACGTAATTCCCGGCAGCACCGCCGTTTTTCGCCATCACCACTTCACCATCGCCCACGGCTAACACAGGCGTACCAATAGGCAGCGCGAAATCGACACCTTTATGCGGTGCAATGCGGCCGGTTACCGGATTAAGGCGACGCGGATTGAAGTTGGAAGAGACACGATACTGCTTAACCGTAGGGAAACGCATAAAGCCACGCGCTAAACCAGACGCGTTGCGATCGTAGAACTTGCCGTCTTCCGCACGGAACGCGTAATAGTCTTTACCGCCGGTGCGTAAACGCACGCCAAGCAATTGGCTTTGGGCACTTTTGCCATCGAGCATTTCACGAGACATCAGCACACTGAAGTCATCACCGGCGCGTAGTTTGCGGAAATCCATCTGCCACTGCATCGCTTTGATGACGTTGCTGGTTTCTGCGCTGGTTAAACCCGCACGCTGGGCACTGGCAGCAAAACTGCCGCGCACTTCACCTTTCAGTACGTTGTTTTGCCACTCACCCTTTTGCAGCTCCTGCTGCATCTTAAAGCTGCCGTTGTCGGCGCGCTGATAAGTACGGGTTTCACGACGATCAATTTCCCAGCTGAAGGTTTGCAGTTGTCCATCAGCATCCAGCGTCCAGCTCAGTTGCTGACCAACGCGCATGTTGCGCAGATCTTTATCGCTACTGACTAATGCGTTGATATCGCCCATCTCAATACCGTACTGATTTAACGCGCTGCTCAGCGTATCACCTGAAGAGACGGTGTACTCATGTACGTTGGGATTGTCCGGAACGTCATTATCAATGTCGTCAGCAGGAATATCGTCGGACGGTTCTTCCGTTGTCTGGTCAATCGGCTCGCTGGCTTCGGGCAACAGCGTGCGCAGTTCGTCTTTATCCAACGTAATGGTTTTCACGATGGGGGCAACATCACGCGGATGGTAAACGTAAGGCCGCCATACTGCGACGGCCAACGTGACAACGGTTAATGAACCCAGCATAACGCGGTGGGGGCGCGGCAAATTGTTAAATGCGAGGGCGACAGAGCGGGCTATCTGCTGCACTTTTACCTATTCCTCATGCTCCATTCAGGCAGCTCGCATACTGGCTCGACAGCTGTGAAAGAAATTTCACGTAGCTGTCTTTGGATAAGCTGATGTCCATACCCAACGGATCTAACGTGCCTTTACGTACGGAAGTTCCACGGGACACGGCATCGATGACGGCCGGTCTGAATTGTGGTTCAGCGAAAACGCAAACGGCTTTCTGCTCAACCAACTGTGTTCGTATTTGATGTAAACGCTGGGCGCCCGGCTGGATTTCAGGATTGACGGTAAAATGACCTAAAGGTGACAAACCGTAATGTTTTTCAAAGTAGCTGTAAGCATCGTGAAAAACGAAATAACCCTTGTTCCGCACAGGCGCGAGTTGCGCGCCGATGTGTTTGTCTGCATCGGCTAATTCTGCCTTAAATTCCTGCAGATTAGCGTCAAGTTTGGCTTTGCTTTGCGGCATAAGTTCCAATAATTTTCCATGGATTGCAACCGCAGATTGTAAGGCCATGTCAGGGGACATCCACAGGTGCATATTAAACTGTCCGTGGTGGTGATGCGCATGAGACCCGTCCTGGTCTTCGGAATTTTCTGAGTCATGATCGTGATCGTGACCATGCTCATGTTCCTCATCTTCATCATCGCCGCTAATCAATAGCGGTTTTATGCCCGGCAATGCGGCAATTTCGAGGTTTTTACTGGCGGGTAATTCGGCCGCTGACTTAGTAAGAAAGGCTTCCATCTCTGGGCCTGTCCACACCACTAAGTCTGCGTTTTTAATACGTTTTACATCAGAGGGACGCAAGGCATAATCATGCTCTGAGGCGCCATCAGGCAGCAATACTTCAACCGGCGTAATACCCTCTGCGATAGCCGCTGCGATAAATCCGATAGGTTTGATTGAAGCGACAACTGCGGAGTGCGCGGGTAATGCGCTTGCCGCGCCAATTGCCGCAGCAGTAAGGGTGAAAATCAGGCGCTTTTTATTGTGTAACATAATACGTCATTCCATCGTGACCCGTTGATGGAATGTGATATTATAACATTCGAAATTCAATGCAACCCGTAAATAACATGTCGCCACTTGTTACCCTTGAAAACATTTCTGTGAAGTTCTCCCAGCGTCCGGTGCTTGCAGGTATAAGCCTCGCACTTGAGCCGGGGAAAATTCTCACCCTGCTCGGCCCGAACGGCGCCGGTAAATCCACGCTGGTTCGCGCGGTGTTGGGGCTACTGAAACCCACCAGCGGCAGCGTCAAGCGCGCCGCTGATTTGCGTATCGGCTACGTGCCGCAAAAACTGCACATCGACCCAACGTTGCCGATCACCGTGGAACGCTTTATGCGCCTGTCGCGCGGCACCAAACGCGATGCCATTTTGCCGGCGCTCAAGCGCGTACAGGCCGGGCATCTGCTGCATGCAACGCTGCAAAAACTCTCTGGCGGTGAGACACAACGTGTTTTGCTGGCGCGTGCATTACTCAATGAACCGCAGCTTTTGGTACTGGATGAGCCGACACAAGGCGTTGATGTCAACGGCCAGGTCGCGCTGTACGATTTGATCGATCAGCTGCGCCGCGAACTGAACTGCGGTGTGCTGATGGTTTCACACGACCTGCATCTGGTGATGGCGAAAACCGACGAAGTGCTGTGTCTCAACCATCACATCTGCTGTTCAGGCACGCCGGAAGCGGTGTCACAACATCCCGAGTTTATTGCGATGTTTGGCCCACGCGGCGCGCAGCAGCTGGCGATTTATCGTCATCATCATAATCACCGTCACGATTTACAGGGACGCATTGTTCTGCGCAAGGGAAATGGCCCGTCATGATTGAACTGTTATTACCTGGCTGGCTGGGCGGCGTGTTGCTGGCGCTGGCGGCCGGTCCACTTGGCTCGTTTGTGGTTTGGCGCCGCATGTCTTACTTCGGCGATACGCTCGCGCATGCGTCCTTACTGGGCGTGGCGTTTGGTTTGCTGCTCAACGTGAATCCTTACTATGCGGTGATTTTGGTGACCGTGTGTCTGGCGTTGGGATTGGTGTGGCTGGAGCGACGCCCGCATCTGGCTATTGATACGCTGCTCGGCATTATGGCGCACAGTGCGCTGTCGCTGGGTTTAGTGGTCGTCAGTCTGATGCAAGGCGTGCGTGTCGATCTGATGGCTTACCTGTTTGGCGATCTGCTGGCGGTGACGCCCGATGATTTGTGGATGATGGGCGGCGGCGTGGCGATTGTACTGGCGGTGATGGCGTGGCAGTGGAATTCGCTGTTGTCGATGACCATTAGCCCGGAGCTGGCGCAGGTGGATGGCGTTAACATTCAGCGCACGCGTTTGATGTTGATGCTGGTCACCGCATTAACCATCGGCGTAGCGATGAAGTTTGTCGGTGCTTTGATTATTACGTCGTTACTGATTATCCCGGCGGCGACGGCACGTCGCTTTTCGCGCTCGCCAGAACAGATGGCCGGTTTTGCGGTAATTGCAGGTATTATCGCAGTGACCGGTGGACTGACCTTCTCCGCCAGCTACGATACGCCAGCCGGTCCTTCAGTGGTGTTATGCGCGGCATTATTGTTCATCATTAGCATGGCAAAAAAACCGGCGGCATAACGCCGGTTTACTCTTCGCGACTGATACCAAAGTGTTTGTAAGCATGCTGCGTGGCCATCCGGCCACGCGGCGTGCGTTGAATGAATCCTTGCTGGATCAGGAAGGGTTCAATCACATCCTCAATAGTTTCCCGCTCTTCGCCAATCGCCGCTGCCAGGTTATCTAAGCCAACCGGACCACCCGAGAACTTATCGATAATCGCCAGCAGCAGTTTGCGATCCATGTAATCGAAACCTTGGCTGTCGACGTTAAGCATATCCAGCGCGCTGGCTGATACTTCGCCGCTCAGATTGCCGTTGGCGCGCACTTCCGCAAAGTCACGCACGCGGCGCAGCAGACGGTTAGCGATACGCGGCGTTCCGCGTGCACGACGCGCTATCTCCAGCGCGCCCTCTTCGCTCAGCGCCAGGCCAAGACAGGCCGCGCTACGACCCACAATATGCTGCAGATCGGGCACGTTATAGAACTCAAGGCGCTGCACGATGCCGAAACGGTCGCGCAGCGGCGAAGTTAAAGAACCGGCGCGCGTCGTGGCACCAATCAGGGTAAACGGCGGCAGATCGAGCTTAATCGAACGCGCTGCCGGACCTTCACCAATCATGATATCCAGCTGATAATCTTCCATCGCTGGATACAGCACTTCTTCCACCACTGGCGACAGTCGATGGATCTCATCAATAAACAGCACATCATGCGGTTCGAGGTTAGTGAGCATCGCCGCCAGATCGCCGGCTTTTTCCAGCACCGGGCCGGACGTGGTGCGCAGATTGACGCCCATTTCGTTAGCGACGATGTTAGCCAGCGTGGTTTTACCCAATCCCGGCGGGCCGAAAATCAGCAGATGATCGAGTGCATCGCCACGCAGTTTCGCAGCCTGGATGAAAATCTCCATTTGCTCGCGCACCTGCGGCTGGCCAACATATTCCGTGAGCAGCTTGGGACGAATGGCACGGTCGAGCGTTTCTTCTTCATTAAAGGAACTGCCCGAGACCAGACGATCGGCTTCAATCATGCTTTACCTCAAATAGCTGCGCGCAGGGCTTCACGAATCAGGGTTTCGCAATCCGCATCCGGTTTACCGACTTTACTGATCATACGGCTGGCTTCCTGCGGTTTATAGCCCAGAGCCACCAGCGCTGAAACCGCTTCGGCTTCAGCGTCGTTATTGTCTTGTGCAGCGGATGGCGTGGTCAACGTAAAGGTTGAATCACCACCAAACAGATCGCAGTGCATGCCGATAAAGCGGTCTTTCATCTCCACAATCAAACGCTCGGCGGTTTTTTTACCCACACCCGGCAGTTTGATCAGCGAGGCAATCTCTTGTCGCTCAACGGCGGTCACGAACTGCTGGGCCGACATGCCAGACAGAATTGCCAGCGCCAGTTTTGGCCCAACGCCATTCACCTTCACCAGCTCGCGGAACAGCGTGCGTTCCTGCTTGTTATTGAAACCGAACAGCAGCTGCGCATCTTCGCGTACCACAAACTGCGTAAAGATAATCGCTTCCTGATTGATCTCCGGCAGCTCGTAAAAGCAGGTCATTGGCATGTGCACTTCATAACCGACACCGTGCGCCTCAATCAACACCAGCGGCGGCTGTTTTTCCAGAATGTTGCCTCGTAAACGACCAATCACCTGAGCAATTCCTTAATCTGATAAGTAAGCCTGTTTATATACCATAAAAAAGGCTGGATGAATATCCAGCCTCATACCGCGTTTCGTTTCCGCTAACCGGATCGCATACGTCCGCGCGTCATCACCAGTTTCGTATCGCTGATACGCGCCGCGTTTTGGCTCATATGGCAATGCGTAATGGCGATGGCCAGCGCATCGGCGGCATCCGCCTGCGGATTGGCCGGCAGTTTTAGCAAGGTCCGAACCATATGCTGCACCTGACTTTTCTCTGCGCCGCCGGTGCCGGTAACGGTTTGCTTCACCTGGCGCGCCGCATATTCAAACACCGGTAAATCATGATTCACCGCCGCGACAATCGCCGCACCGCGCGCCTGGCCCAGCTTCAGCGCTGAGTCAGCGTTCTTGGCCATAAACACCTGCTCGATGGCGAAATAGTCGGGTGAGAACTGGGTGATAATTTCGCTGACGCCCGCGTAGATCAGTTTGAGGCGCGTCGGCAGATCGGTGACGCTGGTGCGGATACAGCCGCTGCCCAGATAGGTAAGCTGGCGGCCGGTTTGGCGAATAACACCGTAGCCGGTGACGCGCGAGCCGGGATCGATCCCGAGAATTATCGCCACGGCGCGTCTCCGGTGAGTGGGGTTTTAAGCAACGCCATTACAGCGTTTCTGCGATCTCATCAGAGATTTCACCGTTATGGTAAACTTCCTGCACGTCGTCACAGTCTTCCAGCATGTCGATCAGGCGCAGCAGTTTCGGCGCGGTTTCGGCATCCATTTCGGCTTTAGTGGAAGGGATCATCGAGACTTCAGCCGAGTCGGCTTTCAGACCGCCCGCTTCCAGCGCATCACGCACCGCACCCATCTCTTCCCACGCGGTAAAGACATCAATCGCGCCGTCGTCATAGGCCACAACGTCTTCTGCACCGGCTTCCAGCGCCGCTTCCATCACCGCATCTTCGTCCTGACCTGGCGCGAAGGAGATTACGCCCTTCTTGCTGAACAGGTAAGAAACCGAACCGTCGGTACCGAGGTTGCCGCCGGTTTTGGTGAAGGCATGACGCACTTCGCCCACGGTACGGTTGCGGTTGTCGCTCAGGCACTCAATCATCACTGCTGAGCCGCCCGGGCCGTAACCTTCATAAATGATGGTTTCCATGTTGGAATCATCTTCACCGCCCACGCCGCGTGCGATGGCACGGTTCATGGTGTCGCGCGTCATGTTGTTAGACAGCGCTTTGTCCATCGCTGCGCGCAGACGTGGATTAGAACCCGCATCGCCACCGCCCAGTTTCGCGGCGGTGACCAGCTCACGAATGATTTTGGTGAAGATTTTACCGCGCTTAGCGTCCTGAGCAGCTTTACGATGCTTGGTGTTCGCCCATTTACTGTGTCCAGCCATCTTACTTTATCTCCGATCTTTTACTGGGTGCAGGCTATCTTACTTGCGATCTTGTCCCCCGGCAGTGCTCGCAATCCTCACGTACATAAGTACGCTCCGGTTGCTGTGCGCTGGCGGTGAACAACCTCGCGGCGCCGATTACGCCTGACTGTTCGATATTGTTCGGTGCGTTCATTGAAAACTCACCAGATTCATAAAACTTAATGCATTCGCCACCGGAAAAACGCGCGGCGGCGAGCATTCAGATAAATTCTTCAATCGCCTGGCGGTTACTCCAGGACTTGGTGAGGGCTGCGGCAGCGGCGGGTTCGAGCCAGCGCGCGGCGAGATGCTCGGTGAGCAGCAGGTCGCGTTCTGCGGGTATAGCCAACCTGAACCAGTGTTCGCGATTGTGCGTGGTGCCCGGTGCGTAACGATGACGATAGTGCGGGAAGATCTCAAACTCGATTTGCTTGTGGCAATCGTCCAGCACTAGCTTTTCGTGCGCAATATCGATGGCGAGTTCTTCTAACACTTCGCGCTGAGCTGCCTGGCGCGGGGTTTCGCCCGCTTCCAGGCTGCCAGTGACCGATTGCCAGAAGCTGTCGTCATCACGTCGCTGCAGCATTAACACCCGGCCGGTATCGCGGGCAAAAATCACCACCAGCACCGAAACCGGATGTTTAAAGCCCATTATTTGTTCTCTGTTTTTTCTTTTTTCGGCGCCACCAGAATGCCGAGGTCCAGCAACGCAGCGGGATTCGCTTCGCTTGGGGCTTCGGTCATCATGCACGCGGCGGCAGTCGTTTTCGGGAACGCGATCACATCACGGATGTTATCGGTGCCGGTCAACAGCATGGTCAGACGATCCAGGCCGAACGCCAGGCCCGCGTGCGGCGGCGTACCGTATTTCAGTGCGTCGAGCAGGAAGCCAAACTTCTCACGCTGCTCTTCTTCAGTAATACCGAGGATGCTGAATACCGTCTGCTGCATTTTACCATTATGAATACGTACGGAACCGCCACCCACTTCGTAGCCGTTAATCACCATATCGTAAGCATTGGCTACCGCTTGTACCGGATCGGTTGCCAGCTGTTCTGCGCTCAGGTCTTTCGGCGACGTGAACGGATGGTGCATCGCTGCCAGGCCGCCCTCATCATCTTCCTCAAACATTGGGAAGTCGATCACCCACAGCGGCGCCCAGGCTTTGTCATCTGTAATCTGCAGATCGCGGCCCACTTTCAGACGCAGCGCGCCCAGCGCATCCGCCACCACTTTGGCGCGGTCCGCACCGAAGAAGATCAGGTCGCCATCTTGGGCGCCAGTGCGGTTGAGAATGTCTTCAACGATTTCTGCGCTGAGGAACTTGGCAACCGGGCTTTGTACGCCTTCGAAGCCTTTCGCGCGTTCGTTGATTTTCATCCACGCCAAACCTTTGGCGCCATAGATTTTGACAAATTCGCCATATTCATCAATTTGCTTACGCGTCAGCGCAGCGCCGCCCGGTACGCGCAGAGCCGCCACGCGGCCTTTGGCATCGTTGGCTGGACCGGCAAACACCTGGAATTCAACGTTTTTCAGCAGATCGGCAACGTCGACCAGCTCCATTGGGTTACGCAGGTCTGGCTTATCTGAGCCGTAACGGTTCATCGCTTCCGCAAAAGTCATCTGCGGGAAGTCACCGAGATCCACGCCTTTGATATCGATCCACAGTTCACGAATCAGACGTTCCATCTCTTCACGCACCTGCTCTGCGGTCATGAAAGAGGTCTCCACGTCGATCTGGGTGAATTCTGGCTGACGATCGGCACGCAGATCTTCGTCACGGAAACACTTAACGATCTGATAGTAGCGGTCAAAACCCGACATCATCAGCAGCTGTTTGAACAGCTGTGGCGACTGCGGCAGCGCGTAGAACTTGCCTTTATGCACGCGGCTTGGCACCAGATAGTCACGCGCGCCTTCAGGCGTGGCTTTGGTCAGCATCGGCGTTTCGATATCGAGGAAACCCTGGTCGTCCATAAAGCGACGCACGAAGCTGGTAATTTTAGCGCGGGTTTTCAAACGCTGCGCCATTTCCGGACGACGCAGGTCCAGGTAACGATAGGTCAGGCGCGCTTCTTCGCTGTTGACCTGGTTAGAGTCCAGCGGGAGCGGTTCAGCGCGGTTGATGATATTCAGCTCGTGGGCAAACACTTCCACTTCGCCGGTCGCCATATCGCTGTTTTTGTTCTTTTCGTCACGTGCACGCACGGTGCCGGTGATCTGGATACAGAATTCGTTACGCAGCTCAGATGCCAGCTGG
This sequence comes from Pantoea sp. SO10, assembly GCF_005281435.1. Classification (NCBI taxonomy): domain Bacteria; kingdom Pseudomonadati; phylum Pseudomonadota; class Gammaproteobacteria; order Enterobacterales; family Erwiniaceae; genus Pantoea; species Pantoea sp. SO10. Next base: position 2,370,714 of record NZ_CP040095.1, read on the forward strand.
AAAGCGTCCTGACGATCGGCATCAAAGAACACCTGCGCGATACCTTCACGGTCACGCATATCGATAAAAATCAGGCTACCCAGATCGCGACGGCGATTTACCCAGCCGCAGAGAGTGACTTGCTGACCCACGTGAGACAGATTGAGCTGTCCGCAATATTCTGTACGCATAACGTATCCTTTTAACTTCGCCGCTGCTGCCAAACAGCATCAGGCCGCGTAACCTTCTGAGATGCTGTCGCAAAAAAGGCGGCTATTATAATGGAAAAACCCAGGCAGGATAAGTGGAGCCCGATCAAAGCGGACAAAACATTATGCTTTATCGCGCTGTTTTTCCTGCCGACATCAAAACAGGTTACATTAAGCCGCCCTTTCCCGCCCTAAAGGATTCAGGAGTTCGCGTTGACACTTCGTATTGGATTACCGCAATGGCAGCACCCGCAATGGAAACAGTTCGGTATTGAGACCTTAGCCGATTACGCGCAGCTGTTTGGTTGTGTGGAAGGTAATACCACGTTGTATGCGCTGCCAAAGCCGGAAGTGGTGCTGCGCTGGCGCGACATGACGCACGACGATTTCCTTTTCTGCTTCAAGTTTCCCGAAAGCATCAGCCATAAAGCGGCGCTGCGCGACTGTGATGAGTTGCTGAATGAGTTTTTCCGCCTGCTCGATCCGCTCAGCACGCGCATCGGTCAATACTGGCTGCAGCTGCCGGCGGCGTTTTCACCGGCTCAGCTCGGCGATTTGTGGTCTTTTCTCGATAGTTTGCCGCGCAATTTCTGCTATGGCGTCGAGGTGCGGCATCAGGCATTTTTCGCCAAAGGTGATGCTGAACGCGCGCTGAATCGCGGTTTGCTGGAGCGTCAAATTAATCGGGTGATGCTGGATAGTCGTCCGGTGCATGCCTCCACCTCACCGTCGGCCGCAGCGGTGCACGCTCGATCGCAAAAGCCGCGCGTGCCGCTGCATGTGGTGCGTACCGGTGCGCAACCGATGGTGCGTTTCATTGGCAGTGATAGCGTGGCGGAGAGCGTGCCGCTGTTTCAGCCGTGGCACAGCAAGCTGCAAGCGTGGCAGCGGGATAGCGATCCGCTGCTGTTTATCCATACGCCGGATATGGGCGAGGTGTTTCCGCTGCTTCAGGCATTGTGGCCACAGTTGCAGCAGCTGGAACCAACCTTACACAATCTGCCCGACTGGCCGCAGCAATCGAGCCTGTTCTAGACGCAACGCAAAGGGTGCAGCCTGCCCGCGTTTCTGCCAAAATAGCGCCCTTTCCGTTTTCTCTCCGGACCTTTTCATTATGTCTGATCGCGATACGCTATTTTCCGCGCCCATCGATAAGCTGGGCGACTGGACCTTTGACGAGCGCGTAGCTGAAGTTTTTCCCGATATGATTCAGCGCTCGGTGCCGGGTTATTCCAACATCATTTCGATGATTGGCATGCTGGCAGAACGCTTCGTTCAGCCGAATAGCCAGGTTTACGATCTCGGCTGTTCACTCGGTGCCGCCACGCTGTCGGTGCGCCGCAATATTCATGTGCCGGGCTGCCAGATTATTGCCGTGGATAATTCACCGGCGATGGTGGAGCGCTGCCGTCGCCATATCGACGCCTTCCGCGCGGATACGCCGGTGCAGGTGATCGAAGCAGATATTCAGGACATCCACATTGAGAACGCCTCATTGGTGGTGCTGAACTTTACCCTGCAATTCCTTGAGCCACCGGCACGCCTCGAGCTGCTAAAGAAGATTGTTGACGGATTAAATCCGGGCGGCGCGCTGGTGTTGTCGGAGAAGTTCAGTTTTGAAGATGCCGATGTCGGCGAGTTGCTGTTTAACATGCATCACGATTTCAAACGTGCTAACGGTTACAGCGAACTGGAGATTAGCCAGAAACGCAGCATGCTGGAGAACGTGATGCTGACCGATAGCGTTGAAGCGCACAAAGCGCGCCTGAAAACCGCCGGGTTCAAACATGCGGAGTTGTGGTTCCAGTGCTTTAACTTTGGTTCGTTGGTGGCGTTGAAATGATTGAGTTTGGCCGTTTTTATCAGCAGATCGCCACCGGCCCGCTCGCCAGTTGGCTGGAAGTGTTACCGGCGCAAGTCGCCGCATGGCAGCGTGAAAATTTGCACGGTAAATTCCGCGACTGGGAGAAGTCAGTTGATTATCTGCCGCTGCTGACGCCGCAGAAGCTGGATTTGTTGCATAGCGTGAGCGCCGATGTTGAGGATCTGACCGATCGTCAGCGTCTTGGCATTGAGAATCTGCTACGCAATTTGATGCCGTGGCGCAAAGGTCCTTATTCGCTTTACGGTACCGAGATCGATACCGAATGGCGCTCCGACTGGAAATGGGATCGCGTGTTGCCGCACATTTCGCCGTTGCAGCATCGTACGGTGCTGGATGTTGGCTGCGGTAGCGGCTATCACATGTGGCGCATGATAGGCGCGGGCGCCAAACTGGTGGTCGGCATCGATCCAATGCAGCTGTTTTTGTGTCAGTTCGAAGCGGTGCGTAAGCTGTTGGGTGACGATCGTCGGGCGCATTTGCTGCCGCTGGGCATTGAGCAACTGCCGGCGTTACAAGCGTTTGATACCGTGTTTTCCATGGGCGTGCTTTATCACCGCCGTTCGCCGCTCGACCACTTGATGCAGCTGAAAAATCAGTTAGTCAGTGACGGCGAGCTGGTGCTGGAGACGCTGGTGATTGAAGGTGATGAAAACGCGGTGTTGGTGCCGGGTGAGCGTTATGCGCAGATGCGTAACGTCTACTTTATCCCTTCTGCGGCGGCGCTGAAGAGCTGGCTGGAGAAGTGCGGATTTGTCGATGTGCACATCGCGGATTACGCGGTGACGTCCGTGGAAGAGCAGCGTCGCACCAGCTGGATGACCAGCGAGTCGCTGGCCGAGTTTCTTGATCCTAACGACAGCACCAAAACCGTGGAAGGTTATCCCGCCCCGCTGCGCGCCGTGCTAGTCGCGCGCAAGCCGTAATGTTTAACGCCGCGATAGCGCCAGCTTCGCGGCGAAGCCAATAAACACGCAGCCCGTCAGGCGATCCATCACTTTCAGCACCGCTGGGCGACGCAGATGCGCCGCAAAGTATTGGCTGCTGCCAATTAGCACCGCATTCCACACCAAACCAATCACCATGTGCGTGAGCGCCATCAGCGTACACCACAGCGGCACCGACGCGCCCGCCGGAATAAACTGCGGCAGAAAGGTTACGTAGAATACGCCGACTTTGGGGTTTAACAGGTTACCAAAGAGTCCGCGCGTGAAGCAGGCAACATAACTTTGCTCTTTACTCTGCGCGAGCTGCCCTTCTTCCGCTTGGGTGCGTGGGTTGATGAGTAATTTGACACCGAGATAGAGCAGATAGGCCGCACCGATCCATTTCAGCAGGTTATACGCCATTTCCGAGGCCAGCAGCAGCGCGCCCAAGCCTAAACCCACCGCAACGCCCCACACCAGACAACCCAGCGTAACGCCTAATGCTGTAGCCCAGGCACGTTTCCAGCCTTGCGCGGCGGCAGAACGCAGCACTAATGCAGTATCAAAACCGGGCGTGAGTGTGAGGATGGTGATGGCGAAAAGGAAAGATAAAATTAGTGTCATGCGATGTTCTCAATTGCTCCGGTGCGTTTCAGGCTGAAAACAAGGGCCGCTGCGTAAAGGCGTCGTGGACACTTCCCTGTGGACTCTGCCGCCGGTTACTCGCCTCATCCATGAGGCTCGCCCACTTCGTGGGCCAACGCTTTGCGTTGTTCAAAAACGCTCCCGGCGTTTTGTCCATGCGGCGGAAGCTTTACTTCGCGGCCCTTGTTTCCAGCCTTTATGTGGGTTTTGTGGGTTTTGTTCGTTTTGCTTTAATCTTGTGCGGCGGTTTCGTTGGGTGCGTTCCAGTATTGGTATTTATAAGCGGAGCTGAGATGGCGTTCAATGGTGCCTTTGGCGAACACTTCGGTTTCATGCAGATAACTGAGCGTGCAGTTGCCCACTTCATCCCACAGCTGACACTCATCCACCGAGCGCAGCGTGCTGACTGGCGTGGTCGCGGTGCTGTTCAAACGCAGTTCCCGCCACTGGTTATCATAGCTATAAGTATCTTTGCTGCGCGCGCTGGTGGATAAGGTTACCAATCCTTGTGGATTCCAGCGCCAGCTGCTTTCGCCGTTGGTCATATTATCGCTGCCGCGCGCCACGCTTTTTTCCACTCTGAACTGTTTGTCATAGCGATAAGTGGTATCGGTAAGGCCATCTTTGCCCATGCTGGTGAATTTATCGGATGAGCTGATGATGTTGCCATGCTGGCCGATTTGCCAGCTGATGGTGCCCTGGCGGTTGTCGACCACTTCCTCTTGCCCTGCTTTGATCACTTTAACCATGTAGGCATATTCCGCCACCCAGCCGCGTTGAACGCGGGCGATATGCTGTTCCATCGTCAATAGAACATTGCCTTCATTTTTGTCGTAGGAGATATCGGCCACCATCAAATCGCCGCACTGATCAAACTGGCCGAGTACGCGCTTTTGCGAGTTCACATCTTTGCCAAATTCGCCTGCCACCACCTGACGCACCGCGCCTTTGGCATCGCCACCCAGCATGATCCAGTTGTTGCTGCTGGTGATGTTTTTGCTCATCGGCGGACACGCGGTGCTGACCGCCAGCGCGACGCCGCAGTACGGGAGTAGCAGCATTAAAACGGTATAAGGGATGGATTTCATGAAGGTTATCCGTACGAAGCCATAGAGTAATCAAAGCATCATTTACGCGATCACGCTATCTCCACGGGAATTGCAGATAAAAAGAACCCCAGTTAGAAGAACTGGGGTTGGTACTTGCAAACATCACGTCATTTGAGCTGGCGTGCTGCGCGGCAAAATCGGGGGGAATTCAGGCTACCCGGACGGCGCTCAACTGCGTCATGCTTTTCATGGCTTCAACCACATCACCATCAACGCAATAGCGACTGAATTCATCGGTTTCCGCTTCGGAGCACATGGAAACACCGGCTTTACGGTAGCGCATCGGCGAAGCGACTAAACGGCTGGCGGAGCTGTGGACTTCCTGCAATCCACTGTCGATGAATTTCTGGATGTTGCTCAAACGTACGCCCGCACCGGCCATAATAATTGGACCTGTGCTGTGTTCATTTAGTTCCCTTAATAATGCAATTCCTGCTTCGGCACTCTGCTGCTGACCAGACGTCAGGATCCGCGCGATGCCTAAATCAGCCAGCACCTCAAGTGAGCGTTTCGGGCTGTGGCATAAATCAAAGGCGCGATGGAAGGTGACGTCCATGCCGTCACACAGCTTCATAATCTGCTGCATACGAGCAATATCGACATGCGCATCTTCATCCAGCATGCCAATCACTAAGCCGGGAAAACCGAGTTCACGCATTAGCGCAACGTCCGATTTCATCGACTCAAACTCAAAGTGGGTGTAGCAAAAATCGCCGCCGCGCGGACGTACGATAGGATGTACCGGGATCGAAATTTCACGTCGTGCCGCTTCCAGCACGCCGGCTGAAGGCGTCAACCCACCTTCGCGCGGTGCACTGCACAGCTCCACGCGATCGGCACCGGACAGCTGCGCAGTCATTGCGCAGTCGATGCCGTAGCAACAAATTTCCAGTTTCGTCATACCATGCTCCTTCTCATGACTTCTGGCTCGGGATGAATGCTTCAGTTAGTCTACTTAATTGGACAGTTTACGTGGAACTCGCACTATGGCATTCGATTTTAATCAATGGATAGACCGTCGTCACAGCGATAGTTTGAAATGGCACAAATATGGTGATCGCGATGTGCTGCCGCTCTGGGTCGCAGACAGCGATTTTCGTTCGCCGCCGAGTGTGATTGAGGCCATTAAACAGCGCGCTGAGCACGGTGTATTTGGCTATGGCGCAACGCCAACCGGATTGATTGATATCATACTTTCGCGTTTAGCGCAGCGCTACAACTGGCAGATTGAGCCGGACTGGATTGTGTTATTGCCCGGCGTAGTGTGCGGTTTGAATCTTTCGGTCCGCGCATTCACGGAGTCTGGCGAATCCACCGTTTCCCCGACGCCGATCTATCCGCCGTTTCGCGGTGCAGCAAAGCTGGCCGACCGCGCACAGGTAAATTTACCGCTGCGTTTACAAGACGATCGCTGGGTGATGAATCTGGATAATAGCGCGATGCAGGGCAATGAACGCCTGCTGATGCTGTGTAATCCGCAGAATCCGGGCGGCACGGTTTATCGTCGTGACGAGCTGGAAGCGCAGCTGGCGTTTGCGCAGCAGCATGATTTGATCGTCTGCTCCGATGAAATCCACTGCGATTTATTGCTGTCACCCGGCGCACAGCACATTCCCTTTGCGGCGTTAAGTGAAGATGCCGCACAGCGGAGCATCACGCTGCTGTCGCCGTCGAAAACCTTCAATATTGCCGGATTGGGCGCGTCGCTGGCGATTATTCCCAATCCGGAGTTGCGTGCGCGGTTCAAACGCGTGCGTGAAGGTATCGTGCCTGGCGTGGATATTCTGGCGCTGGTGGCAGCCGAAGCGGCGTGGCGCGATGGCGATGCATGGCTGGCAGCGCAGCTGGATTATCTGCGCGCCAATCGCGACTGGCTGGTGGCGCAGGTGAATGCACTGCCAGAATTGCAGATGGCCGCGCCGGAAGCGACCTATTTGGGGTGGATCGACGCCAGCAGACTGGATGTTGCCAATCCGATGGCGTATTTCGAGCAGCACGGCCTCGGTTTTTCACCGGGCCACGATTTTGGCGATGATAATTTCGTGCGCTTCAACTTTGGCTGTACGCGCGCCACGCTGGAACAGGCGGTCACGCGTTTGCAAAAAGCGGTCGCAGCGCGGCGTTAAGCCTGCTCACTGGTGACAATCTCTTCCAGTCGCCATGGATGAAACTTAATGGTGGTTTGCCCGTCCGTCACCGCCAGCGTCGGATTGGGCAATCGCTCGTTCTCGCCTTTGGGCGCGCTGGTTTTAAACGAGATGCCCGGCTGTGTCAGCGCATCATCAGAAAGTAGCGCCATCGCCCGCATGCCCAGCGTTTCCGGTTCTCCACGCAGTACAATCTCTACATGTTCCCACCCTTCGTGGCGATACAGCTTTTCGCCTGGCCACGGCAGTTCAATCACATCAATTTGCCAGCCCGCCAGGTTCAGTGGCTGATGCAGTTTGAACAGACAAATCGGGCGACCATTGATCATTGCCTCGGAAAACTGTGTGCCGATCTGCAATAAGCCAGATTTCCAGCGTTCTGCCGTTGCAAACTGGTGGCAGCGCACCGCGACGTGATCGGCTTCATGTTCAGCCAGGTTAATGCCTAAACGCTCAGAAAAATTCATCAGCGATTGTTCAAAACGCGCCATGTCTTGTTTTAAATCATCCAATTCCACAGGAAAGTGGGTCTGCATCATGCCTTACCTCTAATTCAGTTCAGGTTTACTAATCAATATGAAATTTGCTAACCGTTGATTCCGCTTGACAAAATTGTCGGATTCATCCGATTTAGGCGCCAAAAAGGCGTAAAACCGCATAAATAGACCATTCATTTCGGATTTATCGCTAAATCAGGTCCAGCAGTAACTTTATGAAAGTGACCTAACTATCTGTTATTAATAACAATAGTTAATACAATGAGATAACTCTTATTTAGGCTGCAAACAATTGCAGCTTGATACCCTTTCTTATAAATTTGGGTTTCACAACTACAAGGAACGGCCTTATGTCTATGCTCATTGTTGTCGCGGTCCTGATTGCATTAATGGGATTTGCAATTTCCCGCCATTGGAAGGTGCGTGAAGACAAAAGCGTTAAAAATCCTCGTCGTCACCCGCGGCGCCGTTAATCGGCGCTGAGGGCCCGATGTTGCCTGTCATCAGATACCGAATAGCTGACTCACTTTAACATTTCACGTATACTTCCCCTCTTATTTTTCCGTCCCGCCGCGCAGTTGCGGGATGACGACATCGGCTCGCCGCCTACAGGCGGGCCTTTTCAGCATATGAAGGTAACGCGGTGAATATTCAGGCTCTTCTTTCCGACAAAGTCAGTCAGGCAATGATTGCGGCGGGTGCGCCTGCCGATTGCGAACCTCAGGTTCGCCAGTCTGCGAAGGTACAGTTCGGTGATTACCAGGCAAACGGTATGATGGCCGTAGCGAAAAAGCTCGGTCAGGCACCGCGACAACTGGCTGAGCAGGTGATTCAGCATCTGGATCTTAACGGCATCGCCAGCAAAGTCGAAATCGCCGGTCCCGGTTTTATCAATATCTTCCTCGATCGTGCATGGCTGGCGGCGCAAACCGCGCAGGCGCTGCAGCTGCCGCGTCTTGGCGTGAGTGCGGTTGCGCCACAAACTGTCGTGGTGGATTACTCCGCGCCTAACGTAGCGAAGCAGATGCACGTCGGTCACGTCCGTTCCACCATCATTGGTGATGCCGCAGTGCGTACGCTGGAGTTCCTTGGCCATAACGTGATCCGCGCCAACCACGTCGGCGACTGGGGCACGCAGTTCGGTATGCTGATTGCCTATCTGGAAAAGCAGCAGAACGAACATCACGAAGAGATCGCACTGGCTGACCTGGAAGCTTTCTACCGCGAAGCCAAAGTGACCTACGATGCCGACGAAGCCTTCGCCGAGCGCGCGCGTAATTACGTGGTGAAGCTGCAGGGTGGCGACGAATATTGCCGCAGCATGTGGAAGAAGCTGGTTGATATCACAATGAGCCAGAATCAGCAGGTGTATGACCGCCTGAACGTGACGCTGACGCGCAAAGATGTAATGGGTGAAAGCCTGTACAACGACATGCTGCCAGGCATCGTCGCCGATCTGCGCGAAAAAGGCCTGGCGGTGACCAGCGAAGGCGCCACGGTAGTTTTCCTTGATGAGTTCAAAAACAAGGAAGGCGAACCGATGGGCGTGATCATTCAGAAGAAAGATGGCGGCTATCTCTACACCACCACCGACATCGCCTGCGCCAAATACCGTTTCGAAACCCTGCATGCCGATCGCGTGCTCTATTACATCGATTCCCGTCAGCACCAGCATCTGCAGCAGGCGTGGACCATCGTGCGTAAAGCCGGTTACGTGCCGGAATCGGTACCGCTTGAGCATCACGCCTTCGGCATGATGCTAGGTAAAGATGGTCGTCCATTTAAAACCCGCAGCGGCGGCACTATTCGCCTCGCCGATTTGCTGGATGAAGCGGTTGAACGCGCGCATGCGTTGGTCAGCGAAAAGAATCCAGAGATGTCAGCGCAAGAGTTGAAGGATCTGTCGGAAGTGGTCGGCATCGGCGCAGTGAAATACGCTGACCTGTCAAAAAGCCGCACCACCGATTACATCTTTGACTGGGACAACATGCTGGCCTTCGAAGGCAACACGGCGCCTTATATGCAATACGCCTACACGCGCGTGCTGTCGGTGTTCCGTAAAGCCGGCATTGATGCCGATAGCCTGAGCGGTGACATCGTGCTGACTGAAGAGCGTGAAGCGCAGTTGGCTTCGCGTCTGCTGCAGTTCGAAGAAGTGATAACGCAGGTCGCGCGCGACGGTACGCCACATGTGATGTGTGCTTATCTGTACGATCTGGCCGGTCAGTTCTCTGGCTTCTACGAACACTGCCCTATTCTCTCAGCCGAGGACGAGAACATCCGTCAGAGCCGCCTGCAGCTGGCCGCGTTAACCGCGAAAACGCTGAAGCAAGGTCTGGATACGCTGGGCATTAAAACCGTCGAACGCATGTAATACCTCTGGCGGAGAGCGCCGCAAACGGCTCTCCGCTTGCTTTCCCCCTTTTTCCCCCTCTGACAAAATTCTGCTCTTCAGCCCGCTCTGAATAGCGCTTCTGCCGTGCCCAATACCCGCCATTCCTCAGCCTCGATACGCCTTCTCATTTTTCCGACACAGCTCACCAAATAAACAAAACTCATACCTTCATAACCATTTTATGGCAGACAAACTCGCACGCCATCCCTAATTTGGTTATGGAAGCAAGAACACAAAAACATGCAACAAGCTGTTTTAAAAGCTAAAAACTATAAAACTCACCCCCCTGCAATCGGGTTAAAGTGATGCCCCCGGCCAATGTCAGGGCAGAAAAAAATCTCAACCCGATAACGTTATTAATAAAAAAATCAGAGCGTATCCTATGAGCAATCACGACATTATCGATGTAAAAGGCTGGATCGACGCCCGCCCGATCACCGGATACCAGTGGCTGACCCTCAGCCTGTGTTTCATCATCATCATGTTTGATGGCTACGATGCGGCAGCGATGGGTTTCATTGCGCCCGCGTTGATTGAAGACTGGGGCATCAGCCATGCAGAAATGGGGCCGATTCTCGGTGCCGCGATGTTTGGCGTGGCGATTGGCGCGCTAATTGCCGGTCCGTGGTCCGACAAATTTGGCCGCAAACGCGTGCTGCTGCTGTCGATTGCCGTCTTCGCCTGCTTCAGCCTGATGAGCGCCTTCGCGCGCACGCCGCTGGAAATGGGTGTGTTACGTTTTCTCACCGGTCTCGGTCTCGGTGCGGTGATGCCCAACTGCGTCACGCTGGTGTCGGAATATATGCCGGAACGCCGTCGCAGCCTGATGATCACCGTGATGTACAGCGGGTTCAATATCGGTTCCGGATTGGGCGGATTCATTGCCGCCGGCATGCTGCCACACTTTGGCTGGCAAGCGGTGCTGGGTTTAGGGGGCTTGCTGCCGCTACTGATGTTGCCGCTGCTGCTGTGGCTGCTGCCGGAATCGGCGATGTATATGGTGGTGCGCAAAGTCAGTCGCGACAAGATTGCCGCCGTGCTCAAACGTCTGGGCGGCGAGTTCTCCGCTGGCACCGCCTTTGTGCTCAATGCGCCAATCATCCCGAAAAAGGCGCAGGTGCTGCAGCTGTTCAGCCGCGGCTATGCAGGCGGCACGGTGGTGTTATGGCTCACCTACTTCATGGGGCTATTCGTCATCTACCTGCTTAACGGCTGGCTGCCAACCATCCTGCGTTCTGGCGGCGTGACGCTGGAGCGTGCGGCGATTGTGGCGGGCTTATTCCAGCTGGGCGGCACCTTTGGCGGCTTAATGGTTGGTGGGCTGATGGACCGTTTCAAAGCGAAATATGTTATCGCCCTGTTCTATCTGCTGGGCAGCTTCTGCCTGGTGTCGCAGGGCATCTGGAGCTTTGGCCCGAATGTACTGGCGCTGCTGGTGTTCTTCGCCGGCGTCTGCATCAACGGTGCACAAACCGGATTGCAGGCCTTCTCCCCGGCCTTTTATCCCACCGAAATGCGCGCCACTGGCGTGTGCTGGATGCACGGCATTGGTCGCAGCGGCGCCATTATCAGCTCGTCGCTGGGCGGCGTGCTGCTCGGCGTGTTCCCTGGGCAAACAGCCATTTTTATCGTTTTGTCGCTCCCGGCAGTTTTGGCGGCACTTTCCATCACCCGACATCACCCTGCACAGGTGGCCCGTCAGGTTAAAGGCATCGACCTTAACGACCTGCCGTCCCTGTCGCGTACCCTCAATAATCGATGAAGTAGAGGTCAAAAAATTATGGCTAAAATCATAGGCGGTTTAGCGGTTTCCCATACTCCCACCATTGGCTTTGCGGTTGATCACAACAAGCAGCAGGAAGGCGCATGGGCCCCGATTTTCGATGGCTTTGCCCCGATGCAGCGCTGGCTGGAGGAGAAAAAACCGGACGTGCTGCTGTATGTGTTTAACGATCACGTCACCTCCTTCTTTTTTGATCACTACTCGGCGTTTGTGCTGGGCATTGATGACGAATATGCCGTTGCGGATGAAGGCGGCGGCCCGCGCGATCTGCCGCCGGTAAAAGGCCATGCGGCGCTGTCACAGCATATTGGTGCCAGCCTGATGGCGGATGAGTTCGATATGTCATTCTTCCAGGACAAAGCGCTGGATCACGGCCTGTTTTCGCCGCTGTCGGCGCTGGCACCGTGGCAAGGCGGCTGGCCGATGCAGGTGGTTCCGCTGGCGGTCGGCGTGTTGCAGTTCCCAATCCCGACGGCGCGTCGCTGCTATAAACTCGGCCAGGCGCTGAAGCGCGCGGTAGAAAGTTTCCCGGAGGATCTGAAAGTCGCGGTGGTCGCGACCGGCGGCGTTTCACATCAGGTACACGGCGAGCGCTGCGGCTTCAACAATCCCGAATGGGATGCGCAGTTTATCGATCTGTTGATCAACGATCCCGAGCGCCTGACCGAAATAACGCTGGCTGAATACGCCACGCTCGGCGGCCTGGAAGGTGCGGAAGTGATTATGTGGCTGATCATGCGCGGTGCGCTGTCGGCCAACGTCGAGAAACTGCATCAGGATTACTATCTGCCTTCGATGACCGGGATCGCCACGCTGATCCTCGAAAATCAGTCACGCGAAGCGCCGGTCGATGTGCACCAGCGTCAGCGCGATAAGATCAACCTGCAGCTCAGCGGCGTGGAAAAACTGCCCGGCACCTATCCGTTCACCCAGGCGCGCAGCCTGAAAGCGCTGCGCATAAACCGCTTCCTGCACCGCATGATTCAGCCAGAGTGGCGCAAGCGATTCCGCGAAGCTCCGCAGGCGCTGTATCAGGAAGCCGGGCTGAGCGCTGAAGAGCAAACGCTGATTACCCAGCTCGACTGGCGCGGCATGATCCATTACGGCGTCAGCTTCTTCCTGCTGGAAAAACTGGGTGCGGTGGTGGGCGTCTCTAACCTGCATATCTACTCAGCGATGCGCGGTGAAACGCTGGAACAGTTCCAGCAGACGCGCAATCAGCAGGTGCTCTACTCGGTGGCGGGGAAAGCAGACTGATGTTTACGCAACCGGTCATCGACTGCCATCACCACGTTTTTGATCCAGTAAACTTTCCCTGGGCGCCCGAGAGCGCCTATAACCCGGACGGACACGAGCTGGCGACGCCGGATTACTATCGTGCTGTGATGCAGGCGTACAACATCCGCCACTCGCTGATTGTCGGCCCGACGTCGGGATATAACACCGATAACCGCTGCCTGCTGGATACCATCAAGCGCGGTGAGGGCCGTTTCAAGGGCATTGCCGTCACGCCGCGTGACGTGGAGAGCGACACGCTCGCCAGCCTGAAAGATCAAGGCATCGTCGGCATTGCGCTTAACGTGGCGATGCTGGGCACCGAGCCGTTTCTCCAGCTTGATGCCCTGATGGGCAGGCTGGCGGAGTTGGATCTCTTTGCCCAGATTCAGGTGCAAAACGATCAGCTACTGGCGCTGATGCCGCTGCTGTCACGCACCCGCACGCGTTTGCTGATCGATCACTCCGGTCGGCCTGACGTCAGCGCGGGCGTAGCACAACCAGCCTTTCAGGCGCTGCTGTCGCTGGCCGGCCAGCAGCGCACCAGCGTCAAGCTCTCCGGGCTGGCGAAATTCTCCCGGCAGCCCTATCCCTTCAGCGATGGACATCCCTATTTGCTGGCATTGCTGGACGCTTTCGGCGCGGAAAACTGCATGTGGGGATCGGACTGGCCTTTCCTGCGCGCCAGTGAACGCATGGATATGGGCACGCAACTGCTGCTGATCGAACAGCTGATCCCCGATGAAAAGAGCCGCCGTCAGGTGCTTTGGCACACGCCACAGCGGCTGTTTGGTTTTACTGAATTACAGGAGTCACGATGAGAACCATCTATGTACTGAACGGCCCGAACCTCAATCTGCTGGGCACCCGCGAGCCAGAAACCTACGGTTCCGACACGCTGCAAAGCGTGGAAGCGCTGTGCCGCGCAACGGCGGAAGAGCTGGGCGTGGCGATTGAGTTTCGCCAGACCAACCACGAAGGGGAAATGATTGAGTGGATTCAGCAGGCGCGTCTCGAAGCGCAGGCGCTGGTGATCAACCCGGCGGCGTGGACGCACACCTCGGTGGCGATCCGCGATGCGGTCACCGGCGTGGGGTTGCCGCTGTGGGAAGTGCACATCACCAACGTGCACAAGCGTGAGCCGTTCCGTCATCACTCCTATCTTTCCGACGTCGCACAAGGCGTGATCTGCGGCTACGGCATTCGCGGTTACCGCTATGCGTTGATGGAAGCGGCGCGCGCAGGTTGATTATTGGTCCTGCCCGCACACTTCACGCAGGCAGCGGATCAACGCATCCGCTGCCGGTGAGTGCAGACAGCCCGCCCGCACCGTCAGCCCGATAGCGCGATCGGTATCCGGCAAAGGCACCGGCAACGCCACCAGCGCGCCGGACGCCAGTTCCACTTCCAGCTGGTGAGCAGAGACCGCCGCCAGCATATCCGACTGCATCAGCAAGCCGCGCACCAACGCCAGATCGCCGGTCTCCACCACCGGATCGGGTGCCGGAATGCCCATCGCCTGAAAACTGTTATTCAATAGATAACGTGCCGGCGTGGCCGAACGCGGCAGCACCCAACGCGCCGCGCGCAGATCATCGGTAGAGAGCTCACGTCCCACCAGCGGATGATCGTGACGCGCCAGCAGCACCATACGTTCGGAGAACAGCGTCTCGCGCGTGACGTCCAGCGCATCTTCATCGCGGCGCAGCGCGCCAAAAATAAAATCGATATCGCCCGAGCGCATTTCCGAGGCCAGCACGCCAAAGGCGCTTTCACTGGTGACCACGCGCACGCCCGGATAGCGCGCCGTCAGCATCACGATCGCCTGCGGCAGGATACGCGTGCGTCCCAGCGGCAATGCGCCCACGCGCACCGTTCCCTCGAGTATCCCGCTGCGGGCAGCGATATCGGCCGGAATGTGGCGCAATTCATTCAGCGCACGCCGCACGTTGGCTTCGATTTCACGTCCGGCCAGCGAAGGCATCATGCCGTGCGGCGTGCGCTCCAGCAGCGCGATGCCCGCGCCGTTTTCCAGCACGCGCAGCGCGGCGCTCACCGCCGGCTGGCTCAGTCCAAGACGCGCTGCTACCGTCTGCATATGCCGCGTCTGGCACAGCGTGATAAAAATTTGCAGCCGACGCACGTTAAACAGCCACAGCGGTTCCGCATCGCTACGCTGCGCACCGCGTCCCTGCAATTTAGCCAGCCGCTGCGGTACCTGATGCAGTTCCTCAATCGCCCGCAGCGCACGCGGCAGCACACATTTACCGAAGTCAGTCAGCATCATGCCGCCGGCGTGACGTTCAAATAGTGTGACGCCTAACGTCAGTTCCAGGTCGCGAATAGCGCGGGTAATGGCCGACTGGGTGCGAAATAATTCATCTGCCGCCCGTGAGACACTGCCTTGTGCCACCACCTGACTAAATGCCCTGATTTGCATCAGATTTGTCAGCTCCTGCGTGCCCTTTTCCGCCATCTTTCCCTGCCTGTTTTCACCACCGATCGATGTCGCAATATAAATAAAACGCATACCCGCTGCAATGAAATGAATTATCGCCGCCAGGTGGGCAGTGACAGCATGGAAAAAACAGCGGAGGAGTATGCCATGACTAACAACACCCCAAAAAAAACCGCGCTGGTGGTCAGCGCTCACTCAGCAGATTTCGTCTGGCGCGCTGGCGGTGCCATCGCGCTGCACCATGCGCAGGGCTATGACGTTCACGTTGTCTGCCTCTCATTTGGCGAGCGCGGCGAGTCGGCCAAGCTGTGGCGCAAGGGGGAGATGAGCGAGGCGAAAGTCAAAGCCGCCCGCCGCAGCGAGGCGCAGGCCGCCGCCGAGATCCTCGGTGCCAGCATTGAATTTTTTGATCTCGGCGATTATCCGCTGCGTGCCGATAAAGAAACCCTGTTCCGCCTCGCGGACGTCTATCGCCGGGTGCAACCGCACTTTGTTCTGACCCATTCCTTGCAGGATCCCTACAACTACGATCACCCAATGGCCACGCATCTGGCGCAGGAGGCGCGCATTATCGCCCAGGCCGAAGGCTACCGCCCGGGCGAAAAAATCGTCGGTGCGCCGCCGGTGTACTGCTTCGAACCGCACCAGCCTGAGCAGTGCAACTGGAAGCCGGATGTGCTGCTGGATATCACCTCGGTGTGGGACAAAAAATATCAGGCGATTCAGTGCATGGCCGGGCAGGAACATCTGTGGGAATACTACACGCGCGTAGCGCAGCAGCGCGGCGTGCAGGCCAAGCGTAACGTCGGCATTACCACCAGCCGCGAGATCATTTATGGCGAAGGTTATCAGAGCATCTTCCCGCGCGTGACGGAGGATCTGGCATGAGCATCATCGCGAAAAAAGGCGTCGCGGTGCGCCACATCCCGCGCGCGGCAGCCACCGATATCGACGCGCTGGCGCGCTTTGGCGTCGCCACCGTGCATGAAGCGCAGGGGCGTAAAGGTTTGCTCGATCCTGCCCTTCGCCCGATTCAGCAGGATTGTGCTATTGCGGGCAGCGCGGTCACCGTGCTGGTCGCACCCGGCGATAACTGGATGTTTCACGTCGCGGTGGAGCTCTGTCAGCCGGGCGATGTGCTGGTGGTTGCGCCAACCTCGCCGTGCAGCGACGGCTTCTTCGGCGATCTGCTGGCGACCTCGCTGCAGGCGCGCGGCGTGCGCGGGCTGGTGGCGGATGTCGGTGTGCGCGATAGCCGCACGTTACGCGAAATGGGTTTTGCCGTCTGGTCGCGTGCGGTATATGCGCAGGGCACGGTGAAAGAGACGCTCGGCTCGGTGAATGTGCCGCTGGTGTGTGCCGGGCAGTTGATCTGGCCGGGTGACGTTATCGTCGCCGATGACGACGGCGTGGTGGTGGTGGCACGCGGTGAAGCCGCCAGCGTGGCGGCCAACGCGCGTCAGCGTGAAGAGCTGGAAGAGAGCAAACGCCTGCGTTTAGCGGCCGGTGAGCTGGGACTGGATATCTATCAGATGCGTCCGCGTCTGGCAGAAAAAGGACTGCGCTATCTCGACACGCTCGATCAACTGGAGGAGTAAACCATGCGCCAGCGTCGCATTCCCTGCTTACTGATGCGCGGCGGCACCTCCAAAGCCGCCTGCTTTCTGGCACAGGATCTGCCAGCCGAACCGGCGGCCCGCGATCCGGTACTGCTGGCGGTGATGGGTTCGCCCGATATCCGTCAAATTGACGGCCTCGGCGGGGCCGATCCGCTCACCAGCAAAGTGGCGATCGTCAGCGCTTCACACCGTGACGATGCCGATGTCGATTACCTGTTTGCCCAGGTCAACGTCGATCAAGCCCGCGTCGATTACGGGCAAAACTGCGGCAATATCCTCGCCGCCGTCGGGCCTTTCGCCGTGGAACGCGGGCTGGTAAAAGCAGGCAATCAACGCACCCGTGTGCGCATTTTCATGCAGAACACCGGGCAGATTGCCGAGGCGGTGTTCGCCACGCCCGACGGTGAAGTCGACTATGACGGCGACTTACGCATTGATGGCGTACCGGGCAGCGCAGGCGAAATCGCCCTCACCTTCAAAGACATTGCCGGTTCGAGCTGTGGCGCGCTACTGCCAACCGGTCAGCCGCGCGATCGTTTTGATGGCATCGATGTCACCTGCATCGACAACGGCATGCCGGTGATCCTGGTGCGTGCAGCGGATGTCAATCGCAGCGGCTATGAAAGCCGCGAAACGCTGGATAACGACAGCGAGCTCAAGCAGCGGCTGGAGTCGATCCGCCTGCAGGCTGGGCCGCGGATGAATTTAGGGGATGTCAGCCAGCGTACGGTGCCCAAAGTCACGCTGCTGGCCGAAGCGCGTCACGGCGGCGCCATCAGCTCACGCACCTTTATTCCACAACGCTGCCACGCCTCGATTGGCGTGCTTGGCGCGGTCAGCGTTGCCAGCGCCTGCCTGATCCCCGGCAGCGTCGCAGACGGACTGGCACGCACCAGCCAGCAACCTCAACAGCGGCTGAGCGTGGAACATCCCAGCGGTGAATTTAGCGTGCTGCTGCAGCGCGAAGGCGATAACCCGCTGGCGGGCTGCGGTCTGTTGCGCACCGCGCGTGCCATTTTCGCCGGTGAAGTCATGATTCCGGCGGCGGTCTGGCCTTCAACAAGGAGTAATTGATGAACATCACCTTTATCGGTTTTGGCGAAGCGGGCGGCATTCTTGCCCATGATTTAAAAGCGCAGGGCAATGCGGTGACGGTGTGGGATCGCAAAGCCCTCGCGGCAGAAACCCTGCCCGCGCTGCAGCAAAAAGCGCAGCAGAGCGGCGTGCGGCTGGCCGCTTCGCTGGCGGATGCATTGCAGGACGCCGCGCTGGTGTTCTCCACCGTTACCGCGTCGCAGGCCCTCAACGTGGCGCAGCAGGCGGCAGCGCTGTTACAGGACGGGCAGCACTTTCTCGATCTCAACTCGGTGGCACCGCACACCAAACGCGCCGCGGCTGAAGTGATTCACGCTGCGGGTGCCGGCTATATCGACGTAGCGGTGATGGCGCCGGTGCCGCCTAAGCGGCTGGCCACGCCGCTGCTGATTGGTGGCGCTCAGGCTGCACAGGTGCAGCCGCTGCTGCAACAGCTGGGCCTCAACAGCCGCCTGCTGGGTGGCGAAGTGGGTGAAGCTTCAGCGATTAAGATGTGCCGCAGCGTGATGATCAAAGGCCTCGAAGCGCTGACCACCGAATGCCTGAGCGCGGCGCGCCAGTATGGCGTAGAGCAAGCGGTGCTCGACTCGCTGCACGCCAGTTTCCCGTCGCTGGGCTGGAACGATCAGCTGCCGCACTACCTGATTAGCCGCGTGGCGGAGCACGGCCAGCGACGCGCCGAAGAGATGCAGGAAGTGGTGAAAACGCTGCAGGACGTCAAGGTACCGGCCGCCATGAGCGCAGCGATTGTTGCCACGCAGCAAGGGCTGATTGATGCGTTAAACGCCCGCTCCCTGCGCTATCAACAACTCACGCCGTTCGTCTGGCAACAGACGCTGGATAAGATCTATCCACCTCAATGAGTTATACGCATAGAGGTATGCGTTTTGTTTATCGGCAATTGTTTACATTTTTGCTACAGCGTAGCGTAAGCGAGACGAGAAGCAGGTTTTAAAACAATAACTATCGGAAGCAAAACATGAAGATTAGAGCATCTGTCGCCCTTTCCCTGCTGCTGGCAGCGGGTATTGGCCAGGCCAGCGCCGCCGCGCTGGACGCCAGCCACACCAACCAGGTAATGACCAGCGTCAAAAATAGCATCAGCGCGCAGCACAGCACCGGCTGTGTAGCGGTGGTTGATGCCAGCGGTACGCTGCTGGCCTTCCAGCGCCTTGACGGCGCATCGCCGGGCTGCGTCGATGCCGCCATTGGTAAAGCGCGCACCTCGGCGCTGTATCACGCCCCTTCCCTGAAATTTATGCAGCGTCTGCAGAGCGGCGAAACCACGGTTCTCGCCATCCCGCACGCGGTGGCGCTCGGCGGCGGTTTCCCGCTCACGCTGCAGAATGAAGTGGTCGGCGCGGTTGGCGTCAGCACCCCCAAACAGGATCTGGATAATCAGGCTTCAGAGGCTGCCGCTCAGGCGCTGAAATAACTTTCGGGGATTTCCATGATGACTCTTTCACGCCGCCGGTTGCTGACCGGCACGGCGGGCCTGTTGGTGGCTGGCGTCCTGACGCAGGCGCTCCCCGGCAGCCTGGCTTTCGCCTCGCCACCGCTGGCCGCCGCAGTGGCTCCGTCCGCCAGTTTTACTGCGATTTCCGTCCGATTAACCGGACTGGACCAGCCGGATGCCTTGCTGGCGCAGCGCCTCTACAGCTGGCTGCACGCAAATTTCCCGCAGCTGGACAGCCAGCTCGATACGCTCAGCGCGCTGCTGCAGCAACAACCTGCCGCCAACGGCAGCAGCCTGCTGGCGCTGCTGAGTACCCAACCCAAAGCACTCGACGATCTTTATCAGGCGCTGGTTTCCGGCTGGTATCTCGGCATTGTCGGCCCGCTGCCGCGCCCGCAATGTATCGCTTTTGAGAATATCGTCAGCTATCAGCTGGTGCGTGATTCCCTGTTACCACCGAGCTACGCGTCGGGGCAACCTAACTTCTGGACGCAGCCGCCTGCAAGGAGAGCACATGTCTGATTCATTAAGCGCCGATGTGGTGGTGATTGGCGCCGGCATTGCCGGTTCACTGGCGGCGCTGAAGATGGCCAAAGCAGGCGCTTCGGTATTGATGCTGGAGTCCGGCCCGGAGATTAAGCGCGATCAGGCGGTGGAGTATTTCCGCAACTCGCCGTTTAAGGGCGACTTCACCGAACCGTATCCGCCGCAGCCGTGGGCACCGCAGCCTAAATTCATTCCCAGCGATAACAATTACCTGATTCAAAAAGGCCCGGATCCCTATCGCGCCCAATATCTGCGCGGCACCGGCGGCACCACATGGCACTGGGCTGGACAAGCGTTCCGCCTGTTGCCGAACGATATGCGCATTCAGTCGCTGTACGGCATTGGCCGCGACTGGCCGATCAGCTATGACGAGCTGGAACCCTATTACTGCGACGCCGAATACCAGATGGGCGTGTCCGGTGACAGCGATCTGGCTTCGCCGCGTTCGCGCCCTTATCCGTTGCCGGGCATTCCGCTGCCGTATGGCTTCGATCGTCTGAAGCAGCGACTCGGTCCGCTGGGTTATGAGGTGGGCATTGGTCCGCAGGCGCGTAACAGTATCGCCTATGACGGTCGCCCGGCCTGCTGCGGCAACAACAACTGCATGCCGGTTTGCCCGATCGATGCGCAGTACCACGGCGGCATCGCCGCGCGTAAGGCGCTGGATGCCGGTGTCAAAATCGTCACCAATGCGGTGGTGTTCCGCATTGAGGCTGACGACAAAGGCACCATTCAGGCGGTGCACTATCTCGATCAGAACAAAGCGGGCCATCGCGTCACTGGCAAACAGTTTGTCCTGACCGCCAACGGCATCGAAAGCCCGAAAATCCTGCTGCTCTCCACCAGCGATCGCTACCCGAACGGCATCGCCAACAGTTCCGGCATGGTGGGCCGCAACCTGATGGATCATCCAGGATCGTCGGTAGAGTTCTACGCCGATGAGCCGGTGTGGTTTGGCCGTGGGCCGATGCGTCCTGGCAGCATCAACAATATGCGCGACGGCGATTTCCGTGGTGAGCGCTCGGCGCTGCGTATCGACCTCGCCAACACCTCGCCGGTGCGTTATCTCACCGAACGTCTGGTGCGTCAGGGCTATTACGGCAAGGCGCTCAACGACAAGCTGGCCTTCCAGGCCGAGCGTTTTGTTCAGCTCAAGTGTCTGCTGGAGATGCTGCCGGAGCCGCAGAACCGCGTCACGCTGAGCAAAACCGAGAAGGATGCCTGGGGCATTCCCCGCCTCGAGGTTTACTACCGCTTCCCGGACTACGTGCATCGCGGCTATGACCAGTCGATGATCGACTTCCAGCGCATGGTGAAAGAGATGGGCGGCACCGAGGCGGTCTACAGCAAACGCGGCGTCTACGACAACAACCAACATATCACCGGTACCATGATCATGGGCAGCAATCCGCAGGATTCGGTGGTGGATGGTCACTGTCGCACCCACGATCACCCGAACCTGTTTATCGCCGGTACCGGTATTATGCCGTCGGCCTCGACGGTCAACTCAACGCTGACCGGAACCGCGCTGGCGCTGCGTATGGCCGATAGCGTTCTGGCAAGCTTGTAAGGAGCACCCGATGAAACCTGTATTGATTCAGGCCGCTATCGCGGTGGTCCTGATGCAGTGCGCCGTGGCGCAGGCGGCAGACAATGCCGCTCAAATTAAGCGCGGCGAATATCTGGCGCGCGCTGGTGACTGTACCGCCTGTCATACCGCCACCAACGGCCCGCTGTTTGGCGGCGGCTTTGCGGTCAGTACGCCTTTCGGCCAGATCTGGGGCAGCAATATCTCCTCTGATAAGCAGTACGGTATCGGCAGCTGGAGTGACGATCAGTTCGTTGCTGCGGTGCGCGACGGCATTGGCAAAAACGGCGAGCAACTCTATCCGGCGATGCCATATGACTCCTTTACCAAAATGAAGCGTGACGATGTGCTGGCAATCAAAGCCTATCTCATGTCGATGCCGCCGGTGCATCAGGCTTCACCGCAAACCGACCTGCCGTTCCCGTTCAACCAACGCTGGGGCATGCGCTTCTGGAAGTGGTTTAACTTCGATAAAGGCGAATTGCAGAACGATACGCAGCAGAGCGCGCAGTGGAATAACGGCCGCTATCTGGTTGAAGCGCTGGCGCACTGCGGCACCTGCCATACGCCGCGTAATCTGACCATGGGCATGGACAACGATAAAGCATTGGCCGGCGGCGATCTCGGCGGCTGGATGGCGTACAACATCACACCCGATAAGCAGGCAGGCATCGGTGACTGGAGCCAGCAGCAGCTGGTGACCTACCTGAAAACCGGCTTTGTCGCCAACAAAGCCAGCGCCTCCGGGCCGATGGCCGAAGCGATTGAGCACAGCCTGCAATATCTCCCCGAGAGTGATCTGCAGGACATCGCCACCTATCTGCGCAGCGTTAAGCCGCAGCCGGACGCCCAGCAAACCCGCGCGCGCGACAGCTGGGGACAACCTTCCACCGCGCTGATTGCACTGCGCGGCGCCGATGAGGCGACCCGCAATGCTCAGCCCGGCGCGGTGGTGTTTGCCGGTAACTGTGCCAGCTGTCACGGCGCGGAAGGTGCGGGATCGGGCAGCGGTTTCCATGCCTATCCATCGCTGTTCCACCACACCAGCACCGGCGCGGCAGATGCGCTGAACGTGGTATCGGTGGTCCTAAACGGTGTGCATCGCCATATGCGCGAGGGAGAAGTCTTTATGCCGCCTTTTGCGCCTGAGCTGAGTGACCAGCAGGTGGCGGATGTCAGTAACTTTGTTACCCAGCAGTTTGGTAATCCGGCGGCGGCCAAAGTAAATGCGAAGCAGGTGAAAGGGTTAAGAGAGGATGCAAAACTGGCTTCACCCCCGATTTACGGTCAGGTAGATAAGCCTTAATCCATGCACTCGGCGGCGCAGGGCGCGTCGCCGAGGTAACACGCGTTACTGATAATTCACCGTCACTTCACTGCTCACCACGCGTAAGCCGGGCGGCAAGGCGCCCTTCCCCTTAAAGCCAAATGCCAGATGCAGCGTCTCTTCCGCCGCCACGTTGGCTAAGCCGCGGGTACTGCCGCTGGCGCCTTCAATCTCGACACAACGATCGCCCGCACATAAGCGCACCACCAAACCCGAGGGCGCAGGACGGCTGAGCTGATAACGCCAGTACACCAGCGAAATATTGCCCGGCGCGCTGGAAGGCGCACGCAGCGCAGGCGTCATCAGCCAGTTACCGCGCACGCCAAGGCTTGGGCCGCTGGCGTTGGCTGTCCAGGCACCGCTGGACGCATCAACAGCCAGCGGCAGCGCCATCAACGGCATCAGCATTAATGCCCAGCACCAGCGACGCATTACTTGCCTCCAATGGTGGCGGTCATGCGGATTTGACGGTTGTCGGTCAGCTCCATATTCGACAGCACAATCAGCTGCGGCAGATTGCGCCGCAGGAAGCGTGCCAGCAACGCACGCAGCGGATGATTGACCAGCAGCACCGGCGGCGCGCCTGCCATCTCTTGCTGCTGCAGTGCGCCTTGCGCCTGCACCAGTAAGCGATCTGCCAGACCTGGCTCGAGTCCACCGCCGCCTTGCAGCGCCTGCAGCAACAGGCGTTCCAGCGTGGCATCCAGGCCGATCACCTGCACTTCGCCGTTGCCCGGGAACCACTGTTGGGTAATCGCCCGTCCCAGCGCCACACGCACAACGCTGGTGAGCTCTTGCGGATCGTTCTGCACTGGCGCATGTTCCGCCAGCGTTTCAATAATGGTGCGCATATCGCGAATCGAGACGCGCTCGGTCAGCAGGTTTTGCAGCACTTTGTGCAGCGTAGTCAGCGTGATGACGCCCGGCACCAGATCTTCGGTCAGCTTCGGCATCTCTTGCGTGACGCGATCCAACAGCTGCTGCGCTTCCTGACGGCCAAACAGCTCGCTGGCGTATTGGCCAATCAGGTGATTGAGGTGCGTCGCCACCACGGTGCTGGCTTCCACCACGGTAAAGCCCTGAATCTGCGCCTGCTCTTTCAGGGCGCTGTCGATCCAGATCGCCGCCAGACCAAAGGCCGGATCGACGGTTGGCTCGCCCGGCAGCGAACCAGCGGCGGTGCCGGGGTTGATCGCCATCCAGCGGCCCGGGTAAGCATCGCCGCTGCCAATTTCTACGCCTTTCATCAGGATGCGGTAACGCGCGGGTGGCAGTTCCATGTTGTCACGGATATGCACCACCGGCGGCAGGAAGCCCACCTCTTGTGCCACCTTCTTACGAATACTGCGGATACGCCCCAAAAGTTCGCCGTTTTGCAGGTGATCGACCATCGGAATCAGGCGATAACCCACTTCCATACCGAGCGAATCTTCCAGCTGCACATCGGTCCACGACGCTTCCACCGTGGCCGGCGTTTCCTGGGTTTTCACCAGACTGGAGGCTTCTGCCGGTTTCTTCGGCTGCATTTCGCGACCGCGTAACCACCAGGCAAGTCCTAATAGCGCAGCGGTAAACAGCAGGAACACCAGGTTTGGCATGCCCGGCACCAGGCCGAGCAAACCAATCACGCCGCCGCTCAGCATCAGCACGCGCGGGTTCTTGAATAGCTGCGTTACCATCTGCTCGCCGACGTCCTGATCGGTGCCCACGCGCGTTACGATGACACCTGCGGCGGTGGAGATCACCAGCGCTGGAATCTGTGCTACCAGGCCGTCACCGATGGTCAACAGCGTGTAGGTTTCACCGGCGTGACCGAGATCCATGCCGTGCTGCACCACGCCGACCAACAGGCCGCCGATGATGTTGATCACCATGATCAGGATGCCGGCGATGGCGTCACCACGAACGAACTTACTCGCACCGTCCATTGAGCCGTAGAAATCGGCTTCCTGCGTCACTTCCGTACGGCGTTGCTTGGCTTCCTGTTCGCCAATCAAGCCGGCGTTGAGGTCAGCATCAATCGCCATCTGCTTACCGGGCATCCCATCCAGCACAAAACGCGCGCCGACTTCGGCAATACGTCCCGCACCCTTGGTGATAACCATGAAGTTGATGATAACGAGGATGATGAACACCACGATACCGATGGCGAAGTTACCGCCAACGAGGAAGTGACCGAAGGCTTCCACCACGCGTCCGGCCGCATCGGCGCCGGTATGGCCCTCCAACAGAATGATACGGGTTGACGCAACGTTCAGCGCCAGACGCAGCAGCGTCGAGAACAGCAGAATGGTCGGGAAGGCGGCGAACTCTAGCGTGCGCTGGGTGAACATCGCCACCAGCAGCACCATGATCGACAGCGCAATGTTAAAGGTGAACAGCAGGTCAAGAATGAATGCGGGTAACGGCAGCACCATCATCGACAAGATCAACATGATCAGTACCGGGCCCGCCAGCACCTGCCATTGCGTGTCTTTAAAGTTGCCCGGTAAACGCAGCTTCTCGGCTAAATTAGCCATCGTTAGTGTTCTCTCCTGCAAAGTCCATGTCTGCCGGAACCGGCAGGTTTTTTGGTTTGTTTGGAATCAGGCCGCCTTCGCGCTTCCAGCGTCGCAGCTGCCAAACCCAGGCCAGCACTTCCGCTACCGCGCCATACAGCGCGCCGGGGATGAACTGACCAATTTCGGTGTGTCGATACAACGCACGCGCCAGCGGCGGTGCTTCGAGAATCGGGATGCGGTGCTCTTTGGCGAGCTCACGAATCTTCAGGGCGATATCGCCCGCGCCTTTGGCCACCACTTTGGGCGCACTCATCTTGCCTTCCTGATACTTCAGCGCCACCGAGTAGTGCGTCGGGTTAGTGACGATAACGTCGGCTTTCGGTACATCAGCCATCATGCGACGGCGAGCCGCCGCGCGCATCGCCTGGCGAATACGCCCTTTAACGTGCGGGTCGCCTTCGTTTTGTTTGTGTTCGTCGCGGATCTCCTGGCGCGTCATCTTCAGCTTTTTGAAGTAGCTGTAGAGCTGCCAGAACACATCAAAACCCACCATCGGGAACAGGCCCAGCATGATCAGCCCACAGCAGGCGGCGATCATCGACAAACCATGATGTAGCGCGTTGATCGGCGATTCGCTCATCAAACGCAGCATCTCTTCCCAATGGCTCCAGATGTACCAGCCAGCCACCAGCCCAACCAGCACCGCTTTCATGATCGATTTCACCAGCTCTGCAGCGGTTTGGCCGGAGAACATGCGGCCAATACCGGTAAGCGGGTTGAGCTTTTTGAGATCGAACTTAATGGATTTGCCGCTGAAGTTAAGGCCGCCCAGCGCCATCGGCCCGGCAATCGCCACCACTACTAAGCCGCCCATCAGCGGCAGCAGCGCGATCACCGCCTGCTTAATCAGGCTGCCGATATGACCAATGATCACTTTGTCATCGTTTACCATGCCGTGATCAAAACGAAATCCGGTGGCGACCATGCTGGCCAGACGCTCCGCCATGCTGTTGCCGCCGACCCACAGGATCAGCAATCCAATCAACAGCATCATCACTGAAGTCAGCTCGCGCGAACGCGGAATCTGCCCCTCCTCACGCGCTTTTTCAAGTCGGTGGGGCGTGGGCGATTCTGTTTTGTCCTCGTTACTCTCTTCAGCCACGACTTACCTCAGCTGGCAGGAATTCTGAGCATAGAATGCCAAAACCCTGACAGGCTAAAGCGCGGATTAAAGGGGGGAAATGTGAGCTTATTTAGCCATAAGTGAAATTGCGGGCTGATTGGTCGCCATAAATGGCGCCGCTACATTGCTCGAATGTGCATTAATCCTGACCGGTTGGCGATAAAAGTGCACCACGTCACCCACCAACAATAACGCCGGCGATTGGGCTTGTTGCACCTCAACAGTGTGTGCCAACTCAGCCAGCGTAGTGATCATCACCCGCTGATCGGCACGCGTGCCATTCTCAATGATTGCCACCGGCGTCTGCGCGTTGCGGCCCTGCGCCTGCAGCTGTGCGCTGATGCTGGCGCTCCACTTCAGCCCCATATAAAACACCAGCGTCTGGTTATTGGCGGCGAGGCTGGCATCATCCAGCTGCGGTTCACCGCTTTTGCCGTGACCGGTAATTAACCGCAGCGACTGTGCGCAATCACGGTGCGTTAGCGGAATGCCGCTGGCTGCCGCGCATCCGGCGGCGGCGGTAATACCCGGCACGATCTGGCAGGCTATTCCCGCCTGTTGCAGATAGAGCATCTCTTCACCGCCGCGCCCGAAAATAAAGGGATCGCCGCCTTTGAGCCGCACCACTTGCCGCCCGCTGCGGGCTAAATCCACCAGCAGCTGATTAGTTTGCGCCTGCTTTAACCCGTGGCTGCCGGGCTTCTTGCCGACATCAATCGCCAGCGTCTCCGGCGGCACTTCCGCCATGATCGCCTCGCTCACCAACCGGTCATACACCACAACGTCGGCGCTGTTGATCAGCCTCCATGCTTTTAAGGTGAGCAGTTCTACGTCTCCCGGCCCAGCCCCAACTAGCCAGACGCCACCTTGCGCGTGTTCGCCGTCACGCGGATTAAACAGCTTGTCGAGGGATTCACTGGCTTGCGTCATGATGTTTTCCGTTACTGCGCCACGCGCAGAGATGAGAGCAGTTGTTTGAGCTCCGGGATACAGGAGCCACAGTTGGTGCCGCATTTCAACACCGCGCCGAGCGCTGCCGGGGAATCACAGCCCTCAGCGATGGCCCGGCGAATCGCCACTTCACCGACGCCAAAGCAGCTGCAAAGGGTACGTCCGTGGCTGCCGCCCTGCGCCGGTCGCCCGCCCAACAGCGCATGTCGCTGCTGCGGCAAATCGGGCGGCTGGCTGAAGGCCCGCGCGATAAATGGGTGATCGATGTCTGGTAGCCAGGGCGCGGCATAAAAGGCGCATGCCAACTTGCCCTCGCGCCAGCCAAGCCAGTGCAATTGCTGTCCCGCCTGCGCCTGCTGCCATTGCAATGCGGACATGCCCGGCAGTTGCATCAGCCATTCGCCAGCATGAGCGCTGCCCGCCAGCACATAGCGCTGCACGCCGGGCTGTGGGGCTCGCGACCAGTAGAGTAGTGCAGGCGGCGTGATGATGTCCGGCAGCCACAGCCAGCCTTGCCACGCTGGACGCAGTAGTTGCAAGCGCACCGCCGTTTGTTTTAACGCTGGCTGAGCGGAATCGGGACAACAGCTGGCCGCGACTAATCCATCGACGTTGGCCTGCCCGCTGAACTGTCTTGTCCAGTGCATCGGCACAAAGATTTGCCCACGCTGCAGGCCGCTGTCGAGGGTGACGCGTCCACTGCACCAGCCCAGCGCCGACTGCACGCGCGTCACATCGCCGTGGCTCAAGCCGTACGCCGCCGCATCCAGCGGATTTAGCGCGACAAAGGGTTCATCGTAATGCTGCATCAGTCGCGGCACGTTGCCGGTGCGCGTCATGGTGTGCCACTGATCGCGGATGCGGCCGGTATTCATCAGCAGCGGATAATCAGTGGTCATGAGGGTTTTAACCGGTATCGCGGGCGGCAGCAGACACGCTTTTCCATCGGCATGGTAAAAGCGGCGATCGGCAAACAGCCGCGCGGTGCCGTTGGGTGACGCGGCAGTGATCGGCCACTGCACCGGGGCTAACTGGTCATATTGCTCACGCGTGATGGTTGCCAGCGCGCTGATATCAAAGGCGCGCGTGCCGCGATTCTCAAAACCAGACAGCGCGGCATGCTCGGCGAAAATCTCGCCTGGATGCTGCCAGGCAAAGGCCGCGCCAAAACCGAGTCGCTGCGCCACCTGCGCCAGCAGCCACCAATCCGCTTTGGCCTCACCGGCTGGCGCAATAAAACTGCGCTGGCGTGAGATACGCCGCTCCGAATTGGTCACGGTGCCGTTTTTCTCGCCCCATGCCTGCGCCGGCAGTAGCACATCAGCAAATTGTGCCGTGTCGCTGTGGGCGCTGACTTCCGACACCACCACCAGCTCGCATTTCGCCAGCGCGTGTGCCACGCGGTTACCTTCCGGCATCGAAACGGCAGGATTGGTACCCATGATCCACACTGCCTTGACGTCGCCGCGTTCGATGGCATTGAACAGATAAACTGCCGTCAGTCCCGGCTGCTCCGCAACACGATCGCTCCCCCAAAAGCGCGCAACACGATCAACCTCTGCTGCGCTAAAGCCCATGTGCGCCGCCAGCTGATTGGCTAAGCCGCCCACTTCACGGCCGCCCATGGCGTTGGGCTGTCCGGTCAGCGAAAACGGTCCGCAGCCCGCACGGCCGATTTTGCCGCTGAGCAGATGCGCATTGAGGATGGCGTTGTTGTTATCGCTGCCGGTTTGTGACTGATTGATGCCCATGCACCACAGCGTCAGCACGCGCGGCTGCGCTGCGAACAGCTGCCAAAATGCCACAATGTCATGCTCACTCAGCTGGCAGGCAGCGGCGACCGTCGCCACATCCCACGCCTCACAGGCGGCTAAGGTCGCTTCCACATTGGCCAGATGCGGCAACATACTGGCATCGATACCCGCATGGTGCGCCAGCCAGTTCAGCAGCCCGGCAAACAGCGCGCTATCAGATCCCGGTTGCAGCGCCAGATGAACATCAGCAAGGTCACAGCTGGCAGTACGACGCGGATCGATCACCACCAGCTGCATCTCAGGGCGTTCGGCTTTGGCCTGCACCAGCCGCTGCCACGCCACTGGATGCGCCCATGCCGCGTTGGAGCCGACTAACACCACAACATCGGCTTGTTCAAGATCGTTATAGCAGCACGGCACCGCATCGGCACCGAAAGCGCGTTTGTAACCCACCACCGCCGAAGCCATACACAGCCGTGAATTGGTATCGATGTTGGCAGAGCCAATAAAGCCCTTCATCAGCTTATTGGCGGTGTAATAATCCTCCGTTAGCAGTTGACCGGAGCCGTAAAAGGCCACCGCCTGCGGGCCATGTTGATCGATGATGCGCCGGAAACCCGCCGCCACATGGTCCAGTGCGGCATCGATACTGACGCGCTGACCATCAATCTGCGGCCAGAGCAAACGACCGTCATGCATCAGGGTCTCGCCCAGCGCTGAACCTTTGACGCACAGCCGACCGAAATTAGCCGGATGCTGGCGGTCGCCGCTCACCGGCGCATCGAGGGCTTTCACCTCCACGCCACAGCCCACGCCGCAGTACGGACAGGTGGTTTTCATGAGGCCGCCGCCAGCGCAATAATCGGCTGATGCCCGAGCCACACTTTGCCGCCCTCCACGCGCACCGGCCAGCAGCGCAGCTGATGCTCGGCGTTATCGAGACTTTGTCCGTCGCGCAGCCGCACGCGCTGCTTGTAGAGCGGTGATATCACCACCGGCTCGCCCGCTACGTCGCCGAGAATGCCACGCGACAGCACGCTGGCTTGCGTGCCGGGCTCAATATCTTCCAGCGCATAAATCGCCTCGCCCAAGCGGAACAAGGCCACACGCTGACCGCCTAACCGCGCACCCATGCCCGCAGACGGCGGGATAGCGTCGACAAGGCAAATGGCACTCCAGGGTTCTGCCGGCAACGTGGTAACGGGAATGCTGTCCGCCGTCGCGGGCTGACGCTGACCGCGCACCTGCACATAGTTGAGCGTCTCGTCAGGCTGCTCGCTGTTGACGGTGGCGGTAAACAAGGCGCGACGCGAAGGATCCTGCAGCGTGCTGTGCCATTCGCACTGATAGCGCTCCACCACGCGCTGCATCTCCTGCTCCAGTTGCACGGCTATACCGAGTGAATCTTCGATCACCACCTGACGCAGGTAGTCGAGTCCGCCTTCCATGTTATCCATCCACACGCTGGTGCGCTGCAGACGATCGGCGGTGCGCACATAGAACATCAAGATGCGGTCAACGTAGCGCAGCAGCGTTTCATCATCGAGATCGCTGGCGAACAAATCGGCATGACGCGGTTTCATCCCGCCGTTGCCGCAGACATACAGGTTCCAGCCTTTTTCCGTGGCGATTACGCCAATGTCCTTGCTCTGCGCTTCAGCGCATTCACGCGTGCAGCCGGAAACCGCCATTTTAATTTTGTGCGGGGCGCGCAGCCCTTTGTAGCGATTCTCTAATGCGATGGCGAAGGCGGTAGAATCCTGCACGCCGTAACGGCACCAGGTTGACCCCACGCAGGATTTTACCGTGCGCAGCGATTTGCCATAAGCGTGACCGGTTTCAAAACCCGCCGCGATTAAGTGTTCCCAGATATCCGGTAACTGATCGAGCCGCGCACCGAACAGATCGATGCGCTGACCGCCGGTGATTTTGGTGTAGAGATCGTAACGAGCGGCTACTTCACCAATCGCAATTAGCCCTTGCGGCGTAATTTCACCGGCTGGCACACGCGGTACCACCGAATAGGTGCCATCTTTCTGGATATTGGCGAAGTAGCGATCGTTGGTATCCTGCAGCGGCAGATGTTCGGGCTTCAGTAAGTAGTCATTCCAGCATGATGCCAGCAATGATCCCACCAGCGGCTTGCACACTTCACAGCCCTGTCCGCGTCCGTTGAGCTGCAATAGCTGCTCAAAGGTGGTGATGTTGCCGACGCGGATCAGGTGATACAGCTCTTGACGCGAGTAGGCAAAGTGTTCACAGATATCCTTCTTCACTTCCACGCCCTGACTGGCGAGCTGGAACTCCATCACCTGTTTGACTAATGCGCTACACCCACCGCAGCCGGTTGCCGCTTTGGTGCAGCTTTTGATCGCCGCCATGTCACCGCAGCCGCCCTGCACTGCCCCGCAAATGTCCGCCTTGCTGACGTTATGGCACGAGCAGATTTGCGCGCTGTCTGGCAACGCCGCGACACCCAGCGCTTTAGCCGGCGCACCCGCTAACTGGGGCAAAATCAGGCTTTCCGGCTCTTCTGGTAACGGTAACTGATTCAGCATCATCTGCAGCAGGCTGGCGTAATCTGCGCTGTCGCCCACCAGCACGCCGCCAAGCAGCGTTTTGCGATCTTTGCACACCACCAGTTTTTTGTAGATGCCCTTTGGATTATCGATCCACTGATAACTTTGGCTGTCAGCGGTGCGCCCGTGCGCATCGCCAAATGACGCCACTTCCACGCCGAGCAGTTTCAGTTTCGTGCTCATGTCGGCACCGCTGAACGCCAGTTCTTCCTGCGCCAGCTGCGCCGCCAGTACGCGCGCCATTTGATATCCCGGCGCAACCAAACCGAAAATTTGCCCTTGCCACAGCGCGCATTCACCAATCGCATAGACATCTGCGGCGCTGGTGGCGCAAGCGTCGTTGATCAGAATGCCGCCGCGTTCACCCAGTTGCAGACCGGCGGCGCGCGCCAGTGCATCACGCGGACGAATACCCGCTGAAAATACCAGCAGGTCCGTTGCCAGCAGGCTGCCATCGGCAAAACGCAGCTGCAGGCTGCCATCCGGCAGACTCTCAATCGCTTCAGTTTGCTTGCTGGTATGAACTTGAACGCCCAGCGCGCTGATTTTGCCGCGCAGCATCTGCGCGCCGCCGTCATCCAATTGCACCGCCATCAGACGCGGCGCGAACTCCACCACATGGGTTTCCAGACCGAGCTGTTTCAATGCGTTGGCGGCTTCCAGTCCGAGCAGCCCGCCTCCAATCACCACCCCGCGCGTCGCATTACGGGCACAGTCAGCAATCGCATCCAGATCGGCCAGTGTGCGGTATACAAAACAACGCGCGTGATCGTGGCCGGGAACCGGCGGTACAAACGGCACCGAGCCGGTCGCCAGCACCAGTTTATCCCAGGTCAATTCCGCGCCGCTGGCATCACGCAGGCTGCGTTTTGCACTGTCAATCGCCACCACTTCACAACCGCTGCGCAGTTCGACGCCGTGTTGCTGAAAGAAGTTATCGCTGACCAGTGACAAATCGTCCGCGCTTTTGCCGTTGAAGTATTCGGTAAGGTGCACGCGATCGTAGGCCATCTGCGGCTCGTCGCCGTATACCACGATGTGATAGTGCTGATGCAGTTCACGACTCACCAGCTGTTCGAGAAAATGGTGGCTGACCATGCCATGTCCAACCACGGCGAGAAGAGGTTTGCTCATCATCTGGCTTCCTGCAGCGCTTGGCTGCGTTGTGTTGTCGTCAAGACCGAACAGCGCGTTAATGCCCACCTGCGCGGCCTGTTGAAGTTGTGGTAGCAGCGTGCCTGCCGCCTGGCTGTCGCCAAACAGCAGCACGCCGCGCAGTGCGCCATTGCGCAAAAACAGTCGGCGATAGTGCTGGTGCAGCGGGTCAAAGCTGCTGATGGCGTCGCCTTCGCTGATATCGCCCGCACTGAACATCTCAATGCCGCTGACTTTCAGCCGCGTACCGTTTTCCTGATAGTGAAAGTCGGCCACGGGTTCACCCGCCAGTTGTGCTGCCAGCACGGCGGCCTGCGCCAGACAAGGCGCAATCAAGCCAAAGGTTTCGCCGCTGATTTCGCAGCACTCACCCAGCGCATACACATGCGGAAGCGCGGTTTGCAGTTGACGGTTAACCAGAATGCCGCGCTGGCAAGGCACGCCCGCCGCCTGCGCCAGCGCGATCTCCGGCAGCACGCCGATGGCGATCACCACCTGTTCCGCTGCGATAACCGCCCCATCGCCGAGCGTGACGCTTTCGGCGTCAATGGCCTGCAAAGTGACGCCGAGCCGACAGCGAATACCGCGCTGTGCCAGATGCTGCTGCAACAGCGCACCCGCTTTGGCATCCAGCTGGCGATCAAGCAGCCACGGACGATGATGCAGCAGCGTGACGTCACGTCCACGCTGACGCAGCGCCGCTGCGGCTTCCACGCCAATCAATCCGCCGCCCAGCAGCACCACCGGACCTTGCTGCGCGAGCATGGCCTCCACGTCTCGTACCGTGCGGAAACCCTGCACCTGTGGGCGATGGATGCCGGGCAGATCCGGCATGCGCGGCCTCGAACCGCAGGCGAACACCAGCTTGTCCCAGTGCAGTGTGCGCTGGTCGGTTTGTACTGTGCGCGTAGGGATATCTACCTGCAGCGCCTCTTCCCCCATCAGCAACTGCACCTGATGTGCCGCATACCATGCGGGTTCGTGGATCACCGTGTCAGCGAAGGCTTTTTCGCCCGCCAGCACCGGCGACAGCAGCACCCGGTTGTAATTGCCGTGCGGCTCACGGCCAATCACCGTGATGGCGTAGCGACCCGGCGCACGTTGCAGCAAGGTTTCCACCATGCGCATCGCCGCCATGCCGTTTCCGATCACTACCAGTCGCTGCACCATGGTTGTCCCCTTACGCCACAGCCGTTTGCTTTTCATACAGGAAATGCAGAATCCGCTGACGCAGCTGGTGATAGCGCGGCTCGTCGGCTAACGCTACCCGTGAACGTGGACGCGGCAGGTCGATGTTGAGAATGTCACCGACCTGCGCGGCGGGGCCGTTGGTCATCATCAACACGCGATCTGACAGCAACACCGCCTCATCGACATCGTGCGTAATCAGCACAATGGTGGTATTGAGCTCCTGCTGGATGCGCATCACGCTGTCTTGCAGATGAGCGCGCGTTAGCGCATCCAGCGCACCGAACGGTTCATCCAGCAGCAGCACACGTGGCTGCATGGCCAGCGCACGCGCAATCCCGACACGCTGCTTCATGCCGCCGGAGATCTCCGACGGACGCTTATGCAGCGCGTGACTCATCTGCACGCGATTGAGGTTGTGTTCGATCCACTCGCTCATCTCTCTTTTGCTCATTTTTCCTTTGAACACTTGCTGCACCGCCAGCTCCACGTTTTGGTAGGCGGTCAGCCACGGCAGCAACGAATGGTTCTGGAACACCACCGCACGCTCCGGACCGGGACCGCTGATTTCGCAGTTGTCACACAGCAACACGCCGCTACTCGGCTGCGTCAGCCCGGCTATCAAATTGAGAAGCGTGGACTTTCCGCAGCCGGAGTGACCAATCAGGCTGAGGGTTTCACCTTGGTGGATATCAAAACTGACGTTATCGAGGGCGAGGAACTCGCCGCCTGCGGTATTGAAGCGCTGGCTGACCTGCTGTACGCGAATAATTGGATTCATCATCGGCTCCTTATTTTTCCCAGCTAAAGCGGCGTGCCAGTAACATCAGCGCCTGTTCGAGCAGTAACCCGACCACGCCAATCACCACGATGGCAATCAGGATGTTTTCCACATTGAGGTTGTTCCACTCGTTCCAAATCCAGAAACCGATACCGAGCCCACCGGTTAGCATTTCCGCAGCGACAATCACCAGCCATGCGATGCCCATCGATAAACGCATACCGGTTAACACTGCAGGCAGCACCGCCGGGAACAGAATGCGGCGCATCACTGTCCACTCATTGAGCCGCAGCACGCGCGCCACATTGAGATAATCCTGCGGAATTCGCTGTACGCCTTCGGCGGTGTTGATCACCATCGGCCAGATGGAGCAGATGAAAATGGTCCAGCTTGATGCCGGTTCAGCGCGCTGGAACAGCAGCAGGCCAATCGGCAACCAGGCAAGTGGACTGACCGGACGCAGCAACGCGATGATCGGGTTGAGCATGTGCGCGATAAAGGTAAAACGGCCAATCAGGAATCCGGCGGGAACGCCCACCAGCGCCGCCAGACCAAAGCCGATTGCCACCCGCTGCAGCGAGGCGACCACGTTCCAGCCGATGCCCTGATCGTTAGGCCCGTTGTTGTAAAACGGATCGGCAAACAGCGTGACGGCGGCTTGCCAGGTGGCATATGGCGTGGGGAAGCCTTTACTGGACATTGAAGCCAGTTGCCAGACAAACAGCAGCAGAATCAGGCCGCAACTGGCGGGGATTAGCCGCTGCAGCAGGGGACGGAGCCAGCGTTGACCCCGACGCGGTGCGGGCGTTACCTTGAGTGCAATCACCTGCGCCGGTGGCGCGGCGATCGGCGCGGTATTGAGCGAGCGTGCTTCAGATTTCATCATGACCTCACTTAACGGCGTTTAAGGGCAAAACTGTCGGCATAAGCGGCGGGATTGCTGCCGTCCCATACTTTGCCGTCGAACAGTGTGCTGCTGCGCATCTCGCCGGCTGGGACGCTAATGCCGCCCACCGCGCTGGCGGCCTGTTTGTAGATATCAATACGGTTGATCTGACGCGCCACTGCTGCATAATCAGGCGCGGTTTGCACCATGCCCCAGCGCTTCATCTGCGTCAGGAACCACATGCCGTCGGAAATCCACGGGAAGCTCACTTCACCGTCGCGGAAGAAGCGCATACCGTGCGCGTCCTGCCAGCGCTGACCGAGGCCATTTTCGTACTGACCGAGCATGCGCCCTTCCAGCGTTTCCACTTTGGTGTTGATCCACGCGCGTCCGGCCAGCACCTGCGCGGTCTCTTTGCGGTTAGCGTCGGAGGCATCGATCCAGCGCGCGGCTTCCAGCACTGCGGCGGTCAGCGCACGGGCGGTATTGGGGTTCTCTTGCACCCAGGCGGCGCGCGTGGCGAGAATTTTTTCCGGATGATCCGGCCAAATTTGCTGTGTGGTGGTGGCGGTAAAACCGATGTTGTCGCTGATAGCACGCTGGTTCCACGGCTCGCCAACGCAGAAGCCACTCATGTTGCCCATCTTCATGTTCATCACCATTTGCGGTGGCGGGACCACCACGGTGCGCACATCCTCAAACGGGTCGATACCGGCGTTGGCCAGCCAGTAATAGAGCCACATGGCGTGTGTACTGGTTGGGAAGGTATGCGCGAAGGTAAAGCTGCCTTTGGCTTGGCTGGCGATAAATTTTTGCAGGCTGGCCGCATCAGTAACTTTCTGATCTTTAAGCTGATTCGCCAGGGTGATGGCCTGCCCGTTGTTGTTGAGCGTCATCAGGTTAGCCATCTCATGCTGAGGCCCGGCAATGCCCAACTGCAGACCATAAATCATGCCGTACAACGCGTGCGCGGCATCCAATTCGCCAGCGGTGAGCTTGTCGCGCACCGCCGCCCAGCTGGCTTCTTTACTCGGTTGCAGCGTCAGACCGTATTTTTTATCGAAGCCTTTTACTGACGCCATCACCACCGGCGCGCAGTCGGTGAGCGGAATAAAGCCGACGCGAATGTTGCTCTTTTCGGGCGCATCGGAACCGGCAGCCCATACCGCATTGCGTAATCCCGGCAGTAGATAGCTGCCACCGACCGCCGCGCTACCCAGGAGAAATTGACGTCGTGACAATGTGAACCGCGTTTTGCTCATCATGCGCATCCTGAAAAAAAAAATAAAAAAAGGCGTCCTCCCGCATGTCGCAAAAACATGGGGCCGGACGCCTTTATCCAAAGCACTCGCTTCACCGCCGTTGGCGAAACAAATGCGCAATGTCTGTAAGGTATTGCAAAACCTGTGCCAAAAATATCAGGCCGTTTTATCAAGGCTGGCGCTATAAATGCGCTGATGATGCGTCGTTTTTGCACTGCGCTGACGCACTCTACGCACAGGGTTTGTGCAGCTACCTCCTTCGAGTTATGCCTTGAGCGTGGCGGCAACCGCCAGCACCGCCAGGGCTATTTCCAGCACCCGTTTGTTCTGGTTCATGGCGCTCTTACGCAGCGCCTGCCACGCATCCTGCTCGCTGAAACCGTGCTGCTGCATCAACCAGCTTTTCGCCTGATCGATAATTTTGCGTTCATCCAGTGACGCGCGCATCGAGGCGAGTTCATCGGCCTGCGTCTGCAGACGCTGCGACTGCTCACGGATCAACGCCAGCACCGAACGCCCGAGCTGGGGCGCGAGGCCATTGCTGTCCAGCGTGGTTTCAACGCCTGACAGCCAGCTGGCACCCGCGATATAAAGCGAGAAACTGGCCTCTTCTCCGATGGCTATCGGCGGAGATTCACTGTGCTGGGCAGCCGCAATCGCACACTGACAGCGATTCATCAGCGTGGCGCACAGCGTATCTTCAATCTGTTTCATCTGATCGAGACGCGAACTGAGCAGACTAAACCACTGCAACACGCCATTTTCACCGCACTGTGCGCCGGTGCAGGCGATGCGTCTTAGCCGCTCAATTTGGCTGCAGGCATCGGCTATCGCCTGCCAGCGTTGTAGATTTTCCGCATCAGAAAATTGGCTGAAAGTCGCAAAGCTTTGCTCCTGCGCAGCGATCAACACCTGAATGCGCTGCCGTTGCGTCTCGGTAAATTCACCGGCAGCGAATCCCGCCGAACCGGTGGCGCGCTCCTGTCCGGCCAGCTCTTTGCCTTGCATAAAGCTAAATAGCGCGATTAACGCACGCGAGATGTCCGGCTCACTGGCGGTATCCGCCGCTTCAAATACCAGATTGAGTAAGGTGCAGATGATGTGATTAAACGCATCCATCGCCTGCGCCTGCGTCACGGTGCGGCTGTGTACTTGCTGACGCAGCGCCGGCAGACTGTCCAGCGCCTGAAGCGCAGTCGCGATCAGCATGCAAAATCGGCTATAGCCGGGCTGCGCCTCTGCTTCCGGCAGCACCGCCATTGCACGCTGTTCGCGCAGTTCTACCTCCGCAGCGCGCTGTGCTAGCTCTTCACCAAACAGTCGACCAGCCGAGCACAGCCAGATATTGCTGGCTCCACGTTCACGCTGCAGCACATGGATCAATTCACTGATGGCGGTAATCTGTTCGCCGGTCCGCAGCAACCGTTGCAGGCTCGCAATCTCGCTGGCGCGGCTAGCACGTAGATAGTTCAAAGCCCGATTCATTGCTTTCTCCAGCGGTTTAGCGGTGTAAACAGAGGGTCAAGCAAAAGCCATGCCGTGCTGCGTTTAAACGTGGCAGAATTGGGCCCGGAAATTCCGAAATTGAGAAAATTGTTTCGCAAGGCAATCTTTTTTGCTTCATACAAATAGATTAATCTTATTTACCATTTTCGTTTGGTACTAACAGCGACCAAATGCCGTTGCGCTGCCTCGCATCGTTAACTGCAGCGAATAAATTAACTAAGCTTATCTATCACCGTGACTATGTGTTTTATATCATCGGCCTGCGCTGCTTTTTCGCCCGCTAGCACGGGATTTCTCATGGTGCAATGGTTTGAATTCTCAAAAGTCTTAGGTAGACTTAGTTCAGCACTATCTTTCTGTAATCTGTCTGTTTTTTTGATGGCTTTCTCGCTGCTTAATCTGCCTGCCTTAACGGCCCGTGCCGCAGATTACTCTGCAGCTAATCTGATGG
Source organism: Pantoea sp. SO10 (assembly GCF_005281435.1). Classification (NCBI taxonomy): domain Bacteria; kingdom Pseudomonadati; phylum Pseudomonadota; class Gammaproteobacteria; order Enterobacterales; family Erwiniaceae; genus Pantoea; species Pantoea sp. SO10. The sequence goes on from NZ_CP040095.1 coordinate 2,409,847, forward strand.
AATTTGAGGATCATGGTGAATAAGAGTCTCGTGCTTGTGTTGCTGGCGGTATTAAGTCTGGCTGCTTGCAAAGCGCCACCGCCACCCGTTACAGATGACACGCTGGTAACCAGTGAAGTGAATGGCGTCCAACTGGTCCATCGTCATGCGGTGGCAGCACCTGGCGAATTCACGCCGGTCAATGAGAGTTATCGCGCGCTGTATGCTGCCTCGGTAATGACCACGCCTGATTATGGTGGCAAAGTAGTGCGCTATCTTGATAACGCCAAACCGTTTGAAGTGCTCGGCCGTGTTGAACACAGCTGGCTGGCAGTGGCTGATGAGCCTAACGGCCAGTTAATTGGCTATATTCCGCCGAAAGCGGGCGTGGAGAGCAGCCGTTACGACGCGACCATTCGAAGCGATCGTCCGCGCCCCCGCCGCAACAGCAAACAGGTTTGTGTGGCCGTTGGCGGCGCCAGCAAGGCTTGTCGCACTAACGATACCGCGACCTGGATTTTAGACTGATAATGCAATCCGGCGCACAATGCCCGCAGAAGCGTTTGCTCTGCGGGCTGTGATTTTCGCCCTTGCCTGGATAACCAAGATTTAATGACTCAGGATTCCCTTGCTCGCGATGGCATTGTCGCGGGCAATGATAACCTTTTGCTTAATGCCGCAGCACCCATCCTGAATGCCGTGGTACGTATACGGCAGGCCGCGACACATGACGATCCTGCCGGATTGCGCCAGTTACTGATCGAAGAGATCCGCCAATTCGAACAACGCTGTAAACAAGCGGGCTTACCTTTTGAGATGATTATCGGCGCGCGCTACTGCCTGTGCAGCGTACTGGATGAAGCCGCAGCGCAAACGCCGTGGGGCACGCGCGGCGTGTGGTCCGGCAACGGCATGCTGGTCACCTTTCACAATGAAAGCTGGGGCGGAGAGAAAGTTTTCCAGCTGTTGTCGCGCGTATCGCAAAGCCCGCAGCAGCATCTGTGGCTGCTGGAACTGATCCACTATTGCCTGCTGCTTGGTTATGAAGGCCGTTATCGCGGCAGTGACAGCGGCCGCGCGCAGTGTGAAGCCATCCGCAAACGCCTGGCACAACTCATTACGGAACATCGCCCGGCAAGCGCCAATCCGGCGGTGCCGCTGGTGGAAGTGCATCCGCTGGTCAGCACCCTGACGCGTCCGATGGTGCCGCTTTGGGCCTGCGTTACCCTGGCCACTCTGGTGGCGAGCCTGATTTACAGCGGGCTGAACTGGCGACTCGGCAACGCCGCCGAACCGCTGCTGCGCACCATCTATCAAACCCCGCTGCCACAAATCACGCCAGGACGTCGCCCGACTTCCCCTCAAGCGCTGCTCGATCTGCATCAACGTCTGAATGATGTGATTGCCGCCGGACAGCTGGAAGTGAGCGACGGCGCGTTCGGCAGCAAAGTGATCATCCCCGCTGACAAACTGTTCTCCAGCGACGGCACGGTGGTGAATCAGGTGGGACGGGCGCTGCTGGCGCATGTCGCCAGTGCAATGAAAACCGTTAAAGGCACGGTTTTGGTGTCGGTGTATACCGATAACAGCCCGGTCGATGGCCGTTTCGCCTCCAGCTACGAATTCTCCTCTGCGCGCGCACGCGCCATCATGCAGCTGCTTAATCCGCAGCTCGCGGAAGGTCACAGCGTGAAAGCGGAAGGTCGCGGCGACAGCAATCCGCTGCTGCCGAACGACAGTAATGAAAACCGCGCCCGCAATCGTCGGGTGGAAATCACCCTGTTTGTGACACCGGAAACCCTCGGCAATCATCAGGGAGGCCAATGATGCGCGCATCACTGCAACATCTGTTAACCCATCGCCTGCTGTGGAGCCTGATTGGCGTCACGGCATTGAGCTGCGTGCTGTGGATGCTCGGACCGCTGTGGAGCTGGGGCGATACGCGCCCGCTCGAGCCGGTATTGCCGCGCCAGTTAGCGGTGGGTCTGCTGTATCTGCTCTGGCTGCTGTTCCAGTTTATTCCTGCACTGTGGCGCGGCTGGTTTAATAGCAAGTTGCTCAACCGTCTGCAGCAGATGAGCCAGGAAGAGTTATCCGATCGCCAGGCCACCGAAACCCTGCTGGCGCAGCGCTTCAGTGAAGCAGCGCTGCGTTTAAAGCGCACCCAGTTTGGTCGTCGTCATCAGCAGAGCTGGCTGGCACGTTTTCAAAGTCACTACCTTTATCAGCTGCCGTGGTACGTGATGATTGGCGCGCCGGGCGCCGGTAAAACTACCGCACTACTCAACGCTGGCCTGCAATTCCCGCTCACTGACAGCCTCGGCAAAGCGGCAATTCGCGGCGTGGGCGGCACGCGCCACTGCGATTGGTGGTTCACTGACAGCGCAGTGCTGATCGATACCGCCGGACGTTACGCGTTGCAGGAGAGCCAACGCGCGCGCGATGGCGCGGAGTGGCACAGTTTTATCAATCTGCTAAAGCGCTATCGCACCCGTCAGCCGATCAACGGCGTGATCATGACCATCAGCGTCTCCGATCTGCTGACCGATTCAGCCGAAGCGCGCCATGCGCAGGCCAGCGCGCTACGTGAACGCATGGCGGAGCTGCATCAGCACACCGGCATTCACTTCCCGGTGTATGTGATGGTGACCAAAACCGACCTGCTGAAAGGGTTTATGAGTTTTTACGGCACGCTCAGCAAGCCGCAGCGCGATGCGATTTGGGGCTTCACTTTCCCGTGGGAACCGGGCAAACCGCATAAAGACGACTGGCACCGCAGCTTCAGCCAGCAATATCAGCACTTAGAGCAGCGTTTACAGCAGCAGTTGGCCGACGTCATGGCTGGCGAGCGCGATCTCACCCAGCGCGCCGACAGCTTCCTGTTCCCGCAAGAGTTCAGTTCGTTGCGTGCGCTGCTGAATGAGTATCTCGATGTGGTGTTTTCCAGCCATCAGGAGCCGATCGCCTGGTCGGCGCGCGGCCTGTTCTTCACCAGCGGCACGCAGGAAGGTTTACCGTTTGACCGCATCATGGGCGAACTGAACCGCAAGCTGCAGCTGCCGCATACCGGCGAAAGCAGCCTCGCGGCGTGGAATAGCGTCGATCGCAGCAGTCCGATCCCCGGCAACAAAGGACAAAGTTTCTTTATCCGCGATTTACTGAGCGATTTAGTGTTCCGCGAAAGCGGCCTGGCGGGCAGCAATCGCCATTGGGAATACCGCAACCGCCTGTTCCACTGGATCGGTTATGGCGTGCTGACCGGCGCACTGCTGCTGCTCTCCTGTTTGTGGCTCACCAGCTATATTCAGAATCAGCGTTATCTGGACCAGGTTGCCGAACGCCTCGCGCCGATCACCACCCAGAGTCAGCAGGTGATCCATCAGCCCGCCGATAATATTTTTGATCTGCTACCCTTCTTAAATAGCCTGGTGAAACTGCCGCTCTCCGAGCGTTTTTCCCTCGACAATCCACCGCTTACCATGCGCGTTGGGCTGTATCGCGGCAACCAGGTCAGCGATGCGGCGTGGGCGCTTTATCAAAATGCGCTTAAGTCTTTACTGCTGCCGCGCGTGGCGCAGCAGATCACCAATTTGCTGCGTGACGATCCTGGCACCGATAACGAGTACAGTCGCAATGCGTTGCGGGCCTATCAGATGCTCTATCAGCCGCGCAATTATGACGGCGAGTTCCTGCGTGGCTGGCTGATGCAAAACCTGCAGCGCACGCTGCCGGATGATGTCAGCGCGCGCGATTTGCAGCAGCTCGACTGGCATCTGAGCCAGCTGCTGGATCAGCAAATTCAGTCTTCGCCGTATGCACGTGACAATGCGTTGATGATGCGCAAGCTTGCGGAGAATCTGAAAAATGCCGGTGACAGCAGCAACACGCTGGCGATTGCGCCGCACGTTGTTTTGCAGCGATTGACCAGACACAGTGAGTAATGGTGAGGTAATCATGCCGACACACACTGCGCCGGGCTGGTACGGCAAGTTACCGGCCACCGGCGATTTTTTGCGCCAGCGTCTGAGCGAAAATACCGTGACGCCGTGGAGCCACTGGTTTCAGCAAGGATTACTGCACTGGCATCAGCAAGCCGATGCCAGCACCGCACAGTTTTTACGTGCGCCGGTGTGGAATTTTGTGTTACCGCTTTCGCCGCTGCGTCAGCAGGTGCAGATGGGCTGCCTGCTGCCGTCATGCGATCGCGTGGGCCGCAGCTGGCCGCTCCTGGCGCTGCGCAGCTTCCCGCTGAGCCACTGGCACAGCGCGCAGCTGGCGATGTCCGGCGACTGGTTTCAGGAACTGGGCGCGCTGCTGCTGCACGCGGTGCGCGATCGGCTCAATCCCGATGCGCTGGAGCAGCAGATGCAGCGCCTGTCACCGCTGCTGGTGCCGGATACGCAGCGCAGCGACATCATGGATGTGATTGGTTTTGATGATTTACCCTGCACGCTGAGCTGGCGTGAAGTGGCTGACAGATTCGATCCGCAGCAGCACATGAGCTACTGGTGGAGTAATCGCAGTGACGGTTTTAGCCATGCCACCCATAAACACAGTGGCCCGCTGACTGCGCAACTTTTTTCATTATTGTTTAACCCGGCGTCTGGTGCACAGCCGGGCCGCAACGGCCTCTATCCACCGATGTTTGAATAGGCCGTGGCGTTTGCCTTGTTAACGGGATGACTCATGCAATTTACCATTGTGCAGTGCAATACGGATGTGCCCGCCAAGACGGTAGCCTTTAAACCGCCCGGCGGCACCATCGGCCGCAGTCAGGATAACGATCTGGTGCTGCCTGACGAATCGCGCGCCATATCGCGTCTGCAGGCGCTGGTGCATCTTTCGCCGGAGGGCGAGTGCCGCCTGACCAATCAGGGCAGCGTCACGTCGGTGGTATTGAACGGCGTCGCGTTGCAACGCGGCTCGCAAGTGGCGTTGCAGGATGGCGACACGCTGCAAATCGGTGAGTATGGGCTCGAAGTGCGCGATCCTAACAACCTGAAAGCCCGTCAGGACGATCCGCTGGCGTTCTTTGCCGACAGCAGCGACGACCCGCTCGGTATGATGCAGGAGTCCGAGGTGATTCCCGAGCCGGTTGCGCGTCAGGAGCGCCGCAACGATCCGCGTCTGGCGATTGATCCGCAAAGCGATGCGCCGACGCTGCCCGCCACGTTGCCGGGCGTCTCTCAGGACAAACTGATTGCCGCGCTGCTGGAAGGGATGGGGCTGAACAACGGCCATCAAACCACCATCACCGAAGAGCAGATGCGCGTAACCGGTCGCATGCTGAGCCTGTTTTCGCAAGGCACCGTCGCCCTGCTCTCCTCTCGCTCGATCCTCAAGCGCGGCGTGAAAGCCGACATGACGATGATTCTCAATGAGGCGAATAACCCGTTCAAAATTCTGCCGTCCGGTAAAACCGTATTGATGCAGATGTATCAAAGCCAGATGCCGGGCTTTATGCCGCCGGAACCGGCGGTGCGCGATGCGCTGGTGGATTTGCAGGCGCATCAGCTCGGCATGATTGCCGGTATCCGCGCCATTATTGCCGCCATGCTGCAATCGTTTAACCCGCAGCGCTTAGAAGAAGAAGCACGCAAAGATGGCGTGCTGCCCAAAATGGCGTTCAGCACCGGACGCAAAGCGGCGCTGTGGGATTACTTCTCACGCCACTATCAACGTACCGCTGGCGAAATTGAGGATGACTTCCATACGCTGTTCGGCGAAGCCTTCCTGCATGCCTATGATATGGAAGTGAATCAATACAAAGATTCTCAAACGCGGACCGAAGACGCATGAAGATGATGTTTGCCAGCCGCTGCCAGCAAGGCATGCGCGACGAAAATCAGGATCGTACCGGCGCCGAGCTGGACGATCACAAAGCCTGTTTTCTGGTGTGTGACGGCGTCGCCGGTTTGCCTGGCGGTGATATCGCCGCGCAACTGGTGCGCGATACGCTGCTAACGCAGCTGCAGCACAGTGCGACGTTCACCCCTGAAAGCACGCGCGCCGCCATTGAACACTGCCAGCAGGTGCTGATTGAGGCACAGGGAAACAATCCGAATTTTTCACGTATGAGCACCACGCTCGCCGCGCTGTTTATCGACCGCGAAAAACAGCGCGCATGGTGGGCGCACGCTGGCGACAGCCGGGTTTATCACTTCCGTCATGGGGTGCTAAATCAGGTGACGCGTGACCACAGTCTGGCCCAGCAGTTACGCGAGGCGGGCTATGAAAATACCGGCATTAACAGTAATTTACTCTATAATGCGCTCGGTGTTGAGCCTGCCCGTCCGGCCACTTTTAGCGAGGTGATTACGCTGGCCGATGGCGATGCGTTTCTGGTTTGCAGCGATGGATTCTGGCTCAATCTCACCACCCACGAAATGGAACTGGCCCTGCGCATGGTGAATGCCTGCGAAGAGTGGCTGACTTTGATGGAACAAGCCGTTAACCGCAGTGTTAAAAGCGACAATCTCAGCGCTCTGGCCGTCTGGATTGGCGAACCGCAGGAAGCGACGCTGCTTTATTCCCAGGCTGATGCGGCACGTTTTCTGCCGTCACGTTATTGATCCAAGGATGCTTATGAAAGTGTGGTTGACGGGCTTCGCAACCCTGTTGCTGGCCGTAAATGCGCAGGCAGAAGATTATCGCGTGGTGTATTCCCCGAGCCTGTCATTAGAAGTCTACATTGATGACGTGGCTAGCAAAGCGCCCAACGACTGGTGCAAAGAGACGCTGCCGCTGCGCATCGTTTCGGGCAAAAGCACTGACTCCAGCATCCTGACCAGCTTCCTGCCGCGCGTCGGTACGCTGCTGGCGAATCAGTGCGGCTTGCTGGATGAACTGCCGTGGCAGATGACCAATAAAGAGGGCAGCGTGCTGGCTAACGGCAGCGCGGCCAAATTACAGAACTGGCGCCCGATCGTGCTGAACGATGCCACCGCCAGCGCCACCACCAGCAACGCCGCGCCGCTCGATTTGTCACGCCCGGCGGATAGCACGCCGCTGCAGCACTTTGCCTTGCCGGGCGGCTGCCATTTCCGTACCTGGTGGGATGACAAAGGCGAATCGCTGTTTATCCCGGATAACCCGAATCAGCACTGCTCCACCGAAGGCTGGCTGGAAGGCCCGAGCGAAATGACGCTGATGAGCGCTGGCAAAATCCATAATCTGGCGCTGAACTTCTATCAGGGCTACCCGATTGCAGATTTGAAAATGAGCGGTCCGCCGCTGGAAGTGGTCTCGGTGAATAACCAGCGCATGATTGTTACGCGTCCGGATGCCGATGATAGCTGGTTAGTGCTGCCGTTTGATGCACAACAGCATGTGTGGCGTTTTAGCGGCACACTTCTGGTCAAGATGGACAAAACCGCCGATCAGGGCAGCGATGTGCTGAAAAAGCGGGTTGAGACGTTACGCGGCGTTTGGTCGCCGCAATTTATGCCACAGCAAAAAGTGACTGTGTTACTGATTGACACCCTGCATGCGGATCTCGCCGATCCGGCGATTGGTGCCTGGCGTAACATTAATTAATTAGCGGTCGTTGCCTGCCGTCATCGTGATGACGGGGCGCTACAGGACGTGTTCAGAGAGTTCACTATGTCGGCAAACGAAAACCATACACCTAACGCCCTCCCTGCGGGCTACCGGTTTAATGAATTTGAAATCAAGGAAGTGATTGGCGGCGGCGGCTTCGGCATTGTTTATCGTGCCTGGGATCATCAGCTGGAACGCACCATCGCGATCAAAGAGTACATGCCCGTCTCGTTGGCGGTGCGTGCGGCGGATATGTCGCTGGAACTGCGCGGAGAGCGTTTCCATAAGCTGTTTACCGCCGGTCGTAATAGCTTTATTCAGGAGGCGCGCCTGCTGGCACGCTTCAATCATCCCGGCTTGCTGCACGTGCTGCGCTTCTGGGAAGAGAACGGCACCGCCTACATGGGCACGCTCTATTACAGCGGCATGACGCTGAAAGAGTGGCAGATCACCAGTCCGGACAGCATTGACGAGAACTGGATCCGTCGTCTGCTACCGCCGCTGTTTGGCGCCATTGATACCATCCACGCCGCCGGTTATCTGCATCGCGATATCTCGCTGGATAACATCCAGATTCAGGAAAACCAGCTGCCGGTGCTGCTTGATTTTGGCTCGGCGCGCAAAGAGATCGGCAATCTCTCGGATGAAACCGAGATCATGCTGAAGCCCGGTTTTGCGCCGATTGAGCAGTACAGCGAAGAAGGCGAAATAGAGCAAGGTCCGTGGACCGATATCTATGCGCTAGGCGCAGTGCTGCACAACCTGATCACCGGCCATGCACCGCCGGTGAGCGTGGTGCGCTGCATTGAGGATAACTATCAGCCGCTGGTGGAGCGCAAGCCGGAAGGCTATTCATTGCCGCTGCTGCACGCCATTGACTGCGCGTTAGCCATGAAGCCAGCAGATCGTCCGCAAAGCATTGATGCCTTTGCCAGCTTGATCGATCTGCCGGTCAGCGATGTCGAAGCGCTCTCCACCACTATTCCGCTCGTGGCTGAGCCGGTTGTGCCGGTGGAGCCGAGTGTTGCAACGCCGGAACCGCAAGTGTTGGCCGTCAATCATGCCGCTGCCAGCGTTGAACCTTTGACGCCGCGCAACGTGCGTCGTTTGTCGCCAGGTTTAGTGGTGGCCGCTGCGATTGCGGTGCTGGCGGTTGTGGTGGTGGTTTGGAAAGCGAATCATCACAGCGAAGCACCGCCGGTTGCCGCCAGCACCGCTCCCGCTGCGCCTGCTGCCGCAGCAGGCAACAGTGTAGCGAGCAGCGCACCGACGGTAGCGACGGTTTATCTGCGTTTGCAGGCGGGTGAGAATGTGATGCTGAATGGCGAAGCCCGCGATGTGAAGCCCTCCTCCAGCGGATTCGCTTCACTGAATCTGGCGGCGGGGAACTATCGCATTGAGGTGCGTAACGGCAACCAGGTGCATAGCCAATCGCTGACCATCGATAAGCCGGGAACCTGGCTGATTAATCCGGCGCAGTAATCCGTATCAGCGCGCTGCCGAATGACTCTGCAGCGCTCTGACATCTGCTGCCAGGCGCGTCAACGCCGCTTCCTGCATGCCACGTTTGCCTAGCTCCTGCTCCAGCGCGTAGAGATATTGTGCGTTGGTGCCGAGCGGACCGCTGGCCTGGGCAATCAACGGCGCGATGGTGCTGCGGCAGGAGTCGGTTTCATACAGCGGATGACGCGGATCCATGATGAACACCAGCGCGGTGACGTTGCGTCCGTCCTCCAGCTCCAGTTCACACCAGGTTGGCAGATAGCAGCCGGTGATCATTTCACGCTTCCACAGCAGCTCCAGCTCGTCATGCAAACGCGATTCCGGTAAGCGGAACGCCAGTCCGCTGGTGGAACCGCCCTCTTTCAGCGCCAGCATGCGGCCAGGCGCGGTTACGGTGCCGCGACCGGCAATCAGACGCAGGCAAAACGCACGGTGCCAGCCCTCTAAACGACCCGGCGCCACTTCGGCCGCTTCAAAAATGGGATTCCACATCAGCGAGCCGTAGCCAAAAATCCACACCGGGCTTTGGTCAGGACGACAGGCCAGCGTCGCGGACAGCGATGCCGCACGCTTTTCACAGCTCCAGAACAACGCTTCATCAATATCGCCAAACGATGTTTTACAATCTGCTTTTAACAAAAATTCCCGCGTTAACACTGTGGTCTCCTCTACTACGCTGACATCTTGCCGGTGTGGTTCCTCAAAACTGATGTCTACAGGCGACGCTCATTGCATCGTCTTAAGAGAAGACATTAATTCATTTTTAACAAAACATTCAAGATTGACCCCGATCACAAAAGGGAAATTCTGTGTAAATAGCATCGGCTGCCTGGTGAGGAACTTGAATGGCGAAGGGAAAAGTGCGAGGCGGGCCGCACCGGCCCGCAAGACAAACTAGTTTTTAGGGTGCCACTTGTCATCGTCACCTTTTGAGTACTCATGCTTGACTGCTGCCCAGGCGACTTTGTGTGCCACCTCTTCGCGCGACTCATCGCCACGCCGGTCGTCGGGATCTTTGTATTGGTCCCAGGCGCTGTTAAAGGCCTTTTGATAGATGGTTTGCGCGTGAGCCGGCAGGACATGACGCACGCTGTCTGGCAGCTCTTTGTTTGATGAATAAGGCATATTTCCTCCTGTTTCATACCCAGGGTTTAAGTCTGGATCATCTGGGTCAAAACGCAAACTGGTACTTTCACTGGCAGATGGCGTAAAACAGGTTTAAACCTCTATAAACTTCACCCTATACGACGATTAACCAGACCAATCTCATCTTTAATTGGGTGAGTGACTCATGCAACATAATGAATACAGGCGTTAATCCAGCGATAACACACTCTTTTGCCGTGTTATGCATAATAAACGCTTTTGGTAAAATCGCGTAAAGTCACAGCAGCACAGCTGATGAAAAGTTACACTGCGTTACGTCAGAAAACTCATTATATTTATCAGGCAATGATTGCCTGCTTTGTACTTTTTCCGGAGAGGATGGTAAATGCCTGGACATGAGAAAACCCGCCATACCGAGTACTCACTGATTTTCCCCGTTGCTGCGCTGGCGGTGCTGAGCTTCTTCGGCAACCAGACAGCGCTTCTGCCGGTTATCGGCATCAACCTGTTGGCATTAGTTGCCATTCTGTTTAGCGCCTTCAGCGTGGTGCGTCACGCCGACGTGCTGGCACACCGTTTAGGCGAACCTTATGGCTCGCTGATTCTCAGTCTTTCCGTCGTCATACTTGAAGTGAGTCTGATCTCCGCGCTGATGGCCACCGGCGATGCCGCGCCCGCGCTAATGCGCGACACGCTCTACTCGATCATCATGATTGTGACCGCCGGTTTAGTCGGCTTTGCCCTGCTGCTGGGCGGACGCAAGTTTGCCACGCAGTACGTTAATCTGGCGGGCGTAAAACAGTACATGATCGCCATTTTCCCGCTGGCGATTCTGGTGCTGGTGTTCCCCAATGCGTTACCTGGCGGTAACTTCACGACTACGCAGGCGCTGATCATCGCGGCGATTTCTGCGGCCATGTACGGCGTGTTCCTGCTGATTCAAACCAAAACTCACCAAAGCCTGTTCGTTTATGAGCATGAAGATGATGGCGACGATCCGCACCACGGTAAGCCCTCTGCGCACAGCTCGTTGTGGCACACCGCATGGCTGATCGTGCATCTGATTGCGGTGATTACCGTGACCAAGATGAACGCCAATCCGCTGGAAAGTCTGCTGACAGAACTGAACGCCCCGGCGCAGTTCACCGGCTTCCTGGTAGCGCTGTTGATCCTGTCGCCGGAAGGTTTAGGTGCAATCAAAGCGGTACTGATGAATCAGGTGCAGCGCGCAATGAATCTGTTCTTCGGTTCGGTGCTGGCGACCATTTCACTGACGGTGCCTGCAGTGACCATCATCGCTACCCTGACCGACCAGCAATTGGTGTTCGGCCTTGAGCCACCGCAGATGGTGATCATGAGCGCCGTGCTGATCCTGTGCCACATCTCGTTCTCAACGGGCCGCACCAACGTGTTGAACGGTGCCGCGCATCTGGCGCTGTTTGCCGGGTATTTGTTGACGATTATGCTGTGAGACTAGCGGTCGGCATAAATGCCAACCTTACGGAAATCGTGCATGTTGTAGGATCGCCATTAATGGCGACCAGCCAATAAAAAAGGCGCCATCGGCGCCTTTTTCATATTTAAAAACAATCAGTTGCTGGTATCCAGCTCTGGGAAGCTCTTCACCAGATCGTCGATTGCTTTCATCTGCACCAGGAAGGGTTCCAGCTTATCCAGCGGCAGCGCGGATGGACCGTCGCATTTGGCGCTGTTTGGCTCTGGGTGCGCTTCGATGAACAGGCCAGCAATGCCAACCGCCATGCCGGCACGCGCCAGCTCGGCGACCTGCGCACGACGACCGCCTGACGCAGCGCCGAACGGATCGCGCGTTTGCAGCGCGTGGGTAACGTCGAAGATCACTGGGCTATTTTGGGTGACGTTCTTCATCACGTTGAAGCCGAGCATATCGACAACCAGGTTGTCATAGCCGAAGTTGCTGCCGCGATCGCACAGGATAACCTGATCGTTGCCGCCTTCGACGAATTTGTCGTAGATGTTACCCATCTGGCCTGGGCTAACAAACTGGGGCTTCTTGACGTTGATTACCGCGCCGGTTTTCGCCATCGCTTCCACCAAATCGGTCTGACGCGCGAGGAAGGCCGGCAGCTGAATCACATCAACCACATCAGCCACCGGCTGCGCCTGCGATGCTTCATGCACATCGGTGATGATTTTCACGCCGAAAGCCTGCTTCAACTCCTGGAAAATCTTCATGCCCTCTTCCAGGCCAGGACCACGATAGGATTTGATTGAAGAGCGGTTCGCTTTATCAAAAGAGGCTTTGAATACGTAAGGGATCCCGAGTTTGTCGGTGACCTCAACGTAGTGTTCGCAGATGCGCATGGCAAGATCGCGCGATTCCAGCACGTTCATGCCGCCGAAGAGAACGAATGGCAGATCGTTTGCGACCTTGATATCGCCGATATTCACTACTTTCTGTGTCATGCCCTTTCCTTTCCTTTTATCGGGTAACGCTTAGTGCAGCGTTACCTGTTTCTGTTCAATTGCGTGAATCTGCACTTTAATCATCTCGCTGACCGGATCTTCAGGACACTGTTCAACGAAATAGGTCAAATCATTCAGCGCGATGTGTTCACACTCTAATTGCGCGTAAATCAAACCACGGTCGCGAATCTCGTAAGGATCGTCAGGATCGATCTGCAGCAGCACTTTGCTGACGTTCAGCGCCAGCTCCATCTGCTTCTCTTCCATCAGCGCGGATTTCAAGGTGTCGAGCATCTTGCGCATCACGTTGATGGTCTTGGCTTCGTCGAGATCGTCGTTATACAGCTTGGCGGTTGGGCTGATGTTGCCTTTCAGCCACACTTCCAGCGTATGCGTATCCAGCGTTTCGCCGTTGAACGGGTTGATCAGCCACATTTCGCCATCTAACCAGTCGGCACGCAGAATCAGCTGTGTCGGGAAAATCACCGGCATCAGCGGCAATTCCAGCTCATCGGCGATGTGCAGCAGGATCACGCCCAGCGACACCGCCGTGCCCTGACGGCTCTTCAGGACTTTGTCGATCCACAGCGCGTCGGAGAGATTGTAGACGCCGCTGGCGCCGCCAAATCCCCACTGACGATAGAACAGCTCCAGCAGCTTACCCAACTGCAAATCGGCGTCCTGTTCGCTGCTGACAAACTCACGGGCTTCATCTACCAGCGCCGCCAACTGTTGTTGCACAGAAGGCGCGGAAAAATCATTGCGTATGGCGCATGTGGCGCCAATCACCGCTTCACTCAGCGGTGTTTTACTGTAATCGAGTTGCTCTGGCGAGGTCATACAATCCCCAATAACGGCATTTTGGTCATCGCCAGCTTAATCACAAACAGCAACGCTACGATTGCAATCAGGAAGGCGATCCAACGTGTCCCCATTTTACGTGGGCGACGGCTCAATGCCACGGAACCTAAGGCGATGTAGATAATAACCGCTAACAGCTTCTCCGTCAGCCAGCTTCCTTGCGGTGTGAACGGATAAAAATGCGTAATCATCACCAGCAGCGCACCGCTTAACAGCAAAAAGGTGTCGTTAACGTGCGGCGCAATGCGCACCCAGCGGCGTTGCAGCATCGCTGAGCCGGTGGTTTGCCAGTAGAAGCGCAGCAAAAACAGACAAATCGTCAGCGCGACGGTCAGCAAGTGAAAATGTTTAATCAGGGGATACCAGCTCGCCATCGTTATTCCTTATTAAAAAAATTGTCCTAGTGTGACGCGCGGATTACCGCCGTAATCGTCAACGGTGCTCACCGCCTGATAACCGTGCTGCGTCATGATGGCGCGCACGGCTGCACCTTGCTGCCAGCCATGTTCCAGCAGCAGCCAGCCGCCAGCGTGCAGCCAGTGCGGTGCGGTGTGAATGATAAAACGTAAATCGGCCAAACCCTGATCGTCCGCCACCAACGCGCTGCGCGGTTCAAAGCGCACGTCGCCCTGCTGCAGATGTTCATCGGCGGCATCAATATAGGGCGGATTGCTGACAATCAGATCAAAACGTTGGGCGGGAAGATCGTTAAACCAGTTGCTGAGGATGAAGCGGGCGTTATCAATGTGCAGACGCTGCGCATTGTCCTGCGCCAGTTCCACCGCCGCCGCGATGCGATCGCAGCCGATAACCTGGCAGACTGGCCGTTCGCTGGCCAGCGCCAGCGCAATCGCGCCGGTGCCGGTGCCTAAATCCAACAAAGACGTCGCGGCGGCCGGCAGATGTGCCAGCGCTTGCTCCACCAGCACTTCGGTGTCCGGACGCGGGATCAGCGTGGCATCGCTGACGCGCAACGGCAGCGACCAGAATTCACGCTCGCCGACCAGATGCGCAATCGGCTCGCCGTTGACGCGGCGCGCCAGCAGCGCATTCAGCTGTTCCAGCTGCTGCGCGTCCAGTTCCGCATCGTCAAAAGCAATCAGCCAACTGCGCGCTTTGCCCGTCACAAAACCCAGCAATATTTCCGCATCGCGCTTCGGGCTGTCGCCGCCACAGAGCGCTACCACAGCCTGCTGTAGCCAGCGACGGATGATCATTAATCCTGTCCAGCCAGCGCGGCCAGCTGATCGGCTTGATACTCCTGCACAATCGGCTCAATCAGCGCATCCAGCTTGCCTTCCATCACCTCATCGAGACGGTAAACCGTGAGGTTGATGCGGTGATCGGTGACGCGACCCTGCGGGAAGTTGTAGGTGCGGTTACGATCCGAACGGTCGCCGCTGCCGAGCAGGTTACGACGCGTCGAAGCTTCAGCGGCATTACGCTTTGACGTTTCCGCCGCGTGAATACGCGCACCCAACACCGCCAACGCTTTGGCTTTGTTTTTGTGCTGTGAACGTTCGTCCTGACACTCCACCACAATGCCAGTTGGCAAGTGGGTGATACGAATCGCGGAATCGGTGGTGTTAACGTGCTGACCACCGGCACCGGAAGAACGGAAGGTGTCGATTTTCAAATCGCCGGCGTTGATTTCCGGCATTTCCGCTTCGGGCAGTTCCGGCATGACCGCAACGGTACAAGCCGAGGTGTGAATACGGCCCTGCGATTCGGTTTCTGGCACGCGCTGTACGCGATGGCCGCCCGATTCAAACTTAAAGCGGCCATACGCGCCATCGCCGATGATGCGGGCGATCACTTCTTTATAGCCGCCGTGCTCACCTTCGTTGGCGCTGATGATCTCAACCTGCCAGCGACGCGCTTCGGCGTAACGGCTGTACATACGGAACAGATCGCCGGCAAAAATCGCCGCTTCATCGCCGCCGGTACCGGCGCGCACTTCGACAAAGCACGAACGTTCATCGTCGGGATCTTTCGGCAGCAGCAGCACTTGCAGCTGTTGTTCCAGCGCTTCACGCTTCTCACGTGACAGCTTTAATTCTTCCTGCGCCATCTCGCGCATTTCCGGGTCTTCCAGCAACATTTCGGCAGTTTCAACGTCTTCCTGCACCTGCTGCCATTCGCGGAAACAACGGGTGACGTCGCTAAGCTGGGCATATTCGCGTGATAACGCACGGAAACGATCCTGATCGGCAATCACGCCGGCATCGCCCAGCAACGCTTCCACTTCCTCGTGGCGTTCCTGGAGCGCTTCCAGCTTGGCAACAATAGAGCTCTTCATGTAATAGCGGGTATCCCAGTGATAGGTCGTGACTGACCAGATTACTCTAAACCGAGGCTGTCACGTAAGATCTGCAGGCGTTCGCTGTCGCCGTCGCGCGCGGCCTGCTGCAGTGATTTGGTTGGTGCATGAATTAAACGGTTGGTCAGCTTGTGTGCCAGTTCCTGCAGCACTTTTTCGGCGTCAGCGCCCTGCTGCAGCGCGGCCAGCGCGCGTTCCTGTAACTCGGCGCGCACCTGATCGGCCTGCGAACGGTATTCACGGATGGTCTCAACCGCGCTTTGCGCGCGCAGCCAGGCCATAAATTCGCCGCTCTCCTGCACCACAATGCTTTCAGCCTGCACGGCGGCGGCTTTGCGCTGCGCCATGTTCTGCTCGATGATCGCTTGCAGATCATCAACGCTGTAGAGATAGGCGTTCGCCAGCTTGCCCACTTCCGGCTCGACATCGCGCGGTACGGCGATATCCACCAGCAGCATCGGCTGATTGCGACGCGCTTTCAGCGCGCGCTCCACCATCCCTTTACCGATAATCGGCAGCGGGCTGGCGGTGGAAGAGATAATGATGTCGGCATCGGCCAGACGGGTTTCGATATCGCCGAGGCCAATCACTTCTGCCCCCACTTCATCGGCCAGCAGCTGTGCGCGTTCGCGGGTGCGGTTGGCGATCATCAGCTTCTTGACGGAGTGTTCGCGCAGATGACGCGCCACTAACTCGATGGTTTCACCGGCGCCGACCAGCAGCACGTTAACGGTGCTGAGCGATTCAAAAATTTGACGCGCCAGTGAACAGGCAGCGAAGGCGACCGATACGGCGCTGGCGCCAATCTCGGTTTCGGTGCGCACACGCTTGGCCACCGAGAAGGTTTTCTGGAACATGCGCTCCAGTTCACTGCTCAGCGCGTGGTCGCGTGACGAATCAACAAAAGCTTTTTTAACCTGACCTAAAATCTGTGGTTCACCCAACACCAGTGAATCCAGCCCGCTGGCCACGCGCATCAGATGGCTGACCGCCGCGTTATCCTGATGCCAGTAGAGGCTGTTGCGCACATCCTCTTCACGCAGATCGTGATAGTCACACAGCCAACGCACCAGCTTCTCCTGCAGGTCGGCTTGCTGCTCTACACTGAGGTAGAGTTCCGTACGGTTGCAGGTCGAAAGGACCACACCGCTCTGCACCATCGGCTGGGACAGCAGGCTATTCAGCGCCAGTTCCAGCGTGTCTGGTGTAAACGCAACGCGTTCGCGTAGCGCAACAGGTGCAGTTTTGTGGTTGATTCCGAGTGCAAGCAGCGTCATGTGATTCGGGTTGGGATATCCCAAGTGTTGTCAGGGTTTTGTGCAGCGCATTCTACAAGATGCCACAGGTCAAGAAAAGCCATACAAAGCCTATGACAGTAATAAGATTAAACTGATCGTGCGCAATTATTGCCATAACAGCATTGACGGCTTACATGCGGATGGTTAGCGTTACCTGTTACGAAGTAAAAACGTGTCTGAGGAGATGACCACGTGATGCATTTGCCCCCGCGCAAGTTACTGCGCCTTTTACCCCTTGCCAGCGTGTTACTGGCTGCATGTACCATTAACAAACCACAAGGTCCGGGCCCAAGCACCACATCACCGCAATGGCAGCAGCATCAGCAAGCCGTGGCGAAAATCAGCCAGTATCAGACGCGCGGTGCGTTCGCTTACCTGTCGGATAAGCAAAAAGTGTATGCACGCTTTAACTGGCAGCAAACCGCTGCGGATCGCTATCGCCTGCTGCTGACCAATCCGCTCGGCAGCACCGAATTGCAGTTGGATGCGCAAGGTTCCGTGGTGCAGATCGTGGATAACAAAGGCAAGCGCTACGTGAGTAACGATGCCGAGAAGATGATTTCACAGCTTACCGGCATGGATATCCCGCTCGCCAATCTGCGTCAGTGGATGATGGGCTTGCCGGGCGATGCTAGCGATTATCAGCTGAATAACCATTACCAGCTGCAAAGCCTGAACTACAGCCGCAACGGTCAGCAGTGGAAAGTGAACATTTCTGACTACGACAGCAAAGTGAATCCGCCGCTGCCGGCGAATCTGGAGCTGTCTGAAGGCGGTCAGCGCATTAAATTACGCATGGATAGCTGGACCACTCAATGATCACCACGTGGCCCGCGCCAGCAAAACTGAATCTGTTCCTGTATATCACTGGCCGTCGTGCTGACGGCTACCACAATCTGCAAACGCTGTTTCAGTTCCTCGATTACGGTGACACGCTGGAAATCACACCGGACAGCAGCGGCAAGATAACGCTGCTGACGCCGCTGACTGGCGTGCCGGATGACGAGAACCTGATTGTGCGTGCTGCGCAGGCGTTAAAAACCGTTGCCGCTGCGCGTGGCACCTTGCCCGCGCAGGCCGGTGCCAGCATCGCGCTGGAGAAGGTTTTGCCGATGGGCGGCGGGCTTGGCGGCGGCTCTTCAGATGCGGCAACGGTGTTAGTGGCGCTGAATCATCTGTGGCAAACCGGATTAAGCGTTACCGAGCTGTCGACGATTGGCATCAAACTGGGCGCGGATGTGCCAGTGTTTATTGGAGGTCACGCGGCCTTTGCAGAAGGCGTGGGCGAACTATTGCAGCCGGCTGAACCGGCAGAAAAATGGTATCTGGTGGCGCATCCAGGCGTGAGCATCGCGACGCCTGATCTGTTCCGCGATCCCGAACTGACGCGCGATTCACCAATCCGCACATTAGATGAACTGTTACAGCGTCCTTTTCACAATGATTGTGAGGCTGTGGCAAGAAAACGTTTTCGTAAGGTTGATGAGCTGCTTTCCTGGCTGCTAGAATACGCGCCGTCGCGCCTGACTGGGACCGGAGCTTGTGTGTTTGCTGAATTTGACACCGAATCCGACGCACGTCAGGTGCTGGAGCTTGCCCCGAAATGGATTTGCGGATTTGTGGCGCGCGGGCTTAACCTCTCGCCGTTGCAGCGCACACTTTCTGGGCTAAAAGCGTCTACGTGACAGTGTCACCCGTTCCAGACACTGCATGTTGCGCATTAACACACCCGTATGAACATGCTCTTTGGTATTCGCCGGTTACTCTAGAGCCGTTCATTCTCTGGACGCCAAGCCTGAGGTTCTTCTCGTGCCTGATATGAAGCTATTTGCTGGTAACGCCACCCCGGAACTAGCACAACGTATTGCCAACCGCCTTTACACTAGCCTCGGAGACGCCGCTGTTGGCCGTTTCAGTGATGGTGAAGTAAGTGTACAGATTAACGAAAATGTACGCGGTGGTGATATTTTCATCATCCAGTCCACCTGTGCCCCCACCAACGATAATCTGATGGAGCTGGTTGTGATGGTCGACGCCTTGCGTCGGGCTTCTGCTGGTCGTATTACTGCTGTCATTCCTTACTTTGGCTATGCGCGTCAGGACCGCCGTGTGCGTTCTGCTCGTGTACCGATCACTGCCAAAGTGGTTGCCGATTTCCTTTCTAGCGTGGGCGTTGACCGTGTTCTCACCGTTGACCTGCATGCTGAACAGATTCAGGGCTTCTTTGATGTCCCGGTGGATAACGTCTTCGGCAGCCCAATCCTGCTGGAAGATATGCTGCAAATTGGCCTGGAAAATCCCATTGTAGTTTCCCCAGACATCGGTGGCGTAGTGCGTGCCCGCGCCATCGCCAAACTGCTCAACGATACCGATATGGCTATCATCGACAAACGCCGCCCTCGCGCGAACGTTTCGCAGGTGATGCATATTATTGGTGACGTTGCGGGTCGTGACTGTGTACTGGTCGACGATATGATCGACACCGGCGGTACGCTGTGCAAAGCGGCTGAAGCGTTGAAAGAGCGCGGCGCGAAACGTGTTTTCGCTTACGCTACTCACCCAATCTTCTCCGGCAATGCGGTGGAAAACCTGCGTAAGTCGGTGATTGACCAGGTGATTGTCTGCGATACCATTCCGCTGTCTGAAGAGATGAAATCTCTGCCAAATGTGCGTACTTTGACGCTGTCTGGCATGTTGGCCGAAGCGATTCGTCGTATCAGCAACGAAGAATCAATCTCCGCGATGTTTGAGCATTAATTCATCGCGTGAAACCGGGCCTCGTGCCCGGTTTTTCTTTGCACCCTGCCCTCAATCTGACTCACCGATTAAGCCACTTTCCCCATTGATATTTGCGCGATAAATTTCGTTAAATCTCGCTATTCTCGCTGCCATCCACTCTTTTCCATCAACTCGCATTGCCGCCCTTTAGCGCTCCAATAATTAATGGTATTTTCTTCCCCACTTTTTTTAGAGCTCCGACCACTATGACTCTCGACCTCTACACGCTGTTTGTTTGCGAGCTCTTTGTGCTGGGGTTTTTAAGTATCATTTTGATTTTTGCCTGGATCGGTGCGCAGTACGATCGCGTATTGGGCTGCACCACGCTGGCGCTGGTTTTAACCCTGGCGGCGGTGTTCCTTAGCAGCTTACGCAGTGCGGGATTCCATTTTTTACCGGTCGCGGTCGGCAACGTCATGCTGTTGCTGGCTTATGGCAATCTGCTCAATGCCTTCCGCATCTTCTGCGGAAAAGCGATTGGCCTCAGCTGGTTAGGCGGCGGTTTGTTGTGGGCGATTTTGTGCCTGTTCCCCGCGTTTTATCACAGTCAGCCGAAGCGCGTGCTGGTGGTTTGCCTGCTATGCATCATCTATACCGGCGCGCTAATCCGCTTGCTGTGGCGCGTGCGCGCGTCGTTGACCGTCACCTTCTGGCCGGCGCAAATCCTGCTATGGATCCATTTGCTGTTTCACGTGGCGCGTATCTTTCTGGACGATGCGGTGGCGACGCCGGTGCGCGGTGCGATTGGCGGTTCCAGCTTCTCGGTGTATGTGATTCTTGAATCGATCCTGTTTGTTATTGGCCTGAGTTTCACCATTCTGGCGATGGTCAACGAACGCACGCAAATCGCCCATAAACTGGCATCAATGCACGATCCGCTCACCAGCGTGTGGAACCGCCGCGCGCTATTCGAGCAGGCCGATAAAATGTTATTGCGCAGCGCGCGACAGTCACAACACTTTGTCTATAGCGCGGTGCTGTTCGATCTGGACCATTTTAAAAGCATCAATGACCGTTTCGGCCATCAACAAGGCGATCAAGTATTAATCGATTTTTGTCAGGTGGTGCAGGCGTTGATGCCAGAGAGTGGCCATTTTGCCCGTTTGGGTGGCGAGGAGTTTGCTGCGATCATTCCCGGCGATGCCGAGCAGGCGCAGCGGGTATGTGAACGTATCCGTTTGGCGACACAGCAGTCACAACCCAACGACGTGCGTTATACCGTCAGCATCGGTTATGCCACCGCGCAGCAGCCCGGCGAACCCTTCCCGCTGTTGCTGGCGCTGGCCGATGAAGCGTTGTACCGCGCAAAAGCCAGCGGCCGTAACCGCATCGAACGTTATCTCGCGCACTTACAGCCGCTGCAGCAAACCGTACTCACTTAATGTGATGAGTGATTGCGACGGCAACGCTTATCGCCGTAATGACGTAACCAGTAATAACGATCTTCCACGCGCTCACGTCCGCTGACACGCGCGCCCACCAGCCACAGTAAAGCGCCAACGAAGATGCTGAACATCGCACTGTGCGCAAGGAATTGCGGCAGGTTGAGTGAAGGAAGCTGGTTGATAATGGAATAGCCGACGCCTAACACCATCGTCAGTAAACCCAAACACATCAAACCGTTACCTACAAAGCGGCAATTTTGACGTTTCATGATCCACCTCCATCCTTTTAAAAGCAAAACAGCACGTATGGTTAACTAGCCATAAGCTTAGGCAATACCTGCCGCTTAAGTTGCGTACAGGATCACATATCCTTCACAACCTTTGACAAATCTTTACCGCCAGCGCCTTGATTTCGATAGAAAATGATTAGTCACGTAGAGACATTATCTGTGGCGCGTGGCCTTTGTCATCCGTGCCGCCAGGCAGTAAACTATCGCCCTTTCCGCAGCAAGACAGGATAAACATCGTGAGCAGCATTAAACTGGTTGTGGGGCTGGCCAATCCCGGCGCTGAATACGCCGCAACCCGCCATAACGCTGGCGCCTGGTATGTCGATTTACTGGCGAGCCGCAACAATCAGTCGTTAAAAGACGAGCCAAAGTTTTATGGCTACACCGCGCGCCTGTCGCTGGCGGGTGAAGATGTGCGCCTGCTGGTGCCCACCACTTTTATGAATCTCAGCGGCAAAGCGGTGGCGGCGATGGCGACCTTTTATCGCATTGCGCCAGAAGAGATTTTGGTAGCGCACGATGAGCTGGATTTACCGCCGGGCGTGGCGAAATTCAAGCAAGGTGGCGGCCACGGCGGCCATAACGGCCTGAAAGACATTATCAGCAAGCTGGGCAACAACAATAATTTTCACCGTTTACGCGTGGGTATTGGTCATCCTGGCGACCGCAATAAAGTGACTGGTTTCGTGCTGGGTAAGCCGCCAGCCAGCGAACAAAAGCTGATTGATGATGCCGTAGACGAAGCGGTGCGCTGCACCGAACTGTGGCTGAAAGAAGACAAGATTAAGGCGATGAACCGCCTGCACGCGTTCAAGGCGGGCTAAGGCCAATTCCCGCGCCGCAGAAGGCAATTCTGTGTATAATGCGCGAAATTTTTTGAATCTGTCGGCGCTATCGAATAGCGCTGCGCACTCAGTGAGAAAGGTAATCAGACCATGGGATTTAAATGCGGTATTGTGGGCCTGCCGAACGTCGGTAAATCCACCCTGTTCAACGCGCTAACTAAAGCGGGTATCGAAGCAGCCAACTTTCCGTTCTGCACCATCGAGCCAAACACCGGTGTGGTGCCAATGCCCGATCTGCGCCTCGATCAGCTGAGCGAGATTGTTAAGCCACAGCGCGTCGTGCCCACCACCATGGAATTCGTCGATATCGCCGGTCTGGTGAAAGGCGCGTCCAAAGGTGAAGGCCTGGGCAACCAGTTCCTGACCAACATCCGTGAAACCGAAGCCATCGGTCACGTGGTGCGCTGCTTCGAAAACGACAACATCATCCACGTAGCGGGTAAAGTTAACCCGGCGGAAGATATTGACGTGATCAACACCGAGCTGGCGCTGTCGGATCTCGACACCTGCGAACGTGCGATTCAGCGTTGCCAGAAGAAAGCCAAAGGCGGCGACAAAGATGCCAAAGCCGAGCTGGCTGCGCTGGAGAAGTGCCTGCCGCATCTGTCAGAAGCGGGCATGCTGCGCGCACTGAATCTGGATGCTGACGAGAAAGCGGCCATCCGCTACCTCAGCTTCCTGACGCTGAAGCCAACCATGTACATCGCTAACGTCAACGAAGACGGTTTCGAAAACAATCCGTACCTCGATCAGGTGCGTGCAATTGCCGAAGCCGAAGGTTCGGTGGTGGTGCCAGTGTGTGCTGCCGTTGAGTCTGATATCGCTGAGCTGGAAGATGACGAGCGCGACGAGTTTATGGCTGAACTGGGCCTGGAAGAGCCGGGCCTGAACCGCGTGATCCGCGCCGGTTATGCGCTGCTCAACCTGCAAACCTACTTCACCGCAGGCGTGAAAGAAGTGCGTGCATGGACCATTCCTGTTGGAGCCACCGCGCCACAGGCGGCGGGTAAAATCCACACTGACTTCGAGAAAGGCTTTATCCGCGCTCAGACCATCGCATTTGAAGATTTCGTCGCGTTTAAAGGCGAACAAGGCGCGAAAGAAGCCGGTAAAATGCGCTCAGAAGGTAAAGAGTACATTGTAAAAGATGGCGATGTGATGAACTTCTTGTTCAACGTCTAATCTCTTAACCGCAATAAAAAGCCCAGTTAATTAACTGGGCTTTTTTTTATAACCAAAATCTCACGTCTTTCAGGCCGCTTTGTCCGTCATCGCCACCCGCGCATCCAACTCTTCAGGCGTTTTCAGGAATGGCGTCAATACCCCGCTCAAAACATAAAGCCCGGCATAAATCCCCAGCACCCCGCCCGCGCCCAGCGATGAGTAGAACAGCGCGGTGATGGCAGGTGCGATAAATGCGCCCAAACCTGCGCCCAGATTCAGCACCGACATGGCCGCGCCTTTACTGTCCGGGGCCAGCAGTGGGAACAGCGCCGACAGCGGCACATAACCGGCCATGGTAATACCGCACAGGCACAGCACCAATGCCATCGCATAGAAGTTGTGGCCCAGCAGCTGCGGCACGGCCCAGACCAAAATCAGCACCGCGGCATAGCCAAAGCCACCAACCCACATGATGGTGGTTCGCCAGCCAAACTTATCGCCGAAAAAGCCAAAGAACAGGTTGGCGAAAATCGCCACCAGGAACACCGCCGACCACATATGCAGCCATTCGGTTTTGCTGTAGCCGAAACTGATCAGATAGAGCGGCAGGAAGGTCGCCAGACCATATTGGGCGATGCCGTTGACCGATTTCACCACCAATCCCATCGCAATCACCGGACGCTGCAAAATGGTGATGCCTTTAATTAACTCCGCCGCGCTGAAGGGATGAATTTCAGATGCCGGAACCACGTCGCGGTTCACCCAAATGCCTAACACGGAGCCGACGACCACAAATACCATGCCGACCCACAGCACATGAATTTCGCCCATCACCGGCAATGCCAGCGAGGAGAAGAACGGACCGATGACGCTCAAACCCAGCGAGAAGGTAAACCAGAACCAACCCACCGCGGTAGAACGGCGCTCCACCGGCGTGCTGTAGTTAATCCAGATGAGAAACGAGTAGGCAAACAGCGGATAACCGATGCCGCGAATGGCATAAAACGGCAGCATCCAGGCCATGTGCATGGTCTTGAGGCCAACACCGATAAACCCGATACTGCCGATAACAAAGGTGATCAACCCATACAGCATCACTTTGCGCGGGCCAAGGGTTTGCACCAGTACGCCGGTCACCCAGGCCGCCAGCGTCACGGTGACACCGTATGCGGTGATCAGATAAGAGGCTTGCGCGACAGACAGCCCTTTATCCACCAGCCAGATGGCAATCCACGCTTGTTCTACACCATCGCCGATCATGAATATCGCGAGGCCGATATAGCCCCAAAGCAAGTTTTTAGGCAAACCTATTTTGTCGAACATAGTTTCCCCCGTGTCAGACACTGACTGGTGGTAGTTAATAGAGGTAAGTTTTGATTTTGTTTTTATTCAGCGATGATTTTCATCAGCATGCCCTGCACTTTCAGCGCATCCTGGCTTTTGATCAGCTGATCGATTTCATCAATGCTCAGGCGATCAATAAAGCTGGAGAGCGCTTTATACATGCGAATGTTTTGCGCGCATTCGGCAACCGGATCTTCACGGCTTGGGAAGGTATCGAAATAGATCAGGCCGCTGAAGTTGACGCGTTTTGCGTAATAGATGTATTCCAGCGTCTGCATCAGGTGCACGGAACCCAGCATCAATCCATCATCAAAATGGCCATAACCATCATTCAGGTGGAAGCCCACCAGACGGTTTTTGCGTGCCGACTGGAACAGTGAGAAAGCGGGATTCTCTTTCTTCATGATCATGTGACAGAAATCGAGGGTAATACCGAGATTGTCGGAGCCTACATCATCAATCAGCATCAGCGTTGAAGAGACATCACCAATAAAGGAGAAGGTGCGCGGTTCATACGGCTTATATTCAAAACTGAATTGCATATCCGCGTGTGCCTGAGTCACGGTCTGCAGTGCGCTGACCAGCCACTCATAGGCGCGGAAATAATCCTGCTGGAACGGATAATCGTAACCATCATAGCCAAACCACAGCGTGACGGTATTGCCGCCGAGGTATTTGCACATCTCTGCGGCTTTGAGGGTAATTTCGATCGCTTTTTTACGCAGTGCGACATCAGGATTGGTGAATTCACCCTCGATGAACTCTTTGTTATAACGCAGAGCGATGCCGCCCACCTGCAAATTGTTATCAGCGATGGTCTGTTTAATCAGCGCTTTATCCTGACCAATAAAGTGCTCCGGATAATTCAGCTCAATATGCGTCAAGCCCGCAACGCTACCCATACGCGTAATAAGATCGTAAGTATCCATATTGTTCTTCGCCGCAAACAGATCGGCTCTGGAGCGAAATGAATTTATACGTGATGAGAATTTCATTTTTTACATTACCTTTAATGGGATTTCCATTTTCTTATAAATGAGAATATTCATCAGGTAAATGCGATCAGCTAAATACTACCGCTAATAAAATAAACGATAGATTTATAATAGTAAAAATATTACTGCGAGAAAAATCATTGTAATACAATAGGTTAAATGGCCATTTTACCGTTAATGAAATAACAGTCGCAATAAGGATACTTTTATTTTACTAACAGTAAAATGCATCAGTAAAACGTTTTACAGTGTGTGATCCAGTTAACACTTTTCCCCTAACTGCCATGCTAGCTTAGCGACAACGTTTTTATTGAGCGCTCAACATGCATAACCGACTTAAAGGCAATGAAATATTCCTGCTGGCTCGCACCCTTGCGCCTGAGCTGGGAAAAAAGGAACGTTCAATTGCACGTTTTATTGACGACAATCCACAGTCATTATCTAAAATGTGCATCACTGATATTGCGAATTATCTGAATGTTAGCGTATCGAGCATTACTAAAGTATCGAAGAAACTCGGCTTTACCGGTTTTCACGATCTGAAAATCAATATTGCCCGGCAAGTCAGCACGCAGGAAGATATCATCGATATTCCGGTAATCCCGGATTCAGAAAAATATGTCGAGCAGGTGATTGAAAGCACCTTTTTAAATTCGGTGCTGGCACTGCAGGATTCTCTGAGCGTCATTAACAGTGCCGTGATAAAAGCAGTGGCGTATCTGTTTATTAATAAGCCAGAAAGCGCACGCATAGTTATTGCCGGGTGCGGTGGCTCAGGTTCTATCTGTGATGACTTCAATCATAAGCTGCTGAAGATCGGCATCTTCTCGTCGGTGTTCAGTGACAGCCACAAGCAGCTGATGACCGCCTCATTGATGCAACCCGGCGATATCCTGCTGGCAATTTCTCACTCCGGCCAAACCACGGACATTATTCAAATGGTAAAAGCAGCGAATGAGAACGGCGCAGAAACCATCTGCCTGACCAATTATCCCAACAGCCCACTGAGTTTAATTGCCCGGCACTCGATTATCTCGTCGGTTAAAAACAATCCGATTACCGGAGAGAACGCCACCACGCGCATTGTGCATCTGAATATTCTGGATGCCATCTTTACCCTTATCGCCAGCAAGACCAGCGAAAAAAGTCAGACCAGTTTACACAACACCAGAAATGCGGTTGCGTCCAAGCGCACCGCCAATTAAGGGCCGAAATGATGAAACATAATATTGTTGTTATTGGCAGTCTTAACTACGACATTCTTGTCCAGCAGGATCGCCTGCCGGAAATTGGGGAGACGTTTACCGGCAACGAATTAATGTTGATGCCGGGCGGTAAAGGAGCAAACCAGGCGGTTCAGTGCGCCAAGCTGGGGCTGAACGTCAATATGGTGGGCTGTGTGGGCACTGATATTTATGGCAGCGAACTCATAAAATCACTGAATGAAAATGGGGTATCGGTAGATAACATTAGCCAGCGCGGAAAAACCTCCGGCATTGGCATCGTGCAGATTCTGGAATCCGGTGATTACTGCAGCACCATTATTAAGGGCGCAAACTACCTGATTAGCGAACCCGATATTCACGATGGGTTATTTAGCGATCGGCCTCTGTTAATCCTGCAGTCGGAAATTCCCGATCGTGTGGTTGAACGAGCCATCAGCGTGGCACGCCGCCACGATTGCCAGATTTTGCTCAACAACGCGCCAGCGCGCGAAATCTCTCCGCAGGCGCTGAGTCAGGTCGATTTACTGGTGGTGAATGAGACCGAGGCCAGCTTTATGAGCAAAACCGCCGTCACTTCGGTTAAGGAAGCGATGATCTGTGCAGCAGCGCTACAGCAGAAGGTAAATGGTCGGGTGATTATCACGCTGGGCGAGAAAGGCGCGGTGTTATCCGGTGATGCAGCTGCCAGACATTATCCCGCCGTGTTCTGCCCGGATGTGGTGGATACCACCGGCGCAGGTGATTCCTTTATTGGCGGCATCGCCTATTGCCTGGTGAACAACATCGATTTGGAAGAAGCAATTCCTTTCGCGGCTGAAATCAGTTCCTGCTCAATCCAGAAATATGGTGGTCAGAGTTCTTTCCCGATGCTGCCTGATGTGGCGCACGCGCTGACGCAAAACCGCCAGCGCCTGTTTGGTTGAAAAATACGGACCTGAAGCTCTGAGCGGCACCTTTACATCATCAGACCATCAACTTCGCAACCTTCGTAAACGCCGATTAAGTACTGGCGCGCGCCACAAAGTGCCAGTCCATCATAATGCGTTGAGCCGGCGAATCAGGTTGATCGATCTTATTCAGCAGCAAGGTAAACGCCTTGCGCCCCATAGCGCGCGACGGCTGCGCCAGCGTGCTCAGCGGCGGCGTGACCATTTCGGCGAGGTCGGATCCATCAAATCCCGTCACCGCTATATCCTGCGGCACGCGTAGCCCGGCGGCATGAATGGCTGACAGCGCGCCCGCCGCTAAGGTATCCGACACGGCGAACACGGCATCTGGACGCTCGGGCGCTCTCAGCAAGGCTTCCATCGCCTGTTTACCGGCATTAAAACTCAGCTCGGTGGCGTACGTGATGGCCTGCCAGCTGCGTGCTTCATGGATAAGTTGCTGCTGATAACCCGCCTGCCGCAGCTGCGCATATTTATAGCTGAGATCGTGGTTGATTAAGGCAATACGCTGTCGTCCCCTGCCCGCCAGAAACGCCACGACGTGCTTTGATGCCTGCACATCATCAATGCCCACGCAGGAGACATCACCGGCATCGGCGTATTCCGCGCATTGCACCCACGGCGTTTCGCCAATCAGCTGCGCCAGTTCTGGCAACTTACTGAACGCATCCATAGTGATAATGCCATCCACCATTTTCCCGGCCAGCAATTGCAAACTGGAGCGGGAGCGCTCGATGTCTGAGCCAGAATTGCACAACAGAATGCGATAACTGTTTTTCTCCGCCTGCTCCTCAATGCCTTTCACCAACTCGGCGCAAAAGGGATTGGAGATATCCGACACCATCACGAGAATCATTGAGCTACGCGCAGTACGCAACTGACGCGCTAATAAATTTGGCTGGTAATTACTCGCTTTAATAGCGTGCAGGACTTTCTCACGATTCAGCGCTTTTACCGTATCGCTGTTATTCAGTACCCGTGAAACTGTTGCCACAGAAACGCCCGCTAAGCGGGCGATTTTTTGGATGGACATGCTTGCAACTCTTGCTCAGTCAGATACTACGGAGGCTAGCATAATTTCGCGCCCGCCTTAATCATGCGACTCTGCCGCACTCAGCCCCAACTGCGCGCGGATGCTGGCTGCCTGCTGCGGTTGTGCGGCAAAGTCATCGAATGCCCGTTCGGCCACCGGAATGATGTGGCGACGAATGAAGTCGGCGCCCTCGCGCGCGCCGGTTTCCGCCTCTTTCAGGCAACACTCCCACTCCAGCACCGCCCACCCGGCATAATTGTACTGCGCCAGCTTGCTGAAAATGGCCGGAAAATCGATCTGTCCGTCACCGGGTGAGCGGAAGCGACCAGCACGATCTATCCAGCGCTGATAACCGCCATACACGCCGCTACGTCCGTTCGGCAGATATTCGGCATCTTTAACGTGAAAGGCCTTAATGCGCCGATGGTAGATATCGATGAACTGCAGATAATCGATATGCTGCAAGTGCAAGTGGCTGGGATCGAACAAGATGTTGCAGCGCGCATGATTGTTCACCAACGCCAGGAAGCGTTCAAACGTCACGCCATCATGCAAATCCTCACCGGGATGGATCTCGTAGCAGACATCAATGCCGTAGCGATCAAACTCGTCCAGCACCGGCAGCCAGCGCCGCGCCAGTTCTGAGAAAGCTTCACTCAATAGCTGAGGATTGTGTGGCGGCCACGGATAGAGATATGGCCAAGCCAGCGAACCGGAGAACGTCGCGTGGGCCTGCAATCCCAGGTTGGCTGACGCGGCCGCTGCCAGCTTCACCGTCTGAATCGCCCACGCGGTGCGCTTTTCTTTGTCGCCGTGCAAGGCGGCGGGGGCAAAGCCGTTGAAGGCGCGATCGTGCGCCGGATGGACGGCAATCAGCTGGCCTTCCAGGTGCGTCGATAATTCACTGATCTGCAAGCCGTAGTTAGCCAGCAAACCCGTCACTTCATCGCAATAGGTTTGACTGGTTGCGGCGCACGGCAGATCAAAAATTAGCGGGTGATTACAGGGCATCTGTAGCGCCTTGTAACCGAGCGCAGAGGCCCATTGCGCCAGCCCTGCCAGCGAATTAAACGGTGGCTGCTGCCCAATAAACTGCGCGAGAAAAATTCCCGGTCCTTTGAACGTTTTCACTTACACCTCCCGTCAATCAAACCGCTTCATCCCGGTATTTAAAGGTGAAGAGGAAAAGAACGGCGATCGCCGCTGCGGCAATTGCGGGGATCCACCAGAATGTTGCCCAGTTTTGCGCCGTGCCCTGTCCGGCAATCAGGCGGTTATACAGCGCGCCCGAGATCTGCGAACCCAGCAGCATGCCAATACCGTAGGTGAACATCACCACCATGCTCTGCGCCTGCCCTTTCACTTTCTCGCCGGCGATGCGGTCGGTGTAGATAAAGCCCACCACAAAGAAGAAGTCATAACAGACACCGTGCAGCAGAATGCCCATGTAGATCAGTGCGCGGCTTTCATCGTTCATGCCCAAGGCAAACAGCGCGTAGCGCACAAACCACGCCACCATGCCGACCAGCAACATGTATTTGACGCCAAGGCGGCGGAACAGCAGCGGGATCACCAGCATGAAGACGATTTCCGACATCTGACCAAATGACATCGCGGTACTGACGTTACTCACGCCCGCATCCGCCAGCCAGGACGCCGTGTAGGCGTAATAGGTGCCGAGCGGGATGGAGATCAAGGTGGCGCAGAGAGCAAACACGAAGAAGTGACGGATTTTCAGCAGCGCAAAGGCATCCGCGCAGAACAGATCGCGTACTTTTAGCGGCATGCCTTTCGCCGGTGCAGGCGTATGCGGCAGCGTCAGACTGTAAATTGCCAACGCCACCGAGCAGATTGCGGCCAGGGTGAAAATCGCGGTACTGGAGGCGATGCCGGTAACACCAATAAAGATGCCCGCCACAATCCAGCCAATGGTGCCGAACACCCGCACCACCGGAAAACTTTTGTCACTGCTGGCCAGGCTGTGAAAGGCAATGTTGTTAGAGAGCGCCAGCGTCGGCATAAAACACAGCGTATAGCCAAACAGCAAGCCAATCAGCAGCGCGCCGTTTTCGGCCACCAGCGCGCCCGGGACAAACCATAAAATCACCGCGCCCGCCAAATTCATCACCGCCATGACTTTCTGTGAAGGAAAGAAGCGGTCAACCAACATGCCCAGCACAAATGGCGACAGAATTGAGGCGATCGGCCCTGCTGAGAAAGCATCACCAATCAGCAATGACATGTTGTGCTGCGTCATCACCAGCCCGAGCGTAACGGACCAGCTTCCCCAAATGAAAAACTGCATGAACATCATCAATGACAAGCGGGGAATCAGCAGACGCTGCTGCCTCCCCGCGATCTCAGAACCTGTAGTTGTCGAAACCATGCTGACCTCGCGCCAAAAAGAAATCGATTACATTCCACTGAGAGAAACAAAGTAATCGATTACTTTAAGCAGTTCCTGGTGACCGATCACAATTCTTTTACAAGTGACCCGAGCATCACCGAGCGGCTTAGGCTGACAGTGATTGCACGCGCAGCCTTGCTGATTTGCACTATCCTGTGCGGGAGAGATTGTTAATGACGATTCAGAGGAATGAGATGAGCGCCGATAACGAACATGAAAACAGTGCAGAAACGCTACTGCAAAGCGGGCAAGCCTGGAATGGCCAGCATATTGAACACTATCCAGCCGGTAAGCCCGAGATCACGGTGATGAAGATGACCCTTCCTGCACATTCCGAGCTGCCGTGGCATACGCATCCGATGCCGAATACCGCGTATATTTTATCGGGATCGCTGACTATCGAAGACAAAGCCAGCGGCGAGACTAAAACGTTTAACGCTGGCGAAGCCTTTAATGAATCCATCGATATTGCCCATCGTGGTTTCACCACGGATCAGCGTGCCGAGCTGATTATTTTCTACGCCGGGGTTGAGGGCATGGAACTCTCTATTCCGCTGCCGGGTGAAGAAGCCGAATATTAATTATTCAGCAGCGCCTGTTTAAACGAATAGATATGCACCCGTGCCGCCTCTTCCGCTAGCTCGGCATTTCCCTGCTCCAGCGCCGCAATGATCGCTTCGTGTTCGGCGATGACTTCGTTCATGTGCGCAGCGCTGGAAAGCGTGGTGGCCCAGAAGCGCTGCGCCTGCGCGTGAATAATGCTGAGAATATCGGCCAGCCGACCGTTGGCGGCGATGTCCGCCAGTACCTGATGAAATTCGCGGTCCAGCAGCATCATCTGTTCGCGATCGCGTGAGGCGCTGGCATTGGCAATGCGCTGATTCATCTCCCGCAGATAGACGATCTGCGCCGCATTGACCCGCTGCGAAGCCAGCCGCAAGCACAGCGCCTCATTCACCAGACGCACCTCAATTAATTCCAGCGCATCATCAATTGACAGCGGCGACACCATCACGCCCTTGCGCGGGATAATCTGCAACAGCCCTTCCGTCTCCAGCCGATGCACCGCCTGATTCACCGGCGTTCTGCCCATCTCAAGATCATCCATCACCTGCGCGATATTGAGATAGTCGCCCGGTTTGTAGCGCAGCGTGATCAGCCGGTGCTTGAACGCCAGATAGGCGCGCTCGTTAAGCGAAATGCTCTTCGGGGTCGTCGGCGAGCTCACATTTTCAGCCATCACATTACTCATCACGCAAATCCTTATTAGGTAACTGAGACATATTACACAAAAACCTGGCATGAAAATGGCTAGATTGAAATCACAGTGAAATTTCACACGCATTTCTCACCTGGAGATCGATCCCATGCAATTACGGTTTACAACAGATTACGCCGATGCGGCAGTACTGGATGTTGAGATTAATCAACTTGTTATCGCGGGCTGGGTAGGACGCGATCAGGAAGCGGTGCTGCACCATATCAGGGAGCTGGAAGCGCTGGGCGTGCCCGCTCCTGGTGCAGTGCCGCTGTTTTATCGTGTCGCAACCAATCAATTAACTCAGGAAACGCAGCTGGAGGTGGTCGGCGATCAGACATCCGGTGAAGCTGAACCCTTCGTGTTTTTCCATCGCGGCGAATATTGGGTTTCGCTGATTTCCGATCATACCGATCGTCATCTGGAAACGTTCAGCGTGGCGCTATCGAAACAGGCGTGCATCAAACCGGTGGCCGGTCACGCGTGGCGCATGGCGGACGTCAAAGCGCACTGGGATCAGCTGGAGCTGCGCGCCTGGATCAACGTCAACGGTGATTGGGTGACTTATCAGCAAGGCGCCCTCTCCTCGCTGCTGACGCCGATCGATCTGCTGAGCCGCTATTTTGCCGCGGGCCAGGTTGAGGAAGGTTTCGCCATGTCGTGCGGCACGCTCAGCGCCATCGGCGGGATTCGTCCTGCCAGTGAATTCCGTATGGCGCTGCACGATCCGGTGCTAAACCGCACGCTGGAACACACCTACATCACTGGCTCGCTGCCGGTTATCGCCTGAGGTTCTCTATGACAACGTTATGGCAAGCGAGCCAACAGCTGCTCGCCGGGCAAATCAGCCCTGAAACCCCGACCCAAAATGCACTGAGTGCAATTGCAGCGGAAAGCGGAGAAGGCAAACGCGTCTTCACCAAGGTGTATACCGCTGCTGCGCGCCAGCAGGCCGAGCAAGCCAGCGTACGCTGGCAGCAGCAACAGCCACGCAGCGCGATTGATGGTCTGCCCATCAGCATCAAAGATCTGTTTGATGTCGCCGGAGAAATCACCACCGCCGGCTCCCGCTTGCTCATTAGTGCCAGCCCAGCCGCGGCGAACGCTAGCATGGTGGATCGGCTGCAGCAGGCCGGTGCCGCCATCGTTGGCAAAACCAATATGAGCGAGTTCGCCTTCACCGGCCTTGGCGTCAATCCGCATTACGGCACACCCGCCAATCCGTGGCAGCGCGCGCAGCAGCGCATTCCGGGCGGTTCCTCTTCCGGTGCAGCGGTGGCGGTGAGCGACGGCATGTGTCTGGCGGCGGTTGGCACCGATACCGGCGGTTCGGTGCGCATTCCGGCGGCGCTGTGCGGCTTAACCGGTTTTAAACCGAGCGCCAGCCGCATCGATCAACGCGGAACGCTGCCGCTGGCGGCATCGCTCGACAGCATCGGTGTGATCGCTCACGACGTGCGCAGCTGCTGGCTGCTTGATAGCGTGATCGCCGATCGGCCCCTCACAATCGATGAGCGGAATCTGTCAGAAGCGCATTTCGTCATCCCGCAGACGCGCGTGCTGGCTGGCCTTGACGAACACGTCAGCGCCGCCTGGCGGCATGCACTTGATGTGCTGCGCGCGCAGGGCGTGAAAATCACCGAGCTGCCGCTGCCAGAGCTGGCAGAACTGGACTCCATTAACGCGCGTGGCGGCATTACCGCGTGGGAAGCCTGGCAATGGCATCAGCATTACGCCCAATCCCAGCCAGAAGCCTACGATCCGCAGGTGCTGACGCGCATTAATCGCGGCAGCTTACTGAACGAAGAGGATGCCGCCGAACTTTACCAACTGCGCGCCGACTGGAAACAGCGCGTCGAGCAGGCGGTTGCGCCCTTCGACGGCATCCTGATGCCGACGGTGCCGTTGATCGCGCCGACGCTGACTGAGCTCGACGATCCCGCGCGTTATATGCAGGTCAATCTGCTGATGCTGCGCAATACCAGCGTGATCAACATGCTGGATGGCTGTTCGATTTCTCTGCCTTGTCATCAGCCCGGCGCTGCGCCGGTTGGCCTGATGCTCTCTTCCACCCATGGCAACGATGCTGCGTTACTCAGCTGGGCTGCCGCGATTGAAACCACCCTGAAACGGAGTAGCTGATCATGACTCAACCCCACGGCATGCTGTTTGTCGCCACCCATATCGATGCTGCAGATGAAGCGGATTTCAACCAATGGTACGACCACGAACACGTTGAAGAACGCGTAGCCATCAGCGGCTTTCTTAGCGGTACGCGTTATCAGGCGGTGGATGCCGAACGCAAATACCTCGGCCTGTATGAAACCGCATCGCTGGAAGCCTTTACCAGCGCCGATTATCACACCGCCTTCACGCGCCAGACCGAATGGTCGGTGAAGAACCTCAACAAAATGGTCAATCCGATGCGCCGCGTCTGCGCCATCTCGCATCAGCATGGACAAGGCACCGGTAGCCATCTGGCGGTGCTGACCTTAAAAGCGGGTACAGATGTTGCATCGCTGGGCAACTGGCAAAGCAGCGTGCAGCAAACGCCCGGCTATATCGCCTCACGTTTGCTGACGCCTGACACCACGCTGAGCTCGCCGCTGCCACGGGAAACCAGCGCAACGCGACCAATGCATCCGATGCTGCTGCTGACCTGCCGCGACGCCCAGGTGTGTAAAACCCTCGCCGCCGATGCCGCGCAGGCACTCAACGCGGACGTACAGCTCTACTCCCTCAGCTGGCAGTTAACCCAACAG
Organism: Pantoea sp. SO10; assembly: GCF_005281435.1. Lineage (NCBI taxonomy): Bacteria > Pseudomonadati > Pseudomonadota > Gammaproteobacteria > Enterobacterales > Erwiniaceae > Pantoea > Pantoea sp. SO10. Next base: position 2,445,333 of record NZ_CP040095.1, read on the forward strand.
GAGATGGCTCATGGCTAATACCGATTCAACCTTGCCGCACGCGTCAGGCGCGCGCGCCAGCCACAGCAAAACCGGTCGCCTCGCGGCGGCCAGCTCCATCGGTACCGCGCTGGAGTGGTATGACTTCACGGTCTACAACATCATGGCGGCGCTGGTGTTTAACCACGTGTTTTTCCCCAGCTTCGATCCGCTGGTCGGGACTATTTTGGCGTTTTCCACCTATGCGGTCGGCTACATTTCCCGTCCGGTGGGCGGCTTTATCTTTGGTCATCTCGGCGATGTCGCCGGGCGTAAAGCAGTATTGATCACCACCCTGGTGATTATGGGCGTCACCACCGCGCTGATGGGCCTGCTGCCTGGCTATGCGGTGTGGGGCATCTGGAGTCCGGTGCTGTTGGTGGCCTTGCGCTTTATTCAGGGTATTGCATTAGGCGGCGAATGGGCCGGTGCAGTGTTGCTGTCGATGGAGCATGGCGATGCCGACAAGCGTGGCCGTAACGCCTCGTTTGCGCAGGTAGGTCCCTCGTGCGGTACCTTGATTGGTACCGGATTTATCACGCTGGTAACGGTTGCGTTGAGCGGCGAGCAGTTTCAGGAGTGGGGATGGCGCATTCCATTCCTGCTGAGTCTGCTGCTGGTGATGTTTGGCTTATGGCTGCGTCGCGGCGTAGAAGAGACGCCAACCTTTGTCGCGATGCAGCAGGCGGAGAAAACCACGCATACGCCGCTGAAAGAGGTGTTTGTTCGCTATCCGCGTGAGCTACTGATCGCTGGCGGTTCACGTATCGGCTCCGACGTTTTGTACGCATTGGTGGTGGTGTTTACCCTCACCTACGTCACCACCGTGCTGCAACTGCCGCGTCCGCTGGCGTTAATGGCCACTATGCTCGGCGCAATTGGCAATGCGATTACGGTGCCGATGTTTGGTGCGCTCTCCGACAAGCTCGGCCGTCGTCCGGTTTACATTGCCGGTGCGCTGCTGGCAATCGTTTGGTCGTTTGTGTTCTTTGTGCTGCTGGATAGCTCGCAGCCGGTGCTGATTGTGCTGGCGGTCATTGGCGGCTTGCTGATTCATGCGGTGATGTACGGGCCGCAGGCGGCGTTTGTCACCGAACAGTTCCCCAGCCACGTGCGCTACGCCGGATCGTCACTGGCTTACACGCTGGCAGGAATCATTGGCGGTGGCTTTGCGCCCCTGATCATCACGACCTTGTATAAAGAGATGGGCAGCACGCTGTGGGTATCGCTGTATGTCAGCCTGGCGTTGCTGATCACGCTGTTTGCGCTGTGGAAGGCGAAAGAGACCGCGCATCGCCCGCTTTAATCAGAGAGGTGTTTGGCGAGGGATTGCCAGACTTCAGCAGAGGAGAACAACAAGGCGCGGCACGCGCGACCCTCTTAGTGCAGTTTTTTCGCCAGGATACGAATGGCTTTCTCGCAGGCGACTTTGGTTTTGCTGTCGGTGGAGCGCAAACTTAGGCGATACAACGCGCCTATGAGTTCCTGAACGGTAAGCGCTTCATCAGGACGCAGGATACGTGTCACTACCCTGCCCACCAATGCGCGAATCTCTTCCGTAATATCTGAATCTTCGTCTTTCACTTGCCCTCCGTCTTTACGCTTCGCTTATTTAGGAAGTATCCGACTCCTAATTAGACAAATTTTAGTCCAGCAGCTTCATAACTAACTTGATGGTTTCTGGTTCATCTTTTACATCGGTGATCTTGCCCACAACGCGCATGCCAAAGGCGATGCAGAGGATCAATCCCGCGGCGGTGTCCACATCCAGATTGGGCGTCACTGAGCCATCTTCCTGGCCCAGTTTGAGCAGCGAGGCGAGGAAGTTTTTATTACGAATGACCGCTTCACTCACCAGTTGCGAAAGATCGTCATCCAGCACCTGCAGCTCTACCGCGCTGCCCACCACTAAACAGCCGGTGCGACCTTCCACCGCCCGCGCGGAATCAAGGTAAAACTGCAGCAGCTCGCCGAGCTTCTCACGGCCGCTGGTGAACTGTGCCAGACGCTGGCGCAGATCGGCATTGCGCACCGAAAGATAGCGTTCAAACACCAGCAGAAACAAGCTGCGCTTATCTTTAAAAGCCTTGTAGATGCTGCCCGCTGTCAACCCCATCGCTTCGCCCAGATCGTTAAGTGAAGCCGCATGAAACCCCTTCTGACGAAAAACAATCATGGCTTTGTCCAGAGCCTGTTCGATATCGAACTCTCTTGGGCGGCCACGTTCTCTGCTTTTCATGTCGGTGGGTTGCGTTTTACTCATACGGATGGCATCAGGGAATGCGGGTTTCCAAAAGTTGACAGAAATGTCTTATCGACGGTTACTATATCGCAACCCACCCTTGCCTGTATAGCCGGGCAAACATAATGCCTTATAGAGCAAAGAGTTAGAGAATTACTTTTTGCTATTAACGGCTTTTTTTCTCCACGCTGGCTCACACAATCGCAAATTTATGAGTCAGCTCACAGCTCAGGCAAGCAAAGCGCAAATCCTGTGCCAGGATTAATTCACCCGCTGGCATCAGGCCAGCGAACGGCAGCACACAGTCACCACGAAATAGGGAGATCAACATGAACGAAGATCGTATTAGCGGCAACTGGAAGCAGTTCAAAGGGAAAGTGAAGGAAAAATGGGGCGACCTGACCGATGATGACATGACCGTGGTTGAAGGAAAACGCGATCAGCTGGTCGGCAAAATCCAGGAACGCTACGGTTATGAAAAAGACCGTGCGGAGAAAGAAGTTAAAGAGTGGGAAGATTCGAATAAGTACCGCTGGTAACGCCGCGCCGTTATGCCGGACAACCTTTGTCCGGCATACAGCGATCAGTGCTGCGTTGAGTCATCCGCCGAAACGTTTTTCGCCCTAAAGCTCATCACGTTCTCTTCCGATTGCTCAACCTTGTCTGCTGTGCTGCTGTTCGTCACCAGCTCTAAAGCCAGTCTGGCGATCCGTACCTCTTCCGCCGTCACACCCGCATGTATCATCTTCTCTAATTGCGCGAGCAGCGTGGTACGCGAAACCGGCGCATCCTGGTTAAATAATTCCATCACCGCATCACCAATCGCGATGTCGCATAACTGTTTGTCATTACTGTTTTTCATGGGCTCTCTGTAATCGTCTCAACCAACCCTGGCCGGGGGATCCTGACGTGGCTGAGCATACCCACTGAGAAAAAAACGTCAAATACAAAAAAATGTCGATGCAATCGAAAATGCTTCGACATTGCAGGCTATGCGTTAAACGTCGAGTTTGCGGCCTGTCAGCCACTCCATGATCGCGGTGTTAGCGGAAGGAATTGTGAAGATAATGGCCTGAAGAGTATTGGGTCTATGAGGATTCATTAATATTTATTGCGCGCTAAATCGCGCCGCGACGAATACGAGCACTGATTCCGTAGCGACGCAATTTATTGCGCAACCGCATTAACTCAGCGTCAACGTCCGTTGCGGATGCGTCGCCGGCAGCTTGCTCTCCTTGCGGAAAATCTTCTCGCGCAGCGTGCCTGGCTTGTACGCCGTTTGCGCCAGGCCGCGTTTTTGCAGCACCGGCACCACGTGTTCAACCCACTCATCCCACCAGCCGAGCGTGGTGACCGGCACCACGTTAAAACCATCAACGCCAGCATCAGCAAACTGCTGCACCCGGTCGGCGATCTGTTCTGGCGTACCGGCGAAACGGCCTGGTAGCAGCGCATGTTGAATCAGGTATTCGCGCCAGGTCAGCACGCGGCCTTGCCCATAATCGGCATCGACCGCGATACGGAATTTCGAGCGCATGTGCTGGCTGAACTCCTCGCGGCGGCTCAGTTCGGTCAGCGGCGTATCGGGATCGATATTCGCCAGGTCGATGCCCGAACCGCCGCTGTAGAAGCCCTGCAATGCATTGATATCAATGTTTTCGAACAGATATTGCTGCTTACGCTTCGCCTCTTCCTCGGTCGATCCAATCACGGTGGAAAGCATCACCAGCTTCTTCAAATCTTGCGGTTGGCGACCGTAATCGACCACATCCTGATTGAGGATGGCGATATCTTTGCGCGCGGTGTCTGGCGTTTGCGATGGCAGGAACGTCACTTCGGCGTTACGCGCGGCAAAGCGGCGTCCGGCGTCGGAATTGCCGGCCTGGAAGAACACCGGGCTGCGTTGCGGTGACGGCTCAACAATGTGCGGCCCTTCCACCCGATAGCGCTTACCGACGTGGTTGATTTTGTGGATCTTGTCGGCATCAAAAAAGCGATTAGTAGCGGGATCGTGCAGCACTGCGCCCTCTTCCCACGACAGCTCCCACAGCTTATATGCCACATCGAGATACTCCTGCGCCCATTCGTAGCGCTCATCGTGCGGCACAATGTCCTGATAACCGTAGTTGCGGAAGCCGTTGGAGAGATACGAAGTCACGATATTCCAGCCGATGCGACCGCGGGTAAATTCATCCAGCGAGGAGATTTGGCGCGCAAACGAGAACGGATGAGTCTGAATCACGTTGCTGGTCACCACCAGACCGAGATTTTCAGTCGCTAAACCCAGCGCCGAAAGAATGGTGATCGGATCCGGCTCGGGGAACTGGGTGCCGGCGCGCATGGTGGTTTTGCCGTCGCCATATTCGATGTCATACACGCCCACTACATCGGCGATGAACAAGGTATCAAACAGCCCTTTTTCCAGGGTTTTCACCGTCTGCACATAGGCATCAAGCTGGTTGTAGTTGTACTGCACCTGACCTTCCGGCGTGCGCCAGTAACCGTGGCTGTGATGATTCGGTGTGAGATGTAAAAATCCGTTATAAATCAGTTCGCGTGACATGTTCGCTCCAGTAGCAAAGTTAGGCAGTTTCCAGCGCGGCCAGGCGTGGCAGCGAGGCAAGTAACGTCTGGGTATAGGGATGGCGCGGGCGGTAGAACACCTCATCGGCGGCGCCTTGCTCGACCGCCTGGCCGTTCTGCATCACCAGCACGCGATCGCTCATGTGATGGATAACGCCAAGATCGTGCGAGATAAACAGATAGCTGACGCCGAGCTGCGCCTGCAGATCGCTGAGCAGATCGAGAATCTGCGCCTGAATGGTGACGTCCAGCGCCGAGACCGCCTCGTCGAGCACAATCACTTTGGGATGGGTCGCAATCGCGCGGGCAATCGCCACACGCTGACGCTGGCCGCCCGACATGCGCGCTGGCCATTGGTTGAGATGCTCCGCGCCGAGCCCAACCGCTTGCAGCAGGCAAATCGCCCGCTCGCGTGGCGTTTGCGTCGGCGCCTGCCGATCGAGCGCAATCGCATCCAGCAGGATGTCGGCCACGCGCCAGCGCGGATCGAACGAAGAGAGCGGATCCTGGTACACCACGGCAATCTGGCGACGAATGGCGCGCTGATCGGCGGCGGACGCATGGCTCCACGGCTGACCGGCAAACAGCACCTCGCCGCTGTCCGGGGATTCCAGCGCCAGCGCGATGCGCGACAAGGTGGTTTTGCCCGAACCCGACTCGCCGACAATTCCCAGCGTCTCGCCGCGCTTCAGGGTAAAGGAAACGTCATCGACGGCGCGGTGCCCGCGAAAACGCTTCACGATATGCCGCGCTTCCAGCAGCACTTCATCCGAGGGCGTTACAGTTGGGATTGGCACGCTGGGTGCGCTGCCGGAAAGGCGTTGTCCTTTGGTGTGTTCGCTGGGAATCGCGTTTATCAAACCTTGGGTATACGCATGCTGCGGCTGTTGCAGCACCTGCTGCGCCGAGCCCGCCTCCACAATCGATCCGCCCTGCATAACCAGAATTTGATCGGCGATTTTTGCCACCACCGCCAGATCGTGACTAATCAAAATCACGCTGGTGCCGCGATCCAGCATCTGGCGCAGCACTTCCAGCACCTGCGCTTGTACCGTGACATCCAGCGCGGTGGTGGGCTCATCGGCGATCAGCACATCCGGATGCAGCGCAATCGCCGAGGCGATCAATGCGCGCTGGCGCAAGCCGCCCGACAGCTCTCCCGGCCGCTGGCTGGCGCGATAAGCCGCCTGCGGCACGCCGACCTCTTCCAGCAAGGCCTGCACTTTCTGCTGGCGGCTGGCGGCGTTGCCCCAGCCATGCAGCGCCAGCGCTTCGGCGATCTCTTTGCCCACCGGGCGCAGCGGATCCAGCGACACCAGCGCGTCCTGCAAAATGAAACCCACTTTGCTGCCGCGCACCTTGCGCCACCAACTGTCGCTCCGCTGCTGCAGCGTCTCACCGTGCAGGCTCAGCGTGTCAGCCTGTACGTGTAATCCGTCACCGGCTAATCCCACCAGCGAACGGGCGGTGACGCTTTTCCCCGACCCCGATTCACCCACCAGCGCCAGACATTGCCCGCGTTGCAGCGCGAAGCTGACGTTCTTCACAATATGGCGCGGTTGCCCGCTTTCGCTGCTGGCCCAGATATTCAGGCCGCGCACATCAATCACATTGTTGCTCATTAGCGCGTCTCTCCTTCCGCTCGCTGCTGGATGTAGCGGCCAATCTGCGTAAACGACAGCGCCACCAGCACAATGGCAATGCCCGGCAAGACTTCCAGCCACCAGGCGACGGTGACGTTAATTTTTCCGGCTTCAAGCAGCGCGCCCCACTCCGGCGACGGCGGCACCACGCCTAATCCAAGAAACGACAGACCGGATGCCCACACCACAGATTGCCCGATGCCTAACGCCACCAGCGAGAACAGCGGCCGGAACACGTTGGGCGCGATGTGCTGGGTAAACAGCCGCGGCCACGGATGTCCGAGCGCACGCGCCGCTTCGACATAACCGGATTGTTTGACCTGCAATGCCTGGGCACGCACCAATCGCGCATAGCCGGGCGCGGTGCCAATGCCGACCGAGATCAGCAAACTGCTGGCGGAGGGACCCAAAAGCGCGACAAACAGCAGCGCCAGCAGCAAGGTGGGAAACGCCAGCAGGATTTCCAGCAGACGATTAACCGGCTCCGCCAGCCAGCGCGGTCCCAGCGCGGCACTAAAGCCGAGCACCACCGCGCCAACTAACGCGATCACCATCGCGCCGATGCCAATCAACAACGACTGACGCGTGCCCCAGATAATGCGGCTATAGAGATCGCGGCCGATGTCATCGGTGCCGAGCCAGTTGGCCCAAGAAGGGGCTTGCAGCGCGCGATAGAGATCGGTGCTGAAGGGATCGTGCGTCGCCAGCACGCCAGGCGCGATGGCCGCGACAATAAAAAACAGCGCGACAATGGCGGAAAGCAGCACCGAAAGCGGCAGCTGCCAGCTGACGCGCGCGGTTCGCGGCCCGGCGCAATCCGTGAGATGAGTTGTCATGGGCGACCTCGCAGGCGGGGATCGACGATCAGGTAAATCAGGTCAACCACCAGGTTAATGACGATGTAGAGGAAACTGATGAGAATCACGATGCCGGAGACCAGCGCAAAATCCTTGTTGCTCACCGCATTGACCAGCACGTTGCCGAGGCCCGGTCGGGCAAACACCGCTTCCACCAGCACCGCGCCAGAGAGCAAATTGCCAATTGCCCAGCCGCTCAGCGTGATGGCCGGAATCAGGGCGTGGCGTAATACATGGCGCAGCCGCACGCCCGCCAGACTCATGCCGCGCGCCCGCGCCGACAGCACAAACGGCTGCTGCATGCTGCGTTCAAATTCGCCGCGAATGGCGTGACCCATAAAGCCCGCCAGCGGAATCGCCAGCGTGACGGCGGGCAGCACGGTGCCGAGCAGGCTGGTGCCGCCGACCACCGGGAACCAGCGCAGGCCGATGGCGAAGACGATCAGCAGCAGAATGCCAATCCAGTACTGCGGCAATCCGGCCATGATGGTTTCCACCGCCGAACCGAATGCCGCCAGCCGACGGTTACGTCCGGCGGTGAGCAGCGTCCACGGAATGGCGATCATCCACGCCAGCAGCAGCGCGGCAATCGCCAGAGTAAAGGTCGGCAGCAGCTGCTCGGCAATGATGTGCACCACCGGCCGCTGCAACTCAAAGGAGAAACCAAAATCGGCGTGCAGCAACCGCCAGAAATAGTGCAGATACTGCTCGACAATCGGCTTATCGAAACCGTACTGCGCGTTGATCGGTGCCAGCTCCGCTGGCGTGCGTTCAATCACCTGCCCGGAAGTGATATTCAGCAGGATGGTAGCGCGATCGCCCGGCAGCACCGACAGCACCAAAAACGTCACGGTGATGGTGCCCCACAGCACGAACAGCGCGGAGGCGATTCGCAGTGAAATCCGCCGCAGCAGCGACGCCGTGCGGCTGCGTGGTGCGGCAACGCTGGCCACATCGGCGCTGCTGTTTTGCGGCGACGATGACGTTAATTCACTCATGGCTGCTCCTGCACGAAGTAAGCATCGTTAAAGTTCAGCAATCCGTGGCCCTGATCCTGCCAAAGCCCGCGAATGTTGTTGGCAATGGCAACGTTGTAGGTGAAGTTGTAGCCGCCGATGGCAATCGCCTGATCGTCAAACCACTTTTGCAGCAGGTCGAACTTTTGTTGGCGCCGTTGCGCATTCGGCTCACGCTGCGCATCAAGGATTTGCGCTTCCACTTCGGGATTATTGAAAAAGCTGGTGTTGTTGCCGTTGAACGCGCCGTTGAGCGCATGGTTGTAGACGATGTCGAGGATGTTGGGCGAAGGCCAAACCCAGTAACCAAAGCTGATTTCTTTATCCGCCGGACGCGAACGTGCGCCGGCAAAGCCTTCGGTTTGCGTCAGCGGGATCAGATCCAGCTTGATGCCAACGCGTTTGACCTGATCCTGCACCGCCTGCAGCATCAGCGCGCCCTCCTGGTCGATAATCGCCTGAATAAACGGCAAGCGCGCATCCAGCGTTTTGCCGTCTTTGGTGCGATAGCCGGCGGCATCGCGCCCGGTCCAGCCGGCGGCGTCCAGCAGCTGATTAGCTTTGGCGATATTGAGTGAATAGCGATCGTCGACATTGAGATAGAGCGGCGTGCTTTTACTCAGCGAGCCGTTGCCCTCATACGGTACCGCACCTTTGAACACGGTTTTGACGATCTGCTTGCGGTCCAGCGCGTAAGCAAACGCCTGGCGCACCCGCTGATCGGTAAACGGACCGCGCTGCACATTAAAGGAGAACGCCTGCGGCCGTCCGGTGGCGACGTAGGAGAGCGTTTGATAGTGATGCTGCAGCGCCTGCCACTGCGCGGACGGCGGCTGATAAATGACGTCCGCGCCGCCACTCACCAGCGCACCCCAGCGCGTGGTGGCATCCGGCACGAACTTCCACTCCAGATGCTTGATATACGCCGGGCCGTTGTGGTGCGCGTTTGGCGGTGCCCAGCGATAGTCGTCATTGCGCACAAAACTGATGCCATCGCCGCGCACCCAGCGCGCCACTTTCCACGGTCCGGTGCCGACCGGTCGTAAGCACTTCTGCTCGCTGCTGTTATGCGCCAGTGAATCGGGTGATTGAAATCCGTAATGACCATTTGCCAGCACGTTATAGATTTCAGGATTCGGCTCAGATAAATGTAGCGCCACGGTATAATCATCGACCTTGGTAAATCCGGTCATATAATTAAAACCGTGCCAGCCTATGCCTTTTTGCCACGCCGGATAATTCGCAATAACCGCATCGGCATTAAACAGATCGCCATCGGTAAATTTAACGTCGTGGCGTAGATGAAAAGTAATGGTTTTACGATCGGCGGATTCACTCCAGCTGGCAGCCAGCCACGGACGAATCTGTCCGTTGTCATAACTCACCAGATAATCAAAAACCTGACGCGATAAATAAGCTTGCTGCACCCAGCCGCCCCACAAGCATGGCGGCTCCTGCTCATGCAGATAAACCAGCGTGCCGTCGCTATAATGGGGCGGCACGGTCTGCGCGCTGACGCTAAAGGGCAACGCACCACTTATCGTCGCCCATATCGGTATGAATAAGCGCTGAAGAACCTGATATTTCATTTCTCACTATTTCCCGGTCAAACGCTAATAACAGATTTCGCGTGGATCTATTCCGCTTGAAATTATATTTTCTGGAAATTAATGGGTAATTTTCGGAGTCGCGTTTGAATAGAACACAGATATAAAGCGCGGCAAATAACAATAGTGGCAGTCAATATGCAGAAATGAATCATCTGTTCCATATAGTGAAATAAGCTGAGTTTAGTTATTTGGCGAAATAGCTTACGCAGAAAAAGCATTAAATCGCGCCCGATGGCGATGACATAGTAATGAAAATTTCTATGCTGGAGAGAAGCGTCATGTCGCACATCGAATCAGGTTGGGGAGCTGGCCCGTCATCCCGTTATGAACAACTGGCGGAGCGTTTCCGTCCTGTGTTCAGGAACATACGCGCGGGCGCGATTGAGCGAGAGCTGCAGCGTCAACTGCCGCTGGAGCAAATTGCGTGGCTGAAACAGAGCGGCTTTACCGCACTGCGCGTGCCGGAGAGCCATGGCGGACTCGGCGCGACGCTGCCTGAGCTGTTCGCGCTGCTGATTGAGCTCGGCGAGGCGGATTCCAATCTGGTGCAATCGATTCGCGGTCATCTCGGCTTTGTGGAGAACGTGCTGAACAGCGGCAGCAGCCCGTTTCGGGATAAGTGGCTAACGCGCCTTGGACGCGGTGAAATCGTTGGGCCGGCGTGGAGCGAAACCGGCGATGCGCGCCAGTCTGAATTCTCCACGCGCATTGCACGCAGCGGCGAATCCTGGCGGCTCAATGGCCGCAAGTTTTACACCACCGGCTCGCTCTATTCCGACTGGATTGATATCGGCATCACCGATGAAAACGGCAAAGGCGTATCGGTGACGGTATCCCGCACCGCCGAGGGCGTGACGGTACTCGACGACTGGAACGGTTTCGGCCAAACCCTGACCGCCAGCGGCACGGCGATTTTTGCCAACGTGGCGATCGCCGCCGATGACATCAACGAAGAGATTCATTTCAGGTATTCACCGGCGTTTTATCAGTTGATTCATCTGGCGACGCTGGCCGGCATTGGCCGCGCGCAAAGCGGTGAAGTGGCGCAGCAGGTGGCGTCGCGCACCCGCACTTACAGCAACGGCAATGCGCCGCGTGCCGCGCAGGATGCGCAGATTTTGCAAGTGGTTGGACGCCTGCGCGGCGCAGCCTACAGCAGCGGCGCGATTGTGCTGCACGCCGCCAGCGCGGTGCAGCGAGCGTATGACGCCCACTTTAGTGGCGATCAGGAGGTAGAGAACCCTGCGGTGGCGATCGCCGAGTTGGAAGTGTCGCAGTCGCTGAATGTGGTGAGCGATCTATTGCTCAACGCCAGCTCGACGCTGTTTGATGCGCTGGGCGCGTCAGCCACGCTGAAACCGCTGGCGCTGGACCGCTTCTGGCGCAATGTGCGCACCCTTTCTTCGCACAATCCACGCATCTACAAGGATCGCATCGTCGGTGATTTCGCGGTGAACGGCACGTTGCCACCCGAGCAGTGGCGCATTGGCATAGCGGATAAATCATCCGTTTAATCGATGGACGATTGCACCCTCACGTAGCGGCGCAATTTATTGCGCAATAAAGTGCGCCGCTACGGATTGTGCATAATATTGCCGCCATGAGACACTCTGGCTTATTCCGTCAAAATGTCTATTTCACGCCATGAAAACCTTTCTGATTATTGTGCCCGACGGCGGCATGCTGTTTGAAGCGGCGGGTATCGCCGATATCCTGATGCGCGCCAATCAGCATCTGCCGGTTGGCGTCGATCAGCAGCGCTATCGCGTCAGCCTCGCCACCACCCAATCGCATCAGGTGATCCATGGCCAATCCGGCCTCAATCTATTAGCCGACCTCAAACTGGCCGATCTCGATCCGCGCACTGCGTGGGACACCATCATGATCACCGGGCGCGGCGACAGCGCGGAAGAAGGCAATATGGTGGTCGATTTCATCAAGCTGGCGGCTCCGCAGGCGCGGCGCGTGGTGTCGGTATGTGGCGGTGCGATGCTGCTGGCGGAATCCGGCTTGCTGGCAGGTCGCCGCGCCACCACGCACTGGCGCTTGCTCGATACCTTGCAATCGCGCTATCCCGAGATTCAGGTGGAAGGCGGTCCGCTGTTTATTCAGGACGGACCGATCTGGACCTCCGGCGGCGTCAGCTCGGGCTTTGACCTGACATTAGCGCTGGTGGAAGAGGATTTCGGCTTTAGCGTGGCGCGTGATATTGCGCAGGACATGGTGATGTATCTGCGCCGTCCCGGCGGACAGATGCAGTTCAGCCGTTTTCATCTGCAAACGCCGAGCGGCATTGGCCCGATCGGTGAATTGCAGCGCTGGATCCGCGCCAACCTCGCCGAAGATCTCTCAGTCGAGAAACTGGCGGAGCGCGTCGCCATGAGCCCGCGCAACTTTACCCGCGTGTTCACCCGTGAAACCGGCGCGCCGCCCGCGCGCTATGTGGCCGAAGCTCGTCTCGCCGCCGCGCGTGAACAGCTGGAACAAAGCAACGACACGCTGGATCGCATCGCGCAACAGACCGGTTTTGGCAGCAGCATCAATTTACGCCGCAGCTTTGAGCGTCAGCTCCATCTCACGCCGGGCGAATATCGCCAGCGCTTCCACTGTCGGAAATTGGCGTAAAGTGATCCTTTTTTGGCGTTTACGCCATCACACCATCGGCTTAGAGTGACTCCAGCATCTTCGGAAAAGGAGTCAATCATGACTAAGATCGGCATTAACGGCTTTGGCCGTATCGGACGTAACGTTTTTCGTGCAGCGCTGGGCAGCGATGATATTGAAATCGTCGCCATTAACGACCTCACCGACAGTAAAACCCTCGCGCATCTGTTGAAACACGACTCCCTGCTCGGCAGGCTACCGGCGGAAGTGGAAGCCGGTGAAGGCGAATTACGCATTGATGGCAAAGCGGTGCGCGTGTTTAGCGAGCGCGATCCGGCGAATATTCGCTGGCGCGATGTCGGCGTGGATATCGTGATTGAAGCCACCGGCTTCTTCACCGAACGCGACAAAGCCGCAGTGCACATCACCAGCGGTGGCGCGAAACGCGTGATTATCTCCGCGCCGGGCAAAAACGATGACCTGACAATTGTGCTGGGCGTGAACGATCAACGTTACGATCCGCAGCAGCACTTTGTGGTGAGTAACGGCAGCTGCACCACCAACGGCTTAGCGCCAGCGGCGGCGGTGCTGCACCAGGCGTTTGGTATCGAGCACGGTTTGATGAACACCACGCATGCTTATACCAACAGCCAGGTGCTGCACGATCAGCCGGAGAAAGATCTGCGCGGTGCGCGGGCGGCGGCGTTGTCGATTGTGCCTTACTCAAGCGGGGCGGCGAAGGCGTTAGGTCGTGTGATTCCGGAGCTGGAGGGTCGATTGACCGGCTATTCCCTGCGCGTGCCGGTGCCGGTGGTGTCGATTGTGGATTTGACCGTGACGCTGAAACACGATGTGACCGCAGAAGAGGTGAATGACGCGTTTAAAGCCGCGGCGGCAGAAGGTCCGCTGAAGGGGATTCTTGGATACAGCGACGAGCCGCTGGTATCAAGCGATTATCAGGGCGATGCCCGTTCATCGATTATTGATGGGCTTTCGACGCTGGTGATTGGCGGCAATCTGGTGAAGATCCTTGCCTGGTACGATAACGAATGGGGCTTCTCCAATCGTCTGGTGGATTTAGCGCGGTTGATGGCAAAACGCGGGTTGTGACTTTAGGTTCGTCTTTCGAGCAGTCTATACCACCGAAAGCACACATTGTAGCGGCGCAATTTATTGCGCGATAAATCGCGCCGCTACGGAATGTGCGATTATTGAATCATCAAGATGTTACCTAAGCCCCATCGCATCCTTCAGGGTAAAGAACAGATCGGTCTGATCGGTCAAGCCCACCACGTTAGCCGCATGCGGGCCGTACGCCGCAATGCGCACCTGCGTGCCGGTGTGTTCCTGCGAATCCTCTTCTGAATTGCCGTAGCTGATGGTCATCACCGCACCATCTTTGGTATTCACCGCCTGCGTCAGACCGGGCGCTTTGGTGCCATTTTCCACGATCTGACTGCTGTGCGCGTGATCGGCGGTCACCACCACCAGCGTGTCGCCATGTTCGCGCGCAAAGGCCAGCGCCTGCTGCACCGCTTCATCCAGATCGACGGTTTCACCAATCTGACCGCATGGATTGGCCGCATGATCCTGCTTATCAATTGACGCGCCTTCCACCTGCAGGAAGAAGCCTTTCTCATTAGTGCTTAGCAGATCGATGGCTTTTTTGGTCATCTGCGCCAGCGTCGGTACCGAAGCCGGACGCTGTTTATTCACTTCACAGGTCACCACCGGCTTATCAATATTGCCGTGATAGCTGGCTTTCGGTCCCTGCCAGCGCACCGGCATATTGCCGTCGGCAAACAGGCCAAGCACCGGTTTACTCTGGTCGGCCTGCTGAATGGCGTTCATGCCATCGAGATTATCAACCCACTGATAACCCAGCGCCTGTGCCTGTTCGCGCAGGGTTTTACCCTGATACTCGCCAGCTTTGGCGGTTTCACTAAAGGATTTCGCGCCGCCGCCCAGCGTGACGTCCGCACGGGTTTTTAGCATCTGCTCGGTAATCGATCCTTTACCGCCCTGCTCCAGCGCGTTAGTCGGGCACAATTCGCTGGTTTTCTCCGGGCCGTAGCATTTGCGCGAAGTGACGTGCGCGATCAACGCTGCTGGCGTGGCATCCTGCAGCTCGGCAGAGGAGACGTTGCCAGTGGCTTTACCGGCGGCTTTCGCCAGCTCAAGAATCGTTACCTGATCTTTGCCGTTCACGTCGACGCCAATCGCACCGTTATAGGATTTGGTGCCGGTGGCCCACGCGGTGGCCGACGCGGCGGAATCCGTCACGTAATTCGGCTTGTGGGTTTTCTTATCCAGTGAATAGTGCGTGTATTGACCGGTGAGCGGCAACGCATCAAGGCCGGGGAAGAAACCGCCTGCGCCCCGCGCCTGATTACGCGCGGCGGTGATTTCCGAATCTCCCATGCCGTCACCAATCAGCAGAATCACGTTTTTTGCGGTGCTATTACTTAATGACGCTCTTAGCGCTTCGGTCTGGTCGCCGGTGAGACGACGCGCGCCGCCGTGCTCGGTGACATCGCCGGTAGCAGCGCGGGAATAGTGTGCATCGTCTGCCACTGCTGATGTCGCGATCAGAGAAGCCAGCAGCGTAACCGTAAAGAGAAGTATCTGTTTCATTTATAAGCATCCTTTTCCATAGATATAACCAAATGTTTCCGCGGACAAGTCTGCGACAGTGCGGTGACATTTTTGTGACAGAGAGGGAATGATTTGATGACAGAATCGCCATGATGAGCAGGCTAACGGCAATACGCTCAGAGCTTAAGCGAATAGAACAAAAGGAGAAAATAGCGCTTGACCCTTTTCAGCGATCTCCCTATAGTAGCGCCCCGTTGACCCAGCGCGGTTGACAAAAAAATGTGGTGAGGTGTCCGAGTGGCTGAAGGAGCACGCCTGGAAAGTGTGTATACGGCAACGTATCGGGGGTTCGAATCCCCCTCTCACCGCCACATTCTAAAGAAGAGCCTGAACAAAAGTTCAGGCTTTTTTTTTGCCTGTTTTCTGTTAGCTCGCGGATTTTACTGAATCCTACTTTTTTGAGGATGTGACTATCTCTTGATAGCTGGCGATAAGCTGCTTCAGGTGCATTTCCGCTTGTGTTAACTGATTCTGAGTAGCGTCATCGTCCGATTGCAGCAATACGCGCAGTTCCTCTTCCAGTGGCACCGTTTCGTTGAACGCCTGCGTCATATTGTAGACCGCAGTTTTCAGTTCGCTCACCGTCAAATATTTGCCGCGCTTCTCGTCAAGTCCATTCAGGCGCTGCGACAACGTGTTGAGCTGCTCCATGCCCTGTTGCCATCCCTGCATTTTATCTGCTGGCATTGCTGCCGCGTTAAGCTGCTTGTTCCAGCGTGCGCTCATCGTTTTAACCGCATCCGAATCAGGCCACAACAGGCTGGCCTGCATTACCAGCGTATTACCGAGCTGCAGATTCCAGTCCGGCGATACGTTTTGTAGCCGGTTCAATTGCTGCTGCGTTTGCTCCAGCCATGCCGCTTCGTTTAGCCATTCGGGGGGATTCGCCTGAAGTTCAGCCATCATCTCCGGTGAGAGAGGCGCAGGAAGTGGTGATATTGAAGCCAGTAATGCCTGCTGCAACGGAGATTCCTGCTCAGTTTTTTGCACAACCAAATAGCTTATAGCGGCGATAAGTGACACGCTCAGCAGCGTCGCGCCCACGCCACTGATAAATGCCCGACGGCGCAGACGCCGCAAATCAGGTGCCGGCGCATCCGGAGACGGAACATACACCCAGCCGCTGACTTCTGCACTTGCTAACGCCAGCGCGGGCTTCTCAATCGGAACGACTTCAGGCAGCTTGGCCACAGCATCAGATGTTGAAACATCGCAGTGTTCCAGCATCACCACCGCACTGCGAATGCGGTCTAGCAACGGATCAATCTGACTAAGCTGACGCAGTTCAAGACGTTGCAGATGATCGCCAACCTCGCTGAGCAAGCGCGCCGCCTGGCTCAGCGCCGTCAAGTCTGCTTCGGTTATCGTTTGAGTACGCAGGAATTGCTGCAACCTACGACTCAGTCCCGCCAGCAGTTCGATACGTGAATGTGCCGGTTGCGGCCATAACGTCGGCCAATCGCGGGTAATCAATGCTACCAGCACCGCCAGGCCTTCCGTCATACCTGCCGTTCCTGCCGTGTTCGCGCGCGATAGCGTGTACCAGACCGCGCTTTGCAGCTCGACACCGTTTTTTTCGAACAGCGTTAAACAGAGCACGGAGACATGCGGCCAATCAACATCCGGACGCGCCGGATGCGTGAGTTTCTGCATTTCCTGGCGCAGCGCGGCATATTCAGCGAACGCACGCGGATCGCCGCCGGTTTTGACGAAGCGAGGATGAGATGAAGTCATTGCTGTGTTCCGAAAAGCCTTAATCAGGCGAAAAATTAAACAGATGCCCTGGCATCCAGATATTGCTGCTGTTTCATATGGCGGATCATCACGCGCCCTTCCGGCATAAATTCGGTGCCGAAGCGCACCAGCCCGCCCTCTTTGAGTTCGGCATCAATGGCATAGCGCAATTCGCCGGGCATGCTTTGTTCCAGTAACACCACATCAATGCGCTTCAGGCGTGGCTCGTATTTCAGCAGCACCTCAGAGAGTGTATACAGCAGCTGATGCGCGGTGCCGGGCATGCCCTGCAGGATACGCGTCATATCGGGCAGGCCGTAATCTGGGATATGCGACAGCGATCCGGCGCGAGTATTGAGGATGCGCTGCATGTTATCGAGCACGGAGAGGATCACCTGATCCTGTTCCTTCACACGGTCCAGCTCCAGCCCACCCGCGAAGCTGCCTTTCAGCAGCTCATACAGAGAAGGTTGATGGTTGCCGCCACTCATGGTTTTGCCTCGCTGATCAGGCGCAGGCTGTTGCTGTTTAATTCAATCACGCGCGCTTTATCCGGGTCTAAATCGTTGCGCTCCAGCACCAGCCGCCAGCTGTTTTTCGCCATATCCGGCTGCTGGAACAGCGCGACTACCGCGACAAATTTAGCTTCTTTTTCCATCGGCATATTCAGCGACACGTCGCCGCCCGGCGTCAGCACCACATCGCGGTCGGCGAGGAGTTCGGCTTTGAGCACGTCCGCCGCATCGCCGGTCAGTTGCTGATACACCGCGCCGTCAAAAGCTTTGCGCTCGCTGAGCTGGAACACGCGCACCATCACCGGCTGCGACAGCGGATTATGCTCGCGGCTGTCGCTGTTGAGGCTTTCACGCGCGCTGAAATCCAGATGCAGGGTTTTGATCTGCTTGTAGAAAATCGCGTCAAACGCCGCGACGGATCCATCGGTGACTTTCTGCTGCAAACCGCAGCCGCCAAGCAGCAACAGTGCGCTGCACATCAAAATTTTAATCAAAGTGGTAACTGACACGTCGCTGCTCCTCGCAGGGTTTGACCGGGCGCATGCCTGCATAGCAGCCCAGTTCAGTAGTAAAAGTTTGGGGGATGTCGCTGCACACTTCGTCCGCGCCCAGCACGCCGGTCATGCCGAGCCAGAACGGCGCATCACCCAGTTCCGGCGGGACCAGCAGTTGCGTATCCAGACACAGCCGGATGCGCGCGCAATAGCGCCAGCCGAGATACACCCGCAGCATCACCAGAAAATCCTGATACAGCTGGCCGTCCGGCAGCCAGCGCGTGGCCTCATCCGCGCAGGCGGTTTGCAGTTCGATCAGCAGCTGGCTGTTGGCATCCATCGCTTCATCGCCGAGCGGCGCGTTGCCATCCAGCACGAACTCGCACTCCAGCGGATGACTCACCGGCACCGGACGCAGACAGTACGGCTGCACGGTCACCGAGGTGTTCGGCGCAAGCAAACGCACCAGCGCACGAATGCCCTCTTCCGTTCTGCCCGGCTGACGCATGACGCCGAGTAGCGCCAGAAAGCGTGAAACCGGCGTGGCGATATGCTTGCCGGTGCCGGGAATGCCCAATCCCACCAGCCCGAGCAGCGACTGCGACGTGCTGTCGCCACCGCCCGCCTCAAAAGTTGCCGGATACGAGTATTTGCGCCAGATGCGATAAAACTGCGTCAGGATGCGGTGGTTAAAAATATCGAGAAAACCCTGCAGCGTTTCATGCCCTTCATCGCGCTGGGTGATGTCATCGATATAGCTGCCGGGCAGCGGCGAATCCACGCCATACAATCCGAGGAAAGTGGTGCGCACCACCGGCGGCGCAGCGGCATTGGCTTCGTTGTACTCAAACGCCTTCAATTCGCCAGCCGGAAACCCCATGCCGGGATGCGGTAATAGCCGCACCGCGTCGTTTTCCGGCTTGCTGGTGCTACCGAGTGGTGGCTTATCTTTGTGTTGATGCTCTATCAACTGACAGAAACGGTAAAAGTTCAGCCGCGTCAGCTCCTGCTCCAGCCGTGGCGTCAGCCGGAGATGCGGCGATTGTGCTTCTCTTCCCATTCGAGGCGCTCTCCGGTTGGCTGCAGGATTAAAATCAGACGATTAAACAGGTGGATATCGGTATACAACGCGAAAAAGCGGCTGAGCATTTCGCCAAACAGGCAGATATCACCGCTGCCGGCAAAGCCGCTGCTGTCGAGGGTGATTTCAATCTGCACACCGCGCAGCAGATAGCCCTGCTCAAAGCGTTCGGTCTCTTTGTGGCAGACGTGCAGGATGGCGTCCAGACGACGGCGGTTCATTTCGCTGTGCGTCCAGTCGTACAGCGCCAGCGTGCCGCGCAGCACCTCGGCGTTATCCATCATCCACAGAAAACTCGAACCAAGATGGCTCAGCACGCGCCAGTGAAAGCGGTCGCGATTGGGCGGATAGCACGGCAGCGTTGGCGCGCACAGGTTGCGCACCTGCATCGCCACGTCGGTGCTGCTGACGGCGGTATCCAGCAGCGTGCTCTGCAGCGCGCGGCGAGGCAGCTGGCCGTTGGTGCCGGTGACGCTCACCGACAGGCTTTCATGCTCCGGCAGGCTGTGATTATCAAAGGCTTCGCCACCGAGGATCATCCAGGTTTCATGCAGCCCGGACGGCCCGCGCCGCACGCGCGTGTGGAAGTAATGTTCCGGCGCTTCGTGACGCAGCATGCCGCCTTTGTGGCGGAAGCTGCTGAACGGCACGTACGGCAGACCTTTCGAGGAAATCACCGAATCCACCGAGTAGATTTCGGTATGGCCGTCCTGCACGCGCATCGGGCGCAGCATATATTCGGTCTGCAGGCCGTTGATCATCAGCGGATCAGATTCCATCGCAAACAGGTTTATCACCGGCACCGCGTTGAGGCGCAGATGTTTTTCACTAAACTGAAAATCATGCTCCCAGCGCTCGGCCAGCACCACGTCGAGTTCAAACCACGGCAGCGACGCGGGCAGTGCAATTTGCTCCAGCCCGCGCAGATTCACCGCCATAAACTTCTCACGGAAGGTGAAGTACTCCAGCAGCAGCTGATAGCCGCTGAAGCTGCCCTCGTCGCCCGGCCACAGCCGATCTTCCTCGCTGAAGCCCTGCGCGCTGAAGTGCCCGTCAAAGCGGCGGCTGTCGGTTTCACCCGGCAAACGCAGCGCGATGCTGGCGACGTTAAGCGTCAATGCTTCATGCAGCGCGCAGGCCAGCGGCGCATCGGCATTGAGGTAGAGCGGAATGCGGCTGACGTCGATACGGCTCCAGTCAGCCAGCGCGCCGCCGTTGAAACGCAGGCGAACAACTGAGCGTCCGGCGGCATCGGTGGTTAATTTTGCTGATTCCAGCGCCAGCGGCAGAACCTGCACGTCACGCGTGGTGGTGTAGCGACAGCGCGTGCCTTTTTCACCCACCGGACGTGAGATTACTTCAAAGCCGCGTGCCAGCCGCATCGGCTCCTTCATCTCGCGCCAGTCGGGCGTGAACTCCACCACCGACATCGACGGAATGGTGCGCAGATAGTGTGGCCACAACAGGCTGACCAGACCTTCGGTCAGTTCCGGCAGGTCGTCGTCGAGCTTTTCACGCAGGCGACCGACCATAAAGGCAAAGCCTTCGAACAGTCGTTCTACGTAGGGATCGCGCGCGCCGGCTTTGTCCAGATTGAGCATCGCCGCCTGCTCAGGATGCGCGCGGGCGAACTCTTCGCCGGCTTCCTGCAGGTAGCGCATTTCAGCGTCGTAATAACGCAGAGTTAAATCGTCCATGGTATTCACCTCAGTGAGGTGCCGCCCGAATCAGTCAGGCCGCAGGAAGTTAAAAAGCAGAAGTCAGCTGCAGAGGATGGCGGCCCTGACCGGGTCAAGCGTGATGAGACCGGATAACAGCGTGTCCATTTCCGGCTGAATGCGCGTGCGTTCACTCTCACTGCGCGCCGCTCGGGCACGCAGCAGCTTCAGCCGCCGGGCGCGCACTTCGAATAATAAGGTTGGTTCCCACTGCGCAAGCGTCAGTGCGCTGGCATGCTGATTGAGTTCATCCAGCAGATGCAGCGCCATTTCACTTTTACCGAACTGCTCGCACACTCGCGCCATTAGCAGACGTATTAACCACTGATCTCGCGAACTATTGGTGCCCGGACGCATCTGCAGCCACGCCAGTGCGGCTTCCACGCTTTCCGCTTCCGCTTTTTCCACCGCCTCGTTTTCCAGGGACAGAATATCGTTGTCAGGTCCGGCAACCAGCGTGTCGCTCTCCGCAAAGCCCACGTCGCTCATCACTTTTTGCGCGATCCAGTTGCGCGTCACCTCATCGGCAAACGGTGTGCCGTCTGAATACGAGAGCGTTTCCAGTCCCGGCAGCCTTGATAAAAGTCCATGCAAATCCTGCTGCACAATGTTCGCCAGCGCCGCGCCCTTGTCCTGACGATTCAGCGCTTCACAGGCGTACCACTGCAGATCGAACCACACGTGATTGATGGCCTGCGCAAACAGCGAGTCCGTCAGTTCCAGCAGTTCCGTCCAGCTTTGCTGCAGATACAGGCGCTTAAGGTGCGCACGGTGATCGGGTTTTGGCGGCGGCAGACGCGTATTGCCGCCGGGTCCGAGCGCAGGGAGATTGAGGATGGTATCCCAGCGTACGCTTTTCATCAGATGGTGGGCGGAAAGCCAGCCGCCGGGCTGCTCGCGCAGGTAGTTTGCCAGCACTTTTGCCTGCGCCTTCAGCGTTTCGCCGGAGTTGACCGGCGCGAGTTCAGCAAGCGACGAATCATCCACGTCCGTATGTGTCGGGCTGTTGAGTGGCACCATCGCGCTGGCACCCCCGTTCTGAGCTAAACGCAGCTCCAGCGCGCGCAACAGCGGCTGAAGCCCGTTGCGTTCATCTTCATTGAGTGCATCTCCAATCAGCAGCAATGCACCGCTAATGCGGCAAACCCGCGCGATATCGGCTTCCGGCCATAACGTCAGGCTGTCGAGCATTCTGGCGCTGCCTAGCCAGGCCAGCGCGCCCTGCCGACTGCGGCTGCGTTGTGGATGAAGCTTTCCACCAAACTTCTGCAGCGCGGCGGCCAGCAGTTCCAGTCCTTCCGCCAGCCCCTGCTCGCCGTCCTGATGCAGGCGCGCCCACGCGTAAAAGGTGATAACCCGGATATCCTTGCTCACGGTTGTCAGCAGCGATTCCGACAGGCGGGCGATGGTGTCGGTATCACAGCCGGAAAGCTTGTTCACTTCTTCACGGATCTGCATAAACTGATCGTCGTAAGCCGGATCGTCTCCGGCGGGCAACGCTTCACTGATCGGTTCCAGCCAGCGCGTCCAGTTGCTGCAGCGTTGTTGTGCATCGGTTCTCAGCGTGGACTCATCCACGCCGCAGGCGTGCACCAGCTCGGTCATTGCGCTCATTATTCTGCTCCCTCCATGTCGGTAGTGACGTCATCCGTAACGGCATCGCGCGGTGCCATCGCCTCGGAGGCACTGGCAGCATCGACGCTAAATATTTCCGTCGGCAGCGTAAAGCCGCGCAGGCGCAGCAGCGCCAATGGTCCGTCGCGCATCTGCGTGCGCAGCACCCACGTCAGCGTGCGCTTATCCGGCGTGGTAAAGCTCAGCAGCCAGCGGCTGCGATCGAGACGTTCACGTTTTGCCTGCTCCAGCCAGCGGATAAAGCCCCAGGTGCCGGGATAATCACCGTAAATCTGCGCACTGCTTTTCACACCGGTCCAGGTCAACAACGTCCCCGGCTTCAGGCTGTCGCCCGGCCAGCGCATCGCCTGCCACGTCGCCATCTGGTTGAAGTAGCGCAGCGGCTGACCATCAAGCATCAGCTGGGTTTCCACCACGTCTGGCGCAGCGCGGCCCTGTAGTTCAAAACTGATGCCCTGCGTGCCGTCAGTAAACAGAATGTCGGACAGCTCGCGCAGCTGATTCACCGCCTTGAGGAAAGCGGGATTAAACGTCAGTCCCTGACTGTGTGCTGCATCCGGCACCCAGCTGCTGCCCTCTTTCTGTAGTACGCCACCGAGGCGGCTGCTGAGGAAGCTGTCGATGCGCCCGGCATCGCGGCGGATAAACTCCGCCAGCATCGGCAGTGACGCGTCACTTTGTCCCGCCGCGAATGGATAGCGTCCGTCAAACGCGGTGCGCCAGTTTTCCACGATGGAGCGCTGCCACTGCGCGTTCAGGCTCACCGCAGACGGTTGCAGGATGGTTTCCCACGCCTGCGTCAGCGGCTGCACGAACATCGTCTGGCCAAAGCCGCTCCACTCTTCGCCGAGGCTCGCCGCCATCAGGCTGCCGTACTGCTGGGTATCGGTCAGATCGACACTTTTGCCCTGAAACACCGTCTGCGCCAGCGTTTGCAGCATCTCCTGCGGATCGGGCGCGGCGGCGACCTGCTGCAGACGTAAGCGCACACGGGTGATGCGGGTTAAGTAGGTTTGCAGCGTCAGGCTGCTGTCGGCGGCCATCAGCTGCGAGCCGCTGTTTTTGCCGGTCAGCGCCAGCAGCGGGCCGAAGGTGACATCCAGCGGCCTTTCAGGGCCGGTGGCTTTCTGGCTGATAACCGGCTTGTCTTTCTGGCCGATCAGGTCTTTGGCCGAGTTAATCAGCGTGTCGGAGAGCGCCTCGCGCTGCTGGCCGGTCTGGCCCTGCCACGCCAGCGTGTTCATCAGTGCAATCAGCGGTGACTGACGCACGTCGCTCATCAGCGTCAGCTGGTCCGTAACGTCAGCAATGTTCTGCGCCGGATTGAGCCGGATGCCGTTGAGGAAATTCAGCCAGCTGGCGGCGAAGTCACTGAAATAGCGCTCAGTTAACCGCGCCTTCAGCGCCTCCGGGGAAATCTCCTGCGGCACGGCGCTGCGGCTGTCGCTGAGCACCCAGTCGATTTCATCGCGCCGGGTGTTGGCCGCCTTCTCAATCTCCTGGCGCACGCCGCCTTCCCACGCCTGGCGAGTAAACACGCCCGGAACTCTGTCGTCACTGCTGAACAGCCGGCGCATATCGGTGCCCGGCGTCATATCTTCCAGCGTCAGGTCGGTGTAGTTGCGGCGCACGTCGCGCAGCACGTTCTGATACAGCGTCATCTCGGCGTTGCGCTGGCCGGTCTGCAGCAGCAGCACCTGACGTACCTGACTCAGCAGCGACGCATTGGGTTTGATGCGCCAGCCCGGCTGCGACGGCAACGACGCGGCATAGAATGCCCACAAATCCGGGGCCAGCGTCTGCCACAACGACGTTGAAATGCCCGGATATTCCGGCTGAACGGTCGCCATGGTCTGCGCATAAAACGCCGGTTCAGCACGCTCCGGGCGCGCCATCATCAGCCAGGCCTTTAACTGCTTATACCCCGGCTGCGCCAGCGTGGCGCGCAGTGGGCTGGCGGCGGGAAGGCTGGCCAGATAGGTCAGCTTCTCTTCCAGCGCGATACGCGCCGGTTCGTGGATCAGCCGCTGTGCAGCAACGCCGTACCACGGCAGCAACGCATCATGCAGCTGCTGCGTGTGGTTAATGCCGAAGCGCTGATACCAGGGCGCGCCGTGCTCCAGCCAGTGCTGCTGCTGACCGAGATCGTTACGCAGGCCGTGCAGCGCAATGAGCTGCGCATCATCAACCTTCGTTGAATTCACCAATACCACGGCTTTATCCGCCGCGCTGACAATCTGATGACGGTTGAACAGCGAAGACGCCAGCATGCCCGCGCCAGCGAGCAGCATCAGGCTCATCAGCGACCAGGCCAGCACCTGATCCCACGGCAGCCCGGTGCGACGACCTCTGGCGTGGTCTGACGCGATACTCTGCCAGAGCGCGCTGTCGGTTAATGCATGAGGATGCACGCTGTCCAGTGCAGGCTTTGCTTCCGGCAGGCTGAACATCAGACCACGCAGTAAACTGCGGCGCGCCGGGTCCAGCCACGGCGCTAAGCGCTGCTGCCAGGCCTGACTTTCACCGCTGGCAAGCTGCTGCGACAGACGCAGTAGCCAGTCGTGGCTGAGGCTGTGCTCAACCTGCGCCAGACCGCGTTCACGTAACGGAGCGACCAGGCTTTCGAGCTGTTGAAAAATATTCCCCGGTAGCGCTTTTGCTGGAAAAACAGCCCCTACCACGTTGCTTTCACGTTCTGGCTGCGGCCAGTCACTGTGACCGAGCTGCCAGATCCACACCGGCGCACGCCAGCGCAGCGCGGTGGCAATCTTCTCCAGCGAGCGCATCGCTGCATCACTTTTTTGTGGTGTCAGGGTGGAATTTGAATCCTGAACCAGCACAATGCCGTCCAGCGGACGGCTGCGGCGCAGCTTGCGCAGCGCGGCGTATTTTTCAGCATCTAACTGAGCATCGAGGCTACCACCGTAAATAAGAACCGTCCGGTTACCCTCCATCCACACATTTTTGCCGAGTCCCGGTACAAGCGGGCTGATCGCGGCGTCGTCGCCGACCACCAGAAGCAGACGAACTTTGCTGCGCCAGAAGAGGTTGTAGCGTGAGCGAAGATAGTTGCTCATATCGCTCGCCAGGCATGTGGAAGTAGTGGCAGAGGCAGGCATATCTTCTTTTTTGTCACCCGATGGCCTGACCGGGACGCCCGCATTCAACGGACTGAATAAGAAGAAAATCACCGTACATATCAGGCACGCGAGAAAAACAAATCCCGTCAACGGTAACCAAAACTGACGGGTGGTTGCTTCAACGGGTAAGGCTTTTAGCTGGGATAGCAGGAATAAAAAAAGCAGTAAAACGGACACGGCAACCAGCCCGTACCCCAGCAGACGAAAGAAGTTTTTCATTATATTTTATTCCTTTCATGCTCACCGGCAGCACGGAAAAATCCCGGCAGCAGCGCGCTGGCCACCACCTTTCGTAACGCGAATGCCAGACCCGGTAAGGTCACGCCAAGTACGGCCAGTAAAGTGATCGTTCCCCACCACGAAAATAACCAGACCGGGAAGGCAAAACCTAAAGACCAGATAAGAAGAGTATTAAGCAGCACCGCCAGCATCATTCCACCGGCAGGGAAAGGCGCGGCCTGCGCCCGTTCGGGGGAAGTGTTCATCAGCGGCATTTGCCTGCCTGCCACCATCGCCCAAGCCTGTTTATCATCGGCCCACACCAGCCACTGGCTACCCATGTCGTAATTGACGGCTTCGATTGCCGCAACGGACATTAGCCAGCCGGCAAGGTGGTCGTAACGATCGCAGCCTTCATCAAAATCAATGAGTCCCGCCATCGGCGCGGAACTGCGAAGAGACAACGGCAGTTCAAATACGGCAGACGTCAGTTGCTGACGCTGAGGGGCGGTGAGTCCGCTGAACCACACCAGCCCAACAGATGAAGATGGTTGCTGGTTCATCTCTTTAAGCTCTTTTAGCTCGGCTGAGAGTTCGCTGGTTTGCAGCGGCATCGCCCGAAAGACTTTTACGGTTTCTCTTTGCTGAACAGCAGAAAGCAGTGACGGGGGCGCGAGTAATAACGCGCTGGCAAATTCAGCCAGGGTTTCATTTACCTGACGATAATGGATTGCCAGAATCAGTACCGGGTTGTGCGATGCCAGCAACTGGTTATTCCAGAACTCAAAAGGATACTCAGCGGGCAACACATGAAAGGTGGGCGTCCACGGCAGTGCATGCTGTTTCCACAGTGACGCAACACGCTGCTTTTCCTGCTCCAGAGAGGCGGCCGAGGTCTGGATGACAACGGTGAGCGCACCACCGGGATACCAGTTTGCTAACGATAGTGCTACCTGCTTGAGCAGTGCCTGGCTAAGCTGCTCAAAGCGTGAAATGCCGGGGATGAGCGCTTCACCGGCCAGCAATGTGGTGGGTTTATCAATAACGTCTTTTTTTGCGACCAGCCCTGTTAACTGAGGGACGCAATCCGTGCTCACCGTTAAATTTATCTGATTAACCACGCACAGATGCTGATGGGCATGCTGCTGCCAGGCGGCATGCACATTCAGTCGCCAGCTGTTCCAGTAAAAAGCTTTCAGAGCCTGAACTTCCCAGCCTAATAAATACACCGTCAGGATTGCCATCACACTCACCAGCATCGCTGCGGCCAGCGGCAGCCAGGCTCCGGATGAAAGGGAAGACAGTTCTTCCGCTGAACCAGAAAACAAAAGCCAGGCAACACTGATTAATACGCAAAAGAAAATAATAAAAAAACAGATCCACGGAGAACATGCGCTGGCGGGTGTCCGCTCAGGCACTTCCGGTACTGACCATCCCATTAGCCGATCTCCATATCCGGCAGGCTGGCGATAACCACCGAGCCACATTCCGTTTTGCAGCCATGTATAACGATCCCACGACCATTTTCTTCATAAGATGCAATATCGCATTCGATAATACGGTTAGTGCCATGTAATGGGCAGGACACCGTATCATGCAGCAGGGCGGCATTTTTTCCCTGAATATCGAAAGTAGATGATGCAGATGTGACTTTGCCACCGTGAGACGTAGAATCTCCCAGAATGACTGCAAGCTTGCCCATTATTATGACCTATATTTTATTTACTGAATGGCAGGAGGATAACCAGTTAATAATATAGGACATGCCATCCCATACATTTTAAATATGAAGTGGCATCATCCTGATTTAATTGATGTGCGTGAATTAAGTTTTGTATTAATTTCATACCATTCAGCCTTTCTCTTTTCGAGTTCTACATCTGAAATGGTTTCTGTGAATATTTCAGCTGGAAGTGGGGGGATGTTTAGCTGGCCTGTTTCAAAATAAGTGTCATATCCCTTAGTCCAGTCTGCCATATCACGCAACTTTGCCATAAAATTCTTATCCCAAGTAGCATCACAAAAACCAATAGGCAAATCATAGGTAACAACCCGTCGCATAAATTCAGGGCTGTTAGGTAATGTACTGTGATCGGTTGGCTGAGAAATATAAGCACCTACGCGAATACGTCTCTCCTCATCAGTTTCAAGACGCATCACTGGCTCAAACTGAGGGAATGCTTTACCTGATGGTTGATAAGCACCGGTTGGTACTTGTTTTTTAGGGTACAGCACAACAAAGTTATTAAACGTATCATCATTTGGAACAACAAATGACTTATTATCTTCGTCATTTTTTTCAGAAAATTGTCCCCAACCCTTTCCCTTATGGGACATGGGCTTTTCATCCCATTCACTACCATCACCTGGGCGTTTCATGTCAAAACCGATCATTTCATCAGACAGAATAGGATCGGGAACTTCTTCTGAATTAATATTAATGGTCTGATATTTTGGCGTAAAATATGTTGGATAATTTCCGCCATCATCCCAAAAAGGTTTTCCGTCAGGCAAAGGCCAAAAGGGGGTCTTAGAATTCGGCGCGGCTCCACAAGAAGTAGAACGTGCCATCATTCGTTGAAATAAATGTCCTTTGTGGGCAGTAATTAATTTATGTGGCTGTTGCTCCAACCCATTATTTGGCAAACCTTGCCATCCAAGGCTTAATAGTGGAGATGACCCCATGACTCTATCATGCGGATTGCAATAGATATATAGTCTACCATGATTATCTCTCTCTGAGATCTGCCGTCCCGATATAGATGTATGAGATATATCTGGTGTCCATGGTTGATTGTCAGAAGATTTACCAACAAACAATTCATTATATTTATCTGATTGCAAGAAATTAGAGCGTTCAGCTATTTTATTTATAATTGCCTCAAGAGTCTGCTCGCGTGCGGTGTCTGTAATGATCTCTTTATCTTGTGTAGAAAATTTATCTGTAAGTTTCGGTTCCATTGCATAAGGTGAATTCAAAATGAAAAGACTATCAGGTGCTTTCTTGGCAAGAGACGTTGCTGCAAGAGCAATCATGGTTCCCTGACTATGAGATATTACACTAACAGTGTCTCTTGGAAATTCATCACGGATAGAATCCATCAAATCAGCCAAGCGCTTTGCTGCATGTGCATAATATTTCCTTGGTGGTGCAGTCTTGAGCAAACGGTCAAAGTCTGGTGCAAAATCCTGCACTTCCAGACCTAAATAACGCATCCTCTCATTAAATCCGACATCACTCCAAAGTGATACCAAATTATTTGTTCCGTTTTGGAATGGCCCTCCTCCCCAGAACCAAGGGCCTTTCCCTCTCAATTCTTCTAATTTCAATCCTTTTTCTTTAAGAAGATGGTAGTCTTCATTATTTTTATTAACTAACGGTATTTCATATGTTCCTTCTTCACCATCAACTGCTCTATAACCCCAATAAAAACGAACCACCGGGGAATTAGCCTCACCCGCATTAAGCAACACTCGATCCAATTTATAACCTTCTAAATCAAATATATTGTCACAGTTATATTTATTAGGAATCAGTTCAAAAGATGTTGATTTTAAACCCAAGCGTTCATTAAGCCCTTCACATATATTTCTTTCTGCTGTTGAATACCACTCTCCAGTGGAATTAACACCATGCACGAATAAAATGATCCCAGGGTGATGTATAGGATGTTTACACTCTGCCCTTACTTTAATACTTTTTGGAGACGGACTGCTTTTAAAATAAGGATTCCCGTTATCGCCAAGAAAACAATTAGACTCGCGAGTAGGATCGTTCACTTTATTCATTTCATAACTCCACTACTAGCCTTTAAATACCTAATGCTTCGAGGTTTGATATTGTCATCACAGTGGAATCGTTCATCAATTGATTGCGCCTCAATTTTGAAATCTGGGTTATCAATCCATTTGCCAACCTTATCTTTACTTCCGATGGATATTATTCGCTTTAATAATTCCTTGTGAATTCTATCCTGTATATAAACTGCATCATTGGTAACAATCACTGTATCACTTGGAAGTATATTTTCACTTTTGTGCGACTTAGCCCCCTCCCTTAAACTTTTGCTAACTATATAATGCTCCGAATTCCCATATTTATAGTTAACAAAGCGATGGGGGTATGAAATTAAATCATCACCTGCAGCATAGATAAACTCACCATTAAAAGATAAAACATCATTCTGTCTACTTATTGAGAATTCATCTTGAGGATTTTTATCGTCGCCTTCCAGCCCAGCGAATATCTTTATCTTTTTGTTTGTATCATTGTAATACACAAGCCCACCACTGTGACAACTGACATAATTCTCTAAAGTAAAGAAGCGATGATTGTCTATGCGATAAACCACTTGCGGGTCAACATCGATCTCAACACTCCTGATAGCCCGACCGCCCGAACCACTTGGAAAGCCATAACCAAAACTTCCACCTACAGTAGCTGCTATCATAGGTAATACAAAATTCCAAACAACAATCATCACCACTGCAAGAGAAATTAATATAGCTAATATTATTTTCTTTCTTCTGCTCATAGTTTTACTTTCAGTATTATCCATTGTAATACCCCAATATTATTTTGATACCGGATTAAATGTCAGGATCTTATCGTAAACAATTTCAGATTGAGCTAGTTTTGTCTCGGCAGATGCAGAAACTACGCTCTCAATAGTCTTACCACCCGGCATGGTGGTGCAATACGGCAGGTTGAATATCGGATGACCCGTTAACGAGGAGGATGCTTACATTCAGCCCTGACTTGAACACTTTTTGGTGAAAGACTGCTTCGAAATTGAGGACTCCCGTTATCACTAAAAAAACAAGCAACATCTCGCGTTGGTTCTTTTCCATTCTTCATATTAGTGAACATCCTGTCAGTTAGAAATATACTTTATTTTTCTAGGTTTGATACTTTCATTACAATGAAAACGATCATCTATTGACGCACTATTCAATACTAAGTCGTCATCATTGATAAAATTATAATCACCTGAATTTAATGGCGCCTTATGACTGTAGTAAAACTCACTCAAAATACTTGTTTTAGTAAGTACAGAATCACTCATGACTATGATGGAAATATTTGGACCAGCAACTTTCATAAAGGAATCCTTTGATGAGTCATTTACATCCTGAAAAGATATAAAGTGAGTAGAATTACCATGCTTATAGTTAATATTCCTAGTAGGATATGCAATGATATTATCTCCAGCAGAGTAGATAAATTTACCAATAAAAGATAAAACATCATTACGCTCACTGATAGAAACCTCATTCTGAAGTTTTTTATCACTGCCCTCTATTCCAGCGAGCTTCTTAATTCTTTTATTTGTGTCATTGTAATATACAAATCCACCACTGCTACAACTCACATAATTTTCAAAGGTGAAAAAACGATGATCATCTATGCGATAGACAACTTGCGGATCAACATCGATCTCAACACTCCTGATAGCCCGACCGCCAGAACCACTTGGAAAGCCATAACCAAAACTTCCACCTACAGTAGCTGCTATCATAGGTAATACAAAATTCCAGACAACAACCATAACAACTGCTAGAGAAATTAATATAGCTAATGTTATTTTCTTTCTTCTGCTCATAGTTTTACTTTCAGTATTAACCATTGTAATACCCCGATGTTATTTTAATGCCGGATTAAATGTCAGGATCATATCGTCAACAATTTCAGATTGAGCTAGTTCTGTCTCGCCAGAAGCAGAAGTAACACCCTCAATCACCTTACCTCCCGGCATGGTGATGCGGTAAGGCAGGTTGGCTATCGGATGACCTGTTAACGCATTTGTGACGACAAACTTTTCATCAAAAGTTTCTGGTGAAAATGACTTCATCACGCTCTGCATATTTGCTGCTCCAGCCTTACTGATACCTGCGTTTTTAACCAGCAGCCTGCCCGGTCCGCCAATCTCCACGTTGCCGCCTTTCAGCTTTATATAACCGCCGCCACAAATCAGCGTCAGCTCATCCTGCGCCGTCACGACCAGCTTCCTGCCGCTCGAAATATGCGTGTCCTGCGTTGACCAGGTCGTCACGTTTCCGCCCTGCGCCTGCACGTCGATATCGCCCCGGGAAGTGAACAGCTTCGCGCCCTCGCGGCTGTACAGGCTGATTTGTTTGCCTGCCGCCACGGTAAGGTCCTTCTGCGCGCCCAGGTCCATCTGCTTTCCGGCGGTCAGCGTCAGGTTATCCTGCGCCGACAGCTGCATATCCCCGCCGCTCACCAGCGCCACGCCCTGCGGCGCGCTGCCCAGCAGCACTTCCTGCTGCATGTCTTCTATCTTTTTCTGCAGCAGCGCCTGCTGACGCGCCACGTCCGCCGCCAGCGCCTGTGCCTGCTGCGCGCTGGCCGCCAGCGACTGCATTTCCTTCAGCGCGGCGGACAGGCGTGACAACACCGGCTGCATGTCCCTCTGCTTACCCCGCGCACCGGACTGGCCGTCCGCGCTGATAAACAGCCCTTTGCTCGCGCGAATGGCGCCCCAGCTGTCGGTGCGCAGCTCGAAGCCTTCGCCGCGCGGCTGGCGTTCACCGTCGACCAGATGTCCGAGATTCAGCTGGCTTTTGCCGCCGTACTCGGTGCTGAGCTTGATGTGCTCCTGACCGCGCGTGTCGTCGAGGCGCAGTTTGTTGTTCGACGGCGTGCGCAGCACGTTGCGCCTGTAGTTGCGGATGGTGACGTGGTCGGCGCGGGATGAGTCGTGCAGCACGCCCGCAATGTACGGACGGTCCGGGTTGCCGTGCTCAAAGCCAATCGCCACCTCGGTTCCGGCAAGCAGTGGCAGGTGCAGGCCGTAGGTGTCGCCGGCGAACGGGCGCGACTGGCGCACCCACAGGCTCTCATGCCCGCTTTCCCAGCCCGCGCGGTCAAACAGCATATTGACGCGATAGCGTCCGTCGCGGTCGATGTGGCCGTAAGTGTCGTTGGTGGTGGTGCTGGTGATGCGCGCCGGCAAGGTGCCCGCCATCACCGGGCGCGGCGCCGGTTCAGGGCGGTAGCTATAGCGGCCTTCTGCCGGGATGCCCTGAAACAGGGTTTCCATGCTGCTGTCGCGCGCCGCGCGGCAGACCAGCGAGGTGATGACCACGCCGCTGCGGAACACCTCCGCCGCGTTGCTGCCGCTGGCGCGCACCACCACGCCGGGCATCAGCGTCGCGCTGCTGGATTTGGCGCTGAGCCGCGTCTGGCCGTTGAGATAGCGCTCGTGGCGCAGCCGGGCGTAGAACGCGCCGCTTTCCGTCGCGGGATTCGCGCTGTACGCCTCGCCCGCCTGCAGGTAGTTATCCGCCCAGTGATAGGCTTCGCCACAGGTGGTGTCGTCGCCGCCGGTGACGTCGGCCTGCGCGTTCATGTCGGCGGTGGCGTCGCGGTAGTTGTAGTCGCGGGTGCTGACGGTTTTCTCCACCACGCGGAAGCGGCTTTCCATCGCCCACACCGACTCCACGCCGCTGTCGTGCAGGCCGGACGGCGGCACGGCGGGCAGCGTCAGGCCGGTTTCATAGCCCTGCGGGCCGTCGTAGAATTCCACCACGTCGATGTTGAGGCGCGTGTCGGTGGTGAAGCGGAACCAGATGCCGACCTCCGCCAGCAGGCGCGAGACGAAGCGCAGGTCGTCTTCGTCAAACTGCATCACCTGCTCGCGCTTCGGATAGTCTCGGCTGAGGCTGAACACGAAGTCCTGACCGCGCATGCCGTGACGGTCGCGCAGGATGGATTCGACAATCTGCGGCACCGACATGTCCTGCCAGATGGCGTTCTGCCGGGTGCGCGAAAGCAACGCCAGGCGCGGCTGCAGCGTGATGGCGTAGCGCGCTTCGTCAGCCGACACGCCGAGCATGTCGAAGCCGGTCACCACGCCCTGCACCACGCGCAGCGGTTCATTTTTTTTCAGCGCGTCGCTGAGGCTCTGCGGCGAGGCCTGCAGCGTCAGCGACGCGGTTTTCATCAGCATCGCTTCGCGGCTGATGTGCTTGTCAGTGCTGGTAAAGATAATTTTCCAGCTGAATGGCGCGCTCAGCGACTCCTCGCCTTCGAAGCTCAGTACGTCCAGCGGGGATGTATTGTCCGTGACCTTCAGCAGGTGATGGCTGTGGCTGAACAGGGTAATGCCCGTATCTGTCATGATTAAATCCTTTTAATTCGCCACGTAAAAAAGCTTTCGTTCTTTAGAACAAAAAAAATCATTTCACTTTTTTTATTTATACTTAGCGCCAGATTTCCAATTGAAGCCAAAATAATTATTAAAATGGATAGAATCAACTTGGGTCCAGCAAGATTAACTTTTGCCATCTACTATTTGGGCTGCCTGAAAAGCATCCCGATAACCATTTCGTGGCTGAGGTATGCTTTCACGGCTAATTTCAGCGGGCTCAATTACATCATCGGGGATGCCTGTATTAATGTAACTGTCGCCTCCCTGGGTCCAGTCGGCAAAACGGCGTAGATCAGACATAAAGGCTTTATCCCAACTGGCATCGCAATAACCAACTGGCAGGTCATAAGCCACTATACGGCGCATAAAAATATCGCTACTTGGCAGCGTGCTATGATCGGTTGGCTGAGAAACATAAGTACGCAATCGTGCATCTTTTTCTTCAAAGGTCTCCTTTCGGGTTTCTTTGATTTGGGTGCGGACAAAGCCACTGGTCACATATTCAACATTGATGATCACATCCTGGTCTGGGTAGAGGCCAATAAAATTGTCATAAGTATTGTCATTTTTTGCTCCTGTTTTAGGATTGATTTCGCCCCAACCATCTTTTTGTTCTGATGTATGTTCCAGTCCCACGCGGGTATCATCAAAGTCGTCAAGTTCATTTGCCTTGATCGGTTCAGGAACCTTTTCTCCATTGATAAAAACTGTCTGGTCGATAGGCGGATCAGGATATGCAATGCTACTGCTGGCATATTTATCGCCTTTATCATCCCAAAATGATTTTCCATCCGAAAGACGGCCGAAGGGAGCTTTTTGATCTGGAGACTCCCCACACCCCGTATTACGCGCTAACATGCGTTGGAATAGTTTTCCTTTGTGCCGAATTAGAAGCGGATGCGGACTATTATTTTTATCATTCGGTAGCCCCTGCCATCCAACAGAACGTAGAGGTGCAGATCCCATGACACGGTCATGCGGGCAAAAATAGATCCAGGTACGACCATGATTATCTCTCTCGGGTATCATGCCTCCATCATGTGTTGAAACTGCAATTGTGCTATCTGGCCGCCAGTTCTTTTTTTCGCTTGTCTGCCCAACGCACAGCCCTTCATATCCCTGCGATGAAAGATGGGTTGCTTGTAGCGCAACTTTTTCGACAATAGCCGAAAGTGTGCTTTCCCTACCTTTAGGCGTGATACGTTCATCAGCAGGTGAAGAGACAATACTCATAATATTATTGTCCATTGCGTAGGGTGAATTAAGAATAAAAAGCGCATCCGGACCTTTATCAGCCAAAGCTGCAGCAGCGAGTGAAATCATCGTTCCCTGACTGTGAGAAATAATACTTACAGTATCTTTTGGATATTTTTTCCGGATCATATTCAATAAATCGGCCAAACGCTTAGCCGCATGTGCATAATATTTTTTGGATGGCGCATTGGAAAGGAGACGGTCTATATCTGCATTCACATATTGAACTTTTGCACCGTAAATTCCAGCAAAGTCTTCATTGAAGCCTTTATCACTCCATAATGAGTGCAGGTTATTGGTACCATTTTGGAAAGGACCACCTCCCCAGATATATGGACCTTTACTTTTTATTTCGTCTGCCGTCTTCCCCTCACGCTTCATCTGGTAATAATCATAACCTTCAATGTTCGCCAAAGGGATAACATACTTATCCTCTTCTCCCACAGGAGAAGCATACCCCCAATAGAATCGGATGATGGGAGAGTTACCCATTATTTTAGGACCTGTTTCACGTTTTTTTAATGGCCAATTTTGTTTAACACTTTCTCTGCCTCTGGAATCTGTTTTGATAACGCCATCAGTGTCATAAATGTTTTCACTCAGTTTATAATCAGTCCCATCAAGACCAAGCCGTTGGTTCAGCCCTTTACATAAGTGGCGCTCAGCTAGCTGATACCATTCTCCAGTCGAATTAACCCCATGGACAAAAATAACCAAACCAGGCAGGTGCGGTGGTAAATCACAGGCACCACGAACCTGAATATTTTTATGTGAAGGAAATGAGCGCCATGAGGGTTGCCCATTATCATCAAGGACAGTCTCAAGCGATCTTAAAGGGTCATTGTTGTTTTTCATTATCTTAACCTTGATTATCACTTGAGTTAAAATACACTACTTTTTTTGCAGTTATCATGCTGTCGCAATGGTATTTGTTATTACCGAACTCACCTTTTAATTCTGGCATACTAATTATATTTTTTCTCATTGCTGCTTGTGCAGCTAAAGAAGCATCGCCAAAAACAACATCATCGTTAACTAGCTCCCT
Organism: Pantoea sp. SO10; assembly: GCF_005281435.1. NCBI lineage: Bacteria > Pseudomonadati > Pseudomonadota > Gammaproteobacteria > Enterobacterales > Erwiniaceae > Pantoea > Pantoea sp. SO10. The sequence continues at coordinate 2,481,567 of NZ_CP040095.1, forward strand.
ATAGGTTTTATTTTTTTTATACTCATCCGTACGTCTATATTCAGATGGGTAATAATCGATTCCTTTATCCTCACCCCAATAGAACCCTCGCTTTGTTAACTCTTCCTTATACCTTCTGATATACTCCCGCTCTCGTTCAACCCGGGAACTTATAAAGTTTCCATTTTCTATACGCACGCGAACAACGGCTTTTTCTTCATACTCATCACTATCTTTAAGATAGTATTCATGATTCAACATCGTAAAAGAATATAAGTGTGAGTAATTTCCATTACTAGTCATAGGCGATCGCTGAGTAATAATTTCAAAAGTTTTACCATAATCACTGGAATAAATAAAACTGACAGGACATGCGCCTGATGAATTTCCGCTGCCACAGCGACTTCTGGAATCGGCCACGCCGAAAGCTAATTCCCCACTGGTTGCAGCATTAGTGATCTCACCCTGATAAGCCAGAAGATCATTACCACGGTTGTAGCGCCATTCTTCATTACCCGGCTCTTCACCCAGATAGGTTTTTATTCCTTTATTCGTATCATTGTAATAAGCCTGACCACCTTTATCGCATGAAATATAGTTCTCCAGAGTCAGAAAACGGTGTTGATCAATGCGATAAATAACCTGAGGCGGTGCGTCAGTTTTTACCATCCGGGGAACTTCCACTTTCTGCTCACCGCTCATGCCACCCAGACCCACACCAAAACTTCCCCCAATCGTCAATCCCGTCAATAACTGCAAGACTTTGTAAACAGAAAAAAGCACTACTGAACCAATGCAAATACCCCACAGCCACATTTTATTTTTTTTACTTAACGCCATAATTAATCCATCCTTTAGTTAGCTATCGTGACATTCCATCTCACATATCTTTAAATAACATCGACACTATCAGATTAAAAACATTACTGACACAGAGTACACAGGGCAATTACATCCTTTTACTATTATTTAAAATCACTTTTTTGATAAACTTATAATCATGTCATCAACAACCTCTGATGAATGTAACGAAGTCGCCCCGTACATATCCGTAATACCTTTAATCACTGAACCATCAGGCATTGATACTGAATATGCCCGGTTTACAATTGGTTCTTTCGTTAGCGCATTCCTGATAATGAATTTCTCATCAAAACTTCCCGGCTCAAACGACTTCATCACGCTCTGCATATTTGCTGCACCCGCCTTACTGATACCCGCGTTCTTAACCAGCAGCTTACCCGGTCCGCCAATCTCCACGTTGCCGCCTTTCAGCTTTATATAACCGCCGCCACAAATCAGCGTCAGCTCATCCTGCGCCGTCACGACCAGCTTCCTGCCGCTCGAAATATGCGTGTCCTGCGTTGACCAGGTCGTCACGTTTCCGCCCTGCGCCTGCACGTCGATATCGCCCCGGGAAGTAAACAGCTTCGCGCCCTCTCGGCTGTAGAGGCTGATTTGTTTGCCTGCCGCCACGGTCAGGTCTTTCTGCGCGCCCAGGTCCATCTGCTTTCCGGCGGTCAGCGTCAGGTTATCCTGCGCCGACAGCTGCATATCCCCGCCGCTCACCAGCGCCACGCCCTGCGGCGCGCTGCCCAGCAGCACTTCCTGCTGCATGCCTTCTATCTTTTTCTGCAGCAGCCCCTGCTGACGCGCCACGTCCGCCGCCAGCGCCTGTGCCTGCTGCGCGCTGGCCGCCAGCGACTGCATTTCCGTCAGCGCGGCGGACAGGCGCGACAGCACCGGCTGCATCTCCTTCTGCTTACCCCGCGCACCTGCCTGCCCGTCCGCGCTGATAAACAGCCCTTTGTTCGCGCGAATGGCGCCCCAGCTGTCGGTGCGCAGCTCGAAGCCATCACCGCGAGCCTGCCTTTCACCATCCACCAGATGACCGAGGTTGAGCTGACTTTTACCGCCGTATTCGGTGCTGAGCTTGATGTGCTCCTGGCCACGCGTGTCGTCGAGGCGCAGCTTGTTGTTCGACGGCGTGCGCAGCACGTTGCGCCTGTAGTTGCGGATGGTGACGTGGTCCGCATGGGATGAATCATGCAGCACGCCCGCGATGTACGGGCGGTCCGGGTTGCCGTGCTCGAAGCCAATCGCCACCTCGGTGCCCGCCAGCAGCGGCAGGTGCAGGCCGTAGGTGTCGCCGGCGAACGGGCGCGACTGGCGCACCCACAGGCTTTCATGCCCGCTTTCCCAGCCCGCGCGGTCAAACAGCATGCTGACGCGATAACGTCCATCACGGTCAATATGCCCATAAGTGTCGTTGGTGGTGGTGCTGGTGACGCGCGCCGGCAAGGTGCCCGCCATCACCGGACGCGGTGCCGGTTCCGGGCGGTAGCTATAGCGGCCTTCTGCCGGGATGCCCTGAAACAGGGTTTCCATGCTGCTGTCGCGCGCCGCGCGGCACAGCAGCGAGGTGATAACCACGCCGCTGCGAAATACTTCAGCAACGTTGTCGCCGCCGCTGGCGCGCACCACCACGCCGGGCATCAGCGAGGCACAGCTGGATTTGGCGCTGAGCCGCGTCTGCCCGTTGAGGTAGCGCTCGTGGCGCAATCGGGCGTAGAACGCGCCGCTTTCGGTGGCGGGAGTCGCACTGTACGCCTCGCCCGCCTGCAGGTAGTTATCCGCCCAGTGATAGGCTTCGCCGTAGGTGGTGTCGTCGCCGCCGGTGACGTCGGCCTGCGCGTTCATGTCGGCAGTGGCGTCGCGGTAGTTGTAGTCGCGGGTGCTGACGGTTTTCTCCACCACGCGGAAGCGGCTTTCCATCGCCCACACCGACTCCACGCCGTTATCGTGCAGGCCGGACGGCGGCACGGCGGGCAGCGTCAGGCCGGTCTGGTAGCCCTGCGGGCCGTCGTAAAATTCCACCACGTCGATGTTAAGGCGCGTGTCGGTAGTGAAGCGGAACCAGATGCCCACCTCCGCCAGCAGGCGCGAGACGAAGCGCAGGTCGTCTTCGTCAAACTGCATCACCTGCTCGCGCTTCGGATAGTCTCGGCTGAGGCTGAACACGAAGTCCTGACCGCGCATGCCGTGACGGTCGCGCAGGATGGATTCGACAATCTGCGGCACCGACGCATCCTGCCAGATGGCGTTCTGCCGCGTACGCGCCAGCAGCGCCAGGCGCGGCTGCAGCGTGATGGCGTAGCGCGCTTCGTCAGCCGACACGCCGAGCGTATCAAAGCCGGTGACCACGCCCTGCACTACGCGCAGCGGTTCATTTTTTTTCAGCAAGTCGCTGAGGCTCTGCGGCGAGGCCTGCAACGTCAGCGACGCGGTTTTCATCAGCATCGCTTTGCGGTTGATATTTTTATCCACGCTGGTGAAGATAATTTTCCAGCTGAACGGCGCGCTCAGCGCCTCTGTGCCTTCGAAGCTCAACACGTCAAGCGGTGAGGCGCTGTCCGTGACCTTCAGCCGGTGATGGCTGTGGCTGAACAGGGTAATGGTCGTATCTGTCATGATTAAATCCTTTTAATTCGCTGTTCTGACATTAACTTTCTCTCGCGCCTAAAGCGGCTGCGGGAATATTAGGTAAATGTCAGGCCTGAGGTTCCTGGCTTTCCTCAGTAGCGTTTTCAGTCACGCTGTGCATACCGTCACGGGTGTTTTTCTGTACCGCTACAGCACCGAATAACGCCATGAAAAATGACACGCCGTAAAAACCTTTTTCGCTTGGCATTAGCGTTGCATTCCACAGCCCAGCAACCAGCAACACCACGGCAATAGTGAAGGCCAGCAGGCAAACCATGTGGTAAAGCTGCGTGGTCGGGATGCCTTCCAGACGGTCGCGTACGGTTTTTTGCAGCGAAACCGCCGTGAACAGTCCAAGGATCAGCACCGCGAAGTAATAGCCTTTTTCATTAAGATGCATCTCCGCGCGCCACAGACCCGCCAAGTAAACCAGCGTGCCGCCGAGCATGGCAATCCAGGAAATCGCAATAAACGCAGGTGAAACGGGGATATTCTGGGTTTTCATACACACTCCTTGTTATTAAAAAGAACGTCACATGTTCAGAAGATAAAGCTCACTTCGCCTTCATCATTAGTGTCCAGCGTCAGGCTGTTGCTCAAAGTACCGCTGGCGCGGTGCTGCAGAATCATCTGGCTCAGCACCGGCAGGATTTGCTGATTCAGCAGGCTGTCGACGTTGCGCGCGCCGGTGTCCGGCAGCAGGCAGGCGTCTGTAAGCATGTCGTACAGGCCGTCGCCGATGGTGGTGCGGATGCCGTAATGGCGTTGCAGCCGTTTGCTGACCTGCTTCAGCTTCATCTCCACGATGATTCGCATCGCCTCGCGCGCCAGCGGGCGGTAAATCACCGTCTGGAAGCGCGCCATCAGCGCGGGCTGGAAGTGATCGCGCAGGATCGGGCGCAGGCACTCCTGAAGGTCGGATTCGGCTGCTTCGGGCATTTCTTCCAGCAGCTGCATCAACTGATCGCTGCCGAGGTTCGAGGTCATCAGAATCACGGTGTTGCGGAAGTCGATTTCGCGCCCTTCGCCATCGCGCATAAATCCACGGTCAAATACCTGATAGAACAGGTTAATCACGTCACGGTGCGCTTTTTCCACCTCGTCGAGCAGCACCACGCTATACGGACGCTTGCGCACCGCTTGGGTGAGGATGCCGCCCTGGCCGTAACCGACGTAGCCCGGCGGCGAGCCTTTCAGCTGGGAAACGGTGTGCGCTTCCTGATATTCGCTGAGGTTGATGGTGATTAATGATTTCTCACCGCCGTACAGCAAATCAGCCAGCGCCAGCGCGGTTTCGGTTTTGCCGGTGCCGCTGGTGCCGACCAGCAGGAACACGCCCTGCGGACCGTTTTCGGAGGTGAGCCCGGTTTTCGAGGCGCGCAGGCGCCGGGCGATGGCATTGAGCGCCGCGTCCTGTCCCACCACGCGCGTGGCGAGCTGGTTTTCCAGCGCCAGCAGTTCGGCCTGCTCGTCCTTCATTAATGAGGAGAGTGGCACGCCGGTCCAGTCGGCAATCACGCCCGCCACGATGCGCGCGTCAACATCGGCGGTGAGCAGCGGTTCGCCGGGCTGCAGCGCGTCGAGGTCGGTCTGGAGCTGTGCGATGGCGCCGCGCTGGCTGGCGTCTTTGCGCCCTTCCAGCAGCTCTTGCATCAGCGACTGCACAATGCCGTAGCGCTGTTCCAGCGCCTCCAGCTCTTCATCGGTTACCGCAATCAGACCGGCGATTTCTGCCAGCCGTTCCTGTGACACCGCGCCGCCCAGCGCTTCGTCGTCGAGGATGGCGCGCTGCTCGATGTTCAGCGCATCGAGCTTCGCACGCAGGCGGGTGATGGCTTCCGGCACCGTGTCCTGGCCCATGCGCACGCGCGCGGCGGCGGTGTCGAGCAGGTCAACCGCCTTGTTCGGCAGCTGGCGTCCGGTGAGGTAGCGGCGCGACAGCGTGACGGCGGCGCGCACCGCCGCGTCGGTGATATGTACGCCGTGATGGTCGGCGTAGCGCGACTTGAGGCCGCGCAGCATCAGGCACGCGGTGTCGTCGTCCGGCTCGTCCACTTTCACCATCTGGAAGCGGCGCTCCAGCGCGGCGTCCTTCTCAAAATACTGTTTGTACTCGCTCCACGTGGTGGCCGCGATGGTGCGCAGTTCGCCGCGCGCCAGCGCCGGTTTCAGCAGGTTGGCCGCGTCCGCGCCGCCCGCTGAATTGCCCGCGCCGATGATGGTGTGCGCTTCGTCGATAAACAGCAGCACCGGATTCGGCGCATTCTGTACCTCGGTGATGATGTTTTTCAGGCGCTGCTCGAATTCACCCTTCACGCCCGCGCCCGCCTGCAGCATGCCGAGGTCCAGCGTGTGCACGCTCACGGGCTTCAAACTGTCCGGCACGTTGCCTTCGGCAATGCGCAGCGCCAGCCCTTCCACCAGCGCGGTTTTGCCGACGCCCGGCTCGCCGACCAGAATCGGGTTGTTCTTGCGGCGGCGCGACAGGATATCGACCATCTGGCGGATTTCATTGTCACGGCCAAATACCGGATCGATTTTGCCGCTGCGTGCGTCAGCGGTAACGTCGCGGGTGAAGCGGGCAAGCGCTTCGGTTGATGGTGTTTTGCTTTCGCCTGCGGTGGCGGATTGTTCGAGGGTGCTGACCGGCATCTCCGGCTGCTCCGCTTCGGCACGCTCGTCGGACTGCGCTTCCAGCATCGGCTGTAAACGCTCAAGCTGGCTCATGCGCAGGCTCAGCAGCGGCCACAGACCTTCGCACTGTGCAAGTTTTGGCTGCTCGGACAGCGCCATCAGCAGATGCATGCTGCGAATTTGCGGGGAATTATCAGATGCGGAGGCCATTAGCCACGCCTGCTTCAGCAGCGCTTCCAGCGAAGAAGAAAGCTGCGGACGCCCTCGCACCGCGCGTGGCTGGCGGTCGAGAAACGCCAGCAAATCCTGCCAGATGACATCCATGTCCCATTCATAGCGGCGGGCAATCACCGTGATGTCGCCCTCGCCCTGCTCGAGCAACTTGAGCAACCAGTGCTCCGGCTGGATTTCAGCGTGGGCGCGGGTCTGGCATAGCGACGCAGCGGCTTCCAGCGCCTGCGCGCAGAACGGGTTGAGGCGACGCAGTAAAGCGGCTGACTGACTGTCCATAGCAAAATTCTCCTGATTGGGGGCACGCTACCGCCCGTCGCCGTGAACCAAAGCGCATAAGGCAGCAGGAAAAATGGGAAATGACTTGTGATTTCACCCGCTTCGGATGGAATCACCAGGCATCTGGCCTGGTCGCATAGCGTCAGTTATTTTTGAAGGTCAACACCGCGCAATGAATTGCGCAGCTACAGAATGTGCGCCCTGCAATCCCTGTTGCCAGCATCCACCGGGCTGCAAAAAAACAGCCCGGCGGAGGGATTACGCTAAATAGTTCATGTCGCAGGAAGGCGGCAAGCGAGTGCAGCCCCGGGAGCTTACATAAGTAAGTGACCGGGATGCGCGAGCGCAGCCAACGCACCTGCGGCGCGAAATATGACGCGTAATCAGGCGGTGGCGCGTTCGTTCCACGAATCGGAATGAATAATGTTGCCGTCTTTGTAGGTCCAGGTGATTTTTTCGTAGCGCAGCTCAATCTGCTCCAGATGGTTGTGTTTCTCTTTCGACGGGTCCTTAACGTCGTGCATCACCGGATTGACCTTCACCACCTTCACGTTTTCCAGCTTGGTGTTGAAGTACTCCACTTCCTGGCCGGCGTCGCTGATGCGATACCACTTGAACTCGGCAGACTTCAGCGTCTGGCCGGTGGTAACCGCTTTGTAGAGGTACGGGCTGGACGAGTCGATTTCCTTGGTGAACAGGAACGGCGTGTGAATGCGCGTGCCGGTCAGCTTGCCGGTGTTGTTGTCGGTCGGGATGTACAGGTTGTGTTGCTGTGCCACCACTTCGATGCTGCCTTCACGGTCCTGCACGTCCACCGAGCCCTTGATGTCCGCACCGCCGTCGTCCTTCAGCCACAGATAAACCGGAATTGCCATGTTGTTACTCCTTTTCTTCATGATTGCCGTCACCATCCTGTGATGACGGAGGGATTGCGTCCGCTGCCTGGCAGGCGTCGGCCTGCGGCACCAGACTGATTTCTACCCGCCGGTTGACCGCGCGGCCTTCCGGCGTGTCGTTGCTTTCAATCGGGCGACTCTGACCGAAGCCCTGCACCGCGAAGCAGCTTTCGTCAACGTCGCCGGTGTCGCGCATCCAGTCGCGCACGGCTTCGGCGCGCTTCAGCGACAGCCGCTGGTTCAGCGCCGGATTGCCGGTATCGTCGGTATAACCCGCGACCACAATCAGCCAGCCCGCGCGCGCTTTGATGGTGACCAGCGCGTTTACCATCACTTTGGTCGAGCCTGTTTTCAGATCGGATTTGCCGGAATCGAACAGCGACATCGCGTCCAGCCGTACCAGCGTGGGTTGTGGTTTCGGCTTTGGCGCAGGTTTTGGCTTAGGTTCCGGTATCCAGGTACTAATGGCGTGCAGCACCGGCAGATGCAGATGCCCGCCCTGATAGAGCCCCAGACTCAGGCGCAGCGGCGCGCCCTGACGCGCATAGTTGTCGAGCTGACTCGCGTCCTCGCGCAGCACCTGCACAGCAGCGAGCTTCGGCGCGTAGTCGGTCATAGCAATGCGGTTGTAGTGTTCGAGGTCGAATACGATGCGATGGATTAGCGACTGGTTGTTCCAGGCCACCGCACAGAGTGCGATGACTGCGGCAACGGCGAAGGCCGTGATCGCCGTGCGCAATGCGCGGATGCGCGGCGTCAGGCCACGGCCTTCTGGAAGCAGCGGAAGGATAAAGTCAGGCAGGATGACGGCTATGTTCGCTGCGGTACCGGCACTGCGGATAGTGGTGTGCTGCCTCAGCCAGGCGCACCACAGAGAGTCATTGCTGGCGCCCGGCGTAGCGGGTTGCAGCTGCAATACATAGGCGGCGGGTATCACGGCGGCGACATCACTGTGCGCCTCCGTCAGCACGCGCAGCACATGTTGACGCGCCCATGCATCCAGCGAGTTGAGCAGGACCTGCTGCTGCATCGCCACGCTGCCACCCGACTGCAGCCATTCGCTGGTGCCACGCGGCGAGTTGTCATCCAGCCAGATTTGCGCAGGATTGCCCGCCAGCTGAACCTGCCAAAGCGGTGCAGCGCACTGCGTCATCTCACCGGCAACGCTGATGTTAAGCAGCAACGGCAGCGACTGACGGGTTTCACGGCGCAGTAACGCAATTTGCCAGCGCAGAGCAAACAGCGCATTTTCCAGCGCTGCGCTGTCCTGCTGTTGCTGTGGACTGATATTGAGGCAGATTGAAATCTGGCGGCCCCAGTCGGGACGTTGCAGCAACAACTCACGCACGTTGTGCTGGAGTTCGCTGCTATCGGCAACGTGAATAAAGCAGCCGTGCGGCAACACGCGTACCGGTTCCACGTCCGACAGACCACTTGCATTGCAGCAAAGCACCACCGGCTGCCGATAAGCTACATCGGGCAAATCAGTCCATTCCTGACTCGTCACATGCTTGCGGTGGCGCAGCACTCTAAACGTTACCGTGCCAGCCAGCAGCAGTATCGCCAGCAGCACGATTGAATCGCTGCTGCGTGTAAAGGTCAGAAACTGCGTGCACAGCACCGCCACAAGCAGCCAGATCCAGAGCACCAGCAAGCGTGGAAGCAACGTCGTCATCCTTTGACTCCGGGCAGCAGCGTCGTGATGAGGTGATCGAGCCAGTAATTCAGTCCCCACCACAGCGCGGCCAGCAGAAGCGCGGTCAGGCCAATACGTGCAGGCCAGCTGCTTAACCAGCCCGTGCGCAACCCACCGCTTGCCAGCGATAACAACGGCGCATCCGCCGCACGCGTGAAAGGTGGTACGCGCTTAGTCAGCGCGCTCACCAGTTGCTGGCGCGCGGGTGCATCAATGGAGGTATATCCGCCGAGAAAGCCCAGCATCATCACGCGGTGAAAACAGGTCAGCACCATTTCATCGGCTTCCGGCTGCGCCAGCACCTGCTGCATGCGGTCGCACAGGGTTTCGCCCGCATCCATGGTCTGTAAAAAATGGCCCTGCAGCGGCATGTGATACCACTGCACGCAGGCATCATCCTGCACGCCGCGCCCTTTCACCGCCTCATCCAGCAGCGCGCACTGCGCCAGCAGCACGTCGTGACAGCTTTCGCGGCTGACGCCCGCCTTGCGCAGCGTAAGCTGCACGCGTTCGGCGTCATTCACGCAGCGCTGCCACAGCGCCAGCCCTTCGCCTTCGGCAAACTGCGGGCCGTGGCGCAGGCTGATCACCTGCAGCCAGGTGTTCTGCAGCAGCGCATCAATATCGATAGTTTTTGCTTCAGCACTCATGATCTCAGCACCGCAAACAGTTCCAGTTCCGGGTCACCCAGCGTGCCGGGGACGTAAAACACGCAGCTGCCGCTCTCGAGCATCGCGCGTGCCGCCGGATGGGACAGATCCAGCGAGAAATACTGGTTCTCCAGTCGCAACGGGACCGCCGCAGGAACGTGGCTAAGTGGCTTGAGCGGAATGCCGAGCTGCGAGCTGTTCACCAGCGCAGTCACGTCATCCGGACTGCCGACTTTGCACTGGCGCGGGAACTGCTCCTGCAGCTGCGCCACCGGCAGCGGCGAGCGCACCGACAGGTAGAAATCGGCTTCCTCGCGCAGGCGTGGATCGTTGAGGCGCGCCTGCCACTGACGCAGACGGCTGTCGTGCGTCATGTCGATTGCCACCATGCGCGACGGCAGGCTGGCTTCCAGCAGCGTGCCGAGCAGGCTGAACAGCTGTGGGAACACCTCATTCAAATTTTCATGGCGGTAAGCCGGAATGGCGCTCACCTGATGCTCCAGCGAGAACGTCAGTAGACTACCCGCCAAGCGCGCTAGTTCGGGATAAAGCCGTTCCGGCGGGCTTTGCGGATGACGCTGAAAATCGGCCAGCAGTGGCTCGGCGCTGTTTAGCGCGTTGAGCAGCCAGAACAGCGATACGTCGGCAACGGCAAAATCGGCCATGCGCTGGTTGCTTTCGCGGCGCATCGCCATCAGACGCACCAGCCGTGCACGCAGCTGCGTCACCAGTTGTTCAAGTGCCGTCATCAGCCACGGGCTGGATTGCAGGGTCAGGAGTGGCGGCAGAAACTGGCTGTCCAGCACCCAACCGCCCTGCGCATCCTGCTGCAGACGCGCCACCGGACAGGTCAGCCAGTCGCTGTTGTCCTGATGTGCATAACGTAGCGTCAGTTCAGGCTGCAATACCGCAACCTGCCGGGTGTCGTCCCCGAACAGGTTGCGGATATCGCGCCAGCGCTGACGGAATCGTACCGGACGCTCCGCCACGTCGCTCTCCTGCAGGCAGTTGCCGCCGTTGGCGTACAGCTGCGGCAGCGCCAGAACAACCGTCACTTCCTTCTGCTCCGCCTCAAGCGTCAGCGTCGGTGGCAGCGGATCGGCGTTGTTTGTATCCACCAGCGTGCCGTCACTGAAGCGCAGATGGAGATGACGCGGTTGCAAACGTCCGCGCTTTAACGCTTCCGGCTCAAACTCCGCCTGCAACACGCCCCACGGCTGATTAAGCCCCATGCGCGCGATGCATTCACTTTGCCACGCCTGCCAGGCGGACTGCTGCTGAAAGTGCTGGGGCGAGATCATCGTGCCCCGGCCCCAGAGTGGTTGTTCTGTTTTCATCCCTGAGTTCCGCCTTACGCTTTAGCTTTCGGCATCTGCGACACCAGCGACAGGTTCACGTCCATGCCTTCCACCTGGAAGTGCGGGATGGCGAACAGCTTAACGCGGAAGAAGCCCGGGTTGTCCTCGATATCTTCCACCAGCACTTTCGCATCGCGCAGCGGGTGCGAGGATTGCAGCTCGTCGCCCGGATCGGTCATCTCGGTCACCAGCGTGCGCACCCAGGTGTTGAGCTCCAGCTCCAGCAGGCGGCGGTCTTTGGTGGTACCGATGTTTTCGCGCTGAATAAGCTTCAGGTAGTGCGCGATGCGCGACAGCAGGAAGATGTACGGCAGACGTGCGTTGATACGGCTGTTAGCCGTCGCATCAGCGGTGTCATACAGCGCCGGTTTCTGCGTTGAGTTGGCCGAGAAGAAGCAGGCGTAATCGCGGTTCTTGTAGTACGACAGCGGGATAAAGCCGAGGTTGGCGAACTCGAATTCGCGGGTTTCCGGGATCATCACTTCAGACGGGATTTTCACCTGGTTGCCGGTGCCCAAATCGTACAGGTGGATCGGCAGATCCTGCACCGCACCGCCGGCCTGCGGGCCACGGATTTGCACACACCAGCCGTTGCTGATGAAGCTCTGCACCATGTTGGCGGCGAAGGCGAACGAGGCATTGGTCCACAGGTATTTGTCGTGATCCGGGCCTTTCACTTCTTCGATGTAGTTGAAGCTGCGCACCGGCACGGTGTCCGGGCCGTACGGCAGACGACCGAGTACGCGCGGCATGGTCAGGCCGATGTAGCGTGAGTCGTCGGTGTCGCGGAACGACTTCCACTTGATGTATTCGGCGCGGTCAAAGTAGTTACCGATGTCTTTGATCGCCGCCACTTCTTCCATCGACTCTTTAAGGAAAAACTGCGGGCCGACCGAACCGATAAACGGCATGTGTGCTGACGCCGCAACTTTCGACAGGTTGCGCAGCAGCGCCACGTCCTGCGCCGAGGCATCGAATTCGTAGGCAGAAATGACCGCGCCAATCGGCTCGCCGCCCGGCGTGTCGTATTCGGCGACGTAAGTTTGCAGATAGAGGCCGCTCTGGATGATTTCTGGCGCATCTTCGAAATCCTGACGCAGATCGTCTTTCGACACGTCCAGCACTTCGATTTTCACGTTCTGGCGGAAGTCGGTTTTATCCACCAGCGACTTCAGGCCGCGCCACGCCGACTCCACTTTCTGGAATTCATCATGGTGCATCACCGCATCGAGCTGGCGGCTAATCTGGCGGTCCAGCTCGGCGATATGGTGATCCAGCAGGTTTTTATCCAGCTTCTCTACTTTCGCACCACTGATTTTCAGGCGCGTCAGGAATACCTGCATCGCGGCTGTCACGCGCTCGTCGGCAGTGGCATCAGACATCGCCTGATTGTCCTGCCAGACGTTGAGATCACTCAGCTCTGACACCGGATTGAGGTTGATTTTTTCAAACAGCGACGCGTAGATGCCGCCCGCAGCGGGGCGATCCAGCACGGTGGTTGCACCATTGGCATGGGTTTCATTCTGAACTGACATCAGCATTCTCTCTCTATAGTCCGTTACGGGGATGATCAGGCTTGATCGGTGGCTAACGCAGACAGCTCGCTGCGCAGTTCATCGCTGAGTGCCGGGTCTTTCAGGATGGCTTCCAGCTCTTTGCGGAAGGTGACGTTATCCAGCAGGTTGGATTTGAGGTCGCGCAGCAGATTGCGCATCGCCAGCATGGCGCGCAGCTGAGGGATTTGGCGGGCAACCTGCTCCGGCTCGAAGTCCTTCATGTCGCGGAAGTTAAGCTGAACGTTCTCTTCGCTGCCGTCACCGGCCAGGGTGTTCGGCACGGCAAATGACACCGCTGGCGCGATATCGGCCAGCACGCTGTTGAAGTTGTTTTTGTTCACGTTGATTTTTTCGCGTTCAGACAGCGGGCGGTCTTCCGCGCCGTTACTGAAATCGCCGGTCACCAGCAGCTTGAGAGGGAGCTCGGTTTTCTTCGCCGCTCCACCGGTGTGCAGGTCTAGCTTGAGGTTGATACGGGCTTTAGGGATTTCATTCTGGTAAGAGTTGCTCATGTTTACTCCTTGTAAAAATGGCGCGGAAAGCACGCGTAGGCACACTTTCCCTGTGTGTTACCGCGCGAATATATAGCTGGAATTTTAGGAAGGCAATAAAGCGAGATGATCTTTGCGGTCTGATTTATATAGGAAATTTCTTATGATTTGAGTTAAGCCCCTGATGAACCCTGATAAAGTGACCAGGATTGTTCTTGAAATTATTTTTGACCGGGAGTGCCATTTATCACCAAAAATACTTTTACAGGTATCAATAATACAATGGCGCTAATTGTTACCGCAGGGGGATGGTGTCGAGCCGAGGGGGGACACAAAAAAAAACCCGGCGCGCGCCGGGTTTTACTTAAGCTACATTCTCAATCAAACGGTTAACTGTAAGCGTGCAGCGTGCGTTGGCACAGCGCTGAACGGACGCAATCCTCTTTGCCGAAACGCACCACGCCGATCATTTCATCCTCTTCGAAGCGCGCTAACGCATCGGCAAGGCCAGACCTGGCGTGGGATGGCAGGTCGCACTGGGTAATATCGCCGTTGACGATAACCGTCACGTTTTCCCCCAAGCGAGTCAGGAACATCTTCATCTGTGCGGCGGTGACGTTTTGTGCCTCATCAAGGATCACCACCGCATTTTCAAAGGTACGTCCACGCATGTAGGCGAAGGGCGCGATCTCTACCTTGGCAATTTCGGGCCGCAGGCAGTATTGCATAAAGGAAGCGCCGAGACGTTTAACCAGAACGTCATAGACCGGTCGGAAATAAGGCGCGAATTTCTCGGAAATATCTCCGGGGAGGAAACCGAGATCTTCATCCGCCTGCAGAACCGGGCGCGTTACGATAATCCTTTCGATATCCTTATTGATCAGGGCCTCAGCCGCTTTGGCTGCGCTAATCCAGGTTTTTCCGCAGCCGGCTTCACCGGTGGCGAAAATGAGCTGTTTCGTTTCTATGGCATGGAGATAGTGTGCCTGAGCTTCATTTCTGGCTTCAATCGGCCCGCGGTCACGTGCATCACGTGCCATACCAATCGAATCCAACCCACCCATTTGCACCAGCGAAGTGACCGATTCTTCTTCACGCTGACGGTGACTGCGAGAGTCGCTACGAATAACGCGTCTTGCTTCACGACGTGCTTTGATCACTGCTTTCTGTCTTCCCATAGTGGCACCTTACAGTTGGTTTCATTTATCGCGGCGGATCACCCGCGGCGATGACTTGAACGCTTTAGAGGTTTAGTTGGCTTCCTTGTAAGCCGTGTCGAGCCAGTGAGAATGGTGTGCATCAGCGCCGAAACGCAGGTGCGCACCGGTAAAGAGAATGAGATTGAACAAGAACGATGTTTGAAAAGTAGCGAGGTTACGTTGGAGGGAAGAAATCCCCCGCAGTGGACTGCGTGTGGTGAAACTATTTAACTGTCCCAAAGAGAGACGAATCATGCGCGAACTCCAGTGGCTTAGCCACACAACTGACAACGCTTATGAATAAAGTGCATCATATTTGCGGTGGTTTGCAACATTATTTTTACGTCCCGGTAAAGAAAAAAAGATAAGCGAAGCCTAAGGTCTTTTACCTTAAATTAAATTTGTCAGATTTATCATATAGATGATTTATTAACGGGTAACAGAACTTTTTAAGAACATTCGGAAGCGGTTACTTCCAGCGGAAAGTTTAAGGAAGACTTAACAAATGCGCCTGCGGAGCGGTAAACACCGCAGGCGCTGCACATTTATTAATCAGGCCTGCAATAAAGGTTGCCCGAGATAATGGTTTTTATCCGCCACGCCCGGCAGCGCGAAAAAATATCCGCCGCCAATCGGGCGAATATATTCTTCCAGCGCTTCGCCATTGAGACGCTGCTGCACGGTAATAAAGCCTTTGGTTAAATCATGCTGGTAGCAAACAAACAATAAACCCATATCCAGCTGACCTGAGCCGGTTATACCGCTGGAATAGCTGTAACCGCGCCGCAGCATCAAGCTGCTGTCGGTTTGCGGCGTGCGCGGATTAGCGAGACGAATATGCGCATCCAGCGCAATCAAATCCCCATCGGGATCTTGGCTGTAATCCGGTACGTCATGCTCGTTTTTCATACCCAGCGGCGCGCCTGATAACTTCTCACGACCAAAGATGGTTTGCTGCTCGCCGAGCGGCGTACGGTCCCACATTTCTACGTGAAAACGGATGATACGCACCGCCTGATAGCTGCCGCCGTGCGTCCACGCCGGTTCCTGCTGTTCGTGCGTGACCCACAAGAGTTGATCCATCAATGCCGGATTATGCGTATCGGGATTGGCGGTACCATCTTTGAAGCCCAGCAGGTTGATCGGCGTTTCTTTGCCGTTGCTGCGCGCCGCGTGGTCGGCAATAAAACCGTCGCGACGCCAGCGCACCGCCAGCAGATCGGGTGTGCGTTTAATGATGTCGCGCAGCGCGTGGATCACCGTATCCTGGGTGTTAGCGCAAATCTGGAGCAGCAGGTCGCCATGGCACTGCTCCGCATCCAGCGAATCGTTGGGAAAACGCGTCATGGTTTGCAGCTGCGCAGGCTTGTGTTTGCTTAAGCCGAAGCGCTCATCAAACAGCGAGGTGCCGACCGATAACGTCATGGTGAGATTGTCGGGCGCGATATCGGCACCGAGAATCCCCGAATCCATCGGCGGCAGCTGCGGATTGGTGACCGCCGGCGCCGGTCCACCTTGCGTGAGAAAAGCGAAGCGATCGGTTAGCAAGCGGAACAGACGTTCAAGCTCGGCTTTGTCGCTCGCCAGCACATCAAACGCCACCAGCATCATGGATGCCTGCTGCGGCGTGACGATACCGGCCTGATGGACGCCGTAAAAAGGTTGCGCCTGTTGGCGCAAGTTGGGTGCAACCGTGCCGGGAGAGAAGCTATCGGCGGCTGCGGTATGAAACGGACAACCGCCGCCGAGGGCGGCTGCGCCACCCAACATGCCTAATCCCTGCAATAATCGACGACGCGACGGCTGCGCCGCGTCATTTTTATCACTCATGATCAGTCGAGACCCAAGGTTCCACGCAACAGTGAGAGATCTTCCGCCAGCGTGGTAATCGGGCCTTTCAGCGCGTTACGGTCAGCGGTAGTCAGTTTTTCGTACGATTCAAAGCCATCTTTGGTGCGATATTTGCTGAGAATGCCGTCGACTTTCCTGAAGTTAGCATCCACTTTCGCCAGCAGCTGCGGGTTGTTTCTCTGCAGCAGCGGACGCAGCAGATCAACGATTTTCTGCGCGCCATCGATGTTGGCCTGGAAGTCGGAGAGATCGGTACGGCTGTAACGATCCTCTTCACCAGAGATCTTGCTGGAGGCCACTTCTTCAATCAGACCGGCTGCGCCGCCAACCACCTTCGCCGGTGGGAACGCCAGTTCGCTGATGCGGGTTTGCAGATCGAGCACATCCTGATTTAGCTTGCTGGCGAACTCTTCGGCACCTTTGGTGGTGTTATCGGCGAACAAGATTTTTTCCAGGCGGTGGAAACCGGTGAATTTCGGATCTTCATTTTTCTTCTCGAAGTCATCTTCACGCGCATCAATGCTACCATCCAGATCGGAGAACAGCTCAGCAATAGGTTCAATACGCTCGTAATGCACGCGCGTAGGTGCGAATAGCGCTTTAGCTTTCTGAATGTCGCCGGCTTTCACCGCATCGGTAAACGCTTTGGTGCCCGCTACCAGCTCTTTCACTTCATTCATCACGTAGACTTTGTAGTCGGCGATCGGGCCAACCAGCTCCAGCACATCCGGTTTACCGTTTGCCGCTTTCTTCGCATCGCCGCTCACCACCAGCTTGCCTTTCGGGTTGCTGAGCAGGCCGCAGGTCATGTCATATTCGCCCGCTTCCAGATTGGCGGTGAGTTTCTGGCTGAAGCCAGGCGCGATGTTTTCACGCTCTTCCACCACCATCACCCCTTTCAGGATCTCCCACTCCAGCGCTTTCTGGCTGTTGTTTTTGATGATGAACTGGGTTTTACCGGCCTGCACGTTGAGCGACATCGGCTCACATTGTTTGTCCGTCACGGTGACCGTGACTTGCGGGACGGCAGCAGTAGCCGCACCGGAAAGCGCCAGCATAGCAACCAACAGCGCCTTGCGGCGGAAGCGAATCGTCATAGTGATATCCCTGTTACATGGAAGAACAGGCGCGCAATCGCACCTGATTAAATTTCAGCGTGTGGTACGTGCCGCGTTGACTGAAGGCCGGGCCGGGAAGACAAACAGCAGCAGCGCCGGCATAAGATAGGCAAGCCACACCGCCACTTCGCTTACGCTTGGCGTTTCCTGGTAACCTAAAATCCCTTCCAAAAGCGTGCCGAACACCGAGTGCGTTGAGAGCGTGTTGCTCATATCAAACGCTACATCCTGGAAGTGATTCCACAAACCGGCCTCATGGAAGGCGCGAATGGCGCCGGCGGACAACCCCGCTGCGACAAACAGAATGAACAAACTGGTCCAGCGGAAAAAGTGCGCCAGGTTCAGGCGAATGCCGCCGTAATAGAGCAAAAATCCCAGCGCCACGGCGGTTGCAAGGCCGAGCACCGCGCCGAGCGGCGGCGCATAACCCACATCTTGCGTGAACGCGGCCAGCAGGAAGAACACCGACTCCAGCCCTTCACGCGCCACCGCCAGAAACACCATCAGCACCAGCGGGAAGCCGCTGCTGCCCTGCTTCTGCAACGCCTGATCGACCGATTTTTCCAGCGTGGCTTTGATATTGCGCGAAACTTTGCGCATCCAGAACACCATCGACGTCAGGATCACCACGGCAATCACCGCGACAATGCCTTCGAACAGCTCCTGCTGTTTCTGAGGAAACTCACCGGTAGTTTCATTAATAAAGATGCCCAACGCTAAGCAGAGCGCGGCAGCGATAAATACGCCGGCCCACATGGCGGGAAACCATTGGGTACGCTGAGTGCGTTTGAGATAGCTGGCAATCAGGCTGACGATGAGCGCTGCTTCCAGACCTTCGCGCAGCATAATGAGAAAGGGAACGAACATCACCAACCTCTTGAATTTTAAGAAGGGTAAACCTTAGGTAAAAAAACGTAAAGTGCGAACGATAGTGATTATCATTACTGAAGAGAGAAATACAAGTCACTGCAGGAAATTAATTTTGTTTTGCGGATGGGGGAGCGGGTTTTAGAGGGTGCGCATTTCCGCGCACCTGGGGGTTCATCAAACACGTCGCCATCAATGGCGATAGAGGTTACTTGCTGTGGTATTGGGCTTCGGCGGCAGCAAAGCGCTGCTGTGCCGCTTCTGATGGGCCGCGACCCAGCAAGCTAAATACCACAATCGCGATACTGGCGAACGCGAAGCCTGGGATGATTTCATACAGCTCGGCGTAGCCATAATCTTTCCACAGCAATACGGTCAGCGCGCCAATCACCATACCGGCCAACGCGCCGTTACGCGTCATGCGTTTCCAGCACACGCCGAACAGCACCACCGGACCAAAGGCGGCACCGAAGCCAGCCCACGCATAGCTCACCAGACCTAACACGCGGTTTTCCGGGTTGGCAGCCAACGCGATAGCAATCAAGGCAATCACCAGCACCATCAAGCGCCCTACCCACACCAGCTCTTTCTGGCTGGCGTTTTTACGCAGGAAGCCTTTATAGAGATCCTCGGTCAGGGCGCTGGAGCACACCAGCAGCTGGCAGCTTAAGGTCGACATCACCGCGGCGAGAATCGCTGAGAGCAAGATACCGGCAATCCACGGATTGAACAGAATACGCGCCAGTTCGATAAAGATACGCTCGCCGTTCTGGCTTACGCCCGCCGCCTGATCGGGATGGTTCTCGAAGTAGGCGATACCAAAGAAGCCCACCGCCACCGCGCCACCCAGGCACAGGATCATCCAAATCATACCGATACGACGCGCGCTGCGGATGGTGTGATGCGAATCGGCCGCCATAAAGCGCGCCAGAATATGCGGCTGCCCAAAGTAGCCAAGTCCCCAACCGAGCAGCGAAATCACCGCGACAAAGTTCAGCCCTTTCAGCATATCGAGGTTTTCAAGGCTCTTCGTCCTGATCACCGCCAGTGAATCATCGAGGCCGCCGACGGCAACAATCACGATAACTGGCGTGAGAATCAGCGCAAATATCATCAGGCTGGCCTGTACGGTATCGGTCCAGCTCACCGCAAGGAAACCGCCCACCAGCGTGTAGAGAATGGTGGCAGCGGCACCTGCCCACAGCGCGGTCTGGTAATCCATACCAAAGGTACTTTCAAACAGACGCGCGCCGGCAACCACGCCAGACGCACAATAGATAGTGAAGAAGATCAGAATCACCACCGCCGAGATAACGCGCAGCAGTTTGCTGTTATCTTCGAAACGGCTGGAGAAGAAGTCTGGCAGGGTTAACGCATTATCGTGATGCTCGGTCTGCACACGCAGACGGCCCGCCACAATGCGCCAGTTCAGCCAGGCACCGATGATCAGGCCGATGGCGATCCAACTTTCGGAGATCCCGGACAGGAAAATGGCGCCCGGCAGGCCCATCAATAACCAGCCGCTCATATCGGAAGCACCCGCAGAGAGCGCGGTCACGACGCTCCCTAAACTGCGCCCGCCGAGAATATAGTCGTCGAAGCTTTTGGTTGATCGCCAGGCGATGAAACCAATTAGCACCATCCCAAGGATATACACTACAAAGGTCACCAACATCGGTGTACTTACACTCATGAGTCTCTCCACTTATTATTTGATCCATCAAGAGAAATCTTTTTGATCAGCGCTGTCGGAACGGGACAGCAGCCTGGTTTAACCGCATCCAGAGAAAGCGATTTCTCTTAAGGCGCGGTATCCTGCCGCAAAGGGTCGGCGCGCACAATGCATTTAACACAGCTGTTACACAGGTTTCACCTTCCTTCGCTTTTTTCATGCCAGCAGGTTGCGCCTGCTCACAGTTTGAGTTGCACCTTATCGGGTTCAGGAACCGTCTTGTTGCTGGCGGTTGCAACATTGGCGAGTTTCTTGCAGCAATTTTCATGCCGCATTTATCGATTTAACACTTTCGGCGGTTCAAAGCGTGCAACCGAGGTCACATTTAACCTGGTTGCACAAAGTTGCAACATAGGTGATATTGCTGCCACGCAAGCGTTGAATCACTACTTTTCGAGGACGAGGACATCATGGGAACGACTACCATGGGGGTGAAGCTGGATGAAGCCACCCGCGATCGCATTAAACTGGCGGCGCAGAAGCTTGACCGCACATCACACTGGCTGATCAAGCAGGCCATTTTTAACTATCTGGAGCAGCTGGAAGCCGGTGAATCCGTGCCTGAAATCCCGCAGTTGCTGATTGATGCCGCCGGTGATGAAAGCGTGCCCGACGAGGCGCTGCAGCCTTTCCTCGACTTCGCCGAACATATTTTACCGCAGTCAGTCAGCCGCTCAGCGATCACCGCCGCATGGCGTCGTCCGGAAACGGATGCGGTGCCAATGCTGCTGGAACAAGCGCGTCTCCCTGCCCCGCTGGCCGAGAAAACCCATCAGCTGGCTTACAGCCTTGCCGATAAATTGCGGCACCAGAAAGGTGCAACCGGCCGCGCCGGCATGGTGCAAAGCTTGCTGCAGGAGTTCTCGCTCTCCTCGCAGGAAGGCGTGGCGCTGATGTGTTTGGCGGAAGCGCTGCTGCGTATTCCGGATAAGCCGACGCGTGATGCGTTAATCCGCGACAAAATCAGCAATGGCAACTGGCAATCGCATCTTGGCCGCAGCCCGTCGATGTTTGTTAACGCCGCCACCTGGGGCTTGCTGTTTACCGGCCGTCTGGTCTCTACCCATAACGAGGCTAATCTGTCGCGCTCGCTCAATCGCATCATCGGTAAAAGCGGCGAACCGCTGATTCGTAAAGGCGTGGACATGGCGATGCGCCTGATGGGCGAGCAGTTTGTTACGGGTGAAACCATCGCCGAAGCGCTGGCCAATGCGCGCAAACTGGAAGAGAAAGGGTTCCGTTACTCATACGACATGCTGGGCGAAGCGGCGCTGACCGCCAGCGATGCCAAAGCCTATTTGGTTTCTTATCAGCAGGCGATTCACGCCATCGGCAAGGCGTCGAACGGTCGCGGTATTTATGAAGGTCCGGGCATCTCCATCAAACTGTCAGCGCTGCATCCGCGCTACAGCCGCGCGCAGTATGAGCGCGTGATGGACGAACTCTACCCGATCCTCAAATCCCTGACGCTGCTGGCGCGCTCGTATGACATCGGTATTAACATCGATGCGGAAGAAGCCGATCGCCTTGAGCTGTCGCTCGATCTGCTGGAAAAACTCTGTTTTGAACCGGAGCTGGAAGGCTGGAACGGCATCGGCTTTGTGATTCAGGCGTATCAGAAGCGCTGTCCGTTCGTGATTGATTCGCTGATTGATTTGGCGCAGCGCAGCCGTCGCCGTCTGATGATCCGCCTGGTGAAAGGCGCGTATTGGGACAGCGAAATCAAACGCGCGCAGATTGAAGGTCTGGAAGGCTATCCGGTCTATACCCGCAAGGTATACACCGACATCTCTTATCTGGCATGCGCGCGCAAACTGCTCGCGGTGCCGAACCTGATCTATCCGCAGTTTGCTACCCACAACGCGCACACGCTGGCGGCGATCTACCAGTTGGCGGGCAATAACTATTATCCAGGCCAGTACGAATTCCAGTGCCTGCACGGCATGGGTGAACCGCTGTATGAGCAGGTTGTCGGTAAAGTGGCCGATGGCAAACTGAACCGACCGTGTCGTATTTATGCGCCGGTTGGTACCCATGAAACGCTGCTGGCGTATCTGGTGCGTCGTCTGCTGGAGAACGGTGCCAATACCTCCTTCGTTAACCGCATCGCTGATAACACCTTGCCGCTGGATGAGCTGGTCGCCGATCCGGTTGACGCCGTGGAGAAGATGGGCGTCGCGGAAGGCGCGATTGGTTTACCGCATCCGAAAATCCCGCTGCCGCGCGATCTGTATGGCGCCAGGCGCGCTAACTCTGCCGGTCTGGATATGGCCAACGAACATCGTCTGGCGTCGCTCTCCAGTGCCCTGCTCAACAGCGCCAGCCAGCCGTGGATCGCCCAACCGCTGGTAGAAGGTGAATTGGGCGAAGGCGTCAGCCGCCCGGTGCTTAACCCTTCTGCACCAACAGATGTGGTGGGCAGCGTGCGTGAAGCTACCGAAGCCGAAGTCTCGGCTGCACTGGATGCGGCAGTCAATGCCGGTCCAATCTGGTTCGCGACGCCACCGCAGGAGCGTGCCGCGATTCTGGAGCGTGCCGCCGAAGCAATGGAAGGCCAGATGCAGCAGCTGATTGGCCTGCTGGTGCGTGAAGCCGGTAAAACCTACAACAACGCCATCGCCGAAGTGCGTGAAGCGGTTGATTTCCTCTACTACTACGCGGGCATGGTGCGCGACGATTTCGATAACGAAACCCATCGTCCGCTTGGTCCGGTGGTGTGCATTAGCCCGTGGAACTTCCCGCTGGCGATCTTTACCGGACAAGTTGCCGCAGCGCTGGCGGCGGGTAACAGCGTGCTGGCAAAACCGGCGGAGCAAACGCCGCTGATTGCCGCGCAGGCGGTGCACATCCTGCTGGATGCCGGCGTACCGGCTGGCGTGCTGCAACTGCTGCCGGGCCAGGGCGAAACCGTGGGTGCGCAACTGACCGGCGACGAGCGCGTGCGCGGTGTGATGTTCACCGGTTCAACCGCGGTGGCGACATTGCTGCAGCGTAATCTGGCCGGTCGTCTCGATCCTCAGGGTCGTCCGACGCCGCTGATTGCCGAAACCGGCGGCATGAACGCGATGATCGTGGATTCCTCAGCGCTAACCGAACAGGTGGTGGTGGATATCGTGGCTTCGGCCTTTGATAGCGCCGGTCAACGCTGCTCGGCGCTGCGTCTGCTGTGCGTGCAGGACGATGTGGCCGATCACACGCTGAAAATGCTGCGCGGTGCGATGGCCGAGTGCCGCATGGGCAACCCGGAACGTCTCTCGACCGACATTGGTCCGGTAATCGATGCCGAAGCGAAAGCCAACATCGAACGTCACATTCAGGCGCTGCGCAATAAGGGCTTCACCGTCTATCAGGCGGCGCAGGAGAATCCGCAGGACAGCAAAGAGTGGAACAGCGGCACCTTTATCAAGCCGACGCTGATCGAGCTGGATCAGGTAAGCGATCTGGATAAAGAGGTGTTTGGACCGGTGCTGCACGTGGTGCGTTTCTCGCGCAATAACTTGCCGCAGCTGGTGGAGCAGATTAACGCGTCGGGTTACGGCCTGACGCTCGGCGTGCATACGCGCATCGATGAAACCATCGCGCAGGTTACGGCGAGCGCTAAAGTCGGCAACCTGTATGTGAACCGCAATATGGTTGGCGCGGTCGTCGGCGTGCAGCCGTTCGGCGGCGAAGGCTTGTCGGGTACCGGTCCAAAAGCCGGCGGTCCGCTCTATCTCTATCGCCTGCTGGCCAACCGTCCAGATGGCGCGCTGCGTATCACCTTTGATCGTCAGGATGCCGAGCGCCCGGTTGATAGCACAGTGCGTGCCGAATTGATGCGTGCGCATCAGGCATTGCAGCAGTGGGCGCAGGATAAGCCAGAGCTGCTGGCGCTGTGTCAGCGTTACGACGAGCTGGCGCAGGCCGGTACGGTGCGTCTGCTGCCGGGCCCAACCGGCGAGCGCAATACCTTCACCCTGCTGCCGCGCGAACATGTGCTGTGCATCGCCGATAACGCAGAAGACGCGCTGACGCAACTGGCGGCGGTAACCAGCGTCGGCAGTCAGGCCATCTGGCAGGATGATGAGCTGCATCGTGCGCTGCGTACGTCTTTGCCTGCTGCAGTGCAAGCGCACGTCAAGCTGGTGAAGGATGCGCTGGCGGCGGAGTTTGATGCGGTGATTTATCACGGTGATGCCGATCAGCTGCGCAGCCTGTGTGAGCAGGTCGCGGCACGCGATGGCGCGATTGTCTCGGTGCAGGGCTTCGCGCGCGGCGAAACCAATCTGCTGCTGGAGCGTTTGCTCATTGAGCGTTCACTCAGCGTCAATACCGCCGCTGCGGGCGGTAATGCGAGTTTGATGACCATCGGTTAAGACGCGCAATAAAGTGCGCCGCTACAGTCAGTGCATGATTTGGTAGCGGCGCGATTCATCGCGTGAATTTTCAGGCCGCAGACTTATTCCGCTTCAACCCGATCAGCGTTGGAAACACAAACAGCGACTGCCCCAATCCACGATTCGTCACCTGCCACACCGCCACCGAACACAGCGAACAGATGCCAACAATCGCCAGCGGATAGAAACAGGCCCACAGAATGGAGAACCATGCTTGCTCAAACAGGTGATGGCGCTGGGCGAACAGAATCGCAGACATACCGAAGAACTCAATGAAGATGCGGTGAATCACGTAAATTTGCAGCGTGTTGCGCCCAACCCAATTCAAATAACTCATCTTGAAACGCGCGTTCAGCCAGCGACACGCCGCCACGCTACCCAGCACCGCAAGGATGCACAGGAACAGGCTCTTATCCAGACCAAAGATGATATGCAGGCCCGAGACCGCCGCCAATATCGCCCACGGCACAATGTTGTCACGACGCCATTCACTGAGACGCAGCATCATCGGGCTCCAGAATGCCCCCAGCAGGAAGAACAGGAAATACTGCGCCACGCTTTGGGGTCCCCAGTACGGAATAATTTTCTCCACCGCCAGATAGTTGAGCGCAATCGCCACCACCAGCAACGCCACTTTCTGCTGTTTAAAGATCTTGGCGCACAGGAAATAGAGCGCCAGGCCGTAGAGATACCACGAAGTGCTCATGGCGAGGAATGTCAGCTTTAAGAACTCCAGCAGCGAACCGGCATACGCCGCGTTGAGGTTCTGTGAAATACGCTGCCCGGTGATCTCGGTTGAGATGCCAACAATCGACCACCACTGAATAAAGCCCCACAAAATATAGAGATAAAACAGGTTGGTGATGCGACTGGTAAACACCTGTTTCCACGGCCGATTTAAAATACCGTTAGTGGCTAATAAGCCCGAAACAAAGAAAAACGCCGGCATACGCAGCGGCGATAATACGGTATTAAACTGCACCCATATTTCTGCCGGGATCCTACCTGCCGTCAATAATTTCACCGTGCCTTCGAATCC
This sequence comes from Pantoea sp. SO10, assembly GCF_005281435.1. Classification (NCBI taxonomy): domain Bacteria; kingdom Pseudomonadati; phylum Pseudomonadota; class Gammaproteobacteria; order Enterobacterales; family Erwiniaceae; genus Pantoea; species Pantoea sp. SO10. Next base: position 2,507,002 of record NZ_CP040095.1, read on the forward strand.
AGGTAATACGGTGTGATACAACACCACCAGTAATATGCAGGCTCCCTTGAGGGTATTTATCCATGCGATATCTTCTTTCCTGGCGTTATTCATATGATGACTCCCGCTGCTGATGCTGTGTAGGTCTTAAAGAAGAAGGATGAGGAAATAAGCGTTGTAGCATTTATGATTATTAAACGATTATTCAACAGGCGGGGCGGGCATGATGTAGCGAAAGTCCTAAATGTTTTTTTGTGGTCCTGATATAACAATACTTTACACATCCAGACAAAAATAGAACCCTGAGCAGGCTAAGGAAATTTGTCTTAATTTGAGTCACTAAAAGAGGATTAAGTAAAATAAGTGTGATCGTTGTCGCGCAGGGAAATTAAGAACAATCCACCCTTTCTTATGCCAGATTAAATTCAAATTCTAAATGTGGATTTATTTAATGTGCCAAATGGATAAGCAGGAATATTAGCGTTGTGCTAAGCGATTTATTACCGCACATTCCGTAGCGGCGCGATTTATCGCGCAATGAATTGCGCCGCTACGGAATGTAGCGGCGCCTGACCAACAAAATTATTGCAGCGGTGCGCTTTTGCTTTCGAGCGCAGGTTTGCGCAGCAGGCGCGGATAGAGAAACAGCATGCGGCCCGGACCACGATTGAGCAGCGTCCACACCAGCAGCGAAATACTGGTACACAACGCAACGCCAGTAATCGGCATCAGCAGCGCCCATGCCCAGCTAAACACGGTATGGTCAAACCAGCCATAATGCACCGCCAGCACAATCGCACTCAGCCCCAGCAGCTCAATAAAGATGCGGTGCAGCACGTAGATTTGCAGCGTGTTACGGCCAATCCAGTTAAGCCACGCCATATTGAAATGTTCATTGAGCAAGCGGCACAGCACAATGCCAAACACAATGGTCAGCAAGCTGTAGAACGGATTCTTATAGATGCCGCCGACATGGTGCAGCAGGCCAATCAGCGCAATGCCGCCCAACATCAACCAGTGCTGACGCTTCAGTTCGCTCAACTCGATCAACGCCTGGCTGAAGAACACGCCGAGCAGGAAATAGAGATAGTTCTGCGCCACGCTGGCGGGTCCCCAGCCGGGAATCAGGCTAAACTGCGCGGCGTACGTCGCGACAATCGCCAGCGCCATCAAGGCCATCTTCTGTTTGTGGAACAGCTTGGTGAACAGGAAGAATCCGGCCAGCGCGTAGAGATACCACAGGCTCGTCATCGAGGTCATCAGCAGCTTAACGAACTCAAACGGCGTGTCCGCATAGGCGGCGTTTTTAGTGCTGGAGAGCCGCTCCCCGAGGTGCGTGGAGATGTAGTGAATGCTCAGCCACTGAATGACGCCCCACAGCAGGTAGAGATAGACGATGTTGCTGAACTTCTTGGTGAACACCTCTTTCCAGCTCTTTTTGGTGATTGAACTGGCAGCCAGCAAACCGGAGACAAAAAAGAAGGCCGGCATGCGCAGCGGCGACAGATAGGTGTTAAACGCCACCCACCAGTGCGCTGGCAGTAGCCCAGCAGTGAGATGATGCAGCGAAGGCGCGAACGTGGTGATGATGGAATGGTGTAATACCACCATCAAAATGCAGCCCCCTTTGAGCGTGTTGATCCACAGGACCTCTTTCCTGGCAGTTGTCATTGCTATGTCCTAATTGCGCCATGAATTTGTAAAGAATTATTTATATTTACAAAGATGTCTCAATCGGGACTTTCCTAATAAGAAATCACCCTAAGTCGCGTAGGATACTGGTGAAATTTAAACGTTAAAATTCAGAAAGTTATTAAAGTCAGGCGAATTGACTTTAGGAAAATACTGAGAAGAAAAATACCGGGAGAGATAAGAAAAGCGTCGCCCTTATCAGGCGACGCTGGAGATTATTGGTTAAGAAACTTGTCGAGAAATTGTCGGGTACGCGCCTGCTGCGGATTGCTGAACAGCGCTTTTGCTGCGCCCTGCTCCACGATGCGTCCCTGATCCATAAAGATGGCGCGATCCGCGACGTCGCGCGCAAAGCTCATCTCATGGGTGACGATCACCATGGTGCGTTTCTCCTGCGCCAGCGCGCGAATGGTGTTGAGCACCTCGCCCACCAGCTCAGGATCAAGCGCCGAGGTCGGCTCATCAAACAGAATCACTTCCGGACGCATCGCCAGCGCGCGGGCGATCGCCACACGCTGTTGCTGTCCGCCGGAGAGACGACGCGGAAAACTCTCTTCCTTGCCGTGCAATCCCACTTTCTCCAGCAAACTGCGCGCACGCGCGATGGCTTCCGCCTTCGGCTCGCCCTTGACGATCACCGGCCCTTCAATGATGTTCTCCAGCACCGAGCGGTGCGGGAACAGATTGAAGTTTTGGAACACAAAGCCAACCTGCTGACGCAACTGGCGCACCAGCTGCTTCTGCTTGTTAAGGCCGAGCGCCGCATCAATGGCAATATCGCCAACTTTGATACGTCCGCTTTCCGGCACTTCCAGCAAATTGATACTGCGCAGCAGCGTGGTTTTACCAGAGCCGCTTGGCCCGATAATGGCCACCACTTCGCCTGGTGCCACGTCGAGATCGATGCCGTGCAGCACCGTCTGGCCGTGAAACTGCTTCACCAGCTGACGGACTTCAATTGCACTCATTTGCCCTCCCGATCCTGTCGATTCACATGCGCTTCGAGGCGATTTTGCAACGCCGACAGCACGGTCGCCATCACCCAGTAAATCAGCGAGGCCGCCAGATACATGGTGAACACTTCCAGCGTCCGTGAGGTGATCAGCTGCGCCTGACGGAACAGTTCCGGCACCTGAATGGTGGCGGCCAGCGAGGTATCTTTCACAAGGCTGATAAAGCTGTTGCCCAGCGGCGGCAGCGCGGTGCGCGCGGCCTGCGGCAGGATCACGCGACGCAGCGTTTGCCACGGCGTCATGCCGATGCTGGCAGCGGCTTCCCACTGCCCGCGCTCAATCGCGGCAATCGCACCACGTAGCGATTCAGAGGCGTAAGCGGCGGTATTCAGCGACAGACCAATCATCGCCGACGGAATCGGATCCAGCTCGATACCAAACTGCGGCAGACCGTAATAGATCATAAACAGTTGGGCGATGAGCGGCGTGCCACGGAAAATCGACACGTAGATGCGTGCCAGCCAGTTGATCGGCCAGAAGTGTGACAGGCGCATCAGCGCCAGCACGAAGCCGAGTATCAGGCCGAAGAACATCCCGCCGATACTCAGCTGCAGCGTGAACAGCGCGCCTTTCAGTAAAAATGGTGCTGAATCCAGCACCAGTTGTAAGCTTTCCTGCATTATTTAGTGACGTCCGCGCCGAACCATTTTTCAGACAGTTTGCTCAGCGAGCCATCTTTCTGCATGTCCGCGATGGCGGAGTCGATCGCTTTCAGCAGATCGTCGTTGCCTTTACGCAGCGCCACGCCCGATTCCAGACGGGAGAAGGCCGGGCCTGCTACCGCCATGGTGTCGCCGGTTTTCTTCACCAGATCCAGCGCCGCTAAACGGTCAACCAGAATGGCGTCTAAACGGCCTGAACGCAGATCCTGATACTTGGTTGGGTCATCATCATAGGTACGCACATCGGCTTTCGGCACATTATCCTTCAGCCACTGTTCGTAGTTAGAGCCGAGACCGACGCCGACTTTCTTGCCGGCCAGATCGTCTGGCTTGGTGACGGTTGCTGCGTTTTTCTTCAGCGTCAGCGCCTGCACGCCAGAAATGGTGTACGGCGTGGAGAAGTCATACTTTTTCTTACGCTCTGGCGAGATGGTGACCTGATTGATCACCACATCGATGCGTTTGGAATCCAGCGACGCCAGCATGCCGTCCCATTTGGTCGGACGCAGATCGGCTTTCACGCCAAGGTGTTGAGCCAGCGCCTGCGCGAACTCCACTTCGAAGCCGGTCAACTGGCCTTTTTCGTCCTGGAAGCTGAACGGCGGATAAGTGCCTTCCAGACCGACGCGCAGCTCGCCTTTACTCTTTACTTTTGCCAGCAAATCTTCTGCGGCGAAGGATTTAACGTTAACGCCCGCGACCAGCGCGACCGCCATCATGCCCATCACCATTTGGCGACGAATTGGAGAGAAAGTCATGTTTACCCCATTTATTGTGATGTGTTGTTGTGTGTTTTGTCAGGCCGCCCTCGACGGCGACCGTTTGAATAACCGCTGGATTATAAACCGTTTTTACGTTCTGTCTCAGACCGAAGGGTGATAAGCAAATAACGCCGGCGATCCCCCGGTATGAACGAACAGCAGCGGACCTTCACGACGGAAGCGATTTTGCGCAATGCCATCGATTAATCCCGCCATCGCTTTGCCGGTGTAGACCGGATCGAGCATGATGCCTTCCAGTCGCGCCAGCAGTTTCACCGCCGCCATGCCCTCATCGTTTGGCTCGCCGTAACGCGGCGCGAAGTAATCATCCCACAAGGTGATCGGCGCTTTGGCCTGCACTTCGAGCTGCTCAGCCAGCGCGCTGCGAATGCGCTCCACCACCGGCAACTGCGCCTCAACTTTGCGCGACACGGTCACGCCGACCAATTCGGTTTCGGGCAACAGCTGTTCCAGACCCACCGCCAGGCCCGCGTGCGTGCCGGCGCTGCCGGAAGCGACCACCACCGCGGCAAAATCCACCACGCCTTCGCTTTGATGCGCAATCTCCTGCGCACACTCAACGTAGCCGAGCGCACCGAGCGCGTTGGAACCGCCGACCGGTACAATATACGGGCGGAATCCCTGCGCTTCGAGGTGTTCGGCCTGAGCGGCCAGCTGTTCAGTGGGATTGTGCAGCGCATCAACCATGACGATTTCCACATCCATCAAATCGAGCATGAGGCGATTGCCGTTGCTGAGGTAGTTTTCTGACGTGGTGCCAATCGGGTTTTCCAGCAGCGCCACGCACTTCAGGCCGAGCTTCGCCGCCACGGCGGCGGTTTGACGCACATGGTTAGATTGAATGGCGCCCGCCGTCAGCAGCACATCCGCGCCCTCGCGCAGCGCATCCGCAGCCAGGAATTCGAGTTTACGCAGTTTGTTACCGCCGAGGGCCACCGGCGTGAAGTCATCGCGCTTAATAAAGATATCGCGACCAAGATAGTCAGAAAGCCGGGGCAAATGCTCAAGCGGCGTAGGTGCACCGAGTAATTCAAGACGGGGGAACTGGTGCAGAAGATGTAAGGACAATGCAGCCTCCATTCGGGCAATGTGCAGTTATCCATACAGTGTTGCAGAAGATGAGAAAAGTCGCACCCGGAATTCACCGCGTGCTGCCCTTGTTGCTGTCATGCTCGACAACAACAAGGGTGGGATCTCCCTCAGCCCTGCTGCCAGCCTAAAAACTGGTCATATTTACGCAGTGCGATGCGGTAATTGTTATTGCCCGCATCAGGCAGATCGTTCTCCAGACATTCATGCCAGCTATTGCCCCGTAAACGATCGGCCGGGAAATTTTTCGCCTTCAGCATGTCATCAAGCCGACGCAAACGAACCACATACTCACGTATGGTACTGTGGCTCATCTCGGTCTGCTCAAACAGGTATTGCTTAAACGCCATAATGTCGAAGTAATTCGGATGGGTATTACAAAATATATCGCTGCAGAAACGACACAAGGCGGTCAATTCTGGCTGGAGTTTCATCCACACCTGATCGTCAATCATTTGGTCCATGCGTGCGATGGCCTCTTTATTGATGATCTGGCCGCGAAAGACTAACGCCATACGATCTAAAACTTTGCCACAGTGTGAACAATTGCTTTGGCTGTGCTTATAGTCTTTAAGATAGCGACTTAACGGTCTGGCTTTAACTTTGGCTCCCATTGCTGAGTCCCCGGTTTTATTGTTTTTTTCGATCGCCAGGAACTGAGACTGTTAGCGCGCCCCCGATAATCGGGCACGCAGGCGTTTGATCGCCTGACTGTGCAGTTGACTGACGCGGGATTCCCCCACTTCCAGCACCGCGCCAATCTCCTTCAGGTTCAGTTCTTCCTGGTAGTACAGTGTGAGCACGAGTTTTTCACGTTCAGGCAAGGCCTCAATCGCTTCAATCACGCGGTCACGTAGGTTTCCTTCCAACAACTGATGAAGCGGGTTGGCTTCCTCATGCCCCTCCGTCACCAGCTCCGCACTGTCGCCGTGTTCTTCCCGATACTCGTCGTAGGAGAAGAGTTGGCTGTTGTTGGTATCGAGCAGAATCTGCCGATACTCCTCCAGCGAAACATTCAGTCGCTCAGCCACTTCCTGCTCAGTAGCCGAGCGCCCCAACGCTTGTTCTACCTGATGCATGGCACCTGCCACTTCGCGCGCATTTCTGCGTACGCTGCGTGGTGCCCAGTCGCGACTGCGCAGCTCATCCAGCATTGCTCCCCGGATACGCTGCACGGCGTAGGTGGTAAAGGCGGTGCCCTGTAGCGCATCGTAGCGCTCCACGGCATTTAATAAGCCAATGCCACCGGCCTGCAGCAGATCGTCAAGCTCAACGCTGGCTGGCAAACGTACCTGCAGGCGCAGCGCTTCATGCCGCACCAGAGGAACGTAGCGCTGCCAGAGCGAATGTTTATCCATCACGCCATCGGCGGTATAGAGATCGTTCACGTTGACTACCCTGCGTTAGTAAAGTTATCGGCATGATTATCCAATTCTGTAGGGGTTTTGATTGGCAGAATAGGCGGGCAAAAGCGAGGTTATTTCAAATTTGTTATGGATGGCGGTGGATCGCACCGCCATCCGCGCGGGCGTTAGCGTAAATTACGCAGTCTTTCCCGCGTGCCAGGCGGCACCGCGTCCCATAATGCGCAAACTTTGCCCTCAAGTGCCTGATAAAAAGGGGTAATCAACGCTTCAGTTTCCAGCGCAGGATTAAACAGCACCTGACCGGTTTCCGCGTTGATGCTTATCATTTTGTTGATAAACAGCCGCTGCAGGTCGCTACGCAGGAATAAGCCGTTATCGGCGCTGTTATCCGCCAGAAAGCCCTCTTCGTTCTCTTGCGTGTCGATGTAACAGGCTTCCACCCACGGCCAGCTGTGACGTTCGGTCAGCTGCGTGCCGGTGATAATGCAGGCGCCGTAGCGCGCTTTTACCGCCGAGGTAAACTCCGCCTGGCTGGAGCGCTGCAGCACTTTGGCTTTCACGCGGCGTCCGACTTCGGTGCCGGGCATCACGCCGCTCGGCACTTTGTATTGCGGCGTGCTCAACACCACCAGAAACTGGATTTTGCGCGACAGCGGGAAGCACGGATGCGCCTGCGCATCGAACAGCTGCCAATATTCATCCTCTTCGGTCTGCCGCATCAGCACCAGCTTAAAGCCCCGGCTGTTGAGCAGATTCTGCGCCGCTGCCGAATTGGGATCGAGCATGGCAAACACCTGGGTTTCGCCGACCACTTTCCAGCGCCCTTCTTTGCGCGCTTCGTCGTTGCGCCGGAAGTAGAGAAACGCCTGCTGGTTTTTCAGGTAATGCTCAAAGCGACGCAGATAATTTTTGCGCTCGTTGTCGTCCGAGACAAACAGCAGATCCTCGATCGGGCTGTTGATCTCCTCCTGCGCGAACAGCGCGCGGATCACCAAATTGCGAAAGCTGGTCGACGGGCTCAGCAACCCGCGTGCGGTAAGCTCTTTCTCGTCGGGATGCTGCTGCGTGTAGCGCAGGGCAATCTCTTCAAAGGTCAGTAGCTCACCCGGTAACAAGTCATAATTGAAGCGCATAGACACCCCAGAAACGGAAAATGTGGTTCAAAAATTGGAATGATTCTGAGGGGAGTTATCGGCAATCTGCGCGAGGACTGTAACAAGGTGGTTACTTTTCTGAGGAAGTAGTGCAGCAGCTAAAATCGTCCATTCCCCTGCGTATGAATTTGTTTTAGGTCAGCAGGATTTATCGCCCGAATAAGCCCCGGTGAAAACCGGGGCTAGACATCATGCTGCTTTCAACCGTTGCAGACGCTTTTCACGGCGAATCTTACGCTCTTCAAATACCGCCACCATCGCCATTAAGGCTATACAGCCAATCGCGGCGGCATCCAGCGCCGCAAAGGTCCCGGCCCAACCGGTTAAGCCAAAGATGGGCGTGCCATCGGCGATCATTCCCAAGCCTAACTTGGCGAAGCTGTCACCAATCAGGTAAGCAAAGGTGCCTTTGATGCCATCGGCAGCGCCAATAGCTTTTTTCGGCACAAAGCCGACAGCGGCAACGCCAATTAACAGTTGCGGACCAAACACCAGGAAGCCCAGAGCAAACAGCGACGCCAGATAAACATACTGATTGCTGGCATGTTGATAGATACCAAGCGTGGCGATAATCAACGCCAGCGCCACGCATGCCACCAGCGCACGACGACCATTCGCCAGATCCGACAACCAGCCCCACAGCAGCGTGCCGACTAACGCACCGACTTCAAACAGCGTGAAGCCCTGAATCGCCACCTCTTTTGACAGTTTTAATTCCTGGAAGGCATACACCGTCGACCACTGATCGATACCAATGCGCACCACGTACAGGAAGATGTTGGCGAAGCACAGCAGCCAAATCACTTTGTTTTTCAGCACGTACTCGACAAAGATCTGCCATTTGGTCATCGCCTGATCTTCGGTCTCTTTATCCTCTTCGCTGATCTCTTCGCCAAACAGTTCCTCAGCTTTACCCAGACCGTAAGATTCGGGTGAATCGCTGCCGTAGCGCAGACCGATAAAACCGACCACCAGCGCGATCAGTGACGGGAACACAAACATGCCGACCACATGCCCATCGAACAGATAATTGGCACCAAACAGCGCCACACCCGCTGCACCTGCGCCGCCCAGGTTGTGCGAAATATTCCACATCCCCAGATAGCTGCCGCGTTTCCGGCGCGGCGTCCATTTGGTGATGGTGGAGTAGCTACAGGATCCGCCGGTACTTTGGAAGAAGCCGCTCAGCGCATAAAACGCGATCATCAGGAACAAACTCACCGAGCCCGCGCCCATGCTGGCGCTGAAGCCCAGCATGCAGATGGCCGAGAGGATCAGCATAAACGGCAGGAACTGCTTGGTATTTTTCCCATCGGCGTAATAGGAGACCAGCGTTTTACCGACGCCGTAGGTGATGGAGAAGCCGAGGCCAATCATCCCCAACTGGGTCATGCTGAGTCCGTAGGTGGTGATCATGTCGTTCTGCGCAATGTTGAAGTTTTTGCGGATCAGGTACATGGTCAGGTAGCCGATAAAGACCACCAGATAGGACTGCATAAAGGGTTTGAACCACATCTTGCGCCGCTCTTCGAGCGACAGATTCAGGGTCGGCTTGCGCACCTGATTTAAGAAAGCCAGCATGGAGTGCTCCTGATTAATGACCTGCGTGATGGCAGGCATTGTAAAAATCAGCAGCGGTTTCGGCCTGAGACAACCGCCCGGCGCAACCGGGAAAATTTCTTAGTTTTGTCGATGTAAGGATATAAAGCGGGGATGCATCACACTTCCTCGCGCTGGCGCGGCGTTTGAGCATGCAGGAACGGCAGCAGCAGCAAGGCCGATATGCCCGCCGCGCAGGCGATGACCGCAAAGAAACCGTTCCAGTGCCAGACATCGATCACCCGCGCCAGCGGCCAGCCGGAGAGCGATGCGCCCAGATAGGCAAACAGGCCAACAAAGCCGGTCGCCGCGCCCGCCGCGTCTTTATGCGAACACTCCGCCGCCGCCATGCCAATCAACATCTGCGGCCCGAAGACAAAAAAGCCGATGGTAAAGAAACACGCAGCCTGCATCACGTAGCTGGCAAACGGCATCAGCCACAGCGATCCCACTGACAGTAAAATGCCGGCGGCAAAGATCAGGTTCATCGGGCCACGATTGCCGTTGAACAATTTATCCGATCCCCATCCCGCCACTAACGCGCCACCGAAGCCACCGAGTTCAAACATGGTCACCGCCGAGTTGGCCGTCACCAGATTCACGCCCAGCGTCTCGGACATATAGAGATTGCCCCAGTCGTTAATCGCGGCACGCACCACGTAAACCAGCACGTAACACAACGACAGCAGCCAGATGTAAGGGTTGAGCAGCACATATTTGGCAAGGATCTGTTTGTGACTCAGCCCTGCGCCCTCTTGCTGCTGGGCGATCTCCAGCGCATCGTGGCGCCAGTCACCGACCGGCGGTAAACCCACGGTTTGCGGGCGATCGCGCAGGCGCCAGCAGAGAAAAATACCGGCGACAATCGCCAGTCCGCCCGCGATCATCATGCCGGCGCGCCAGCCATAGTGCAGCGCGGCGGCACCGACGATCATCGGGATCAGCGCACCGCCAACGTTCTGTGCTGTGTTCCACAGCGCCCACCAGCCGCCGCGTTCGGTGCGAGAAAACCAGCTGGTTAGCAGACGCGCACAGACCGGCGATCCCCATCCCTGGAAAAAGGCATTTAACACCCACAACACGGCGAAAGCCCACAGCGATGTGGAGAAGCCAAACAGAATATTCACCACGCCTGTCGCTATCAGCCCGATGCCCATGAAGTAGCGCGCGTTAGAGCGGTCGCTGACGATGCCAGAGAAAAACTTCGACAGGCCGTAAGTGATGTAAAACAGCGTCGCCAGCAGGCCGATGTCGGTTCGCGTCATCACGCCCGCCGCCAGAATTTCCGGCGACGCGGCGTTGAAGCTTTTACGGGTGAAATAGAACAGCGCATAGCCGAGCCAGATGGTGATCATGATATGGCGCCGCCAGTAGCGATAGCGCGCATCAATGGCTGCTTTATCGCTGATCGGCTGGGCGCTGGCGGGCGCTTTGAGAAATCTGAACATCATCTTTTGCTTACCCCTTGCGCAACGGTAACGTGACGTTAACGCGCGTGCCGTGGGTACAGGAGATCCCCAGCGAGCCGCCGAGTGCCGTCACGCGTTCGCGCATGCCGGCAAGGCCAAAACCGTGCTGCGGGGAACCCAGCGGTAAGCCGCAGCCGTCGTCTTCAATCACCAGCTGCAACCGCTCGTCCTGCAATGTGCCTTGCAGCGTCACCGCACGGGCGCTGGCGTGTTTCACCACGTTGTTGAGTCCTTCCTGACAAACGCGAAACAGCGTGACGCGCTGCGCTTCACTCAGTCGCGCTTCATCAATCTGCCAGTCGAGGTGGCTGATGATGCCGTGCCCTTCCAGCTCCATTTCCCGCATCAGCGAACGGATTGCCTGCTCGAGCGAAAGATCGTCCAACTGGCGCGGACGCAAGCGTCCCAGCAAACGGCGCACCGAATCGTAAATGCCCAGCGACAGCTGCTCAATCAACATGCCGCTCTGCTTCACGCCACTTTCCGGGCTGATGCGCTGCATGATCCCGGCCTGGGTGCGAATCGCGGTGATGGTCTGGCCGATATCATCGTGCAGCTCGCGCGCCACTTCGCGTCTGACGCTCTCTTCGGTCTCCAGCAGGCGCTCCGTCAGACGGCGATTGCGCACCAATTCGGTTTGCAGCGACTGATTGAGTTCACGTAAACGCTGAATACCCGCGCCCAGCAGCAGCCCGGTCAGGCTTTGCGCCAGCAGGGAGAGCAGCAGATCGACCGCGTGATCGTGCCAGGTCTGGCTGGCGATCAGCGCGATGGCGTTCATCAGTGTGGCGATCAGCGCGCCCTGCCAGCCGTAATGCCACGCCAGCGCAATAATCGGCAACGCCAGACAAAACGGTGTGAAGCGCGACAGCTCTGCGGGCAGACCCAGCTGCAACCACAAACTGACCATAAACAGCAGCACATAACCAAACAGATGGCGTACGCGCCAGTTGACCGGCTGACCGACCAGCGACGGGCCGAGCGGCTGCCAGCGCGTGCTGGTGAGATAATGCCAGATCACCAAACAGGTTGGTGCCACGGTCAGCGCGCCGGTGAGTGTGAGCAGCACCGCATTCAGCGCGACGGGTTCTGCGATCCACGGCAACGCCTGCAGCAGCGCCGCGCACACCATCGCACCGCCCTGCCATAGCAAGGTGTGCCAGTCGCGTTGATGACGATAACGGGAGATCAGCGCCACCGGCAGCAGCGTCAGCACGCTGCCCAGCATCAGCAGCGGCAGATGCGCCAGCGCCACTTCGCGCGACAGCCAATAAAGCAGCAACCACTCGGCACCGAGCAGCACCGGCCAGTAGGCGCGCGGGCACTGCAACATCAGTCCAAGGCGCAGGCCAAAGGGAAACAGCAACACCGCCAGCTCAGGACGATCCGCCAGATGCAGGCTGATGCTCCACAGGCAAAACCACGCGGCAGAGAAGATACAAAAACTGGCGATGACGGCAATCAGCCGCGAAAAGAGTGGCTGCATTACCAGCCATCAAACATGCGGCGCGCCAGTTCAACGTCGTTACTGACGTTGAGCTTTTCCAGCAAATTGGCGCGATGAACGTGAACGGTTTTTGGCGACAGGCCCAGTTCGGCCGCGATCTCTTTTACCGCTAAACCTTGCGCCAGTTTTTCCGCCACCTGCCGTTCGCGTTTGGTGAGCGGGTCCTGACGTCCGGAGGCGAGCTTCATAGCAATATCGGGCGTCAGATAGCAGCCGCCTTTGGCCACGGTATGCACCGCGGCGATCAGTTCATCGGGGCTGCAACGTTTAGAGAGGAATCCACGCGCGCCCGCATTCAACGCCTGCTCCACCAGCGCCGGACTGTCGTGCACTGACAACATGATGGTCGCCATACCTTTCGGCAGTTGGCTCAATAACGCGAGCCCGGAAATATCCGGCATTGAGATATCGCAGATGCACACCTGCACGCCACGACCTGGTAACTGGTTGAGCGCTTACCGCCCGGAACCGCATTCGGCAACAACCTGGAAATCCGGTTCCAGCCCCAACAATTGGGCAAAACCCGAACGGACGATCACATGGTCGTCGATGAGCGCGATGGTGGTCATGAGGTTTCCTGGCGGTGAAAAAACGCGCTTACCTTAGCGATAAGCGGGGGAAGCTTCAAGGGGAATGGGTGGCGGTGGCGGGTTTGGGTCACGCAATTCGTTGCCCCCTTCTTTGCGTACTTGAGCGTTGCGCCCAAAAGCAGAGAACCGCTTGGTCGACGGGCTCAGCAACCCGCGTGCTGTGAGCTCTTTCTCGTTGGGATGCTGCTGGGAATTGTCGCGGCACTTGGCTTTGTGCAAACGGACGCACGGTAGGCAGCATCACCATAAATGACGACCGATTATTTCTCTGGCGCGAAATGTAATACCGGATGCATGAGCATCTTGTTTATCTCTTGCGACGGCGGTGCCGGTAATTTGGCATTTCTGACGGCATCCGAGGCAGCCGTGCATAAGCTGGGATCGCCGGTTAGAACATGCAAGCCCGTCAGTTGTCCTTTCTCGTCTAAATCAAGTCGCACATCACAGGTTTTGCCTGCGTAGGTATCGGCATCAAATAACTGCGTCGTGATGGCATAGTTGATTCCGACGATATAGCTGTGGAGATCGGTCACCACTGGCGGCGGCGGAACGTTAACATGATTACGTGGATGTTTAGGTGCGGCACAACCGGACAACAGCAGAACTACGAAAATAAGAATGCGCATACATCACGTCCTGTGACAGTTATTTAAAACAACTATAGCTGCATATTATTTATATACAGTTATCAAGTAAAGAAGGATGAACTTTAACTCAAATTCTTAAATTTATCATGACAAGCGAGATAGTGTCGCTTCAAAAACGGTATTTTGGCGAAACATTTAATTTCATCCCAATTTTTACAGATTCTACCGTTAATTTTTTTATATGTTTTCAGTAATGCGGCATCATGGGTTAACAGTTCAACCGTACCATTGTCAGGATTAATGGTGAGAATTTTTGCATCAAATAAGCGGTGCAGATCACTGCGCAGCAGCAAGCCATTGTCCAGACCATTGTGACGGAAATGTTTGTCGTTATTTTTATCATCTACGATGTGCGCAGCTTCAAGCCAGGAGGCTGCTTGTTTATTATGGGGTAACCCAGTGACCACACAGCCTGGATAATAGTTGAGTAATGTGTTCCGAAGCTTTTGCTGATCCATTCTTACCAAAACTTCACGCTCAATCCGTCTGCCAATATCCTCACTATCCCCCTCTTCAGGCATTTCAACCTGTTGGTTATAGATAAGTTTCACTGCATAAGTGAAATCTCGGGCGGCACTAAACTGCGGTTCGCCCTGCGCATTTATAAGCTGCCAGCCTTGATCTTGTTCGATCAACTTATGGCCTATTTTCTTTAAGAGTTTCTTTAATTCACCATCATCGGGTTTTAATAATGCTTCCACTCTGGCTTCGCCAGCAACCCGCCATTTATTTTGCCGTGAATTTGTTCGGCGAAAAACCCAAATACTCTTTTTGTTAGTGAGAAGATTTACAAAGTTCGTTCTATAGTTACCTTTACCATCACCAACAAATAACAGTTCATCAATGTCACCGTTCAGCGAAGCTTCCGCGAAAATGGCACGAGGTAATTTGTGTCTGCCGTTGGGCCTGAGAAACCCGCTATTCTGCAAGCCCGTTTGGTCCTTAATATCCTGACGATACTTATCATCAATCTCCTTAAAAGTGAGTAATTCACCAACATGTGGGATCAGAAGTTTAGTCATTGTATTCTCTCCAAAAAAAACCCCGCCGAAGCGGGGTTTGATAAGCAAGGAGCTTAGAGCGATTAGCCCTGCAGCAGAGACAGAACCTGCTGTGGAACCTGGTTAGCTTTCGCCAACACTGAGTTACCCGCCTGCTGGATGATCTGTGCTTTAGACATGTTTGAAACTTCAGTGGCGTAGTCAGCATCCTGAATACGAGACTGTGCTTCAGACAGGTTAGTGGTGGTGTTGTTCAGGTTAGTTACCGCTGAATCCAGACGGTTCTGAATCGCACCCAGGCTTGAACGGAACTTATCGATGCTGCTGATAGCTGAGTCCAGAGCGGCCAGTGGATCGGTAGTTGCAGTGCCGGCGCTAGTGGTTTCAGTAGTCAGTTTACCAGCAGAGTTAACGTAAGCTTGTGAACCTACATCAGCAGCATATTTACCTGTAGCGCCAGCTCCATTTGAAGCGACAGTCACGGTACCGGTATCTTTATCAACGTTATAATTGATAGTGTAAGAAGCTGTAGTAGTCAGTTCTTTGTCACCATCAACATAGGTATTCAACGCGTTACCGGCACCGTTGGTGTTTGCGCCACCAAAGGTTGATGCGAAAGTCTGCACACCGCTGTTGTAGTTAATGGTTGCACCAGTCACTGCGGTATTTGCAGTAGCAGCAGAGTTAACAGCACTCAGTACTGCATCAGAGCTTACAGTTTTGGTGTAAGTCAGGCCAGAGTCAGCACCAGCAGCGAAGTTATAAGTTGTGCCGCTCAGCTTGATTGAACCTGCCTCAGCAACATCACTACCATTTTGGAACATGTTAGCCAATGTAGCTGAAGCTGCACCGCCAGCATTGTTAGTAGTTAAGTTACCATCAGTGGTCAGGAATGCATCCTGGCCGCCGATAGTTACTTTACCGTTGGCATCAACATCGAAGTTAACGCTACCAGAGCTACGAGTATAAACACCTGAAGCTGTTGAACCAGCAGCTGGTTTCAGAGTATTTGCAAAGGTAGTAACGTCAGCATCATCCACAGTCGCAGTTGTGGTGAAGTTACCTTTGGTAGCATCGTAGGTATAAGTTGCAGCATCTGTACCTGTAGTAACAACAGTATCACCAGTTTTCAGGCGAGAAAGTGCATCACTAGCAGTAAGAGCAGCGTTGGTGGTGGTTACAGCATATGGGCCTGCACCAGTTACGTTTGCGCCAGCAGCAGACAGGTCGCTAATAGTTGCCGCTTTGTTAGCAATAGTACCTGAACCATTTACGTTGAAGCCGTTCAGACCCAGAGTAGAAGAGTCAATCTTCTTCAGGTCGATAGAGATGGTCTGGCCATCGTTCGCGCCAACCTGAATTTTCAGGGAGCCGTCTTTAGACAGTACGTTCACGCCGTTGAACTGAGTCTGACCTGATACGCGGTCAATTTCGTCCAGACGTGATTTGATTTCGTCCTGAATTGAGTCCAGGTCAGACTGGCTGTTGGTGCCGTTCTGAGACTGTACGGTCAGTTCACGAACACGTTGTAAGTTGTTGTTGATTTCTGACAGCGCGCCTTCAGTCGTCTGCGCAGCAGAGATACCGTCGTTGGCGTTACGCGCAGCCTGAGTCAGGCCGGTGATGTTAGACTGGAAGCGGTTAGCAATTGCCTGGCCCGCTGCGTCATCTTTAGCGCTGTTAATACGAAGACCAGAAGACAGACGCTCGATAGAGGTAGACAGAGCAGACTGGTTCTTGTTGATGTTGTTCTGAGTGATCAGCGAGAGGCTGTTGGTATTAATGACTTGGGCCATGATAATTATTCCTGTTAATCAAGTCTTTCGGTTAAGGTGTGGGCTTCAACCCGCCGGCTTCAGCGCCGTCAATGTTGTTATCGTCTGCCCTTAAACAACCTTTAGATTTTTTTTAGGACCAGGTGAAAATTTTTCCCTTCAACCTGTCACGCTTATCTTTATCGCCCTACCCGAAGAGTTCTTTAGACCAACTTGATCATTTTTCTAGCGTCCGAAATACCCTTCTCTATATACGCTATTCGCTTTATTACCCGCCGGTAAATAATTCTAAACTTTGCCCATAAAGAGCCGATAACCCGCGGTATTGATTCTCCGTGTCGACATAGAAAGGAAACAAAATGACCACCATTTCTACCCTCGGTATCGGTTCAGGCCTCGATTTAAGTACCATCCTGGATAACTTGAGTACGGCTGAGAAAGCCTCTCTTACACCTATCTCTAATCAGCAGAGCGCCTATACCGCGAAGCTGAGCGCTTACGGCACTTTGTCCAGCGCGTTAACCACCTTCCAAACCGCCAACACGGCATTAAACAGCGCGGATTTGTTCACCGCAACCAGCGCAGCCAGCAGCACCACTGCATTCAGCGCCACCACATCTGGCAGCACCATCGCCGGGAAATACAGCATTAGCGTGACGCAGCTGGCGCAGGCACAGACGCTGACTTCGGGCGTACAGACCAGCAACACCACTGCGCTGGGCAGCTCGGATGCCAGCCGCACGCTGTCGATTAAACTGGCCGACGGCACCAGCAAAGACATTACGCTGACCAGCGATCAAACCTCGCTGACCGGCATGCGTGACGCGATTAACGGTGCCAATGCCGGTGTCAGCGCCAGTATTATCAAAACCGGTGATGGCGCTTATCGTCTGTCGCTGACCGCGTCGAAAACCGGAGAGGCCAATGCGGTTTCTTCCGTTACCGTGACTGGCGATGACACGCTGCAAGGCATTGTCGGCTTTGATTCAACTAAAACCGATGCCGACAACCCGCTGGACGTCAGCGTCGCCGCGCAAGATGCCGAGTTAACGGTCAATAACGTCGCCATCACCAGCAGCACCAACACCATTAGCGATGCGCTGGAAGGGATTACGCTGAATCTGAATGATGTCACCAGCGGTAATCAGACGTTGACCATCACGCAAGATACCTCTAAAGCCTCCACCGCAATTTCCAACTTTGTGGATGCCTACAACAATCTGCTGGATCAGTTCACCAGCCTGACTAAATACACCGCTGTGGATGTCGGCTCAGATACACAAGATTCCAGCAACGGTGCGCTAGTTGGCGATAGCACGCTGCGCGGTATTCAAACCCAGATTAAAAGTTTGCTGACCAACACGGCTAGCTCTTCAACCTACAAAACGCTGGCGCAAATCGGTATCACCACCGACCCGACCACCGGTGAGTTGTCGCTGGATTCCGACAAGCTGAAAACCGAGCTGACCAAAGATCCGGCGGGCGTGAAAGAGATGATTGTGGGTGACGGTAAAACCACCGGTATCACCACCAAACTGGCGACTAACCTGACCAGCTGGCTGTCATCTACCGGCAGCATTCAGTCAGCGAAAGATGGCGTCAGCAAGACGCTGAATAACCTGACTGAGCAGTACAACAACATGAACACGCGTATCAACGCCCTTATTGCGCGTTATAAGACGCAGTTCACGCAACTCGACGTCACCATGAGCTCGCTGAACAGCACCAGCGATTACCTGACACAGCAGTTCGATAGCATGACTTCGAGCAGCAGTTCTAAATAGTAAGGAGTGACCATGTACAGCGCTACAGGCACACAAGCCTACGCAAAAATCGGGGTGGAAAGCTCAGTGATGAGCGCCAATCAACAACAGCTGGTTACGCTGCTGTTTGACGGTGCGATCAGCGCACTGGTCCGCGCCCGCCTGTTTATGCAGGACAACAATATCCAGGGAAAAGGTAACTCGATTTCCAAGGCCATTAACATCATCGAGGGCGGACTCAAGCAGGGCCTCGATGAGCAATCAGGCGATGACCTGACCGATAACCTGTTAGGACTCTACTCCTACATGGTTCGCCGTCTGGTTCAGGCTAATCTGCGTAATGATGTCGAAGCCCTCGAAGAAGTTGAAGGTCTTCTGCGCAATATCGCTGATGCCTGGAAAGAAGTCGTACAACCTCAACACCTTCAGGACGCCGTTTAATGAATATTGCACCGCCACTGATTACCGTTTACCAACAGTTACTCGACCTCAGCCACGGAATGCTGCGTTTGGCAGCAGACGGCGAATGGGATGATTTGATTACCAAGGAAGTGGACTATGTCAGTGCGGTGCAAAGACTGGCGCAAACAACCGAAGCCGCCGCACCGTCGCGCCAGCTGCAAGAGCAGCTGCGTCCGGTGTTACGCCATATTCTCGATAATGAGAGTGAAGTGAAACGTCTGCTGCAGTTGCGTATGGACGAATTGACGCAGCTGGTGGGCCAGTCATCGATGCAGAAATCGGTGATGAGCGCGTATGGCAAGCAAGGTAATGTGTATTTGCCGCAGGGTTGATTCGGATTCTGCGCGCTGATGCCCTCACCCCGGCCCTCTCCCACAGGGAGAGGGAGATGCTGCAATATACCTGATGGGCTCGATCGGTTCCCTCTCCCACTGGGAGAGGGTTAGGGTGAGGGAAAACTACTTCTGCGTCGCCGTCGAAACCGGACGCATAATCTCTGGCTCGATATTCTGAATCACCGCCTCATTCGGACGCTTCGCCACTTCTTCCAGCGCCTGCTGGCACTCGACGGTTGGGCGATCCACTTTACGCAGTCTCAATCCATCGTAACGCAGCTCACCGTTCTCCAGCACCAGCGGCATCACGCGCACCTGACGCGTCACGTTAACCCAGTCATCGCCCAGACGCGTTAATTTGCCCGGTTTGGCAATCACGCGCTGCCACTGACGGCAATCCAGCGTGTCGCCTTCGGCACCAATAATCAGGCTGCCCATCGCTTGCTTACTGATCAGCTTGCTTTGCGGTCCCACGGTTTGCCAGTTGCCCTGCAGCTCAAGCGGCGCCGGGGTTTTCACGGCCTGGTCATAATTGCTGATCTGCGCACAGCCACTCAGCGCCAGCGCGGCCACTATCATCCACTTTTTCATTCTCGGTCCCTACACTCGCATCAATGGCGGCTACGTTATAATTTTTCCCGCAGGTTGCGCAAGGTATCTGCTGCGCGCCACATGATTTTCCTCAAGCTGCTCACTTCTGCGCCGATAACTCTTCTGGAGTTAAAAGTGCCTGTAAAAACAATAATGACCGATTACACACTCACCTTCGTTACGGAGAATCCCGTTATGCGATTGACCCTTCGCGCGCGTCTGACATCGATTGTTGGCCTGCTGTGCATTTTACTGATTGTTGCCGCCATCTGGGGAATCATCGGCCTGCGCGCTGCCGACCAACGGGCGCAAAACGCCTACCAGAATGAGCTGTTACCGCTGCAATATTCATCCCGCCTGTACCGCATGGTGCAGGAACAGTCCGCGACCCTGTTCGATGCCCTGCGCTACTGGACCGACAGCAGCGAAGTGGAGAAACGTCTGGCGCGCATCGCGCAGTACGGCGAGCAGATTGCTAAAGACCGCCAAACCTGGCAGCAGCTGTCGTTTGATGCGCAAACCAAACCGCTTAGCCAGCAATTCATCACCCATCTCGATGGCTGGCAAACCGCGCTGAAAGATGCCGGTGAACTGCTGAAGGGCGGCAACCCGTCCGGCGCGCTGGTGGTGATTGAAACCCGCCTGCGCAGCGGCAGTCAGCTGCTGCAACAGGACATCGATCAGCTTGATGCGTTAATGCGCCAGCATGCGGAACTCACCTATCAGCAGAGCAATAGCGATTACCAGCTGGCGCGTAACAGCCTGATTATCATTTTGCTGGTCGGGCTGAGCGTGGCGCTGGTGTTCGGCTGGTTGCTGATCCGCTCGATCAACCGCTCGATTGCTCAGGCGCGCGAGCTGGCCGAATCGATTGCGGCCGGTGAACTGAACCACGATATTGGCAGCGTTTCACGCGATGAGATGGGCGAACTGATGCAGTCGCTGCTGCGCATGGATGTACGTCTGGCGGAGATCGTGCGCGACGTGGGCGAAAGCGCCACTGCGCTGAGTGATGCGGCGCGTCAGATGGCCGATGGCAATGACGATCTCTCTGAGCGCACCCATTCGCAGGCCAGCTCGCTGGAACAAACCGCCGCCAGCATGGAGCAGATGACCGCCACGGTAAAACATAATGCCGATAACGCTGCACAGGCCAACGAACTGGCCACCGACGTGCGTCATCAGGCCGAACGCGGCAGCAGCGTGCTGCGTGATGCGGTCAGCGCGATGGAGGAGATCGAATCTTCCAGCAAGCGCATCGCGGATATCAACCGGGTGATCGATGAGATCGCCTTCCAGACCAACCTGCTGGCGCTCAACGCAGCGGTTGAAGCAGCACGCGCCGGTGAACAGGGACGCGGCTTTGCCGTGGTGGCGTCCGAAGTGCGTCAGCTGGCGCAGCGGTCCGCCGGGGCCGCCCACGAGATCAAAGCGTTAATCGATGCCAGCGTGGGTAAAGTGGAAGCCGGCAGTGCGCTGGTGCAGCGTTCCGGCGCGATGCTCAATGACATCAATCAGGGTGTAGCGCGCGTGGTAGACATTGTCGGTGAAATTGCCGTGGCCAGCCGCCAGCAATCCAGCGGCATTGAGCAGGTCAACACCGCAGTGATTCAGATGGATGGCGCGACGCAGCAGAACGCCTCGCTGGTGCAGGAAGCCAGCGCCGCCAGCCAGACCGTTAGCGAACATGCCGGATTGCTGGTGGAGAAGATGGCCTTCTTCCGCCTGCAGCAGCGCTAAGGAGCGGGATGATGCGTAAACTTCTCGCTATGTTGGCGGCGTTGCCGCTGTTGAGCCACGCCGCGACCACGCTGAATATTGCCACCATCGCTAACGGCGATATGACCATCATGCAGCAGCTCGCCACGCGCTACGAACAGGAGCATCCTGACGTCAAACTGCAATGGCATGTGATGGACGATGGCGCGCTGCGTCAGGCGGTGCTGTCGGCGATGAACAGCGGCCAGGCGCAGTTCGATGTCATCACCGTTGGCACCTATGAAGCGCCGCTGTGGGGTGAAAAAGGCTGGCTGGCGCCGCTCAATAAGCTGCCCGCCGATTACGACAGCGATGATCTCATCGCGCCAGTGCGCAAAGCGCTGTCGTTCCAGCAGACGCTCTACGCCCTGCCGTTCTACGGTGAAAGTAGCATGACCTACTACCGCAAAGATCTGTTTGCGCAAAAAGGGTTAACCATGCCCGATAATCCCGACTGGACCGATATCAAAAACTTCGCCGCCAAACTCACCGACCCGCAGAAAGGCATTTACGGTCTGTGCCTGCGTGGCCAGCCAGGCTGGGGCGATAACGTGGCGTTCATGACCACCATGGCGAATGCCTATGGCGCGCAGTGGTTCGATGAAACCTGGCAGCCGACGCTCAACTCGCCGGAGTGGCGCGAGGCGCTGGATGATTATCTGCAGGTGGTGAAGCAGGATGGACCGCCGGATACGGTGAAAAACAGTTTCGGCCAGATTCTGCGCCTGACCGCGCAAGGTAAATGCGCAATGTGGATCGACAGTACGGTGGCAGCCGGTTTGCTAGTGAATCCGCAGATCTCATTAGTCGCCGATAAGCTGGCCTTTGCGCCTGCACCGGGCGGCATAACGCGTAACGGCTCCAATTGGTTATGGTCGTGGGCGCTGGCGGTACCGGCGAATACGCCGAATCGCGAGGCGGCGATTGCCTTTATTAGCTGGGCGACGTCAAAACAGTATATCCAGCAAGTGGCCGATACCGTCGGCTGGGGCGCGGTACCGCCGGGCAGTCGCAATTCGACGTATCAGCAGGCGAGCTATCAGCGCCTGGCGCCGTATGCCGCGCAGGTGCGTGCGGCGATTGATTCGGCTACCGTCGAGCAGCCGACGCTCAATCCGGTGCCTTATCAGGGCGTGCAGTACGTGAGTATTCCCGGGTTTGATCAGATGGGTAACGCCGTCGGGCAGAATCTGGCGGATATGCTGAGCGGTAAACTGACGCTGGATGAAACGCTGGCGAAGAACCAACAAGATGTGACGCGGATTTATCAGCAGATGCATTGATAGGCGGTGATCACAAGTTGCACATACCTTAGCGGCGCGCTTTATCGCGCAATAAATTGCGCCGCTACGATGCCCATGTTCTGTAAGATCGGAAACTGACAAGGCCACATGCGCGCGTTACACTAGCGCGCAAGTTGATATGCAGGAACACCGAATGAAAACCCCAGAAGAGTATTACGCTCAGGCGCGCACGATGTTTTTCGCTGCTCACCCCGATTTCCAGTCTGCACTGGATGAACTCACCGAAAGCGATGCCCGCCAGGCGAACCTGTCATTAGCGCAGTTACGCGACTGGCATGCAGAACGTATTTATGCCGCATTTTTGCGTCAGAAGAAGCTGGATGGCATGCTGTTTTCCATTCAACTGGCGGAACCCGATAAAGCCGTTGCCGCGGATGCCATTGAAAAGTATCTGAAATCCCACGCGGAAGCCTTAGGCATGACGTGGGAAGAGTTCTGCATCAAAAACGAGTTGTAGTCGGCCACGCACTGTAACGGCATCAAAGATACATCGCCAACCACACAAAATGTTCAGGAAAAAGTTGTACAAGTTGAGAAAACTTGTATAACTTACTCATCACGACGTCAGTCGTAGATTGTCCTTGAACGAATGGTGCTGTTGCACCGCCTCTGGAAGTGTTGCTGGATTTCCACTTCCAGAGGTAATATTTTTTCTTACCCTTCCCGCTCAATCCCTTTTACTTCGATATAACTTGCCACCGCCAGCAGACGATTGACGTGGGTCAGCAGCAGATCAACATCGGACTGTAAAAATTCCTGCGATGCGCGCGAAGCGGTAACAATTGCCTCCTGCACCGTATCGGAAATAGTCAACGAGTTATTCTCTTTCGCCTGAATCAGCAGCGCGGCAATCAATAACGACTGCGCCTCTACCTGCGCCACCAGCTCTTTTGCTTCCACATCCATTTTTGCCATTTTCAATAAGATATCGATAACCAGTTGGCGCATATTTACCCCTGTTTTTATTTACAGTACTATATCGCACCCGATCCAATGAATGGAACGACCCTGATGTTTGTGGAGTTGATTTACGATAAGCGTAACGTGGCCGGATTACCGGGTGCACGCGAGATGATTTTGCAGGAGTTGGAAAAGCGTGTACAGCGCGTCTTTCCCGATATTGAGGTACGCGTCAAACCGATGGAGCGTAACGCGATAGATACTGATATGAGTAAGAACGATAAAGCGACAGTTGCGCGGATTGTTGAAGAGATGTTCGATGAGGCAGAAATGTGGCTGGTGGCCGATTAGGCCACCAGTACGCTAGGCGCTTAGCTTTCCTGCTCAGTATGGTTGATGGCGATTTCCAGATCCTGAATCGCCGCATCAATGTCATCCAGCAGCTTGCCCTGCTTGTTCAGCAAGGTGTCGAAGCGTCCCGCGTATTCGGTGTCTTTATACTCACCCGCATCAAACGCCAGCCAGTGGGCAGATAGCGTCTCAGTGTTGGTCTGCGCGTAGTGGCGCATCTCTTTAAGCTGGGAGGTGACATCACGCAAGTATTCAGTTTTGGTTTTTACAGTTTCTGTATCACTCATGCTATCTTCCTTTTCGCTTAATAAGACGATTTAAATAACGCTTGAATGATTAAAGGTAGTGCAAAATATCGAAGCTGCCTTAGGAATAATCGGAAGTGACTAAAACCTGTTAGTAAACAGGGGACATCCCGGTCCCCGATGCTGAGTCGTCAGGCATTACAGATACTTCCTCGCCAGATCAATCAGCTCACCCTTCGCGGCATCGCCCAGTTTGATTACTCCCTGCTCGACAAAGCTAAACGCTCTGACGAAATCCTTCACGCCTTCTGAGAACGCCTGAGTCCCGTCGTGGCTCTGCGCCGTTGTGGCGGCTGGCGGCGCATCGGCTGCAGCGGGAGCAGCGATGTCCGGTTCGTTGGGCGGCGCAACTTCGGCAGGCGCAGGCGTTGCCGCCTCAGGCGCGGCAGTGGCCGCCGCCTGCGCGGGTGCAGCGGTTATCGCCTCGGGTGCCGTAGCCGGTGGAACTTCAGCTTGTGCCGCTGCCGCTGCGGGCGCAACTTCAGGTGCTGCTTCTGCGACGACAGCGGGCGTCGCTTCAGGTGCTGCGGTCGCCATCGGTGCAGCAACGGGCGTGGCGACTTCGTTGGCGAAATCTTCCGCTGGTGACGATGCGATGGTGCTGGTTGGATTGATGACAGTTTGATCGCTCATAATGCTCTCCTTCATACTGAATAAAGATCGCAGTCGGGCAAGACGGGCTGCAATCCACGGGGTAATTCGCATGATGCCCTCCTTAACGCTTGGGTTGAGGTGGCGACTTATCTCCTTCTGCCGGTTTCCCTTTGTCAGCCGGATTGCTGACCGGGTGCTTCATGGTGCCATCGAGCTTGTTCTGCAGCGCCACCAGCTGGCTGGTAAGCTCCGCCACGCGCGCTTCACGTCGTTCCGATATGGTTCGATATTGCTGTCGAATCTCTTCAACACGCTGATTGGCGCTGTTACTGACGAACAGGAATAGCACCGTCATCGCCACGCACATCAACGACAACATCAGCAAAAAGCCGCCGAAGAACAGTTGGCGCCGATGGTTTTTCACTACGTACTCACTGTTTATCTGCATCATCACGACTCTCCTCCAGAGTGGTAATCAGTTGGTTAACCTGGCTGCGAAACTTATCGCTGTGCTCGGCTTCAGTGGTGGCCAGCAAAATGCTCAGGGCGTTTTTTATCAGCCGCAGATCGGTTTCCAGCGAAGAGATACGCCGCAGGTTTTTGTCATGTCGGATGCGCAATTCATCGTTTTCCTGGCGCATCAAGGCGTGACCTTCTTTGAGCAGCATCACCTGTTCTTTGTAACTGGTGATGATCTCCCCACCGGCACGATTGCTGGTGACGATAGCGGCGATACCCGCCATTAACGGTTTCCAGAACACAGCTGCTGCGCCGCCGCCGAGAAGCAACGCACCTACGCTGGTGACTAAACTACTTTCCATGCTTCACCTCTCACCCCTGGCAAGGGATGTGCCCCATAAGCACGCTGACCACCCTTGCCAGCTTCGCGGTCAACGCCTGAATTTAAGTTTACTTTAACTTATGAATTTAAGTATACTTAAGTCGTTCCTTCAGGAGATGTCAAGATGATGAAAAAAGAATCTTCCGGTGAGCGCATCCGGGCACGACGTAAAGCTCTACAGTTGACGCAGCAGGCGCTGGCCAAAAGTATTGGGGTGTCGCATGTGGCTGTATCGCAGTGGGAAAAAGAGGAAACCGTACCGCGTGGCGAGAATTTGCTGCGGCTCGCGCAGTGGCTGCAATGCACGGCGGCATGGATTATCGACGGGGATGGCGAAGTGTTTGCCACCCACGCCAAAGCCGCACCGGTTGCGGCGGTGCCATTGATTAGCCTGGCGCAAGCGTCAGCGTGGTTGAGCGAAGAACGGTTGTTGCTCAAACAGCAGGCTGCGCACTTTCTCTACAGCGAGAGTCAGTTGGGCGATGGCGCGCTGGCGGTCACGATAGACGATCAGGCGATGCAGCCCGATTACCGGCCCGGTGACAAAGTGATCTTTGATCCTGACGTTCAGCCGCAGCCGGGCGATGTGGTGCTGGCGCTGGTGGATGGCGTGGCACGAGTGCGGATTTATCGCCTGCAAACGCAACAGCAGGATGAGCAGATCTTCACATTGCGCGCGTTGAATGATGACTTTCCGCAGCTGCATTCGGCGGAATCGGCGCTAGAAATTATCGGCACGCTGATGGAGTTGCGACGTTACCGAAGCGGCTAGCCGCTTCGCTTAAGCTGTTATAATAAAAAAAGTTTAGCCTGATCGCGGTAAGCTATGGACAGACCCCGCGGTAAGGCTGCTAATCTAGTCGCAAAATAATAAATTATCCGGACAATCTCGATGCTCACCACAATTATTTACCGCAGCCATCTGCACGATCACGTGCCAATCAAAACGCTCGAAGATATGGTTGCTAAAGCCAATAGCAAAAATAAAAACTTCGACGTTACTGGCATCCTGCTGTTCGACGGCCTGCACTTCTTCCAGTTGCTGGAAGGACCGCGTGAGTCCGTTCAGGGCATATACAAGCGTATTTGTCAGGACGCACGCCACCATAATCTGGTGGAGTTAATGCACGACTTCGCGCCTGAACGCCGTTTTGGCAAAGTCGGCATGGAGCTGTTCGATCTGCGCGAGCATGACAAGGACAATGTGCTGCAAGCTGTGCTGGATAAAGGCACCTCGCGTTATCAGCTCACCTACAACGATCGCGCGCTGCAGTTTTTGCGTACCTTCGTGGTGGCGCGCGACAAAGAGAACTACTTCGAGATCCCGCCAGCCAATACCTGGGAATTTGTTCCGGATATTGAATGGCAGAACGATCTGGAGGGTATCGATCAGAGCCTGCAGGATTGCCGCTTTGCTTTTCAACCTATCATCGATCCCTTCGCGCGCCGCGTCACTTCGTTTGAAGCGCTGATCCGCACGCCAAACGGTGGCTCACCTGATGAGTATTTCTCCGCGTTTGGCGGCGAAGCGATTTATCACGCGGATATCAAATCGAAACGTCTGGCCTTTCGCGTGGCGAACAAACTGGGCATTGGCGAGCATCGTCTGTCAATCAACCTGCTGCCGATGTCACTGGTGACAGTGCCAAACGCGGTGGAATTCCTGCTTACCGAGATCAACGCCAGCGGGCTGGTGCCGCAACAGGTGATTGTCGAAGTGACCGAAAATGAGATCATTTCGCGCTCGGATGAATTTGCTGCCGAAGTGAGAAAGTTAAAAGCGGCGGGTATCAGCCTGGCGCTGGACGATTTTGGTGCCGGTTTTGCTGGCTTGTCGCTGTTATCGAAATTCCAGCCGGACAAAATCAAAATCGATCGCGAGCTGATCCGCGATGTGCACAAAAGCGGCCCGAAGCAGGCGATCATGCACGCCATCATTAAGTGCTGCGCATCGCTGGAGATTGCGGTGATTGCCGAAGGTGTCGAGCAAGCTGAAGAGTGGATGTGGCTGGAAGCCGCAGGCATTAGCCAGTTCCAGGGTTTCCTGTTCGCTTATCCGCTGCTGAATGGATTCCCTGCTGTGGCGTGGCCGGAGATTAAATAGTGTTGGTCGCCATGCATGGCGACCCCACCAATCAGTAATACGTTACCTCAATATTGCCATACTGCTTATCAATCACGTCGCCTGCCGCGTCAACGCTAATAATGTCGCAATAATAGGGAACGTCGTGTTTGTATTTGCAGACATTGCTGACGGTTTTAATTTGGTCATTTCGCTTCACCGTGGTGACCACGTCAGAGATCTTTTTCTTATCTTCTGCTCGCACCGCGGTAGCACGCGACACTTCCGTTCCGGCCTGGGTAATACTCAATACCGCCATTTCACCGGCGCTGTTATAAGCGAGGTGAAACGCGGCATCGGAGGCGGGCGATGAGATCTGCTCTACCAAACCCTGTTTGTTATAGGCAATATCCACGGTCATGGTCGGCGTGACTTTCTTCACCATGGCGCAGTTCTTATCCAGCGTCACCACCACGTCCTGACCGTTTTCACTGCCTTTTAATTGGTCGCCATCGCGCGTGACATCAATCACTTCGCCCTGTTTGCGCACCGATTTCACGTGCGTCGGACAGCCGTTGCGGTCGAAATCGACATTCACTTCGAAGATCTGCTGGCCGTCGGCGGTAAACAGCGTTTGATGGGTCGTTTTGACTTTGCCGGGCAGCGCTTCGAATTGATACAGATAGGCAAAGTTTTTCATTTGCGGGTAGTAAGTCGCGTCATCCTTGTCACATCCCGTGAGCAGGACAATAGCGATTAAAAACAACAGGGTTTTCTTCACGTGAGAATCCTCTTCTCAAAATAAGGCAGCGCGTTTGGCGGTGTACTCACTGTGATGCAGCAACCTTCCCGCCTGATATAACACCATTACCGCGCTGGACTATACCCGAAAGAAATACCCGAAAGAAACTAAACCTGCATGCTCATGATATCGGTATACGCCGACACCAGTTTGTTACGCACCTGCACGCCCATCTGCATGGAAATAGAGGATTTTTGTAGATCGACCATCACATCATTTAACTGGATGCCCGGTTTACCCATTTCGAAATCCTGCGCCTGAGCGCGGGCCGTTGTCTGGGTTTCGCTGATCTTGTCGAGTGCTGCTTTCATGGTGGCACTGAAGTCGACCTGATTAGTGGACTCCGCTTGCTTACCGCTGGCCTGCAGAGACGTCATCTGCAGCTGCTGCAGCACACCCTCAATCGCCTGAATTGACATTGCCTGACCCCTATTGAAGAAGTGATTAAATTTTCACGATGAGAAAGTTAACACACTGTCAATAGGACAAAGGCGCTAAATGACCGCAAAAAACCCGGCTTATCCACCCATCGATGTCGCGGCTTTCAACAAATAATGCCTGCCATTAAGTGGAATTTAATTTTTCTCCTCTCCCGATTTTAGGGGAGAAGTCTTCAGGGAGTACGTTTTGTCACCACAACATCACACCCGATCAATAATGTCAGGCAGGAATCGGTCATGAATGCGAGTGCAGCCGCTACACAGGATACAGCTAAGAAAGGCTTCAATGACCTTCTCGCCCGCCTGCGCGCCAACCCGCGTATTCCCTTAATTATCGCTGCTGCTGCGGTTATCGCGGTGGTGTTTGCGTTGGTGCTGTGGGCAAAAGCGCCAGACTATCGCGTGCTTTATAACAACCTCTCCGATGAGGATGGTGGCGCGATCGTCACGCAGCTGACGCAAATGAACATCCCTTACCAGTTCGCCGATAACGGTGGAGCACTGATGGTGCCCGCCGATAAAGTGCATGAGCTGCGTCTGCGTCTGGCACAACAAGGCTTGCCGAAAGGCGGCAACGTTGGCTTCGAACTGATGGACAAAGAGAAGTTCGGTATCAGCCAGTTCAGCGAGCAGATCAACTATCAGCGTGCGCTGGAAGGTGAACTGTCGCGCACCATCGAAACGCTCGGTCCGGTGAAGAGCGTACGCGTGCATCTGGCAATGCCGAAACCGACCTTATTCGTGCGTGAGCAGAAAGCCCCTTCCGCCTCGGTGACGCTGAACCTGCAGCCAGGCCGCGCATTAGATGAAGGCCAGATTCAGGCCATTCAGCATATGGTTTCCAGCAGCGTGGCCGGTTTACCGCCGGGCAACGTTACCGTTGTCGATCAGGCCGGTCGTCTGTTGACCCGCTCTGACAGCGAAGGTCGCGACCTGAATGACGCGCAACTGAAATATGCGTCTGAAGTGGAAGCGCGCTTCCAGCAGCGTATCGAAGCGATCCTCAATCCGATTGTCGGTCAGGGCAATGTGCATGCGCAGGTGACGGCGCAGATCAACTTCGACCGCAGCGAGCAGACCGACGAGAAATACCAGCCGAACGCCAATCCTAACAACAGCGCGGTGCGTTCACGCCAGACCAGCAACTCCGAACAGAATGGCAGCCCGTATCCAGGCGGCGTGCCGGGTGCATTGTCGAATCAGCCTGCGCCAGCCAATACCGCGCCGGTGACCAATCCGCCAACGAATAACAACAATAATGCCAACGGCCAAAACGCCAACGCGCAAACCGCCAATGCGCAGAATAACGGCAGCACCACCAGCACCGCACAGCCTTCTGGCCCGAGCAGCTCAACGCGCAACGACACGGTGAACTACGAGCTGGACCGCACCATTCGTCATACCAAGCTGAACGTCGGCGATGTGCAGCGCCTGTCGGTTGCCGTAGTGGTGAACTACCGCGACGACGGTAAAGGCAAAGCGGTGGCGCTTAACGAGCAGCAGATCAAGCAGATTGAAGATTTAACCCGTGAAGCGATGGGCTATTCACAAACCCGTGGCGACAGCGTCAACGTGGTGAACTCTCAGTTCAACATGACCGAGCCAAGCGGTGGCGACCTGCCATTCTGGCAGCAGCAATCGTTCTTCGATCAGCTGATGACTGCCGGTCGCTGGCTGCTGGTGGCGTTGGTTGGCTTCATCCTCTATCGCAAGCTGGTACGTCCACAGCTGGTGCGTAAGAAAGAGCAGGAGAAGGCAGCGGCTGAAGCGCTGGCGGCACGCTCTGCGGCCATGGAAGAAGAAGAAGCCTTTAACGTTCAGCTCAGCAAAGACGAGCTGGATCAGGAGCGTAAATCTACTAACCGCATGAGCGCCGAGGTGATGAGCCAGCGTATCCGCGACATGTCTGAAAACGATCCGCGCGTCGTCGCGCTGGTTATCCGCGAATGGATGAGTAAAGAACTATGAGTCTGACCGGTACAGAAAAAAGCGCCATTCTGATGATGACCATCGGCGAAGAGCGCGCGGCGGAGGTGTTCAAACACCTTAATCAGCGTGAGGTCCAGCACCTGAGTGGTGCCATGGCCAACATGCGCCAGGTTTCACATAAACAGCTGACCGAAGTGCTGCGCGAGTTCGAAGCCGATGCCGAACAGTTTGCGGCGCTGAGCCTCAACTCCAACGATTACCTGCGTTCGGTGCTGATCAAAGCGTTGGGCGAGGAGCGAGCTTCAAGTCTGCTGGAAGATATTCTCGAGAAAAACGAGACCACCAGCGGCATGGAAACGCTCAACTTCATGGAGCCACAGGCGGCCGCCGACCTTATTCGCGACGAGCATCCGCAGATTATCGCCACCATCCTTGTCCACCTCAAACGTGGCCAGGCGGCGGATATTCTGGCGCTGTTCGACGAGCGTCTGCGTCACGATGTGATGCTGCGTATCGCCACCTTCGGCGGTGTCCAGCCGGCGGCGCTGGCGGAGTTGACCGAAGTACTGAATGGCCTGCTCGACGGCACCAACCTCAAGCGCGCGAAGATGGGCGGCGTGAGAACCGCGGCAGAAATTATCAACCTGATGAAAACCCAGCAGGAAGAGGCGGTTATCGAAGCAGTACGCGACTTCGATGGCGAGCTGGCACAGAAGATCATCGACGAGATGTTCCTGTTCGAAAACCTGGTGGAAGTGGACGACCGCAGCATCCAGCGTCTGTTGCAGGAAGTGGAATCCGAACAGTTGCTGGTGGCACTGAAAGGTGCCGAACAGCCGCTGCGCGAGAAGTTCCTCAAGAACATGTCCGCCCGTGCGGCCGATATTCTGCGCGACGATCTGGCCAACCGGGGTCCGGTACGTATGTCGGCGGTGGAGAACGAGCAGAAGGCCATTCTTCTGGTGGTGCGCCGCTTAGCAGAATCCGGCGAGATGGTGATTGGTGGTGGCGAGGAAACCTATGTCTGATGCCTTTTCCGCCCGCGCGTGGCAGCGCTGGCAGCCTGATGATTTAGGCAGCCCGTTCGGTGCCGAACCGGAACCTCAGTTAGAGGAGCCGGAGATCGATGTCGAACTGAGCGCCGAAGCGGAACAGCAGCAACAGCTGGAACGCATGCAGCAGCAGATGCGCAAAGATGCGCAGACGCAAGGCTACAGCGAAGGCTATCAGAAAGGTTTCGCCGAGGCGCAACAGAACGGTTATGACGCCGGTTTCCAGCAAGGCTTAGCCGATGCGCAGCAGCAGCAAGCGCCGCTGCAGGCACGCATGCAGC
Organism: Pantoea sp. SO10; assembly: GCF_005281435.1. Taxonomy (NCBI): domain Bacteria; kingdom Pseudomonadati; phylum Pseudomonadota; class Gammaproteobacteria; order Enterobacterales; family Erwiniaceae; genus Pantoea; species Pantoea sp. SO10. The sequence continues at coordinate 2,539,098 of NZ_CP040095.1, forward strand.
AGCTGGTGACCGAGTTCCATCACACGCTCGAAGCGCTCGACAGCGTGATCGCTTCACGTCTGATGCAGCTGGCGCTGGAAGCCGCGCGCACGGTGATTGGCCAGGCCACGCAGGTGGACGGCACCGCCCTGCTGCGTCAAATCCAGCAGCTGATTCAGCAGGAACCGATGTTCAGCGGCAAACCGCAGCTGCGCGTCCATCCGGACGATCTGCAACGCATCGAGCAGACGCTGGGTCCAACGCTCGATCTGCACGGCTGGCGCTTGCTGGCCGACAGCACGCTGCATCCTGGCGGCTGTAAGCTTAGCGCCGAAGATGGCGACCTTGATGCGAGCGTGGCAACGCGCTGGCAGGAGCTGTGCCGCCTGGCCGCTCCGGGGACACTGTAATGACCTCCTCACGCCTTTCACGCTGGCTCGGCGCGCTCGACGCCTTCGAAGAACGCATTTCACAGGTACAAACCGTGCGTCGTTACGGTCGCCTGACGCGCGCCACCGGCTTAGTGCTGGAAGCCACCGGCCTGCAGCTGCCGCTCGGTGCTACCTGCATTATTGAACGTACCGATGGCAGCAAGATCACTGAAGTTGAAAGTGAAGTGGTCGGCTTCAACGGCCAGAAACTGCTGATGATGCCGCTGGAAGAAGTCGATGGTATTTTGCCGGGCGCACGCGTTTATGCGCGCGTCAGTGGCGACAGCGGCCACAGCGGCAAACAGATGTTGCTGGGCCCGGAACTGCTGGGTCGCGTGCTGGACGGCAGCGGCAAACCCCTCGACGGTTTACCCGCGCCGGAAACCGGCTATCGCGCCCCGCTGATCACCGCGCCCTTCAACCCGCTGCAACGTACGCCGATTGAAGATGTGCTGGATACCGGCGTACGCGCCATCAACGCCCTGCTCACCGTGGGTCGCGGTCAACGTATGGGCCTGTTCGCCGGTTCCGGCGTCGGTAAAAGCGTGCTGCTCGGCATGATGGCGCGTTACACCAAAGCCGACGTGATCGTGGTGGGGTTGATTGGTGAACGTGGCCGTGAAGTTAAAGAGTTCATTGAAAATATTCTCGGTGCCGAAGGCCGTGCGCGTTCGGTGGTGATCGCCGCGCCGGCGGACGTCTCGCCACTGCTGCGTATGCAGGGTGCCGCTTATGCCACGCGTATCGCAGAGGATTTCCGCGATCGCGGCCAGCATGTGCTGCTGATAATGGATTCCCTCACCCGCTACGCCATGGCGCAACGTGAAATCGCACTGGCCATCGGTGAGCCGCCGGCGACCAAAGGTTATCCGCCTTCGGTGTTCGCCAAACTGCCCGCGCTGGTGGAACGCGCCGGTAACGGTACGCACGGCGGCGGTTCAATCACCGCCTTTTATACCGTGTTGACCGAAGGCGACGATCAGCAAGACCCGATTGCCGACTCGGCGCGTGCCATTCTCGACGGCCACATCGTGCTGTCGCGCCGTCTGGCGGAAGCCGGCCACTATCCGGCAATTGATATTGAAGCGTCAATCAGCCGCGCCATGACCTCATTAATTGATGAGACGCACTACGCGCGCGTACGTCAGTTCAAACAGTTGCTCTCCAGCTTCCAGCGTAACCGCGATCTGGTGAGTGTGGGTGCGTATGCCGCAGGCAGCGATCCGATGCTGGACCGCGCCATCAAGCTCTATCCGGAGATGGAAGCCTTCCTGCATCAGGGCATTTTCGAACGCAGCGACTACGACGATGCCTGTTTGCATCTGCAGGCGATGTTCGGTTAACGCCAAACGAGGTTAAGTGATGAAAACGGCCAGTGCGATCAACAAGCTGCGCGATATGGCGGAGCAGGAACTGGAGAGTGCGGTGATTCACCTTGGCGATATGCGCCGGGGTGTGCAGCAGGCCGACGAACAACTCAGCATGCTGCTGGATTATCAGGATGAGTATCGCAACAAGCTCAATCAGGATATGTCCGGCGGCATCGCCAGCACGCGCTGGACCAATTATCACCAGTTTATTCAGACGCTGGAAAAAGCCATCGAACAGCATCGCCAACAGCTTTCCCAGTGGAATCAGCGCCTCGACAGCGCGCTGAGCAACTGGCGTGAAAAGCATAAGCGGCTCAATGCTTATCAAACGCTGATTACGCGCGCTGAGGAAAACGCATTACGACAAGAAAACCGTCTCGATCAGAAACGGATGGATGAATTTGCCCAACGGGCCGCATTGAGGAAAGGCGAATGATTACGCTGCCAACAGTTGCTACGCAAACCTCGGTTTTGGGAGACGCTGACACTTCAGTTTCATCAGATGTTTTACAGGGCGCGGAGTCGCTGCCGCAGGGATTTATTACTGAACTCGGCAACCGCTTGCTGACGCTGGTAAAGCAACAAGCTGTTAACACGCAATCGACTGATCTGACAGCAGAAGTTGATGAAAAAGACGTCAGTAAGGCTTCGCTAAGCGCGTTATTGCAGGCGCTGGAGAAACCCGATGCGTTAAACGCACTTTTACAGCCGGAAAACACTAAAGCCACGCTGAAATCAGCCGATGATAAAGACAAGAGTGAGGCAAGTTCGTTAACTGCCAGCGACTTACAGAATGTGCAGGCGTTATTCGCCATGTTGCCGGTGGCGGTAGAGAACCGCACCAGCCCAACCAGCGTAAGTAGCAGCGCAGGCGAAGGGAAAACCGACACTCGCGCTTCGCTTAATACCGCACTGTTAAGGGGTTCCCTGGACGGTGCAGTAAAAGAAGAGCACGCGCAGCCGGATGGCGCACAGAAGAAATCCAGCGATGCTGTAACGCTCTTAACGCAAACGGCCAGCAGCACGCAGAGCAGCAGCGTCAGCACCACCGCCAGTAACAGCAGCGGGTTGACGCTGGATGAGAGTTTTAAGCAGGTGCTGAATGCGCTGAGTAAGCCGGAAGCGCGCGCCGCCGCGCAGAGCAGTGATGACCCGGTGACGCCATTCACCAGCGCACCGCTCAGCGCCACCAGCTCGCTGGTAAGCAGCACCGCCTCGACCAGCACCACGCCGTCGACGCCCATGCTGAATGCACAGCTCGGCAGCAGCGAGTGGCAGCAGGCGCTGAGTCAGCAGATTGTGATGTTTAGCCGCAACGGGCAGCAGAACGCCGAGTTGCGTCTACATCCGCAGGATCTGGGCGCTATCCAGATCAGCCTGACCCTTGATAAGGATCAGGCACAGTTAAGTATGGTTTCCAGCCACAGCCAAGTGAGGGCCGCGCTGGAAGCGGCTCTTCCTCAGCTGCGTAGCGCATTGGCGGAGAGCGGAATAAACCTGGGACAGAGTAACGTCAGCAGCGACGCCTTCGCACAGGGCCAGAGTTATCAGGGCCAGCAGGAAGGACGTCGTGACGGACAGCACGGCAGCTTTAGCCTCTCCCAGGACAGTGACAACGAGATAACGCCTATTGCCGTCCCGGCAGCCCTTCAAGCGCGCGCGGCCGGTAACGGCGCTGTCGATATCTTTGCCTGATAGCCGCTAAACGCTGAAGGTAAGCGTAAAACCCGCGTCTTTTCTTCCCATTGTTTGACTTAAGACGCGGGATAATCTGTCCAGGTAAGCCGAGAGGCTTGCCCATAATTCACAGGAAGTAACTGCAAGATGTCTGATAACGCGAAAGCTAAAGGCCGCAAACGTTCACTACTACTACCGGTGTTACTGATTGTAACGCTGGCCGCTTGCAGCGTGGCAGGCTATGCAGTCTGGCGAATGATGAATAAACACGAAGGCAGCCAACCGGACGCGGCGAAAGTCGAGCCACCGGCTGCTCCCGTATTTTTTGCAATGGATACGTTTACAGTAAACCTGGTCAATCCTGACAACGATCCCGACCGTGTGCTGTACGTGGGTTTCACCCTGCGTCTGCCCGATGAGGATACCCGTCGTCGGTTGAACGATTACCTGCCGGAAGTGCGCAGCCGTCTGCTGTTACTGCTCTCGCGTCAAAGCGCGACGGCTCTGGCAACAGAGCAAGGCAAACAGGCCCTGGTTGAGCAGATCAAACAGGTGCTGGCGCCGCCGCTGGTAAAAGGTCAACCGGCTCAGGTTGTCAATGACGTGCTGTTTACCGCCTTCATTTTGAGGTGATTTAATGGGCGATAGCATTCTCTCCCAGGCTGAGATTGACGCGCTGCTTAATGGCGACAGTGACAGTGCGGAAGTAGAGAACAGTTCCAAAGGGACCGATGGCGATATCCGTCCCTATGATCCCAATACTCAGCGCCGCGTCGTACGTGAGCGTCTGCAGGCGCTGGAGATCATCAACGAGCGCTTTGCCCGTCATTTCCGTATGGCGCTGTTTAACCTGCTGCGCCGTAGCCCCGATATTAGTGTGGGTGCGATCAAGATTCAGCCGTACCACGAGTTCGCCCGCAACCTGCCGGTGCCAACCAACCTGAACCTGATCCACCTGAAGCCGCTGCGCGGCACGGCGCTGGTGGTGTTTTCACCGAGCCTGGTTTTTATTGCTGTCGATAACCTGTTTGGCGGCGACGGTCGTTTCCCGACCAAAGTTGAAGGACGTGAATTTACCCATACCGAACAGCGCGTGATTCGCCGCATGTTGAAATTGGCGCTGGATGGCTACAGCGACGCGTGGAAAGCGATTTATCCGCTGGAAGTCGAGTATGTGCGTTCCGAGATGCAGGTGAAGTTCACCAACATCACCACTTCACCGAATGACATCGTGGTGAACACGCCGTTCCAGGTGGAGATTGGAAACCTGGTCGGTGAATTCAATATCTGTATTCCGTTTTCGATGATTGAGCCGCTGCGCGAGCTGCTGGTCAATCCCCCACTGGAAAACTCACGCCGGGAAGATAATCACTGGCGCGACAATCTGGTGAAACAGGTGCAGCACTCGGAGCTGGAGCTGATTGCCCATTTCGCCGAAACATCGCTGCGCCTGTCACGTATTTTGCAGCTGAAACCCGGTGACGTCCTGCCCATTGAGAAGCCGGACCGCATCATCGCTCACGTCGATAGCGTGCCGGTGCTGACCAGCCAATACGGCACCATCAATGGCCAGTACGCGCTGCGTGTAGAACATTTGATTAACCCGATTTTGAATTCGCTGAACGAGGAACAGCCCGATGAGTGACAGCAAGAAACCGTCCGACGACGACATCTCCGCGGACGATCTGTGGGCTGCAGCTATGAACGAACAAACCACCACCAGCGCGCCAGATCCAACTGAAAATGTGTTCAAGTCGCTGGAAAATCCTGGCATCAGCGGCTCGCTGCAGGATATCGATCTGATCATGGATATCCCGGTCAAGCTGACCGTGGAACTGGGTCGCACCAAAATGACCATTAAAGAGCTGCTGCGCTTGACGCAGGGTTCGGTGGTGGCGCTGGATGGCCTGGCCGGGGAACCGCTGGATATTCTGATCAACGGTTATCTGATCGCGCAGGGTGAAGTGGTGGTGGTGAACGACAAATATGGCGTGCGCATCACCGACATCATTACCCCGTCTGAACGTATGCGTCGTCTGAGCCGTTAAGCATGTTAAAACACACGCAAGCCGAACAACCGGTACCCAGCCAGCCGGTGGTCTCAACCGGTTCGGTGATTGGCCAGGTCAGCAGCGTGCTGGCAGTAATTGTTCTGCTGATTCTCGGCTGCGGCTGGCTGGCCAAACGGCTTGGCTTTGCACCGAAAACGGTGACCGGCCAGGCGCTGAAAGTCAGCGCGACGGTGCAGGTTGGCCAGCGTGAGCGTGTGGTCATTGTCGATACCGCCGATGCGCGTCTGGTGTTGGGCGTGACCGCCCAGCAGATCACCCATCTGCATTCATTACCGCCGCTGCCGCCGGAAGAACGGGCAAATCATAGCGCTGCGCCACAGGATTTTCGTCAGCTGTTCCAGAACCTGGTTAAACGTCCCGGAAAACCACAATGATGCGTCGATTACTTCCTCTCTTGCCGCTGCTGTTGCTGGCACCGGTTGCGCATGCGCAGCTGCCAGGTTTAATCAGCCAGCCGCTGGCGAACGGTGGCCAGAGCTGGTCGCTGCCGGTACAGACGCTGGTGTTCATCACCTCGCTGACCTTTATTCCGGCGGTGCTGCTGATGATGACCAGCTTCACGCGCATCATTATTGTGTTTGGTTTGCTGCGTAACGCCCTCGGCACGCCGTCGGCGCCGCCAAACCAGGTGCTGCTCGGCCTGGCGCTGTTTCTGACCTTCTTTATCATGGCGCCGACTTTCGACAAGATTTACTCCGACGCCTATCTGCCGTTCAGTCAGGACAAAATCAGCATGGCGGACGCGATTGATAAAGGTGCCCAGCCGCTGCGTGAATTTATGCTGCGTCAAACGCGCGAAGCCGATTTAGCGCTGTTTGCCCGTCTGGCTAACACCGCACCGATTCAGGGTCCGGAAGCGGTTCCGATGCGTATTCTGCTGCCGGCGTATGTCACCAGCGAACTGAAAACCGCCTTCCAGATTGGTTTCACCGTGTTTATCCCGTTCCTGATCATCGATCTGGTGGTCGCCAGCGTACTGATGGCGCTGGGGATGATGATGGTGCCGCCGGCGACCATTTCCCTGCCGTTCAAGCTGATGCTGTTCGTGCTGGTGGATGGCTGGCAGCTGCTGGTGGGTTCACTGGCGCAAAGTTTCTACTCTTGAGTGGCGTTCGCCCCTACCTTTCTTTCTCGAGGAATGCAGCATGACACCTGAATCAGTGATGGTTATGGGCCAGGAAGCAATGCGTGTCGCCCTGCTGATGGCCGCGCCGATGTTGCTGGTGGCGTTGATCAGCGGGTTGATCATCAGCGTGCTGCAAGTCGCGACCCAGATTAACGAACAAACGCTCTCCTTTATCCCCAAGATTCTGGCCGTCGCCGCTACGGCGGTAATCGCTGGTCCGTGGATGCTTAATCTGATGCTGGATTACATTCGCACGCTGTTTAGCAATCTGCCGTACATTATTGGCTAATGATTAACCTCGACAGCAGCCAGCTGATCCATTGGGTCGCACAATTCTTCTGGCCGATGGTGCGTTTGCTGGCGCTGTTCGCCAGCGCGCCGGTGCTGAGCGAAAAATCGATTCCCAAACGCGTCAAGATTGGCCTTGCGGTATTAACCACCTGGATCATCCTGCCGGTGCTACCGCCGGTGGAGGCGACCCTGTTTACGCCCGCGGGATTTTGGTTGCTACTGCAACAGCTGCTGATTGGCGTGAGCATCGGCCTGACCATGCAGTTCGCCTTTGCGGCGGTGCGCATGGCGGGGGAAGTGATTGGTTTGCAGATGGGATTGTCCTTCGCCACCTTCTTCGATCCAGGCAGCCGCCTGAACATGCCGGTGCTGGCTCGTTTTCTCGATATGCTGGCCATGCTGCTGTTTCTTACCTTCAACGGACATCTGTGGCTAATTTCACTGCTGGTGGACAGTTTTCATACGTTGCCAATCAGCGATCAGCCGCTCAACGCCAATGCTTTTATGGCGTTGGTGAAATCCGCGGGATTAATTTTCCTTAATGGCATGATGTTAGCGCTGCCCTTAATAGTTCTGCTCCTCACGCTAAACATGGCACTAGGTTTGTTAAACCGTGTTTCACCACAACTCTCTATTTTCGCGGTTGGCTTCCCGATTACCTTAACGGTGGGCATCCTCAGCGTAGGGTTGATGATGCCGCTGCTTGCTCCCTTCTGCGAACATCTGTTTAGCGAAGTCTTTGATTTACTCGCCCAGTTTGTGTCAGAACTTTCCCGCGCCCGTTGATTAACTATTCTGTAGACGCCCTTAAGTAATAGTTAAGCATTCAAAATCTGTTAGTGCATTTTCTGAACCATATTTCTCAGAAATCAACTGAGGAAATTCTGATAAGTGCGCATTTTTGGTGAAAATTATTCTTATTAAACCGCGCTTCGCGTATTTTAGTCAGACGATTCCTAAGGGGTTAAACCTGCTGAATCGGTTGATTAAATGCTCAAAGGGCTGTTTTTAAACAAAAAAAATTTCACAGCGATTTTTCTTGTCTAAATCCCTTTTTTCCGGCATTGTCAACGCTCGCTGAAGCGTCATACTTTCGCCACACAAATGTTTTTAAGATTTGTCCTATCAGATTTGTCTGTGATCTGCGCGATAGTGACAGGGCTCTCAAAACAGAGCGAATAAAACACTTAATGCAAATCCTTAGCCATTCCCACTATGGCTGAGATGAGAGTGACGTGGATGTACTATAAAAAAAACTTCGCAGCACGGTTCAGGGAAGAGTCATGATGGCGCATGGATAACTATCGCCAATCTGCTGAGCAGAATAAAAAAGTGTCTTTGGAAATTTCTCTCGTACCGCAAACGCGTATTCATCGTTGATTTAAACGGATAACAAATTGGTGAGGGTCGCTATAATGCCAACGATTATTATGGATTCATGTAATTACACACGCCTGGGTTTGTCTGACTATATGTCTGCGAAAGGAGTTAAAAAGAAAAATATTACTCCTGTCTCGGATATCGACCAATTGCAACAAAGATGTGAGCAAATTAAGCCGGGCGTTGTGTTTATCAACGAAGAGTGCTTTATTCACGAATCTGATTCCAGCGATCGTATTCGTGCTATTATCATGCAGCATCCTGATACCTTATTCTTTATTTTCATGGCGATCTCGAATATCCATTTTGAGGAATACCTCTACGTTCGTAAGAACCTGATTATTACATCAAAATCGATAAAAACTTCGACGTTGGATTCGTTATTAGGCACCTATTTGCAAAAGAAACTCAACGCTTCGCCACGTATTTCTGCCGGGCTCGACGTGCATCCACTGACATTAAGTCAGACTGAATCAAATATGCTGAAAATGTGGATGTCAGGTCATGACACCATTCAGATATCTGAGAACATGCAAATTAAAGCCAAAACCGTATCGTCACATAAAGGTAATATTAAACGTAAAATTAAAACCCATAATAAGCAGGTTATTTATCATGTCGTCCGTTTGACTGATAATGTCACCTCAGGGATTTATGTTAACGTGCGATAATTACCTACAGTGAATAAAAGGGCTGATCATCTGATTGGCCCTTTTCACGTTTTGAGAGTTTGATCCCACTTTCCTGCCTAATCCTTTCTCCCTACCTGCCGATGCTTATTCTCATAACACCTACCTACATGAGAGCAAGGATATGAAAACAGCATCGATTGATGAGCAATATAAGCTCAGCATCTGGCAGAACCTGCGCCTGATGCCTTTGTTCAGTATGATCTTTGGTGGCATTCTGCTGCTTTTTGCCCTGTGCATTGGACTCGCCAGCTACTTTTTGATTCAGAGTAATAATTCCCTAAACGATGCCACCGAAGAAATTCAAATTCGTATGGGCATCTCCAACAGTTCTAACCATCTGCGTACTGCGCGACTCAATGTGCTGCAATCCGGTGCCGCCGCGCGTATTGGTGAAATGGATGGTTATCGTGCCGATTTAGCGCGCACCGAGACGCGTATTAAACAAGCGCGCGAAGGTTTTAAACTCTATATGGATCGCAAGGCGAAAACGCCGGCGGATATTGCCCTCGATGAACCGCTGACCGCCAGCTTCAATGCCTATATTGATAAAGGTCTCAAGCCGATGATTGAATCGGCTAAACAGGGCAGCTTCGAAGGCATTGTGGCGCAGGAAACTGACGTCACGCGCAAACTGGATGATGCCTATAATGCCGTGCTGCTGAAGGCGATTAAAATCCGTACCGACCGCGCCGAAGCGATTAATGCCGAAGCCGCGCATCAATCACGCATTGGCTTTATTGCTATGGCGGTGGCGTTTGCTGCCGCCTTGCTGCTGGTGCTGCTGACCTTCGTGTTCCTGCGTCGCGTGGTGATCACCCCGCTACGTCAGTCCGTCGATCGCATCGAGCGTATCGCGCAAGGCGATCTCACCGCGCCGGAACAAGCCTATGGCCGCAGCGAGATTGGTAGCTTGCTGCATAACCTGCAGCTGATGCAGGCCTCGCTGGTGCGTACCGTTGGTACGGTGCGAGAAGGCGCGGTAGCGATTTATCAGGGTTCCAGCGAGATTTCCGCCGGTAACACCGACCTCTCATCACGTACTGAAGAGCAGGCCTCCGCACTGGAGCAAACCGCCGCCAGCATGGAGCAGCTCACCGCCACGGTGAAACAGAACGCCGAGAATGCCCATCACGCCAGCCAGCTGGCCGCCGATGCCTCAGGCAAAGCGCGCAGCGGTGGCGATCTGGTGAGCGGCGTGGTGCAAACCATGAATAACATTTCTGGCAGCTCGAAAAAGATTGCCGAGATCACCAACGTCATCAACAGCATCGCCTTCCAGACCAATATTCTGGCGCTGAATGCCGCGGTGGAAGCGGCGCGTGCCGGTGAGCAAGGCCGTGGTTTTGCCGTGGTGGCCAGCGAAGTGCGTAACCTGGCGCAACGCAGTGCGCAGGCGGCGAAAGAGATTGAAACGCTGATTGCTGAATCGGTGGGGTTGATCACCAACGGTTCACGCCAGGTCGGTGAAGCCGGTAATACCATGGGCGAGATTGTTGAAGCGGTGCGGCGCGTGACGGACATTATGGCGGAGATTGCCGCCGCGTCGGATGAGCAGAGCCGTGGCATTCAGCAGGTGAGCCTGGCGGTGACCGAGATGGATAACGTGACGCAGCAGAACGCCTCGCTGGTTGAGGAAGCCTCTTCGGCAGCGGCTTCGCTAGAAGATCAGGCCGGCAGATTGACGCAAGCGGTGGCGGTGTTCCGTTTGAATGACGCGCCGGTGGCGCACGTGGCTAAAGCGGCGCAGTCTGCGTTGCGTACGCCAAATCTGGCGCCACGTCCTGCATTGGCGACGTCAGGGAATGATAACTGGGAGACGTTTTGATTTGAGGTAGTGCGCGTTGTCCCTCACCCGGCCCTCTCCCACACACGGGCAAAGGAGTGGATGGTGCGCCGATCTTTCCCCTCTCCCGCTCGCGGGAGAGGGTTAAGGTGAGGGGAAAATTAATCAAGCCTCTTCATACGGCTCCACAAAAACCCCTTCAGCATGATCGCTTTCATTAAAGAACCAAATCCCCAGCGGGTAATCTTCTAACGCCACCAGATACATTATGCCTTCATTGAATGCTTCCACTGCCAGCACCGTACCCACACGGCGCGGGCCGCCGTCAGTTTTAACCGTAACGCGATCGTTCACCTTCATTGATTACTCTCCACAAATTGTCCTGCGACACAGTTTAACGGAAGATAATCAACACTGCCTGATCGCGATCAGCGTCGGGCGATAACCCACACCGCATGCACGATGCCTGGAATGTAGCCGCACAACGTCAGCAGAATATTGAGCCAGAAAGCCCCACCAAAACCGACTTGCAAGAATACGCCCAGTGGCGGAACCAAAATGGCGATGACAATACGTAAAAAGTCCATATTCACTCCCTGATATCACTTAACAATCAATCGCTAAGCATAGTCGCTGTTACGCACTGTGCACTTAAAGGCAGGTAAAACTCTGTCAAGATGCGCTTTTTCGCTTTCTTAACGTTTCGCAGAGAGACTTTTGACGCAGGCTGCTCGTACACTTCTCAGTACTGCACCAACCCCAAAGGCGCAGTCAACCTAAAAGTAACAAGGATTTTTGCCCGCGCAGCGCGGGCTTTTTTTTGCCTGCCCTTTGCCCTCCGCGCCCTCTTTTCACCAACGACTATACTGGTGTAGATCCGATTGCCTCCGGGAGGCCGCCATGACCACTGCAAAAGAGTACAGCGAGAAAGTTCAGCGCGAAGTGAATGTCGATGTTGATGCGTTGCTGGAAGCGATTCAGAAGAGAACGTCGGGCGAGGTAAAAGAGTTTATGGAAGCCGAAGACGCGCATCGCGTTACGGTAAATGGCGCAGCCTATGACTCTTACTCCGAGCTAGCGGAAGCCTTCGAACTCGACATTCGCGACTTCGCCAGCAGCGAAGTGAACCGCTGAAATCGATTTCAAAAAAATACCCGGCGGGATGGCCGGGTAAAGTAAATCAGTAAGTTCGTTACACCAGGGAATTCTTAACACCCTGTCAGATTACGCCTTAGTCTGATTAAGACAAGACTCATCCCTGCATGTAAATCGAACAATTTTGTATAAGCATTCATGTGAATCGTCCTACGCGCCGCGTCACTGCTGGTTTCAGCTGTGCACGAAATGTGCATCGCGCCTTCCGTCACGTTTGCCATTTAAGAATTATCCTGGATGTCGCTGGCCGGGTCGCGGGAAAAAGTGTGATCGCGATTCCGCTATTATACTGATTACTCTTCGCTTTACGGATGCCACTGGCGTAAGGAGTGTGATGATGCTGAGTCTTAACTCTTCCCTGATGATCATTACCGATCTTGATGGCTCATTGCTGGATCATCATGACTATAACTGGGATGCAGCCAGTGAATGGCTGGCGCGTCTGAAACAACATCAGATCCCGCTGGTGATTTGTTCCAGCAAAACGGCGGCCGAGATTATTCCGCTACAAAAGAAGTTAGGCATTGTCGGTGCACCCTTTATTGCTGAAAACGGTGCGCGCGTGGTGTTGGGCGGTGAACACACGCCGCCGATCGAAACCAGCGCCAGCTATCATGCGCTGTGCCAGACGCTGCAAGCGTTGCAGGCACGATTTCGCTTCAACGGCTTTCATGAATTTAGCGATGCCGAAGTCGCACGCTTTACCGGTTTAACCCTTGCCGAAGCCAGCCAAAGCCGCCTGCGCGAAGCGTCAGAAGTGGTGTTGTGGCGCGATGACGAACAGCGTTTATCGGAATTCCGCGCGGCGCTGGCAGAACACAATCTGGCGTTAACCCAGGGCGGGCGTTTCTGGCATGTGATGCCCGCCGGCACCGGCAAAGGTATCGCGCTGGCAGACATTCAGCAGCATCTCGCCGCGCAGGAAGGAGAAGCGCGCACCACAATCGGCCTGGGCGATGGTCCCAACGATGTGCCGATGCTGGAGCGCGTTGATTATGCCGTGGTGATAAAAGGCTTCAGTAAAACGCCGGTGGAGTTGCAACGCACCGATACTGAGAACGTTTACCACACCGCGCACGTCGGTCCGCAGGGCTGGCGTGAAGGTCTGGACTATTTTCTTGCGCCGAATGAGTAACGGCCTTTAACCAAAAGGATGAGACGATGAGTGATTTTTACCAGAATGGTGTCATTACTAATTTCCATAATCTCACCCACCGCAGCGTCGAATCGCTGGAAAAAGAGATGGTGCGCTTCTCACGCAAACGCAAAATGGGGCTGATATTGCCGTCGCTGTTCTCGGAACTGGAAGGCCCGGCGCTGGATAATATCGTTAACGAACTGGCGAAGGTACCTTACCTGGAGGAGATTGTGATTGGCCTCGACCGCGCCGATCGCGACCAGTTTCTGTTTGCGCGTGAGTTCTTCTCCCGCCTGCCGCACCGCCATCGCATTTTATGGAATGACGGGCCGCGCCTGAAAGCGCTGGATGCCGAACTGGATAAAGAGGGTTTATCGCCGAGCCAACCCGGCAAAGGGCGCAATGTGTGGTTCTGTACTGGCTACACGCTGGCTTCCGACCGCACTCAGTGCGTGGCGCTGCACGACTGCGATATCGTCACCTATGAACGCGGCATGCTGGCGCGTTTGCTCTATCCGCTGGCCAATCCGTCGTTTCAGTATGAGTTTTGCAAAGGTTTTTACGCGCGCGTCGCCGACGGTAAGCTGAATGGCCGCGTCGGGCGTTTGCTGGTCGGTCCGCTGCTGCGCTCCTTGCAGAAAGTCTACGGTCACTCGGAATATCTCGATTACCTCACCAGCTTCCGCTATCCGCTCTCTGGCGAGTTTGCCATGCGCACGCATGTGCTCAACGGCATCAAAATTCCCGGCGATTGGGGATTAGAGATTGGCGTGCTGTCGGAGATTTATCGTAACTACACCACGCGCCAGACCTGCCAGGTTGAGATCGCCGATAACTACGACCACAAGCATCAGCCGCTGGCCGAAGATGATGGTACCGGCGGATTGAAACGCATGAGCAATGACATCGTGCAGTCGCTGCTGCGTAAGCTGGCCACCATGGGCGTGCCGCTCACCAGCGATTCGTTCCGGGTGTTGAAAGCCACTTATTACCGTAATGCGCTGGATATGATGGAGATCTACAACCACGAAGCCACCATGAACGGCCTCAAATTTGATCAGCACATTGAGGAAGCGGCGGTAGAGATGTTCACTCAGGCGATTCTCGATGCCGGACAAGCCTTTATTGAGCGTCCGAATGAGAAACCCTTTATTCCCAGCTGGAGTCGCGTGCAATCTGCTTTTCCGGATATTCTGCAGCGGATTTATCAGGCGGTGGAAGAGGATAACGACGGAAAGGTGTAATGCAGGGTTGAACCACATTCGGGACGACGGGCATCGTCCCGAATGTGTTTAACTGGCCAGCTGTTGCGCGCTCGATACGTGACTGAGTTCATCACTGCGAAACGCCTCACGTCGCACGCTGTAACCATCATACCAACGACACTCTACCATTCCGCTGGCATAGCCGGTGACCACCATGGTGGGTCCGCCCTGTTTGTGCTGAACTTCGTCACTGATTGCAAAGATCATACCGCACCTCCCTCTTTCATCGTTAAATGACCGAATTTAGGTATAGCAGCTGTGACCGATTTTTTCCTATACGATTAATCTATTACTGCTACTAAATCAGAATAAGCAGTTAAAAACTCTGTAAATAAAAAAAGCCGACAAAATTTATTGTCGGCTTTGATAGCACGTCCTGGACAGGAAAATTAGATTTTGCAGCCTTCGCAATCCGCTTCGTCGCTGATATCCGCAGGCACTTCGTTGGCTTTTTCTGCCGCTTTGGCTTCAGCCTGTTCCAGCTGTGCATCGATATCAAATTCAAACATATCGTCGTTCATCATCGTTCTCCTGACCGTGATTAAAAATTTACAGCGCTTTATAACTGCTAGCCGCGCAGCTTAGCAATCAGATTTACGCCCAACAGCACGATCGACCCAATGATAAAGCCGATCACCAAATTGGCGCCGTTGCTCAGCAGTGCCGAGACCAAACCGTTGAATCCGGCGCTGTATTCTGTAATAGCGTGATGTAGCGGCGTGATGCCGTGCACCACAATGCCGCCACCAACCAAAAACATCGCCAGCGTGCCGACTAACGTTAAGGCTTTCATTAACCAGGGTGCAAATGCCAGCAATACGCCGCCAATGGCCTGCGCGACCGTGGAAGATTTCTCTTTTAACCAAAAGCCCAAATCGTCAATTTTAACAATTATCGCCACGATGCCGTACACGCCAATGGTCACCAGAATGGCGACACCGGCGAGAATCAGCACCTGATTCAGCAGCGGCGCCTCTGAGACGATGCCCAGCGTGATGGCGACAATCTCCGCCGAGAGGATAAAGTCAGTGCGCACTGCGCCTTTTACTTTGTCCTTTTCAAACGCCCGCGGATCCTGCTGCGCCAGTTTGTCGAGACGCTGCTGACGCGCCTCCGGACTCTGCTCGGCCTTATCGTGATTGAGGCTATGCAGCACTTTCTCCACGCCTTCGTAGCAGAGATAGGCACCGCCAATCATCAGCAGCGGCGTAATCAACCAGGGCGCAAACGCCGAGATCAATAACGCCAGCGGCACCAGAATGAATTTATTAAGAAAGGAGCCTTTTGCAACGCTCCATACAACGGGCAATTCACGGTTGGCTTTGACACCGCTAACCTGCTGCGCATTCAGCGACAGATCGTCACCCAATACGCCTGCGGTCTTCTTTGCCGCAACTTTGCCCATGACCGAGATATCGTCGAGCAGTGTTGCAATATCATCCAGAAGGGTGAGTAAACTGGTTCCTGCCAAAGTGGTATTCCTTATTATTCCGGTTCGTGATCCTGACAACAGGGGCAACGCTCAATCGCCGTCACTGACATATCGGCGATGCCCGCACAGTCCCATTCGACGCGTAACGGCCCCGTCAGATCCCCGGCGTGCAAATACTTGCTCACCGGACTTTCCGTCATGCCGCTGATCTCTTCGGTGGCTACCAGCCGGTCGCCAAGATAAATGCGCGCCGTGGCCTGGGTTGTCACCATCCGCTCATCGCGGAGTTGATACAGGCGCTTAACGGTAAGTTTGATGCTGCTCATGGCTCAATTCCGCGTCCCAGAGAAAAGGGAGATCTAAACTGTTATAGCGGCTAAAAGCAACAATCTCGCACTATTCAACGCGATAGTGATGCAAGCCCTGATGGTCGATTTCGCTGCTGTCGGTTGCGGCCAGCAGCCACTCTTCTAAACGTTCAATCAGCGCGCTGTCCTGAAGCTGCAGTTTGCCGCGCAGCGCGCACTCCCAAACAATCAGTACTTTCCAACCTCCTTCGCGCAGTTGTTCGACGTAACGCCGGTCGCGCTCAACGTTACTGTTAATTTTGCCACTCCAAAATTCGGTGCGCGTGGCCGGCATTTTGAATAAGTAGCAGTGATGTCGATGCCAGAAGCAGCCATGAACAAAGATAATCGCTTTCTCGGCGGGCAGGACAAAATCCGGGCGGCCCGGTAGCGCTTTATCCTGTACGCGATAGGTGAAGCCGCGATCTTTGAGAATTAACGCAATACGCTGTTCAATCGCGGTATCCTGATTGCGAATCGCGCGCATGTTTTTGCTGCGAATGGCTTGCGAGTGAACGTCTGCCATGGCGTCTCCTTGTATTAGCGCTTCTACAACTTTAGCGGTTTAAGCCAAAAGCGAAAGCACACCGCACGCCAATTTCCTCGTTGCGTGATGAGTGTTAGCATAGCCGCTTCACTGTTAAGGAAAAACGCATGCTCGCTATCGACCCCGTCTCGCCCTCCCCGTTAACCGCCGATCAGGATGACGCGACGTCGCTGTTACTGCAGGTGCTCGATATCTATGCCGCACGCGATGTGGTTATCACCTTAACTGAAGCCGGTGGCCGCGACTGGAGCGTGCCGCGTTTGAATCGCATCCGCGCCGGTAAAAGTGCCGCGCCGGCGCTCTCCAGCCGCGAAGTGGCCAGCCTGCAGGCCTTGCTGCCGCAGCGTCCGGCGCACTATGACGACGCCAAATTCCAGTTTGTCGATCTGTTTGCCGGTATCGGCGGCATTCGCCGTGGCTTCGAGCAGATTGGCGGTCAGTGCGTGTTCACCAGCGAATGGAATAAAGAAGCGGTGCGCACCTATAAAGCCAATCTGTATAGCGATCCACAGTTGCACCACTTCAACAGTGATATTCGTCTGGTAACGCAGCCCGCGGGCATCAGCGATGAGCAGGCAATTTATCAGCATATCGATCGCACCATTCCCGATCATCAGGTGCTGCTGGCCGGTTTTCCTTGTCAGCCCTTCTCGCTGGCGGGCGTGAGCAAGAAGAATGCGTTGGGTCGCGCGCACGGTTTTGAGTGCGAAGCGCAAGGCACGCTATTCTTCGATGTGGCGCGCATTTTGGCCGCCAAGAAGCCGCCGTTCTTCGTGCTGGAGAACGTGAAAAACCTGAAGAGCCACGATAAAGGCCGCACCTTCGCCATCATTATGGCCACGCTGGATGAACTCGGTTATGACGTGGCCGATGCCAATGACGGCGGTTTGCCGGATGCGAAAATTATCGATGCGCGCCATTTCCTGCCGCAGCATCGTGAGCGCATCGTGCTGGTGGGCATTCGCCGTGATAGCGGGCTCAGCAACGGTTTTTCGTTGCGCGCCCTGCCCGCGCTCTATCCGCAAAAGGTGCCGTCGTTACACAGCCTGCTGGAATCCGAGCCGGAAGCAAAATACACGCTATCGCCCACGCTGTGGAACTATCTGTATCAATACGCGAAAAAGCACAAAGCCAAAGGTAACGGCTTCGGCTTTGGCCTTAACGATCCGCGTAATCTGAACATTTGCGTGCGTACTTTATCGGCGCGCTACTACAAAGATGGTTCGGAAATCCTCATCGATCGCGGCTGGGATCACGCGCAAGGCGAAGCGGATTTCCAGCAGGCGGAGAATATGGCGCGCCGTCCGCGTCGTTTAACCCCGCGAGAATGTGCCCGCCTGATGGGTTTTGAAGCGCCGGGCGAGGCCAAACTGCGCATTCCGGTTTCCGATACGCAGGCCTACAAGCAGTTCGGCAACTCGGTGGTGGTGCCGGTATTTGCTGCGGTGGCGCAACTGTTATTGCCGCTGATTGAACAGTACGCCGCGCAAAAGGCGTAGCGATTCAGGACCACAATTTTATTTAGGGCCGCGCTTTATGCTGTTTTCCGCCTAATCGCGCCCGCTGTCACCAAACTGTCACGCGTGCTGCCAATACTCCTGTTTTATTTTTTGGAGGCGTGTGATGTCACTCCTATCTGTTATCACTCTGCCGCTGCGGTTACGCGCGCGGTTCTCCCCGCGTATTCCGCTGTGGCTCACCAGTTTACGTAGCCAGTTTTTGCTGTTCATTGCGCTGCTCTGCTTGCTGCAGTTTGCCGGCGTGCTGCTACTGAATACTCACGTTAACCAGACGCAAACCTCGTTGCAGCAGGCGAATCAACTGCGCGAACGTCTGGCCCTGCTGGATAAAGCGCGCATCGAACTGCTTACCGCCAGTGATAACAGCCATCGCGCCGGTATTTATCTGATGCAGGATCAACAAAGTGGCTCGGTGGATAGCTGGAAAAGCCTGGCGGCGGCAGCCGATGACTCGTTGAAGCATGCGCAACAACAGTTCGCCGCCTACCACGCCCATGCGGATAGCCCGCTGGCGCAAGGCTTCGCCATGCTGGCGGCAGGATTGCAGGAGCAGCTGAAAGGATTAGCGGCCAACGACATCAACGCCTTTTTTATGGTGCCGATGCAGGCATTTCAGCAGCAGTTTAATGATGCCTGGTTCAGTGAAATCGAGCAGGCCAATCAGCAGCTCAGCAGCGTGAATCAAAACACCCTCAGCACCTTGAAGCAGAGCCGCAATCTGTCGCTGATGGTCAGCGCGGTACTGATGACGCTGTTAGTGCTGGCGTCCAGCCTGCTGATGCGCGGCGTATTGTTGCCGCTACGTCGCGCGAATGCGCAGCTGGAACAGATCGCCACCGGTGATCTGGTCGATGCGCAAAACCTTCCGCGTCGTCAGTCGCTGGAAACGCGCCAGCTGTTCCAGTCAATTGAGACCATGCGACGCGGCTTGCAGCAGATTGTGCGCGACATCAACACGGTGGCGGTCAGCGTGGCCGCCGGCGCAGAAGATATGCAGCAGCACAATGAGAAAGTGATGCAGCAACACCAGCAGCAAAATGCCAGCTTCCATCATCTGTCGCAGCGCTTAGATCGCGTTTCTGAAGAGGTGGAGATTGGTGCCCAGTTCTCGCAGCAGGCGACGCAGGAAGCGCAATCTGCCGATGCGTTGATGCGTAACTGCGCACTGGAAGTCGATAAGATGGAAACCCAGATGCAGCAAATTGTCACCGCGTCGGATGATATCGCCGGGATTGTTGGCATGCTGGATGACTTGTCGATGCAGACGCGTTTGTTATCGCTGAATGCCGCAATTGAGTCGGCACATGCCGGCGCTTACGGCCGTAGCTTCTCGGTGGTCGCCAAAGAGATGGGTTTGCTCTCGCAGCAAAGCGGTGCCTCGACGCGCCAGATTGATGGATTGATTCAGCATACGCAGCAACATGTGCATGCTGGCTTCGATAAGGTGAAAGCGCTGGAGGTGCTGTTCGCGCAGATCAGTAGCGCGGTGTCTGGCGTGGTGACGCAGTTGAACGAGCTACAGCACAACAGTGCTGCGCAGAGTCATCGGGTGAAAAAGATTGCGCTGGAAGTGGTGGAGATGAGCGGACAGCTGCAGCAGAACGAAGCGCTTAACGCCCATCAGGTGCAATCGGCAGTGCAATTGCGCGCCTTATCGGACCGCCTGGCGCAGCGCGCGCAGCAGTTCCGTATTTAATCTGCAGGCATAAAAAAACCCGTCAGTGACGGGTTTTCTGCTTATTTCTTCTTCTTACTTTTCTTCAGCAGTGCACGAATCTGCTTCAGTTCCGCAGCGGAGAGCTGATCTTCCACCGCTTCCTGAGTATCCAGACTGTCAATGGCCGGTTGCGCACCCGCATCTAAACTGGCCTGCAGGCGATTAACGATCTCCTGACTCATGGAGATTTGGTTATCGGCGGCTAACTGTTTGATATGCTCTTTCAGTGCCGGGTCAATTTTGATGGTTAAGTTAACGGTCTCGGTCATTTTCATACTCCCTTTTGATTTACAACAACGTAGCGGAAGCAGATGAAACTTAACAGACTGTCATAAAAATTTAATATTACGAGTGTATAGGGCTGAAATCTCTTAACACCGACTCATCGATGGAGGTCAAATTGCCCTGCAGCTCGGCGCAAAGTTTGCCCATGTAGTGGACGAGAAAATCGGCGTTATGTTCCGCCAGCAGGCGTCCAGCTTCGGTTTGCATGGTTTGCGGTAAACCCAATAGCTTTTTCTGGAAGTGATCCAAGGTCCACTTCACATCATCCAGTTCCCGATCTTTTCCTAACGGATCTTCGCTATCAAACAGCGGACGACCTAACGCGCCCGCCGTATAGAAAACGCGTGCCAGGCCGATAGCACCTAATGATTCGAGACGATCGGCATCCTGCACGATTTTCGCTTCCAGCGTTTGCGGCGCGATACGCGCACTAAAGCTATGAGCCTGCACCGCGTGCGCAACGGCATCCAGCCGTTCGAACGGGAAGTCGGGGAAATCTTGCTGCAGTATGCGGCGCGTCTCTTCCGCGGCATAAGTTGACGCTAAATGACGTTCGGGATGGTTTTTCGGCAGGTTGACCACATCGTGAAAATAGCAGGCGGTCATCACGACCATAGGATCGGCGTCGCTGTGCTGCATGATGCGCTTAGCACTCATCCAGACGCGGCGCAGGTGCGCGATATCGTGGGCTTTGTCGTCGTGCAGCCAGTTGAGCTGCAGCCAATTCTCGTAGCGTTGTTGCCAGTGAGTAAGTGACATCGTGCTTCTCCTGTTATTGCTGTTATCTACGTTCCTGCGGACATCATAGCGGCCTGGTCATGACACTTTTTTTACATCCGTCCAGGCGGTGCCAGGCGTAAAAATGAGATCCCGATCTTGTTATAACGCTGTTAACGCCGCTTGCACAGTAGCCATTGCGATTTCGGTATTTCCTTAGTGCGTTTTAGTTAAATAACTCTGTTCAATAGGTTTAATATATTCGCGTCATCAACAAATTTCGCTTTAGGGATAAATTCCAGTTATCTATGCTGATAAATGGGGCTTCTTAGAGGCAGATCAACACGGCATAATCTGAAAAGGTTCCCATAATGGCCTTTATAACGTACTGTATCTGGAAAATTTATGGCTTCTGATCCCTTGCAAAGTCCTTTTCAGCACACATTTTGCTTATGAACCATTTTTTACATCTAAAATTGCCAGAAAAGCCTGATACTAAGTCGACAAATTATTAAGCAAACTGATTCAAACCCATTATGCTAGCTCTCACATCTACGGATGTTAGGGGATTCTTCGCAGTTTCCGGGTTTGTGACACATTAAGAGGTATGCAATGAAAGAACGGCCGATTCTTTTTTCCGAACAGCGGGTACGCGCCCTGCTGGTTGGCCAGCAAACGCAGACCCGGCGCATTATGAAAACTCAAGCCTTTGGTCCGGGTCAGGATCATCATGAAGGCGTACACGCATTTGATGTCAGTGCCAATCATCTGCACGGCTATAAATTGATGTCGATGACCGATGTCAGTTCGCACTGCCCATTTGGTCAGGCGGGCGATGGTTTGTGGGTACGTGAAACCTGGCGCGGCCCGATCGTGCCGGAGGCGATGCTGGCGGATTACGAACGCGATCCTCTGCCGTTCCGCAATGCGGCTTACTGCCAATATCGCGCTGACAGTAATGAATTAGGACAGCTGGATGAGAATATGCAGAATGCCGAGCAGTTTGGCTGGCAAACCGCGATTCATATGCCGCGCTGGGCCAGCCGCATCGACCTGCAAATCACCTCGGTGCGAGCCGAGAAGATTCAGGACATTAGTGAAGATGACATCATGGCGGAAGGCGTGCAGACCGATTCGCACTTCCTGAATAACTTCTTCACCATGAATATGAATTCCGAATCGCCAAAAGAAGCCTACCGCAAAGCGTGGCAGAAACAGTACGGCGCCACCAGCTGGGAAGTGAACCCGTGGGTTTGGGTGATCGCGTTCCAGCGGGTTGAACGATAAAACGTCTCCTCCCCCTAACCCTCTCCCGCCTGCGGGCGAGGGTTGGGGGGAGGGCAAACTTACTTTCCCGCTTTGCCACGCCAATCACAGACAAATCCCCCATTAACTGGTTGAATCTTCGGCTTTGATTCCGCGCTGGTAATTTCCCCTTTGCCGCGCCAGGATACTGTTTTCGTCTGAAGAGTGAGTGACGCAATGTTCAAATGGCCGTGGCATGCGCAAATAGAGACTTCAGTACTGGCGCTGCCCTGGCAACAGGCGCTGGCGCAGCCGATCTTTTCACTGCTCGATCCTGATGAAAAAACCGCGCTGGTTTCGCTGGCGCAACGCTTCCTGCAGCAGAAAAAAATCTCGCCGCTGCAAGGCCTGCAACTCGATGAACTATTACTGACGCGTCTGGCGCTGCTGTTCTGTTTGCCAGTGTTGAAGCTCGGTCTCGAATGGCTTGATGGCTTTCATGAAGTGCTGATCTATCCTGAACCTTTCAATGTCGACGATCGCTGGGAAGATGATAACGGCCTGGTGCATCACGCGCCGGCGGTGCACGCTGGACAAAGCTGGACGCAAGGTCCGGTGGTGCTGAATGCGCTGGATATTCAGGATTCGCTCGATCTCTCCGGTTTTAACCTGGTGATCCACGAAGTGGCGCATAAACTCGATGCGCGCGGCAGCGGCTATACCAGCGGCATTCCGGTGATGGCGCTGCGCGATGTCGCCAGCTGGGAGAAAGATCTGCTGCAGGCAATGGCGGAGATTGAAGCGGAAGTTGAGTTAGTCGGTGAACAGGCGGCGACCATCGATCCTTACGCCGCCAGCGATGCGGCTGAATGTTTTGCGGTGCTATCGGAGTATTTCTTTAGCGCACCGGATTTACTGGCTAACCGTTTCCCGGCGATGTATCGCCATCTGCAGCAGTTCTATCGTCAGGATCCCCTGGCGCGACTGGCGATGCTGACAGCAGAACCTGCTTAAATCGCGATCGCTTTGTACTAATGCTAGCCAGTTGAATACAAATGTGTTTTAAGCTGTTGACACCTGCAAGGGGCGCCATTAATATTCGCCTCGTTCACACGATTCCTCTGTAGTTCAGTCGGTAGAACGGCGGACTGTTAATCCGTATGTCACTGGTTCGAGTCCAGTCAGAGGAGCCAAATTCGAGAAGCCTGCTCAGGAAACTGAGCGGGCTTTTTGCTTTTACACTTCCGTCCAGCCGCGCAGCAGGTTGTGATACATGTTCAGCAGCGACAACAGCTCTGGGCTATCACCGTGACGCGCTTTGAGGCTTTGAATATTGCGATCCAGCTCGAACAGCATGGCGCGCTGTTTATCATCGCGTACCATCGATTGAATCCACAGAAAAGAAGCGACGCGCGCACCTTGGGTAACCGGCGTGACGCAATGCAGGCTGCTCGACGGATACAGCACCAGATGACCCGCTGGCAGCTTCACCTTGTGCTGACCATACGTGTCTTCAATCACCAACTCGCCACCTTGGTAGCTTTCAGGTTCGCTGAGAAACAGCGTGGCGGAGAGATCGGTTCGCATCCAGCCCGCCGCGCCGTTATGGCGTACCGCGCCATCGACATGAAAACCGTAGGTTTCGCCCTGCTCATAACGGTTAAACAGCGGTGTGGAAATCGATCGTGGTAATGCAGCGGAAAAGAACAGCGGGTTGTTGTTCAGGGCCTGCATCACCGCGGTTTGCAGCTGATCGTACAGTGGCGTGCGGGTATCGATCTGCTGATTGTTTTTCACCGTCGCGCCCTGGCTGCCGACCGTCGCCCTTCCGTCGATCCATGCGGCCTGTTGCAGCAGCGTGCTAAAACTCGCTACCTCTTCCGGCGTCAGTACAGCAGGAATGTGATACATCATCGCGTTGTTCTCTCAAAAATTTTGGGGCGCGCACGCCCCACGACGTTAACTTAGAAGTGCACGTTTGCCGTCAGCAGGAAAGTCCGTGGCTCGCCCGGATGGTAGCGATAACCGCTCTTGTTGATTGAGGCAACATAGTTGGTATCAAATAGGTTGTACACGTTGAGCTGCAGATCGAGGTTGTTGTTCACCTTGTAGCCCAGTTTGGCATCGGCGACCCAATAACCTTCGGTGTGATCCGGCGTACCGACCGCACCATCGCTGCCGCGACGCAGGC
This sequence comes from Pantoea sp. SO10, assembly GCF_005281435.1. Classification (NCBI taxonomy): domain Bacteria; kingdom Pseudomonadati; phylum Pseudomonadota; class Gammaproteobacteria; order Enterobacterales; family Erwiniaceae; genus Pantoea; species Pantoea sp. SO10. The sequence goes on from NZ_CP040095.1 coordinate 2,563,458, forward strand.
TGCCCACATAACGCGCACCGGCACCGACTGAAATCGCATCGGTTGCCTGATAGTTGGTCCACAGCGTAAAGGCGTGCTTCGGCGTGTAAGCCAGCGCAGAAGATCCATCCTGCGATACGCTATCCCCTTCGGTCACTGACGCATGCTGCAGGGTATAGCCGGCGATCACTTCCCAATCTGGCGTGATGTTGCCGGTGGCTGAGAGCTCATAGCCTTCCACACGTTTTTTTCCGGCTTGCGAATAGGTGCCGTCGTCGTTAGCGGTGACCTCATTTTCAATATCGGTACGGAACAGCGCCGCGTTCAGCAACAGACGTTTATCCAGCACCTGCCATTTGGTGCCCACTTCACTGGACTTGGCTTTCTGCGGTTTGAAGTCAGTGCGGTTGGCGCTGTTGCCGGTGCCGCCCGCGGCCAGAGCAAAGCTGCTGCCACCTGGCGGTTGCTGAGAAATGGCATAGTTAACATAGACGTTGCCCTGCTCGGTCAGACGATAAAGCGCACCGGCTTTCCAGTTCACCAGATTGCCCGATTTTGCGGTATCCACGGTGGTAACCGGCGTATTGCGCGGCACGCCAGCTGGGCACGTCAACGCACCGCGTCCGGTGCCGCCACAGGCGGTCGCGCTGTCATATTCAGTGTGATAGTTATCGAGACGAATGCCGCCGTTTAGTTCAAAACTTTTGGTTATCGCGAGCGTATCAAAGGCGTAAATGCCTGCGGTATCGGTTTGCCCGTTAGCATTGGCACCATTCCTGTCCAATCCACCCACAGAAATGCTGCTGATAGGATGGTAGATATTAACCGATGGCGGCGTAATCGCATTGACGCCGTAGTTGGTTTGATTTTCACGCGTAAACTCCACGCCCGCGCTGACATCGTGACCAACCGAACCGGTGTAAAACTTCGAGGTGATGTTGGTTTGGTTGGAGAGAATGCGGTTGCTGATGTCTTTGGTGTTCGCCAGGCGCGACCAGCTCCAGCTATTCACATCGTTCCGGTTCGGGGCAGTGATATTGGTGGCGCCGCCCATCACCGCCGTCAGCAGATATTCCTGCTTCACGCGTGACCAACGCGTGGTGTTGCGGATGGTGGTGCTGTCGTTAATATCGTGCTCGAAGCGTATGGTGGCGCTGTCGGTGGTCGATTTATCAAAGTCAGAATCGGTGCCGTAATAGTTACTGGTCGCGACTTTGCCAGAATTGTTCAGTGCCGATGTCGCCGCATTTGGCGCCGAATAGCCCGGCAGGCCAATGGTTGGAATGCCGCCATCGGGCGTATTGTTTTGATGCACATGCAGATAGTTGAGGTACAAGCGCGTTGCAGTATCCAGACCCAACGCCAGCGATGGCGCCACGCCATAACGCTCGTTCTGCACGTTATCACGCGCCGCATCGTGAGTTTTCTCACCCATCAGATTGAGGCGGAACGCGGCGTTGTCATTGATCGCCTGGTTGTAATCCAGCGTGCCGCGACGCATCCACGCGCTGCCAACGCTGACTGAGGCGTCGAGCCCGGTATCGAGGCGCGGCTGTTTGCTGATCATATTAATCGAACCTGACGGCGCGCTGCGTCCGTAATCGGTGCCCGATGGCCCTTTAATCACTTCAACCTGCTGAGTGTTGAAGGTATCGCGCGTCACGCTACCAATATCGCGAATGCCATCAACGTAAATGCTGTTGGAGGTATCAATGCCGCGCATATACACCGCATCACCGGTAGTAGAACTGCCGTTTTCCCCCGCATAGAACGCGCCCACGCCCGGCACGTTTTTCAGCGCGTCGGTAAGATTGGTTACGCCCTGATCTTTAATCACCTGATCCGGAATCACCGTCATGGTGCGGGTGGTATCCACCAGCGGACGATTGAATTTCGGATCGGCAGATGCGTTGGGGGCATACAGCGATGGCGTATGCGCTTCAACCACTAAGGTATCGTCAGATTTTTTGTTGGCATTTTCTGCCGCTAATGCGGCAGCAGGAGAAATACCAATGCAAAGCCCGGTGAACAAGGTCAGGGAATTGAAGCTGCCAAACGGCAGGTTGCGATTTTTATCCATTTTTAAGGGAGTGAGTTTCTTGTAATGATTGACGCGCACATCACATCAGCGGAGGGCCTGGCGCAGAAGCATTCCGGCGGCAAGGCGTTGAGCTGGCGTGACACCTAAATGATAACGCCAATGGTTATCATTTACTTTTCTATCTTACACGCACGCCGCGAGTTAGGAATACATTTCTTTACGAGAAAATTACGGAATCAAGACAATTGATAGAGAGTGTGAAAATCTGATGAATTTTTTTGAACGAAGGGTCAAATTTCAGGCATAAAAAAACCCGCTGGCTAGAGCGGGTTCTTTATTCAACAGCGCACAGCTCATTCCAGTAGCTGTAGCGGATGACATGGTGCAGGCGCTCATCTCTCATAGTAACGATACACCGAAGGATGGAACTCAACACCGTACAGCTGGCTGATGGGAATCAGCAGGTCGATATGATTACTGAGATCGAATTCGCGCTCTTCTGCGGGTCCAGTCTCGCCATTGATCAGGTGGTTAAACCACTGCTGGAAGAGGTGTTTCATTGTCAGCTTCTCCACAAATGATTGACGCTGACAGTAAACCGTATTCTCTCCTATAACCAAACCGATTAGTTGTGCGCTTCTTTGCCAATTAATGCATATACGTAGAGCCCACAATGGGCACCAGCCAATGCCCTATCCCCTGCTCTTCGCCATCATCTTGCGGTAATTGTTCAGCCATTTGCCGCTGTTGAGTCGCCACCAGAAAAATACGCCGCGCACCGTCCAATCGAGGAACATGCCGAGCCACACGCCTATCACGCCCATTCCCAATACAATCCCAAGGAAATAACCGGCTACGACGCGTGCGCCCCACATGCTGAACATCGACACGTACATGGTGTAACGCGCATCGCGCGCGCCTTTCAGGCTGGCGGGCAGCACCCATGAAGCGGTCCAGATCGGCATAAAGGCGGCATTCAGCCAAATCAAATGCTTGGTAACTGAAATGACTTCCGGATCGCGGCTGTAAAACTGCGCGAGTGTTCCGGCGAGCGGCACGGTGATCAGCGCCAGCGAACACAATCCAATCATCGCCAGCCAGAACACGTGTTTGATTTGCCGTTCAGCCTGCATCACCTGATTCAGCCCCAACCTGCGGCCGGTAATAATGGTCGACGCCGATCCCAGCGCGTTACCCGGCAGGTTAATCAGCGAAGCAATCGAGAAGGCGATAAAGTTACCGGCGATCTCATTGGTACCCATGCCAGCAACAAAAATCTGCGTCAGCAGCTTACCGCCGTTAAACAGCACCGATTCAATACTGGCGGGCACGCCAATGCCCAACACTTCCATCAGAATATTGCGGTCCCAGCGCCGGAAATAGCTGGCGATGGAGATTTTCAGGGCTGGCGTAATGCCGCGATACAGCACATAAATCGCCGCCGCCGCACCGATGTAGCGCGAAATGGTCAAGCCCAATCCGGCACCAACAAAGCCCAGCCCTTCCCAACCGAGGCAGCCGTAAATCAGCACGCTACTGATCACGATGTTGAGAATGTTCATGCCGCCGTTGATCAGCATCGGGATTTTGGTATTGCCCGCGCCACGCAGCGCGCCGCTGCCAATCAGCGCAATTGCCGCTGCGGGATAGCTCCACGCCGAGGTTTGCAGATAGCTCAGCGCCAGCTCTTTCACTTTGGGATCGGCGCTGCCGGCAATCACATCAATGATCAGATGCCCCCAAAACTCGATGGCGATCACCAGCACAAACGCCAGCGCGGTCATCAATCCCAGCGACTGTCTGGTGGCGGCTCGCGCCCGTTTGCCGTTGCGTTTCGCCAGGCTGAACGCCACCACCACCGTGGTGCCGAGATCGATGGCGGCAAAGAAGGAGATGATCACCATGTTGAAGCTGTCGGCCAAACCGACGCCCGCCATCGCTTCTTTACCCAGCCAGCTCACCAAAAAGGTACTGAGGACGCCCATCAGCATCACGCAGAGGTTTTCGATAAAGATGGGCACGGCTAATGGGGTGATTTCTCGCCAGAACAACGTACGGTAAGCGCGGCGCTTGGGATACCACGCCGTGTTTCTGACCGCCCGCATCACTGCTACGCCAGGATTTTGCAAGGGATTACCAAATCACTTTGGAGAGGAAGAAGAGTAATAATGATGATAGGCCACTGAGAATTATGCAAAGTGTTTCCCCTCACCATTTAATCATTATTACAAACTTTTTGTCGCCACCACCGCAGGATCGGCTGCGCCGCCCAAATAGGCGCTGCGCACGTCATCATTGTTGAGCAGCTCTGCGCCGCTGCCGCTCAGGCGAATCTCACCGTTCACCATCACATAGCCGCGATCGGCTAGCTGCAGTGCATGGCGGGCATTCTGCTCCACCAGAAACAGCGTCATGCCTTGCTGGGTCAACTCGCGCAGAATGCCAAAGATCTGCTTCACCACAATCGGCGCGAGGCCAAGACTGGGTTCGTCGAGCAGCAACAGCTTAGGTCGACTCATCAGCGCGCGGGCAATCGCCAGCATCTGCTGCTCGCCGCCCGAGAGCGTCATGGCGCGCTGCTTACGCCGCTCCAGCAGGCGCGGAAACAGCTGATACATGCGATCTTTGTCCTCTTTAACAAAACGTTCGCCGATAGCGATGGTGCCCATCAGCAGGTTCTCTTCCACCGTCATATCAGGAAAGATGCGTCGTCCTTCCGGAGCCTGCGCAATGCCGCTGGCCGCGATGAAATGCGTCGAACGCTGGCTGATCGCTTCGCCGCGCAAACGTATCTCGCCGCTGGCAATGCGCGGCTGACCAAAGATCGACATCAGCAGCGTGGATTTTCCCGCGCCGTTAGCGCCGATCAGCGCCACGGTTTCGCCCTGATTCACCGTCAACGAAACCTGTTTCAACGCCTGCAAAGGACCGTAAAACACATCGACCTGCTCAAAAGCCAGCATCGGTTCAGCCATGATCGCTCTCCTCTTCTGCGCCGAGATAGGCGGCAATCACTTTGGGGTCGTGACGAATTTGCTGCGGCGTGCCCTGGGCAATCACATCGCCATGATCGAGCACCACGATGTGATCGGAAATGCGCATCACCATTGGCATGTCGTGTTCAATTAACAACACGCTGATGCGATGGTCGGCGCGCAGACGATGCAAAATCGCGCTCAACGCCTCGGTTTCCACCGGATTCAACCCAGCCGCCGGTTCATCCAGACAAATCAGTTCCGGTCGCGTACACATGGCGCGCGCGATCTCCAGCCGCCGTTGCTGACCGTAAGAGAGCGTGCCCGCCAGACGGTTGGCGCTGGCGACCAAATCGACGTTTTCCAGCCAGTAAAAAGCGCGATCCAGCGCGCGATTTTCTGCTTCGCGGTAGCCGCGCGTGTTCAGCACGCCCGCCAGCAGCTGACGATTGACCTGCATATGCTGTGCCACCAGCAGATTCTCAATCACCGACATTTCGCGGAACAGCCGGATATTTTGAAAGGTACGCGCCAGCCCGGCGCGGTTCACCAGATGCGCGCCGCCAAACATCTTGTACCAAAGCCGCGAGCCGAGCCGGGTGGGATTGATCCAGTCACCTGCATGAATTTTTTGCCCCAGCACCTGAATCACATCGGTGCTGCGCTGATTGGCGTTGAGCACAATGCGTCCGCCGCTGGCGCGATAAAAACCGGTCAGGCAGTTGAACACCGTGGTTTTACCGGCACCGTTAGGACCAATTAATGAGGTCACCGAACCGCGCTCCACCGCCAGGCTGACGTCATTCAGCGCCTTGATGCCGCCAAAGCGCATCATCAGGTTGTCCACTTGCAGGATGGCATCACTCATGGCGCACTCCTTTTCGCAGTGGCACGCCAACGCGTGCGGTGCGCACCAGCCCACGTGGCCGCCAGATCATCATCAGCACCATTAGCATGCCGAACAGCAGCACGCGGTATTCGGCAAAGCTGCGCAGCAGTTCCGGTGCCACCGTCAGCACAAACGCTGCCAGCACCACGCCGAGCGTCGATCCCATCCCACCAAGCACCACAATGGCGAGAATCAGCGCCGACTCAAAAAAGGTAAACGAGGTGGGATTAACGAAGCCCTGATAGCTGGCAAAAAACACCCCGGCGATGCCCGCCGTTGACGCGCCCAACATAAAGGCTGAAAGCTTCACCAACACATGATTAAGGCCCATCGCGCGGCAGGCAATCTCATCTTCACGCAGCGCTTCCCAGGCGCGGCCAATCGGCATACGCGTCAGGCGATGCTTGATCCACAGCACCAGCAACACCACCAGAACCAGCACAGCATAGATAAAGATAAATTTCATATTCGGGTTGTAAGTGACGTGCAGAAACTCGTGATACGGCACGCCGCCATCGCGCGCGCGGCGGGCAAACTCGAGGCCAAAGAAGGTCGGCGACGGCACGGAAACCCCGTTCGGGCCGCCGGTAAAGGCGACCCAATTGGTCAGCACCAGACGAATGATTTCACCAAAGCCGAGCGTAACGATCGCCAGATAATCGCCGTGCATGCGCAGCACCGGGAACCCGAGCAGCGCGCCAGCAAAAGCTGCCAGCAGCGCCGCCAGCGGCAGCATGCTCCAGAAACCCAATCCGAGATATTGATAGCCAAGCGCCAGGCCGTACGCTCCGATGGCATAAAAAGCCACGTAGCCGAGATCGAGTAATCCGGCGAGCCCAACCACAATATTCAAGCCCAACCCGAGCAGCACATAAATCAGGCCGAGAATCGCCACCGTCAGCAGATATTTACTGGAGAGAAACGGAAAGGCCAGCGCCACGATCAGCAGCAGCGGCAATATCCAGCGCAAACGCGAACGATAGCCAGGCTCGCGCACGTAAACCCCGTCATCGCTGCTGGCAAACTTGCGCATGATGCGCTGACCAACAGGCGCGTGCAGAAACAAACTGAACAGCAGACGCCCCGCCATCACCACCGCCACCAGCAGCGCCACGCGCTGTGGCGACAGTTTGAAGCTGTAACCGTCGAGCACCACGCCAACAATCGGACCAAATACCACCAGCGCCACTAACCCCGCCAGCAGCGTATCGAGCAGCGCCTGGCGCACAGGATTTTGCGTCATTGCATTCATCGGGGCTTCCTCACACTTTAGCGACCAGCGGTCGTCCCAGCAGTCCTTGCGGGCGGAAGATCAAAATCACCACCAGCAGCGAAAACGAGAACACATCTTTGTAGTCAGAATTCACCATCCCGGCGAACTGCGCTTCCGCGACGCCCAGCAATAATCCTCCAAGCATCGCGCCCGGCAGTGAACCGATGCCGCCGAGCACTGCGGCGGTAAACGCTTTGATGCCAATGATAAATCCGGCGTAAAAATCAAAGGTGCCGTAATTCATGGTCACCAGCACGCCAGCTAATCCCGCCATCGCCGCACCAATCACAAACACCAGCGAGATAACGCGATCGGTATTGATGCCGAGAATGGAAGCCATGCGCCGATCCTGCTGCACTGCGCGGCAGATACGCCCGAGTTTGGTGTACTGGATAATCCAGGTCAGCAGCGCCATGCCGCAAAACGCCGCGATCAGGATGAAGATTTTGGTCCAGGTGATTTGCACCACGCCGCCATCAAATTCCATGCGCAACACGCCGGTCAGCAACGTCGGAATGCCCTGCTGATTTGGCCCCTGACTGAGCTGCACATAGTTTTGCAAAATCAGTGACATGCCAATTGCTGAAATCAGCGGCGCAAGGCGCGTCGAGTTGCGCAGCGGTCGATAGGCGATGCGCTCAATCGCCCAGCCGTAAGCCGAGGTGACGATAATGGTGAAGATTAAGGTGCCGAATATCAGTAGCGGGAAGGAGTGAATGCCAAAAAAGCTGAGTAGCGATAAGCCAATGGCACATAGATAGGCGGAGATCATGTACACCTCGCCGTGGGCGAAGTTGATCATGCCGATAATGCCGTAAACCATGGTGTAACCGATGGCGATCAGGCCATACACGGCACCGAGCGTTAAACCGTTGATCAGCTGCTGTAAGAAAAAGGCGTCCATAATGTCGTCTCGTACTCAATGGGAGCGCACACCTCGCGCGCAATCGCGAATGGCCCCGCACTGTACGGGGCCGCGTGGCACATTACAGCTGGTGATACTTGCCTTTGTCGTCCCATTGATACACGACGTAATCCGACACCTTGAGATCGCCTTTACTGTCCCAGGCTTTTTTGCCCATGACGGTATCGACGCTGTTGGCTTTCAGCCAGTCGCTGGCCTTGGCGTTGTCTTTACCGGCTGCTTTGTAAGCGGCGGCCAGCGTCTGCACGGAGGCGTAGGCATACAGGGTGTAACCTTCTGGCTCAAATCCGCCGGCGCGGAATTTGTCGATAACCGCTTTGCCATCGGCGATGGTGCGCGGATCGTTGCCGAAGGTCATGTAGACGCCTTTGGTGTATTGCGGGCCGCCTGCTGCCGTCACCATCTCTTCCGTCACAATGCAGTCACCGGAGAAGAAAGCCGCATTAACGCCCTGCTCACGCATCTGACGCACCAGCGGACCGGCTTCCGGATGACAGCCGCCGAAATAGACCACGTCCGGTTTCAGCGCGCCGATCTTGGTTACCAGCGCATTAAAATCTTTCTCGCCGCGCGACAACCCTTCATACAGCACTTCTTTCACGCCGCGCTTTTCAAGTGAGGCTTTGGTGGCATCCGCCAAACCCTGGCCGTAAGTGTCTTTGTCATGAATGATGACCACTTTCTTCGCTTTCAGCTTGTCGATGATGTAATCCGCGGCGATGGCGCCTTGCTGGTCATCACGCCCACACATGCGAAATAGAGTTTTCATGCCGCGTTCGGTAATTTTTGGGTTGGTGGATCCGGGCGTGATCGCTAAAAGGCCAGCCTCATCATAGACTTCCGAAGCGGGCATGGTGGATGAGGAGCAGAAGTGGCCGACCACCGCCATCACTTTATCCTGATCGACCAGTCGGTTAGCGACGGATACCGCCTGCTTCGGTTCACACGCGTCGTCGCCCTGCACCAGCACGATTTTCTCGCCGTTGATGCCGCCTGCCGCATTGATATCCTCCGCGGCCTGGCTTGCGCCTTTCCAGTATTGCGCGCCGTACGTCGCATTAGGCCCAGAGAACGGACCCGCCACACCAATTTTAATATCTGCCTGAGCGTAAAAGGCCACGCTTAAACAACCTGCAATCGCCACCTTCATTGGGTGTTTTATGAATTTCAAAGACATGCTTTCAATCCTCAACGGGTCAGGAACGGAGCCATACCACGGCCTGGGAGAAATCAATTTCTGAAACTTCGGCAGAACAGAGTGCGGCCTCCAACACCCGAAGAGTCGCCATTTATGGCAACCTGCTTTGAGAACCGGATAGATTCATTAAGGCCACGGTTGAAAACTAAGCAATAAGCTCGCCAATACCGCGAAGGTGGACGATTTATTACTCGGGCATCGCTCCAGAACAGGAGACACGCGATGTAACATCCCTGCTGATCATAAACATAGCCGCGGTTACGCCACGCACCAGCACCGTGATGGTGCAGAATGCGGTCGATCACAGATTCTTCATCGTAGCGAAGGGTTTATCCGCTATGCTCTGGTGAAAACGGTCCATGTTTCTGAAGGAGAACCCATGAATACACAACGGAACGGATTGAGCAGCCAGCAAGCGCTGGACGAACTAGAACGCCTGTACGATGCAGCCGTTGACGCGCTGCGCAACGCCATTCGCGATTTCACCGCCACCGGACAGTTGCCGGATGAGGCCGCGCGTCAGCAAGGGCTGTTTGTTTATCCGCAGCTGCGCATCACCTGGCTGGGTGAAGGTCCGCAGCAAAATCGCACCCGCGCGTGGGGACGTTTTACCCATACCGGCAGCTACAGCACCACCATCACGCGCCCGGCGCTGCTGCGGCACTATCTCAGCGAGCAGCTGCAGATGCTGGAGAAGGAGTACGACGTGCTGATTGAGGTCGCGCCTTCACAGCAGGAAATTCCTTATCCTTATGTGATTGACGGCTTGTCACTGGACCGCTCAATGAGCGCCAGCATCGCACGCCATTTCCCCACCACCGAACTGTCGCAAATCGGTGATGAAACCGCCGACGGCCTGTTCCACGCCAATGCGATTTTCCCGCTGTCGCACTTTGACGCCCTGCGCACCGATTTCTCACTGGCACGCCTGCGCCATTACACCGGCACGAGCGTAGAGCACTTTCAGCCGTTCGTGCTGTTCACCAACTACACGCGCTACGTCGATGAGTTCGTGCGCTGGGCGATTGAGCAGGTGCAGGATCCCACCACGCCTTACGACAGCCTGGCCTGCGCCGGTGAAGTGGTGATCACCGCCGATACGCAAGACCCGACGGCGATGATGTCCGATCTGGCGTGGAAGAAACACCAAATGCCGGCCTGGCACCTGACGTCACCGAATCGTCGCGGCATTACGCTGGTGAACATCGGCGTGGGCCCATCCAATGCCAAAACCATCTGTGACCACCTGGCGGTGATTCGTCCGCACGCCTGGCTGATGATTGGCCACTGCGGCGGACTGCGCGAAAGCCAGACCATCGGCGACTATGTGCTGGCGCATGCCTACCTGCGCGACGATCACGTGCTGGATAGCGTACTGCCGCCAGATATCCCAATCCCCAGCATCGCCGAAGTGCAGCGCGCACTGTATGACGCCACCAAAGCGGTCAGCGGCATGCCCGGCGAGGAAGTTAAACAGCGCCTGCGCACCGGCACCGTGGTCACCACCGATGACCGTAACTGGGAGCTGCGCTACTCCGCTTCGGCGCTGCGCTTCAACCTGAGCCGCGCCGTAGCGGTTGATATGGAGAGCGCCACCATCGCCGCGCAGGGTTATCGCTTCCGCGTGCCTTACGGCACCTTGCTATGCGTATCCGATAAACCGCTGCATGGCGAGATCAAGCTACCGGGCCAGGCAAACCGCTTCTATGAAGGCGCAATCTCCGAGCACCTGCAGATTGGCATCTGCGCGGTAGAACTGCTACGAGCTGAAGGCGACAAGCTGCATTCGAGGAAGCTGAGAACCTTTAACGAGCCGCCGTTTAGGTAATCATGATGAGTTCCGGCCCATGAAGGGCCGGAACCGTGCAGTAAAGCGCGTCATGACATTTTCAAAACGATATTCTGCACAAACCACGCCAGCACCAGAAGGCCGGTCGGTATCATGATTTTCCAGGTGATGCTGTTGTTGAAGGCAGATATTTTATCCTCCAGCTGATTAAATCTCTGATCAACTCTTTCAAATCTTTGGTCAATTCTTTCAAATATTAGATCAATTTTGTCGAACTTCGGGTTGAGTTGATCCTGCATCCGCTCAAACTTTTTATCGAGACGTTGTTCAAGCGCCCCCAGCTCTCCCATAATCTCCACACGCATGACGCCCTGCTCGGCTCTGACCTTTTCGATATCCGCTTTAGTCGCAAAATGCTCTGAACGCGCGGTTAGCACAGCAACATCCATCTGAATCTGCTGCGTGGTTTTTTCCAGCTCTTCAACTCGTTTGGTGAGTTGTTCCATTTGATGATCTCCTTTGTTACCAACGTCAAAAATAAGCGGTGGGAACACACGAGTTGTATTGCTAATGGGGTAATCCATCACCGAATCCTCTTCCATCGCGCAGCTCAATCTTTCCACCTCACTGTTAGTGAAACAGATTTGCGCAGCGTTAACATTCCACGATCCCGCCATTCACAGCACATTTTTTGCGGGCAGGTTTAAATAACACGCACAGCCTGGGCTGTTTTGAGAGGGAAGGAAAGTGAGCATCAAAAAGGATTGCGAAGTGTCACGCAGAAAATAAACGAAGGGATGCAACAGCAGACACGGAAGCCCGAGCGGGCTTCCGTTAAGCAACATTTACGCGCTCAGCCAGCCCAGTTTGATAACAAACAGAATCGACAAAATGATCAGCGCCGGGTTGACCTCTTTGGTGCGGCCGCTCAGCAGTTTCACCACCGTCCAGGTGATGAAGCCGAACGCAATACCGTTGGCGATCGAGTAGGTCAGCGGCATGGTCAGCGCGGTCACGGTTACCGGCGCGGCGGTGGTGATATCTTTCCAGTCAATATCCGCCAGGCCAGACGCCATCAGCACCGCCACAAACAGCAGCGCTGGTGCGGTGGCATAAACCGGTACGCTGCCCGCCAGCGGCGAGAAGAACAGGCTGAGCAGAAACAGAATCGCCACCACAATCGCCGTCAGGCCGGTGCGGCCACCGGCGCTGACGCCGGCAGCAGATTCCACATAGCTGGTGGTGGTTGAAGTACCAAGCAGCGAGCCGAACAGCGCGGCGGCGCTATCTGCGATCAACGCACGGCCCATTTTCGGCACGTTGCCCTGCTCATCTGCCAGACCGGCGCGCTTGGTCACACCCAGCAAGGTGCCGGTGTTATCGAACACGTCCACGAACAGGAAAGCGAAGATTACGCTCACCAAACCGACGTTAAAGGCACCGGCGATATCCAGCTGCATAAAGGTTGGCGCGATAGAGGGCGGAGCGGAGAACACGCCACCAAACGGCGTCAGGCCAATGCCCATAGAAATGAAGGTCACCACCAGAATGCCGATTAGCACCGCACCGGTAACGCGACGCGCTTCCAGCACCACAATGATGAAGAAGCCGAGCAGCGCCAGCAGCGGACCCGGTTTGGTCAGATCGCCCAGGCCAACCAGCGTTGCTGGGTTATCCACCACGATACCCGCGCCTTCCAGCGCGATAATCGCCAGGAACAGACCGATACCGGCACCAATACCGGCACGCAGCGGCAGCGGAATGCTGTTAATAATCCACTCACGAATTTTGAAAAGCGACATGGCAAAGAAGATCACCGCCGACAAGAACACCGCGCCCAGCGCGACTTGCCAGGTGTAACCCATATGCAGCACCACGGTATAGGTGAAGAAGGCGTTGAGGCCCATGCCCGGTGCGAGTGCAATCGGATAGTTAGCGATCAGGCCCATTAACACACAGCCAATCGCCGCCGCCAGACAGGTCGCCACGAAGACCGCACCTTTATCCATGCCGGTTGCGCCGAGAATGCTCGGGTTAACAAACAGGATGTAAGCCATTGCCAGGAAGGTGGTGATACCCGCAATGATTTCGGTGCGAACCGTGGTGTTGTGCGCTTTTAGTTTGAAGAGTTTTTCTAACATCATCATCTCTCATGAGCGGAGTCGGCACGAATGCGCGCGCTCCTTGCCAATGTGGTTTACATGCTTATTGTTGTTTTGAAAGCGAAGCAAACTGGACAACAGGTTGTGAAACCTTGCGCTTTCCCCTGTCCATATAGCAATAGCTATGCCACTCCCCTACGCAATCGATTACGTTTTCATTTGCGGCTGCGGCTAAGATTATTCTGAACCAGAATGAGGCGCGATTATGGTGCATTGCACCAGCGCCGCGCAATCGTTTTCCTACCTGACGATGGTTTGGCAAAAAGAGTGCGGCACTGCACGCTTCCGCACTCTGCCAGGCGATGGCGCTCACGTTTCTGTTGCCTTAATCAGCAGGTAAAAAACATCGGGTTACACTGCTTTTAACCCTTTCGTAACAAAAGAGGCGCATCCATGAAGCCCGCGATTCTGGTGGTCGATGATGATCGTGCAGTGTGCGAATTGCTGCACGATGTGTTGAATGAACATGTATTTACCGTTTATTGCTGCCATCAGGGTAAAGATGCGCTAGCCCTGCTCACGCTACACCCGGAAATTTCACTGGTGATGCTGGATATGATGCTGCCAGACACCAACGGCTTGCTGGTGCTGCAACAGATGCAGCGGCAGCGTCCCGATCTGCTAGTGATCATGTTGACCGGCATGGGTTCGGAAGCGGATATGGTGGTGGGGCTGGAGATGGGCGCGGATGATTACATCGCTAAACCGTTCAATCCGCGCGTGGTAGTGGCTCGGGCACGCGCGGCGCTGCGACGCTGCGGACGGCTGGTGCAGCCGGAAGCGTTAGCGGATGAAGGTTGGCAATTTAACGGCTGGCGCCTCGACGATGCGCGCTGCCAGCTGTTCAATCCGCAGCGTGAAAGCGTGCCGCTAACGCAAGGTGAATACACGCTGCTGCGCGCGCTGGTGGCGCATGCGCGCAAGGTATTAACCCGCGATCAGCTGCTCGAACTGACGCACAGCGAAAGCCTTGAGGTGTTTGATCGCACTATTGATGTGCTGATTATGCGCCTGCGACGCAAGATAGAAATCAATCCGCATCAACCGAGCCTGATCCGCACCATTCGCGGTCTCGGCTATGTTTTCTCCGCCGACGTGATGCGCCCGGCCTCTTCGGCGCGCGAAACGCAAATCGCCTGATCCATCCAGCGCTGCATCTCGGCTAATGGCCGCGTGCCGTCCAGCGCGTTGGCGGCATGCAGATTAAAACAGGCGCAGGTGTGCGCCAGCTTCAGCGTTTCCGTCAGCGACCATCCTTCATGGCTGGCATAGAGCACACCGGCGCAAAACGCATCGCCCGCCCCCACGCTGCCAACGATCTCTTCTGGCGCTAAGCACCACGCCGGTTGCCAGCGCCCTTCGCCGTCCGCTTGCTGGCCCCACGCGCCTTCGGGTGCGTGGATCACCACGCGCTGACGTACGCCTTGCTGCATTAGCCAGGTCGCCGCCTCGGCAAACGCAGTCGGTGCGGCAAGCCCGTGCGGCGTGCGCAAACTGATGCCGGTAAGCGATTGCGCCTCCAGTTCGTTAATCACCAGATAATCGAGCCAGCGCAGCGCAGGCACCACCAGCGGTCGATATTCGCCCACGCGCGACACCAAATCGAGGGAGGTGAGATAGCCGCGCTGCTGCATCTGCGCCAGCAGCCGTGCGCTGCGCGTGCCGTATTGATCGTCCGGCACATCAAGGCTATCCAGCAGCAGTAAATACCCGAGATGGAAGATGCGATGGGACGTGAAGACGTCGGCGAAGTGCGCCAGATCGAGCTTGCCATTGGCGCCGCGCGCATGGAAGAAGGTGCGCTGGCCATCCGGCGTGGTCATCACCTGCGTCATCGCAGTATTGATGCTTGCGATGCGCTGCACAAACTGGCGGTCGATATGATGATCGTCCAGTAGTTGCAGGATGTAGTCGCCGTCGCTGTCCTCGCCTACTATGCCGACGCCCGCCAGCGGCAGATTCAGCTGCATGCGCGCCAGCGTAAACAGCACATTGAGCGCCGCGCCGCCGCTGCACTTCTCGCTGTGCTGAATCTCGGTTAGCCAGCCTTGTTCCGGCCAATGGCTGATGCGCTGCACGTGATCCACCAGCATGCTGCCGGCACCGATGATTCCGTTACGCACCATGCGGTTATGCCCTCCCGGCGCTGCCGAATACCTGCATCTGCTGCGCCACCACGTTGGCGATGTCGCGCTCTACCGCCATCAACAACTCAGCAAAGGCGTCGTAGCGCGCATCGCGTTGGGCGATCTGCGCTTCAATCGCCCCGAGCGCCGCCTGCGACATGCCGGTATAGAAATTGATTTTGTTGATGCCAAGGCTGACGGCGCGGCGGAAATCCGCATCGCTAATGCCGGAACCGCCATGCAGCACCAGCGGAATGCCGGCCGTCGCGCGAATCGCTGCCAGCCGGTCGAAGTCGAGTTTGGGTTCGCCTTTGTATTTGCCGTGCGCATTGCCAATCGCCACCGCCAGGCAATCAATGCCGGTGGAGTGTACAAAATCAGCGGCCTGCGCCGGATCGGTAAATTTATCGCTGTCGGCCTCGCCAAACAGCGCACCGCCTTCATCGCCGCCCACCGCACCGAGTTCGGCCTCCACCGACACGCCGAGCGCGTGACACATCTTCACCACCTCGCGCGTCTGGCGCACGTTCTCCTCATAGCTGAGCGTCGAGCCATCGAACATGACCGAGGTGAAGCCAAGGCGAATCGCCTGCATCACCGCCTCAAAATGCAGGCCATGATCGAGATGCAGCACCACCGGAATAGCGTGCAGCGCCGCTTCGGTACGCACCGCGGCAACCAAATGCTCGAGGCTGACATACTTAAAATGCACTTCAGCGATGCTGATAATAAACGGCGAGCGCTGCCGCTCAGCGGCCTGATAGAGCGCGCGCAGGAAATGGGTGTCGAGGACGTTAAACGCGCCAAGCGCGTAGCCGTTCTGTTGCGCATGGGCCAAACCCTGCGCCAGTGAAATCAGTGCCATATCAGGCTCCTTTAGGCCAGCCAGCGGTGATATTCGTTACATAGCAGCCAGCGCGGTGCTTCATCTTCATCCAGCGGATTGAAGCGCGCCAGCGGCGTGAGAAACACGTTGTCATGTTCGTCGTCGTTGGGCATCGAGACTTCACCCACCAGCACATCGCCGTAGCCCTCTTCGCCCCAAAAGCTGTGCCAGATGCCCGGCAACAAGGTAACGCTTTCGCCCGGCGATAAACGCAGCTGCGAACCGGCGGCGTGGGTTTGGCGGATGCCATCGAGCGTGACGTTCACCGCCGTATCAGCCAGCTGATTGCCCACACGGTTATGCAGCGTGACGATCAGATTGCCGCCGCCGCGATTGATAATGTCTTCCATCTTTTGCGGGTGATAATGCAGCGGCGTGACCTGCCCTTCGCGCACATGCATGATTTTTTCGGCATAAGGTTTGGCCCACGGCTGACCACCCCGCGAACCGTTGCGCAGTGTGAACAGGGTTAAACCGGTTTGATTGAAATCGTCAGCGCCGAAGCTGGTGACATCCCAGCCAAGATGCAGCGCCAGCAGTTCATCGGCGTCATGTTTATCGAGCGCGCGCCACTGGCTGAGGCCGTAATCGGCCCACGGCGGCAGATGCACATCCTGACGCATAAAGAATTCGCGGGTGCGTTGTAGGATCGCATTCACTTCTGAGCGTTGCATCTTCACCTCCTTTCCACGCTGGCCCTCACCCCAGCCTTCACCCGCAAGCAGGAGAGGGCGCTATTTGTCCCCTCTCCCATTTATGGGAGAGGGTTAGGGTGAGGGACAGCGGCTGCTTACTTCACCGTCCAGCCCTTGTAGCTGCTGACGCTGTTGCGATCGATCATCGTCACCGGAATCAGCACCGGCTTATCCGGCGCAGGCTTGCCCTGCAGGATGTCATAACCGATCTCCACCGCTTTCGCCGCCATCACCTGCGGATCCTGCGCTGGCGTGGCCACGAACAGCGAGCCTTTGCGTTTCAGCGCCTCTTCACCGTCTGGCGATCCATCGACGCCGACAATAAAGAACTCATTGCGCTGCGCCTGTTTCGCCGCCAGATCGGCACCAATCGCCGTTGGGTCGTTAATCGCGAACACTGCATCAATCTTCGGATTGGCCGACAGCAGCCCGGTCATCACTTCGAGGCCACCTTCGCGGCTGCCTTTGGCGTTCTGGTTGTAGGAGAGCAGCTTGATGTCCGGATGGGTTTTCAGCTCAGTCATGCAGCCTTCGACTCGGTTCTGCACCGCAGAAACCGGCGGTCCATTGATGATCACCACGTTGCCTTTGGCCTTCAGGCGGTCGGAGATGTATTTACACGCCATCGCGCCGGCGGCGGTGTTATCGGAGGTGATAGTGGCGTTAGCGCCGTCTGCTGCCACGTCGACCGCCACCACCACAATCCCGGCATCACGTGCACGTTTTACCGCGGGCGCGATACCTTTGGAATCGGCGGCGTTAAGGATGATCATGTCCACTTTAGCGGCGATGAAGTTGTCAATCTGCCCCACCTGCTGGCCGAGATCGTAGCCGCTGGAGACCAGCGTTACGTTGACTTTGTCGCCCGCCAGTTCACGCGCCTTCAGCTCCGCACCTTTGGTGATCTGCACGAAGAACGGGTTGGCGAGATCGCCGACGGTCACACCAATGGATTTCAGCTCTTTGGCCTGCACCAATGGCGCGCTCAGAAGCGTAGCCGCCAGCAGTCCGGTTAGAATCGGATTAAAACGCATAGTCGATGTTCTCCTGCTTTTTGGTTTTTATGATTAGTGCTCGCTGTCCCCCATCCCGGCCTTCCCCCGCAAGCGGGGGAAGGAGACGTTGCCACATGCAGCTTCAGTACGAACATATGGCAGCATCTTCCTCCCCCACTTGTGGGGGAGGACCGAGGAGGGGGACAGCCAGCACGATATAACTCAACCCACGTGATGCCGCGTCCGGTACTTATCGATCAACACCGCGATAATGATCACCGCGCCCTTAATCACTAACTGCCAGAAATAGGAGACGCCCATCAGCGTCATCCCGTTATTCAGCGTGGCGATAATCAGCGCACCAATCAGCGTGCCGGTGATGGTGCCGATGCCGCCGACAAAGCTGGTGCCACCGAGGATCACCGCCGCTATCGCATCCAGCTCGTAACCGACGCCAAGGTTGCCGTTGGCGCTGTAGAGCCGCGAGGCGCTCATCAATCCGGCCAGCCCCGACAGCAAGCCGCTCATGGCGTAGACAAACAGCAGCACCACGCTGACTTTGATGCCGGTCAGGCGCGCCGCCTGCACGTTGCCGCCAACGGCATAAATGTGTACGCCTAAGGTAGTGCGGCGCAGAATGAACCAGCACAGCGCGATCACCGCAAAGGCGATGATGATCAGCCACGGCACCGGCCCGAGATAGCCGTTGCCTATCCACTCAAAGTTGATGTCGGAGTTGATCACCGTGGTGCCGTTGGCCAGCAGATAAGCCGCGCCGCGCATCGCGGTGTAGGTGCCAAGCGTGACAATAAAGGGCGGCAGCCCCGCCCACGCCACCAGAATGCCGTTGAACAACCCCATAATCAGCCCGGCACCTAACGCCGCCGGAATCGTCAGTGACGCAAACGCCGGATCGAGCGACACCGCCATCGCCACCACCGCCGTGGTGCCGAGCATCGATCCCACCGACAAATCAATGCCGCCGGTGAGAATGACAAAGGTCATGCCCGCCGCCAGCACGATATTGATCGAGGCCTGACGCGTAATGTTGAGCAGATTGCCCTCGGTGAAGAAGTTCGGCGTGACAAAGCCGAACACCGCCACGATCAGGATCAAAATCGGCAGGATGCCGACGGTTTGCAGCAGGTCACTCATTAATGCGCGCTTGAGGGTGGGACTTTTTACGCGTGCGGATTCACTGGTCATTGCGCTCTCCTCAGGCCTGAACCGGCTGCGCGCCGGTGGCCAGTGTCATAATGTTTTCCTGGCTAATCTCTGCCCCACTCAACTCACCGGCGATGGCGCCTTCACGCATCACATAAACGCGGTCGCTCATGCCCACCACTTCCGGTAACTCGCTGGAGATCATTAAAATCGCCACGCCCTGCTGCGCCATCTGCTGCATCATGCGGTAGATCTCGCTCTTGGCACCGACATCAACGCCGCGCGTCGGCTCATCGAGAATCAGGATGCGCGGTGCAATTGCCACCCAGCGTGAAATCAGCAGCTTTTGCTGATTACCGCCGGACAAGCCGCCCGCGCGCACCTGCGCATGCGGCACGCGGATGTTCAGCGCATCAATCGCCTCGCTGGCAATCTTCTGCCCTTTGCGCCGATTGAGCAGGCCGTAGCTGGCATCGCGCTCCAGCGTCGCCATCACAATGTTGTCCTGCGCCGCCAGTTCGAGGAACAAGCCCTGCTCTTTGCGGTTCTCGGTGAGAAAACCGATGCCGCGTGCGATGGCGTCGCGCGGCGAGTGAATCTGCACTTTCACGCCGTCGATCCAGATCTCACCGCCGCTCGGTTGATGCACGCCAAAAATCAGCTGCGCCAGTTCACTGCGCCCGGCGCCGACCAGCCCCGCCAGCCCGACAATCTCGCCGGCACGCACCGACAGGCTGCTGGGACGCACTTTGTGTTTATCGCACAGGTGATTGACGGCGAGACGGATGTCGCCGAGCGGAATATCGCGGTCTTTGTTAAACAGATCGCTGAGCGGACGCCCGACCATCATGCGCACCAGCTCGCTGGCGTTGAGCTGCTCGCGCGTCAGGCTGCCGACGTACTGCCCGTCGCGCAGCACGCTCACGCGATCGGATAGCTCATACACTTCCGCCATGCGATGGCTGATGTAGATGATCGCCATGCCTTCGCTGCGCAGTCGTTTAATCAGCGCAAACAGCTGCTCGGTTTCACGATTGGAGAGTGCGGCTGTCGGCTCATCCATCACCAGAATGCGGCTGTTGCGGTGCAGCGCGCGGGCGATTTCCACCTGCTGCTGCTCGGCAATACTCAGGCGGCTCACCAGATCGGTGGCGCTGAACTGCGCACCCAGGCGATCAATCACCCGCTGCGCCTCTTCCGCCATCTGGCGACGCTTCACCAGGCCTCCACGCGTGATTTCACTGCCGAGAAAGATGTTCTCCGCCACCGTCAAATTGGGTGCCAGATTGATCTCCTGATAAATCAGGGTGATGCCCGCCGCCAACGCCTCTTTTGGGCCTTTTATGACATACGGCTGGCCGTCGATAAGAATTTCCCCGCTGCTGGCGGTATAGGCGCCGGCCAGAATTTTCATCAAAGTACTTTTGCCCGCGCCGTTTTCGCCCATCAGCGCATGCACTTCACCGGGCCAGACCGTGAGATCCACGCCCTTGAGCGCATAGAAGTTGCCGAAGCGTCGGGTGATTCCCCGCATGGAGAGTATCGGTGTGGCATCCATTTACAGACTCCTGCTGGCAAAGGTTGCAGCGAGTAAAACCTGCTTAGATAAATGGAAAATGTCAGAGGCCATTCATATTTGTCATATTTCGCCCCGATCGCGCTTCTATACTCGCCAGCAGTTGAGCGGTAAGGAGTGGCAGCCATGAGTCACAGTCTGCACTGGCACGCGGGCGCGCGTAGTCGCCTGCTGCTGTTTAATCTGCTGGTGATGTCGGTGACGCTGGCGGTGAGCCTGGTCGCGATTTTTGGATTTCGCCACGCAGGTCACATTCAGGAACAGGCGCAGGCACAAACGCTGGCCGATATGAACGGCAGCCTGGCGCTGGCGCGCGACACCGCCAATGTGGCCATTGCGGCGGTGCGGTTATCGCAGGTGGTCGGCGCGCTGGAGTATCAGAGCGAATCGGCGCGCCTGCAGCAAACGCAGCGGGAACTGCAACAGTCGCTGAGCTTGCTGGCAAGTGCGCCGCTGGCGGCACAGCAGCCGCAGCTGCTAGCGCGTATTCGTGAGCGCAGCCAGACGCTGGAACAAACCATTAATCAATTGCTGCGCGCCGGGCATCAGCGCCATCTGCAGCGCAACGTGATGCTGAGCGGCTTGTGGCAATCGCAGCTGTTACTCAATCGCATTGACCTGCTTACGCGCACCGATTCCCCTTCTGCCGCGCTGCGTCAGCAAACCCACAGCTTATTCAGCGTGGCGATTCAATCCAGCGCGCCGCAGGCCGCGGTGCAGCAGCTGCAATCGGTGCTGCGCCAGTGGCAAGCGTTAAGGCTTAACGGCGCGCTGAATACTCAGGTGCAGCGGCTGATCGCCACCAGCACGGATTTGCAGCCGGTGGCGCAGCAGCTGGAGCAGAGTGATATCGCTATTGCCTACGCTACCTATCGCATCAAAGCGCTGGTGGCGATGCTCAACGACGACATCACCCATTATGTGCAGCTGGTGGCGCAACAGAGTGACGCCCGCAGCGCGGTGACGCATGCAGAGCTGGATTCGATCATCGGCTTTATCGGCCTGTTTATGCTGCTGGCGCTGCTGATCACCGGTTACGCCGGTTACTACATCTACCGTAATCTCGGTTCGAGTCTGACCGCCATCGCCCACGCCATGACGCGGCTGGCGCAGGGTGAAAAGAGCGTCAACGTGCCGGGCCTTGCGCGGCGCGATGAGCTGGGCGATCTGGCGCGCGCCTTTAACGTGTTTGCGCGCAATACGGCGTCGCTGGCGCACACGTCGCGCCTGCTAAAAGAGAAAAGCAACCAGCTGGAATCGACCTTTCTCGCCATGCGCGACGGCTTTGCGCTGTTTGATAACAGCGGTCAGCTGGTGGTATGGAATGCGCAATATGCCGAGCTGCTCGGCATCGCGCCGCGTGAACTGCATCGCGGTTTGCACTATCAGCAGCTACTCAAACGCGTCGATGTCGAGCTCAACGGAATAGCCGATGCGCAGGAAGTGCGGCTGGCGGATGGTCGCACGCTGGAGCTGCGCTTCAGCCCGGTGCCACGGCGCGGCATGGTGAATACCGTGCTGGAGCGCACCACGCGCAAGGCGCTGGAGGAAGCGCTGCTGCACAGCCAGAAGATGAAAGCGGTGGGACAGCTGACCGGCGGACTGGCGCACGACTTCAATAATCTGCTGGCGGTGATCATCGGCAGCCTGGCGTTAACCGTCGATCAGCTACCGCCCGGCACGCTCGCCAGCCGCATCGAACGCGCACGTCAGGCTGCCGACCGTGCGGCGCAGCTGACGCAGCGCTTGCTGGCCTTCTCACGTAAGCAGGCGCTCTATCCGCGCGCGGTGTCGGTGGTGGAGCTGGTGGATAATCTGCATTCACTGCTGCAGCACGCGCTGCTGCCCGGCCAGCAGCTGGTGATCGATGCGCAGCGTCCCGGCTGGCCAGCGTGGATCGATGCCGGCCAGCTGGAGAACGCGCTGATCAATCTGGTGGTCAACGCGCGCGATGCCATGGCGCAGCAGAGCGGCGAAATCCGCCTGCGTATCTGGAATCAGCGTAAACAGGAAGTCGACGGCAAGCGCGATCGCGTCACCATTGAAGTGATCGATCACGGCTGCGGCATGTCGGCCGAAGTGCGTGAACAGGTGTTTGAGCCGTTCTTCACCACCAAAGCCATCGGCAGCGGCAGCGGTTTGGGCTTATCGATGGTGTATGGCTTTGTGCGGCAATCCGGCGGCCAGATTGAGCTGGAAACCGCGCCGGGACAAGGCACCACCGTGCGGCTGTTATTACCGCGCGCGCCCGAAGCGGCGCAACCGCTCAGCGTGCCGCCGCCGCTGGTACCGCAGGCCAGCAATGATCGGCTGGTGTTGGTGCTGGATGATGAACCGACGGTGCGGCAAACGCTGTGCGAACATCTGCATCAGCTGGGTTATCTGACGCTGGAGTGTGGCGACGGCGAAAGCGCGCTGAGGCTGCTGCGCCAGACGCCGGATATCGATCTGTTAATCAGTGATTTGATGCTGCCGGGCGGCATTAATGGCGCGGATGTGATTCGCCAGGCGCAGGCGCAGTGGCCGCATCTGGCAACGGTGTTGATCAGCGGTCAGGATCTGCGCCAGACGCAGGTCACGCTGCCGCTGTGTGAGCGGCTGGCGAAACCCTGGCATCAGGCGCAGCTGGTGCAGGCGCTGGAGCGCGCCTGGCAGCGCAGTGAACGGCTTAGTCGCGCGCGGCAGGCTGCCACAACGGCACCCCTTTCCCCGTGATGTAACGTTTACGCAGCTTGCTGGAGACCACATCCATGATCATCACCACCGCCACCAGAATCAGGGTCAGGAACATCACCACATCCCAGTTCCATAAACGCATGTTCTCGGCATACACCAGGCCGACGCCGCCCGCGCCAACAAAGCCCAGCACCGCTGCGGAGCGGGTGTTGGACTCAATCTGATACAGGCTGAGCGCGAGGAAGGTCGGGAACGATTGGGTGAAAATGCCGTAGCGATGTTTTTGCAGGATGTTCGCGCCTACCGCGCTGAGACCGCGACTCGGCGAACGCTCCACCGCTTCATGCCCTTCGGCGTAGAGTTTGCCGAGCAGGCCGACATCCTGCATCACGATCGCCAGCACGCCGGCCAGCGGTCCCATGCCGACGGCGCGCACGAAGATCAGCCCCCAAATCGCCATATCGATGCCGCGCAGCACATCCAGTACGCGACGCACCACCAGCGCAATCGGACGCGTCAACGGATCGTGCATCACGTTGCGCGCCGCCAGGAACGAGACCGGCAAGGCGATGAGTGACGCGGTCAACGTGCCGGAAAACACAATTGCCAGCGTAATCCCGACTTGCGTGAAGTAGTAAGCAAACGGCCAGTTAAGGAAGTCCTGCCAGACAAACATACGCAGGAAATAGCGGCTGAGCTGCTGGCAGCCGATGAGAAAACGGCTCCACTCAATGCCAAAGAATTCGAAAAAGAACAGGTAATAGAGCGCGATGGCCAGCGCCACCAGCGCAACGCGGCGCAGATAGCGATTTTGCGCAGCAAACAGGGCGGCATGCTCCTGCTTGAGTTTGGCGACATCCGGCGCTAGGGCGATCATGATACGTCTCCTTCCACTACGCGGCGACGCAGCCAGCCGGACAGCGTATCCAGCAGCGACACCACCACAATGATCAGCAACAGCGTGATGCTGACCTGATCGTAACGATCGAGTTTGATATTGGTCATCAGCTCTTGCCCGATACCGCCCGCGCCCACCAACCCAAGGATGGTGGAGGAGCGGAAGTTGATCTCCAGACGCATAAAGCTGTAGGAGAGAAACGTCGGTTTAACCTGCGGCCAAAAGGCAAAGCGCATGCGCTGCAGTTTGCTGGCGCCGCACGCCGCAAGGCCGCGTACCGGTTTATCCGACGCGCTCTCAATCGCTTCGTAAAACAGTTTGGTCAGGCTGCCGACGGTGTGCAGCGCCAGCGCAAGGAAGCCGGGAATGGCCCCAATGCCAAACGCCATCACGAACATCACCGCCCACGCCAGTTCGGGCATGGTGCGCAGGAAGGCGACAAACGCGCGGATTGCCATGCGCAGGCTGCGCGGTGTTTGGGTGTTGTCGGCGGCGAAGAACGCCAGCACGCCAGCCACCGCCACCGCCACGATGGTGGACGACAGCGCCAGTTGTAAGGTTTCCCAGATCAGCGGCAGCTGGAAATGCAGGCGATAGCCCCAGTAAGCCAGCGATCCCTCGGTTTTCACATCGGAGAAGAGTTCCGACCAATGCAGCACCGGCAGCGTTTCGCCAATGTAATCGAAAAAGTGTGGCAGCGACTGCCAGACGGTGAGCAGATTAAATTCCGCCATCTTGCCCGCGGCCAGATAGAGCGCCAGTAACAGCAGCGACCACAGCAGCGAGTCGCGCTTTTGCTGGCGGCGGATGCGTTGGTAGTAGTGTTCGAAATCGGTCAAGGGGGGAATTCCTGTTGGTTGGGGACTTGCTGGATGGTGCTCGCTGTCCCCCTCCTCGGTCCTCCCCCATTAATGGGGGAGGAAGATGCTGCAAAATGCAGCTCCGAAGTCGCATGTGGCAGCATCTCCTTCCCCACTTGTGGGGGAAGGCCGGGATGGGGGACAGCCAGCACGGACCGAGGAGGGGGACAGCGAGCACCGACCGAGGAAGGTAACAGCAAGCACCCCACCACAACTAACCGCGCGTACCCTTCATCAAATCACGCTTCATATCGATGATATTCTGGTAATCCGCCACGGTAGCTGGACCGATGTGCTGGGCACCGCCAACCGCTTTAACAAAGCAGCCGTGATCTTCTTTATCCAGTTTCTTGATGGTGGCCACCACTTTCGCTTTGAAGTCAGCGGGCAGATTATTGCTCACCAGAATCGGACCGTTCGGGATCAGCGGCGACTGCCAGATAATGCGGATCTGCTTCATCAGATCCGGATGATCCATACGAATTAAACGACCAAAGGCACCCGAGGTATAACCGGTTTCGCGGTCACCAATCAGCGACGTCCAGGTTACTGCGCCTTCGAACTGGCCGTTCAGCACGCCGAGGATGTCCTGCTCGTGACCGCCGGAGAAGGTGACGCTGGAGAAGGTGTTGTTGTACTTATCGTCCACCGTGCCGCCAAACTCTTTCTTGAACGCCTGGTTCGGCATCAGGAAGCCGGAAGTGGAATCCGGATCGGCCATGCCGAACGATTTGCCTTTTAGGTCTTCCAGCTTTTGGTAGGGGCTGTCGGCTTTCACGATCACCACTGAGTGATAACCCTGCGAACCGTCTTTGTCGTCCACCACGATGCCCACCACATCCACCGCTTTCGGGTTCTGCAGATAAACCGAGGCAAACGAGGCGGGCGACATGCTCAGCACCAGGTCGATTTTGTTGCCCAGCAAGCCCTGAATCACGCCTGAATAGTCAGACGAGTTGCGCAGTTTGGTATCCACCTGCAGCTCTTTATCGAAGAAATCTTTCACGCATTGGTTATCACCAATCTGCTGCGTGGCGTTCTGGCCGCCAAGAATCCCGAGGTTCAACTCTTTTGGTGCATCCGCTGCGTTTGCGCCAAATGCCATCGCAATAGTCAGTAAAGCTAAAGAAGTCAGTTTCATTCTTAGGTTTTCTCTTGCCGTGGGAGTTAGTGGAGCTGGTTAATTTCGTCGCCGTACAGCTCATGCATCAGGCCGTCGGTCAACCGGGAAGGATGTCCATCAAACAGCACTTTGCCGCGCTGAATACCGATGACGCGGGTGCAGTAGCTTTTTACCAATTCAATTGAGTGCAGGTTCACCATTACGCTGATGCCCTGCTCGCTCACCTGACGCAGCACGTCCATGATGCGCTTGGTGTTTTTCGGATCGAGTGACGCCACCGGTTCGTCCGCCAGCAAAATGCGCGGGTTCTGCATCAGCGCCCGGCAAATCGCTACGCGCTGCATCTGGCCGCCAGAGAGATTTTCCGCACGCTGCAGCGCCTGCGGCAGCATGTTCATCCACTGCAGCAGTTCGATAGCGCGGGCGCGGTCGGTTTCGGAGAAGACTTTGAAGAACGATTTTAGCGTCGAGGTTTGGCTTAAACGACCGAGCAGCACGTTGGTCAGCACGTCGAGGCGCGGCACCAGACAGAAGTCCTGGAAGATCATGCCGCATTCGCTGCGCCACTCACGCATCTGGCGGCTGTTCAGCGTCACCACATCGCGATCCACTTCGCCGTGACGATTGCTAAGGATCGCGCCCTGCGAAGCGCCGATCGTGCCGTTGAGCATGTGTAACAGTGTCGATTTGCCTGCGCCCGAGCGGCCAATCACCGCCACCAGCTCGCCCGCATGCAGATCGAAGCTGACGTTATCCAGCACCTGGTTGGCGCCGTACGCTTTGCACAATCCCTGCACCGACAGCACCTTGTTGCCCTGCCCGGTAACGTGCGGGAAGGGATTGTCGACAACGGTTTTCAGTAATGCCTGTGCCATGTTGCACTCCATCTCTTCTGAGCTGTTGATTGCACGCTATTACGGGCAAAACGGATGAAAGCTTGATGACAGTAAAATGATTAAACGGTGACAGCGGCTGGATCGGTCAGCAACTGGCGCAGCGTTAGCAGTGTTTCGCTCAACGCACCATCATTATTCAACGCATAACAGTGCGCAGGCAGCGGTTCGGCGGCACGCGCCAGCCGTTGCGCGATCTCCGCTTCTGTCTCGCGCCCACGCTGCCGTAAACGCGCTTCCAGCACCGCTGGCGAAACCTGTAACACCAGCGGCAGCAGCTGCGTGCCGTAATGCTGCTGCACCATCGGCAGATGCAGGCGAGAACCGTTCACCAGCACGTTCATTCCGCGCGCCAGCCACAGATCGATCTCCTCGCCCAGCCCGTAATACATGCCGTGCGCCTGCCAGCTGACGGCGAACAACCCCAGCGCCTCACGCCGTCGAAACTCGGCTTCGCTTAGCGCCACATGGTTCTCGCCACCCGCATCGGCGGCGCGCGTAATGTAGCGATGGGCGATCAGCAGATTCTCCGGCGGCGCCTCGCGCAGCGCGTTCAGCAGGCTGTCTTTGCCCGCGCCCGAAGGCCCGGTAAGCCAGATCAGGCGCGCCATCAGAACACCCGCTTGCCTTGCGACCAGACGTGACGAATGTGCGAATGACCATGATCGGTATGCACCAGTACTAAATCGGCACGCAGTCCTTCGGCGATGCGCCCGCGATCCTGCAGGCCAATCGCCCGCGCCGGATTGCGGGTCACCAGCGCGGCCGCCTGCGGCAGCGTCAGCGTGTTGCGCTCATCGGCCACCAGCCGGAACACCGCATCGAGCAAGCTGGCGGGATAGTAGTCGGAGGAGAGAATATCCAGCAGGCCGTGACTCGCCAGTTCCGCTGCCGCCACGTTGCCGGAGTGCGAGCCGCCGCGCACGATGTTGGGCGCGCCCATCAGCACCTGCATGCCGCAGTCACGTGATGAGCGTGCCGCCTCCAGCGTGGTGGGAAATTCGGCGATGGCGCTGCCGACCGCATGCGATTCGGCAACGTGCGCCGCCGTGGCATCATCGTGGCTGGCCAGCGGAATGCCGCGCGAGCGGCACAAGCTGGCGATGGCGTTGCGGTTAGGCGTGGAGAACTCGGCGGCCAGCGCCAGCTGCTCACGCTCAAACTGATCCATCTGCTCGTCGTTGAGCTGATATTTGCCCTGATAATAGGTGCGATACATCTCCAGCGAGGCGTACTGGCGCTGGCCCGGCGAGTGATCCATCAGCGACACCAGCGACAGCTCCGGCGTGTTGATCAGCGCTTCGAACAGCGGCAGCGTGGTGTTGTGCGGCAGCTCGCAGCGCAGATGCAAATGGTGATCGGCGCGGTTAATCCCTTTGCGATTGCTGTCCTGAATCGCGTCGATCATTTTGGTGAGATTATCCAGACGATGGCCGCCATCGCGGACGTCGCCGACGCCAATCGCATCCAGCACCGTGGTGATGCCGCTGGCGGCCATCAGCGCATCGTGGCTGCTCATCGCCGAATAGGCGGGCCAATCCACCTTCGGGCGCGGCGTAAAGAACTTGTCGAGGTTATCGGTGTGCAGCTCCACCAAACCCGGCAGCAGGAAGGCGTTTTCGCCATCCAGCGCGCCCGGCTGTTGGCTGACGCTGTCGCTAAAGCTGGCGATGCGCCCGTCACGGATTTCCAGCGATCCCGTTACCACTTCGTTTTCCAGCACCAGCTGGACGTTGTTGACGATCATGCTTCTGCTCCTGCTTGCATTGGCTGCATGACGTGCAGGCGATCGGCCACGCGTGCGCGCACCGCTTCGTCATGGAAAATTCCGACAATGGCGGCACCGCGGGCGCGCGCCTGTTCAATCAGTTCCACCACCGCCGCACTGTTGGCGCTGTCGAGCGAGGCGGTTGGCTCATCCAGCAGCAGCACCGGATAGTCGGCGATAAAGCCGCGCGCGATGTTGACGCGCTGCTGTTCGCCGCCGGAGAAAGTGGACGGCGCCAGTGACCATAAACGCTCCGGCACGTTGAGGCGCGTCAGCAGCTCTTTGGCGCGCTTTTCGCAGAAAGCGCGCTCGGTGCCGCGCTCCAGCAGCGGTTGCATCACAATCTCCAGCGTGGGCACGCGCGGGATGACGCGCAAAAACTGGCTGACCCAGCCGACGGTGTGGCGGCGAATCGCCAGAATCTGGCGGGCGGGCGCGTTGGCCATGTCGATCCATTCGCCCTGATGTTGCAGCCAGATGTGACCGCTGTTGGCCTGATAGTTGCCGTACAGCGCGCGCAGCAGCGTGGATTTGCCGCTGCCGGAGCGGCCATGCAGCACCACGCATTCGCCACCGCTGACGTCAAGATTGGCGTCCTGCAATACCGGCAGCGCGGCGCCGCTTTGGTTGTGCAGCACAAAGGTTTTGCTCAGATGCTCTACGCGCAATAAAGGTTGCATAGTGATGTCCGCCATTAGTTAAGCACCGATGAAACCAGCAGCTGCGTATACGGATGATGCGGATCGTCCAGCACCCGGTCGGTCAACCCGCTCTCCACCACGCGCCCCTGCTTCATCACCAGCAGGCGATGCGCCAGCAAACGCGCCACGCCGAGATCGTGCGTCACAATCACTACCGCCAGATTCAGCTCACGCACCAGCGTGCGCAGCAGATCCAGCAGGCGCGCCTGCACCGACACATCCAGCCCGCCGGTTGGCTCATCCATAAATACCAGCGTCGGCTGCGTCACCAGGTTGCGCGCAATCTGTAAACGCTGCTGCATGCCGCCGGAAAAGGTGGTGGGCAGATCGTCGATGCGGTTAGCGGGGATCTCCACATCCTGCAGCCAGCGCATCGCCTCTTGACGAATATCACCGTAATGCCGCTGGCCCACCGCCATCAGCCGCTCGCCGATGTTGCCGCCCGCCGTGACCTGCGGACGCAATCCATCCAGCGGATGCTGATGCACCACGCCCCATTCGGTGCGCAGCAAGCGGCGGCGATCGCTCTCGCTCAGCTGATAGAGATCCTGCGCGCGATAAAGAATGTTGCCCTGCTGCGGCGCTAAGCGTGCTGACAGGCTGCGCAGCAAGGTGGTTTTGCCCGATCCGGATTCCCCAACAATGCCTAACACTTCGCCGGGATAGAGTTCAAAACTCACCTCTTCAAACCCTTTGCCGGGCGCGTAAAGGTGCGTGAGATGGTTGACCGCAAGCAGCGGCTGTTCACTGTGCATGCTATTGTTCCTGCTGCTGGTGGCAAAAATCGGTATCGGAGCAGACAAACATGCGCGTACCGGCGTCATCCATCACCACCTCGTCGAGGTAGCTGTGGCGCGAACCGCACAGCGCGCAGGGTTCTTCCCACTGCTGCACGCTGAACGGGTGATCGTCGAAGTCGAGGCTTTCCACTTTGGTATACGGCGGCAGCGCATAGATGCGTTTCTCACGTCCGGCACCAAACAGCTGCAGCGCCGGCATCATGTGCATTTTGGGGTTGTCGAATTTGGGGATCGGCGACGGATCCATCACGTAGCGATCGTTGACCTTCACCGGATAGGCATAGGTGGTGGCGATATGGCCGTAGCGGGCGATATCTTCATACAGTTTCACCTGCATGATGCCGTACTCCTCCAGCGCGTGCATGGTGCGGGTTTCGGTTTCGCGCGGCTCGATAAAGCGCAGCGGCTCGGGGATCGGCACCTGGAAAATCAGGATTTGATCTTCTTCCAGCGGCGTTTCCGGAATGCGGTGACGCGTCTGGATCAGCGTGGCATCACGGGTCGCTTCGGTGGTGGCCGCGCCGCTGACGCGCTGGAAGAAGCGACGAATGGATACCGCGTTGGTGGTGTCATCCGCGCCCTGATCGATCACCTTCAGCACATCGGCATCGCCAATAATACTGGCGGTGATCTGAATGCCGCCGGTGCCCCAACCGTAAGGCATCGGCATTTCGCGTCCGGCGAACGGCACCTGATAACCGGGAATCGCCACTGCCTTCAGAATGGCGCGGCGGATGGTGCGTTTGGTCTGCTCATCCAGATAACCGTTGTTGTAGCCGGTTAACTCACTCATGGTTCTGCTCCTGATGCGGTTGGCGCAGTTGTTTCAGCAGCTCAAGCTCCGCCTGGAAATCGACGTAGTGCGGCAGTTTCAGATGCGAGACAAAGCCCGCAGCTTCGACGTTGTCGGCATGCGACAGCACAAACTCTTCGTCCTGCGCCGGGCCGGCAATACGTTCGTGGTACTCCGGCGCCTGCAACGCGCGATCCACCAGCGCCATCGCCATCGCTTTACGCTCGGAACGGCCAAACACCAGGCCGTAACCGCGCGTAAAGTGCGGCGCGCTGTCAGTTTCGGTGGTGAAGCCGTTCACCATCTCGCATTCGGTCAGCAGGATTTCGCCAATCTCAATCTCAAATCCCAACTCTTCCGGGCAGATTGACACGCTGAGATAACCGGTACGAATTTCACCGGCGAACGGATGGTTGCGGCCGTAGCCGCGCTGCGTCGAGTAGCCGAGCGCCAGCAGAAAACCTTCGTCGCCGCGCACCAGCTGTTGCAGCCGTGCGGCGCGCGTAGCCGGATAGCCTGGCGGTTCGCGGGTGATGTCGCACGGCTCGCTGCCGTCATCCTCTTCGCGTGCCGCCAATCCTTCCGCCGTCATCATGCTGAACACGTGCGGACAGCGTTGTGGCAGCGCCTGATCGTCGCGCGGCGCGGCGGGTGTTTCGCCATTTGCCAGCAGGGTGAAATCGAGCAGACGATGGCTGTAATCGTAGGTTGGGCCGAGCACCTGTCCGCCCGGCAAATCTTTGTAAACTGCTGAGATGCGGCGTTCGAGGCGCATCTCAGCGGTTGCCAGCGCCAGGCTATCAGCGAGGCGCGGCAGCGTGGTGCGATAGGCGCGCAGCAGGAAGATCGCTTCCACCAGATCGCCACTCGCCTGTTTAATTGCCAAAGCCGCCAGCTGCGGATCGTAGATGCCGCCTTCGGTCATCACGCGATCGACCGCTAAACCCAACTGTTGCGCCACCTGATCGCAACCCAATTCGGCGACCTCGCGATCGCCACGACGCAGATCGGCCTGCAGCTGATGGGCGCTGGCTATCGCCTTTTCGCCCCCTTTGACCGCAACGTACATCAGCACACCTCCACGTCGGTGGTGCGTGGCAGCGCCATCATCGCTTCACCGCAGGTGAAAATCAGATCGACGCCCTGTGGGAACGGATGTGGACGCTCGCGCAGATAGTGCAGAATCGCTTCCGGCAGCTGCGGCGCAACGGCGCGCGGTTCACGTAAGCCGGGACCGGAAAGACGCAGCGTTAAGCCACCGCTCAGTGACGGCACTTCCACAATCAGCGTGGTGCTTTTTTCCGGGGACATGTTGTCGCCAGAGGCGAACAGCGCCGGATCCGGATTGGCCGCCGCGTGCGTCAGCGCAAAAGGGGCATCGCGCTCATCGACAATCGGCACGCCGGTGTGGAAACGCAGGTTGCTGCGCACCACGTCATTATCGATGTGGCCATCCAGCCACAGCGCGCTCTCCTGATCGACCAGCGTCAGCAGCACCGCCGTGGCCGCCGGCGAGAGATCGCCCCAGCCCTGTTGCAGCGGCAGCGATACCATCACACCCGGCTCGCTCATCGCTTTCAGGATGCGGCGGAAAGCTCGTTGGGCATCGGCCACCGGATGGGTAAAACTTGCCAGTAAAGTCATCAGTTATCTCCGCGAACCAACGTAAAGAAATCCACTTTGGAGCTGGCGATTTCACGTGCGCGCAGCTGTCGCTGCTCTTCACGCAGAGCCGCCAGCGGGGCAATCAATTTTTCCTGCAACAGCGCCTGGGTTTCCGGCTGTTGCAGCAGCGCATCAATCAGCGCGCAGCGTTCGGCGTGCGCTTTGTCGCGCCCCAGCACGTAGCTAAAGCCGAGCGTGCCGTCGTGCAGCTTCACCACCGCGCGCGTCACCGTGGCATCGCCCATCACGAAGCGCTTGCCGCTGCCGCCCATGCGCGCCTGCAGGCGGGTTAAGCCGGTTTCTGCCAGACGGATGCGTTCAAAATCAGTATTGATATGTAACGGCTGCCAGTGCGCTTCAAGCTGGCTGGCTTCACTGTGCGCCAGCACCGAGAGCCAATGCTGGCGGGCGGTTTGCTGTGTCATTCGTGCTCCAGAGTCAGTTCAATCATGTCGCCACGCGTCAGGCTGACGGAGTATTCCGCTACCTGACCGTCGCTGTGTTTATTCAGGGTGCGCACACACAGCAGCGGCGACTGCAGCGCAATCTCCAGCTGCTTGCACTCTTTGGCTTGTGCACGACGCGTGCTGATGCGGGTTTGGCTGCGCGTCAGGCTCAGGCCAAGCTGCTGCTGCATAAAGTCGTGCAGTGAACCGCTGTGGAACTGTTGCAGCGCTGGCCACCAGCTGAGTTGCGCCAGGAAGTGGTTAATGACGCACACCGCCACGCCATTGACGCGGCGCAGCGTGCGCAAGTGGATAACGTTGTCGCCTTCGTTGACGCCCAGCGCGCTCGCCACATCGCTGCTCGCCGGACGCAGCACCGCCAGCAGACGCTCGCTGGTGGGATGGCTGCCCTGCTCCATCAGGTTCTGGCTGAAGCGCGCCTGCGCATGCAGCGGATAATCGTACGGCCGCATCAGTACCAAAATGCCCACGCCATGACGCCGTTGCAGCAGGCCTTTATTGACCAGCTCATCCACCGCGCGCCGCAAAGTGTGGCGATTCACTGCGTAGTGATCGGCCAGCTGCTGTTCAGAAGGCAGATAATCGCCGCAGCGATAGCGCTCCTGTAGCGCCAGCTCCAGTTGGGCGGCAACGGCCTGATAAACAGTGGTCGGATGTCTGGATATCTCCATCACGCTCAATACCTCATTCGCATTGGTTGAGGAACGCAGCGGGCTTGCTGCGGGATGGCGATTACATTGCGCATGTCAGATGACAGCGCCGTGACGGCTCAATGACGGGCGGATGAATTTGTTTTAGGGCAGCAGAATTGCAGCGAAACGGAGGGTGTTTTTAATAAATTATTTTTAACTGTTCCGTTTGTGACAGCATTCAAAAAATTAACGCTAATTTACATCACGCTTTCAGCTCCCTTACAGAATACAGCCTGCGGATGTTCTGCTAGGTTAAAGGATGAACCCTTCTTGTCAGGCCAACTTTTAAAATGATTAACGCAATAAAACTATCGGATGGTTTTCGCCGCAACTTTGTGCGTGAAGTTATTTTGCCGCTGCTGGCAATTTTGCTTCTGACCTTTGTCGGCGCGGGCGTGGGTCTGTTCTGGGGCACAGCGTTAAGCAATAACGAAGCGCGCGATCAGCAACAGCGCATGATCCAGGCTTCGTTTACCCAGAGCCTGACGGAACATCTGCGCCAGCTGCGCAGCCTGACGCGCTGGTCTCCGCTGGCCGATCAGCTGGCGTCGTCGCATCCCGATCAACGCTGGCTGACGCAAAATGTCGGCGGCTGGCTGTATGACATGTTTGATCACCAGCTGGTGGTGCTGCTGGACCGCGACAACCAGCTGATCAACGTGTGGCGCAATGGCCAGCCGGTGCCGGACAAACGCATCGGGCCTTATCTGCAGGACATGCTGAACAGTCCGCTGGTGCAAAACAGCGATGTGGTAGCCGGCCCCACCGATCACGCCGATTTCGTGCGCATCGGCCAACGCGCCGCCGCGCTGGCGGTGGGCGATATCAGCAGTACTAAACAGGCCGGGCGCTATCGTCTGGTGAGCATAAAGTTTCTCGACGATGGCTATCTGCGCAACCTCGCCGATCGCAGCCAGCTGCGTCAGTTGCATTTCAGCGACAGCGAGCCAGCGGGGAAAACCAAAGCGCGCTATATGCTGAATTCACAACAGGGCGAACCGGTCGGTTATCTCAGCTGGAATCCCGATAAGCCCGGCGCGCAGATGTTACGCACCCTCGGCCCTTCTACCTTGCTGTCGGTGATCCTGATTACCGTGCTGTGTTTGGTGATGGTGCGCCGCATCTGGACTTCGTCACTCAAGCTGTCGCAGTCGCTGCTGAAACTCGGTGCCAGTGAAGCGCAGGCGCAGCATCTGGCATTTCATGATGTGTTAACCGGTTTGCCCAATCGTTCCCTGGTGGAAGATCGCTTAACTCAGGCGCTGGCGCTGGCCGGACGCCACGATCAGCGCGTGGCGCTGCTGCTGCTGGATCTTGATCGCTTCAAAAATATCAATGATACCTACGGCCATCACGCCGGGGATGAGTTGATCATTGAGGTGGCGCGCCGCCTCAATGAGATTGTGCGCACCAGCGACACCGTGGGCCGCATTGGTGGCGACGAGTTCATCATCGTGATGCCGGAGGTGGAGAATATTGGTCAGGTGCAATCGCTGGCGAAACGCATTATCAGCCGCCTGAGCGAGCCGTATCAGCTGGTGGGCAGCGAGCTGTGGGTGGGCGTCAGCATCGGTCTGGCGCTGGCGCCAAAAGACGGCATTGATCGGCTGGAGCTGATGCGCAAAGCGGATATCGCGCTTTATGATGCCAAAAACCACGGACGCGGCCAGTATCGCCAGTTCGAAAAAGTGATGGATGAATCGCTGCGCACCCGTCAGCAGATGGCGGCGGATTTGCGTCAGGCGCTGGTGAAGTTTGACGGATTAGCGGTGTGGTATCAGCCGCTAATGGATATCAGCGGCCAGCAGGTGGTGGGCCTGGAGGCGCTGTTGCGCTGGCATCACGCCATGCGCGGCGACGTTGCACCGGGTGATTTCATCGCCATCGCCGAAGAGACCGGCATGATCATCCCGCTCGGCGAATGGGTGCTGCGCGAAGCCTGTAAAACGTCGCTCAAGCTGCCGGATATTGTGGTGGCGGTGAACGTCTCGCCGGTGCAGTTCCGCGCGGTGAATTTTGTTGAGCGCATCATCCATATCGTGCAGGAAGAAGGTGCCGATCCGCAGCGCATGGAGCTGGAGATCACCGAAGGCGTGCTGATTGAAGATGAACACGAGGCGCGCAACAGCATCATTGCGCTGCGCGAAGCCGGCTTCCGGATTGCGCTGGATGATTTTGGTACCGGCTATTCAAGCCTTAATTACCTCAGCAGCTTCCCGGTGGACAAAATCAAGATTGACCGTTCGTTTACTCAGTCGCTGGGCGTGGCGCAGAACTCTACCGCGATTGTGGAATCGGTGGTGCGGCTGGGTCACGCGATGGGCTTAACGGTGACCGCTGAAGGCGTGGAAACCGAAGGCCAAAAAAACGCGCTGGCCGAAGCCGGCTGTAATCAGCTGCAAGGCTATTTGTTTAGCCACGCGGTGCCGCTGGATGACATTTTAACCATGTTGCCGCCCGCTTCCCGCCCTTAACGCCGCCGCGCGGCCGCCGCCGACTGCCGCGCTTTTCTCGCTAACGCATTGAAAAGCCATATGCGCATCGGGACCATTCTCGTACCCTGATTAACGCGTTTAACCCACTCTCTCGTCTGTGCGCTTGCCAGGCAGGCGTCGATCCCTTCTTTTACTCTGTTAAGGAACCACAGATGAAAACACGCTATCCGGATTACACCCTCGACACCGACCGCGCGTCGCGTGAAAACGGCTCAACCGCCTATATCGCGCTCGATAATTCAACTTATGTGATTGAGCAAACCGCCACCAAATCCCTGAGCAGTTTCCCCGAAAGCCTCGTCAGTGACACACCGGTAAGCTACGCGCACCAGCCTTCGTCCTACGCTTACGGCGTAAAAGCGATCACCCCGGTTATTCGCTATGCCTGGGATGACGTTGGACAAGAGCAAGGCATGCTCGCCAGCGGCAACCGCACCGACGATGCCGCCCCGACTCTGCGCGGCACCGGCCCAGCGAACACTTACATGGACATTATGTTCACCAACGGCAGCGTAACCCGCTACAACGGCATCACCACCGACGCTGACGGTAACTGGAGCTGGACGCCACGCGCCGATTTGGCCGACGGCACCTGGACATTTACCGTCCAGGCCGACGGCCAGGAGACGTGGAGCAATGCGTTCACACTGGTCATCGACACCCCGGCGGCACCGGACGCGCTGATCACCCACATCTACGATAACGTGGGCAGCGAGCAAGGTGAGCGTTTCAGCGGCAGCATTACCGATGATGCGACGCCAACCCTGCACGGCACCGGACCGGCCAATACGCTGATCGATATCCTGTATACCGATGGCGGCAGGGTGCGCACCAACAGCACCTTCACCGACGATGAGGGCAACTGGAGCTGGACGCCCTGGCAGAATCTGAATGACGGCTACTGGACGTTCCAGGTGCAGGTTGAAGGCGCACCGAGCTGGAGCCAGAGCTTCGCGATCACCATTGATACGCCGGAAGGCCGTATCGCGCTGCGCGATGCCGAGATCACCCATATCACCGATAACGTCGGCAACGATCAGGGCGACCGCTTCAGCGGCAGCATCACCGACGACGCGCTGCCAACCCTGCACGGCACCGGTCCGGCGAATACGCTGATCGATATTTTGTATACCGATGGCGGCAAGGTGCGCACCAACAGCACATTCACGGACAGTGAAGGAAACTGGAGCTGGACGCCTTGGGCGGCACTGAAAGACGGCTATTGGACATTCCAGGTGCAGGTTGAGGATGCACCGAGCTGGAGCCAGAGCTTCGCGATCACCATTGATACCTCGGCGGATACGGCAAGCAGTGATGACGCGTTCAGCAACGGGTTTACGTCACTGAGTGTAGGCGACCTGTTATCGGTTGTTGATAGTGACATTTTGATTGATAACGGTAAAACGCAGTACATGCTGGACAACGACGCCAACAACGTGGTGAAGCTGGAGGATATTTTGTCCGGCAACGATATTGACGGCTGGCAACAGCAGCAAGGCACCCTCACCGTGGCGGGTGTTCAATACGATGTTTATCAGTACACGGATGAGACGGAATTACTGGTGCAACACGCCGTTTAATCAGCATTAAGTGAGAGCCGTATTAACCAAGCCATGCCGCCTTTGCAGCATGGCTTTTTTGTTTTTGGGCGGCGTTAAATGAAGTGCGCATGAGTCCGGTTTAATGCCGATCAATTAAGCGACGTAGCAAATCACCGCACCTTCCGTAGCGGCGCGATTCATCGCGCATGCTGACGGCCGCACCCCACCCCGCCCGGCACTGCGCCACTCCAGGAATTTTCCTCCTTTGCAGACGGTTCTTGATACGGGCCCGTTACGCGCTGCTCTACCATTCCCGCCGCCGTGCGATGTCGCGCTGACCGCGCCGCACCCCCTTTGACAACACAATTATGGACGATACCTATGAATGACTTATTAGCCCGCAGCCCGGTGTTCTATCGCGAAAGCGCCGACGGCAGACTGGTGTTCGGTAACAAAACCGCGCTGGAGCCCGGCGGCTT
This sequence comes from Pantoea sp. SO10, assembly GCF_005281435.1. Classification (NCBI taxonomy): domain Bacteria; kingdom Pseudomonadati; phylum Pseudomonadota; class Gammaproteobacteria; order Enterobacterales; family Erwiniaceae; genus Pantoea; species Pantoea sp. SO10. The sequence continues at coordinate 2,601,982 of NZ_CP040095.1, forward strand.
TATCGAGCTGGTGATTGGCACCGACACCTTCCGCGTCCCGGTGGACGACAAAGGCTTTTACCGCTGGGAGGCGCCGACGCCCTACGCCGACGGCGAGTACAGCTTCTCCATCCGCCACTTTGACGCCGCCGGCAACCGCAGCACGCCGACCCTCGGCACCGTGATTGTCGATACCAGCGCACCCGCCGCCCCTGAACTGCTGAACCTCTACGACGACCAGGGCGACAAAACCGGCAGCTTTGACGCAGGAAAAGCCACCGACGACAAACGCCCGACGCTGACCGGCATCGCGCAGAAAGGCAGCACCGTTTACCTGCTCAACGACAAAAATGAAAAAATCGGCAGCGCGGTGGCGGACAAGGTCACCGGCAAGTGGGTAATGGAGCCGGCGCAGGACTTAAAAGACGGCAGCAACAGCCTGCGCCTGATGGCCGAAGAGACCTTTGGTAAACAGTTGCGCGCCGGCACGCCATCTGCGCCGTTCAGCATCATCATCGGCAACGGCACCGCGCAGCTTGAAACCACCGCTGACGCGGCCGCCGCGCCAGTCAGCGACACCGCTCCTGCGGCCGCCGAACCGCTGGCCCGCAGCCAGACCTTCTACCGCGAAAGCGCCGATGGCAGACTGGCGTTCGGTAATAAAACCGCGCTGGAGCCCGGCGGCTTTATCGAGCTGGTGATTGGCACCGACACCTTCCGCATCCCGGTGGACGACAAAGGCTTTTACCGCTGGGAGGCGGCGACGCCCTACGCCGACGGCGAGTACAGCTTCTCCATCCGCCACTTTGACGCCGCCGGCAACCGCAGCACGCCGACCCTCGGCACCGTGATTGTCGACACCACCCCGCCATCCGCGCCGGACCTGATTAACCTTTACGACGACCAGGGCGCCGTGACCGGCAGCTTTGACGCCGGCAAAGCCACCGACGATAAACGCCCGACGCTGACCGGCATCGCGCAGAAAGGCAGCACCGTTTACCTGCTCAACGACAAAAATGAAAAAATCGGCAGCGCGGTGGCGGACAAGGTCACCGGCAAGTGGGTGATGGAGCCGTCTCAGGACCTGAACGACGGCGTTAACAGCCTCCGCCTGATGGCCGAAGAGACCTTCGGCGGCAAGCTGCGCGCCGGCGCGCCTTCTGAAGCGTTTGATATCGTGATTGGTGGCGACGACGTCAACGTCACCATCACCGACGCGCTTGACGACGCGGGCAGCTTTACCGGCTCGCTCGGCCACGGCGCGCTCACCGACGACGCCACCCCGACCCTGCGCGGCGAGGTCTTAGCCGCCAGCACCGTTATCGTTTACTACCGCCTCGCCGGCAGCCCGACCTGGGCCGGCAGCGCCACCGCCACCGTCAGCGGCGAGACCTGGAGCTGGACGCCGGGCAGCAACCTGCCCGACGGCCACTACGAGTTCCAGGCCAGCACCGGCGAGGTCGCCTCGGTGCTGTTCGAACTGGAAATCGCCGGCACGTCCGGCATCGCCCAGCGCACCCGCATTGAGTCCGTGACGGACGACTTTGGCCCCGTCACCGGCCCGCTGGCAAACGGCGCGATGACCGATGACGCCACGCCGACCTTCCAGGGCCGCGCGGAGGCCAACAGCCAGGTGGTGATCCGCTACACGCTGGCGGGCGGCGCGGCCGCCTCCGTCACGGTTAACGCCGACAGCACCGGCCACTGGCGCTGGACGCCGGGCAACGACCTGGCCAGCGGTCAGTGGACGTTTGACGTGAAGTCGCAGGGCCAGTCCGGCTGGAACGACAGCTTCACGCTGACCATCAACCCGGACGCCGACCGCAACGCCACCATTGACAGCGCGCTCGACAACGTCGGGCCGGTCACCGGCAGCCTGGCGAGCGGCGCCACCACCGACGACACCACGCCGACCCTGCGCGGCAGCGGCCCGGCGAACAGCGAGATTGCGCTGCGCTACAAGCTGGGCAACGGCGGCTACACCTCCATCAAAGTGAATGTGGACAGCAGCGGCCACTGGACGTGGACGCCGTCCGCGCTGGCGAAAGGCAGCTGGACCTTTGAGGTGCAGAAGCCCGGCCAGAGCGACTGGAGCAGCTTCACGCTCACCGTCGATCCCACCGTGGATCGCATCGCCACCATTAACGGCGCCTACGATGATTTTGGTGACGTGCAGGGGCTGGTAACTAACGGCGGCATCACCGACGACGCCACCCCAACCCTGACAGGCAGCGGCCCGGCGAACAGCGTAATTTCGCTGCGCTACAGGCTGGGTTCGGGCGAGTACGCCTCCACCACCGTGAACGTGGATGCGAACGGCAACTGGACGTGGACGCCGCCGCCGCTGGCCAACGGCAGCTGGACGTTTGAGGTGCAGCGTTCCGGCCAGAGTGGCTGGAAAAGCTATAAGCTGACCATCGATCCGACCGTAGACCGTAAACCGACCATCGACAGCGCCTGGGATGACGTGGGCCCCACCACCGGCCTCATCAACAACGGCGGCACCACCGACGACAGCACGCCAACCCTGCGCGGCACCGGTCCGGCCAACAGCACCATACTGCTGCGATACGCCCGCCTGACCAGCGTGTATGAAGGCACCATTAAAGTGGACGCCAGCGGTAACTGGACCTGGACCGCGCCACAGCTGGAGGACGGCAACTGGATCTTTGAGGTGAAAAAAGAGGGGCAATATGAGTGGAGCCGCTATGAGCTGACCGTTGACTCCAGCGCCGACCGCTACCCGACCATCGACAGCGCGCTGGACAACGCCGGCCCGGTGACCGGAAGCCTGGCGAGCGGCAGCAGCACCGACGACAGCACGCCAACCCTGCGCGGCAGCGGCCCGGCGAACAGCACCATCACGCTGCGCTATAAGCTGGGTTCGGGCGAGTACGCCTCTACCACCGTGAACGTGGACAATGCAGGCCACTGGACGTGGACGCCGTCCGCGCTGGCGAAAGGCAACTGGACCTTTGAGGTGCAGAACGCCGGCCAGAGCGGCTGGAACAGCTTCACGCTGACCATCGATCCGGACCTGGACCGCTACCCGACCATCGACAGCGCCTGGGACGACTTCGGGCCGGTGACCGGCAGCCTGAGCAGCGGCAGCAGCACCGACGACACCACGCCAACCCTGCGCGGCAGCGGCGCGGCGAACGGCGAGATTACGCTGCGCTATAAGCTCGGCAACGGCGGCTACACCTACATCACGGTGAACGTGGACAGCAGCGGCCACTGGACGTGGACGCCGTCCGCGCTGGCGAAAGGCAGCTGGACCTTTGAGGTGCAGAAAACCGGCCAGAGCGACTGGAGCAGCTTTACGCTCACCGTCGATCCCACGCTGGACCGCAACGCGACCATTAACAGCGCCTACGATGATTTTGGAACCGTTAAGGGCATTATCGCTAACGGCGGCATCACCGACGACGCCACCCCAACCCTGAACGGCAGCGGCCCGGCGAACAGCGTGATTTCGCTGCGCTACAGGCTGGGTTCGGGCGAGTACGCCTCCACCACCGTGAACGTGGATGCGAACGGCAACTGGACCTGGACGCCGTCCGCGCTGGCCAGCGGCAAATGGACCTTTGAGGTGCAGAAACCCGGCCAGAGCGGCTGGAGCAGCTTCACGCTGACCATCGATCCGACCGTCGACCGTAAACCGACCATCGACAGCGCCTGGGATGACGTGGGCCCCACCACCGGCCTCGTTAATAACGGCGGCACCACCGACGACAGCACGCCAACCCTGCGCGGTACCGGCCCGGCCAACAGCACCATTCTGCTGCGCTATTTCCGCCTGGCCACCATGTTTGAAGGCACCATTAAAGTGGACGCCAGCGGCAACTGGACGTGGACCGCGCCACAGCTGGAGGACGGCAACTGGACCTTTGAGGTGAAAAAAGAGGGGCAGTCGCAGTGGAGCAGCTATGAGCTGACCATTGACTCTGATGCCGATCGCTACCCGACCATTGACAGCGCGCTGGACAACGCCGGCCCGGTGACCGGCAGCCTGAGCAGCGGCAGCAGCACCGACGACACCACGCCGACCCTGCGCGGCAGCGGCCCGGCGAACAGCACCATCACGCTGCGCTACAAGCTGGGTTCGGGCGAGTACGCCTCTACCACGGTGAACGTGGACAGTGCAGGCAAGTGGACGTGGACCCCGTCCGCGCTCGCCAAAGGCAACTGGACCTTTGAGGTACAGAAGGCCGGCCAGAGCGGCTGGAGCAGCTTCACGCTGACCGTCGATCCGGCGCTGGACCTGAAGCCAACCATCGACAGCGCCTGGGACGATTTTGGCGCGGTCACCGGCAGCCTGAACAGCGGTGACAGCACCGACGACAGCACGCCGACCCTGCGCGGCAAGGGCGTGGCCGGCAGCGTGATTTACTTCCAGAGCGGCACGGCGGGCGGCTCGTGGTACGACGTCGGCAGCACCGTGGTGAAGGCCGACGGCAGCTGGGAGTGGACCTCGCCGGCGCTGAGCAGAAACGGCACCTGGGAGTTCCGCGCCAAAGCCAGCCACGGCGGCGTCGACAGCACCTGGACCGGCAAGTTCGTCCTCATCTACACCGCCGCGGAGGCGCCGGCCATCACCGACGCGCTGGACAACGCCGGCCCGGTGACCGGCAGCCTGGCGAGCGGCGGCAGCACCGACGACAGTACGCCAACCCTGCGCGGCAGCGGCCCGGCGAACAGCACCATCACGCTGCGCTACAAAACGGACGGCGGCAGCTACGCCTCCACCACGGTGAACGTGGACAGTGCAGGCCACTGGACGTGGACGCCGTCCGCGCTGGCGAAGGGTAGCTGGACCTTTGAGGTGCAGAACGCCGGCCAGAGCGGCTGGAACAGCTTCACGCTGACCATCGACCCGGACCTGGACCGCTATCCGACCATCGACAGCGCCTGGGACGACTTCGGGCCGGTGACCGGCAGCCTGAGCAGCGGCAGCAGCACCGACGACAGCACGCCGACCCTGCGCGGCAGCGGCCCGGCGAACGGCGAGATTACGCTGCGCTACAAGCTGGGTTCGGGCGAGTACGCCTCCACCACGGTGAACGTGGACAATTCAGGCCACTGGACGTGGACGCCCTCCGCGCTCGCCAAAGGCAGCTGGACCTTCGAGGTGCAGAAGCCCGGCCAGAGCGGCTGGAGCAGCTTCACGCTCACCGTCGATCCGGCGCTGGACCTGAAGCCGAGCATCGACAGCGGCTGGGACGATTTCGGCGCGGTCACCGGCAGCCTGAAGAGCGGTGACGCCACCGACGACAGCACGCCGACCCTGCGCGGCAAGGGCGTGGCCGGCAGCGTGATTTACTTCCAGAGCGGCACGTGGGACGGCGCGTGGGAAAACGCGGGCAGCACCGTGGTGAAAGCCGACGGCAGCTGGGAGTGGACCTCGCCGGCGCTGAGCCACAGCACCACCTGGGAGTTCCGGGCGTTAGCCAGACTCGACGGCGCTGAGAGCGACTGGAGCGGGAAGTTTGTGCTGGAGTACAACAACCCGGCGCCGACCATTACCGACGCGTTTGATGATTTTGGTGCCGAAACCGGCAACCTCGCCAGCGGTGATACCACCGATGACAGCACGCCAACCCTGCGCGGCACTGCGCCGGCCGACAGCGTAGTGATGATCCGTGCGCAGCATGCGTCGGGTGAGACAACTTACAGCGTGAAGGCGGATGCGGATGGTAAGTGGAGCTGGACGCCGGATAAAGGACTGGCGAAAGGAGACTGGGATTTCCAGGTAAAAAACTCTGCAATGGATAACTGGGGAGATACTTTTAAATTAAATGTTTCGCAAGGTTATCCTGAGGGAGCAGGTATTCTCAATTTTGAAGAGTTACCATTAGGTTCAATTAAAGACGGAAAAAAATTTGCTTTCTTCAATCAACTTTCGTTTAATTTTTATCGGGCCTCTGGCTTTGGTATACCTAATCGCTCAGAAATTGGTAAAATAGTTAAAACACCAGACGAAGCGCCGGATAATTTCGGCAAGCAATCCTTAATCTTTTATAAGCCTTGGATGCTTGAAATTGGTAGATCAGATATAAATAATGATATAAAAGAGGCTGGAGCAACTATATGGAATAATGGCACAGAAGATGCTGAATTTGTTTTACTTTATGGTTCGACAATAGAAGTAGATAGAATACTTGTTAAAGCTGGCGAATCATATTTCTTTAACCTTTCAGATTATGGCCTTGATAATGTTGATAGGGTAGTTATAAAAACTATTAAATTCTCGGAAAACATATATATAGACAACATTTATGGCACGCTACAAAAAATGAATGTCTTAAATGACACTGAAGATGGAGTTAATTCAATTCTACACAAACTCGACGGCGTCGACGCATTAACCGAACACCCCATCACCGGCAGTGAAATGCAAATTGATACCCTGCAATTAACCGGTAAAGATCAGCTGCTCGATTTATCTCAACATCAGGCAGAGATTCAATCGGTGGAGATATTTGATATTCGCGGCAGCGGGGATAATACGCTGAAAATCGATCTTGATGCGCTGCTGCATTACGGCGAAAAAGATCTGTTTATCGAAGACGGTAAAACTCAGCTGATGGTGAATGGCGGTGCTGGCGACGTGGTGCAGCTGAAAGATATTCTGCCGGAAGGTAGCGATATCAGCGAATGGCAGCATCAGCAGGGCACGGTGACGGTTGCGGGCGTGGAGTATGAGGTTTACAGCCACGGCGATGACGCGGAACTGCTGGTGCAGCAGGGGGTGAAAACCGAGCTGATTTAACGGTTAGATCGTTGCAGGTTTGTCTGGAAAGCCACCGAAATTCGGTGGCTTTTTTTTGCTGTTTATCAGCACGTTCAGGGGTTTGGGCATTGTGCCCCGCCCGGCGCTGCGCCACTCCAGGAATTTTCCTCCTTTGCAGACGGTTCTTGATACGGGCCCGTTACGCGCTGCTCTACCATTCCCGCCGCTGTGCGATGTCGCGTTGACCGCGCCGCACCACCTTTGACAACACATTAAGGACAATACCTATGAATGACTTACTAGCCCGCAGCCCGGTGTTCTATCGCGAAAGCGCCGACGGCAGACTGGTGTTCGGTAATAAAACCGCGCTCGAGCCCGGCGGCTTTATCGAGCTGGTGATTGGCACCGACACCTTCCGCGTCCCGGTGGACGACAAAGGCTTTTACCGCTGGGAGGCGCCGACGCCCTACGCCGACGGCGAGTACAGCTTCTCCATCCGCCACTTTGACGCCGCCGGCAACCGCAGCACGCCGACCCTCGGCACCGTGATTGTCGACACCACCCCGCCGGCCGCGCCGGACCTGATTAACCTTTACGACGACCAGGGCGCCGTGACCGGCAGCTTCGACGCCGGCAAAGCCACCGACGATAAACGCCCGACGCTGACCGGCATCGCGCAGAAAGGCAGCACCGTTTACCTGCTCAACGACAAAAATGAAAAAATCGGCAGCGCGGTGGCGGACAAGGTCACCGGCAAGTGGGTGATGGAGCCGGCGCAGGACCTGAAAGACGGCGTTAACAGCCTGCGCCTGATGGCCGAAGAGACCTTCGGCGGAAAGCTGCGCGCCGGCGCGCCTTCTCAGGCCTTTGACATCGTGATTGCCGGCGAGGACGTTAAAGTCACCATCACCGACGCGCTTGACGACGCGGGCAGCTTCACCGGCTCGCTCGGCCACGGCGCGCTCACCGACGACGCCACCCCGACCCTGCGCGGCGAGGTCTCCGCAGGCAGCACCGTTATCGTCTATTACCGCCTCGCCGGCAGCCCGACCTGGGCCGGCAGCGCCACCGCCACCGTCAGCGGCGACAGCTGGAGCTGGACGCCGGGCAGCAACCTGCCCGACGGCCGCTATGAGTTCCAGGCCAGCACCGGCGAGGTCGCCTCGGTGCTGTTCGAGCTGGAAATCGCCGGCACCGCCGGCATCGCCCAGCGCACCCGCATTGAGTCCGTGACGGACGACTTCGGCCCCGTTACCGGCCCGCTGGCTAACGGCGCGATGACCGATGACGCCACGCCAACCTTCCAGGGCCGCGCGGAGGCCAACAGCCAGGTGGTGATTCGCTACACGCTGGCGGGCGGCGCGGCCGCCTCCGTCACGGTTAACGCCGACAGCACCGGCCACTGGCGCTGGACGCCGGGCGTCAGCCTGGCCACCGGTCAGTGGACGTTTGACGTGAAGTCGCAGGGCCAGTCCGGCTGGAACGACAGCTTCACGCTGACCATCAACCCGGACGCCGACCGCAACGCCACCATCGACAGCGCGCTCGACAACGTCGGCCCGGTGACCGGCAGCCTGGCTAGCGGCAGCAGCACCGACGACACCACGCCAACCCTGCGCGGCAGCGGCCCGGCGAACAGCGAGATTACGCTGCGCTATAAGCTCGGCAACGGCGGCTACACCTACATCACGGTGAACGTGGACAGCAGCGGCCACTGGACCTGGACGCCGTCCGCGCTGGCGAAAGGTAGCTGGACCTTTGAGGTGCAGAAAACCGGCCAGAGCGACTGGAGCAGCTTTACGCTCACCGTCGATCCCACGCTGGACCGCAACGCGACCATTAACAGCGCCTACGATGATTTTGGAACCGTTAAGGGCATTATCGCTAACGGCGGCATCACCGACGACGCCACCCCAACCCTGAACGGCAGCGGCCCGGCGAACAGCGTGATTTCGCTGCGCTACAGGCTGGGTTCGGGCGAGTACGCCTCTACCACGGTAAACGTGGATGCGAACGGCAACTGGACCTGGACGCCGTCCGCGCTGGCCAGCGGCAAATGGACCTTTGAGGTGCAGAAGCCCGGCCAGAGCGGCTGGAGCAGCTTCACGCTGACCATCGACCCGACCGTGGACCGTAAACCGACCATCGACAGCGCCTGGGATGACGTGGGCCCCACCACCGGCCTCGTTAATAACGGCGGTACCACCGATGACAGCACGCCAACCCTGCGCGGCACCGGCCCGGCCAACAGCACCATTCTGCTGCGCTACTTCCGCCTGGCCACCATGTTTGAAGGCACCATTAAAGTGGACGCCAGCGGCAACTGGACGTGGACCGCGCCACAGCTGGAGGACGGCAACTGGACCTTTGAGGTGAAAAAAGAGGGGCAGTCGCAGTGGAGCAGCTATGAGCTGACCATTGACTCTGATGCCGATCGCTACCCGACCATCGACAGCGCGCTGGACAACGCCGGCCCGGTGACCGGCAGCCTGAGCAGCGGCAGCAGTACCGACGACACCACGCCAACCCTGCGCGGCAGCGGCGCGGCCAACAGCACCATTACGCTGCGCTATAAGCTGGGTTCGGGCGAGTACGCCTCCACCACCGTAAACGTGGACAATGCAGGCCACTGGACGTGGACCCCGTCCGCGCTGGCGAAAGGCAGCTGGACCTTCGAGGTGCAGAAGGCCGGCCAGAGCGGCTGGAGCAGCTTCACGCTGACCATCGATCCGGCGCTGGACCTGAAGCCGAGCATCGACAGCGCCTGGGACGATTTTGGCGCGGTCACCGGCAGCCTGAAGAGCGGTGACGCCACCGACGACAGCACGCCGACCCTGCGCGGCAAGGGCGTGGCCGGCAGCGTGATTTACTTCCAGAGCGGCACGGCGGGCGGCTCGTGGTACGACGTCGGCAGCACCGTGGTGAAGGCCGACGGCAGCTGGGAGTGGACCTCGCCGGCGCTGAGCAGAAACGGCACCTGGGAGTTCCGCGCCAAAGCCAGCCACGGCGGCGTCGACAGCACCTGGACCGGCAAGTTCATCCTCAAATACACCGCCGCAGAGGCGCCGGCCATCACCGACGCGCTGGACAACGCCGGCCCGGTGACCGGCAGCCTGAGCAGCGGCAGCAGCACCGACGACACCACGCCAACCCTGCGCGGCAGTGGCCCGGCGAACAGCATCATCACGCTGCGCTACAAAACGGACGGCGGCAGCTACGCCTCCACCACCGTGAGCGTGGACAGCACCGGCCACTGGACGTGGACGCCGTCCGCGCTGGCGAAGGGCAGCTGGACCTTTGAGGTGCAGAACGCCGGCCAGAGCGGCTGGAACAGCTTCACGCTGACCATCGACCCGGACCTGGACCGCAACCCGACCATCGACAGCGCGCTGGACAACGCCGGCCCGGTGACCGGAAGCCTGGCGAGCGGCGCCAGCACCGACGACACCACGCCAACCCTGCGCGGCAGCGGCGCGGCGAACAGCACCATTACGCTGCGCTATAAGCTGGGTTCGGGCGAGTACGCCTCTACCACGGTGAACGTGGACAGTGCAGGCAAGTGGACGTGGACGCCGTCCGCGCTGGCGAAAGGCAGCTGGACCTTTGAGGTGCAGAAGCCCGGCCAGAGCGGCTGGAGCAGCTTCCAGCTCACCGTCGATCCGGCGCTGGACCTGAAGCCAACTATTGACAGCGCCTGGGACGACGTCGGCGCGGTGACCGGCAGCCTGAAGAGCGGTGACACCACCGACGACAGCACGCCGACCCTGCGCGGGCGCGGCGTGGCCGGCAGCGTGATTTACTTCCAGAGCGGTACGTGGGACGGCGCGTGGGAAAACGCGGGGAGCACCGTGGTGAAAGCCGACGGCAGCTGGGAGTGGACCTCGCCGGCGCTCAGCCAAAACACCACCTGGGAGTTCCGCGCGATGGCCAGACTCGACGGCGCTGAGAGCGACTGGAGCGGCAAATTTGTGCTGGAGTACAACAACCCGGCGCCGACCATTACCGACGCGTTTGATGATTTTGGTGCCGAAACCGGCAACCTCGCCAGCGGTGATACCACCGATGACCAGACGCCAACCCTGCGCGGCACCGCGCCGGCGGACAGCGTGGTGATGATCCGTGCGCAGTATGCGTCGGGTGAGACAACTTACAGCGTGAAGGCGGATGCGGATGGTAAGTGGAGCTGGACGCCGGAGAAAGGCCTGGCAAAAGGGGAATGGAATTTCCAGGTTAAGCAATTCGAAGCGGAGAATTGGGGCGAATCGTTTGAGCTGAATATTACTAAAGAATATTCAGGAAACTGGGGAGTATTGGATTTTGAAAATTTGGCGGGGCGCGAATTCAAATTTGGCAATGAAATCAGATTTAATGATAATTCAAGATTAGCATTCGTAAGTAATGGTGACTTGGTATTTAATGGCAAAGTAGTTAAAACACCTGACAACGCCCCCGATGGCTGGAGTAATCAGTGCCTCAATCTTTTGACATCAGGAGGTTTTGGTATTTGGACTGCGGTGACTGGTTGGGGGAGATCGAGTACATTTTCGGAATTAGGATGTAATATCTGGAATCGTGGTAGTAAAGATGCTACGTTTTCATTTACCTATCTTTACCCTAACGACTCAACTCCCAGACAGTATACATTTGTAGTTAAGGCTGGAGAATTATTGTCATTCGATAGCACAGATTACACAGGTATAGGCATTCCTAATTTCTGGACTTGTAAGTTAACTCTTGATAATTATATTGATGGAATTTACATTGATAATATATATTCTGTTGAAGAAGACATTGTAACCCGTCCACTTATTTCTGAAGAACCCGAAAACATCGTCCATTTCCTCGACGGCGTCGATAAATTAACCGAACACGCTATCACCGGCAGTGAAACGCAGGTTGATACCCTGCAATTAACCGGTAAAGATCAGCTGCTCGATTTATCTCAGCATCAAGCTGAGATTCAATCGGTGGAGATATTTGATATTCGCGGCAGCGGTGATAATACGCTGAAAATCGATCTGGATGCGCTGCTGCATTACGGCGAAAAAGATTTGTTTATCGAAGACGGTAAAACCCAGCTGATGGTGAACGGCGATGCCGGCGATGTGGTGCAGCTGAAAGATATTCTGCCGGAAGGCAGCGATATCAGCGAGTGGCAGCATCAGCAAGGTACCGTAACGGTCGCGGGCGTGGAGTATGAGGTTTACAGCCACGGCGATGACGCGGAACTGCTGGTGCAGCAGGGGGTGAAAACCGAGCTGATTTAACGGGTAGATCCTCTATCATCTGTCTGGAAAGCCACCGAAATTCGGTGGCTTTTTTTTGCTGTTTATCAGCACGTTTAGGGGTTTTGGCATTGTCCCCGGGCTGGGATTGCGCGATAAATCGCGCCGCTACGTTGCGCGGCGGTCACGTCACACAAATTCCGCTCGTTACCGTGGCGGCATCGCGCCCCTTGCCACTCAGCATCACCCCATCGCCTGCGTCATCAAACCATAAGCCTGCATCGCGCCGGGCTTTGGCATCCACGGCGTGCCGCGTACCATGATGGTGGGCGCATCCATCTGCTCCAGACCCAGGGTTTTCAGCCATGGCGCCAGCGGTAACGCGGCGTCGGTATCGATGCGCACAAACTCGCCGCGCAGCATCTGCATCAGGGCGGCAATCAAGGTTTGCGCGCTCGCCAGATTCAACGCAATCACCGGGCCAATCGACCAGCCGTGACCAAAACGGCGCAGGCTGGCAAAGCCCTGCACGCGCTGCTGTGCATCCAGCAATATCCGGGTTTGTGCAGCGGCAATCAGATGGGCGATTAAGGCGGGGCGCCACAGGCCGTGCGCCTGGTGATCGAAGGCGGTTAACTGTTGTGCCTCTGCGGGCTGCGCGGGACGCAGCGTGAAACCGGCTGGCACCCTTAACGCCGGCACCGCCGCCAGCGCGCGCGTTTGATGCTGCAGGATCTGGCCCGCTACCGTAAAACCGAGTTTCTGGTACAGCGGTTTACCGCTCTCGGTGGCGTGCAGCCGCAGCCGATAATCAGGAAATTGTTCCAGCAGCGCCAGCATCAACTGTTTACCGATGCCCTGCCCTTGCCAGCGTGGGCTGACGATGACGAGTCCGATGGTGGCCGCCTGCTCGCCCCAGCGAAACCCCAGCGCGCTGCCGGCGTAGTCGCCCTGATGTTCAGCCACCGTGCCTGCGCCGAACGTCAGCGCCTGCTGCCAGTCTTCGCGGCGATGCGGCCAGTGCAGTTGCTGCGTGAGGGCAACGCCGGAATCGATGTCGCGTGGCGTCATAGCGCGTAGCCTAATCATGTTTGCTCCTGATGTGCGGGAAATGCCCTTGTCTTTAGCACATTTCAGGGCGGGGATGAAAGCGGGAACGCGGTTGCGTGGCGGTGCGGCTAGGTTGCGCCGCACCGTGCTGGCTTAGATCTGGAAGTCGATGGCCGGTTCGTTTTCGGTTTCGTAGGAGAGCGCCTGACGCTTGATCTCCTCCAGCGACAGGTTGGCATTACAGAGTTCGAGGAACTGCCAAACGTAATTGCGTTGCAGCTGGCCGCGCTTCAGGCCGAGCCACACGGTATTGGCATCGAACAGATGATGGGTGTCGATTTTTACCAGATCTTCGCCTTCGTAAATATCGCACGCCTGATCGGCGAGAATCCCCACGCCAAGACCGAGTTCCACGTAGGTTTTCACCACGTCAGAATCCTGCGCGCTGAGCACGATATCCGGGCGCAGACCGGCGGCCTGGAATGCCCGATCCACCCGCGAACGGCCGGTGATGCCCTGACGATAAGTGATTAACGGATAGCGGCTCAGGCTGGCGAGCGTAATAGGCTGCTGCTGTAACAGTTCATGATCGTGCGGCACCAGCAGCGAGTGATGCCAGCTGAACCACGGGAACGCCGCGAGACTGCTGTTGTTCACTAGCTGCTCGGAGGCGATACCGATATCGGCTTCACCGGCCAGCAGCATGGCGACGATCTCCTGCGGCGATCCCTGATTCAGCTCAAGGCGCACGTTGGGATAGAGCTGGCGAAACGCTTTGATCACGCGCGGCAGGCTGTAACGCGCTTGGGTGTGCGTGGTGGCGATGGTCAGCACGCCGCTGGTTTCATTGGTAAACACATCCGCTAAGCGGCGTACTTTGCCCGCTTCATCAAGGATGCGCTCAGCAATGGTCAACAGCGCCTTGCCCGGTTCGGTCATGCCTAACAGTCGCTTGCCACGACGAATAAAGATTTCTACGCCCAGTTCATCTTCCAGATCGCGAATATGGCGGCTGACTCCGGATTGGGAGGTAAACAGCGTATTCGCCACTTCGGTCAGGTTGAACTCGCAACGGGCCGCTTCACGTATAATTTTAAGTTGCTGGAAATTCACACCCTTTTCTCCTGATTCCTGCCCCTGTTTCGTCCATGTTATGAAGTTGGTGTCATGGCAACAAATAATAAAAAACGGTGTGTTATGCGTAATAGTAATAAGGAGTCGTTTGAAGGACGCCCTCACCCCCGCCCTCTCCCGCAAGCGGGCGAGGGCGCTGATCGAGCGGTTGGTTGGTGAGGTGATCATTGTGGCTAAATATGCGCTGGATCGATCCCCGCTCCCGCAAGCGGGCGAGGGAGATGATCGAGCGGTTGGTTGGTGAGGTGATTTATTTGGCTAATATCGGCGGGATCGGTCCCCTCTCCCATTGATGGGAGAGGGTTAGGGTGAGGGAAAAAGTGCGCTTAACTCATCCCACCAGCATCAATTCACGGTCCTCTACCGCTGGCTTATTCAGCAGCGACAGCAGAATATTCTTCACGGCCTGCGCCGATGGCGACAGCGGCAGACGCGCCGAGATGTTCAGCGACAGCGGCAGATTGAGTGACGGACTGTTAATGCGCGCCATCCACGCATGGGTTGAACTCACCAGCGCCCGCGCCGCAGATTCCGGCAGCACCGTCACGCCCATGCCGCTGGACACCGCCGCTGTCAGCGTCGAAATGGATTCGATTTCGCCAATAATGCGCGCGCTCAGACGACGCAGCGAGAACGCTTCATCGACACGTTTACGCACCGCGCTGTAATCGCGTGGCAGGAACAGGCTCATCTGCGCCACATCGGCCAGATCGACCGTCGCACCCGGGCATGCCGTTGCGCCCACCAGATAGAGCTCTTCTTTCATTAAGGGAATGCTGTTGATGCCCGCCGTTGGCGCACGGTCGTACAGCACCGCCATATCCAGCTGGCCGTTCATCACTTTTTCATTGAGCGAGGTGCCGCTGTTTTCATGCAGATACACCAGCACATCCGGGAACTGCTCACGCACCGTGTGCAGCAGCGGCATGGTGAGCGAAGATGCGGCGGTGCCCGGCGCTAAACCAATCGAAACCTGGCCGTTCAGTGCCTGGCCGGCGTTAATCACCGCCGTTTGCGCCTGTTCACACTGGCGCAGAATGGTGCGAGCGTGGGCATACAGAATTTTTCCGGCTTCAGTGGGCGTCACGCCGCGCTTGGTGCGGATCAGCAATTGCTGATCGAGTTCATTTTCCAGCGTCGCCACCTGCTGGCTAAGCGCAGGCTGCGCGATGTGCAGCACTTCTGCTGCCTGAGTCAGGCTGCCGATATCGACGATTTTTACAAAATATTTGAGTCGTCTTAAATTCATGTTGCCTCCGTCAATCCCCGAATACCCAGTTGGGTGTTTCAGCCTGCTGGCTTGTGGGAATGAAGTTGCAATATGCAGGCCAGGTTTGTTCGCGATGCAAAATTGCGTTGCCAGATTTTTCCTAACGGCACGGAAAATAAGCGTTTGTGATTACCTCTAAGGAGTTAATAAGCGCGGACGATGACGTGATTTGCGTAAGCGTTGAACAACATGCACCGCGATGGGGCAGAAAATGCGAGTCAGGCGTGCAAAAAAGTGATGACCGGATGAGCTGGTTTGGTGCAGAAAACACAGAAAGTGAACAGAAACGGCGGGAATGGAACAAAACGAGCGGGAAAGAAGGGGTTTAGCCAGTTGGAAAACTTATGTGGCGGGCGATGCGCGTTGTCCCTCACCCTAACCCTCTCCCGCGCGCGGGAGAGGGAACCGACCGTGCACAATGTCACTACGCAAAATAATTCGCGCTGTAGCAAGGCGGCAAGAAAATTCAGCCCCGGGAGCATAGTTCACTATGTGACCGGGGGGAATTTTCGCAGCCAACGCCGCTACAGCGTGAAGTATGAAGCGTATTATCTTTTTTTACGGTTTCTGTGCATATCAATAGAAACCGCTGCGACGATGATGATGCCTTTGATGATGTCCTGCACGTAAGCATCGACACCGACAAAAGTGAAGCCGCTCTTGATCAGGCCAAGAATCACTGCACCAATCAGCGTACCGGTGATGCGCCCCACGCCGCCCATCAGGCTGCTGCCGCCAATAACCGCTGCGGCGATGGCATCCAGTTCGTACGCCATCCCCATGCTGGACTGGCCGCTACTGACGCGCGCCGCCAGCACCACACCCGCCAGGCCAGAGAGCGCACCGGCGATGGTGTAGACGATGATCAGGTACTTATTAACGTTGATACCGGACACTTTGGCGGAGGTCATGTTGCCGCCAATCGCGTAAACATATTTGCCGTAGCGGGTGTGTTTCAGTGCGATATGGAACAGGAACGCCACCACCAGGAAGATAATGACCGGCATCGCGCCCTGGCCGATGGAGGTGAAGCCATCTGACAGGAAGCTAATCGGGTTACCCTGCGTGTAGTACTGCGCCAAACCGCGTGCCGACACCATCATGCCAAGCGTGGCGATGAACGGCGGAATACCGGTTTTGGTGATCAGCACGCCATTCATTACGCCGCACAGCAGCCCGACCCCGATGCCGGCGACGATGGGAATCACCGCAGGCAGGTTCACCAGCGAGGGATACATCGGCGACAGGCTGTCTGAAGTTTGCGCCAGACTGGCCGCCACTACCGCGGTGAGGGCAATAACCGAACCGGATGACAGGTCAATACCGGTGGTGATGATGACCTGGGTCACGCCCACCGCGATGATACCGATGATCGCCACCTGCAGAATAATCAGCACTAAGCGGTTGGTGTTCATCAGGAAAGATTGGTCACGTACGTACCAACCGGCAATTTCAAAAATCAGGGCAATGCCCACCATCACGACAAAAATCCCGGTGTCTTTTGGCAGCTTGTGACGCAGGTTGCCAAAGAAAGAACTCTGTTCTGCGGCCTGCGGGGCCGTAATTTTTACGTTACTCATAGGTGTCTCACGCCTCACTCGGATGCCAACGACAAAATGGATTCCTGATTGGCCTCTTCTTTATCGAGGATGCCGGTTATACGTCCGCCGTGCATAACCATCACGCGGTCGCTCATGCCGAGAATTTCTGGCAGTTCGGACGACACCATAATGATGGCCACGCCGCGATTCGCCAGTTCACTGATCAAGCGATAAATCTCTGCTTTTGCCCCCACGTCGATACCGCGCGTGGGTTCGTCGAGAATCAGGATCTTCGGTTGCGCCAGCAGCCAGCGGGCAATCAGCACCTTCTGCTGGTTACCGCCGCTGAGGTTATTGATGATCTGATCCATGGTGGGGGTTTTGATGTTCAGCTTGCGAATCTGATCCATGCAGTCCTGCGCCATTTTGATGTGGCTGACAAAACCGCTTTTATGGGTGTAATCGGGCATGTTGACGATGCTCATGTTCTCCATCACCGACAACACCAGGAACAGCCCCGACTTTTTACGGTCTTCGGTCAGGAACGCCATGCCCTTCTCAATCGCCGTTGACGGCGAATCGATCTTGACCGGCACGCCATCAATCAGGATTTCACCGCTGTCGAAACTCTCCATGCCGAACAGGCTTTCCATCACTTCGCTGCGTCCGGCACCCACCAATCCCGCTACGCCGAGGATTTCGCCCTTGCGCACCGTGAAGTTGATGTCGGTGAAGCGATCTTTGCAGGTGAGATTGCGCACCGTCAGCACATCCCCACCGATTTCACCGTTGAATTTCGGGAACAGCTGAGTTAATTCACGGCCCACCATCTGCGTAATCAGTGACTGACGCGTGTATTCGCTGGTACTGTTGCTGCCGACCCACGATCCGTCACGGAAAATACTGATCTCATCGGTAATGGTGAAAATCTCATCCATCTTATGGCTAATGTAGATGATGGCTTTGCCCTGCTCACGCAGGTCGCGGATGATGGTGAACAGGTGCGCCACTTCGGTTTCCGTCAGTGCGGAGGTCGGTTCATCCATAATCACGATGTCCGAATTCCATGACACCGCTTTCGCGATTTCCACCATCTGCTGCGACGCAATACTTAACTCGCCGACCAGACGATCGGCTTTCAAACGGATATTGAGTTTGTTCAGCAGTTCCTGCGTCTGTTTGTTCAGCTTGCCATGGTCAACAAAGCCGTACTTCATCGGTTCGCGGCCGAGCCAGATGTTCTCGGCCACGGTCATGTAAGGCACCAGATTGAGTTCCTGGTGAATCATGGAGATGCCGGAACGCAGCGCATCCATGGTGTCCTGAAACTGCACCGGCTCCCCTTTAATGCGAATGGTGCCCTTATCGGGACGATACATCCCGATAAGGCATTTCATTAAAGTGGATTTGCCCGCGCCATTTTCACCCATCAGGGCATGTACCGACCCCGGTTTAATACGCAGTGAGACATTGTCGAGTGCCTTCACTCCGGGGAAGAACTTGCTGATGCCTTCGGCTTCAAGCGCAAAAGCGGTCATACATCACCTCCGTACGGCTAAGTCGGTTACGGTTTATTTCTGGTTCTGACTGGCGAATTTTTCGTAGTTATCTTTGGTAATCAGCTGGAACGGGATATCGACGACTTTCTGCACTTTCTCGCCGTTAATCAGCTTGACCGCCGTTTGTACCGCGCCTTCGCCCTGACCTTTCGCATCCTGGAAGACCGTGGCGACCATTTTGTCGTTCTTGATCATCTGCAGTGCGTCCGGTGTCCCATCCACACCCGCTACCAGGATGTGATTCGGGTTTTTACCCAGCGCCTGCAGCGCACCGATTGCCATTTCATCGTTGTTAGAGGCAATCGCCTGAATGTCATCGCCCGCGGTCAGCCAGTTACTCACCACGTCCACCGCATCATTACGGGTGAATTTAGCAGTCTGTTTCTGCACAACCTTAATGCCCGGATATTTGGCAACCACCGCTTCCACACCTTTGGTGCGTTCACGGGTGGATTCGTTAGCCAGGTCACCCAGCAGAATCGCCACGTTGCCTTTGCCGTTCATCTTTTTAGCCAGCGCTTCCATCTGCAGACGGCCCGCCAGTTCAGAATCCGAACCGACAAACGCCATTTTGTCTTTCAACTCGCCTGCCGGTTTACGGTTGACGAACACCAGCGGCACGCCGGCTTTCGCTGCGGCATCCACCAGCGGTTTCACCGCGTTGGTATCCACAGGGTTAACGATGATGGCGTCAACGCCCTGCCCAATGAAGTTCTGCACCTGCTGCAGCTGCTGTGCCACGTCACCTTTGGCGTCTTCAACCTGGCCTTTGATGTTGTCTTTTTGCATCTCTTTCTGCATTGCGTTGCGCAGAATGGTGAGGAAGTTGTCGTCGAACAGCGCCATAGAAACGCCTACCTGAAGGTCTTTTGCCATCACAGCGGCAGGTAACATGCAAACTAACAGGGAAGTTAATAACGCTTTTTTGAATTTCATAGGTAACCCTTCTTATTCGTTAACATGCTCAGGTTGGCTGAGACCGCGAATGAAAAATATCTTTTACATTCACTCAACGTCGCTGGCGTTTTTTTTGTGGTTGTAGAGGTAAGGCTTCTGGTCTAACGCTATCGGTTTACTGCATCTTTTCTGTGTAACTTGCTACTAATCAGCCAGTTATTTTCGAAATGCCGTTTCAGATGACACAACTCATTTCGCCGGTGATGATTAGCAGTTCATTTATTTCATCTAACTTGCATTTGAAACTTTCATCATAAAAGCACTGAAATGATTGTTTTAAAATCGGCAAATAACAAAACTTTGACATGCATCTAACATCTCAAAGGAATTGCGTTTAAAGTGAGATCTTGCTGGCAGTTTAGAATCTGATCATTCAAGGCAGAAAAGCAGCATTCCGCTGCTTTTACGCGCACTTAAACCAAAAGTGTGCAGTCGGGCTTTGACAACGGGGATCGGCATCGCTAATATGCGCCTCGTTCACACGATTCCTCTGTAGTTCAGTCGGTAGAACGGCGGACTGTTAATCCGTATGTCACTGGTTCGAGTCCAGTCAGAGGAGCCAAATTTAGAAAAGCCCGCTTAGGAAACTAAGCGGGCTTTTTGCTTTTTATGCGCCGGAGCGGTCGCTGTTGAGGTGTGGTGGGGCTTCGGTTGTGCTCTCTGAGCAGCGGCCCGCCTTAGCGGGTCATCCCCCGGATCGTCCTGATTCCCCTCTGGTATCGGTTCATGTTCTCCTTTTTGGTCAAATGGCCTGAAAAGGCGGTGTCAGGATCCAGCCGTGAGCTGGCGCAGTTGAGTTTTCTGGTGCAGGTCGAAAAGGCTGCGTGCGTCACTTCCCGCTCTGCGCGGTTAAAGTGGCGCACTGGACTGGTGCAGTGTCTGAAAATTTATTGTTGGTGCAGTTTTACGACCACGCAGCAGGAAAGCCTTGCGGCAATGCAGGCCGCAGTCCGTAGGGTAAAAGGCGCTGAGGGTACAGGTTAGCCAGGAGAATTCCGGCACGGTGCAAATTCAGACCAGCAGGCTGGCGCAGTAAAGGACGTATCGTGTTAAAACTCGGGCCTCCGTCGCGATGTTCTGCAACCCGGGGTTTGCAGAGGTCTGCACAGGTAAACGGATCCAGCGTCCTGATAACAGGCGCTTCTTTCAGGTTGTGAAGCGTTGGGCGCTGTCTACGACAGCATAGAGCAAGGGGGAGACTACGCCAGTGCCGCTGGCGGGGAAAGGAGAAACTGTTTTTACCTGCAAAAGATTTTTTAATCACTTGTTGTTATAAAAAATGAGGGCGCTGTATGTGACAGCGCCCTCGTTCAGGTTACATAAAAAATATCAGCTCAGAATGGCTTCCAGTCGAGCCAGCACCTCATTCACGACAGCGTCGGGTATACGCTCCAGTCGCTTACCATTTCGGGCTCCCATATCAATGGTTCTGGGCTGGTCGCAGCGGATCACGCCCGTTGTTTTTGTTCCCGCCCCGTCCAGTGAAACGGTGAAACCGGCTTCGCGAGCATAGTTTCCGCCGCTGGTCACAGGGACAACAACGGGCAACCGGGTGAGCGTGTTAAATGATGCCTTCGATACGATAAGCACCGGACGTTTTCCGCTTTGCTCGTGGCCGGCAATCGGATCCAGTGAAACAAGCCAGATTTCCCCTCTGTCCATTTACAGGATCTCCTTGCCCACCGCAGGCGCATCAATCCATTCCCGATCCTCTTCACTCATTTCGGCGTGCGGATCGCACTGCGCCAGCAGTTCCTCAAGCGAATAACGGGGCCGTTTCTGGGGTTCAATAATCAGGCAGCCATTATCAATAGTCATACCCACTTCGCTGCCCATCGACAGCTCCAGCGTTTTCAGCACGGCGGGGGGAACCGCCAGCATGATGGATCCGCCGACCTTTTTCAGGCGAGTTGTATACATAGAGCACCTCCTGATATTATATTTTAATATAACATCTACAGCAGGCGATGCACAATTATTCATCTGATTCATTGTGATTTCCTTAGCGTAATAAAGCGTGAAGAAAGCCTTAATCCATCGAAGGACAGATTCAGCCGTTTTCAAAGGCAGCGTTGCCGAAAAAACGGCGACCATCCTGATACACAAGGCGCTTCTTTCAGGTCATGAAGCATTTTGTACAGGCGGGAGCTTAGTGCGTAACAAAGAAGGCCGATAATAGAAAACTGTTTTTGCAGTTCAAAGGATTATGACGGATCGGATAAACAAAATGCGGCGCAGCTTCCGTAACCTTGCTTGCAGTGACTGAGCTTTAACTTGAAATGGCGCTTCGTATGGCGACCGCCAACCAGATGCGCATAAGCGCGCACCTGGTTTGGGTTAATCGATAGCGTTTGGTAGCGGAGCCAGCTCCAGACTGCTGCGGAAATCGTTGCCGACATAATCGTTATCGATCAGCTGGCGGCGACGCAGTTCTGGCAGCAGGCCGTTGAGCAGCAAATCCTGCTGATCGGGCTGGCCGAGTCCATGCAACGAAATCACATCCAGCACGCCGGCGCGGTAGCGCTGTTCGATGGCATCGGCCAGGGTTTCTGGCGTACCGGCTACAAACCAGTGGCCGGTCTCTTCGGCTTTGATGATCAGCTCGCGCAAGGTTAATCCTTCCAACGCATAGCCACGGAAAATGGCGGCGCGCCCCTGACGACGATGCACCTGCGCCAGTTCGGGAATCAACGCGGCGGGCAGCGGTTGGTCGAGCGGCACATCGCGTAGATCCACCTCGCCGCCCAGCATGTCGGCCACGCGTAATCTGCCCTGTTCATAGTTGATGCGTTCATGCTTATCGCGCAGACGGCGCGCCACATCGGCGTCGCTGTCGCCAATGATGGCGTGGAACGAGTTCATGATCAGCGGCGGATTATGTTCGCGGCCAAAACGTCGCGCCCGCTGCTGCACATCAGCCACGAAGGTTTGCGCCGCATCAAACGTGGGCTGCGAGGTGTAAATCACCTCGGCATAACGTGCGCCGAGCGTGACGCCCGCGTCGGATTGGCCCGCCTGGAACTGCACCGGACGGCGCTGAGGCGGCGGCGGCACGTTAAGCGGTCCCGCCACCTGGAAATAGTCGCCGCGATAGTGAATCGGATGCAGTTTGCTGTGATTGAGACGAATGCCGCCGCTGGCCGTACGCTGCACTGCCGCGCGTTCGTTGGCGTCATACAGCGCGTTCATCACTTCAATAAATTCAGTGGCGCGCGCGTAGCGCTCCTGCGGTGGCGGCAGCTGGCTCTCACCGAAGTTCTCCTCGCCAACCGAGGAAGTTACCGCGTTCCAGCCCGCGCGGCCGCCGCTGATGTGATCGAGCGTGCCGACCTGACGCGCCAGATTATACGGATGCAGCCAGCTGGTGCTGACGGTAGCGATTAAACCGATGTGCGAAGTGACCTGGCTCAATGCCGCCAGCGCAATCAGCGGATCTTGCGTGCCGGTGGTGCCCGCTAATCCGGCCGCATCGGCCTGCAGCAAATCGGCGGTGAACAGGCCGGTGATTTTTTCGCGCTCGGCAATTTTCGCCAGTTCGATGGCGCGCGTGATGCCCACGCCGGTCTGGCTGTCATTGGCGGCGGAAATCACACTGCTGGCGCCGACCAGCGTTTTCAGTTTTCTGCGATACGTTTGCGACACAACACTCTCCTTTATGGTTGTCGCGCGAAATCCGCTTTGACATGGTTTAAGGCGTCCGCATCGGTCAGCAGACGTAAGCCGGTGCGAGCCAGCACGCGGGCGCCAATCAGCAGCGCCTGATAGCCGCGCGCTGAGTTGGCCGCTTCACGAAATGGCACGGTATGGAAAATCAGATCGTCGGGGCCGATTTTCAGCCACGGATGCGCCGTCGGCACCGCGTGGCTGATGTCGCCAGCATCGGTGGAGACTTTGTTTTTCTGCGGCGAGAGATCAACCTGCTCGCCTGCCGCGGTGAACTCTTCCAGCAGCAAGGCATCCAGCGCTGCGTTGAGTTTGAAATCGCGCGGGCCAATCTGATGATCAATCTCGACGCGCACGCCGGTCGCCAGCGCCACGCCTTCAGCAATAGCACGTAGACGCGGCTCAAAGGATTCCACCACTTCGCGGCTGTCCGCGCGGATGTAGTAATGCGCCGACGCGTATTCCGGGATCACGTTCGGGGCCTGGCCGCCGTTGGTGATAATGCCGTGCACGCGCACGCCATCCGGCAGTTGCTGGCGCAGCACGCTGATGCCGTTGTAGAGCAGCACCAGCGCATCCAACGCGTTGATCCCTTCATGCGGCGCGCTGGCGGCGTGCGACGGCTTGCCGTAGAAGTGGAAATAGAGATGATTATTGGCGAGCGTCGATTCAGTCAGGCGGGTTTTGCCCGAAGGATGCACCATCAGCGCCACGTCGACATCTTTGAGGTAGCCGGCTTCGACAAAGCGCTTTTTCACGTTGCCTTTGGGTCCGCCCGGTCCGCCCAATCCGCCCTCTTCCGCGGGGGTGCCTAATACCACTACGCGCCCGCCGGTTTGATCCAGCACCTGCGCGAGCGTGATGGCCGCCGCCACGCTGGTGGTGCCAATCAGGTTATGACCGCAGGCGTGACCGATGCCGATCAGCGCGTCATATTCCGCGAGAAAAGCGATGGTGGGGCCCGGTTTGTCGCTGGCCTTCACCGCGTAGAACGCCGTTTCATGTCCGGCGACGTTGCGCGTGACCGCAAAGCCCTCAGCGCTAAGTAGTTGCGTGAGTCGCTCACTGGCAAAATATTCGTTGTTGCCGGTTTCGGGATTTTGGAATATCGCCTGCGATACCTTGAGATAAGCGGCGCTGTGTTGTTCGAGGCTGTTTTCGAGCGTGAGCTGAAGTGGATTCAGCGACATGAGCATTCTCCTTTGGCAAAACAATGCGCAATAGATTGCGCCGCTACCTTAGATGCAGGTATTCGTAGCGGCGCGATTTATCGCGCATCAGTGATAATCAATGGCGCTTATCAATACGCTGCACTAACCGGTCGCCGAGCCACTGAATGCCGCACACCAGCACAATCAGCACCGCAATCACCGCGATCATCACTGAGGTTTCAAAGCGCTGATAGCCATAACGGATCGCCAAATCGCCCAGTCCGCCTGCGCCAATCGCGCCGGCCATGGCCGAAGCACCAATTAGCGCCACCAGCGTAACCACAAATCCCGACAAGATGCCGGGCAGCGCTTCCGGGATCAGCACGTCCCAGACAATGCGCAGCTTGCTGGCGCCCATGGCGCGCACCGCATCAATCAGGCCGCGATCGACATCACGCAGCGACACTTCCGCCACGCGCGCGAAGTACGGCGTGGCGGTGATCGACAGCGGTACAATCGCGGCCCAGGTGCCGAGCGAGGTGCCGACCAGAAAACGGGTAAAGGGAATCAGCGCCACCAGCAGAATGATGAACGGCAGCGAGCGGAAGCTGTTGATGATCAGGCCCAGCACGCGATTAACGCCGCGATGTTCGGCGATGCCGCCGGGGCTGGTCATCACCAGAATCAGGCCGAGCGGCAAGCCCGCCACCAGCGAAAACAGGCCGGAAATCACCGTCATTAATACCGTTTCGCCTAACGCATTGAGTAAACGATCAATCATGACTGGCGACATAACCCACCCACTCCACTTGAGCCTGCTGCGCCTGCAGCCAGCTGAGAATCTGTTGCTCGTCGGCCGCGTTGGCTGCCGGGAGCGCAATAAAGAAACGCACCACCGCGTAGTGCTGGATGTGATCGATGCCGCCCTGCAGCAGGCGGAATTTGCCCGGCAGCGCACCGGCAAAGCGGGTGAGCAGATCGCCCTGCGCATCGTCACCGGCAAAGTGCACGCTGTAGATGGCGTCGCCTTGCTTGTCATCGCTGAGGCGCGCTGCAATATTTTCCGGCAGCTGCGGCAGCAAACCGCGCAGCAGCGTGCGCGTCAGGGCCGATTGCGGATGCGCAAACACCTGCCAAACCGGACCTTGTTCAATGATTTCACCGGCATCAATCACCGCCACGCGATGCGCCACGGATTTGATCACTTCCATCTCATGGGTAATCAGCAGAATGGTGATGCCGAGTTTTTGATTCAGGGATTTGAGCAGCGCCAGAATTGAGCGCGTGGTTTCCGGATCGAGCGCCGAGGTGGCTTCGTCGCACAGCAGCAGCGCCGGGCTGGCCGCCAGCGCGCGGGCAATGCCAACCCGCTGTTTTTGACCGCCGGATAACGCTGCCGGATAGCTTTGCGCTTTGTCCGCCAATCCCACCAGCGCCAGCAGTTCCGCCACGCGCTGCTTTCGTTGCACCTTATCCATGCCGGCAATTTTCAGCGGCAGCGCAACGTTCTGCGCCACCGTTTTTGCTGATAACAGATTGAAGTGCTGGAACACCATGCCAACGCGGCTGCGCACCGTTTGCAGCTGTTTTTCCGACAGGCCGGTGATGTTACGGCCTTCGATTTCAATGACGCCTTCATCAGGTTGTTCCAGCCCGTTGAGACAGCGGATCAGCGTGGATTTCCCCGCGCCGCTGCGCCCGATCAGGCCAAGGATTTCGCCTTTCTGCACCGTCAACGAGATATCGCGCAGCGCCTGGGTTTGTCCAAAACGACGTGACACACCTTGCAGGCGCACCACGCTGCCGCTGTCGCGAAACTTCACCTGCGCCTCGTCATGGGCACTTTCCGCCACGCCGCGTTTCACGGCGGTAAAGGGCGTTTCGGCTGCTGAGAATAACGTCATCTTTATCGTTCCTTACCAGGCCGTTTCGCCCGTGCCTTTGTAGACCTTGTCAAACACGGTCTTCACGGCATCGTTCTGATAAGAAGCCACCAGCGTTTTCACCCACGGCGCGCTGACGTTCTCTTTCTTCACCGCAATAAAGTTGTTGTACGGGTTATCTTTTACCGGCTCCTGCGCAATGCGATCTTCGGCGGTCAGGCCACTTTTCAGCGCCCAATCGGTGTTGACCACGGCGGCATCCAGATCAGGAACGGAGCGGCCGATGATGCCGGAATCCAGCTCTTTGATTTTCAGATGATGCGGATTGGCGGTGATATCGGCGGTGGTGGCCGCGATGCCGACGCCCGGCTTCAGTTTGATCAGGCCTTGTTGCTCAAGCAGCACCAGACCGCGCGCTTCGTTAGAGGGATCGTTTGGCACGCCAATCACCGCGCCCTCTTTCAGCGCTTTGGCGCTTTTCACTTTCTTCGAGTAGAGACCAATCGGCCACACGGCGGTATCGCCGACGCGTACGATGTCGTAGTGATTGACCTTGATTTGGTTATTGAGGAACGGCTGATGCTGGAAGGCGTTGGCATCCACTTCGCCGTTTTGCAGCGCTTCGTTCGGCTGGTTGTAATCGTTGAAAATGACGGTTTTCACCGTTAAGCCTTTCGCCGCCGCCTGTTTGATCACTTCGCGCCAGACGTCTTCATCTTCGCCGCTCATAATGCCGACTTTTACCGAGGTTTTGTCCGCCGCGTGCGCGATGGACAGCGGCGACAGCGCCGCGCTGGCCAGCAGCAAGGCGCCAGCCGTTAACAGGAATTTATTTTTTACTGCTGACAGACGTGTGTGCATAAAGTGCTTCCTAATCGTTATAATTGCGCGAGTCAAAATTAGCTGTCGTAACGACAGTTGACCGCAGTATACGCAGATGCTTATTCCTGCATTATGATTTATTCAGGAATGCTATTCCTGAAAAGCATAAAGCCGCCGCGCCGCTCGCATCGCCACACGCGAGAAAGGGCTGTGCTATCCTCCCCCTTTTGATGGACTTGTTACTATAAGCGCTATGTCGAACACCACACCTAAACGAAAAAATGACCCTGAAGGGCTTAAGAAGCGCATTCTTGCTGGTGCGCTGAAAATGTTCGCCGAGTTCGGTATGCAGGGCGCGCGGCTGGAGCAGATCGCTGAGCACGCGCATACCACTAAACGCATGGTGGTGTATCACTTCGGCAATAAAGAGCAGCTCTATATTGAGGTGCTGGAGCAGGTGTATCAGGCGATTCGGCAGCATGAAACCGGCCTTAATCTCGCCGAGATGGCACCGGAACTGGCGATGACCAAACTGGTGGAAGCCAGCTTTGATTACCACGTTTCGCACCCGGATTTTATGCGGCTGGTGTGTACCGAAAACCTGCTGCGCGGGCGCTACATCATGCAATCCGAACGCATCAAGGCGCTGAACAAAAGTGCACTCGATGTGCTGGATGACATTCTGACGCGCGGCCAGCAGCAAGGGCTGTTTATTGCTGGGCTGGATACCGTGGATGTGCACCGCTTGCTGAGCAGCATTTGTGTGCATCACGTCTCCAATCGCTACACCTTTCACACGCTGTTCACGCCGAACGATAGCGAGGAAGACAGCATCCGTCGCAACCGCCAGTTAGCCGTCACCGCCACGCTGCGTTATGTGCGCAAAGCCTCGTAGGCTGCGGCTGCGCGCTGATGGTCTACGCTTTTAAATTTGGGACCGTCACAGACCACAGACTAAGGAACGCCGTAGTGAACAAAGATCCCCACCTTTATCCCTTACGCCATACGCAGAATACCGATCGGGACAGCGCACTGTGGAACTGGGCGCAAAACACGGTGGTTGGTCAGCGTAGTCAGTTACAACAGCCGCAAACTGAAGCGGAGTTGCAACAACTGCTGCGCACCGCCAGCGGCAAAGTGCGCGTGCTGGGCAACCGCTTGTCGCCGGGCCGCATGCTGGGCGTTGATGAGCAGGATTTGCTGCTGGATCTCAGCGCGTTCAACGGCGTGATCGCCCATGACGAAGAGAGCGTCACCTTTGCCGCCGGTACGCCGCTGGAGCAGGTTTACAGCACCCTAACCGAGATGGATCGCATGCTGGCCTCGTCGCCGGGGGTGATCGCGGTGCAGACGCTGGCGGGCGCGATGGCCACCGGCACACACGGCCAGGGTTTAGCGCAAAGCTCCATCGCCGATGAAGCGCTGCGCATCCGCATGGTGTTGGCTGACGGCAGCGTGCGTGAATTTGTGCGCGGTGAGCCCGATTTCGCTGCCGCACAGGTTTCGCTCGGCAGCCTGGGAATTGTGACGGCCGTGACGCTGCGCACCCGCCCTTTCCGCCTGTTTACCTGCCACAAATTCGCCGTCTCCGCCGATACGCTGGAGAACGATCTGATCGAATGGAACCAGCAGTATGAGATGAGCAAAGCCTGGTGGTTTGTCGATGACAACCTGATGCACGTGTGGAACGCGCACGAAGCCAGCGCTGAAGATTCGCAGGCATGGCACGCCAATCAGCGCGAGGTGATTGAGCATGGCGATGACACCGACAGCAGCCTGAATGACACCATCGACCAGACGCTGGCGCAGATGCATCGCGATACGCAGATTCACGGCAAAGGGGGTAAACAGTTCCGCACCGTGACGCGTTTCCGCGATTTCACCGACATCAGCGGCGATATCTATCAGCTATTTTGTCGCGGCATTGCCGTGCCGCAGATCAACGTCGAGATCGGCGTGCCGCTAGAGAAAACGCCGCAGATCATCAGCAAGATCAAAGCGTGGTATGCCGAGAATCATCCGCACATGCACTATCCGATCATTCTGCGCTGTACCGGCGCGTCTGAAGGCTGGCTCAGCCCGGCGTATCAGCACGCCACCTGCTTCTTTGGCTTTGTGGTTTATTACGCTGATGACGGTTCGCTGTCGCAGGATGGCCTGCATTTTCTCACTGAAGTCGAGAAGCTGCTGGCGGCCGAAGGCGGACGTCCGCACTGGGGCAAATATTACGATCCGCAGCGCTATCAGTGGCGCGATATCTATCCGCAGTGGGACGCTTTCCGCGCAGTGCGCGACCAGCTCGATCCACAACGCCGTTTTAGCAATGACTATGTCACTGCTTTGTTTGATTAAGTTTGAAGGGGAGAAACCATGTTTGCATGGGTAACGCTGTTAACGCAGCCGGACTATTTTATTGGCGTGAAGGCGCTGCACCGCTCGCTGAAGCGCAGCGAAACCCGCTGGCCGCTGATTGTGATGGTTACAGACGCCATCGATCTGGAGACGCGTGAAGCGTTGCAGGCGCTGGGCTGCGTGATCCATCCGGTGGATCCGCTGATGCCAAACGCCGAACTGGAGCAGCATTACGCCTCGGCGCAGTTCGGTGAAGTGTGGAGCAAGCTGCGCGCGTGGGAGCTGGTTGATTGTGAGCGCGTAGTATTTCTCGATGCCGACATGCTGGTGCTGCGCAACATGGATGAGCTGTTTACGCTCGATCTGGGCAAGCATGCGCTGGCAGCGTGCCACGCCTGTCGCTGCAATCCCAACAAGATCGCCAGTTATCCCGCCAGCTGGCAGCCAGAGAATTGTCACTATACCTGGCAGGATCGCGGCGAACCGGCACCAACCACGCTCGATCGCTACCTGAACGGCGGTTTTTTGGTGCTGAAGCCGGATCTGGCGGTGTTTGCGTGGCTGCAGGAGAAAGTGGCGGGCATTACCGATCTGCGCCGCTATCCGTTCTCCGAGCAGGATTTGCTTAATGAAGTGTTCGAGGATCGCTGGCTGCCGCTTTCGTACAAATACAATGCGCTGAAAACCTTACAGTTCCAGCACAGTAAGATGTGGCGCGAAGATGAAGTGAAGAACCTGCACTTTATTCTGGCGAAGCCCTGGAAACGCGACCTGAATCAGCCTGAATCGGAACGCGACCGCTACTACGCGCTGGATAAGCTGTGGTGGGAGTTCGCGGCGGAATAAAAAAAACAGCGCGATTCGTCGCGCTGTTTCATATGAATTGCCCATTACTGCGGGCCAGGTCGCCATAAATGGGTGCCCGACGCAGCTTATGAACGGGTCTTCGCAATGCGCTCGAGCGCGACCTGCGCCAAAAAACCTGAACGGGTTTTGAATTCGGGATGCGTTGCTACGCAGCGGTCAATGCGATCAATCAGCAGTTTTGGCAAGGTTACGTTGATTTTCTCGGACCCGCCCAAAATGCGAGTGACATCCACATCAATAAGTACCCAAACATAACCTGCATATTGCGGATCTTTCATCAACGATTTCAATTCAGAAACCGCCGGGATGTCCTGCTCTAATTCTACCAGCAGCTCCAGATGGCCGATAATCGCCTCTTTGGCATTTGTTACCGCCGCTTCCAGCGTATCTCCAGCAGAAAAACAGCCCGGCAAATCCGGCACCGTGACGCCAAATGCCGTGCTTTGGTCACCCGCCTCAATCGCGATGGGATAAAACATACGTCACCTCTTTCGAATTAATGGACAGTCAGTCCGGCTTGTTTCCTGATACTTTTCACCGTTTTGATCGGCAAATCCTTTTTGGGGTGCGGTATCGTCACCAGCCCTTTTTTTACCGGATGGACAAAATGGTGATGGCTACCGTTTACACGTATCAGTTCCCAGCCATCGGCCTTGATCTCGGCCATTAATGATCTGCTATCCATGCCATTGCCTTACCGCGTCCTGAAAGCATAAAAGATAACCCCAATAACTCTAAATCGCAAGAAGAGTTATTGGGGTTATCTTTTTCCCAAATAAAAAGGTCGTCATAAATGACGACCTCAAGATGAGTGGTGAATGGAAATTTATTGCGCTTTTGGCTCGCCCATCGCTTTCAACTTCTTCGACAGCTCGCGACGCTCTTTGGAGAGGTCAGCGTTTTTGATGATGTATTCATCAACGCGGTCTTCATAGTCCACACGCATGCTGGCGATAATTTCCTGCACCGCCTCGATGCTCATGCCGGGTTTGATGTATTCACTCAGGTTGTCCAGCAGCAGCACACGTTTCTGGTTATCACGGACTTTCTTCTCGTTATCCACGATTTCGCGCTGCAGTTTGTTTTTACGACGGAACATACGCACAAACTCCAGTACGTCCTGAAATGATTGCTTGGCATTTTCCATGTTGGCACCTTTCTTGAGGCCTGCGTCGGCAGGCGGAATAGTCATAACGTTTAGCTTAGCGGCTTGGCCGCCAGGGTTGCAATTCTCACCGCTAAATTCGGACTGGCGCTTATCTTAGCGCAAAGAAAGGGTGATTCACATTAAGTCCTTGCCTGAGAAAACTATTTACGCAGCGCCAGACGCACTAAATCAGTCATACGCTCCAGCTGACGCGCCTGTTCAAGGCTCAGCCAAACGTAGCCGTAAATCGCCGTGGTTTCGGAACGTCCGCTGCGATTAGCAATCAGCTGCTCCAGTTCCTGGGTGATCTCCTCCAGCGCGTGGCTGTTGGCGGTGATCTGCTCGGTTTCGCCTTTCACCATCAGCGTGGCCAGCGCATTCAGCGTGTCTTCTGTCATCTGCTGGGTGCGGCGCAGCGTAGGTGCGTTGAGCATAATCAAGTGGCTTTCACGCGACGACCACCATGCATCAATTTGCATCTGCATGGTGTTGACCAGATTGCGATTGATGGTTTGGATCGCCTCAAACACCGATTTCGGAATGCGCGTCTCTTTACTCGCCGGCTCCAGCAGCGCGCGCATTTTGATCACGCTGCTCAGCAATTTCTGAAAAGGTTTATTCAGCCGCGGCTTCTCCAGCAAATTGGCGGAGAAGCCGGTGTGATGCAGTTTGGCCATGGCGATAAACGCATCCGACAACTGGATGCGCCAATGCGTATAGGCACGCTGCGCCCAGATGGCGCTAAACAGCAGCGCCATCAGTGAACCGAGAATCACATCGCCTCCGCGCCACATGGCGATGGTGAAATCCCCGGCCGGTGCGCCAACCACCACGCCGAGCGTGATGCCGATCAGCAGCGCCATGTAAGGATGTTTTCCCAGCGTCAGATAGCCGCAGACCACCATCACAACGGCGCACCACACCAGCATTACCGGCAGTGAAAACAGCTCAAGCTTGAGCGCGATCAGGCCAGAAATCAGTCCGGCAAAGGTGCCGCTGATACGCTGCACCACGCGCGGCAGCACATTGCCCCAGGTGGAAATCGGCCCCATCACGACCACCAGCGTAATCAGCGGCCAGGTGCCTTCGGGAATGTCGGTGAGCCGCACAAACAGGAAACACAGCACAAAGGCGATAGCGATACGCACACCGTGTACGGTGCGATAGTGGCGGTAGAACCAGAACTCAATCTGCGAGATGGGCTTGTCAGCGCGTAACATGGTTGTCCGGGAACGCTAAAAATTTGCGCGCTATGTTACCCTGGCGACGGCTGCATCATCAGGGTCGAACGCAATTATTTTTCAGGTTTTGCTGAAATACAACATGGACGTTACATCAGGTTTTCTCAATAGAAACATTGATGTAACGCAATGGGTTTGGTGCGCACATTAAAACGGTTGCCATGAATGGCGATCAGAAAATCACGTCATTGCGCACCAGCACACCTTTCTGGTCTGCAACGCCAACAACGAATGTGTCATCATCGTCGCATCACGGCGACGATGATGACGCGGAAATACGCGACAGATTACAGTTTCTGTTTCACGTAATCGCTGATGCGCGTAATGATGCCCGCCTCTTCCACCGCCTGTAGCGCGTAGAGCGGATAGCTGGCCAGCTGCTTATCTTTGTCCATCACCTGAATTTCGCCAATCTGCTCGCCCGCTTTCAGCGGCGCTTCCAGATCTTTGCGATCGATAACGTATTTCGCCATCACGTTGGCCACTTCTGTGCGCGGCAGCGACAGGTAGATATCCTGCGTGGTGCCGACATCGACCTTATGCGGATTGCCGTACCAGACGTTTTCGCTACCGATTTTTTTGCCTGCGTGGAACAGTTGCACGGTATCAAAGCTGTTTTGGCCCCATACCAGCAGCTTGCGCGCCTGATCTTCACGCCCTTTCGGGCTCTTGCCGCCCATGATCACCGCAATCAGGCGATGACGTCCGACAACGTTAGAAGCGATGATGTTAAAACCGGCGCTTTCGGTGTGGCCGGTTTTCAGACCATCGACGTGCAGATTTTGATCCCACAGCAAGCCGTTGCGGTTGTTTTGGGTGATGCCGTTCCACGTCAGGGTTTTCTCCCCGTACATGGCGTAGAAATCGGGCTCGCCGCTGATGATGGCGCGCGACAGCACCGCCAGATCGCGTGCGGTGGTGTGCTGGCCCGGCGCATCGAGGCCGTGCACGGTTTCAAAATGGGTGTGCGACAGGCCGAGTTTCTGCACGTAGCTGTTCATCATGGTGACGAAGCTGCTTTCGCTGCCGGCCAAGTGATCCGCCAGCGCTACGCAGGCATCGTTACCAGAATCGATGATCACGCCGCGCATCAGATCGCGCACCGTGACCTGATCGCCCGGCTTGAGGAACATCAGCGAGGAGCCTTTGAACACCGGATTGCCTGCGCCCCACGCATCTTTGCCGATAGTGACTTTGTCATCGCGGCTGATTTTATTCTGATCGATAGCGCGATCCACGACATAGCCGGTCATCAGTTTGGTCAGGCTGGCCGGGTTACGCTCTTCATCCGGATTGCCAGCGGTGAGAATTTGTCCGGTGGTGGCGTCCATCAACACCCATGAAGCCGCATCAATCGGCGGTGGTGTCAGGGGAAACGGCATGCTGTCGTCAGCCTGCGCCCACGATGCCCAAATAATTATTCCAGATACAGTTACCAGCAGACGCCTTTTCAACACTTCTTCCTCAAAATCAAAAAAATGAATTTACCGCCGCACGTTTTACGGCAAATAGCGCTTACAGATCTGAATAAATTGAAAAAAAGTATGAACTGCGCATAAATGCTGCGCGCCTGCTCGCAGCGAGGATGATCGAGGTTGTACTGCTACCCATGGACGACTATCCTGTGCGTTGATTCTCCATTGCCAGGATAACGCCGTGCCCGCCTCTGAGTTCACCTTCTTATTCCACGATTATGAAACCTTCGGTAAAAGCCCGTCGCTGGACCGTCCGGCGCAGTTCGCGGGCCTGCGTACCGATAAAGAATTCAATGCAGTAGGTGAACCGCAGGTATTTTATTGCCAGCCAGCCGACGATTATCTGCCGCAGCCGGAAGCGGTGATGATCACCGGCATTACGCCGCAAACCGCCAAAGCGCGCGGCGTGACCGAGGCAGCGTTTGCCGAACGCATTCACGGCCTGTTTAGCGAGCCGCAAACCTGTGTGATTGGTTACAACAATGTGCGTTTTGATGATGAAGTGACGCGCAATATCTTCTATCGCAACTTCTTTGATCCCTATGGCTGGAGCTGGCAGAACGGCAATTCGCGCTGGGATTTACTCGATGTGATGCGCGCCTGCTACGCGTTGCGTCCGGAAGGCATTGAGTGGCCGGAGAATGACGATGGCTTCCCCAGCTTCAAGCTGGAGCATCTCACTAAGGCCAACGGCGTAGCGCACGAACAGGCGCACGATGCGATGTCCGACGTTTATGCCACGCTGGCGATGGCAAAACTGGTAAAAGAGAAGCAGCCGAAGCTGTTTGAGTTTCTGTTTACCCATCGCAACAAACAGAAACTGATGACGCTGATTGATATCCCGCAGATGAAACCGCTGGTGCACGTCTCCGGCATGTTCGGTGCGGCGCGCGGTAACACCAGCTGGATTGTGCCGCTGGCGTGGCATCCGGATAACCGTAACGCGCTGATTGTCGCCGATTTGGCCGGTGATATGTCGCCGCTGCTGACGCTGGAATCTGACGAACTGCGCGAGCGTTTATATACCCGCCACAGCGATTTGGGCGATCTGCCTGCGGTGCCGATCAAGCTGGTGCACATTAATAAGTGTCCGGTGCTGGCGCCTGCCAGCACGCTGCGTCCGGAAGATGCCGCGCGCCTAAACATCGATCGTCAGCAGTGCCTTGCAAACCTCAAGCTGCTGCGTGACCACGCGGAAGTGCGTGAGAAAGTGGTGGCGCTGTTTGCCGACGCCGAGCCGTTTACCCCGTCAGATGATGTTGACGCGCAGTTGTATGACGGTTTCTTTAGCGATGCCGATCGCGCTGGCATGAATATCATCCGCCAGACGCCGCCGCAGAATTTACCGGCGCTGGATTTGACCTTCGACGATAAGCGCATTGCTAAATTGTTGTTCCGCTACCGTGCGCGCAACTTCCCCGGCACCCTGGATGACGCCGAACAGCAGCGCTGGTTGCAGCATCGCCGCGAAGCGCTGAATGCCGAGCGCGTGCAGGCGTTCCTGTTGGAGCTGGAGTCGCTGGCGAGTTTGCATGAGGGAAATACGGAGAAGATGGCGCAGCTGAAGGCGCTCTATTTGTATGCGCAGGAGCTGGTGTCTTAGTCCTCTGCGATTTGATGCCCTCACCCCGGCCCTCTCCCACAGGGAGAGGAAGACGCTGCCAAATGCTGGCGTGAGTGCACGATCGGTTCCCTCTCCCTGTGGGAGAGGGTTAGGGTGAGGGAAAACCCTTAAATCATCCCCCACACCAGCCACGTCAGTGCGAAACCGCTCAGCCCCATCACCGTCGTCAATACCGTCCAGGTCTTCAGGCCATCGGCCACTGACAAGCCCAGATAGCGCGTCACCACCCAAAAACCCGCATCATTGACGTGCGACAAGCCTAACCCGCCGAAACAGGCCGCCAGCGTCACCAACACGCGCTGCATATCCGTCACATCGCCCACCGCCTGGCTCAGCAAGCCGCTGGTGGTTAAAATCGCCACCGTTGCCGACCCCTGCGAAGCACGCAGCGCCAGCGACAGAATAAAGGCCGCCGGAACTAATGGCAGATGCAAGGTTTCCAGCGTCAACGCCAGCGCTTTGCCCACGCCCGATTCCACCAGCACCTTACCAAACGCGCCGCCCGCGCCCGCCACCAGAATCACGCTGGCGGAGCTGGGAATCGCACGTCCGGTGAGATCTTCCAATTTCTCTTTGCTCCAGCCGCGACGCACGCCGAGCAGCCACGCCGCCAGTCCCAGCGCAATCAGCAGCGCAATGGCTGGCGTACCGATCACCGTCATCACCGCACGCAGCGTGCTGCCTTCAGCCAGCGTGGTGTGCGCGACGGTGCCCATGACGATCAACAGAATCGGCACAACAATCAGGCCGGTGATGGTCAGTGCACCCGGCGCTGGCGCGTCGTTCTTCGGCTTGCCTTCCGGCTTCGCCAGCTGCAGCTGTTCTAATACATCAACGGAAAGATGATATTGACGCAGGTTCATCGCTTTCGCGACGTAATAACCGACGATACCGACCGGAATCGAGATCAGGATACCGAGCATCATCAGCCAGCCCATATCAGTGTGAAGAATGCCCGCTGCCGCCGCCGCGCCGGGATGGGTTGGCAGCGCCACATGCACCGTCAGCATCACGCCCGCCATCGGCAAGCCAAACTTCAGCGGTGACACGCGCGCCACTTTGGTGAAGCCATAAATCAGCGGAATCACGATGATAAAGCCGACTTCGAAGAACACCGGAATGCCGAGGATAAACGCCGCCATGGTCAGCGCCGCCACGGTACGCTTGATACCCAGCGATTTACTGAAACGTTGCGCCAGCGACTCGGCACCGCCCGAGGCTTCAATCACTGCGCCGAGCATCGCCCCCAGCACGATGATAATGGTGATATGCCCCAGCAAGTTACCCATCCCGCTAAAGATGGTTTCCATAATTTTGTCGGCTGGAATGCCGGTCGCAATCGCCACCAGCAAGCTGACAATCAGCAGCGCCACAAAGGGGTGAACTTTGGTTTTAATCACCAGCAGCAGCAAGATCACAATGCTGGCGGTAGCAATGGCTAACAACAACGCGGTAGACATGATAATCCTCTGATTTAATTAGTATAGTTTGGGTACAGCTCTATCTGGTATTGACGGATTAAGGTATGACTTACCCAGCACAGTGCTGAAAATCCCTGTGCTGGGTGGTTAAACAAAAATTATTTAGCGTAAGGCGCGAACCAGCCGAGGCCAGCTTCAGTGCGGCCGCGCGGGATGTATTCACATCCCACCCAACCGTCGTAACCCACTTCATCCAGCAGGTCGAACAGATAGGAATAGTTGATCTCGCCTTCATCCGGCTCGTGGCGATGCGGCGCAGAGGCGATCTGGATATGGCGATAACGACCAGCGTATTCACGAATCAGATGCGTCAGATTGCCGTCCACCAGCTGTGCATGGAACAGATCGAGCTGGGTAAAGACGTTGGCACGATCGATACGCGTCATCATCGCCAGCGTCTGATACTGGCTGGCGTAGAGATAATTCGGCTTGGTCACTGGATTAAGTGCTTCCAGCAGCAGGCGAATACCGTGCGGCGCAAAACGCTCGGCGGCATAATGCATATTACGCACGAAAGTCTCTTCATAGGCTGCACGATCGGCACCGTTTGGCACCGTTGCCGCCATCACATGCACCTGCCGGCAGTTGAGCGCCAGCGCATACTCGAGTGCCCGATCGATATCGGCACGCGCTTCCTGTTCACGGCCCGGAATGGCGGATACGCCCCACTCGCCCGCCTGCACGTTGCCCGCAGCGGTGTTAAACAGCACCAGTTCCAGCTGATGTTTTTCCAGCTCGGCTTTAATCACCTCGGCCGGAAAGTCATACGGGAACAGGAATTCAACGGCGCGAAAACCGGCGTTGGCCGCGGCGGCAAAGCGTTCGATAAACGGCAACTCACCGAACTGCGTAGATAGATTGGCTGCAAACTTAGGCATTAAACATTCCTCAATTCCGCGACTTCGCTATCGGTCAGATAACGAATCGAGCGGTCACCGAGCGTAAACATCAGGCGCGCGGTCTCTTCCAGTTCTTCAGTGTTATTGGCAGCTTCGCGCAGGGATTTGCCCACCACCACCGGACCGTGATTGGCCAGCAGGAAGGCGTTATAGCGCGAGGCCAGATTGGCCAGATCGTCAGCCAGGCGCTGATCGCCCGGCTTGTAATAGGGCACCACCGGCACATCGCCGACGCGCATCACCACGTACGGCGTGAACGGACGGATGCAGTTTTCAGTGTCGAGATCGTTCAGGCAGGAGAGCGCCGTCAAATAGTGGCTGTGCAGATGCACCACCGCTTTGCACGCGGGATTGTTCAGGTAGAGCGCGCGGTGAAAAGCCACCTCTTTCGACGGCTTGTCGCCGGAGATCCATTCGCCCTGAATCGTCACTTTCGACAGGCGATCGGTCTGCAATTCGCCGAGGCAGGAGCCGGTTGGCGTCGCCAGCAAGTTGCCATCCTCCAGCAGCAGCGACAAATTGCCCGCTGAACCGGTGGCGTAACCGCGCTGAAAGAAGGACGCACCGAGCTGTACCATTTCTTCGCGTGCTTGTTGTTCCGTCATGCTGAATACTCCTGTTGTGCGCGGGCAAAGAACTGTTCGTCGCCAAAGTTGCCTGATTTCAGCGCCAGCGACAGCGGCTGATGGATATCGCGTACCCACGGCACGCCCGGTGAAATCATCGGGCCAATGTGGAATGCGGTAACGCCAAGGCTTTGTGCCACCACGCCCGAGGTTTCACCGCCAGCAACGATGAAGCGCTGCCAGCCACGGGTTTTCAGTTCACGGGTTACTGCGGCAAACAGCTGCTCAATCGCTTCACTGCTGCGCGCTGCGCCGTATTGCTGCTGAATGGCCTGCAGCTGCTGGGCATCGGCGGTAGCAAACAGCAAAGGTGCCAGTTCGGACTGATGATTGGCTGCCACCCAATCACAGAGTTCCTGCGCATAGCTTTCGGCGTTATCGAGGCAGCGCTCCACCAGCACTTCATGCGAGGGCGCTTGCTGACGATACGCCTGCACCTGACGGTTGGTCATTTGCGAGCAGGAGCCTGAGATCACCACCGCGCGATCGCCTTGTGGGCGCCCGGCGTGTTCAGCATCACTGTTCTGCTGCTGCGTTGCCCAGGCGCGGGCGATACCGATCGCCAGGCCTGAACCGCCGGTCACCAGACGCGTCTCTTTCAGCGCTTCGCCCTGCGTCAGCAGATGCTGCTCGTGCAGCGCGTCCAGCACCACATAGTTGATGCCCTGCGCTTTCAGGGTATCCAGCTGCGCACGCACCGCATCAGCACCTTGATCGAGCTGCGCGGCGTTGATCACTGCGGCCTGGCCTTTGGCCTGCCGCGTCATCAAACGCACCAGATTGCTGTCGGTCATTGGCGTTACCGGATGATGGCGCATGCCCGATTCAGACAGCAGCTGATCGGCGACAAAAAGATAGCCTTGATACACCGTACGACCGTTAACCGGCAGCGACGGCGAAATCACCGTTTGCGTTTCGCCCAACGCTGCCAGCAGCGCATCGGTTACCGGACCGATGTTGCCCTGCTCGTTGCTGTCAAAGGTGGAGCAATATTTGAAATAGAAACGATCGCAGCCCTGCTGTTGCAGCCACTGCAGCGCGGCCAGAGACTGATCGATCGCCTGCTGCGCCGGGCATGAGCGCGACTTCAGGCTGATAACAATCGCCTGCGCGCTCAGCGCGTCATGACTTTCCGGCACGCCGTTGAACTGGATGGTCGGCAAACCGTTCTGCACCAGAAAACTGGCGATGTCGGTTGCGCCGGTAAAATCGTCTGCAATAACGCCTAAACGCATGATTATTGCTCCTTCGCCTGCGGCAGCGTGATGCCGCTGAAGATCTTGATCACTGCGCTGTCATCTTCACGACCGTGGCCGGCGTTGCTGGCTTCGGTAAACATATTGAGCGCAGTAGAAGCCAGCGGCAGCGGGAAGTGCAGCGACTTGGCGGTATCCGCCACCAGATTGAGATCTTTAACGAAGATATCGACCGCTGATTTCGGCGAGTAATCGCCATCCACCACGTGACGCATGCGGTTCTCGAACATCCATGAGTTTCCGGCGGCGTTGGTCACCACGTCATACATGGTGTCGAGCGGAATCCCGGCGCGCGCGGCCAGCGCCATCGCTTCAGCGCCGACGGCAATGTGCACGCCCGCCAGCAGCTGGTGAATGATTTTAACGGTTGAGCCGAGACCGATTTCGCTGCCCACGCGATAGACTTTCGCCGCCACCGCATCCAGCACGGGCTTGAGCAGGGCAAAAGCTTCATCGCTGCCGGACGCCATCACCGTCATCTCGCCGACTGCGGCTTTGGCTGCGCCGCCGGAAACCGGTGCATCCAGCATCAGCAACTGATGCTGCGCCAGCTGTTGTTCAATCGCCTGCGCATCCTGTGAAGAGATGGTAGAAGAGACCATGACCACGGTGCCGGGCTTGAGCTGCGCCGCCACGCCGTTCTCACCGAACAGGATTGCTTTAACCTGCGCGGCGTTCACCACAAGCAGCAGCACCGCATCGAGTTCAGCGGCAAAGCGGGCAGCGGAGGTTTGCGCATCACGTGCACCGGCCTGACGCAGGGTTTCCAGCGCCTGCGGATTGAGATCAACACCCCAGGTATTTAATCCTGCACGGATGCAAGACTGCGCTGCACCCATGCCCATGGAACCTAAACCAATCACGCCGATGTTATTCACGGTTGCTGACATAGCAAACCTCCATTGTTAATTTAAGTGATAATTTGTTCATTGATGTTAAGTCTGCCGCAGTCAGTGGCGAATAAACGTGCGTGATATCACAAAAATTAACTTAGCTGCTCAATGATTAACATGGATTCACAGCCGGAGGTGAGCGCTTCGAAGTCAGTCCAGATGGGATTTCTGCTTAGATTACGGCAAGATAAATTGTGCTGCGGGCTGTGAATCGATGATCTACAATGTGAAAAAATGATAATTCAGGGAGAGCAAGGTGATTCCAGTTGAACGTCATCAACAAATTTTAGCGCTGGTTGGCGAACGCGGCGTGGTTAGTATTGCCGAGCTCACTGAGCGCTTGGGTGTGTCGCATATGACGATACGTCGCGATGTGCAGAAGCTGGAAGAGCAAGGTGCGGTATTGTCTGTTTCGGGCGGCGTGCGCTCAGCAGATCGTCTGGCGGCGGAGCCGTCGCATCTGGCGAAGACCAATATGTACAGCGGCGAGAAGATGGCGATTGGGCAGTATGCCGCGCGTCATATTCCGCGTAATAGCTGCATCTATCTCGATGCCGGCACTACCACACTGGCGCTGGCGCGCGAGTTGCTTGAGCGTGATGACTTGCTGGTGGTGACCAACGATTTCGTGATTGCGCGCCTGCTGATGGAGAGCAGCGGCTGCAAGTTGATTCACACCGGCGGCACGGTATGTCGTGAGAACCGTTCCAGCGTCGGTGAAGCGGCCGCCAGGAGTTTGCGCCAGCTGGCGATTGATATCGCGTTTATCTCCGCGTCCTGCTGGGGCCCGCGCGGGCTGTTTACGCCGGATGAGGATAAGGTGCCGGTGAAGCTGGCGGCGAGCGATGTGAGTAGTAAGCGCGTGTTGTTAAGCGACAGTTCGAAGTACAACAAGATTGCGACGCATCTGGCGTTGCCGTTGGAGCGGTTTGATACCTTGATTACCGATGCGGGGTTGAGTAAAGCGGGACGCGAGGCGTTAGGTGCGGGGAGTTGGGAGTTGGTGTTGGCGGGATAGTGCGTGCTGTCCCTTCGGTCGGTGCTCGCTGTCCCCTATCCCTGGTCCGTGCTTGCTGTCCCCCTCCTCGGTCCTCCCCCATAAATGGGGGAGGAAGATGGTGCTCTATACGAGTGAGGAGGTGCATGTGGCAGCGTCTCCTTCCCCCGCTTGCGGGGGAAGGCCGGGATGGGGGACAGCGACGTCGATCAAATCACACTTCTTCGCTGAACTGCGGAACCGGGTTGCGGAAGGTGCGGGTCACAAAGGCGAGGTAAATAATACCAATCGCTGCCCACACCAGGCCGAGCACCATGGAGGTCTCTTCCAGGTTAATCCACAACGCACCGACTGTCAGGGCACCCATCACCGGCAGCACCAGATAGTTGATGTGATCTTTCAGCGTCTTGTTACGCTTCTCACGGATCCAGAACTGCGCAATCACCGACAGGTTCACAAAGGTGAACGCCACCAGCGCACCGAAGTTAATCAGCGCAGTTGCGGTTACCAGGTCGAAGTTGATCGCCATCAGCGCGACCGCGCCCACCAGCAGCACGTTCAGTGACGGCGTGCGGTATTTCGGGTGCACGAAGCCAAAGAAACGCTGCGGGAACACGCCATCGCGGCCCATCACGTACATCAGACGTGAAACGCCTGCGTGCGCGGCCATACCGGATGCCAGCACCGTCACCACCGAGAAGATCAGGATGCCAATTTGCAGCGCTTTACCCGCCACGAACAGCATGATCTCTGGCTGTGAAGAGTCCGGATTCTGGAAACGCGAGATGTCCGGGAAGTACAGCTGCAGGAAGTAAGAAACACCGATAAAGATCACACCACCAATCAGCGCGGTGAGGAAAATTGCGCGCGGGATCGTGCGTTCAGCATCTTTGGTCTCTTCTGACAGCGAACTGATACCGTCAAAACCAAGGAACGAGAAGCAGAGAATGGTCGCACCGGTAATCATCGGGACTACGTGCGCATTCTCAGACCAGAACGGTCTGCTGCTGGTCAATGTCCCCTCGCCAACACCGTGTGCCACACCGTAAACCACCATACCGGTAATCACTACCATCACTACCACCTGCAGCACCACGATCACGCTGTTGAAGTTGGCAACGGTTTTGATTCCACGCAGGTTGGAGATGGTCATAAAGGCCACCAGCAGCACCACGAAAATCCACGACGGAATGCCCGGCACCAGCGTCTCAAAGTAGCTTTTCGCCAGCAGGATGTTGATCATCGGCATGAACAAGTAGTCCAGCAGTGATGACCAGCCAACCATAAAGCCGACGTGCGGACTGATTGCCTTCTGAGCATAGGTGTAAGCGGAGCCCGCAGATGGGAAGCGGCGTACCAACTTGCCGTAGCTCACGGCAGTAAACAGAATCGCGATCAGGGCGAAAGCATAAGCGGTGGCGACGTGGCCGTCGGTCAATCCAGACACGATACCGAAAGTATCAAACAGGGTCATTGGCTGCATGTACGCCAGGCCCATCATGACAACCGGGATCAGGGTCAGAGATTTTTTCAGGTGTGCACGCTGAGGTGCGGCAGAGGTGTTAAGCGACATTGTTCAGGCCCCCGCAGACGACAACCGCGATCGGTTGGGCTACAGGGCTACTGCGCAATTTGCTGCAGTGAGAAGTGATATTAGTGTTTACGATTGTCGCGGCGCCGTAGTCATCACGGAAGCGAGAACCAGCCTGCGCTGGTGCAATGTTAAACAGTCCCATCTTTGTTTTCCTCAAATCTCACGCACAAGCGTGTTTGTCAGTATCTATCTATCCGGATGCGTGTCCGGCCTCGTGTGAATGTCAGTGAGTACATCATGCAAAAAAATAACCGACGCGGTTAACGTCGGTTAGTTCTCATTTTGCAGGGCGCGTATTTTGCCCCAACTTATGCCATCGGCACAAGACGTTAGATCAATTCTTCCGGCACTCAGGCATTCTTGAGCATCCAGTCGATTTCCGTCGAGGTGATTAAGCGCTCAAACTGCATCAGTTCATACTGTTTGCAGCTGTGCCACACCCCGCTGAAACGCTCGCCCAGCAGCTTTTGCAGCGGATAGCTATTCTCGAATTCATACAGCGCATCGCTCTGCCGAATCGGTAATGCCAGCCCTTCTGCTTCATGTCCATTGCCCTGCACCGCATGCGGTAAAGGTAGCTGATTATCCAGACCGTGCAAAATACCGGCAAGAATTGTTGACACCACCAGATAGGGATTTGCATCCGCACCGGCCACGCGATACTCGATGCGATGGTTATCCGCATCGCCACAAGGCACACGCAGCGCAACCGTGCGGTTGTTGTGTCCCCATGAGGCCTGTAGCGGTACATAGGCTTCCGGCAGGAAGCGGCGATAAGCGTTCACGTTCGGCGCCAGCAACGCCATCGAAGCCGGCATTAAATCGATCATGCCCGCCAGCGCGCGTTTCATCAGCGGTGAATCGCTGCCATCATCGAGCGCAAAGGCGTTGTGATCGGCGGCATCCAGCATGCTGATATGCACATGCATGCCGCTGCCCGCGTACTCTTCATAAGGCTTGGCCATGAAAGTGGCGGTCATGCCGTGATTTTCCGCCACCTGACGCACAAGCCGTTTCAGCTGAATAGCGTGGTCGCAGGCTTTCAACACGTCACGTGTGTGATGCAGGTTGATTTCGAACTGGCCGGGCGAGGCTTCCGCCAGCGCGCCATCGGCGGGAATGCCTTGCAGCTTGGCCAGATGGTCGATGTCAC
This sequence comes from Pantoea sp. SO10, assembly GCF_005281435.1. Taxonomy (NCBI): domain Bacteria; kingdom Pseudomonadati; phylum Pseudomonadota; class Gammaproteobacteria; order Enterobacterales; family Erwiniaceae; genus Pantoea; species Pantoea sp. SO10. The sequence goes on from NZ_CP040095.1 coordinate 2,646,554, forward strand.
GCAGTACGTCGGCGAAGTGATCGAGATTATCCACCGAATACACCTGGCTCTGCATATTGCGTTCGTCACTGCCCGGCGAGCACGGCGGCTGAATGAAGCCCTCCGCATCACGCTTTTTATCCACCAGATAGAACTCCAGCTCTACCGCTACCACCGGGAACAATCCTCGATTGCGCAGCTGTTGCCACAGCCGATTAAGGACATTACGGGGTTCAACGTCAAAGGGAGTGCCATCTTGGTTACACATGGTCAGCAACAGCTGAGCGATGTGCGTGGGATCGGCGGCAGAAGGAATTAAGGTGCCGGGCACCGGCATGCAGAGGTGGTCGGGTTCGCCCAGTGACTGACCCAGTCCGGCGTCTTCGACGGTGTTACCGAGGATATCCATAGCGAAAACCGAGGCCGGGAAGTAACACCCTTTTTCCAGTTTTGCCAATGCGGAGATGGGAATGCGTTTACCGCGAAATACCCCATTTAAATCATTAAGAAGAATATCGACATATTGCGTTTCAGGATGGCGTTCCAGCCAGGTTTTGACCTCCAGCTGGAACGCGCTTGTTCGCTTCTCTTCACTGTGTCGCGTGAAGTCTTCTACTTCTACGAGGTTCGTCATGATCCCACCCGCCCTTTACCGTTTAATATTGGTGCGCGCAATGCTCAAAATAACAGCCACTCCACTAACATAGCGCTAACGCAAAAAGTGTGCAAATGTAACAATTCTGTTTGAGGAATGAACGATCGGTTGCTAGATTGACAAAATATTGCACACTTTTAAGGCCAGCCGCGCATTTTCGGCGAAAATATTGAACAGCAACGCGGAGACGTTATGGGCATTATTTTTGACAAGCCCTTGATTGGCGTAGTGATGTGCCAGAACTTTATTGGCAGCCACGCAGGGCAAACCGTTCACAACAAATATCTCGACGCTATCGTGCTTGCCGGTGGCGTACCGCTGCCATTGCCGCATCAACTGATTCAGGCACCTCATCTATTAGAAAACAGTATGACAGTGCTGGATGGCATTTTGCTGACCGGCAGTCCCAGCAACATTGAACCCTGGCATTACGGCGCAGACGGTAAAGAGGCGCATGCCGATCCGGCGCGCGATCGCCTCGCTTTTGGGCTCATCACCCATGCGATCGGTAAAAAGATGCCGATGTTCGGTATCTGCCGCGGCTTGCAGGAGCTGGTGGTCGCTAATGGCGGTGCGCTGCATCGCCAACTGCATATGACACATCTGTTTCAGGAGCACCGCGAAAACGACGCGCTGCCGCTGGATGAGCAATACGCGCCGGTGCATACCGTGCAGCCAGAAGTGGATGGCATGCTGAGCCAGCTGCTGGGCAGCGCCGAACCTTTTGCCGTCAACTCGCTGCACGGGCAAGGCATCCGCGAAACCGGTCCGCAGCTGCATATCGAAGCGCGCGCGCCCGACGGGCTGGTTGAAGCCGTAAGCCTGCCAAAGCACCCTTTCGCCCTTGCGGTGCAATGGCATCCGGAATGGCACTCCGATCGCGATCCGGTCTCGCGCCGTTTGTTTGAGGCTTTTATCCACGCCGCGGTCTGTTATCACAAGGAAAAACAGCCATGAATGATGCCACTCTGGCACCCGGACGTCGCTTATCGCAGATCCGGCAGGAGTTGGGATTGTCTCAGCGTCGCGTCGCTGAGTTATCAGGTTTAACGCACAGCGCCATTAGCACCATCGAACAGGACAAAGTGAGCCCGGCCGTCAGCACCTTACAGAAGCTGCTGAAAGTTTACGGGCTTTCGCTCTCAGAGTTTTTCTCCGAACCCAAAATCAATGCCACGCCGCGGGTGATTGTGCGCCCGGAAGAGTGCGTGGAGATCGGCAGCCTTGGCGTATCGCTGATGCTGATCGATAACGGTGCCGCACGACGCGCGCTGGCGATGCTGCTGGAGCGTTATGAACCCGGCGCCAGCACCGGCGAGAAGTTACGCCATCCCGGCGAGGAAACCGGCACCGTGCTGGAAGGGGAAATCACGCTGGTGGTCAACGGCCAGAGTTACCATCTCTATCGCGGTGAAAGCTATGTGATTGATACCGGCTTGCCGCACAGTTTTACCAATACCTCAGATCAGCCGTGTCGCATTGTTAGCGCGCATACGCCCGCCAATTTCTAAGATTTCGCGCTTAAGGAGGATGTCATGCAACATGTGGGAAGTTATTACGCCGCTACCGCCAACGCCCATGAGCCGTGGCCAGAGCTGCAAGAGTCAGTGCAGTGCGATGTCTGCATCATTGGCGGTGGCTTTACCGGACTTTCATCCGCGCTGTTTCTCACCGAAGCCGGTTACGACGTGGTGCTGCTTGAAGCGGCGAAAATCGGCTTTGGCGCCAGCGGCCGCAACGGCGGCCAGGTCGTCAACTCCTACAGCCGCGACGTGGATGTGATTGAGCAGCGCTACGGCAAACAGACCGCACAAATGCTTGGCAGCATGATGTTTGAAGGCGCGGAGATTATTCGCGACCGCATCGACCGTTACGCTATCGCCTGCGACTATCGTCCCGGCGGCATTTTCGCCGCACTGAATCAGCGGCAAATGGGCCATCTGCGCAGCCAAAAAGCCCTTTGGGCACGCTACGGCAATCACGATTTGGAGCTGCTCGACGAACGCGGCATTCGGCGCGAAGTAGCGACCGATCGCTACGTCGGTGGCTTACTCGATAAGCGCGGCGGGCATCTTCATCCGCTTAATCTGGCGCTGGGTGAAGCCGAAGCGATTCGCCGTCACGGCGGGCGCATTTATGAGCAGTCGGCGGCGATTGAAGTGAAATACGGCGCACCGCATCGCATAAAAACCGCTAAGGGCGAAGTCAGCGCCACCTTCGTGATTTTTGCCGGTAACGCTTATTTGCCGTCACAGCTTGAACCGCGCCTGACGGGCAAAAGCATGCCGTGCGGTTCGCAGATCGTCACCACCGAACCTTTAACGCGCGATCAGGCGCTGGGTTTGCTGCCGAACAATTACTGCGTTGAAGATTGTAACTATCTGCTCGACTACTTCCGCCTCACCGCCGATAACCGCCTGCTCTACGGCGGCGGCGTAGTTTATGGCGCACGCGAACCGGATGATATCGAAGCGCTGATTCGTCCTAAGCTGCTGCGCACCTTTCCGCAGCTGCGTGACATCAAAATCAGCCACCGCTGGAGCGGCAATTTCCTGCTCACGCTATCGCGCATGCCGCAGTTTGGGCAGGTGGAGAAGAATGCGTTCTTTATGCAGGGTGACAGCGGACACGGCGTGACCTGTACCCATCTTTCAGGAAAGTTGATTGCTGAAGTGCTACGTGGGCACGCCGAGAGATTTGATGCGTTCGCAAAATTGCCGCATCTGCCGTTTCCAGGTGGGAGACGGTTTAAGGTGCCGCTCACCGCGATGGGAGCGGCGTGGTATGCGTTAAGGGATCGGTTTGGGGTTTAATCTGCTGCGCGCTGATGCCCTCACCCCGGCCCTCTGCTACGGGAGAGGGAGCAAAAGATTCCCTCGCCCGCCTGCGGGAGAGGGTTAGGGTGAGGGGAAATCACTCCAGCGGCATTTTCATCGGGTCATCATACCTATACTCAAACCCCAGCTCACTCGCGATCTTCGAGCCATCAATCACCTTGCCGTTAGAACGCTCCGGCTCAGCGACAAACGTCGGTGGCTCAAGCCCCAGCTGCTTCGACACGCTAGGATAAAAACTGTCGCGCGACGGATGTTTCGAGGCACACAAATTGTAAACATGCCCGCCTTTCGGGGTTTGCAGCAACAGCACAATCGCATCGACCACATCATCGAGATGTACCAGATTGACCGCATGACCGCCGTTTTCCAGCCCGGTTTTACCGGCAAGGAAACGCCCCGGATGACGATTCGGCCCCACTAATCCCGCGAGACGCACAATGTCCACGCTGGTGCCGGGCAGATCGTGCAGCCAATTTTCCAGCTCCACCAACGTCTTGCCGGCGACGGTTTCCGGCTGCAGCGGACTGCTCTCTTTCATTACGCCCTCACCGCTGCCGTACACTGAGGTTGAGCTGGTGAAAATAATGCGCGGCACTTTCTTCGCCAGCGCGGTATCCACCACGTTCTGCACCGCCTGCATGTAATCTTCACCGCCTTTCACCGTGCGGCTGGCAGGTAATGTCAGCACCAGCGCATCGACTGCCATCAGCGTATCTAACTCTTCAGCTTCACACTCCAGTTCGGGGGTTAGCACCAGCTGGCAGGCTTCGATGCCACAGCGGCGAGCGGCGTCCACGCCATCCGGCGAGGTTTTACTGCCGGTGACCTGCCAGCCGCGTGCCGTTAGCGCCATCGCCAGCGGCATACCCAGCCATCCCAGACCTACAATCGCGACCTTTTTCATATCGACTCCTGCTATGGGCTCACACTTCATCTTAGTGCGGGTAGATGTGCCAAACCAGCGCAAACTGTTTCGGGAGATTCCGGAAATTGACGGTTAAAAAAGGGTTGCCAATTGTCACCATCTTCGTTAGGTTATTCAGCACGCAAATGAATACTCATTCAGCAACGGAATTTACTATGACACGCGTTCAGTTCAACCACCATCATCACCATCACCCTGACTAGTCTTTCAGGCGATGTGTGCTGGGAGACGATTAGGATCTTCCAGTGGTGCGAACGCAAAGAGAGCCCCCGGAAGATCATCTTCCGGGGGTTTTTTTATGGGCGAACGCCAACCAACACGTTCAGACAGGATTGAATAAGAGGACAGGAACCATGTTAGATAACACCCGTATTCGCATAGCTATGCAGAAATCTGGCCGTTTAAGTGATGAATCACGCGAACTGCTGGCACGCTGCGGTATCAAAATTAACCTTCAGCAGCAGCGTCTGATTGCGTTTGCGGAGAACATGCCGATCGACATCCTGCGTGTGCGCGATGACGATATCCCTGGCCTGGTAATGGATGGCGTGGTCGATCTCGGTATCGTCGGTGAAAACGTGCTGGAAGAGGAGCTGCTGAATCGCCGTGCTCAGGGGGAAGATCCGCGTTACTTCACGCTGCGTCGTCTGGATTTCGGCGGTTGTCGCCTGTCGCTAGCGATGCCGGTTGATGAAGAGTACACCGGCCCGCAATGCCTGAATAATGCACGCATCGCCACCTCTTATCCACACCTGCTGAAGAAATACCTTGATAAACAAGGCATTGCCTTTAAATCCTGCCTGCTGAACGGATCGGTTGAAGTCGCACCACGCGCGGGTTTGGCCGATGCGATTTGTGACCTGGTTTCAACCGGCGCCACGCTGGAAGCCAACGGCCTGCGCGAAGTGGAAGTAATCTACCGCTCTAAAGCGGTGCTGATTCAGCGCGATGGCGAACTGCCGGCCGCCAAGCAAGAGCTGGTCGACAAAATGATGACGCGTATTCAGGGCGTAATTAAAGCGCGTGAATCCAAATACATCATGCTGCACGCGCCAAGCGAGCGCCTGGATGAAGTGATTGCGCTGCTGCCGGGCGCTGAGCGTCCAACCGTGCTGCCGCTGGCCGGCGATGTGAGCCGCGTGGCGATGCACATGGTGAGCAGCGAAACGCTGTTCTGGGAAACCATGGAAAAGCTGAAGTCGCTGGGTGCCAGCTCGATCCTCGTGCTGCCAATTGAAAAAATGTTGGAGTAATACCATGAGCACGCTGATGACACCCATTGATTGGCAGCAATGCAGCGCAGAGCAGCAGCAAGCGCTGCTGATGCGTCCGGCGATTTCGGCTTCAGAAACTATCAGCCAGATCGTGCGCGACGTGTTAGTGCAAGTGAAAGAGAGCGGCGATGCGGCGCTGCGTGAATTTAGCGCGCGCTTCGATAAAGCGCAGGTGGATAACCTGCGCGTCAGCACCGAAGAGATGCAAGCGGCCAGCGATCGTCTGAGCGACACGCTGAAGCAGGCGATGGCCGTGGCCGTGAGTAATATCGAGACTTTCCACAACGCGCAGATTCTGGCGGAAGTGGATGTGGAAACTCAGCCTGGCGTGCGCTGCCAGCAGATTACCCGTCCGGTGAAATCGGTGGGTTTGTACATTCCTGGCGGTTCCGCCCCGCTGTTCTCAACCGTATTGATGCTGGCGACACCGGCACGCATCGCCGGTTGCGGTCGCGTGGTGCTGTGCTCGCCGCCGCCGATTGCCGATGAAATTCTTTACGCGGCCCAGCTGTGTGGCGTGAAAGAGGTGTTTCAGGTGGGCGGTTCACAAGCCATCGCCGCCCTCGCCTTCGGCACCGAAACCGTGCCGAAAGTGGACAAGATTTTTGGCCCAGGCAACGCGTATGTGACCGAAGCCAAACGTCAGGTCAGCCAGCGTTTAGATGGCGCGGCAATTGATATGCCAGCCGGTCCATCGGAAGTGCTGGTGATCGCCGACGAAGGCGCCACGCCCGCGTTCGTGGCATCTGATTTGCTGTCGCAGGCGGAACACGGCCCGGATTCGCAGGTAATTCTGCTGACGCCGTCGCTGCAACTGGCCGAAGGCGTGGCGCAAGCGGTTGAAGAGCAACTGGCGCAGCTGCCGCGCGCGGCTACCGCGCGTCAGGCGTTAGCGAGCAGCCGCCTGATTGTGCTGCGCGATTTGGAGCAGTGCATTGAGATCTCCAACCTGTACGGCCCGGAGCACCTGATCATTCAGACGCGCCAGCCGCGCGATCTGGTCGAAAGCATCACCAGCGCCGGTTCGGTATTCCTTGGCGACTGGTCCCCGGAATCGGCCGGCGATTACGCGTCCGGCACTAACCACGTGCTGCCGACCTACGGTTACACCGCGACCTGTTCCAGCCTTGGCCTGGCCGATTTCCAGAAACGTATGACGGTGCAAGAGCTGACGCCGCAAGGCTTCCTCAATCTTGCCGCAACGATTGAAACGCTGGCCGCCGCCGAGCAGCTGGAAGCCCACAAAAATGCCGTTACCCTGCGTGTTGCCGCGCTGAAGGAGCAAGCATGAGCCTGAATATTGAAGAGTTAGCGCGCGCTAACGTGCGAGCGCTGACGCCGTATCAATCGGCGCGTCGTCTGGGTGGCAACGGTGATGTGTGGCTGAATGCCAACGAATTCCCGCTGCCGGTGCCGTTTGAGCTGTCGCAGCAGACGCTGAATCGCTATCCGGAATGCCAGCCAAAGATTGTCATTGAGCGCTACGCCGCTTACGCCGGTTTGACGCCGGAGCAGGTTCTGGTCAGCCGCGGCGCGGATGAAGGTATCGAACTGCTGATGCGCGCGTTTTGCGAGCCGGGCAAAGATGCGATTCTGTTCTGCCCGCCAACCTACGGCATGTACAGCGTCAGCGCCGAAACCATCGGCATTGAATACCGCACCGTGGCGGCACTCGATGACTGGCAGCTGAATCTGCCGGCGATTGCTGACCAGCTCGACGGCGTGAAAGTTGTCTATATGTGCAGCCCGAATAATCCGACCGGCAACCTGATCAATCAGGATGACATCCGCGCGCTGCTGGCGATGACCGCCGGTAAAGCGCTGGTGGTGGCCGATGAAGCCTATATCGAGTTCTGCCCGGACGCGACGCTGGCGGGCTGGCTGCAGGAATATCCGCACTTAGTGATTCTGCGCACGCTGTCTAAAGCCTTTGCGCTGGCCGGTTTGCGCTGCGGCTTCACCCTCGCGAACAAGCCGGTGATCGATCTGCTGATGAAGGTGATTGCGCCCTATCCGCTGGCGACGCCGGTGGCGGATGTGGCTGGACAAGCGCTGAGCGAGCAAGGCATTACGCTGATGCGTCAACACGTTGCCGAGCTGAACGCCAATCGTGCCTGGCTGTTTGAGCAGTTGCCGCAGATTAGCGTAGTGCAGCAGGTGTTCCCGAGTGAAACCAACTATATTCTGGCGCGCTTCACTGATTCGCCAAAAGTGTTTAAAACGCTGTGGGATCAAGGCATTATTCTGCGCGACCAAAATAAAAACCCCGGCCTTGCGGGATGCCTGCGCATCTCCATCGGCACCCGTGAAGAGTGCGAGCGCCTGATCGCCGCGCTGCAAGCCTTATCAGTGGAGCAAGCATGAGTCAGAAGATCCTTTTTATCGACCGCGACGGCACCATCATCTCTGAGCCACCGACTGATTATCAGGTGGATCGCATGGAGAAGCTGGCGTTTGAGAAGAACGCCATTCCGGCGCTGCTGGCGTTGCAAGCAGCGGGTTATCAGCTGGTGATGATCACCAATCAGGATGGCCTCGGCACCGACAGCTTCCCGCAGGCGGATTTTGACGGCCCGCACAACCTGATGATGCAGATTCTCCGCTCACAAGGCGTGAATTTCAGCGACATCCTGATCTGCCCGCATATGCCGGAAGATAACTGCGATTGCCGCAAGCCAAAGACCAAAATGGTGGAAGCCTGGCTGGCCGCCGGTGCACTTGATACCGCCAACAGCTACGTGATTGGCGATCGTCTCACCGATATTCAGCTGGCGCAGAACATGGGCATTCAGGGCCTGCGTTACGGTGCGGAAGGCGAAGATTGGGATGCGATTCAGGCGCGCCTGACCAAACGCGATCGTTACGCGCTGGTGCAACGCAACACCAAAGAGACGCAGATTAAAGTCGAAGTGTGGCTGGATCGTGAAGGCGGCAGCAAAATTAACACCGGCGTCGGCTTCTTCGATCACATGCTGGACCAGATTGCGGTGCACGGCGGCTTCCGCATGAACATTGATGTGAAAGGCGATCTCTACATCGACGATCACCACACCGTGGAAGATACCGGTTTGGCGCTCGGCGAAGCGCTGCTGAAAGCGCTGGGCGACAAACGTGGCATCGGCCGTTTCGGCTTTGTGCTGCCCATGGATGAGTGCCTGGCACGCTGCGCGCTGGATATCTCCGGCCGTCCGCACATCGAATTCAAAGCCGAGTTCAGCTACCAGCGCGTCGGCGATCTCAGCACCGAGATGGTCGAGCACTTCTTCAGCTCCCTCTCCTACGCGATGATGAGCACGCTGCATCTGAAAACCAAAGGCCGCAACGATCACCATCGTGTGGAAAGCCTGTTTAAAGCCTTTGGCCGCACGCTGCGCCAGGCGATTCGCGTGGAAGGCAACACCTTGCCGAGCTCGAAAGGAGTGCTGTGATGAACGTGGTGATCCTCGATACCGGCTGCGCCAACCTGTCTTCGGTGAAGTGGGCCATTGAGCGCCTCGGCTACACGCCGCAGGTGAGCCGCGACCCGGATGTGGTGCTGCATGCCGACAAGCTGCTGCTGCCCGGCGTGGGCACCGCGCAGGCGGCGATGAATCAGCTGCAGGAGCGCGATCTCATCGACTTAATCAAAGCCTGTACTCAGCCGGTGCTCGGTATTTGCCTCGGCATGCAGCTGCTCGGTCGCGGTAGCGATGAGAATGGCGGCGTCACCACGCTCGGCCTGGTTGATGAGCCCGTCACGCTAATGGACACGCAGGATTTACCGCTGCCGCACATGGGCTGGAACCAGATCACCGCCAAAGCGGGCCATCATCTGTTCCGCGACATTCCCGATGGCAGCTACTTCTACTTCGTGCACAGCTACGCCATGCCGGTGAATGCCGCCACCATCGCCCAGTGCGATTACGGTTATCCGTTCACTGCTGCCCTGCAGAAAGATAACTTCTTCGGCGTGCAGTTCCACCCGGAGCGTTCGGGCAAAGCCGGCGCGCAGCTGCTGAAAAATTTCCTGGAGATGTGATGATTATCCCCGCATTAGATTTAATCGACGGCAAAGTGGTGCGCCTGCATCAGGGCGATTACGGCCAGCAGCGCGATTACGGCAGCGATCCGCTGCCGCGTTTACAGGATTACCAACGCCAGGGTGTAGAAGTGCTGCATCTGGTGGATTTGACCGGCGCGAAAGATCCGGCCAAACGTCAGATTCCCCTGCTCACCACCTTACTGCGCGGTGTGACCGTGCCGGTACAGGTCGGCGGCGGCATCCGCCATCGCGATGATGTGGCGGCGCTGCTGGCAGCGGGTGCCACGCGCGTGGTGGTCGGTTCCACCGCGGTGAAGCAACCGGAAGAAGTCAAAAGCTGGTTTAACGAGTTTGGCGCCGACGCCATTGTGCTGGCATTAGATGTGCGCATTGATGCCAACAACCGCAAAGAGGTGGCAATCAGCGGCTGGCAGGAAGCGGCGGGCGTTACGCTGGAAGAGGTGATTGGCTGGTATCAGCCGGTTGGCCTCAAGCATGTGTTGTGCACTGACATTTCGCGCGACGGTACGCTGAGCGGATCCAACGTCGCGCTGTATAAAGAAGTGTCTGCGGCCTTCCCGGACATCGCTTTTCAGTCTTCAGGCGGCATCGGTTCGCTGGATGACATCGCGGCGTTACGCGGCAGCGGCGCACAGGGCGTGATCGTTGGTCGCGCGTTACTGGAAGATAAATTCACGGTGGCGGAGGCAATCGCATGCTGGCAAAACGGATAATTCCTTGTCTCGATGTGCGTGACGGGCAAGTGGTGAAAGGCGTTCAGTTCCGCAATCACGAAATCATCGGCGACATCGTGCCGCTGGCGCAGCGTTATGCGCAGGAAGGTGCGGACGAGCTGGTATTCTACGATATCACCGCCTCATCAGATGGCCGCGTCGTGGACAAAAGCTGGGTGTCGCGCGTGGCGGAAGTGATCGATATTCCTTTCTGCGTGGCGGGCGGCATTAAGAGCGAAGAAGACGCGGCGCGCATTCTGCAGTTTGGTGCCGACAAGATTTCCATCAACTCGCCGGCCTTAGCCGATCCGACGCTGATTACGCGCCTGGCCGATCGCTTTGGCGTGCAGTGCATCGTGGTGGGCATCGATACCTGGTTTGACGAAGCGAGCGGCAAATATCACGTCAATCAATACACCGGTGACGAAGCTCGTACCAAAGTGACCACGTGGGAAACTCTGGATTGGGTGCAGGAAGTGCAGAAGCTGGGCGCGGGTGAAATCGTCCTCAACATGATGAATCAGGATGGCGTGCGTAACGGCTACGATCTGGTGCAGCTGAAGAAAGTGCGCGATGTCTGCAAAGTGCCGCTGATCGCCTCCGGCGGCGCAGGCACTATGCCGCACTTCCTCGACGCCTTTGAGCAGGCGAACGTCGATGGTGCGCTGGCAGCTTCGGTGTTTCACAAACAAATTATCAATATCGGCGAGTTGAAAAACTTCCTGATCGACAACGGTGTGGAGATTCGCGCGTGTTAACTGCAGAACAACTGGCCAGGCTGGATTGGGTCAAAACCGCGGGCATGATGCCCGTTATCGTCCAGCACAACGTTTCCGGCGAAGTGCTGATGCACGGTTATATGAACGAAGAAGCGCTGCAAAAAACCCTCAGTGAGGGCAACGTCACCTTCTTCTCACGCACCAAAAACCGTTTATGGACCAAAGGCGAAACCTCGGGCCACTTCCTGCAAGTGGCGAGCATTACGCCGGATTGCGACAACGATACCTTGCTGGTGCTGGCGAATCCGATCGGCCCAACCTGCCATCTCGGTACCTCCAGCTGCTTCTCACCGGCTGCGCCAGACTGGACGTTCCTCTATCAGCTGGAGCAGCTGCTGGCCTCACGCAAAAGCGCCGATCCAGAGAGTTCGTACACCGCGAAGCTGTACGCCAGCGGCACCAAGCGTATCGCGCAGAAAGTGGGTGAAGAAGGCGTGGAAACGGCGTTGGCGGCAACGGTTAACGATCGTCACGAGTTGACCAATGAAGCTTCGGATCTGCTTTATCACCTGATGGTGCTGTTGCAGGATCAGGAGCTGGATTTGAGCACCATTATCAATAATCTGCGTGCGCGTCATAAATAGCAGATTGTGCAACATGCTGCTCAAAATTGGCTTTTCTGGCTAGTTTTGAGCAGCTTACTGCTCAAAACCCACGTTTAGACAATGGAGAACGCCATGACCACCCATGAAAAACTGATCGCCCTGCTCGACCAACATCAGGCGCGCTATCGCGTGATGGAGCATGAAGCGACCGGCAAGTGCGAAGCGGTGGCAGCGATTCGTGGTACGCAAGTGGGTCAAGGTGCGAAGGCGCTGGTGTGTCATGTGAAAGGCAACGGCATCAAGCAACATGTGCTGGCGGTGCTGCCTGCCGATCAGCAAGCGGATCTCAGCAAGGTTGCTGCAGCGGTTGGCGGTCGCCGTGCTTCGCTGGCCTCGCCTGCGGAAGTGGATACGCTGACAGGCTGCGTATTCGGGGCTATTCCGCCGTTTAGCTTCCATCCTGATTTACAGCTGGTGGTCGATCCGCTGCTGTTTGAACGCTATGACGAAATCGCCTTCAATGCCGGATTGCTGGAGCAATCGGTAGTGCTGAATGTAGCGGATTATCAGGCGCTGCATAATGGTAACGTGATGAAAATAATCCTCTAATTGCCTTGCCCGACCCTGAGCGGTACTCTTTCTGACTCAACATCACATCAAAAGAAGACCGATATTATGGCAAGTTCTCGTTTAACCGCCCGCCTGCGTCACACGCTGGCGCTGGCTGTGCTGGCAGGTTGCGCGTTTGGCGCACAGGCAAAAATTGATCAGGTGCGTTTCGCAGTGGATCCCACCTATCCTCCTTTCGAATCCAAAACGCCACAGGGCAAACTGGTCGGTTTTGATATCGATCTCGGCAATGCGCTGTGCCAGCAGATGCAGGCAAAATGCGTGTGGGTGGAGAGCCAGTTCGATGGCATGATCCCGGCGCTGAAAGCGCGTAAGTTCGACGCCATCTTGTCGGATATGGGCATCACCGAAGAACGTTTGAAGCAGATTGATTTCACCGTGCCGCTCTACGACACCCATACGCAGCTGATTGCGCGTAGAGGTTCTGGCTTGCTGCCAACTGCTGAATCGCTAAAAGGCAAAACCGTTGGCGTTGAGCAAGGCACCGTGCAGGAGCGTTATGCGCTGGCCAAATGGCAGCCGCATGGCGTGCAGGTTGTACCTTATGGCGATCAGGCACAAGTTGAGAGCGATTTAATTTCGGGTCGTCTTGATGTGGTGTTTACCGATGCTGCTCAAGCCGCCAATGGTTTCCTGAAACATCCGCAGGGCAAAGATTTCGAACTGGCCGGCCCGATTGTGCAGGATCCGATTATCGGTCCGGGCACCGCGATTGGCCTGCGTAAAGGCGACACCGAACTGAAAACCGCACTGGATAACGCGTTTGCCGAACTGAAGAAGAACGGCACTTTCGATAAAATTCAGAAACAGTACTTCGCGACGGACATCTCCATCCAGCAGTAATCTTTTGGCGGCTTTTTTGCCGCCCTTTTTGCACTCAGCACTATAATTCCATCAGAAAATGCATCTGGCGTCGCTGAAAGCGTGCCATGAATAAAGGACATCGATAGCGTTATGCAACAACAACATCATCCTCTATTAAGCGCCTCGCTGGGCACGCAACGCGAAATTGTCAGCTTCCACTTCGGTACGGATTCACAGCAACGCGTCTATATTCAGGCTGCGCTGCACGGTGATGAACTGCCGGGTATGGCGGTGGCGTGGTACTTGAAACAGAAACTGCTGGCGCTGGAATCTGCTGGACAACTCAAAGCCAAAATCACATTGGTGCCGGTGGCCAATCCTTTAGCCATGGGACAGCATTGGCATGGTAGCCATTTGGGGCGTTTCCATACGTTATCAGGACAAGACTTTAACCGCCGCTTTCCGGCATTGGGTGAAGCCTTGGTTGAAGAACTCGCCGGCTCACTGACGCAAAGTGAATACGAAAACAAACGCCTGATCAGGGAAGCGATTGATCGCCATTATCGTGACCGCATTGCTCGCACCGAACTGGATGCCCAGCGCTTTACGCTAATGCGTATGGCGAGCCAGGCCGATTTGATGATTGATCTGCATTGTGACTGGGATGCGCTGCCGCACCTCTACACCACGCCGCACGCGTGGCCGGACATTGAACCTTTGGCGCGTTGGTTAGGCAGTGAAGTGCAGTTGCTGGCGCAGATATCTGGCGGTGAACCGTTTGATGAGGCTTGCTGTGAGCCGTGGCTGACATTGGCAGAGCGTTTTGGTGATGAGTATCCGATGCCGCGCGGCTTGCTGCCGGTGACGCTGGAACTACGCGGTGTGGCGGATGTATCGCCTGAGATGGCGGAGAAAGATGCTGACGCGATTATCAATGCACTGATTGAAGGCGGTTATATTGCCGGTGAAGTGGTTGAGTCCCCTGCCCTGATTCATCCGGCGACGGCGCTGGCGGGATGTGAGTATATTCATGCAGCTCAATCTGGATTGGTGTTTTACCGACGTAATTTGGGCGAGTGGATTAAGGCTGGGGAAGTGGTGGCTGAGGTTGTTGATCCGATTACTGACCAGGTGATGCCGCTGGTGGCGGAGTTTGGTGGCGTGTTGTATGCGAGGAATTTGACCAAGTTTGTGACGGCGGGGATGTTGGTGGTGCGGTTAGCTGGGGAGAATGCTGGGAGGCGGGGGGAGTTGTTGGTGGGGTAAGATCAATATGTGAAACAAATGATGAGAATAATATTTGAAAAACAATGTAGAAGCGTAAAAACAGGCGCGCGCGGAAGGCCGTTCAGCCCGAAGACCGAAAAAGAGCAGCAGGCATCAGGCCGGGAAGCGTGGCTGATATTCACCAGTACAGATCAGTTCAAGCCTCGGGAAATCATGAAGTTATACAGCAGAAGAATGCAGATTGAACAGAACCTCCGCGATGAAAAAAGCGAGCGCTTCGGATTCGGGCTTCGTTCAAGTTACAGCCGTTCAGCGGGCCGTATGCTGGTACTAAGCCTGCTGGCCACACTCGCCACGGCGGTAATGTGGTTACTGGGATATCACGCTGAAAATAAAGGATTACATCTGAGGTACCAGGCTAACAGCCTGTAATCAGGCGGGTTATCTCATATCTGACGTTAGCGGAGAATGTCCTGCGACATTCTCCGCTAATTATCAGGCTAACTAAACTGGACACTGTTCTCAATCACCTGGCCAAAACCTATCGAAATATGGTGTTGGTTTATTAAAGATGATTTAGTGGGGATCCCTCAGCCGTCGCCGGGGCTTTGTTTTTTATTGCTCTGTATGTGAGAGGTTTTGATTAATCGTTTACCGTAGTCGTAGCAAGGAAGCTCGATATATTTCAGGGTGAGCACAGAAATGGCGCATGCAAGGCCAACTGAGAATGTTGCTGCGAGGATGTTCAAATTCATGCTTTCGCCTTTCATCCACAGCATAGAGTATACAACTGGCGTGTGTATCAAATAAAGGGAGAAAGAAATCTTGCCAAGGAAGACCAGTTTATCCGACTCAAGGAAATTTTTTGTATCACACTCTACAAGCGGAAGCGCGGCTATGGATATGGCAACTATCGGCGTAAAAAGAAGGTAAGCATTTAGAGATATATTCATGCCAAAAAGTATGATCAGCGACAGCATAAATACCGCAAAGATTCCCTTTCCGACTAACCCCTCGTTTTTCTTGATCCACTCAGCTTTGCTCATTGCAATTTGATAAGCGCAAATGCCGAGAGATACGCTCAATATGCAGCGAATAACCCCATCACTAAGCAAAGGCATTGAGGCTTGAGAAGCCCCTTTAACATCAATATGGAAGTTCAGGCAAAGTAATAAACCAATCACCGCAGTAATCCAAGGTACAACGCGATGCAGGAAGCTAAGAAGCAGAACAAGAGTGCCAGCGAAAAGCTCAACGGAAATAGACCAGCTCGGTATATTCGTTTTAGGTATGAATCCAACTCCAAGTGAGTTTGTGAGGGTTAGGTCACCTATAAGATTCCAAGGCGTTATCTTGCCCAGCCACTCTGGAAAGAAAGATCCGGTTGAAATAAAAAGAGAAATTGGTACAAGCACTACGGCTACAAGGTGCAATGGATAAAGGCGGAAAATTCGCACGACAAAAAACTCACCTGCGCCCATCTTGCCGCTCGATACCTTCTCTCTGTAGGAATGGTAAAGGACGATCCCGGAAAGAATGAAGAAAACATCTACTGCGTAGTCTGCGTTATGGAAAATATCGAAGCCAGTTCGCCATCCCGTGAAGTGGCTGTAAGCGTGTGACAGCGCGACACCAAGAGCGAGCAACCCCCGCAAGCCATCAAGTCCAGAGAGCCTTTTCATCAATTCGCCTTCTCTTTGCGTGCGCGATACCAGTCGTGCTCTGACCACATCCAAGTGGCAACTACGACAAGGAAAAGTCCGTTGAAGTAAAAGAGGTCGATGTTCATTATGATTGCGATCCCGCAAGTGATACCACTAATGCGGATTATGAGCTTGAATAGCTGGTGCAAACTCATGCGTAAAGTTTCCATAAAGAAAGGTAAAGGGTTATCCTAGGAATAGCCTTAGAAATGTCAAGAAAAGGTTTTTGATAGTAACAAAATTCTTCAAGTCATGATGTGGAGCTAGAGCTTGATGATTGGAAATCGAACTTAATAAATATCATTAGATCGAAATTTTTCAAGCTATGACAGGCGTGGGATCGCAGGCCGTAATATTTATTTTAACCACCTAGAAATATATGAATTACATTTTGTAAATTATTTGAGTGAAGATTTTTTGATTTTTTTTACGCTCAGCTTTAAATACGCAATCTTATGCGTATCCAATAAACCGACTGTTTTACAATTTATACTAACCTAATGTCTTATTCTGAAAGATTTAAGCTTAATCTTCGGCGTGTTTTTATTTTGAATTACGGATTTATTTTGACAAATACGATTTTCTCACCCGCACAGAAATGATTGTCACTGCGACACCATTAGGGATATAAATGTATGTAACATGCGGTGTTTATTTAGCAAGTTATTAAAGGTTTTAGGCTCCGCTCTACGCGGAGCTCTAATTTAATTACTCGCCTGATATTTCGACTGCGTCACAAGCTGAGTTAAAATGTTTTGATATAGATAATTGGCTGTCTAAGTTATTGAACTCTTTAACATCTATTACGTTAGATTTTCCATTATCAATATGGATAAATTTGCTTATCTTATTTGGAGCGGAGATATTGATATCTACACCATCAGCATTAACGCAATTAGTATTTACTGAATGTATAGTTAATTTATTCACTCCACGCAAGTTCCATTTTACAAATGTGGGAGTATGTTCACCAGGATGTGCTTCAATTTTACCGTCATAGGTAATTCCAAAGCCCCCCCAAATGTCTCCTACTGTTATATCTGATGATAGGAGTATATAAGGAAAACCTTTATTGATCTGCCCGTCCCAAGCAGGATAGGATTCGAAGAAAAGCTGATAAAAGTCGTCAACTTCTGCTGGGGTGTAATTCCTTACTTTTTTATAAATATAAGCTGTGACACCCCCTGAAAGAATATATTCTTTATCAAGTTTTATCATTGTTTTACCGATGCTTTCATGCTTAATAATCTGATTAACCGGTATTGTAATTACCTGCTGCCCTGATGGTACCAAGTGGGTTTGTGCGGGCGATGTAACAATGAAATAGCTGGACATCAGAGAATCTACGTGAATTTGATCTCTAAGATCCACCTGAGATGCATAGGAAATTTTCCCACTTAAACCTAGGTTTGAAATTGTATTAAGCATATCATCATTTAGAACTCCATTTGATGAAAATACCGTTATATGTTCACCGTTTTTAGTCAAGCCTTCAATATCTTGTACTAAATCAACATAGTTAGAAAAGTTATCAATTTTTAAAGGTAGCACCTTAGTTGGCAACAAATAAGAAGATCCTGCAAAGGTTTCAAGTTGATTACGATTTAAAGAAATCGCAAATATTGTTGCATGAATTACTAAAATTAAACTTAAGGTGGCTATTTTTAGGGTTTTGTTTTTAATGAAATCTAATATAAATTTAATGCCAAAAACTATAATTATCACCGCCCATAGAGAGAAGGGTAAACAGTGCTGGACGCCTGGAGCCTGCGTTCTGGTGAAGAGTAGAAAACTCAATATAAGATTGAAAGCCGAGAAGAGTACTATTGGTCTAGACTTTTTGTTTTTTGAATGGAAAGAACCCACTAAGCCTATTAGGATTAGTGGAAATAAATATATTCCAATATTATAAAAAACCATGCGTACTGACGTTGCAAATGGAGCTTGATAGGCTCCATATATTTCTGAATAATCTGTGTGTAAGATCCTTTCAAAAAGCTCATGTTGTAAAAATATTACTGCAATGCAAGATGTGAATCCTGAAATAAAAAAATTAAAAGCAGTTATCAGGATTTTTTTTAATTTTAAAGATGAGTTACTGTGCAAATAGTAATTTAATATTGGCAAGCTGCAATATAATGACACCACTGTAAATGCGTACCAGCGACGGAAAAGAAATGCCCCCCACAAACTGAGACCTAGCATAATTGCTGATGGGATATTAATTTTTGAAGTTAGATCATGTCTTGATGTAATTAATACCGAAGCTAAAACAAAAATTAACCCAGATATGTCAGGGTAACCTCTCAGGGAAGGAGCCCAAAAGGCAACAAATAAAGCTGGTATAAAGATTGTTGAAAAGTTCCAAAGAATGTTATTCTTGTTCTTATCTTCAGTAAAGAAATCGACTACGCATTTGAATAAGAAAAGAACTGGTAAGAAATAAACTATATTTATAAGTTCAATATACAATAGCCTGGATGGAAGCTTTATAATATCTAAAAGAGATAGTATAAAGATTGGCAAAATATTGTAATCATCCTGTAGTACGGATTGTTTTAATTGCTTAAAAGCGGCTCCTGTATTGGAATGCAGTAACTGAGAAAAATTCTCCCATACACGCCAGTATCCATTGTAATCCCATGAGTAAATATTTTGCTCATGTCTAATAAAATATGAAGTCTGAAGTACAATTAATAAAAACACAATAAAAAAACTTATTAGCTTGAAGCTAAATCTCACCATGTTATTCATCGATCTTCTCTTCTACAAAATATTTTGGTCTTTTTTTGGATTCAAGATAAATCTTTCCTATGTACTCCCCTATAATTCCCAGTGAAAGCATCTGAACTCCACCGAGGAATATAATTGCGATCATTACCGATGCCCACCCTTCAACAGTATTGCCGCAAATCTTCTCATAAAGAGCATAGAGGGCAGCTAAAACAGATATCCCACTTATGACAAAACCTAAAGCTGCAATGATTCTTAGTGGTGTGACAGTGAGCGAAGTTATCCCACTTATTGCCAAAGACAGCATTTTGCTAAGTGGATATTTAGATTCTCCTGCCGTGCGTGCCGAGCGAGAGTATTCAACTTGACTTGACTGAAATCCAACTAATGGTACAAGGCCCCTAAGATATAAGCTTTGCTCTTTGTAAGACAAAAGCGCATCTTTTGCCCTTTTACTGAGAAGCCTGAAGTCAGCATGATGTGGTATTTGCTCAACACCCATCCACTTCATTATCCTGTAAAATAAGCCTGCAGTTTTTCTTTTGAAAAATGAATCAGATTTCCTGTCATTTCTTACACCATAAACAACATCACTCCCATCAAGATAATGTTTAATCATCTCTTCGATTACTGAGGTGTCGTCCTGAAGGTCTGCATCTATACTTATTGTAACATCGGAAATGGACTCACTTAGTCCCGCTAGCAAAGCTACTTGGTGCCCCTTGTTCCTTGAAAGCTTTATGCCTATAACTCGCTCGAAACTTTTTGAAGCATTATAAATAAGATTCCATGTATCATCCTTGCTGCCATCATCTACAAATAATAAATGACTACGTTCAGATATTAAATTTCTTTTAATTAAATTTTCTAATAATGAATGCAATTTTTTTAAAGAATAATCAAAAATCTCTTGCTCATTATAGCAAGGGACTATAATTGACAGAACAGGGATTGATCGTTTATGAACAACACCCTCATTCAAACGGTCCTTAACGATAGTCTCTACACCAAAATACTTCATTTCATTACCCATAATTTATTAATTGCAAAGCCAGTAATAGTATAAACAAACATGCCAACAAGCTGTGATATATACAAATTACCAGGATAAATAACTAGAAATAATTTTATTGCAAGTAAATTAATTACCCAACAAATTAGACATGATATCAAAAACTTAGCGAATCTTTTGGATGATATGTTAGAAGAGAAAGTGAATAATGAGTTTGCAATGAAACTGAAAATTATTCCACATATATATCCTGCCGCATTTGCACTGTAAACACCCATGCCTGAATGCATGCATGCAAAGATAACCACTGCTGTGATAGCGGTGTTTGCTAACCCTACCAAAGCGTACTTTATAACCTGAATTTTGAAGGTTGCAATTGACACAACGAAATCCTTTCGAAAATTTTGTAAATCTTATCATTTATATCTTTTCAGTTACATCAATATGGATCTTCCCAGCGCGCACTGTATAAAATATCAGTAATTAACTACATTGATTCTACCATTAGAAAAAAGCCCCGGCGACGGCTGAGGGATCCCCACTAAATCATCTTTAATAAACCAACACCATATTTCGATAGGTTTTGGCCAGGTGATTGAGAACAGTGTCCAGTTTAGTTAGCCTGATAATTAGCGGAGAATGTCGCAAGACATTCTCCGCTAACGTCAGATATGAGATAACCCGCCTGATTACAGGCTGTTAGCCTGGTACCTCAGATGTAATCCTTTATTTTCAGCGTGATATCCCAGTAACCACATTACCGCCGTGGCGAGTGTGGCCAGCAGGCTTAGTACCAGCATACGGCCCGCTGAACGGCTGTAACTTGAACGAAGCCCGAATCCGAAGCGCTCGCTTTTTTCATCGCGGAGGTTCTGTTCAATCTGCATTCTTCTGCTGTATAACTTCATGATTTCCCGAGGCTTGAACTGATCTGTACTGGTGAATATCAGCCACGCTTCCCGGCCTGATGCCTGCTGCTCTTTTTCGGTCTTCGGGCTGAACGGCCTTCCGCGCGCGCCTGTTTTTACGCTTCTTCGCCGCCTTCTTATGAAGATAAAAGTGACCTTCGCATCGGGCATACTTCGCCCGCGAAAGTGTTCCCGGCCCCAGATATTCCGGATGACTACTGGCTTTTAATTCCAGTGGTTTAAACCAGATGTCGCCTTTTATATCAAGCTGCACCAAGGTTTGTCCTCTTACCCTGCCAATAAAATCCCAGCCCAGAGATTTGATATGTTGAAACCAGGCATTCTGAAAACCGGCATCGGCCACGATGATGACTTTTGCGTTGGGATTGATGGCTGCAGCAAGCGCATTTAAAAATTCATTCTGAATTAGAGTGTTGTTTTGCTGCTTTGAAGGAACAATGCGGCTCTGTAGCGGGAGCAACGGCCATCACAGAGGAGGCTGGCCCGCAGTACGTGATATTGCTGTGAAGGATAGCCACTCCAGTCAACAGCAACGACACACCAGGAGAGCTGACGAGTAAGAAGATACGTAATATTATGAAAAATCATGGGGATATCATCGTGCAGATCGCCTTTTCCCAACAGGCGGTCAATACGTTTAATTTTGTTTTTAACCTGAAGAGCCCGGAAGATGCCGTCCGATGCTGGTGAGGTTAAGTGATGCACCACGGGTTAACGCAACAGTAGCATCGAGAAGCGCATTTTGCCTGTATTGGTGAAACGGAGCTAAAGCGGTCTGAAAAAACTTCTGGCATAATATGCGAGCAGGCATAGAGGTGATCTTATTGAATTGCTGGAACAATCAGTAGAACACATAACTCTATGCCTGTCTTTTTTTAACCGCCCATTACTGGGGATTCCTCAGCTCTAAGAGGCTTCTTGCATTTAGATATCTAATTTTACTCTAACCACTCTGTATGGAAAACACCGTCTTTATCGATACGTTTATAAGTATGTGCACCGAAATAGTCACGCTGAGCCTGAATTAAGTTCGCTGGCAAAACTTCTGAGCGGTAGCTGTCGTAGTATGCAACAGCTGCAGAGAAGGTTGGCGTCGGGATACCGTTTTGAATAGCGTAAGACACCACATCACGCAGTGCCTGCTGGTAATCGTCAGCAATATTCTTGAAGTATGGATCCAGCAGCAGGTTTGCGATGTCTGCATCATTAGCATAAGCATCAGTAATTTTCTGCAGGAACTGAGCACGGATGATGCAACCAGCGCGGAAAATCTTAGCAATCTCGCCGTAATGCAGATCCCAGTTGTTTTCTTCGGAAGCAGCACGCAGTTGAGAGAAGCCCTGAGCATATGAGACGATTTTGCCCAGGTACAATGCACGACGCACTTTTTCTACGAACTCAGCTTTATCTCCGGTAAAGGCTTTCGCCTGCGGGCCGCTGAGTACTTTGGAAGCTGCAACACGCTGGGTTTTCAGAGAAGACAAATAGCGGGCAAATACAGATTCGGTGATCAATGACAGTGGCTCACCCAGATCCAATGAGCTCTGGCTGGTCCATTTACCTGTGCCTTTGTTAGCTGCTTCATCCAGAATGACATCAACCAGATATTTACCGTCTTCATCTTTCTTAGTGAAGATATCTTTAGTGATGTCGATCAGGTAGCTGCTCAGCTCACCGTTGTTCCACTCAGTAAAGGTTTCAGCGAGCTCTTCGTTGTTAAGACCCAGCGCGCCTTTCAGCAAAGCATAAGCTTCAGCAATCAGCTGCATGTCGCCATATTCAATACCATTGTGAACCATCTTCACATAGTGCCCAGCACCGTTCGGACCGATGTAAGCAACACAAGCTTCGCCATCTTCAGCACGGGCGGCAATTTTATCAAGGATTGGAGCAACCAATTCGTACGCTTCTTTCTGGCCGCCAGGCATGATGGATGGGCCTTTCAAAGCACCCTCTTCACCGCCAGAAACACCGGTACCGATGAAATTGAACCCTTGGTCAGACAGTTCTTTATTACGACGAATGGTATCTTTGTAGAAAGTGTTACCGCCATCGATCAGGATATCGCCCTTATCCAAATGCGGAGTCAGGGAAGCGATAGTTTTATCAGTTGCTTCACCTGCTTGTACCATCAGGAGGATACGACGTGGTTTTTCCAGCGATTCAACAAACTCTTCAACAGTATAAAAAGGTGCGAGTTTTTTACCTTGATTCTCGGCGATGACTTCATCAGTCTTTTCGCGCGAACGGTTAAAGATAGAAACAGTGTAACCGCGGCTCTCAATGTTAAGAGCCAAGTTACGGCCCATCACTGCCATACCTACAACACCGATTTGTTGCTTGGACATTTTATACTCCTATCTGAAATGAGTGGACGAAAGTGTCTATTTCGGCCAACGAGTCACAAACATCTTACCTTATGTTACCCGTAACTTAACATTCAAGAGAAAATTAAGCACGTAAAGGAAACTTGAAACTCACTTATCATTTTTGTTTATAGCTTAATTTTCATTCAGAGACAGATACTTTTTTCCTCAGTTGCTCGAGCTCGTTTTCATAAAGACGTACACGTTCAACATAATCACTAAATTGACTTAAAATTTGTTGATTTTCTTTCTTGAGAGTAAAATTACTATCGATAGCAGCTTTTACATCTATTAAGGCTTGCACTGAACGTCTACGCTCGAATTCTAAGCGTCCTTGAAAATCTAGAATTATTGGCATTAGCACATCCGCTGGAGATACTGTTTGAACCGATACTCCATACTCAGGATCAAACTCTTCAAATGCTTTATTCAGGAATAAGTCAAAGTTTTCAGGTTTTTCTGGGTTAATCCAATATGTATTGAGTAAAAAAGCCAAATGCTTCTTTTGATTAATATTCATACCTGATGAAGACGATGAAAAAGCATTTAGCAGATCATCTTTTCCATTCAATGGGTGGCAAGCTATTTGCCATTCGCATTTGCCAGCACAGTAAACGGAAGCACCATCAATAAGAGCTTCAATACCAACCCCTGAATTAATAGTAATAACTGACTTAGATTTTTTTATAAGTTCATGAATGTTACTGTTACTTTTTACAACCCAGTGGTTTGTCTTGATTAAATTTTCAATTGCTTGCTGAACTGCAAATGACTCACAAAAAGGATGTCTCTTTACAACCAAAAAAGTTTCATTTCTTTTTGCCAACTCAGCAGCATCAATTAATAATTGAATGCCATCATAATTACTGTGAATAGCAACGGGATCATTTTGAACCTGCATTGGATAGAAAACATAATCTTCAATGTCATCAGGGAGAATGTCTTCCGATTGTGGGTATTTTGAAGATTTTGTTTCAATGAAGAAATCACGCCAATGTGAGATTATTGATTCTGCATCATAGTCTGATATAGATTTTATATTATCTTCATATTTAAGTGGGTTAACAACTATATCAGCCCAACCTGAATAACCATGAGAATCAATTGAGAAAAGAGGAACTACTGGGGATTCTTTCATTCTATAAACATTTTTTTCACTGCCCCATGAATGGTATGAAAATACCATCGTCCCTTTTTCTGGTAATCGTGGTGCCTCATCTGCCCCAAAAGGTACATCCCTAAAATAAAGTGGGATTTTCCTGTCAGTTAATGCGAAAATCAAATTGCTAATAAAATTTTTATGTTTAAAACCATCGATAGGGTTCTTAGTCCACGAAATAGGAATTTCAACTATTATCTTCTGTATCATAAAATCTCCTTTATTAGCCCAGGCTTTTATATATGAGCAGTGTTTTTTCAATAACGCTAGTAGAGGAGAAAAGATTCGTTACTCTTTCCCGCGCACGCAGTCCAAGTTCTTCTCTTAACCGAGAATTAGTTAACAATTCCTCAATTTTTTCAGATAATTGTGCGATATCATTTTTTGGAACTATAAAGCCTGTTAAATTATTTTCGATGATACTGGTACATCCTCCCGTGTCATATGCTATTGATGCACGCCCGACCGCAGCAGCTTCGATTAAGATTCTGGGTACGCCTTCAGCATAAACTGAGGGAAGAGCAACAATATTAGACATCTCGATAAGTTCTTTAACGTTATTACTTTTACCAAGCCAATTTATTTTATTTTCAGCAGACCATTGTTCAATAATATTATCAGGGATGCAATCGGGATCATTTTTTACCGAAATTCCAGCAACATTCAGTTCAAAAAAAACATTTTTAGCTTCAAGGTTTTTTTTAACTTCAACCAAATCTGCTAAACCTTTACTCCAAATCAAACGACTTGCAAAAAGAACAATTGGGGTTGGTTTAATTTCTTCTTTTACATAATCAAAATCTTTAACATCAATGCCAGCACCTTCAATGACAATGGTTTTATCTTGTCGAACACCAGTCATTTGAATTATTCTACTTCTGTCATTTTCATGTTCAAAAATAAGGAACACATCTTTTTTTGCTGTTATCCAGCGATAAAGAGGTGCCACCATATTTTTTAAAAATAAATATTTTTTTTCGTCTGAAGAGAATACCCGACCTAATCCGACAAAACTTAAAACGAGATTCTTTTTACGAAGTTTAGCGTAGCAACCGCCAATCAGGCAGGGCTTAATTGTTATGCAATGTAAAATATCAGGATTGATAGCGTTTATTAATTTTATCGATTGCAAAATATCTTTTATAATAATGAGCGGGTTCAATGACTGCTCTGACATTTTGGAATTATGCGTAATAATACCTAGAGAACGAAATTTATTAATAATTTCTTTACTTTCAAAGTTGCAAATAACATGAACTTCATAACCTTCATTTATCCCAGCAGTCGCCCTGTCAAGCCAGTGAAGGTTGAAATACCAATCTGAATTAATATAGAAACAAATCTTTTTCATTTAATTACCATCTACCTTCCCCTTGAAATTATATATCACCCCATCCATCATCCCTTTAAACAGCGACTTCAAATAATCAATTTTGTTATTTGAATTTCTAACCATACAAATGTACTTACACAATCTTAGAATAATTGAAAACAGACTAAATGGAGGTTCAGATGGAAATATCTTCCTTGACAATATTAAATTTCGCGCGAGGTAATATATTTTCCACGGAAGAATTGCTGAAGACGATTCTACAACATCATGATGAAAAATGAGATCTGGATTATAAATCATCTTACAACCCATTTTTTTTAATGACCACGAGTAATAAACATCATCAAAATAAATGAAAAGATCTTTCTTTATTTCAAGATAAGAACTTTTCAAAGTTTCAAAATCAATGAAAACTCCTACAAATGAGAAGGTGATAATTTCAGAACAACCTTCTTCTTCAGCCGCATATAAAAAAGGTGATTTCTTATATAAGTAAATATCTTGGATATTGTTTGGTATTTTTACCCAAGGAATATTCATTTTGCATCTTGAACCATTCAGATCATAAACATTTGAAGCTATAACTTTCGCATTTCCTTTGTCGCTAAGTAAAAATTTATCGATGATGTTTTTTTCTGGGTAGGCATCGTCATCAAAAAAAAGAACCCAGTCAGGTTGAGTATTATTTGAGATCCATTCTGAACCGAGTAAAAAACCTCCTGCTCCACCTTCGTTATTTTCATTACGTAGTATAACTAAACGAGGATCATTTATTGTTGATAACCACTCATATGTTCCATCTGTAGATGCATTATCAACGATTACGACTTGATGAAAAGAGAGCTGCTTTACAGCAGCCCAGCATTTTTTTAATTTGTCTAGTCGGTTAAAAGTTACGACTAAAGCCGAGATTTTCATCTTGGATTAACCACGAAATTAGGCATTACGGTATTTTCTTGCACTGAAAGACGATACGCACGAACAACATCCAATGCTTCAGCAATCGTTACATCCATATCAAGATAACGATAAGTACCAAGACGGCCAATAAAAGTGATATTTTGTTCTTTTTCTGCGCTGTCCAAATATTTGCCTAATAACGTCATCTCGCCCATTTGTCTAATTGGATAATAAGGAATGTCTTTCTCAGTACAAGAGCGACTAAACTCTTTATAACATACAGTTGAATCATGCTTTTCCCATGGGGCAAAATATTTATGTTCGGTGATCCTGGTATAGGGTACATCAACCTCACAGTAATTCATTACGGCACAACCTTGATAATCACCTTCGACAGTGAATTTATCAAAGTCTAGAGTTCTGTATCCTAAGCGCCCTAGACTATAACCGAAGTATCCATCCAACTGACCACTATAAAACACATGGTCATAATTTTCTTTTTCTTGAGGGTTATAATCAGTGTTCAATTCAACAGTAATATTTTCGTGATTTAGAATCGATTCAACAATTGGGGTATAACCCTCTTTTGGCATGCCTTGATACTTATGATTGAAATAGTTGTCATCATAATTAAAACGTATCGGGAGCCTTTTTAAGATAGAAGCTGGCAACTCTTTTGGCTCCATCCCCCATTGTTTAATGGTATAGCCCTTAAAGAATGACTCATATAATTCTTTACCAACAAATCTTAACGCTTGATCTTCGAATGTTTTAGGATCAAGGATTGTTGCATCACCCTTTGATTCAATGAGCTTTTTAGCTTCTTCAGGATTACATGTAGTTTTAAAAAACTGATTGATCGTGTGTAAGTTGATCGGTAAAGAGAAAACCTGTCCATTTACAGTTGCTTTAACTCTATTTACGTATGGCATCATCTCGCAATGCGAACTGATATAATTCCAGACTTCTTCATTATCGGTATGAAATATATGAGGCCCATATGTATGAATCATTACATTAGTTTTTTCGTCTCGCTCGCTATAGCAATTTCCAGCGATATGGGCACGAGAATCAATGATTCTTACATTGTGCCCGTCCTCAGCCAGTTCACGCCCAATCACTGCACCCGAAAAACCAGCACCTACAATTAAAATATTTTTTCTCATTGAAATTAACCTAAAATCATCCGACGAATTTTATAATACGTTTTTGCTATATGCTGCCGACGCTTACTACCAACTGGAGCATAGCGATTTAAATATGGCATCAATTTGCGCTTTACTTTTGTCTGGAATAATATTTGGTTACTACCTGTATTATTCGCAATTACATTAACCTTGCCGTATAAGCGGTTAATAACTTCTTGTTGCCAGGGTGTTCCATCAATATATGACATGAAGTTATCAAAGAAATCAACGTGGGGAGCATCCCAGGGCTTGTTTTCACCTGCAAAATGAATCATTTTTGGTTTTCTTCTGGAAGCCAAAAACTGCATGTATGAGGCAAATTTTAGATTTGGGAAGAAATCATCTGTATTCCCATTACCATGATATACATTCCACTCAAATGGCAGATAATGCACCCGGTCGTAAAAAACCTTGTTCATAATGTCTTGGTCTAAAAACCAAAACGATCTGGATTTCATAGTAGCCATTAGCTGAGTGTATGTATTCTCAGCATTCATCTGCGCAACATTGAACAGAATTAAGCCAGCCTGAAAATAACGCTCTGTATCCTTCATTACCAGAACATTATTTAAGTATTCTTTTGCTGTTTCGTTTTTGCCTTCCTCAGAATGAGCAATAGCGCCGAACTTTACAAAACCTTCCATGACAATATCTTTCACAGCTGCCACAAGGTTATTCTTCATATCAATATGAACTAATTCTGCTACATCACTTTCAACTATAGTATCAGCATCGATAAACAAGACTTTTTCGAAATTTGAAAATAAAGAAGGAATAAATAATCTGGCATAAGTCGCAGCGCTAAAATGCGCGCGCGTATAAACACTTTTCATTTCACTGAATGCGTTAACATCAAAAAAGCGTATTGAAAAGTTATTTTTGTTTTTTATTAGTGAAATTAAACGCGACTTATTTCTTGCCGAAACACCATTTTCTAATACAACAATATCGTAGTTATCTTTTTCAGTGCTATTTTTAACTATGGAGTTTATTAAGGCTCCACCACTTAATGAGTAATTATCATCAAAACAAATGACAATAGGTATATTTTTTGATTCAAAATTCTGTTTTAACTTCCCGTTAAATGTTTCATTTTTAACAAAAGTTCTTTGAATTTCTTTTTTATTTAACCCGCTAGTTTTTTCTTTATGAATCAGATAAATATTGAACAGCCTTTCTGAGATATGGCCTACAACTCTTTTTTCTTGTGCATCATAATTACGGAGCGCGAAATTATTTTCAAGATCTTCAAGTATTGAAAATAACCATTCTGAATAATCTGAAAATAATTCAGATTTCATAACGAACATATTCGTATAATATCCATCGTGCGCAGTATTAAATTCTTTTACTGCTGCAGCATATTCAGGATATAGATACAATAAGCTGTCTATTGCTGACTGGTAATCTTCAATATGTAAATGCTGAGATATTTTATAATGTTCATAATTATTCTTACTCCCCGCCTGCTTTACACTCCATTTTTTAGGCAACAAGATATCATAATCGGCTATTGCACTAATGATGCTGCTTTCATCTAATCCAAACTTTTTTTCATATTCAGGAGATATAACGTCTTCATTAATTACGCCCCAAACATCTTCATCAAAGCTTTGATCTGATGAAAAATTTAAATGCCTCCTGTAGTGCATAAAGCCGACATAATCTGATGATAGATCATTCTTCCACACCCAATATTGAGCTGTAAGTTCACAATAAAATGGATTCTTAAAAGAAATATTTTCTCCAGTATTATCACCTATACAGCAAATATCATTATAGCTATTAGCTTTTCCTACATGTATTGGTTTTATTACATTTGATGATAAAAAGGCGCTAGGCTTATGGTGGCTAGTATATATTTTTACTTTTTCATTTGTAATGTTCATTCATTGTTTCCTTACATTGAAGATCGATATTGTTCTAAAATTACACCCGCATTGCCACTCGCCTTTAATCGGTGGTTCTCAATCCATATAACTCTGTCACAAATCTTTTCAATATCGGTTAAATTATGGCTAACAAAAAGTATCGTTACGCCTTTCTCTTTAAATTTGTTAATAGTCTCAATGCATTTCTTTTGAAATGCATAATCACCTACAGCTAAAACCTCATCAATAATCAAAATATCCGGATCGACTTGAGTAATAACCGAGAAACCCAATTTTGCCAACATGCCGCTTGAATAAACACGAATCGGTTCATCAATAAATTCACCAAGCTCAGAAAATTCGATGATCTTATCAATTCGTTCATTTAATTGCTTGCGTCTCAACCCGAGTAGAGTTGCATTCAATCTAATATTTTCTCTACCAGTGAGTTCAGGATGAAAGCCTCCTCCCAATTCTAGCATCGAAGCTACTCGGCCTTTGGTGGTCACACTCCCTGCCGTAGGCTTAATTACTCCAGCAACTAAACCTAAAGAAGTGCTTTTACCAGCACCATTTCTGCCTATCAAAGCAACAGATTCCCCTTTATTAACCGTGAAGTTGATATCCTCAATAGCCAGATAGCTTCTACCTGATAAAAGGGTTAATGCTCTTTTGGGGTTAAAAATCAGCTCTTTAATTCCTGAGCCTATATGATGATATAAGGGATAACTTTTAGTTACCGCTTTAAATTCAATTGCGACTTCCATTATAAAATCTCTGCGAAACGGTATTTTAATTTGTTGAAAACCCATGCACCAATGGTAAGCGTCACGATTCCCATACCATAAAGTGAAAGAATTTTTTCATAATCAACATGACCATTCATGAATAATTCTCTCCAGCTCAAAACCATATCTGCGAGAGGATTATAGGTTATTAACCATTGATATTTTTCAGGTATCATATCACTGGCATAAAGTATTGGCGTGCAATAGAACAGCAGCATAATACCCAATGTAATAAACCTTTCTAAATCACGGAAGAAGAGATTCAACGTTGAAAGGAAAAGAGCAATACCATAGGAGAAAATTAATTGTGCGATTCCAATCAATGGGATGCCATAGATCCAATTCCAATGAGGCGTCATGTCATATATTAAAAGAAACACAATGATAACTGGAATGGTGCAAAGGAAATGCAAGCACTCCATCATGACATTACTGAAAGGAATAACTGATCTTGGAAAAACCGTTTTCTTTATTATTTGTGCGTTAGCTATGAACGAAAACAGCGAGTTAGAGGTTGTGCTTGCAAACCACTGCCAGGGAAACAATCCTGTGATAATAAAGATTGTGTAATTAGGGATTTGGACTCGCATGATTAACTTGAAGATAAAATAGTAAATCATGGCAAAGAGAAGTGGATTAGCTATTGACCATAAATAACCTAGAAAACTGCTTTTATAGCGAACTTTAAGTTCCTTCTCAGTGATTACTGTTATTAAATCAATGAGATATCCCAAACTAAACTTCATACTTTACGCTCTAATTTTAAGCTTACGCTAATGATTATTTAATGTTCGATGATTAGTTCTGCAGACGCTACCGCCCCTGGCTCTATAGCTACCAGTACACTACTAATCAATCCATGTTTCGAAAGTCCGTGCTGCTATTTCCGATAACAAGCTAAACACATAACTTAAATTTTATAATGACCATCCGCACTTTTTGATAAGCGCAGAATGTTATCATTTCCGATAACTACTTAAAAGCCTGTAAAACTCCATGATTTATAAAGCAAAAAAGCCTGTCCGTAGACAGGCTTTGAGCTATAAACAGTATAACTAGCGGAATCCATTCGGATTCTTCGACTGCCAGTTCCACGTATCACGCATCATGGCATCAATCCCGCGCGTCACGCGCCAGTCCAGTTCGTTGTTCGCCAGCGTCGCATCTGCCCAAAACGCCGGCAAATCGCCGTCACGGCGTGGCTTAAACTCGAACGGAATCGGCTTGCCGGACGCTTTCTCAAACGCCTTGATCATCTCCAGCACGGAGAAGCCCACGCCGCCACCGAGGTTGTAAGCTTTGTAGCCTTCAACTTTGGCTAAGTGGTCCAGCGCTTTCAGGTGCCCTTCTGCCAGGTCGACAACGTGAATGTAGTCGCGCTGTGCGGTGCCATCCGGCGTGTCGTAATCATCGCCAAACACGCCCAGCTTCTCCAGACGGCCAATCGCCACCTGCGCGATATACGGCAGCAGGTTGTTAGGAATACCGGTTGGATCTTCACCGATTTCGCCAGATTCATGCGCGCCAACCGGGTTGAAGTAGCGCAGCGCAATGGCTTTGAAGTTGGGGTCCGCTTTAGCGAAATCACGCATCACGAATTCAATCATCAGCTTCGAGGTGCCGTACGGGCTGGTCGTGCCGCCAATTGGCGTGGTTTCCACGTAAGGAACCGGTGCATCGGCGCCATAAACGGTCGCAGATGAGCTGAAGATGAAGTTCCACACGCCAGCAGCGCGCATCTCTTCCAGCAGCACCACGGTGCCAGCCACGTTGTTTTCGTAATATTCCAGCGGCATGCGCGTGGATTCACCAACGGCCTTCAGTGCGGCGAAGTGAATCACAGCGCTGATATCGTTAGTGGCAAACAGGTCACGCAGGCAGGCGCGATCGCGGATATCGCCTTCGACGAACACCGCTTTTTTGCCTGAGAGCTTTTCCACGCGGTTGATGGCTTCGCGGGAAGCATTGCAAAGGTTATCCAGGACCACAACGTCGTCGCCGCGCTCTAACAGCGCCAGCACCGTATGGGAGCCGATGTAACCCGCTCCGCCCGTTACCAAAATAGCCATGTGTACTCCTTTAAACCGCGCTAAAGGCGCGGTAGAGAATGAGAAAGCTTATTTCGCCAGGATTTTCTGAATAGATTCGCGGAAATCGCGGCCCTGATCGTTGTTACGCAAGCCGTAAGAGACGAATGCCTGCATATAACCGAGTTTACGACCGCAGTCGTAGCTGGTACCGGTCAGCAGCTGCACATCAACTGGCTTCTTCTTGCTCAGAGAGGCGATAGCATCGGTCAGCTGAATGCGGCCCCATGCGCCCGGCTCAGTGCGCTCCAGCTCTTCCCAGATATCCGCAGAGAGCACATAACGGCCAACTGCCGTCAGGTCAGAATCGGTAGAACCCGCTTCTGGCTTCTCAACAAAGCTGGTGATGGTGCTGATATCGCCTGGGTTATCAATCGGCTCTTCGGTAGTCAGCACGCCATATTCAGTAAGATCTTCGCCCGGCATGTGTTTCGCCAGCACCTGGCTGTGGCCGGTATCTTCAAAGCGAGCAACCATCGATGCGAGGTTATAACGCAGGTGGTCAGCGGTGGAGTCATCCAGCAGCACGTCTGGCAGCACCACCACAAATGGGTTGTCGCCAATCATTGGACGCGCGCACAGCACGGAGTGGCCCAGGCCTAACGGGTTGGCCTGACGCACGTTCATGATGGTCACGCCCGGCGGACAGATTGACTGCACTTCGCTCAGCAGCTGACGTTTAACGCGCGCTTCTAGCAGCGCTTCCAGCTCGTAAGTGGTATCGAAGTGGTTTTCCACTGCATTTTTGGAAGCATGGGTGACCAGCACAATCTCCTTGATGCCAGCCGCGACGCATTCGTCAACAATGTATTGAATCATTGGTTTGTCGACAATTGGCAGCATCTCTTTCGGAATGGCTTTCGTCGCAGGAAGCATATGCATACCGAGACCCGCAACGGGGATTACTGCTTTAAGCTTGGTCATATTTATTCCATTTCATGAAGTGAATACGTGGGGTCGATTATGCAGGATCGGCCGGTCGAGCAAGTATAATCTTTATCTGAAAAACCGGCACTAACTCTCTGTCACACCATCAAAAATCGCCAATTTGGCCGGTAAAAACGCCGAAATTCCAATGAGGAACCGATGCGCTAAACCGCTGAAAAATCGTGAAAGGATTTGAGATGACGAGACCAGAGATTGACTGAAAGCTGTGTCGATAATGCGCCATAAATGGCGCCGCTACGGACCGTGTAAACATTGAGTCATCTGTAGCGGCGCGATTCATCACGCGGGTTGGATGTTGATGACTACAGCCAGCCCTCAAACCATTCCGGCATCACGAACAGGTTGAAGTGGTTTACCAGCATCATCAGCGCAACAAACACCACCGACACCGAAACCCACTGACGTGCATACGGCATAAAGCGGATGCCAATCACCGGCTTGATGAAGAACGGATGGGCAAAGGCCGAAATCAGCACCTGCGAGATCGACAGCGTCAGCGCCACATACAGCACGTTCGGCCAGATGTAGGTCGTCGCCAGCACCGCAACCACCACCAGGCTCGCCACAATGTTCCAGTAGAACTCAACATTGGTGCGGCCGTTGGCCTGCGAAATCGCGCCGGTTAAGCCGCCCATCGGACGCAGCATGCCAAACAGCAGCATCAGCGGAATCAGATGGTAAACCTGCTCATGTGAAGCGCCGTATAGCACGCGCACAATGACCGGGGAAAGGATGCCAATCGCCAGATACATCGCGCTACTGAACAGCATGATGACGAATGTGCCTTTCAGGAACAGCTTTTTCAGCTGCTCTGGATCGTGCTGCTTCTCAGCGAAGCGCGGCAATGCCAGGCGGTTAATCACCGGCGAAACCAGCTTCAGCGGTTGCAGAATCAGCTCTTTTGCCAGCGAGTAAATCCCCAGCATCTCCGCACCCATCACTTTACCGACGATCAGCGCATCGGCCTGGGTACGCAGCTGGTTGATGGTCTGCGAACCGAGCTGATATACGCCATAACGCACGGCGCTGACGAAGGTTTTGCCGTCGAACTCCCACGTCGGACGCCAGGATTTCTCGCCGAAGTAGATCATGCAAAGAATGCGCGTGAAGGCGTTGATGAACAGACCAAGAATCGCCGCCGCCACGGTAAGCGAGGTGTAATACAGCATCGCCACGGTACACAGGAACGCAAACATCTTGGTGGCCATCTCAATCTTCGCCAGCGTCACCATGCGTTTGGTTTTCACATAGTGCGCCTGATACTGCGACAGATGTCCCAATACCAGGAAGTTGAGGCTGGTGAGCATGATCAGGCCCACCAGCTCCGGCAAGTGATAGAACCACGCCACCGGATAGGCAATCGCCAGCATAATCAAGCCGGTGCAGAAACTGAGCGACACGTTCACCCAGTAAATAGTGCTCTGCTCGCGGCGATTAATATCCTGGCGATGCACGATATAGCTGCTCATGCCCATATCCTGCAGCACGGTCGCCACCGCCAGAATCGCATTGATGATCGCCAGTAAACCCAGCTCGTGCGTTTCCAGTTTGCGCGCCAGCACGGCGAGCTGTAACACCTGAAGCAATGCGGCAAAACAGGTACTACCAAACAGCCAAACGGCCTGTTTTTTTAATCCGCTCACACCATGCGCTCCAGAATTTTCGCCAGCTCACCGTAAGCGATGTGCTGATTGAACTCAGTTTCGACTTTCTGCCGCGCAGCGGCGACCACCGGTGCCACATCCACGTCGCCACGCGACAGGCGCATCAACGTCGCTGCCAGCTCGTCAGGATCGTTTTCGGCCACCAGCCATCCGCTGACGTCGTTCTCAATCAGTTCAGGAATGCCGCTGTGATAGGTCGACACCACCGGCAAGCCAACCGCCATCGCTTCCATCAGCGCCACCGGAATGCCTTCCATATCGCCATCTGCGGCGGTTTTAGACGGCAGCAGGAAGATGTCCGCCTCGTTCAGCGCCTGACGAATTTCATCCTGCGGCTTGAAGCCCGGCATGGTGACGTAATCCTGCAATCCAGCGCGCGCGATGTGCTCGCGCATCATGCCATCCTGTTCGCCGTTACCGATGATGGTGAACTGGAACTGGCCGCCGTTATTGCGCAGGATTTCGCTGGCTTTCACGGCCACATCCAACCCTTTCTTCTCGGTCAGACGCGCCACTGAGACTATGCGCAGCGGTTGATGGAACGCCTCGCGCGGACGGAAGTTAAACTTCTCCGGCTCGATGCCCATACGCGTGACATGCACCTTGGCACGCGGACAACCCATCTCAATCAGCTTGTTCTCCCACAAGTGGCTGATAGGCAGCATCAGTTCGCTCTGTTTGAACAGGTTGACGTAGTCGAGCTTATGCTCTTCGAGGATGTGACGACGCGAAATGTCCGCACCGTGGAACACCGTCGCCTGCTTGCCTTTCAGCACGCCGAGTTCGCGCAGCTTGTTAGCCAGCGCGCCGGCATAGCCGAAGTGCACCAGAAACACATCGGCGGTGTAAGGCTGTTTAGTATTGGCGACAATCGCCGGCAGCAGCAGTTTGCTGGCCTGTGCGCCGTAGCGACGCACATTCAGCGACTTGAGCAGCGCGCCTTTGGTGATTTTCGGCAGTATCAACCCGATACGCTGCGTCAGCTTATCAAGATTGGATACTTTCTCTTCCGGCAGTAAATAGTGGGTTTTCGCTGCCAAATTGTAGTCATCGAACGCGGCGTGGCGATTAATCATATCGCCCGGAAACACGGAGATAATCTCCACGTCGTAGCCTGCGTCGATGAAATGCGTCACCTGATTGAGCACGAAGGTCTCAGAGGCAACAGGAAAACGCATGGTGAAAAAGGTCAGCTTCATCACTTCACCCCAGGACGTTGAGAATTTCTGCTGTAATGCGGTTACCAATCTCACGCTCCTGCGCCACCGCGGTATCAACTTTGTGTTTCACGTTGTCGTAGTCGGCCAGCACCGTCTGCACTTTATCAATGAGCGAACCGTCCATCAGGCTCTGCACATCGGTGGCCATCTGCGGCAGGCCAAGCTGTTTCATCACGCCGAGCGACTTGTGCTCGTAGTTGATGGCCACGGCTGGCGTACCAAAGTTCATGGAGATGATGGCGGAGTGCAGGCGGGTACCAATGGTCAGATGACAATGGCTGAGGAGGATGCCGAGTTCGAGGTCGTTGAACTCGTCCATGATGACATGGTAATGCTCGGGATGCTCGACATGATCGCGCAACGTCAGCGCCACCATGCGGTCATCTTTGGCGTAGCTATCAATACCGGTACAGGTAGAGAAGGCAACCACCTGATAACCTTCGGCAATCATCGCGTTGA
Source organism: Pantoea sp. SO10 (assembly GCF_005281435.1). Lineage (NCBI taxonomy): Bacteria > Pseudomonadati > Pseudomonadota > Gammaproteobacteria > Enterobacterales > Erwiniaceae > Pantoea > Pantoea sp. SO10. The sequence goes on from NZ_CP040095.1 coordinate 2,683,323, forward strand.
TCACGCGGCCAAAGGCAGCTTCATACTCTTTCTGTGTTACGCCAAGACGTTTGTCGAACGGCGCCAGTTCACGCACGGTAATCGCAATGGTTTTGCGTGCGCTGATAATCGCCTGCCAGTGCAGCAGGTTATGGCTTGGATTGGCCACTTCACGCGCTTCAACCAAAAATGCGGTATCAACGCCCTTCTTCACTTTGCTGGTGGTCACGCCATCCTGCTTCAGGCGGTCGTAGCTCACCTCTTCGCGCAGCACCAGGCTGTCAACGCGATCAAAGACAAAGTTCGCCAGCGCATTAACGCGCGGGTTCTCGAACGGACCGACCGAGTGACCGACCATATGCAGCGGCTTTTTCGCCATCAGCGCACAAAGCGCGTGGTCGAATTGGGTCACGCCGTAGAGATCGACGAAGAACGAGCCGCCAACCTGAATAATCGCGTCGTACTGCGCAAGGCTTTGGGTGAACGCCGCCAGATGCGGTGGCACCGAGAAGGATTTGTATACGCCGCCTTTGCCAAGGTGCGCCATCATGATGTCCGGCATCAAGCGGTTCGCCACCTTGCGTTTCAGGCTGCCCACTAACCCTTTGCCCGACTTGCTGTTGTGCAGGAACAGGGAATCCTGCTGGATATCCTGCTGCAGTAAATAGCCAGAGCTTGTTGGATAACGGCTGATCACATCGATATCCAAATCCGCACGCGCGGATTTCAGTGAATCAATCAGCCCACGTAAAATCGCGCCATCCCCACGATTTCCACAGGTATGGTTTCCTACCAATAAAATCTTCATAAAAAAACTCCGGAAAAATTTTTGTAATTTTTACAAGCCGCCAATAGCTGCACTGGCAAAGTGAACTCTGATTCAAAGGACTGCAATGGGAGTAAACCCCAAAAAAGTGGTGCTAATTGCATTTCTATTCAGTACTGCTTACAAACTATGCACATTCCGTAGCGGCGCGATTCATCGCGCGTACCTGAAATTGGCATTGCGCAATGAATTGCGCCGCTACGATTAGTGTGCGTTACGATTTAACGGCGAAATAAGGCATAGCCACCTGCTCGCCATTGATCACCACCGAGATGAAACCTTTAGGTTCGCGCGTATCCACCTGTTCCGGCTTTAGCGCGCGCGAGGCCAGCAGCAGATCGCCCTGCTCGTTACCGCCGACGCCGGCTTTGCCGTTGTGCAGGCTAAAACGCTGCGGGGCCTGTTGCGCTGCGCTGCCCGGCGCGCCTTTGTCCATCACGGCGTCAACGCGCGCGCAGCGACCGGTCAGGAAGCGATCCTTGGCGGTGCTTTTGATCAGCACAGCGGTGGTCGGCGTCCAGCCCGCTAACTTCACGAACACTTTGGTGTCGGTATCGGTGCGCGGTTCGAAACGTACCTCCACTACCGGCGAGCTACCTTCCGCTGACCAGCTGGCTTCCGCTTTGTTTTTCTTGCGCTGCAGATGAATCACCGCGCGACCGCCGGTGCCTTTACCGTCGATGACATCCATCAGCGGCTGATTGGCAGTACCGTTATTAAACTGTGACTGACCAAATACCTCGATCTCCCAGCTATCGCCCACCGTAGGCGAGTAGAAGTTGCCGAGTTCAAACCAGGTTTGCTGATCGCTGTTGTTGGTCAGGCGGAAGCGCGAGGTGATGTAGTTGTATTTCAGACTGCCATCAATGGCGACGCCGTAAGATTCAATGCGCGTTGAGCCCATTTCCCAGATGTTCAGCCAGCGCTCGCCTTCCAGCGAGTTATCAATCCAGCTGCCCGACTGCAGATTGGTCTGGCGCATATTAAGGCGCGAGTTACGCGCGTTAAGCGGGTTCTTACAATCCTCAATGCTTAGCGCATCGACAATCCACTGGCCGTTCGAGATATCGCCAGGGAAATCGCTGTGCTCAATCCAGCCGTTGTGGATGATGGATTGGCTGCAGCGCGGCAGATTCAACACCATGCCGCCTTTACAGTGCTGGGCGTTGAAGTTGGAGAGCTCAATCGCGGTGCTGTGGTCCCAGGCACCGGCCTTTTGCCCCGACCAGCTGGCCTTAATCACATCGCCGGTACAGGCGTTGGCGTACCACTGGTCGATTTTGCAATCCAGCGTATCCAGCAGGCTGAGCGAAACGCCGCCCACCTGATTGAAGCGCAAGCAGGCACCACGGAAGAACTGGCCGCCCGGACAGGTATTGCGGAACAAACCCTGCTTGTTCGGACGCTTGTCGGTATTGCCGTTGAAATTCAGGTTGGAGATTTCCGTCCAGCGCGCATTCACCTGGAACAGGAATTCGGAGCGACCGTCGGAAACCAGCGTGGTCGCCGGGAAGTAACCGAAGTTGACCATCGCGCCGGAAATGCGGAAGAAGCGACGTCCTTCGTCACCGAAATCACATTCAGAGACAAAGAAGGTGCCAGCCGGGAATTGCACGCAAATCTGCTGGCTGGCATCAATCGACCATTGATACATGGCTTTGATCGCCGGTGCCGTGTCGGTTTTGCCGTCGGCAATAGCACCGAAATCAAACAGCGTCAGGCGATTAAAATCTTCCACCACGCGACGCCAGGTAAAACCGTTGCCGCTGAAGTTCACGCCGCCGTCATCTTTGCCATCACCGAAGGTGCCGACGAACTCGCCGCCGCCCACTTCCAGCCCTTCGTGCCAGCTTTTCAGCTTGATTTTGGCACCGGCAAACAGCGGACGGGTTTTGCGCAGCTCTTCAACCGATGGGATTTCACCAATCAGCTGGTAACCATTCGGCTGCGCCAGACGCTGGCTGAAGTTGCTTTGATTAGGGCGCGAGACATCGCTGATGGAAAACAGCGTGTGGCCCTGATCGTCCTCCACCACCATTGAGTGCGCGGGATTGGCGATCAGCGCCGCATTGTCGTGAATGAACTGAGCAAAGTTGCCCTTGTTCAACGCAATCGGCTGGCTGATTTGTGACACTTTGCCATTGGCATCGCGCAGAAACACCGGGATCTGATTGCCGGCCTGGCTGGCATCGCTGCCCGCTTTACCGATCCACAGTTTGCCCTCGAAGTTCTGCCAGAATTGCGGCGGCATGGTATAGACGTTTTCTGGCGTCAGAATCGGCACATCGCCTGCCGGTACGCTGGCAGGATCGACGGATTTTAACGTTGGCTGACCACTTTTTGCGGCGTAGCTGGAAAACGCACTCACTGAGAGCGCAGTAACAATCGAGGAGGCTGCGGCCTGCAAGACTTCTCTTCTTTTCATGCTTCAATTCCCGTGGTTGTGCGGCCAAAAAGGATTCCCGAGGCACGATAATTGTCGCTAAACAAGGGCGAGCCAGCTCTGCTTGATCTGATTACCGTCAAACTTGAGCGCGGTTTCTTTGGTTTTTTCACTCATGGCGTAGAACAGGCCATCATCACTGGCGAGCTGCTCCATCCGCTTGATAAAGGTGGTTTTGTCATTCATCGGCACCAGGAAGCCATCTTCACCGTGGTTGATGATCTCCTGCGGCCCGGTTGGGCAATCGTACGCCACCACCGGCAGCGACCAGGATTTGGCTTCCAGCAGCACCAGCGGCAAGCCTTCATAGCGCGACGTCATCAGCGCCATGTCGCTTTCGCGGTAGTAATCGTTGATGTTGCTGACTTTGCCGACAAAGTTAACGCTATTAGTGATACCTAACGCCGCAGCCTGATCGTGCAGCTGCTGGCGTAGTTCGCCGTCACCGGCAATCACCAGTTTCCACTCGGGATGTTTCTTGCTGAAGTCGGCCCAGATATCCAGCAGCAGGTCGAAGCCTTTCTGGTTATCAAGACGCCCCACCGCCAGCGCCTGACGGCTGCGCGTTTGACGTTGAAACGCTTTGTACACCACCGGATTGGGGATTTGCTGGCTGGCAATATTCCAGCGGTTAAACACCTGATGATCTTTGTAGGTCAGGACGATCACCTGGTCGTAATAGCGCAGCATCAGCCACTTCAGCAGCTTAATCGGCTTGCTGAACGAGTTAATCGCAATGTGTTCGCAGGCATACGCCTTGAAGCGCTTCTTCTTCAGCGCCATCAGATTCCAGAAGGCGAACATCACGCTCAGGCGACCCATGCTGATCAGGAATACGCTGTCAAAGCCTTCCCGATGAATGCTGCTAACGGCGCTTTTAATTGGGTTGCTGTGGCCTTCAAAGCTGACAATTTTTTTCACCCGTTCGAACGGATAAAAGGTTTTGCCATGGCCTTCCAGCGAGTAAATGGTGACTTCATGCTGCTCGCCGAGGCACTCAGACATAAAGTTGCAGATGTTTTCCGTGCCCGCATACGAGTAGGCATCTTTAATCACCAAAACGATCTTTTTCATACAATCCTTTCCACCTCAAAAATATATAAGCAGCTAAATCACCGTTGCGCTTAGCGGTGTTTTAAGGCAAAAAGAACCCCGTTCACCATGTACCATGTATAATAGTAATATACTTTTAACGGATTGTTTTTATAGATAATTCTTAATAATTCGAGGTGCCACTTCGCCGCTTTATTTTTGTTGCGCGACAGTGAATCGCCCAACTCGTAATAGTTGACCAGGGTTTTCTGGATCACGCGGGCTTGTTTGTAGCGGAGGAACAACTCATAGAGGAACAGGAAGTCTTCGTGGCCTTTACGCTGGAAGAAGATGCCCTGTGGAGGACGGCGGAAACACACCGAGGAGAAGCAAACACGATATTGCTTCTTCACGAAGTTTTCCTGCTGTAGGTAGGGTTTGCTGTAGTTGATATCGTGGTCAGCGGTTTTGGTTTTGTAGTGATAATGCGTGATCACGAAATCATCGCCGGCGGCGATCGCAGCCGTCTGTTCGGCCAGTTTTTCGCGATGCCATTCGTCATCGCTGTCGAGAAACGCGATGATCTCTTCTTTCGCCGCGCGCAGCCCCACGTTACGGGTTTCGGCTGCGCCCTGATTGACCTCGTTGTCGAGAATGGTGATACGCGCGTCCTGACAATGTTCACGCACCAAGGCGAGTGAATCATCGGTGGATTTGTCGTTGATCAGGTAAAGATGCCAGTCGCTGTAGGTCTGGTTGATGATCGACTCAACCGCGCGCAGAACGGTATTTCGCGCGTTATACATCGGCATCACAATACCGACGGTGCCAACATGATTTGTCATTTGTCTACCCGGAGTTTCAGGAACCAAAAAATTGCCCCCGTGTAGGGAGCAAGTGAAAGTGTTTAAAAGTGAATCAGGAGACGGCTCTTCTGCCCGAGAAGCGCGACTTCACCTTATCGAGCAGGCGATTCATGAAGTAGGCGCGATTGTCACGGTTGGTGAGGAAGAAGTAGCGTGCAAAGCTGAGGCTGGCCTGCAGCGATTTACCATCCATCTTGTAGCGCAGCGGCAGCTTGAACGCCTTGTAAGTATGGATGTCACGCGTGGTCAGATGCGGCTTCATGGTATCGAGCCAGAAGAACGAGTATTTGACCGATTCGCCTTTGTGCTTGGAACCAAATTTGGTCACCAGATGGTAGGTTGCCAGCGGCTTATCGATCATCACGAAGGCATAACCCATGCGGTCAGCGCGGATGCAGAAGTCATAATCCTGATGGCGAATATAGCGCGCGTCAAACTGGATTTGCGCCGCATCTTCGCGCTTCAGCACAATGGTGCTGGTTTGAATAAAGCCGTAACAGCCAAACAGATACTCGGCCACGGTTTCGTTTTTGCCGGGCGGTTGCATCGGCATCACCTTGAGGAAGCTGCCATCCTGATGGATGTTCACCTGACTAAAGATGACGTAGCGCGATTTGCCCTGCGCTTCCAGTTTGGCGATGGTTTCACTCGCCACCAATAACTTGTCCGGATGCCACTCATCGTCGGCATCGAGGAAGCTGATAAAGTCGCCGGTTGCCAGCTCAATACCTTTGTTACGGGCGCCAGCGCCGTTGAGTTTGACCTCAGACAGCTCCAGTTTGATAGCCAAATCCTGATAACGTTCGCTGCGTACCACCTGCGCCAGTTCAGCCGCATCGGCCGATTTGTCATCAACAATAATGACTTCAAAATTGCGATAGGTTTGCGCTTTGACGCAATCTAGCGTCGTGACAATCGATTTCGACGCGTTATACGCGGGAATAACAATTGAGAAGCGAATCTCCTGCATTGCCAGCACCTCATTAAAAAAGTTACAAAATCAATGATATAACTTGTGGGCTCAAAAGAATAATGGGTGATGTCCTAATTTGTCGGCGAGGTCTTCATCGCCACTTTCTTCTTGTTGCTACTGCCGATAAACGGTTTCTCGACAAACAGATACGTCAATTTCGCCACATAGAAGGAGGCGACAAAGAACAACGTTGAAAGCAAGGTGTAGAACAGGAACGAATGCGGATAGAGCGTTTCCGGGATCTGCTTGATGAAATAGAGCACCACACCGTGAATCAGATACAGGCTGTAACTCACCTCACCAATCGACATCAGGGTTTTGTTTTCCAGAATGCCAAACACCGCGTTGCCGCTGCTGACAATAAAGAAGATCACCGTCAGGCAGCAGAGGAAAATCAGATACCAGAAGGTGTTGCTGGTAAACGACAGCGAGAACAGCGACAGCACAATCACCGCTAAGCCGGCCAGGCTGGAGGTTTTGTAGTGCGCAAACATGTCGCGATATTTATACGCCAGATAACCCATGGCGAAGCCCAGCACCGGACGCGGATCGGTATAGGTTTTGCCCCACAGACGCAGGCCAACCGCCACGCAGAAAATCACGCCGATCGAGCCGAGAATCAGCAACGTTTTGTATTTACCTTTGGTGGCGCGGTTGAGCACGTAAATCAGCGGAATCGACAGGTACAGCAACCATTCGAGGCGCAGCGTCCATTCCACACCGGCGTTGACATCCGCCGTCAGGAAATCACCCATGCGGTAGCTGCCAATAAACAGCAACCACAGCACGGCATCTTTTACTGCCGTGAGGCTATAAGTGAGATCGCCCTGCACCACGCCTACCGCGATGATGACAAAACCGGAGAACCAGAACATCGGGACGATACGGCGGATACGCGACTTCAGCAGCTTGTGCGTCAGCTGCCCTGGCGTCAGGGTTTCATTATCCAGCCAGCGATAGAACAGGAAGGCGGAGATCATGAAGAACAGCAGTACACCGAATTTACCGGAGTTAACGAAGAAGTTGCCTTCGGAGAACCAGGCAAAATAGTCTTTATCGAACACCCACTGACCATCCAGCGAATAGATGTAGTGCGCGAAGTGTGAGAACGCCACGATGCTGGCCAGCAGCGCGCGCATGCCAGAGATACTTTTAATACCGCTACTGTTGTACACGCCTTTGTGGAAGGAGAATACTCGCAGAATGATTAGCGCCAGACAAAATGACAGCACCATGATTAATACATACATGTCAGCTCCTGAATCTGAGTTGGGTTAGCTGCTGTGCCGCGACAAAACGCTATCGAAAGTGCTGCTTAAGACGTTGAAGGTTCTTTCTGCTTTCTGCTTATAAAGCATCTCGTTCGGGTGAATGCAATCAGGCGACATCTCAGATTGCCAGTCACGGTTCTGCTTGATGGCGCTGTACTGCTTCACAATCGGTACCTGCTGCTCTTTAGCCACTTCATTTAACTGATAAACATACGGCCAGACGTTCCAGCGCTCGGCTTTGCCACAAATGGGATTCGGTTCCTGTAACACCACCAGCTTGTTATTCGCTTTGGCGCCTTTTACCAGCTCGGTGATGATGCGCTTATACTCTTGCGGCGTTTCAATGCGCTCGCCTTTATCTTTGAAGAAGTTGATGCGCGCATCGTTGATGGCATAGTTAATCAAAATCATATTGGCATCGGATTTCGCCATGCGTTCTGACCAATCCATCGGCGTATTGTCTTTGTCGTAAACCAGCACCGAAACCTGTGCACCCGGCATGCCGTGGTTCTTCACCTCAATGTTGTTGCCGTATTTCTCACGCAACATCTGCTGCAAAAAACTCACTTCATTATTTTTACTGAGGATATTGCGATTGCCCGACGCGGTAACGCCAGCGGTGGTGGAGTCACCGTAGGCGGCGATGATAAAGGTGCCGGGATGATCCTCTGCCTGCGCCAGAAACGGCGCAGAGGTGATCAGAATTGCCAGTAAAGTCTTCCGCATATTTCCTCTCATCGGTTAATGAAACAATTTGAATTCACGAGCAACTTCATAGCCCACAACGGCCTGCTTCAGTGAGATCGTGTTGTAGTAGAGGTAATAAACAAGGAAGAAAGCGAACATCGCAAACATCGCGGGTTTCAGTACGCGTTTTGACTGGAAGATTAGCGATGTCAAAATAATCGGTTCGACCTGCAGCAGATAATTCGACAGGCGCGCACCCGATGAGTAGTTGTAGAAGAAGATCCTGATGCCGCCGCCGATGGCAAAAGTGAGAATCAACAGGTAGTTCAGCTTCCACACGTCGTACTGTTCGCGCTTGAGCTGGTTGCTCAGCATGAAGTAGACAAAGATAAACACCAGCATGATGTTTTTCAGGTTGGAGACTGACACCACGCTGCCGTCACCGGCATTCGAGGCTTCGTTACTGTAGCCTGCGGCCCTCTCGCCCATCGATCCCAGATGTCCGGCGATCAAGGCAATAAAGCCGGTCCCGCCCACCACCGAAAGTGGCACACTGAATATAATGATGGCCACCGGCCACCAGCGCGATTCCCGAATAAACAGGAACGGAATGATGGTCACCACCATTACTGCGGTGTTGTGGCTGAGGAAGGACAGAATAAAGAAGGCAAACGCCCACCAGTATTGCTTGAGGTAGATAGTCCAGATCACGCCAAGGAACAGCGCCGAGCTGAGGCCAAAACGAATCTGGTTTACGTCTTTGTTGATAAAGATATGCGCCGAGTAAAGCGCCAATGCCAACACCGGATACGGTGACATCTTTTTGAAGAAGATGGCATTGGTTGAAACTGCCAGAATACTGAACACAAACAGGAACACGCTGGCATTGTGTGAAAACAGGCTGGTGATCCACGCGATAGCAAAAATCAGCGGTTCATAACGGAAGAAGGCGACGGTGTTGGCAAAACCGTTGACCTCAATACGGCGGACGAAGTCGGCAAAGAAGCTGCGATATTGATAGTCGTCCATCCCGGTACCGAGACCGCGAATACCGGCAAAAATAATCAGCGTGACCGTGGCGATGCACAGCAGGTAAGTCAGAATATGGGTGGTGCGTTCGTCTTTCTTCAACAGGATTTCGACCAGCGCAAGCAACAGCAAAAACCCTGATAAATACCAATATGGAGCCATGGTGTGATTCCTTAATTCCACAAGTTCTCGTGCCAGCGGTGGCTTTTAATGGCGTTATAGAGAGAATCACCTGTGTAAATCGTTGCGTGTCGTCATTCAAACGGTGCGATCAAAAGGGGCGGTCAACCCGCCCCTTTCTTCACCGGATTACCCTCATCATTAACTGTGAATGACGGGCAAATTAACTTTTGGTCGGTTTGCCATACTCGTAGTCGTAATAGTCGTAACCGTAACCATAAGAGTTGGCGGCTTTACGCACCACGGCGTTAAGGATCACACCTTTAATCTCAATACCGTTCTGGGCAAAGCGCTTGAAGCTGACATCCAGTTCTTTCGGCGTGTTGGTTTCGAAACGCGCCACCATTAGCGACGTACCGGCCAGCTTACCGATGATGGACGCATCGGTGACCGCCAGAATCGGAGGCGTATCAATCAACACCAGGTCGTAGTTCTTGCTCGCCCAATCCAGCAGCTCACCCATGCGACGATGCATCAGCAGCTCAGATGGGTTTGGTGGCACCTGACCGCGTGGCAGGAAGTCAAAACCGTACGGGCCTTTCTGAATCAGCGCCGGGCTGAACTCGGTTTTGCCTGACAACACGTTAGACAGACCGGATTTGTTATCGGCTGACAGCAGTTCGTGGGTGTAACCGCGACGCATATCACCATCGATGAACAGCACACGTTGGCCCGCTTTGGCGACCAGCGTTGCCAGGTTGGCACAGATAAAGGTTTTACCAATACCTGGGCTGGCGCCGGTGATCATCAGGATGTTGTTTTTCGCTTCCATCATCGCGAAGTGCAGGCTGGTACGCAGGCTACGAATCGCTTCAATTGACAGATCAGTTGGATTGCCCAGCGCCAGCAGCGTTTCGTGGGGATCGGTTTTCACCTTGTTGCCACGACGCGCCAGTGCTTCGGTATCTTTCTTACGTTGCCATTCTGACAGCGGTACGCTGGCATAGACGTTCATGCCCAGCTCTTCCAGCTGCTCTGGATTTTCGATGCCGTGATGCAGCAGCGCTTTCAGCAGCACCAGACCAACAGAAACCATCAGACCCAGAATCACGCTCGCCGCGATGATCAGCAGTTTCTTCGGTGCCACCGGGCTGTTGCCGGTTGCTGCGCCATCGATGATGCGTACATCACCCACGGTGCTGGCTTTACTGATACCCAGCTCTTGCTGACGGTTCAGCAACTGCATGTAGATTTCCTGACCAGACTGCACATCACGCGTCAGACGCAAGATCTCTTGCTGCGTTTGTGGCATCTGAGAAATCTTTTTATTCAGCTGCGCCTGCTCACCTTCCAGCGTTTTGCGTTTTTCCAGCAACGCGCGGTAGGTTGGGTGATCTTTAGTAAACAGCTGAGACACTTCGGCTTCACGGAAGGTCAGTTCGTTCAACTGGCTCTGCACGCTGACAGAAGAATCCAGCGCCGATTTCGCTTCCAGCGACAGGTCAACCGACTCGTTCTGGCGACGGAAGGTATTCAGCTTGTCTTCGGCATCATCCAGTTTGCCACGTACTTGCGGCAGCTGGTTGCGCAGGAATTCCAGGCTTTTTTCCGCTTGCTCAGATTTACGTTCAACGTTCTGCAGCAGGTAGTTATTGACGATTTGGTTCAGCACTTTGCTGATCTGCTCTGGATCTTCACCCAGATACTCCAGACCCAGCACGCCCGTGTCTTTGCCTTTATCCGCAACGGTCAGGTTGGCCAGCACCGAGTTAATCGCCTGCAGCTCGTTCAGTTTGGTAACGCTGAAGCTGGTGCCTTCATCGGCATTGATGCCGCTTACCAGCATGGTCACATCACCGTGCGTTTCCAGCTGACCGACTTTACCTTTGAACAGTTCATCACCGTCCGCTGACACGGTATACGAGTCAGGACCGGTCACTTCCAGTTCAACAGTACGCTTATCGATGGTGCGTGGAATTTCCAGGCGGGAGATGGCGACGGTTGATGGCTTGTTACCCATCAAACGCGACAGACCTTTACCAATCACCGGGAAATAGTTCTGGGTGACAACGGTGTCCAGACCCAGATCGTCAACGGTTTTACCGATAACCATGCGCGATTCCAGAATCTGAATCTCGGTATCGGACGCCGGCGTTGGCGGCAGAATGCTGTCTAACTCATTCAGTACTGAGCTGGCATTCTTCTGTTCAACCTGGACTAACGCATCCGCGCTGTAGATTGGTGTAGCAAACAGTGTGTAGAGCGTGGCTACCAGCATGAAGAAGGCGGTAACGGCAACAATGATCCAGCGATGATCAATCAGCTGTCCCACAAGATGCGCCAGATCCCATCCATTCGAATCTTCCTTTGGCGCGGTCATAACCTTGTTTTTGATATTCATGGATATTCCCAACTATCGGCTTAATACGTTGACCCATTTCTGGGTAGCGTTTTCCAGTAACCCGTAGACCTCTTCAAAGGCCTCGCGACTTTTTTTGTACGGATCCGCAATTTCCTGCTGATTGAGCCAGTGGCCAAGCAGCATGGTCTTTCCGCGTGCGGCTGGATCGATGCGATTCACCTGTTCAATATGGCGCTTTTCCATTACCAGAATCAGGTCATAGTCACGGCACATGCTGGCCGTTAACTGCTGAGCCTGATGCCCTTCCAGCGACACGCCGTGTTCGGCGGCCACAGCCAGGGCTTTCTGGTCCGCCGGATAGCCTTGCAGCGCGCTGAGCCCTGCGGAGGCAATCCGGATGTTTGGTAGCGCGCGTTTGAACAGACGCTCCCCGGTGGGGGAGCGGCAGATATTGCCGACGCAGACGACTAACACGGACTTAATCATGGCGAACCCTTAGTTCGACCAGTTGCGGAAACGAAGGGCCGAGGAGCTGGCATCGTCAATACCTACGATGGTCGGCAGCAGGCCCGAAATCACACGGTTCCAACGGGTGATTGGTGTCGCGGTGACATAGACGATGTCGTACGGCTCCAGTTGGAATTCGGTGCCCATCACCATCGATGCCGCATCTTTGGTATTCAACTGATAGATGTTGGCGATCTTGGTGCGGTTGGCGCCGCGAATCGGACGAATCACGAACACGCCGGTGGCATCAGAGGTGGTCTGATCCATACCCTGCGAGTTGCCCAGTGCTTCGGCCAGCGTCATGCCGCTGCGGTCCATCTTCAGCGTTGACTGCTGCTTCACTTCACCCATCACGAAGACTTTGAGATCGTCGTTACGTGGTACGTAAAGGATGTCGCCCGGATAGAGCAGATGGTTTTGGCTCAGGTCGCCGTTTTGCATTAGCGCCTGCAACGAAAGGCGTTGTTCTTTGCCGTTGTGCGTCAGCACCACGTTGCGCCAGTCAGCGTCAGCCGCTAAACCGCCGGCGGCGTTGACGGCATCCAGCACGGTCAGCGGCACGTTAGTGATCGCCTGTTGTCCGGAGGTGGTGACCGAACCGGTCACGTACGCTTTCTGCGAACGGAACGAGGCGACGTTAACGTCAACCTGCGGACTTTCGATGTATTGCGCCAGACGACGCGCCACTTCGCTGCGGATCTCGGTAACCGTTCGGCCTGCTACGCGCACTTTACCGATGTACGGGTAGAAAATGGTGCCATCTGCCTGTACCCAGTTACCGGTGTCGCTGGCGCTACGGTACTGACCGGCAGGTGTGGTCAACTCTGGGTGATCCCAGACGGTGACGTTAAGCACGTCGCCGACACCGATACGGTATTCGTAGCTCTGAATTTCATTTTGCAGCATCGGGTTAGCCTGCGCGACTAACGGCTTCGGACGCATCTGTTCAACCAGACGCGGCGTCAGCGGGAAGACGTTGACATATTTGTCGATGTCATAGTTGCTATCCTGTTGCTCTATGACATCTTTTCCACTGGTGGAAAGGTGAGAACCCGGCTCAATGGTGCATCCGGAGAGAAAAGTCGCGGATACCAGTAAAGGTATCAATTTAATTTTCATTATCATCTGATTCTTCGCTATCAGTTATTGATTGATAGAGGCGAAATCGCCCGCTGTGTAGCGTCTTACAAAAATGGAATGTGACGGGTTAAACACTGAAACTGTGGGTCATTATTATGCGCTCCCTTGGTTTTATGTTGTCACCGAGTCTAAAGACGACATCAATTAAAATGGTTATACAGACTCAATCAGTGCAGCTGTCTAATAACGACACACCCAGCACCCGCAGTTTTCAACCGGGAAGCTTCATGCCCTCCCCGGCTTCGCTGTCTATCAATAGGCGCCGTCGCGTTTCAGCACTACGCCAACCGTCTTAAACAGAATCGCGATGTCATTCCACAGCGACCAGTTCTTGACATACCACGAGTCGAAATAGACGCGTGTTTCATAGTCAACGTCGTTACGACCGCTAACCTGCCACAATCCCGTCATGCCTGGTTTCGCCATCAGGTAATAATCGACATCACCGGCATAACGGCAGAGCTCATCTTCAATCACCGGGCGCGGCCCCACCAGGCTCATATCGCCACGTACCACGTTCCACAGCTGCGGCAGCTCATCCAGACTGGTTTTACGGATGAAATGGCCGACTTTGGTAATGCGCGGATCGTTCTTCAGTTTGAAATCTTTATCCCACTCGGCGCGGGCAACAGGATCGGTACGCAGTACCTCTTCCAGCACCTCTTTCGAGTTAATCACCATTGAGCGGAATTTCAGGCATTTGAACTTACGGCCGCCTAAGCCCACACGTTCATGACCGTAAATCGGTGGTCCGCCATCGCGGCCAACCATAAATCCAAGGACCAGCAACGCCGGGGACAGCGCGAGGATAATGCTCAGCGCGCCGACAATATCGAATGCACGCTTAAGGAAACGTGATGTGCGCTTCGCCAGATTGTTATTCACACGCAGAATCATCACTTCATGGCTGAAGATGTAAGCCATGTCGGTGCCGTACAGCGGTACACCTCGCAGTGTTGGAATAACAGAAACCGAACGGCAATTGTGCATCGCCAGGGTTTTCAGCCAGTGATCGCGGTGTTGGCTCTGTTCGAACTCCACCGCCACGATGAACTGGGTTTCGCTGTTGGTCAGCTGCCACAACTCTTGTTCGTTGTGCAGCACAGGTACGCCTGAGATGCTGGCCTGTGGGCTGCTCTTATCGACATCGAAGAAGGCGATAACATCGAAGCCCATCACTTCTTCGCTCTGCAGCGCCTGCCAGGCTTCCTGAGCATTGCGGCTGCTGCCGATGATGATGGTTTGCTTCTTCCACATGCCGTAATGATTCAGCACACGCTTAGAGATGGCGCGCGCTAAAGGAATCAAAATCAACGCCAGAACCCAGGTCGCTACCCAGACAAAGCGCGACATTTGCCACTGTGAAAGGGCTGAAATTGACAAATCGATGACAGAGAAAATAAGAATGGTACGAAAGATCTCTTTGAGCTCGAACCAGAATGGCTTGCGATAGGTATAATGACGCAGGCGAACCCAGAACCAGCCCACGCAAATAACGGAAAGCGCAATGTGCGTAGCAATTTTTAAATGCAGGTATTTTTCAGATATATCTGCCAGTGGAGAATGGGTAAACGAATTAATCAATGCCATCGCAATAAATAATGCTGCGTTGAAACAAATTAAATCCGAGCACGCCAGTAAAATTTTTGTCAGAAGACTTTTATATGTAATTTCGTTATCGCGCATAGTTAACTCTTTTATATTATTTCTTTAATCCCTAATGCCTCAACGCTGTTTGATAAATGAGCGAAATATTCACTGCATTTGTTGAGGCAATCTGCGGTAAATTCTCTGAGGCCAAATCAATTCTCACAATAGTAAGCAAGAGAATTGTGATTAATACCAACAGATTAGTCCGACTTCCCTTACCACAGTGGCAGACCATTAAACCAAGAGAAAGGCGCTTCAGGCACGCTACCGCCCTTGGCTGTCGCTGCCAATACCGCTTTCATCCTAATTACAACTTGTTTTATGCGGCATTTTTGCGCTAATTACTGGCCGTGGTCCGCGTGCGATCACAGTTCGCAACATTAAGAGGCTAAGGAGCACGCTATAAACAACTTTGGCGCAGACATTTACTAACACGTTGCTATACTAGTTATTACTGGCTTGTTTACAAGTAGGCCCCGTGTTCCCTGCACTATTTTAGGAAAAAGACTACCAGCGATAAGTATTGATGCCAGCCCTTTCAGGCCATTCCCCTGCAAAATTCAGATTAATTCGATACTCAACCCCGCAATAGACTGCATTAAAAATGCACGCGGTTATCTGCTGAAAAAAAATAATTGTCTCTTTCATTCAGGTGCAATCTTTATCCATACTTTCATCTTATCGGTGCAAATCGGCAATCAGGGATATTCTTCTCATATGGCTGACCCGCCGATTGACCGAGTCAGCGGCTATTTACAGGCTTAACGCCGTTTCACTATCATCAGATTAAGCGCATAACACAGACATTAAGGTGATTAACACATGTTGGAGTGGATCATTGATCCGTCGCTGTGGGCAGGATTAGTAACGCTAATCGTTCTGGAGCTGGTGTTGGGCATTGATAACCTGGTTTTCATTGCCATCCTCGTCGAAAAGCTGCCGCCGAAGGAACGCGACCGTGCGCGCATTATCGGCCTGCTTCTCGCGCTGGTGTCGCGTTTAGCGCTGCTCGCCTCACTTTCCTGGCTGGTAACCCTGACACAACCGCTGTTTACTCTGTTGCACCACGACTTCAGCGCCCGCGATCTGCTGCTGCTGTGCGGTGGATTCTTTCTTCTTTATAAAGCCACCACCGAGTTAAACAGTCGCCTGGAAGGCGCTGACGAGGAAACTGGTCAAAATAAGAACGGTGCTAAATTCTGGCCGGTGGTGGCGCAAATAGTGGTGCTGGACGCCATCTTCTCGCTGGACTCGGTGATTACCGCCGTTGGCATGGTCAACGAGCTGCCGGTGATGATGGCGGCAGTAACGATAGCGATTCTGCTGATGCTGCTGGCGAGTAAGCCGCTGACGCGTTTCGTTAACGGCCATCCGACCATCGTGATTCTCTGTCTGAGCTTCCTGCTCATGATCGGCTTCAGCCTGGTGGCCGAGGGGTTAGGCTTCATTATTCCGAAAGGGTATCTTTACGCGGCGATTGGTTTCTCTATCGTCATTGAGATACTCAATCAGTTGGCGATGTTCAATCGCCGCCGCTTTCTCACTGCCGGCCGTCCACTGCGTCAGCGTACGTCAGAAGCCGTTTTGCGCATTCTGCGCGGCGAGGCGCAGCGTGCGGAACTGGACGCCGATACCGCGTCACTGGTAAGCGATAGCGAAGAAGGTGCGCTATTTAACCGTCAGGAACGGCGCATGATTGCCCGCGTGCTGGGGCTGGGTCAGCGCCAGATTAATAGCATCATGACGTCGCGCCACGACGTCGAGCATATCGACCTCACCGAAGATCCGGCGGAGATTATGGCGAAGCTCGATCGCAATCAACACACACGTATTCTGGTGACCGAACAGGGCCGCGACCCGCTCGGTGTGGTGCATGTGATTGATCTCCTGCATCAATCGTTGCACAGCAAATCACTGGATTTACGCTCGCTGATTCGCCAGCCGTTGATCTTTCCTGAGCGCGTCACCTTATTACAGGCGCTGGAACAGTTCCGCAACGCGCGCACCCACTTCGCCTTTGTAGTGGATGAGTTTGGTTCGGTGGAAGGCGTGGTCACGCTGAGCGACCTGATGGAAACCATCGCCGGCAATCTGCCGAATGAAGGGGAAAAAATCGATGCGCGCTACGATATTCAAGTGCTGCCCGACGGCGGTTGGGTGGCGAATGGTCATATGCCGCTAGAGGATTTAGCCGTCTACGTGCAGCTGCCACTTGATGAAAAGCGCAATTACCACACGCTGGCGGGATTACTGATGGACAGCCTGCAACATGTGCCGCAGGAAGGCGAAGAGTTACAGATCGGTGATTATCTGCTGCGAACGTTGCAGGTAGAAAATCACCGCGTGCAGAAAGTGGAAATAGTGCCGATAGCACCGTAATTAACCTGGTCGCCGCACGAACATGCTGCAACTGCCTGAGTGCAAGGCGAACGAAAGTCGCTCTTGCGCTTAACTGTTCGGCATTGCGCCCTTAATGGCGCCCCTACGGCTGCTTCGCCGGTTGCTGGCGATCCAGCCACTGATTGAGCCGCGACTTAGCTTCGCTTTGCAGTTGCTGACGCACCACATCATCCACCGGCAACGAGTACTGCAGATTATTCCAGCCGCCGTACATGCGCAGCGGAATAGTTTGCTGGTTCAGCAGCGCAGCTAATTTATCGTCGCCCTGCCAGCCGCGCAGCATCATATTAATGGTGACGTCGAGCTGCTGTTTAACCATATCGACATTGCCTTTGGTTTGCACCGCCAGACGACTGTTGCCGCCCTGCAGATCCGGCAAGCTGAAGATGCCTTGCTTGAGACTCACGCGCCCGCTCAACTGCTGAATGCCCTGGTCGTCGGGTTGATCGTTGGTGACACGATTACTGACGCGCGCCACCGCACGGCGCACCATCTGCTGCAGATTCAGCTGCGAAAGCTGCAAATTAGTGGCTTCCAGATCCGCACTGCCCTGCCAGTTACGTTTTGCCTCTTCAATGCTCAATCCAGCACCGCTCACATCGCCTTGCAGTGAAACCGTGCCTTGCAGCGTTTCTGGCAGTTCTAATGCTTTCAGCAGCGGCGCAATGGCAATGTTATCCAGCTCAGGCTGGAACGCCACTTGCGTCACCGGTTTGCGGATATCCACCGAACCGGGAACGGAGAAATGGCCTTCGCCAAATTTGCCTTGCAGCTTACTCAGCGTCATCAAACCTTGCTGATTGCTGGCATCGATCTGCAGGTTGGTCAGCGTCAGGCCGCGCCACACGCTGCTATCGGCGGTGAGATTGAGCGTCAAATCCAGCTGATTCAGCGGCGAGTTGCTGTTATCACGCATTCGCGGTTCAGCAATCACTGGCGTGCTCACCACATTGGCTCGCTGCGGCGCGCTGCTATCCGTCACCGGTGCATTCGCCATCAACGCGTCGATGTCTAAACGAGTGGCATGCAGCGCCAGATTAAGCTGCTGCGGCAGCGCCAGACGCCCCTCGGCGCTGCCATCCAGTGCGCTGTCATTGGCGGTGAGCTGCATCTTCTGTAGGGAAAAACGCTGATTGTCACCGTTCCATTCGCCCTGCCCGCTCAAGGTGCCTTTGATGCCTTGCGTCGGCAGATTGGCGCCGTCGATGGCGTAATTCAACTCATCCAGCTGCCCGACCAGACGATGTGGATATTGCGCCACATTCATTTGCCCTTTGAGATTGACGCTAACATTGCGCTGATTACGCGAAATTCGGGTAGCCAGATTGATGCTGGCCTGTTTGCTGGCATCCTGATCGAGGTTGAGATTGAGGTCGCGGAAATTATACTCGTCGCCGCCGGGCTGCTGCCAAATCAGCAGGCTGTCGGCGAGACGCAGTTTGCCAATAGTGAATGACCAGCCGTTATCGCTGCTGCTCACCGGCTCGGCATCACCCGGGCCCACTGGCGCGCCGCTCGGCTTTTGTGCGGCGCTGTCTGGCGTGACGCGGATGATGGCGTTTTTCAGCATCACCTGGCTGACGCTAAGCTGATGCGACAACAGCGGCCAGAGATGGACATCCAGGCGCATATTATCGGCGGTGACCATCGGCTGCGTCGCACCCGGCGCGGTCAGACTCATGCGTCCGGCGAGAATGCTAAGCTGCGGCCAGACGTGCCAGCGCAGATCGCCGCCTACCTGAAGCTGATAACCACTGCGCTGTTCTACCTGCTTTACCATGTAGGTACGAAAGTCGTTGGGATTGACCAGCAACACCAATGCCGTCATGCCCGCCACCACCACCACTAACAGGATGGCCAGCGTTGTTATCACTCTTCTCATCACATCCTCATTGCCTTCATACTTCACGTTGCAGCAGCGTTGGCTGCGCTCGCTCACCCCGGCCACTTACTGATAGTCAGTCTTTGTCGATGCGGCTGGCATCCGCGCCCTGCTGACCACGATATTTGGCATCTTCGCGACGGTTATACGGTCGCGCAGCCGGGCCCGACAGCGGCTCAAAGCTCAATGCACCAATTAACATACCTGGACGCAGCGCCAGCGGCAGTTTGCCTGAATTATAGAACTCCAGCACGATACGGCCTTGCCAGCCCGGATCGATACGGTGCGCCGTGACGTGCACCATCAAACCGAGGCGTGCCAGCGACGAGCGGCCATCCAGCCAGCCGACCAGATCGTCAGGAATGGTGACCGATTCCAGCGTCACCGCCAGCGCCAGCTCGCCAGGATGCAGGAAAAAGGCTTCGCCTTCCGGCAGCACAATCTCGTCGCTCATCACGCGGTCCAGCGCGGCACTGACTTCATGCTTTGGACCACTCAAATCAATAAACGCCGCCGTATGACCGCTAAAAGTGCGGAACTGATTGCCGAGGCGCACATCCACCGTGGCGCCGTTGATGCGTTCCACTGGCGGGCGCGGCTCAATCGCCAACTTTCCGTTGTCCAGCCAGGCTTCAATATCGCGATCGCATAATCTCATCGCAGGTACTCCATGAATTAAGTGTAGCGAATGGCTACGACAGCGCGTCACGCCGGGGCGGACGCCATGTCGTCAAAGATACTGATTAATCTTGGCCTTGAGGATATCAATGGCGATACGGTTTTTTCCGCCGCGCGGCACAATGATGTCAGCGTACTGCTTGGAAGGTTCAATAAATTGCAGGAACATCGGACGCACGGTCTTCTGATACTGGCTCATCACCGAATCCATGGAGCGACCGCGCTCATTCACATCGCGCTTCATGCGGCGCATCAAACAGATATCCAGCGGCGTATCGACGAAGATAGAGAAATTCATCTCCTGACGCAGGCGGGCATCGGTTAACAGCAAGATGCCTTCGAGAATGATGACTTTCTTCGATTTGAGATGAATACAGTCGCTGGTGCGGGTGTGCTCAACATAGCTGTAAACCGGCAACTCAATTTCCTGACCAGCTTTAAGCGCGCGCAGATGCTGCAACAACAGATCATGATCCATCGCACTCGGATGGTCATAGTTGGTTTTCACCCTCTCTTCCATGGTGAGGTGGCTCTGATCTTTATAGTAGGCATCTTCGGGGATCACACCGATATGCTCGTCACCGACCTGGTCACGGATTTCACGATAGAGCGTGCTGGCGATAAGACTTTTTCCGGATGCGGATGCACCTGCGATGCCAACGATCACGCACTGATGAGACTTGTCAGTCATACTTTTTTAAGACCTGATAACTGGAGCCTGCCTAAGCCGAAGCTGCAACGGGCCGAATGAGAGGGTTAGTTGGCGGCAATTATAGGTATTTCACCGGGTTGATGCCAGAGAAATGGGCCAACGGCTTTTCAGAATATCCCCTTTTGCAGCCAGACGCTTAATCGATACACTGTTCATCTGCCAACACTGCAGCCGGCGTTGGCACTCCGAATATAGCCGCAAGGAAAAGTATGAGCTGGAAAACCCTGACCTATTTTGGCGACAGCATGTTGCTGATCCCGACCGCGGTGATCATCGCGCTGGTCTTGCCATGGAAAAGCGACAACCGCCAAACCGTCTGGTATTGGGTGCTGGCGTTTGGTCTGGCTGGCCTGGTGGTGAGCGTCTCGAAAATCCTGTTTCTCGGCTTTGGCATTGGTAGCGCCCGATTCAACTTTACCGGCTTCAGCGGCCACAGCGCGATGTCGGCCACGCTCTGGCCGGTGATGATGTGGCTGATCTCCGGCCGCTGGTCGCCGCGTTGGCGCCTGTTTACCATTGGCATCGGCTATCTGATCCCGTTGATGGTTGGCCTGTCGCGCCTGGTCATCCACGCGCACTCCAAAAGCGAAGTGCTGGCGGGCCTGATGCTTGGCTTTACGCTTAGCACCGCATTCCTGCTGACGCAGCGCCGCACTTCACTAAAGGGCTTTAGCCTGCCGCAGATTGGCGTCGCGCTGCTGGTGCCGCTGTTGCTGCTGAGCCACGGCCGCGTCGCCACCACGCAACAGTTCCTCGAACGCTTCTCTGCCAATCTTGCCGGCTTAGAAAAGCCGTTTACCCGCGCCGATCTTTTTCGCTAATCCCGTTTGGCCCTTTGCGCGCAAAGGGCCAATCAATTCAGTGAATAACGACTAAAGTCGAATTCCCCGCAGACATCTCAAACAGATGTGCTAGCATGCAAAATAGTGATTGATTGGCGCATTTTCCATCGTGAATCAGGTGCGCGCTGCTGGATTCTTGCATGACCCTCGAGATACTAACTTCACAGGAAAGGCCACAGCGAACCTGGCTCAATGCCTTGCTCATTGGCGGGCTCACTTTTCTACTGACGCTATTTTGCCTGGAACTGATTGTTGTCAGTGGCCGTATTTCGCCGCTTTGGTACTCCACCGCGCTGATGACGGTGATCGTGTTTCGCGCCCACTCCAAACACGTTCCCTTGCTGCTGCTTGCCTGCGTACTGGGTACCGCGTTAGCCAATCTGATCATTATTGGCCCCGCGCTCAGCAACATTAAGTTCGCCATCTTAAATATGGTGCAGGCGATTCTGGGCGGCGTGATGCTGCGCGCGCTGCTCGATCGCCGCGCCCCGCTCAATTCGTTACTCGACTGGGTGCGCTTTGCCCTGTGCGCCGGCCTGATTGCGCCGCTGTTAGGTGGCGTCGTGGCATTGTGGATGCTGCATGTGGGCAGCAATGCGTCACTGCCCTTCTTCTCGACGTGGGTGATTTCTGAGGTGATCGGCGTGCTGGCGTTTGGCCCGGTGTTATTGCTGTGGCCAAATAAACCGCTGCGCCAGATTTTGACGCCAGGCCGTCAGTTGGAAACCGGCCTGACGCTGCTTGTCACGCTGCTCGCCAGCTATTTATCGCTGCGTTTTCTGCCGTGGCCCTTCACCTTTATTGTGGTGATTCTTTTTTGGTGCTCGGTGCGGCTACCCAAGTTCGAAGCGTTTCTGCTGTTCTTCCTCAACGCCAGTTTCATCTCGATTCTGCTGGCCTTTAACTGGGTCAACCTGGCGCAAAACGGCATGCTGCTCGGCCAGGTCAGCACCTGGCTGCCGTTCCTGTTGGTGCTGCTGCCGAGCCACGTGATGGCGCTGGTGATGGATGCCTTCCAGCGCGAGAAGCATCATATCAGCGAGAGTGAAACCCGCTTCCGTAACGCTATGGAATACTCCGCGATTGGCATGGCGCTGGTTTCGCCGAATGGCGGTTGGCAGCAGGTCAATCATTCGCTGTGCCAGACGCTGGGTTTCCCGGCCGATGAGCTGAAAAAGCTCACCTTCCAGCAAATCACCCATCCCGACGATCTCAACAACGATTTACAGCAGCTGGAGCGATTGGTGGCGGGTGAAATCATGACCTACACCATGGAGAAGCGCTATTTCCGCAAGGATGGCGAAATCGTCTGGGCGCGCCTGACGGTATCGATGGTGCGCGACGCCGCGCAACAGCCGCACTACTTCATCGCGCAGATTATCGATATCTCCGAATTGAAGCAGAGTGAGCAGATTAATCGACGCTTGATGGAGCGCATCACGCTGGCCAATGAAGCTGGCGGCATTGGCGTCTGGGAGTGGAATCTGCTGACCGGCGAGATGTTGTGGGACAAGCGCATGTATGAGCTGTTTGGCTTAAGTCCGCACCAGACGCCCACCTACGATCTGTGGATGCATCTGCTTGATCCGGCCGAGCGGGAAACCGCCACGCTTGCGGTGCAGCAGGCCATCGAACGCCGCAGCGCTTTCCAGCTGGAATACCGGATTAATTTACCAGAAGGCCCGCGCTACGTGCGCTCTGAGGCCAACCGCATTCTGAGTCAGGATGGTCAGATTGAACGTATGCTCGGCATCTGTCAGGACATCACGCCGCTGCGCGCGCTGAATGAAGCGCTGTTCCAGGAAAAAGAGCGCATGGCGATCACCCTCGATTCCATCGGCGAAGCGGTGATCAGTACCGATGATGAAATGCGCGTCACCTTTATGAATCCGGTGGCCGAAACGCTGAGCGGCTGGCCACAGGAAAAAGCCGCAGGCGTACCCATTACCGAACTGCTTAACATCACGCGCGGCGCGAGCGGCCCGCGCGTCGATAATTTGCTGTTGTGCCAGCTGCCGGACGAAAAAATCTCTCCCGAACTCGATGAAGAGCTGGTGCTGCATACACCAGACGGCACGCGCGTGGAGATCCACTACAGCATCACGCCGCTGAAAACCCTGACTGGCGCCAGCATCGGCGCGGTGATGGTTATTCAGGACGTCAGTGAATCGCGCAAGGTGATGAAGCGCCTGAGCTACAGCGCTTCACACGATATGCTGACGCGCCTGCCAAATCGCCACAGCTTCGAGCAGCGTTTGAAGCAGTTGGTGAACGATGCGGCGGCCAACCACACCCATCACGTCTTGGTATTTATCGATCTGGATAAATTCAAGGCGGTGAACGATACCGCCGGGCATGCCGCCGGTGATGCGCTGCTGCGCGAACTGGCAGAGCTGATGCCGCATCATCTGCGCAGCAGCGATATGCTGGCGCGTTTGGGCGGCGACGAATTTGGCGTGCTGATGCCGAATTGCGAAGTGGATCAGGTGCGCGACGTGGTGCAGCGTATCGTCACCGCCGTGAGCGAATATCGCTTTATGTGGCAGGAGCAGACTTATCACGTCGGCGCGAGTGCCGGCATCACGCAAATTGATCAACGCAACTGCATCAGCAATGTGGTGATGTCACAGGCCGATGTCGCCTGTTACAGCGCAAAACACGCGGGCCGTGGTCAGTATCACGTTCATCAGGAAGTGCAGATGTAATCTGCCACGTCTGCCCATTGCCAGCCCGCGCTGGCTGCGCTAAAGTCGCCCCCTTTTTTCCGGCATGGGGGATAAATATGTTTATCGGATTCGATTACGGCACAGCAAACTGCTCAATTGCGGTCAGCGATAATGGCACGCCGCGCCTGCTGACACTGGAGAATGGTCAGCGCTTGCTTCCCTCCATGATTTGCGCGCCAACGCGTGAAGCGATCAGCGAATGGCTGCATCGCCATCATCAGGTGCCAACGCCCGACAGCGAAGGCACCGCCTTATTGCAGCGTGCGCTGCGCTATAACCGCGAAGAAGATATCGACGTCACGCCAGGCAGCGTGCAGTTCGGTTTGACCGCGCTGCAGCAATATATGGTCGATCCCGAAGAAGTGTGGTTCGTGAAGTCACCGAAATCCTTCCTCGGCGCAAACGGCCTGAAGCCACAGCAGATCGCCTTCTTTGAAGATTTGGTGTGCGCGATGATGCTGCACATTCGTCAGCAAGGCGAAACCCAGCTCGATCGCCCGATTGAGCAAGCGGTGATTGGCCGCCCGATTAACTTCCAGGGTTTAGGCGGCGAAGAGGCTAACCAGCAGGCGCAAGGCATTCTGCTGCGTGCGGCACAGCGCGCCGGTTTCCGTGATGTGGAGTTCCAGTTTGAGCCGGTGGCGGCGGGCCTGGATTTCGAAGCCACGCTGCAGAAAGAGACGCGCGTATTAGTGGTTGATATCGGCGGTGGTACCACCGACTGCTCGATGCTGCTAATGGGGCCGGAATGGCGTCATAAAACCGATCGCCGTGAAAGTTTACTTGGCCACAGCGGATGCCGCGTGGGCGGAAACGATCTCGACATTATGCTGGCGTTTAAAACCCTGATGCCGCTGCTGGGGCTCGGTGGCAATACGCAGAAAGGCACCGCGCTGCCCGCACTGCCGTGGTGGAATGCGGTGGCTATCAACGACGTTCCGGCACAGAGCGACTTCTATTCCGCGGCCAGCGGCAAACTGCTGCGCGATTTGATCCGCGATGCTGAACACAGCGACAAAGTGGCGCACCTGCTGAAAGTGTGGCAGCAGAAGCTGAGCTATCGTCTGGTGCGTGCGGCGGAAGAGAGCAAGATTGCGCTGTCGGAGGTGATAGAGACCGATGCCTCGCTGGCATTTATCGCCGCGCAATTGCAGGCGCAAATTAGCGCTGCGCAGTTGGAAGAAGCGATCAATCAACCGCTGGAACGCATTCTGGAGCAAGTGCATCTGGCGCTCGCCACCTGCGAAACCAAGCCGGAAGTGATTTATCTCACCGGCGGTAGCGCACGTTCTCCGGTGTTGCGTGCGGCGTTACAGCAGGCGCTGCCCGATACGCCTATCGCCAGCGGCGATGACTTCGCCTCGGTGACCGCCGGCCTCGCCCGCTGGGCCGAAGTGATGTTCAGATAATTCCCTCACCCTGCCCTCTCCCAAAGGGAGAGGGCAAAGCCACAGATTCTGCCAGATTAGAAATTCACGTTCGCACTGATCCCACCCACAAACGCATCTTTCACTTCACTTACCGCCCCCGGCGCCACCACATATTGCAGGTTCGGACGCAATTGCAGCCATTTGGTCAGCTGCGCGTTGTAGTAGATCTCATAGTTGTACTCTGAGCCATCCTGAATCGGCAGGTAGGTTGGGCTATTGAAGTCGGTCTCACCGTTCGCGTTGTTCTGCTCACGCTGCGAACGCGTGTAAGCGCTGTTGACGTGAATACGTGCCGCACCCACACCAATCTCATCCTGCGGACGCGCATCAAATGGCCCTTTCCAGGTGAAGCTCACCGACTGATAATTATCCGTTTTCGAGGTTTTGTGGTCGTTCATCACCGCTTGAACGGTGACGCCCAAACCACGGCTGGCATCGCCGCCCTGCGCGGTCAGCTGCTGTTGCAACAGCACGTAGCCGCCGTAAGCGTGATCCTGGCTCTGATAAGCCCCATCGCGCCAGCTGCCGTAGTTGTCGCCGTTAGCCGAAGAGTAGTAATAGCCGATACGGTAATTACCCGGCAGCTTGTCGGCGCCTAACGTCGGTTTCCAACCCAACTCTACTGGCACCAGATTGCCTTCGGAGTTGCTGGTATCAAGACGGAATCCGTCGCCGCGATCGTAGTTGGCGCGGTTCTGGTTATAGAAGCCCACCTGGAAGAACACCTCAGGCGTGATATTTACCCTCACGCGGCCGCCCCATTGGGACACCGGCCAGTTGAACCAGCGATCGCCACGCCAGTTACCGGCCTGGCCGCTACCGAACGCCAGGTTCTGGAACTTACTGTCAAAGTTATCGAAATCTTCACCGACGGTAACGCGACCGGCTTTCAGGTTCACGGTGTTATCGAACAGACCTTTGCTTAACCAGAACTGGGTTAAACGCCAGGTTTGACCGCGTCCGTACACTTCCTGAGTGGAGGACAACATGCCGGTGCGACGATCGGCGACCTGGTCGGAAATGTTCTGACCATTACGATCGGTAATCGTCATCTGGAATTGCGCATCCTGCCAGTTGAGCAGTTTTTCCAGGTCGAAGTTAGCGCCAAACGCCCACTGATCGCTGTAGCGCATTGAGGTGTTGGTATCGGCGCCGCCCGCCAGATTGGAGCCGCTTTCCATGGTGTAGTTAACGTCGAATTTTATGCCGTCATTTTCCAGCTGCGTTCGGTAACCGCCCCAATCACCAAACATATAGGGAGAGTCGTAACTGAAAGCATCAGCGGCCAGCGCAGATGCACTCAGCATCGCAAACATCAGAGTTCCCGCTGCCAGGCGGGGTAAATGCTGCACTGCTTCTTTTCTGTTCATGATGATTATTCTTATATGAAGTTACTGGAATGGATCGAACAGAGGATAGTGCTGAGGATTTGTCAGTTTTTGCAAATATGTGCGCAGTTTACCGCAGGATGATAGTGCGTTAGCGCAATTGTGACGTCTGTCGATGATTGAAAATCTTTTGCGGGAAATGGCATTTTTTGTGAGGCAGAACGGGAAAATAGCGGGACGCCGCAGCGTCCCTGAAAACCTTACAGTTTGCTGGCGCTCGCCAGCTCTTCGATCTCTTGCTTGCTGAGCTCGAGCTGGGTGGCTTTCACCAACTCATCCAACTGCTCCAGCGACGTGGCGCTGACAATCGGGGCGGTAATGCTCGGACGGGCAATCTGCCACGCCAACGCCACCTGCGTTGCCGACACATCGTGCGAGGCGGCGACATCTTCCAGCGCTTCAACAATGCGCTTACCGCGTTCATTCAGGTACTTGTCGACGATGCCCTGCCCGCGCTGACTTTTGCTGGCATCCTCTGGCTTTTTGTACTTACCGCTGAGGAAGCCGCTGGCCAGCGAATAGTAGTTAATCACGCCGAGGCCATTTTTCACCGCAACCTGCTCCAAACCGCTTTCATACTCCTGACGATCGTAGAGATTGTATTCCGGCTGCAGAGTTTCATAGCGCGCCAGGCCATGTTGCTTGCTCACGTCCAGCGCTTCCTGCAGACGTTTAGCGTTATAGTTAGACGCGCCAATGGCACGCACTTTGCCCTCTTTGATCAGCGAATCGAAGGCTTTCAGCGTGTCCAGCAGCGGCGTCGTGTCATCATCGCGGTGCGCCTGATAAAGATCGATGACGTCGGTTTGCAGGCGGCGCAGCGAATCTTCTACCGCCTGACGAATGTAAGCCGGCTTGAGGCCGGTTTTCTCCGGCGACAGCTCCATGCCGACTTTGGTGGCCAGCACGATGCTGTCGCGCTTGCCGCTTTTCTTCAGCCATTTACCGATGATGGTTTCCGATTCGCCACCTTCGTTACCCGGCGCCCAGCGCGAATAAACGTCGGCGGTATCGATGAAGAACAAGCCCTTCTCCACCAGCGCATCAAGCAGGGAAAATGAGGTTTTCTCATCCACCGTCCAGCCAAACACATTGCCGCCAAAGGTGAGACGGGGAACTTCAATACCGCTGTCGCCGAGCTGGCGGAGTTTCTGTTGACTCATTTTGTTCTCCTTATTCAAACGAGACAGGTCTGTATTGAGCTTAGCAAAGGAAATTGCCGCGCTTATGCCTATTGCTGGCAGAATATTTACAGAATATGAATACTTACCTTCAATGGGGCGATATTCTTATTTCCTTCAATTTTTGCCCGGTCCGGGCGACTACAATCATTCGTTTGCGAAATGGCTATTTTTATATTTCGCATTGGGGAAAACGAAAAATGCTGGAGAGCACACGCCTTGATGAACCGTCGAATTAAAACAAGCTTACTGGCCTTAGCCGTGATTGCCGTGCTGGCGGGCGGATATTATTGGTGGCAGCATCCAGCGGAACCGAATAAACAGCCGCAGGCCGAAGGTCAGCAGCAGCGTGGTCGCGGCGCAGGTGGCAAACGCCCCTTAGCGCCAGTGCAAGCCGCCGCTGCCACCACCCAAAGCGTGCCGTATTTCCTCAGTGGCCTTGGCACCGTGACCGCCGCCAACACCGTTACGGTGCGCAGCCGCGTTGACGGCCAATTGATGGCGCTGCACTTCCAGGAAGGAGAGCAAGTGGCCGCTGGCGCGCTGCTGGCGGAAATCGATCCGCGCCCTTATCAGGTGGCATTAACTCAGGCGCAGGGCCAACTGGCAAAAGACCAGGCTACGCTCGCCAACGCGCGCCGCGATCTCAGTCGCTATGAAAAACTGGCGAAAACCTCGCTGGTATCGCAGCAGGAACTCGATACGCAACGTTCGCTGGTGAGCGAAACGCTCGGCACCCTTAAAGCTGATGAAGGCAACGTCGCCAGCGCCCAGCTTAATCTCACCTACAGCCGCATTACTGCGCCGATTGGTGGACGCGTCGGCTTGAAGCAGGTGGATGTCGGCAACTACATCACCTCCGGCGATACCACCGGATTGGTGGTGCTCACCGAAACGCACCCCATTGACGTGGTGTTCAGCGTCGCCGAGAACAACATCAGCCAAATCCTCAAGGCGCAGAAAAGCGGACAGCCGCTGATCGTCGAAGCCTGGGATCGCAGCAACAAAACGCTGCTGACCAGCGGCACGCTGTTGAGCCTCGATAACCAGATTGATGCCACCACCGGCACCATCAAACTCAAAGCACGCTTCAGCAACGAAGATGACACGCTGTTCCCGAATCAGTTTGTCAATGCGCGTCTGAAAGTGGACACCTTGCAGGATGCGGTGGTGATCCCCACCGCCGCGTTGCAGATGAGCAACGACGGTCACTTTGTCTGGGTGGTCAACAGTGATAACAAAGTGAGCAAAAAACGCGTCACCGCTGGGTTACAGGACAGCCAGAAAGTGGTGATCAGCGCGGGCCTTGAAGCAGGCGAACGCGTGGTGACCGATGGGCTCGATCGCCTGACGGAAGGTGCCACCGTTGAAGTGGTGGCACCGCAAAGCGCCGCGACCCACAGCACGCGCGCTGCGCAGCCCGCACGCGGAGAGCGTCAATAATGCAGGTGATGCCTCCTGACAGCAGCGGTGGACCTTCGCGCCTGTTTATTCTGCGCCCGGTCGCCACCACGCTGCTGATGATCGCCATTCTGTTAGCCGGCGTGCTCGGCTACCGTTTTCTGCCGGTCTCCGCGTTACCTGAAGTCGATTATCCGACCATTCAGGTGGTTACGCTCTATCCCGGCGCTTCTCCCGATGTGGTGACCTCTTCCATTACCGCGCCGCTGGAACGCCAGTTTGGCCAGATGTCCGGCCTGAAGCAGATGGCGTCGCAGAGTTCGGGCGGCGCGTCGGTTGTCACATTGCAGTTTCAGCTGACGCTGCCACTGGATGTTGCCGAGCAGGAAGTACAGGCAGCGATCAACTCCGCCACCAATCTGCTGCCGAGCGATCTGCCAAATCCACCGGTCTACAGCAAAGTAAATCCGGCCGACCCGCCGATCATGACGCTCGCCGTCACCACCACCAGCATGCCGCTCACGCAGGTGCAGGACATGGTGGAAACGCGCGTGGCGCAGAAGATTTCTCAGGTGTCGGGCGTGGGTTTAGTCACGCTGTCGGGCGGGCAACGTCCTGCGGTGCGTGTGAAGATGAACACCCAGGCGCTGGCTGCGCTCGGCCTGACCAGCGAATCGGTGCGCACCGCCATTACTAACGCTAACGTCAATTCGGCGAAAGGCAGCCTCGACGGCCCAACGCGCTCAATTACCCTGTCGGCTAACGATCAGATGACCTCGGCGGAAGATTATCGCAAGCTGATCATCAGCTATAACAACGGCGCGCCGGTGCGACTGGGCGATGTGGCGACCATCGAACAAGGTGCCGAAAACAGCTGGCTGGGCGCCTGGGCGAACCGTCAGCAGGCGATTGTGCTCAACGTGCAGCGCCAGCCCGGCGCTAACATCATCGCCACCGCCGATAATATTCGCGCCATGCTGCCCGGATTAACCGCCACGCTGCCGAAATCGGTGGAGGTGAAACTGCTTACCGACCGCACCACCAACATCCGCGCTTCGGTCAGCGATACCCAGCACGAACTGATGCTGGCGATGGGTTTGGTGGTGATGATCATCTACCTGTTCCTGCGTAACGTTCCGGCGACCCTCATTCCCGCCGTCGCCGTGCCGCTGTCGCTGGTCGGCACCTTTGCCGCGATGTATTTCCTGGGCTTCTCGATCAACAACCTGACGCTGATGGCGCTGACCATCGCCACCGGTTTTGTGGTTGATGACGCCATCGTGGTGATCGAGAACATCTCGCGCTATATCGAAAAAGGCGAAAAGCCGCTGACGGCGGCGCTGAAAGGCGCGGGCGAGATTGGCTTCACCATTATCTCCCTCACCTTCTCGCTGATTGCGGTGCTCATTCCGCTGCTGTTTATGGGCGATGTGATTGGCCGCTTGTTCCGCGAATTCGCCGTGACGCTGGCGGTGGCGATTTTGATCTCCGCCGTGGTGTCGCTGACGCTGACGCCGATGATGTGCGCCCGCATGTTAAGCGCTGAATCGCTGCGCAAGCAGAACCGCTTCTCGCGGGCCAGCGAAGCGATGTTTGACCGCATTATTGCCCGTTACGGACGCGGCTTAACGCGCGTGCTGCTGCATCCATGGATCACCTTATCGGTAGCGCTCGGCACCTTGCTGATCACCGTGTTGCTGTGGATCGTGATCCCCAAAGGCTTCTTCCCGCAGCAGGATAACAGCATTATTCAGGGCACCTTGCAGGCGCCACAGTCGGTCTCTTACGCCAACATGGCTGAGCGCACGCGCGATATCGCCTCGATCATCATGAAAGATCCGGCGGTGCAGAGCATGACCTCGTTTGTCGGCGTCGATGGCACCAACGCCGCGCTCAACAGCGCGCGCCTGCAAATCAACCTGAAGCCGCTGGATGAGCGTGACGATCGCATTCCGGCCGTGCAGCAGCGTCTGCAACAGGCGTTAGCCAAAGTGCCGGGCATTTCGCTGTGGCTGCAGCCGGTGCAGGATTTGACCATTGATACCCAGGCGAGTCGCACGCCGTACCAGTTCACGCTGCAATCGGGTTCGCTGGAGTCGCTGAGTTTGTGGGTGCCGAAACTGCTGGAGCAACTTAACACGCTGCCACAACTGCGCGACGTCAGCAGCGACTGGCAGGATCAAGGTCTGGAAGCCTTTGTAAGAGTCGATCGTGACAGCGCCAGCCGCCTCGGCATCAGCATGGCCGACGTGGATAACGCGCTGTATAACGCCTTTGGCCAGCGCCTGATCTCCACCATTTACACCCAGGCTAATCAGTATCGCGTGGTGCTGGAGCAGAACAGCGACGCCACGCCAGGACTGGCGAGTCTGGACGGCATTCGTCTGACCAGCAGCGACGGCGGCAGCGTGCCGCTTAGCGCCATCGCGCAGATTGAGCAGCGCCACGCCGCGCTCAGCATCAACCATCTCGACCAGTTCCCGTCGGCGACCTTCTCGTTTGATGTCGCAGAAGGGTATTCGTTGGGCGATGCGGTGAAAGCGGTGAGCGCAGCGGAAGATCAGGTGGGCATGCCCGCCGAAATGATGACGCAGTTCCAGGGCAGCACGCTGGCCTTTGAAGCGGCGCTGTCCAGCACCGTGTGGCTGATCGTGGCGGCGGTGGTGGCGATGTATATCGTGCTCGGCGTGCTGTATGAGAGCTTTATCCATCCCATCACCATTCTCTCGACGCTGCCCACCGCCGGTGTCGGCGCGCTGCTGGCGCTGATGCTGAGCGGTAATGAGCTGGATATCATCGCCATTATCGGCATTATTTTGCTGATCGGTATCGTGAAGAAAAACGCCATCATGATGATCGACTTCGCGCTGGCAGCGGAACGTGAGCAAGGCATGCCGCCGCGCGAGGCGATTTATCAGGCGTGCTTGCTGCGTTTCCGCCCGATTCTGATGACCACATTGGCGGCGCTGCTCGGTGCACTGCCGCTGATGCTGAGCACCGGCGTTGGCGCGGAGTTGCGTCGTCCGCTGGGCATCGCCATGGTGGGCGGTTTGGTGGTGAGCCAGGTGCTGACGCTGTTCACCACGCCGGTGATCTATCTGCTGTTTGATCGCCTGTCGCACGCCACGCGCCGTCGCTTTAAGCGCCCGGAGGCGCAGTCGTGAAGTTTTTCGCGCTGTTTATCCATCGTCCGGTCGCCACCACCTTGCTGACGCTGGCGATTGCGCTGGCCGGTATTCTCGGCTTCCGCCTGCTGCCGGTGGCGCCGCTGCCACAGCTGGATTTCCCGGTGATTTTGATTTCGGCTTCGCTGCCCGGTGCGTCGCCGGAAACCATGGCGGCATCGGTGGCAACGCCGCTGGAGCGCTCGCTGGGACGCATCGCGGGCGTCAGCGAAATGACCTCCACCAGCTCGCTGGGCAGCACGCGCATCATTCTGGTGTTCGATTTTGATCGCGACATCAACGGTGCGGCGCGCGATGTGCAGGCGGCGATCAACGCCGCACAAAGCCTGCTGCCAACCGGCATGCCGAGCCGTCCCAGCTATCGCAAAGCCAACCCTTCCGATGCGCCAATCATGATCCTGACGCTGACCTCAGACATTTATAATCCCGGTCAGCTGTATGATTACGCCTCAACGCAACTGGCGCAGAAACTGTCGCAGATTGAGGGCGTGGGCGATGTGACGGTCGGCGGCAGTTCGCTGCCGGCGGTGCGCGTTGAACTCAATCCGCAGGCGCTGTTCAACCAGGGCGTATCACTGGATGCGGTGCGCACCGCCATCAGCAACGCCAACCAGCGCCGTCCGCAGGGCGCGATTGACGATGTGCAGCAGCGCTGGCAGTTACGTACTAACGGAGAATTGCAAACCGCCAGCGAATATCAGCCGCTGGTGGTGCACTACAACAACGGTGCGGCGGTGCGCCTCAGCGATGTCGCCAACGTGCAGGATTCGGTGCAGGATGTGCGCAACGCCGGGATGACCAACGGTAAAGCGGCGGTGCTGCTGGTGGTGCGTAAATCGCCGGAAGCCAACATCATCGATACCGTCGATCGCATTCGTGGCGAATTGCCGGAACTGCACGACGTGATCCCCGCCGCCATCGATCTGCAAATTGCGCAGGACCGCTCGCCAACGATTCGCGCCTCGCTGCATGAAGTGGAGCAGTCGCTGATCATCGCCGTCGCGCTGGTGATTCTGGTGGTGTTTGCCTTCCTGCGTGACTGGCGCGCCACGCTGATCCCCGCCGCTGCGGTGCCGGTTTCATTGATTGGCACCTTCGCCGCCATGTATCTGTGTGGCTTCAGCCTGAATAACCTGTCGCTGATGGCGTTGACCATCGCCACCGGATTTGTTGTCGATGACGCCATTGTGGTGCTGGAGAACATTGCGCGCCACGTCGAAGCGGGCATGAAACCGCTGCAGGCGGCGCTGACCGGCGTGCGCGAGGTCGGTTTTACCGTGCTGTCGATGAGCCTGTCGCTGATTGCCGTGTTCCTGCCGCTGCTGATGATTGGCGGTATTATTGGCCGCTTCTTCTCGGAGTTCGCCATTACGCTGTCGGTGGCGATTCTGATCTCGCTGTTTATCTCGGTCACGCTGACGCCAATGATGTGCGCCTATCTGCTGAAGCCGCAGGTCAAGCGCAGCCAGCCGCGTCTCCGCGGTTTCGGCAAGCTGCTGATGAAGGTGCAAAACGGCTACGCGCGCTCATTGGGTTGGGTGCTGAATCACGCCATTTGGGTGCTGATGTTGCTGCTCGGCACCGTGGCGCTCACCGTTTGGCTGTTCATCTCGATCCCGAAAACCTTTATGCCGGAACAGGATACCGGCCGCTTACAAGGATTTATCTCGGCGGATCAGAGCATTTCGTTCCAGGCGATGCGCGGCAAGCTGCAGGATTTCATGAACATCATCAAAGCCGATCCGGCAGTGGATAACGTCACCGGGTTTACCGGCGGTTCACGTACCAACAGCGGTTCGATGTTCGTCTCGCTCAAGCCGCTCTCTGAGCGCAGCGAAAGCGCGCAGGAAGTGATCGCCCGGCTGCGTATTAAGCTGGCGAAAGAGCCCGGTGCCAATCTCTATCTCAACGCGGTGCAGGACATTCGTATTGGCGGACGTGAGTCCAACGCCAGCTATCAGTACAGTTTGCTGTCGGATAACCTGAATGATTTGCGCGAATGGGAGCCGAAAATCCGTCAGGCGTTCGCCGCCCTGCCCGAACTGGCGGACGTTAACTCGGATCAGCAGGACAACGGCAGCGAAATGAATCTGACTTACGACCGTGAAAGCATGGCGCGGCTCGGCATTGATGTCTCTGCCGCTAATGCCCTGCTGAATAACGCCTTTGGTCAGCGCCAGATCTCCACCATTTATCAACCGCTCAACCAGTACAAAGTGGTGATGGAAGTTGATCCGCGCTACACCCAGGACATCAGTTCACTCGATCAGATGTTTGTGATTAACAGCGACGGCAAAGCGATTCCACTGAGCTGGTTTGCTAAATGGCAACCGGCCAACGCGCCGCTATCGGTGAACCACGAAGGCTTGTCGGCGGCGTCCACCGTTTCCTTCAACCTGCCGGAAGGCGTATCGCTGTCGCAGGCGTCTGAAGCTATTGACCGCACCATCACCGCGCTTGGCGTGCCTTCCAGCGTGCGCGGCAGCTTTGCCGGCACCGCGCAGGTGTTCCAGCAGTCGCAATCCAATCAGCTCTACCTGATGCTGGCGGCGATTGCGGCGGTGTATATCGTGCTGGGCATTCTGTATGAGAGCTACGTGCATCCGCTGACCATTCTCTCCACGCTGCCGTCGGCGGGCGTCGGCGCGCTGCTGGCGCTGGAGCTGTTCAACACGCCGTTCAGCCTGATTGCGCTGATCGGCATTCTGCTGCTGATCGGTATCGTGAAGAAGAACGCCATCATGATGGTCGACTTTGCGCTGGATGCCGAGCGCAACGGCAATCTGTCGCCGCGCGACGCGATTTTCCAGGCGTGCCAGCTGCGTTTCCGCCCGATTCTGATGACCACGCTCGCCGCGCTGTTTGGCGCACTGCCGCTGGTGCTTACCAGCGGTGACGGCGCGGAGCTGCGTCAGCCGCTCGGCATCACCATCGCCGGGGGTTTAGTGATGAGCCAGCTGCTGACGCTCTACACCACGCCGGTGGTCTATTTGATGATGGATAAGTTGCGGCGGCGTAAGAAAAAGGTTCAGTTAACCGCTAAATGACCTGCTACATACGCTTGCTATGTAGCATCAAGAGCGTAAACTTTAACCCGTTCATTACTGTGGAGGTTTATATGTCACAAGGTACCGTGTTCACCAGCAACAGGACACAAAACGTTCGCATTCCAGCAGACGTTCGTTTTCCTGATGATGTAAAAAACGTCACCGTCAGAGCAATCGGCAAGGAGCGCATCCTCACGCCCATAGAGAACGCCTGGGACAGTTTTTTCCTCGACGGTCCGACGGTGAGCGATGATTTTATGGATGAGCGTGCTTCGCAGGAACAATCTGAGCGGGAAGCGTTTTAATGCATCGCTACATGCTGGATACCAATATTGTTATCTACGTCATCAAGCGGCGGCCGATTGAGGTGCTCGAACGTTTCAACGCCAATGTCGGCCGGATGGTTATCTCGACGATCACCCTGGCGGAGTTGTTCCATGGCTCAGAAAAGAGCGCCTTTCCTGAGCGGAACTTACGCATCGTTGAAGATTTTGTCTCACGCCTTGATGTGCTGAATTACGATGCCAAAGCCGCTTTCCATTATGGCGCTATCCGCGCAGAACTGGAGAAAAATGGCACGCCTATCGGCCTGAACGATCTTCATATCGCCGCTCATGCCCGCAGTGCCGCCCTGACGTTGGTATCGAACAATTTGCGTGAATTTTCACGCGTGAATGGGCTGATCTGCGAAAACTGGATCTGACATAACGGGTACCTGCATGTCACCTCAAAACGCCACCGTGCGCTGGCAGCTGTGGATCGTCGCGTTTGGCTTCTTTATGCAGGCGCTGGATACCACCATCGTCAATACCGCGATCCCGTCGATGGCGCGCGATCTCAACGTCAGCCCGCTGAATATGCACTCGGTGATCGTTTCTTATGTGCTGACCGTGGCGATTACGTTGCCGATCAGCGGCTGGCTGGCGGACCGTTTTGGCGTGCGCAATATCTTCTTCTGCGCGATTGTGCTGTTCAGCATCGGCTCGCTGCTGTGCGCCTTCTCCGCCACGCTCGATGAGCTGATTATGGCGCGCGTGGTGCAAGGCATTGGTGGCGCGATGATGGTGCCGGTTGGCCGCTTAACGGTGATGAAAATTGTGCCGCGCGAGCAATATATGTCGGCGATGACCTTCGTCACCACGCCGGGACAAATTGGTCCGCTGCTCGGCCCGGCGCTGGGCGGGATTCTGGTGCAGTACGCCAGCTGGCACTGGATTTTCCTGATCAACATTCCGGTTGGCATCATTGGTGCGATTGCCACGCTGACGCTGATGCCGAATTACACCATGCAGACGCGGCGCTTCGATTTCCTCGGTTTTGTGCTGCTGGCCGTCGGCATGGCGACCTTAACGCTGGCGCTGGATGGTCAGCGCAGCGCCGGCGGATCGCCGCTGTTGCTCGGCTTACTGATTCTGGTTGGGGTGTTTTCACTGTTGTTCTACCTGATGCACGGCCGCAACAACGATAACGCGCTGTTCAGCCTGAAACTGTTTGATAACCGCATCTATTCAATTGGCCTGATCGGCAGTTTTACCGGCCGCATCGGTAGCGGCATGCTGCCGTTTATGACGCCCATTTTCCTGCAGGTCGGCCTCGGCTACAGCCCATTCCACGCCGGATTGATGATGATTCCAATGGTGCTCGGCAACATGGGCATTAAGCGCGTGGTGGTGCGCATCGTCAACCTGTTCGGCTATCGCAATGCGCTGGTCGGCGCGACCCTGGCGCTGGCGCTGGTGGTGCTGCTGTTCCCGCTGGTGGCGCTGCTGGGATGGATTTGGCTACTGCCGGTGGTGTTATTGCTGCAGGGTATGGTCAACGCCATCCGCTTCTCTTCGATGAATACCTTGACGCTAAAGGAACTGCCGGACGATCTGGCTTCCAGCGGCAACTCGTTGTTGTCGATGATCATGCAGCTGTCGATGAGTATTGGCGTCACCGTGGCCGGTTTGCTGCTGGGCGCATTTGGCCACGGCGTGGTAACCGACAGCGCGGCGGCGCATCAAACCTTCATTTACACCTATCTGTGCATGGCGCTGGTGATTGCGCTGCCGGCGCTGGTGTTCTGGCGCGTACCGAAGGATGTCAGTAAAAACGTTGACCTTAGAGGCAGGAGCAAAGGATGAAGCGGCCGGTAAAATGGGGCATTGGCGCCAAGCTGTTTGCGGCGATTTTTTCCACTTGCATGCTGGTGATCATCACCATGCATTGGGGCGTGCGGCTCAGCTTTGAGCACGGCTTTGTGGATTACATCAAAAAGGGCAATGAGCAGCGCTTAACCCTGCTGAGCGATGCGCTGGCCGATCAGTATGAGCAGCACGGTAGCTGGGATTTTCTGCGCAGCAATGACAAGCTGATTTTTTCAATTTTGCGCTCGCTGGAGCAGAATCCGGGCAGCGTTAATCAGTTACCGCCGCACGGCTGGCGCACGCAGTTCTGGATTATCGATCAGCAATACAAAGTGCTGTCAGGGCCGCGCCAGCCGGTGCCGCCGGAAGGTACCCGGCGCAATATCACCACCAGCAACGGCAAAATTGTTGGCTGGGTGATTGCCTCACCGGCTGAACGTCTGACGCGCAGCACCGACATCAACTTTGATCAGCAGCAGCGACGCACCAGCTGGATGATTGTGGCGCTGACTGGGTTACTCGCCGCGCTGGTCACCTGGCTGCTGGCGCGCGGTTTACTGGCACCGGTAAAACGGCTGGTGGATGGCACGCACCATTTGGCGGCGGGCAATTTCGCTACCCGCGTGGAAGTCGGCAGCAGCGATGAACTCGGCCAACTGGGCCGCGACTTCAACCAGCTTGCCAGTTCGCTGGAAAAGAACGAAAGCAACCGCCGCGCCTTTATGGCCGACATCTCCCATGAACTGCGCACGCCGCTGGCGATTCTGCGTGGTGAGCTGGAAGCGATGCAGGATGGCGTGCGCAAGCTGACGCCGGAAGCCATCAGTTCATTGCAAAGTGAAGTGGTGGTGCTGACGAAACTGGTGGAGGATCTGCATCAGCTGTCATTGTCCGACGCGGGTGCCCTCGCCTATCGCAAGCAGCCGGTTGATCTGGTCACTCTGCTGGAAGTGGTGGCCGGCAGTTTCGGCGAACGCTATCGCAGCCGCGGCTTAGCTCTTAATCTGGCGTTACCCGCGCAGGCGGAGAGCTTTGGCGATCCCGATCGCCTGATGCAGCTGTTCACCAATTTGCTGGAAAACAGCCTGCGTTACACCGACAGCGGCGGCGCGGTGCAGCTCTCGATGCAGCTGGCGGGCGAAAACTGGCAGCTGCGCTTTGCGGACAGCGCGCCGGGTGTTGATCCGGCCCATCAGGCACAATTATTTGAACGATTTTTCCGCGCGGAAAGTTCACGCAATCGCGCCAGCGGCGGCTCTGGGCTTGGCCTGGCGATCTGTAAAAACATCGTGGAAGCACATGACGGCAGCATCAGTGCGGATCACTCTGATTTAGGTGGACTGCAAATCACGCTAAACTTGCCGTATGTTCCTCACTAGACGCCATTTATGAGCCCGGAAAATAGCGATCCTCTGATCCTTGTTGTAGAAGATGAACCCAAACTGGCGCAGCTGATGATTGATTATCTGCAGGCGTCCAACTATCGCACGCACCACATTGCCGACGGTAACGCGGTGTTGAGCTATGTTCAGCACACGCCGCCGGACCTGATGCTGCTGGATTTGATGCTGCCCGGCCGCGACGGCTTAACGCTGTGCCGCGAAATTCGACGTTTCTCGGAACTGCCGATCATCATGGTGACCGCGCGCACCGAGGAGATTGATCGCCTGCTGGGGCTGGAAATCGGCGCGGATGACTATATCTGCAAGCCGTTCAGCCCGCGTGAAGTGGTGGCGCGCGTCAAAACCATTTTGCGCCGCGTCAAACGTTCGCCGGAAGAGGCGCAGCAGGAATCGCCTTTGCATATTGACGAGAGCCGCTTTCAGGCCAGCTGGCGTGAACAGCAGCTGGAGCTGACGCCCGCCGAATTTCGTCTGCTGAAAACGCTGGCGCTGGAGCCGGGAAAAGTGTTCTCGCGCGAGCAGTTGCTCAATCATCTCTACGACGATTACCGCGTAGTCACCGATCGCACCATCGACAGTCACATCAAAAACCTGCGCCGCAAGCTGGAAAGCCTCGATGCGGAACAGCCGTTTATCCGCGCGGTGTACGGCATGGGGTATCGCTGGGAAGCGGACGTCTGCCGCTTGCTGTAGCCTGCAACGGCTTACATTGATCCAGGTCAATTTACATCGGGTGCGGGCCTGCCTACAATTCCCCACCTTTTGCAGGGCCGTATAATGCGGCCGCTGCACCTGCCATCCACGATGGCATGCTGACCTGACATCAGTGAGAAAATCCATGTTAAAACCTGAACTGCTTTCTCCAGCGGGATCGCTGAAGAATATGCGCTATGCCTTTGCCTACGGCGCTGATGCCGTCTACGCTGGCCAACCGCGCTACAGCCTGCGCGTGCGCAACAACGAATTCACCCACGAGATTCTGGCGCAGGGCATCAATGAAGCCCATGCGCTCGGTAAGAAATTCTACGTTGTGGTCAACATCGCCCCGCACAACGCCAAACTGAAAACCTTTATCCGCGATCTGACGCCAATCATTGCTATGCAGCCGGACGCGCTGATCATGTCCGATCCCGGCTTGATTATGCTGGTGCGTGAAGCCTTTCCGCAGATGCCGATTCATCTGTCGGTGCAGGCCAACGCGGTCAACTGGGCCACGGTGAAATTCTGGCAGCAGATGGGGCTGACGCGCGTGATTCTTTCACGCGAGCTATCGCTGGATGAGATTGCAGAAATCCGTCAGCAGGTGCCGGAAATGGAGATTGAGATCTTCGTGCACGGCGCGCTGTGCATGGCTTACTCCGGCCGCTGCCTGCTATCGGGCTACCTCAACAAACGCGATCCTAATCAAGGGACCTGCACCAATGCCTGCCGCTGGGAATATAAAGTGGAAGAAGGCAAGCAGGATGAGATGGGCAATATCGTCGGTTTCCATGAGCCGGTTAAGGTGCAGGAGCCGACTTTGGGCGCCGGCGCGACCACCGACCGCGTGTTCCTGCTGGAAGAGAAGATGAAGCCGGGTGAGGTGATGAGTGCCTTCGAGGATGAACACGGCACCTACATCATGAACTCAAAAGATTTGCGTGCGGTGGCGCACGTTGAACGTCTTAGCCAAATGGGTGTGCACTCGCTGAAAATCGAAGGCCGCACCAAATCCTTCTACTACTGCGCGCGTACCGCACAGGTTTATCGCCGCGCCATTGATGATGCCGCTGCGGGTAAACCCTTCGACCCGACTCTGCTGGAGACGCTGGAAGGTTTGGCGCATCGCGGTTACACCGAAGGTTTCCTGCGTCGCCATACCCATGACAGCTATCAGAACTACCAGCAAGGTTTCTCCATCTCCGAGCGCCAGCAGTTTGTCGGCGAATTCACCGGCGAACGTCGCGGCGACTGGGCGCAAATTGCGGTGAAGAATAAGTTTATGCTCGGGGATTCTGTCGAGATCATGACGCCCGAAGGCAACCTTAATTGCACGCTGGAAACCATGCAGAACGATAAAGGATCGGCGGTGGACGTGGCGCCAGGCGATGGACACCGCGTGTGGATCCCGGTCCCGAAATCGGTCAACCTCGCCTTCGCCCTGCTGCTGCGTAACTTCACCGATGGCAACAGCACCTACGATCCTCACGGGAAAAATCGCACATAAAGAAAAGAAAATGGCGAAGTTAGAGTAGGATCACAGACCCTCTCTTCGCCTCGCTTTAGAATCTCGCCTGCTGCTAACGAGTAAGAATAAAAGCAGGTAGTACCAGGAACCACCTCATTCACCCGCCCGGCTCCCCCGTGCGGGTTTTCTTTTTTGATCGCCCACCGATTTTTTCGTCGCCCGCCGATAAAGTTCTCTCACCAGCTATGCTATAACCAGTGCTCTGTCTCTCGCATCAAGGAACTGATAATGCAAAACAAACCGCTGACGCTGCTGATCCTCAACGGGAAAGGCGCAGGTAATGAAGATTTGCGCGCTGCGGTGAATACGCTGCGTGATGAAGGCTTTAATCTGGCGGTGCGCGTCACCTGGGAAAAAGGTGATGGCGATCGTTATGTACAAGAAGCGGTCGCTTTGCAGGCAGAAACCGTGGTGGCTGGCGGCGGTGATGGCACCATTAATGAGATCGCCACCGCGCTGGCGGGATTACCCGAGCAGCAGCGTCCGGCGCTGGGCATTTTACCGCTCGGCACCGCCAATGATTTCGCCACCAGCGTCGGTATTCCCGAAGGGATGGAACCGGCTTTACGTCTCGCGCTGGTGGGAAAAGCCACGGCTATCGATTTGGCGCGCGTGAACGGCGATCGCTACTTTATCAATATGGCGACCGGCGGATTTGGTACACGCATCACCACCGAAACGCCTGAAAAGCTGAAATCGGCGCTCGGCGGCGTGTCGTACTTTATTCATGGTTTGATGCGCGTCGATGCGCTGAAACCGGATCGCTGTGAAATCAGCGGCCCCGGCTTTAACTGGCAAGGCGATGCGCTGGTGATTGGCATTGGCAATGGACGTCAGGCTGGCGGCGGACAAAAGCTCTGCCCGGATGCACTGATCAATGATGGACAGCTCAACCTCAGCATCGTCACCGCGCAAGAGCTGCTGCCAACGTTGCTGCATTCGCTGACGCGTGATGATGAAAATCCGAATATCGTCACGGCGCAGCTGCAGTCGCTCACCATCCGTTCACCGCATGAGATGACGTTTAATCTGGATGGCGAACCGCTGACGGGAAGTGAGTTTGAGATTGAAGTGATGGCGGGCGCACTGAGCTGCCGTTTACCGCCTCAATGCCCGTTACTTGCTTAACGCACATTACCGTAGCGGCGCGCTTTCAACGGCGCGCAATACATTGCGCCGCTACGATGTTGTTCAGTTAAGTGTGATTACACTTTCATCCAGCGGCGTTCCAGTGAGGAAACCGCGACAGCTTCCAGCACCTTCTGCACCTGCAATCCTTCGGCGAAATCTGGCCACATGCGATCGCCAGCGGCAATGCCATTGATTAAATCGCGAATCTCGACGGTTTTCTGATCGTTGAAACCGATGCCGTGCCCGGCAGAGACGCAGAAGTTGGCGTAATCCGGATGCGCCGGACCGGTCAAAATGGTTTTGAAACCCTGGCGGCCTGCCGGTTCATCGTGAATATACAGCTCCAGCTCGGCCATACGTTCCTGGGTATAACGCAGCGTGCCTTTGGTACCGGTGACCACATACGTCAGGCCCATTTTGCTGCCGCAGGCGATTCGCGAGGTTTCAAACACGCCGTGCGCACCGTTTTTAAAGCGCAGCAAGGCGCTGGCCTGATCTTCGTTTTCCACCGGCAGCAGGCGTGAAGCATCCTTCGGATCCGGACGCTCTTTAATCACCGTCATCATATCGCCGCTGACTTCTTCAATATCACCGACCAAATAGTGCGCCATATTCACAATATGCGCAGCGAGGTCGCCAAGCGCGCCTAATCCGGCCAACGCTTTCTGGCAGTGCCAATCGAGCGGCGTTTCCGGCCGTGCCAGATAATCTTCATTGTGCGTGCCGTAGAAGTGCACCACGTCGCCGATTTCACCACGCGCGATAATCTCGCGCGCCAGTTGGCTGGTGGGGTTTTTCATGTAGTTAAAGCCGACCAGCGTTTTAACGCCCGCCTGCTGCGACGCTTGTACCATCTCTTCCGCATCGGCCACGGATAGCGATAACGGTTTCTCGGAGTAAACGTGTTTGCCATTGCGAATCGCTTCCAGCGCCATCTCTTTATGCAGGAAGTTTGGCGCGCAGATATCAACCACATCGATGTTCGGATCGCGCACCAGCTCGTGCCAGTCGCCAGTAGAACGGGCAAAGCCAAAAGTTGCCGCCTGTTTTGCTGCCAGCTCTGGGTTCACTTCCGCCAGCATCTCACGCACGATCTCGCCTTTCAGGGCAAAAACCGTAGGTGCCTGAGCGTAAGCAATCGCGTGACAACGACCAATGTAACCACTGCCAATCATTCCAATTCTGACTTTGTTCATGACTATTCCCGCATTCGCTTAAGAGTTGATCTGGAATATATGTTTCGCTTTTGGCCCCGACAACGGCGAAATGAAATATCTGTGATCATGCATGCGAGGTATCTGACAAAATCGACAAATCAGAATGTAATTTTGCATAGAGATGGTGATCATCGTCACAAAAGAGTTTGTATCAGTCGTGATTTTGCCGCGCTGAGTCCGCTCATGGCGCGCAATTGACGCTTTATTCAGCAGTCAGAACGAATTGTGAAAAAGAGTTTTGACAAGGCGAGGGCCGCTCGATAATATGCGCCCCGTTCAAACGATTCCTCTGTAGTTCAGTCGGTAGAACGGCGGACTGTTAATCCGTATGTCACTGGTTCGAGTCCAGTCAGAGGAGCCAAATTTAAAAAACCCGCTCAGGGAAACCTGAGCGGGTTTTTGTCATTTCAGCATCGCCATTTAGGGTGGCCGTGATTCCCTGGTCGCCATGAATGGCGCACCTACGTAACTGTTCCTCTGTGATTCTCTTCACAACTCTTTAACGCCGACTTGTATGGTAGTATTAGTGCGCGTATTTTTTCATCATTGCATTCCCGTTGGAGTAGATGATGAAAAGTGTAGTGATTGAGCAACCGGGTGAACTGGTATTGGCAGAGCGTCCGCTGCCGCAACCCGCTGCAGGTGAAGTACGCGTGAAGGTGCAATTTGCCAGCATCTGCGGTTCCGATGTGCATATCTGGCACGGTCACAATCCTTTCGCTAAATATCCGCGCGTGATTGGTCACGAATTCTTCGGCCTGATTGATGCGGTCGGCGATGACGTTGCCGCCAGCCGCATTGGCGAACGTGTGGCGGTCGATCCGGTGGTCAGCTGCGGTCACTGCTATCCCTGCTCGATTGGTCGCCCGAACGTCTGCACAGCGTTGCAGGTGATTGGCGTGCACCG
The DNA here is from genome assembly GCF_005281435.1 of Pantoea sp. SO10. Classification (NCBI taxonomy): domain Bacteria; kingdom Pseudomonadati; phylum Pseudomonadota; class Gammaproteobacteria; order Enterobacterales; family Erwiniaceae; genus Pantoea; species Pantoea sp. SO10. The sequence continues at coordinate 2,728,094 of NZ_CP040095.1, forward strand.
CGACGGTGGCTTTAGCGAATATGCCGTGGCGCCTGCAAAAAACGCCTTCCGCCTGCCGGATAGCGTTCCCGACAAACTCGCCAGCATGGTCGAACCTTTCACCATCGCGGCCAATATCACCGCCTTCCTCAAACCACAGCCAAACGATGTGGCGCTGATTTACGGTGCCGGGCCAATGGGCCTTACCGCCATTCAGGTGCTGAAAGGCGTGTATGGCGTTGAACAGGTATTGGTGGTTGATCGTCTGCCAGAACGGCTGGCGCTGGCGCAGGAAAACGGTGCCGATCAGGTGTTCAACAACAGTGAGATTCCACTCGCCGCGCAGCTGGAAGGCGTGCAGCCAACGCTAATTATCGACGCCGCCTGTCACCCTTCGATCCTGGCAGAAGCCGCCGCCCTCGCCTCACCGGCGGCGCGTATCGGCCTGCTGGGTTTTTCTGGCGAGCCGTGCAGCATCACGCAGCAAAGTCTCACCAGCAAAGAGCTGTCGCTGTTCACCTCGCGTCTCAACAGCAATCGCTTCCCGCAGGTGATTGAGTGGATTGAGCAAGGCCAGATCCAGCCGGAGAAACTGGTGACGCACTATTTCCCGCTGGCAGACGTTGAGCAAGCCATGACGCTGTTCGAAAAAGATCCCCGCACCTGCTGCAAAGTGATCCTACAAATGGGTTAAGTTAACCCGCACACCAGGTGTCCCCATGCCGGTCCCTTACCCGCCGGCATTATTACTATAAAAAATGACGATGACGGAGTTTCTATGTTTAAGAACCTGCGCTGGACCCTCGTACTGCTGTTGTTCCTGGTGTTTATGATCAACTACCTTGATCGTATCGCCCTCTCTCTGACGGTACCGCTGGTGGAAAAAGACCTGATGATCAACGCCGAGCAGTTCGGCATGATTTTCGGCAGCTTCTTCTTCGGTTATGCCCTGTTTAACTTCATCGGCGGGCTGGCGACGGATAAATTTGGCCCGACCATCGTGCTCGGCACCGCCGTTGGCATGTGGTCGCTGTTCTGCGGCCTGACCGCGATGGCGACTGGCTTCTGGTCGATGATGATTCTGCGCGTGCTGTTTGGCATGGCGGAAGGCCCCATCTCTGCCTCAGCGAACAAAGCCATTAACGGCTGGTTCCCGAAAAAACAGGCCGCCACCGCAATGGGCTTACTCAGCTCGGGTTCACCGCTGGGTGGCGCGGTTGCCGGTCCGATTGTTGGTTATCTGGCGCTGTCGTTCGGCTGGCGTCCGGCATTTGTAGTGATCGCCGCGATTGGCTTCGTCTGGCTGGCGCTGTGGTTCTTCTTCGCGTCAGATAATCCGGCGAAAAGTAAGCGCGTATCGGCAGAAGAGCGTGCCTTAGTAGAAAAACTGAAAGCCGAAGAACCGGCCGACGTGATCGACTCAAGCGGCGCCGCGCATGGTTTAGGCTTTTATCTGCGCCAGCCGATCATTCTGGTCACCGCCTTTGCCTTCTTCTGCTACAACTACATTCTGTTCTTCTTCCTGAGCTGGTTCCCGGCGTATCTGGTGCAGGCGCACGGCCTCGATATCAAAGCGATGAGCATCACCACCATGATCCCGTGGATTGTTGGCTTCGTGGGCCTGGCGCTGGGTGGCTGGATCTCCGATAAGATTTTCAACATCACCGGCAAGTTGCTGCTTTCACGAAAAATTGTGCTGGTGGTTTCACTTACCGCTGCGGCGATTTGCGTGGCGCTGGCAGGTACGATAAAAGAGGTTAACTCGGCGGTGATCATGATGTCGATCTCGATCTTCTTCCTCTACATCACCGGCGCAATTTACTGGGCGATTGTGCAGGACGTGGTGCACAAAAGCCGTGTCGGCAGCATCAGTGGCTTTATCCATTTGATTGGTAGCTTGTCCGGCGTGATCGGCCCGGTGGTGACTGGCTTCATCGTGCAGCACTCCGGTAAGTTTGACAGCGCCTTTATCCTCGCGGGTGCGGTAGCCGGCGTCGGCGCGCTGCTGGTGCTGCTGGTGATTCGTGAACCTAAAGCCACCAATAAACCGGTTTCAGTGTAAATCTCATGGGGCGCTGAGCGCCCCATTTGCTAAAAGGAATGACTATGTTAGAGCTTGAACGCCTCCCCGCTGATGTCCAACGCCCCGCTTACGATCGCAGCCAACTCAAAACCCGCATGGTGCACATCGGCTTTGGCGCCTTCCACCGCGCGCATCAGGCGCTGGCGACCGATAAGCTGGCCGCTCAGGGCAGCGACTGGGGCTATTGCGAAGTGAATCTCAACAGCGGCACGCTGATTCAGGCGCTGCGTCAGCAGGATCTGCTCTACACGCTAACCGAAATGGCGGATGAGAGTTTACATACGCGGGTGATTGGCGTGGTGACACAAGCGCTGCATGGCAAAGGCGACGGCATTGAGGCGGTGATTGAGGCGATGAGCCAGCCGGACGTGGCGATTGTCTCGATGACCGTAACCGAGAAAGGTTATTGCTACATGCCGTCGAGCGGCAAGCTCAATCCCGATCATCCCGATATTGTGCACGACCTCGCTCATTCTGGTCAGCCACGTTCGCTGCCCGGCTTGATTCTGGCGGCCATTATCCGCCGCCGCGAACGTAATTTGCCGCCGTTTAGCGTGATGTCCTGCGACAATATGCCGGAAAACGGCCATGTCACGCGCAACGTGATCACCCAGTTGGCCGAGCGCCATAACCCTGCGCTGGCGGAGTATATCCAGGCGCATATTACTTTCCCTTCGACCATGGTTGATCGCATCGTCCCGGCCATGACCGATGCAGCGTTCGACACGCTGGCGGAACGTTTGGGCAGCCGCGATCCGGTGGCGGTTGAAGCCGAACCGTTTTTCCAGTGGGTCATCGAAGATAACTTCGTTAACGGACGTCCGGCGTGGGAAAACGCGGGTGCGGAGCTGGTCAGCGATGTGCTGCCGTTCGAAGAGATGAAGCTGCGGATGCTCAACGGCAGCCACTCGTTCCTCGCGTATCTCGGTTTTCTCGCCGGTTATGAACACATCAGCGATTGCATGGCGGATGCCAGCTATCGTGCGGCGGCGCGCGCGTTGATGTTGCAGGATCAGGCGCCGACGCTGCGCACGCAAGGCGTCGATCTCGAAGCCTACGCTGATTCCCTGATTGCGCGTTACGAGAATCGCGCCATCAAACATCGTACCTATCAAATCGCCACCGATGGCACGCAAAAACTGCCGCAGCGCCTGCTGGATAGCGCGCGCTGGCATCTGCGCAATGGCACCTCGTGCGATTTCGTGTTGCTGGGCGTGGCGGGCTGGATGCGCTACGTCAGCGGCGTGGATGAGCAAGGTCAGGCCATTGAGATTCGCGATCCGCTGAAAGATCAGCTGGCGGACATTGTGGCAAACAGTGAGGACGGTGCGCCACGCGTTAAGGCGTTGCTCAGCCTCAACGCCGTGTTCGGTGACGATCTGCAGCAGCAGCCCGCCTTTGTCTCACGCGTGACTGAACTCTATCAGCAACTGGTTAAACAGGGCGCGCGCGCCACCGTTCAAAGCCTCGTCACACAAGGCTAAGCGCCTGCACAAATGTGTAGCGCAGACGCAGCGTGCTGATTAGACTGAACCTTTCTTAACGGGCTGGCAGATGCCAGCCGTAATACGGATATTGCTGCATGTCGACTGCCTATACCATAACCACCAGCGAACCGGTAAATCAGCAGATCTATCGTTATCTGCGCAAAGATATTGTGACCTGCGTTATTCATCCGGGCTCGCTGCTGTCGGAGAAGGAAGTGTCGGCGCGTTTTAACGTGTCACGTCAGCCGGTACGTGAAGCCTTTATCAAGCTGGCGGAAGCCGGACTGGTGCAGGTGCTACCGCAGCGCGGCACCTTCGTGCGCAAAATCTCCGCTCAGCGCGTGGCCGACGGTCGCTTTATCCGGGAAGCGGTAGAGATCGCCGTGGTTCGCCGCGCCGCGCAGGAGATGGGTGCGACCGGATTGATGGCGCTGGAGCATAACCTGCAGCTGCAGCGTCTCGCCGCTGAACGTCATGACAGCCAGGCTTTCCTGGGGCTGGACGATGAGTTTCACCGCTTAATTGCTGAAGGGATTAATTGCCTGCTGGCGTGGGAAACGGTGGAGAACATCAAAGCTACCATGGACCGCGTGCGCTTTCTGACCTTGAGCGAAGTGTCACCGCCGGAGCGTTTGATTCAGCAGCATGAAGATATCTATAACGCGTTGAAAGCGCATGATGTTGACGCAGCTGAAAGCGCAATGCGCCGTCATCTGCAGGAGATGATTTTGACCATTACGCCGATTGCCGAGCGTAATAGTGAGTGGTTTGAGGCGCCTTGATTTAGTGCTCGCTGTCCCCCTCCTCGGTCCTCCCCCATTAATGGGGGAGGAAGATGCTGCAATATGTAAGTGTTGAAGCAGCATGTAGCAGCATCTCCTTCCCCCGCTCGCGGGGGAAGGCCGGGATGGGGGACAGCGAGCACGGCCCCCACTCAATCAAGCAATCGTCACATCCTTCGACAAATACACATCCTGCACCGCATTAATCAGCTGCACGCCCTCTTTCAACGTCTTCTTAAACGCCTTGCGCCCCAGAATCAGCCCCATGCCACCGGCACGCTTATTGATCACCGCCGTACGCACCGACTCCGCGATATCCGTTTCACCCGCAGAAGCGCCGCCGGAATTGATCAAACCCGCGCGTCCCATATAGCAGTTCGCCAACTGGTAACGCACCAAATCAATCGGGTTTTCCGAAGTCAGCTTGCTATAGACGCGCTCATCGGTGTGACCAAACTTCACCGCGTTATAGCCGCCGTTATTCTCCGCCATCTTCTGCTTGACGATATCCGCACCGATGGTCGCCGCCAGATGGTTGGCCTGGCCGGTTAAATCGGCGCTGGCGTGATAATCGACGCCCTCTTTCTTGAACGCATCATTACGCAGATAGGCCCACAGCACCGTCACCATGCCCAGCTCGTGCGCACGTTCAAAGGCCGCCGAGATCTCTTCAATCTGGCGACGTGATTGTTCGGAACCGAAGTAGATGGTGGCGCCAACCGCCACCGCGCCCAGATTAAAGGCCTGTTCCACGCTGGCGTACAACGTCTGATCGTATTGCGTCGGATAGCTCAGCGTTTCGTTGTGGTTCAGCTTCACCATAAACGGAATGCGGTGCGCGTAGCGACGAGAAACTGAAGCCAGCACCCCGTAGGTGGAGGCGACGCAGTTACAGCCAGCTTCAATCGCCAGCTCAACAATGTTTTTCGGATCGAAATAAGCTGGATTGGCCGCAAAGGATGCGCCCGCCGAGTGCTCAACGCCCTGATCGACCGGCAAAATCGACAAATAGCCGGTGCCGGCTAAACGTCCGGTGTTGTATAGCGTTTGCATGTTGCGCAGTACGGCAGGAGAACGATTGTTGTCGATCATCACGCGATCAACATAATCCGCGCCGGGTAAATAGAGGCTATCCGCTGGAATGGTCATGCAGCGATGTTGAAGAAGGCTATCCGCCTCTTTGCCCAATAACTGTACGATGTCCGTCATGTTCGCTCCTGATAAATGGCTGGATTGGAACCGGCCGTTGCCGATTCGCCCCCAACAGCCTGGACCGGAAAGCGCCAGGCTGGCAAATTGCTGACTCCATTTTTCAGACGGATGCGCAGTGAAAAAGCGGCAATCTGGCGTTACGCCCTACCACCATTGATGGAAATGGTGCACCGGCCCAATGCCTTTACCGACCTCCAGCGAATCGGCGTGCAGCAGCGCCTGTTGCAGCCACGCCTTGGCTTCAGCGACCGTCGCTGCCCAGCTATCATGGCGCGGACGCAACGCCGCCAGCGCGGCTGAAAGCGAGCATCCGGTACCGTGCGTGTGGCGCGTATTGACGCGCGGCGCGGTAAAGCGCTGACGTCCGTCGCGGGTAATCAGCCAGTCCGGGCTTTCGGCATCGCTAAGATGTCCGCCCTTCATCAGCACCGCTTCGCAGCCAAGATCGAGCAGCGCATCGCCCTGCTGCAACATGGTTTTCTCATCCTGCGCCATCGCGCGTCCCAGCAGCGCGGCGGCTTCCGGCAGGTTTGGTGTGATCAGCGATACCTGCGGCAGCAGCAATTCGCGCACGCTCGCCACCGCATCCGGCGACAGCAGCGCATCGCCGCTTTTGGCAATCATCACCGTATCCAGCACCACAAACGGCAGGCTGGCCCGTTTCAGCCGCTCGGCGACCACCTCGACAATAGCGGTTTCGGACAGCATGCCTATCTTCGCAGCATCAATGCGCACATCATTCAGCACCGAATCGAGCTGTGCGCCAACAAAATCAGGTTCGATGCGATACACCGACTGCACGCCGCAGGTGTTCTGCGCCACCAGCGCGGTGATGACGCTGGTGCCATACGCGCCCAGCGCGGAGAAAGCTTTGAGGTCGGCCTGAATACCTGCGCCGCCGCTCGGATCGGTGCCAGCAATGGTCAATGCATTGATGCGTTTCATGCCTCGACCTCCAGCGTCCACAGCGTATCGAGGAAAGCAGCGGCAAAGCTGCCTGGCCCGGCGACCTGGCGCGCTGTCTGCTCACCCGCCAGCGACATCACGCGGCAGGCCGCAGCGACATGCTGCAGGCGATCGCCCGGCAAGCTGGTGCAGGCGGCAACCACCGCCGACAACGCGCAGCCGGTGCCAACCACGCGCGTCATCAGCGGGCTGCCGCCGGGGATGGCGAATGTCTGCACGCCGTCAGTGACATAATCCACTTCACCGGTCACCGCCACAACGGTGTGGTAATCACGCGCCAGCTGCTGGGCAGCGCTTAACGCGGCATCGGCCTGATGCAGACTGTCGACACCGCGTCCGCCGCTAGCCTGTTGCGCCAAGGCGAGAATTTCTGAAGCGTTACCGCGAATCGCCGCCGGTTGCAGGCTCAGTAACTGTTGGCAGAATGCGGTGCGCAGCGTTAGTGCGCCGACCGCCACCGGATCCAGCGTCCACGGCGTGCCTGCGGTTTGCGCCGCTTGCACCGCCGCCCACATCGCATCACGACGGTCGCGCGTCAGCGTACCTACGTTTATCAACAACGCATCGGCAAAACCGGCAAACTGCGCCGCTTCTTCAGGATCGATCACCATCGCGGGCGAAGCTTGCAGTGCCAGCAGCACGTTGGCAGTAAAGGTTTGCACCACGTCATTGGTCATGCAGTGCACCAGCGGCGCTTGCTGACGCAGCAGTTGCAGAGAGTGCGCGAGTTGCGCGGGGGAAAGAAGGTCAGGCTGTTTCATAAGGCTCCCAACCGGCGATCAAGAAGGCGAATGCGGTCAGGCATCTGACTTCCCTACGCTGGCATTATCCAGATCAGGTCGGCGGGTGTATCTCAGCCCTGTATTAAAGGGGCACCCCGAGTCAAAACTACGTTGGCGAGCATAGGGAACAAGTTGGGGTAAAGCAAGTAAACGCCGCTTTCCTGGAATCTGGCTCACAAAGTAACAAATTACACATTCATGTAACTTATTGATAAAACGCCTTAAAACGACGCTTTTTTGCGTGCTGCGTCATACTTTGTAATAAATCCCATTGATAATTCGCGTCGCGAAAAATAGCATCCCCGGCAACTTGTTTCATGACGAAACAATACGGATTTGTTAATTGTTTATGGAAGCATCACGGAGGATTTGCTATGCGTCGGATTCCACGCGCGCCGCTCTCTGCGGCCATTGTCTCTGCCCTGTTTGCCGGCACTTTTGTGCCGGTTCCCTCCGCCCACGCCGTGGGTTTTGTCGAAGACGCCACTCTCTCTGGCAATCTGTTTTACTGGCAACGCCAGCGCGATCGCAAAGAGATGGATCCGCAAAAAGGCTCGTACGGTCAGTATGATGCCAATCTGCATCACGCCTCTGCGAATGCCAATCTCGACTTCTCATCCGGTTACGCCGGTGAGGTGATCGGCCTCGATCTGGCAGCGTTTGGCGCGCTGGAGTTAAGCAACGGCGGCCCGGCGGCACCGAATGAAATTGGTTTCAGTAATGCCCGCACGCGCTGGGATGAGGACTGGAGCGGAGATAAGAGCGGCTTAAGTCTCTATAAAGCCGCCATCAAGGCAAAATGGCAGGATAACTGGCTGCGTGCAGGCTATCTGCAGCCCACCGGGCAGACGCTGCTGGCACCGCACTGGAGCTTCCTGCCCGGCACCTATCGCGGCGTTGAGGCCGGCACCACCTTTGATTTTAGCGACGCCGGCGCCCTTTCCGTCTCCTGGATGTGGACTGACGAATACAAAGCGCCGTGGTATCGCGACATGTACAACTTCCGTAAAGCCGATGGCGTGACGGAGATTCCGTGGCTGCAATCCTTTGGTGCCAAATACGATTTTAAAAACGCGCTGGTGCTGGAAGGCGCCTACGGCCAGGCGGCGAATTACATGGATCAGTATTTCGCCAAAGCCTCTTATCAGCTGCCGCTGGCCGATGCACCGCTGCGCACTAGTTATCAGTTTTATGGCGCGAAGGATCGTGACAACAGCGGCGTTGGCCAGATCAACGATGTTTACGATGGCCTCGCGTGGCTGCAGGCGCTGACGTTCGGCTACACGCTCGGCGCGTTCGATTTCCGCCTCGAAGGCACATGGGTAAAAGCCGAGGGTAATCAGGGCTTCTTCCTGCAACGTATGACGCCGTCTTACGCCAGCTCGAATGGCCGCATGGACGTGTGGTGGGATTCACGCTCGGACTGGAACGCCAACGGTGAGAAAGCGCTCTTCGCCGGTGTGATGGTGGATCTGGGACACTGGCAATTACCTGGCTGGCAAGTCGGTACGTCGTACGCCTACGGTTGGGACGCGAAGCCTTCCACCAATCCCCTCTACGACCAAAATCAGCGCCTGAAAGAGTCCGCGTGGAGCCTCGACATGGTTTACACCATCCAGCAAGGCCGCGCCAAAGACACCCAATTCAAACTGCACTACACCCGCTACGACAATCACAGCGATCTTCCCAGCTATAGCGGCGGCTACGGCAACATCTTCCAGGACGAGAAAGACATCAAATTTATGGTCGTCGCGCCATTCACCCTGTTTTGACCCCGATCTGGCAGGAGCCAGAGACTTACCTCCGTGGAGAAGGATAACAACATGAAAAAGTTAAAAATCAGTTTACTGGCGCTGAGCGTGATGGGCCTTGCCGCCTGCAGTTCATCCCCGCGCAGTAATCAGCAGGTCGTCGATCAAATCAGTCAGTTCGGCGTGCAGTATCAGGTCACTGACAACCAGGCGGCCGATCACGGCGTGAACTGCGCGAAACTCGGTGCCGATTGGGCATCCTGCAACACCGCTACCATCACGCTGACCAACAACGGTCCGGCGCTCACCAGTAAAAACTGGGCAATCTACATGAGCAACGTGCACGAAACGCTGCGGGTGGATAACGATCAGTTCAAAATGACCCATATCGTCGGCGATTTAACCCGTCTGGAACCGACGGAGAAATTCAAAGGTATCGCGGCGGGTGAGTCGATTGAGATCCCTATCGTCAATGAATACTGGCAGCTGTTTATCACCGACGTGATGCCGCGCTGGTATGTCACCGCCGCCAATGCCACGCCAAAAATTATCACCAGCACCGATACCGAAAACCTCAGCGACTTTGTTAAGCCGTTTGGCGGCCAATGGAAGCGCATTGCCGACGATAAAAACGTGCTAATGCTGCCGCAAAGTCGCTTCTCAAAGAATGCCGATGTGGCGCAACTGCCTGCCAGCGCGCTGCGCGGACAAATCACCCCAACGCCGCGTTCGGTGAAAGTTCATGCGGCGGATGTCGATCTGAGCCGTGGCGTTGCCTTACATCTTGAGGTATTGGCGGACAACCAGGCCGATGCAGTTAAACAGCGTTTCGATTTGATGGGGCTCAAACCGCAGTCAGCGGGTTATGACATTCATACCCGTATCGCCGTCAATCATTTCCACGGCGCAGAGGCGGTTTCCGGTGCTTATGAACTGCGCATCACACCGCGCGGCACCGATATCATTGGTTACGATCAGGCTGGCGTTTACTACGGCTTGATGTCGTTGCTGTCGCTGGTGCCGGCTGAAGGTAAACCGATTATCGCCACGCTCGAAGCGAAAGATGCACCGCGCTTTGCCTATCGCGGTGCCTTCCTCGATGTGGCGCGTAATTTCCACAGCAAGCAAGCGGTGCTGCGCATGCTCGATCAAATGGCGGCGTGGAAGATGAATAAATTCCACTTCCACCTGACCGATGACGAAGCCTGGCGTATCGAAATCCCCGGTCTGCCAGAGTTGACCGACGTAGGCAGTAAGCGTTGTCACGATCTGACTGAGCAGCAATGCCTGCTGCCGCAATTGGGCTCCGGTCCGTTCACGAATAACAACGGAACCGGACATTTCAGCCGCGCCGATTATATCGAGATCGTCAAATATGCGCAGGCGCGCAACATCGAAGTGATCCCGGAAATCGATATGCCCGCGCATGCACGCGCGGCGGTGATCTCTATGGAGGCGCGATATCAGCAACTGATGAAGGCAGGTAAACCGCAGCAGGCCAGTGAATATCGATTGGTGGATCCTACGGATACCTCGAATACCCGTTCCGTGCAGCTGTACGACCGCACCAGCTATCTCAATCCTTGCCTCGACTCCTCGAAGCGCTTTGTCGATAAAGTGATGGGTGAAGTGCAGGCGATGCACCGCGAAGCCGGCCAACCATTGACCACCTGGCACTTTGGCGGTGATGAAGCGAAAAACATTCGCCTCGGTAGCGGCTACAGCGATAGCAAAAACCCGCAAGCGGGAACGGGCATTTTAGACCAAAGCAAAGAGGACAAACCCTGGGCAAAATCTCAGGTCTGCCAGGCGGTGGTGAAATCCGGCAAGGTGGAAGATCTGGAGCACTTGCCAAGTCACTTCGCGCTGGAAGTGAGCAAGATGGTGAAAGCGCACGGCATTCCGGTGATGCAGGCCTGGCAGGATGGGCTGAAAGATGCCGCTGACGCGCACGCCTTCGCCACCTCGCGCGTACGCGTTAACTTCTGGGACACGCTCTACTGGGGCGGCTTTGACACCGCCAACGACTGGACGCTGAAAGATTACGAAGTAGTAATTTCCAATCCGGATTACGTCTACATGGACTTCCCCTATGAAGTGAATCCTAACGAGCGCGGCTATTACTGGGGCACACGCTTCAGCGATGAGCGTAAGATGTTTGGCTTCGCGCCGGACAACCTGCCGCAGAACGCTGAAACCTCGGTGGATCGCGACGGGAAGACCTTTGATGCCACCTCGAATAAGCCGTGGTCAGGCGCATACGGCATTTCCGTACAGCTGTGGAGTGAAACCACGCGTACCGATCAGCAGATGGATTACATGGTATTCCCGCGCCTGCTGTCAGTGGCCGAACGCGGTTGGCATCGCGCGGAGTGGGAGCTGGATTATCAGCAAGGCCGCAGCTTTAAAGGCGGTGAAACCCACTTCGTTAACCAGCAGCAGCGCAATCAGGACTGGCAGCGTTTCGCCAATCTGTTAGGCCAGCGTGAGTTGGGCAAGATGGATAAAGCCGGTATTCACTACCGTTTACCGGTGCCGGGGGCGCGCGTCGAGAATGGCACACTGACCATGAACATTGCGCTGCCGGGTCTGCCGCTGGAGTACAGCCTGGATAAGGGTAAGCGCTGGCAGCGTTATCAACCACATGCTAAACCGGCAATTACTGCTAGCGATAAAGTCTGGGTGCGTAGCGTGAGTCCGGATGGCAAACGCTTCAGCCGCGCTGAAGCACTTTAAAAACTTTCTGCCCCTCGCTGGAGTGCCTGGGGCGAACACTGACAAGGATGTCGATGAAACACTCAACCTTCTCTTTTTATGTTGTTGCGCTGGGGGCCGGTTTAAGTGGCGCCCTGTTCATTCCGACGCTCAGCTTATTTCTGGCAGTTGAACTCAACGTAGCAGCCTGGAGAATCGGCGCCTTTTACAGCGTTAATGCTCTCAGCAGTATTGCGATGAGCTTACTGATTGCCCGTTATTCAGATCGTGTCACGCAGCGTCGCCCGTTACTGCTTTTATGCTTATTCGCACTGGCGTTCAATGCGCTGCTGTTTATCTTCTGCCGCGATTATCTGCTGTTAATCACACTCGGCTCGCTGCTCAGTGCTTGCGGCAGTGCGGCGATACCGCAACTGTTCGCGCTGGCGCGACAAACTCGCAGTGACAACGCTTTCAGCGCCATTTTACGCGCGCAATTTTCGCTGGCGTGGGTATTCGGCCCACCGCTGGCATTCTGGATTGTTCAGTTGGCCGGCTTCACCTGGCTGTATGCCGTCATGTTCGTGCTGTTACTGAGCGTGACGCTGCTGGCTGTCACCTTGCCGCCTGGCGAGCGGCTGGCAAGTGCTACTCCTGCAAAGCAACCGGACCGGCAGCCGCTGGGGCACAACCTCTGCTTCCTGATGTTTGCCACCTTGCTGGTATGGAGCTGCAGCGCACTCTATCTGATTGCGTTTCCTTTGCATCTGGCAGAGCAGCCAACCTTGTCTGCCGACTGGAGTGGCGTGCTTTTTGGCCTCGCCGCGGCGCTGGAAATACCGATCATGCTGCTCAGCGCCAGCATGCTCAAACGCTGGGATAAGAAAACGCAAATGCAGGCAGCCATGCTGTGCGGCATGATGTTTTATGTGGGAATTTACTTCAGTCAAAGTTTTATCCCACTGATGTTACTGCAAATTTTCAATGCCATTTTCATCGCTATCATCGCTACCGTTGGCATGTTCTGGTTTCAGGATTTACTGCAACATCGTCAGGGAATGGCGGCCACGCTGTATACCAATTCGATGTCCATCGGCGTGCTGCTGGCTGGCGTTTTACAGGGAATTATCACCACCGTCTCACCGCTGGCCATCTGGCCGGCAGCCTGTGTGCTGTTGGTGATGTCATTACTACTGATAACAAAGGTCGACAATGTTTAAACACCCTCATTCGTCGCGCACCGCTGCGCGCATCAAAACACATGGAGTGTACCTAAATGAATGTCTTAATTACTGGCGGCGCAGGCTATATTGGCTCACACATTGCCCTTAGCCTGCTGCAGAAAAATCATCATGTCATCGTGCTGGATAATTTGTGTAATAGCTCGCCGCTGGCCTTAACGCGTGTCGAAGCGTTAAGCGGAAAGAAAATGACTTTTCATCAGGGCGATATTCGCCGCCGCGCCGATCTAAATCTGGTATTTAGCCATCAGCCGATTGATGCGGTTATTCATATGGCTGGGCTGAAATCGGTAAATGAATCGCTGCAGAAACCGGTGAAGTATTATCAAAACAATATTGCCGGAACGCTCATGCTGCTGGAAACCATGAAGCAGCATCAGGTGAAAAAACTCATTTTCAGCTCATCCGCCACGGTTTATGGCATTCCGGTAATGATTCCGCTGTGTGAGAACTGCGATACCGGCAATACCACCAATCCTTATGGCGCCTCCAAATATATAGTGGAGAAGATCATGGGTGAAGTGGTTGATGCACAACCTGAGTTAGCCATTACCGCACTGCGCTATTTCAATCCCGCCGGCGCGCATCCCTCCGGCCGGATTGGTGAACATCCTGAAGGGATTCCCAACAATTTGCTGCCCTATCTGTTTCAGGTTGCCAATGGACTAAGAAGCCATCTGCCAGTATTTGGTGATGACTATGCAACGTCCGACGGCACCGGCGTGCGCGACTACATCCACGTGATGGATTTAGCCGAAGGTCATATTCAGGCGCTAAATCATCTCAAACCGGGCTATCGCCATTACAACCTGGGTACCGGACAAGGCTACTCGGTGCTGGAAATCGTGCAGATGTTTGAACAGGTGAGCGGCCGACGCGTGCCGCTCGATATGCGCCCGCGTCGTCCCGGCGATGTCGCCATCTGCTTATCCGATCCCGGTCAGGCGAAAAAAGAACTGGGCTGGCAAGCAACTCGCGGCCTCGAAGACATGCTGCGCGACGCATGGCGCTGGCATACGCAGAATCCGCAAGGCTATGCTGCTCAACCAGCCGGGAGCGAAATCTGATGATGACGCGCGAAACGTTTTTACCTCACTACGAACGCCAACTCGCCGCGCTTAAAAAGCGCTTTACCTATCCCGCGACAGCAGACTGGCAACAAGCATTACGGCAGTTTAAACAGTGGCAAGTGGAACATCAGCCGCACGAGGTGTGCGTTGCGGAACTCTCTTCGATGTTCGCGGTGCCCACCAGCCGACTGACAGGTAAAGAATGCACGCTCCATCGCGTCTGGCTCGGCGGACCATCACCACTCAACGTCAACCGCACCATTGCCCAATGGCAACGCGCGATAGAAGCCAGTCGCAGTGATTTCCGGCAAACGCTATGGGTGTGGAATGCACAGCAGCTGGCGGCAGAGGATCGCTTCGTCGCTCAGCAGGGAAACAGCCCCTTTCATGCTGGCACGCTGTTTCTGCCTGATGCGCTGGTGCAGGTCAACAGCCTGAGCGCACTGATGCAGTCATTTGATGGCGCGCTAATCGATGTGCTGCAGCAACTGCATGATAAGCGCTATTACGCTACGCTCTCTGACTTCTTCCGCCTGGCGATTCTCAATCGGTGCGGCGGCGTTTATCTGGATGCCGATACACTTCCTGCTCGGCCTGCGACGCTGTTTCTCTGTCATCCTGAACTGCCTGATTTTACGGCAGAACAGCAGCAAATAAATTGGCTGAATCTCTTCACCGATGAAACCGGCATGATCATCAGTCATCAAAACAATCCGGTGTTGCAGAACTTACAACGGCGGCTCAGTGCGGTGTATCGCGGCTGGCCTCAGCCAATTCCAACAAAAACGCCGGAAAGCGAACGCGCCATCTTCGAACCTTTCTACCAGTTATGGTGCGAGCAATTGCAGGTCACGCAGCTCAGCCATCAGGATTTCAGCCGGTTTGCCGTATGTGGCTTTGATGTTCAGCAGCATCGTGTGAGCGGGATTAAAGGCATTCGCCTGACGGAGGACATTCTCAGCGGTGAACGTCGCCCGCTAAGTGGTGAAGAGCAGCAGCATTATCAGCATACGATTACTCAGCTGGCACAACGCGACTGGCAATTAAGCGATCCTCTGCAGTTGGGTGAACTGGTACCTTTGTTTTCTGAATGCGATATCCTGCAAATTGCTTATGCGCCGCAGCTGCGCGCTGAAATTCCCTATTATCACTATTACGGCGTGCTCTCTCAGGATCCGCAACTGGATAAAGTGAATGCGTTATTCAGCGACTTTTTAATTGCGCTTAACGCCAGGAACATAAAAGCAGGTGATTTCTGGCAGCCGGTTGAAAGTCAGAAAGCGTCGCCACTGAGCTTTAAACCGGGAAGTATTACAGACAAGCATGAACAGCTCGCGATGGCGAAATTAATCTTCAGCACCAGTTATCTGGAATACTGCTCGGTCGATAATATTTATGCCACCGATTTAACCACCTTACAGCTGCGGCAAAATATCCAGCCTTTCCTGCAACAGATTGCCGTGATTTATAATCCGCAGGGAAAAATGGTGGGTTTCGTTAACGCTGCGCCGATTCAGGATTACGATCACATCAAGGTGCAATATGGCTATCGTCAGGAGGTTTTTCCACTGGATGTGGCTTACGACAGTTTCGTGAATCAGCACCGCCAGCCGGATGATTTCTTCATTTGCAGCGTGGCGCTGCTGCCCGAGGAACAGGGAAAAGGCTATTTCAATCAAATTTTGTCAAAGCTTATGGAACAAGCCAAACAGCAAAAAATGCGCCGCATCACCTTATGCGTCTGGCAATCGAACCCGGCAGCTATGATCTATCGCAAGAAAGGTTTTAAAGTGATGAGCAGTATGAAACAGGAGGTTGCACGGTTTAGTGATGAAATCGTGTTTATGGCGCTAACGCTGTAATCCTTCCGCGATCAAATAATCCGGTGCGAATTCATTTTTTATTCGCACCGGAAGCAACACAGTTCAGAGAAACCCGCAAAGTCTTAAGCACCTTGATACTTATCAAATTTATCACGCCAGAAAACAGGCCTAATTGCGCTCCGGAATTGAAAACATTCACCAACTCCGGAAGCGATAATGAAATTTTTTAGCTTTATTCCGCACGCACACCTTTGGCACAACATCACTATCACACGCAAAGGCGCAATATCGCCTTCAGGACGCACCTGCCTCGCCACTTATGTTCAGGCGCAATGTAAAGGCTGTGATGCGTTGCTGCATAAAATCTATTATCGCGATATTACCGATGAACAAGCGCGGCGCTGGCTGGGTTAGGCTTCACTATAAATATATTTATTAGAGTTCATTGAGCTTTAGGCGAAAAATATCGCTATCACGATTAAGCGCCAGTTTACGCATTGCCGAGCGCTTCTGTGAGCTAATGGTTTTTACGCTGCGCGACAATCGCAATGCCGTTTGTGACACCGTCAATCCAGCATGAAGATATTCGACAACGAGTTTCTCCTTTGCTGAAAGACGTGGCTTAATGAAATGTCCGGCATCAACAGAATCATCCATCAGCAATTGCTCACTCTGACAATGACTAGCCCAGATATGACGCAGGCCCGTGATCAAATTCTCCGGCGTCAACGATTTACAAAAGTAGGATTTAATCTGCGGCTTAAGTGTATCGCTAAGCTGCTGCTGCTGGGGACAATCACCCATCGCGACAATCGTCATTCGGGGATGGTTGAGAGTTAATTGATTAACCAGCGCCCTGATATTCATATCACCTCGTGGCCGTGAACAGTCAATCAGGGCGATATTGGCAGGTGCCAGACTCAGTGAAAAAAACAGCTCACGGCTATTTTTACAACAGTCCGTCACGATGAACTCAGAATCGTGATTAATAATTCTTTTCAGACCTTCGAGAAATATCGGATGATCATCGAGAATAACGACATTATTTTCTTTCATAGTTTGCTGGTGTATTAAAAGTTGATGAATTATTGAATCGTTATGGTGTAGGTCGCAACCGCATTGAAATTACCGGTTTGCTGATGATTCGCGCCAGGTAAATAGCGCAGGAACCAATACCAGGTTTGCGCGAAGTGGCTCTTGTCGCCACTTTTGGCTGCATCGTAAGGCATCGATGATTTCTCACCAAATTTCTGCCAGTCGCCGCCTTCCGCTTTGGTTGAAAAACGGATCGCCATGTCGTCAATCGACGTGGCTAATGCGGTGTCGTCATTATTCAGTAATTGGCCGGCCTGAAAAGTAATCGCCACGTTGTAGTTATTGGCGGCGTCATCACGTAGCGGCGAGCAGGAAACTTCAATCGGCGTCACCTGCGCCTGGCCGAGCGTTGCTTCCTGAGTGCCCGATTTGGGTCGATAAATGGTGCCGAAATTCACTGTACGATTTTGTTCAGTGACCAGCGTGCAGCTGGCTTCGGTAGCGATGCTCGGTGCCAGCAGGCCGCTGTTCAGCACATCCACTTGCTGTGGCGTCGCACCATTTGATTCCAGCAGCAGCGTACCGCCGTGGGTTAATTGCAGCGTACGCTGCGACTGAATCGGCGTGTTATTACTGATTTTCACCAGCTGCGCCTTCAGGCTGAAACCGACGCGGCGTGTACCTTCGCCTTCACGGCTGATGGAACAGCTGGCGGATTGCCCCGCGGCAATCGCGCCACTGCCGCTACACTTACCGCCTTCGCTATTGGCATCCGCGAACAATCGAACGCCGATGCCATTCACATTGGTTGCCAGCACATCGCGGCCCGGACCGATCCAGTCCAGTGCGCCGCTTTCTTTCAAACCCAGCGATACCGGTGCGCTAATTGGGCCATCACACTGCACCCCAATCTCCAGCAGCGTATGTGGCGCATCGCCGATGGCGGCAAACAGCGGCGTAGCGGCAGGAATTTTTACCAGGCCGTTGAGGGGTTGCTGTTCGCTGCGGGTGTAACTGCAGCCATTCGGTAAATCCGAAAGTGCCAGATTTTGCGCCCATGCGGCATTGCTGCCCAACAACGCGGCAATCACGCTGCTTAACAGCAATTGTCTGCCAAACACTTTACTCATTTTAAACTTCCTCACTGTTTTGGCAGACGCTCTGCACCTGAAGCGGTACGCCGTCCATCTGATTTTCACTGGCGGATTTTAGGTTAAAGTTCACTTTGCACGATGCATCCGCGCCGCGCCCCCACTGCACTTCGAGCGAGCCGCTATCTGGCATGCCAGAGATATAGAGCAATCCTTCATCGCCGACGATGCTGCCATTGTTCTGCTCGCCTTCGTTCAGCAGCAGTTTGGCGGTGGCACCGAATGGCACGTAGTCGCCGTTGGCTTTACGCAAGGTCATCATCACCTGATGACCGCGCTGGGTTTTAAAGTCGGCTAATACCACCGCACCGCGGGTTGGCGTGACGGAGGTGCTGGTTTGATCGAGCGCAACATTGGTGCCCAAGCCTTGCGGATCGAGCGAGATGTCGGTGCGACGATACGGCGACATATATGGCATCACCGCATAACCGAGCCAGTCAGTGGACAGCCCGGTTTGGTTGTTCACTTTAATGTTGGCTGCGCCCGGCGCACGCACCAGCGCCACGGTGTCGCTCATCTCCTGCGACAGGGTCACGCCATACGGATGGGCGACGATGCCGCCACGCAGGCCGTAGTTGATCTGCTCCTGCGCCTGGCTGCGGTTATAGCCCGCTGACAGCGTGCCGCTGTTACCACGATAGGATGCGGAGAGATTGCTGGTGTTGCTGTCATTGCCCAACGTCTGGCTGACATTGTAATTGAGCTGGTTATCCAGCGCATTGCCGCTTAGACCGGCCTGTTGCGTGGTGCCCTGCCCTTTGGCATGCGCCATGCCGTAGTTCAGCTGCATAGAGTTACGGGAATCCCCCGCCAGCCAGCGGCTCAACGGCACCGATGCGGTTAACGCCAGACGACGATCTTCTTTGCCGCTGTCGCTATCCTGCGACTGGCTGAGGTTCATGCCATAGCTGACGCCAAACAGGTTGGTGTTGTAACCCAGCGTGAAGGTGCGCAGGTTACCCGGTTTGTTCCAGTAATCACGTTGTGAACCCGATACATACATCGAACCGGCGTCGCCGAGCGACTGGTTCAGCATTACCTGGAATTCGCCGCGCGGGCGGTAATTGCGGTTCAGCGCACCGTTCAGGCCATCCGCCGGATTGGTCATCGCATCCTGCAAGGTGTAATAACCCTCGGTGGAGTAACGATAGGCCGCCAGCGATACTGAGGTGCCGGTTTCAACGATACTGCGCGAATAACGCAAACGATAAGATTGGCCCTGACTTTTCTCACCGTTTGGCAGCGTGGCACTGGATTGGGTAATATCCGCAGAAACGGCGCCAAGGCGACCAATACCCAATCCGATACCGGCGCTGGCAGAGAGATACTCTTTCGCCAGCTGCATGCCGCCGTACACGGTAATGGCGTTCGGCAAGCCGTAAATCAGCGTACCCTGGACAAATTTCGCCGCGTCGGTGGTGATCGCGCCGCCGCTATTGCGCAATTTGCCAATAGTCATGGCGTATTTCAGCTGGCCTTCACGCTGCATGATGGCGATAGACGAATAAGGCTGTGAAAAGGTACGCTCGCTGCCGTCGTTTTCTTTGACGGTCACCACAAGGTCACCGCTCAATGAGGCTGGATAAAGATCGTTGATCTCGAACGGGCCAGGCGGCACGTAAGATTGATAAATCACGCTGCCGTTCTGGCGAATCGTCACTTCCGCGCCCGATTCCGATACGCCACGAATTACCGGCGCAAAACCGCGCAGGCTGTCGGGCAGCATGCTGTCATCAGAAACTAACTGGCCGCCCTGGAACTGCACGCTGTCAAATACGTCAGCGGGTGTAGCGGTTTCACCCAATATAAGCTGTCCTTTGATTGCGCGGACATCTCTCTGCAAATAGGTACTAATGACATTGAAACTGTCATTACTACCTTGTGAACTACTCTGGCTACGTTGAAAGGTGGCGTTAGAACGCAAACGCCATGCACCAGCGTTCAACCCACCACGCATATAACTAAAGATCGTCTGGGAAGTTCCACCCTGTTTTGATAGCTCACGCGTTTGATTACCGGTAATGGTGTAATTCAACATTGCTGCGGATAATCCATTATCCCAAGTGGCGGGATCCACCTCTCCACGCACGCGTCTCTGCATTAACATTTGAGGAATAGAAATATCTAAGCGCTGTTCGAAAAATCGAAAATCAATACTGGCGGCCGGAATATAATCCCGAATGTTCTTAACAACCTGTTCAGAAGGTAATACACGTAACGCCTCTATTGAATTTACTCGTAGACCATATCTTACATAGTCCGCTATGGTTAATTTTGGATAAAGTTTATTATTCGCGTCCGCGTCGAAAAATATTTCTTCTTCATCAATGTATTGGTTATTAACGTAAACTTTAACCGGATACTCCCCCGGTGCCTGACCACCCGCAGAAAAATGGCTAAGATCAGCGACTATTCCTTCAGACACCTGTTGACCCGGCATAGCCAGCAACGCTGGATTAAAATAATCTTCTGCATAGACATGATCAATTAACATTACGTTACTTGCATAAATCGCTAATGAAATCACACTAGCTAACGGTGATAATCCAATATTTCCTGAAAATGGAGGTAAGATGTGCATAATGTAATGTTTCATTGTTATAGTATTATTATTAGTGAAGCTCATTTGCTTTCTATTTATTTACCCAACAACTTAGACTCTTCCTGAGTGACACCGCCAAGATCATTAATTGTTTTGTATTTCACCTGCTCCCCGGATGCTTTGGATGGTAGAATATAGGATTGCTGCCCCATTGGTGGAACCATTGCATTAACATCTTTTATTTCTATATTACCCAATCTCATTTTATTAAAAGAGATATGATAAGGTGTTGGATTGTGAGCAATCAACTTATCGCCTTCGCGAGAGAATGTAAGGCTTTTATAAGCATTTTGTGCTGGCATACTTAAGCCTGAAGGTCGATAAAACATTTTTATACGAAGAACAAAAGCAAAAGAAAGCAAGTTTTTATTTTGATTTTCTTTCGCCTGCGCAGGAATCGCTTTAACGTTTAGCCAATATGCTGATTCACGATCGGTCGGCAAATTCCCGCCCGTGCGCATAATTCTCAAAGTATTCTTCCCTTCATCCTGACGATAAAGCGGTGGTGTAATTACAAATGGAGGTTTACTTTTGTCTACATCCGCATTGAGTTGTGTCATCCATGACTGAGCCAGGAAAGGCGCATTCTTAGCTGAGTTAATCACGGTTACCGTTGCTTCTTTCTGTTCTTCCTTGTAAATCACTCGCGTGCCGCCGAGGCTGAACCCACCTTGATTATTTTCAGCCAATGCAGGCGAAGATAACGATGCAACAAAACAGAGAGAAGCAACTGCAATGGAATTTAAAATTGAACGTTTCATATATACCTTAATAATAATCAGGCAAGGAATATACACTCCTTGCCTGATGAGATTAATTGGTGATCAGTGTTACAGTTGCGGTTGACTCAACCGTACCTGTTTCTGGCGCAGCAGTCCCCACGCGGTAAGCACGCAATTTTGCCTCAACCGTTGCGGTACCTGTAGTGCCATCGTAATTATCAGCATTGATAACTTCACTGGTATTTTTCAGCACATTGTTCTTGTCGGTAATACCGAAAGCTACACCTGTAGCCGTACCTGAGTTACTTAAATACTGGTTATTACTGCTATCAGGATTATAATCAAACTTAATACCAACATTAGTTAGACCAGCAGGGCAATCTGTCACATTAAAAGTGAAGGCGCGTTCAGCTACCGACTCATCCTCATCCGCAGCAATAAGTGATTCCGGCGTAATACCCGTAATGTCAATTTGCTGATTCATTTGGTTTGAAGGAACTGTACATGCTTGCTCGGTAATAGCACCTGCGAAAGTGACAGTGCCAGTATTATTTGCCATTACAGACTGCGACAGTAATACAGTGGTAAAAATAGAAGCGATAAGTGTTTTATTCATTTTCATGATATTTATTCCAAAGTCCTTTTAATTAATTAAAGGTTAATTCAACATTAGCGCTCGTGGTGAAATCACCGGCTACAACGGTTGCCTGACCAAGGTAACTTGAGTTAACCCGCATCGTGAGAGGATAAAGGCTTACAACACCAGAACCATTATCTATTGGGAAATCCTTATTACTGCTATTAGCACTATACAAGGTAGATGGAGGAGCAGTACTTCCAGCAGTGACAGGCTCTTTGGAAATTAGTACAGCCAAGCCTCTTGCATCAGTGTTCCCTAAACTCAAGCGTTCTGGACTGCGGTCTCCATTTGTAAAACTAACATTCAACCTAGCATTAGTAATATTTGCTGGGCATCCGCTCACTTGGTAATTAACAGGTTGAACTTCATATGCAGTATGCACTACAGAATTTTGGAATGTTGTACGATCATAATTACTGAAAACAATAGACTGATTTAAATCACTCACTGTGCAAGTAGTATCCGCTACAGTTCCGGTGAATGTCATTGTACCAGAAGTATCTGCAAACGCTGTGGATGCGCTAGCAGCCATAATGGCTGAGCCAATTAACATTGAGGCCAATGTTTTTTTCATTTTAATAATCCTTTAGGGTCAGATTGACACAGACGACGCAATATTAATTCTTTGCCAATCAATGGTTAATTAATACTCACAACACCGTGAGCATAGAAAACAAAAACCAAGTAGCGACTGGCCTGTTATTGTAAAAGCCGGATGCACTGCTTGTGAATTAATTATTTAAAACTCACGCCTTGAGCAATACAAGAGCACTCTCAAAACACCAGATAAATCCGAAAACAAAAAAGCCACACTAAAAAGTGTGGCGCGAGGTAATGAGTCAGGCATATTCCTCAAGTTGACGACAGCCCCCTGTCGACGTCAGTTTATTCAGCGATTAATTTTAATATCGAAGATTAATGTCGCGCCCGGTGGAATCATATTTTCCACACCGGCATCACCGAATGCTTTATCAGCGGGTAAAATTACTTCGACTTCACTGCCCTTTTTAAGCTGGCTTAATACTTTGGTTAAGGCCGGTAATAAGGAATCCAGCTTCACGCGCTGCACCTTATTCTCCTTACCGCTGTTATCAAATACCGTGCCATCCGATAAACGTCCGGTCAGCAATATATCAACGGTGCTCTCTTCAGTCAGTTTTTCGCCCTTCCCGACTTTATTCACCACGTAATAAACGCCATCAAGCGTTTTCACCCCTTTGCGCTGTTTGGTTTTTTCAATCAGCGCGTTCCCGGCTTTCTGCTGTTTCTCGCGTTCGGTTGCCTGAGTTTGCTGCTGCGCCTGAAGTTTTTCATTCAGCGTGCCATCCAGCTCGGTGACCAGTTTAGCCACTTCATCGCTATTAAGTGCGACGCGCTGGCTGAAGGCATCTTTAATCCCTGCCAACACCATTGGACGATCCGGCTCAACACCAAGATTCTGCTGGGCGCGCAGGCTCTGCACAATATTGCTGGCAAAGGCCACGCCATTGGCATAAGAGAGTTTTTGCTCGTGACTTTCCGGTGCCGCGCTCTCCTGCATCGCCTGCTGCTTGGTCAGTTGCTCTCGCATCGCAGCCTGCTGTTTTTCTGCATCCTGCAAATTGATTTCCAGTTCGGCGATACGATCCTGATGCTGCTTCAGCTCCGCAAGCTGTTGCGTGTCGTGCTGCTTTTGCGCTTTGAGCGCCTGCGTTTCGGCGCGCACCTCCTCCAGCTGATTGCTAAGCGCAATCACGCTCTCTTCCTTCTCTTTCAGCTTGCCCTCTAGTGAAGATTGTTGCAGCGCATGGGTATCCACCAGCAGTTGATGCGCGGCTAACTGGGCACGCAGTTCACTCAACTGCTCTTGCGAACCGCTCTGCTGGCTTTGATGCTCGGCCAATTGCTGTCGCAGAGATTCCAGCTGCTCGCGCTGCGTTTCAACGGTGGCTTTATCAGTTTCTAAAGCTTGCAACTGCTGTTGCAGCGCCTGCTTCTCCACCTGATGACCAGCCAGCAACTCTTTATTAATTCGCTGTTGCTCGTTGAGAGAATGTTCCAGTACCTGCAGTTTTTTCGTCTGCTCCACATTGTGTGTGGTGGCAGGACGCAAAGGCTTTTTCTTTGGCGGCGGCGCTTTTACCCACGGTTTCGCTGCTTCGGTTTCATCGAACAGTGAATAAGGAATGGTGTGATCCGAGCTGTAACCGGTCAGCGCCGGTGCCGCCTGGCTGGCGGATGACCACAAGGTTGCAGCCACTGCCAGGCCAATCAGCGAGCGGGTAAATAAGGGTTTCATGGCATTGGTTCCTTGTGCGGTTTGACATACTGCTGGGTGATTTTTTGCGCCAGTTGACGCGCCTGCGCGGCTTTGCCGCTGCGCGTCGCGCTGGCGTACATGCGAAGTTTCATCTGCTCGGCGATTTGCGTCAGATGGCGATCGTCGCTGTTTTGCACCGCAACGTGATACCAGGCGTAAGCCTGCAGCGGCTGGGCTTTGACGCCTTCTCCCGCCTGATAAGCACCGGCCAGATTAAATTGCGCCAGCGCATTACCCTGCTCGGCGGCTTTGCGATACCACTCTGCCGCGCGCGCTGCATCTTTCTTCACGCCATTACCGCGACTATAGGCCGCGCCGACATCGTTTTGCGCCTGCGCGTCGCCCTGCTGTGCGGCTTGCAGCAGCCAGTTGAATGCCTGCTGCTTATCCTGCAGCAGCGGATTGCCGCTGCGATGATAACGTGCCAGCTGCTGCGCGGCGGCGCTGTTGCCCTGCTCGGCGGCACGCTCTAACCACTGTTTGCCATCGCCAGGTTGATGCTCAAGCAGCAACTTGCCGAGCTGATACTGCGCTTCAGGCTGGCCGCTTTCGGCGGCGGCCTTGAGCAGCGGTTGCGCGGCATCGCGTTGACCAGCCGACGCCAGCCAGCCGCCATACTGTTGCTGCGCGCGGTGTTCACCGGCTTCTGCCTGCTGACGCGTAGCTGTCATCTGTTGATTGAAGTCGCTGAGCAAGCGTGGTTGTGCAAAAGGCTCAGTAGCAGGCGATGTGTGCGGCTGCACATGTGTGACGCAGCCACTCAGCAATGCGCTCAGTGCTACTAAAGAGAAGAGAGTTTTCATCGCCACATCACTCCCTATCCGCCTGCGCCAGCATGGCGAGGAACAGTTCGCTGTGAATCTGCTGACAACGCTTTGCCAGTTCGGCCTGATACACGCTGTCGAGCGTGGCTTGCATATCGGCGGCAAGTTGCGGGCGGGTAAGCAGGTATTTGGCGCTGCGATCCATCAGCCCGTTGAGCGCATCGTGCTGTTGCTGAAAACGTGCCTCATCGTACTGCGCCAGCGCAGAAACCTCGGCCTGGCAGCGATCGAGGCTGGATAGTTGATTAGCATGCTGCGCGGCCGGAATGGTTTCCGCGTGATAGGATGCATTGGCATTAGGCAGGGAAAAACAGCCGGTAAGCATTAATACGCTACCGATAGTGGCTCCGAATTTAAAATATCCTGAAATTTTCATGACTAATAAGTTCCAGTCGATTGGGGGCAAATTAAGTCTCTCGCTTCAATCTGCTGGCGCATTTATTTTATTGCAGGATGCGAGATGTTTTATCATCCTTTGCGGCGCTCTCGTTATCCCGTTATTACCCAAGATGTTCGGTAATATCTATAGCTGTAACTGGCCCTTTCCTTGTGGCTGTGCCGCAGGAAATAAGGTGTTTAACATCAGTGGATAATGTGCAAAATCTTGTTCGGAGAGGCTTAACGTTCGGGTGACATAATAAGCAGAGCCACTACTCTTCGCTACGAGAGCACTCTCAAAAAATATTCCTATTCTCGAATCGAACATGTTGACAATTAATAATCTTCACAGGCCAGGC
Organism: Pantoea sp. SO10; assembly: GCF_005281435.1. Classification (NCBI taxonomy): domain Bacteria; kingdom Pseudomonadati; phylum Pseudomonadota; class Gammaproteobacteria; order Enterobacterales; family Erwiniaceae; genus Pantoea; species Pantoea sp. SO10. The sequence goes on from NZ_CP040095.1 coordinate 2,753,974, forward strand.
TAATCTGCGGCGATATATTCACCCTTTCCGGAAATTTTTGGCGACTGACGCCAATTATCAAACAAAAAAGATGACATTGGTGGTTAAGCGCGGTAATTTCCGGCCGCTGTCACCTTGACGGGTCGCGCGTAAAACTGACGGTTACGTCATACAGCCAGCAAAAATACAGTACACTGATTCTCACCCCCCTATTGATAAGCAAGAGTGTTGAGGATGAAAACATTCCGTCGTAATAACGTCTCTATCGCCCTGCTGGATGATCACTTCCTGGTGTTGCGCGGGCTCAGTGATGTACTGCGGGAAAATCCCGACTTCGATGTAGTGGGAACCTTTACCAGCAGCAAGGAGTTGCTGAACTGCATTAAAACCACCAAGGTCGATGTGGTGATCGCCGATTATGAACTGGCACCGGCCGATGTCGATGGCCTGAATCTGATCAAAACCTTGACGCGTTTGTATCCGCACGTCGCGGTGCTGGTGGTGTCAGCACATTACAATCCCGCCACGGTGGCGCTGGCACTGCGCGGAGGTGCTAAAGGCTTTATCGGGAAAAATCGCCCGTTTGAAGAGATTCAAAACGCTGCGTTGGAGGTGAGCCGTGGTCGCACCTTTATTGAAGCGCAGATGGCGCAGGAACTGGCGAATCAGCAGCGCCATGGCGAAGTGCTGATCAGCGGCAATTACAGCGAGGCCAACGTGCGCCAGGCGGTAAGTTTGTCGGCGCTGTCGCCGAAAGAGCAGGAAGTGATTCGCTGTTTTCTTGCCGGCATGACGGTAACCGATATCGCCGAGAAGTTTAACCGCAGCCTGAAAACCATCAGCGGCCAGAAGCAGAGCGCCATGCGCAAGCTTGGACTTAAAGCCGACCACGAGCTCTTTATCATCAAGGACGAATTGCTGAAGTCACTTCACATCTAAGCGAATCCCACCATTGGCGGGCAAGCTCTTCACTGACGGTTGCACCTGCGCGCAGTTGGCTTTCGATGGTTCCCGCCAACTGCGCCAGGCCGTTCATCTCGAAGATTTGCGCGGTGCCGCGCAGGCGATGCACATGGTGCTGCATAAGTCGCGTGTCCATTGCATCACAGGCATGATTGAATCCGCTAACATCTTCCTCCAGCCACGCTTGCAGTTCCTGCTGTTCGGACTCTTCACGTTGCACATGCACACCGCTCGCTGCCGCCAGATGGCACCAGCGGCGTAAACAACTGGCCAATGCGGTGAGGATAATTGGCTTACTGAGCACTGCATCAAAGCCGCTGGCTTCGCATTGCTCAAAATGCGCATCGTCACTCATGGCGGAAATCGCCACCACCGGCGTGGCTTCATTACCGCGTTCGCGCTCCAGCACGCGTAAGCGCCTGGCGATGTCGTAACCGCTGATGTCCGGTAAGTTGACATCCAGCAGAATCACATCGTAGTAATTCTCCTCTTCTAACAGCGCCAGAGCTTGCTGGCCATTTTCCGCCAGCTCGACCTGACAACCGAGCGTGGCAAGCTGTGCCTGTAACGTCCGCTGCGCGGCTGGATGGTCTTCCACCAGTAAAATCATCGTGTCCGCAGTGAAACGCGGTAACACAGGTTCACTCAGCGGGGATTTTTCTGCGCACAGGCCTAACGGCACTTTCAGGGTAAAGGTGCTGCCCTCGCCGGGCAGGCTTTGACAGCTCAATGCTCCGCGCATCAGCGTGACCAATTGCTGAGAGATCCATAAACCCAATCCGCTGCCGCCGTAGCGGCGATCGGCTCCGTCATCGACTTGCGTCCAGGCATCAAACAAGGTTTTTTGCGCTTCGGGTGCAATACCAATGCCGGTATCCGCCACAGCCAGCGCAATCATGCAGGTATTATCAGCAAAAAATTCTGCATCCAGCGCCAGCGAAATGGCACCTTGATGGGTGAACTTAATCGCGTTGGAGAGCAGATTGTTGATGATTTGCCGCAGGCGATGCGGATCGCCCATCATCCACTGCTTCTTAAGCGGTTCATCAATGGTGATCACCAGGTTCAGCCCTTTCTCCGCCAGCATTGGCCGGTAGCTATCGCAAATAGTATTGATCAGCTCGCTGAGATCGAAGGGCTGGCTATCAATCACAATGCAATCTGCGGAGAGTTTGCTGTGGTCGAGAATATCGTTAAGCAGATCGAGCAAACTGCGCGCCGAAGAGGAGGCCAGCGCCAGATATTGCTGCTGCTGATGCGCATTCTCGGTGCGCTTCATTAGCTCCAGCGAGGCAATCATGGCATTCATCGGCGTACGAATTTCATGGCTCATCATGGCGAGAAATTGCGTTTTGCGCTCCTCGCTGGCAGTAGCGCGGCGGCGATGCATAATCGCGCGCTGCAGCAACCAGCCTAGTAATAACACCAGCAAGCAGAACGTGAAGATTTCCCAGTGATACAGGGAAAAAATAACCCCCATCGAGGGATAGCCCAAACGCATATCACCTACCCAACGGCTAAACATCTCGTTGGCATCGGCGGCGGGTACGGCGCTTAGTGCTTTATTGATGATGCTCAGCAACTGCGGGTCTGCGGCCGAAACGCCCATGGTTAAGCTGGCGGCTAATTCGGGTATTTGACCGGCAATCGCCAGCTTGTGGGAATAGTAGCGCCACAACAGCGGACGCATTACCAGACTGGAACCGAGGCCCAAATCGGCGCGATCTTCATATACCGCCTGAAATACCTCACGCATATGATTGACCGGTAACAGCAGGATGTCCGGGCAGTTTTCTCTCAGCCAGCTCTCATACAGCGTTCCGCTACGCACCGCGACACGTTTACCACGCAGCTGATCGAGAGAATGGATGGTTGCGCCATTATTATGCGTGATAACCGAAGCGCTGGTCGCCAGCCAGCGATCGCTAAACAGCCAGCCTTCTTGTTGATCCGCAGCCAGCAATTCAGGCGCAATGGCTGAAATTAACCCAGGCGGCTGCCCGCTCTGTTCTGCCAGTACAAATTGCAGGCCGGTGATTTCACTAATGTGGTCGAGATAATCGCGACTCAGGCCTATATGTTGATTATCTTCCTGATAATCGAGCGGCCAACTGGCGATGAAGTGGTAAGGAACCACCGGATGCGCAGCGATCCAGCGCTGCTCATCCTCGGTGAAGGCGATCTGCGTAGCGAAAGTAGAATAAGAGAGTAGCAGGCCAGCCAGAAGCAGCAGGCCTGATAGCAAAGCACGCATAACATAATAACCTGACTAATAAGACGAACTGCTGCGCGCTAAAAGCGTTGATGCAGCAGGATTAGGCAGGCTATTTGATGGAAAAAGCGTCAAACACTCTACGAGAGCACTCTCAATTGCCTTATCTCAAGGAATAAGGTTGTTAATCAGCGTTTGCCAATCCCTGCTGGTTTGAACCGTTGGCGTAGGCTGTTGGCGCAGTTGGGTTTCAATGTCTTCTGCTTGCTGAGCCAGCTCTGGCAGTTGGTAGATCTGTGCTACACCGCGAATGCGATGCACAAAATGGATCATGTGCGGCACATCGCGCTGTTCACAGGCATGAACAAAGTTATCCCGATCCTGTTGCAGCCATAACTTCACTTCCTCACTTAACAACGGCGTATCCGGCTCTTGAATTGCCTGATAGTGTCCGAGTTTTTCTGCCAGCTCGGCTAATCGAATCGGTTTAACTAACACATCATCCATGCCGCTGGTTAAACAGCGTTGCCGATGCTCAAGACTGCTGACGGCGGAGATCGCGATCAGCGGCGTGCGGTCGCGCTGTTGTGCGGTTTCAAATTCACGGATCTGTTCTGCCAGCCAATAGCCATCCTTGCCGGGTAAATTACAATCCAACAGCATGATATCGTAGTAATTTTCCTCCTCCAGCAGCTGTAAAGCCTGCTCGGCACTTTCGACCATTTCATAATGGCAATTGAGCTGTTTTAGCTGAGCAGCCAGCACTTGCTGATTGGCTGGATGATCCTCCACCACTAACACCGCGAGACCAACAGGAAGCGCTGCCACCGGTTGTTGCTCTTCATTATTGCCCGGCGCATGGCTCTTATTCAGCGGCAAAATACAGGTGAAGACGCTGCCTTTTCCCTCCTCACTGCTCAGCGTTAAATCTCCACCCATACGTTTTGCCAGCGTGCGGCATAGATAAAGCCCCAAGCCGCTGCCGCTGCGTACGCGCGCACCGCGACTTTCCGCCTGCTGCCAGGCCTGGAACATCCGCTGCTGATCGGCGGGTGCAATACCGATGCCGGTATCTTCCACCGCGAGGGTTAATGCATCCGGTAATCCTGGCTCGCTTTGCCAATCGGCTTTTAGAGTAATTGTTCCACTATCGGTGAACTTCACCGCATTTGACAACAAGTTATTCACAATTTGGCGCAAACGATGCGCGTCTACATCCAGCCACAATGTCTCCAGCGCGGGCTGCAGATCGAGGAGCAATTTCACCCCCTTGCGCTCAGCCGAAGGGCGCTGGCTGTCGCACACTGCCGCCAGTAATTGACTGATTTCACAGGGCGCAATGTGCAGAGGAATATCCTGCTGAGTGAGTTTGCTGTGGTCCAGCACGTTGTTAAGTAGCTCGAGCAGATCCTGCGAGGAGGAGAGCGCCAGCGCCTGATACTCTTGCTGCTTTTTCGCCGTCGCCGGCTGTTGCAGCAATTCTAGCGAGGCGATGATGGCGTTCATCGGCGTGCGAATTTCATGGCTCATGACGGCAAGAAATTCTGACTTACTTTTTTCACTCGCCTGCGCACGGCGGCGCGCTTGAATTGCGCTGCGCAGAGCTAACAGCAGCAACAGCAGCAGCGTGGCAAACGCGATAAGCTGATAACGAAAGTGTTCAACAATCACGCCAATCGACGGCGTGCCCAAATCGACAATCCCTACCCAGCGTTTAAAGATGTTTTGCGCATCGACACCATTGATAGTGGTAAAGGCCGCATTGATGATGTCGCGCAATTCCGGATAGGCCGGATCGATAGCCATATTGATGCCGCTGGCCATTTCCGGTACCTGTCCGGTCACCGCCAAATCGCCCGCATAGAAACGCTGCAGTATCGGCAGAATGATCAAACCGGAACCAATCACCGCATCAACCTGATGTTCATCAACAGCGCGCAACGCTTCGCTGACGCTGGGATAATCGACCAGTTGAATCGCCGGATAATGCTTACTGATCCACGGCTCATATTCCGATGATTGTGCAATTCCAAGTCGTTTTCCGTCTAAACGTTCGATAGCGCGAATATCCACCGTCTCTTTGCGGCCCACCAGCATCGGCATGGTTTGCATCCAGGATTGAGTGAACAGCCAGCGCTGTTTCTCATGCGAGGGGATCAGCTCCGCGCTGACTGCCGCGTTAATCATCGGCGGATTAAGTAGCGCCTCTTCAGGTGCAACGTAGGTGAAATGTAGCCCGGTACGTGCGCTAATTTCATCGAGGATAGTGCGGCTCAAACCCACCGGTTTACCGTTTTCGCGATAGTCCTGCGGCCAGCGATCGGTGACGGTATAAGTGATGTCGGGATGCGCCTGGATCCATGCTTGTTGTTGTGGCGTCAAAGAAATGCGCTGTGCCTGCGCCACATTTATCACTAACAGCAAGATCAATAACAGTTTGTGCATCCACGCTTCCCCTGCTCATCGTCACCAATGCGCAGTGTAGCCGTGATGAACACGCATGGAAATGCAGATAAAAAAAAGCCCTGCAACACAGGTTGCAGGGCTATTGCGTGGCTATCGCAAAACTTATTCGGCCGGTTTGGTGCGAATCAGATAATCAAAGGCGCTGAGTGAGGCTTTCGCGCCTTCACCGCTGGCGATGATGATCTGTTTGTAAGGCACCGTGGTGCAGTCGCCTGCGGCAAACACGCCTTTCAGGCTGGTTTCGCACTTGGCATCAATGATGATTTCGCCCATCTTGTTGCGCTCAACCGCACCTTCCAGGAAGGTGGTGTTCGGCAGCAAACCAATCTGCACGAAGATGCCGCTCAGCGCGATTTCGTGGCTGCTCTGATTGTTACGGTCAATGTAGGTCAGGCTGGTAACTTTGCTGCCGTCGCCTTTCACTTCGGTGGTCTGTGCGTTCAGAATCACATCGACGTTTTTCAGGCTGCGCAGTTTGTCCTGCAGCACTTTGTCGGCGCGCATTTCGCTGGCAAATTCCAGCAGCGTCACGTGCTCAACAATACCGGCCAAATCGATTGCCGCTTCAACGCCTGAGTTACCGCCGCCGATCACCGCGGTGCGTTTGCCTTTAAACAGCGGGCCGTCGCAGTGCGGGCAATAAGTTACGCCCTTGGTGCGATACTGCTCTTCGCCAGGTACGCCCATGTTGCGCCAGCGTGCGCCGGTAGCAATGATGATGCTGCGGGATTTCAGTACTGCGCCAGATGCGGTTTCAATTGCGTGCAGACCGCCCTCTTTCGCCGCCGGAATCAGCTTGATGGCGCTCTGGGTATCAATCACATCAACATCGTAATCATCAACGTGGGCACGCAGAGAACCGGCCAGCTTCGCGCCTTCGGTTTTCGGTACGGAGATGTAGTTTTCAATGTCTACGGTGTCCAGCACCTGACCACCGAAACGCTCGCCCATCAGGCCAGTACGGATGCCTTTACGTGCCGAGTAGATGGCCGCTGCTGCGCCCGCCGGGCCGCTGCCGACGATCAGCACTTCGTAGGCTTCACGTTTGTTCAGCTCTTCCGCCGCGCGCTTGTCGGCGTTGGTGTCCACTTTACCGACGATTTCCGCCAGGCTCAGACGGCCCTGACCGAACTCTTTACCGTTGAGGAATACCGCCGGCACGCCCATCACGTTGCGCTCGGTGATTTCGTTCTGGAACATACCGCCGTCAATCGCGGTATGGCTGATACGCGGGTTCAGTACCGCCATCAGGTTTAGCGCCTGTACCACGTCAGGACAGTTGTGGCACGACAGGGAATAATACGTTTCGAAGTGGAGGTCGCCTTCCAAAGCCACAACCTGATCCAGCAGGCTCTGCGCTTCTTTCGAAGGGTGTCCACCGGTTTGCAGCAGGGCTAAAACCAGTGAAGTAAATTCGTGACCCATTGGCGAACCGGCAAAGCGCGGACCGCTCTGGCTGCCTGGGTTAGTGATCAGGAAAGAGGGTTTACGCACCGGACGATCGTTCTCTTCGCGGAAGCTGACTTTGTCTGACAAGCCCGCGATATCGGCCAACAGAGAGCGAATCTCTGCCGATTTGGCGCCATCATCCAATGTGGCAATCAACTCAACCGGTTTCGTTAGTTTCTCAAGGTAAGCCTTGAGTTGGGTTTTTAAATTGGTGTCGAGCATAGTGAGTTCCTGTCATGAAAATCGGGTGCCGTAGCACCCGATAGAGAAAGATCGAATGGCAGCTAACTTAGATTTTGCCAACCAGGTCCAGTGATGGAGCCAGAGTTGCTTCGCCTTCTTTCCATTTTGCCGGGCAAACTTCACCTGGGTGAGAAGCAACGTACTGAGCGGCTTTCACTTTGCGGATCAGGTCAGATGCGTCACGGCCAATGCCTTCTGCAGTAATTTCGATCGCCTGGATGATGCCTTGCGGGTCAACGATGAAGGTACCGCGGTCTGCCAGACCTTCGTCTTCGCGCATGATTTCGAAGTTACGGGTCAGCGCGCCAGTTGGGTCACCGATCATCGCGTATTTGATTTTCGCGATGGTGTCTGAAGAACCGTGCCAGGCTTTGTGGGTAAAGTGCGTGTCAGTGGAAACAGAGTAGATATCTACACCCAGTTTCTGGAACTCTTCGTGATGGTCTGCAACGTCACCCAGTTCGGTTGGGCATACGAAGGTGAAGTCAGCCGGGTAGAAGAAGAAAACACTCCATTTACCTTCAACGTCTTTCTCGGTGACTTCGATGAATTCGCCGTTTTTGAACGCTGCGTTTTTAAATGGTTTGATCTTGGTATTAATGATGGACATGGTGACCTCCGTTAAAAGATGTGATGCAGGCTACAGAATTTTCGGGCCAACTTCTAATATGCAGACGTTATCAATCAGATAACCAAAAGCTATCAAAGCGCCGACACCAGATTTCATGCGGCTCGCGGAGGCATTCTACACAAAAAGGGCGCGGTTCTGTCAGGCTTTATCTTTTTGCGGTGAAACTGCTACTTTTATTCAAATACCTAACTGACGGAGCAAATAGGTGCACATACGTTTTTTTGACGAAGCCGATCGGCCTTTTCTGCGCACGCTGTATCTTGCCGCTCGACGCCATAACTGGACGTGGCTGGATGGCGATGATTGGCAGTTAGAAGATTTCGATGCGGTGATTTTGGGCGAAACCGTGCTGGTCGCTGAACTGAATGGGCATCGCGTGGGGTTTGCGGCGGTGCTGGATAATGACAACTTCCTGCATAGCCTGTATGTCGACCCCGATGCGCAGGGACAAGGCGTGGGCAGCGCGCTGTTAGAAAAAGTGCAATCGCGATTTAGCTCGACGGGCGCCTTGAAATGCCTGCAACAAAATCAGGCGGCGATGGATTTTTATCTCAAACACGGCTGGCGGCGCGAAGCGGTTGGCGAGAGCGAGCAGGGAAAATATGTGCTGATGCATTTTCCGCTGGCGACGCGCACCAGCGGAAATGGACGCCGTTAAACGGCGCGGAACGCGATATCGCCAGGGATAATTTCTCCCTGCCAATAGAGCTGCGCCGCAACGCGACCCGCCAGCTGGCGGTAGAGTGCGGTGAAATCACTTTCCGGACGGCGCACCACGGTCGGTTCGCCATCATCCAGATCTTCACGCAGCGTAATGTGCAGCGGCAACTGGGCCAGCAAACGGGTGCTGTAATCTTCCACCAGCTTCTGCGCACCGCCGGTGCCGAAAATCGGCTCGTGATGTCCGCATTGGCTACAAATGTGCATGCTCATATTCTCGATCACGCCCAGCACCGGCACGCTCACTTTCTCGAACATCACCATCCCTTTGCGCGCGTCAATCAAGGCGATGTCCTGCGGCGTGGTGACCACCAGCGCGCCGGTCACCGGCACGTTTTGCGCCAGCGTCAGCTGAATATCGCCGGTACCTGGCGGCATATCGAGGATCAGATAATCGAGATCCGGCCACAGGGTTTCGTTGAGCAGCTGCATCAGGGCTTTGCTGGCCATTGGACCGCGCCACACCATGGCGTTGTCGTCGGTGACCAGATAACCAATCGAATTGGTTGCCAGGCCGTGCGCCATAATCGGTGCCATGTGCGTGCCATCCGGCGAGGTGGGACGCTGATTTTCGGTGCCGAGCATGTTAGGGATCGACGGACCGTAAATATCCGCATCGAGAATCCCCACGCGCGCCCCTTCAGCGATCAGCGCCAGCGCCATGTTCACAGCGGTGCTGGATTTGCCCACGCCACCTTTGCCAGAACTCACGGCGATGATGTTCTTCACACCGGTTGCGCCCGGGTGGTTTTTCACCCGCTTCAGCGTGGCGATGTCGTGGCGCAGTCGCCAGTCAATGGCGCTGGCGTCCGTCAGGCGCAGCAGTTCGGCGCTGGTTTGCGCTTTCAGCTCTTCAAAAGCGCTGGCCCACGCGAACGGCATCACCAGTTCGATATGCAGCTTGTCATCCAGCAGCGCGACATGGCGCAGGGCTTTCAGCGTGGTCAGGTTATGTTGCAGCGTCGGATGTTCAAAGTCACTCAACACGCCAATAACCAATGCTCGCAGCGCCTCAGGTGAATGATGTTGCTGGGATTGTGAAGTCATCCCCTCTCCTTGTTTATTCATCACGCCAGATTGCGGCGGTGTCTGTTCAATAATATCAGATAGGCGCTAAAAGTGACGTGGATGTCCAGCTGTGTTTACGCCAGAGGGTGCTTCGGTTAACATCTAACACCGATTTTTCTTCAACGGAACGCTACGCAAAAATGACTCAAGTCGCTAAAAAAATTCTGGTAACGTGCGCACTGCCGTACGCAAACGGTTCAATCCATCTCGGTCACATGCTTGAACACATTCAGGCTGACATTTGGGTCCGTTACCAGCGAATGCGTGGCAACCAGGTTCACTTCATCTGTGCAGACGACGCTCACGGCACGCCTATCATGCTGAAAGCTCAGCAGCTTGGCATCGCGCCGGAGCAGATGATCGCGGAGATGAAGCAGGAGCACGAAACGGATTTTGCTGGCTTCAATATCAGCTACGACAACTATCACTCGACGCACGGTGACGAAAACCGTCAGCTGTCCGAGCTGATTTATGGCCGCCTGAAAGAGAACGGCTTCATTAAGAACCGCACCATTTCGCAGCTGTACGATCCTGAGAAAGGCATGTTCCTGCCGGACCGTTTCGTCAAAGGCACCTGCCCGAAATGTAAGTCACCGGATCAATATGGCGATAACTGCGAAGTGTGTAGCGCGACCTACAGCCCAACCGAGCTGATCGACCCGAAATCGGTGGTCTCTGGCGCGACGCCGGTGCTGCGCGATTCCGAGCACTTCTTCTTTGATCTGCCCTCTTTCAGCGCGATGCTGCAGGCGTGGACGCGTTCAGGCGCACTGCAAGAGCAGGTGGCTAACAAGATGCAAGAGTGGTTCGAGTCTGGCTTGCAGCAGTGGGATATCTCCCGCGATGCGCCTTACTTCGGCTTCGAAATCCCTGGCGCGCCGGGCAAATACTTCTACGTCTGGTTGGATGCGCCAATCGGTTACATGGGTTCATTCAAAAACCTGTGCGACAAACGCGGCGATATCGATTTCGACGAGTTCTGGAAGAAAGATTCCACTACTGAGCTGTATCACTTCATCGGTAAAGACATCGTCTATTTCCACAGCCTGTTCTGGCCAGCGATGCTGGAAGGCAGCAACTTCCGCAAGCCAACCAATCTGTTCGTACACGGTTATGTGACGGTGAACGGCGCGAAGATGTCTAAATCGCGCGGCACCTTTATTAAAGCCAGCACCTGGTTGCAGCATCTGGATGCCGATAGCCTGCGTTATTACTACGCAGCTAAGCTCTCTTCACGCATCGACGACATCGACCTGAATCTGGAAGATTTCGTGCAGCGCGTGAATGCAGACGTGGTGAACAAAGTGGTGAACCTGGCGTCACGTAATGCCGGCTTCCTGACCAAACGCTTTGGCGGCAAGCTGGCGAGTGAACTGGCCGATCCCGCGTTGTATCAAACCTTTGTGGCGTCCTCAGAGAAGATTGGCGAAGCCTGGGCCAGCCGCGAATATAACCGCGCGATCCGTGAAATCATGGCGCTGGCCGATCTGGCCAACCGCTATGTCGATGAGCAGGCACCTTGGGTGGTAGCAAAGCAAGAAGGCCGCGATGCCGACCTGCAGGCGATTTGCTCCATGGGCATTAACCTGTTCCGCGTCTTGATGACCTGGCTGAAGCCAGTGCTGCCATCTTTGAGCGAGCGTGCCGAAGCCTTCCTGCAGAGCGAACTGAGCTGGGATGCAATTGCCCAACCGTTGCTGGATCATGAAGTGGCGCCGTTCAAAGCGCTGTATGGCCGTATCGAAATGACCAAAGTCGACGCGCTGATTGAGGCCTCGAAAGAAGATGCGGCGGCAGCGAATAAGCCTGCAGCAACCGGTCCGCTGGCTGATGCGCCGATTGGCGACACCATCACCATTGATGATTTTGCCAGGGTCGATATGCGCGTGGCGCTGATCGAGAAAGCGGAGCTGGTTGAGGGTTCTGACAAGCTGCTGCGTCTGGAGCTGGATTTGGGGGGCGAGAAGCGTCAGATTTTCTCTGGCATTCGCGCTGCGTATCCGGATCCGTCGGTGCTGGTAGGCAAGATGACCATCATCGTCGCCAACCTCGCGCCGCGTAAAATGCGCTTCGGTATTTCCGAAGGTATGGTGCTGTCAGCGGGTCCAGGCGGCAAAGACCTGTTTGTGCTGTCGGTTGATAGCGGCGCAGTACCGGGCATGCCGGTTAAGTAACGGATTTCGTTGCCCTCACCCTAGCCCTCTCCCGCGCGCGGGAGAGGGAACCGTTCAAAGCAGCCATTTAATTTTTCACTCCACTTTATGCTAGCCTGCTCCACCTAACCATTCCCTCGCCCGCGCGCGGGAGAGCAGCTGTGTTTAAAGTCAATGGATGCGTTACGCCGGCCTCCATTCTTTATTGTCCCTCAGCATCGCGTTCAAAATGGTTATCAGCTTTCTCACACACGCCGTTATCGCGACTTTGAACACTTTTCCCCGCCCTGTCAGGCGCTCAAAAAAAGCTTTGATTGTTGGGTTGTAACGCACCGCCGTCAGCGTGGCCATATACAGCACCGACCGCACCGCACTTCGGCCGCCCCAGATGCAGCGCTTACCTTTCATTTTTCCGCTGTCGTGCGCGTAAGGGCACACGCCGACCAGCGCACTGATTTTATGACGGCTCAGCGCTCCCAGTTCCGGCAACATTGACAGCAACACAGCCATCGTCGTCGGTCCTATTCCCTTTACCTCTTCCAGAAGCTTAACCTTCTCTTTCCACAGCGGCATCGTTCTTATCTGTCTGTCGATATCGTCATCCGCATCCTTAATCTCCGCTTTCAGCCAGTCAATATGACGCTTGAGGCTCGCCGATATGGCAACGTCATCACAGCTTTTATACCGGTTTATTTCCATCGCACGATTCTCAACCAACTGCCTGCGACGGGTCACCATTCCTGCCAGCCGTTGTGTCTGCTCATCCGGCGTGGCGCGTACTTCCGGCTCCATGCGCCGGCCAAACTCGCAGATGAGGCGCGCGTCGTTTGGGTCGGTTTTATGCAGCGTTCCCGTTGCGCGGGCGAAATTTTTTACCAGACGCGGATTGACTACAGCAACGGCAAAGCCCTGCAGCGTCAGCGTGGCGGCCAGCAGCGAGTGATAGCGGCTGGTTGCTTCCATAGCCACAAGTTTCACGCGAAGGGCAGACAATACGCTCAGCAGCTGCTGATGGCCGTCGGGTGAATTATCGAGATGCAGATAAGTACAGGAAGTATCGATATAAACGTCAAACGTCTCTTTAGCAATGTCGATGCCGATTACAGAGTATTCAGTCATTTCACATCTCCCGGCCTTGTAAGATACGGACTCGCAGAGCGGTCCTGGCAGCTGTTCGGGTTAAGAGAAAAACTGACGTTCCGCCATAAGCTCTCCCGCGGGCTCGATGTCCCAGAGGGCAGACGGGCTGAAACGTCAGGTACAACGCTTTGACAGTGTACCCGCCCGGAGGCGGGTAACTAAGATGACTTTAAACATACAAGGGCTAGGGTGAGGGCCCAGGCAACATCAACTGCCGATATATCTCCTCCATCACCGCATCAAACTCTTCAAAACCTGATGATTCCAGAATCTAATCACTCTCCAGCCACCTCGCTCTAAAAAAGCCGTTCGTTGTTGATCATAAATCTTCGCTTCATCTTCGTTATGCTGCCCGCCGTCTAGCTCAACTATCACCCTTCTTTCATTACAGGCGAAATCCACGATATAACCGCCAATCGGATGCTGACGCCGAAACTTCACTCCGCATAAATTCCGATTACGTAAAAAACGCCACAAAAGATGCTCCGCTTCAGGCATTGCCTGGCGCAGTTGTCGCCGCCGCGTAATCGCTTTCATCATCGCCTCCCTTTCGCGATATCGGCTTACCCTACGCCATGTTTGCAGGAGGAAAATAACGCGATGAAAAAGCTGGAATCTGCATTCCAATGTGATCGCTAGCACGCTAATCGCTTAATGCGTATGATAAAGCGCTACGAAAACAGGAGCCTGACATGCCTGCCGTTCTCACTGCTTGTTGGCGCTATGTGCGCGCCTTCGTCATCATCTATGCGGCGCTTTACGCTGGAATGGGGATTTCTGCCCTGCTCCCAATAACCATTCCCGGCAGCATCATCGGCATGCTGCTGCTATTCCTGCTGCTGGGTCTGCAAATCATGCCGGTTGAGTGGGTGAAACCCGGATGCCATTTATTGATTCGCTATATGGCACTGCTGTTTGTGCCGATTAGCGTTGGTGTAATGGGCTATACCGATATCCTCACCGCGCAGTTTGGGCCGATTGTGGTGTCATGCATTGTCAGTACTTTTATGGTGCTGCTGATTGTCGGGCTCAGCGCAGAGCGCCTGCAGCGCCCGCAGGAGAAGCCGAATGAGTGATGCATGGTGGTCGCTGCCGCTGACGGTGATCGCCTATTTCCTGGCGCGTAAACTGGCGGCGAAAATCAATATCTCCATCGTCAATCCATTGTTAGTGGCGATGGCGATTGTCATCCCGATTCTGCTGCTGACTCACCTGCCATACACGCGCTATTTTGCCGGCAGCAGCCTGCTCAATCAGTTGCTGCAACCGGCAGTCGTAGCGCTGGCGTTGCCGCTGTATGAGCAGATGCATCAGATTCGCGCGCGCTGGAAAACCATCATCAGCGTCTGCTTTATCGGCAGCATCACGGCAATGGTATCGGGCACCGCGATTGCGCTGTGGATGGGCGCAACGCCGGAAATCGCCGCCACCATCATGCCGAAATCTGTCACCACGCCAATTGCGATGGCGGTCTCCGCATCGCTGCACGGTATTCCTGCCATCAGCGCCATCTGCGTACTTATCGCCGGCGTGCTGGGTGCGGTGTTTGGCCATATGCTGCTCAATCTGTTTAAGGTGAAAAACAAATCCTCGCGCGGGTTAGCAATTGGTAACGCATCGCACGCGTTAGGTACCGCGCGCGCAGCCGAGATCGATTATCAGGAAGGCGCGTTCAGCTCCCTTGCGCTGGTGATTTGCGGCATCATCACTTCGTTACTGGCGCCGCTGCTTTTTCCGCTATTAATGCATTGGTGGGGCTAAAACTTGCGAGAGATCTCGCAAAGTTGAAACAACCCAATCAGCTTGCATTGTCAGAGCGACTTGGATCACATATAAAACGTCAGGCGGCGCATCGCCGCTAACGCGTAACTGAGGTCATCCCATCATGCATTCACGATTCCTAACTGCTTTTTCTGCCCTGCCCGCTGCGCTGCAAGCTGCGATTCAGCCGCTGCTGGGTGCGCCGGATTTCCATGGCGTATTACGTCCGCAGGATGTCGCGCAACTGAAACAGCTTACCGGTCTGGATGATGATGCGCTGGCGCTGGAACTGCTGCCGCTGGCGGCGAGCTGCGCCGTGGCAACTGTGTCTCATTTTAATGTCGGCGCGATTTCCCGCGGCGTCAGCGGCCATTGGTACTTCGGCGCCAACATGGAGTTCCTGCATACCCCGCTGCAGCAGACGGTGCACGCCGAGCAAAGTGCCATTACGCATGCCTGGCTGCGCGGTGAAGAGAAGCTGGCAGCGATTACTGTCAACTACACGCCGTGCGGGCATTGCCGTCAGTTTATGAACGAGCTGAACAGCGGCACGGCGATTCGCATCAGCCTGCCGGGACGCGCGGTTAGCACGCTGGGCGACTATCTGCCGGATGCGTTTGGCCCTGCCGATCTGAATATCACCGAACGTCTTCTAACGCCGGTCGATCATGGTTTTGCGGTTGCAGGCGATGCATTGCAACAGGCCGCCATTACCGCCGCCAATCACAGTCACGCGCCTTACAGCCAGAGTTACAGCGGCGTGGCGCTGCGCAGCCAGAGCGGCAAGGTCTTTACCGGTCGCTATGCGGAAAACGCCGCCTTCAACCCCAGCTTGCCGCCGCTGCAGGCTGCACTGATTTTGATGAACATGAGCAACGAAGCGCTGGAGACAATTCAGCAAGCGGTTTTGGCGGAATGTCAGGACAGCACGCTGAGTCAGCTTGACGCGACCCGCGCGACGCTTAAGGCGTTAGGATGTGAGGATTTCTCACTTACTTTAGTTTCGAAAACATCAGTTTAGTGATCCTTTTACCGCTTTTGTGACCTCCTGTTAACAAAAGCTGTACATCTGCAGGAATTTTCATAGGATCGGGCGCCAGAACCTCTTCACTTCAAGATGGACTGGCGTTACCTTTTCCCGGCGATACGTCAGAAAACACTGCAACCGGAGCAAGCACTGCATGGAACTCGACTACGAAAGTAAACGCCCGCTGTATATTCCTTATGCGGGTCCGATCCTGCTGGAATTTCCGCTGTTGAATAAAGGCAGCGCCTTCACCCTCGAAGAACGTAACGAATTTAACCTCAATGGCCTGCTACCCGAAGCGGTAGAAACCATCGAAGAGCAGGCAGAACGTGCCTGGCGCCAGTTCCTGGATTTTAAAAACAACAACGACAAGCATGTCTATCTGCGCAACATCCAGGACACCAACGAAACCCTGTTCTACCGCCTACTCGACAATCATCTGGAAGAGATGATGCCGATCATCTACACCCCAACGGTCGGCGCCGCCTGTGAACACTTCTCTGAAATCTACCGTCGCGCGCGTGGCGTATTCATCTCTTATAACAATCGCGACCGCATTGAAGACATGCTGCAGAACGCTACCAAGCAGAATGTAAAAGTGATCGTGGTGACCGATGGCGAACGTATTCTCGGCCTCGGCGATTTGGGTATCGGCGGCATGGGCATTCCAATCGGTAAGCTGTCGCTGTATACCGCGTGTGGCGGCATCAGCCCGGCTTACACCTTGCCGGTGGTGCTGGATGTGGGTACCAACAACCAGCAGCTGCTGAATGATCCGCTCTATATGGGCTGGCGTCATCCGCGTATCACTGGCGAAGAGTACGAAGAGTTCGTCAATGAATTCATTCAGGCGGTGAATCGTCGCTGGCCGAACGTGCTGTTGCAGTTCGAAGACTTCGCGCAGAAAAACGCCATGCCGCTGCTGGAGCGCTATCGCGATGAGATCTGCTGCTTCAACGACGATATTCAGGGCACCGCCGCAGTGACCGTCGGCACCCTGATCGCCGCCAGCCGCGCTGCGGGCAGCCGCCTGTGTGAACAGAAAGTGGTGTTCCTTGGTGCCGGTTCTGCCGGTTGCGGTATTGCCGAGCAGATCATCGCGCAGATGAAGTCGGAAGGATTGAGCGATGATGAAGCGCGTGGCCGCGTGATGATGGTTGATCGCTTCGGTTTGCTCACCGACAAGCTGCCGAACCTGCTCAATTTCCAGAGCAAGCTGGTGCAGAAGAGCGACAGCCTGAAAGATTGGGACACCAGTAGCGACTCCATTTCTCTGCTCGACGTGGTACGCAACGCCAAGCCGGATATTCTGATCGGCGTGTCTGGCCAACCAGGCCTGTTCACCGAAGAGATCATTCGCGAGATGCACAAGCACACTAAGCGTCCGATTGTTATGCCGCTGTCGAACCCGACTTCACGCGTTGAAGCGACGCCAGCCGACATCATCGCCTGGACTGATGGCGCCGCGCTGGTTGCCACCGGCAGCCCGTTCTCGCCGGTCACCTGGAAAGGGAAAACCTATCCCATCGCCCAGTGCAATAACTCCTATATCTTCCCTGGCATCGGTTTGGGTGTTATCGCCGCGGGCGCCAGTCGCGTGACGGATTCGATGCTGATGACCGCCAGCCGCGCATTGGCCGACTGCTCGCCGCTGGTTAACGATGGCGAAGGTCCGGTTCTGCCGGAGATCAAAGACATTCAGGGCGTTTCCAAGCTGATTGCCATCGAGGTGGGTAAAGCCGCGCAGCTGGCGGGCGTGGCGGTGGTGACGTCGGAAGATGTGTTGTCGAAAGCCGTCAGCAACAATTTCTGGCTGCCGCAGTATCGTAATTATCGCCGTACTTCGATCTGATAAATCCGTTGCCGGATCATTTAGATCCGGCAACGTTTAAAAAAACGTCAGCCAACGGGCGTTTACTTGCTTCCCCCGCCCGCCTCAAGTAGCCTTTATCCATTCTGAATTCTGCCAATCGAGTGCCCGCGCGCATGATTAAACGCGTTTTCTTTGGTCTGTTTTTCATCATCTTACTGATGGTGGCGACCGCGCTCGGCCTGGATCGCTGGATCAGCTGGAAAACCGCGCCCTTTATATATGAAGATGTCACCTCGTTGCCACATCGTCAGGTCGGCGTGGTCTTGGGCACGGCGAAGTACTACCGCACGGGCGTGATCAATCAGTATTACCTCTATCGCATTCAGGGCGCGTTGAACGCCTATAACAGCGGCAAGGTCAATTACCTGCTGCTGAGCGGTGATAATGCGCAGCAAAGCTATAACGAACCGATGACCATGCGCCGCGATTTGATCAAAGCGGGCGTCGCGCCGTCGGACATCGTGCTGGATTACGCTGGCTTTCGTACGCTGGATTCGATTGTGCGCACGCGCAAAGTGTTCGACACCAACGACTTCATCATCATTACCCAGCGTTTCCACTGCGAACGTGCGCTATATATCGCGCAGCATTTGGGGATTCAGGCGCAGTGTTATGCGGTGCCGTCGCCGAAAAACATGTTGTCGGTGCGTTTCCGCGAAGTGGGTGCGCGTTTGGGTGCGCTGGCGGATTTGTATTTGATGAAGCGCGAGCCGCGCTTCCTCGGCCCGTTAGTGCCGATTCCTGCGGAGCATGAAGTGCCGGAGGATGCGCAGAGTTATCCGGCGGTGACGCCGGAGCAGCTTTTGGAGTTGGAAGAGAAACTGCAGAAGTGACGTTTGTTCCCTCACGGTTCCCTCTCCCGCCTGCGGGAGAGGGTTGGGGTGAGGGGAAACCCACTACTTCTTACGTGCGTACTTCAATGAATCTAGCGCTACGGCGAAGATGATGATGCCGCCCTTGATGATGTACTGCCAGTAAGGGTTAACGCCGATGTAGGTCAAACCGTAGTTGATCACGGTGAAGATGATGACACCGGTCACCACGCCGGCCACCGAACCCACGCCCCCGGCAAACGACACGCCGCCGACCACACAAGCCGCAATCGCATCCAGCTCATACATAAAGCCGAGGTTATTGGTGGCGCTGCCGATACGGCCTGCTTCCAGCATCCCGCCGAACGCGTAGAACACGCCAGACAAGGCGTACACCAGAATAAGGTTGAACGGCACGTTCACGCCAGACACTTTCGCCGCTTCCGGGTTACCACCGATAGCGAAAATGTTGCGACCAAAGCGAGTTTTATTCCACAGCACCCAAACAAAGACGATGGCAATCACAGCGTAGAAGGTGATAAACGACAGTTTGAAATCACCAAAACGCAGGAAGCCTTGGGCAAATTTGGAGAAGCCAGGATCGAAACCGGCAATTGGCGATGCACCCACAAAGTCGTAATAGAGCGAGTTGATACCGTAAACGATAATCATGGTGCCCAACGTGGTGATAAATGGCGTTACCTTGAGGTAAGCGATGATCACCCCGTTCACCAGACCAATCACACCGCCGATGATGCACACGGTCAGGATAACCACTGGAATAGGTACGGTATCCAGATGCGGGAACACCTTGTTCGCGTTATCCATCGCCTGCAGCAGCGTGGCTGCCACCACCGCCGCTAAGCCAACCTGACGACCCGCTGAAAGGTCGGTACCCTGGGTGACAATCAAACCGGCCACGCCGAGTGCGATAATAATACGCACCGAAGATTGGGTCAGAATATTACTCAGGTTCATTAAGCTTAAGAAGGTTGGATCCTGGAAAATAATAATTGCCAGCAGTACAAACAGGACAACGTAAATGCCGCCCTCTTTTAACCAGGTTAGCGCATTCTTTTTAGTAGTCGCTTTCATGTTAAAGCCCTTGCTTCATTAAAGGTGTAATGACGCTAAACGCAGGATTTCATTCTGCGAGGTCGTTTTGGTATCAACAATGCCTGCTACCTGGCCATTACTCATCACTAAAATACGATCGGTAATACCCAACAGCTCTGGCATTTCAGAAGAGATAATAATGATGCCCTTCTCTTTCTTCGCCAACTCGGCAATAAGTTGGTAGATTTCAAATTTCGCGCCCACATCAATCCCGCGCGTCGGTTCATCAAGCATCAATATTTCCGGCTGCGTTAATAACCAGCGACCAATAATCACTTTCTGTTGGTTACCACCGGAAAGCGAACCAATTTGCGTATGATGACCCGGCGTTTTCACGCGCATCGAATCAATGACCCATTGGGTATCGCTTTTCATGCGTTTATTATCGAGCAGCCCCATGCTGGATTTATACTTTTTAATATTGGAGATAAGCGAGTTAAAGCCAATATCCAGATACGCATAAATACCGGTGGAGCGACGCTCTTCCGTCACCAGCGCAAAGCCGTGGTTAATGGCTTCGTTGGCGCTGTGGTTATTAATACTCTTGCCGTGCAGCTTAATCGTACCGCCTGACTTCTCGCGAATGCCAAACAGGGTTTCGACGATGTCGGTTCGCTTGGCGCCCACCAAACCGGCAATACCAAGAATTTCACCTTTACGCAGATCGAACGAGATATCACGTATCGATGGCTGACGCAGTGAGGTTAAATGGCGCACCTCAAGAATGGTTTCCCCCGGCACGTTGGTTTTGTCCGGGAAGCGCTGGTTCAATGAACGGCCAACCATCATCGAGATGATTTTGTCCATGTCCAGACCTTCCAGCGGCTGGGTGGCGATCCACTGTCCGTCACGCAAAATGGTGATCTCATCACACAGCTGGAATATCTCTTCCATCTTGTGCGAGATATACACAATGCCGCAGCCACGATCTTTCAGCTTACGAATAATCGTGAACAAGTGGTTCACTTCTTTTTCGGTCAGCGATGATGTCGGCTCATCCATAATGACGATTTTGGCGTCATAGGAGAAGGCTTTGGCGATTTCGATCATCTGCATCTGCGACACCGATAAGGTGGCGACTTTATCGCGCGGATCGATATCAATATCTAATTCATCAAAGATCGCTTTAGTATCGCGATACATTTTATCCTGATCGACAAACACGCCCTTACGTGGATAACGGCCAAGCCACATGTTATCCATGACGTTGCGTTGCAGAACCAGGTTTAATTCCTGATGCACCATGGAAACGCCATTTTCCAGCGCTTCTTTGGAGCTCTTATAATCAATTTCCTCACCCTGAAACAGGATGCTCCCCGTATCCTTTTTATAAATCCCAAACAGACATTTTAATAATGTAGATTTCCCGGCGCCGTTTTCGCCCATTAATGCATGAACAGAGTGCGGCCGCACTTTTAAATTCACATTATCTAAGGCTTTAACCCCTGGAAATGATTTCGAGACATTCGTCATCTCCAGCAGATATTCACGCTGTGTGGTCGGATTCTCACTGGCCATAATTTACCTGGCTAAATAAAGCGTTGGTCAGATGCAATAAGGCGCGGCGAAATGCCGCGCCCAGGATGAATTACTTCACAAACTGCGACAGATTTTCTTTATCTACTGGTACGTAAGGAACACGTACGATTTTGTTGTCCATCTTGAAGTTAGTGCCTGCAGTTGGCTCTTTGCCATTGGCCAGATTGTTAGCAATATCCAGCGTCGCTTTCGCCTGGTTTTCCGCATCGTTCAACACGGTACCGGCCAGCGCGCCTGATTTCACCAGCGCCAGCGCTTCTGGCAGTGCATCGACACCAAACACCGGAATGCTGGTTTTGTTGTGCGCTTTCAGCGCTTCAACCGCACCCATCGCCATCGCATCGTTATTAGCGATGATCACTTCAATTTTGTTGGCGTTCGGGCCAGAGAGCCAGGCGTCAACTTTGTCTTTTGCCTGTGCGGTATCCCACATCGCGGTATCCATCGCCAGCTGCTGCGTTTTCAGGCCGTCTTTGTTCAGTGTATCGATCACGTATTTAGTACGCGCTTCGGCATCCGGATGGCCCGGCTCGCCTTTCAGCAGCACGAACTGGATGGTACCGTCTTTGTTCAGATCCCAGGCTGGCGTGGCTTTCCAGTGCTTCTCAATCAGCTGACCCTGGATGATGCCTGACTCTTTAGAGTCGGTACCGACGTAATACGCTTTCGGGTAGCTGGCCAGCACTTTGGCGTTAGGTTCTTTGTTGAAGAACACCACCGGCACATCGTTGCCACGCGCTTTATCGATCACCACTGCCGCAGCAGCCGGATCCACCAGGTTGATGGCCAGCGCTTTCACGCCTTTCGCCATCAGCACGTCAATCTGGTCGTTCTGTTTAGACTGGTCGTTTTGGGAGTCATTCATCAACAGCTGAATGCCGCCCAATGATTTTGCTTCTTTCTCAATGTCCTTACGCACCATCGACATGAAGTTGTCGTCGTATTTGTAGATGGTCACGCCAATGCGGGTATCGGCGGCGTGCGCAGTTGCACCAAACATCATGCTGGCAACCAGTGCTGTGAGCGTGAAAACCTTCTTATTCATGGTATCTCCGGTTTTTTATGTAGGGCATTTCATTGCGCTATTTGCCTGCGGGCAAACAGCGCCGTCGGTTGTAAACCTGATAATGGGCGGACGCGTAACGCAAAGCCGGGCCACCATCGCAATCCTGACTTCCCTGTAGGTAAACGCTTCCTGAAGAGTGTTGTGAACTATTTCAATCGGCTACTGAAACCGGCTGGGAAGAGGATTTCCCAGCGTTACATGATGTTTCAGTCCGGTAAGACGCTGCCATCATAGTGAGCGGCATGTTAATTAACTGTGAATGCAATCACAGATTGGAAACGGTTACACTGCGCTATCGCCTGAATTAGTGACCGACTCCACAATTTGCCGCTGGGCGACAGAATGGCGACGCACCAGCGTTGGCATAAAGCAGTGTACAGCCAGCTGATCCAGCTCACCTGCGGCACCTTTGAGCGCTAATTCCGTGGCGAGTTTCGCCATAGAAACAATAGGATAACGGACCGTGGTTAACTGCGGATCGGTATAGCGGGAGATGGGAATATCATCAAAGCCAATGACAGAGAAATGCTGCGGAACCTGGATGCCGTTGTCCTTTAAAGCGGTCAATGCACCCGCCGCCATGCCGTCATTGTAGGAAAACACCGCTGTTAAATGTAAGTTACGCCCCAGCAGCTCCACCATCGCTGCTTCGCCGCCTTGCATATCAGGTTCAGCATGCGCAATCCATGACTCCTGCGGGCGAATTCCCTGTTCTGACAAGGCCTGCAGCCAGCCTTCACGTCGTTGCGTTACATCCTCAATCGGGTGGCTGGAGCTAATAAAGCCGATGCGTTGATGTCCCTGTTGTAACAACATGCGCGTGGCTACCTGAGCGCCGGTAACGTTATCCAGACAGACGCAGCGGTGTTCGTAACCGGGAATTGTACGGTTAATCAATACCATACCGGGAACCTGATCCATAAACTGCATCAGTTCGGCGTCTGAAAGCGTTTTCGCGTGCACCACCAATGCGTTACATCGTTGACGTATCAGCACCTCAATTGCGTGACGTTCTTTCTCTTCCTGATGCCAGGAGTTGCTGATTAACACGTGTTTATGCACACGCTGCGCCACGGTATCCACCGCTTTCACCAGCGCGCCAAAGAAGGGATCGGAAACATCCATCACCACCACGCCGATGGTGTCACTGATTTGCGTAGCCAGCGCCTGCGCGTTGGCGTTCGGGCGATAGCCTAACGCATCAACGGCAGCCAGCACGGCTTCCCGGGTATCGGCGGTGACTGCACTGCTGTTGTTGAGCACACGCGACACGGTGGCTACTGACACACCGGCCTGACGGGCGACATCACGAATCGTTATCATGCAGCTGTTCCACAGAGGCTGAAAATGCGCGACAAGCGCGTAACGGCGCTATTCTGTCAGGGCATGTGAAACGACTACGTGAATCACGTCACAGCAATGAAAACGGTTACATACAATTCTGCAACCTTTGTGATGAACATCATTATCTGAGCGAGGAGGAAGGATCAGCTTTTCCCGCGGCAAGACGTGTCAGTTTGCGCCAGATCCACTCCATTGGGCCTTGCGGGAAGACGCGCAGCCACAGCACGGAAAACAGGATATTAACCAGCCAGATAGCCGGTACAAAGGCCAGCAGCTGCAGTCGATCGAACCTGAGGAACAGATCAAAGCGGTAGAACAGCGTGGTGCAAATCAGCGTCTGTAACAGATAATTGCTCAAGGCCATGCGGCCAACGCATTGAATGGCGTAGCTGACGCGCGTTGACGCAATTTGCGGCCAGAATCCAAGGCAAAGCGCGGCATAACCGAGGCTGATAAACGGACTGGCGAGATCGCGCGGTACCTGCAGGAAAAAGCCGGTCCAGCGGAATTCCCAGCCAATCATCCACTGCGCGGCGATGCCGGGAATGGCGATCAGCCAGCCGATAGTCAGCAGCAGCGCCGCCGAACGGCGATAGTGCTGCACGCTAAATTGCCCGCTGAGCCAGCCGCTGCGCATCAATGCCGCACCAATCAGCATCAAACCCGCCAGTTGCCAGCCATATTGTGATGCCAGTGCCATCAGGCCTGATGACAGATGATCCAGCCGGTTCTGCACCGCTTCCCAGCCGCCGAGCAGTTTCCAGTAGCTTTCATACTGCAGGTCCGCCGCACCCGGCAGCCAGGATCGCGTGGGATTGGGGCTGGAGACCGCGCCGAAAATCAGCAGCACGCCGCAGCCGACCAGATAGAGTAATGCGCCGGTTTGTAACAACGCGCGGTCGGAAGGCACATCCCGCAGCATGCGCCAGATAATCAGCCCAATCAGGCCATAATCCAGCAGGATGTCGCCTTCCCAGAAAAAGATGCCGTGAATGAAACCGAGCAGCACCAGCAGCGTCAGACGCGCCGACATCCAGCGGCTGCCGCGCGGCGCCTGCATATAAAGGCCGGCACCAAACAGCAAGGCAAACAGCGTGAGGAATTTCAGCTGCGCCAGGCCATCCATGATCGCCCACGTCCAGGCATCAGACGTAGCAGCCTCGCCGCGCCACGCCGGATTGAGATAAGCGGCCGATGGCAACGCAAAGCCGACAATGTTCAGCAGCAAGATGCCGAGAATGGCGCAACCACGAATGAAATCCAGCGCGAGATAGCGTTGCATCGAGTGCCCTGACGGAGAGAGGAAATCGGGCAACAGGCTGTTGCCCAAACAGATTAGCTGTGACGAACCGCGCGCAAAAACTCCTGACGCGTGTTCTGGCTGGATTTGAACAAGCCACCCAGCGAGGTGGTGGTGGTGGCGCTGGTAGCATCTTTCACGCCACGCGCTTTCACGCAGTAATGCACTGCATCAATCGATACCGCAACGTTATTGGTGCCAAGCAGCGTTTGCAGCGCCACCAGTACTTGCTGCGTCAGGCGCTCTTGCACCTGCGGACGCTGAGCAAAGAACTGCACGATACGGTTGATTTTCGACAGGCCAATCACTTTCTCTTTCGGGATATAGGCCACGGTGGCTTTGCCATCGATAATCACAAAGTGGTGTTCGCAGGTGCTGGTCAACGTGATATCACGCACCGTTACCATCTCATCCACTTTCATCTTGTTTTCGATGACGGTGATTTTCGGGAAGTTGGCGTAATCCAGACCTGAGAAAATCTCATCCACATACATCTTAGCGATGCGGTGCGGCGTTTCCATCAGGCTGTCATCTTCCAGATCCAGGTTCAGCAGCTGCATGATTTGCGTCATGTGGCCGGCAATTTCGCGTTTGCGCGCGGCGTCATCCATTTCACGCACCGGGGCACGTAACGGTGTTTCCAGACCACGCGCCAACAGCGCTTCGTGAACCAGGGCGGCTTCCTGACTTAAGGTGCTCATTTACTCTTCTCCGACAGGTGATGCGCCCGCGGGTTTTCGCCCACGGGGGAAATTCTGAGCGCGTATTGTGAAATACTCCGCGCCCTTAATCCAGTAATCATTCTGATAAGCTTTTCATCACGTACGGCGACGTAAAACCAGCATTCCCGCAAGGATTAAGCTGGCGCCCGCTACCCATAGCGCGGGTTCCAGCTGATGCCATAGCATGCTGGAAATCCACGACAGCAGCGGACCGCCCAACTGCCCGACCGCATAACCGGTGGTGAGCAAACCGGCAAGATAGCGCGCATGCTGCGGTGCCAGCTCGCGCCCATATTGCAGCGTCAGCTGCACCACACACAGGAAGCCGCCGCCGATCAGCGCTGCGCCCAGCATCAGGCCATTCAAGCCGGGCAGCACAATCGCGGCGATAACGCCCAACGCCTGCGCCCACAACACTATGGCCAGCCGCAGATGGCTGCTGCCCCAGTGACGCGTCATGATGCCTAACACGATGCCGATCACCGCCGCGCCACCAAACACCGGCCAGACAAACTGGGCAAACGCGCTGTCAGGAAAACGCGCCGCCGCCATTTGCGACAGAAAAGTGGCGGGCAGAATGTAGCCAAAGCCGGCGAGGCTGTAACTCAGCAGCAAGCGCTTGAGATTGCCATTCAGCACCAGCGGCGATGCAGCGTGATCGGGGCGATGTAACTGGCCGGTGCGCGGCAGGAATCGCGCAATCGCGGCAATCAACAACAGTGCCAGCAAACCGTAAGCCGCCCACGCAAAGGCCGCGCTGACACCGCTGGCGTGCAGCGCCACCGCCAGCATGCCGCTGATAAAGATGCCGGTGCCGGGTCCGGCAAACACCGCCGCCAGCAAGCCGGGACGTCCGTGATGATGTAGCTGGTCGCTGGCCCATGCCGCCAGCAACACCATCGCCCAGCCGCTGGCCCAGCCAATCAGGAAACGAATCAGGCCATGTAACCACGGACCGCTGACGCAGGCCGAGAGCAGCGTTAAAATCACTGCGCCCCACACGCCCGCCTGTAAACGCCACTCGACGCGGTTGCGCGCACGCATCGCATCAAACGAGCCAAATAGATAGCCGAGATAGTTGAGTGCCGCCACCAGACTGGCGCTGGTGAGCGTCAGTTGATGGTCCTGAATCATCAGCGGAACCTGCGGCGTGAAAGCAAATCGCCCAATCCCCATCGCAACCACTAAACTTAAGAACGCGCTAAGCGCGACACGAAACGCCATACCGACCTCAGAATGTTTTATCACTTGTCACTAGCATGCATGACGTTTAAACTCACGGAAAGTGAATAATACTAACCAAGTTGTTTACGAGAAGAGAATATGGATTTAGTACAGCTCCGCATGTTTTGCTCCGTGGCCGAATCCGGTTCGCTGGCGCGTGCCGCCGAGCAACTCCATCGCGTACCTTCCAATCTCACCACGCGTCTGCGCCAGCTGGAAGATGAAATTGGCGTTGATCTGTTTATTCGTGAGAAGCAACGCATTCGCCTGTCGCCAATGGGCCACAATTTTCTTAACTATGCGCAGCGCATCCTGGCATTGAGCGATGAAGCGCTGAACATGGCGCGCGCCGGTGAGCCGGGCGGTAATTTCGCGCTCGGTTCGATGGAGAGCACCGCCGCGACGCGCCTCCCTGCCCTCCTGGCGGCCTATCACCAGCGTTTTCCCGCCGTGGAACTGTCGCTGATCACCAATACTTCCGGTGAAATCATCGACAAAGTGCGGGAAGGCACGCTGGCCGCCGCGCTGGTGGATGGTCCGGTGGCGCACGACGATCTCAATGGCTGCATTGCCTTTAATGAGCAGATGGTGCTGATCACCAGCCCGGAACATGCGCCGATTGCCAGCGCGCGCGATGTGCAAGGCGACACGCTGTTTGCTTTTCGCAACAGCTGTTCCTACCGCACCAAGCTGGAAGCGTGGTATCGCGAAAGCCAGACCGCGCCGAGCAGCGTGATGGAGATACAGTCTTACCACGCGATGGTGGCGTGTGTGGCCGGCGGCGCGGGCGTGGCGATGATTCCCGCCTCGGTGCTGGCGCAAATGCCAGCCCGCGCCCGCGTGCAGGAGCATGCGTTACCGCCTGCTTACCGCGATACCGCCACCTGGCTGATGTGGCGGCGCGATGCGTTTACACCCAATGTGGAAGCGCTGAAATACTTGATTATTGAACTGTTTGACGATCGCCCGGTTAACGACGAGTTGCGGCATCCGCTGCACGTTGCCGAGTGAGTTTCTGTTTTATCGACATCACGACCATCGGGGCCACTTACCCCGCATCTACAGGAAGAGGGATTGCATGAACATGATTAAAACCCGCGCCGCCGTTGCCTGGGCAGCTGGCGAACCGCTGAAAATCGAAGAAGTGGATCTGATGCCACCGCAAAAAGGTGAAGTGCTGGTGCGCATCGTGGCCACCGGCGTGTGCCACACCGATGCTTACACCTTGTCGGGACAAGATCCGGAAGGCGTATTCCCGGCGATCCTCGGCCACGAAGGCGGCGGCGTGGTGGAAGCGGTGGGCGAAGGCGTGACCAGCGTGGCCGTCGGCGACCACGTGATCCCGCTTTACACCCCAGAGTGCGGCAAGTGTAAGTTCTGTCTCTCGGGCAAAACCAACCTGTGTCAGGCGATTCGCGCCACCCAGGGCAAAGGTTTGATGCCAGACGGCACCACCCGCTTCTTCAAAGACGGCAAGCCGATTTTCCACTACATGGGCACCTCAACCTTCTCTGAATACACCGTGGTACCGGAAATCTCGCTGGCGGTGATCAGCAAAGAAGCGCCTCTGGAAGAAGTGTGCCTGCTGGGCTGCGGCGTCACCACCGGCATGGGCGCGGTGATGAACACGGCCAAAGTAAAAGAAGGCGACACCGTGGCGATCTTCGGCCTCGGCGGTATTGGTTTGTCGGCGATTATCGGCGCGAAGATGGCGAAAGCCGGTCGCATCATCGGTATCGATCTCAACACCAGTAAATTCGATCTGGCGCGCAAACTGGGTGCAACCGATCTGATCAACCCGAAAGATCACGATAAACCGATTCAGGATGTGATCGTTGAACTAACCGACGGCGGCGTCGATTTCTCCTTCGAGTGCATCGGTAACGTTAACGTGATGCGTTCGGCGCTGGAGTGCTGCCACAAAGGTTGGGGCGAATCAGTGATTATCGGCGTGGCTGGCGCGGGCCAGGAGATTTCTACCCGTCCATTCCAGCTGGTGACCGGTCGCGTATGGCGTGGTTCCGCTTTTGGTGGCGTTAAAGGCCGTTCACAGTTGCCGGGCATCGTGCAGGATTACCTCGACGGTAAATTCGCCCTGAACGATTTCATCACCCATAACCTGCCGCTGGAAGAGATTAACGACGCCTTTGATCTGATGCATGAAGGGAAATCCATCCGTACGGTGGTGCATTTTACTAAGTAATCAGGAGACGTTATGGCTTCCACTTTGGAGCTGTTAGAAGAGCATCGCATCTTTGGTGGCTGGCAGCAGCGCTGGCGTCATCAGTCGGCCGTGCTGAACTGTCCGATGACCTTCAGTATTTTTCTGCCGCCGCCGCAGAGTGACGCACCGCCGCCGGTAGTGTGGTTTCTCGCCGGATTGACCTGCAGCGATGAGAACTTCACCACCAAAGCCGGCGCCCAGCGCGTGGCTGCGCAGCTGGGTTTGGTGCTGATTATGCCAGACACCAGCCCGCGCGGTGACGAGGTAGCGAACGACAGCGGTTACGATCTCGGCCAGGGCGCAGGTTTCTACCTCAACGCCACGCAGCAGCCGTGGGCGGCGAACTTCCGCATGTTCGATTACCTCAGCGCGGAGCTGCCGGAGTTGGTGGCGGATAATTTTAAGCTGAGCGATCGTCAGTCGGTGATGGGTCATTCAATGGGCGGTCACGGTGCGCTGGTGTTGGCATTGCGTCTTGGCGGACGTTTTGCGTCTGCTTCTGCCTTCGCGCCAATCGTCAATCCTACCGAAGTGCCTTGGGGGCAGAAGGCCTTTGCCGCATACCTGGGTGAAGATCGTCAGACGTGGCGTGAATGGGATAGTTGCCTGTTGATGCGTGACGTGGAACAGCGCTTGCCGATTCTGATTGATCAAGGGGATAGCGATCAGTTCCTCGCCGATCAGCTGCGTCCAGAGCGACTGGAAGCGGTGGCGCGTGAGCAAGGTTTCCCGCTGGAGCTACGCATTCAGCCAGGTTATGACCATAGCTACTTCTTTATCGCCAGCTTCGTGGAAGATCATCTGCGTTTCCACGCGAAGCATTTGTTGGTGTGATGGTGCTGGCTGGCCTCTGGGTGTGTGCTGGCTGTCCCCCTCCTCGGTCCTCCCCCATAAATGGGGGAGGAAGATGCTGCCACATGTCAGTGAGTAAGCTGCATGTGGCAGCGTCTCCTTCCCCCGCTTGCGGGGGAAGGCCGGGATGGGGGACAGCGTGCACGTAACTACACCAACGTCTCCGCCAGCCCGTCGATCATCACCTGCGGCATGCCGCGAGAGCAGTGCTCGATACGGCCGCGCACGCCATACACCTGCGCCAGCGTCTCAGGCGTAATCACCTGCGACGGCTCGCCGTCCGCCAGCAGATTGCCATCCTTCAGCATCAGCGCGTGATCCGCATGACGCAGCGCGATGTTGATATCGTGCACCACCACCACCGTCACAATATTGCGCAACCGGGTTTCACGACGCACCAGATCCATCACGTGGAACTGGTAGTTAAGATCCAGCGCGCTAAGCGGTTCATCCAGCAGCAGAAGTTCCGGACGGCGAATCAGCGATTGCGCCAGACCCACCAACTGCTTCTGCCCGCCCGAAAGCTGATCGAGATAACGCATGGCTAAATGCGCGATGCCGAGCTGCTCGAGTAGATGCATGATCTCCGCTTCGCTCGAGGCGCTGTGCAAGCCACCCGACGCACGCTGCGCCACGATAATCGACTCCAGCACGTGCAGATGCACGCCCGCCGGCAAACTTTGCGGCAGATAAACCACACGCTGCGCCCGGCGCGCAAACGGCTGGCTCATCAGCTCTTCACCGTTCAGCCACAGCTCGCCCTGCCCTTTGCCCAAACCAGCCAGCGCGCGCAACAGCGTCGATTTGCCGCAGCCGTTGGGGCCAAGCAACACGGTGATTTTGCCCTGCGGCAGCTCCGGCACGTTGAGATCGTCAATCACCTTGCGCTTCGGATAACCGGCGGAGAAATGCTTAAGACGTAATCCCTGCTCCATTACACCGTCCCCCGATGACGCAGAATAATGCTGAGGAAGAACGGCACGCCGACCAGCGACGTCACAATTCCCACCGGAATGATCACGCCGGGAATCAGGTTTTTCGACGCCACCGAAGCCAGCGACAGCACCAGCGCACCGACCAGCGCGCTGGCTGGCAGGTAATAGCGGTGATCTTCACCAAACATCATGCGCGCAATGTGCGGCGCGACCAGACCGATGAAACCAATTGGGCCGACAAACGCCACCGCCAGCGCAGAGAGAATACTGATGCGCAGCAGCGTTGCCAGGCGCAGACGGCGCACGTCGATACCAAAACTCACCGCGCGATCTTCGCCGAGGCGCAGCGCGGTCAGCTTCCAGCTGCTAAGCATCGAGAACGGAATCAGGATGGCAAAAGCAGCGGTTAATACGCCGAGCTTTTCCCACGAGGCGCGCGCGAGGCTGCCCATGGTCCAGAACACCAGGCCCTGCAAAGTATCTTCGCTGGCGATGAACTGCATCATTGAGACTAATGCGTTGAAGGTGAACACCAGCGCGATACCAAACAGCACCACGCCAGAGGTCGAAACTTTGGTCCAGCGCGTCACGCCATCCAGCATCAAGGCGGCAAATAGCGCAAACACAAACGCGTTGGCGGAGATAAACCACTGATCCGGCACGCCAGGAATGCCGATACCAAGAACGATGGCCAGCGCCGCACCAAAGGCCGCCGCCGACGAAACGCCGAGCGTAAACGGGCTGGCAAGCGGGTTATTCAGGATGGTTTGCATCTCTGCACCGGCAAGGCCGAGCGAGAAGCCCACCACCACCGCCATCAAGGCGTACGGTAAACGAATATCCCAGACAATCACGCGGGTGCCCGCATCGACCGCATCGGGATGCGTCAGCGTTTGCCATAAGGTGTCGAGGGAGAGCCCAGCCGGGCCGAGGGTGAAATCAAGAATCACTGACGCTAATATCGCCAGCGCCAGCACGCCAATTAACATCAATCGCTGGCGCAGTACCTGACGATAACGCGTCATGGTGTCGGTTTCGAGGCCGTTTTCCGCCAGCAGCGTGGCGTCGGTGGTACGCATTGTTCTACCCGTTTCTTGTCGAAATCATAACGGCAGCCACAATAGTGCAGGTGATAATAATTATCAATTCAATCTGAGTAACAAAATCCAAAACAATGCGCAATAAATTGCGCCGCTACTACACGTGCACCTTATTCGTAGCGGCGCGATTTATCGCGCAAGGGTATGACTACTCTTTAAACGTCGGGAATTCCATCTCGCTGTATTTCACGAAGCGCGAACCGCGTGTCAGCTTGTAACCCAACCAAATAATCAGGAACAGCGGCAGACCAATATAGGTTGCGGCCACGCCATACCAATCAATGCGGTCAGCAAGGAACGCCTGATAGTTCTGACCCAGTGTGATGATCAAACACAGAATAAAGGCGAAAATCGGTCCCAGCGGGAAGAAGCCCGAACGGTACGGCAAATCGGCCAGGTTGTGACCCTGAGCGATATAACCGCGACGGAAACGGTAATGGCTAATGGCGATACCCAACCAGGCGATGAAACCGGTCATGCCTGAGGTGTTCAGTAGCCACAGGTAAACTTCCTGGTTACCAAATTTCGAGCTCAGGAAGCACAATCCCGCCACCACAGTGGTAGCAATCAGCGCGTTACGCGGCACGCCACCTTTCGACAGCTTGCCGAAAATGCGTGGCGCTTTACCTTCGCGTGCCAGGTTGAACAGCATACGCGTTGAGGCGTACATGCCGGAGTTACCCGCCGACAGTACCGCCGTCAGAATCACTGCGTTCATTACCGCTGCCGCCGAAAGCAGACCGGCATTCTGGAACACCAGCGTGAACGGGCTGATGGCGATATCGGTAACATCGTTATGCAGCAGCTTCGGATCGGTGTACGGCAGAATCAGGCTAATGATCAGAATAGCGAAGATATAGAACAGCAGAATTCGCCAGAATACCTGACGCACCGCGCGCGGAATGTTCTTCGCCGGATCCTCAGATTCACCGGCCGCAATACCGATCAGCTCGGTGCCCTGGAAGGAGAAGCCAACGATCATCGCCACGCCTATCATCGCGGCAAAACCACCGGCGAACGGCGCTTCACCCACGGTCCAGTTATGCCAGCCGGCGTTTTCTGCACCGCGCATGATGCCGGTGATCATCAACACGCCAACCACAATAAAGATGATGACGGTGGTCACTTTGATCAGCGAGAACCAATATTCCGCTTCGCCGAAGCCTTTGACTGAGATGTAGTTGAGCAGGAACATCAGGCCAAGGAACAGTGCGCTCCAGATCCAGCCGGGCGTGTCCGGGAACCAGTAGTTCATGACGAGCTGCGAGGCGACGAGGTCAACGGCGATGGTCACCGCCCAGTTGTACCAATAGTTCCAGCCCAGCGCGAAGCCGAAGCCTTCTTCAACATATTTTGAACCGTAGGTGGAGAAGGAGCCAGAAACCGGCATAAAGGCCGCGAGTTCGCCGAGGCTGGTCATCAGGAAGTAAACCATCAGGCCGATGAGCGCATAGGAGAGCAGCGCGCCGCCGGGTCCGGCCTGAGAAATGGTGGCACCCGAGGCGACAAACAGGCCGGTACCGATGGAACCACCAATGGCGATCATGGTGAGATGACGCGCTTTTAATTCACGGCGCAATCCAGGTTGTTGTGTTGTTTTTGAGTCATTATGCATGTGTAAACGCTATGCTGGATAAAAATGAGGCGAGATTGTAGCAGCTAGCCCCAAGCTGTATAGCATTCACGTCGGGTTATTAGTTACCTTCATGATCGGCCGGGAATTATTAGCCGCAGCGTGCTCAGCGCTGTGATTATTCACGGCAATACGACAGGAAACGGCTCAAAGCTTTGGACACATGCTTCTGTCGATGATGGATGCGATACAGCGTGCGCGTCAGGCGCGGCAATGGGATCGCGACTTCCACCAGCGTGCCGGCTTCCAGCTGATCCTCAATCACCCGCCGCGACAAACAGCTGATGCCCATGCCGTGACGCACCGAGTGTTTAATCGCCTCTGAATTGCCTAACTCCATGCCGAGCTGAAACTGTGGCAAATGCGACAGCAGCAGATAATCCACGATCTCGCGCGTACCTGAGCCGCGCTCGCGCAGAATCCACGGCGCGGCGGCGAGTGTTTCCAGCGTAATCGGCTTTTGCAGGATGGCAGCATCCGGCGCGGCAAAGACCACCAGCTCATCTTCCAGCCACGGCTCGCTGATAATATCCAGCTCGTGACATGGACCTTCGATCAAGCCGATGTCGACGCGAAAATCCGCCACCGCATTAATTGCATCCTGACTGTTGCCGACGCTGAGCTCGAGCGGCAGCGCGGGAAAATCACGGCGATAGGCGGCAATCATGCCGGGCAGCAGGTAGTTGCCGATGGTGCTGCTGGCGAACAGGCGAATCGCCCCGTTATCTTCCTTAAACAGCTGTTCGATTTCGCCCGCCTGCTCCATCAAACCCACGGCACGCGGATAGAGTAAACGGCCATGCTCATTCACCACCAACCGCTTACCGACGCGGTCAAACAGCTGCACACCGAGTTGGTTTTCCAAATCTGCTAACGCGGCGCTCACCGCCGACTGCGACAGCGCCAGCACCTGCGAGGCCTGCGTCGTCGAGCCGCTCTTCAGCACTTCGGTAAACACTTCAATCTGGCGCAACGTGATGTGCATGCGGTTCCCTTATATTACTTATTCTGGTTAATTATAAATATATTATCAATTTTACTTTTATACCAGTGTAACGCAGGCTTGAAGCAGAGATTGAATGTTAGAAGGTCGCCAGGAATGGTAACCCTACAGGAGAAAAGTATGGCTGAGTTAAGCGTGAATAAAACCCCGTTTCATCTACATCGCTGGCTGCCGGGTTTGCTGTTGACCGTGGCGATTGCCGGTACCGCGGCGTGGTTAAGCAATCAGTCGTGGTTGGCGGGGGCCGGATTCGGTGCGCTGACGTTAGCGATTATTTTGGGCATCGTGCTCGGTAACACCCTTTATCCGCAGATGGCCGGCGCCTGTGACAGCGGCGTAATGCTGGCGAAACAGCGCTTGCTGCGCCTCGGCATCATCCTGTATGGCTTTCGTATTACCATACAGCAGATTGCTGATGTCGGTCTCAGCGGCGTATTGATTGATGTGATGGTTCTCAGCTCCACTTTCCTGCTGACCTGTTTTATCGGCATTCGTCTGCTGAAGATGGATCGCGAAACCGTGTGGCTGATTGGGGCGGGCAGCAGCATTTGCGGTGCGGCGGCGGTGCTGGCGAGTGAACCTATCGTTAAGGCTGCGCCGTCAAAAGTGGCGGTGGCTGTTGCGACTGTGGTGCTGTTTGGTACCGTTGGCATCGTGCTGTATCCGCTGTTATGGTCGCTGCTGCCAACTGTCAGTGCAGAACATTTCGGCATCTTTACCGGATCGACGCTGCATGAAGTGGCGCAGGTTGTCGCGGCAGGACACGCGATGGGTGCCGAGGCCGAAAACACCGCCGTGATTGCCAAAATGCTGCGCGTGATGATGTTAGCGCCCTTCTTGCTGATGCTGGGAAGCTGGCTGAAACGTCAGCGCAGCCACAACGCACAGCAACAAGCGATTCGTTTTCCCTGGTTCGCGCTGCTGTTTATTGTGGTGGCGCTGTTTAACTCGCTGCATCTGCTTCCTGCCAATATTGTTAGCACGCTGAATCAGCTGGCCAATCTGCTGCTGGCGATGGCGATGGCTGCGCTGGGTTTAACTACGCGCTTCAGCGCCCTGAAACAGGCCGGTTGTAAACCGTTGCTGCTGGGATTGGTGATGTTTGGCTGGTTAATTCTCGGCGGCGGAGCACTCAATGTGCTGGTGCAACATTTCATGGCGTAACCGCATCCGCTATGATGGGCAGCTTTGCAGCAGCAATCGCCCAATCAGGAGAGCGGCATGAAATATATCGGCGCACATGTCAGTGCATCAGGCGGCGTGGACCAGGCAGTTATCCGTGCCCACGAACTCGAAGCCACAGCCTTTGCGCTGTTCACCAAAAATCAGCGCCAGTGGAAAGCCGCACCGCTGTCAGGAGAAGTGATCGATGCGTTTAAAACCGCCTGCGATCGTTACAACTTCACCTCCGCGCAGATTCTGCCGCATGATAGCTATCTGATTAACCTCGGCCATCCGGTGATGGAAGCGCTGGAGAAATCGCGCGAGGCTTTCCTCGATGAGATGCAGCGTGCCGAGCAGTTGGGTTTGACCCTGCTGAACTTCCATCCGGGCAGCCATCTGAAGCAGATTGAAGAAGAAGCCTGCCTGAAGCGTATCGCCGAATCGATCAACATCGCGCTGGATAAAACCAGCAGCGTGGTGGCGGTGATCGAAAACACCGCCGGTCAGGGCAGCAATCTCGGTTTCCGCTTCGAGCACCTCGCCACCATTATTGAGCACGTGGAAGATAAGTCGCGCGTTGGCGTGTGCATTGATACCTGCCACGCCTTTGCGGGCGGTTACGACCTGCGTACCGAAGAAGCCTGCGCCGAGACCTTCAGCGACTTTGAGCGCATCGTTGGTTTCCAGTATCTGCGCGGTATGCACCTGAATGATGCCAAGAGCACGCTGGGCAGTCGCGTCGACCGCCATCATAGTCTGGGTGAAGGCAATATCGGTAAAACCGCGTTTAGCTGGCTGATGAAAGATAAACGTTTTGACGGCATTCCCATGATTCTGGAAACCATTAATCCGGATATCTGGAAGGATGAGATTGCGTGGTTGAAGTCGGAGCAGCAGGGTTAATTATCTGATTAAACAAAAGGGAGCCGCAGCTCCCTTTTTTATGTCTGACGAAGATTACGCGGCTTTAACCAGCTCTTCTTCCGGACGTTTCAGGATGGCGTAGCCAAGTCCCGCTACCGCAGTACCAATCACAATCGCCAGCAGATAACCCAATACTGGGGTAATCGCGCCTGGAATCAGGAGGACGAACAGACCACCGTGCGGTGCCATCAGTTTCGCGCCAATCGCCATGGAAATCGCACCGGTTACCGCGCCGCCAATGATACAGCACGGCAGCACACGCATTGGATCACGCGCCGCAAACGGAATCGCACCTTCAGAGATGAAGCACAGCCCAAGCACCAACGCCGCTTTACCCCCTTCCTGCTGACCTTTGTTGAACTTACGACGCGCAACCAGCGTCGCCAGGCCCATCGCCAGCGGTGGCACCATTCCGGCTGCCATAATGGCCGCCATCGGTGCGTAGGTTTGTGAACTCAGCAGACCAACACCAAACGCATAGGCCACTTTGTTCACCGGACCGCCCATGTCGGTACACATCATGCCACCGAGAATCGCGCCCAGCAGCACTGCGTTCGCGGTACCCATATTGGCCAGCCAGGTTGTCAGGCCAGTCATGATGCCCGCCACCGGCTTACCTACCACGTAAATCATCAGCAAACCGGTAATTAAACTCGCCACCAGCGGAATGATTAGAATCGGCTTCAGCGCTTCCATACTCTGCGGCAGTTTCACTTTGCTGCTGAGCATCTTCGCGGCGTAACCGGCAATGAAACCGGCGATGATACCGCCCAGGAAACCGGCGTTAATGCTGGTGGCGATCATACCGCCAATCAAACCAGGCGTCAGACCCGGACGATCCGCAATCGAGAAGGCAATGAAACCGGCTAACACCGGCACCATCAGCGCGAAGGCGCTGCCGCCACCGATCTGCATCAGTGCCGCCGCTAAGGTGCCCGGCTCTTTAAATGCGGTGATACCAAAGGCAAATGACAGCGCGATGCTCAAACCACCGGCAACCACCATCGGCAGCATGTACGAAACGCCAGTCAGCAGGTGACGATAGGCACCGGCTTTCTCTTTGCTGTCGCCCTGTGCGCTGGCAGCCTGATTGCCGCTCGGCTGATAGGTTTTCGCTTCGGCCTGCGCTTTATCCAGCTCCTGCGCAGTTTTCTTCAGCGCCAGACTGGTTGAGGTGCGGTACATCGGCTTACCGGCAAATTTCGCCAGATCCACATCGATATCAGCCGCGACGATCACCAGATCGGCCGCCGCCACTTCTTCTGGGGTAATCGCGTTGCCTGCGCCCACAGAACCACGGGTTTCAACTTTCACCCACCAGCCACGCTTGGTCGCTTCGGCCTGAATAGCTTCAGCAGCCATAAAGGTATGCGCCACGCCGGTTGGGCAGGCGGTCACCGCCACAATGCGTTTCTGTGCAGCGCTCTGCGCAGCTACTGGCGCGGCAGCGGTTGCAGCCGCAGACTGCCAGGTTTTGGCACTCGCTTTGGCTTGATTGATTGCCGCCAGCGGATCGCGCAGCGCTTGCTGCACATCAACCAGCGCCAGCGATTTACCGGCCAGCTCTGCGTCGTGCGGCACATTGTGGCCAACAACCAGCACCAGTTCAGCTTCGGCGGCATTATCGGTCAACGTCAGGCCAGCTTGTGCCGCCGTCGCGCGTAAACGTTCCAGCGCCAGATGTCCTGACGCCAGTCCCAGTAAAGAATCTTTTATCAGCAGCGTTTTCATTATCGCTCTCCTGCTGTTAGTTAACGGGTTGTAAGTCGACGCGCGCCATCATCGCGGCCAACTGGGTACGATCTTTAACGCCAACGTTGCTTTGGCTGACGGCCATCGCCGCCACTGCCGTCGCCAGACGCAGCGTGTGCTCGCTGGATTCACGCATCAGCAAGCCGTAAATCAGGCCGCCGACCATCGAATCGCCGGCACCGACGGTGCTGACCACTTCGCAGGCAGGCGGTTTGGCGATCCATTCGCCGGAGGCATTCACCCACAGCGCACCTTCCGCACCAAGAGAAATCACCACGTGCGCAATGCCTTGCTCACGCAGTTCATGTGCAGCACCGATCACGTCCTGCAGCGCAGGCAGTTTGCGACCAGCCCAAATCTCCAGCTCGCGGCGGTTCGGTTTCACCAGCCACGGCGCGGCTTTCAGACCGGCGACCAGCGCTTCGCGGCTGCTGTCGAAGATGATGCACGGGCACAGCGTGCGCAGATCGCTCATCCATTTGGTGAAGGCTTCTGGCGCCACGCCGGCTGGCAGGCTGCCGCTGACGCACACCATATCGAACTGGCCGAGCCAGGTGAGAGAATCGGCGGTGAAGCGCTCCCAATCCTGCGCGGTGACCTCAAAGCCAGAGAAATTCAGGTCGGTCACATCGCCGTCTTTTTCGGTCAGCTTAACGTTAATACGCGTACGGCCCTGCACCACCTGAAAACGGTTGGCGATGCCGAGTTCGCTGAACAGCTGCTGAAAGCCGTCCTGATTCTCTTTGCCGAGGAAACCGCCGACGGTGACATCGATACCGAGATCCTTCAGCACTTTGGCAACGTTGATGCCTTTACCCGCCGCGTGCAGGCCGGTGGTTTTCACCAGGTTAACTTCGCCGCGCTCAATTTCTGGCGTGTATCCGACCAGATCGTAAGCCGGGTTTAAGGTAATTGTTGCGACACGACGGCTCATGCAACCCCCTCGCCTAAACCAGAATTGATCGCTTCTTCAATTGCTTTCAGCGCCTGCTGTGCATCTTCGCCGCTGGCGGTAAAGCGCAGGCGATGGCCTTTTTTCACACCGAGCGCAACGACTTTCATCAGGCTGCGGCCGTTAGCAGGCTTACCGCTGCCATCGAGATTAGTTACGGTGATGTCGCTGTTGAACTGTTTGATGACGGTCACCAGCGCCGTGCCCGGACGCGCGTGCAGACCGTGTTCGTTGCGGATGGTGAATTCAGCGGTCAGCAGCTCGGCAGCTTCATCGACTTCGCTGGTCAGCAGCGCCAGAATACCGGCGGCATCGGCCTTCAGCAGACGTTCAGCTTTGTTGCTGAGCAGCAGGTTGCTGAGATAGCCCAGCACTTCCAGCGGACGCTGATCGTTAGCCGCCACGGTCAGCAGCAGCGCGACGTTTTCGCCCTGATGCTGGAATGGCGCAGCCGCGCGGCTTACGGCCACTGCGCTGCCGAGATTGCCGTTGGCGCTGTCGCTCAGCCAGATGCCCTGACCGAGGCTCAGCGGGGCGCGGGAAATCACGTCAGCAATAAAGGACGCGTCCACCGCGCCTGCAGCCTGCAGACGTCCGGCGTTCAGTGCCTGTAACGTGATTAAATCGCTGGCCGCCACATCAACGGCAATCAGCGAGGTATCGAATTTGAATTCTGCGGCCTGGTTTTCGCCCATCAGCAGCGCTCGCAGATCTTCCGCCGAGGCGGTTTTCAGCTGTTCAGCAATGCTGTCATCACTTAATACGTGAGTGAGCTGGCGCAGCAACGCGAGGTGTTCATCCGATTTAGCGGCAATACCGATCGCCACATACGCCGTTTGCCCTTCGCCCCAATCCACGCCCTGCGGGAACTGATAAACCTGGACACCGGTTTTCAGCACCAGGTCGCGGGTGTCGGTGGTGCCGTGCGGAATGGCGATGCCGTTACCCAGGAAAGTGGTGGTTTGCTGTTCGCGCGCCAGCATGCCGTTAACGTAGCCTTCGGCCACATTGCCTGCAGCGGTTAACGCAGCGGCAACCTGACGAATGGCCTCTTCTTTATTCTGTGCGCTAGCACCGATATGAATGGCCTGAACTTCGAGCTGGAACATATCTCTCCTCGCTTGCTGTATTGAATCGTTTCAGCTAGATGGTGAAAAAATCTGCTGTGCATCGCGGACTTAGCCGGAGTGACAACGCTGAAACGTTTCAGGGAATATGGTACAGCCACGTACAGCAGGCAAGAAAATGCGCGATCTGAGTAGCAGATTTTTGACGTTCCGCACACTTCATGTTGGATTTAAGATTTTTACCGGCAGGCAGGCTGATGCTTTTGCTGTACAGACCAACGGCATTAAGCCCAATTCTTCAGCTATGCCTCAGCAGTGCTTCAGGGCGCCGTCTCGACTTCCAGTTTAAGCAGAAATGTCATGGCGCTATCACGGCTGCTGCCACACATTTCGGCGCTGGGCTGTAAGCCAGCACAGACCGCCGGACGCAGCGGTGAACCAAATATTTTGCAACGCTGTTGCTCATCAAGCTGCACGCAACGCGTGTTGGCCGGCTTGCCGTGCGGCATGCCAGGAATCGGGGACGAGATTGAGGGGGCTGTGCAACAGGCACCGCACTGGTCACGACAAAACATCATGCGCTCCTGCAGACAATTCGCCGCGACAATAACAGTCCCAGACCGCGAATGCCATGCACCGGCAACAATTTTACATTGGCTGACTTGCCAGTTTTTCGCCGCGCGAGTAACGTGACGCGCATTAACCTCCTGTCAGCGAGAAAACCACCATGCCAAAGGCAAATGAGATTAAAAAAGGGATGGCTGTCACCTGGAACGGCAAACTGTTGCTGGTGAAAGACATTGATGTACAGAGCCCAAGTGCTCGCGGTGCCGCGACGCTCTATAAAATGCGTTTTACCGATGTCCGCACCGGCCTGAAAGTGGAAGAGCGCTTCAAAGGCGACGATATTATTGACGCCATTTCGCTTAGCCGCCGCGCCGTCACCTTCTCTTATATAGATGGTGATGAGTATGTGTTTATGGATGACGAAGACTACACGCCGTACAACTTCAAAAAAGAGCAAATTGAAGAAGAGCTACTGTTTATTCCTGAAGGTGGCATTCCCGGCATTCAGGTGCTGACGATGGATGGCCAGGTCTTGGCGCTTGAACTGCCACAAACCGTCGATATGGAAATTGTTGATACCTCGCCGGGCATTAAAGGCGCCTCCGCCAGCGCTCGCTCCAAACCCGCAGGCATGAGCACCGGCTTATCCATTCAGGTGCCGGAATACCTGAGCAATGGCGATCGCATCCGCATTCATATTGCGGAACGTCGTTATATGGGACGCGCTGATTCATAACGTGCTTCCGTCCGGCGCCCGGTGATTGTTATAGTATAACAAGGCCGTGCGCGCCGGATGCCTCTCATCCACGCGCGATTTATTCTCTTTTTTTGGGAGCCCTTTTGTGACGCGCGTAAACCTCATCACCGGATTTCTCGGCAGCGGAAAAACCACCACTCTGCTGCATCTGTTAGCCAATAAACCCGCCGATGAAAACTGGGCGATTCTGGTCAACGAATTTGGCGAAATTGGCATCGACGGCGCACTGCTCGCCGATCGCGGTGCCACGCTGAAAGAGATTCCCGGCGGCTGCATGTGCTGCGTTAACGGCTTGCCGCTGCAGGTTGGGCTGAACATGCTGCTAAAACAGGCTAAACCCGATCGTCTGATTATCGAACCCACTGGCCTTGGCCATCCCAAACAGCTGCTGAATATGCTGCGTGCCGCCGTCTATCAACCCTGGATTCAGGTGGATGCCACCTTAACGCTTCTCGATCCGCGCCAGCTTGCCGACGCACGCGTAGTGGAGAATGAGAATTTCCGCGATCAGCTGGTGGCGGCCGATATCATCGTGGCGAATAAAAGCGATCGCTGGAGCGATAATGATCGTCAGCGTTTGCAGGATTGGCAGCAGCAATTTTTGGGCGAGCGTCAGCTGGTGGAAGCGGCGTGGGGACACATCGATCCCGCGCTGTTGACACAACCCGCCTTGGCGGATCGTGCGGTTCCCGATGCAGCACATCACTACCATAATTCACGTCCACAAGGCTTGGCCGCACTGAAACTGGATGGCCAGGCGCGCTGGCGTCGTGCGCTAAATGAAGGTCAGGGCTATGCTTCCTGTGGCTGGATTTTCGATGGTGAAACCGTGTTTGATACGATCAAAGCGCTAGAGTGGGCAAGGCATGCGCCAGTGGATCGCGTTAAAGGTGTGTTGCGCACTGCCGATGGTTTAGTGAATATCAATCGCCAGGGCGACGATCTGTTTATTGAAACCCGCCCTACTACACCGCCTGATAGCCGCATCGAATTGATTCATCATCAGCCTGCTGACTGGAACCTTTTGCAGACCGCTTTGTTGAAGATTCGTTTACATTAGATGCGTTAGGTTGCCCCGTTGTTTTCACTTTGAGTCTATTTTCTATGCGCGCTTCTCGATTAGTCACCATCCTGCTGCTGAATGCACTGGGTGTGATGCTTTTCCTTTCATGGTACCTGCCGCCGGATCACGGGTTCTGGTTTGGTATCGATAAAGCCATCTTTTATGGCTTCAATGACCAGATGGTTGATCATCACGGTTTCGCACTGTTAGTGGCCATCACTAACTTCCGCGGTTTCGATGTGGTTTCGCTGCTGGCTATGGGTTTGCTCTATTTAAGCTAC
Source organism: Pantoea sp. SO10 (assembly GCF_005281435.1). Taxonomy (NCBI): domain Bacteria; kingdom Pseudomonadati; phylum Pseudomonadota; class Gammaproteobacteria; order Enterobacterales; family Erwiniaceae; genus Pantoea; species Pantoea sp. SO10. Next base: position 2,797,056 of record NZ_CP040095.1, read on the forward strand.
TGGCGTCGCGAGACACCGCAAGGTCGCCGCCGTTTGCTGGCCATTGGCATCACGATGCTGCTGAGCGCGGTAGTACTGAACCAGCTCGGTCATCTGCTGCCGGTACAGCACTCCAGCCCAACGCTGTTTTTTGAGAATGTGCATCGCGTAAGCGAACTGACCGGCATCCCGGCCAAAGATGCCTCTAAAGATAGCTTCCCTGGCGACCACGGCATGATGCTGATGATCTTCACCTGCTTTATGTGGCGCTATTTCGGCTTCCGCGCGTTTCTGGTGGGGTTGATGATTACCGTGGTGTTTGCTCTGCCACGTGTGATGGCGGGTGCGCACTGGTTTACTGATATCGCTGTGGGTTCATTGTCAGTCGTGCTGGTTGGCATGAGCTGGTGCCTGTTAACGCCCTTCAGCGACAAGCTGGTGAATTGGCTAAACCGTTCGTTGCCGGGCAAATATAAGCCGCGCACGTAATTGTTAAGCGCGAGTGATCATAGAACAAAAAGTCAGTCGCTCGCGCTTATTTAAAACCTGAATAAACTATTAGCAAACTAACATTATTCAGGTAAAAGAAAAGATTATGATGAAAAACGCGGAACAATAGCCTTAATCCTAAGTTGTCCAGCCCGAACCCTCTTAAAATCGGCCTTAGCGCCAGAATTACCCCCTTATTGCACCGCTGTTTGGCTATTAAATCGCTGCCAATTGTTGATAAACTCGCCATTGTGTTACAGATTGATTTCACATCGAAAAAACCTTTGAATATTTATATAAAAGCACTCGCCACGCGGTCTGTAATCGGTTAACCTCAAATCCGATTAGTAAGCAACAGCATAAAATGCGGTGCTGAAAGCGACAAAAATGTGTGCATTAACACATTTTAGTAATTAAGGATTTGTCTTAGACGGTCGTACTTATTAATCTCAACCCGTTTTGTCATCTGGCTGACGACATTCTGTCGTAAGGAAATCGAAGGAAAACACGTACAATGGTCAAGTCTCAACCAATTCTGAGATACCTCAGGCGGATCATTCCCGCGGTAGCACTCGCAACACTTTTATCAGCATGCAGCAGTACCCATAACGGTCAGAACGCGAATAACGAGAATCATGAAGTTAACAACCAGAATGGTTTTTTACTTCAAGCGTCTCAGGACGAATTTGAACAGATGGTGCAGAACGTGGACGTTAAGTCCCGCATCATGGAACAGTACAGTGACTGGAAAGGTGTACGTTATCGCTTAGGCGGCGACACCAAACGCGGCATTGATTGTTCTGCTTTTGTTCAGCGCACCTTTCGCGAGCAGTTCGGTTTAGATTTGCCACGCTCAACGTCTGAACAGCAAGACACCGGTAAAGAGATTTCACGCAATAAATTGCGCGCAGGTGACTTAGTGCTGTTCCGCGCCGGTTCTACCGGTCGCCACGTGGGCATCTATCTTGGCAACGATAACTTTGTTCACGCGTCCACCAGCAGTGGCGTAATGATTTCCAACCTGAATGACAGTTATTGGAAAAATCGTTACCGCGAAGCGCGTCGGGTTCTTGCTAAAAACCCAAGCTAACGTATTTCTTTGATGATCCTCTCAGCCAGAGAATCAGAAACGCTGCCCCGGCAGCGTTTTTTTTCGCCCGTAGTTTTTAACTCAAATCCAACCGATAAAAAGTAATTGAGAATCAAAAATATAACGAGACATTCTTCGCGCTCTCGTTATATTCTCGTTGACTTCCTGATACCCAGATATTGCGCTGCAGACACCGTTATCACCGTGGCTGCGGTCTGAAGTGGGTAGTGACCAAACGATAAACATAATAAAAAATGGCAAGACAAGGGGAATGCACTCCATGCCACTGTCAGGGACATTAAAACACCACCGCAGTTATTCACGCCGTATCGCCTGGCATAGTGCGATTATCGGCGCGGCATTCTTTCTGCTTTTTGTCACCGTGCTATTAACACTCACTTGGCAAAAACGTGTACAACAACACGAACAGCTTCTGGCACACAGCCGCGACGATTTACAACAGGTGATAGCAAGCCTGGTCGATACACTTTATCCCTTACAGCAATACACCCAGTTAGCCTGCAACAACGTCAGTCGTGAGCTCACATCTCGCGCCGCCTTTGCCGGTAATATCCGCGCCATCCTGCTGGTGCGTGATGGCAACGCTTACTGCTCTTCTGCCACCGGGGCTTTTCTGATGCCAGCAAACGATATTTCTCCTGAGTCTGAACTGGAACGCGATCGCGATATGCGCTTGCTGGAAGGCACGCCATTGCTACCGAAGAAACCGGCGCTGGTGCTATGGGTGAAAAATCCAGGTTCAGCCGAGACCGGCCTTTTCGCCACCATGAACATCAGCCTGACGCCTTATCAGCTGCTGGCCTCTTATCATCCCGAAATCACTGGCATGGCGCTGGTGGTCGGCAACAAAGCGCTGTTGAGCGGCAGCAACAACGTGGTACGCGCGAGTGATTTACCGGCATCGCTGCATGAAATAGCCTTTAATAACAGCGATCTACGCTTCGTGCTGTTTGGCACCACCTTAGCGCCACGCGATTACTCACTGACGTTGCTGACCGGCATCCTCTTCTCACTGCTGGTTTCCGGCCTGAGCGGGTTATTGCTGACGCGACATCAGCGGCCGGGCAAAGAGATCATGCAGGGCATTAAACGCGGCCAGTTTCATGTTGAATACCAGCCGCTGGTCACCGCGCACGATGGACAACCCTACGGCGTGGAAGCGCTGCTGCGCTGGACGCATCCCACTGAAGGCATGATTCCGCCGGATGCCTTTATCAGCTACGCCGAAGCGCAAAACCTGATTATTCCGCTCACTCAGCATCTGTTCACGCTGGTGGCGCGCGATGCCCAGTTTCTCTGTAAACAGCTGCCGCGCGGCACGCGCCTGAGCCTCAATCTCTCGCCGCTGCATCTCGCTTCAGAGAGCTTCCGGCGCGATGTCCAGGCATGGATTAACATCATGCCCACCGATCACTTCAACTATGTGTTTGAAATTACCGAACGCAGCATGGTCGGTGAAAAAAGCGCGGGAGAAATCTTCGCCTGGCTACATGAGAACAATTTTAAAATAGCGATTGATGATTTCGGCACCGGGCATAGCGCGCTGATCTATCTGGAAAAATATCCGTTCGATTACCTGAAAATCGATCGCGGCTTTGTGCAAAGCATTGGTACAGAAACTGTCACCTCACCGGTGCTTGATGCAGTGCTGCTGCTGGCGAAAAAACTCAATCTCAAAACCGTGGCTGAAGGGGTCGAAACGGGCGATCAGGCGGCGTGGCTGGTGAATCGCGGCGTGACGCATTTGCAGGGCTATCTGTTTAGTCGTCCGTTACGCCCCGAAAACCTCGTCAGCTATTATCAACGCCAGCGCGCGCTGAGTTAACATCACGCGAACCCCATGAAACTGCTACCATAAAGTGCGGAACACCACAGGAGATCGCCCCACTTATGCTGCTGCGTCTTGTCACAGCGTTGTTCATTTGTAGCGCCACTGCGCCGCTGCATGCCGCCACCATCAATGAAAGCTATGCCTTCGCTAAGCTGGGCGAGCCGAAATATGCGGTGAATTTCACTCACTACGATTACGCCAATCCCGCCGCGCCCAAAGGCGGCAAAATCACGCTGGCGGTGGTGGGCACCTACGACAACTTCAATCGTTTCGCCTCGCGCGGCAATCCCGGCATCGGTACCGATACGCTGTATGACGGCTTGTTTACCACCTCCGATGATGAACCTGGCAGCTACTATCCGCTGATCGCGGAATCAGCGCGCTATCCCGACGACTATCGCTGGATGGAAGTGTCGATCAATCCTCATGCACAGTTTCAGGACGGAACACCGATTACCGCGCAGGATGTGGCTTTCACCTTCCAGAAATTCATGACGGAAGGTGTGCCGCAGTTCCGCGTGGCGTTTCGTGACGTGCAAGTGAAAGCGCTAAACCGTCTCACCGTGCGTATCGACATGCCGAAACCGGACAAAGATCGGATTCTCAGCTGGCTAACGCTGCCGGTCATCCCGGAAAAATTCTGGCAAAACAAAAAGTTTAACGAGCCGATTGGTTATCCGCCGCTGGCCAGCGGGCCTTATCGCGTCACCTCCTATAAATCGGGTCAGTTTATCCAGTACAGCCGGGTGAAAGATTACTGGGCCGCCAATCTGCCAGTGAATCGCGGGCGTTTTAACTTCGATACTTTGCGTTATGACTATTATCTTGATGACAACGTGGCGTTTGAGGCCTTTAAAGCCGGCGCTTACGATTTGCGCGAAGAGAGTTCAGCGAAGAAATGGGCGACACAATATCGCGGTCGCAACTTTGACAGTCACGCCATCGTCAAATCGACCATTCCCAACACCGTTTCCACCGACACGCAATGGCTGGCATTTAACAACGAAAAACCGCTGTTCGCCGATCGTCGCGTACGTGAAGCCATCACGCTGGCGTTCGATTTCGAGTGGATGAACAAAGCCTTGTTCTATGGCGCTTATAAACGCACGCGCAGCTATTTCCAGAACACTGAATATGCAGCGCTTGGCTATCCCAAAGCCGAGCAGTTGATCCTGCTGGCGCCCTACAAAGCGCAGCTGCCGCCCGAAGTGTTCAACAATGAGTATGCCCCGCCACGTTCTGACGGCAGCGGTTTCGATCGCGGCAACCTGTTGCAAGCCATGAACTTGCTGAAAGCGGCGGGTTGGGAAATCAGAAATCAGCAATTGGTGAATGTGAAATCCGGCCAGCCGTTCCGTTTCGAATTACTGATGCGCAGCGGTACGCAAAACGACTGGGCGTTGCCGTTCCAGCACAGCTTGCAACGGCTTGGCATCCAGGTCTCGCTGCGCCAGATTGACAGCTCGCAATATCTCCGCCGTATGCGCGAAGGCGACTACGACATGATCCCATCGCTCTATTACGCCATGCCATGGCCCTCGACCAGCTTGCAAACGATTTGGCAATCTCAATTTATTGACTCTTCCTGGAACAGGCCGCGCGTGAAAGATCCCATCGTCGACCATTTTGTGCAGCAGATCGTTGAGCATCAGGGCGATGAGAAAGCGCTGCTGCCGCTCGGCCAGGCGCTGGATCGCATCCTGCTGTGGAATGCCTACATGATTCCGATGTGGTACAGCGCGGAAGATCGCATGGCGTATTGGGACAAGTTTTCCCATCCCGAGATTAAACCCGCGTTTGCTACCGGTCTGGAAAACTGGTGGTACGATGTGAACAAAGCCGGGCGATTGCCGGCCAATCGACGCTGAGGAGCACGGTTTGGCAGCCTATTTTCTTCGCAGGTTACTGCTGATCATCCCGACACTTTGGGCGATCATCACCCTGAACTTCTTTATTGTGCAGATTGCGCCGGGTGGCCCGGTGGATCAGGCGTTAGCCAACGTGCAGTTTGGTCACAGCACCGGCATTCCTGGCTCAGGCGGCGGCGACAGCGGCGCGCGCGGTGCGCTGATGCGTGACAATCCCGGCGACAGCCAATATCGCGGCGCTCGCGGACTCGATCCGGAAGTGATCGCGGAAATTAAGCATCGCTATGGTTTCGATAAACCGCTGCTGCAGCGTTACGGTGAAATGCTGTGGAACTATATTCGTTTTGATTTCGGCGATAGCCTGTTCCGCAGCGCATCGGTGCTGCAGCTGATCAAAGAGAGTTTGCCGGTCTCCATCAGCCTGGGATTGTGGAGCACCTTGATCATTTATCTGGTGTCGATTCCGCTGGGCATCAAAAAAGCGGTGCGTAACGGCAGCGCTTTCGACATCTGGAGCAGCACTTTTATCATCATTGGCTATTCGATCCCGGCCTTCCTGTTCGGCATCATGCTGATTGTGCTGTTCGCTGGCGGCAGCTATTTCGACTGGTTCCCGCTGCGCGGCCTGACGTCACCGCAGTTTGATGCGCTGCCGTGGTACAGCAAAATCAGCGATTACCTGTGGCACATCACGCTGCCGGTGCTGGCTACGGTGATTGGCGGTTTCGCCACGCTGACCATGCTGACTAAAAACTCGTTCCTTGATGAGATCCGCAAACAATATGTGGTCACCGCGCGCGCCAAAGGGCTGGATGAGAAGCGCGTGCTGTACGGCCACGTGTTCCGCAACGCCATGCTGCTGGTGATCGCCGGTTTCCCCGCCACCTTTATCAGCATGTTTTTCACCAGCTCGGTGTTGATAGAGGTGATGTTCTCACTCAATGGTTTGGGCCTGCTCGGCTATGACGCCACTATTCAGCGCGACTATCCGGTGATGTTTGGCACGCTCTATATCTTCACCCTGATTGGCCTGCTGATGAATATTCTTAGCGATCTGACCTACACGCTGGTCGATCCGCGCATTGATTTTGAGGGACGCTGATGCGCTTATCTCCGGTTAACCAGCAGCGCTGGCAGCGTTTTCGCCATAACCGACGCGGTTACTGGTCGCTGTGGATTTTCCTGATCATTTTTGTTCTGTCACTGGGCGCTGAGCTGCTGGCTAACGACAAACCGCTGCTGGTGCATTATCAGCAGCGCTGGTATGCGCCGCTGCTGTTCAACTACAGCGAAAGTGATTACGGCGGTGATTTCTCTACGCCTGCCGATTATCAGGATCCCTGGCTGAAGCAGCGCATCGATCAACAAGGTTGGGCGATCTGGGCACCGATTCGCTTCAGCGACAGCACCATCAACTTCGCCACCGATGTGCCCTTCCCTTCGCCACCTTCCACACAAAACTGGCTCGGCACCGATGCTAACGGTGGCGATGTGCTGGCACGCTTGCTGTATGGCACGCGCATCTCATTGCTGTTCGGCATCATGCTGACGCTGTTCTCCAGCGTGATTGGCATCGTGGTTGGCGCGGTGCAAGGCTACTTTGGCGGCCGCATCGATTTGGTGGGTCAACGCCTGATTGAGGTGTGGTCCGGCATGCCATCGCTGTTCCTGCTGATTCTGCTCTCCAGCGTGATTCAGCCCGGCTTCTGGTGGCTGCTGCTGGTGACAGTGGTGTTTGGCTGGATGAGCCTGGTAAGCGTGGTGCGCGCCGAATTCCTGCGCGCACGTAACTACGATTATATCCGTGCGGCGCGCGCGCTCGGCGTCAGCGATAGCCGCATTATGCTGCGCCACATGCTGCCCAACGCCATGGTCGCCACGCTGACGTTTTTGCCATTTATCCTGTGCGGCTCAATCACCACGCTAACTTCGCTGGACTTCCTGGGTTTTGGTTTGCCGGTGGGATCGCCCTCGCTTGGCGAGCTGCTGTTACAGGGCAAAAACAATTTACAGGCGCCGTGGCTGGGATTGGCGGGCTTCTTTGCCCTCGCCCTGCTGCTGTCGTTACTGATATTTATCGGCGAAGCGGTACGCGATGCCTTTGACCCGAGCCGAGGACGCTAAATGAGCCTGTTAACGGTGAATCATCTGGCGGTGGCCTTTCAGGATCGCCGCGTGGTAGAAGACATTTCGCTGCAGATTGATGCCGGCGAAACGCTGGCGCTGGTGGGCGAATCCGGTTCAGGTAAAAGCGTGACTGCGCTGTCGATCATGCGCTTATTGCCGCAGCCGCCGGTCAACTATCCGCAAGGCGAAATCTTGTTTAACGGCCAGGATATTTTGCAAGCCAGCGAACGCACCCTGCGCGGGCTGCGTGGCAACCAGATGGCAATGATTTTTCAGGAACCGATGGTGTCGCTCAATCCACTGCATAACGTGGAGAAGCAGCTGTATGAAGTGCTGTCGGTGCATCGCGGCATGCGGCGCGAAGCCGCACGTGGCGAAATGCTGAGCTGCCTGGATCGCGTCGGCATTCGCCATGCGGCATCGCGCTTGCAGGATTTTCCGCACCAGCTTTCTGGTGGTGAGCGACAGCGCGTGATGATCGCCATGGCGCTGCTAACCCAGCCGAAGCTGCTGATCGCCGATGAACCGACCACAGCACTGGATGTGACGGTGCAGGCGCAAATTCTGCAACTGCTGCGCGAACTGCAGCGTGAACTCAACATGGGCATGCTGTTCATCACCCATAACCTCAATATCGTGCGTCAGCTGGCGCACAGCGTCACGGTGATGCGCAATGGCCGTGCTGTGGAACATAATCGCTGCGATATGCTGTTCAGCCAGCCGCAGCAGCCCTATACGCGCGAACTGATCGCCGCCGAGCCGGATGGCGAACCGGTGCCGCTGCTGGATGCGCAACCGCTGTTGCAGGTGAAAAACCTGCAGGTTGGTTTCCCGATCCGGCGGGGATTGCTGCGTCGCACCGTGGCAGAGAAGATGGCGCTGAAGGATCTTAGCTTTACCCTGCGGCGTGGCGAAAGCCTCGGACTGGTGGGCGAATCGGGTTCGGGCAAAAGTACAACGGGCCTGGCGCTGCTGCGTTTAATTAGCGCGCGCGGTGAAATCTGGTTCGAGAATCAGCCGCTGCATCAGCTGTCGCCAAAGCAGTTATTGCCGCTGCGCCAGCGCATTCAGGTGGTGTTTCAGGATCCCAATTCGTCGCTCAATCCGCGCATGACGTTGCAACAGGTGATTGCGGAGGGTTTAGCGGTGCATCGCCCGGAACTGAGCAGTGCGGAGCAGGAAGCCAAAGTGATTGCGGTGATGCAGGAAGTGGGACTCGATGCCGACAGCCGCTCGCGCTATCCGGCGGAGTTTTCAGGCGGTCAGCGCCAGCGCATCGCGATCGCCCGCGCGTTGATCCTGGAGCCGCAGCTGATTGTGCTGGATGAACCCACCTCGTCGCTGGACCGCTCGGTGCAGAAGCAAATTCTCACCTTACTGCGCCGTTTGCAGCAGCAGCATCAGCTCGCCTATCTGTTTATCAGCCATGATTTGCAGGTGGTGCGCGCGCTCTGTCATCAGCTGATTGTGCTGCGTCAGGGTGAAGTGGTGGAGCAAGGTGATTGCGAAACGCTGTTTAACGCACCAGCAGCCGATTACACGCGGCAGCTACTGGCGTCTGCGCAGGGAAAAGACCTAAGTCAGTGACCATCAAAGGTTTCGGCGATAGCGACACCTTGATTTTTCAGGCAGCAGTTGGTCGCACTTTCGTCATCACGTTGAATCAGCAGGCAAGGCTGCCCTTCACACTCGGCGATTTTGCACTCGACCTGAATCTGCGCCAGCGTTTCCTTCAGCTGGTGCAGGATTTCCAGCGCCGGATGACCATCATGACTCAGCAGGCGCAGCACCACTAAATCTTCGGCATGCACGCCATTCGCTGCTTCCTGACGCACAATTTCACCCGCATGTTCCAGCGACCAGCGATAATGTTGTGGCAAGCGATGCACAACGGAAAGTTGCAGCATAGTTATACGGCCCCCAGAGACGTTAACTTTATTCACGACGACGGCACAACGTGGTGAATCCCAACTTGGTTAGCTCAGAATACCAATTCAGTCTGCCTTCTCGTTTTAAGCACAAAGCGTGTAGCCAATTTACAATTTGCGAGGCTTCTCACATTTATGCCTATGTTTACCGTGTTCGGCTGCGGTTAACAATCATTTTAGACGCATTATCGTTACTTTTTTATCTCTAAATTTTCACATAATGGAAACATTAAGCATAACGAATGAATGGGGATTAGCGAGTGAGGGAGAAGAATTAAGAGAGGTCAGGTCGCCATTTATGACGACCCTGGGGATGTCACGCCGGCTGTTGAGGCCGCGAAGCATAGGTGAACAGCACAATCGAAATTGTGGCGCACAGCGCAATGGTGGCAACCATCGGCCAGGCGCTGTTAATGCTGACTAATGAGAGCAGCGCGCCGACTAAAGCACCGACACCAAAACGCAGCGTTCCCGCCAGCGAGGAAGCGGTGCCCGCCATATGCGGAAACTCATCCAGAATCACCGCCATCGCATTCGACGACACCGTCGAGACGCAGCCAATAAACATCGCCACGCCAAACACCAGCGACAAGAAGCCTAAATCCAGCGCGCTGGAAATCAGCAGCCAAACGCCCATCGCGAACTGAATCAACAATCCCATGCGGAACATTTTCACCGGACCAAAACGGCGCACGGCGCGGCTGTTGATCAACGTCATCACGAACAGGAACACCACGTTCAGGCCAAAGTAATAGCCAAAGTTCTGCGGGGAAACGTGGTTCACTTCGATGTAGACAAACGGACCGGCGTTGAGGAAGGTGAATAATCCGGCAAAGGAGAAACCGCTTGCCAGCATGTAACTGAAGGCGCGCTTGTGGCGCACCAGCGCCACAAAGTTGCCCAGCGTGGTCCGCAGATGAAAGCGCTGGCGCTGTTCGGGCTTAAGCGTTTCACGAATTTGCGTCACCACCAGAACCGTGGTGATCAGCGCAGCGCCCGCCAGCGTCCAGAAAATGGCGTGCCAGTTCCACAGCAACAGCAGCCAGCCACCGATAATCGGTGCCAGCAGCGGCGCGATGGTGGTCACCAGCATCACGAATGACATCATGCGCGAGAAGTCCTCTTTCGAGTAGGTGTCGCGCATCAAGGCGTTGATCACCACGCTGGCAGCGGCGGCCGATAAGCCGTGCAGGAAGCGCATAAAGATCAGCTGATCGATGGTTTGTGACAGCGCGCAAGCCGCGGCGGCGCAGGCAAAAATTAGCGTTCCCAGCACAATCACCGGTTTACGTCCGTAGCTGTCTGCCAGTGGACCATAAACTAACTGGCCAATGGCGAAACCGAGGATGTAAAGGTTGAGCGTCATCTGCACACTGCCCGCTGAAACCGCAAACTCATGGGCGATTTGCGGCATGGCCGGCAGATACATATCGATAGAGAGCGGCATCAGCATTGCCAGCAATCCGAGGATGACCACTAAACCGACCGGTGAATTCTTTTCCTTGCGCACCGCGTTCTCCCGCTATTTACGTTGTTTGAGTTCTTCTGGCAGGCCGATGCTGTCGACCTCTTGCTGGGTCAGTTCACGATATTCACCTTCGCCGAGATCTTCATCCAGCTCGATGTCACCAATACGTTCGCGATGCAGCGCTGAGACATGGTTACCCATCGCCGCAAACATGCGTTTGACCTGATGGTAACGCCCTTCGCTGATAGTCAAACGGGCGGCTTTCTCATCGAGAATCTCTAGCACGGCCGGCTTGGTGAGCTCTTTTTCATTGTGCAGCTGTACACCCGCAGCGAACTTCTCAACCAGGACAGGATCGATTGGCTCCTCCACTTCCACCAGATAGGTTTTTTCCAGGTGATGCTTCGGTGAGGTAATGCGGTGTGACCATTGGCCATCGTCGGTCAGCAGCACCAAACCAGTGGTGTCGATATCCAGACGGCCCGCCGCATGCAGCTTGAACGCCGCGGGTTCTTCGATAAAGAACAGCACGGTGGGATGATCGGGATCGTCGGTTGAGCAGACGTAACCCTGCGGCTTATTCAGCATGAAATAGCGCGGTCCTTGCTGCACCACCAGCGGATTGCCATCGTATTCGACTTCGTCGTCTGGCTGTACTTTGTATGCCGCATCGCGCACAACTTCGCCGTTAATGGTGACTTTTTTGGCGCGGATTTCGCGTCCGGCGATAGCACGGCTAACTTCCAGTTGCTGAGATATGAATTTTTCGAGTCGCATGAATTCGCTTTGCCTGTTACTGCGGGGGAAACTGAAACGGTGTTTTTGTCCGTTAAGAAAGTGTGGGCAGTATAGCTTGATCCTTAGAGTGCTAACAGTAGTGAACCTGCGTTTAACTGGCTTTCATGGCATAATGCGCGTCCGTTCCAGAAAAAAGTTTGCCCCGATGTCATTCACCCTGCGCCCATACCAACAAGAGGCGGTTGACGCCACCCTCAACCACTTTCGTCGCCATACCACGCCTGCGGTGATTGTGCTGCCGACCGGTGCGGGTAAGAGTCTGGTGATTGCTGAACTGGCGCGGCTGGCGCGTGGACGGGTATTGGTGCTGGCCCACGTCAAAGAGCTGGTGGAGCAGAATCACAGCAAATATCAGGCTTATGGACTTGAAGCAGACATCTTCGCCGCGGGTTTGCAGCGCAAACAGAGCGAAAGCAAAGTGGTGTTTGGCAGCGTGCAGTCGGTAGCACGCAATCTCAACCGCTTCGATAGCGCCTTTTCACTGGTGATCGTTGATGAGTGTCACCGCATCAGCGATAACGAAGAGAGCCAGTATCAGCTGCTGTTCGCCCACCTGCGGCAGCACAATCCGCAGTTGCGCCTGTTGGGTTTGACCGCCACGCCCTTCCGACTCGGCAAAGGCTGGATCTACCAATTCCACTATCACGGCATGGTGCGCGGCGATGAGAAAGCACTGTTCCGCGATTGCATTTATGAGCTGCCGCTGCGCTATATGATCAAACACGGCTTTCTGGTGCCGCCGGAGCGCTTAGATATGCCGGTGGTGCAGTACGATTTCAGCCGCCTGATCCCGCAAAATAATGGCCTGTTTAGCGAAGCCGATCTCAACCGCGAGCTGAAACAACAGCATCGCGTAACGCCGCATATTATTCGCCAGATTATTGAGTTTGCTGAAGATCGCCGTGGCGTGATGGTGTTTGCCTCCACCGTGGAACATGCCCGTGAAATCCTCACGCTGCTGCCTGAAAACAGCGCGCTGGTCTCGGCGGAAACGGCAGTAAAGGATCGTGACCGCTTGATTGGTGCATTTAAAGCGCAGCAGCTGAAGTTTCTGGTCAATGTTGCCGTTCTGACCACTGGCTTTGACGCGCCCCACGTGGATTTGATCGCCATTTTGCGCCCTACCGAATCCGTCAGCCTCTACCAGCAGATCGTCGGTCGCGGTTTACGCTTGTCACCCGGCAAAACCGATTGTCTGGTGCTGGATTACGCCGGTAATCCACACGATCTTTTCACCCCCGAAGTCGGCGCGCCGAAAGGGGCCAGCGACAATCAGCCGGTGCAGGTGTTTTGTCCCGCCTGCGGTTTCGCCAATACCTTCTGGGGCAAAACTACCGAAGATGGACACATCATCGAGCATTTTGGCCGCCGCTGTCAGGGCGTGCTGGAAGATGATGAAGGCGAGCGCGAACAGTGTGATTATCGCTTTCGCTTCAAAAGCTGCCCGGATTGCGGCGCCGAGAATGACATCGCCGCGCGGCGCTGCCATCAATGCGACAAAATTCTGGTCGACCCGGATGACATGTTGAAAGCGGCGCTGAAACTGAAAGATGCGCGCGTGTTGCGCTGCGCCGGCATGACGCTGGAGCAAGGACGCGATGATAAAGGCGAATGGCTGAAAGCCACCTATTTCGATGAAGATGGCACCAGCGTCAGCGAGCGTTTTCGCCTGCAAACGCCGGCACAACGTAAAGCCTTTGAGCAGCTGTTTATGCGCCCGCATCAGCGCGCGCCGGGCGTGGAACTTGGCTGGCAAACCGCAGCGGATGTCATCGCCTTACAGCCTTTATTGCGTCATCCGGACTTTGTGGTGGCACGCGCAAAAGGCCATTTCTGGCAGATCCGCGAAAAAATGTTTGATTATCAGGGCCGTTATCGCCGTGCCAATGAGCTGCGTTAAGCGGCGGAATCATTTGCCCCTGCAGCATCATTGGGGCTATAATGCCGCCCGCTTTTGCATCCGTAAAAGCAGTTTGAATAACCGTCCTGTTGCTGGGTCGCCTGTAGCAGGAACTATTGAAGAGACATCAAATGTTCACTATTAACGCTGAAGTACGTAAAGACCAGGGTAAGGGTGCGAGCCGCCGCCTGCGTGTAGCAAACAAATTCCCAGCCATCATCTATGGCGGAAATGAAGCACCAATTGCTATCGAACTCGACCACGATGCAGTGATGAACGTACAGGTTAAACCTGAGTTCTACAGCGAAGTGCTGACCATCGCGGTTGATGGCAAAGAAGTTAAAGTTAAAGCTCAGGCGGTACAGCGTCATCCGTTCAAGCCAAAACTGTTCCACATCGACTTCGTTCGCGCTTAATCGCTGAATGAGTTGAAGGTAGAAGGGCCGGTTGCGAAACCGGCCCTTTTATTTTAGGCATAAAAAATAACCCGATATCTTCCCTTCCGAAAAACCCCTGTCTTTCATTTCTCTCTGCCTTCGTTTATTTGAGACTGTTCTTTACCATGAAGCTTGCACAAACCATGGAGAATGCCGTTTTAACATTTCTCCAGAATTTGTCTGCAAGGACTTCAAGTGAAAAAAATACCTGCCTTGGGGTATGGCATCATACTCATCTCATTTTCTGGCTATGCGGGCGTAATGCGTCATGACATTAACGTGCAAGAATACCGTGATTTTGCCGAGAATATGGGTAAATATCGTGTCGGCTTAAGCAACATTCCCATTTTTAAGAAAGATGGCGAGCTGAGTGGTTATCTTGATTTTGCCATGCCCGACCTTAGCAGTGTATCTCGTCGCGGGTTTGCCACATTGATTAATCCATCCTATGTCACCACCACACGGCACGTAACCGCTTTGGGTAGCGTTTCTTTTGGCGGTCCGTCTGCTTATTCCACCCGTTATCTTTTTATTAACCGCAATCAATCCGCCGTCCAGGATAATATCCTGCCACGGTTAAACAAAGTTGTAACCGAAGTCGCGCCAATAGATTATGTGGAACGTAGTGAGCTTCTGAAAGGACATGGCTCTCGGTATATTGCTTATGTGCGCGCGGGTGCTGGTGAAATGACACAGATCTCGAATGATCTAACTGAGAAAGAGTTCCTGGCCAGTGCCTATAAATGGTTAGCGGGTGGAAAAATTAATATTGACACCATTACCTTCAACAAAGAAAAAAATGACGATTTCTATTGGATTCAATATGAACCTGGCCATCAATATTCATCCGCTTTATCAATATCAACCGGCGGCGGTGACAGTGGCAGCCCTATTTACGTCTACGACAATGTTGATAAAAAATGGAAACTCGCTGGTGTTCATTATGGTGGTTATGGTAGCGCAACGCCTTATGGTCGCAAAGTTATCTCAACACGTTTTAATGAAGAATATTTCAATGGGATTATTGCCAACAATATCTCTCCCGATGTCACTGATTTTGCGAATAATGGCCCAATTTACTGGAATGCAGATAAGCTGGTTCAGGGTAGTAAAAACTGGGGTTGGCAAGGTTTAGACAACACATATCGTCATTTGGCGCCAGGCAAAGCCAGCCTTATTGAACTTGATGCAACCAAAGATATTCGCTTTAACGGCACAGGCGGAGACATTATTCTTAATGAGGCTGTCAATCTGGGAGCAGGAAAACTACAGTTTTCTAATAACTACACACTGAAATCTGCAGAGAATGTGGGCGCAACCTGGGTGGGCGGCGGCGTTGAAATCGATGAAGGGAAAAAAGTCATCTGGCAAGTGAATGGACTCAAAGATGATGATTTACACAAAATTGGCGGTGGCGTCTTACATATTAATGCTACAGGTGTCAATGAAGGCGGACTGAATATCGGCGATGGCACCGTTATTCTGGATCAACAAAAAGATGCGCAAGGAAATCGCCAGGCATTTTCTCGACTGTATTTAGCGAGCGGTCGGCCTACCGTTATTTTAGCGAGCGAAGACCAGGTTAATCCTGATAACATTTATTTTGGTTATCGTGGGGGGACATTGGATCTTAATGGTAATAATCTCATAATGCGAAAGATTAATCACACGGATAGCGGTGCGGCAGTGATCAATCAGAGTGAGTTAACCTCGGCCAGTCTAACGCTTACAGGGTACTCACGTAGCGATATCAACATTAACACCTGGAGCAGTGTCGACATTGGTAATATTGGTGATATTTATGAATATTATAATTCGAGAACGCAACGTAAAGAGTATTTTCAATTAAAAAAAGAGAAGTATTGGTACTTCCCCACAAATCAGCAGGACAATGAAGACTGGAAGTATCTGGGATATGATCTGGTTCAAGCCGTCGATTATCGACTATCGCAGTTAAATGATTTAGTTTTCCGCGGAGACATTGGCACGCGCTCGTCGGATAAAAATAATGGTGCATTAGATGTGAATTTATCTCCGGAGAGTGGAAATACAAATTTCGCACTGACCGGTAATATCCATTTAAATGGAAATATCAGCGTCAATAAGGGGACTCTTCTGCTGTCCGGGCAACCCGTTCCTCATGCCGGCGGCCTGATCATTGACAACGATTGGTACACTTCCTCTTTCACCGCCAATAACATTGTAGTCAATGACAATGCACGTTTACAGGTCGGTGAATACGCGCAGGTTAAAGCCGATATCCAGGCGGGCGACAACAGCCAGGTTATCCTTGGCTACCATCCCGACGCTGCTGATGAGCAGCAAATTTTACGCTGCACCTCGCCGGTGCAAAGCACTAAGGGCAGCTGCAAAGTTGCACAGCGAAACGCGGAAGAGTTGCGTTTCCTTCCCGCCAGCTCGGTTGAGGGCAATATCACGCTGGGCGATAACGCATTGCTTTATCTTGGCAAAGTCGATTATCACGGCCACATCAACGACAGTCACTCAGCGAGAGTCACCCTGAGCAGTGAAACATTCTGGAATATGAATGGTAACAGCCGCTTGCATCGGATGGATGCAGGTAAAGGCGGTATCATCTCGCTTCTTTCTGCAGATGAAATGGCCTGGACGCCGAAGCTGCTCTCTGTGGAACATCTGACGGCAAATCATCTGCAGCTTGGTTTCGGCATCGCGCCACAGTCCGCCATCAGCGACAGTTTATACATTGGGTCCAGCGTGCAGGGCGGCAGCAACACCCTCGATCTTGGTTTTATGCTGGGTGAAACCTTCCCCAACCGCATCGCGAAAGAGATCGTGCTGGTGAACGCGCCCGCCGGAACCGCGCACGACTATTTCACGCTACCTCCGGTCAAACGCGGGTTCTCGCTCTATACCGCTGATTATCAGGTTGTGGAAGAGAATGGTCGCGTGAAATGGATCATTGCCAAAACGCCGGATCCGGTGTTACCACCCGATCAGGTAATCGACCCCGATCCGGAGACTCATCCCGAACCCGACATTACGCCCGAACCGGAAGTTAAGCCTGAACCAGAAGTGAAACCTGAGCCCAAGATCACGCCAAATCCGGGTACTGCAGAAGACTGGTTTGAGGTCATTGATAATCAGCCGCTGGTGCAGAGTACTCGCGCCCTGCTCGCTTCGCGCCACTACCTGTTCAGTGAAATCAGCAATATGCTGACCGATCGCGCTCAGCTCCTGCGCGGTAACCATGAAAATAGCGGCGCATGGGCCAGCCTCAGCCAAAATCGCGGCAGAATGGATAGCGTAACGTTAAAAGACAGCAGGCTAGAGATCGGCGCCGATGCGCAAGCGGATGCCTGGCTTTATGGCGTGACCGCCAGTTACAGCCAGGGAAATGCCGGGGACGAAGCCAGCATTAGCCATAAACTGAGCACTCTGGGCCTGTATGCAAGCGGAATGAGCGATGAAGGATGGTTTATGGATCTTGCTGCCAGCTACCTGCATCTGCGTCAGGACATTCACCTTGACCCGGTATTGGGAGTAAAAAGCACCTCAAAAACCAGCCATATGCTGGCAGGCAGTGCAAAATGGGGTAAATCCTACCCTCTGCTGGATGCGTCTTTCACGCTATCGCCTTACCTGAAAGCCAGCGCAGGCTATTTACCGGGTTACACGCTGGAAAGCAGAGAGGCCAGCATTGCCCTGAGTTCAGCCATGCCGTGGGGACTCGCGCCGGGTATTGAAGTCAGCAAACAGGGGCTCGGTACGCTGCTGCCACGCGTGCGATTCAGCGCCACCGTTGAAAAACAATTTTCACCGGGCCGTTCTGGCTCTTCACTAACCCTTGAGGATCGCCACAGCCGACGCGTTTATGGCGCGCTGGACGACGATCGTTATCGGGTTCATCTGGGTTTAGAAGGGAAAATCAGCGACAACTGGTCAGCGAATATTGGCGCGAAGCATAGCTTTGGTGGCAAGTTCCGCACCGATTCCCTCATCAGCAGTGGCATAAACTATTCGTTCTGATAGAAAAGCCGGGCACTTTGGTGACCCGGCTTTTTTCATTTACTGCTGGTGCGGCGTTGCAGCTGATCGCGCAAATTCGGTGGCGTGCCTTTAATGGTCAGCGTGTCGGTGGTGGGATCCCAGAAGATACGCTCGCCGAGCAGCATGGCATCAAAGTTCAGGGTTAATCCGCCGCCGCTACCCGCAAACTTGGTCAACTGGCGCAAGGTGCTACGATCCGCTGGGAAGGTCTCTTCCAGCTCGTAACCTTGCTCCTGGGTGAAGGCCTGAAACGTTTTTTCTCCCAGCGGCGGTAATTCACTGGAGAGATCGTGCAGCGCAATCTCTTCGCCGGCCTGCAGCTGATCGTTACAGTAGCTGTAAACCTGCTGACGATAGTTCTGACGCTCGTTTTTATCGAGATCCGATTCGGCGCAGTAATCATCAACCGCTTGCAGCAGCCCACGGTTTTGCGCTTTGGTGTCCAGACCGACGCTAGCGCCAAGGAAATCCATGAAGAAATCCGCTACTTTACGCCCCACGCGACCGCGCAGGAAGGTCAGATAACGGGTGGATTCCGGGTTAGTTTCCCACTCGGTGAGATCGATACGCGCCACAATATCCGCATGATTGATATTAAGATAATGGGTGCTGCTGATATCCAGCTGCTCGTTAACGCGCATGCTCGACTGGCTGTTGAGAACCGCAATCAGCAAATATTCCACGGCCAGATAGCGATAGTGCAAAAACAGCACCACGCCGCCTTCCGCAAACGGATATTTGCTCAGTTCATCACGCAAACGTCCGGTTGCCGCACGGCTAAACGCCAGAAAGTCATCTTCCCCTTTGCGGCAGTTACGCAACGCATCGGCCAGTTCGCTATCTTCGTTAAACAGGCCGTAAGCTTTGCTTTTGGCGCTATAAACCCGGTGCAACTCTTCTGCCATCTCTTCAACCGCGCGGGTTGCAGGCAGCAAGGTGTCGCGCAGTACCAGTTCAAGCTGGTTTTCATCACGTTTAACTAACTGATGCAGGGCAATCTGGTCGATATCCAGACTCATGGTAGACTCTCCTTTTAGCTCAGGCGCGTATTCAAACACCGCCCGCAGCCGCTTTCAACTGCCAGCACAAACTGATCGCTCTGCTTGCGATAAAATTGCGGAAAAAAATGCGTTGTTACGGTAATATACCGCCTTTTCACCCTTGATTAGACGACGATATGCCACAATCATCCCGTTACAGTGACGAACGCGTGGAAAAGCTCCTCGCAGAGATGGCGCAGATTCTTGAAAAAGACAAAGCGCCAACCGACCTTTCCCTGATGGTATTGGGTAACATGGTAACTAACTTAATCAATACCAGCGTTTCACCGGCTCAACGCCGCACACTGGCTCGATCTTTCGCGGATGCGTTGCAGTCATCCGTACGCGATGATAACGCTCATTAATATGCAGATTTGACCTCATAATATGGTAACCAACCGGCAGCGCTACCGTGAAAAAGTCTCCCAGATGATTAGCTGGGGGCATTGGTTTGCCCTGTTTAATATTATCTTCGCGTTAATTTTAGGCAGCCGCTACCTGTTGGTCGCCGACTGGCCCGCGTCACTCGCGGGACGTATCTATGCCTATACCAGCTGGATCGGTCATTTCAGTTTCATCGTCTTCGCCGGTTATCTGCTCATCATCTTCCCGCTCACTTTCGTGGTGATGTCACAGCGATTGCTTAGGGTGTTGTCGGCGATTGTCGCCACCGCCGGACTGACGCTGATTATGGTCGACAGCGCGGTGTTCAGCCGCTTCCACTTGCACCTCAATCCGGTGGTGTGGGAGCTGGTGATAAACCCTGATCAAAGCGAGATGGCGCGCGACTGGCAGCTGATGTTTATCAGCGTGCCGCTGATTTTCCTCGTCGAAATGCTGTTCGCGACCTGGAGCTGGCAAAAGCTGCGCAGCCTTAATCGGCGCTCGTTCGGTAAGCCGCTGGCTGCGCTGTTTATCAGCGCCTTCTTCGCCAGTCATCTGCTCTATATCTGGGCCGATGCCAATTTCTATCGCCCAATTACCATGCAGCGCGCCAACCTGCCGCTCTCCTATCCAATGACCGCGCGTCGCTTCCTTGAGCGTCACGGTTTGCTGGATGCGCAAGAGTATCAGCGCCGTCTGGTGCAACAGGGTGATCCGGAAGCGTTGTCAGTGCAGTATCCACTGAGTGACATTACCTTCCGCGATGGCGGTACGCGCCACAATCTGCTGGTGCTAACTGTTGATGGTCTGAACAATGCCACGGTGGAAAAAGCGCTGCCGTCGCTTCATCAATTCGCCAGTGAGAACGTGCGCTTCACCCAGCACTTCAGCGCAGGGCTACAGCCGGAAAAAGGGTTATTTGGCCTGTTCTACGGCATCTCTTCCAGCTATATGGATGGCGTGTTAGCGTCGCGTACGCCTTCCGTGCTGCTGAATGCGCTGAACGCGCAAGGCTATCAGTTTGGCTTGTTCTCATCGGACGGCTTCAGCCAACCGCTGTATCGTCAGGCTTTGTTAGCCGATTACTCGCTGCCGCAGGCCGATACCCAACCGAATAGCACCACGGTGACGCAGTGGCAGAACTGGCTCAATGGCCACAAATCAAACAATGCGCCGTGGTTCTCGTGGATTGCCCTTAACGGTGTGACGGTCAATGGCGACAATGTCAAGACGCGCCAGCGTAGCTATACGCGTCAGGCAAGCGGTGTCGACGAGCAGATTAAGGCGGTGCTGCAAACCTTGCAGGATCGCGATTTGCTGAAAAATACCGTGGTGGTGATCACGGCGCAGCGTGCGATCAATCTGGATAGCAACGATGACAATCCGGGTAACCGTGCGACGTTACAGGTGCCGCTGGTGGTGCATTGGCCGAATACGCCAGCGCAAACCATCGATCGTCTGACCGATCAGCAGGATGTGATGACCACGCTGATGCAGCGCCTGCTGCACGTGCGCACTAATCCCGCTAACTTCTCGCAGGGTGAAGATCTGTTTGCCGCACAACGCAGCCACGATTGGGTGGCGAGCAGCGAAGATGGCAAGCTGGTAGTGACCACGCCAACCGTGACGCTGGTGCTGAATAACAATGGCAGCTACAGCGCTTACGATGCACAGGGTAACAAACTGAAAGATCATAAACCGCAGCTGGCGTTGTTGCTGCAGGTGCTGACGGAAGAGAAGCGTTTCGTCGCAAACTGATTAATTATGAGGCAGTTAAATGCTGCTCATATTGCAATCGTGCGTAGAAACAGTAATATTCTTCCACGTTCGGCACGTAGCGCAGCCTGGTAGCGCACGGTCATGGGGTGTCCGGGGTCGGAGGTTCAAATCCTCTCGTGCCGACCAAAATCCAAAAAAGCAGCCTTATGGCTGCTTTTTTATTGTTTCTAATTCGGTCTAAACGATTCGATTACCCTGCTGATCTATCACCTTCTCACCATCCTCCTTGCTGAATGCGCCCTGCTGCGCATCGGGAAGAATATCGAGCACGGCTTCTGAAGGCCGGCACAAACGCGTTCCCAGCGGGGAGACAACAATCGGGCGGTTAATCAGGATGGGATAATTCAACATCGCCTCAATGAGTTGATCATCACTTAAACGCTCTTCAGCCAAACCCAATTTTTCGTAGGGTTCGACATTGTTGCGTAATAAAGCGCGCGCATCGATCCCCATCGCGCTAATCAACGCCTTAAGTTGCTCACGATTTGGCGGCGTCTCAAGATAAAGAATAACGGTAGGTTCAACGCCGCTATTGCGTATTAACGCCAGCGTGTTGCGCGATGTGCCGCAAGCGGGATTGTGATAAATGGTGATGTCAGTCATGGTGCTCTCTTCTTAATGGGACAACGTCAGGCGCAGGGCCAGCGCGCTAAGGGTGACGAGCAGCACGGGCAATGTCATCACGGCACCCACGCGGAAGTAATAACCCCAGCTAATGTTGATGTTCTTCTGGTCGAGTACGTGCAGCCATAGCAACGTGGCGAGACTGCCAATCGGCGTAATTTTTGGCCCCAGGTCGCAACCAATAACATTGGCATAAATCATCGCTTCCTTTATCACGCCCTGCGCACTGCTGGCATCAATCGACAGCGCACCAATCAGCACCGTTGGCATATTATTCATTACTGAAGAAAGCAGCGCCGTCACCAAACCGGTACCCAAGGTGGCGGCCCATAAGCCGTGGCTGGCAATGAGGTTGAGTAAGTCAGTGAGATGTTGCGTCAGCCCGGCATTTTTAAGGCCATAAACTACCAGGTACATGCCGAGTGAAAAAATCACGATCTGCCAGGGCGCGCCGCGTAACACTTTACCGGTGTTAATCGCCTGACCTCTTTTGGCAACGATAAACAGAATTAACGCGCCCAGTGCGGCGATAGCACTGACTGGAATGCCCAGCGGCTCCAGCAGGAAAAATCCCACCAATAGCAACAACAGCACCAGCCAACCGGCTTTAAAGGTAGCGGGATCTTTTATGGCTTCAGCTGGTAGTTTGAGGCGTGAAACCTCATAGCTGGCGGGAATGTCTTTGCGAAAGAAAGGGTGCAGCACTATCAGCGTGGTGATAATAGCGGCAATATCAACCGGAACCATCACCGCCGCGTAAGCGTTGAATCCCAATTTGAAGAAATCTGCGGAAACGATGTTAACCAGATTGGATACGATCAGCGGCAAACTCGCGGTATCGGCGATAAATCCTGCTGCCATGACAAAAGCCAGCGTTGCACCTTTACTAAAGCCCAGTGCCAGCAGCATTGCGATGACGATCGGCGTCAATATCAGAGCCGCACCATCATTGGCGAAAAGCGCGGCAACGCATGCACCGAGCAACACGATATAGGTGAAAAGCAGCCGCCCTCGCCCACTCCCCCAGCGCGCTACGTGCAAAGCGCACCACTCAAAAAAACCGGATTCGTCCAGCAATAGGCTGATGATAATGACGGCGATAAAAGCCGCTGTCGCATTCCAGACGATATGCCACACCGCGGGAATATCGTTTAACTGGATAACGCCGGTCACCAGCGCCAGTAAAGCCCCTATCGTTGCTGTCCAGCCAATGCTCAGGCCGCGCGGCTGCCAGATGACAAACACGATGGTCAAAACAAATATTGCGCCTGCCAGAAACATCACGCCTCCAATGCATTCGAATAATCGAATGTGTTTAACGATTATTCACAACCCGTAGCAGCGGCGTTCTTCAGCGACTCACGCACTTCCTCACGTTGGCTATTCCAGGCCGTATCGATAATCGATGCAGCCCAGGCCGGCATATGCGGAGAAAGACGATAGTGTATCCACTTGCCTTCACGTCGATCCAGAATCAGCTCAGCATCGCGCAGCAAGGCAATGTGGCGCGAAATTTTTGGCTGTGATTGTTGGGTAACGGTGCAGAGATCGCAGACACACAACTCTCCGGCCTCTCGTAATAATAAAACGATGGTCGTACGCGTTTCGTCGGCAAGCAGTTTGAAAAGTTGAACAGGAAGCATTGGGCCAGATTCCGGTAAAAATCTAACACATATGCTAATTCATATATATTAGAAGTAAAGGCAGAATTTAAAGCCTGGCGATTTCATATGTCTTTCATGCAGTAAAGCATTCTCAGATTATCGCCAAAGAATTGCTGATTATTGGCTTTTAATCAGTAACTTACTGAATGCAACCCAACCCGAGCCAGATCACATTTCTGGATAAATATGACAGCGCTTCATCAAATTGAAACAAAACTGTCACAGACTTCTCTTACTCTTAGGGCTCCTGTTTTTTCGATGGAAACCATTATGGTCATCAAAGCAAAAAACCTGCAGGATGCGGAAGAACTCCTGCACTCGGGTATCAATAAAGTTGAACTGGCTTACGATATCGGCAGCGACGATTTCTTCCGTCTCGCCTCGCGCTGGTGCGATCGCGGTGCGCGCATCACCAAAGGCCATCAGCACTTCGTGGTGCAGATTAAAGGCATGGCTATTCCGCCAAATAACTAAAAGTGGGCGAGCCCCTTTGGCTTGCTCTCCATCCGGCTGGCTGGTAAAACTACGTTTTCCGTCAGCCGTGATTTTTTATGTTCGCCTCTCAAACGCCGCTTGCTCTGCCCTCTTCCCCGTTTATCCGCGCTGCTGGCATTTCGCTGGATACATTGCCGATCGCCTGGTGCGAATTCGATCAACATCACTGGCATGCTGAATTACATCAGGCGTGGCAACTGCCGCTGCCCGCGTCGCTACAGAGCGCGGTGACGAAACGCAAAGCCGAGCATCTGGCGAGTCGCTGGCTGGTGCAGCAAAACTTTGCGCACTTCGGTTTACCGCACTTTGTGTTGTGTAATGCGCCCGATCGTTCACCGTTGTGGCCCGCCGGCATTCAGGCGTCGCTGTCGCATACGCACAGCGTTGCGGTGATGGCTGCGACGCGCGAGCCACTGTGCGTGGGTGTGGATGTTGAGCAGATTATGGCGGAGGAAACCGCCGATGAAACCGCTGGGATGTTGATGAGCCCGGCGGAAAAACAGCGCCTGCTGGCGCGGCCTATGCCCTTTGCCCAGGCCGCTACACTGCTGTTTTCATTGAAAGAGAGTGTGTACAAAGCGCTGTGGCCGCAATTGCATCAGCCAATGGATTTTCTTCAGGCGGAAGTGCTGGAACTGGACGTGCAGCAAGGCCGTGCAACGCTGCGGTTGTGTCAGGATTTTGATGAGTATTTCACCACCAAAGCGCTGCTGCAGGCGCGTTTTTGGCTGGCTGGAGATCGCGTGATTACGCTGCTGACGCATCCACTCCCGACAAAATAAAAAACCGGCTCAGAAATAAACCTGAGCCGGTGACAACACAAGACGACAGAAAAGTGTTCCAGGGACGCAGAAACGAGGATTTCTGCTGGGAGTGACTTTACTCACTCCGCAACTTCTTGCCCAATAAGGGTTTTTGCTAAGCTTTCCCGGCTGGCGTTAATGGCCGGTATCGGTACGTTGCACCGCATCCAGCGTTGCCATCTCGCGTTCGTTACCGGTTAACTCACTTAGTTGACCTTCGCGCATCTCCAGCAAGCGATCGGCGTGAATAAAGTAGTGATCGTCATGACTAATAGCGAACACCGTTTTACCCGATTCCTGTAACCATGGCAGCAGCTCACGATAGAAGATGCGACGGAAATGCGGATCCTGATCCGCCGCCCATTCGTCGAGCAACAGAATATCGCGCTCTTCGGCGGCTGCCAGCAGCAGCGCCAGACGTTTGCTCTGCCCTTTCGACAGTTGCAGATTGAGCACTCTGTTGCCTTCCAGCTTGAGCTTGTCCTGCATCTTCAGACGCTCCAGCCACTGCTGCACCAGCGCAGGATTGGCTGGCTGCCCTTGATCGCCGATGAGGCGATCAAACAGATGCACGTCAGTAAACACCGCCGAGAAATGTTTGCGATAAGCATCGAGGTTTTGCCAATCCACCACCTTGCCATCCAGCAGCAAACTGCCCGATTGCGGCTGATAGAGGCCGGTGAGCAGCATCGCCAGCGTCGATTTTCCGCTGCCGTTGCCGCCAATCAGGAACACCAGCTCGCCGCGGCGTAGCGTCAAATTGATCGGCCCAACCTGGAATCCGTGCTCGCCGTAGTGGAAGCAGACGTCGCGCAGCTCCAGCGTTTGCCAGTCGCTGACTTTTGGCAGCGCCTTGAACGTTTCTTCATAGGGCGCCAGTTCAAACCTGTTGAGCTTGCGAAACGCCACCTGCGCGCTGAGCAGCGTCGGCAAGGCGCCGACCGCCGCCAACAGCGGTGTGCGCAGGAACAGCAGCGTCAGCGAATAAGTTGCCGCCACCGCCGTATTTGCCCAGCCCAGCCCGTTCGCCATAAAGAACACGATGCCAATCGCGCCGAGCATCATGATATTCGACCAGTTCACCGCGCTGAGGTGGAAGGTATCGGCGCGCACGATGTGGTGGCGATAGCTTTTGGCATTCTCCTGATAAACGCTGTCGTAAATAAGCTGCGCACGTTCGCGGTTAAGCTGCAGCTCTTTACGCCCTTCGATAATGGTCTGGAAATCGCGATACAGGTCATCTTCGATTTCACGCAGCTTAGCCATGTGCTGATAAACGCGTGATACCAGCAGCCAACCGCCAACCAGCGTCACCACCAGCCACAGGCAGGTGATCAGCAGCATTTTTGGCGAAAGCCAGGCGAGATAAAGCGCCGAACCGAGCGTAATAATGATGCCCTGAATCAGCTCGGGTAAACGCACGAAGGCGATGGTGATGGCGCGCACATCGCTGGTGAGACCGGCCAGCAGTTGGGCATTGCCAATCTGTTCGATGCGCTCCACGCGCGTATCAAGAATCCGTTTGATGAATTCGCCGCGCAGCCGCCAGACAAAGTGATGGCCGAGCATAGTCAGCGTCAGTTGGGAGCCGAGCGTCACCGCCATTAGCAGGAACAGCTGGCCAAGGAAACTCGGCAGCACCGAAATCGAAGTATTCACCGCGACGATTAGCTCATTATTGATATAGGCAATCAAACCAATACCAAGCACGGCGCTTAACAATGTAAGAAGAATGACGCCAATAAAAGGCCAGCGGTACTGGCGAAAAACGACTTGCAGCAATGCCATCAAAGGGTTCCAGCGGTCAATAAAGCAGCCTGCAGTTTAATGTCGCCTTGGCTGATAGCAAGAATAATTCTCATCTCAAATTTGCCTGAGTAAAATGTTTCTCGCCGCTCGTTTGGTAGCGGCGCGATTTATTGCGAAATGCTTGTCAGATAAGAAGGTATTTTGTTTTGAAAATGCATTATCTGTGCGGGCTCTGACACGTCTGCGCCTCTGGCAAATGAGCCCTTTTCAATAATAAGCACTGAAGTTGATGAGCAGGCCGGGGCCGCTTTTGGGCCGGCAATCCGCAGCGCTGAACGAAGCGAGGAAGCCAGGAGAGCCCGCAGGATGCGGGCGAAAGGCGGAGCCGGGACATGGAAGTCCCGTCTCCGCCGGTCCGTCAGGCAGACGAACGAAGTGAAGGAACCGCGCTAGCGGCGCGAGGACCGCCGGCCCAAAAGTGGCACCGGCCAGCGCCCTCATCACTGGCTTAACTAACATGTATTACGCAATAAATTGCGCCGCCACAAAAATGCCTAAAATGCGCGGCGGAAAGTCAGGTTGAAACGGAAAGCGCCTGCCTGCGGATGAATGCCAGGTTTGAGCGGCAGAATGCCGTGATAACGCAGGCGCGATGGCCCGCCCCACACCACGATATCGCCATGTTCCAGCAGCACGCGCTGGGTGGCGTCGCCGCGTTCGAAACCGCCGAACTGGAATACCGCAGGCAATCCCAGTGAAACCGACACAATCGGCTGGCGCAGATCCTTCTCATCTTTATCCTGATGCAGCGTCAGTTTTGCGCCGGGTTCATAGCGGTTAATCAGGCAGGCATCCGGATTGAAACCGGCAAAGCCCGCTTCGTGCGCGGTTTGCTGCGCCAGCTCGCGGAACAGCGCGGGCATCGGCGGCCAATGGTGTCCGCTGTTGCTGTCTTGCTCGGTATATTGATAGCCGCGCGAATCGGTGGACCAGCCAAAATCACCACAGTTGGTCATCGCCACCGACATGCGATGGCCACCGGGCGTGATGCGATGGGCAAAGGGATTTTTCGCGGCGATATCGTGAATCGCCGCCAGCAGCGCATCGGCCTGTTCGCGAGCGCGACGCCGCAGAATCACCGCGCCATCCGCCAGCGGTTCCTGCCACGGCGCTTCGTCACTAAATAAATCCAGCATGTGCGCCTCCTTTATTGAGATGCCTGATCGATGAGGAAGGTTTTAAACTGCGGCGACATCCAGTGAGTAAAACCGTCGCCCTGCTTGCTGATCAAATAGACCGCCAGATGCTCTTTCACCGCTAACGCTTTAGCACGTTCGCTGCCGAGCACCATCAAACCGGTATCCCAGCCATCCGCTTCCAGCGCGGTGGTGGCTATCACCGTTGCCGACACCAGCTTGTGCTCAATCGGTCTTCCGGTAGTCGGATCGATGACGTGCGAAATGCGTTTGCCATCCAGTTCATAATAGTTGCGATAGCTGCCGGAGGTACTAATGCCGTGTCCTTGCAGATCGACGCGCGCTTCCACCGCGTTTTCGCGATCGGTGGGTTTTTGGATCGCCACGCGCCACGGCTGCTGATTAGCATTGACGCCACGGCTCAATACTGCGCCGCCCACTGAAACCAGATAATCAGTGATGCCTTGCTGCTCCATCAGACGCGCCAGATGATCGGTGGCATAGCCTTCGCCCATGGTGGAGAGATCGACATACAGGCCGGGCAGATCTTTCTGCAGCCATTGACCGTTAACGCCCTGAATCACGCGCAGATGCTGCAAACCGGTCAGCGCTTTAGCGGCGGCGATTTCTGCCTCGCTGGGGGTATGCGCCGGTTGCTTCGTCGGGCCAAAACCCCACAGATTGACCAGCGGGCCCACGGTGATATCCATCGCACCCGACGTTTTATGCCCGATTCGCAGCGCTTCAGTGACGATGTCCGCCATGTCAGCGCTTACCGGCTGCGGTGCGTTGCCTTGATACTGATTAAAGTGCGACAGCACCGAATCGCTTTTCCACGTCGAGAGTTCGCCGTCATCGCGATCCAGCTGTTGCTGGATCAGCTGTTGCAACGCCGCTTTACGCTGCGGATCAACGCCGGCGACGCTGACGCGCCACACGGTGCCCATGGTTTTGCCTTCCAGCACCATCGCGGGTTGGCTGCTGTTTTTTTCGCAACCGCTGAGTCCTAATGCCAGCAGGCTAATTAGCAGAATGTTCTGAAAACGCATCAATTCCTCATCTGTAACCCATTACTACAGCCAATTACAAAGCATAACTCGCTTGTAAAGCAGTCTAAAGCTGCTTGATGTTCGATAAGCGCTGACACAGGATAACCGGTTCCTGCAACGTTATGCCTACAGGAGCATCAGATGATTTATATGATTATTGCCGTAACCGCCGGGCTGTTTATTTATGGCAGTTTCAAATGTTGGCAGACGTACCGCCATCGCCTGATTCAGCACTATCCTGCACGCCGACGTTAAATTATTGCACCAGAAAATCACCCTTCTGCACCGCTTCAGCGCTGGCGCAGTGTAGCAAAGTCGCTGCAAGCCGCGTGGCGCTGAGAGCGGTGCGCTGGCATGAATGCTGCATTGTTGAAGATGAGTTGAACTTCAGCGAGGTGCAGAATGGAAAATAGCAAAACACAAAACAGTAAATGGCAGCACTGGCTGAGCTTCTCGGCCTTTACGCTGGCGGGTGTCGCGATGGAAGGTAGCCTGAGCGCCATCACCAACCCGCCGCCGCAACCGGCGCCCAAAGCCAAAAAATGGCGCGGTATGCAATAACCGCTACAGTCCCAACTCACTCAGGCCCGGATGATCGTCCGGGCGCGTGCCGGCTGGCCAGTAGAACAGACGCTGATCTGCGCTGATAGGCAGATCATTGATGCAGGCGAATCGCTGAATCATCAAACCATCGGCACCAAAGTGCCAGTTCTCATTGCCATAGCTGCGAAACCAGTTACCGCTGTCATCATGCCATTCATAGGCAAAGCGCACCGCCAGCTTATCTTCATGCCACGCCCATAGCTCTTTGATCAGTCGATAATCCAACTCTTTCACCCACTTGCGCTGCAGGAAGGCCACGACTTCTGCGCGTCCATTGACGAATTCACTGCGATTGCGCCAGCGCGTATCTTCGCTGTACACCCGCGAAACACGCTGCGCATCGCAGCTATTCCAGGCATCTTCCGCCATGCGGACTTTCTGTAACGCGGTTTGTTGATTGAACGGTGGCACCAGCATGTTATTCCTCCCGATTATGTAGACAGGTCTGTCTACTTGATTCATCCTGCCGTATGTAGACAATTCTGTCTACATGCAAACACAGGAATTTTTATGCTTGAGCCTCTGATCTTTGATGCCACCGCCTCCGCGCGCGATCGTATCTTGCTGTGCGCGCAGCAGCTGTTTTACCAACAAGGCATTCGCGCCACCGGTGTGGATAAGGTGATTGCGCAAGCGGGCGTGACCAAAGTGACTTTCTATCGTCACTTTCCGGCGAAGAATGCGCTGGTGCTGGCGTTTTTACAGCAGCGCCATCAGCGCTGGATGCTGGCGTTTCGCCATGCGCTGAATCAGCATGCGGCATTGATCGATGCGCTGCCCGCGGCGTTACTGAGCTGGTTCAGGGATGACGATTATCGCGGCTGTGCGTTTATCAATACCGCTGCGGAGCTGGGCGACACGTTAGCGGAAGCCAGCGAACTGATTCGTCAACATAAGCGTGAGATGGCGCAGGCGATCAGCGACAAGTTGATGCCCGATCAGCAGGTCAAAACGGCGCAGATTGTGTTACTGGTTGAGGGTGCGATTGTGCAGGTACATATTGGCGAGGAGGCGGAACGGGTGGTCGACGTGCTGCATGCCGCGCTGGATGCGCTGCTGAAAACGGGAGCGTGACCGGCAAGTCACGCTCCATCACCCTTAGAACTGGTAAACCAAGCCCAGTGCTACGACGTCATCGGTATTGATACCGGCTGCGTCGGTGAAGTTGTTGTCGTCCAGCAGGTTAATCTGGTAATCAACGTAGGTCGACATGTTTTTGTTGAAATAGTAAGTTGCGCCTACATCAATGTATTTCTTCAGATTCTGGCTGCCGTAACCTTCGATGTCAGAGCCGCGAGAAGAGACAAACGCCAGAGATGGACGCAGGCCGAAGTCGAACTGGTACTGTGCCACCAATTCCCAGTTATCCGCTTTGTTGGCGTAACCGTAAACGGTGCCGCTATCGCTGGCGCCGAAACGCGTCGCGTTGTATGAACGGCTGTACATTGCGGCCAGGTAAACGTTGTTAGCGTCATACTTCAGCGCACCGCTGTAAGCTTCGGCTTTATCACCGCGACCCAGGATGTTGGCGGTACGTGGATTGTTACCGTTCTGGTTATTGGTACGGTCAGACTGGAACATCGCTGCACCAATACCGAAACCTGAACCCAGATCGTAAGTGGTGCTCAGGCCGTAGCCGTCACCGTTCTCGCCCAACACATCACGACCAGAGCCAGTAGATTCGGTTGGGTTATCGTTTTTGCCTTGATACTGAACCGCGAAGTTCCAGCCATCGACTAAACCGAAGAAGTTGGTATTACGATAGGTAGCGAGGCCGTTGCTGCGCTGGAACAGGAAGTTGTCCGCGCCGTAGGTATCGCCACCGAACTCTGGCAGAACGTCAGTCCATGCGCCGAGATCGTACATCACGCCGTAGTTACGGCCGTAGTCGAATGAACCTGCATCACCAAATTTCAGACCGGCAAAACCAACACGCGTATAGCTGTTCGCGGTGCCTTCGCTTTCTGCGGTGTTCAGTGCAGCCTGGTATTCCCACTGGCCGTAACCGGTCAGCTGATCGGTCACCTGAGTTTCACCTTTGAAGCCAAAACGCAGGTAAGACTGGTCACCGTCTGAGCCAGAGTTGTCAGAGAAATAATGCAGACCGTCCACTTTTCCGTAGAGGTCTAATTTGTTGCCATCTTTATTGTAAATTTCAGCTGCGCTTGCTGATCCTGCCACCAGCAATGCAGGAATCATCAGGGAGAGAACGCGACGTTTCATTTTAATTACCCTCTTTAATGTGCCTTTATTTTTGCCACTGCGAACTGAATGATTAAAAATTCAGCCGGCAAGCCATTGTTATTTTATGTTGGGCAATAATCTATCACGAAAATGCTACTAAATTTCCAAAACTGTTTCAGTGTATTAAATAGTTATTTCAGGATGTAAATTCAGGGGAACTAATAACCAGCACAGATAGGTAAAAAATATAGCACTTTTTGACAACATATATTTTAATTGTTTAAAAACATCAAATTACATGAGTTACATTTCCGCACTGAATGACAAAACTCAAACCCATCCAGAGCATACAATTATCCCCGCTATCATCATTTATTTCATTATTACCCTCATTCACCCCGAATGTTTTGATTTACCCTAATTTCCCGCCGGACCAGATGGTCCGGCATTTTTTTGCCCGCAATTCAGACATCGCCTTATATTGCGTAAAGTTAATTACGCGGGTTAAATTAACCACAATAACTGCCGCGCATTATTTGTCTCTTTTCGCACATTTTGTTCAATTCATAGCCTTAAATCGGCAATGTTAATTTCGGCACTTAACAAAGATCGCTGCAATAATAGCCGGTGCATATTGTTAACGCTCACGCAGTGATTCCCTGGTTTTATTCAGCGGCTTAAGCAAATAATCCATCACGGTTTTCTGACCGGTTTTAATCTCAACATTCGCCACCATGCCGGGCATGATGGCGAACCTGCGGCCGCTTTTATTGGTCAGCTCGGCTTTTTGCGTGCGTACATAGACGCGATAGTAAAACTCGTCGTGCCGCACTTCGTCCTGCAGCGTATCAGGCGAGACGGTTTCGACTTCCCCGTGCAGATCGCCATAAATCGACGCGTCGTAGGCGGTGATCTTCACCACCGCGGGTAAACCCGGCCGGATATAGCCGATATCGCGGGGATTGATGCGCGTCTCAATCAGCAATTGATCCTCCAGCGGTACAATCTCCATCAGCTTGCCACCCGGCTCCAGCACGCCGCCCACCGTGGTGACGCGCACATCCTTCACAATGCCGCGCACCGGCGAAATCAGCGTGGTACGCGTCAGCAGATCCTGCTTGCCTGCCGCCACCTGCAGCTGCGCATCCAGTTCACCGTTGTTTTTCACCTGCTCTTCATGGGCACGCACGTAATAATCGTTGCGCGCTTCGTCGATTTTGCCGCGCAGATCGCTAACCTGGCGACGCAGGCGAATCACATCCACCTTACCCGCCGCGCCGCGCAGCATCAGCGGCTCCGTCACGTTGAGTTCTGCCTGCACCAGCGCAAGGGATTGCTGCAAATTGCCGATGGTCTCGACAAAATTCTGCCGCCGCGCCTGATAGAGCTGCGTTTCGCGCGCCACCAGTTCGGGATGTTGCAGGATATCGGCGCTGAACCTCAGCGGCGTGTCGCTGAGCTCGGCCTGTAAACGTTCAGAGGAGGCACGCAGCGTGCGCACCCGCGCAATCGCCTCACCAAAGTTGGTTTGAAAGCGCGTAGGATCGAGTGTTGCCAGCACCTCGCCGCGCTGCACGATATTGCCCTCGTGCACATTGAGCTGTTTGACGATGCCGCCATCAAGGCTATCAATGATCTGCGCGCGGCTGGAAGGCGTGACTTTGCCGATGCCGACCGTGACTTCGTCCAGCACCGCAAAGTACGCCCACAGCAGAAACAGCAGCAGCGCCACCACGCACAGCCAGATGATCGCCGAGGTGCGACGCTCACGCCGCGTCAGATCTTTATCCAACAGCACCACGCTCATGCCGCATCTCCTTTTTTATTGGCGGCGTGGCGCAGAATCTCGTCGCGCGCGCCATCGGCCACGATGCGGCCGTTATCCATCACAATGATGCGATCAACCATGCGCAGCAGCGCGGGACGATGCGTGACCAGTACCAGCGTGCGCCCGGTGACCCATTGCGCCAGCTGACGAATCACCTGCGCCTCCAGTTGCTCATCCATCGCCGCGGTCGGTTCATCCAGCAAAACCACCTGCGGCTGGCGCAGAATCAACCGGCTGAGCAGCACCATTTGCCGCTGGCCGCCGGACAAGCCGCGTCCGCCTTCATGAATAATGCGATCAAGGCTGGCGGCGTCCTGCTGCACCAAAGCTAACGCGCCGCTAATGCGCAGCGCCTGCAGCATCTCCTGCTCGCTGGCGTGCGGATTCCCGAGCAGCAGGTTCTGGCGCAGCGTGCCGAAAAACAGCCGCGCATCCTGCGACAGCCAGCCAAGCTGACGCCGCAGATCGACCGGATCGATGCAGGTGAGATCGACGCCGTCCACCAGCACTTTGCCCTGGCTGGCGCGCGCCTGACCGGCCAGCATCTTCAGCAGCGTCGATTTGCCCGCGCCGACTTTACCGAGAATCGCCACGCGTTCGCCGGGCGTGATCTGCAATTGCGGAATGTTGAGCACGCTATTACCGCTCTCCTCTTCGTAGCGGTAATGCACGTTTTGCAGCAGATAGTGGCCGCTGAGCACCGGACAGTGCGCCAGCGTGGCGTGATCGGGTTGGTCGAGCGGCTTCTTTAACAGTTCATCCAGCCCTTTCATCGCCGATTTCGCATGCTGCCAGCGCGAAAACACCATGGTGAGCTGCATCAGCGGCGCGATGGTGCGTGATGAGAGCAAGCTGCACGCCACCAGCGTGCCGGTGGTGATCTGATTGTCGAGCACCAGATAGACGCCGAACACCAACATGCCGGCATAGGTGAGCTGCTGCACGCTGGCCGACCAACCGGTGAGGCGCGCGCCCCATAAACGTTGCTGATTACTGATGGCCGCGCTAACTTCGTGCGTTTGCTCCCACTGGCGCTGAAAATAGGGTTCCGCTTGCAGCGCTTTAATATCCTCTACACCTTCTAAGGTTTCCACCAGCACCGCCTGACGCAGCGCGCTTTCCCGCAACCCTTCCTGCGCCAGACGCGCCATCGGGATTTGCACCAGTAAGCCAGGAATGACGATCAGCGGGATTGCCAGTAACGGAATCAGCACCAGCCAGCCGCCAATTGACGCCATAATCAGCAGAAACAGCAGCACAAACGGCAAGTCGGCGGCGGCATTCACCGTGGTGGACGTCAGCAGCTCGCGGACCTGATCAATTTCACGCAGTTGGGCAATAAAGGAGCCGGTGGAACGTGGGCGCGCTTCGTTGCGGATGTTCATCGCCCGCGCAAACAGCATGGCGGATATTTTCAGGTCGATGCGTTTGCCCATCAGGTCAGAAACCTGGGTGCGCATCAGACGAATCAGATACTCAATGGCGGCCGCCAGCACCACGCCGGCGAACAGCACCCACAACGTTGGCTGCGACTGCGCCGGAATCACCCGATCGTACACCTGCATGGAAAACAGAATGCCCGCCAGCGCCAGCACGTTGCCGACCAGCGAGGCCAGGCTGATCTCCGCAATGCGCCGCTTCATGCCACGAAAGTGATGCCAGAACCAGTGCGGCTGATACGGCTGCACAAACTCATCGATGCGCGCATCACGCGCCCGCGCCGCCACACCAACGACGCCAACCTGTATGTCCGCCTGCATGAGCAAATCCTGCAGCTGACCTGCGCGCACCACATCGCCACTTTCACTCAGCCAGTAACGTACGCCACCGTTACTATCCACCTCTTCTATCAACGCCACGCTGCCGTTTTCCAGCAGCAGCAATACCGGCACAATTTCCTGCCGCCAGCGCAGTTTGCTGTGCGGCACCAACATCAAATGCAGGCCTAACAGCCGGGCTAAACGTTCTAACTGTTGCGTCGGGGCCAGATGTTGAAACCAGCGCATCTGCTGGCGCAGCGTGCTGCCGTCCGCCGGTTTACCGAAGCGTGCCGCCACGCGCAGCATCGCCGCGATGCCGTTGTCGCTGTTGAAGGGTTGTGCTGTCATCCCTGTTGTCCCGTGAGCAATGAGAGTGGGCTGGCAACCGCTAGCCGATGTTGCTAGCGGTTGATGGCGGATTACGCCAGGTTCTGAACCTGATGTTGCTGCAGATGGTCGCCGAGGGTGTAACTGCTATCGCTGCCGTTGTAGTGGCTTTCCGTGGCGCGCGCATCGCTGGGTTGAGCGGCGGCGCTGTCGCCTGCGTCGACCAGCAGCGTATTCAGCGGCTCGCTGCTGACGCTGGCGGCCACCTCATGGCTATCGATGGTCACCGGCTGCGTCGCCGTCGCCACATTGCCTGCTTTGTCCTGCGCGCTGACCTTCATTTGGTAGCTGCCATCATCCAGCGGTGCCAACTGACCCGCCAAAATGGTCAGCGCCCAGTTGCCGTCGGCTTTAACCGTGGCGGTGTAACTCTGATCGCCCAGCGTCAACGTCACAAGGCTGCCCTGATCGAGATGGCTACTGCTGCCCTGAATCAGATGCCAGCTATTGAGCTCCGCCGCATCCAGCACCCAGTCGCCAAACGGTTGATTCAGCGTAATGGTCGGCACCTGATGCGTGGCAACGTTGAACAGGTTCTCAATAATCTGCGTATCGTGGTTGCCGTACTCATCCCAGCGCGTGGCCAGCGCCGACACTTCGCCATCCGGCAGCGCCTGCAGATCTTCGGCGCTGATGGTGACCATGCCGTTATCCGGCGTGTAGTTTTTGCCGTTGAGCGTCAGCTCCTTCACGCCTTCGAGATAGAAACTGAGATCGTGCTGCGCTTCCTGCTGATTCAGCGTGGTATCGCCGCCAATATTGATTTCGTAATAGATGTCTGGCAGTTGGGTGACCACGTTCAGTTCCAGCATTGCGTCAGTGGTGTTGCCAGCGCCATCCTGCGCATAAACCCGGATTTCGCCCAGTGCAATAAAGCTCGCCACTTCACTGGCCGGAATCGTCACCTGCCAGTGACCGTCGCTGCCAATCTGCGCGTGATATACCGCATCTCCACTGCACAGCAACAGCTGCTGGCCCGGTACCACCACCGAGAGATCGCCGCTGAAGGTGAGATCGTTTTGGCTCTCTTCTTTATTGATCACGTTGTCTGCCGTGACCTTATCGAAACTGATGTGCGGCAGGCTGCTAACGTGGGTAATTAAGGTGACATCCTGCAGATAAGCGGTGGTTTTGCCGTTGGGATCGGTAGCGCTGACTTTTAGGCTGTAGACGCCATCCTGTAACGCCTGAAGATCCTGTGAAGGAATAGCGGCGGTCCATTCGCCTTTATCGTTAACGCCGCCAGAGTATTTTTTCCCGGCTAAGATCACCGTGATATGGCTGTTCGCCGGCATGTGCGTAACACTGCCGTGCACCTCCACGCCGTAAATGCCTTCTGCCACGCTGACCGCGTTATCACCGCTGATCGGATCCACCGTCAGCGTAGGCTTGATGGTTTTATCCACGTAAACCCCAAAGCCCACCTGCGTATCGGTGCTGTTACCGGCTTTGTCGGTGATGGTCAGCGTCAGCGAATAAGCACCGTCGGACAATCCGTTGAGCACCGACGGCGGCATCGAAGCATTCCAGTAACCCCATTTATTTACCGTGCTGTGCCAGACTTCGCCGTTAAAGGTCAGCGTTACGGTGGCGCCTGGCTCAGATTCGGCGCGACCGCGCAGGTGAATATTCCTGCGGGATTCCCATGCGGCAATCACGCCATCTTGTGCAATAGGTTCATAAGGACGTAACGGCGCGGGCGGCGTAGTATCCACGCTGCGCGTTTGCAAAGATGATGTGTCGTCTGCCAGCGGATAAAGAGTGACCGCAGAGTGCAGAATCGCCGCTAATTGTTGTTCGGATTGACGTGAAGACATAGGTAACCTCGTTACAGGGAAGGTATTGCAACGGTCATTAAGCTTATTAATGTTTTAAGCGTACCGGTGCGCCATACAGGCCATTAATCAATGGCCCGCTTCGCCTGATGAAAACGGGTTACCCGCAGGTAACAAGGAGTAAAATAAGGCACAGCAAAATTCTCCCAAAGGGGGAGAAATAATCTCGATCTCGCTATATTCCGCATCGGGAGATGATGGGATGACTAACATATCGGTTTTACGTGGTCGCTGCCTATTGGCGAAAATCCGGAAATGCATGCTTTGCGACAGCGCCAAAAAATTGACGTCCAGGCCGCATGTGGCGCGGAATCTTTCATCAGTATACTGCATCATTCGGCAGAAAAAATTTTACTTAAGTCACTCCAGTAATGATTGGCACATGCCAGGAAAGTTCTGGAAAAGCGCAGCGATGCGTAAAAAATCGGTAATATGCCTGTTTCTGGCGTTTAATCGCTGCCATCTGATAGGGTCTGATGCGCGGTGTGACATGCGCTTTGATGCTAAACTTCGTCGCTTCACCCGCTAATGAAAACTACTCTTTATGACAGCACTGGACGCCGCGCCGCAAAATAAATTGCATCACCGTGTCAACCTCGGGACACGTATCGTTTTCCTCATCGCTGGATTGGGCATGTCCGCATGGGCACCGCTGGTGCCGTTCGCCAGCCAGCGTCTGGCATTGAGCGGCGCATCATTGGGTGGTTTGCTGCTGTGTCTGGGAATTGGCTCGCTGGCGGCGATGCCGATTACCGGGGGTTTGATTGCGCGCTTCGGTGGTCGTCGGGTGATGTTGTGCTCCACGCTGGTGGTGCTGGCGATGTTACCGCTGCTGGCGACGCTTGATGTGATGTGGCTGATGGCCGCCACTTTAATGGTATTTGGTGCCGGACTCGGCATGCTGGATGTCGCGATGAACGTGCAGGCGGTCGAAGTGGAAAAAGCCGCACGCAAGCCGATGATGTCCGGTTTCCACGGTTTCTTTAGCCTCGGCGGGATTATTGGCGCTGGCTCCGTCAGCCTGTTACTCGGCAGCGGCCTGACGCCGTTGCAAGCGGTTGGCGCGGTGATGGTGCTGATTGTGCTGCTGCTGGTGTGGAGCCTGCCGACGCTGATGACCGAACGCCTGCATCAGCCCGATCAGCCGTGGCTGGTTATTCCGCGCGGTTGGGTGGCATTCCTCGGTTTACTCTGCTTTATTCTGTTTCTTGCCGAAGGTGCGGTGCTGGATTGGGGCGCGCTGTTGCTGCTGCAAAGCCCGGAGATGAGCCCGGCGCACGCTGGTTTAGGTTATGCGGTGTTCTCGGTGGCAATGACCATTGGTCGTCTGACCGGCGATAAAGTGATTCAGCGCTTCGGCCGTTATCCGGTGATGTTGACCGGTGCGTTAGCCGCTGCCGCAGGCATGACGTTGGCGGTGTTGCTGCCGTGGCCGCAAATTGCGCTGCTGGCTTTCCTGCTGGTAGGTTTTGGCCTCGCCAATACGGTGCCGATGTTGTTCAATGCTGCCGGGAATCAACACGATATGCCGTCGAATCTGGCGATTTCGGCCATGACAACGTTAGGCTATGCAGGTATTCTTTCAGGTCCGGCTTTAATCGGATTAATTTCCCAGTGGATCAGCCTGAGTGGTGCATTTTTGCTTATCGCTCTGCTGCTGCTGGCCGTCGCTGCCAGTGCCCGACGGGTTGCGCGCTAATTCCATGATCCTGAGACACTATGCTGCCTTATAAATTTCCTCTGACATCCGGCAATGTAACGCGCTTTTTCGTGGTGTTTAACCTGGTGCTTTTTCTGGCGCTGGGCGCGATGGTGCACAACAGCGTGAATGCCTGGATGACAGAGAAGCGCTATGCGATGACCGATTTGGCGCGTGCGATGCAGAAACGCATCGATGCGTCGCGCTTCGCTACGTGGCAGATTTATGAGAACCTGGCCACCAGCGCCGCCGGTTCGTCGCCGAACAGTAATCTTCAGGAAACCCGCCTGCGCCCGGATGTCTATTATCTGGAAAAAACCCGCCGCAAAACCGAAGCACTGATTTTCGGTTCGCACGATAGCAGCACGCTGGATATGACCATGCGCATGTCCAACTATCTCGATACGCTGTGGGGCGCGGAAAATCCGACCTGGTCGATGTACTTCCTCAATGGTCAGGATAACAGCCTGATTATGATCTCCACGCTGCCGCTGAAAGACATGGCGACACGTTATAAAGAGAGTGCGATCAATTCGCTGGTTGATAGCCGCCGCGCCGAGATGCTGCAGCAGGCCAATGCGCTGGATGAGCGCGAAAGCTTCTCGCCGCTGCGTCACTTCGCCTGGCAGAACGATCACTACTTTACCCTGCGCACCACTTTCAATCAGCCGGGCCATTTAGCCACCGTGGTGGCATTTGATTTGCCGGTTAACGATCTGATTCCGCGTAATATGCCGCTGGAGAACTTCCAACTGCGTCAGGACGCGACGCAAACGTCGACCACCAACACCACCACCAGCGACGACACCAGCAGCGAAAGCACGCACGTGGCGCTGGTAAACCCGAATCTGGAGATCGCCTCCTCGCTGCCTAGCACTTCGCTGCAGCTGGTATATCGCGTGCCGCTCACCAACCTGGCGCTGGATACGCTGCATAATCTGATGTGGCCGCTGCTGATCAACCTTGTGCTGTTTTTACTGTCGATTGCGGGCATTACGCTGCTGCGTCAGCAATCGCTGCGCCCGAACGAGAATCAGAGCGCCGAGCTGGATTCGCTGCGCATGCTTAACGAAGAGATCGTCGCCAGTTTGCCGGTCGGCTTGCTGGTGTACGACTTCGCCACTAACCGCACGCTGCTCAGCAATAAAATCGCTGAACATCTGTTGCCGCACCTGAATCTGCAGAAAATCATCAATATGTCCGATCAACATCAGGGCGTATTGCAGGCGACCATCAATAACGAAGTGTATGAAATTCGCCACGCGCGCAGCGTGCTGTCGCCGCATACTCAGCTATTTATGATGCGCGATCAGGACCGCGAATTACTGGTGAATAAGAAGTTGCAGAAGGCGCAACAGGTGCTGGATCGTAATCACCAGATGCGTCAGCAGTTAATGCATAACCTCGGTCACGCCCTCAATGGTCCACTGCAAAGCATGGTTAAGCAACTAGTACAACTTAGCCAGCGTGACGATGACGAAAGCGTGCTCGATCTGCTCGACGAGAGCCAGGGTTTGGCGCGCCTGGTGGATGACATCGTGCTGCTTAATCGCCTGGAAGCGCATGACTGGTCGCCTGATGCCAGCGTGTTCAACCTGCAGGATATGCTGGACGAAATCGCGCTGGAAAGCCTGCCGCTGCTGCGTCGTAAAGGTTTAGCGCTGGTGGTGAATAACCATTTAGCCAATGACGAGATGCGTTTTGGCGATCGTCGTGCGCTGCGTAAAGTGCTGACCACGCTGATGCACTATTCGCTGACCACCACGCGCTGGGGCAAGATTTCGCTGGAGATCAAAACCAGTGAAGACAAGCCCAATCAGGTCTTGCTGCAGCTGGTGGATACTGGCTCCGGCTTGAGCGTCGATGAACTGGCGAATGTCGATTTCCCCTATCTCGGCGACACCACGCAAGATCGTTTTGGCCAGGCGTCCGGCATGGCATTTTTCCTCTGTAAGCAGCTGTGCAAACAGATGGGCGGCCAGCTGGAGATCATCGCTAAACCCGATATCGGCACACGCTACAATATTCAGCTGCCGCTGGCGTTAGAGCAGCAAGGCGAGCAGGAAGAGAAACTGCTGGAAGGCGTGACCGCGTTGGTGGATATCGCCGTAGAAGACGTACACAAGATCGTTTGTCGCCACCTCGAAAACTGGGGAGCGAAATGCCTGACCTCGGATGAGCGTTTAACTGGTCAGGATCATGATGTGCTGGTGACCGACGATCCGGCGCGCCTGAACGGCTGGGCGCTGCTGCTGGCCGGTGACGAAATGGGTCATCACGCGTTGAACGATCAGCAATTCCGGGTCAACTTCAATCTCAGTAATGCACTGCTTGATGCGCTGCTGGCCCTGATTGAAAAGCAACTTTCTCATGATTTGTTAGATGAGAGTCGCGAAGATGAAGAAGCCACGCCGCTAATGAGCGGAGGCTATTTCCAGCTGTTTACCGAGACAGTACCGCCAGATGTGAAGAGACTGTATACTGAAGCGGCGGAAAAGGATTATCCCTCGCTTGCTCAGACAGCACATCGCCTGAAAGGCGTGTTTGCCATGCTCAATCTGGGTTCAGGTAAACAGCTTTGTGAAGCGTTAGAACAACACATTAAAGTATGTGACGATTTAACCATTAAAAATACCACCAGTGAAATTGACGCTTACGTCAGCCAACTGCTGCAGCAAGGTAACCAATAAGATGAATAACTTGAACGTAATTATTGCCGATGACCATCCGATCGTTCTGTTCGGTATCCGTAAGTCACTGGAACAGATTGAATGGGTTAACGTTGTAGGTGAGTTTGAAGACTCAACAGCACTGGTAAACAGCTTGCCCAAACTGGACGCTAATGTCCTGATTACCGACCTCTCCATGCCAGGCGAGAAGTACGGTGACGGTATCACCCTGATTAAATACATCAAACGTCACTATCCGGACCTCTCGATTATCGTTCTGACCATGAACAATAACCCAGCGATCCTGAGCGCGGTGTTGGATCTGGATATCGAAGGGATCGTACTGAAGCAAGGCGCACCAACCGATCTGCCAAAAGCACTCGCGGCTCTGCAGAAAGGCAAAAAATATACGCCGGAAAGCGTGGCAAAACTGCTGGAGCGCATCAGCGCCGGTGGTTACGGTGACAAACGTCTGTCGCCGAAAGAGAGTGAAGTACTGCGTCTGTTCGCAGAAGGTTTCCTGGTGACTGAGATTGCTAAGAAACTTAACCGCAGTATCAAAACCATCAGTAGCCAGAAGAAATCAGCCATGATGAAACTGGGTGTGGAAAACGATATCGCGCTGCTGAACTATCTCTCTTCTGTCAGCGCCACTCAGGTCGACAAAGAGTAATACGAATGGGCGGCGTCTTCTGACACCGCCCATTTTTTAGTATCCGCTTTACGCCTCTACCCTGCCCTTTCTGACGCGTTCCGCATACACCGCCAGCGTGCTTTTCAACACATCCAGCGTGACCGGCTTCGACAAACAGTTATCCATACCCGCATCCATACAGCGCTGCTTCTCTTCCGCTAACGCATTTGCCGTGACGCCAATCACCGGGAAAGTATGTCCCAGCTGACGCAGACGTTGCGTCAGGCGATAACCATCCATGTTCGGCATGTTCACGTCGCTCAACACGATATCGATATGGTTGCGACTCAGCACGTTCAGCGCATCAACGCCATCCTGCGCGGTTTTGGTTTGATAGCCGACGGTGCCGAGCTGTTCTGATAGCAGCATGCGGTTGATCGGATGGTCATCAACAATCAGCACGATAATATCTTCGAAGGTCGCGGCGGCTTTTGGCGCGGTTAACGGCAGCGGCGTGGCGGTTTGGCTATTAATGTTGATGCGGTAGATGCGGCCCAGCAGCTGCGGCAGATCGTGGAGCATCGCGCTGCTCTGAATCCATTGCCCCGGCGCGGTTTCGTGCGGCATATCGATGTGCTCACCACAGATACGAATATGTGCGCGTCCAGTTTGCGCGGCAGGCTCATCGTGATCGCTGATGATCACATCATCAGCCGCCGCCTGGCCATGGTAATACGCTGCCTGAATGCCCTGCTGTTGCAGCAGACGCAGCAGGAAGCTGGCGAGATACTCATTACGCATATCCAGCCAGATGGCTTTTTCCTGCAAGCCGTCGAGCAGC
Organism: Pantoea sp. SO10; assembly: GCF_005281435.1. Classification (NCBI taxonomy): domain Bacteria; kingdom Pseudomonadati; phylum Pseudomonadota; class Gammaproteobacteria; order Enterobacterales; family Erwiniaceae; genus Pantoea; species Pantoea sp. SO10. The sequence continues at coordinate 2,840,244 of NZ_CP040095.1, forward strand.
GGTGGCGCCGCCAGCTGACCGGAATAGATCGGAATACGCACGATAAACTGGCTGCCCATACCCGGTTCGGAATCGACTTCGATGTCGCCGTCCATCATGTTGATCAGCTTTTCGCAGATCGCCAGCCCTAAGCCGGTGCCCTGGAAGTTACGCTGCACGCCAGAACCCACCTGGAAGAACGGATCGAACAGGCGCGTTACCTCTTTGGCCGGAATACCGACGCCGGTATCGCGTACGCGGAATGCCAGATAACCCTCTTTGACGTAAGCATGCAGGATGATGCAGCCGGTATGCGTGAATTTAATGGCGTTGTTCAGCAGGTTGGATATCACCTGCTGCAGACGCATGGCGTCGCCATCCATAATCAGGGGCACATCGTTTTCAATAAACACATACAGCGCCAGGCGCTTACGCACCACCAGCGAGAGATAGTTGCTGGCAATATGGTTGACCACTTCACGCGGCGAGAACGGATGCGGTTCAATTTTCAGCTGTTCGGATTCAATCTTCGAGAAGTCGAGGATGTCGCTGATGATCTTCAGCAGCAGGCTCGACGAGTTGTTCATCGCCGTCACCAGTGAATCGACGCCTTTCGGCAGCACTTTGGTTTGCAGCAGATCGAGGTTACCGATAATGCCGTACAGCGGCGTGCGCAGTTCATGGCTGACGGTGGCGAGGAACATTGATTTCGACTGGCTGGCTTGCTCGGCCGAGTGCGCCATCTCCTGCAGCGACTGCTCCATACGCACGCGCGCCGAAACATCCACCAGCACGCAAATCGCCACATTTTCATTACGATAGCGCGAATGCACAAAGCTGATTTGCAGGTTGGTGTTGCTGCCGGTCAGCACATCGACAAAGTTGACCTGCTGACCGCCAATGATTTCATTCAGACGCTGGCGATCTTCCTGCGTCAGCAGCGTCAGATAGTTATGCGCCAGTTCGTTACTCAGAATGTTGGTGCCGTCGCTGGTGCGCAGGATACAGATGCCGACCGGCGCCGAGGCGACAATCTTGCGGTTGAACTGCTCGTGCTCTTCCAGCCGATGCGCATTCTCCTCGGCCGGCAGGAACATGCGGCGCTCAAAAATCCACGCCAGCGTGAACAAAACCACCGCGGTTAAGATATTGAGTAGCAGCGCGTTGATCAGCATCAGCTTGAGCTGATCGGTTAACACGTCGGTGGAAAGCGACCACACCACATTGAGATTCGACGGCGGCAGCGGCTTTTTCAGCACCAGCTGGCGATAGCTGTCGAGATAGCCGAACCAGGTGCTGTTATCCGGCAGATCGTCGAGCGAGTAGCCCGGCCCGCCGCGACGCGAACTGATCAGCGGACGGTAGTTTTCATCAGTGATGGTGGCCACCAGCGGCAAACCGCCCGGCTGAATGAACTCATCAAGGCGAATATTCTGCTCCACGCCCAGCAACGCCTGCAGCTTGTTCGCCACATATACCGGCATCACCATATAGAAGTTGCCGACGCCCGGCTGCGCGCTGCTGGTGATCCAATACATCGGCTGACGGCGCTCTTCTTCATTGCCGTTGCGATAATGCAGCACGTGTTCGCGCAGCGCTTTCAGGCTACGTTCACGATCGACCGAATTGTTGCTGCCGATGGTGAAATCAGCCAGACACTGATTCTCTCCGCCAATGAAGAACACGCGGTTCAATTCATACGCCGAGGCAAAATTGCTTTTCCAGTAATTGATGTAGTAGCTGAGCGAGTCCAGCGAGTTACGCCAGGTGTTGCTCATTGACGTGCAGTCGCCATCGGAAAACAGCGGCGTGAACTGCGGCAGCGCACCTTTGCCCGGCGGCAAACCGTTAAGCACATCCAGACCGTTAGCGCTGCTGCTCAGGCGATTTTCGGTGATGTATTTCAGCTCGCGCATCACGTCCGCCGAATGGCGCACGTACCACTCAGCCTGACCATAATTGGCGGCAAACTCCTGACGCACCGCGTTCTCTTTCTCATGCAGCACGTTGATGATGTAGAAAGTGGTCAGCAGCGCACCCAGCGCCCAGAGCAGCAACGCCAGCGCACGAAACAGATAGCGCGAAATTCGAAGCGTAGTGCGAAAGGAGACAAGATATTTCAAAAGAGGCTCACTGGCGGTAAGAGGTTATCAGGATGTTGAAAAGCTTCCATACACTAGCTTTATCGGTCCTAAAAAGCCAGCTAGCCCGCGCCTTTAGGGGAAAACTCAGATAAAAAAACGGCAGGTCAGTTTCCTGACCTGCCGCTTAATAAAGCCGTTACGAATTACTCTTCGTCGTCAGCTTCTGGTGCTTCGTCGTCGCTGTCCACTTCCGGCGCGATATCCTCCTCGCCTTCCGCTACGCTGCCGTCGATGGCGTCGAGTTCTTCCTCTTCCACCGGCTCCGCGACGCGTTGCAGACCCACCACGTTTTCATCTTCCGCTGTACGGATCAGAATCACGCCCTGAGTGTTACGGCCAACCACGCTGACTTCCGATACGCGAGTACGCACCAGCGTACCGGCATCGGTGATCATCATGATCTGATCGCCATCCACCACCTGTACCGCGCCGATAACCGGTCCGTTACGTTCGGTGACTTTAATCGAGATCACGCCCTGGGTCGCACGCGACTTGGTTGGATACTCGCTGTTGGCGGTACGTTTACCGTAACCGTTCTGCGTCACGGTGAGGATCGCGCCCTCTTCGCGTGGCACAATCAGCGACACCACTTTGTCGCTTTCAGCCAGCTTGATACCGCGAACGCCCGAAGCCGAACGGCCCATCGCACGTACCGCCGTTTCAGCGAAGCGCACCACTTTACCGGCGGCAGAGAACAGCATTGCTTCGTCGCTACCGTTGGTCAGCGCCACGCCAATCAGCTCGTCATCCTCACGCAGGTTGATGGCGATGATGCCCGCACTACGCGGACGGCTGAACTCCTGCAGCGCGGTTTTCTTCACGGTACCGCTCGCGGTAGCCATGAAGATGTTGAAGCCTTCGGTGTATTCACGCACCGGCAGAATGGCGGTGATACGTTCGTTGGCTTCCAGCGGCAACAGGTTAACGATGGGACGACCGCGCGCACCACGGCTGGCTTCCGGCAGCTGATAGACCTTCATCCAGTAGAGACGGCCACGGCTTGAGAAGCACAGAATGGTGTCGTGGGTGTTGGCCACCAGCAGACGATCGATAAAGTCTTCTTCTTTAATACGTGCGGCGGATTTGCCTTTACCACCGCGGCGCTGGGCTTCATAGTCGGTCAGCGGTTGGTATTTGACATAACCCTGATGCGACAGCGTCACCACAACGTCTTCCTGATTGATCAGGTCTTCGATGTTGATGTCTGCACTGTTTGCGGTAATTTCCGTACGGCGTGCGTCGCCGAACTGATCGCGCATCAGCTCCAGCTCTTCACGGATTACTTCCATCAGGCGCTCAGCGCTTTGCAGGATGTGCAGCAGTTCAGCGATCTGATCCAGCAGCTCTTTGTATTCGTCGAGCAGTTTTTCATGCTCGAGGCCGGTCAGTTTCTGCAGACGCAGATCCAGAATCGCCTGCGCTTGCTGTTCAGTCAGATAATATTGACCATCGCGAATACCGAACTCGGCTTCCAGCCATTCCGGACGTGCAGCGTCATTACCGGCACGTTCCAGCATCGCGGCAACGTTACCCAGATCCCACGACTGCGCCAGCAGGCCCAGTTTCGCTTCGGCTGGCGTTGGTGCACGACGAATCAGTTCGATGATTGGATCGATGTTGGCCAACGCAATCGCCAGGCCTTCAAGGATGTGGGCACGATCGCGCGCTTTACGCAGTTCGAAAATGGTACGACGCGTAACCACTTCACGACGGTGACGCACGAAGGCTTCGATGATGCCTTTCAGCGTCATGATCTTCGGCTGGCCCTGATGCAGCGCCACCATGTTGATGCCGAAAGAGACCTGCAGCTGTGTCAGCGAGTAGAGGTTGTTGAGAACCACTTCACCCACCGCATCGCGTTTGATCTCAATGACAACACGCATGCCGTCTTTATCAGATTCGTCACGTAGTGCGCTGATGCCTTCCACGCGCTTCTCTTTCACCAGCTCGGCGATCTTCTCGATCAGACGCGCTTTGTTCACCTGATACGGCAGTTCGTGCACGATGATGGTTTCACGGCCGGTCTTGGCATCAGTTTCCACTTCGCCACGTGCGCGAATGTAAATCTTACCGCGCCCGGTGCGATAGGCTTCTTCAATACCACGACGACCATTGATGAAGGCCGCCGTCGGGAAGTCTGGCCCGGTGATGTGCTCCATCAGACCTTCAACGGTGATGTCTTCATCTTCAATAAACGCCAGACAGCCGTTGATCACTTCCGTCAGGTTGTGCGGTGGAATGTTGGTTGCCATACCAACGGCGATACCGGAAGAACCGTTTACCAGCAGGTTAGGAATTTTAGTTGGCAGGACTTCAGGGATCTGCTCGGTGCCGTCATAGTTCGGCACGAAATCGACGGTTTCCTTTTCCAGGTCAGCCAGCAGCTCCGAAGAGATCTTTGCCATGCGGACTTCGGTATAACGCATCGCTGCGGCGGAGTCGCCGTCGACCGAACCAAAGTTACCCTGACCGTCAACCAGCATGTAGCGCAGGGAGAATGGCTGGGCCATACGCACGATACTTTCGTATACCGCGGAATCGCCGTGCGGGTGATATTTACCGATGACGTCACCGACCACACGGGCGGATTTTTTATAGGGTTTATTCCAGTCGTTGCCCAGTTCGCTCATGGCAAAAAGCACACGGCGGTGTACCGGCTTCAGACCATCACGCACATCGGGTAAGGCTCGGCCAACAATGACCGACATGGCGTAATCGAGGTAGGAGTTTTTCAACTCTTCTTCGATATTGACCGGTGTAATTTCTCTCGCAAGGTCGCTCATGGAGCCGCTATCCCTCTACATAATCCCGGATTTAAAGGTGCGAAAGTATATCACATTGCTTCCCTTCGGTGAACGTTAACCAAGCCTTAATCCCGCTTTTCCTTGAGCGTGAGAGATGCGTTCGCGTGAGTTAAGCGTTTATACTGAGGGAATATTTTGTCTGGAGTGATGATTCAATGAGTGAACAACCGCAGGAAAGCCGCCAGAACGTCGACCACGCCGAGATCGCCAAGTTTGAGGCCGTGGCATCCCGCTGGTGGGATTTAGAGGGTGAATTTAAGCCGTTGCACCGTATTAACCCCCTGCGACTTGGCTGGATAGCGCAGCATAGTAATGGCCTGTTCGGCAAGAAAGTGCTCGATGTCGGCTGCGGCGGCGGCATTCTGGCGGAGAGCATGGCGCGTGAAGGCGCTGAGGTTACCGGCCTGGATATGGGCGCTGAGCCGCTGGAAGTGGCGCGTCTGCATGCGCTGGAGAGCGGCGTTAGCGTTAACTACGTGCAGCAAACCGTGGAAGATCACGCCGCAAGTCACGCCGGGCAGTATGATGTGGTGACCTGCATGGAGATGCTGGAGCATGTGCCGGATCCGCGCTCGGTAGTCTTAGCCTGCGCGCAGCTGGTGAAGCCCGGCGGCGAAGTGTTTTTCTCCACCATCAACCGCAATCCAAAAGCCTGGCTGCTGGCGGTATTTGGTGCCGAGTATGTGCTGCGCATGGTGCCGCGCGGGACGCACGACGTGAAGAAATTCATCCGTCCCGCCGAGTTGCTGAACTGGGTGGATGAAACCCCGCTGCGTGAAAGAAATATGATTGGCCTGCACTACAATCCGCTGACCAACCAGTTCCGTCTGGGTCGCGGTGTCGATGTGAACTACATGATTCATACGCATCGTCAGGAGTGATGTCATCCTTTGCCAGAGGCGCTGGCGCGTCTGCTGCGGCAAAAGGGCCATTCGCAGCGCTGAGGCTTTTACGTTGGGTCAGGAGCCTCACGCAGGGATGCGTGAGGCAGTTCGGGGCCGGCCAGGATGGCCGATCCGCGAACGGTCCATTGGCACGACGTGAAAGCCGAAGGCACCGCGCTAGCGGCGCGAGGACGGCCCGTGACGCAGCAGAGGTGTCAGAGCCCGCACCAGATTTCAAGCAAAATGCTTTCTTAATTAACAAACATTACGTCATTCATGGCGACCTCTCATCCCCCAATTTTGGCCCTATCCAGATCAATTTCCTTTTAGACGCGTACCAGCCTTTTTTATAGGCTAAGCAAGTCACAAAAAATTCATAAGCACTTTTAGATAAGTTCGCTGCTGGCGGCCTTGTCGGGGCTTTTTTTGTCTAAGAAAATTCCTGAAGCGCGGTGGTTGAGCAAGAAACACGCGTCCGATCATAAAGTGAAAAAAAAGTGTTGAGCGGTTGACACTAAGTGCAGGCCTTGCGGCATGCGGATCCAGGATTTTAGCCAGCCGGTAATGACGATTTTTTAGTGAAAATCAACTCTTGTTAAGAAGAGATTGCTGACTAGAATACTCACCATATTGTTGTTCAAACTTCCCGCACCCCCTATATATAGTGTTTATCCACAGGCTTACTCACAACGAGCGGCTTGTGCATAAACCTTGTGCATAGATGGGGGATAAATACGTCATTCATGCATGGACAGGTAAAAACGCGACATGAACCAAAGTCTGCTCGTTACTAAACGCGATGGCCGCCAGGAGCGCATTGATCTCGACAAAATTCATCGTGTACTGGATTGGGCAGCCGAAGGGCTGAACAATGTTTCAGTTTCACAGGTTGAACTGCGCTCACACATTCAGTTCTACGATGGCATCAGAACTTCTGACATTCATGAGACCATCATCAAGGCTGCCGCAGACCTGATCTCTCGTGATGCGCCGGATTACCAATACCTGGCTGCGCGTCTGGCTATCTTCCACCTGCGTAAAAAAGCCTACGGCCAGTTTGAGCCGCCGAAGCTGTACGATCAGGTAGTGAAAATGGTTGAGATGGGCAAATACGACCGCCATCTGCTGGAAGATTACAGCACCGAAGAGTTCGAGCAGATGGACGAGTTTATCGACCATTGGCGCGACATGAATTTCTCCTACGCAGCGGTTAAGCAGCTGGAAGGGAAATATCTGGTGCAGAACCGCGTCAGCGGCGAAATCTACGAAAGCGCCCAGTTCCTCTACATTCTGGTGGCGGCATGCCTGTTCTCTGGCTATCCGCGCGAAACCCGTATGGACTACGTGAAGCGCTTCTACGATGCGATCTCAACCTTCAAAATCTCGCTGCCAACGCCAATCATGTCCGGCGTGCGTACCCCAACGCGTCAGTTCAGCTCTTGCGTACTGATTGAGTGCGGCGACAGCCTCGACTCTATCAACGCCACCTCTAGCGCCATTGTGAAATACGTTTCGCAGCGCGCCGGTATCGGCATCAACGCCGGCCGCATTCGTGCGCTGGGTAGCCCGATTCGCGGTGGCGAAGCGTTCCACACCGGCTGTATTCCGTTCTACAAACATTTCCAGACTGCCGTGAAGTCTTGCTCACAAGGCGGCGTACGTGGCGGCGCAGCGACGCTGTTCTACCCAATGTGGCATCTGGAAGTTGAAAGCCTGCTGGTGCTGAAAAACAACCGCGGTGTTGAAGGCAACCGCGTGCGTCACATGGATTACGGCGTACAGATCAACAAACTGATGTACACCCGCCTGCTGAAAGGTGAAGACATCACGCTGTTCAGCCCGTCTGACGTGCCTGGCCTGTACGATGCGTTCTTCGCCGATCAGGACGAGTTCGAGCGTCTGTACACCAAATACGAGAAAGACGACAGCATCCGCAAACAGCGCGTGAAAGCCGTTGAGCTGTTCTCACTGATGATGCAGGAGCGTGCATCAACTGGCCGTATCTACATTCAGAACGTCGATCACTGCAACACGCACAGCCCGTTCGATCCAAGCATCGCGCCAGTTCGTCAGTCGAATCTGTGCCTCGAGATCGCACTGCCGACCAAACCGCTGAACGACGTCAATGACGAAAGCGGCGAAATCGCCCTGTGTACGCTGTCTGCCTTTAACCTGGGCGCGATTAACAGCCTTGACGATCTGGAAGAGCTGGCCACCCTTGCGGTGCGTGCGCTTGATGCACTGCTGGATTATCAGGATTACCCCATTCCGGCAGCACAACGCGGCGCCATGGGCCGTCGTACGCTGGGTATTGGCGTGATCAACTACGCATACTACCTGGCGAAAAACGGCGTGCGTTACTCTGATGGCAGCGCCAACAATCTGACGCACAAAACTTTCGAAGCCATTCAGTACTACTTGCTGAAAGCCTCGAACGAATTGGCGAAAGAGCAAGGTGCGTGCCCGTGGTTTAAAGAGACCACTTACTCGCAGGGCATTCTGCCGATCGATACCTATAAAAAGGATCTCGACGCGGTGTGCAACGAGCCGCTGCATCTGGATTGGGAAGGCCTGCGTGAGTCCATCACCACGCACGGTCTGCGCAACTCAACGCTCTCTGCGCTGATGCCGTCTGAAACCTCTTCGCAGATTTCGAACGCCACCAACGGTATTGAGCCGCCGCGCGGACACATCAGCATCAAAGCATCGAAAGACGGCATTCTGCGTCAGGTGGTGCCAGAGTATGAGCGTCTGAAAGACCAGTACGAACTGCTGTGGGAAATGCCGTCTAACGACGGTTATCTGCAGCTGGTTGGCGTGATGCAGAAGTTCATCGATCAGGCGATTTCGTCGAACACCAACTACGATCCGAGCCGCTTTGCGAATGGCAAAGTGCCGATGAAACAGCTGCTGAAAGACCTGCTGACCGCGTACAAGTTCGGCGTGAAAACCCTGTACTATCAAAACACCCGCGACGGTGCGGAAGATGCACAGGACGATCTGGCACCTTCCATTCAGGATGATGGCTGCGAAAGCGGCGCATGTAAGATCTAATCTCATCTTGTCAGGGCCGACATTGGTCGGCCCTCTTCACATTTGGACTCAAAATGGCTTACACCACATTCTCGCAGAACAAAAATGACCAGCTGAAAGAGCCGATGTTCTTTGGCCAGTCCGTCAACGTTGCCCGTTTCGATCAGCAGAAATATGACATCTTTGAAAAGCTGATTGAGAAGCAGCTCTCCTTCTTCTGGCGTCCGGAAGAAGTGGACGTCTCGCGCGATCGCATCGATTACCAGGCGCTGCCGGAGCATGAAAAGCACATCTTCATCAGCAACCTGAAGTATCAAACGCTGCTGGACTCGATTCAGGGCCGTAGCCCGAACGTGGCGCTGCTGCCGTTGATTTCCATCCCTGAGCTGGAAACCTGGATTGAAACCTGGGCGTTCTCCGAGACCATTCACTCGCGCTCCTACACGCACATCATCCGTAACATCGTTAACGATCCGGCGGTGGTGTTTGACGACATCGTCACCAACGAGCAGATTCTTGCGCGCGCCGAAGATATCTCGAAGTACTACGACGACCTGATCGAGATGACGAGTTACTGGCATCTGCTGGGTGAAGGTACGCATCAGGTCAACGGTAAAACCGTTACCGTTAACCTGCGCGATCTGAAAAAGCAGCTCTATATCTGCCTGATGAGCGTCAACGCGCTGGAAGCGATTCGCTTCTACGTCAGCTTCGCCTGTTCATTTGCTTTCGCCGAGCGCGAGCTGATGGAAGGCAACGCCAAAATCATCAAGCTGATCGCACGCGATGAAGCGCTGCATCTGACCGGCACCCAGCATATGCTGAACCTGCTGCGCACCGGTGAAGACGATCCAGAGATGAAAGCTATCGCCGCGGAGTGTCGTGATGAATGCTTCGATCTGTTCAAGAAAGCAGCCGAGCAGGAAAAAGAGTGGGCAGAATACCTGTTCAGCGGCGGTTCGATGATTGGCCTGAACAAAGACATTCTGTGCCAGTATATCGAGTACATCACCAACATCCGTATGCAGGCGGTGGGTCTCGATCTGCCGTTCCAGACGCGCTCTAACCCCATTCCATGGATCAACTCGTGGCTGGTGTCGGACAACGTACAGGTTGCACCGCAGGAAGTTGAAGTGAGCTCGTATTTGGTCGGTCAGATTGATTCTGAAGTGGGCGAAGACGATTTCGACGGCTTCCAGCTGTAAGCATGAGCCGCTCTGTTGTTATTCTGCGTAGCTCCGGCTCCCGGCTGGAGTGCGCAGAAGATCACCCCAATCTGCTGGCGACGCTGGAAGCTAATAATCTGTGCGTTGAGTTTCAGTGTCGCGAAGGCTACTGCGGCTCTTGCCGCATGCGTTTGCTAAAAGGCGAAGTGGATTATGCCGAAACCCCGTTGGCGTTTGTGCAGCAAGGCGAGATTTTGCCGTGCTGCTGTCGCGCCAAAGGGGAGATTGAGATCGAGCTGTGATTGACCAGGCCGCCATTTATGGCGACCTGGTGATCAATCAGCTTTTCACCGTTTCCAGCACATCAATCCAACCGTGAACGGTGCTGACTTCACTGCCGTGTAGCCAGCGACGCAACATGTTCATCGCCATCATCGCCACCACTTTCTGCCGCGTTTCCACGTTATGACGTCCATGAGTGAACTTTACGCGTTGGCCCCAGCTGGCTTCCGGCGTATGCAGCGCAATCGATACTTCGCCTTCCACTAAATTTCCCACCGACAACGCCAGCGCCGCGCCCTGCTGTTTCGCCCAGTCACGCGTGCGCGCAACCTGCGCTTCCAAATCTTCATCCTGCGGCGGCAGAATCTCTGCTTTGCTGAGCGCCACGTCCGCAGCGGCCAGCTGCCAGTTAAGTAAGCCGGCGGTGAACTGCTCGCTCAGCGCCAAATGGAAGCCACGCTGCTGCAACTCGCGCGCCAGCAGCGCCGGTAAACCTTCGGTGCCTTCAAAAATGGTGCATTCAGCCAGCAACAGTTTTACCTGCTGCCACACTTGCTCCATTGCCACGCGCTGGCTGGCGGGTCCGGTGAGTTTGATTTCAATAATCGGCATCGATGAGCGATAACCCATCACCACGCCTTCCGGCAACGGGAGCGGCTCCAGCTCGGCGGCAATGTCACTTTCCCCACGCCCAAAGGTGGTGAGGCGCAAACACAATGGTGGCTCAGGCAGTTCAAAGCGTGCTTTGAGGCGCGGGATAATCTCCTGCTCAACCATTACTTTAAATTCCGACGGCACGCCAGGGGTGAAGAAAATCCAGCAGCGATTGAGCTGCAGCGCGAAGCCGCATGCGGTGCCGACCGGATTATCGAGCATCTCAGCAATGGCGGGGATTTCTGCCTGCTTGCGGTTGCTCGGCGCCATCACACGTCCGCGGCTGGCGAACCAGGCTTCCATTTTTTCCAGCCAGGGTTGCTGGATAACTAACTCGCTGCCGCTGGCAATGGCTGCGGCCTGCGCGCTGAGATCGTCACTGGTCGGTCCTAAACCGCCATTCACGATTAGCACGTCAGCAATCTGGCTGCGGCTCTGCAGCGCCTCCACCAGCGAGGTCATTGCATCACCGACGGTGCTACGGCTGGTCATCGGCAAACCGTGCTGGAACAGCACATCGGCCAGCCACGCGGCGTTGGTATCGACAATCTGCCCATGTAACACTTCATCGCCCGTTGAGAGCATTTCTACACGTATCACGTTGCGTTCTCCTTTTCCCTGTCGCTTTACTGTAGGAAGCGCGCAGGCGAAACACAATCGCGGATGATGCGAAACAGGGATTTAGCGGGAAAAGCGGCGAGGAAATCAGGAAGCGGGCGCGAAGCTTGTCGCGCCCGTTGGAACTTAACGTCGAGCCAGCAGTAAACCGACAAACAGGCCAGCGGCGGCACCAATGCCAATCCCCTGCCACGGTTTTTCATGCACATAATCATCGGCGCGATAGGCCGCATTTTTGGCACGATAGTAATAGCTGTCTGACGCCTGGCTAACGCGCGATTTCACGTCTTCCAGCGCTTGTTCAGCTTTGAGTTTCAGCTCGATATATTTCTGATCGGCCGGATCGCCTGATGCGCGTAACACTTCTTCCAGCGTTTCCGTTAGCAGCGCCAGGTCGTCGTCAAGGTGCGTTTCAAATTGATTTGAAGATGACACTATGTAGTTCCTCCATGTTCCTTGCTCGTTGTGGTTTAACTATAGTCATAAATTGCAGATTTGCTGGGTGGCGACTGCAAGGTTTTCACCGAGTTTCATCCACCGCAGTGCAAAGTTGTGTCATGTACGCTGCCGCTACGCGAATTCTGCTTCGCTTATTTGATTAATCTGATAAATTTTCCGCAGACTGAATTATTTATTTTCACGACTGTCGTAACCCCCTGTAGTCAGACGCTTCTCGTCTTACGAGAGTCAAAATACACCCGAGCAGCTAAGGATTAGATTTCCGGCATGAATCGTAGAAAATTTATGAAAGCGTCCATGGCCCTCTCCGCTGTTAGCGGCATGACGGGTCTCTCCACGCTGTTTGCACAATCCGCCTGGGCCGATGATGGTATCGCCGACGGTACCGCGGTTCGCTTCGATTTCGACTCACTGAAAAAGAAAGCCACCGCGCTGGCAAAACAGCCCTGGGGCGGCGCCCCCGGCCCCTTGCCCGACACCCTAGCCAATCTCACTCCGCAGGCCTATAACGAAATTCAGTACGACGCCAATCACTCGCTGTGGAATAACATCCCCGATCGTCAGCTGGACGTGCAATTCTTCCACGTCGGCATGGGCTTCAAGCGCCGCATCCGCATGTTCTCGGTCGATGCGCAGAGCCGTGAAGCGCGCGAGATCCACTTCCGTCCGGAGCTGTTCAATTATCACAACGCCAACGTTGATACCAGGCAGTTGGTCGGTAAAACCGATCTCGGCTTTGCCGGTTTCCGTGCGTTTAAGAAGCCTGAACTGGCGCGCCGCGATATCGTCTCTTTCCTTGGCGCCAGCTATTTCCGTGCGGTTGATGAAACCTTCCAGTACGGCCTCTCCGCGCGCGGCGTGGCGGTCAACACCTTCAGCAACGGCAAAGAAGAGTTCCCGGACTTCACCGCGTTCTGGTTCGAAACACCAAAAGCGGATGACACTACTTTCGTGGTCTACGCCCTGCTGGATGGCGCGAGCGTCACCGGTGCCTACAAGTTCACCATTCACTGCGAGGAGAAACGCGTAGTGATGGAGGTGGAAAATCACCTGTTTGCACGTAACGACATTCGCCAGCTTGGCATTGCGCCAATGACCAGCATGTTCAGTTGTGGCACTAACGAGCGCCGCATGTGCAACACTTACCATCCACAAATCCACGACTCCGATCGTCTGGCGATGTGGACCGGTGAAGGCGAATGGATTGCACGTCCGCTGAACAACCCGCAGCGTTTGCAGTTCAACGCCTATCAGGACGAAAACCCGCGTGGTTTCGGCCTGTTGCAGCTCGATCATGACTTCAAAAATTATCAGGATGTGATTGGCTGGTACGACAAACGTCCAAGCCTGTGGGTAGAACCGATTGGTAAATGGGGCAAAGGCGCCATTAACGTGATGGAGATTCCTACCACCGGGGAAACGCTGGATAACGTGGTGTGCTTCTGGCAGCCGTCAGAACCGGTGAAAGCCGGTAGCGAGTTCAGCTTCCAGTACAAACTCTACTGGAGCCAGTTGCCACCAGTGCGCAGTGGTTTGGCGCGTGTCGATGCCACGCGCACCGGTATCGGCGGCTTCCCGGAAGGTTGGGCGCCAGGCGAACACTTCCCGGATACATGGTCACGTCGCTTTGCCATTGATTTTGTCGGTGGCGATCTGAAAGCCGCAGCGCCGAAAGGTATTGAGCCGGTGATTACCGTTTCAGAAGGCACATTCAAGCAGGTTGAGATTCTTTACGTCGAGCCACTCAACGGTTACCGCATTCTGTTTGACTGGTATCCAAACAGCGACTCGACCAAACCGGTTGATATGCGCCTGTTCCTGCGTACCAAAGATGAGACGCTGAGTGAAACCTGGCTTTATCAGTACTTCCCGCCGCCGCCAGATCAACGTAAATACGTTGATGACCGGCAGATGACGCCAGGCTGATGATTGACGGCGAGGAGCAATCCTCGCCGTTATGCTTTCTGCATGCCGATGTGGGGAATCTCATCTTCCATATACACTTCGGTCACCGCTTCAAAGCCCAGACGACCGTAGAAACCTTCCAGATGTGCCTGCGCAGAGAGATAAATAGCGCGCTGCGGCCAGTACTTCTCACAGCTCTCCAGCGCCTTCTCCATCAAGCGATAGCCCAGCTTCAAACCGCGTGCTTCTTCAGAAACAATCACACGACCAATCATTACCGGCGCAGAGTCTAGCGCTGGCGTTAACACGCGCGCATAGGCCAGCAGCTTACCGTCGAGAAATCCGAGAATGTGGCGATTTTCGGCAGCTAGATCCTGGCCATCAATATCCTGATAAGGACAGTTTTGTTCCACGATGAAGACATGATTGCGCAGTGCCAGCAAAGTGTAGAGTTGTTGCGCTGTCAGTTCACTGTGGTGGCAATCAAGCCAAAGCATTTCCATGGTGCTTCCTTGTCTGAGCAAAAAAAGGGATCCGTTGAGAATATCACACCGGCTAAGCCAAACGCAGTGAGCAGCAGTGGCTGCTGAAAACCTCGTGGTGACTCTGTGCTCAACCTCTCACTACGCTGTGAACTGCAGGCAAAAAAAATCAGGCCCGCAGGCCTGATTCAGTGGTTTTGTGAATCTGAATTACATCAGCGGCTGAGCCATCTGCACCAGTGTAATCAGCGGCTGCGGATAAACACCAAGCAGCAGCACCAGAATCGCAGATATCAGCACCACAACGCCGCCGGCCGTAAATGCCCAATTGGCTTGCGTATCGCGGTTGTGCAGTTCCGGCGGACTGAGATACAGACTCACCGTCACACGCAGATAGTAATAAAGCCCAATCGCACTACCCGCTACCACCGCACCACTCAACCACCACAGATGTGCGTTCACACTCGAGGCGATAACGTAGAACTTACCGATGAAGCCGAGCGTCATTGGGATACCCGCCAGTGACAACATCATCACCGTCATTACTGCAGACAGAATCGGACGATGCCAGAACAGACCACGATAGGAATAGAGCGTATCGGCATCCGGACCGCGATAAGGGCTCGACATCAGACTCACTACGCCGAACGCGCCAAGGCTGCTGAACAGGTAACCGGCCAGATAAACGCCTGCGGTTTCCAGCGACAGCTGATGGGTTTTCACCGCAATCAGCGCCACCAACAGATAACCAAGGTGCGCGATAGAGGAGTAACCGAGCAGACGCTTGATGTTGCTCTGGGAAATCGCCATCAGGTTGCCGAACAGAATCGACGCAAACGCAATGATGCCCAGCACGGTACGCACCGCTTCGCTGTCAGTGACGGGCGCGTACATGAACAGGCGCATAATCACACCAAAGATGGCGATCTTGCTGGCGGTAGCGAGGAAGGTTGAAACCGGCGCTGGCGCACCCTGATAAACGTCTGGCGTCCACAGGTGGAAAGGAACCAGCGACAGTTTAAAGCCCAGTCCGATAATCATCATGCCCAGACCGAGCAGCAACAGCGGCTCCTGAATCATGCTATCGCTCAGACTTTTACCCAGCTGCACAAAGCTCAGGCTGCCGGAATCAGCATAAATCAGCGCGATACCGAACAGCAGGAACGATGAGGCCGCCGCCGACAGAATGGTATATTTCAGCGACGCTTCCAGCGAACGTTTCTGGCGGAAAGCATAACCAATCAAACCAAACAGCGGCAGTGACAGCAGTTCGATACCGATGAACAGCGCTGCCAGATGATTGGCGCTCGCCAGCACGATCCCGCCGAGTGCTGCAATCAGCACCAGCAGATAGAACTCATCTTTATTGTCCGGGAAACCAGCCAGCCACGGATAAGCGAAGGTGCAGGTGGCTAAACTCGCCAGCACCACCAGCGCGGTGTAGAACATCGAATAGCCATCAACGCGCAGCAGCGGCGTGACGTCCATCGCTCCCGCCTGGCCTACAAACCACAGAGAAAACAGCGCAATGTTAAGTCCGATCACCGTCAGCGTGGCATTAACAAAGTGATTGCGTCGCCACGCAATGGACAGCATCACCACCACCACCGTCAATCCGACGATCAACAGCGGCAGTAACGCGATCAGATGTTGAGGAGTTATTGTCATGGCGAATTACGGCCTTGTAGTTGAAATTGAAGCGGTAAACCACTGCTGAATATTGCTCATCGCAGCATGGGATGTGTCGAGGATCGGCTGAGGATAAATCCCCAGCAGCACCAGCAACACCACCAATACGCCGATAGTCATGAACTCACGCGGTGACATGCCTGGCAGCGGATCTTTCGACTTTGCTTCGCCGAAGTAAGCGCGCTGCATCATGATCAGGGAGTAAACCGAAGCAAACACCAGACCAAAGGTTGCAATGACGATAATCACCGGCACCACCTGGAAGCTGCCGGTCAGAATCATAAATTCGCCAACAAAGTTACCGGTGCCCGGCATACCAAGGTTTGCAACCGCGAAGAACAGTGACAGACCCGGAATCCATTTGATACGTGACCACAAACCGCCCATCTGACGCAGGTCGCGGGTATGCAGACGCTCATACAGCTGACCACACAAGATAAACAGTGCCGCAGCAGAGAGACCGTGCGCAATCATCTGAATCACCGCGCCCTGGAAGGCCAGCTGGCTGCCAGTGTAGATGGCGATGAGCACGAAGCCCATGTGCGAAATAGAGGTGTAAGCGATCAGTCGCTTGATATCAGTTTGTGAGAATGCCATCCACGCACCGTAGAAGATGCCGATGATACCCAGCCACATGGCAATCGGTGCGAACTCTGCTGACGCATTCGGGAACAGCGGCAGGCTAAAGCGCAGCAAACCGTAAGCCGCAGTTTTTAGCAAGATACCTGCGAGGTCAACTGAACCAGCGGTTGGTGCCTGGCTATGCGCATCGGGTAACCAACCGTGTAATGGCACCACCGGCATTTTCACCGCAAAGGCAATAAAGAAGCCAAGCATCAGCAGATATTCAACGGTGTGCGACATCGGAGTTTTCAGCAGCTCTTCGTAGCTGAAAGTCCATACGCCGGTGGCGTTGTAATGGACAAAGACCAGCGCCAGAATCGCCACCAACATGATCAGACCCGATGCCTGGGTGTAGATGAAGAACTTGGTCGCCGCGCTGATACGCGTTTTACCGTCGGATGCTTTATGGCCCCACAGTGCGATGAGGAAATACATCGGCACCAGCATCATTTCCCAGAAGAAGAAGAACAGGAACATATCGATGGAGAGGAACACGCCAATCACACCACCGAGAATCCACATCAGGTTGAGGTGGAAAAAGCCCTGATATTTCTCAATTTCGTTCCAGGAGCACAGTACCGCCATCAAACCGAGCAGTCCGGTCAGCACCACCATCAGCAGCGACAGACCATCAATTGCCAGATGGAAGTTGATGCCAAAGCGCGGAATCCACGGTACGGAGAAAGTCGATTGCCATTGCGGAATGCCCGCAGCCTGCGTCAGTGAATAGCCTCCCTGCAACCACAGCTGCAGACCAAGCGCTAGCGTCAGGCCCATGGTGATCATGGCAATCCAGCGCGGAACTTTTGCGCCAAGACGCTCCGCAAGCCAGCAGAGCAAGCCACCGACAAAAGGTATGATAATTAGCCAAGGTAATAACACGGCAAACTTCCCTTTTTATTGCCTTACTTCAGGCAATTTTTGACATTCTAATTGGGCGAGCGAACCCGCCCCGCTCATCAATCTTTAAATCACCAGCAGCAGCGCCAGCACCACAACGGCACCCACACTCATCGAGGCCACGTACCAGCGCAGATAACCGTTTTCGCTCACCACCAAACCTTTGTTACCAACACGCGACAGCAGCGCAGGCAGGTTCATCAGTGAGTTAAGCGGATCGCGCTTCAGCAACCAGGCAATGCCGAGATAAGGTTTTACAAACACCTTGTCATACAGCCAATCGAAGCCCCAGGCCGCGAACCACCAGGTGCCGAAGAAACGACCCGGCGCGCTGTTAGCAATACTGGTCACCAGTTGACGTTTACCCAGCCACAGAGCTGCTGCGATCAGGATACCGACAATGGCCACCACGCCTGAGGTGATTTCCAGCATCACTTTGCCGCCTTCACCAAACTCGTTCTGCGGCAGAACACCCGCCAGAGGAGGCGTGATCAGCGCACCAATAAAGGTGGAGAGCACCATCAGAACAATCAGCGGCAGGTGATGCGTAATGCCTTTACCGGCGTGAGCATGAATTTTCTCTTCACCGTGGAACACGATAAAGATCATGCGGAAGGTGTAGATCGAAGTGAGGAATGCACCCACCAGACCCGCCACCATCAGATTGATGTGACCATTCGCCATCGCACCAAACAGGATTTCATCTTTACTGTAGAAACCTGCGGTGATCAGCGGCAGCGCGGCCAGCGCGGCACCGCCCACCAGGAAGCAGACATACACCAGCGGGATGCTCTTACGCAGGCCGCCCATTTTGAAAATATTCTGCTCGTGATGGCAGGCCAGAATGACCGAGCCTGAAGAGAGGAACAGCAAGGCTTTAAAGAAGGCATGCGTCATCAGGTGGAAAATCGCCGCGTCCCATGCCTGTACGCCAAGCGCGAGGAACATGTAGCCGATCTGACTCATGGTGGAGTAAGCCAGCACGCGTTTGATGTCGGTTTGCACCAGCGCAGCAAAACCTGCCAGCACCAGGGTAATCGCGCCAATGATACCCACCAGATGCAGCACTTCCGGCGTCAACAGGAACAGACCGTGGGTACGTGCAATCAGGTAAACACCAGCGGTTACCATGGTCGCGGCGTGAATCAGAGCCGAAACCGGGGTTGGACCGGCCATCGCATCCGCCAGCCAGGTTTGTAATGGCAGCTGTGCAGATTTACCGACCGCGCCACCCAACAGCATCAGGGTTGCCCACTGCAGCATGTGGTTGTCTGCAGCGAAGTGCGCGGGTGCCAGTTCCACCAGTTCGCGGAAGTTCAGCGTGCCCAGCTCGTTGTAGAGGATGAACAAGGCGAAAGCGAGGAACACATCACCGACACGGGTAATGATAAAGGCTTTCATCGCCGCTTTGCCGTTCTCTGGATTGCTGTAATAGAAGCCAATCAGCAGATAGGAGCACAGGCCCACGCCTTCCCAGCCGAGATACATCAGCATCAGGTTATCGGCCAGCACCAACACCACCATGCTCGCGATGAACAGGTTGGTGTAAGCGAAGAAGCGCGAATAACCCTCTTCACCACGCATGTACCATGAAGCGAACATGTGGATGAAGAAACCAACGCCGGTGACAACGGACAGCATGGTCAGAGAAAGACCATCCAGCACCAGATTCACTTTAATGTCAAAGTTGCCGACGTGAATCCAGGTCCACAGCGCCTGAGTGAACGGCTGCTGACCCTGATTGAAGAAGTCGAAACCGGCATAAATAGTGGTTAATGCGGCAAGACCAACAGAACCCATACCGATTGCTGCCGACAGGTTCTCCGACCAGCGACCGCGTGAAAACGCCAATAGCAGGAAGCCAATCAGCGGAAATAATACGGTTAAATAGAGAAGATTCATCCGCGCATCTCGCTCACTGTGTCAATGTTCAGCGTCTGACGACGACGATAAAGCTGGAGCAACAGCGCCAGACCAATACTCGCTTCCGCCGCCGCAAGGCTGATCGCCAGGATGTACATCACCTGACCATCAGCTTGTCCCCAATAGCTGCCTGCTACCACCAGCGCTAACGCGGAGGCATTGATCATGATTTCCAGACCAATCAGCATAAACAGGATGTTACGACGCAGCACCACGGAGGTCAGGCCGAGAACAAACAGCACAGCGGCCAGCATCAGGCCGTGTTGTAACGGGATCATGCGTGATCCTCCTTATTTGCTTGCGCATCAGCTTGACGATTGCTCAACACTTCGCCGTGACGCTCTTCACGTCCAATATGGAAGGCCACGACCAGACCCGCGAGCAGTAGCATCGATGCCAATTCAACCGCCAGAACATAGGGACCAAACAAGCTGATACCGACTGCTTTCGCGTCGATAACGGTGCCATCAATGCCCTGATCGGTCGCCGTGCTAATCGCGTAAATCATCACTGCCAGCAGCAGTAAAGAGACGATGCCCGGACCAATCCACAGCGAAGGTTTGAGCCACTCGCGCTCTTGATCCTGCTGAGTTTTGCCGAGGTTCAGCATCATCACCACAAAGACGAACAGCACCATGATGGCACCCGCGTAGACGATGATTTCCAGTGCACCGGCAAAGTAGGCGCCCATTGAGAAGAACACGCCGGCAATCGACAGCAGCGAAACGATCAGGTACAGCAGCGCATGTACCGGATTGGTGTGGGTGATGACGCGCAGCGTCGTCAGCACCGCCACCAGTCCGCAAAGATAAAACGCAAATTCCATACCTGGCTCCTTAAGGTAACAACCCTTTGACGTCGATCGGCTTGGCTTCGTTTTCCGCTTCGCCCTTCTCTTTTCCGTCGATCGCCATACCAGCCATACGATAGAAGTTGTACTCCGGATATTTACCCGGACCGGAAATCAGCAAGTCTTCTTTCTCATACACCAGATCCTGACGCTTAAACTCACCCAGTTCGAAATCGGGTGTCAGCTGAATCGCGGTGGTTGGGCAAGCCTCTTCACACAAGCCGCAGAAGATGCAGCGTGAGAAGTTGATGCGGAAGAACTCCGGATACCAACGTCCATCCTCCGTCTCGGCTTTCTGCAGCGAGATACAGCCGACAGGACAAGCTACCGCACATAAGTTACAGGCAACGCAACGCTCTGCGCCGTCCGGATCGCGCGTCAGCACGATACGGCCACGGTAACGCGGCGGCAAATAAACCGGCTCTTCCGGATACATTTGGGTTTCGCGCTTGGCGAAGGCATGCATGCCTATCATCCAGATACTGCGCACTGTCGTGCCGAAGCCAACGACAATATCTTTTAAAGTCATCTCAATGTCCCTTACTGCGCGGTGTACAGAATCACTGCGGCGGTCGCCAGCAGGTTCAACAGCGTCAACGGCAGACACACTTTCCAGCCGAACGACAGCACCTGGTCATAGCGTGGACGCGGCAGCGCAGCACGAATCAGGATAAACATCACCATAAAGAACGCTGTTTTCAGAGCGAACCAGATGAATGGCGGCAGGAACGGGCCGTGCCAGCCACCGAAGAACAGCGTCACGATCAGCGCTGAAACGGTGGTGATCGCCACGTATTCACCGACGAAGAACAGGCCGAACTTCATACCGGCGTATTCGATGTGGTAACCGTCCGCCAGTTCCTGCTCCGCTTCTGGTTGGTCAAACGGATGACGGTGACATACCGCTACGCCCGCGATGCAGAAGGTAAGGAAGCCGAAGAACTGAGGAATGATGTTCCACAGATGCGCCTGGCTTTCGACAATGGCATTCATATTGAACGAGCCGGCTTGCGCCACCACGCCCATCAGTGACAGACCAAGGAACACTTCGTAGCTCAGCGTCTGCGCCGATGCACGCATCGCACCCAACAGTGAGTATTTGTTATTACTCGACCAGCCAGCGAACAGCACCGCATACACCGCCAGGCCCGCCATCATCAGGAAGAACAGCAGACCGATGTTCAGATCGGTGACCATCCAGGTCGGCGAAACTGGCACAATGGCGAAAGCCAGCAGCAGCGATACGAAGGCGATAACCGGTGCCAGCGTAAAGATGAAGCGGTCGGTAAACGGCGGAACCCAGTCCTCTTTAAAGAACATTTTGATCATGTCAGCAGCCAGCTGCAGCGAGCCGCCCCAGCCAACACGGTTTGGTCCATAACGGTTCTGCCACAGGCCGAGCAGACGACGCTCGGCGAAACTCATGAAAGCACCGCAACCGACAACCACCAACAAGATGACCAGCGCTTTGCCGATGTTGATCAGGATTTCAATAACGTCCGGTGTCAGCCAACTCATTGCGCGGCCTCCTGCAGTTTGTCAATGTGCGCACCTGAGAGGAACGGCGGCACGCCCGGCATACCGAGCGGTAAACCAACCTGCCCTGCTTGCAGCGACGCAGAGAAACGTACCGGCAAGCGCAGTGTTTCGCCTGCACACACCAGCTCAACGGAAGCACCGTTATTAACGCCCAGTTTCTCAGCATCAGCCGGGTTGATCACCAGCGTGGCCGGGGACATGCGTTTCTGGAAGGTTGTTGAGCGCTGGGTCATCTCCTCGCTACCAAACAGCTGGTAGTAAGGTGCGACGCGCCACTGGCTGCCTTCAACAAAGCTTTCCGGAATCGCAGTAAACCACGGCAGTGAACGATCGCTGGCTTCAAACAGACGCACGCCCGGATCGCCATGACGCAGTTTGCCGCCCACTTCAGCCTGGAACTTGTTCCATGCCTGCGGTGAGTTCCAGCCCGGCGCCCAGGCAAATGGAATCTGCGAACGCGGTGCGCTGGGTTGGTTGTTCCCTTCCATCGAGAAGGCAAACATGGTGTCTTTATCTTGCGGCTGACGCGGTTCATGCACGCTGATGTTGGCGCGCATCGCAGTACGGCCACTGTTGCGGTGCGGTGAACGTGCCAGTTTTTGACCACGGATACGGAAGCTCGCGTCTGGCGCGGCATCCTTAATGCCTTTCAGCTGTGGCAGCGCCGCAACGGTGGCATCAATCACGTGATCCAGCTGAGTCCAGTCGATGTGACGGCTCTCAACCGCGCTGTGCAGCGAACGCAACCAGCGCCAGCTCTCTAGCATCACTACGCTGTCATCGTAATAAGCGGGATCGTAAACCTGGAAGAAGCGCTGCGCGCGGCCTTCGTGGTTGATTGATGTGCCATCGCTCTCCGCAAAGCTGGCGGTGGAAAGCACCAAACCGGCTTTTTCCAGCGTTGCGGTACGTTGATGATCGACCACAATCACGTTAGCGGTGGTATCAAGCGCCGCATCCACGTTGGCTTTCGGTGCATGACGATAGAGATCGTTTTCCAGCACCACCAGCGCATCGGCTTCGCCTTTGCTCAGCTGTTCCAGCGCGCTGTCCAGCGATTGGCCGCCCATCAGGCCGAGGCCAAAGCTGTTCGCCGCACCCGCGAGGAAGGTAATACCGACATCGGCACCGCGCGCTTTCAGGGCTTTTGCCACGTTAGCAGCAGCTTCAATCATCGCGATGCTACCGGAATGGGTACCGGAGATAATCAGCGGTTTTTTCGCACCTGCCAGCGCCTGAACCACCACATCAACTTTGCCGTTGAGTTTGCTGTCGAAGCCGCTGACTGCCGGCGCGCTTTCATCCAGCGCATTGGCAATCGCGAAGCCGAGACGAGCTTGATCTTCCACCGGTGCGCGATAGCTCCATGCAGCGATATCATCCAGGCGGGTTTCGTCGACATTGGTTACGAACAGCGGATGTTTGGCATGCTGACCGATGTTAAGGATTGCCGCGATCTGCCAGTCAGCCACTTTCTGTGCCGCAGCCATCTCACGCGCTTTACCTTTTACTGCCTGACGTACAGACAACGCCACGCGCGCGCCAACCTGAGTCAAATCTTCACCCAGCACCAGCACCGCATCGTAGCTCTCAATTTCGCGCAGTGATGGCGTGTAGATGCCGCCGTCCTGCAGGACTTTTAGCATCAGCTCAACGCGAGCTTGCTCACCGGCTGGCATACCGGTTGAGAAGTTTTCTGCGCCAACCAGCTCACGCAACGCGAAGTTGCTTTCAATGCTGGCGCGCGGAGAACCGATACCGATCACTTTTTTCGCCCGACGCAACACATCCGCCGCCGCATTCACCGCTTGTTCAGCATTCAGGCTGACCCAATCGTTGCCGCGTTGCTGTACCGGATGACGTGGGCGATCTTTACGGTTGACGTAGCCGTAACCGAAACGACCACGATCGCAGAGGAAATAGTGGTTTACGGTGCCGTTATAGCGGTTTTCGATACGACGCAATTCGCCATAGCGTTCGCCCGGGCTGGTGTTACAACCCACGCTGCACTGCTGACAGATGCTTGGTGCGAACTGCATATCCCATTTACGGTTATAGCGTTCGGAGTGCGTTTTATCGGTGAAAACCCCGGTCGGACAGATTTCCACCAGGTTACCGGAGAATTCGCTTTCCAGCGTGCCATCTTCCGGACGACCAAAGTAGACGTTGTCGTGAGCGCCATAAACGCCAAGATCTTTGCCGTCGGCATAATCTTTGTAGTAACGCACGCAGCGATAGCAGGCGATACAGCGGTTCATTTCATGCGAAATGAACGGGCCGAGGTCCTGGTTCTGGTGAGTACGTTTAGTGAAGCGATAACGACGGAAACTGTGTCCGGTCATTACCGTCATATCCTGCAGATGGCAGTTACCGCCCTCTTCGCACACCGGGCAGTCGTGCGGATGGTTGGTCATCAGCCATTCCACCACGCTTTCACGAAACTCTTTCGCTTCGCCATCGTCGATGGAGATAAAGGTGCCGTCCGACGCTGGTGTCATGCAGGACATGACAAGGCGACCGCGGGTATCTTCGGCATTCTGGAATTGCTTCACCGCGCACTGGCGGCAGGCCCCTACGCTTCCCAGCGCCGGATGCCAGCAAAAATAAGGAATATCAAGGCCCAGAGAGAGACACGCCTGTAGCAGGTTGTCCGCTCCGTTCACATCATATTCTTTACCGTCTACATGGATTGTAGCCATAGTGAACATGCTTCCGTAAGGCTCGCCCTAAGACGAGCGTTAAACATCTAATTCTTTCCCCACGCCATGTCGGCATGAGGTGAATTCCGTGTACGGCGGCTGATTACCAGCGCGCTTTCAGCAGGTTGGGCTGAATACCGCCGATGGCTCGGGTATTGCCAAACACCTGCGGCGCAATGCCAGCTTCAAACTCTTCACGGAAATATTTAATCGCGCTCTGCAATGGCTCGACGGCGCCCGGTGCGTGGGCACAGAAGGTTTTACCTGGGCCAAGCTGGCGGCAAAGTTGCTGCAGGGTTTCAATATCACCCGGCTGACCTTTCTTCTGCTCCAGCGCACGCAGGATCTTCACGCTCCATGGCAATCCATCACGGCACGGCGTACACCAGCCACAGGATTCGCGCGCAAAGAACTCTTCCAGATTACGCACCAGCGAAACCATGTTGATTTCGTGATCGACCGCCATCGCCAGCGCAGTACCTAAACGGCTGCCAGCTTTACCAATACTGGCAAATTCCATCGGCAGATCGAGGTGCTGGTCGGTGAGGAAGTCAGTTCCTGCGCCGCCTGGCTGCCAGGCTTTGAATTTCAGGCCATCACGCATGCCACCGGCGTAATCCTCAAGGATTTCACGTGCGGTGGTGCCGAACGGCAATTCCCAGACACCAGGATTTTTCACGCGGCCGGAAAAGCCCATCATTTTGGTGCCGGTGTCTTCACTGGTAGAGATGTTTTTGTACCAGTCAACGCCGTTAAGGAAGATGGCAGGCACGTTCGACAACGTTTCCACGTTGTTCACGCAGGTCGGCTTGCCCCACACGCCGGCACTGGCCGGGAATGGCGGCTTGGAACGCGGGTTCGCACGACGTCCTTCCAGAGAGTTAATCAGTGCTGTTTCTTCACCGCAGATATAACGACCTGCGCCGGTGTGGACGATCAGCTCGAAATCAAAACCGGTACCAAGAATATTTTTGCCGAGATAGCCCGCTTCGGTGGCTTCAGCAATCGCGCGACGCAGATTAACGGCCGCTTCGATGTACTCACCACGTAAGAAGATATAGCCACGATAGGCTTTCAGCGCGAACGCACTGATCAGCATGCCTTCCACCAGCTGGTGCGGCAGTTGCTCCATCAGCAAGCGGTCTTTGTAAGTACCCGGCTCCATTTCATCGGCATTACACAGCAGGTAACGGATGTTCATGGATTCGTCTTTCGGCATTAGGCTCCACTTCAGGCCGGTGTTAAAGCCTGCACCACCGCGGCCTTTCAGGCCGGAGTCTTTTACCGCCGCGACGATTTCGTCCTGGCTGAAATCTTTCAACGCTTTTTCTGCGCCGACATAACCGTTTTTACTGCGATATTCATCGATCCAGATCGGCTGCTTGTCGTCACGGAGACGCCAGGTCAGTGGATGCGTTTCGGCAGTACGAATGATCTGTTTAATGGTCATTGATACTGCTCCAGCAAGTTGGCGATGCCTTCAGGCGTCAGATGAACGTGGGTATCTTCATCCACCATCATGGTTGGCCCTTTATCGCAGTTACCCAGGCAGCAAGTTGGCAGCAGCGTAAAGCGTCCATCCGCCGTAGTCTGGCCCGGCTTGATGTTCAGATTTTGCTCCAGCGCATCCTGAATCCCCTGATAACCCGTGATGTGGCACACCACGCTGTCACAGTAGCGAATAACGTGACGGCCAACCGGCGTACGGTAGATTTGGCTATAGAAAGTCGCTACGCCTTCAACATCACTGGCTGGAATCCCCAGAACATCTGCGATGGCGTTAATCGCGCCGTCCGGCACCCAGCCACGCTGTTTCTGCACGATCTTCAACGCTTCGATCGAAGCGGCGCGTGCATCTTCGTAATGGTGTTTCTCGTGCTCGATAGCGTGGTGCTCGGCCTCGCTCAGCACGAAGACCTCAGTAGGGTCGATGGTGTGAATAGCAATTTTTTGATCGTGCATAATTAGCGGTCCACGTCTGACATAACAAAATCGATACTACCGAGGTAAACGATCAAGTCGGATACCAGGCTGCCGCGGATCACCGATGGGATCTGCTGCAGATGCGGGAAGCTCGGCGTACGCACGCGGGTGCGATAGCTCATGGTGCTGCCATCGCTGGTCAGGTAGTAACTGTTGATCCCTTTGGTCGCCTCAATCATCTGGAAGGATTCGTTGGCCGGCATGATTGGGCCCCACGAAACCTGCAGGAAGTGTGTGATCAGGGTTTCAATGTGCTGCAGCGTGCGCTCTTTCGGCGGCGGCGTTGTCAGCGGATGGTCCGCTTTGAACGGGCCTTCAGGCATGTTGTTCAGGCACTGTTCCAGAATGCGCAGTGACTGCCACATCTCTTCCATTTTCAGCTGCACGCGGGTGTACGCATCACTGATGCCAGCGCCAACCGGAATTTCGAAATCGAAGTTTTCGTAACCTGAATATGGACGCCATTTGCGCACGTCAAAATCTAAACCAGTGGCGCGCAGACCTGCGCCGGTGGTGCCCCACGCCAGTGCTTCGTCCATGTTGTACGCCGCAACACCTTGCGAACGGCCCATCAACACGGTATTGCGCAGTGCGGCTTTGTCGTACTCTTTCAGACGCTTCGGCATCCAGTCGAGGAAGTCGCGCAGCAGTCGTTCCCAGCCTTTCGGCAGGTCATGCGCTACGCCGCCGATGCGGAACCACGCCGGGTGCATACGGAAACCGGTAATCGCTTCCACCACATCATAAATTTTCTGACGATCGGTAAAGGCGAAGAACACCGGCGTCATCGCGCCGACGTCCTGAATAAAGGTGGAGATATAGAGCAGATGGCTGTTGATGCGGAACAGTTCAGACAGCATCACGCGGATCACATTGACGCGATCCGGCACGGTAATGCCCGCCAGTTTTTCCACCGCCAGCACGTACGGCATTTCGTTCACGCAGCCGCCGAGGTACTCGATACGGTCGGTGTACGGAATGTAGCTGTGCCAGGATTGGCGCTCGCCCATCTTCTCCGCGCCACGATGGTGGTAGCCGACATCGGGAACGCAATCGACGATTTCTTCACCATCTAACTGCAGAATGATGCGGAAAGCACCGTGCGCAGAGGGGTGGTTCGGACCGAGGTTGAGGAACATGAAGTCCTCATTGGTGGTGCTGCGCTTCATGCCCCAATCTTCAGGCTTGAAGGTCAGTGCCTCCATCTCCAGATCTTCTTTCTGCTTGGTCAGCTCGAAGGGATCGAACTCGGTAGCGCGCGCCGGATAATCTTTACGCAGCGGATGGCCTTCCCACGTCTGCGGCATCATGATGCGCGTCAGGTGCGGGTGACCATTGAAAGTGATGCCAAACATCTCCCAGGTTTCGCGCTCATACCAGTTGGCGTTAGCGAAAATTTTGGTAATGGTTGGCACATTCAGATCGTTTTCAGATAAAGCGACCTTGAGCATGATGTCGCGGTTGCGTTCAATGGAAAGCAGGTGATAGAAAACGGAAAAATCCGCGGCGGGCAAACCGGCGCGGTTAGTGCGTAAACGCTCATCAAAACCGTGTAAGTCATACAGCATGACATAGGGCTTTGGCAGCTTGCGCAGGAATTCAACGATTTCTAATAGCTGTTCACGCTTCACCCAGACAACCGGAATCCCGGTGCGGGTAGCCTGAACGGTAAAGGCATCCGGCCCAAAACGGTTACGCAGCTCGCCGACCACTGGGTCATCCAGGTGATCGCGGGTTTGCCATGAAGGCTGAGCGAGATCTTGCGTGGTTAAATCAGTCATACGTTACTCACCATTCCGGCCTGTAATCAGGCGCTCAAAAGAAGGCGTCAGGATGGCGGCGCACATTAAATTGTGATGTTTTGCTGTGGCCGTGGCTCCATCCGTGTACGGGAAGCTTAAACTTCGTCTGGCGATCTCAGGTTGGTGACGGCAATACGCTCGCCACGCTTTCTTTCACGCTCTGGCTGCATATTGGCGCGATAAACACCCTGATCACCGACCACCCAAGACAGTGGACGACGCTCTTTGCCAATAGACTCGCGCAGCAGCAGCAATGCCTGCATATACGCTTCTGGACGCGGCGGGCAGCCAGGAATGTACACGTCAACCGGCAGGAATTTATCCACGCCCTGCACCACCGAGTAGATGTCATACATGCCACCCGAGTTAGCGCATGCGCCCATGGAAATCACCCATTTCGGCTCCAGCATTTGGTCATATAAACGCTGAATAACCGGCGCCATTTTGGTAAATGGCGTACCGGCGATCACCATGAAGTCAGCCTGACGTGGCGAGGCGCGCATAACTTCGGCGCCAAAACGTGCCACGTCATGCACTGCGGTGAAGGATGTGGTCATTTCCACGTAGCAACAGGAAAGGCCGAAGTTATACGGCCAGAGTGAGTTTTTACGACCCCAGTTCACCATGTCATGCAGGGCGTGCTCGAGCTTGCCCATGTAGACGCTACGGTGAACGTGTTGCTCCAGCGGATCGGTAACCGTTTCCTGTTTCTGTAGAGGATAACGATCGTTATCGCCGCCCCCGTTCGGGTCTACGCGTGTCAGCGTGTAGTCCATCTTATTGCCTCGCTTTTACTGCTTATGAGGGTTGGTGTGGCTGTGACTGACCGGGACAGATTTGACCACTACGCGACGACGCGCAGGAGCCCAATCCAGCGCACCGATGCGCACCAGATAAACCAGGCCTGCCAAGAGCACCAAAATGAAAATTGCGGCTTCGGCAAAGCCGACCCAACCGCTTTCGCGAATGGAAGTCGACCATGCGTATAAATAGAGGGCTTCGACGTCGAATATGACGAAAAACATCGCAACCAGATAGAATTTTGCAGAGAGGCGAATATGAGTGTCACCGACCGACTCAATACCCGATTCGAACGGGGTGTCCTTGTGTCGCGCACGCGCACGACCACCTAACAACCAGCCACCGGTCAACATAAAGGCACACAGGCCGAATGCGATAACGATAAAAACAATAAATGCCCAGTGATGAGCGATCACTTCTGTAGTTGTCGACATACTCTTTGCTTACTCATCAAAAGTGGTGATGGCATCCTGCGCTGTTGCAGCAAACACACCACATCGATTCAAGGGAAGGATAAAAAACCTTATAAATTTTGCTGTCATTAGCAATAAAGCAGCAATTTTATAGGGGTTTTTACTCCTTTCTATAACCTTTTGTCAACTTTGACAAAAGTATCCAAACATTATTTTACAGCTGCATCATATTATTAACATTCAACCCTCTGAGCGCCAGCTAAATCGCTTCAGTTTGTGAGGTTAATTTTAGTGTAGCGGGTATTCACATGCGTGGATCGTGCATTTAACAATCATATTTTGACAGGTCTCGCCCGAGATTCCCCCCCCTTATCAGGGGTATTTTTTTGATCTAAAGCACATAACTGGGTTTTATGCTGCAAAAAACAGCGGAGTGGACGGGCAAATGCCCTGGGAAAGTTGGCACGAATTGATAAAATCATTCCATGTGGAGCAAAAATGGAACACATTTCATTTTTAAGTTGTCGAGTGAAATCTTTTTCTGGAAATCGCTCTAAAAACGAGGTATTAAAAGGCATAAAAAAAGCCTTAGCGGATAATTACCCAGCTAAGGCTCATTTTTATCGGTTTTAACAATTAACCGGTATTCCAATTGAGAGGAATTACCAGCAACTGCAACCCTTACTCTTCATCATCCAGTAACAAGGTACCGTCTGGATTAGCACTCAGATTATAAGGATCGTTGGTGGACTGCATGGCATTGAAGATCGCCAGCGCCAGTTCGTTATCGCTGTCTGGATTACGGCACAGCAGATACTGGGTATCAGGCAATACTGGCAAACCTTCTGCCGCGCCCATCACGCGCAGTTCTGGACTCATCATCTCAACAGGACGCGCTGTCACACCCAAACCGGCTTTAACCGCTGCACGGACGGCAGCCAGCGTTGAAGCAACATACGAGATGCGCCACGGAATGCCAGCCTCGTTAAGGTGATCAATGGCCATATCACGATACGGGCTTGGCTCATCCAACAGAACCAAAGGAATGGCCTCTCCACGCTGGAAGATATAATCTGCCGCGCAGTACCACAACGTTGGTGAAGTACGCAGTACCTGATAAGTAAAGTTTCCTGGGCTGGACGTGGTCACAACCAGATCGACTTCACCTTGATTAAGCATTTCCATCATGAACGGGTTGCGCTTAACACGCACATCAATGGCCAGCTTCGGATAGACCGACGTTACGCGGTTAAGCAGGAACGGCAGAATGGTATCTGAGGTATCATCTGAAGCGCCAATGGTCAGAACGCCCTGGATGTTGCTGTACATTAAAGAGGTGCAAGCTTCGTCATTAAAACGAAGGATTTTCCTGGCGTAACCCAGCAGTTGAATGCCATGCTCCGTCAGCAATTTATTACGTCCATGTCTGGCAAACAGCTCTTTACCTACCAATTGTTCCAGACGTTGCATCTGCTGGCTCACTGCGGACTGCGTTCTGCACACGGCGGCAGCAGCGGCTGCGAAAGTGTTCAGATCGGCAACGGCAACAAATGTACGCAGCAGATCGAGGTCGAGATTCAGTATCGGACGATTTGCATTAGTCATGTTTTTTCTTCACTTATAAGATTTTTTAAAACTACTACCCTGGTGTATTACCCGACTTATCAAAGAGATAAGAGGCAATGGTGCTTAATGACAGCCCTGTGTGGAGCTGCCATGAAAAAATTTTGTCAGGCGGATGCCGACGATCGCACCACTCTGAGATCAGAGCAGCGTCGTCATTATAGACAGCAGAACTTCTGGGCCGAAAACGTAAGTCGTACAGGTGCTGGAAGCTGCGTAGTTGTCTATGTCTCCCGCACAAAGTCCCTGCGGGTTAAAAAGAAATAACATCATGTTATGTAGATGCGAAGCGATAAAGTGCATCAAATAATAAATTATACTTAATCATTTTTACGCTATAAATGGAAATGTTTTTGTTCAAAACATCGCAATTTTTGACCAAAAGTCTTTTCGCACACATCCTGCCATAATGCTGCTCTTTTTTTAACCCCTCCAGGTTCTGAATCTCAAACACTTACGTTAAAGATACAGCGCAAATGCTATTTTACGCGTGTTTTACACTGAGTTGCAGCTGATGATGGTGCTTAATCCTGCCAATAAAAAGTGTATGAGAATGAACTCTATTTTGTGACGCCAAACAGTGCTTAATCATTACCAGACAATTTTCCGCCATCCAACAAGATTCATTTAACTATTTCGTCTGGTCGCTAATGTTTTTTTAAGCCAGTTTTGACTAAAAAATTTCTGAATAGTCTCGGATGTCGATGGAAGATGGCATTTACACGTCAGGCACACCTTACCAGCGTTTAATATTAACATTCTTCACATTTGTGGACTAATGAACCAGATTAATCGATTTCCAATGACTTTTACGCCATGTGAAAGGGGAAAAAATGGCAAACACGCCAAAACCAAGCGCTGCCCTTCTTTTGTTAAGGTGAGAAGAGTAAATTGGGCGAGTTTGATTTTTGGTGGCAGGTTAAAGGACTCTGCCCATAAAGGCGGTAACAATGAATTTTCAAATTGATAAATCCGGCAAGCTGGAAAATGTCTGTTATGACATCCGTGGCCCGGTACTGAAAGAAGCTAAACGTCTCGAAGAAGAAGGCAACAAAGTTCTCAAGCTGAACATCGGCAACCCTGCCCCGTTTGGTTTCGAAGCACCTGATGAAATTCTGGTCGATGTCATTCGCAATCTGCCGAGCTCGCAGGGTTATTGCGATTCAAAGGGGCTGTATTCGGCGCGTAAAGCGATCATGCAGCATTACCAGGCGCGTGACATGCGCGATGTCACTGTCGAAGACATCTATATTGGTAACGGCGTATCCGAACTGATTGTGCAAGCGATGCAGGCATTGCTCAACAGCGGTGATGAAATGCTGGTGCCTGCGCCGGATTATCCGCTGTGGACCGCTGCCGTTTCGCTGTCGAGCGGTAAAGCGGTGCATTATTTGTGTGATGAATCAGCAGGTTGGTTCCCTGACCTGGATGATATTCGCAGCAAGATCACCCCGCGCACGCGTGGCATTGTCATCATTAACCCGAATAACCCGACCGGCGCGGTTTACAGCAAAGAGTTGTTGCTTGAAATTGTTGAAATTGCGCGCCAGCACAATCTGATTATTTTCGCCGATGAAATCTACGACAAGATTCTCTACGACGAAGCACAACATCATTCGATTGCTGCGCTGGCACCCGATCTGCTGACGGTGACCTTTAACGGCTTGTCCAAAACCTATCGCGTGGCGGGTTTCCGTCAGGGGTGGATGGTTTTGAATGGTCCGAAGAAACACGCCAAAGGTTACATTGAAGGGCTGGAGATGCTAGCGTCGATGCGCCTGTGTGCCAACGTTCCTGCACAACACGCGATTCAGACCGCATTGGGTGGTTATCAAAGCATTAGTGAATTTATCGCGCCCGGCGGACGTTTGTATGAACAGCGCCAGCGTGCGTGGGAATTGATTAATGATATTCCTGGCGTCAGCTGTGTGAAGCCGCAAGGTGCGCTCTATATGTTCCCGCGTATTGACGCCAAGAAATTCAACATCTTCGACGATCAGAAGATGGTGCTGGATTTCCTGTTGCAGGAAAAAGTGCTGCTGGTTCAGGGCACCGCGTTCAACTGGCCGTGGCCGGATCACGTACGCATCGTTACGCTGCCGCGCGTGGACGATTTGGAAATGGCCGTCAGCAAGTTTGGTCGTTTCTTACAAGGGTATCGCCAGTAAATTGTGACGCGTATACTGTTCGCATTTCGGGGAAAAGATATCTTCCCCGCCGTGCGAACAGGAACCGTCCATGACTCGTAGCCATTTTTTCGCCCACCTCTCCCGTCTCAAACTGATTAACCGCTGGCCATTAATGCGCAATGTGCGCACTGAAAACGTTTCCGAGCATAGTCTGCAGGTGGCGATGGTTGCTCACGCGCTCGCCATCATCAAAAACAAAAAGTTTAACGGCAACCTCAACGCCGAGCGCATTGCCATGCTAGCGCTGTATCATGATGCCAGCGAAGTATTGACCGGGGATTTACCGACGCCGGTGAAGTACTACAACGCGCAAATTGCGCACGAATATAAAAAGATCGAGAAAATTGCCCAGCAGAAACTCATCGATATGCTGCCGCCCGAACTGCAGGACGCTTATCGGCCGCTGATAGATGAACACATGCATAGCGAAAGTGAACAATCCGTGGTAAAGCAAGCGGATGCACTTTGCGCCTATGTGAAGTGTCTGGAAGAGTTGTCGGCGGGTAATAACGAGTTTTTGCTGGCCAAAGCGCGCCTGGAGAAAACCCTGACGCAGCGGCGCTCGCCGGAAATGGATTATTTTGTTGAGGTGTTTATTCCCAGCTTTAGCCTGTCGCTGGATGAAATCTCACAGGATACGCCGCTGTAAAAAAACGGGCCGCAGCGGCCCGTTTTTTTATGCGGTGATAGAAAGGGTAAATTCACCGCTATCTTCTTTAGTGACATTTACCGGTTCAAGCGAAGCGACGCGGAAGGTGACTTCATCAATGCGCGGCGCATCGGCTGGCGCATTTATAGCGATCACCGCACTGCCCGCATCCAATCCTGAAATGATGCCCGCTGGCGCATCCTCAACCACCACGCATTGCGTCGCTGAAAGCCCCAAACGCTCGGCGCCCAGCAAATAAGGCTCGGGATTCGGCTTCCCGTGCTTGATGTTCTCCGCGGTGATGAAAACCTCTGGCATGGGTAGATTGGCGGCTTTATGGCGCGCGTGGGCAACAGGAATCGAACCCGATGTGACAATCGCCCATGGGATCTGCAACTCGTTCAACGTTGACAGTAACGCTAATGCGCCCGGAATTGCCTGTACGCCTTGCGTGTCTTCAGCTTCGAGACGTTCAAGCCAGAGGAACTCCGCCTGAATCGCCTCTTCAGATTGTCCCGCCATGAAATGGCGCAGCGAATTGATGGCAGGCTTCCCGTGGATATAGCTCAGGACCTCTTCCGCAGACAAACCATGGCGCTCGCCCCACAATGACCATGCGCGAATCACAGCAGGCAGTGAATCCACCAGCGTGCCGTCTAAATCAAACAGAAAACCCCTGTACTTCACGCGTCGCTCCTTATTCAGGCATTGATAATCTGCGCGATCTCATTCGCGCTGAGATGATATTGACGCGGACAAGTGTGCCACACCGTAAGCATGCGTTGGTATTTTTCCCACATCGGCGTTTGGGCATTGAAGCCGTGTGTGCCGGAATCAAAATGGGTGTAGCGCCCTTCAACGTTCACCATAAAACGCACGTAGCCGAGATAACGCGCTTCGGTGGCCGCATCAAAGCCGAGAAACGCCAGGCGACGCTCATCCATCGCGCTGCCATCTTTGAGGTTCGACCAGGAAACATGCAGCGCATGATGCATTTCCATAATATCGATCAGTAAGCGACAGGTCGCTTCGGTTAGCTCGCCGAATTCCTTATCGAGCTCGCGTAACTGCAAGCCATAGCCGCGTTCAATAATGGTTTGATAACGACGATAGCGCTCGGCGTTATCGGGTTCCAGCATGGCCATCATTTTGTATTGATTGGAGAGGATCAATCGTTGTGCGTGGGTCATTTCCATGGTTTGCTCCCGGGCCAGGCGGCCGCTTAAGATTTAAACAATGAAGAAATGATTACACAAGGAGAGTGATGCGTGTATGTCCGCACCACTTTTCTTTGATTTGAACCGGGATTTGGCTCAAATTCTCTGGCAGGTAAAAGCGTCCGCGGATCAAAGATCGTCGAGGAAAGTGCGATCAAGCTGTTTAAACGCGCGCTTCAACACATCCGCGAGCGACTGATATGTCGGCTTACCGTCAACGGGTGCAATCGCCTGCCCCGCTTCTTGCAGTTTGGTACGCACTTCATGGAACCACTGCAGCAGCGTCGGCGGCAACGGCGTCACCGAACGTTTACCCAACCACCATAATCCTTGCATCGGCAGGCTGCAGGCAAATAGCGCAGTAGCAATTGCTGGACCAAGTTGTCCCCCCATCGCGATTTGCCACGTCAGGGTGAAAATCGCCAGCGGCGGCATAAAGCGAATGGCAAAACGCGTTGCATTCACCACGCGATTTTCAGGAAACACCGGCGCCAGGCGCTTGTCTGCAGGCCAGGTCTTCATGTATCGCTGTCCGCGCTGGAACAAGCCGAACCAGCCGGGTTTGTCTGTCTCATTCGCCATGATAGACCTCAACTAAATCTGCAATATTTAAAATAAACCGATAACTACACAACTTTACGTGACATCCTTCAAAAGTTTTTGTCTTTGCGGGTGACAGTGAGTATTCTGACGCCGTTTGAGTAACATTACCGGAAGCTTTAGCTCAATAAAAGAGCGGCCAGAGCCATGTTTCGCTAAGTGCTTATCAAAAATAAGCGTAAAATCACCAAAATTTTTTGCATGTCACTGAATTTTTGACTAGCACATGATGTTTATCATTAACCTACCAGCTTTCATGGGCTACGCTGTTAGTCTGATTGCGTTTTTTTTAGCCACTATTTAACAAAAATAGGTACTTCCATGTCGACGAAGTTAGTTCTGGTTCTGAACTGCGGCAGTTCTTCACTTAAGTTTGCCATCCTTAACCCTGTTACCGGCGACGAATACCTCTCCGGTTTGGCTGAATGTTTCCATTTACCGGAAGCACGTATTAAGTGGAAACTGGACGGCAGCAAACAAGAAGCTCAGCTTGGCGCGGGTGCGGCACACAGCGAAGCACTGAATTTCATGGTCAAAACTATTCTGGCACAAAAACCAGAGCTTTCGGCACAAATCGCTGCAATCGGCCATCGTATTGTTCACGGCGGCGAGCAGCTGACCAAATCGGTCATCATCGACGAATCAGTTATTCAGGGCATCAAAGACGCCTCTTCTTTTGCGCCGCTGCACAATCCTGCGCATCTGATCGGTATAGATGAAGCGCTGAAAAATTTCCCGCATCTTTCTGATAAAAATGTCGCGGTTTTTGACACCGCATTCCATCAGACAATGCCGGAAGAGTCCTATCTCTATGCTCTGCCGTACAAATTGTATAAAGAGCACGGCGTTCGTCGCTACGGCGCACACGGCACCAGCCACTACTATGTGACACAGGAAGCCGCGAAAATGCTGAACAAGCCCGTTAGCGAACTGAACGTCATCACCTGCCACCTGGGTAATGGCGGTTCCGTTTCTGCTATTCGCAATGGTCAGTGTGTTGATACTTCAATGGGCCTGACGCCATTGGAAGGGTTGGTGATGGGCACGCGCAGTGGCGACATCGATCCTGCGATTATCTTCTTCCTGCATGATGCCCTGGGCATGAGCGTTGATGCCATCAATAAGTTGCTGACCAAAGAGTCTGGCCTGTTAGGTCTGACCGAAGTCACCAGCGACTGCCGCTATGTGGAAGACAACTACAGCACCAAAGAAGATGCTAAGCGTGCGATGGATGTGTTCTGCCACCGTCTGGCGAAATACATCGGCAGCTACACTGCGCTGATGGAAGGCCGTCTGGACGCCGTGGTCTTCACCGGTGGTATCGGTGAAAACGCGGCGATGGTGCGCGAGCTGGCGCTGCAGAAATTGGGTCTGCTCGGCTTCGAAGTCGATCACGAGCGCAACCTGGCAGCACGCTTCGGCAAATCGGGTTTCATCAACAAAGAAGGCACGCGCCCAGCCGTGGTGATCCCAACCAACGAAGAGTTGGTGATTGCTCAAGACGCCGCGCGTCTCACCGCTTAAAAACACTTCTCTCCGTCAGCTTAGGCTGACGGAGTTGTTTTAGACAGTCTGCAACACCTGAGAGGTTTCTATCGTGTCACGTACAATTATGCTCATTCCTACCGGCACCAGCGTCGGTCTGACCAGCGTCAGCCTCGGCGTGATCCGTGCCATGGAGCGCAAAGGCGTGCGCCTGAGCGTATTCAAGCCAATTGCCCAGCCACGTGCGGGTGGCGATGCGCCAGACCAAACCACCAGCATTATCCGTAAAAGCTCCGCAATTCCTGCCGCAGAACCGCTGCAGATGTCACGCGTTGAGTCGCTGCTTGGATCTAACCAGCAAGACGTGTTGATGGAAGAGATCATTGCCAACTATCACGCAAACGCTAAAGACGCGGAAGTAGTGCTGGTTGAAGGTCTGGTCCCCACGCGTAAACATCAGTTCGCATCTGCTCTGAACTATGAGATCGCTAAAACCCTGAATGCCGAAATCGTCTTCGTGATGGCGCTGGGCAACGATTCTCCGGCGCAGCTTAAAGAGCGTATCGAACTGACGCAAAGCAGCTTTGGCGGCAGCAAAAACAAAAACATCACTGGCGTGATCATCAACAAACTGAATGCGCCGGTGGATGAGCAAGGTCGTACGCGCCCGGATCTGTCAGAAATTTTTGATGACTCCTCTAAAGCCAGCATCGCCAACATCGATCCAAAGCAGCTGTTTGCCAACAGTCCGCTGCCGGTGCTGGGTTGTGTGCCGTGGAGCTTTGATCTGATCGCCACTCGCGCCATCGATATGTGCCGTCACCTGAACGCCGATATCATCAACGAAGGTGAAATCCAGACGCGCCGTGTGAAATCTGTCACCTTCTGTGCGCGTAGCATTCCACACATGCTGGAGCACTTCCGTCCGGGTTCACTGCTGGTAACCTCCGCCGATCGTCCTGATGTGCTGGTTGCCGCCTGTTTGGCCGCGATGAACGGCGTAGAAATAGGTGCAGTGCTGTTGACCGGTGGCTATCAGATTGAAGCGCCCATCGCACGCCTGTGCGAACGCGCGTTTCAGACCGGCCTGCCGGTGTTTATGGTGAAAACCAACACCTGGCAGACGTCGCTTAGCCTGCAAAGCTTCAACCTTGAAGTCCCGACTGACGATACGCAGCGCATCGAGAAAGTGCAGGAGTACGTAGCTAGCTTCATTAATGAAGATTGGGTGGAATCGCTGACCGCCACGTCCGAGCGCAGCCGTCGCCTGTCTCCACCGGCATTCCGCTACCAACTCACCGAGCTGGCGCGCAAAGCCGGCAAACGCATCGTGTTGCCAGAAGGCGACGAGCCGCGTACCGTCAAAGCGGCAGCAATTTGCGCCGAACGCGGCATCGCTACCTGTGTGCTGCTCGGCAATCCGGAAGAGATTCAGCGTGTTGCGGCGGCGCAGGGTGTTGAACTCGGCACAGGCATCGTGATCGTGGATCCAGAAGTGGTACGTGAAAACTACGTGCCACGTTTGGTTGAGCTGCGTAAGAGCAAAGGCATGACCGAAGTGGTGGCGCAGGAGCAGCTGGAAGACAACGTGGTGCTCGGCACCATGATGCTGGAGAGCGGCGAAGTTGA
The DNA here is from genome assembly GCF_005281435.1 of Pantoea sp. SO10. Taxonomy (NCBI): domain Bacteria; kingdom Pseudomonadati; phylum Pseudomonadota; class Gammaproteobacteria; order Enterobacterales; family Erwiniaceae; genus Pantoea; species Pantoea sp. SO10. Next base: position 2,879,269 of record NZ_CP040095.1, read on the forward strand.
CGGTCTGGTCTCCGGCGCGGTTCACACCACTGCGAATACCATTCGTCCACCGCTGCAGCTGATCAAAACCGCGCCAAACAGCTCGCTGGTGTCGTCGGTGTTCTTCATGCTGCTGCCGGAGCAGGTTCTGGTGTATGGCGACTGCGCCATCAACCCGGATCCCAATCCAGAACAGCTGGCAGAGATCGCGATTCAGTCTGCCGACTCAGCTAAAGCCTTCGGTATCGATCCACGCGTCGCGATGATCTCCTACTCAACCGGTAACTCCGGTGCCGGTAGCGACGTAGAGAAAGTACGTGAAGCCACGCGCATCGCGCAGGAAAAACGCCCGGATCTGGTGATCGATGGTCCGCTGCAGTACGACGCCGCGATTATGGAAGACGTCGCCAAATCCAAAGCGCCAAACTCTGCGGTTGCCGGCCGCGCTACCGTGTTCATCTTCCCGGATCTGAACACCGGTAACACCACTTACAAAGCGGTACAGCGTTCTGCCGATCTGATCTCCATCGGACCGATGCTGCAAGGCATGCGTAAGCCGGTGAACGACCTCTCGCGCGGTGCACTGGTGGATGATATCGTCTACACCATCGCATTGACGGCGATTCAATCGCAGCAGGCCGAAGGCTAATCCCCTTTCCCGCCCGCCAAAAAAGCATGCACTTCGGTGCGTGCTTTTTTTGCCCCGTACTTCACTGGCATAAACCTCACGCTGCGCTAACACTGATTGAAGTCTGCCGCTAATTACGAGGTGAATAATGAGCAACAGTGATATGCACCGCCGTCGTTTACAAGCCACGCCGCGCGGCGTAGGTGTGATGTGTGATTTCTATGCGGTAAGAGCCGAGAATGCCACGGTTTGGGATCAGCATGGCCGCGAATACACCGATTTTGCCGCAGGCATCGCGGTGCTTAACACCGGGCATCGTCACCCGAAAGTGATGGCTGCGGTGCAACAGCAGCTTGAATGCTTTACCCACACCGCATTTCAAATCATCCCTTATGAGAACTACATTCATCTCGCTGAGCGACTAAATGCGCTGGTGCCGATTAGCGGGCCGGTGAAAACCACCTTTTTCTCAACCGGTGCTGAAGCGGTCGAAAACGCGGTCAAAATCGCGCGTGCGGCCACCGGTCGGCCCGGCATCATCGCCTTCACCGGCGCGTTTCATGGCCGCACCAATATGACAATGTCGCTGACCGGGAAAGTGGTGCCGTATAAAACCGGCTTCGGCCCCTTCGCCAGCCCGGTGTTTCATGCGCGCTATCCCAACGCGCTGCACAAGGTCAGCGTGAGCGATGCGCTCGACAGCCTGGAAGCGATTTTCCGCAGCGATATCAGCCCGCAGCAGGTGGCAGCCATTATCTTTGAACCGGTTCAGGGCGAAGGCGGTTTCTACGGTGCGCCGCCAGAGTTTGTCGTTGCGCTGCGGGAGTTGTGCGATCGCCACGGCATACTGCTGATCGCCGATGAGATCCAGAGCGGTTTTGCGCGCACCGGCAAGCTGTTCGCCAGCGACTATTACGCCGTGCAGCCCGATATCATCACCATGGCGAAAAGTCTGGCCGGCGGTTTCCCGCTCTCGGCGGTATCGGGACGCGCAGAAGTCATGGATGCGCCAGAACCCGGCGGCCTGGGCGGAACCTATGCTGGCAGTCCACCGGCGATTGCGGCGGCGCTGGCGGTGTTAGACATTATCGAAGAAGAGGCGCTGTGCAGCCGCGCCAACCAGCTTGGCAGCCGATTAAAACAGACGTTGCAGCAAGCAGATTGTAAAGCGCTGGCGGAGATTCGTGGTTATGGCTCAATGATGGCGGCGGAGTTCAATGATGCGGCGGGCAAGCCGTCGGCGGAGATTGCCAAAGCTATTCAGCAGCAGGCGCTGGAAAAAGGTTTGATTCTGCTAATCTGTGGCGTGTACGGCAACGTGATCCGCTTCCTCTATCCGCTGACTATTCCCGATGCGCAGTTCGAGGATGCGTTGGCACTGTTGGCGGGGATTCTGCGGGAACATTAACAATAGTGTGTATAAGGTCGCCAAAAATGGCGACCTTACGGCAAGATTACGCTTCGCTGCTCTGTTTACGACGTGCAGCATCACTGTTTCGGCTCAGCCACAGCGACAGCGCCTTAAGCGAATCATCGGTGAACTCGTCACAGCGCGCGGTGATCTCTTCCGGCGTCATCCAGAAGATCTCATCCACTTCCTCTTCCTGCATGGCAAACGGGCCATGGGAAACGCAGCTGAACAGCCCGCCCCATACGCGGCAATGCTGATCTTCAAAATAGAACTGGCCGTGTTCGGCGAATGGAACGGCCGCGATACCCAATTCCTCTTCCGCTTCACGACGCGCCGATTCCAGCAGGTCTTCCCCACTCTGCACCACGCCACCGGCAGTGGCGTCCAGCATACCCGGCATGAAGTCTTTGATTTCAGTACGACGCTGCACCAGAATTTTGCCCATGCCATCGTGCACCACAATATAAGTAGCGCGATGACGCAGACACTGCGCACGCATCTGCGCACGGCTGGCCTGCGCAATGACTTCGTTCTCTTCGTTAACGATATCAACCCACTCGATACCGTCACCTGCCGTTTGATCCACCATCCGTAACCCTTTTCTGTTTTCGGCGTGCCCAGCACGCGCCTGTTTGCCATGCTTTATTAGAATGAGCGGTAAGGTAAAGCGTTCTTTTCGCCATCGCAAGGCGCATCGTGCTCAGCGTGTTTTACCCGATTCCGCTAACCAGAGTTGCACCGAAGCACGCTGCCACTGGAACTCCGCATAGTGTTGCAGCTTCACCGGCAGCGCATCGCCGTGCAGCGCCAGGCGATTAATCATCACGGCTAAATCGGTATCCGCAATCGACCATTCGCCAAACAGATTTTGCTGTCCATCAGGCAAAAGGCGCTGCACCGCAGCAATGAGTTTGTTGGCAGCTTGCTCACCCGCCGGCGTAAGCGGCGCAAAGCGTTCGCCGGCGAACAGCACTTCGGTTGGACGCTCAGATCGCAGCGCCGTTAAGTCGCTGCGCAGCCATGCCTGCACTTCGCGCGCATGTGCCCGTTTCTCACGATCGCGCGGATAGAGCCGCTCGAACTCTGGCGCCGGAAAACGCTCTTCCAGATACTCAGCAATCGCTGAAGATTCCGTCAGCAGCACATCATCGATTTGCAGCGTCGGCACGCGGCAGGTCAGCGACAGCGCGCGGTATTCCTCATCCCACTGCGCATTCTGCGATAAATCGACGCGCTTGAGGGTGAAGGGAATGCCCTTCTCGGTGAGCGCAACATAAACCGACATGGCGTAAGGGCTGAAAAAGCAAGAATCTGACCACAAAGTAATGGTTGGATAATTCATTGGCTGCCTCAGAAAAGCGTCAGGTGTACATCATGTTTACCGATTTTTATTTATTAAGGCAATGGTGCGCTGGTCGGATCTTTAGCGGCTAAGGCCAGCGCTGACTTTTCCTTTTTCTTCATAAGCGTAAGCCGAGTCACGCCGCGCGCACGCTTCTCTTCTATGCTCAATCTGAGCAGATAAAAAATGACAAGGAGGCTCTACATGCATTTACTAATCACCGGCGGCACCGGCCTGATTGGCCGCCATCTGATTCCGCGTCTGTTGCAGCTTGGCCATCAGGTGAGCGTCGTCACGCGCGATGTCGCCGCCGCACGCGAGAAACTCGACGCCAGCGTGGCGCTGTGGTCCGGCATCAATCAGCAAACCGATTTAAACGGTATTGATGGTGTGATTAATCTTGCGGGCGAACCGATCGCCGATAAACGCTGGACCGAACAGCAGAAGCAGCGGCTGTGCGAAAGTCGCTGGCAGATCACCGAGCAGCTGGTCTCGCTGATTCACGCCAGCAGCAATCCCCCGCAATTTTTGATTTCCGGCTCGGCTACCGGCTTTTATGGCGATACCGGCGACCTGGTGCTGACCGAAGAGGATCCAGGCCAGGATGAATTTACTCATACGCTGTGCGCACGTTGGGAACAATTGGCGTTAACGGCACAGAGCGATCGCACGCGCGTCTGTTTGCTGCGCACCGGCGTGGTGCTGGCGAAAGAAGGCGGCGCGTTATCGAAGATGAAACTGCCGTTTAAGCTTGGCGTAGGCGGTCCGATTGGTAGCGGCAAACAGTATTTACCGTGGATTCACATCGACGATTTGGTTAACGCGCTGCTGTGGCTAATCGATCACTCTGAACTGCGCGGCCCGTTCAACATGGTTGCGCCCTATGCGGTGCGCAATGAGCAGTTCGCCGCCACGCTCGGCCATGTGATGCATCGCCCAGCCTTTATGCGCACGCCCGCCAGCGCCATCAAGCTGATGATGGGCGAATCAGCGGTACTGGTGCTCGGCGGCCAACATGTGTTGCCGAAGCGCCTGGAAGAGTCAGGCTTTGGTTTTCGCTGGTACGATTTGGAGGAAGCGTTGCGGGATGTCGTGTAGGGGCGCCATTAATGGCGCCCGCCTATCACAGATTAACTCCTTTGCTGCGCCACGCGTGATTTCACTGCCGCCGGTTCATGCGTATGTCCCGGCTGCGGCACGCGGATGATAAAGGTCAGCACGCCAGCAAACACGTACAGCGAGGTATACGCCCACACCACGCCGACGATATCGAAAAACGGCAGCAACACCGACGCAATCGCGGGCGCGACAAAATTACTCAGTCCGGCCGACAGGTTATAAATCGACACGGCGGCGCCTTTGTGATGCGGCTCCAGTGTCGGAAACACTGCGGTCATCGGCACGAAGGCGGCGACAAAAATTCCTAACATCACCGCCGGAATCAGCGCCACCCAGAAGTTATGCCCGGCATACAGCGGCAGGTAGTAAAACGCCAGACTGGAGATGGCCATACCGAGACAGCCAAACCAGCGCACCTGACGGATCCAACCCAGCTTCTCGCCGGTAATGCCCCAGAAGATGTTGGTAAAAATGGTAACGAAGAAGCACACCGCCCAGATTTGCAGCCATTCGGAAATGGTAAAACCAAGACGATCAACTAACAACAACGGCATGATAATGGCGAAACCAAACAGCGACAGCGTGTTAATGATGCGAATCAGGCAGGCATAAAACACGTGCTGATTGGTAAACAGAATAGTTACCGCCCGCGACATTTCGGTCATTTTATCGCGCATCGGCAAATTGACGCGCGAACGATCAACCGGCACATGGCGCAAGCTGAAATAGGCCAGCACGCCACCACAGGCAACCCATATAATCGCCAGCCACAGCGTACCGGTTTCGCCGAGCATCGGGATGGTCAGACTCGGTAAATAGCTGCCGACCACACCGATACCGACGGAATACATTGCCCAGAACCAACCGGTGGCTGCCGCCAGTTTTTCACGCGGCAGCACCTGCACCAGCATCATCATGAATGAGTAAATGAATAGCGGATACGCCAGACCGCGAATGCCGTAGAATAGCACCATCAGCGGATAGTTGCGCATGCCAAGTCCCAGCGACATAAACAGCGTGTGCATGACAATCCACAGCACGAAGCCAATCATCATGGCACGCTGGGGCGTAATTAGTTCCGCTACCACGCCCGATGCCCACGCCGCTAGCGCTGCCGCCAGTCCGTAAAAAGTAAATACTACCGCCGACTGCGCTGGCGTGAAGCCCATATCGGTGATGTGACGCGACAGAAATGCCATTTCAAAGCCGTCACCCGCCATAAAAATAGCGATGGCGAGGAAGCCCCAGAACATCTTTTTCGGTAAGCCAAACCAGTAATCATTCGATTGCATCTCATTCATCCTCTGTCTGGAATTATTCAGGCAATAACACTCGCGCCTGCTGCTGTTGTGCATAGAGCGTGCGGAACAGCTGCAATCGCTGCTGCAGCACCTTGCCGCGCGCAGCATCTGGTTGATATCGCGCCTGCACCGGAGGTTTGAGGCAAACTTCGCTCTCCACACCCCCCGCGGCCAGCCATGCCAGACGCGCGGCCCCCAAAGCGCCGGACGCGCTGGCGGGATGCGTGACGATCGGCAGTTGCAGCACATCGGCGATCAACTGCGCCCACAACGTGCTGCGCGCCCCACCACCGGTCAGGCTGCACTGCTGAATCTGGCGCTGCGCATCACCAAGCACCGCGAACCCGTCGGCCAGACCAAACGCTACGCCTTCAATTACTGCGTAGCCGAGCAGCGCACGCGGTGTTTCGTGGCGCAGATTGAAGAAAGAACCGGAGGCGTCAGGATCGTTGTGTGGCGTGCGTTCACCGGAAAGATAGGGCAGGAAAACCGGGGCATGACGCCGCTGCTCTTCACTGAGCTGTGCCATCTCTTCCATCAGTTGGCTTTCGGTAACGGAGAGCAGATTACACAGCCAGCGCAGGCAGCTGGCGGCGCTGAGCATCACGCTCATCTGGTGCCAGCGTCCGGGCAAGGCATGACAGAAGGCGTGCACGCCCGATTGCGGATCGGCCAGCAAACGATCGTTGACGACAAAAATCACGCCGGAGGTACCCAGCGAGATAAAAGCATCACCCGGATTAACCGCGCCGACACCAACCGCCGATGCGGCATTGTCGCCACCGCCGCCCGCCACACAGACCGCGGCCGACAAGCCCCATTCACTTGCCAGTTCGGCTTTCAATGGGGCGCTCACCGCGCTGCCTTCCACCAGCGCCGGCATATTGGCGCGCGTGAGACCGGTGATGGCTAACAGTTCGTCGCACCAGTCGCGCTGAGCCACATCGAGCCACAACGTGCCTGCCGCGTCTGAAGGTTCACTGATAAATTGTCCGGTTAAACGCCAGCGTAGGTAATCTTTCGGCAGCAGCACTTTATCGATGCGACGGAAAATCTCAGGCTCATGTTCTGCCACCCAACGCAGTTTAGGTGCGGTGAAGCCCGGCATAATCATATTGCCGCTGAGCTGCATCATTTCCGGATGTTGGGCACTGAGCGCGGCACATTGCGGCGCACTGCGTGTGTCATTCCACAGAATGCACGGGCGCAGCACCTTACCCTGCGCATCCAGCAGCACCGCGCCGTGCATCTGCCCGGACAAACCCATCGCGCGAATCTCGCTCCAGGCCAGCGCATCCTGCTGGCGCAATCCAGCAAGGACATCACCGCACGCTTGCCACCAGCGCTCGGGATCCTGTTCTGCCCAGTGCGCATGCGGACGCTGCACGTTGAGCGTGGCGTGATTCGAGGCAATGATCTCACCCTGCGCATTGATGATCAGCGCTTTGAGCTCGGAGGTGCCAATATCAATCCCAAGATACATAACGCGCTCCTTACACCGCAGCCAGCATGCGTTCTGGCTGTTTCAGCCACAGTTGCAGATCCGCCACGCTGCGCGTCACCAGCGCATGAAACGCCTTGTCCTGTGCCAGTTCGCCAAATAGCGCGCTATCGCTGAGGAAAGCGTTCAGTGCATCGGAGCGGCTAAACTGCTGGCGCAGCGCATCGGCTTGCAGCACGCCATCCTGATAGGTGTAAGGCAAATCATCACAGGCCCAGCGCTGCAGGAACAGGAAGAACAGTGCAGGCAGCACGGCAGTGGCCGCCGGTTCTGCGCCACGCTGATAGCATTCGCGCAGTGTTGGCGTCACCATGCCGGGGATTTTCGACAAACCGTCCGCGCCAACACGTTGATTGGTGTCTTTAATGTAGGGATTGCTAAAACGCGCCAGTACCACATCGCGATAATCGGCTAAATCCAGCGGGCTCGGCGACAGCGATGGCATCACATCCTGGGTCACGTAGTCATAGGCCAGTTGGTAAATCGCCGGCTGACGCGTGCTGTCGTCAATGTAATTGAGGCCAATCAGCGTGCCTGCCCAGGCAATCGCCGCATGCGTGGCGTTAAGGATGCGGATTTTCGCCTCTTCCCACGGCAATACCGATTCCACCAGCTCAACGCCAACCTTCTCCAGCGCCGGCCGACCGGCAATGAAGTCATCTTCAATCACCCATTGAATAAAGGATTCGGCCATCACCGATGCACCATCCTCTTTACCCGTAGCGGCTTTAACGCGCTCAGCCACATCCGGCGTTGGACGCGGCGTAATGCGATCCACCATGGTGTTGGGCGAGGTGGTATTTTCGCGCACCCAATTCGCTAAGGCGTTGTCACCTTTGGCGGTAAGAAACGCGAGGAAGCCGTGACGGAAACGTTCGCCGTTGTGGCGCAGATTATCGCAGTTGAGCAGCGTAACGGGCGCGCCACCGTTGGCCACGCGCTGCGTGAGGATGCGTGCCAGCGCGCCATAAATCGTGCGGATGTCGCCTTTCACATCGGCCTGCACATCCGGCTGCGTCAGGTCCAGTTCGAATTCCGGTGTCAAATAGTAACCGGCTTCGGTGACGGTAAAACCTATCACGCGGGTTTCACTTTTCGCTCCCTGCTCCACCAGCGCGCTGATGTCGCTATCCCACGGCAGGATTTTGCGCAATGACGTGATGGTTTCATAGGCGCGTTCGCCATCGGGTGTAACGGTTTCCAGCACATATTCGCCCTCTTGCGCAGCAAGTTGCTTTAGCAACGGCGCGGCATCATTGCGGATATTGCCGAGGGCAATGCTCCAGCTGTCATCGCCCCGCTCGCGTAGTTTATGCAGATACCACGCCTGATGCGCGCGGTGAAAAGATCCTGCGCCGATATGCATCCACACTGATTGATTGGTCATAGTCGCCTCAAAATAAACATTTGCCACGATTAAGGGCATTTGCCCGATGAGGCGTAGCATAGTGCGAGCGAGCAGCCTTGTTCTGCGAGCTCAATCACAATTAATACTTTTGCTCTTTTTTAGGGCTTTTGCTCAGTTAACACTTCATCGGCATCTCGCGTTAACATGGCGCACCGGTTTTGACGGAACAGCGCGATGAGCAGAGAAGAGAAAAAACAAGAACTGGCAGCACGTGCGGCCTGGATGTATTACGTGGCGGGCGTGACGCAGCAAGAGATTGCACGCGCGTTAGGATTGTCACGTCAGGTGGCGCAGCGATTGGTCTCCAGCGCGCGTGAAATGGGCATGGTGAGCGTAAAGATTGATCATCCGGTTACCCATTGCTTGCATCTGGCGCGCGACGTTCAGGATAAATTTGGCCTGCAACTGTGCCGTGTGGTGCCATCCGCCAATCTGGATGATGACGCTATTCAGCAGATGCTGGCAGTGGAAGGCGCGGCGGTGATGGCGCAATACATCAGCGAGGAGCAGCCGCAGGTATTTGGCATTGGTTCCGGTAAGACGCTGCGATCGATGATTGATGCGCTGCCCTGGGTTGAGCGACCGCAGCATCAGTGCGTTTCGATGATTGGCGCGATTGCGCGGGACGACTCGGGTACGCGCTATGACGTGCCGCTGAAGATGGCGGAGAAGATGCAGGGCAAGTATTTCTTCATTCCTGCGCCGCTGTATGCGGATACGCCCGAAGATAAAGAGATGTGGATTCAGCATAAGGTTTATCAGCGCGTGACGTTACGCGCCTTGCAGGCGAATGTGGCCTTCGTTGGCATCGGCGAAGTGCAGCCCGGCTGCCCGCTGCATGCCGAAGGCTTTATCACCGATGCGCAAGTAGCTGCGCTCAACGCGCGCGGCGTGGTGGGCGAAATGCTCGGGCACTTTTTCAATCAGCAAGGTGAACGCGTGTGGGGTGAAACCGATGAACTGCTCACCAGCGTGTTGCTGGAGAGCCAGACGCAACGCCAGATTATTGGCTTTGCCGGCAGCGAGCGTAAATATCCGGCGATTCGCGCGGCGTTACAGGGCGGCTGGGTGTCAGGTCTGGTGACCGATGAGGATACGGCGCTGAAGTTGTTGCGGGGGTAGAGGGTGCTTGCTGGCCTTCCCCGCCCGCGGGGGAAGGAGACGCTGCCAAATGCCACTTCAACACCCACATACTGCAGCATCTTCCTCCCCCATTTATGGGGGGACCGAGGAGGGGGACAGCGAGCGCTGGCCAGGATGGGGGACAGCGAGCGCTGGCCGGGATGGGGGACAGCGGGCACAATCTACTTCAACGATCCCTTCAAAAACTGCTGCAAGCGCGGGCTTTTTGGATTGCCGAACAGCTCATCCGGCGTGCCCTGCTCTTCAATTTTGCCCTGATGCAGGAAGATCACATGATTAGAGACGTGACGAGCAAACTCCATCTCATGCGTCACCACCACCATGGTTTTGCCCTCTTCCGCCAGTTTCTGCATAATGCGCAGTACTTCGCCGACCAGTTCCGGATCGAGCGCAGAAGTGGGTTCGTCAAACAGTAACACTTCAGGCTCCATCGCCAACGCACGCGCAATCGACACGCGCTGCTGCTGACCACCGGAAAGGTGCACCGGATATTTGGCACGCGCACGCGCATCAATGCCGACTTTATCCAGATACTTGATCGCACGCTCACGCGCTTCCGCCTTGCTCAGCCCCAGCACCTGAATCGGCGCTTCGGTAACGTTGTCCAGCACCGTCATGTGGCTCCACAGGTTGAAGTGCTGAAACACCATGGTCAGGCGCGTGCGCAGCATACGCAGCTGCTCTTTGTTCGCGACTTTCAGTTGACCATCGGTGTCGCGCACCAGATTGATCTGCTGGTTGTTGACCGCAATGGTGCCTTCGCTCGGTTTCTCGAGGAAGTTAATGCACCGCAAGAAGGTACTTTTCCCGGAACCGGACGAGCCAATAATGCTGATCACATCGCCGGCATTTGCCTGCAGCGATACGCCTTTCAGAACTTCATGTTCACCGTAACGTTTGTGCAGTTCGGTAACGCTTAATTTATTGTCAGCCATAGTGATACTCAATGCGATGAAGAAGGTTTTACGTGCGCCAGGAAGCGTTGTTCAGCTTTGCGGAACAAGCTAATCAGCCCGTAAGAGATAATCAGATACAGCACCGCAGCGATGCCAAACGCGGTAAACGGCTGATAGGTGGCCGAGTTGATATCGCGCGCGATTTTTAACAGATCCGGCACCGTCGCGGTAAACGCCAGCGCGGTGGAGTGCAGCATCAGGATCACTTCATTGCTGTACGCCGGCAGCGCGGTGCGCAGTGCCGACGGCAGGATGATGCAGCGATACAATTTAAACGGCGAGAAGCCATAGGCGCGCGCCGCTTCGATTTCACCGTGCGGCACCGAACGAATCGCACCGGCAAAGATTTCGGTGGTATAGGCGCAGGTGTTCAGCGTGAACGCCAGCAACGTACAGTTCAATCCACTGCGGAAGAAGGCGTTCAGCAACTCGGTGCCCTTCACCACTTCCAGCGTGTACATGCCGGAGTAGAACACCAACAGCTGCACATACAGCGGCGTGCCGCGAAACACATAGGTGAACAGCCAAACCGGCGTGGAGATAAAGCGGTTAGAGGAGACGCGCGCAATCGCCAGCAGCACCGCGAGCGAACCGCCAATCACCACCGAGATGATCAATAACCACAGCGTAATCGCGATGCCGGTAAAACGGTAACCATCGGTCCAGAGCAGCTGTTTCCAATACTCCTGAATAATCTCAATCATAGCTCTGCCCTTTTCACACCCACCGTGTAGCGACGCTCAAGCCACCACAGCACGCCATTCGACAGCGTGGTAAACACCAGATAAATCACACCTGCCACAATGGCGAAGTAGAACGGCTGCCAGGTACTTTTACCTGCCAGCTGCGTGGCTTTCACCACATCTTCCAGCCCCAGCAGCGAAACCAGCGCCGTGGCTTTGAGAATAACCTGCCAGTTGTTGCCGATGCCCGGCAGCGCAAAGCGCATCATGGCCGGGAACAGAATGCGACGGAAGGTTTGCGAGCCGGTGAAACCGAAGGCGGTTGCCGCTTCGATCTGCCCTTTTGGTACCGCGAGGAACGCACCACGGAAGGTTTCAGTGAAGTAAGCACCGTAGATAAAGCCGAGCGTGATGATACCGGCGACCATCGGGTCGATATCAAATTGCGCCAGTCCCAGCGCATCAGTGAGGGTATTCAAGGCGATCTGCAGACCGTAGAAGATCAGCAGCATCAACACCAAATCGGGCACACCACGGATTAAGGTGGTGTAGCCTTCAAACAGCATCGCCAGCGGGCGACTGCGGGAAAGTTTGGCGCCAGCGCCAATCAAGCCGAGCACCACCGCCAGCAACACGGAACTGAGCGCCAGCTCCAGCGTCACAAGGGTGCCCTTGAGGATTACTTCGGAATAGCCATACAACATGGGTTCAATCCTGTCGTGAGGGTAAGTTACAAACGCTGCCCAACTGACGGACAGTCCTAACCGGGGAATTTGAATCGCAGGATGGATGGCGGCAAGCGTATGAAGCCGGGCAGTTTACATAGGTAAGCGCCCGGAGTGTATACTTATGTGCAACCTTCCTGCCTTTCACAGACCAGGATTAGGAAACAGGATAATTAATCGCCGTACACGTTGAAATCAAAGTACTTCTTAGCAATCTTGTCGTAAGTGCCGTCTTTACGCATCTCAACAAAAGCTTTATCGATCGCGGCCTTCAGATCGGCATCATCTTTACGCAAGCCCATACCGGTACCGACGCCAAAGATCTTGTCGTCTTTCACTGCCGGGCCGGCAAACGCATATTTAGCGCCAACAGGCTGCTTCAGGAAACCTTCGCTCGCCTGCACTTCGTCCTGGAACGCAGCATCAATACGACCGGCATTCAGATCCTGATACACCAGATCCTGGTTAGCGTAAGGCGTAACGGTGACACCTTTTGGCTGCCAGTACTCTTTTGCATAGGTTTCCTGGGTGGTGCCCTGCAGCAGACCGATGTTTTTCCCTTTCAGGGATTCAATGGTCGGTTGCAGCGTAGAACCTTTCGGTGCCACTAAGCGCGCGTTTGCCGCGTACAGTTTTTCAGAGAAGTTGATCTCTTCCTGACGCTTTTCGGTAATTGACAGAGAAGAGATGATGGCGTCGATCTTCTTCGCTTTCAGCGACGGGATCAGCGCATCGAAATCACTTTCCACATAAGTACATTTAGTCTTGATACGTTTACAAATTTCGTTCGCCAGATCGATATCAAAGCCCACCAGCTGACCTTGCGCGTTCTTGGATTCGAATGGCGGATAAGTCGGGTCAGTTCCGATGCGCAGCGACTGCGGCACAGCGGCGAAGACGCTCGCGCTACTTACCATTGTCAGCATCAGAGAAAGAGCCAGAACTCGCTTTTTCATAGGTAACCCTCAAGTGAAGTGCTTATTGTTATGTGGTGCGTGATGTGTTGGTTTGCGCTGTAAGCTGTGCACGTTTCATGCCAGTTGTGCGAATTGGCTAAACGCTGCGCAAGCGCGCTAAATACTGCGCCGGTTAGCGGCGCAAGCACTTAGTTTGTGAGGGAAATATAACAGCGGTGTGAGGAAGAAAAAGCGACATTGTTAACTTTTGGTGCACAAGATGCACGAAGAGTGATCGCACACGCGAATTTGCACACGAGCAGTGCATTAATGCACCATTATGCGCCACTCCAGCGAGTGAAAAGATCTTCTGGCAGCTCAATATCGAACTGATCGAGCACACGATTCACCGTTTGATCGACTAAATCGCCGATCGATTGCGGACGATGATAGAACGCTGGCACCGGTGGCATGATCAGCGCGCCCAGCTCTGCGGCGGTGGTCATCATGCGCAGATGTCCCAAATGCAGCGGCGTTTCACGTACACACAGCACCAGCTTACGCTGCTCTTTTAGCACCACATCGGCGGCGCGGGTCAGCAAGCTATCGCTGTAGCTGTGCACGATCCCTGACAGCGTTTTCATCGAGCACGGCGCGATCGCCATGCCGAGAGTTTTGTAGGATCCGGATGAGATGCTGGCGGCGATGTCGCGCACGTCATGCACCACATCGGCCATCGCCTGCACCTCGCGCAGGCTGAAATCGGTCTCCAGCGCCAGCGTTTGCCGCGCGGCGGGGCTGATCACCAAATGGGTTTCCACCTCCGCCAGCGGTTGCAGCACTTGCAACATGCGTACGCCGTAGATCGCGCCGCTGGCGCCGGAAATACCAATGATCAGTCGTTTCATAATTCAGCCTTGCAGGTTCAGATTGCGGCAATGATAGCGGCTCACTGAACAAAAATACAAAAACAAACAGGGCGGGATTGCGCCCGCCCTGCTTTTACTCTGCCATAACCTCTGGCTTAGCCTTCGTTGTGCAGCTCCAGACCTTCCACTTCTGTCTGACGCGCGATGGCTTTGGAATCGTCATTACGCAGCGACTGCAGATACTCAAGGTACTGTTGATCGACATCTTTGGTGACGTAGATGCCGTTGAATACCGAGCACTCAAAGTTGGCGATATCCGGGTTCTCTTCACGCACCGCTTCAATCAGGTCGTTGAGATCCTGGAAAATCAACGCATCCGCTTTAATCAGCTGGCAGATCTCATTCACTTCACGGCCATGCGCAATCAGTTCGGTAGCGCTCGGCATATCAATGCCATAGACGTTCGGGAAACGGATTTCCGGTGCCGCCGAGGCGAGATAGACTTTTTTCGCGCCCGCTTCACGTGCCATCTCAATGATCTGCTCGGATGTGGTGCCGCGTACGATGGAGTCATCCACCAGCAACACATTCTTATCACGGAACTCAGCACGGTTGGCGTTCAGCTTGCGGCGAACGGCGCTGCGGCGCTGCTGCTGGCCGGGCATGATAAAGGTACGGCCAACGTAGCGGTTCTTCACGAAGCCCTGACGATATGGCTTGTCGAGGATACGTGCGATTTCCAGCGCGATATCGGTTGAGGTTTCCGGAATCGGAATCACCACATCGATATCCAGATCTTCCCACTCGCGGGCAATTTTGTTACCCAACTTGGTGCCCATACGCACGCGTGCGCTGTACACCGAGATTTTGTCGAGGAACGAGTCCGGGCGCGCAAAGTAGACGTATTCAAACAGGCACGGATTGGTTTTCGGGTTCTCAGCGCATTGACGCGTAGAGAGCTGGCCCTGCTCGGTGATGTACACGGCTTCGCCAGGCGCTACGTCACGAATGAACTCGAAGCCCAGCGTATCCAGCGCGACGCTCTCTGACGCCACCATGTATTCGGTGCGGCCATCGGCGATAACGCGCTTGCCCAGCACCAGCGGACGAATACCGTTGGGATCGCGGAAGGCGACCATCCCGTGTCCGATAATCATTGAAACCACTGCGTAAGCGCCGCGCACCTGCTGATGCACAGCCGCCACCGCAGCAAAAATGTTGTCAGCTTCCAGCGGATAGTGCTGAAAACGGTCCAGCTCCTGCGCGAAGATATTCAGCAGGATTTCGGAATCTGAGGTGGTATTAACGTGACGGCGACCCGTTTCGAACAGCTGTTTACGCAGTTCGTGGGCGTTGGTCAGGTTGCCGTTATGCGCCAACGTGATGCCGTAAGGAGAGTTCACGTAGAAAGGTTGCGCTTCAGAGGCGCTGGAGCTGCCTGCCGTTGGGTAGCGCACATGACCAATCCCGATGTTGCCCTGCAGACGCTGCATATGGCGCGCTTCGAACACATCGCTGACCAGGCCGTTGGCTTTACGCAAACGGAAGCAGTTAATAGCATCGATGGTACAAATGCCGGCGGCATCCTGCCCGCGGTGCTGAAGCACCGTTAACGCGTCATAGATTGACTGGTTTACTGGCATGAAACCGGTGATACCAACAATACCGCACATATTGTCATTTCCTCATTAGCCGCACTCCCGATGATGTCACCGGGGTAAAAAACTCGACGTGCTTTTCAGGTAATCGAAAAACCACCTGATGATGTAACTGAACTGGGGAATGAGTTGCGACTGTTGCCAGTCCGGGCTTTTAGAAAAGCCGGTGAATGTATCGAGAAAGAACAGCATAGCAGACACGATCAGCACACCGCGCAACGCCCCGAAACAGACACCCAACACCCTGTCGGTTCCCGACAAGCCGGTTTTTTCAACCAGCGAGCCGATCACATAGTTCACGATGGCACCCACAATCAGGGTGGCAACAAACAACACCGCGATAGCGATGCCGTTGCGAACCAGTTCGTCGTCAAAACCTGTAAACCAGACTGCAAGGTAGGCGTAGTAATGACTGGCGACAAAAAACGCGCATCCCCAGGTAACGAGAGATAAGGCTTCCCGGACAAACCCGCGAATCAGGCTGACCAGAGCCGAAAAACCAACTACCGCAATAATGACGTAATCAATCCAGATCATGAACTCTTCCAGCCCAGTGCTATCGCACCCCTGCATCCAGTTCGGGGCGCATTCTAACAGAAAAAGAAAACGTTTGCGTAGGGTTTTCCGGTTCTGTTTCCGCAAAAAGGGCGATGAAAAAAACTTTCCTCGCCCTGTGTATTATCAGTGATTTAATCCACTGATATTCAATGATTTTCCTGTCGCGCTTCGCTACAAAAATTTTGTAAAGCCGCGCCTTTTTCTGCTATTGGCGCGGCTTATCAGCGCGTTATCGCGCGCTATACGGTTTCACCACGCCACCGAGGCCGGAGATGCTTTGCAACTCACTCAGCGAGCCTTGCAGCTTGGCTTTATTGGCATCCGGACCGACGTAAATGCGGGTGATTTGTCCCTGCACCGGCGTAGACGGCACGGTAAAGGCGCGATAACCGGAAAGACGCAGCTGCGCCACAATCTCGCTCACTTTCGCCGCATTCTTCAGCGCACCGAGCTGCACCACGAATGCCTGACCAGCTGGCGCTGCGGGTTCACTCTGCTTCGGCGTTTCCACCGGTTTCGACTGCTCTACCGGTTTCGGCTGCTCGACGGGCTTCGGCTTAGCTTGCTCCACCGGTTTTGGCTTCGGCTGTTCAACCGGCTTCGGTTTCGGCTGCTCGACCGCTTTTGGCTTCGACTGTTCCACCGGTTTCGGCTGCACTTGCTGATGCACCGGCGGCGGCGTGACCACGCTGGGCTCGCTATTCTGCGTGGGCTGCGCGCTGCCATTAGTGGCGGTTTTACCACCGTTCTGATTCTGGGCCGCGCCCGCCCCTTCCGGCGGCTGCGCCGGCAAGGGTTGCGTCACCGGCGGCACCATTTCGCTATCCTGCTGATCGTCCGGTTTTGGCACCAGCGGAATGGCGGCGAACTCTTCTTTATAATGTTTCTTCTTACCGTCTAGCAGGCCGGGCAAGACGATGACACCAATCGCCACCAGAATGACCGTACCGACTAAGCGATTTTGGAACTTACTTGCCACTGCCGTTCTCCGCTGCCATCGATTCCATAACCTGCGCTACGGTGTGGAAAGAGCCACACACCAGAATCACATCTTCGGGACGCGCCTGCTGACGCGCCGCTTGCCAGGCTGCATCAACGTTGCTGTAAGCCACACCGCCGTCCAGATGAGCCAGCAGCTCATCGGCGGAGGCACCGCGCGGACCGTCGAGCGGCGCGCAGTACCAGCGATCAACCTGTGGTGCCAGCGCCGCCAGCGTGCCCGCGATATCTTTGTCGTGCAGCATGCCGACCACCGCATGCACTTCACCGCTGTGCGGCTCTTCAGCCAGACGCGAAGCCAGATAATAAGCGGCATGCGGATTGTGCGCCACATCGAGAATGACGCGCGGCGCTTCGCTGACGGTCTGGAAGCGCCCCGGCAAAATCGCCAGCGGCAGATGCTGACGAATAATCGCTTCGCTTACCGTTAAACCCGACGCACGCAGTGCGGTCAGCGCGGTGGCGGCATTGGGTAACGGCACCTGCGGCAGCGGTAAATCGCGCAGCTCGCCGTGCGCATCCTGCAACGTCCAGCTGGTACCCGTTTGCTGCCACTGCCAGTCGCGATTGCGCTGCAGCAACACCGCACCCTTCTCCGCTGCGACGTCGGCGATGGTGCCCGGCATATCGGCTTCACCGACAATTGCTGGTTTACCTGCGCGGAACACGCCGGCTTTTTCCCGACCGATACTTTCACGATCAGGACCCAGCCAATCGGTGTGATCGAGCGCGATGCTGGTGATCACTGCCACGTCGGCATCGACAATATTGGTGGCATCAAGACGTCCGCCCAGGCCGACTTCAAGGATCACCACGTCGAGATTCGCCGCGCGGAACAGATTGAAGGCCGACAAGGTGCCGAACTCAAAATAGGTCAGTGAAGTGTCACCGCGCCCGGCTTCAATCGCGGCAAAACTGGCGCTGTGCTGCGCTTCATCCAGTTCAGCGCCCTGCACCCGTACACGTTCGGTGTAACGCACCAGATGTGGCGAGCTGTAAACGCCCACGCGATAGCCCGCGGCCATCAATAGCGTTTCCAGCATGCGGCAGGTGGTGCCTTTGCCATTGGTACCGGCGACGGTGAAGACAAAAGGAGCGGGTTTGAGCAGGTCGAGGCGTGCGGCGACGCGTTGAATACGATCCAGACCCAGTTCAATGGCCTGCGAATGCAGATGCTCAAGATAATGAAGCCACGTGGCCAAAGGCGACGTGGCTTGAGGAAGAGATTTGTCCATGTGTCCCGTTCAAAATCAATACACCGAATAACTTAAGGTCGCGGACCACGTTGGATGCAACCTTAAGTATTCAATGTAGACGGTGCATTGGAGGAAGGAAACATTACTGCCTCATTCCGTTGCCTGTCAGGCTTCGTTGCTCTCCGGCTCAGCCACATTAGGCTGATCACCATCCAGCTGCGGCGCTGGCAGGTTCATCATTTTCGCCAGCAGGCTTGCCAGCTTAAAGCGCATTTCCGGACGACGGATGATCATGTCGATCGCTCCTTTCTCGATCAGGAATTCACTGCGCTGGAAGCCCGGCGGCAGTTTTTCACGCACGGTCTGCTCGATAACGCGTGGACCGGCAAAGCCAATCAGCGCTTTCGGTTCCGCCACGTTGAGATCGCCCAGCATCGCGAAGCTGGCTGAAACGCCGCCCATGGTTGGGTCAGTCAGCACGGAGATGTACGGCAAGCCGCGCTCCTGCATTTTCGCCAGTGCCGCACTGGTTTTCGCCATCTGCATCAGCGACTGCAGCGCTTCCTGCATACGTGCACCGCCTGACGCGGAGAAGCAGATCAGTGGGCAGTTGTCTTCCAACGCCTGCTCAACGCCACGCACAAAGCGCGCGCCAACCACTGAACCCATTGAGCCGCCCATAAAGGAGAACTCAAAGGCCACAGCGACAATTGGCATGCCGTGCAGCGTGCCTTTCATCGCCACCAGCGCATCTTTCTCACCGGTGTCTTTCTGTGCGGCGACCAAACGGTCTTTATACTTCTTCGAGTCGCGGAACTTCAGCAGATCCTTCGGTTCCAGCTCGCTGCCCAGCTCAACCAGCGAACCTTCATCCAGCATGCTATGCAGACGCTCACGGGCGTGCATGCGCATGTGATGGTCGCACTTCGGGCAGACCTCGAGGTTACGCTCCAGCTCGGCGCGGTACAGCACCTGCCCACAACTATCGCACTTGGTCCACACCCCTTCCGGGATGCTGGCTTTGCGCGTTGGCGTGGCAGTGCTTTTATTCAGTATGCGTTCAATCCAGCTCATTGATGACCTTTCTATTTAATGCTGACCTGGTCCAGTCTTCTCATTGCTGCTGAAATCACCTTCAGCAGGCCGTAAATGTCGCTCATTAAACCACAACCCGTTCACGCTGTGGATAAAAATCTGGTAACGAGCTTACTGCGACTTCTGCTGGCGGCGATGACGCCACACTTCAATTACGCCTGGCAGTATAGAAACCACGATGATGCCGACGATCAGCAGCTTCAGGTTCTCCTGCACAACCGGCAGGTCGCCAAACAGGTAACCGGCGTAAGAGAACAGCAGCACCCACAGCAGTGCGCCCGTCACATTGTAGAGCGCGAAGTGGCGATAAGACATGTGTCCCATCCCCGCCACAAAGGGGGCAAAGGTTCGCACGATTGGTACAAAGCGCGCAAGTATAATGGTTTTGCCGCCGTGGCGATCGTAGAACGCGTGGGTTTTATCCAGGTAACTGCGACGGAAAATTTTCGAGTTCGGGTTGCTGAAGAGCTTCTCACCGAACAGACGACCAATCGTGTAGTTCACCGCATCACCGAGGATGGCGGCGATCACCAACAGCGTTACCATCAGGTGAACGTTGAGATCGTTACCCGGCAAGGCCGCCAGCGCACCGGCAACAAACAGCAGGGAATCGCCTGGCAGGAACGGCGTAACCACCAAACCGGTTTCACAGAACAGAATCAGGAACAGAATGGCGTAAATCCAGATGCCGTACTGCGCCACCAGCTCGGCCAAATGCACATCAATATGCAGAATAAAATCGACTAAAAAGTGGATGAAATCCATATAACCACAACTCCCCTAACACCCAACAATTAACGGTTAATCCGCGAGGAACAACGGTCCCAACGCAGGCTGAGGTAATGCAAAGTGGGATGGATAATCCACCGCTACCAAATAAAGCCCCTCGGCTTTGGCGGTCGCCGCCGCCAGCTTACGATCTTTGGCCGCGAGCAGCGTCGCCATCCACTCTTCCGGCTGGTTGCCGGTGCCGATTTCCATCAGGCTGCCGACAATATTACGCACCATGTGATGTACAAATGCATTGGCTTTGATATCCACCACTACATACGGCCCATGACGCGTGACGTTGAGATGCATCACGTTGCGCCACGGCGTGCGTGACTGACACTGCACCGCACGGAACGAAGTGAAGTCATTCTCGCCAATCAGCGCCTGACCAGCGCGCTGCATCTTCTCTGCATCCAGCGGATGATAATAATGGGTAATGCCATTGCCCAGAATCGCCGGACGCAGCCGATGGTTGTAAATCACGTAGCGATAGCGGCGTGCCGTGGCGCTAAAACGCGCATGAAACTCGTCCGGCACCGCTTTCACCCAGCGCACCGCGATGTCATCAGGCAGATTGGCATTCACACCCAACGTCCAGGCTGCGTCAGCACGCGGTGAGGTGGTTTCGAAATGCACCACTTGTCCGGTGCCATGCACACCAGCATCGGTACGGCCCGCGCAGAACACCACCACCGGATGATCGGCCACTTTCGACAACGCCTTTTCCAGCTTTTCCTGCACGCTGCGCACTTCATTTTGCCGCTGCCAGCCGTAATAACGGCTGCCATCGTATTCAATACCCAACGCCAGCTTAAGCGTTTTCCCTTCAGGCAACATTAATAGAAATACTCCTGCACCAGTTTCTCAGCGGTTTTCACCGCCATCAGTGCACCGCCGAAACGGATGTTGTCTGCCACAGACCAGAACTGTAGCAGCTCTGGGATGCCGTAATCATTGCGCACGCAGCCAATGCTCAGCACGTCGCTGCCGGACGCATCGCCCACCTGCGTGGGGTAATCGCTCTCTTCACTCAGGTTGATATCAACGGAGCGGCCCAGTTCATCGCGCGCTTCTTCTGCAGAGAGCGGACGCAGATTCTCCACGTGTACGATCTGCGCATTGCCGTAGAACACCGGCGCCTGCACGCTGCTTACCGCGATCGGCAAACCTTCGTCCTGCAGCACTTTACGTACCTGCTCAACCACGCGACGTTCGCTCTCGACGCTGCCATTGCTGTCCGCCAGCAGCGGCAAAATGTTGAACGCCAGCTGGCGGCCAAAATAGTGCGTTTCCGCCGGCACGCCGTTCAGCAAACGCGCACTTTCACCGGCCAAACCATCAACCGCCGCTTTACCATGGCTGGAGGCCGCAATCAGGTTGGTAACCTGCAAACGGCTCAGACCGGCCAGATCCACCAGCGGTTTGATTGAGCACAGCAGCTGGCTTACCAGGCTGTCGGCAACGGTAATGATGTTGCGATTGCGGTAATCCGCCAGCACCTGTGGATTCACATCCGGCACCACCAGCGGCACATCCGGTTCGAGCGCAAACAGATCGCTGCTATCGATCACCAGACAACCCTGGCTGGCGGCTTCTTCGGCATAGCGCGCCGAGGCTTCACGACCCGCAGTGAAGAACGCCAGCTGCACTTGCGTCCAGTCAAATTCGGCCACGTCCTGCACCAGCACGGTACGTCCCTCAAAACGTTTGTTCTCACCGGCACCGTTTTCACTCGCCAGCAAATACAACTCACCAACCGGGAACTGGCGTTCAGCCAGCAATTCCAGTACAGCGTTCCCTACTGCGCCTGTTGCGCCCAAAAGCGCGATATTCCAGCCGTCAGACATGTTGGTTACTCCAGAGATTGACACAAAAACAGAAGGCGATGAAAACATCGCCCGAGATTTAGGAATTATCCCCCGCAATAGTGCAGGTGATTGAAATTTCTTTACAAACTGGTGCGGAAGCCAAGCTGATTGAGCATCGCCGCCGTCTCCGCATCATCGCAATGCACCTGCAGCGATGACCACTCACGACGCTCTTGATATTGCTTGCGCAGGCGATCAAACTCGCCTGGCTTTGCCGCCACTCTACGCAGTGGCGCATCGTCGCGGCGCACATCATACACCAGATGTACTAAGCGTTTTAGCGTTGGCTGATCGAGCTTGCCGCGTAAAGTGACAGAACCGAATTCAGGTGCCGGCAGCAGGCTTTCCAGCGCCACCTGCTGCGGCTGGCCGATAAAGTCGCACCAGGCTTCAAACACTTGCGTGGTGCCGCGCGCTTTACCTTCCAGCGTGTAGCCAGCGATATGGGCGGTGGCGATATCCACTTTATCCAGCAGATCGAGCGACAGATCCGGCTCCGGCTCCCACACATCCAATACCACGCTAAGATCGTGGCGCATCTTCAGCACTGCCAGCAGCGCCGCGTTATCTACCACCGCACCGCGGCAGGCGTTGATCAGAATAGTGTTGGGTTTGAGCGCCATCAGCAGCGCCGCATCGGCCAAATGCCAGCTTTTATACGGGCCATCTTTAAACAGCGGCGTGTGGAAGGTCAGGATGTCGGCCTGCGCCACCAGATCATCCAGCGAATGGAAGGTTTCCTGATCGCCACGATCGGCGCGCGGTGGATCGCACAGCAGCGTTTTCACGCCCCAGGCTTGCAGACGCTTCTGCAGGCGGCCGCCAACATTCCCCACGCCAACAATGCCCACGGTGCGATCGCGCAGTGCAAAACCATCGCGCTCCGCCAGCAGCAGCAGCGAGGAGAACACATACTCCACCACCGCAATGGCATTACAGCCAGGCGCCGCAGAGAAGCTGATGCCTGCCGCCGCCAGTGATGCTTCATCAATATGATCGGTGCCGGCGGTCGCGGTGCCGACAAACTTCACCGGCGTACCGGCCAGCAGCGCCGCATTCACTTTGGTGACGGAACGCACCATCAATCCGCTGGCGTCCTGCAGCTCAGCTTCCGGCAACGGACGTCCCGGCACCGCGAGCACATCGCCGGTGCGGCTGAAGAGTTCACGGGCATAAGGCATATTTTCATCGACGAGAATTTTCACTGCGGCGGTCCTGTCTGCAAAAATTTTAGGCGCGTATTTTGCCATAAAGCCGGGGATTAACCTAACCGGCTACGATAGCGATCGGGCGTGGTACCGGCCTGCTGCTGGAACATCACAATGAGCGCCGACGCCGAGCTATAACCCAGCTCGTGAGCGATGCCCTGCACGCTGCAGCCCTGCTCCAGCAGCGCGATGGCGCGCAGAAAGCGTAAACGCTGCCGCCATTCGCTGAATGACATATTCAACTGCTGCTGACAGCGTCGCGCTAGCGTACGCTCGGTGGTGAACACGCGCTTCGCCCATTGTGCCAGCGTGGTGTTATCGCCGGGATGCGCTTCAAGCGCGCGCAGAATCGGCGCGAGGAATTTGTCATCCGACATCGGCAAAAAGCTGTTATGCACCGGTGCCAGACGCAGGCGATCGATCAACACTTCACACATGCGCCAGTCGGCTTGCGTTTGCGGCTGCTCCAGTTCACGGCGGGCAAAATCATTCATGATGGCATGCCCAATGGCATCGACATGCAATAAACAGGCTTTATCCGGCAGGCCCGCGCAGAGATCGGCGGCAAGATTAAAGGTGCGAAAACGCGCCTCGTTGTGGTTGTAGCTGCTGTGACGATGCCCGGCCGGAATCCAAATCGGGATATCTGCGGGCGTCAGCAGACGTTCGCCCTCCACTTCCACCTCCAGCACGTGGCTGGTGACGAAAATCACCTGACCCCAATCATGCGCATGGGTAAGGTATTCGGTTTTGGCGTTGACCTCGTCATAACGCATGAAGAAGCGCAGCAAAGGCGCATCAATCGGCGGCTGGTATTCGACTTGTAGATTCATTCTGTCCGGTCACTAACAAATATTGTCAGATTTTAACTATCTGCGTTAAACCGGTCAAACGTAAACTATTCGCGATTATCTGAGGAGCTGTATCATGAATTTACTGTTTCCGCTGATCGCGGTATTGATCTGGTCGATCAACACTATCGTCAGCAAACTCTCGGCGGGAAGTATCGATCCTGCGGCGATCTCCTTCTATCGCTGGCTGCTGGCGCTGGTAGTACTAACACCGTTTTGCCTGCCGGGCGTGTGGCGCCATCGTCACACCATTAAAGCCAACGGCTGGCGATTGCTGTTCCTGGGTCTGCTTGGCATGGTGCTGTATCAAAGTCTCGCCTATTACGCGGCGCACAGCGTTTCTGCGGTGATGATGGGAATTCTCGGCGCGACCATTCCGCTGCTGACCATCCTGCTCAGTCTGGTTGTGCTGCGCCTCGCGCCGACACGCGGCATTCTGATTGGCGGCGTGCTGTCGTTCGCCGGTTTGGTATGGCTGGTGAGCGAAGGCAATCCGGCGCAGCTGCTGAATCAACGGCTCGGCAATGGCGAATTGATGATGCTGGCAGCATCGACCTCGTACGCCTTGTACGGCGTGCTGACCAAGCGCTGGGCGATTCCGCTGCCGACCTGGCAAAGCCTGTATGTGCAGATTTTCTTTGGCGTGCTGCTGTTGCTGCCCGGCTTCCTGCGCGCGCCGGATGTCACGCTCAACGAGCACAATCTGCCGCTGGTGCTGTATGCCGGGCTGTTTGCGTCGATCATCGCGCCGTTCCTGTGGATCCTTGGCGTGCAGCGTCTGGGCGCCAGCACCACCAGCATATTCATGAACTTCGTGCCGGCGTTTACGGCCATTATTGCCGTGATGTTCCTGCATGAGCAGCTGCATGGCTATCACTGGATTGGCGGCGGCATGACGTTAGTCGGTGTTATTCTGGCGCAACGGCTGAAAACCCCGCTGCGTAAGCCGCGCAGCGCGACCCTTCCCGATCCCGCCGCCTGATTTTATTATCCGGAAAGGCCGCAGCCCCCGTGGATTTCCTGGGGGCTTTTGCTATGATGTGGCCTCTTTTTTCCGGCGCACCCGGATCTGACCCGTTTTCAAGGATTCCGCCATGCAACCTCTCAGCGGTCCCGGTGTGCCCGCGGGCGATCGTTCCCCTTTATCTCAGGCCACTGGCCCGACGCGTCCTGGCGGTCCAGCCGGTGAGCAGCCGCTTTCTCCAGCCCAGCGCACCACGCTGGAACGTCTGATTGTTCGCATTATGTCTTTGAGTACGCTGAAAGCGCCGGAACTCTGGGCTGGCGTGCGGCATGAAGTCGGGGTGAAGAGTGAGGCGGAGCTGCAATCGCGCCACTTCCCGGCGGCGGAGCAGCATCTTAACGGTCGCTTAACCCAGGTGCAAAACAGTCTTGCTACGCGCCAGCTGCTGCAACAGCTGCTGGAAAAATTGCCGCAGGGCAATAATCGCCAGGCGGTGAGCGATTTTATTCGTCAGCAGTTTAACCAAACGGTGTTGAGCGCGTTGTCGCAGGATCAGCTGCGTCAGGTGCTTACCATGCTGCAAAACGGCCAGATGGCGATTCCACAGCCGCAGCAAACGCGCGTCTCCGATCGCAGCTTGTTGCCGGCAGAACAGCAGTCGCTGAATCAGCAGGTGACGCGCCTTGCGGCGAAAACCGGTGAATCGCCAGTGAAACTGCTGGCCGATACGCTGAAGCTGGTGAATCTGAAAAGTGGCGATCCGATTCCCTCACGCCACTTCCCGCTGCTGACGCAATATTTGCAGGTGCGCCAGACGCTGGCTCAGCACAGTGCGCCAACCTTGCAGATGCTGGAAACCTCACTGCGCCAGCCGTTAACCCATGATGAGCAGCGACTGCTGGAAGATTACAGCCAGCAACGTTTCCAGGCGCTGCCGACCACCGTGCTGACGCCAGCGCAGACGCAGGATCTGCTGAATCTGCTGTTTAGCCGCCGCGCCGAGAAACTGCACGAACAGCCGCTGGCCGATAGCGAAATTCGGCCGCAGCCCATCTGGTCGCCGTTTATCCAGATGCTGCCGCAGCCGCTGGCGCAGCGCCCGGCGTTAACGCTGATTGTCGGCATCTTCCTGTTTATCTTCCTGCTGTGGCTGTTTATCTAGCAGCCGCAGTTGGCAGCGGGCGTGGCGATTGGCCACTCACCCGCTGCCGCGCCCCACGCCATCGGATGGCCATCGCGTTTCCAGAAATCCAGCCCGCCAATTAACTCTTTAACCTGAAAACCCAGCGACGCCAGCTTGAGCGCGGCTTTGGTTGAGCCGTTACAGCCGATGCCGTCGCAATAGGTGATGTAAACTTTGCTGCGATCGAGATGCGCCGTAGATTCCGCATTCACGGTGCGATGCGGAAACGAAAGTGCACCGCAAATGTGTCCAGCCTGATAAACCTCATCAGAGCGCGCATCAATCACCACGATCGCCGTGATGCCCTGCGCCAAATCCTCTGCTAAATCCCACGCATCGGTGTAGTACGCCAGTTTATGTTGCAGATACGCCACGCTCTCGCTGGCGCTGACTGGGGCAATTTTTAAGACCGCTGACATCGCATTCTCCTGTTGTGATTTCCCCTAAGTTTACGGCAAAGTGGTCTGCCTGTTGATACCACTTCCACCATAGTGATAAGACCACCGTGACCACATCTTTTCTCGCGCTGTTTAGCCATCAAACTCAGGGCGGTTTACGTGAGCGACTGTGCAATACTTTGCGCCAGGCCATCGCCAATGGGCATCTGCGGCATGAGCAGAAACTGCCGTCCAGCCGCCAGTTAGCCACCGACCTATCGCTGTCGCGCGTTACGGTGGAGGCGGCGTATGCGCAGCTTGAAAGTGAAGGTTATCTGCAGCGTCACGGCGGACGCGGGACGTTTGTTTCGATTCGCATGGCTTCGCCCACCAGCAAAACCGGCACCGAACGCTCACCACACTTTTCTCAGCGTGGCCTGCAGGTTTTGGCAACGGGCGGCTGTCAGGATCCGCCCTTTCCACACGCCTTTGCCGCCGGTTCACCCGATTTACGCGCCTTCCCACATACGCAGTGGCGTCGCATCAGCAATCAGGTGCAGCGCTCGCTGGGCAGCAAAGTGATGGGTTACGGCGATCCGCTTGGATTGCCATCACTGCGGCAGGCGGTGGCGGATTATCTGGCGCTGTCACGCGGCGTGCACTGCACGGCGGAGCAAGTGGTGATCCTCACCAGCTCACAGCAGGCGCTGCAGTTGCTGGCGTTGATGTTCCTTGATGCGGGTGACGAAGTGTGGCTTGAAGAGCCGGGTTATCCCGGCGCGCGCAACGCGTTTCTTGCCGCCGGTGCGCGCTGTCGCGCCATGCCGCTGGATGCAGAAGGTGCAGTGCCGCTCAGCGGCAGCGCGAAACTGGTCTATCTGACGCCGGCGCATCACTATCCCACCGGCACAGCAATGAGTCTGGCGCGGCGCTTGCAGTGGCTGACGTGGGCGCGGCAGCAGGATAGCTGGCTGATTGAGGACGATTACGACAGCGAATTTCACTACGAGGATCGCCCGGCTCCGGCGCTACAAGGATTAGCCGCGGATGGTCGGGTGATTTGCCTCGGCACTTTCTCCAAAACGCTGTTCCCGTCGCTGCGGCTGGCGTGGATGGTGGTGCCGCCACAACTTGTGGAACCATTGGGCCGCGCACGCAGCGTGATGGATGGTCACAGCGCGTTGCTGCCGCAGGCGATTTGCGCAGAGTTTCTGCAACAAGGCCATTTCGCCAGCCATTTGCGCCTGATGCGCCAACTCTATCGCAGCCGACGTGACTGCTTGCTGCAGCAGATCGAAACGCGCTTAACACCCTGGCTTGAGCCGCTGCCGGCGGCTGGCGGGTTACAGTTGGCGGTACGGCTGTTGCAAGGGGATGAAGCGCGCTTGACAGCCCAGGCGGAAGAGATCGGATTGTTGTTGCCGCGCCTGTCGCCGCTTTATGCCGGTAAAGTGCAGCGAGCGGGCTGGCTGCTGGGCTTTGCGGCGCTGACACCCGGGGAGATTGTCAGCGCCTGCGATAAGCTGGTTACGCTGTTGTCGCAGCCCGCGCAAACCTCCAGGTAACCAGAATGCCCAGCGCCGCACAACAGGTTCCCGCGACATAGACCGAGCCGTAACCCAGCGCCGTCGCCAGTAAGCCGGTCAACGGGCCGCTGGCACCGTACGCGATATCCTGAAATGCAGAGAAACCGCCAAGCGCGGTGCCGCGAATCTGTGGCGATACGCGCTTGATCACTTCAACGCCCAGCGCCGGGAAGATCAGCGAGCAGCCGCAGCCGGTTAAAGCCGCGCCAATCAGCGCCATCCAGCCAGAAGTGGCGAACGCCAGCAGCAGCAGACCGGCGGTTTCCGCCAGCAAAGAGACCATCGCCACTTTTACGCCGCCGTGACGATCCGGCAAGCCGCCGAAGAATACGCGCACCAGCACAAACGCACAGCCGAAAGCGGTCAATGCAAAACCAGCATTGCCCCAGTTTTCCGCAGCGAAATAGAGTGACGTAAAGGTGCCGATCACCGCAAAACCGGTACCCTGCAGCGCCAGCGCCAGCCCCGGCTGAAAGATGGTTTTCACTACGCTAAGCAGCGATGGCCGCTCGCCGCCCACCACCGGCACTCTGCGGATCCAGCCATTTATCGCCAGCGACAGCAGCGGCAACAGCAGCGCAACCGCACCGAGAGCAGCAAAGCCGCCGTGCTGATTGATCAGCAAGCCGAGCGGTGCGCCAGCCGCCAGCGATCCGTAAATCGCCATGCCGTTCCACGACATCACTAATCCGGAACGTTTGCTGCCCACCAATCCCATGCCCCAGGTCAGATTGCCGGTCAGCAGCAGGCTTTCGCCGAATCCTAACAGCAAGCGCCCTACCGCCAGCAAACCAAACTTCGTCCACGGAGAAACCGGTAACAACGCCGCCGCCAGATACGCCACGCCCACCAGCGCGATGGCCAGCATGCCGTGCTGAGTGGTGAGTTTCGCACCGTGTTGATCGGCTCGACGCCCGGCAAAGCTACGCGTCAACAGCGTGGCGAAGAACTGTATTCCCACCGCCACGCCAACCATCAGGTTACTCATGCCGAGTTCATGATGGACATACAGCGGGATGACCGGCAGCGCGAGGCCAGCGGTCAGATAGGTGAGGAATACCGCAAAGGAGGTGCAGGCCAGCGGCATAACGGATTGCGTTTGCGCGTCAGCAGTCGTGGTCATGGTGGGTCGAACTCCTTGTAATAACCAGACACGCGCTTGCTGCCAAAACAGAAACGGGATATTTGGTTCACACTAAGCTAAAAGTGATAATTTTGTTTCGGATGGAGTGGGAGTGTAGGCAAGCTGAAGGTGGAATGTCAAAACAACAAGGGCCGGATAACCGGCCCTTGTGATATTGCTAGCATAATTAGGTCTCCATGAATGGCGATCCTACGGGATTATGCTGGCAACTTACGCATGATACTTACGCATGGTCAGAGTGGCGTTAGTCCCGCCGAAGCCAAAGCTGTTCGACATCACGGTGGTCAGCGCTTTATCAGTCGGTTTGGTCACGATGTTCAGACCTTTGCCCGCTTCATCCAGCTCTTCCACGTTGATGCTTGGCGCGATGAAACCGTGCTCCAGCATCAGCAAAGTGTAGATCGCTTCCTGCACGCCCGCCGCACCCAGTGAATGACCGGTCATGGCTTTGGTAGCAGACAGTGATGGGCAGTTATCGCCGAACACTTCGCGAATCGCACCCAGCTCTTTCACATCACCAACCGGCGTAGAAGTGCCGTGGGTATTGAGGTAATCGATTGGGGTATCCAGACCTTGCATCGCCATCTTCATGCAGCGCACCGCGCCTTCGCCTGAAGGAGCTACCATGTCTGCGCCATCTGAGGTTGCGCCGTAGCCCACGATCTCAGCATAAATGTGTGCACCACGTGCCAGAGCGTGCTCCAGCTCTTCAACCACCACCATACCGCCGCCGCCGGCAATGACGAAGCCGTCACGGTTGGCATCGTAAGTACGTGAGGCTTTTTCTGGCGTTTCGTTGTATTTGGTCGACAGTGCGCCCATCGCATCGAACTCACAGGCCATTTCCCAGCTCAGCTCTTCACCGCCGCCAGCAAACACAATGTCCTGTTTACCCAGCTGAATCTGCTCAACCGCGTTACCGATGCAGTGTGCAGAAGTAGCACAGGCTGAACTGATGGAGTAGTTCACGCCGTGAATTTTGAACGGGGTTGCCAGGCAAGCAGAAACGCCTGAACCCATCGCCTTGGTCACCACATAAGGACCGACCGCTTTCAGGCCGCGTGGGCTACGCATGGCGTCAGCACCAAATACCTGATAACGCGGAGAACCGCCGCCAGAACCGGCAATCAAACCCACACGTGGGTTTTGCTGATACTGTTCGTCAGTCAGGCCAGAGTCTTTGATCGCTTCGGCCATTGAAAGGTAGGCATAAATAGAGGCATCACTCATAAAACGCACGATTTTGCGATCGATGAGCCCGTTGGTATCCAGTTTGACGTTGCCCCATACGTGGCTGCGCATACCGGCATCTCTCATCTCTTCAGAGAAAGTAATACCGGAACGGCCTTCACGCAGAGAAGCCAGCACTTCTTGCTGGTTATTACCAATGCTGGAAACAATACCCAGGCCAGTAATCACTGCACGTTTCATTCAATAATCCTCGTTCCACATATTTGGATGTGGTGCACTCTAGCGTACAGTTGTAAGCCGAACAAGTCCGATCAGCCATTTCCCTTTGTAAATTTGCGTCATGTGA
The DNA here is from genome assembly GCF_005281435.1 of Pantoea sp. SO10. Lineage (NCBI taxonomy): Bacteria > Pseudomonadati > Pseudomonadota > Gammaproteobacteria > Enterobacterales > Erwiniaceae > Pantoea > Pantoea sp. SO10. The sequence continues at coordinate 2,910,225 of NZ_CP040095.1, forward strand.
CGTCTATCGCTAAACTCGCGCCACTGCCTGAAATATGAGCCTTTCCCGTGAAATTAACCCCGGTTGAACACGCCCAAATAAACTGGAATGAACAGGGTACACCTGTGTCCCGAGCGTTCGGCGATGTCTATTTCTCCAACGATAATGGACTGGAGGAAACGCGCTATGTGTTCCTCGATGGCAACCATATTCCGCACCGTTTTGCTGAACATTCACGCGATTTATTTATTGTCGCCGAGAGCGGTTTTGGGACTGGTCTGAACTTTCTCACCCTGTGGCAAGCCTTCGATCGCTTCCGCAATGAGCAACCCAACGCCACTTTGCAGCGTCTGCACTTCATCAGCTGCGAGAAATTCCCGCTGACGCAAGCCGATCTGGTGGCTGCGCATGCCCATTGGCCGGAGCTAAAGCCGTGGGCCGAACAGCTGCAACAGCAGTGGCCGCAGGCGTTGCCGGGTTGTCAGCGCCTGCTGTTTAACGGCGGCGAAGTCACGCTGGACCTCTGGCTTGGTGATATTAACGCGCTAATTCACACCTTTGATGACAGCCTCAATCGTCAGGTAGATGCGTGGTTCCTTGATGGCTTCGCGCCGGCAAAAAATCCAGAGATGTGGACGCCAGATCTGTTCGCCGCGATGGCGCGCCTCGCCCGGCCGGGCGGCACGCTGGCGACTTTTACCGCGTCGGGGTTTGTGCGACGCGGGTTGCAGGACGCCGGTTTCAGTATGCAGAAGCGCAAAGGCTTTGGTCACAAGCGTGAAATGCTGGTCGGCGTGCTGGAGCAAGCCGCTGCATTGCCGCACAGCCAGCCGTGGTATGCACGCCCACCGGCAGGCAGCAATAAAGTAGCGCTGATTGGCGGCGGCGTCGCCAGCGCAGTATTGGCGCTGGCGCTGCTGCGACGCGGTTGGCGCGTAACGCTCTACTGCGCCGATGACGCGCCCGCGCTGGGCGCATCCGGCAATCGTCAGGGCGCGCTCTATCCGCTGCTGAATCAGCACGATCCCGCGCTGGCCACCTTCTTCCCGGCCGCTTTTGGTTTTGCCCGACGTCTGTATGATCGGCTGCCAGTGGAGTTTGAGCATGACTGGAGCGGCGTGTTGCAGCTGGGCTGGGATGATAAAAGCGCGGAGAAAATTGCGCAGATGCTCAACATGGTACTGCCGCATGACATCGCGTACGGTGTTAATAAAGAAGAAGCGCAACAGCTGGCGGGCGTTGAACTTGATGTCGGCGGGATTTTTTATCCCCAAGGCGGCTGGCTGTCGCCTGCACAGCTGACCAGCAATCTGCTGGAGTACGCGCAATCGCGGGGATTACGCCTGCACTGGCTACATCGCGTCACGCAATTAACGCGCGATGAAGATCGCTGGACGCTGCACTTTGATGAGCAGCCGCCGGAGCAGCATTCCCAAGTGGTGCTGGCGAATGGTCACGCGTTGCTGGAACTTGAGCAAAGCAACATGCTGCCGGTGTACGCGGTGGCGGGACAAGTGAGCCACGCGCCAACCAATCCGTCGTTGGGCGCGCTGCGCACCGTGCTGTGTTACGACGGCTATCTCACGCCGGTCAGCCCGAACTTCGCCACCCATTGCATCGGCGCCAGCTATCATCGCGGCGATACCGCCACAGATTTCCGCACCGACGATCAGCAGGAGAATCGCCAACGGCTGATTAACTGTCTGCCGCAGAGCCAATGGCCGCAACAGGTTGATGTGTCCGATAACCAGGCGCGCAACGGCGTGCGCTGTGCCACGCGCGATCATCTGCCGATGAGCGGCAGCGCGCCAGATTATGAAGCGACACTCACGCAATACGCCGATCTGCCAGAACAGCGTGCGCGCGGTGCAAGCGTAGCCGATGCGCCGGTGCATAACGGTTTGTTTGTGTTGGGCGCATTAGGTTCGCGTGGTTTGTGCAGCGCACCGCTGGCAGCCGAAGTGCTGGCGGCGCAGATGAGCGGCGAACCGCAGCCACTGGATGCAGCCACGCTGGCGGCGATGAGTCCGAATCGCTATTGGGTGCGAAAACTGCTGAAGGGTAAAAAAGCGGGTCGATAATCTGCGGGGCGAGCGATCGCCCCGAGACGTTAAGCGGTTTGACGTGCCTGCAGGAACAGATTGTCCCACATGCCGGTGACCAGCGCCTGATCGCGTGGCGACAGTTCGCCAGCAGCAATGGCTTTTTGCAGGCTGTTGGTGACGTGAGTTTGCAGCGCTTCCGGCGAGTGTTCACCGCTCAGCTCAATCTCCGCCACTGCCAGGGTCAGATGACCACGCAGATAGCCGCCTGCAAACAGCTCGTCATCGCTGGCGTGATCGACCATGTCATCAATCAGGGCCAGAATGCGGGTTTCAAATTCTACGATCATCTCTTCCTCTCTTCTTATAACCTTCGCGGATTACAGATCTTCCGGCCAGGGGAATTGTGCCGCCGTCAGTGGCGGCGTGCCGTAATAATTCGTCAGTGCATCGATGAAGCGAGCTGGTCGTGCCGGAATGCCCTGCTGCAGATACGTCATCACCTGTGCATGCACCTTGCGCTGAAACGCTATGCGATCTGGCTCACAATCGCCTTCGAGATTGTCACAACTTACGTTGAAGGGAAAGCCCGCCGCCACGCAGAATAACCACTCCAGCGCCTGCGGTTTTACCTCAACCGATTCGAACTGGCTCTGCGTTTGCGCATCGCGTCCGTCCGGACAATACCAATAACCAAAATCCACCAGCTTGCGGCGCGCTTCACCGGCAATGCACCAGTGGGAAATTTCATGCAGTCCGCTGGCGTAGTAGCCATGCGCGAACACCACGCGATTCCACGGTGAGGTTTCATCCGCTGGAAGATAAATAGGTTCGTCGTCGCCTTTAATTAGACGGGTCTGAAAATCGTCAACGAAACAGCCATCAAAGATGGTAATCAGCTGATCGTAATGGTGTGTTGTACTCATAATTTTTAATCTTAAAAAAAAACCGGCGCCATTGTCGCATTGGCAGCCGGTCTTGACGAGTGTTGGATTACAGCGTGGCCAGCCAGGCCATCAATTCTGCGCCGTGACTGTCCCATAACAATTTAGCGCTCATTACCGCAGAAACGATCACTACCATGGGGCGAATCAGTTTCTGACCACGGCTCAATACCAGCCTGGCGCCGAGGCGCGCACCGATAAAGGCGCCGAGCAACATAATCGCGCCCGTGCCCCACACCACTTTTCCGCCGAACATAAAGAACAGCAAACTGCCAAAATTCGAGGTGAAATTTAGGATTTTGGCGTGGGCGGTGGCTTTCGCCAGATTGAAGCCGCACAGCGTAACAAAGGCCAGCGCATAGAACGAGCCGGCGCCGGGACCAAAGAAGCCGTCGTAAAAGCCGACGCAGCCGCCGCCTACCAGCGCATAGGGCAAACCGTGCAGACGACGTTCGCGATCGGCTTCGCCCAAACGCGGCATCAGCAGGAACCACAAACCGATGCAGATCAGCAGCAGCGGTAAGATTTGGCGCAGCACATCCGCTTGTAAGTGCTGAATCAGAATGGTGCCAGCAATCGCGCCGAGGAAGGTCATGGCGATATTCAGCCACTGCTCGCTCAGATTCACCGCACCACGTCGGATGAAATAGAGGCTGGCGGAGAACGATCCGCCGACCGATTGCAGCTTATTGGTGGCTAACGCCTGTGCCGGCGACAGCCCAGCAGCCAATAAGGAAGGCACGGTGAGTAAACCACCGCCACCGGCAATGGAGTCGATAAACGCCGCCAGCATTGCCACAAAAAACAGCACACAGATGATCAGTGGGCTGACAACGAACCAATCCATTGAAATACCTACAGAAGATGCTTATCAAGTAAAGCCTGGCAAGACGGCGGCAATGGCGGCGGCGTTTTCTTCACCGGCGGCGTGCTGCCTGGTTTTTTCGGCAGGAACCAGCTGTCCAGCTCAGCGCCACAGCCATCGCCCGCCGGTTGAGGAGCCTGGTCTTCACATTCAAGACTCCCCGCCGGACAACGCAGACGCACGTGCATGTGCGCACGATGAGCAAACCACGGACGCACTTTATTCAACCACGCGCGATCGCTGCCAGCATCGGCGCAAAGCTGCCTTTTGATTGCCGGATTGACGAAGATACGCGTCACTTCATCATCTTTCGCCGCCAGTTTAATCAGGCTATCGATTTGCGGCTGCCAGTGACGCGCAATCACCTGTTTATCATCGGCAGAAACCAGATCGAGCGGCTGCGGCTTGAGCAATTGCTGCGCCGTCCAGCGGGTTTTCGGCAGCTGCAGCCAGATATCGACGTCTAAACCCGTTTGATGGCTGGCGTGGCCGCTGCTAAAACGTCCACCCGCCGCCATGCCCATATCGCCAATCAGCACTTGTCCCAGCTGAAGCTGATGAACCTGGGTGCTGAGACGCTGAATAAAGGCGATCAGATCGGGATGGCCGAAATAGCGGCGCTGATCCTGGCGCATCACTTGATAATTGGGTGAGTTAAGCGGCAACTGCTGCGCACCCACAATACAGCCGTTGGCGAAGCCGCCAATCGACTGCGGGCTGCCGGCAATCGGCTGATGAATTTGCTGCCACGGCGTGGCGGCAACGGCGGCCGCACTGCATAGCAGCGCGGCACAGATAATGAGCAGACGGCGCATCATCGGGCTTACCAGCGCGGAACGCTGCTGTTGATGTCACCGTTTTGCGCACGCTGGCGCAGCAGGTGATCCATCAACACAATCGCCATCATCGCTTCGGCAATCGGCACGGCGCGAATGCCGACGCAGGGATCGTGACGACCTTTGGTGATCATCTCGACTTCTTCACCCTCGCGGGTGATGGTGTTGCCCGGCACGGTGATGCTGGAGGTCGGTTTCATCGCCAGATTGGCGCTAATGGTTTGGCCGCTGCTGATGCCGCCCAAAATGCCACCGGCGTGGTTGCTCTGGAAACCGTTGGCACGAATCTCATCGCGATGCTGACTGCCGCGCTGGTTGATCACCGCGAAACCGTCGCCGATCTCCACGCCTTTCACCGCGTTAATGCTCATCAGCGCATGCGCTAAATCCGCATCCAGACGATCAAATACCGGCTCGCCCAGGCCCGGCGGCACGTTCTCTGCCAGAACGGTAACTTTGGCGCCGATGGAATCGCCCTCTTTTTTCAGGCCGCGCATCAGCTCATCCAGCGCTTCCAGTTTGGAGGCATCCGGGCAGAAGAACGGGTTCTCTTCCACGATGCTCCAGTCTTTCAGCTCGCAGGCCACATCGCCAATCTGCGCCAGATAGCCGCGCACCACGATGCCGTGCTTCATCTGCAGATACTTCTTGGCAATCGCCCCTGCCGCCACGCGCATCGCGGTTTCACGCGCCGAAGAGCGGCCGCCGCCACGATAGTCGCGCAGGCCGTATTTCTGCTCGTAGGTATAATCGGCATGGCCAGGACGGAACAGATCTTTGATGGTGCCGTAATCCTGTGAACGCTGGTCGGTGTTCTCAATCAGCAAACCGATTGAGGTTCCCGTCGTCACGCCCTCAAACACGCCAGACAAAATTTTCACCTGATCCGGCTCGCGGCGCTGCGTGGTATAGCGCGAAGTGCCAGGACGACGACGATCGAGATCGTGCTGGATGTCGGCTTCCGTCAGCGGAATGCCGGGTGGCACACCGTCAACGATGCAGCCCAGCGCAATACCATGCGACTCGCCAAAAGTGGTTACGCGAAAAACTTGTCCGATGCTGTTTCCGGCCATGCTGGTTCCTTGTTGCGATGTTGCGGGCGAGCGCTCGCCCTCTTATTTAGTCTTTGTAAAATGAGAAGTGATGCTGTGCCGCCACGATTTGCTCGCGCGTCAGCATAAACACGCCGTCACCGCCGTTATCAAACTCCAGCCAGGTAAACGGCACGTCTGGATACTGATCGATCATGTGCACCATGCTGTTACCCACTTCGCAAATCAGCACGCCTTGTTCGGTGAGGTAATCCGGCGCACAGGCCAGAATGCGACGCACCAGTTTCAGGCCGTCGCTGCCCGCAGCCAGACCGAGTTCCGGCTCGTGGCGATATTCGTTCGGCAGATCGTCCATATCCTCGGCATCCACATACGGTGGATTGGTGACGATCAGATCGTATTTCACCTGCGGCAAGTTGCGGAACAGATCGGCGCGGATTGGCGTGACGTGGTTCAGCAGGCCATGCTCTTCGATATTCTGCTCGGCGACAGCCAGCGCATCGGTGGAGATATCGACTGCATCCACTTCCGCTTCCGGGAAGGCGTAAGCGCAGGCAATGGCGATGCAGCCGCTGCCGGTACACATATCCAGAATGTGATGAGGCGAATCGCTGATCAAACCAGCAAAGCGGTTCTCAATCAGTTCACCAATCGGTGAACGCGGCACTAATACGCGCTCATCAACGTAAAATTCGTGGCCGCAGAACCAGGCTTTGTTGGTGAGATACGCCACCGGAATGCGCTCGTTGACGCGGCGAATCACGCGCTCAACAATGCGATGACGCTCGCTGGCAGTCAGGCGCGCATTGCGCATATCTTCTGGAATATCCAGCGGTAGCCACAGCGTTGGCAGAACCAGTTGGACTGCTTCGTCCCAGGGATTATCCGTGCCGTGGCCGTACCAAATGCCTGCCGCCGAAAAACGGCTGACAGCCCAGCGCAGCATGTCCTGAATGGTGTGCAGTTCATTCACTGCCTCATCGACGAATATCTTGTCCACGTAGCCCTCCGCAGGCCATAAAATCAATCGGCCGATAGTGTGCCACGAAGCCGGGCAGAATTCAGCGCAGCGAGGCGAAAAAGCTGACATTTGTTAACGCTAAAGGTTAAGGTATGCGACTTGATGTTTATCAGCCTTTTCTGACCCAGCACAGAGCCATGAGTAAAAAAACGCCGCTAAGCCAGGACGATCAGCAGATGTTCCGCCAGTTAATGACCGGAACGCGCAAGCTGAAACAGGACACCATCGTGCATAAACCGGTGGTGAAAACGCGCCAACTGCCGTTGAAACGCTTGATTTCGGAACAAGCCGATAACAGTCATTACTTTTCTGACGAGTTTCAACCGCTGCTTTCCAGTGAAGGTCCGGTGCGCTACGTGCGCGCCGATGTCAGCCACTACGAGCAGAAGAAATTGCGTCGTGGCGATTACACGCCGGAAATTTTTCTCGATCTGCACGGCTTAACGCAGATGCAGGCCAAGCAGGAGCTCGGCGCGCTGATCGCTGCCTGTCGCCGTGAGCATCTGTTCTGCGCCAGCGTGATGACCGGGCACGGCAAACACATCCTCAAGCAGCAAACACCGCTGTGGCTGGCACAACATCCGCATGTGATGGCATTTCATCAGGCACCGAAAATGTTCGGCGGCGACGCCGCACTGCTGGTGTTGATTGAGGTGGAAGAGTGGCAACCGCCTGAACTGCCGTAAAGGCTACGGTAAAAAGGATAGGGCCGCATTTGTAAGCGGCCCATAGAGCGGAATTACATCGCTTTAGCCAATTTTGACGGGCTGACCTGCCACTCCAGCTTGCCTTCGCAGGCCTCTGCATCAAAGTTCACACAGGCTATTGCCGAGGTCGCGAACATCGGCGGCGCTTCCTGCGGGCAGAGTTCAGACACCAGATAACCCACCAGCGGCAGATGCGAAATCACCAGCGCCGATTTAACCCCTTTTTGTGCCAGCGCCTGCAGATAGCAGGCCACCATGCCCGGATCGCCGCCCGGCGTCAGTTCCGGCAAAACATCCTGCCCTTCTGGCAATTTCAGGGTTTCGCGCACCGTGGCGAGCGTTTGCTCGGCACGCAGGTAAGGACTGACTAATACCCGATCGATTTCTGGCGTTTTGCCGTTGAGCCAGCTCGCCATCGCTCTCGATTCATCACAGCCACAGAGTGTGAGAGGTCGAACGGAATCACTCGCTGCTTCCAGAGCTGCATCGCCATGACGCATGATAAAAACTTGCATAAAGCACCGCTGTTGTTTGTCGATATCGGCCGGTACCACAGCACCAGACGCTTCATTCTGCGAATGAACGGTGTGTTTTACCCCAATGGCTTCAGTATAGTCAACCGGTTGTTTATTAAATAAGCATATCTCAGAATGGTGCCGCGCTTACCGCTGCACGGCCCGCTGACTAACCCGCTGAATCTGTGCGTCTATTCACGATTGTGCAGAAGTGTAAAAATTCGTTTGCTGTTCTGACATTGCGATCAGCGCCTCACTCGGCGTAAAACGCTCGCCGTGCTGCTGCATTAATGACCTTAATGCTTTGACGATATCGCCAATGCCGCGCTGATCCATATAGCGGAACGGACCGCCAAGGAACGGCGGAAAACCGATGCCAAATACCGCCGCAATATCGCCATCACGCGCGTTGCGGATCACCGCTTCATCCAGACAGCGTGCCGCTTCGTTCAGCATCATCAAGACGCAGCGCTCAGCGATCTGCGCTTCGCTCTGCCTTGCCTGCGGTTTGATATTCAGCAGTGAATAAAGGGAAGCATCGACTTTGCGTTTTCCCGGCCAGCGCGAACGTTGATAGAGGTAAAACCCTTTGTGATTTTTGCGCCCTTTTCTGCCGTCGGCCAGAATGGCGTTCGCGGCGTTGGGGGCGCTGAAACGTAAACCGTAAGCCTGCTCAAGAATCGGGCTGATTTTGCTGCCGACATCAATGCCCACTTCATCCAGCAGCTGCAGTGGCCCAACCGGGAAACCAAACTTCACCAGAGCGCGATCGATATGCTCAATCGGCTCACCTTCCTGCAAGCAGTGCATCGCTTCATTTATATAGGGCGCGAGAATGCGGTTAACGTAAAAGCCGGGACGATCCGCCACCACCACCGCCGTTTTGCCCTGCTGACGCGCCAGCTGCACCGTATTTGCCAGCGTTTGCGCCGAGGTATTGGCGTGAGGAATCACCTCCACCAGCGGCATTTTGTCTACAGGACTGAAGAAATGCAGACCGATCACGTTTTCAGGCCGCTGGGCTTTGGCTGCGATATCAGCAATTGGCAGCGACGAAGTATTGGAGGCGAAAATGGTGTGCGGCTGGCAATGACCTTCTATTTCGCTGACCATCTGCTGCTTGAGCGCCAGATCCTCAAATACCGCTTCAATCACCAGATCGCGCTGGCTGAATCCCTGGTAATCGGTGCCACCGCTGATGCGCGCCATCTGCTGCTGGCGTTCGGCGGCTTTTAGCTGACGCCGCTTCACCTTGTTGCTCAGCAGATCCCAGCTGTATTGCAGCGCATGATTCACGCCGACCAGATTCATGTCTTTAATGCGCACTGGCAAACCGGCTTTCAGCGCCGTAACGCTGGCGATGCCGCCGCCCATCAAACCGCCGCCGAGCACGCCAATCTGCTTCAGCACTTGCGGCTCGACACTGGCCATCGACTCTTTCTTTAAGGCCGTTGAGGCGAAGAACAAACTGCGCAGCGCGGCCGATTCTGGTGTCATCACCAGTTGGCCAAAGGCGCGCGCTTCCGCTTCATGCCCGGCGCTGCTGCCCTGCTCCAGACCGATGCGCACCACGTCAAGAATGCTCTGGGCCGCTGGATAGTTGCCCTGGGTTTTGCTGTGGGTTTGCCGCTGCGCCAGCGAGAACAGCACCTGACGCGCGATTGGTCCCTGCAGAAAACGATCGCGGCGCGAAAGCTCCCGCCGTGCGCCTTTTCCTTTGTGTACGCGCGCAATCGCCGTTTCCAGCAGAATTGATTGCGGCACCGCGTCATCGACAATCCCCAGCTTGAGCGCCTGTTTAGCGCGCAGCTGTTTGCCGGTGAGGATCAGCGGCAGCGCCTGCTGTACGCCAATCAGGCGCGGCAAACGTTGCGTACCGCCAGAACCCGGCAGCAGACCGAGCTGTACTTCCGGCAAACCGAGGCGCGTTTTGTCATCCAGCGAACAGATGCGCGCATCGCAGGCCAGCGCCAGTTCCAGACCGCCGCCGAGGCAGGCACCGTGAATCGCCGCCACCACTGGAAACGGCAGCGCGGCAATCATCGCCATCACATCTTGTCCCTGCTTTGCCAGCGCCTCAGCTTCCTGCGCCGTTTTGCAGTTGGCGATCATGCTGATATCCGCACCAGCAACAAAGTTGTCTGGCTTGCCGGAGATCAACACTAATCCAGCCAACTGCTGATGGCTGCGCGCTTCGTCCAGCACCGCTTTGATCTGCGACACAAACTCGGCCTTCAGCGTGTTCATCTTCTCGCCCGGCACATCGATGGTGATCACACCGACGTGGTCGAGGCGCATGTGTAAATGAAAGGCGGATTCGCTCATTATTCGGCCTCCAAAACCATTGCTGTGCCCAGGCCGCCCGCCGCGCAGGCGGTGACCAATCCCAATCCGCCACCGCGCCGCCGCAGTTCCTGCAGCGTTTGCGTGATCATGCGTGCGCCAGTGGCGGCAAACGGATGACCATAAGCAATCGATCCGCCAAGCACGTTAAAGCGTTCTTCATTGACTTCACCTAACGCATGCGGACGATTCAGCACCTCGCGCGCAAAGCGTTCGTCACGGAACATTTTCAGGTTGGCTAAGGTTTGTGCGGCAAAGGCTTCGTGCATATCAATCAGCGTCAGATCGTTGAGCGTGATGCCGGCGCGCTCCAGCGCCAGCGGCGAGGCGTAGGCCGGTCCAAGCAGCATATCCTGCCAGACATCAATCGCCGTAAAAGCATAGCTGCGCAGATAGCCGAGCGGCTGAATGCCGAGTTCGCGCGCGCGCCCTTCACGCATCAGGATCACCGCTGCGGCACCATCGGTCAGCGGCGTGCTGTTGGCGGCGGTCACCGAACCGTGGCGACGATCAAACGCCGGGCGCAGTTTGGCGTAATCGGCGGCGCTGGCGTTGAAGCGAATATTGTTGTCCTGCTCGATGGGCGCTTTCCACGGCGGCACAAATGCGGGCATCACTTCCTGGCTTAACACGCCCGATTGCCAGGCGCGCGCCGCATGCTGGTGCGAACGCAGCGCTAACGCGTCCTGCTGTTCACGCGTGATGCCGTGACTTTTCGCCATCTGCTCGGCGGTATCACCCATGCGTAATCCGGTGGAATACTCCGCTACCGCCGGTGGCACCGGCAACAGATCGCGCGGACGCAAACGACGCAGGATGCTGAGTTTTTGACTAAAGCTGCGCGCTTTGTTGAGATCCACCAGCGCACGAGCCAGAGTTTTACTGACGCCAATCGGCAGCACCGAGGATGAATCCGCGCCACCGGCAATGCCGGCATCGATGGTGCCCGCCATTAAACTTTCCGCCACGTTTGCCACCGCCTGAAAACTGGTGGCGCAGGCGCGGCTAACGCTATAGGCATCGGTATGCACGCCTAATCCGCTGCTCAGAACAATTTCACGCGCAATGTTGGGCGCTTCCGGCATCTGCACCACCTGACCAAACACCAGTTGATCGATAATCTCGACCGGTAATTCGCTGCGCGCCATCAGTTCGCTGATCACCATGCGCCCCAGCTCCAGCGCGGGAATACCGTGGAAATCTGTAGCCTGGCGGGCAAAAGGGGTGCGTAATCCGTGGGTTATGGCGATACGTTCGCCCTGACGCGTCAGCAGCGGCTGCGCTTTGCTCATTGCAATCACCTGTATTTTTCGACCGGGGCATCATTGCCAAACAGGTCTGACCTGATCATCAGTGTTAACTAAGTGTTGCTAAGTAGCCAATAAGCAGAGGAAAAAAGTGCGAGGGAATACACGAAAATGAGTTAAGGCTGCCGAAGGGGTTTCGGCAGCGGCATGATTAGCGTAGGCCGAGCTGGAAAATCAGGGTTTCGGCCTGGCAGGCAAAGGTGAAGTCGATAGACAGGCGCACCGCGTCGCCTTCATTGGCAAAATCCGCGCGAATATCGCAAGGATCGGATTCCACCTGACGCGCGCGCTCAGTCAAATGCGCCAGCATCGCTTCCGCCGCATGGCGATCGGCAAACACGCCAGACCAGCTTGCGGTGCAATCGGTGTTATCCATCACGGTTCCCACATCGACACAGCAGCAGGCCGCCGTTTCGTTGGCATTACACTTTTTAATGGCATCAGTCATGATTCTCTCCTGACGATAATTTCAACATAATCGGATTATTTTCTGCCGCAAAGTGTACGCCTGCTGCGTTTTCACATCCACGATCAAGCCGCTAAGTGACGAATATCACGCTAAAAATTGATCCACAGCAAAATTGAACGCTATGTTTAAGTCGAACCGCTAAGATTTTGTTAAGCAGATCTGATTTTATCGATCAAATCAGAAATATTTAAAAAACAATATTGCAACAAATACACAGGTCGGACCTATACTCGTCGCACTGGTCTGATATGTGGTTTTGCCATCAGTCCCTACAATTCGCCGCTCTTTGTTACGCGACGTAACAACGTTAAATAATAAATCTAGATGAGGTTGTGGTCATGAACCATAAAAACCTGTTTGCAAAGTCAGCTGTGGCAGCTGCAGTAACGCTCGTCTGTTCTCATGTTTACGCCGCGGGCTTTCAACTGAATGAATTCTCAGCAATTGGTTTAGGTCGTGCATATTCCGGCGAAGGTGCGATGGGTGATACCGCCGCCTCTGCCAGCCGTAACCCGGCAACCATGGCATTAATGGATCGCCCTTCTTTCTCTATCGGCGCGGTTTATATTGATCCCGAAGTGGATATTAGCGGTCAGAGCCCGACTGGTCGCAGCCTCGATGCCAAAAATATCGCCCCAAACCAGTGGATCCCTAATCTTCACTATGTGCATCCAATTAACGATCAGTGGTGGATTGGTGCATCTGCGACCTCAAACTATGGTTTAGCAACCGAATTTAATGACGGCTATACCGCAGGTGGTTATGGCGGCAAAACCGACCTGATGACCGGTAATTTTAATATCAGCACCGCTTATCGACTGAATGAGAATTTCAGCTTCGGTATCGGCTTTGATGCGGTCTACGCAAAAGCGAAAATTGAGCGTTATGCCGGTGAAGCAGGTGCCGTGGCAGGATTGCCAGCCGATACCCAGATTGCGCATTTAAAAGGTGATGAATGGGGCTACGGCTGGAACGCCGGCATCCTGTACGAAGTGGATAAAAATAACCGCTTTGGCTTTACCTACCGCTCAGAAGTAAAAGTCGACTTTGACGGTGACTACAAGAGCAACATCCCCACCGCCTTTAACGGTACACCGCAGGCACTGGCTTTAGGCCTGCCTTACGGCACCAGCGGCACCACGATTCCGGGTTCTCTGACTTTGAATCTGCCAGAGATGTGGGAAGTGTCAGGCTGGCATAAAGTGGCGCCGCAATGGGCGGTTCACTATAGCCTGACTTATACCAGCTGGAGTCAATTCCAGGAGTTGAAAGCCACCGGCAGCAATGGCCAGACGCTGTTCTATAAGGATGAAAGTTTCCACGATGCCTACCGTATCGCGTTGGGTACCACTTACTTCTACGATGATAACTGGACCTTCCGTACCGGCATCGCCTTTGATGACAGCCCGGTTCCGGCCGATAAGCGTTCTATCTCTATTCCGGATCAGGATCGTCTGTGGCTGAGTGCCGGTGCGTCTTACGCCTTCAATGAAGATGCTTCTGTCGACCTGGGTATTTCTTACATGCACGGTCAGAAAGTCACCGTGAAAGAAGGCCCGTATACCTTTAACTCTGAAGGTAAAGCCTGGCTGTACGGCGCGAACTTTAACTACAAGTTCTGATACGTAGCTTGATAAAAAAGGCGACTCATTGAGTCGCCTTTTTGTTTTATTCAGAATCAATATCTTTCAGATCGTCCTGAATCGCACTGGCGTTCGGATTATCTTCCGGCTTCAGCTTACCGCCGTTGGCAATAAAGTCATGTCGCTGGAAGTAGGCATTACGAATAAAGGCGTACGGATCTTGCTGCTGACGCAAAATGGCGTCCGAATCCAGCAACTGCGCACGGGTTTCAATCCCTTCCAGCGTCCATTTACCTACCGAGATCGGCCAGCTCAACCAGCTTAAGACCGGATAGAGCGTATCAACGAAGTCACCGCCATCTTCACGGATGGTGAAACTACCGTAGGCCGGCAATTCAACATACGGGCCGTAACCGACGCCATAACGTCCCAGCGTGCTACCAAAGCGATGCGGCACTTCACGCGCCAGCGCCGGATTGGCTTTGCCCGCCACGTCGATAAAGCCACCCAGCCCTAACACGGTGTTCAGGAAGAAGCGGGTGAAGTGGATGCCTGCCTGGCGCGGTTCACCCACCAGAATGGCGTTGACCATGCTGGCGGGCTCTTCAACGTTGGATAACACATTACTGATGCCGCTACGTGCCGGCACCGGCACGTAATCGCGCCAGGCGACTGCCACCGGACGCAGAACATACGGATCCAGCACGTTGTAGTTGAAGTTAAACATCGTGCGGTTAAAGCCTTCCAGCGGATCGCTGCGCTGCGCAGGTTCCGTATTTTCAGCCGGTTTTGAGCTGGCACAACCCACCAGCAGTAAGCTGGCTAGCGCCAAACCGGTCAGGCGGTTATTCATTCTTCTCTCCCTGTGCGGATCAGTAAGGTATCGCTTCAGGGCTGCTGTTGATTAATTTCCACAGCCAGTTGCTGATGACCATCCCAGGGTGTGACCGCGCTTAAACCCAACCAGTCGCCAGACTGTGGATTGGCACTGCCATCGCGCGAAATGCGCACCCTGACTTGTACCTGATGCTGTGCCGAAAGCAGGCGATCGGGCATCATGGCATTGCTGTCATCGAGCGTGAGCGATAACGGAAAGTGGCTCAGCGGTAAACGCTTCACAGCCACAGGCACCGGTGAAACACCGTCAGACACAGAAATATACAACACTCCGCCTTGCGGTAACATTTTTTCTGCCGGCGGCGTCAAACTCACCGTCAATGCCAGGCTGCTATTTTGCTGTCCCGCGTCGGTTTTCGCTTGTTCAATGCTGCGCTCGATCATGGTGATGCGACGATCGCCTGCCGGTAACAGTTTCAGCATCACCTGCCATGCACCAATCGCCTCGTTGTACTGCTGCTGTTCAAAGGCGTTAAACGCCAGCAGACTCAGCGTGCGCACATCGCTGTGATCGCGTTTAAGCAGCGCTTTCAGCAACACGTTGGCCTGACGGTTATCCTGCGGATCGCTGGAGCGCGTCAGCACTTCGGCATAATCCTGCTGCAGTTCGACGTTGTCTGGCGCCAGCTGTAGCGCATGTTCAAATGCCTGGCTGGCATCGGTGGCATTATTCAGCACCATCCCTAAGCGGCCCAGCATCGCCCAATCGTTGAGGTTCGTTGCGTCGTGCTGCAGCGAGCTGCGCAGACCCAGCTGCAGACGCGCCAACTCTTCCATGGTTAGCGGCTGAGCTTTAGGATCCATCACGCGCGCACGTAACGCAGGAAACTCCTGCTGTACGCTGACGAACGCGGTTTGCTGCGTAAGTCCGCCGGTTTTCAGATACATGCCAACCGACACCACCAGCAGCACAATCACGCCCGGCAGCAACACCCAGCGGCTGCTGCGATGAATGGTCGCGGCATCCTGCTGCGGCACATCAGTTAACAGCGTTTGTTGCAGTTCGCGCACCATTTCCGGGCGCTCAGCCACCACGCCCTCTTCTTCATCACGCTCCAGCTCGCGCAGGCGTTGCTGATAGAAATCGGTGTTGAGACGATCGCGATCGCCACTGCTGGCCTCGCGCTGACGCCAGCCAGCACGCAGAAACAGCGCGATAGCCGCCAGCAGTAAGATAATCAGGGTAATCCAGAATCCAGTCATTACGGCTTCCCGTCACGCTTGAGTAACGCCGCAAGGCGCTGTTGTTCACTGTCGTCGAGTTCGCTACGCGCTTTGCCGCGACGATTACGCAGAATAATGATCAGCGCGCCCAGCACCACAAACAGCGCTGGCCCCACCCACAAAATCAGCGTGGAAGGCGTTACCGGCGGCTCATACGTCACGAAATTACCGTAACGCGCCACCATGTAATCAATGATCTGCTGACGGCTTTCGCCCTGCTTCATCAACTCGTAGACTTTAAGACGCATATCCGACGCGATCATCGCATTGGAATCGGCAATGCTGTTGTTCTGGCATTTCGGGCAACGCAGCGATGCGGTGAGATCACGGTATTGTTCTTCCTGCTGCACCGAATCGAACTGATAAGTATCAATCGCCGCCCACAGGCTGGTGCTGAGCAGAATGCCCGCTAACAGTAGAAGCAGCCGTTTCATACGCCCGCCTCCTTGTTGTATTTGTCCCACAGCGGTTTCACTTCTTCGAGCCAGACACGATCGTTCATGTCGCCTGCGTGGCGATAACGAATGATCCCTTTGCCGTCGATCAGGAAGGTTTCCGGTGCGCCGTAAACGCCGAGATCGAGACCGAGCATCCCGTTGCCGTCATACAGGCTGAGCGCATAAGGATTGCCCAGCGTGTTCAGCCAGGTCACCGCTTTGGTGCGATCGTCTTTATAATTGAGGCCAACCACGCGAATGCCTTTTTCCGCCAGCGTATTGAGGTATTGATGCTCCGCGCGGCAGGTTGGGCACCAGGTTGCCCAGACGTTGAGCAGAATCGGTTTGCCGTCGGTCAGCACCTGCTGATCGTAGGTTTTGCCGGGTTGATCGAGCGCTTCCAGTTTGAATACGGGTACCGGTTTGCCGATCAACGCTGATTCGAGACGCGTTGGATCATCGCCGTTGGCGTTGCGCGACAGCTGCCACAGCAGCGCCGCGGCCAGCAGCAAAAACAGAATTAACGGGATAAACAGGATTTTTTTGTTCATGCCAGCTCCTCGCGCTGCTCTTTTTTGCGTGAGCGATAGCGCGGATCGAACAGGCAGAACAAGCCGCCCACCGCCATAAACACGCCGCCGTACCAGATCCAGCGCACAAACGGTTTGTAGTAAATCCGCACCGCCCACGAACCGTCATCCAGCTCTTCGCCCAGCGCCGCATACAGATCGCGGGTGAAACCGCCGCTGATCGCCGCTTCGGTCATCATGGTGCGCGCGGCTGCATAGAAGCGTTTTTCCGCCTGCATCACCGCCTCCAGCTTGCCGTTGCGCGTCACTTCAATCACCGCCACGCCGCCGCTATAGTTCGGCCCTTGCAGGTTGCGCACGCCGTGGAAGGTAAAGTGATAATTGTGGATATCAACGGTATCACCCGCCTTCATGCGCACATCACGCTCAACGCTGTATTGGGTGCTAAAGGCGATACCAACCACGGTCACCGCCACGCCTAAATGCCCCAGCACCATGCCCCAATGGCTGCGCGATAGATGTCGTAAACCTTTGAAGAAAGAGTGGCGATGGGTGGCGCGCTCGTGCAGTTCCATCAACGTCAGCATGATCACCCAGATCGACATCAGCAGGCCGATAACCGTCATCGCCTCAATGCGATCCTGCAGCAGCCACGGCAGGGCGATCGACAGGATCAGCGTCACTAACAGGCCCACGCCAAGGCGTTTCCACAGTTTCTGTGGTTGGTCACGACGCCAGCGCACCAGCGGACCGATACCGAGCATCAGCGCTAGCGGTGCCATCAGCCAGGTAAACATGGTGTTGAAAAACGGTTCGCCCACCGAGATGCTGCCGAGACCGAGCTGTTTATGCACCAGCGGCAGCAGCGTACCGAGTAACACCACCAGCATCGCGGCGATCAGCAGCACGTTATTACCCAGCAGGAAGGATTCGCGTGACCAGGCTTCGCTCTGAACGCGGCTGCGCACCTGACCACCTTTCAGCGCGTACAGCAGCAGCGAGCTGCCAATCACAATCACCAGGAAGGCGAGGATAAACATGCCGCGCGCCGGATCGGAGGCGAACGAGTGCACGGAAACCAGCACGCCGGAGCGCACGAGGAAAGTGCCAAGCAGGCTTAACGAGAACGCGGTGATCGCCAATAACACCGTCCAGGACTTGAAGCTGCCGCGCTTTTCCGTTACCGCCAGCGAGTGCATCAGCGCGGTACCGGCCAGCCACGGCATAAAGGAGGCGTTTTCGACCGGATCCCAGAACCACCAGCCGCCCCAGCCGAGTTCGTAATAAGCCCACGCCGAACCGAGCACGATACCGATAGTCAGGAACACCCACGCGGCGGTGGTCCACGGACGTGACCAACGCGCCCATGCGGTATCCAGACGTCCGGCCATCAGCGAGGCAATGGCAAACGCAAAGGCCACCGAGAAGCCGACGTAACCCATGTACAGCAGCGGCGGATGGAAGATCAGCCCGATATCCTGCAGCATTGGGTTGAGATCGCGCCCGTCAATCGGGAAGTTTGGCAAGGTGCGGGTAAATGGATTCGAGGTGAGAATGATAAACAGCAGGAAGCCGAGATTAATCATGCCCATCACCGCCAGCACGCGTGCTAGCGCATCCTGCGGCATCCCGCGACTGAAGATTGCCACCGCCAGCGTCCAGGTGCTGAGCAGCAGCACCCATAACAGCAGTGAACCTTCGTGCGCACCCCAGGTTGCCGCGATGCGATAATAGACCGGCAGCAAGGTGTTGGAGTTGGTGGCGACATAGCCAACCGTAAAGTCATTCAACACAAAGGCGTGCACCAACACCACAAAAGAGGCGGCGACACAGATAAACATGCCCCAGGTTAACGGGCGCGCCATCGCCATCAAACGCGCATCCTGCCGCGCAGCGCCCCACAACGGATAGACGCTCAACAGGAGCGCTAAAGCCAGCGCCAGACACAGCAGAAAGCTACCAATTTCCGGCATCATGATTGCGCACCCGACTGCTGATAGGCTGCTGCAGGTCCTGTGTGATTCTTCTTCATGGCATCTTCAATTTCGGGAGGCGTATATTTTTCATCGTGTTTCGCCAGCACTTCTTTGGCGTTCACCAGATTGCCCTCTTCCAGCACGCCTTGCGCTACCACGCCTTGCCCTTCACGGAACAGGTCCGGCAGAATGCCTTCATAGGTCACACTGACCACGCCGTTGGCGTCATACAGTTTGAAAGAGACGGCGAGGGTTTTCGGATCGCGCTTTACGCTGCCCGGCATCACCATGCCGCCAATGCGCAAGCGCTGGCCCGGCTCAGGCTTCTGATGATCTTCACCTTTGCCGTTGATAATTTCACTCGGGGTATAAAACAGGTCGATGTTGGAACGCAGCGCGTACATCACCAGCGCGGTCGCCAGGCCAAGCCCGATCAACACCGCGATCGCCACATAGAGGCGATTACGACGACGGATATTCACACGGATTCTCCCGCTGCTCCACTGGCAGCTTTTTTCGATTTAGCCGCGCGAATGCGGCGCTCCCTGGACTGACGCTGGCGAATTTCCGCCAGCAAACGGCGGCGGAACAGTATGGTGTGCAGCACCAGACCGAATAACGGGATCAACGTAAGGATAACGGCGAGCCAGACGTAAAAGGCATAGCCGCCCATGGCGAAGAAATCGCTCCACGATGCAAAGGCTGGCGTCATGATTTGCTTCCTCCCTGCGCCACATCAATCGCCCACGGACGATGGCGCTCGGTGAAGAGAATCAAATTACGCAGGCGCATTAAGGTCAGCGCACCAAACACCAGCAGGTAACCGAGAATGGACCAGCGCAGCGGTGTGCGCATGCTCGGATCGATGGCCTGCTGCAGAATGCCTGATGAGCCCTGATGCAGCGTATTCCACCATTGCACCGAGAAGTGAATGATCGGCAGATTAACTACGCCAACCAGAATCAAAATGCCGGCGGCGCGCCCGGCGGTGCGGCGGTCTTCAAAGGAGTGATACAGCGCGATAACGCCCATATAGAGGAACAGCAGCACCAGCTCAGATGTCAGGCGTGCATCCCAGATCCACCAGGTTCCCCACATCGGTTTACCCCAGGCGGAACCGGTAATCAGCGCGATAAAGGTGAACACCGCGCCAATCGGCGCCATCGCCGCTGAGACCAGATCGGCCATCTTCATCTGCCACACCAGGCCGATAAATGCCGCAATAGCCATTGATGCATACACGCCCATCGACCACATCGCTGCAGGCACGTGAATGTACATAATCCGGAAGCTGTTGCCCTGCTGATAATCCGCCGGTGCAAAGCCGAATCCCCAGACCCAACCGAGTAACAGCGTGCCAACACCCAGCACCGCGAACCACGGAATCAAGCGACCGCATAGCTGGTAAAGCCGCTCAGGCTTTGCCCACTGGTGTAACCATTTCCACATTTTGCATAGCTCACAATAAAGAGAATTCAGGTTTCGACCGCTCTGGGGCGGCACGAATTAATGCAGACTGATACGCAAAGCCGCTGCCGTCGCGAACGGCGACAGCGTTGCGCTTACCGCCAGCATCGCGCCAAGAATCGCCAGATAACCCCCGATCGGCAATCCCATTCCGGCGGCATCAATCGCCGCGCTGGCAAATATCAAAACCGGTATCGACAACGGTAATACCAGCAAACTCAGTAATACGCCGCCGCGCCGCAACCCAACGGTTAATCCGGTCCCAATCGCGCCGAGAAAACTCAGCGTTGGCGTGCCAAGTAATAACGTCAATGCCATCGCGCGCCAGCTGGCAAAATCCAGCGACAGCAACAATGCCGCCAGCGGCGACAATAAAATCAGCGGTAGCCCGGTAATCAGCCAGTGAGCAATCACTTTGCCCAGCACCGTGATCGGTAGCGGCGTCGGCAATAGAAGTAGTTGCTCAAGCGAACCATCAAGAAAATCGTCACGAAACAGCCGTTCCAGCGCCAGCAATGAGGCCAGTAACGCGGCAACCCACGCCACGCCCGGCGCAATGCGCGCCAGCTGCTGTGGCTCCGGTCCGATACCTAACGGAAACAGCGTGATAACAATCAGGAAAAACCACAGCGGATTGATCACTTCCCCGCCGCTACGAAAGGCGATTTTTAATTCACGCTGAATGACCCGGCCTAACATCAAGCCCACTCCGAAGTAAGACGAATTTTACGCACGCGCGCGCTGTGATCGGGCAGATCCTGATGCGTGGTCAGAATCACCGCTCCGCCGTTATCGGCATGGCTGACGAATCGCGCCATTAATTTTTCCACACCGCCTTTATCGATGGCGGTTAAGGGTTCATCGAGGATCCACACCGACGCCGGACTGAGCCATAAGCGTGCTAATGCCACGCGCCGCTGCTGTCCGGCGGAGAGTTGTGCCACCGGCACCTCTTCAAAGCCCAGCAGATCGACCTGCTCAAGCGCAGCAAAAATCGCGTCTTCATTGCTGCTACCGTGCCAGAAATGCAGGTTCTCTAGCGGTGAGAGTACCGATTTCACGCCGGGGTGATGGCCAAGATAGAGCAGATTTTGTTGCCATACTTCGCGCTGTTGACGAAGGGGCTGTGACTGCCACGTTACGTCGCCCTCTTCCGCCCGGCTTAATCCGGCCAGCAGGCGCAACAGCGAAGTTTTCCCGGCTCCGTTTGGCCCTTCAATTTGCACAATGTCACCCGGTTGCACGCGGAAGCTCAACCCATGAAACAAGGTTCGCTCATCACGAACGCATGAGAGATTAATGACTTCGAGCATAGAAGGGAGAATCGCGGCAATGAATGAGGTGGGGATAATACCACATTGAATCTGTGGGCCGAAGTCTGTGAGCTGGCTCCCACTTACCCCAAATGGGGTATTCGTGCGCCCCAGATCAACAAATTGCTCAAAAATCCAACTCAGTTAAAATTTAGTTACTCTTAATTTGAATCTTCGTAACAAATCGACCTTGCAAAAACCAGCTACGCTTATGACGCAATGGCATTATCACCTGAGGAAAACATGAAACAATCACCATCGATTTCAAACAGTGACAACGATGTAGAGAGTGATGAGAAGGAGCAAGGTAAGGAGATAGAAGTCGATGAAGATGCCCTGCCCTCGCAGGCTGCGGCGATTCATGAAGAGATCCGCCAGGATGGGGAAAAAGAACTCGAGCGTGACGGCATGGCGCTGCTCTGGTCCGCGGTTGCGGCGGGACTGTCAATGAGCGCTTCGCTGATGGCGAAAGGCATTTTTCAGGTCCATCTTAAAGGCGTGCCGGGCGCATTTTTACTGGAAAATTTGGGTTATACCTTTGGCTTTGTCATCGTGATTATGGCGCGCCAGCAACTGTTTACCGAGAATACCGTTACCGCCGTTTTGCCAGTGATGCACAAACCGACCGGCAGCAACTTTGCGCTGCTGTTACGGCTCTGGTGCGTGGTGCTGCTCGGCAATCTGATTGGCACCGCATTGGGGGCGCTGGCCTTTAATCATATGCCAATATTCGACGATGCGACGCGTCAGGCCTTTACCGCCATCAGTGAAAAAGTGATGGTGAACTCCCCAAGCGAAATGTTCGCTAATGCGGTGATATCAGGCTGGATTATCGCCACCATGGTGTGGATGTTCCCGTATGCGGGTGGCGCAAAGATTGTAGTGATTGTGATGATGACCTGGCTGGTGGCGTTAGGTGATTTAGCGCATATCGTGGTCGGTTCGGTCGAGGTGCTGTATCTGGTGTTTGCGGGCACGCTGCCGTGGTACGAATTCTTCTGGCCATTTGCCTTGCCTACGCTGCTTGGCAACATCACGGGCGGTACGCTGATATTTGCGTTGATCAGCCATGCGCAGATTCGTAACGATATGAGTGAAGCGGCGAAAGCCAAAGCGCGTGCGGAACAGAAGCGGAAAGAGAAGCAAAAACAGGCGTAAGCCTGGTCTTAAATTGCTGATAGATTGAGCAAACAACCGCTGCATAGTTAAAATCAGGTTCGCGGTGCGCTATACTGCGCGCCCGGCGTCTCCTTAGTTAAATGGATATAACGAGCCCCTCCTAAGGGCTAGTTGCAGGTTCGATTCCTGCAGGGGACACCAGATTTTCATCGTTCTCCCGCCTAAAACAGCCATCTCGCCAGAGCAAGTGTCAGTCCAGCGGTGCTCATTATTCCCGCCACAATCCATTTCGTTTGTTGATTTATCGCCTGATGAAGATCGCTTTTAGTGGCGTAGTTCGATTTAATCACCGCGATATCCGTTTTCATCAGCGCCATATCGGTTTTGATATCGTCGATATCCGCTTCAAGCTTTGAAACGCGCTTTTCCATGTTCACTCCTTGATCATCAATTCACTCAAAACAACCAGCGAGCCAGTGCCAGCGTCATACCTGCGGTACTCAGCATCCCCGCGACTATCCATTTTGTCTGCTTGCTCAACTCCTGATGAATTCTCCCAATATCCTGATGCACTTTGCCGATCTCCTGATAAAGATCGCTCTTGGTGACGTAATTCGACTTGATCACCGCGATATCCATTTTCATTTCATGAATATCCGCTTCCAGCTTTGACACGCGCTTTTCCATAATTACAGCCTCTTGTAACTTGTCATTGTAATCAATGCGATAGCTTAATTTTCCTGCAAAGCATCCTACTCCAAAATCCATGGAAAAAATGCCTCACTGAGTTTGAGAATGCCTAATTGAGAGATGTGTTCAGAAAAAAAAGGGGTTCTTGCAGCCGATTACAACGTTTTAAAAGTGAGATCGTAATCAGACTTGATCGTGGCGCCATGCCGATGGCGTCACGCCATGCAGCTGACGGAAGCGGTTACTGAAGTGACTTGAGGAGTGAAAACCGCAGCGCATTGCGATTTCTGTTAGCGTTAAACGGCTGAATTTCAGCAGCTGCAGCGCAGCATCCATGCGGCGACGCATCACATATTGATGCGGGGCCTCGCCAACGCTGCTGCGGAACATGCGGGCAAAATGGTATTCGCTCAGCGCCGCTTCGGCTGCCAGTTGCGCCAGCGTTAATGGCTGATCGAGCTGCGCATCAATATACGCCATGACTCGCCGCAACACGGCGGGCGCCAGTCCGCCACGCACCTGCGGCGCTTGCCATTGCACATCGCTGTAGCGTTGCAGCAGATGCGTCATCAGCAACGTTGATGCGCTGCTGAGCATCAATTGGTTCGCCGGCTGTTGCCAGTCAGTGCTCAGCAAGAAATGGCGATAAAGTTGGGTGATGCGATCGTCCGCCGCGAAGATCTTTTCATGCAGATTGAGCTGCGACGGACTGCGATCCCAAATCTGCTCGCCCAAATGCCGCAGATGTTCGTCGGTGCAATAGAGATGCACAAACGACAAATCGGCGCGAATATCCCACACCGATTCTACCCCGCTGGGCATCAGGCAAAAGCGATCCGGGCCGCCGCCGTTGCGCCAGCCGTTTTGGGTTTTATGCCAGGTTTCATAGCCGTCTGCGGTATACAGGCTCAGCGTGTGATGATCGCTAAGATTGGTGACGCGATCGCCGCTGTTAAACCAGGCCGCCAGCTTAATGCCGCTCGACAACTGTACACTGTCGCGCAGCTGCGCTTTGTGGCGCTGCAGCATGTTGAAGGTCTGGTAATCGGCCATGGTTCATATCACTCGAAGTTCATGAGCGCCCAGTTTACGGATCTCCGCAGACAGAAAACAGGTCACAGCCGGACACAGAAGTAAAAAGCGCAAGATTTTGCAATTGCCGCGCAAAAACGTGCAAGCCGCATGTTGCTTTTCACGCCACACTGCGGGCCAGATTATGTCGGAGAGTGCGTTATGAATGTGATGTTATACCTTGCCGTGGTGATGATTTGGGGAACCACCTGGATTGCCATTTTCCTGCAGCAGGAAGCGGCCGATACGCCCGTTTTGGTGGCGGTATTTTGGCGTTTCTTACTGGCATCGCTGGTGATGCTGGTGATCCTCAAACTGCTGCGTCGGCTGCGAACGCTGGATAAGCGCGATCATCTGCTTTGTCTGCTGCAGGGCTGCTGCGTATTTGGCTTCAACTTTGTCTGCTTCTATCATGCTGCCGCGTGGATCAGCAGCGGACTCGAGTCGGTGATATTCTCGATGGCTGTACTGTATAACGCGCTTAATAGCTGGATCTTCTTCCGTCAGCGCCCATCGTTTCGCCTGTTGCCAGCGGCGGTGCTTGGCCTGGGCGGTATTGTCGCACTGTTCTGGAATGATATTCAGGCGGCGCATCCGGCTCCACAGTTGCTGTGGGGCGTGGGCCTCAGCGCGCTTGGCACGCTGGGCTTCTCCTTCGGCAATATGATTTCGCTGCGCCATCAACGCCGTCAGCGTGATGTGTTAACCACCAATAGCTACGCGATGCTGTATGGCGCTTTGGTGATGGCCGCAATGGCATTAATTAACGGCGATTCGCTGGCGCCAGCGCTGAATATGCAATGGTTAGGCGCGATGAGCTACCTGGCGATATTTGGTTCGGTCGTGGGATTTGGGGCCTACTTCACGCTGGTGGGCCGTATTGGTGCCAGTCAGGCCGCTTACAGTACTTTGCTGTTCCCGCTGGTGGCGCTAACGCTCTCCACGCTTTATGAAGGTTATCACTGGCATAGTAATGCGATTATCGGATTGGTGATGATTCTGGCGGGGAACATGGTGATGTTTGTACGCTGGCCGACGATGGGCCGATTACGGACCGCATAAATAACGAGAGCGGGCATTGCGCCCGCTCTTTTGTTCCTCTAGCGCCAGCCCTGAACGCCGATATTGAGCTGGTGAGGTTTAGTTATGGCTTTTCTGGCAATCCAGTAAAGCAGGACGCGTTCATCATCTTTGTCGCGGTCGGCCATTGCCAGTAATTTCAACGACAACGTGGATTTATTCACTGGTTGATGCTCATCGCTTAACTCGATCACCGCCTGACCGATAATGCAGCAAACCTCATCCTCATTTGACGCGGATTCATATGTTCGGTCTTTCATATTTCCTCCTTTTGAATGAATTCTAAGCCTGGCAAACATCCACAACTTTGCAGGCGATACGGCGCGATCGATACAAACACTTACAGATGGTTACCCGTAGCAACCGCTACGGCTTAAATGACATCACTTACTGTCATCACAATGCCATTCATACCCGCTTTACTGCATTTGTTCCACCATCCGGTTCATTCACGCCTCTGCATCCCCCGCACGCGCGAGAGCAATTTATTATCTCCACAGATTCCGCTTTCTCGAGTGAGAGATAAAAATGACAACAGCAACCCCCGCGAATGACCAACGTACCCGCATGCTCACCCTTATCGGCACTATTATCACCCAGTTCGCTTTGGGCTCGGTTTATACCTGGAGCCTGTTTAACGGCCCGCTGGCAAATAAGCTGAATGCGCCGATCAGTGAAGTGGCTTTCTCGTTCGGTTTACTCAGTCTTGGCCTGGCGATTGCGTCATCGCTTGCCGGGAAATTGCAGGAGCGCTTTGGCGTGCGCAACGTCACCATCGGTGCGGGCATGCTGATGGCGGTAGGTTTCTGGCTGACCGCGCATGCCGATAATCTGATGATGCTCTACCTCAGCGCAGGGATTCTGGTGGGATTGGCCGATGGCGCCGGTTATCTGATGACGCTCTCTAACTGCGTGAAGTGGTTCCCGGAGCGCAAAGGGCTCATTTCCGCCTGCTCGATTGGTGCGTACGGTTTGGGCAGCCTCGGCTTTAAATTCATCTGCGGCGCACTGCTGAGCTCACAAGGTCTGGAGAATACCTTCATGATCTGGGGCGTGCTGGCGATGAGCATGATTATTGTCGGCGCGTTGCTGATGCGTGACGCACCGATGCAGAAGAACAGAGGTAATACGCAGCTGGAAGCCAAAGATTACACGCTGGCGCAATCGGTGCGTTTACCGCAGTACTGGATGCTGGCGCTGATGTTCCTCACTGCCTGCATGAGCGGCCTGTACGTGATTGGCGTGGCGAAAGATATCGGTGAAGGCATGGTGCATCTGAGCGCGCAAACCGCCGCCAATGCGGTCACGGTGATTGCAATTGCCAACCTCAGCGGCCGTCTGATTCTTGGCGTGCTCTCGGATAAAATGGCGCGCATCCGCGTGATTACGCTGGCGCAAATCGTCTCGCTGCTGGGCATGAGCATTTTGCTATTCACCCATATGAGTGAATCGACCTTCTTCCTCTCCTTAGCTTGCGTGGCCTTCAGCTTCGGCGGCACCATTACCGTGTTCCCATCGCTGGTCAGCGATTTCTTTGGCCTGAACAACCTGACCAAAAACTATGGTCTGATTTACCTGGGCTTCGGTATCGGCAGCGTGCTGGGTTCGCTGGTTGCTTCCGCCTTTGGCGGCTTCACCGTCACCTTCAGCCTGATTATGACCTTGCTGGTGATTTCGCTGGTGTTGTCGCTGAGCATCCGTCTGCCAAATCGCCAAAACGTGGCAGAACCTTTACTGCATAATTAAGTTCGCTGGGATGCCGCATTAATACGCGGCATCCCATTTCTCCACAATTGATCCACAATAAAACGTTAATTGAGAACCACTATTATTAAGCCTTGCCTTTCGGAGTAATCTCGTTATTACTACCAGGCATTCAGCTTATTCCGATTGGTTTATTTTACCCCGCGACTTTTTTAGCATTTAATTGACACACTCCGTAATACATTCCGTAATAACTCTACATTTACTGCATCTTCACTCCACTATTCCCCTGTAATCTGGCGTCATTGGAACAGAGGAGGACTCTCCATGAAGAAAGTGATTAAGCTTGCATCGGTTGTAGCCATTATGACGATGTTGAGTGGCTGTATTATCGATCATCATCGTGGAGGCGGCGGCCCAGGCTGGGGCCATCATGGTGGTGGTGGCGGCGGCTGGCATCATGGGCACGGCGGTTATGGACACCGCAGATAGTTGGGCAAAGCACACACAGCAAATAATAAGAAAATAAAAAGGGCGGGAAATTATCCCGCCCTATTTTTTTAGCTTTTTACCGCGTAATTACATTGATACCAGGCTTTCTTTAGTCCGGGCAAATGGCTATTTTGCGACGGCAGTGATTCCACCTTATCAAATCCACGCTGGCTGCAATAATTCGCAAGGTCGATCTCCATTGCGTCTTTATTCAGCGTGTGCGGATCGTAACGATACTGCACGGTATTTGAGCTGGTATCTTCATCAACACGCTCAAATCCTCCTGGTTTGCTGACGCTACAACCCGCCAACATAAAAAGCGCCAATGCGCTAATAAGCATTTTTTTCATTAGGGTTTCCTCTTGAGCGTTGCAGTCTAAAAGGCAACGCCGCGCTTATCTATAGGAATAAAGCGCGAAATGTCCGGGATTAGTGAAGCTTTCGCCAATCAAATCGATAAAACCAAACGGTTTCACTTATCAAGGTAAGGGTGCGATTATCTGTTCAGACAAAACGAAGTCTGCACCACACCAGGTGAATTAATAATAAACATACTGATAATGACCTTCATGCCCGCGCTGAGCGGGCTTTTTTTTTTGCCTGCTAACCGGTAAGGCTGACCATCTTACGTAAAAGATTGGCCGCTTGTTTGTCAGGCAATGCGAGAATGCCGCTATAGAGATCAATCGACATCGCGCACATTGCGCCGCGATCAACCGCGGTATCCGCCGGCATATTCAGCTGTTGCAGCCGATCGCCCCACTTGCCATACAGTTTTTCCACCACGCTTTGTAAATCGCGCTGCGCCGCAGCCTGATCCAGCGGCTGTTCATTGCCGGTACTTTGCTGCAACAGCGTTTCGAGTGCTTGCGCATCGCGCTGATTCAGTTCCGGTGACAACACCTGTTGCAAATTGACGCCGCCATTCACCTGCGGATAGAGGAAACGGAAGCAGCGCTGCGGTTCCTGCTGCTGCAACGCCCGCATCTCCTCGACCGAGACGCGGATGTAATCAATGATCGCCGCATCGCTGGCGAGCGTCAGACGCTGATTAACCAGATCCATCAACCAGCCGCGCATATCCCCCAGCGCCTGATTGGCGGGAACACCTTCCAGCCGTTTATGCAGCAGCTCGCGATTAAGCAACTGCCACAATGCGGGTTCCTGAATTTTTAGCAGACGATAACCGGGCGCAAGGCTGAGTTGGGTTGCGACCTCTTCCATCAGCGCCTGCCGCTCCTGACGTGGATGAAGCCAGCTGAACCACAGTAAATTCGCCAGTATTAGCGGCAAGATAAATAACAGCACGCCTTGCCACAGTCGCAGCGAGGTGGTGCGCACCAGCAGAATAATAATGATCGCCAGCAGCGCGAACGCCGCTAGCGTAATCGGAAAAAGCGAGAGCATCGAGCGGGGTTAATCCTTACGCACATCAATTAAAACGGGGCAATTGGCGCGTTCAATCACCGCAGCGCTGACCGAACCTTTCAGCAGACGATTAAACGGCGACAGATGACGGCGTCCCATGATGATCATGCTGGCATGCAAAAGTGTGGATTGCGCCACAATGGTTTCCGCCGCTTCCCCCGCCAGAATCAAACCCTTTGCCGCCACGCCCGCGCGCAAAAGCGGCGCCAGCGCGTGACGCACCACCATTTCGGCGGTGTTCTGCTCATCTTTCGCCGCCACAAAATCATCCGGATCTTCACCGGCATCAATCTCAATCGGTTGATTGCAGGAGGAGTATGCGGGATCAACGCAGCACAGCACCGTGACCTGTGCCTGATGCGCCAGCGCTTGTTCAATGGTCAACGCAATCACTTTTTCCGCCACCGGAGAGTTATCGATGGCCATCAGCAAGGTTTTCATCAGTTGGTTATCCTTCCACAGCGGTCATTTTGCCAATTTCACGAATCAAGGCTTCTTTGCACTTGATGATTTGGTCACGATAATGCGCTTCCTGCTTATGAAAACGCGCGGTCGGCACCAATAATGAGATGGAGAAGCGGCCAAACAGCGTATCAATGGCGACCGCCATGGTCGAAATGCCCTCCAGCGTCTCACCGCGATCGATCGCCAATCCGCTGGCGCGTACCTCGGCAATCAGCTCCAGCAATTGCGGCAGCGTTTTCACCGTCATCTCGGTTAACTCTTTATAGGCTTCGCCCACCATCACGCGCACATCTTCATCGCTCTCCAGCGCCAGCAACGCGCGGCCGCCCGATGTGCTGTAAAGCGGCAAATTCAGCCCAATGCGCGGCACCACGCGCAGTTCGCGCGAGGCCACCACATAATGCACGATAGCCAGCTGCGTGCCGCTGGCCCGCGCCAGCGATACCGTTTCGTTAATCTCTGCAGAGAGTTGTTCGAGGAATGGACGCACGATTTCCACCACGTCGCTGTGCACGCTGGAGATCAGCTTGAGCAGCGCCGGACCAAGACGTAACCCGCCGGCACCGCTGCTGCGCACCAGCTGTGCGCTGTCCAGCGCACCAATAATGCGCTGCACCGTCGAGCGCGGCAGATCAACCACCTGCGCAATTTCACCCAAACTCATGCCGCCGGGATGCTCACCCAGCGCGTTCAGAATTTTTGCCGCACGCGCGATGACCTGAATGCCACCCGCTTTTTCATCCTCACGGCTTGAGGGAAGTTCAACCATGATGCGTTCCTTTTTGGCCTGCCCTACTTTAACGCGAATGATCGCACTTTTACACCCTGTATCACATTGCAATACAGCATATCGATATGTAAGATGCCATCTGTATCACATCGCAATACACTGCATCAACACTATAACGAGAAGCCTGCTATGAACGCCCAGCCCATTGCGGCTCCGGCCCCCCATCCGTTTACTCTGCGCCTGGCGCTGGGATTGGTTGGCGTGCTGATTGCCGCGCTCACATCGGGATTAAACGATCGCGTCACTGATATCGCGTTAGCCGATATCCGCGCTGCCATCGGCATCAGTTACGATCAAGGCAGCTGGATCATCTCCGCGTATCAGGCCGCTGAAGTGGCGGCAATGATGATTGCGCCCTGGTTCGCCGTCACCTTTTCGCTGCGCCGCTTTGCGCTCACCGTCTCCGCTGGTTTTATGCTGAGCGGTCTGCTGCTGCCGCTGATGCCTAACGCCACGCTGTTTATCGCCTTGCGCGTGGTGCAGGGGTTATTTGGCGGCGCGCTGCCGCCAATGCTGATGACCGTTGCGCTGCGCTTTCTGCCGCCGCCGATCAAATTATACGGTTTAGCCGGATATGCGCTGACCGCCACCTTCGGTCCGAATATGGCCGCTTCGCTGGCGGCGTTCTGGACCGATGACGTCAGCTGGCTGTTTGTCTTCTGGCAAGTGGTGCCCGCCATGCTGATTGCCATGCTGCTGATTAGCTGGGGTTTGCCGCAGGATCCGCTGCGCCTTGAGCGTTTTAAACAGATCGACCTGTTCGGCATGCTGACCGGCTGCTCCGGTATGGCGCTGTTGATTCTGGCGCTGACGCAGGGCGAGCGACTCGACTGGCTCGAATCGCCGTTATTTTGCGGCCTATTATTCAGCGCGCTGGCGTTGCTGACTGTGTTCTTTATTAATGAATGGTTTCATCCGCTGCCGCTGTTCAAATTGCAGATGCTGGGACGGCGCAATCTCGCGCACGGCTTGCTGGTGCTGGCGGGCGTGCTGATTCTGTCGCTGTCAGGTTCGGCGCTGCCGTCGGCCTATCTGGCGCAGGTGCAAGGCTTCCGCACGCTGCAGTTCGCCCCGCTGGCGTTGACCATCGGATTGCCGCAGTTGCTGATCGCGCCTTTTGTTGCCGCGCTACTGAATATTCGCTGGGTGGATTGCCGCTGGATGTTGACAGCGGGCGTAGCGCTGTTGGTGACGTCCTGCCTGATGGGCATGCACATCACCACCGATTGGGCGCGGCAGAATTTCTGGCTGATGCAGATTTTGCAGGCGTTCGGCCAGCCCATGGTGATTTTGCCGGTGCTGATGAGTGCCACCAGCGTGGTTGCACCACCAGAAGGCCCCTTTGCCTCGGCGATGTTCAACACGGTGCGCGGTTTCTCCAGCATCGCCGCCAGCACGCTGGTGGAATGGTTTATCAGCCACCGTGAAAAATTCCACTCCAACGTGCTGGTCGATAGCGCCGCCAGCCGTTCATGGCTGATGACGGCGCCGAACAGCGCACAATCCAGCAGCAGCGCGCCGTTGCTGCCGGACGGCAGCGTCAGCAGCGCGGAAAATCTCAGCGGCTTCGCCACCTTGCTGAAACAGCAGGCGATGGTGCTGAGCCTGAGTGATTGCTACCAGATGCTGATTGCCTTCGCCGCCCTGCTTGTACTGTTAACCGCCTGGCTGCCAAAACGCGTCTGGCCACCACAAACACTGATTCAACCTGTTACGACGACGTCGAGATAATTGATATGCAAGCTTTTGCTTTGAAGAGAACGGTGCTGTTGAGCGCCTTATTACTGGTGTTATTAGCGATGGCCTTTTTTGTCTGGTCATCGATGACCGGCAACGATCACCGCACCACCGATGCCTATGTGAATGCCGATTATACGCTGGTTGCGCCGAAAGTTTCCGGCTACATCGCCAGCGTCAACGTGCAAGACAACCAGCGCGTAAAGGCCGGCGAACTGCTGGCGACACTCGACGATCGCGATTACCGCGTGGCGTTAGAGACCGCGCAGGCCAATTTGCAGGTCAGCGAGGCGAAGCGTTTGAGTAGCCAGGCGCAGCTGGAACAGCAGCAATCCACTATCGACCAGGCGAAGGCCACGTTAGCGGCGAGCCAGGCTTCAGCGCAGTACGCCGGACAAAGCGCCGCGCGTTACAACCAGCTGTATAAAAGTGGCACCATCGCCGCAGACGATCAGCAAAAAGCCAACTCAACGCAGCGATCCGCTTCGGCTACCGTCCGCCAGAGCGAAGCGGCGCTAGCTTCCGCCGTCAAGCAAGTTGGCGTGCTACAAGCTGCGGTGCGTCAGGCCGCTGCCGATGTCGCTGCCGCGCAGGCCAGCGTCGATCAGGCGCAGCTCAATCTTTCCTACACGCGGATTGTGGCGCCGGTGGATGGCATGGTCGGTCAGCGTTCGGTGCGCCTCGGCGCCTACGTTAGCGCAGGCACGCGTTTGCTGGCGGTGGTGCCGCTGCAGCAAACCTATATCACCGCTAATTATCTGGAAACCCAGTTGGCGGATGTGCAGCAAGGGCAGAAAGTGAGCGTGAAGGTGGATGCCTTGCCGGGCAAGGTATTTAGCGGTCGCGTCGATAGCATCGCCCCAGCAACGGGTGCGACCTTTTCCGCCATTTCGCCGGACAACGCCACCGGCAATTACACCAAAGTGGTACAGCGTTTACCGGTGAAAATTGTGCTTGATGAGAACCAGCTGGATCTGGCAAAACTGCGCGTGGGAATGTCGGCGATACCGGAGATTGAGACCCGCTGAAAATGTGAGCGATATCTCAGAAGCGGCCTATTTATTTTTGGGACAATTCCGCGTAAATTAGCCCTCGATCCTGTTCCGGGCTTGCCCGGAGCGACCTGAGAAGAAAGCGTGTAGCGATGATGAACTCCACCTTTCTCTTATTCTGTTCGGGTTACGCGGGTTTGGGATCGCCCGCCGGGTAGCCGCTCAGAGGAGTTGTTTTGTGAGATACGCTTTGATGGGAATTTCTTTCTTCCTGTTGCTTTGGGTCGGTACTTTTGTACTGATGCTGTAGAGCCGCCAGGCGGGGCGACGCTGAGTCGCCCCACTTAATGGTTATTCCTCTTCTTCTTCCAGCGCTTTCACCGTTCCCGGCAAAATGCCATCGGCACGGAACATCGATTTAATCCCCCGCACCGCCTGACGAATACGATCGCTGTTTTCAATCAGCGCGAAACGCACGTGGGTATCCCCGTAATCACCGAAACCGATGCCCGGCGAGACGCACACTTTGGCCTCCTGCATCAGTAATTTGGCGAACTCCAGCGAGCCGAGATGCGCGTAGTGATCGGGAATTTTCGCCCAGACGTACATCGACGCCTTCGGCAGATCGACCATCCAGCCCGCTTCGTGCAGGCCTTTCACCAAGACATCACGACGGCGTTTGTACTGTTCAGCAATATCGCGCACGCACTGTTGATCGCCTTCCAGCGCCGCAATCGCCGCGACCTGTAGTGGCGTGAAGGTGCCGTAATCGTGATAACTTTTGATGCGCGCCAGCGCGGAGACCAGCTCTTTGTTACCGACCATAAAGCCGATGCGCCAGCCCGCCATGTTGTAGCTTTTCGACAGGGTAAAGAATTCTACCGCCACATCACGCGCGCCTGGCACCTGCATAATCGACGGCGCTTTCCAGCCATCGTAGGTGATATCAGCGTAGGCGAGATCGTGGATGACCAGCACGTTGTACTGCTTCGCCAGCGCGATGACGCGCTCAAAGAAGTCGAGCTCAACGCATTGCGCTGTAGGGTTCGACGGGAAGCCGAGAATCATCATTTTCGGTTTGGGATAGCTTTCGCGAATCGCCCGCTCCAGCTCGTTGAAGAAATCAACGCCCGCTACCAACGGAACAGAACGCACCTGCGCGCCGGCAATGACCGCGCCGTAAATGTGAATCGGATAGCTGGGGTTCGGCACCAGCACGGTGTCGCCGTGGTCGAGCGTGGCCAGCATCAAGTGCGCCAAACCCTCTTTGGAGCCGATGGTGACTATTGCTTCCGATTCTGGATCGATCTCTACCTGATAACGGTCTGCGTACCAGCGCGAAATCGCGCGACGCAAACGGGGAATACCTTTCGAGGTTGAGTAACCGTGCGTGTCTTCGCGCTGCGCCACCTGGCAGAGTTTTTCGACGATGTGCGGCGGCGTCGGGCCATCCGGATTGCCCATCGAAAAATCGATGATGTCTTCGCCGCGCCGACGCGCAGCCATCTTCAATTCAGCGGTAATGTTAAAAACATACGGGGGAAGGCGTTCAATACGCGAGAAACGACGGGGTGTGCTGTTATCAGCCATGATGTCCTCTGGTTTACGTAAGCGCCCGGACCGTCCGAGCGACGTGGGTCACTGTGGTGACCGCACCAAGAACATAACGCGCTGATAACAAGATTGTCGAGAGCAGACGGAAATTTTTTTAATGTTGCGGATTCAGGCGGCCAAACACCCAATCGCTTACCCATTGGTCGTTTAGCAGATAATTATCCCGCAGCGTACCCTCAAGGACGAAACCATTCTTCTCCAGAATGCGGCGCGACGGCCAATTCCCCTCAATCACCATCGCTTTCAGCTTATGAAATTCTGCCTGTAGCAAAAACTGGCACAGCGCGTCGAGCGCTTCACTGCCATAACCCATGCCGGTAAACGCCGCGCGCAGCATGTAACCCACTTCGGCCTGACGATAAGGATGCCACTCGGCGCTGCAGCCAAACAGGCCAATCGGCTCGCCGGTTTCCCGGATGCGCGCCACCAGACACAGCATATGAAAACTGCTCGCCTGCCACGGCGCCAAACGCTCAGTAAAGCGTTGACGAATATCGTTTTCATCCGGAATTTCACTGACCCACGTCATGGTCGTGCGGTCCTGATGTACCGCTTTGAAAATCCGCCAGTCTTCAGGTTGAAGCCGACTGAGGGACAAACGTGGCGTGAGTAATTGCATGGCTAAGCTCCCCTTTTTATCCGGCAACATAGCAAACCGGCGTATTGACAACCAGCGATCGGCGCACGCTTTCGCTAATCCTCTTTTTGTTCCTCAAGTTTTCCTCTTTTGGCGGATGTCGCTATTTATGGCGACCAGGCATGCTCAAAATTGATCCCGGCTACGAGAAAGGTCTGCAGATTGCCGTGGCGCTGGCGGATCCTGACCACATTTTTTATCATAGCCTCCCGTTTCTTGCCTGAGAGATGCCCTTGCCTTCCCACTTCGACATGCTGCTGGCGGTTTTTGACCGCGCGGCGCTGATGCTGATCTGTCTGTTCTTCCTCACGCGCACGCGGGTGTTTCGTCAGCTGTTGCAAAAAGATGAGCATTCGGTGCGAGAAAAACTGGTGGTGACGGCAATATTCTCGCTGTTTGCGCTGTTCAGCACTTGGTCAGGCATTAACGTCGACGGCTCGCTGCTCAATGTGCGCGTGATTGCGGTGATGTCCGGCGGCATTCTGTTTGGTCCGTGGGTGGGCATCGCCACCGGCGTGATTGCCGGTTTACATCGCTATCTGATTGATATGGATGGCGTCACGGCGGTGCCTTGCCTGATCACCAGCATCATTGCTGGCATCGCTTCGGGCGTGATCAACCGCCGGGTGAATAAAGAGCAGCGCTGGCGCGCCGGTATTCTTGGCGGCATGTTGTGCGAAAGCCTGACCATGCTGCTGATTGTGCTGTGGGCCAAGCCAATGACGCTGGGCCTGGCGATTGTGTCCGAGATTGCGCTGCCGATGATTCTGGGTGCCTCAAGCATCGGTTTAATCGTGCTGCTGGTGCAGAGCGTCGAAGGTGAAAAAGAGGCGATTGCGGCGCGTCAGGCCAAGCTCGCACTGGAGATCGCCAACAAAACATTGCCGCTGTTTCGCCAGGTTGATAGCCAGTCGCTGCATAAAGTGTGCGATATCATCCGCACCGACATTCACGCCGATGCGGTCGCCATCACCAATAACAAACAGATTCTCGCCTATGTCGGTTACGGCGAGCAGAACTATCACAACGGCGATGATGCCATCAGCCCGACCACCGCGCAGGCGATCGCCAGCGGTAAAATCATTATTAAGAACAACGACGAGGCGCATCGCACCAAAGATATTCACTCGATGCTGGTTATTCCCCTTTGGGAAAAAGGGGAAGTGACAGGCACGCTAAAAATCTATTATCGCCGAGCGCATCGCATCACCGGGTCGCTGAAAGAGATGGCGATTGGGCTGTCGCAAATCATCTCCACCCAGCTGGAAGTCTCGCGGGCTGAACAGCTGCGTGAGATGGCGAACAAGGCAGAATTGCGCGCACTGCAGAGCAAAATTAACCCGCATTTCCTGTTTAACGCCCTGAATGCTATTTCCTCTTCGATTCGCCTTAATCCAGACACCGCGCGCCAGTTGGTGATCAATTTGTCACGTTATCTGCGTTACAACCTCGAACTCAACGATGACGAGCTTATCGATATCAAGAAAGAGTTGTGGCAGGTGAAGGATTACATCGCGATTGAGCAGGCGCGTTTCGGCGATAAGCTGTCGATGATTTATGACGTGGATGAAGATCTGCACTTCACGCTGCCCAGCCTGCTGATTCAGCCGCTGGTAGAGAACGCGATTGTGCACGGCATTCAGCCTTGCCGCGGCAAAGGCGTAGTGACGCTGAGCGTGAAGGATTTAGGCGATCGGGTGCGCGTTGCGGTGCGCGATACCGGTGATGGCATCAGCGATGATGTGATGAGCCGCGTGGCGCGAAACGAGATGCCCGGCAACAAAATTGGTCTGCTGAATGTGCATCATCGCGTTAAGCTGCTCTCCGGCCAGGGTTTGGTCATCACCCGCCATCATCCCGGCACGGAAATCGCCTTTACGCTTAGCAAGAATGGCCAGCGGCTGCCTGCCCCGCTGCGCCCCACCACGGAAACCGCCACGTGAAAGCCATCATCGTTGAAGACGAGTTTCTCGCCCAGCAAGAGTTAAGCTGGATGATTCAGCAACATAGCCAAATCAGCGTTGAGGCCTGCTTTGATGATGGGCTGGAAGTGCTGAAATATCTGCAGAACCATCGTGTGGATGTGATTTTCCTCGATATCAACATTCCTTCACTTGATGGCATGCTGCTGGCGCAAAACATCAATCAGTTTGCTCATAAGCCATTGATTGTGTTTATCACCGCGTGGAAGGAGCATGCGGTTGAAGCGTTTGAGCTGGACGCGTTTGACTACATTCTCAAGCCGTATCATGAGTCGCGCATCATGACGATGCTGCAAAAACTGGAAGCCAGCGCGCAACAACAGTTGCAACCACCAAACGCAGCGGCCAACTCGCCACAAACCGTCAATCTGGTGAAAGATGAACGCATTATCGTCACCGATATCAACGAGATCTATTACGTTGAGGCGCATGAGAAGTTGACGTTTGTGTATACGCGCCGCGAGGCCTATGTGATGTCGATGGTGATCAGTGAGTTTTGCAGCCGTTTACCGGAACAGCAGTTCTTCCGCTGCCATCGCTCTTACTGCGTCAACCTGAGCAAGATTCGTGAAATCGAGCCATGGTTTAACAATACCTATTTGGTGAAGTTGCGTGATTTGGATGCGCAGGTGCCGGTGAGTCGCAGCAAGGTGAAAGCCTTTCGGCAGTTAATGAGATTATAAGGCGAACGGCGGATGCCGCTCGCCTGCATGCTTACAGCTCGCGGCCCAACACCTGACGCAGGTGCGCACCGGCGCCAAGTAAGCCCGGCTGATCGTGAGTGATCATATATACCGGAATATCGACCAGGTAATCGCGGAAGCGACCTTTATCTTCAAATGCCGCGCGGAAACCGGAGGCTTTAAAGAAATCGAGGAAGCGCGGCACAATACCGCCCGCGATATAAACGCCGCCGAAGGTGCCCAGATTCAGCGCCAGGTTGCCGCCAAAACGGCCCATGATCACGCAGAACAACGACAGCGCGCGACGGCAATCGATGCAGGTATCTTTTAATGCGCGTTCGGTGACATCTTTAGGCTTGAGGTTTTCTGGCTCACGCTCATCTGACTTCACAATAGCGCGATACAGATTGACCAAACCGGCACCGGACAGCACGCGTTCCGCCGAAACGTGGCCAATCTCCGCGCGCAGCACTTCGAGAATTTCACCCTCTTCTTCGCTATTTGGCGCGAAGTCGACGTGACCGCCCTCGCCCGGCAAGCTGATCCAGCGCTTATCCACGTGCACCAAATGGCTGACGCCAAGGCCGGTGCCCGCACCATAAATCGCGATAGGCTTGCCTTCAACCGGCGCTCTACCGCCGAACTGAATCACTTCCTGTTCGCTCAGCATCG
Source organism: Pantoea sp. SO10 (assembly GCF_005281435.1). NCBI lineage: Bacteria > Pseudomonadati > Pseudomonadota > Gammaproteobacteria > Enterobacterales > Erwiniaceae > Pantoea > Pantoea sp. SO10. The sequence goes on from NZ_CP040095.1 coordinate 2,948,888, forward strand.
GAATCGCCATCGAAACGGCGGTGAAATCATTAATGATTTCCAGGCTTTCCAGCGCCAGATGCTCTTTCATCACTTTGGTCGAGAACGCCCAATCGTGGTTGGTCATCTCCACCCAATCGCCGGTAATCGGACAGGCAATAGCGATACAGGCGTGCTTAATGTCCTGTTTTTGCTCGTCCAGATAGTGGCGAATCACCGCTTCGAGATTGTCGTAGTCTGATGTTGAGAAAGTTTGGGCTTGCGAGATAGCGCCGTTTTCTACCTCACACAATGCGAGACGGGCATTGGTACCGCCCACATCGCCGACCAGGGCGTATGTTGTCATTCTTCTGCTGCTCCGCTTGGGTCATAAACAATTGCAGGACACTATAAAAGCCTGCCAATAAAACAACAACGCCCACCTGCACGATGGGCGTAATCCATTCAAAGATGCTGCACAGCCTACCGATCACCTGCCCGACTTCCCAGCGGCAACTTTCCGAAATTTAGCCACTATTACGCTGATGCAATGCGGCGGTGACCTTACGCAGCAGCGGCGGCAAGTCCTGTTTGTCCATCACCACTTCCACCAGCGACAGACGTCGATTCCGCATTAATTGTTCCATCACCGCGTCGAGTTGCACCGTTTCGCTGACGCGCCAGCTTTGCGCCGCACAGTGCTGGCTCAGCGCCTGCGGTAGCGCGGTCCAGTTCCATTGCGCGATATCATTGTAACGTTGCTCAGCACCGTGAATCGCGCGCTCAACGGTATAACCATCGTTATTAATCAAGAAGATAATCGGCTGCTGGCCGTCGCGTAGCATCGAACCTAACTCCTGAATCGTCAGCTGCGCAGAGCCATCGCCAATGATCAGGATGACCCGCCGATCTGGCTGCGCGGTTTGCGCACCAAAAGTGGCGGGTAAAGTATAGCCAATCGATCCCCACAGCGGTTGCACCAACAGTTGTGCATCCTGCGGTAAACGCAGCGCCGCCGCACCAAAGGCCGCAGTGCCTTGATCGGCAAGGATAATATCACCGGGTTGCAGGAAGCGCTGCATCGCCTGCCAGAATGCCTGCTGACTGATTACCGCCGCAGCAATTTGCTCACTTTCCTCGCACTCAGGCGCATCTGCCAGCCGCCAGTGCGCGCAGTGACGCTGATAAATCGGCGTCAGCGCCGCCAGCGCCTGCTGCATGCTCAACGGCGCAAACACCTCGCCAGCGACCGTGGCCTGAAACGGCTGCAGATCGATCACGCGCTCGGCGGGCAGATTTTGTGTGAAGCCGGCGGTTAAGGTGTCGGTAAACCGCACGCCGACGCAAATCGTAACGTCGGTATCTTCGATGGCCTGACGCACCGCATCGCTGCTGCCTTGCGCGGCGTACGTACCGACGAAGCCCGGCTGCTGCTCGTTCAGCACGCCCTTGCCCATCAACAAGGTGGCGGCAGGAATCGCACGCAGCTGGCGCAACGCCTCAAGCTGCGGCTGCAACTGCCAGCGTGAGGCCAGGAAATCGGCCAACAGCGCCACGCGCTGCGCCGGTGCCAGCAAGCGTTCTGCCGCATCGGCAAAGGCCACGGCAACCTGCTGATGGTTATCTGCGGCTGTATTTTTTTCCTCTGGTAGCGAAATCTCAGCCGCCGCCACATCCACCGCCAGCAATAAATAGCCGGGGCGATGTTGCGTTAGCGCCTCGCTGATAACGCGATCAATCTCAGCCACTGCGTTTTCCGCCGTAAGCACCGCCGATGCCACACTTACTTCCTGCGCCATACGCAGGAAGTGACCAAAATCGCCGTCGCCCAGCGAATGGTGCACACAATCGCCCTGCTGTTGCGCCTGACTGGCGGGCGCGCCAACGATATGAATCACCGGCACATATTCGGCATAGCTGCCGGCGATGCCGTTGATAGCGCTGAGCTCACCGACGCCAAAGGTGGTCAGCAGTGCCGCCGCACCGTTGCAGCGCCCGTAACCATCCGCCGCATACGCCGCATTCAGTTCATTGGCACAGCCAACCCAGGCAATATCGGGATGCGCAATCACGCTGTCGAGAAATTGCAGGTTGTAATCGCCGGGCACGCCGAACAGATGACGGATGCCAGCTTGCTGTAATCGGTGCAGTAAATAATCGCCAACGTTCGGGTTTTTCATCGACAGCTCCTTGTTAAGGGGATAATCAGGAGTATTAGCGATGTGGCTGAATTGGCGAGATATTCATCATCGTGGCGTGGTGATTTGTGGCAAGCATTCGTTACGACGACAGATAATTCTGTAAGTTGCGATCTTCGGCGCGTTTCGCCTTAGTGTAAACGCATACACTGATATGCTGATGTCACTTTCTCCCCTATGAGACAGGAACGCTGCATGAGTGCTTTTCCCCATCCCGAACGTTATCAACAGATGCAATACCGCCGCAGTGGCCGTAGCGGCCTGAAGTTACCGGCGATTTCACTGGGTTTGTGGCATAACTTTGGCGACAGTACGCGCGTCGATAACAGCCGTGAACTGCTGCGCCATGCCTTTGATCGCGGCATTACCCATTTCGATCTCGCCAATAATTACGGCCCGCCGCCGGGATCGGCGGAATCCAACTTTGGTCGCATTCTGCGCGAGGATTTTCAGGGACTGCGTGACGAGCTGGTGATTTCAACTAAAGCCGGTTACACCATGTGGGACGGCCCATACGGCGATTGGGGTTCGCGCAAGTATCTGATTTCCAGTCTCGATCAAAGCCTGAAGCGCATGGGATTGGAGTACGTTGATATCTTCTATCATCACCGCCCCGATCCCGAAACGCCGCTGGAAGAGACCATGCGTGCGCTGGATCAGGTGGTGCGTCAGGGCAAAGCGCTGTATGCCGCCATCTCCAACTATCCGGCAGACAAAGCCGCCGAAGCGATTGCGATTCTGCGCGACCTCGGCACGCCTTGCCTGATCCACCAGCCGCGTTATTCGATGTTTGAACGTACGCCTGAGCAGGGTTTACTGGATGTGCTGGGCGACAACGGCGTTGGTTGCATCGCCTTCTCGCCGCTGGCGGGTGGCGTGTTAACCGACCGCTATTTGCAGGGTATTCCACAAGACTCGCGCATCGCCAGCGGCAGTAAGTTCCTGAATGAAAACCAGCTGACGCAAGAGAAGATGGAAAAAGTGCGTCAGCTGCAGGCGATTGCCCAACAGCGCGGCCAGAAGTTGGCGCAGATGGCGCTGAGCTGGGTGCTGCGCGATGCGCGTGTCACCTCGGTGCTGATTGGCGCCAGTAAAACCGCGCAAATTGATGATGCGGTTGAGATGTTGAGCCAGCCGGAACTAAGCCAGGATGAGATCGACGCTATCCACAATATCTTAGTGTAAACGTTTACCCGCCCGGCATTGGTCGGGCGTTTTCCGCAGCAGAAAATTCTCATTTCAGATTTCCCTCAGCGTTTTCAGACTGATTCTCAAGGCTTACCTGGTCCGATGTGGCAAACTAGCGCAACGGTGGCAGTTATAAGCTACTGAAAAGGAGAAGTTATGAAACGTGCCATTTTGTTTGCCGCCTTGCTGGCAACCTTATCCCCATTGGCTATCAGCACAGCACAAGCCGACAGCGCCACCATCAATTTGGGTCCGGGCGTTACGCTGCATCTCGGCGATCGCGATCGTCACGGTAATTACTGGGACGGGGGGCGCTGGCGCGAGCCGCGCTGGTGGAACGATCGTTATCAGTACAACGATCATCGCTGGTGGCGTCACGAAGAGTGGAAACGTCATCGCGCCTATGAACGTGAGCGCGAACGCCGCTGGCATGAGCGTGAACGTCGTGAACATCACCGCCACGATCATCGCCATGATGATCGTCGAGGTCACCACGATCACCATCATCACTAAACAAAAAATCCCGCACAATGGCGGGATTTTTCTTTTCTCTGGCAGTTACCAACCGAGCGCTTCGCCGACCAGCAAATAGAGATTGAGGGCGATCACCAGCACCACAATCAGCCGCCCGGCATTCTGCATCAGACGCGAGTTCACCATCTCATCGCCCATCAATTCGCGGTTGCCGGTAAAGGAGAGCAGCGGAATCAGCGCCAGCGCGATACCAAAACTCAACAGCACCTGACTCATTACCAGAATGCGCGTGGGATCCCAGCCCGCCCAAATTACTATAAAAGAGGGCAACATGGTGATGGTGCGGCGGAACCACAGCGGAATGTGGAAACGGATAAAGCCCTGCATCACCACTTGTCCCGCCAGCGTGCCAACCACGGTTGAGGAGAGACCGGCAGCCACCAGACTCAAACCAAACACAATTGCTGCCGCTTCACCCAACAGCGGTTGCAGCGTTAGGTATGCCTGATCGAGATCGACGATGCTGGAGTGACCGCTAAAGTGAAACGCCGCGGCGGCGGTGGCCATCATCGCCAGATTCACAAAGCCAGCGATGGTCATGGCGATAGCCACATCCAGCTTGGTTGAACTGTAACGTTGCGCCTTGCTGCCTTTATTGCCGTGCTGCGTCAGCGCCGAGTGCAGATAAATCACGTGCGGCATAATGGTGGCGCCTAACACACCAGCAGCGAGGAATACCGCATCCGATGTTGGCAGCGATGGCAGCGCCATGCCAACCACCAGCTCACTCACTTTAGGCTGGGAGAAAAACAGCTCCACAATATAAGCCGCCGCTACAAACAGCAGCAGACCGCCAATCACCAGTTCCAGCGGCTTCTGCCCGCGACTTTGCAGCATCAGAATCAGGTAGGTCGCGATACCGGTTAACACCGCACCCTGCAGCAGGGAAATGCCAAGTAATAGCTTGAAGCCGAGCGCCGCGCCGATAAATTCAGCGAGATCGGTGGCCATGGCGATGATTTCCGCCTGCACCCAATAGAACCACACCGCCGGGCGCGGGAAGCGATCGCGGATGTGTTCTGCAAGATTTTTGCCGGTAGCAATGCCCAGCTTGGCGGACATCAGCTGGATCAGCATCGCCATGACGTTGGCCCACACCACCACCCATAACAGCTTGTAGCCGTAGGCGGCGCCGGCCTGAATGTTGGTCGCGAAGTTGCCGGGATCGATGTAGCCAATCGCCGCAATAAAGGCGGGGCCCAGCAGCGCGAGTTTGATCTTTCTGGCTCCGCGAGCGGCGCGCTCGGCGGTGCGGCTTTCTAGCATAGTTTTACCCTGTCCTAATGCTTGTTGACCTGTCCAGATTAAGGGTCATTCAAGGCAGATGAAATTTGGTTATAGTTATTGTAGTAATAGATGGTGCTATAAAGTATAGCCATTGCTATACATTGCGGTAAAGTCAGTTCTTGCTAAAAACAAATGCAACGCAAAAGACTCTACTCTTGGGTTATTTTATAGACAATGTTTTTGTGGATATTTCTTGTGATGAATTTGTAATAGGGTTGTGAGCGGTCAGACTTATCTGAGAAAAAACGCGATAGCGAATACTTATAATGTGGTTTTGATCTCGTTTTTAAGTAACGCGTTACATAGAATACGCAACAAAATACAACCCTCCTCAAATTTGGAGCCGACATGTCCCATGTTTTGCATTTTCTTTTAGCACTAGTGGTGGTAGCGGTGCTGGCCTTGCTGGTCAGCCACGATCGTAAAAGCATCCGTCTTCGTTATATCGTTCAACTTCTGGTAATCGAAATTCTGCTGGCCTGGTTCTTCCTGAACTCCTCCATCGGTCTCGGCTTTGTGCAGGGCTTCGCAGGATTCTTTGATCATCTGCTCAAATATGCCGCCGAAGGCACCAACTTCGTGTTTGGCAATATGAGCGAAAAAGGTCTCGCTTTCTTCTTCCTTAACGTGCTTTGCCCCATCATTTTCATCTCTGCGTTAATCGGTATTTTGCAGCATTTCCGCATCTTGCCGTGGGTGATTCGCGGCATTGGTACCGTGCTGTCCAAAGTAAACGGTATGGGCAAACTGGAATCCTTTAACGCCGTGAGTTCTCTGATTTTGGGACAGTCAGAAAACTTCATCGCTTATAAAGATATCCTTGGCAAAATGTCACAGCGCCGTATGTACACTATGGCAGCGACTGCCATGTCGACGGTTTCGATGTCAATTGTCGGCGCCTACATGACCATGCTGCAGCCAAAATATGTGGTGGCCGCGCTGGTATTGAACATGTTCAGCACCTTTATTGTGCTGTCGCTGATTAACCCGTACCGCGTGGATAGCGAAGAAGATCTGCAATTGCAGGACCTGCATAAAGGCCAGAGCTTCTTCGAAATGCTGGGCGAATACATCCTCGCCGGTTTTAAAGTTGCGATGATTGTTGCCGCAATGCTGATTGGTTTTATCGCCTTGATCACCGGTCTGAACGCGCTGTTCGACCTGATTTTCGGCATCAGCTTCCAGGGCGTGCTGGGCTATGTGTTCTATCCATTTGCGTGGGTGATGGGTGTTCCTTCACACGAAGCGCTGCAAGTAGGCAGCATCATGGCCACCAAACTGGTTTCCAACGAATTCGTGGCAATGATGGATCTGCAGAAAATCGCCGGTCAGCTGTCGCCACACTCGGAAGGTATTCTTTCTGTGTTCCTGGTCTCCTTTGCTAACTTCTCCTCTATCGGGATTGTGGCGGGCGCGATTAAAGGTCTGCACGAAGAGCAAGGTAACGTGGTTTCACGCTTCGGCCTGAAACTGCTGTACGGTTCAACGCTGGTGAGCGTGCTGTCAGCCGCTATCGCTGGTCTGGTATTGGCCTTCTGATATACGGGGCGAGCTGCGGCTCGCCCTTCTCTTCTTAATTATTTCAATCGGTTCTAATCCGCGTCGCTTCCGCTTTTCCCCCGCTATCACCCGCTTCACTGTTAAACGCAAAACCTTTGCACAATATTGAATTTCCGTTCACACCGCCTGCGCCCGTAGTTTTTCTCCATGACGTCACTTCAGGAGAACCGCATGAGCATTCAATTCCTTGGCATGATTGGCCACCGCCTCGCTTCCGAAATCATTCCGGCTAGCGGCCCGCTGTTCGATAAAGAGTACATTGCGCGTTTTGCGCGGGCGCATGAAGACGCCGGTTTTGATCGCATTCTGGTGGGCTATTGGTCGGATCAGCCGGATGGTTTTCTGGTCACCGCGCACGCGGCGGCGCACACCTCGACGCTGAAATTTTTGCTGGCGCATCGTCCCGGCTTTGTCTCGCCGACGCTAGCGGCGCGCAAACTGGCTTCGCTTGATCACCTCACCGACGGTCGCTTAGCGGTGCACATCATCAGCGGCGGCAGCGATGCCGAGCAGCGCCGCGACGGTGACTTCCTCAATAAAGCCGAGCGCTATGCGCGTAGCGATGAGTTCCTCACCGTATTGAAGCAGAGCCTCGAATCCGCGCAGCCGTACGATCATCAAGGCCAGTTTTATCAGGCCGAGCAGGCGTTCTCAGCCATCAAACCGCTGCAGAATAAACTGCCCATCTATTTTGGCGGATCGTCGCAGGAGGCGATTGATGTTGCAGCACGCCATGCCGATGTGTTTGCGCTGTGGGGCGAGCCGCTGAAAGGCGCGGAAGAGACGGTACGCAACGTGCGTGCCGCTGCCGCCAGACAGGGCCGCGAAATTAACTTCAACATCTCGTTCCGGCCGATTCTTGGCACAACTGAAAAAGAAGCCTGGGAACGTGCGGAGCACATCCGCGCCACGGCCGAAAAACAGCTTAACGAAAGTGGCTTTGCCTTTGGTAAGGCGAAGCCGCAGAGCGTTGGCGCGCAGCGTTTACTCGCTGCCGCCAATGAAGGCGATCGTCTGGATAAAGTGCTGTGGACCGGCGTCGCAAAACTGGTTCAGGGCGGCTACAACTCCACTGCGCTGGTGGGAACGCCGGAGCAAGTTTCCGATGCACTGCTGGAATATTATCGCCTTGGCATTCATAGCGTGCTGATTCGCGGCTTCGATCCGCTTAACGATGCGGTGGAATATGGTCGCGAGCTGATTCCGCTGACGCGCGAGAAAGTCGATGCGCTCTCAGCCGCCGATAAAAGGAGCGCCTGAAGCTTATGAGCCAGTATCAGCACCAGCGCCTGCGTGATTTTGTCACCAATCTTGCCAACTTGCTGGATGCGCAGCCGGAGGAGGCCACGGTGTTGCAGCGTGGCAGCGCGTGGCTTGGCGAGTTGATTCGCCACGACGACTGGCTGGACGACGCCTTTACCCAACCTCATCCCGAACACTATCAACAATATTTGTTGTATGCCGATGCGCAGCAACGCTTTTCGGTGGTGAGTTTCGTCTGGGGGCCAGGCCAGCAAACGCCGATTCACGACCATCGCGTATGGGGATTGATTGGCATGCTGCGCGGCGCAGAAATTTCTCAATCCTGGCAGCCGGGGCCAAACGGATTGCAGCCGGAAGGCGCGCCAGTCCGACTCGATCCCGGCCGCGTTGAAGCGGTGTCGCCGACGGTAGGCGATATTCATCGCGTCAGCAACGCCTATGACGACCGCGTCTCCATCAGCATTCACGTTTATGGCGCCAATATTGGCGCGGTCAAACGCGCGGTCTACCGCGAAGACGGCAGTGAAAAAACGTTTATCTCCGGTTACAGCAACCGTTACTTACCGAACATTTGGGACCTTTCACATGACTAAACCGGTTTTCCCTTTACGCCAGGCGGCGGAAATTATTGAGGCCCTGCGTCAGCAGCAGGAAGTGGCGATTGTCGATGTGCGCGATGAAGCGCTGTTTGCCACCGCGCATCCGTTGTTTGCGGTGAATATTCCACTGTCAAAACTGGAGCTTGAGCTGCTGGACCGCATTCCGCAGCGCACCACCGCGATCACGCTGTATGACGGTAACGAAGGCCTGGCGCAAACCGCTGCCGAACGGATTGCCGCGCTGGGTTACAGCAATGTCGCGCTGCTGGCAGATGATTTGGCCGGCTGGCAAGCGGCGGGCGGCGAACTGTTTATCGACGTGAATTCACCCAGCAAAGCGTTTGGCGAACTGGTTGAGCATCACAATCACACACCTTCTTTATCTGCGGACGAGGTGCATCAGCTGATTAACAGCGATGCTAACGTGGTGGTGCTCGATGCGCGTCGTTTCGATGAATATCAAACCATGAGTATTCCAGGCGCCACCAGTGTGCCGGGCGGTGAACTGGTGCTGCGCGTACGTGACATCGCGCCATCGCCGGAGACCACGGTGATAGTGAACTGCGCCGGCCGCACGCGCAGTATCATTGGTACGCAATCGCTGGTGAACGCCGGGATTCGCAATCCGGTGTTCGCACTGCGTAATGGTACCATTGGCTGGACGCTGGCCGGGCATGCGCTGGATAAAGGCCAGTCGCGCCGCTACAGTGAGGCCAGCGAAACCGCACAGCGTCAGGCGGCGAACAATGCGCGCATCATCGCCGATCGCGCCGGTGTGGAACGTATCCCACTCGCCACGCTGAAACGCTGGCAGCAGGAGACGCGCACCACTTATCTGTTTGATGTGCGTGATGCCGACGAATACGCCGCCGGGCATCTGCCTGGTAGCCGCCATGTGCCGGGAGGTCAACTGGTGCAGGAGACCGATCATTACGCCAGCGTGCGCGGTGCGCGCATTGTGCTAATTGATGATGACGGCGTGCGCGCCAATATGACCGCATCCTGGCTGGCGCAGCTTGGCTGGCAGGTTTCGGTGCTGGAGGAGCTGCAGGCCAGTGATTTCAGTGAACGCGGTAACTGGGAAGCGCAGGTGCCGCCCGTCGCTCAACCCGAATTCATCTCACCGCAGCAGTTAGCGGAATGGCTGCAGGAAGGACAAACGCAGGTACTGGATTTCACCACGCGCGCGAACCATCTCAACAGCCATATTCCGGGCGCGGCCTGGTTGCTACGCTCTACCCTGCAGCAGCAAGGCAAAGCATTGTTGCCGGAGGCACGTCGCTATGTTCTGACCTGCGGCAGCAGCCTGCTAGCGGGTTATGCGGTGCAACAAGTGGCTGAGCTGACCGGCAAGCCGGTGTTTGTGCTGGAGGGCGGTAACGCTGCCTGGCGCGAAGCGGGTTTGCCAACGGAGCAAGGAGAGCAGCAATTGTTGTCCCCGGCCATTGATCGCTATCGCCGTCCATATGAAGGCACCGATATTGAAGCGGGCGTGATGCAGGCGTATCTGGACTGGGAATACGGTTTGGTGGCGCAGCTGGATCGCGATGGCACGCACGGTTTCCGGGTGCTGCAATTGCAGCCGCAGGCTGTTACGGCCTGATGATAATTTGCATGGTGAGTGATGAGGTCGCCAAAATGGCGGCCTTTCAAACGATAAAATCGCAATTTACTGCGTTGCGTTTAAAAAGGTATTTTTTTGAATGTGTTCAGAATGAACAGAGATTTGGTGGAGATAAGCGGGATCGAACCGCTGACCTCTTGCATGCCATGCAAGCGCTCTCCCAGCTGAGCTATACCCCCACATCTGGAAATCATTTTTCGGTCAAACCGTTGGGAGCGGTTTGGTGGAGATAAGCGGGATCGAACCGCTGACCTCTTGCATGCCATGCAAGCGCTCTCCCAGCTGAGCTATACCCCCGAACCGAAAAACTGCCGAGTAAACTCGACGGACGGGATAATATGAAACCGCCCCTTGAGTGTCAACGTCAAATTCTCGTTCTGTGTTTGATCGCTGAAAAAGGCGTCAACCCCGCGTCAGCATGGCTTTTTTTTCAACACGCCATCCCGCTTCGCGACTATTTATATGCACCATCCGGCAATGCTTCCCCACTCCAACCTCAACCCTGCGTTAACTTTAGGTTAAAGATGTTAGAAGCAGTCTTGTTTTCGTTAAAAGTGCGTGTAAAACTTAGCGCGCTAATTAACCGGTCATCCTACCAGGGTGTTCTCTCAATGACCGGCCAGCAACGTCCCCATTAATCCATAAAAGAAAAGTGAACTATGTCGCTGCATACACCTAAAGAGATCGCCCAACTGGCGATTCAAGCTGGCGTGGCTAAAAGCCGCCTGCCTATCTCCACCTTGTTGATTCTTGGCTTTATGGCCGGTTCGTTTATCGCCACTGGCTTCCTGCTCGATCTGCATGTCATTAACCAACTGCCTGCTGAATGGGGTTCGTTCGGCGTGCTGCTCGGCGCCGCGGTGTTCCCGGTCGGGTTGATCATGACGGTACTGGCGGGTGGCGAGCTGCTGACCGGCAATATGATGACGATGCCCATCGCCTGGTTCGCTCGTCGCATCAGTGGCTTCAGCGTTCTGCGTAACTGGTTTTGGGTTACCCTCGCCAATTTCATTGGCAGCGTTGCGGTTGCATGGTTCTTTGGTCACATGCTGGGCATGACCGAAGGCGATTACCTGAAAAAAACCGTGGCGATTGCGCACGCAAAAGTGAATGCCGATTTCCTGCACGCCTTTATTTCCGGCGTGGGCTGCAACTGGCTGGTGTGTCTGGCGGTGTGGCTCGCCTTCGCCAGTAAAGATGTGGTAGGTAAAATTTTCGGTATGTGGTTCCCGGTGATGGCGTTCGTGGCGATTGGCTTCCAGCACGTCGTCGCAAACATGTTTATTGTTCCGGCAGCAATTTTTGCCGGGCAGATGAGCTGGGCGGAATTTGCGCCAAACGTGATCGCGGTGTTCCTCGGTAACGGCGTGGGCGGTGCAATTTTTGTTGGCCTCACCTATTTCATCGCTTTCCGTCCGGAACAAGCCGCAGTGAGCCAGGCGCAATAACCTAATTTTGCCTTTTGTTGGAGAGCAGAAGGCATTTTCTGTTCAGGTTACTTTTCCCCGTTACGTTTTGTTGTAATATGTAGAACTAATGTATTTAACAGGGACAGCATCGTGAAAAAGGAATGGCTTACCCCCGAGGAGCTCGCGCAGGAAACGGGCTACAGTCGGCAAACGGTGAATAAATGGATCAAGCGTGAAAACTGGACAACCACGCCAAAGCCCGGTGTTCAGGGCGGTAAAGCGCGATTGATCCATATAGATGAGCGCGTAAAGAGCTTTGTTCAATCCACCCGCCACGCGAACGAACCGGCGGCTAATTACGGTGCACAACAAAATACGTTACCTGCGTTATTAATAAATTCTGTCCAGCAAATGACGGCAGCGGAGCAAGATCAATTTGCGGCGTTGTTGTTGCGGGAGGGAATTCGAGGCGTACTGGAACGTCTGGGGATTCAGGAAGAATAAATAAGCCGGAAGCAGATGCTTCCGGCTTTTTCATATTATGCGTTTGCTTCGCGCTCCGCGATGAATGCCAGCGCTTTTTCGATTCGCGCAACGCTGCGGCTGCGACCAATTGCTTCCACCGTCACATCCAGCGCCGGTGACTGACCAGAACCGGTCACCGCTACACGCAGTGGCATACCGACTTTGCCCATCCCCAGCTCCAGCTCATCTGCCGCAGACTGAATTGCATGATGCACATTCTCTGCGTTCCAGTTGCTGTCGCTGATTGCAGCCAGTTTGTCGCGCACCACTTCCAGCGGCTGACGCGCGACCGGACGCAGATGCTTCTTCGCCGCGTCAGCATCAAAGGCTTCAAACTCTTCATAAAAGTAACGGCAAGATGCCGCGATCTCTACCAGGGTTTTGCAACGCTCGCCCAGCAAGGTAACCAGCTTTGCCAGCTCCGGACCGGTGCGGGTATCAATCTTCTGCTGTTCAATATGCCATTGCAGCTGCGTAGCAACGTACTCCGGCGGCAGCGTATTAATGTAGTGATGATTCAGCCACTGCAGTTTTTCAGTATTGAAAGCACTGGCCGACTTACTCACGGCATCCAGAGTGAACAGCTCTGCCATTTCCGGCACGCTGAAAATCTCCTGATCGCCATGTGACCAGCCAAGACGTACCAGATAGTTGAGCAGCGCTTCCGGCAAATAACCGTCATCACGATACTGCATCACGCCAACAGCGCCATGACGCTTGGACAACTTCTTACTGTCATCGCCGAGGATCATTGATACGTGCGCGTAAGTTGGCACTTCTGCACCGATCGCTTTCAGGATATTGATCTGGCGTGGCGTGTTGTTGATATGGTCTTCACCACGAATCACGTGAGTGATGCCCATATCCCAGTCATCCACCACCACACAGAAGTTATAGGTGGGCGAACCGTCGGTACGGCGAATGATCAGGTCATCCAGTTCCTGATTACTGAACTCAATCGGACCACGAATCTGATCGTCAAAGATAACAGAACCGTCCTGCGGGTTGCGGAAGCGCACCACGCACGGCTCATCAGCGGCGTGATGTTCATGGCTGTCGCGGCAGCGGCCGTCATAACGCGGCTTTTCGCCTTTTTCCATCTGCTCTTCACGCAGCGCATCGAGACGTTCTTTACTGCAGTAGCATTTATAGGCCGTGCCCGCTTCCAGCATGTCGTCGATCACCGCGTTGTAGCGATCAAAACGCTTGGTCTGATAATACGGACCTTCATCCCAGTTAAGGCTCAGCCAGTTCATACCATCCATGATGGCTTCAATGGCTTCCGGTGTGGAACGCTCCAGATCGGTATCTTCGATACGCAGAACGAATTCGCCTTTGTTATGGCGAGCATAAAGCCAGGAGTAAAGAGCAGTACGAGCACCGCCTACGTGCAGATAGCCCGTTGGGCTGGGTGCGAAGCGAGTTTTGATTTTCATTCAGCATTGCCTTAAATGCGCAGGTTTCATTGTCTGGATGACAAAAAAACGGGTTAACGCGAAAAAACAGTGCGCACATTCTAGCAGGTGAGGCTGATTCCTCAATGATTGTCGCGGTGGCATCCCGGTTTGCTGTGCGCTTTTCTGCTAATAAAACCAGCACATTGGCGAAAAGCGCCCCACGATGATTATTTTTAAAGCGAACGCACATTTAAGTTTTAAAAACCGTTGACTCACTTTGAAGGATCCCTATAATGCGACTCCACACAGCGGGGGTGATTAGCTCAGTTGGTAGAGCATCTCCCTTACAAGGAGGGGGTCGGCGGTTCGAGCCCGTCATCACCCACCACTCTTTAGAAGGTTTAAAGATGGCCCGCAGTGAACAAGAGATAAGATATGGGTGATTAGCTCAGTTGGTAGAGCATCTCCCTTACAAGGAGGGGGTCGGCGGTTCGAGCCCGTCATCACCCACCATATCTTAGTCAGATGACATTCTTGTTAAGCAGTACCGAAGTGGGTGATTAGCTCAGTTGGTAGAGCATCTCCCTTACAAGGAGGGGGTCGGCGGTTCGAGCCCGTCATCACCCACCACTTCGGGTCGTTAGCTCAGTTGGTAGAGCAGTTGACTTTTAATCAATTGGTCGCAGGTTCGAATCCTGCACGACCCACCAATGTAGAAAGGCGCCCTAAAGGCGCCTTTTTGCTATGCGTTAAATCTGTGGTTAATGCGCTAAATCCCAACGAACCCTTTTCGCAAGTTTAACATTCCCTGCCCTCAAGCCTCCTTATACTCTGACCGATAACGATAATGGTCTATTGCAAGGAGAAAACCATGTCTATATCCAGCGTAGGTAGTGTCAGCACCGCAAGTAGCGGCGGCGGTTCCACCTCAGAAATCGCCAGCCTCTATAAACAGATTCAATCCATCACTAAGCAGCTGAAAGATCTTTCCAGCGACGATACGCTCACCGATGAGCAAAAGTCTGAACAGGAGCAGATGCTGCAATCACAGATTCAAATGATTGAAGCGCAAATCGCGCAGATTGAGCAGCAGCAAGCTGAGAAAGCGCAACAGAAACAGGAAGCACAGCAACCTGCGGCCACCAAAGCTGATGGTATTAACCGCCCAACTGATACCAATCAAATCAACGTGTACGTTTAAAACGCCGGCTTTAGCATGCGTTGTTGCGTCAGCAGGGCTGCCTGCTGGCGCACTTCCTGCCAGATCGCTTCTGCGGCGGGTGTCAGCGAGCGGTTTTTGCGCTTTATCAGCATCAGGCTGCGATTAATTTCCGGATAAAGACGCCGCACCGTGAGTTTGCGTCCTGACGGCAACGGCAAGGCCAGCGCAGGCAGAATGCTGATGCCAATTCCCGCTTCCACCATCGGATAAAGCGTAGCGGGATGACCGATTTCCTGCACCACATGCACACTCAACGCCAGCTGTTGCAGCGCGGCATCAACTAACACGCGACTGCCGGAAGCATAATCCTGTAGCACCATATTGCGTCCGGCCAGCATCGACCATTGCGCCTGTTCAATTTGCGCCAGCTCGTCATCTTCATGACACAGCAGTAAAAAAGGCTCCTGCAAAATCTCTTCGCTGTCGAAATCAGTGTCGTTGAGCGGGCCAATTACAATGCCAAAATCAACCTCCGCATTGCGTACGCTTTGCAGCACCCATTGCTGTACGCGGTCATGCAGGATGACGCGGATATCCGGATAGCGCTGCTGGCTGCTGGCCAGGCACTGCGGCATCAGATGGGCAGAAGGCGTTTGGCTGGCGGCAACACGCACCGTGCCGCTGCGCTGTTCGCCATAGCTGCGCACATCCAACACGGTGGTATTGAGGTCGTCCAGCAGACGATTAAGCCGTGTGGCCAGCTGCTGCCCCGCCTCGGTCAGCATCACTTCCCGCGTGGTGCGATCGAGTAAGCGCACGCCCATTTCCGCTTCCAGCTCTTTAATGCTATGGCTGACCGCCGATTGACTCAAACCAATCGCTTGGCCGGCCAGACTGAAGCTGCCGTGATGCGCCACTGCGACAAAGGTGCGCAACTGACGTAAGGTGTAATTCATCGATATCGCTCATAGATTGATGCAATAAATCAATTTTATTTCTAAACCCAGCAGGCGCACAATCAGCACCATCATTTTTCTAAATTTAACCGGATTTTAACAATGGGATTTTTACGCCTCGATCCGATGATGATTAAACTCATCATTACCGTGCTGCTGGCCAGCTTTATTCCTGCCAAAGGCGTCTTTGTAGATATCTTCGAATATCTGACCACCGCCGCCATCGCCCTGCTGTTCTTTATGCATGGCGCCAAACTGTCGCGCGAGAAGATCATTGCCGGCAGCAGCCACTGGCGTTTGCACTTGTGGATTATGTGCAGCACCTTTGTGATTTTCCCGATTATTGGTTTGCTGATTGTCTGGTGGCATCCGGTTAACGTCAGCCCGGAGATTTACACCGGCTTTATCTATCTGTGTATTCTGCCAGCGACCGTGCAATCCTCAATCGCCTTCACCTCAATGGCGGGCGGCAACGTCGCCGCTGCGGTCTGTGCAGCTTCAGCCTCCAGCCTGCTCGGCGTATTTGTCTCGCCGCTGCTGGTGAATCTGGTGATGAATGTGCATAGCGAAATGCCGGGCAACGGTCTGGAGCAGATTGGCAAAATTATGCTGCAACTGCTGGTGCCGTTTGTTTTAGGACATCTGTCGCGTCGCTGGATTGGCGCGTGGGTCGAGAAGCATCGCAGCCTGATTGGTAAAACCGACCAAACCTCGATTCTGCTGGTGGTTTACTCCGCCTTCAGCGAAGCGGTGGTGAACGGCATCTGGCATCGCGTGGGTGTGGATACCTTGCTGTGGATCCTGGTCGGCAGCGTGCTGGTGCTGTTTATCGCACTGGCGATTAACCTGGCGGCATCGCGCCTGTTTGGCTTCAGCCGTGCGGACGAGATTGTGGTGCTGTTCTGTGGCTCGAAAAAGAGTCTGGCGAACGGTGTCCCGATGGCCAACATCCTGTTCCCGGCCAGTTCCGTGGGGATAATCGTGCTGCCGCTGATGATTTTCCATCAGGTGCAGTTAATGGTGTGTTCTTTCATTGCCCAGCGCTACAAAGCCGGCAATGAAAAACGGCTGGCGCAGCAGCAAGTAGAAGCGCAGAAGTCCTAAATATTACGGCCCGCAAAAGCGGGCCGTTTTGTTATTCATTGCGCTTGAGCGGTTTGATTAAACCTTCCAGCCCTTCAATCTTGATGGTCAGCGTCAGCTGCATCAATTCGCCTAACTTACCGGCCGGGAATTCATCTTTGCGAGCGAACCACAGCAAATACTCCTCCGGCACATCAATCAGCGCTCTGCCCTTGTACTTGCCGAACGGCATCACGGTGTTGGCGATTTCAACCAGTTGCTGTTTATCCACGTTACGCTCCGAGCAGGCGAATCATTTCCGCTTCGTCGATCACCGGAATGCCGAGCTCCTGCGCTTTCGCCAGCTTGGAACCGGCCGCTTCCCCCGCAATCAGCAAATCGGTTTTCTTCGACACGCTACCGCTCACTTTAGCGCCCAACGCTACCAGACGCTCTTTGGCATCATCGCGATTCATCTGCGACAGAGAGCCGGTCAGTACCACGGTTTTACCGGCAAATGGACTATCAATTTCTTCGACATTGACCACTTCAACCTGCGGCCAGTGCACGCCAATCTCTTCAGTAAGATCGCGAATAACGGCGCGGTTGCTCTCTTCATCCATAAAGTTACGCACATGCGTCGCCACCACTTTGCCAACATCCTGCACTTCAATCAGCGCATCGAGATCGGCATTCATCACCTTTTCCAGCTCGCCAAAGTGATTGGCAAGGTTGGCGGCAGTAGCTTCGCCCACTTCGCGAATACCCAGCGCATAGAGGAAACGTGCCAGCGTGGTGGATTTGGCCTTTTCCAGCGCATCAACCACGTTCTGAGCCGATTTAGGGCCCATGCGATCGAGTCCGGTTAGCTTACCGGCAGTAAGGCGGAACAGATCGGCAGGCGTTAAGACGTACTCTTTCTCCACCAACTGATCGATGATCTTATCGCCCATGCCATCGACATCCATCGCACGACGCGAAACGAAGTGTTTAAGCGCTTCTTTACGCTGCGCGCCACAAATCAGGCCGCCGGTGCAGCGCGTCACGACTTCACCTTCCACGCGTTCAACGTCTGAACCGCACACCGGGCAATGACCTGGGAAGACGATTTCACGCGTCTCTGCCGGGCGCTCCGATTCCACCACGTTGACCACTTGCGGAATCACGTCACCAGCGCGGCGAATCACCACCTTGTCGCCAATGCGCAAACCCAGTCGGGCAATTTCATCGGCGTTGTGCAGCGTGGCATTACTTACCACAACGCCCGCAACCTGAACCGGCTCCAGACGCGCGACGGGCGTAATCGCGCCGGTGCGGCCCACCTGGAATTCGACATCGCGCACGAACGTCATCTGTTCCTGCGCCGGGAATTTAAAGGCCACAGCCCAGCGCGGCGCACGCGCCACAAAGCCGAGCTGCTCTTGCAGCGCCTGAGAATCGACCTTGATAACCACGCCATCGATATCGAAGCCGAGCGACGGGCGCTCCTGCTCAACCTGACGATAAAACGCCAGCACCTCATCAGCGCTGTGAGCCAGACGAATACGATCGGTGACCGGCAATCCCCACGCTTTAAACTGTTGCAGACGTTGCCAATGGCTGGCAGGCATTTCACCGCCTTCCAGCAGGCCAAAGCCGTAGCAGAAGAAGGTCAGTGGACGTTTAGCGGTGATGCGCGGATCGAGCTGGCGCAGTGAACCGGCTGCGGCATTGCGTGGGTTAGCAAAGACTTTCGCGCCGGTGCGACGCGCTTCTTCATTCAGCTTTTCAAAACCGCTTTCGGTGATAAACACTTCGCCGCGCACTTCAACGCGTGCGGGAATGTTATCGCCATGCAGACGCAGCGGAATGGCGTGAATTGTGCGCACGTTCGCCGTAATGTTCTCGCCAGTGGTACCATCTCCGCGCGTCGCCGCACGCACCAGCAGGCCATCTTCATACAGCAAGCTTACGGCTAAACCATCCAGCTTGAGCTCGCAGCAGTAAGTCAATTCGTCAGTGCTTTTAAGGCGATCCTGCACGCGTTTATTAAAGGCAAGGAAGCCCGCTTCATCAAAGGTGTTGTCCAGCGACAACATCGGCACTTCATGACGCACTTGCTCAAAAGTGGCTAGCGGTGCCGCGCCCACGCGTTGGGTGGGTGAATCAGGGGTAATCAAATCAGGATGTGCGCTTTCCAGCTCACGCAGCTGAACCATCAATCGATCATACTCTGCATCCGGAATTTCCGGCGTATCCATCACGTGGTAGAGATATTCGTGGTGACGTAACGTGGTGCGCAGCGCGGTGATCTGCTCCTGAACCGATTTCATAGTCTCTTATCCGATAAAAAACCCCCGACAGGCGGGGGTTATATTTGTTTTGACTCAGCTAACGGCGATTAACCGATAACTTCGCGAATACGCGTTTTGTAGGTTTCCAGCTTCTGCGGCGTCATCATGCGACGCTCATCATCCAGCACCACGCCGCCTACATCATCAGCGATACGCTGCGCGGATTGCAGCATCAGCTTGAAGTTCTGATTCGCATCGCCGTACGACGGCACCATCATGAAGATCGAGACGCCAGGCGTTGAGAAATTCCCCATTTGATCCGGATCGAATGAACCCGGCTTCACCATGTTCGCCAGGCTAAACAGCACCGGACCGCTGCCGGCTGGGCTAAGATGGCGATGGAAAATGTTCATCTCACCAAACTGGAATCCGGCCTGCAGGATGCCCTGCAACAGCGCTTCACCGTTCAGTTCGCCGCCCGCATGTGCAGCGACGTGCAGCACTAATACGGCCTCTTTTTTACTGCCAGGCGCAGCAGCCGCTGGCTGTGGCGCTTCTGGTTGATGTGCAACTGGCGCTTCAGGTTCGAATTCTGGCTCTTCTGCGGCGAGGAATTCGGGTGCAGGTTGAGTCGCGGAAAGCGGTTCGTTATCCAGCAATGGATCGGCCTGAATTGGTTGTGGTGCAGGCGCTGGCGCTGGCTTCGCCACTGGCGCTTGCGGCGCAGCCGGCTTACGCACGTCTGGCTCGTTATCCAGCAGCGGATCGCCTAATAATGGGTCAGCCTGACGTGATGCCGGTTGACGTACAGGTTCAGGCGCACGCGGCGCGCTCGCTGGACGTGCAGTGAATTCAGGTTCTTCATCCGCATCACGAGGACGACGTACACGGACTTCGCCGACGCCATCATCTTCTTCGCTCAGCAGATCTTCATCGGCTTCTTCGCGCTGTTTCAGACGTTTGTGCGGGCGATCACGAAACACGGAGGAGCGCTCTTTACGGCTGGTCCACAGTCCATGAAGTAGCAGCGCTATTATGGCGATCGCGCCAACAACGATTAATATCAGACGCAAATCCTGCATCATTGTATTCTCTGTTGTTCCAATACCTTGCCACCACGGCAAACTTTATCCTCTAACTGTATTTGCCCAGCTAAACAAGTGCAAGTCTGTGCAGTATTTTCTGACAAATTAGATAGCTGCCCCACGCTTTTTTGCTGTTTTTTCGCGCAAACACTGCCTGAAGCCGATAAAAAGCCAGGTTATGATGGTCGCGCCGCTATATTTAGGAGAAAGGCTCGCTATGCCCGCAGGAAATTCGGTCTCAACATTTAATGGTGTTCACTACTTCGCTGAAGGATGGAAACTGGTGCGCCTGCCCGGCATTCGTCGCTATGTCATCATGCCGCTACTGATCAACATCGTGCTACTTGGCGGTGCCTTTATCTGGTTGTTTCAGCGCTTGGGTCAGTGGATCCCGGCTTTAATGTCACATATCCCTGACTGGCTGCAGTGGCTGAGTTATCTGCTGTGGCCGCTCTCAGTGATTTCGATTGTGTTGGTATTCAGTTACTTCTTTTCGACTCTGGCAAATCTGATTGCCGCGCCCTTCTGTGGCTTGCTCGCCGAGCAACTTGAAGGGCGATTGACCGGAACGCCATTACCAGATAGCGGTTGGGTGGGCCTGATAAAAGACATACCGCGCATCATGAAGCGAGAGTTTCAGAAGCTCGGCTACTATTTGCCGCGTGCGCTTGGTTTGCTGTTGCTGCACTTTATCCCCGGCTTTGGACAAACGGTGGCGCCCGTTCTATGGTTTTTATTCAGTGCGTGGATGTTGTCCGTGCAGTATTGCGACTACCCATTTGATAACCACAAAGTGAGTTTCCAGCAGATGCGCCAGGCGTTGCGCCAGCACAAAAGCGCAAATATGCAATTTGGTGCGCTGGTTAGCCTGTTCACCATGATCCCGATTATCAATCTGGCGATTCTGCCGGTTGCGGTATGCGGTGCAACGGCCATGTGGGTGGATCGTTATCATGCACAACATGCGCGCCGCTAAAGCTTTAAATCGTCTTATGCATTTTTGCGTAAGGCTTATGGTTGTGCGCTATATAGATATGCGATTTCTTTCCTTCCGCACATCATTAGAAAAGGTATGCTCTGAGGGTTCCCAATATTTCATACAGTTAAGGACGAGCTATGAGTAAGATCTATGAAGACAACTCTCTGACAATTGGTCATACGCCGCTGGTTCGACTGAACCGCATCGGTAACGGCCGCATTCTGGCTAAGGTCGAGTCGCGCAACCCGAGCTTCAGCATCAAATGCCGTATCGGTGCCAATATGATTTGGGACGCGGAAAAACGCGGTATTTTGAAGCCGGGCGTTGAGCTGGTTGAACCAACCAGCGGTAACACCGGTATTGCGCTGGCTTACGTCGCCGCAGCGCGCGGTTACAAGCTGACGCTAACCATGCCAGAAACCATGTCAATTGAGCGCCGCAAGCTGCTGAAAGCGCTGGGAGCTAACCTGGTGCTAACCGAAGGTCCTAAAGGCATGAAAGGTGCCATCGCGAAGGCGGAAGAGATTGTCGCCAGCGATCCGGACAAATATGTGCTGTTGCAGCAGTTCAGCAACCCAGCCAACCCGGAAATCCACGAAAAAACCACCGGTCCAGAAATTTGGGAAGACACCGACGGCGAAGTGGACGTGTTTATTGCGGGCGTGGGCACCGGCGGTACGCTGACAGGCGTGAGCCGCTACATCAAGAATACCAAAGGCAAGACCGAGTTGATTACCGTTGCCGTTGAGCCAACCGATTCACCGGTTATTGCTCAGGCACTGGCGGGCGAAGAGATCAAACCAGGCCCACATAAAATTCAGGGCATCGGTGCCGGCTTCATTCCTGGCAACCTTGATCTGGAATTGATCGACCGCGTAGTGGCGATCACCAATGAAGAAGCCATTAGCACCGCCCGTAAGCTGATGGAAGAAGAAGGTATTTTAGCAGGTATCTCTTCAGGTGCTGCCGTTGCTGCCGCGCTGAAGCTGCAAGAAGATGAAGCCTTCGCCAACAAGAACATCGTGGTGATTCTGCCCTCCTCTGGCGAACGTTATTTAAGTACCGCATTGTTTGCCGATCTCTTCACTGAGAAAGAACTCCAGCAGTGATGCTTAAAGTCTGAAACTGACGAAAAAAGCACCCGAATGGGTGCTTTTTTGTGGTGCAGATCTCACTTTTATCACCAGACAGATTGCTTTCAGTGATGCGGCTCTGGTATTTAAGCTTCCAATTATTTCGGTGCCTGAAATTAATCTGCCTTTGAAGTGGATCAAGCTGAATCGATTTACTGATTTGGCGAAACGGCGAATCACGGCATAATGAGAAGAGTGACGCATTCGTGCAGTTTTTGATCTGTCACTGTTAATGACGTACTCATTCGAGCGCATTTTATGGTGAGCTTAAAGCCATACCAGCGCACCTACACAGGCTAAAGTTACGGCTCCAGGCTAGACTTTAGATCCATAACACCAAACCTGATAAAGTTGGGGAAATAGAATGTTCCAGCAAGAAGTTACCATTACCGCACCTAACGGCCTTCATACTCGTCCTGCAGCCCAGTTCGTTAAAGAAGCAAAGGCTTTTAATTCAGAAATCAATGTGACCTCTAATGGCAAATCTGCCAGCGCGAAAAGCCTGTTCAAACTGCAGACTTTGGGTCTGACTCAAGGTACGGTTGTTACGCTGTCTGCTGAAGGTGAAGACGAGCAGCAAGCGGTTGAGCACCTGGTCAAGCTGATGGCTGAGCTGGAGTAACCGGCTCAGCTCGCAACTAAACCGACCCCTTTGCCCCATTGAGTGCAAATATCTTGATCGCGGACAATCTGTCCGCGTTATTGCATCTTTAGAGTACTGCTCCGCGACAGTGGCGACGCATCGGGTCAATGAGCCATCGTGATTAAAAGGTAGGGTTATGATTTCAGGCATTTTAGCATCACCGGGTATCGCTTTCGGCAACGCACTTTTGCTGAAGGAAGATGAGATCGTCATCAGCCGTAAAAAAATTACTGACGATCAGGTTGAGCAGGAAGTTCAGCGCTTCCTCGATGGACGCAGCAAAGCTGCTTCACAGCTCGAAGCCATTCGCATTAAAGCCGGTGAAACCTTCGGTGAAGAGAAAGCGGCGATCTTTGAAGGTCACATCATGCTGCTCGAAGACGAAGAGCTTGAGCAGGAAATCATCGACCTCATCAAGAAAGACCACGCTACCGCGGACGCCGCTGCTCACACCGTGATTGAAGGCCAGGCCGTTGCACTGGAAGAACTGGATGACGAATACCTGAAAGAGCGTGCGGCTGACGTACGTGATATTGGTAAGCGTCTGCTGCAGAACATTCTCGGTCTGCACATTGTCGACCTGAGCGCAATTGCTGACGAATCTATTCTGGTGGCGAAAGATTTAACGCCGTCAGAAACCGCACAGCTGAACCTGAAAAAGGTGCTGGGCTTTATTACCGATCTGGGTGGGCGTACTTCTCACACCTCGATCATGGCGCGTTCGCTTGAGCTGCCTGCGATTGTCGGCACCGGCAACGTGACTGCCACCGTGAAAAACGGTGATTTCCTGATCATTGATGGCGTGAACAACAAAATTTACGTCAATCCAACTGATGACGTGCAGGAAGAACTGAAAGCAATTCAGACTCAATATCTGTCTGAAAAGCATGAACTGGCGAAACTGAAAGATCTGCCAGCCATTACGCTGGACGGTCATCAGGTTGAAGTCTGCGCTAACATCGGTACCGTGCGTGATGTTGCCGGTGCTGAACGCAATGGTGCGGAAGGTGTTGGCCTGTATCGTACCGAGTTCCTGTTTATGGACCGTGATTCACTGCCAACCGAAGAAGAACAATTCCAGGCGTATAAAGCCGTGGCTGAAGCCGTGGGTTCGCAGGCGGTTATCGTGCGTACCATGGACATCGGCGGCGACAAAGATCTGCCTTACATGAACCTGCCGAAAGAAGACAACCCGTTCCTCGGCTGGCGCGCGATTCGTATCGCCATGGACCGTAAAGAGATTCTGCATGCGCAGCTGCGCGCGATTCTGCGTGCATCCTCATTCGGTAAACTGCGCATCATGTTCCCAATGATCATTTCAGTAGAAGAAGTTCGCATTCTGAAAGGCGAACTGGAGCTGCTGAAAGCGCAACTGCGTGAAGAAGGCAAATCCTTTGATGAGACCATCGAAGTCGGCATCATGGTTGAAACGCCAGCATCCGCAGTGATTGCTCGCCACTTGGCGAAAGAAGTCGACTTCTTTAGTATTGGGACAAATGACCTGACGCAGTATACTCTGGCGGTCGATCGTGGTAATGATTTGATTTCACACCTCTATAACCCAATGACGCCGTCTGTTCTTGGCCTCATTAAGCAAGTGATCGACGCATCACATGCCGAAGGGAAATGGACCGGCATGTGTGGTGAGCTGGCTGGTGATGAACGTGCTACACTACTGTTACTGGGAATGGGGCTGGACGAATTCAGCATGAGCGCCATTTCAATCCCAAGCATCAAGAAAATCATTCGTAATACTAATTTCGAAGATGCGAAGGCATTGGCGGAGCAGGCTCTGGATCAACCAACAGCGGATGATTTGATGAATTTGGTCAACAAGTTCATTAAAGAAAAAACGCTCTGCTGATCCACGGACGCTAGCCTCAAATTACTGCTTAGGAGAAGATCATGGGTTTGTTTTCTAAACTTTTTGGCGAAAAATCAGAGAGCGCGTCAGGCACTATTGATATCGTTGCGCCTCTGTCAGGCGAAATCGTAAATATCGAAGACGTACCTGATGTGGTATTCGCTGAGAAAATCGTGGGTGACGGTATCGCAATCAAACCTACCGGCAACAAAATGGTTGCACCGGTTGATGGTACTATCGGCAAGATTTTCGAAACTAACCACGCATTTTCAATCGAGTCTGATAACGGTATCGAACTGTTTGTTCACTTCGGTATCGACACGGTTGAGCTCAAAGGTGAAGGTTTCAAACGCATCGCTGAAGAAGGCCAGAAGGTTAAGAAAGGCGACGTGGTGATCGAGTTTGATCTGGCACTGCTGGAAGAGAAAGCGAAATCCACGCTTACGCCGGTTGTAATCTCGAACATGGACGAGATTAAAGAGCTGATCAAACTCTCCGGTCAGGTAACTGTGGGCGAGACTCCGGTTATCCGCATTAAAAAGTAAACTTCGGCTGATTCGTGAGAATTGCAAAACGGCACCCAATGGGTGCCGTTTTTTGTTTACTTAACTCTGTATGTGCGAGGAGCGGCCAGGACGACGGGTCAGATCGTAAAGACGGTATAAACCGTCCCTGGGCCTCGGCCCGCGCCGTCCATGGCGCGGGACGCTTTACTCCTCTGCCCCGTCGTCCTGCCCGGTGTAGCAAATGTGCGCGTTATCAGGAAAAATCATTCCGGTTTCCAGCGCGGTAACCTTAACGTTAACTCCAGACCACCTTCCGGGCGATTTACCGCCTGAACTTCACCGTGATGCGCCAGAATCACCTTACGCACAATCGATAGCCCCAAACCGTAGCCTTTGCCCATCAGCGGAGAATTAACCCGTACAAAAGGATCGAAGATGCTCGAAAGCTTCTCATCGTCCACGCCCGGCCCTTGATCGCGCACGCTAATTGCCAGCCACTGATTTTCCGCCTGCAGCCGCACGTTGATGTGCTGCCCTTTGTGCGAGAAACGCAGCGCATTGCGCAGCACATTCTCCACACCACGACGAATCAGTTCCGCATTGCCGTGAACGGTGTAATCGGCATTCTCATCCACCTGAAAATCGACAATCACGCCGGGAATCTGCGCTTCGTAGCGCACATCGGTCACCACCGCATGCAGCAGGCCGGTAAGGTCGAAATATTGTTCCCCCGGCATGCTTTCGTGCTCAGCACGCGAAAGCGTCAGCAGCTCGCCAATCATCTTGTCGAGGCGTCGGGCTTCCTCATCAATGCGATTGAGCGACGATTCGACGGATTCCGGCGTCTGCCGCGCCAGGCCGGTCGCCAGCTGCAAGCGCGCCAGCGGTGAACGCAGCTCGTGGGAGATATCATGCAGTAGCTCCTCACGTGCTTTCACCAGCGTATCGAGGCGCTCAACCATCGCATCAAAATCCTGCGCAACGTTCGAGAGCTCATCATGGCGTTTGCGCATCACCGGATAGAGCCGTACCGACAAATCACCGCTGGAGACGCGCGCAAAGCCCTCACGCAGTTGACGCATGGGTCGCGTCAGGTTCCACGCCAGCAACAGGCTAAACAGCAGCCCCAATGCGCCAGCGAAGGTAAACATCGGTTCGGGGATATTCAGGATGCGGCGCGGGCGGCCGCCGCCCATTGAGCTGTCTTCGCGCAGACCTTTAACGTCGTAACGCAGCTCGTACTGTTTGCCATCCTGCCCTTTTACCCAGC
This sequence comes from Pantoea sp. SO10, assembly GCF_005281435.1. Taxonomy (NCBI): domain Bacteria; kingdom Pseudomonadati; phylum Pseudomonadota; class Gammaproteobacteria; order Enterobacterales; family Erwiniaceae; genus Pantoea; species Pantoea sp. SO10. Next base: position 2,975,363 of record NZ_CP040095.1, read on the forward strand.
GCACAATCACATCAGGAAACGGTCCCTGAAAGGGTTCGTTGATGCTTTCTGGCGGCGCATTGTTGGGCGTCGCAGCGGGTTTTTCGTGCTGGATCACCGAGAAGAATTGCCGATCGTTCGGTTCCCAGTCGGCCATCATGTCATCAAGCGAGCTGGGACCACCGCGCTCCAGCACTGAAACCGCTGACGCCATTTGCAGATTAACGATACGCCGAATCGCCACCAGCTCTGGCGGCTCATGTCGATTACCGGAGAGCGTAAAACCTAGCCACAACAGTTGGCTGATGATGACAAACACAATCCAGAAGCCCAGCAAAATTTTCCAGAACATGCGGCCGCGATAGCTGTGTTTCATCGAATGCGATAACCAATACTGCGCACAGTTTCAATGTTGACGCTGTCGGCAGTTAACGCTGCCAGCTTTTGACGGATGTTGCTGATGTGCACATCAACGCTACGATCGTAAGCTTCGCGCGGACGACCAAGGCCTTTTTCCGACAGCTCATCTTTCGACACCACGCGATCCGGCGCACGCAGCAGCAGATCCAGCAAGTTAAACTCTGAAGCCGTCAGATCGAACGCTTTGCCCTGCCACTCGGTGATACGTGTGGCGGGATTGAGGCTGAGATCGCCCCAGCGTAGCAGTTCTTTCTTATCCGGCAGCGGAGTCTGATCTTCAAAGCGACGCAGCACGGCGCGCAGACGGGCCACCAGTTCACGCGGATAGCACGGTTTCGGCATGTAATCATCCGCACCCATTTCCAGGCCGATCACCCGATCAATATTGTCGCCTTTCGCCGTCAGCATAATTACCGGTAATCGGCTGTTCTGCCGCACCTGGCGCAGCACATCGATGCCGCTCATATCAGGCAGCATGATGTCGAGAATCATTGCGGTATAGTTGCCCGATAACGCGCCTTCCACCCCGGCGCTACCGGTTAAAACCAGTTGTGTTTCAAAACCTTCAGCAATCAGGTATTGGCTCAACATGGTGCCAAGTTCTACATCATCATCAACCAGCAGAATTTTCATCGTTATCTCTCGTGTAAATTGCCGCTATTTTGTCCTGAGTCCACAACGAACGCAGCCGGTTTTACGCGATCCTTACGTTGCTTACGTCAGACGAATATTACGAAGACTATAGACAAAAATGGCCTGGACGTACCATCACAGTACGCGCAGGCCAAATCATCGGTGGGAAAGTGGGATCAGTGGAAAACGCCGGTTGAGAGATAGCGGTCGCCGCGATCGCACACAATCGCCACCACCACGCTGCCAGGCTGCGCCGTGGCGATACGCAATGCGCCGGCCACCGCACCGCCAGAGCTGACGCCACAGAAGATCCCTTCACGCTGCGCCAGCGCGCGCATGGTCTCTTCCGCCTCGCGCTGCGCCATATCGATTACCTCATCCACTAACTCCGGGCGGAAGATGCCGGGCAGATAGGCTTCCGGCCAGCGACGTATACCGGGAATGCTGCTGCCCTCTTGTGGCTGCAGGCCAATTATCTGCACCGCTGGCGCGAACTCTTTCAGGTAACGCCCAACGCCGGTAATGGTGCCGGTGGTGCCCATGCTGGAGACAAAATGCGTCATGCGGCCAGCGCTTTGCTGCCAGATTTCCGGGCCCGTGGTGAGATAGTGGCCCAGCGGATTATCGGGATTGTTGAACTGATCCAGCACGCGTCCTTCGCCGCGATCGGCCATCGCCTGTGCCAAATCGCGTGCCCCTTCCATGCCCTGCTCGCGCGATACCAGCAGCAATTCAGCGCCGTAGGCGCGCATCGCATCCTGGCGCTCCTGGCTCATGTTATCGGGCATCAGCAGGCGCAGCTTGTAGCCCTTCATCGCGGCGATCATCGCCAGCGCAATGCCGGTATTGCCGCTGGTGGCTTCAATTAAGGTATCGCCCGGTTTGATGTCACCGCGCAACTCCGCCTGATGAATCATCGACCAGGCCGCACGATCTTTGACGGAACCGGCTGGATTGTTGCCTTCCAGCTTTAGCCAGATCTCGCTGCCGTTATCAGGCGTCAGGCGCTGCAACTTTATCAACGGCGTATTGCCGATGGTATTTTCCAGTGTGGTCACGGTTTAATTCCAGACGAAAGAGGGGCAAATAAAACGGGCGGGAAAGTCCCGCCCGAAGGAGTGTCAAAAATATCAGGCGCTCTCGGCAAAGGCAACCGGGCGAAGCGGCGTAGTGCCATGGTAAATTCGCGCCTGTTGCAGGCCAACGAACAGGCGTTCACCACGCATCGGCGCATGGTGATCGCCGTCGAACACCACGGAGAACACCTCGCCCTGCCAGCCGCTCGGCTGAACGACTAACTGCCAGAAGTGGCCGCGCGGGCTGATCTCCAGCACCTGCACCGGCAAAGGCGTTTCCAGGCTGCTCTGGCGTGAAATATCGATTTCCCACGGACGCAGGAACAGTTCAACTTCGCCCTGATGCGCAGGCGTGTAGCCCAGCGGCCAGCGATGCGCTGCCACATGGAACTGCGAGCCGTGTACTTCGCCTGTAAAACGATTCACTTCGCCAAGGAATTCCAGCACAAAGCGCGTCGATGGATCGCGCCATACGTCATCTGGCGTGCCAACCTGTTCGATGTTGCCCTGGCTCATCACCACCACGGTGTCCGCCACTTCCATCGCTTCTTCCTGGTCGTGGGTCACGAACACGCTGGTGAATTTCAACTCTTCATGTAACTGACGCAACCAGCGACGCAACTCTTTACGCACCTGCGCATCCAACGCGCCAAACGGCTCATCCAGCAGCAGAATTTGCGGTTCTACCGCCAATGCACGCGCCAGCGCTACACGCTGCTTCTGTCCACCCGACAACTGCGCCGGGAAGCGGTTGCCCAGATGGGAAAGTTGTACCATCTCAAGCAGACGCGTAACGCGCTGTTTGATCTCAGCAGCACCTGGACGTTCGCGACGTGGCAGAACGGTAAGGCCAAAGGCGATATTGTCGAACACCGTCATGTGGCGGAACAGCGCGTAGTGCTGGAACACAAAGCCCACCTGACGATCGCGCGCATGGATGCGGCTGACGTCTTTGCCATTGAAATGGATCTGTCCGCTGTTCTGATGTTCCAGCCCAGCGATGATACGCAGCAGCGTGGTTTTACCAGAACCGGATGGCCCCAGCAGTCCCACCATCTTGCCGGAAGGAATATCCAGAGAGATGTCGTTAAGAACCGATGTGCGGTCAAACGATTTGTTGATTTGTTTAATCTCAATGCTCATGATTTTCCTCCTGTAGGCGCTTCTGCTGATGCTCTAATCGCCACTGCACCACGCTTTTCAGAAACAGCGTTACGATTGCCATCAGGGTCAGCAGCGCGGCGGCAGTAAAGGCGCCCACGGTGTTGTAATCCTGATGCAGTAATTCAACCTGAAGCGGCAAGGTATAGGTTTCGCCGCGAATCGATCCCGAAACCACCGAGACCGCACCAAATTCACCAATCGCACGTGCGTTGGTCAGCACCACGCCGTACATCAGCGCCCAGCGGATATTCGGCAACGTCACGCGGCGGAACATCTGCCAGCCGGATGCGCCCAGCAGCACCGCCGCTTCATCTTCGTGACTGCCCTGGCTCAGCATCACCGGCACCAATTCACGCACCACAAACGGGCAGGTAACGAAGATGGTGGCCAGCACCATGCCCGGCCAGGAGAACATAATCTGAATATTATGCGCATCCAGCCAGCCACCGGCAGGACCGTTGACGCCCCAGAACAGCAGATACATCAAACCGGCAACCACCGGCGACACGGCAAACGGGATATCAAACAGCGTCAACAGCAGCTGGCGGCCGGGAAAGGTGAAGCGCGTCACCAGCCACGCCAGCAGCGTACCGAACACCATGTTGACCGGTACGGTAATCAGCGCCACCAAAAGGGTCAGCCAGATGGCGTGCAGCATGTCGCCATCTTTCAGGTTACTCAGCGAGGCAACCAAACCCTGGTTGAGCGCCTCCCAGAAGATGGAAACCATCGGCACCACCAGCAGCAGGATGGAAACCAGCGCACCGATGCCAATCAGCAGCCACTTGCCCCAGTTGATTGGCTGGCGGTCGGCGTGGTTGATGTGTGAAATCTCCGCCATCAGTGGCCTCCTAAGCGACGGCCAAAGCGGCTCTGCAAGGTGTTAATCGCGAACAGCAGCAGCAAGGAAGCCGCCATGATCACCGAGGCGATGGCGCTCGCCGCCGGATAATCAAACTCCTGCAGACGCACAAAAATCATCAGCGAGGTCACTTCCGTTTTCCAGGCGATGTTGCCGGCGATAAAGATTACCGCGCCAAACTCACCGATGCTGCGGGTAAACGACAGCGCAGTGCCGGCAAGCAATGCCGGCGCCACTTCTGGCAGCACCACGCGACGGAAGCTCTGCCAGCGCGTTGCGCCCAGCGTTTCCGCGGCTTCTTCATATTCCGGACCTAACTCTTCCAGCACCGGCTGCACGGTACGCACCACAAACGGAATGCTGGTAAAGGCCATCGCCACAGCGATGCCGAGCCAGGTGTAAGAGACTTTTATATCAAAATGCGCCAGCCACTGACCGTACCAGCCGTTGACCGAAAACAGACCCGCCAGCGTTAAACCTGCCACCGCAGTCGGCAGCGCAAACGGCAGATCCATCAAACCATCCAGCAGCGTGCGGCCGGGGAAGCGATAACGCGTCAGAATCCACGCCATCAGCATGCCGAATACGGCGTTGAACATCGAGGCCACGCCCGCCGCCAGAATCGTCACTTTATACGCGGCGATCAGCTGTGGATGGCTAATCACCGCCCAGTATTGCGCCAGCGTCATCTGCGACAGCTGCATCAGCAGCGCGCTGATCGGCAGCAGCAGAATCAGACAGGTGAAGAGTAAGCTGGTGCCGAGGCTCAATCCAAAGCCCGGCAAAACACGTTTTTGAGCGAGCGCGAACATTAACCGCGCCCCGCTGCCAGTAATTTGTCCAGCTCGCCATCATTGGCAAAATGGACTTTCATCACGTTATCCCAGCCGCCAAAGGCGTCTTTGACGTTGAACAGTTCAGTTTGTGGGAAGCGATCTTTCTGCTCCGCCATCAGCTGCGGGTTATTCACGCGATAGTAGTAAGTGGTGATGATTTTCTGTGCTTCGGGCGTGTAGAGATAATTCAGATAAGCTTTGGCCGCGTCTGCGGTGCCGTTGTGCTCGACATTTTTGTCGACCCACGCCACCGGGAACTCCGCCAGAATATTGGTTTTTGGCACGATCACTTCGTAGTCGTCTTTACCGTACTGATTACGGATGTTATTCACTTCCGATTCAAAGCTGATCAGCACATCGCCCAGACCGCGCTCGGCAAAGGTGGTGGTCGCACCGCGACCGCCGGTATCAAACACTTCCACGTTCTTGAGGAACTTCGCCATAAAGGCTCTGGTTTTGGCTTTATCTTTGCCATCCGCCTGATCGGCAGCGCCCCACGCGGCGAGATAAGTGTAACGGCCGTTACCCGAGGTTTTTGGGTTAGGGAAAATCAGCTTCACGTTATCGCGCGCCAGATCGGCCCAGCTGTGAATCTGCTTGGGGTTACCTTTACGCACCAGAAACGCCATGGTGGAGTAAAACGGTGAGCTGCTGTTTGGCAGACGTTGTTGCCAGTCAGCGGGAATCAGTTGGCCTTTGTCGTGCAGCACCTGCACATCGGTCACCTGATTGTAGGTCACCACATCGGCGCGCAGCCCTTGCAGAATTGCCAGCGCCTGCTTAGAAGAACCGGCGTGCGACTGCTTGATGGTCAGCTTGTCATTGGGATGGGCAGCGTCCCACTGTTTTTCAAAGGGTGCATTCAGGGCAACGAACAGTTCGCGCGAAACGTCGTAAGAGCTATTCAGCAACTCGGTCGCTTGCGCCGCACCGGCTAAAGCACACGACAGCGCGATACCGCCAAGCCATTTTTTCGAAATCGGAAGCGTCATGCTGCACCCTGAAAGACGGCAGTTAAGCCAATGCCATTAGATGCTGTCAGTGTATTTATAACTCAGGGGAAAGCTGTAACGGTTTTATATATCGTTTAGGGATTTCAAAGTCTAAAAAGGCATAAGACGGCGGGAGAGTTTATGCGGCGAATGGAAATGTAAATCGGCATTAAGCGATTCATTGCGCAATAAATGGCGCCGCGACAAATAAGGGCTGATATCCGTAGCGGCGCGATGAATCGCGCCAGGTTGACCTTAATACATAGAGGTTACAGCGCTTGCAAAGCATCCAGCGACGGCGCAAAAAAGTAGCTGCCGCTAACCGGTTTGGTGAAGCGCAGCATGGCGTCCATCTTGCCGTCGCGCTCGCCGAACATGCTCAGCAATTGCTGCTCAATATTGTAGAGACGATGACAGTAAGAGATGAAGTACAGCCCATGCGTGCCACTGGCGCTGCCGTATGGCAGGCTTTGGCGCAGAATTTTCAGCCCTTTCCCCTCTTCTTTCAGATCGACACGGCTGAGATGCGATGTCGCAGGACGCTGATCGCCCGGCAACTCTTCATCCGTCTCTTTAGTACGGCCAATAATCGCTTCCTGTTTCTCCACCGCCATGCGGTTCCACAGCTTAAGGTTGTGCTCCCAGCGCTGGGTAAACACATAGCTGCCGCCCGCATCTGCACCTGCGCTGATAATCGCTACCTCCTTGCGCGCTTCGCCCTGCGGATTTTCCGTGCCATCGACGAAGCCCGACAGATCGCGATTTTCAATCCAGCGGAAACCGTGCGTCTCTTCTTCGATATTGACCGCAGCGGCAAAGGCGCTCAGTGCCGCCTGAGCCAGCGCGAAGTTCACGTCATGTCGTTGGGATTGAATATGGATCAGCAAATCGCGCTGCGTGGCAGGCGCAATGCCGTTACCAAGCGCGGCGAAAGCTTTGAGTTCAGGTGCAGAAGCGTTGCCTTGCAGATCGCGCCACAGCGCATCACCAAAGGCGATCACCGCGCCCAATCCGGCATCACTGAATTGCGTCTGCAGCGCTTCAAGCTGCTGTAAGAAGAATTTGCTGCCCTGGCGCAGCGCGTCAAGATCGCCCGTGACGCGGGCTTCGAGCCAAATGGCGAAACGGCGGTGCTCCAACAGGATCCCGCTCTGAAACTGAGACATTGCAATGCTCTCCGGCATGAAGGTTAGACGATGTTTTTTTCGCCCGCATCATACCGGAAAGCCACACTCTTTGAGCGGGTTTTTAAGCAAGTTTTATCTGGTTTAACGCTGCCAGACAATCTTGCTGATTTTCCAGCTTTTCAGGGTATCGTCCGACGGCATCAAGCCTTCCGGACCATGCCATTCACCGCTGTAAATGTAGGAGATGTGCTGGCTGCCCGGCGCACGGCACTCAACATCGCGTGCATCAAGACCGGTGACCATTTTGCAGTTATTAAAGGCTTTGCTGAACTTGTCGCTGAACAGATCGCCGATCTTGCTGCCGTCCGCCGCTTTGGCATCGGCATCCTGCACTTCAATGCGCTCCACGCTGCTGCTGCCGTTAATCACCAATTTAACGTTGTCGCCATCCAGCGCCTGCCAGAAATCCATCACCTGACCATTCTGCGTGCGCATGCCCTGACGCAGTTTGTAATCGCCGTTCAGCGCTTTATGGATGGCGTCTTCCGACATTGAGGTGGTGCTCGTCAGGCCCGCAACGCCTTGCTCGGTGACCTCCAGCGATCCACCAAACCAGCCGAGTGGATTGAGCGCCGACCAGTGATAGCTAAGCGGATTGTACCAATGGCTTTCGCTATCGCTCGCGCTGCCAGAGGAACCCGAACTGGCGCAGCCGGCCAGAACCATGCTGCTAACCAGCAGTGCGTGACGAACAACTTTCATGAAAACTCCTTGATCTGCTAAGCCGATTGGCGTGCCTGTTGGAGTCACAAACCGGCAAAAAGTTTATTCGACCTGCTGATGTTCCGGCAGAAAGCAGTCGCGCAGGCGAGGTTGCGTTTGCAGCCAGAACAACGCCAGCAGGTCAAATAGCGTCAATAACAGCGGCAGCGGCGAGTCGGGAAAGGCGCCTTGCAGCAGGCTGGAACCCTGCCACAGCAGGCTGACAAGTAGCGATGCGCTCAACACATGACGCCAGCTTTGCCACAGGCGCGGCCAGCGCTGGCGATAGCCGGTCAGCAATAAGCCGATAGCCGCCGGAATGCCTAACGCCAGCCCCAGCCAGAAGCTTTGGCGGTCGGGATAGAACAGCGCCAGCAAATCATTGCCCTGCTGGCGTGATGCGCCCGCCATCACCAGCAGCAGCCAGGTGCGCGCCTGCAGTAACAGGATCAGCCAGAAAAGAAACGGCAGCCGCAGCTGCCCTTTCGCATCGTACTCTTCGGGAAGGTATTTCAAACCGACCCTCAATACTCGCGATCTTCAATCAAACGCTTGCCCAGCAGCAGCGAGTCCACCGGCTCGTATTCGAGCTTTTCGTAAAACGCCACCACCTGATCGTTCTCTTCGCGCACCATCAAATTGATTTTTGGGCAACCGCGCGCAATCAGCTTCTTCTCAAGACGATTCATCAACGCATTGGCAAAGCCACGGCCCTGATAATCAGGATGCACCGCCAGATAGTAGACGGAGCCGCGATGGCCGTCGTAGCCGCCCATCACCGTACCGACCACTTCGCCACCGACTTCCGCGACCAGAAACAGTTCCGCGTCATGGTTCATTTTGCGTTCAATGTCCAGCTCTGGATCGTTCCATGGGCGTAACAAATCGCAACGCTCCCAGAGCGTGATCACTTCTTCAAAATCTTCCTGGCGGAAAGAACGGATTTCCATCGACGTTACCCTGCTGTTAGGCACAATTCGCTGATTATCACGCATTCTTTGCCAGGCGCAACCCTCACGCGTGACAACGGAGCAAAAAAAGCGCGACATCGCTGTTAGTCTGTTGCAATAGAAAGTAAACACTTGAAATAGTTGCGAGGTCGCCGCCTGGCAATTGTTACGCTATAACACGGGGCAGGATTTACCTGCCATGGACCCGTAAATGATGAAGATTTCACTGCTTAAGCGCCTTACCAATCGTCGCCAACTGATACTTTCCGGTTTAGCGCTGGCGGTGTTGTCACCGCGTGCGGTGCAGGCCAAAGAACAGAACAGCGATTTGCGCGTTAGTCCGCGTCATACGCCACCGAAACCCGCCAGCAACGGCAAACGCATCGTGATGATCGATCCCGGCCACGGCGGCATCGATTCCGGCGCCGTCGGCGAAGAGGGCTCGGAAGAGAAACACATTGTGCTGGCGATCGCCAATACCGTGAAGACGCTGCTGCAATCGCATCCACGCATCGAAGTGCGCCTGACGCGCGACAGCGACCACTTTATTCCGCTCTATCAGCGCGTCGAAATCGCCCACCAGCACGGCGCTAACCTGTTTATGTCGATTCACGCCGATGGCTACACCAGCCCGGATGCTAACGGCGCATCGGTGTTTGCCCTTTCCAATCGCGGTGCCAGCAGCGCGATGGCGCGTTACCTTTCGCAGCGTGAAAACGATGCAGACAAAGTGGGCGGTGCTGAGGTGCAGGATAAAGATCATTACCTCAACCAGATTCTGTTCGATCTGGTGCAGACCGATACCATTCGCAACAGCCTGACGCTGGGTAAACACGTCCTCGATCAGATTCGCCCGGTGCATCATCTGCACAGCCAGCACACCGAACAGGCCGCGTTTGCCGTGCTGAAATCGCCGTCGATTCCTTCGGTGCTGGTGGAAACCTCCTTCATTACCAATCCGCGTGAAGAGCAGTTGCTTGGCACGCAGGCGTTCCGCCAGAAAATTGCCAGCGCCATTGCCGACGGCATCACCCGCTACTTCGATGAGGTCGATCGTCGCGAAGCATAGCCTTTATCCTGTGGTAGAATCGCGGCAAATTTCCGGAACGAGTGACTGATGAGCAATCCCGATATTTCCCGCGTCAAAGCCTTTTTGCTGGCGCTGCAAGATGATATTTGCGCCCAATTAGCGGCGGAAGATGGCAAGGCGAGCTTTGCCGAAGATGAGTGGCAACGTCCCGGCGGCGGCGGCGGACGCAGTCGCGTATTGCGTGATGGTGCGGTGTTTGAACAAGCCGGCGTTAACTTCTCGCACGTGCATGGCGATCAAATGCCCGCCTCCGCCACCGCGCATCGTCCTGAACTGGCCGGGCGCAGCTTTGAAGCGATGGGCGTATCGCTGGTGGTGCATCCATCCAATCCTTACGTGCCCACCAGCCACGCCAACGTGCGCTTCTTTATTGCGGAAAAACCGGGCGCCGATCCGGTGTGGTGGTTTGGTGGCGGTTTCGATCTTACGCCCTATTACGGCTTCGAAGAGGATGCGCTGCACTGGCATCAAACCGCACACGATCTGTGCCAGCCGTTTGGTGAGGAGGTTTATCCGCGCTACAAAAAGTGGTGCGACGATTACTTCTACCTTAAGCATCGCGACGAGCAGCGCGGTATCGGCGGTCTGTTTTATGACGACCTGAACACGCCCGATTTCGATTACTGCTTCGATTTCATGCAGGCAGTCGGCAACGGTTTTGCCAACGCCTACCTGCCGATTGTGGCCAGGCGCAAAGCGCTGCCGTGGGGCGATCGCGAGCGCCAGTTCCAGCTCTATCGTCGTGGTCGCTACGTCGAGTTCAATCTGGTGTGGGATCGCGGCACGCTGTTTGGCCTGCAAACCGGCGGCCGCACCGAATCCATTTTGATGTCGATGCCACCGCTGGTGCGCTGGGAATACGATTATCAGCCAGAAACCGATTCCCCCGAAGCCGCCTTGTACCGCGACTTCCTGCCAGTCAAAGATTGGTTGAAGCTACAAAATTAACAAACCGCACACCCCGTAGCGGCGCGATTTATCGCGCAATGAATTGCGCCGCGACAAGGTGTGCAGAATTTCATTGCGGCGCAACACATTCGCCAATCAAGTCGTTACAACGGCTCGGTCTGCGCCTCCACCACCGCTAACGCCACCATATTCACGATGCGCCGCACCGAGGCGATACGCGTCAACACATGCACCGGCTTGCTGATCCCCATCAACACCGGGCCCACCGTGACACCTTCGGAGCAGGAGACGCGCAGCAGGTTATAGCTGATACGCGCCGCTTCGACGTTCGGCATAATCAGCAAATTCGCGGTGCCTTTTAGCGGGCTGTCCGGCATCAGTTCACGGCGAATGCTCTCGACCAGCGCCGCATCACCGTGCATTTCGCCGTCAATCTCCAGATCCGGGGCGCGTTGCTGAATCAACGCGAGTACGTCGCGCATTTTGCGCGCGCCCGGCGCATTTGAGGTGCCAAAGCTGGAGTGCGACAGCAGCGCCACGCGCGGTTCAATGCCGAAGCGTCGCACCGTTTCCGCCGCCAGCAGCGTGATATCCGCCAGTTGTTCTGCGCTGGGATCTTCATTAACGTAGGTGTCAGCTATAAAGGTATTGCCGCTCGGCAATAGCAGCGCATTCATCGCGCCCGCCACCTTCACGTCCTCTCGCAGCCCAAACACTTTCTCCACCACATCATAATGTTCCTGATAATCGCCGATGGTGCCGCAGATCAGCGCATCGGCCTCACCGCGATGCACCATGATCGCGCCAATCAGCGTGGGATTGCCGATCACCGCGCGCTGGGCAGTTTCCGGCGTCACGCCGCGCCGTTTCATGATCTGGTAATACTCATTCCAGTACTCTTTAAAACGTGGATCGGATTCGTTATTGACGATCTCAAAATCTTTGCCCGCCTCGATCTTCAAACCCTGCTTTTGCAGACGCATAGCGATGACATTTGGCCGGCCAATCAGAATCGGCTTCGCCAGCCCTAACGTCACCAGCTCCTGCGTGGCGTGCAGCACGCGCACCTCTTCGCCTTCGGCCAGCACCACGCGTTTGGGATCTCTACGCGCCTGCGAAAAGATCGGCTTCATAAACAGATTGGTTTTATAGACGAACTCGGTGAGCTGCTCACGATAAGCATCAAAATCCTCAATCGGTCGCGTGGCGACGCCCGATTCCATCGCCGCTTTCGCCACCGCGGGCGCAATCTGCACGATTAAACGCGGATCGAACGGTTTGGGGATCAGGTATTCCGGGCCGAAACTCAGATCCTGATCGTCATACGCCGACGCCACCACATCGCTCTGTTCCGCCTGCGCCAGCGCCGCAATCGCGTGCACCGCCGCCAGCTTCATCTCTTCATTGATCGCCGTGGCACCCACGTCCAGCGCGCCACGGAAGATAAACGGGAAGCACAACACGTTGTTCACCTGATTGGGGAAATCAGAGCGCCCGGTGCAGATAATCGCGTCGGGCCGCACCTGTTTGGCCAGCGGCGGCATGATTTCCGGCTCGGGATTGGCCAGCGCCAGAATCAGCGGATGCTGCGCCATCTTCTGCACCATCTCCGGCGTCAGCGCTTTGGGGCCGGAACAGCCAAGGAAAATATCCGCGCCGCCAATCACATCATCCAGCGTGCGTGCGCCGCTGTCGGCCACCGCATAGGCCGCTTTGGTCGGCGTCATATTCGGCTCGCGATCGCGATAGATCACCCCTTTGGAATCGCACACCACAATGTTGTGCTGCTGCATGCCGAGCGCCACCAGCAGATTCAGGCAGGCAATCGCCGAAGCGCCTGCGCCGGAAACCACCAGCCGCACCTCGCTGATGGCTTTTTTAACGATGGTTAAGCCGTTGAGCACCGCCGCGGTACAGATGATCGCCGTGCCGTGCTGATCGTCGTGAAATACCGGGATCTGCATGCGCTCACGCAGCTGTTGCTCAATATAGAAACACTCGGGCGCTTTGATATCTTCCAGATTGATGCCACCAAAAGTGGGTTCCAGCGCGGCAATCACCTCAATCAACTTATCGGGATCGCGTTCATCGATTTCGATATCAAACACGTCAATGCCGGCGAACTTTTTAAACAGCACGCCCTTGCCTTCCATCACCGGCTTACTCGCCAGCGCGCCAATGTTACCCAGCCCCAGCACCGCGGTGCCGTTGGAGATCACCGCCACCAGATTGCCACGCGCGGTGTATTTGCGCGCCGCCAGCGGATCGGCGGCAATTTCCAGACAAGGCGCAGCGACGCCAGGCGAATAGGCCAGCGCCAGATCGCGCTGCGTGGCTAACGGTTTGGTGGGTGAAACCTGAATTTTTCCGGGCGTGGGAAATTGATGAAAATCGAGCGCGCTTTGCTTGAGTTGATCGTCCATTGGGCATCCTTTGGCATCGCTAAATAGGCATTCAGTATAGGAATGTGCGGCACAAAAGAGGGTGAAGGCGCTCAAAGAACGCACAGACTGAAAGGCACGGATTGCCACCGCTTCGCCTGCGGGATCGGCACAGCCTGCTATCCTTATTGATGGCAAAAAGCGTAGCTGAACCGTTTAGGCCAGTCCTCCTTTCACTATCGCACCTCTTAAGCGCCACGACGCCACAATCAGAGAAAACGCATTTTCTTCGTGTAACGTCTGTAGCACTGTGTTGGACCAATACTTAACAGGAATGGGTGCAACACCTTTGCCCACATTATTGCTAATCAAGGAGTTAAGTGATGAACCAGCTAGATGCATTGAAACAATACACCACCGTGGTGGCGGACAGCGGCGATATCGAATCCATTCGCCATTACAATCCAGAAGACGCGACCACCAACCCCTCATTGATTCTGAAAGCCGCCGGTCTTGAGGGTTATAAACATCTGATTGATGACGCCATCGACTACGCGAAAAAACAGGGCGGCAGCAAAGAGACGCAAATCATCAACGCCAGCGACAAAGTGGCGATCAACCTCGGTATGGAAATTCTGAAAAGCATACCGGGCCGTGTTTCGACCGAAGTGGATGCGCGCCTCTCCTTCGATCGTGGCATGTGTGTCACCAAAGCCGAGAAGCTGGTGCGTCTGTACGAAGAGCACGGCATCGACCGCTCACGCATTCTGATCAAACTGGCGTCAACCTGGGAAGGCATCAAAGCCGCCGAGGAGCTGGAGAAAAACGGCATTCAGTGCAACCTGACGCTGCTGTTCTCCTTCGCTCAGGCGCGTGCCTGTGCCGAAGCCGGTGTGTTCCTGATTTCTCCGTTTGTTGGCCGTATTTACGACTGGTACAACACCCGCAAACCGATGGATCCGTATGTGGTTGATGAAGATCCGGGCGTGAAATCTGTGCGCCGTATCTACGATTACTACAAGAAGCACCGTTACAGCACCGTCATCATGGGCGCCAGCTTCCGCAAAGTGGAACAGATTCAGGCGCTGGCCGGCTGCGACCGTTTGACCATTTCCCCTAACCTGCTGGAAGAGCTGGCCAATAGCGACGCGCCGCTGGAGCGTAAGCTGGAGCCATCAACCGAAGGTTTCCATCAGCCGGCTTCACTGTCTGAAGCGGAATTCCGCTGGGAACACAATCAGGATCCGATGGCGGTAGAAAAACTGTCAGACGGCATCCGTCAGTTCGCCGTCGACCAGCAGAAGCTGGAAGACGTGCTCTCTTCTCGTCTGTAATCCGCACTCACTCTTATGGCGGATGGGCATTGGCTCATCCGCTATCGCCAAATCACAAGGGAGAACCTTATGTCTTCACGCAGAGAGTTGGCTAACGCAATTCGTGCACTCAGCATGGATGCGGTACAAAAAGCAAATTCCGGGCACCCAGGTATGCCGATGGGCATGGCAGATATCGCCGAAGTGTTATGGCGCGATGTGTTGAAACACAATCCCAACAATCCGGCGTGGGCCGATCGTGACCGCTTTATTCTTTCCAACGGTCACGGCTCGATGCTGCTCTACAGCCTGCTGCATCTCACCGGCTACGACCTGCCGATGGAAGAATTGAAAAACTTCCGTCAGCTGCACTCTAAAACGCCGGGACACCCTGAACTCGGCTACACGCCTGGCGTGGAAACCACCACCGGTCCGCTCGGCCAGGGCCTGGCCAACGCGGTAGGTTTAGCGATTGCCGAACGCACGCTGGCGGCGCAGTTTAACCGTCCCGGCCACGACATCGTCGATCACCACACCTACGTGTTTATGGGCGATGGTTGTTTGATGGAAGGCATCTCGCACGAAGTGAGCTCGCTGGCCGGTACGCTCGGCCTCGGCAAACTGATTGGTTTCTACGATCACAACGGCATCTCCATCGATGGTGAAACCGAAGGCTGGTTCACCGACGACACGCACAAACGTTTCGAAGCCTACAACTGGCACGTCATCGGTAGCGCAGAAGGTATCGACGGCCACGATTCGGCAGCGATCGCTGCGGCGATTAAAGAGGCACAAAGCGTCACCGATAAGCCGTCACTGATTATCTGTCGCACCACTATCGGTTTCGGCTCGCCGAACAAAGCCGGTAAAGAGGAGTCGCACGGCGCGGCGCTGGGCGAAGAAGAAGTGGCGTTGACGCGGCAGAAACTGGGCTGGCACTATCCGCCGTTTGAGATCCCGAAAGAGATTTATCAGCAGTGGGATGCCAAAGAAGCGGGCGCGCAGCGCGAGAAATCCTGGGATGATAAGTTTGCCGCTTATAAAGAGGCACACCCCGAGTTGGCGCAGGAGTTTACCCGTCGTCTGAGCGGTGAAATGCCGGCTAACTGGAGTAGCGAAGTGCAGAAGTTTGTTGAAGAGCTGCAGGCTAATCCACAGAAAATCGCCAGCCGTAAAGCCTCACAAAATACGCTGGAAGTGTTTGGCAAGCTGCTGCCGGAATTCCTCGGCGGCTCAGCGGATCTGGCACCCAGTAACCTCACCATCTGGTCGGGCTCAAAATCGATCAAAGAGGATAGTGCCGGTAACTACATTCACTACGGCGTACGTGAATTTGGTATGACGGCGATCGGCAACGGCATCGCGCATCACGGCGGCTTCGTGCCATACACCGCTACCTTCCTGATGTTCGTCGAATACGCGCGTAATGCGGTGCGCATGGCGGCGCTGATGAAGGCGCGTCAGGTGCTGGTGTATACGCATGACTCCATCGGCCTCGGCGAAGATGGTCCGACGCACCAGCCAGTTGAGCAGATTGCCAGCCTGCGCGTTACGCCCAACATGAGTGTGTGGCGTCCGTGCGATCAGGTGGAAACCGCCGTGGCGTGGCAAGCCGCCGTTGAGCGCCATCATGGGCCAACCGCGCTGATCCTCTCGCGTCAGAACCTGCTGCAGCCAGAGCGTAGCAAAGAGCAGGTGGCGAATATTGCACGCGGTGGCTATGTGCTGCAGGACAGCAACGGCACGCCGGATGCGATCATCATCGCCACCGGTTCGGAGATTGAAATCGCGCTGGGCGCGGCAGATAAACTCACCGCTGCTGGCCACAAGATTCGCGTGGTTTCGCTGCCGAGCACCGACGTGTTTGATAAGCAGGACGTCGCGTATCGCGAATCGGTGCTGCCATCCGGCGTGAAAGCGCGCGTGGCGGTCGAAGCCGGTATTGCTGATTACTGGTACAAGTATGTTGGTCTGGATGGCGCGATTGTCGGTATGACCACCTTTGGTGAGTCAGCCCCCGCCGGCAAACTGTTCCCGGAATTCGGTTTCACCGTGGAGAACATCGTCAGCCATACTGAAGCTTTACTCAAGCCGCACTAATCGATCTGGCCCTGCGTCTTTTTGGCGTAAGGGCCATTTTTTGATCACAGCCTGAAACAGAAAAAAATCCGCTCTGCCCCCTTCACGCCTCGCGCAAACTGATTACTATAAGCTTTCCTCCGATTCTTATAGCGGACGCATACCCGTTGAAAAAACGTACTCCTTTTTTACTGGCCTTAATGGTTACAGTGCTTCCATTAAAAAGCATGGCGCAGTCGTCGCCCGATCCGCTGTTGGCATCGCAAATTGTTGATCGCTACGCCGAGCACATTTTCTATGGCAGCGGCGCAACCGGCATGGCGCTGGTGGCGATTGATGGCAATCAGCGGGTTTTCGCCAGCTTTGGTGATACGCGCCCCGGCAACAACGTGCGTCCGCAGCCCGATTCGGTGATTCGTATTGCCTCGCTCAGCAAGCTGATGACCAGCGAAGTGATGGTGAAGATGGCCGAACGCGGTCAACTGCGTCTTGACGATCCGCTGAGCAAATACGCGCCGCCTGGCGCGCGCGTGCCAAGCTATAACGGCCAGCCGATTCGCCTGATTAACCTCTCCACCCACACCAGCGGCCTGCCGCGCGAGCAGCCCGGCGGTAAACCGCATCGTCCGGTGTTTGTCTGGCCGACCAGGTCCGATCGCTGGCAGTGGCTGAGCGGAGCGGCATTAAAGGCCGCGCCAGGCACCAATGCCGCCTATTCAAACCTGGGCTTTGATCTGCTGAGCGATGCGCTCGCCAAAGCGGCGGGCATGCCCTATCCAGCACTGTTCCAGCAGTTGATAACGCGTCCGCTGGGCATGAAAGACACCACCTTTACGCCGTCACCGGATCAGTGTCAGCGTCTGATGATTGCCGAGAAAGGTGCCAGTCCGTGTAACAACACGCTTGCGGCCATCGGTAGCGGCGGCGTTTACTCAACGCCAGACGATATGGGCCGCTGGATGCAGCAGTTCCTTAACTCGGCGGTGAATCACCGCACGCCGCAAATTGATCGCCTGCAAACGCTGATTTATCGTCGTGACCAGCTAACCAAAGTGGAAGGCATGGATGTGCCGGGCCGCGCCGATGCGCTGGGCATGGGTTGGGTCTATATGGGGCCAAAGGAAGGTCGTCCGGGGATTATTCAGAAAACCGGCGGTGGCGGCGGCTTCATTACCTATATGGCGATGGTGCCGCAGCACAACGTCGGCGTGTTTGTGGTGGTGACTCGCTCGCCGTTAACGCGCTTCACCCCGATGAGCGATGGCGTGAATAATATGCTGACCGAGCTGGTGGGCAATCAATCGGGTTCACCGATGACGGTGCAAGCCATCCGCTAACTGGGTTGTGGTGCAGGCTGTAGCGGCGCAATTCATTGCGCGATAAATCGCGCCGCTACGGAATGTGCAATGATTTAATGCTGCACGTGGTATTAACGCGACTGCGCCGGATTTTGCGATTCAGTAACCCATAATGTTGGCCAATCCTCACTGCTGTGCCACGCATCGCAGGTCTTCTCTTCCGCATACTCCGCCAGCACAAACTCGTTGCCGTCATACTGCCAGCGCGTTGCCACGCCGCAATCCCCCAAACCACGTCCTTTACTGAAGGTGTAGAGCAATCCATGGCTGGCATCAAATTCCGCGTTCACCAACTCCAGCTGATTATCCCCGCGTGACGGCGGCGTAAACGGCAGCGTTAAGCTCAGACCGCGCGATACATAAGGCTGCGTGCGCGTCACTTCAAAGGCCAGATCGATCACGTTATACGCACCGGTTTCGCAGCTGATCAGCAGCAGCGCTTTGCTGTCGGTCAGCGGCGACACGCTCACTTCACGCCGCAGTGGATCGAGCGAGCAGTTATCGGTATTCACCCGCCAGGTACCAAAATCAATTAAACCGCTGGTTTCTTCCTGCGTCAGCGGTGGCGGCGGCGGTAATGGCGAAGGTAACGCCGGCAACGCTGGCTGCGGCGGCACATCCCACTGCACGCGGTCGCCACGCTTCACCCAGGCGCTGGCACCGTTGACGCGGCCCTGCACGTCATCCATCAACAGTAATGCCGCCTTCATGCCGCTAAGCGGAATGGTGGCGTTGGCTTTATAGGTCAGCTGCAGATTTTGCGCATCCAGCGTCTGCGCCAGAAACTCGTCGATGGCGATAGCATTACTGGTCGCCAGATGATGCGGTTCCACCGTCCAGTGTTTAAGGTCTGGTGTGAGACGGCGTTGATCGAGTAGCAGGTTATCCTTGAGCGGGCCGCCCGGCAGCTCACCGCTGTAGGCGCTGCCGTAATCAATACGCAGCAAGGGACGATCGTTGACGCCAGCATGACGTGAGAGCGTCATCACTAAGCCGTTGTCACCGGGAAAACTGCGTGCCACGCAAAAAGCCGCGTTATTGCAGGTCAGTTGCCAGTCAGAAAATGACTTTTGCAGTGGCTGAGCCTGAACGCACGCGACAAAAAGAAAGGGCAATAAAAGCAGTAACTTCATCCAATACGACATCAAAAAATCGGTCCCCAAATTCCTGGAAAGAAAATAATAGCGCAACGGGAACGCTGTCAGCAGGCCTAAACTGTGAGCCGGCCCTAAAAGCGAGGTTAACCGCTGAAAAAGCCGTCACCTGTGGCGAACGGGTACTGGATGGGGCAAGCGCTCATCATCCGTTTTGACCGATTACTGCTCAATCGGATTCGTCGGACTCTTGTTAACTCATGACAAAACGGTCAAATACACACAAACGGTCATAAGCGGTCATGTTAGGTTAAATCCATGTTTTGGATTTGCAACGCGCGTAGAACGCGGATTTCGCGCCATTAGGCTTATTTATGTGAGACATATCACTTAATTTTGATAACCAGACATCTCATTTACATATAAGACAGATCCAGATCACTCTAATCAGCTAAGGCGTTTTGGTGACTGTGGACTCGTGCGCAGCCCACACTTTCTAAATGCGCTATCCAGTAATTTATAGCCATCGGAGGTTAGTTATGTTGCCGATTGAAAGACAGCAGCGAATTATTGACGAATTAAATTTAAATGGTCGGGTCATTGTCGCTGAATTAGTCACGTTATGTCAGGTTTCACAAGAAACTATTCGGCGTGATTTAACGCAGCTGGAGAAACGTGGTCTGTTACAACGCAGTCACGGTGGTGCGGTACCCGCAAAACGACAGGCCGCCAACATTCAGGGAAATACGCGAGGTGTTAACGAGTATGAATTATCTTTCCGCCAGAGAGTCAATGAACATGTTGATGCAAAAATGGCTATTGCCAAACGCGCACTCGATTTCATTAGCCCCGGCGATTGTATATTACTCGATAGCAGCACCACTTGCTGGTATTTAGCGCGACAGCTGCCGGATATTGAATTAACGGTATTAACCAATTCCATCAGGATTGTACAAACCCTTGCGGCGCGCGGCAGCATCCGCACCATCTGTCTGGGGGGAGAATATTCTGACCGTTATGAAGATTTCCACGGCGTCGTCGCCGAGCAACCGCTCAGGGAATTTCAGATCAATAAGATCTTTTTCTCCTGTAGCAGTTTAGGCAATGACGGTTATTTACGTGAAGGTAACGAAAACAACGCACATTTAAAACAGCAAATGTTATTAGCAGCGGAAAGAAAACATCTGCTGCTGGACGGAAGTAAATTCCTGCGGCCCTCATTCGCGCGTATTTGTCATTATCGCGATGTGGACTTTCTCATTACTGACCAATTAAAAGACAAAGAGCTGGAACAAGAATTAGCGTGGAACGGCGTCAATATTATTGATTGCTCCCAGCGCAGCCATTCTATGCAGCTAATAAAAAATTAAATCGGAGTCTTTATGAAAAAACATCTTATCGCCTGTTCTCTGCTCGCCCTGTTTGCCGCCTCCGGCGCGCAGGCTGCTGACAAATTACGCATGGGCATCGTGGTGAAAATTGGCGGTATTCCGTGGTTCAACGCCATGGAAGCGGGCATCAAGAGTGAAGCGGCGAAACGCGGCATTGACGCGTGGATGGTGGGACCAACGGCGGCCGATCCGGCTCTGCAGGTGCGCGCTATCGAAGATTTGATTGCCCAGAAGGTCGACATCATTGGCGTGGTGCCAAATGACCCGAAAGTGCTGGAACCAGTGCTGAAGCGCGCCCGTGATGCCGGCATTGAAGTGATCACCCACGAATCGCCGGATCAGAAAGGCGCTAACTGGGACTTCGAACTGGTGGATGCGCCGACGCACGGCATCAACCATATGAAAGCGCTGGCGAAATGCATGCATGAAGAGGGCAAATACGCCATGTACGTCGGCAGCCTGACCGTGCCGCTGCACCAGCAGTGGACCGACGCCGCGCTGAATTATCAGAAAGAACACTATCCGAAGATGCAGATGGTCACCGACAAGTTTGGCGTCGGCGAATCGCTGGATGACTCGATTCGCACCACTAATGAACTGATGTCCAAGTATCCGGATTTGAAAGGAATTATGGCCTTTGGTTCACAGGGTCCGATTGGCGCCGGTCGCGCGGTGATGAACCGTAACAAGATCGATCAGGTCTGCGTAATTGGTGCCTTTAGTCCTGGCCAGGGCGCATCGCTGGTGCAGCGTGGCGCGATCAAAGGCGGCTACATCTGGAACCCGCAGACCGCAGGCGAAGTGTTCGTGCGTATCGCCGACATGATGCAGAAGAAAGAGCCAATCACCGACGGAATGACCATCGAGGGTTTGGGCAAAGTGAAAGTTGACGAGGCGACCCACACCATCCTCGGCAACAACACCGAAAGCCTGGACAAAGAGAACCTGCCAAAACTGGTGAAAATGGGGCTGTAATGATGAATGAGGTGATCCCACAGACGCTGATTGCGCTCGATAACCTGTCGAAAACATTTGGTGGCAACCGCGCACTGAGCGATATCTCGCTGACCTTACTGGCTGGCGAAGTGCACTGTCTCGCTGGCACCAACGGCTGTGGCAAGAGCACCTTAATCAAAGTCATTTCCGGGGTGCACGCCCCGGATAGCGGCAGCCGCATCACGCTGGGCGACGGCCCGAGCTTTCCGCGTCTGACCACTCGCCAGGCGCGTGACTTCGGTATCCAGGTGATTTATCAGGATCTGTCGCTGTTCCCCAACCTCAGCGTGGCGGAAAACATCGCCTTCGAGCACAACCTGAATAGCCTGCTCGGCTGGCACCGCAAAGCCAAACTGCGTGAAACCGCGCAGCGCATCATTGATGAACTGAAGTTTGAACTCGATCTCGATGAGAAAGTGGCGTCGCTGTCGATTGCGCAGCGTCAGCAGGTGGCGATCTGCCGCGCGCTGGTCGCCGATGCGCGGCTGGTGATCATGGATGAGCCGACGGCGTCGCTGACGCGCACCGAAGTGAATCAGCTGCTGCGCACCGTACGTTACCTGAAAGACAAAAACATCTGCGTGGTGTTTGTCAGCCATCGACTGGATGAAGTGCTGGAGATCTCAGATCGCGTGACGGTGATCCGCGACGGCCGCAAAATGGGCTGCTGGCCCGCAAAAGCGATGACGCCGCACCATCTGACCGAGCTGATGACCGGCCTGAAGCTCGACTATCAGCTGAAAACGCCGACGCGCCATGACGATCGCCTGATCCTCGAAGTCGAAAAACTGACGCGCGCCGGACAATACCATGACGTTAATTTCAAACTCTATCAGGGCGAAGTGCTGGGCCTGTGCGGCCTTTTAGGCTCGGGACGCACCGAACTGGCGCTGTCGCTGTTTGGCATGACCAAACCGGACAGCGGCAAGATCTGGCTCGACAGCAAACCGGTGCGCTTCCGTGGGCACGAAGATGCGATCAAAGCCGGCATCGGCTACGTCTCCGAAGATCGCTTAACCCTGGGTTTAGTGCAGCAACAATCGGTGGCCGACAACATGGTGCTGCCGATTCTCGACAAGCTGCAAAACCGTTTCCACCTGATTGATGAATACCGCAAGAACAAGCTGATCCTGCAGTGGATTCAGCAGCTTGGCGTGCGTGTTGCCGATCCCAATCTGGCCATCTCCACGCTCTCCGGCGGCAACCAGCAGAAAATCGTGCTGGCGAAATGGGTGCTGACCCAGCCGCGCATCCTGATCCTCGATTCGCCCACCGTTGGCGTGGATGTCGGCGCTAAAGCCAGCATCTATCAACTGATTCATCTGCTGGCGAAAGAGGGTTTGTCGATCATCCTGATTTCCGACGAAGTGCCGGAGGTTTGGTATAACTGCGACCGCATCCTGCACTTCCGTGATGGCACCGTTCATGCCGAATACCAACCCGATACCGTTGAGCAACAGCAGCTGGCGGAGGTGATCAATGCCTGATTTTTCTCGTTTACGTCCGAGTTCCAGCCAGGGCTGGCTGGCCTGGGTTTTGCTGGCGTTCATCGTGTTTTTCTCTGCCGCCAGCGATCAGTTTCTGACGGTGCAAAACCTGCTGGATCTGGCAGAAAGCTACGCTGTGACCGGCATCTTCGCCCTCGGCCTGTTTGTGGTGCTGGTGACCGGCGGCATCGATATCTCCTTTGCTGCGGTGGCGTCGGTGGTGCAATACCTGATCGCCTCGCTGTTTGTGCAGTTCCAGTTTGATAACGCCCTGCTCAGCATCCTGCTGGCGGTGGTGTGCGGCACGCTGTTTGGCGTGATCAACGCCCTGCTGATCACCACGCTGCGCGTCGTCTCAATCATCATCACCATCAGCATGCAGTCGCTGCTGTTTGGCCTGTTGATGTGGGTAACCGGCGGCAAAAGCCTCTATTCGCTGCCGGACTGGTGGATCACGCTGCGCAGCGTGCTGCCATTCACCTGGCAAGGCAACAGCTTCCAGATTGGCTTGCCGCTGGTGACCATGCTGGTGATTGCCGGACTTACCGCGCTGCTGCTGAACAAAACCAATCTCGGTCGCCAACTGTATGCGGTGGGCGGCGATGCGGAATCGGCGCGCCGCATCGGTATTCGCGTCGGTCTGATTCATGTCTTCGCCTATGGCTGGCTGGGTGCCATGGCGGCGATTGGCGGCTTGGTGCAGGTCTATCGCATGGGCGAAGTGGTGCCAAATGCGCTGGTCGGCGGCGAGCTGGATGTGCTGGCCGCCACGGTGCTGGGCGGTGCCAGCCTGATGGGCGGCAAAGGCACGGTGAGCGGCACGCTGATGGGTGTCTTTCTTATCGCCATCCTGAAGAACGGCCTCAACCTGATTGGCGTCTCCAACTACTTCATGAACATCGTGGTGGGCGGCGTAATCATGGTGGCCATCGCCGTGACTCACTACAAAAAACGTAAAGAAACTGATGTCAGTTTCGTCTAACGGGAGCCGCATCAACATGAAATCACTCTCTGCTCTGCGTCCGGACGGCACCAATATCGGCCTGATGCTGTTAATTGCGCTGGCGCTGGCGATCTTCACCGTCATGTTACCGGGCCGCTTTCTCACTGATTCGACCTTTATGAGCATGGCATTTCAGCTGCCCGAGCTGGGCTTGCTGACGCTGGCGATGTTTATCGCCATTCTCAGCGGCGGACTGAATCTGGCGATCATCGCCACCGCCAACCTGACGGCGCTGTTTATCGCCTGGACGCTGATGCGCGCCCTGCCCGCCGATGCCGGCACTGGCATGCAACTGCTGTGGCTGTTTATTGCGATTATCGGCGCGATGCTGATTGCGGCGGTGATCGGCGTGATTACCGGCGTGATGGTGACGCGCATCGGTGCGCACCCGATTCTGGTGACGCTGGCGACCATGATGACGCTGAACGGTATCGGCATCTGGCTGACCAAAGGCGCGGCCGTCAGCGGCATGCCGTCGGTGGTGCAGGCGCTCGGTTCCAACACGCTGCTTGGCGTTCCGCTGCCGCTGTGGGTGTTCCTGTTTGCCGCCGCGCTGCTGGCGCTGTTCCTCGGCAAAACCCGCGCCGGTAAATGCATCTATATGGGCGGCAGCAACATCAACGCCACCTGGTTTAGCGGCATCAATACGCATCGCATGGTGATTCTGGTGTACGTCATCTCCAGCCTGCTGTGCGTGTTGGCCGGTTTGATCATGATGGCGCGCTTCAACTCGGCGCGTATGGGTTACGGCGATGCGTATCTGCTGCTGACGGTGCTGGCCATTATCCTTGGCGGCACCGACCCGAATGGCGGCTTTGGTCGCGTGACCGGCGTAGTGCTGGCGTTGATCGCACTGCAAGTGCTCTCCACCGGCTTCAACCTGATGAACATCAGCCAGCACGTTAGCCTGGCAATGTGGGGCGCAGTGCTGATTGTGGTGTTGGCCTTCAAACAATTCAAAACTCGCTTTAACGAACATCGTGCCGTCAAGCTCAGCAAACTGGCGGCGGCGCTTAACCCTTTGACCGAAAAAAAGGAAGTATGATGCGTATTCAAGTCTCCCCGTCGTTGATGTGTATGAATCTGATGGAGATCAAGCACCAGCTCGCCGTGCTGGACTCCCGCGCCGACTTCCTGCATATCGACATTATGGATG
Organism: Pantoea sp. SO10; assembly: GCF_005281435.1. Classification (NCBI taxonomy): domain Bacteria; kingdom Pseudomonadati; phylum Pseudomonadota; class Gammaproteobacteria; order Enterobacterales; family Erwiniaceae; genus Pantoea; species Pantoea sp. SO10. The sequence goes on from NZ_CP040095.1 coordinate 3,000,421, forward strand.
GTCACTACGTGAAAAATATCACGCTGTCACCGTTCTTTATTGAGCAGATTCGCCCGTTCACCAAAGTGGCGCTGGATGTGCATTTGATGGTCGAGCAGCCCACCGATTTCATAGAAGTGATTGCCAAAGCGGGTGCCGATTACATCTGCCCGCACGCCGAAACCATCAACCGCGATGCATTCCGGGTGATCAATATGATCCGCAGCTTCGGCAAGAAAGTTGGCGTGGTGCTTAATCCTGCTACGCCGGTCTCCTTTATCCACCACTACATTCATTTGGTGGATAAGATCACCGTGATGACGGTGGATCCCGGCTACGCCGGACAACCGTTTATTCCGGAAATGGTGCAGAAGGTACAGGAGCTGAAAGCGTTGAAGCAGGCCAACGGCTATCAATATCTGATTGAGATCGACGGTTCCTGTAACACCCGCACCTACAACACGCTGGTCGGCGCGGGCGCAGAAGTGCTGATTGTCGGCACCTCCGGTCTGTTCAATATTCACGACGATCTGGAAACCGCCTGGAATATGATGCGCGAAAGCATTGATGAGGCTCAGGGATTGGCGCAGGTATCCGCATGAAAAAATGCTGGCTCGGTATCGACATTGGCGGCACCGGCACACGTCTGCAGCTGATGGAAGAGGAGCGCGTTTGGTCGAGCTTCCGTAAAGTGCCGACGGCCAGCTGGGCGCAGCAGCCTGATGCGCTTAACGCGTTGGGCCAGTTAATCAGCGAAACGCTGGAGCAGCAGCCAGTTAGCGGCGTGATGCTCGGATTACCCGGCATTCTTAGCCGTGACCGCCAGCAGGTGATTTCGCTGCCGTTTATTCAGGCGCTGGACCAGCAACCGGTTGCCGCGCGCCTCACCGAACGCCTTGGCGTACCGGTGGCGATGGACAAAGATGTTAACCATCTGATGCTGTGGGATTTACTGCAGCTGGAGCAGTTGCCAGACAGCGCGGTGGGTTTGTATCCCGGCACCGGCATGGGCAACAGCCTGTGGCTTAACGGCCAGTTTTATCATGGTCAACACGGTGGCGCGGGTGAGTTGGGTCATGTGCCTGTTGCCGGCAACCATCTGCCCTGCCCGTGCGGCAATCGTGGCTGTGCGGAAACCGTGACGTCGGGCCATTGGCTGAGCGGCTGGGCGAGCACCCATGTGCCGGAAACCAACATGTCGGCGCTGTTTACCCAGCATCGTGAGCATCCGGAGCTGCAGGCTTTTGTACAGCGGCTGGCGCAACTGATTGCCACCGAGATGAACATACTCGATCCGGAATACCTGATTCTGGGCGGCGGCGTGCTGGCGATGGCGGACTTCCCGCTGGCACAGCTGCGCAGCCAGATTCAGCAGCATCTTCGTCCACCCGCCACGCGTGAGGGTTTGAAGATCGTGTTTAGCCAATCCACCGACCACACCGGTTGTCGCGGTGCCTGTTTAGCCGCCGAACGTCTGTTCAGGAGTGCATGATGAAAGGAAAAGTGTGTGTGTTTGGCTCGTTCAACCTCGACGTAGTCGCGGTAATGAACCGCTTTCCAATGCCGGGCGAATCGCTCACCGCCCATACCAGCATGATGGGACCGGGCGGCAAAGGCGCGAACCAGGCGACGGCCGCGCTGCGCGCCGGCGCGCGCGTGCACTATATCGGTAAGATTGGTAATGATGACTTCGGCATGTTTGCGCGTCGCCATCTGGAAAAGACCGGTTTCGATGCCATTACCTTGTTTACCTGCAAGGAGAAACCGACCGGCAATGCGCTGATTTATGTCGCCGGGGACGATGCCGAGAACATGATTTCGGTCTATCCCGGCGCGAACACCACCGTAACAGCCGCCGAGGTGACGCGCTGCCAACCCACCGTTGCGGCAGCCGATATTCTGCTGGTGCAGCTGGAGAATAATCTCAGCGCCATCCAGCGCATGATCGACAACGCGCGCGCCGGCGGCACCTTTGTGATAATGAATCCCGCGCCCTGGCAGAAGGTCACCGATGCGCTGCTGGCAAAAGTGGATTTGCTGACGCCTAACAGTACCGAAGCGATGCAGCTGACCGGCGTGAAGGTCACCGACTTCGCCAGCGCGCAGCAAGCGGCAGAAAAGCTGCACCGTAAAGGGGCGCGTCAGGTGATTATTACGTTGGGGGTTTGCGGTGCGTTGCTGTCAGTAGCAGACCAGCCGCCGCTGCGTATTCCGCTGTTTCCGGCTCAGCCGCTGGATACCACCGGCGCGGGCGATGCGTTTAATGGCGCACTGGCGGCGCGGCTGGCTTCCGGCGATGAACTGCCACAGGCGGCGCTGTTTGCTTCAGCTTATGCTTCGCTGTGTGTGGAACGCTCCGGTGCAGCGCACTCGATGCCTTCGTATGCCGAAGCGCTGGCAAGATTGCAGGCGTATCCGCAATGTGTCCCGGAAACGTTGGGAGAGTGTGTTTAAGGCAAATTGGCCACACATTGCTGTAGCAGCGCAATTTATTGCGCGATGAATCGCGCCGCTACGAAACTGTGCGATTAGGAGATTATGTTTACGCCTGCAACCAACCGGCAATCTGCGCATGCTGCAGCAGCATAATGGCTTTACCGTCACGAATGCGGCCATCTTTCACCATCGCCAGCGCCTCCGGGAAACTCAGCTCCAGCACGGTAATCTCTTCATCCTCAACGCCACCGCCCTTGTTGGCGCGCTGTGCATCGCTGTATTCCGCGGCGAAGAAGTGGATCAGTTCAGTCACGCCGCCCGGCGACATGTAGGCTTCAAAAACTTTATCGACCTTACCCACCTGATAGCCGGTCTCTTCTATCGCTTCTTTGCGGATGCAATCTTCCGGCGAGTCGTCATCCAGCAGCCCGGCGCAGGTCTCAATCAGTTCGCCACTTTCATTGCCATTGACATAAGTGGCAATGCGGAACTGACGCACCAGCAGCACGCTATTTTTTTCAGTGTTGTACAGCAGGATGGTGGCGCCGTTACCGCGATCGTACACTTCGCGCTTGTGACGCACGACTTCGCCGTTGTTGCGGGTGAGTTCGTAGGTGAAGTTGCGCAGCACAAACCAGTTTTCTGACAGCAACTTGTCTTTGATGATGTTGATCTTTAACGACATAACCGCTCCACTGCTAAATTGAGGGAGCCTGAGATGATAGGCCGAAGCGGTGGGGAAAACTATCTGAATTGTGAGGCCGGTCGCCGTGATGGGCGCTCCTGACTCAGTGCACAGAGTGTAGCGGCGCAATGGGTTGCGCGTTAAATCGCGCCGCTACGGATTGTGCAGTGGTTTGATGCGCTGCGGTAGTGATCGGCATTACGCCCATTCATGCCGCGTTGTTAGGCCTCAAAAACCGTTGGGTTGGTCTTTCATATCGGGCAGATGGTGCGCGATACCTTTGTGGCAATCGATACAGGTTTTCCCTTCCTCAACTGCTTTGCTGTGCATCTTCGCGGCCACGGTCTTCTGCGCGGTGAAATCCATATAATCGAAGTTGTGGCAGTTACGACACTCCTGCGAATTGTTGTTTTTCATCCTGCGCCACTCGTTTTGCGCCAGCTTGATGCGATGATCCTCGAACTTTTGCGGTGTATCGATGATGCCGAAAATCTTGGCATACACCTCTTTGCTCGCCTGGATCTTACGCAGCATTTTCGGGCCCCACTCGTGCGGCACGTGACAATCCGGACAGGTGGCGCGCACGCCGCTGCGGTTGTTGTAGTGCACCGTCTGCATATATTCCTGATAGACGTTGTTACGCATCTCATGGCAGCCGATACAGAACTGCTCGCGGTTGGTCATCTCCATTGCGGTGTTGAAGCCGCCCCAGAAAATGATGCCGCCAGCAAAGCCCAGAATCAGCAGCGTACCGAGCGCCAGACGGCTCGGACGCCGCCACCAGCGCCAGATGCGCAGAAGTTTCTCTTTCATCATGTCCTCACTTACCGAAGCCGTCAGCCGGTTTGAAGGTGTTTTCCACCACCGGTTTGGCATCGGTTTGCGGTACGTGACACTGCAGGCAGAAGTAGCGACGCGGCGACACGGTGCTGCTCACCAGTCCATCGCGATCGGTGAAGTGCGTTGGGCTAATGCGTGGCGCGCCGGTGGTGAGATAGCTCTGCGTGCCGTGACACTGCAGACAACGGTTCACGTTTTTCGTCACCTGATAGCCATCGACGCTATGCGGGATCACCGGCGGCTGATTCACGTAGTTCAACGGCTTGCGGCTCTGCTCTTTGGGCTGATGAATGGTGCCCTGTTGCGTAGCCGTCACTTCCGGTGACTGATTGAGATCGACGCCGTTATTGGCGTAAACCGTGCCGCCCAGCATCAGGGCGGCTAAAGTAACAAGTGTGATTAAGGGTTTCATTGCATCCTGCCTTAAATTTTAACCAGCTTGACGGCGCATTTTTTGTAATCGGTCTGCTTCGACAGCGGATCGGTGGCGTCCAGCGTGACGTTGTTGGCCAGCACGCCCGCATCAAAGAACGGCATAAATACCAGACCTTTGGGCGGCTGATTGCGACCGCGCGTTTCCACGGTGGCAAGGGTTTCGCCACGACGCGACACCACGCGAACCTTCTCGCCGCGGCGGAAATTGCGCTCTTTGGCATCCAGCGGATGTATATAGAGTAGCGCCTGCGGCACTGCGCGGTGCAGCTCCGGCACGCGACGCGTCATGGTGCCGGTGTGCCAGTGTTCCAGCACGCGACCGGTACAGAACCACAGGTCGTACTCTTCATCCGGCGATTCGGCTGGCGCTTCGTAAGGCAGCGCAAAAATGGTGGCTTTGCCATCCGGCTTGCCGTAGAAACGCACGCCTTCACCGGCTTTGACGTAGCTGTCGTAACCTTCGCGATAGCGCCAGCGCGTCTCTTTGCCATCCACCACCGGCCAGCGCAGGCCGCGCGCCTGATGGTAAGCATCGAACGGCGCAAGATCGTGGCCGTGACCGCGACCAAAGCTGGCGTACTCCTCGAACAAGCCTTTCTGGATGTAGAAGCCAAACTCGCGCGCTTCATCATTCAACTGGTCATCTGCCACTTCACTCAGTGGGAATTGGTTGACCTGGCCGTTGGCGTACAGCACATCAAACAGCGTTTTGTCGCGCAGCTCCGGATTCTGCGCCAGCAGCGCTTCCGGCCACACTTCCGCTACCTTGAAACGTTTAGAGAAGTTCACCATCTGCCACAAATCGGATTTCGCGTCCCCCGGCGCTTTCACCTGCTGATGCCAGAACTGAGTGCGACGCTCGGCATTGCCATAGGCGCCCTCTTTCTCCACCCACATCGCGGTAGGCAGAATCAGGTCAGCTGACAAGGCGCTGACGGTGGGATAGGGATCGGAAACCACGATGAAGTTGCGCTCATCGCGCCAGCCCGGCATACGCTCCTGCGTCAGGTTCGGACCGGCCTGCATATTGTTGTTACACATCACCCAGTAGGCGTTGAGCTTGCCATCTTTCAGCGCGCGATCCTGCGCCACGGCATGCAAACCAATTTTGGCCGGCACCGTGCCCTGCGGCAGCTTCCACAGCTTCTCGGCGGTAGCGCGGTGTTTGTCATTATTAACCACCATGTCCGCCGGTAAACGATGTGAGAAGGTGCCGACTTCACGCGCCGTGCCGCACGCCGACGGCTGGCCGGTGAGCGAGAACGGACCGGTGCCCGGACGTGAAATTTTGCCGGTCAATAAGTGCAGGTTGTAGCACAGGTTATTGGCCCACACGCCGCGCGTATGCTGGTTGAAGCCCATGGTCCAGTACGACACCACGTTGACTTTCGGATCGGCATACAGCTCGGCGAGGGCGATGAGTTGATCTTTCTCCACACCGCTCATTGCGCTGGCTTTTTCTACCGTGTACTCAGAGACAAACTTCGCAAACTCGTCAAAGCTCATCGGCGTGGATTCGCCGCTGTCCGGGTTCTTCGCCGAAGCCTGACGCGGATCGGTGGAGCGCAAACCGTAACCGATGTCGGTCACGCCTTTGCGTAGCGTAACGTGATTCTGCAGGAAGGTTTTATCGACCTTGTTGTTCTGAATAATGTAGTTGGCGATGAAGTTGAGGATCGCCAGATCGCTCTGCGGAGTGAACACCATCGCGTTGTCGGCCAGCTCAAAACTGCGATGACGATAGGTGGAAAGCACCGCCACTTTGACATTCTCACGGCTGAGACGACGCGCGGTAATACGTGACCACAGAATCGGATGCATCTCCGCCATGTTGGAGCCCCACAGCACAAAAGCGTCGGCCTGCTCGATGTCGTCGTAGCAGCCCATCGGTTCGTCCATGCCGAAGGTGCGCATAAAGCCAACCACCGCTGAAGCCATGCAGTGACGCGCATTGGGATCGAGGTTGTTGGTGCGGAAACCGGCTTTCATCAGCTTGGAGGCCGCATAACCTTCCCACACTGTCCACTGACCGGAACCGAACATGCCAACCGAATCCGGGCCGTTGGCTTTCAGCGCCGCTTTGAACTTCTCTTCCATGATGTCGAAGGCTTGATCCCAGCTGACCGGGTTGAACTCGCCCTCTTTGGCATATTTACCGTCGGTCATGCGCAGCAGCGGCTGGGTCAGACGATCTTTCCCGTACATGATCTTCGGCAGGAAATAGCCTTTGATACAGTTCAGACCGCGGTTCACTTCTGCCTGCGGATCGCCCTGCGACGCCACTACGCGGCCATCCTGGGTGCCAACCAGCACGCCACAGCCGGTGCCGCAGAATCGGCACGGCGCTTTTTCCCAGCGAATCGGCGCAGCCAATGAGGTCGCGGCTTTGGTAACGGTGGGAATGGTGAGTCCTGCAGCCGTTGCAGCAGCAGCCGCCGCATTGGCCTTCATAAAATCACGACGACTTATGCTCATGATGCTTCCTTACAAGGTTCTTCAATTTCGTCTTGCTGGTGATACACCAGCGATACCGCCAACACGCCAGCGATGTTGCGGCTCTCTTCAATATTGCGCAGCAGCGCGGCGCTATCCGCGGCACCCAGCGTCACCGCCAGCGCGCCGCGCGCGGCGTCTTCCGCGGCGATGTCGCAATCGGCAAAGGCCAGCAGCGCACTTTTTACGGCGGGAATCGACGCCGGCCGCGCCTGAATCACCAGGCCGCAGACGTGCCAACTGTTTTCATGGTTCATGATGTAATCCTGTGGCTGAGACCGGGCAAGGCGCGATGCAGGCGCCGCAACCGGTGCAATGCTGCGGAAGGGTTTCAGGCTGTGCGATGCCGTTCGGCATCAGCTGGAAACGGATGGCTTGCTGTTCACAACTCTCCTGGCAGCTGCGGCAGTTCACGCCCAGGAAGGTGATGCAGCGGTTGTCGATGCGAATGCGCTGTGGAAACGGCTCGGTTTCACGCGCGTGGAACAGCGGCTGCGGGCAAGCGTCCACGCAGGCGGCGCAAAACGTGCATTCGCCCTGCAGAAAATCGAGGTGCGGCACTTCACCGACAGCCAGACGGATGATGCGGGTTTCGCAGGCCGAGACGCATGTGCCGCAGCCATCACAACCCTTCTCTCCCCGCCACCATGGCAAAGCGATGCCGTCAGCAGACGCTACGCGCTGCCCGGTAAAGAGTTCACGTCGCGACAGCGCCATCGGTTCACCTTAAACGGGGGAAAGAGAGATGGTGCGTAAAATAACCTGACGCTAAAGCGGGCTATATCACCCCAAAGGGGTAAATCCCGACGTGGGATCAAGTGAAGGGGAATTGAAATAAAAACGGGGGCCAAAAGGCCCCCGTAGATGAGAATCGCTACGATTAACGCGCGTTATCGTCCGCCAGTTTCGGCGATACATCATCCTGGTCGTCAGCATGATGTTCGTGCTCTTTCATCGCTTCGGCATTAACGCGTTTGCGCACGCCAAACCAACCCAGCACGAGCACCACGGCAATCAGGGGAATCGAGGCGATGGTGTACGTGCCGTTCGGATAGTCGAACGCCATCAGCACCAGCACGCTCACCAGGAACAGCAGCGTCAACCAGGAGGTGAACGGCGCCCACGGCAGCTTGAAGCTGACATCTTCGGCTTTACCCTCTTTGATCGCTTTGCGCAGACGCATCTGGCACACCACGATAAAGGCCCACGACGAGATGATGCCGAGTGACGCCACGTTCAGAACGATTTCAAACACCTGCGACGGCACATAGTAGTTGAGCACCACGCCGATGATGTAAACGGCAACGGTGACCAGAATGCCGGCATACGGCACCTGCTGCTTGCTCATCTTCGACATAAACTGTGGCGCAGAACCGCCCATCGACATGGAGCGCAGAATACGGCCGGTGGAATAGAGACCCGAGTTAAGGCTCGACAGCGCGGCGCTCAGCACCACGATGTTCATTACGCTACCGATATAAGGCACGCCCAGTTTGGAGAAGAAGGTCACGAACGGACTTTGCCCCGCCTGATAGGCATTCCACGGCAGCAGCAGTACCAGCAGCACCACGGAACCGACGTAGAACAGGCCGATACGCCAGATCACGCTGTTGATGGCTTTTGGCAGCATGGTCTTGGGATCTTTACACTCGCCTGCTGCGGTACCCACCAGCTCAATCGAGGCGAAGGCGAACACGACGCCCTGCACCAACACCAGCGCTGGCAGCAAGCCGTGCGGGAAGAAACCGCCGTTATCGGTGATCAGATGGAAGCCGGTGGTATTGCCGTCCAGCGGTTTACCGCTGCCGAGGAACACCACGCCGACAATCAGGAACACCACGATAGCCAGCACTTTCACCAGCGCGAACCAGAACTCCATCTCGGCGAACCACTTCACGCCGATCATGTTCATGGTGCCGACAATCGCCAGCGCGCCTAGCGCAAACACCCACTGCGGCACATCGCCAAACGCGCCCCAATAGTGCATATAAAGCGCGACTGCGGTGATATCGACGATACCGGTCATCGCCCAGTTAACGAAATACATCCAGCCCGCAACGTAAGACGCTTTTTCCCCAAGGAATTCACGCGCATAAGAAACAAAGCTGCCGCTGGAAGGACGATGTAACACCAGTTCGCCCAACGCTCGGAGGATAAAGAAGGAGAAGATACCGCACACCAGATAAACCAGCGCCAGTGCAGGACCGGCCATTTGCAGGCGCGCGCCAGCACCGAGGAACAGACCGGTACCGATAGCACCGCCGATGGCGATCATTTGTACCTGACGATTACCCATTGCTTTGTGGTAACCGCTGTCGTGCGAGTTGAGCCAGCGTCTTTTCGCAGCGCGTTGTTCGGCTGCGGTTTTTTTAGTTGATTTCATAGCTATCCTGTTTGTCCTGACCATCAATCACCGCGTAACCAAACGATTGCGTATGGCGGTGCGAAATGGGGTAAAAACCCGGTGTCACAGCGGCGGAACGATGTCGCGTGGCGGGCTGGGAATTTACGGCGATGAATCCTACCCGTTCTGCAAGAACGAAGCAAAAAATACCGCCAGGCTGCACAAGATGAATTGTAATAATCCGTCGCGGTGCACAAAAAAACCGGCCAGAGGGCTGACCGGTAAAGGGATGGCTACAGGGATAACTACTGGAGGGAATTAACGATAAATCTCTGCGGTGCCGCTCCACAGGCTGGAATCACCTGGGGTTTGTACACCAATAACGCGATAGCCGCTGGCACCTTCCTCTTGCGCTTTTTGCGACAGATGGCGCGTTGCATCATCCAGCGAGCCGCGTACGCCGCTGATGGAAACGGTGCCCGCGCTTTGCAGGTTTTGCGCTTGCGTAGCGCTTACAGGCTGGGCCGCCAGCGTCGAGAAACTTGCGGTGGCAAGCAGTGCAGCAGTCAGAACGGCATAACGTCTCTTCATGTGATGCTCCTGTTGTCTTCCGTTAAGGGTTAAGCGTTACAGGACTTATTATCACGCAGGGAATGAAAACCAGGTTGAGCAAGCCGTAAAGCCGTTTAATAATTCGCCAGCTTAGCGCGGGTTATTTAGAGAAAGGTAAAGAGAAAGGGTTTTCTCTGTTAAAAGTAACCTGATGTGACGAGATGTCACTCGCCGTCACCGCACGGCTGCCCTATAATCCCCCGCTCTTACAAGGGTTATTACTGTGATTGTGAAACGTCCCGTTACTCGTACCATTGCGCGCGCACTCAGCGTGATTGTGCTGCTGTCGCTGTTGACCACCGGGCTGGCGCTGATGACGCTCTCCAGCAGCCTGCGCGATGCCGAAGCGGTGAATGTCGCCGGATCGCTGCGCATGCAGATATATCGTCTGGCGTGGGACAGCACGCGCGATCCGCAGCAATTGGATCATCACATCCAACTTTACCGGCAAACGCTGGAATCCCCGGCGCTGCAGCACCTGGAGCGCGCGTGGGTACCGCTTGAAGTGAGTAGCCGCTATCGCTATCTGCGTCACAGCTGGCCGATGCTGCAGGAAACGTTGCAGCCCAGGCGAGCACAAATCTACCAGCAGCGTGTCGCGGGCTACGTCAGCGAGATCGACCGCTTCGTGCTGGCATTACAGCATTATGCTGAACTGAAGATGCATCTGGTGGCCGCCAGCAGCCTGTTCGGTTTTCTGGCGATTGTGGCGCTGGCGTTGTGGACGATTCGCTTTATCCGCCGCAACGTGGTGCGACCGCTCAACGCGCTGGTGACCGCCAGCCAATATGTTGAGCAGGCGAATTTCGCTTTTCCGCCGCTGCCGGTGCAACAGCCGAATGAACTGGGCGTGCTGGCGCAGGCTTTTACTACCATGGCCGAACGGCTGCATTCGCACTATCGCCTGCTGGAGTGCGCGGTGCGTGATAAAACCGAAGATCTCACCCAGGCCAATCGCACACTTTCTCTACTGTATGAAAGCTCACAAATTCTCACCAGCAGCCCACCCAATCCCGAACTGTTTCAGGGATTGCTGCGTCTGGTACAGCGCCGTGAAGCGCTGACGGTGCTGAAAATTGTCAGCGAAGGGATTGAGTTTCAGGCCGGTGTGGCAACGGATGAGGTGGGCTGGCAGCGTTTGCCGTTGATGCAGGAAGAGCAGCGGCTGGGCGAACTGTGCTGGCAAACCCACCGCGCACCGCCCGCCGACGAACTGATGCAGAGCCTGGCGAACATGCTGGCGCGCGCATTGTGGATTTGGCAGACGCAAAAGCAGTATCAGCAGATGCTATTAATAGAAGAGCGCGCCACCATTGCGCGCGAACTGCACGATTCGCTGGCGCAGTCGCTCTCTTTCCTGCGCATCCAGCTGGCGCTGCTGCGACGCAATGTCGATGGGTCGCAACCGCAGGCGCTGGCGATTATCGCTGATTTCGATCGCGCGCTGGCCGAAGCCTATCAGCAGCTGCGCGAACTGCTGACCACCTTCCGTCTGACCATCGAACAGGCTGATTTGGTGCAGGCGATGCAGGCGATGATTGCGCCGCTGCAGGAGCAATCGCAGGCGGCAATCGACTTCGATTATCAGCCCGGCTTGCAGATGCTGGATGCGCAGCAGCAAGTGCATGTGCTGCAGATTGCGCGCGAAGCGCTGCTCAACGCGATTCGCCATGCGCAGGCGCACAATATTCAGATTCACTATCAGCGTGTCGCTGATGAGGACCACTTACTGACCATCGAAGACGATGGCTGCGGCATCAGCAGCCTCGAAGAGCCGCCAGGGCATTATGGTCTCACCATCATGGCGGAGCGCGCCGCGCGGTTATCCGGCACGCTGATGATTACCCCGCAGGCGCAAGGCACGCGCGTCACGCTGCGTTTTCCACCGCGCCCGACGCACCGGTTGAGCTGACAGATTATAGAGCGCACCTGCTGTAGCGGCGCGATTCATCGCGCAATAAACTGCGCCGCTACGGCAGATGCGTTAATGAAAGAAAGTTGCATTTGATACTGGAGACATTATGGCTAACCCTTCCCTGACTATTATGATCGTTGACGATCATCCACTGATGCGCCGTGGTATTCGCCAGCTGCTGGCGCTGGAGCCGCGGCTGGACGTGGTAGCGGAAGCCAATAACGGCACCGAAGCGCTGGCCGAAGCACGCCGTTTGTCGCCAGATGTCATTCTGCTGGATCTCAACATGAAAGGCATGTCCGGACTGGACACGCTGAAAGCGCTGCGTAATGAAGGCATCGCCGCACGCATTTTGGTGCTGACGGTTTCCGATGCGCGCAGTGATATTTATGCGATGGTGGATGCCGGTGCCGACGGCTATCTGCTCAAGGACAGCGAACCCGAACTACTGCTGGCGCAAGTGATGCGCGGCGCTAAAGGTGAAAACGTGTTTAGCGAGGTGGTGGCCGATTATCTGGCGACGCGCCAGCCGACGACAAATCCGTTCAAACAGCTCACCGAACGCGAACTGGATGTGCTGCAGGAAGTGGCGCGTGGCTTATCGAATAAGGAAATTGCTGCCACCTTGCATATCTCCGAAGAGACGGTAAAAGTGCACATTCGCAACCTGCTGCGCAAGCTGGATGTCCGTTCGCGCGTTGCCGCTACGATACTGTGGCTCGAAAGCCGACATCTGTAGTCGCGCACAAAAAACCGTCACTATATTTACACTTTCTCCATAATTTACTCACGATTCTCTAATTTGTGCCGCGTAGAGTGTCTGCAGCAGGAGTCTTTCGAGAGAGCAGTTTGCACTCCGCCAGCGTGACGCCGTCCGCGCATCGCGCTCATCATAATAAAAGTAAAAAATACGCAGTTGAGGAGTGTCGGTTTCATGTCGAATTTCTTTATCGACCGGCCCATTTTTGCCTGGGTTCTGTCTATTCTGCTCTGCCTGTGCGGTACGTTGGCGATCGTCTCGCTACCGGTTGAGCAATATCCCGATCTCGCGCCGCCTAACGTGCGTATCACCGCCAACTATCCCGGCGCATCCGCGGAAACGCTGGAAAACACCGTTACGCAAGTTATCGAACAGAACATGACCGGCATCGATAATTTGATGTACATGTCCTCCAACAGCAGCAACACCGGCCAGGCCCAGATTACCCTCACCTTTACCGCGGGCACCAATCCCGACGAAGCGCGCCAGCAGGTGCAAAACCAATTGCAAAGTGCACTGCGTAAACTGCCCGTGGCGGTACAGTCACAAGGTGTGACGGTGAATAAAACCGGTGACAGCAATATTCTGATGATTGCCTTCGTCTCTACCGACGGAAGCATGGACAAACAGGATATTTCAGATTACGTCGCCAGTAACATTCAGGATCCGCTCAGCCGTGTTGATGGTGTCGGCCAGGTGGATGCTTACGGCTCGCAATATGCGATGCGTATCTGGCTCGATCCCAACAAGCTGATTGCCTACGCGCTGACCACCGAAGACGTGGTGAGCGCGATTGAATCGCAAAATGCGCAGGTGGCGGTGGGTCAGGTAGGCGGATTGCCGTCGGTGGACAAGCAAGCGCTCAACGCCACGGTGAATGCGCAGTCGATGCTGCAAACCCCGGCGCAGTTCAAAGCGGTGACGCTGAAAACCAACAGCGACGGCTCGGTGGTGACGCTCGGCGATGTGGCGGATGTGGCGATGGGCGCGGAAAAATATGACTTCCTCAGCCGCTACAATGGTCAGGCGGCATCGGGGCTCGGCATTAAGCTGGCTTCCGGCGCCAATGAGATGAACACCGACAAACTGGTGCGTGAGCGTATTGCTGAGCTGTCGCACTACTTCCCTCACGGGCTGGAAGCCAAAGTCGCTTACGAAACCACGCCGTTTGTTAAGGCCTCGATTAAAGACGTGGTGAAGACCCTGCTGGAAGCGATCCTGCTGGTGTTCCTTGTGATGTATCTGTTCCTGCAAAACTTTCGTGCCACGCTAATTCCAACTATCGCCGTGCCGGTGGTGCTGCTCGGCACCTTTGCGGTGCTCTACGCCTTCGGCTACAGCATCAACACCCTGACGATGTTCGCCATGGTGCTCGCCATCGGCTTGCTGGTGGATGACGCTATCGTGGTGGTGGAAAACGTCGAGCGCATCATGAGCGAGGAAGGTCTGTCGCCGCGCGCCGCTACGCGTAAATCGATGGGCCAGATTCAGGGCGCGCTAGTCGGCATTGCGCTGGTGCTGTCGGCGGTGTTTGTGCCGATGGCGTTCTTTGGCGGCACCGTCGGCGCCATCTATCGCCAGTTTTCGATCACTATCGTTTCGGCGATGGTGCTGTCGGTATTGGTGGCGATGATTCTGACGCCCGCGCTCTGTTCCACGCTGCTGAAACCGCTGGAGCAAGGCCATCATCACGGTCGTCGTGGCTTCTTCGGCTGGTTTAACCGCACCTTCAACGCCAGCGCAGAACGTTACGAGCGCGGCGTCGCCAAAATTTTGCGTAAAGGCGGCCGCTGGCTGCTGCTCTATCTGGCGATTATCGGCGTGATGGCGTTCCTGTTTATTCGTCTGCCCACCTCGTTCCTGCCGCTGGAAGATCGCGGCGTGTTCCTGACGCAGGTGCAATTGCCGGCCGGTTCGACGCTGCAACAAACCTCGGACGTGGTGGCGAAGGTCGAGAATTATTATATGACCCAGGAGAAAGACAATGTGGTTTCGGTGTTCTCCACCATCGGAGCGGGTCCTGGCGGTAACGGTCAAAACGTCGCGCGCCTGTTCGTTCGCTTGAAAGATTGGGAGGAGCGTCCGGGCAGCGATCGCACCTCTTTCGCCATCATCGAGCGTGCGACAAAAGCCTTCCACACGATCAACGAAGCGCGCGTTATCGCCAGCAGCCCGCCCGCGATTACCGGCATGGGCAGTTCGTCGGGCTTCGATATGGAGTTGCAGGATCACGGTGGCATCGGCCACACGCGACTAATGGCAATGCGCGATAAGTTACTGGAGATGGCTGACAGCAATCCGGCGCTGTCACGCGTACGTCACAACGGCCTCGACGACAGTCCGCAGTTGCAGATTGATGTCGACCAGCGCAAAGCGCAGGCGCTTGGTGTGTCGCTGGACACCATCAATGACACCTTAACCACCGCGTGGGGCTCAACCTACGTTAATGACTTCCTCGATCGCGGTCGCGTGAAGAAAGTCTACGTGCAGGCGGCGGCAGAGTTCCGCATGCTGCCGGAAGACGTGAATAAGTGGTATGTGCGTAACAACAGCGGCAGCATGGTGCCCTTCTCTGCCTTCGCCACCAGCCATTGGCAAACCGGTTCACCGCGTCTGGAGCGCTACAACGGTTACTCTGCGCTAGAGATTGTCGGTGAAGCGGCGAACGGCGTCAGCAGCGGTACCGCGATGGACGAGATGGAGAAACTGGTTGGGCAGCTGCCGCTGGGCGTAGGCTTCCAGTGGACCGGCGCCTCCTATCAGGAGCGCTTATCCGGTTCGCAGGCGCCGGCGCTGTATGCGATTTCGCTGCTGGTGGTATTCCTGTGTCTGGCGGCGTTGTATGAGAGCTGGTCAATTCCATTCTCAGTGATGCTGGTGGTGCCGCTCGGCGTGGTGGGCGCGCTGGTGGCAACCTGGATGCGCGGGCTGGAGAACGATGTCTATTTCCAGGTGGGCTTGCTCACGGTGATTGGCTTGTCGGCGAAGAATGCCATTTTGATTGTCGAGTTCGCCAATGAGATCAACAGTAAAGGCCGCGAGCTGATGGAATCGACGCTGGAAGCCTCGCGTCAGCGTCTGCGCCCGATCCTGATGACTTCGCTGGCGTTTATCTTCGGGGTGCTGCCGATGGCCATCAGCAGCGGTGCCGGTTCCGGCAGCCAGCACGCGGTGGGTACCGGCGTGATGGGCGGAATGATTTCCGCTACCGTGCTGGCGATTTTCTTTGTGCCGCTGTTCTTTGTGGTGGTACGCCGCCGCTTCCCGCTAAAAGAGAAGCCACACGATTGAGCATGCTATTGCGCCGCTAAGGCTTGTGCGGACATCAGGTTCCGCGCATATCAAGTGCACACACTTGTCGCGGCGTGATTCATCGCGCGCGGTTAAATGAATAAAAAAGCCGCCATGAACATCCATGGCGGCTTTATTGTTGTGTGTGGTAAGAATTACAGCAAGTTGGGAAGTGCCCTGCTTTTCTCTTCACGAGTTACTTACGTAACATCGCTTCGATGAATTCTTTCCAGTTTCCCATTTCGGTGTCGACCATAAAACCCTCTCTTATTGTAGCGGCAATTCTACGCCGTTTTTTTCTGGTGGTGAATACGTTTCCACCTGTTATCACTATCGGCAAAAGCGTAGAAAAGCTTCAATCTGTTGAAATTGCGTACTGACGCACATTTCAGCAACTCTATAATGCGGCAGGAAAAATGGCTGACTTAAATCGGATAGCAGAAATCTGCATTTAGGATAATCCTTAGTGGCTTAATGATGTCGCAGGCAATTATTAAGTGCGTAAGTGAAAGCGCTTCCTGGCCCTAAGTAATAAAATTTATAACGGCTTAAGGGTCATGAAAAATGGGTGAATCAGGCCGGCTTTCACTGTCAGCGCTCACAGCCCTTAGAGCGCTGTGGTAAACTCGCGCTTTATTTTTTACTCAACGGGAATAAGCGATGACAGCGCAGTGGGTGATGTACGGAATTAAAAATTGCGACACGATTAAAAAAGCACGCAACTATTTGGCGTCTTCCGGTATCGACTACTGTTTTCACGACTATCGCGTGGAGGGCATTGACGACGCGCTGCTGCAATCGTTTATCGATCAACTCGGTTATGAGGCGCTGCTGAATACGCGCGGTACCACGTGGCGCAAGCTGCCGGAAGCCGAACGCGACGCGGTAAACGATGCCGCCAGCGCCAAAGCGGTGATGCTGGCGCAGCCTGCCATCATCAAGCGTCCGGTGTTAGCCGCGCCGAATGGCGATCTGCTGGTCGGCTTCAAAGATTCCCTTTATTCCGCCTTTATCCAGGAGAAGTCATAACATGTTCTGTCCGGTTATTGAGCTGGCTCAGCAGCTTATTCGTCGCCCGTCACTCAGCCCGGATGATGCCGGTTGTCAGGCGCTGCTGATTGCGCGTCTGGAAGCCATCGGCTTCACGGTGGAGCCAATGCACATTGGCGATACGCTGAACTTTTGGGCGACGCGCGGCCAGGGCGAAACGCTGGCGTTTGCCGGTCATACCGATGTGGTGCCGCCGGGCGACGCCAACCGCTGGATCAGCCCGCCGTTTGAACCCAGCATCCGCGACGGCATGCTGTTTGGCCGCGGTGCCGCCGATATGAAAGGTTCGCTGGCGGCGATGGTGGTGGCAGCGGAACGCTTTGTGGCCGCTAATCCGCAGCATAAAGGTCGTCTGGCGTTTCTGATTACCTCCGATGAAGAAGCCAGCGCGGTTAACGGAACGGTGAAAGTGGTTGAGCGCTTGGTGGCGCGCAACGAACGCATGGATTATTGCCTGGTCGGCGAACCATCGAGCACCGAGATTGTGGGTGACGTGGTGAAGAATGGCCGTCGCGGCTCGATGACCGCGAATCTCACCCTTCACGGCGTGCAGGGCCACGTAGCCTATCCGCATCTGGCGGATAATCCGGTGCATCGCGCCATGCCGGCGCTGAATGAGCTGGTAGAAACCGTGTGGGATGAAGGCAACGAATTCTTCCCGCCGACCAGCATGCAGATCGCCAACGTGCAGGCCGGAACCGGCAGCAACAACGTGATTCCTGGCGAATTCTTTGTGCAGTTCAACTTCCGTTTCAGCACGCAGTTGACCGATCAGATGATTAAAGATCGCGTGGCGGAGCTGCTCGATCGTCATCAGCTGCGCTATACGCTGGAGTGGAATGTTTCCGGCCAGCCATTCCTGACATCACGCGGTAAGCTGGTGGATGCCGTGGTGAACGCTGTGGCGCACTATAATGAAATTAAGCCGCAGTTGCTGACTACCGGCGGCACCTCCGATGGGCGCTTCATTGCGCGCATGGGTGCGCAGGTGGTGGAACTGGGCCCGGTGAACGCCACCATTCATAAGATCAATGAGTGCGTGAAAGCGTCAGATTTACAGATGCTGAGCCGTATGTATCAGCGCATCATGGAACAGCTGATCGCCTAAGCGCGAAGGAGAAAGGGGATGGAATTCTTTAAAGAGTACTGGTGGATCCTGGTGATTCTGCTGATGGTTGGTATTTTGATGAACGTTTACAAAGACCTAAAACGTATCGACCATAAAAAATTCATGGACAACAAACCGACGTTACCGCCGCATCGTGATTTCAACGATAAATGGGATGACGAGGACGACTGGCCGAAAAAGAAATAATCGTCATATCGCAAACGGCGCGATAACTCGCGCCGTTACGCATCCTGCTACATCATCATCACCACATCATCATCGCCCGGCTTCGCACCGCTTAGCGCCTCATCGAAGTAACGACGCGGCACGGTATAACGCAGATGATTCAGCGCCAGCTCCATGCTGCGATCGTTAATCGCGTGCGGTAGATCTTCCACCACATCCAGCGTGACATCACCGCCCAACGAAATCAGACGTTGCTTCGCCTCTTCGGCGTGCTGCAGCGGAATCTGTTCGTCGTAATCGCCATGAATCAGATGAATGGTGTTGCGCGTGCTTGCCCGCAACGGCAGCGTGGCATAGCGGCCGCTAAACACAATCGCGCGTCCCGCCAAATCCGGCTGCGCTTTCATGCCTTCCAGCACCATAATGCCGCCCTGGGAAAAGCCCACCAGCGCCGTGGCTTCGGCACGCACGCCGCTCTCTTGCTGCCAGTGACGCACCGATGCCACGAACTCAGGCATGATCGCATCCACGCCCTGCTGTTCCGAACGATCGTGCGGCGGAATATCGGCAAACCACTGACGTCCTTGCGGCACGCTGCCCGCGTAAGGTGCGCCGACCGACACCACCAGCGCTTGCGGGAACGCTTTCGCGAACCAGCTACCAATCTGCGCCATCGAATCCGGGTTGTCGTTGATGCCGTGATACAGCAGAAACAGCTGTGCTGCACTGCTGGGTTGCTGAACAATTACATATCGTAGTGCCATAAGATCCTCCTCAAATCACTATACGCCGCTGCTGGCACAGAGATATCGGGAAAATTTGAACGAGATAATGGATTTATTGCAATGAACGCAGCCACTGCGCCGCGTCGGGATTGAGGCGAATCAGTGCTGTGCCAGCTTCCGATCGCAGCTGGTTTATCAAGGCTTTACGACCGCTGAGACCGGCATGTTGCGCGGCATCGGTTAGCGTCTGTTTTTGCAGCAGGATGGCATTCAACAACGGTGAAGGAGACTGGCGCACCAGCCGCTGTAGCGCCGCATAGCTGGCTTCGAACGGGCGCTGCGCCCAGGCAAAACCGGCCAGCAGCGCCCAGTCATCCTCGTTTAGCTGCTGGCTGGCATCGCTTACCAGCGTTAACGGTAAATCTATAATCGCTTGCAGCCACGGCCAATCACGCGCCAGGCGCTGCGCTGCCTGCTGTTGTAGCGCTTCACCTGCCGCCGAGATTGCCAGCAGCGCCATCGCGGCATAGCAGCCGCTGCTGGCCTCGCGCTGTGAGCCAATCCGCACCAGCGTAAAACCGCAGGCGCGCCAGAAGCGCCACAAAGATTCGGTGTAGCCAAAACTTACCGAGAGATAATCACAATTCTGCGCCTGCTGTCGTGCGGTGGCCACCAGCGCTTTGCCGATCCCACGCTGACGCTGTAACGCCTGCACCGCAATCCGGCTAATGCGCAGTGAGCGCAGCGTTGCCGCCTGCGCGAAACCGGCATGGGCCGCCAGCGATTGCGCCACCAGATTGCCACGCGGCCGACGATGACCGGCCCACACCGCGTCGGCCAATGGCTGATCCAATCCGCCCTCTTCCACCAGCCACAACGCGCCGGTTACCTGTTCGGCTGCACCCGCCAACCAAAAGCGCATGCCGGGCGCATCCAGCATGCGCCGCAAATCCAGTGGCGAGGTGCGATAGTGCGCACTGGCAAGCAGGCGATAGCCCGCTTCCAGCGCCGTTATGTTGTGTTCCGGTGTGGCCGGATAAATGGCGATCTCACCGCTTGCGCGGCTCTCCTGCGCATCTTCAAACAGCAATGCCTGGCTGAGCCATTGCTCCAGCGGATCGTTCGGCGACCAGCGCAACGGCTCGTCGAGCTGGAAGAGGCGCACATCCGGCAAGGTGGCGCAGAAGCGCAGCATAAAGCCGCGTCCGGTGCCTTCGTAACCTTGCACGGTGGTGATAAGCAGTACGCGCGAGAAACGTTGCACCAGCTGTTGCAGGATGGGCGCGGGAATGGCGGCCGCTTCATCGACAATCAGCCACTGCGCCTGAGGCGTCGCTTCCTGCGCGAGAACGGCATCGGGAGCCATGAAACTGAAATGCTCACCAGCGAATTCTGCCAGCACCGCCGTGGAGACTTTGGCCGGCGCCGTGACTAAACAGTGTTGATTGCGCTGCGCTAGCATGCCGGCCAACGCCGATTTGCCGCGACCGCGCGCGGCGGTGATCACTGCCACGCCCGGCGGCATCGCTTCAAGCTGTTCAAGGATTTGCATCTGCTGCTGCGGCGCCTGACAGCGCCAGTCGGGCAGATGCGTTTCCACCGGATAACGCACCGCTTGATGCTGACGTTGCAACATCACCTGCGCGTCTTGCCGCATCAGCGATTGCAGATGGTGGATAAAGTGCGGCGTGGCGATCGGTTCAGCGACATCCGCCCAGCGCAAGCTGTCGGCATCGGTTTGCCTGGGCCAGCTTTCCCAATCAGGCGTTAACAGCAATAACCAGCTGCCCGCGCGTAAGGTTCCAGCCAGTGCTGCAAAAGCTTCGGCGTGAAAACCGCGGCGGGCATCAAATATTGCATGCTGGAATTCACGCCCCAGCAAGGTGCGTAAAGCCGCGGGCGCAACGGCGTGCGAGAAATCGGTGCTGTCGCTCACCGTCAGCCAGTCGCCGGGCAGCGCGGTGTGCCAACCTGTGGCCTGCTGCTGCGCCCACTCCACATCACCCGCTATCACGCAAAGGCGGCGAATGCCTGCAAGCTGCATCGCCGCCGTTTGTTCAACCAGGGAGATCACTTGCTAGCGAAGGTGTTGCACTGGCCAGGATCGCCGCTATCGAAACCGCGTTTCAGCCAGGTGTAACGCTGCTGAGAGGTGCCATGGGTGAAGCTATCCGGCACTACGCGGCCCTGACCTTTCTGCTGCAGACGATCGTCGCCAATCGCTTCAGCTGCGTTAAGTGCTTCCTGCAGATCGCCCACTTCCAGAACGTTTTGCTGCTCCATGTAATG
Organism: Pantoea sp. SO10; assembly: GCF_005281435.1. Taxonomy (NCBI): domain Bacteria; kingdom Pseudomonadati; phylum Pseudomonadota; class Gammaproteobacteria; order Enterobacterales; family Erwiniaceae; genus Pantoea; species Pantoea sp. SO10. The sequence goes on from NZ_CP040095.1 coordinate 3,021,569, forward strand.
GCCCCAAACGCCGGCGAAGCAATCCGCCTGCAGCTCCATTTTCACCGACAGCTGATTCGCCTGCGCCTGGCTCGCGCCCTGCTGCATCTGACGCACTTTTGGCTCAATGCCAAGCAGCTTTTGTACGTGATGCCCCACTTCATGCGCAATCACGTAGCCTTGCGCAAAGTCGCCACCGGCGCCGAGTTTGGTTTTCATGTCATCGTAGAATGACAAATCGATATACACAGTTTGATCGGCAGGACAGTAAAACGGCCCCATCGCCGATTGGCCAGTGCCGCAGTTGGTGCGCGTCGCCCCGCGATACATCACCAGCTTCGGCGGCACATACTGTTTGTTCATCTGCTGGAACAGCTTGCTCCAGGTATCTTCGGTGGTTGCCAGAATCACCGAGGTGAATTTGGCATCTTCGTTGCTCTGCGCGGTGTTTACCTGACGCTGCTGCGACGTTGGCGCGACACTGCCGCCGCCTTCCAATAACGCGGTGAGGTCGTAGCCGTAATAGCCGGCAACAGCGACCACCACCAGCAAGATAAGGCCGCCTTTGCCGCGTGGAATGCGGATTTGCCGTCCCCCGCCGCCGCCAAGGCCAGGTGAATCATTGCGTCGATCTTCTACATTGTCGCTTTCACGACGCCCTTGCCAGCGCATGGTCTAACTCCTTTAAACATGTTTGGCATGATTTTAGTTGGCGGCAGCGGTAAGCACCAGTGTTGTAGTGACAGCACGGTAAGAATGAGAGAAATGGTGTGATAAAGGGGGAAGGAATTTGTAGCGGCGCGATTTATCGCGCAATGTCTGGAAGGTGCACCGACCGTAATAGAGCGCGATAAATCGCGCCGCTACGGGCCGGTGCAAACAGGACTTAATCCAGCTTCACACCCAAACGCTGTGCAACTTCTTCGTACGCTTCAACCAAGCCGCCAAGGCTCTGACGGAAACGGTCTTTGTCCATTTTATCCATGGTGTTTTTGTCCCACAGACGCGCGCCATCTGGCGAGAACTCATCACCCAGCACCACTTCGCCGTTAAACAGACCAAACTCCAGCTTGAAGTCGACCAGGATCAAACCTGCGTCATCAAACAGTTTACTCAGCACATCATTGGCTTTGAAGGTCAGCTCTTGCATGCGTGCCAGATTCGCTTTGCTCACCCAGCCGAAGGTTTCGCAATAGGATTCGTTGACCATCGGGTCGTGTTTGGCGTCATCTTTCAGGAAGAGATCAAACAGCGGTGGATTGAGCACAATGCCCTCTTCCACACCCAGACGTTTTACCAGCGATCCTGCCGCTCGGTTGCGCACCACGCACTCCACCGGCACCATCTCCAGCTTTTTCACCAGCGCTTCGTTATCTGACAGCAGCGCTTCCATCTGGGTCGGAATGCCCGCTTCCTGCAATTTGGTCATGATGAAATGGTTAAACTTGTTGTTTACCATTCCTTTGCGATCAAACTGCTCGATTCGTGCACCGTCTCCTGCTGACGTATCGTTGCGGAATTCAAGTACCAGCAGATCCGGATTATCGGTGCTGTATACGGTTTTCGCTTTACCGCGATACAACTCAGCTCGCTTTTGCATCTTGTTAACTCCAAACATGAAAGAACCCGTGTTCAGCGGTGTTTCACCGCGCGCCGATTGCGTGACGCAATCGTTTACTTCGCCGGGCGCTATTATACACAAAATCATTCGAGATGCAGGAAGGCGGCAAACGAATGAATCCCGATGAGCTTACTCAAGTAAGTGATTCGGGTGAACGAGAGCAGCCAACGCATCTGCAGCTTGAAGGATTTGTGTATATGCCAAATCAAAACAAAAAGGCCGGAAATCTCCGGCCCTTTGGCAATTTATTTCAGCGCGCCTTGAATCACCTGCACCAGCGCGTCGTTCTGCGCCTGAGTTAGCACGTGACCTTTCGGATCGATGAACTGCAGACTGCTGCGGTTATCCAGATCGCCAACCTGCAACTTGTAATCGCCGTTTGGCAGTTCTGGATCTTTGGCGCCAATCTGATCCCACACGCCGCTGCCCGGCTGTTTGTAGGTCACTTTCAGGCTGCCCTGCGAACGGTTGTCATCCGTGATTTCCATGCCCACGCGTTTCAGCGCCGCTGGCAAACGCTGCCAGGTGACGTTAAACGGTGCGCGCAGAATCAACAGCGGTAAACCGGTGTCATCCGCGCCGCTCTGCACATCAATCTGTCCGGTGGCACGGTTGGCCGCCGCATCCTGGCTGGCAGAATCGACTTTATCCAGACCGGTGCTGATGTCGTTCAACATCTGCCCGGTATAGCGTTGAATCTGTGCCGGAGAAGTAACGGCTTGACCAGACTGCTGCAGTTCCAGCAAACGTACGGTCAGCACTTGCTGATAGCTCTGATTCTGCACGCTGATCTGATAGCGACCGCGATACTGGTTATCTTCGTCAGCACGGTTCCACTGCACCCAATCGGTGGTCAGCTGTTGCGAAGCGTCATCACGCTGGGCAATCGGGAACTTGTAAGACTGAATCACACCCACAACCTGCGACCAGATAGAACCGCGGCTGCTTTCCACGGCCAGCACGCCCGTGTTACCGGTGAACTGCGCACGCGTGCCGTTCAGCAGCGCCAGCGGCTGGGCTGGCGGACGAATATCCAGCTCTTTGCCAACCGCGCCTTTCGCCACGCTGTGCGGAACATCGTAATCACCATTCTGCAACGGCAGAATCATGCCCGCTGGGGCTTTTAAATCATGCAGCTCAGGCGCCTGCAGGTAAGATTCATCCCCGCTGACCTGGCGCTTATAACGCTGATCGTTGGAACACGCTGTGAGCAGCATCAGGGTGGAAAGGCCCACTACCGTTGCCAGCGTCGAGCGCTTAACTGAATAACTCATTGATTCTCCCTAAATTATCGCAGACCTGCTTTAATCAGCGCTTGCGCCGTTTTCGTCTGACCGGCTTCGGTCAGTGGCGTCATTGGCAAGCGCAGCGTGTCATCCGCGATTAATCCTAGCTGTTTTGCTGCCCATTTCACCGGGATTGGATTGGGTTCACAGAAAAGCGTCTGGTGCAGGTGCATCAGACGCTGATTCAGGCGACGCGCTTCGGCGAATTTGCCCTGTTGCGCTAAGGCACAGAGTTCAACCATTTCACGCGCTGCAATGTTAGCCGTGACCGAAATTACGCCTTTGCCGCCCAGTTGCATGGAGTCCAGCGCCGTAGCGTCATCGCCGCTGACGATGATGAACTCATCATTAACCAGCTCTTGGATCTGTGATACACGCGATAAGTTCCCGGTGGCCTCTTTGATTCCGATAATATTTTTAATTTCGGCCAGACGCGCGACGGTTTCCGGCAGCATGTCGCAACCGGTACGCGAAGGAACGTTATACAGCATCTGCGGCAGATCGGTACTTTCCGCAATAGCTTTAAAGTGCTGGAACAGACCTTCCTGCGTCGGACGGTTGTAATAAGGCGTGACCGTTAAACAGCCCACCACACCGCTGCCGGTAAAGCGTTTGGTCAGAGAGATGCCTTCAGCCGTGGCATTTGCGCCGGTGCCGGCGATAACCGGAATACGGCCATCCGCCAGTTCCAGGGTTTGCATAACCACATCACCGTGCTCGTCATGGCTGAGCGTGGCTGATTCGCCGGTGGTGCCAACAGAAACAATCGCCGCGGTGCCGCTGGCAACATGATAATCAATCAGTTTTTTCAAACTTTCGCGGCAGACATTACCTTTTTCATTCATTGGCGTAATGAGCGCAACAATACTTCCGGTGAACATGGGCTATCCCCTCGACAAACAAGTGCCTCATGTTACGTTTTACATTGAAAGAAAAGCAAGCGAGCCACGCCATTCCCGCGCTTGTCAGCAGTTTTTTTTATGTTTACCTTATAGTTATTAGCGAACGTACAGGAAATGCCATTTTGTCGCAGTCACAGCCTCACCATCTGGTGATCACCGCACTGGGCGTTGATCGTCCGGGTATCGTCAATACCATCACCCGTCACGTTAGCAGCTGCGGCTGCAATATCGAGGACAGCCGTTTAGCAATGCTGGGCGATGAGTTCACTTTTATCATGCTGCTGTCCGGTAGCTGGAACGCGATAACCCTGATTGAATCGACGCTGCCGATGAAAGGTGCCGAGCTGGAGTTGCTGATTGTAATGAAGCGCACCAATGCGCGCGCCACGCCACCGATGCCCGCCACCGTGTGGGTGCAGATTGAAGTGCCGGATTCACCGCATATCATTGAGCGCTTCACCGATCTGTTCGATAAACATCAGATGAACATTGCCGAACTGGTGTCCAGAATTAAACCGGCGCAGGATGGCGTGGCACCGACGCTCTATATTCAAATAACGGCGCACAGCCCGGCCAATCAATTCAGTGCGCCCATCGAGCAGGCTTTCAATCAGCTGTGCGAAGAACTGCATGCACAAGGCTCAATTCGTCTTTATAGTGTCACCGACGATGCTAACAGCACCGTTTAATCAGGCTCCGGGTTATTTCGCCACACACTCTGCCGCTGCGGCAAACCGTGTGGTGAAATAACCCTGACGGTAAACACCACCTGGCACTTTTGCTCTTGATGGTGTATTACCCACAGCATGTAAAAAAATGGAGAGTTGTGATGAATCCACTGAAAGCCGGTGATACCGCACCGAAATTTAGTTTGCCCGATCAGGACGGCGAACAAGTAAATTTGGCCGACTTCCAGGGACAGCGCGTTCTGGTCTATTTCTATCCTAAAGCCATGACGCCGGGTTGCACCGTGCAGGCTTGCGGTCTGCGCGACAACATGGATGAGTTGAAAACTGAAGGCGTTGTTGTGCTGGGTATCAGCACCGACAAAGCGGAGAAGCTGTCACGCTTTGCCGATAAAGAGCTGCTGAACTTCACGCTGTTATCGGATGAAGATCATCAGGTGTGCGAGCAGTTTGGCGTCTGGGGCGAGAAAACCTTTATGGGCAAAACCTATGACGGCATTCACCGCATCAGCTTCCTGATTGATGCCAACGGCAAAGTTGAGAAAGTGTTCGACGATTTCAAAACCTCCAATCACCACGACATCGTGCTGGATTATCTGAAGTCAGCCTGAGATAAACGGGTGCGCAGGCCGCACCCGGAGCGTTAATGCGTAATGCTGCTGACCAATGCATCCTGACCGGAGATCATCACGCAGTTGCGTCCGGCATTTTTCGCCTGATAAAGCGCGGCATCGGCTTGCTTGAGGCTCTGCTCCTGCGAACCACTTTCCGGCTGCCAGTCGGCGATGCCCACCGACAGCGTGACATTGCCAACCTGATCAATCCAGTTTTCTGCAATGCTGATGCGCACGCGCTCGGCCAGAATGCGTGCGTCTTCCACCGACGTCGCAGGCAGCAACATCAGGAACTCTTCCCCGCCGTTACGGCACACCACATCGGTTTGACGGGCGCTGCTGAGTAAGGTTCGCGCCACATGTTTAATCACCTCATCGCCGACGTCATGACCGAAGGTATCGTTGACCCGTTTGAAATGATCGATATCCAGCGCCAGCACCGAGAACGGTTGGCGCATGGTGGCGAAGTAGTCGAGCACCGCGCTCAGGCCTCGACGGTTAAGCAGATTGGTCATGGGATCGCTCTGCACTTCCGATTTCAGGCGACCAATTTTATCCTGCACTAAACCAATACCGGTGAGCAGCGCGCGTTTGACCTGCGCCGCTTCGAAATACCAGGCGCGAATGCCGCCAATCTCGTTCGACACGCCCTGGGAATCCATCTGGCTGGCTTTGCGCGCCAGTTGCCACAGCGGCAGCGCAATCAGACGCGCCAGAATCACCGCCACCAGCAAGGTCAGCAGCGCAAATGGCACCGAGTTTTTCAACACTTTCAGCAGCAAGCCGGTGAGCGGCGCCAGCGTCACATCGGTGGGTTTGAGCGCCACCACCATCCAGCCGGTGGTGGGCACGATGGCGTAACCGGCCAGCTTAGGCTCGTTCTCTTCCGTCAGTTGCACTTCACCGTTGGTTTTCTCCTCGCGTTGGCGATCGCTAACGATGCCCGGCACGCTTTTACCAATCAGCTGGGTATTCTGGTGGTACAGCACCTGATTATTGCGATCCAGCACGTAAACATGTGTGCCATCGCGATAGAACTGCTCGCCGAGCAGCGCGTTGAGGATGCTTTTCTTCTTCAGATAGATGGTGCCGCCAACGTAGCCATGGTAACGTCCGTCTTTGCTCCAGATCGGCCAGGAGACAAACACAATCAGATTATTGGCGGCGGAGATGCTGGGTTTGCTGACCATCGGCTGACGCTGCGCCAGCGCTTCACGCGAAGCCTGGCTGGTGAGCTGCATGCCTTTCAGCATCAGCGATTCGGGTGAAATGGCTTTCACGATGCCGTTGCTATCCACCACCGCCACCGAGTTAAAGCTATTAGTTTGCTCACGCAGGCGATTGACTTCCTGCTGCGCCAAATCGGCATCATCAAAATCATTGCCCAGCTGCGTCGCGCTGTAGTGCAGCTGCGACTGAGCCAGCTGAAAGAAGACCTCCGTCGTCGCCGCCAGTTTGGTGGCGTAAGCGCGATTGGCTTCGAGGGTGCTTTCGATCAGGACCATACGTTGTACGCGCCAGGTGGCGTACAGCGTATTGGCAAGTGTGATGACGATGCTGGTGATCGCCAACAGCGCGATCAGCGTGCGCAGGTCAGTTTTTGGCCGCAGGCGCGTTAGCATAGCGCACCGACCTTAGTGAATAGATTCATCGATATGTGTGCCTGACAGTCTTGTTATAGTTGGATGCACTTGCCCTGGTGAGCTAACGGGCGATTGTACACCCACAACGCAAATTGAGCACGAAGCATCCTGTCAGCCTCACACAATTCTTTCTCTGCGCTGGCGCTAATCGATCAAACCGTTGGCATCGTAAAACGGCCACGGACCGGGATAATCGCCGATAGCACACAAATGCGTGCTCATGCCCTGCTGCGCATGCCAGCGATGCAGCAGAAAACCGGGCGGCTCCAGCACAAAATTCGCCGGTGCATTTTCCGCGAGATCAAACGCCACCTGATGCGATACGCCCGGCGCCACGCACGCCAGCGTACCGGCAAAACGCGCCTGCACCGAGCGGTGCAGATGACCGCTCAGCACGCGTTCCACCTGTGGATGGCGCTGGATAATCGCCGCCAGCGCCGCCGGATTGCGCAGCGGCTGGTTATCCATATGTTCGATGCCGCAAAGAAACGGCGGATGATGCAGCATCACCAGCGTCGGCAACTGCGGCTGGCGCTGCAACTGCTCATCAAGCCAGCACAGCTGCGCTTCATCCACATAGCCCCACGGCTGCTGCGGCACGCTGGAATCGAGCGCCAGCAGCTGCACGCCTTTCACTTGCATCTGCCAGTTCAGGGTTGCTCCGTGCTGCAGATAGTGATGATCCGGAAACGCCGCACGCAGCGCCTGGCGATCGTCGTGGTTGCCCGGCATCAGCAGAAACGGCAGCTGCAGTTGGCGCAGCGCCTGCTTTAACGTTTGATACTCTGCCGCGGTGCCGAAATCGACCAGATCGCCGGTCATCACCACCATGTCGGGGCGCGGCGCAAGGCGGTTTAGCGTCTCAATCACCCGCAGCAGCGCGGCTTGAGTGTCGACTTTTTTATAGGATAAACGGCCGTTGGCCTTGATGTGTAAATCGCTGATTTGCGCGATGAGCGTCATTGCTTCAGACACGAATTTTTTCCTTTGGATGTTTAAGCGCGGCGGTCGCCATTTATGGCGACCGGGCCAATTAAGAAAACTGCAGCGCGGCGTCCTGCGCCAGCGTCCAGCTCACCGCTTGTCCGGCATGCCAGGCTTCACGCGCGTGGCGATCCACCTGAATGGGCGTCGCCAGCCCGATGTCGATCATCAACCGCTGCGACGCGCCCAGAAAAGTGCTGGCAACAATAAAACCCTGGCGCGGATAACGCTCATCGCTGGCCAGCAGCACATCTTCCGGGCGGCAAAAGCGCTGCGGATGGCCGCGCGTATCCACATCTACGCAGTTAATCGCACCCACAAAATCGGCGACAAATTTTGACGCCGGATGCTGATAAATTTTCTGCGGCGTATCGATCTGCACCAAACGTCCCTGCTCCATCACCGCAATACGGTCGCCGAGCGCCATCGCTTCCTGCTGATCGTGCGTCACGTAAACGGCGGTGATCGCCAGCTTCTTCAGTAGCGCGCCGATCTCCAGACGCAGACGATCGCGCAGGCGCGCATCCAGCGCCGCCAGCGGCTCATCAAACAGCAGCACTTTGGGCCGCGCGGCTAACGCGCGCGCCAGCGCCACACGCTGCTTCTGGCCGCCGGAGAGTTTATCGATGCTGCGCTGCGCCAGCGCGGTGAGATCCACCAGCGCCAGCATCTCCTGCACGCGCGCTTCCCGTTCGGCACGCGCCACGCCCTGCACTTTCAGGCCGTACGCTACGTTTCCCGCCACATTGAGATTCGGGAACAGCGCGTAGTTCTGGAACACCATGCCGACGTTGCGTTTTTCAATCGGTAAAGCGGTAACGTTGCGATCGTCAAACCACACTTCGCCGCCGACATCGCAGCTTTCCAGCCCGCTGATTATGCGCAGCGTGGTGGTTTTGCCGCAGCCGGACGGCCCCAGCAGCACCAGCGTTTCGCCGGCATGCACCGTGAGATCAAGCGGTTGCAGCGCCTGATGATGATTAAAATGACGTGCGCAGCCGCGCAGCGTCACGGTAACGGCCGCAGGGTTCATGCTGCCTCCTTGTGTTGGCGCGAAACCGCGCGGTTAAGCCAGTGATTCACGGCATTGAGCATCAGCAGCAGCGGCAGAATCATCAGAATGAAAATCAGCGTGTAGGCGGAACCCACTTCCAGCCGCATTGAGGCATAGCTGTCGGCAAGGCCAACCGGCAAGGTTTTGGTCAGCGGCGTGTGCAGCATCCATGTAATGTTGAATTCCCCCACCGACAGCGTGATCACCATAAACGCGCCAGCAAGAATGCCGTTGCGGCAGTTCGGCACCACCACGGTAAAGAAGCGCTGCCACAAGCTGGCGCCGAGACTGGCCGATGCTTCTTCCAGGCGCGGCATATCCACCGCCTGCATCACCGCCAGCACCGGCCGCATCATAAACGGCAAGGTAAACAGCACGTGACCAATCAGGATGAACAGCCAGCTATCACGCAGGCCGGAAAACTGGCCGTAGAGCAGAATGATGCCAAGCGCTGTTGCCAGACCGGGCAGCGCCACCGGCAGCATCAAGCACTCTTCAATACGCGCCGCCCAGCGGCCCGGCGCTTTCAGCAATCCCCACGCAGCGGGAACGCCAATCACCAAGGTAACCAGCAGGCAGAACAGCGCGATCAGCAGCGACAGCCAGAAAGTATCGGCGTACATCTGCCACACTTGCTCCACCCACTTCAGCGTGAAGCCGCTGCGCAGGCCGATGAAATAGTTATTGGTGACGCCCGCCAGTATCGACAGCACCACCGGCACGATCATAAACAGCGCGGTGATGGCGGTGATCAGCAGTTGCAGGCTAAACAGTCCACGACGTTTCATGATTGCGCCTCCTTAGCCTGCGCCAGACGGCGCGCCAGCATCAGTGCCAGCCAGGCGAATCCACCCATCAACACTGACAGCGCGGCGGCGGTGGCGAAGTTGGCGTAATTGGTGAACTCGCCGTAAATGGTCAGTGGTAGCACCGCCAAATCGGTGCCGAGCGTAAAGGCGGTGCCAAAAGCGCCCATGCTGGTAGCGAAGCACAGCGCGCCGGTAGAGAGCAGCGCCGGTTGCAGGCCGGGCATAATCACGTCCCAGGTGATGCGCCACTGGCTGGCACCGAGCGAACGCGCCGCTTCTTCCAGCGAGCGATCGAGTTTTTCACTGGCTGCTACCAGCGTGACGATGGCGCGCGGCAGCGAGAAATAGAGGTAACCGATAAACAGACCCGCCAGCGAATAGGCCAGCGTCCAGCGTTCATGCAGCAAACTCATGCTGATTTGCGCCAGCAATCCCTGACGTCCAGCCAGCATCACCACCAGAAAACCCACCACCACGCCGGGAAACGCCAGCGGAAAGGTCAGCAACGCCAGCAAAGTGCCGCGCCCGGCAAAGCGCTGGCGTGCCAGAAAGCAGCCGACGATAGCGGCGATGAGTAACGTCACCAGCGTCACCGCCAGCGACAGCAGCACAGTGTTCAGCAGGCTCAGCAGATAGTGCGGCTGCGTGATCACTGTCCAGTAACCGCTGTGCTGGGTGCTGCGATCGTTCTGCATGCCGATTTGCAGCAGGCGGGCAAACGGCAGCAGCCAGAAAGCGCAAAAGAACAGCAGCGCGGGCAGCGTCAGCCACAACCAGCGGCTGCCCGGTTGCGTAGGTATCTGGCGGCGCGAGGCCGCCAGCGTGTCAGCCATCGACATTAACGCATCTCGCTCAGGTATGTCGCCGAGAAGGCCTTCTGCGCATCGGCCATCTGCTGATAGTTCACGGTTTGCGCACGCGCATAATCGCTGTCTGGCAGGAAGAATTTCTTAGCGTCAGCGGACATCGCCGAGGTGCGTACCGGACGCAGGAAGGCATTGGCCCAAATCGCCTGACCTTTATCCGACAACACGTAGTCGATCACTTTCTTGCCGTTGTCTGCGTGCGGCGCGTTCTTCACCAGGCTGATGACATACGGCACCGTAACCGTGCCCTCTTTCGGGATCACAAAGGCGACATTGGCGTGATCTTTATATTTGGCGCGGTAGGCGTTGAAGTCGTAGTCGAGCAGGATCGGAATCTCACCGGAGATCAGGCGCGCGTAGGCGGTCTGCTTCGGTACGATCGGCTGGTTAGCCTGGAGTTTTTTGAACCATGTCAGCGCGGGTGTGAAGTCCTGCATGTTGCCGCCCTTCGCCTGGTTGACCGCCACGGCCGCCACGTAACCGACAAAGGCGCTAGCCGGATCGAGGTAGCCGATCATGCCTTTGTATTCAGGCTTCAGCAGATCGTCCCAGGATTGCGGCACCGGCGCGCCGCCCAGCGCATCAAGGTTAACCATAAAGCCCATGGTGCCGGAGTGCAGCGCCACCCACTTGCCGTTAGGATCTTTCATTCCGGCTGGGAGCTCGTCCCAATGCGCGGGCTTATAGGCGCTGATGACGCCGGCGCTATCCGCCTGGATACCAAAACTGACACCGTAATACACCACATCTGCCACCGGATTGCCCTGCTCCGCCACCAGCTGCGCCAGCGCCTGGCCGGAGTTTTTATTGTCCTGCGGCACCTGAATGCCAGTGTCTTTAGCAATGGCGTTAAGCTGGGTTCCCCAGTCCGCCCATTCGGGAGGACAGTTGTAGCAAATCGCCGTATCGGCGGCCTGCGCCAGCGAACAGAACAGCGAACCGGCGGTTAGTGCGAGCGCCCCGGCAATCATTGTGACTTTTTTCATGATGGTTCCCTGATAGTGGCAATGGAAGAAAAAGAGGTTGCTGGCGCGGCGATACTGGCGCCGAGCCTTAATCGATGTGGCAGCACGCGCGTGCCGCGGCTGGCTTGTTGTAACAGCATGTCGATCGCCCCGGCGCCGAGCATGTCAGCTGGCTGGCTTACGCTCGCCAGCGACGGCGCGATGTGCTCGCCGATATCGATGCCATCAAAACCCATTACCGACAGCTGCTGCGGAATGCGCACTCCGGCGCGCGCCGCCGCACCAATCAGGCTGATGGCGAGCAGATCGTTGGTGCAGATCACCGCGCTGAGCGGCGTGTCGCCACTCAACTGCGGCTGCAGCAGCGCGAAATCAGATTGGGTATGGCTGGGCATTTCGAGTACCGGCAGCGCGCGCAATCTGGCCTGCTGCATGGCATCGCAATAGCCCTGATAGCGCAGACGGGCGCGATCCGATTGCAGCATGGGACCGGCCACCATACCGATGTGGCGATGTCCGAGCTGCAGCAGGTGTTCGGTGGCTTGCTGCATCGCCTGGCGGTTATCGACGCAAATCGCGGGCCAGTGCGTGGCTTGCGGCACGTTATGCGTCAGGACAAACGGCATGCTGGCTTGATGCAGCGTATGCAGGATGGCGCTGTTGTCGGCGTCGGCGACGGTAAGAACCAAACCGGCAACGCGCTGGTTCAGCATGTGCTCCACCATCGCCGCTTCCCGCTCGGGCTGATAATCGCTGGTTGCCACCAGCAGACCGTAACCGGCGGCACGCGCCTGACGCTCCATCGCTTGCAGTTGACGGGCGAAAATCGGATTCAGCAGCGACGGCAGCAGCACACCGAAGGTGGTTGAACTTTGGGTACGCAGTTGGCGGGCAATGTGATTGGGGCGAAAGCCGAGCTGCTCAGAGGCGCTCAACACCTTTTCCAGCGTGTCAGCTCGCAGCAGGTGCGGATCAGAGAATGCGCGGGCGGCGGTAGCGCGAGAAACGCCAGCCAGTTTGGCCACGCTGATTAAATCGGACATGTTCGCCTCGTAAAGTGCCAATGAGATCGATCTCATTGGCGCTTAAAGTAGCGGCGAACTGTGACAGCAACATCGCGGATAAATGACAGCGGGATGACAGCAGCGCGAACTGCTGTCAGGCAGAAATCACAGCATCAGGAAGGCGTAACCTTCGTTCTGCAGTGACGCCACGGTGGTGCCGCTCGACAGCGTGTGGGTGACGCGCGTATCGATCCAGTTGCGCTCCAGCTGATGGAAAGCCACCGACTGATCGCAAATGGTCACCTTCACGCCGGCTTTTTTCAGCTCATCAATCAGCTTGAGATTGGGATTATCGGTGCCGTAGGTTTTGCGGAATTGCTCATTATTCAATGCCGCAGGAACCGCATCGCTGTTAATCGACACCACAAATTTCAACTGATCGAGCGGCACGCCCGCCGCGTAATAGAGATTGGTGACGCGTGCCACGCGCTCCAGCCCAAGGTTCGGCTGACGCACATCGCCTTCATTACGGTTGATCTGGAAGACGATTTTATTGCTCAACCCTGGCGTGGTGGCCGGATTGTAGTCCGGCACATTCACAAAGTGGATTTTGCCGTAACCGTCGATCGCCGGCGTGCTCCAGAAATCCGCCGGTTCACTTTTCTTGTCAGCAAATTTGTCGCTGACCTTGTCGACCAAATCGGGGAGCTGTAATACATTGCCGCCGACAAACCCTGCCAGAGCCGCAATAACGATATAGGATGCTGGACGCATTTCACTTCTCCTGTGCCTGAAATTTACATCTGTAAGAGTGCATAACCCTGATTTTCCAGCGTCGACACGGTAGTCGGGCTGGAGAGTGCATGAATCACCGATGGGTCAATCCACTCTCTCGGGAAGTGATGGAACGCCACCGACTGATCGCATACTGAAACCTTCACGCCCAACTTATTCAGAGCGCCGATCAGCGCCAGATTGGGGTTGTCCGCTTTGTAGAACTGCTGGAAATGCGCGTTATCCAGCATTGCAGGCGTGGCATCACCAGTGACCGACACCACAAAGTGCAAATCGTCAGCCGGTACGCCCGAAGCGATATAGAGATTGACCACGCGCGCTACGCGTTCCAGTCCAAGATTTGGGCGCGTCATCTCCCCTTCACTGCGGGTAATTTGAAACACCACTTTGTTGCTTAAACCGACCACCGGTTTGAAAGCCGCATCCGGTTCGTAATGGATTTTGCCGTAGCCGTCGACGGCGGGCGTGCTCCAGAAGCCGTCGGGATCGGTGGGTGCAGAGGAAAAATGGCTGACAACACGCTGATACAGGTCATCACCTTTACTCACGGTGGCGCCAACAAAGCCACCGACAATTGCGATAAGGGCGTATGAAACTACAGAACGCATAAAAACTCTCCGGCTTACACTGCGCGTCAATTCACAGTCCGTTTGAATAAAGTGCCTTATCTATACCACAGCGTGAGCAAGGCAAAAGTCCTGTAGTGACGGGCTGTCCGGCGTTTTCATTGCGTGAAAAATAATTAGCAAGGTTAATTGAAAAAGGGTTTCGATTGTCGCTTTGGCAGGAGTTGAGAAATGCGTGGCCGTGAAATTGTGACCCTAATACAGAGGGAATAAGTTTACGTGCGTTTAAAATCCGTCCGATGATAACTGTGTAGCATGCTCTGCGCGTCGTCTTCACGATTAAAAACACTGATGGATAAAGCGGGCCAACACCGCTGATTTACCGCCGCTTTTCAGAGTAAACCTGGAAAAGTTCATGCCAAATTCAATAATTTTGAGCAACTTTACGTAACTTTAACTTTTGCGAGTGAAGAAGCCTGTTTAAATCGCGGCGTGCTATTCAATTTTTTGCTGCAATTTCGTCATGCTGTAACCTTTTTTTCATTTAAAGCTTATGAATCTTCATCGTTTGCTTGTCGCCGCAGTCTGGTTAAGATAGAGCGCGTTCCGCAAAGGGAAAAATAGTGCAGAACATTTGAACCACTTACCTGTCCAATTTCGGGTGACTTTTACAGGATCAAGGCATGTTTAACCGGTTGAAAAAATCAGTGCTGGCGGCCCTTATTCCTACGCTGCTGCTGACGCCTGCGCTGAGTGCGCGCGCTGACGTTAGTGATACGCTGCCCGACATGGGCACCACAGCAGGTTCAACGCTTTCGATTAATCAGGAACTGCAGATGGGCGACTTCTACGTGCGCCAGCTGCGCGCCAGTGCGCCTCTGATTAACGATCCGCTGTTGAATCAATACATTAACGAGCTTGGTCAGCGACTGGTAGCGCATGCCAACTCGGTGCGTACGCCGTTCCACTTCTTTTTGATCCAGAACGACGAACTCAACGCCTTCGCCTTCTTTGGCGGCAACGTGGTGCTGCATTCATCGCTGTTCCGCTATACCGATAACGAAAGCCAGCTGGCGTCGGTGATGGCGCACGAAATCTCGCACGTCACGCAGCGCCATCTGGCGCGCGCCATGGAAGAGCAGCGACGCAATGCGCCGCTGACCTGGGTCGGCGCATTGGGATCGATTCTGCTGGCAATGGCCAGCCCGCAAGCCGGCATGGCGGCGTTGACCGGTACGCTGGCGGGTGCGCAGCAAGGCATTATCAGCTTTACCCAAGGCAACGAGCAGGAAGCTGACCGCATCGGTATTCAGGTGCTGCAACGCGCTGGATTCGATCCGCAAGCGATGCCGACTTTTCTGCAGAAGCTGGCGGATCAGAGCCGCTTCTCCTCCAAGCCGCCGGAAATTTTGCTGACGCACCCGTTACCCGACAGCCGACTTGCCGATGCGCGTAACCGCGCCAACCAGATGCGTCCGGTGGTGGTGCAGTCGTCGCAGGATTTCTACATGGCGAAAGTGCGCTCGCTCGGCATGTACGCCACTGGCCGCAATCAGCTAACTGATGACCTGCTGAACGAATACGCCAAAGGCAACGTGCGCGAGCAGCAGGCGGCGCAGTACGGCAAAGCGATACAGTTCCTGCAGGCTAAAAGCTTTGATAGCGCCAAACGGGTGATCGCCCCGCTGCTGGCGAAACAGCCGGATAACGTCTGGTTCCTTGATATCATGACCGACATCGACATCGGCCTGAATCAGCCGCAGCAGGCGATCGCCATGCTCAGCAGCGCCAAAGGCAGCAACAGCAATCCGGTGTTGCAGTTGAATCTGGCTAATGCCTATGTTGAAGCGAAGCAGCCCGCCAACGCCAGCCGCATCCTCAATCGCTACACCTTTGCCCATCCAGACGATGTTAACGCCTTTGATCTGCTGGCGCAGGCCTCTGCGGCGCAGGGTTTGCGCGATGAAGAACTTTCGGCGCGCGCGGAAGGTTTGGCGCTCAACGGCCAGCTCGATCAGGCGATCTCCACCTTGAGCAGCGCCAGCGCGCAAGTGCCGCTCGGCAGCCTGAAACAAGCGCGCTATGACGCACGTATCGACCAGTTCCGTGAACTGCAAAAGCGTTTTAAGGTTTATCAAAAAGGATAAGAAGATGGTCAGCATTTATCACAACCCGCGCTGCAGCAAGAGCCGCGAAACGCTGGCGCTGTTGCAGGAGCGAGGTATCGAGCCCGATGTGGTGCTTTATCTTGAGACGCCGCCCGATGTCCCCACGCTAAAACGTCTGTTGAAACAGCTCGGCATGCACAGCGCGCGCGAACTGATGCGGCGTAAAGAGGACTTGTATCAAGAGTTGGCTTTAGCGGATAGCGCGTTAAGCGAGGCTCAGCTGCTGCAGGCGATGGTGGATCATCCGAAACTGATTGAACGCCCGATTGTGATCAAGGGCGAACAGGCGCGTATTGGTCGTCCACCCGAAGCGGTGCTGGAGATTATCTAAAGCTCCAGCGCTTCTTTAACAAAAGGAATAGTGAGTTTGCGCTGGGCGCTGATGGAGGCGCGATCGAGACGATCCAGCGTATCAAACAGCGTGCGCATCTCACGGTCGAGGCGTTTCAACAGGAAGCGCCCGACATCTTCCGGCAACTCAAAACCACGCAATCCGGCACGCAGCTGCATCGCCTGTAATTTGTCGTCATCAGAAAGCGGCTGCAAACGGTAAATCTGTCCCCAGTCGAGACGTGAAGCCAGATCCGGTAAGCCGAGATTGAGCTGGCGCGGCGGTCGATCGCCGGTAATCAGCAAACGCGTTTTACCGATTTCCAGAATGCGATTGTAGAGATCAAAGATCGCCATTTCCCACTCCGGATCGCCCGCGATGCACTCGATATTATCAATGCACACCAGCGCCAGATTCTCCATGCCTTCCAGAACTTCCGGCACAAACCAGGTGCGCTTATCCAGCGGCACATAGCCCACCGCTTCGCCGCGCGCCGAGAGTTCCGCACAGGCGGCATGCAGCAGATGACTGCGGCCACCGCCTTCGCGCGACCAGAAATAGAGATAGCTACCGTGTTGCTGAGAGAGTGCGCCTTGCAGCGCCGCCAGCAGAGACGTGTTTTCCCCCGGCCAGAAACTGGCGAAGGTTTCATCATCGGGTAAATAGAGTGGCAATGAGAGCTGTGCCGGCGTGTTCAGAAGTACCTCAACGGATGAGCGGGCAGAAAACCGCGCAAGTTTATCACGATCTTTGCCGGAGATGAACCGGGCTTCCCTGCCCGGCTTGCAGCCTTAACTTTCGCGCTTCTCTTCAGCGTCCAGCACCACCTCTTCCGGGCGCAATACGCTGATTAAACGGAAGATCAGCGCCAGGCTGACACCTACAATAGTCGCCAGCGCCATGCCTTTCAGCTCGGCCGCGCCGATATGCACTTTGGCACCGCTCACGCCGATGATCAGGATCACCGAGGTCAGGATCAGGTTCTGCGCTTTGTTGTAATCCACTTTAGACTCGATCAGCACACGAATACCGGACGCGCCAATCACACCGTATAGCAACAGCGATACGCCGCCCATCACCGGCACAGGAACCGCCTGAATTGCCGCCGCCAGCTTGCCGACGCACGAGAGCAGAATGGCAAAGATCGCCGCGCCGCCAATTACCCAGGTGCTGTACACGCGGGTAATCGCCATTACACCGATATTCTCACCGTAAGTGGTGTTCGGCGTGGAGCCGAAGAAACCGGAGATCATGGTGGATAAACCGTTAGCGAACATCGAGCGGTGCAGACCCGGATCGCGGATCAGATCTTTCTTCACGATATTCGCGGTGACCACCAAGTGACCCACGTGCTCGGCAATCACCACCAGTGCGGCTGGCAGAATGGTCAGCATCGCCACCCATTCAAAACGCGGCGTGTAGAAGGTTGGCAGCGCAAACCACGGCGCATTTTCCACCGCGGTCCAGTCGACAATGCCCATCGCGTAAGAGAGTGCATAGCCGACCAGCACGCCGACTAAAATCGGGATAATGGCGAGGAAACCACGGAACAGCACCGAACCAAACACGGTGACCGCCAGCGTCACCATCGAGATGATTACGGTTTTGCTGTCTGGCGATGTGCCGTCAGCAGGCAGTAAGCCGGCCATATTCGCCGCCACGCCCGCCAGTTCCAGACCGATAACCGCGACAATCGCGCCCATCGCTGCCGGTGGGAACATCACATCAAGCCAGCCGGTACCGGCTTTCTTGACGATCAGCGCCACCATACAGAACAGCAAACCGCAGAGAATAAAACCGCCCAGCGCCACTTCATAACCCAGCGGCAACAGCAGCAGCACCGGCGAAATAAAGGCAAAGCTCGATCCGAGATAAGCGGGGATTTTGCCTTTACAAATAAACAGATAGAGCAGCGTTCCGACGCCGTTAAACAGCAACACCGTGGCCGGGTTGATGTGGAACAGAATCGGCACCAGCACGGTTGCGCCGAACATGGCGAACAGATGCTGCAAGCTGAGTGGAATGGTTTGTAACAGCGGTGGGCGTTCGCTAACGCCGATTGCACGACGAGTCATTATTATCCCCTGTCCTCTTCGTTCTTCGAGCCATGGCTGCGTTGGCTCGAATAACTCGAGGATGACAATGTTGTGTTTCTGCCAAAAAAAAGCCGACTCTCTGGCCGGCTGGTTTCTTTTATTTGGTTCCGAAAATCTTGTCGCCTGCATCTCCCAAGCCAGGAATGATGTAGCCCTTCTCGTTCAATCCCTGATCGATAGATGCGGTGTAGAGCTCCACATCCGGATGCGCTTTCTCCAGCGCGGCAATACCTTCAGGTGCGGCCACCAGCACCAGCACTTTAATGCTGGTACAACCGGCTTTTTTCAGCAGATCGATGGTGGCGATCATCGAACCGCCGGTTGCCAGCATCGGGTCGACCACCAGCGCCAGGCGCTCTTCGATGTTCGAAACCAGCTTCTGGAAATAAGGAACCGGCTCCAGCGTCTCTTCATCACGATACACGCCAACCACGCTGATGCGCGCGCTGGGAACGTGCTCAAGCACGCCTTCCATCATGCCAAGACCCGCACGCAGAATCGGAACCACCGTGATTTTTTTACCTTTGATCTGATCGATTTCAACCGGACCATTCCAGCCTTCGATGGTGACGCGCTCGGTTTCCAGATCGGCGGTGGCTTCATAGGTCAGCAAGCTGCCCACTTCCGAGGCCAGCTCGCGGAAACGCTTGGTGCTGATATCATGCTCACGCATCAGGCCCAGTTTATGTTTGACCAGCGGGTGTTTGACTTCCACGATCTTCATGATTGTTCTCCCGGAATTGAGTTGAGCTAAAAAAAATCGCCGGATTATACCGCCTTTTCGCTGCTGCGCCACTTGTCATCGGTCAATAGCCTGCGTCATCTAAGGATTGGCGAAAATCTGAGGCGATGCAAAGGCAGCATGAGATGGGACTCGCAAACGTTTGCCTGCGCTGTTAGAATTGCCGCGCTTAATTTTTGCCACCAACCGCAACTCGCGTGGGGATTCCGCAGTGACCGACAAAACCTCTCTCAGCTACAAAGACGCCGGTGTTGATATCGATGCTGGTAACGATCTGGTTGACCGTATTAAAGGCGTAGTGAAAAAAACCCGCCGCCCGGAAGTCATGGGTGGATTGGGCGGATTCGGCGCGCTCTGTGCGCTGCCGCAGAAGTACCGCGAGCCGGTGCTGGTCTCCGGAACCGATGGCGTCGGCACCAAGCTGCGTCTGGCGATGGATCTCAAACGCCACGACAGCATCGGCATTGATCTGGTCGCGATGTGTGTTAACGACCTGATTGTTCAGGGTGCTGAGCCGCTGTTCTTCCTCGATTATTACGCGACCGGCAAGTTGGATGTGGATACCGCGTCATCGGTGATCACCGGCATCGCCGAAGGTTGCTTGCAGTCGGGTTGTGCGCTGGTCGGCGGTGAAACCGCTGAAATGCCGGGCATGTACCACGGCGAAGATTACGACGTGGCGGGTTTCTGCGTTGGCGTGGTGGAAAAATCAGAGATCATTGACGGTTCGAAAGTGCAGGACGGCGACGTGCTGATCGCGCTGGGTTCCAGCGGCCCACACTCGAACGGTTATTCACTGGTGCGCAAGATTCTTGAAGTCAGCCAGACCGATCCGGCCACCAAACAGCTGGATGGCAAATCACTGGCCGATCACCTGCTGGCGCCAACCCGCATCTATGTGAAAAACATCCTTAGCCTGATCGAACAGGTTGATGTGCATGCGATTTCGCATCTGACCGGCGGCGGCTTCTGGGAAAACATCCCGCGCGTGTTGCCAGATAACACCCAGGCGGTGCTGGAAGAGAGCAGCTGGCAGTGGCCGTCAGTGTTCAGCTGGTTGCAGCAGGCGGGCAACGTCAGCCGTCACGAAATGTACCGCACCTTTAACTGCGGCGTGGGCATGGTGATTGCGCTGAGCCCGGCAGAAGCCGATAAAGCGGTACAGCTGATGACAGACGCGGGCGAAAAAGCGTGGAAAATCGGTGTGATTAAAGCGTCTGATTCAGAAGAGCGTGTGGTTATCAATCCATGAAAAAACTGGTTGTACTGATCTCCGGCAACGGAAGCAATCTTCAGTCCATCCTCGACGCCTGCGCAAGCGGGCGTATCAACGGCAGCGTCGCTGCCGTTTTCAGTAATAAAGCCAGCGCGTTTGGTTTAACGCGCGCGCGGGAAGCCAACGTCCCGTCACTTGCGTTAGCCGCCAGTGATTTTGCCGACCGCGAAGCCTTTGATCGCCAGCTGATGCAGGAGATTGATGCTTACGCGCCGGATATGGTGGTGCTGGCCGGTTATATGCGCATCCTCAGCAGCGCTTTTGTCGCGCACTATCACGACCGTCTGGTGAATATTCATCCGTCGCTGTTGCCAAAATATCCGGGCTTACACACGCATCGTCAGGCGCTGGAAAACGGCGACGAGGAGCATGGGACCTCAGTGCATTTTGTCACTGACGAGCTGGATGGCGGACCCATTATTTTGCAGGCGCGCGTGCTGGTGTTTGCTGGCGACAGCGAAGACGAGATCAGCGCGCGCGTGCAGCATCAGGAACACGCGATCTATCCGCTGGTGATCAGCTGGTTTATTGATGGGCGTTTGCAGATGCGTGAAGGTAAAGCATGGCTGGATGGTCAGTTATTACCGACGCAAGGCTATGCTCACGATTGAATGTTATGCATATTCCGAAGCGGCGCGATTTATCGCGCATTTCGATGGCAACATCGTGCCCATCCGGGCATTGCGCAATAAATTGCGCCGCTACAAATCGCAGACTTTTTTAACCAAATCTTCCCGTAATATAATCTTCGGTTCGCCGCGCTTTCGGTGAGGTGAAGATTCTGTCGGTTTCGTCAAACTCTACCAACTGACCGTTGTGCATAAACGCGGTGTAATCCGACACGCGTGCCGCCTGCTGCATATTGTGCGTCACCAGCACCAGTGTGAAATGCTGCTTCAGCGTGGTCATCAACTCCTCGATCACCAGCGTTGAGATCGGATCAAGTGCCGAAGTGGGCTCATCCAGCAGTAACACTTCCGGCTCGATGGCAATGGCGCGCGCAATCACCAAACGCTGCTGCTGGCCGTTAGAGAGCGTTAACGCGTTCTGCCCCAGCTGATCTTTCACTTCGCCCCACAACGCCGCCGCGCGCAGCGCACGCTCACAGGCTTCATTCAGCACGCGACGATCGCGCACGCCCTGCAAGCGCAGGCCGTATACCACGTTTTCGTAGATCGATTTAGGAAACGGATTCGGCCGCTGGAATACCATGCCAATGCGGCGACGCAGCGCGGGAAGATCCTGATTCGCCTGCATCACCGCGTAATCACCGAGCAGAATCTCGCCTTCAATGCGGCAGCGATCGATCACATCATTCATGCGATTGAAACAGCGCAGCAGCGTCGATTTGCCACAGCCGGAAGGACCAATCAACGCCGTGATGCGGTTCTTCGGAATCTGCAGATCAATGTTATTCAGCGCCTGGCGTTCGCCATACCACAGCGACAGCTGATTAACGCTAAGGGCAATGTCGTAATCGGGCGTCATCAGAAACCTTTTTAGTGCGTCATAATCCGGTAACGCTCACGCAGCCGATGGCGCAACGCCATCGCCAGCAGATTGAGCGACAGGATGATCACCACCAGCAGCAAAGCGGTGGCGTAAACCAGCGGTCGATCAGCATCGATGTTAGGGCTCTGGAACGCCAAATCGTAGATCTGAAAACCGAGGTGCATGAATTTGCGATCGAGGTGCAGATAAGGGAACACCGCATCAACCGGCAGCTCCGGAACCATCTTCACCACGCCCACCAGCATCAGCGGCGCGGTTTCTCCGGCCGCACGCGCCACCGCCAGAATCAAGCCGGTGAGCATGGCCGGTACCGCCAGCGGCAGCACCACGCGCCACAGCGTTTCCGCCTGCGTTGCGCCCAGCGCCAGCGATCCCTGACGCAGATTATCCGGAATGCGCGACAATCCCTCTTCGGTGGCAACGATCACCACCGGCAGCGTCAGCAGCGCCAGCGTCAGCGCGGCCCACAGCAAGCCCGGCGTACCAAAAGTAGGATTGGGTAAGGCGCTGGAGAAAAACAGCTGGTCGAGGGTGCCGCCAATCAGCCAGACAAAGAAACCGAGGCCAAACACGCCGTAGACAATTGACGGCACGCCCGCAAGATTCACCACCGCGATGCGCACCAGCCGCGTCAGCGCATTGCGTCCGGCGTATTCGTGCAGCCATACCGCCGCGATGACGCCGAGCGGCATGACGATAATCGACATCAACAGCACCATCAGCACGGTGCCAAAAATCGCCGGAAACGCCCCGCTCTCGCCGCCACCGGAAGTCGGTGAATCGCTGACGAATTGCCAAATCTGACCGAAGAAGTGCAGCGTTTTGTTGGTTAAGGTCATGGCATTCGGATACCACGCATCCACCACCTGCGCCAATGGGATGGTGTGATCCACGCCGTTCACATCGCGCAGCACCAGCGTATCGCGCTGACTTTCGTGCTGCAGATGGGTTAACTGCTGCGCCAGCGCGTTAAAGCGGCGCTGTAACGCCGTGCGATTGGCATCAAACTCAGACTGCACTTCCAGGCTGAAGCGGCCATTACGCTGCTGCTCATCGGCCTGCTGCTGCAGGCTTTCCAGCTGTGCATTAAGGCGCGCCATCTCGATGCGGCGGATGTTACTCGCCTGGCGCAGCTGCTCATGTACCTGCTGCAAACGCTGATGCAGCAAGGCATCGCGGCTTTGAGCGGTCATGACTTCGTTATCCTGGCGCAGCTCCACCAGCCAGCCATAGGCGTTACCGCCGTTGCGGCGCTGCAGCACCAACACATCAGCAGGACGACGGGTTTTCGCCTCGCCCTGACTGTAGAGCACGCGGAAATCCGGCGCGGCAAAGTCACGGTTGCCGGTTTTCACCACATAGCGCCACTGTTCGCCCTGCTGCTGCTTTTGCAAGGTTTCACCCAGCACCATCACCGGGCTGCCTTGCGGCGGCTGGAACTGATATTGATCGACCGGATGCGGCCAGAAGGCACGCACGCCCTGCCAGCCGAGCAAACCAATCAGCAAGGTAAACGCCAGCAGGCAAACCGCGACGGCGCCAGCGGTGAGCCAGCGCCAGCGATCGTTTTGTTTCATCGCCGTCATCCGTGGCCCTCATGCTGGCTGTAGCGTTGGCGCAAGCGCTGACGAATCAACTCGGCGATGGTGTTGATCACCAAGGTGAAGATCAACAGCAACAACGCACTGAGGAACAGAATGCGATAATGCGCGCTGCCCGCAGCGGCTTCGGGCATCTCAATGGCAATGTTGGCGGAGAGTGCACGCAGGCCAGCAAATAAGCCGCCTTCGCTAACCGGCGTGTTGCCGGTGGCCATCAGCACAATCATCGTCTCGCCGACGGCGCGGCCAAAGCCAATCATCAAGGCGGCGAAGATGCCCGCCGAGGCACCCGGCAGCACCACACGCGTCAGGGTTTGCCACGGCGTGGCGCCCAGCGCCAGCGAGCCCTGCCCCAGCGCGCCCGGCACGCTGAACAGCGCATCTTCCGATAGGGTGAAAATCAGCGGCACCAGTGCAAAACCCATCGCCAGTGCAGCAACTAATAAGTTGCGCTGTTCGTAATGCGCTAAACGCTCGCCAATCTCCGGCCAGAACAGCGTTGGCAGCCACAGCGTCAGCAACGTCACCACTAACAGTAGCGGCAGCAGCAGAATCACTTCAAAACCGGGACGTCGCCAGCTGGCCGGCAAACGCGGACTCAGCACGCCGCACAATAATAAGGTCGCGGCCAACACCGGCGGCAGTAGCAGCACGCCAACCAGCGCGGTGCTGATGTGCGGTGCCAGCCACACGCCAGCGATTAAACCAATTACCACGCTGGGCAGCGCGCCCATCATTTCGATCGCCGGTTTCACCCAGCGACGTAAACCCGGCGACATAAACCAGGCGGTATACATCGCGGCAGCCAGCGCCAGCGGCGTGGCAAACAGCAGCGCCAGACAGGCGGCTTTCAGCGTGCCCAGTACCAGCGGCATCAGGCTGAACTTGGCTTGATAGCTGTCGCCCGCCGCGGTGGATTGCCATACCCAATCGGCCTGCGGATAGTTTTCGTACCAGATTTTTTGCCACAGGTTGCGCCAGGTGAAGTCTGGCCACGGGTTATCCAGCGCAAACTGTTGCCATTCCCCGGCGCGTTCAATGATCAAGGCATCACCGTGCGGCGCGAAGGCCAATGCCTGAATGCCCGGTGCCAGCTGACGCGTTAAAATCGCGCCCTGCTGCTTGCTGGCGAACAGCTGAACCTTGCCCTGCGCATCGTAAGTGGCAAACACGCGGCGCTGCGGCTCCGGCGTTATTTCGCGCACCTGCTGGCTACCGTTGAAGGTGTGAATCTGTTGTAAGCGCGGCCCTTGATCACTGGCGATAGCGAACCATTGCTGCACGCCCTGCGCATCCTGAATCAGCAAGGTGCGTCCACCGGCCAGCATATGCAGGCTTTGCGGCGGCAGATTGAGGGTTTGCGTTTCACGTAACTGTGCGCCATCAGATGTGATTTGCCACACGCGCAGCAAACGCCCGCTGCTGGCGTAAAGCAAAGAGCCATCCGGTGACAACAGCAGATGATCGGCGTGCTGCTGCGGCAACAGGATCTGATTCACTTTTTGCTGATTTTCCAGCGTCAGCAGGCTGATGCCAGCTGCGGTTTGCGCCGCGATCAACCATTGATGGTCGTTGAGCGACGTCAGCGCCATATTACTGACCGGGCCTTGCGGTAAGCGCAGCGGACGATCGCCGAGCGGGAAGCCCCATTCGCCGCTGCCGTTGCGGATAACCGGTTGCATTAACAGCAGTTCGCCCTGCATATTGAGCAGCACGCTGCGGTTATCAAAGCTTGCGATCGCCGCATCGGGTTTGCCATTCAGCGCCAGTGCGGGAGCGGCAGGTTGACCATCAAGCGGAATAAAGCGCGCTTCGTTGCGGCTGATGCGCCAGCCTAAATGGCCGTCGCTGCCCATCGCCAGCATTGGAGCTTTGTCCCACAGCTGAATATTGGTGGTGGCATGCATCCCAGGCGCGCTAAACAGCGGCAACACCACCCAGATCAACCAGAAGAACAGCAGTAACATCAGCAGCAAAATTCCCACGCCGCAAGCTGTGACGACGCGGCGCACTAAATTATCAGTGGCGCGTCGACGACGGTCGCTAAAGTGGACGGGAATACGATTTATGCTCATGCAGGCCAGGTTACCGGTGGAAACAAGTCGCTATGTTGCCCGTAGCTGATTGATAAGACAACCTTTGACGTTGGACAAGCCTGCCATACTCTCGCCATAATGGTGACGGACACTGAGCGGTAACGCATTTTTGCGTCTTTTCCGCCGGACATTCCGTCCAGCATCAGCATCTCGGAGTCAGAATGGGTCAGGATAAGCTGTATATAGAAAAAGAATTAAGCTGGTTAAGCTTCAATGAACGTGTGTTACAGGAAGCCTCGGATAAAAGTAATCCGCTGATTGAACGCATGCGCTTCCTCGGGATTTACTCCAATAACCTCGAAGAGTTCTATAAAGTGCGCTTTGCCGATCTCAAGCGGCGAATTCTGATCAGCGAAGAGCAAGGCAAACCAACCTCTTTGCGGCATCTGTTGAAGAAAATTCAGCTGCGGGTGCAGAAATCGGATCAGGAGTTTGATGCGCTCTATAACGATCTGCTGCTGGAAATGGCGCGTAATCAGATCTTCCTGATTAACGAACGTCAACTGTCACCGAATCAGCAAGAGTGGCTGCGCTACTACTTCAAACATCAATTACGCCAGCACGTCACGCCGATTCTGATTAACCATGACACCGATCTGATCGAATTCCTGAAAGACGATTACACCTATCTGGCGGTGGAGATCATTCGCGGCGACGATATTCGTTATGCGCTGCTGGAGATCCCGTCTGATAAAGTGCCGCGCTTTATAAACTTGCCGGCTGAGTCGCCACGTCGGCGCAAGCCAATGATTCTGCTGGATAACATCCTGCGCTATTGCCTCGATGAAATTTTCAAAGGCTTCTTCGATTACGATACGCTGAACGCCTATTCGATGAAGATGACGCGCGACGCCGAATACGATCTGGTTACAGAGATGGAATCGAGCCTGCTGGAGCTGATGTCGTCGAGCCTGAAGCAGCGTCTCAATGCCGAGCCGGTCCGTTTTGTTTATCAGCGCGATATGCCGGATGCGATGGTGGAAATGCTGCGCCATAAGTTGTCGATTTCGAACTACGATTCGATTGTGCCCGGCGGCCGCTACCATAACTTCAAAGATTTCATCGGCTTCCCGAACGTTGGTAAAAGCAATCTGGAAAACCGTCCGCTGCCGCAGATTCGCCACATCGGCTTTGACGGCTTCCGCAACGGTTTCGACGCCATCCGCAATCGCGATGTGCTGCTCTACTATCCGTATCACACCTTTGAGCATGTGCTGGAGCTGCTGCGTCAGGCCTCGTTCGACCCGAACGTGCTGGCGATTAAGATCAATATTTACCGCGTAGCGAAAAACTCGCGCATCATGGATGCGATGATTCACGCCGCCTATAACGGTAAGAAAGTCACGGTGGTGGTGGAACTGCAGGCGCGCTTCGATGAAGAGGCCAACATCCGCTGGGCGAAACGCCTGACCGAAGCGGGCGTGCATGTGATCTTCTCCGCGCCGGGTCTGAAAATTCACGCCAAGCTGTTCCTGATTTCGCGCCGTGAAGGCGAAGAAGTGGTGCGTTATGCGCATATCGGTACCGGGAACTTCAACGAAAAAACCGCGCGCATTTATACTGACTATTCATTGCTGACCGCCGATGCGCGCATCACCAATGAAGTGCGTCGCGTGTTCAACTTCATTGAGAATCCGTATCGTCCGGTCACTTTCGAGCATTTGCTGGTGTCACCGCAGAACTCGCGTGACGTGCTGTATAAGTTCATTGATGCCGAGATCGCCAACGCGCAGCAAGGCAATCCTGCTGGCATTACGTTGAAGATCAACAACCTGGTGGATAATGGTTTAGTTGATCGACTTTACGCCGCCTCGTCGGCAGGCGTGAAAGTGAATCTGCTGGTGCGCGGCATGTGTTCGCTGATCCCTGATTTACCGGGCATCAGTGAAAATATTCGCATTACCAGCATCGTTGACCGCTATCTCGAACACGACCGCGTCTATATTTTTGAGAACGGCGGCGAGAAAAAGGTGTTCCTCTCTTCCGCGGACTGGATGACGCGTAACATTGATCACCGCATTGAAGTTGCCGTGGCGATTCTTGATCCCCGCGTGAAGCAGCGCATATTGGACATCATCGCCATTCTGTTTAGTGATACGGTGAAAGCCCGCATCGTCGATAAAGAGCTGAGTAATCGTTATGTGCCGCGCGGCAACCGTAAAAAGGTGCGTTCGCAACTGGCCATTTATGACTACATCAAGAAACTGGAACAACCCGAATAACGCCTATGCCAATCTCACATAAAAGTACGCCGAAACCTCAGGAATTCGCGGCAATCGACCTCGGCTCGAACAGCTTCCATATGGTCATTGCCCGCGTGGTGGATGGCGCTTTACAAGTGCTGGGACGCCTGAAACAGCGCGTGCATCTCGCCGATGGGCTGGATGCGCACAATCGCCTGAGCGAAGAAGCGATTGAGCGCGGGCTGAGCTGTCTGGCGTTGTTCGCCGAACGTTTGCAGGGCTTCAGTTCCGCCAACGTGACGATCGTCGGCACGCACACGCTGCGTATCGCCAGCAATGCGGAAGAGTTTCTGCAGCGCGCGGCCGAGGTGATTCCCTATCCGATCGAGGTGATCTCCGGCAACGAAGAAGCGCGTCTGATTTTTATGGGCGTGGAGCACACGCAGCCGGAAAAAGGCCGCAAGCTGGTGATCGATATCGGCGGCGGCTCCACCGAACTGGTGATTGGGGAAGACTTTGAGCCGCAGCTGGTAGAGAGCCGCCGCATGGGCTGCGTCAGCTTCGCCAATCTCTTCTTCCCCAAAGGCGAAATCACGCCAGAAAACTTCCGCCGTGCGCGCCTCTCCGCTGCGCAAAAGCTAGAAACCATGGCGTGGCAATATCGTTTGCACGGCTGGCAATATGCGCTGGGCGCGTCGGGCTCCATCAAAGCGGCCTGCGAAGTGCTGCTGGCGATGGGCGAAAAAGAGAAGCTGATTACGCCAGAAACGCTGGAGTTGCTGACCAGCGAAGTGCTGAAGCATAAGTCGTTTAATGCGCTGAGCCTGCCGGGCTTGTCGGAAGAGCGTAAAGCGGTGTTTGTGCCAGGCTTAGCAATTTTGTGTGGCGTGTTTGATGCGTTAGCGATTCGCGAGCTGCGTCTCTCTGACGGCGCACTGCGTGAAGGCGTGCTGTATGAGATGGAAGGCCGTTTCCGTCATCAGGACATTCGCAGCCGCACCGCGCAAAGTCTGGCAAATCACTATGCGATTGATAGCGATCAGGCGCGCCGTGTGCTGGAAACCACCGAGAAGCTCTATTTGCAGTGGCAGGAGCAGAATCCCAAGCAAGCTAATCCGCAACTGTCGGCGCTGCTGAAATGGGCCGCGCTGCTGCATGAAGTGGGATTGACCATCAATCACAGCGGCATGCAGCGCCATTCGGCTTACATCCTGCAGAACTCCAACATGCCGGGCTTTAATCAGGATCAACAGATGCTGTTGGCCACGCTGGTACGTTATCACCGCAAAGCGGTGAAGCAGGATGAGATGCCGCGTTTCACCTTGTTTAAAAAGAAACAGTTTCTGCCGATGGTATTCCTGCTGCGTCTTGGCACGCTGCTGAATAATCAGCGCCAGGCGACCACCAAACCGGATTCTCTCAAGCTCAGCACCGACGACGGCCACTGGACGCTGACCTTCCCTGCCGGCTTCCTGAGCCAGAATACGTTGGTGCAGCTGGATCTGGAGCGCGAGCAAGCTTACTGGAATGATGTCACCGGCTGGAAACTAATGCTGGAAGAAGAGGAGTAATGCGGGCAGCTGGCCCGCAATCTGGTTATGACTACACGCCCCGATAATTATTATGCTGAAAAATATGGCCTCACGCCGACCCATTCTGAAGTGTTGGCGGCCCTGCCTCATCTTGAAGTAGGGAAAGCACTGGATTTGGGCTGCGGCCAGGGCCGCAATAGTCTGTTTCTCAATCAGCATGGCTTTGACGTGACGGCCTGGGACAGCAATCCCGCCAGTCTGGAGCGCCTGAACAGCATCATTGCGGAAGAGAATCTACAGAACATTCACACCGAGCTGTGCGATCTCAATAGCGTGCGCTTCAACGGCAGCTATCAGTTTGTGCTGTCGACCGTGGTGATGATGTTCCTGCAGCCGGCAACCATTCCGCAGCTGATTGCCGATATGCAGGCCAGCACGCGTAAATATGGCTACAACCTGATTGTGGCGGCGATGGATACCGATGATTATCCCAATACGCAAAACTTCCCGTTTGCGTTTAAATCCGGTGAACTCAGCCACTATTACCGCAACTGGCATATTGTGAAGTACAACGAAGAGGTCGGTGAGCTGCATCGTCGTGATGAAAACGGTAACCGCATTAAAACCCGTTTCGCCACGCTGCTGGCGCAGAAAGCCAGTTACTGAATTAACGGCCGCTTTGTGCGGCCGTTAGATTGTCTGATGACGATCAGTGCGCTGAATCTTTTTTGCTCATTTTTCACACAGCGATTGCTTTAGCGATCTAAGTGTGACTAAATATTGCCTCCGCCCATCGGGCATTTATAGGAACCACCCCGCGTGAACAGCGCTATCTCTGCACGAAGACGTCCCAAAACTGGCACCATGACCCGCATTGTTTTACTGGTCAGCTTCTTAATTTTGTTTGGCCGCCTGCTTTTCATCATTCCCGGTGCCATCGAGCATCATCAGCAAAAGAAAACCATCCCTGAACCGGTCACGCTGAGCAACAGTGATTCGCGCTAAATAATTTGCGGGTCGGCTGTCGCTGCTAAACATTGTCCTTTGAGACAATGCTGCTTTTTACGTCCTGTTACCCGCAACGCGCTACACTGTGAGCTGACTTTACAGACACAAGGAACGCGTTATGTCTGCTTCGCATTCACAAAAATTAGCTGAAACCCGTCATCACATTCTCAACCTGCTGCTCAACGAGCACGATCTGGTTGATGTTCTGCTGGATAAATCCGTCGATCTGAATGCCGCCGAACTGCGTGATATCACCGACTGGCGTCATGAATTAGAGCGTGAGCTGCAGCAATTGCACGCCGCGGATTTGGCCGACATCCTCGAAGCCTTGCCGGAAGAAGAGCGTCAGGCGCTGTGGCGTTTAGTGCCGACGGCACAGCGAGGTCACGTCCTGGTTGAGGCTTCAGAAACCGTTTGGGCCAGCCTGACGGAAGAAATGTCTGATCGCGATATTCTGCACGCCATCGAGCCGCTGGATATCGACGATCAGGTATATCTGGCGCGCTACCTGCCGCGCGATTTAACCGGACGTCTGCTCACTACCCTTGAACCAAGCCTGCGCGCGCGGCTGATGAGCGTGATCGAGCTGGATCGCGATCGCGTCGGGCAGATCATGGATTTCAATATCCTGACGGTGCGCTCTGACGTGACCTTAGCCACGGTGCAGCGCTATCTGCGTAAAGGCAAGAAAATGCCTGACGGCACCGATAAGATCTTTATCACCGACGAACAGAATCAACTGGTAGGTGAGTTAACGCTCACTGATATTCTGCTCAACAAACCGAAGATGCTGGTCGCAGAAGTGATGAATTCGCATCCCACCACGTTTCAGCTCAACGATAAAGCGGAAGACGCTGCCAGCGCGTTTGAACGTTATAACCTGATCTCCGCTGCGGTCACCGATGCTCAAGGCAAACTGATTGGCCGTATCACCATTGAAGACGTGGTCGATTTGGTGAACGAAGAGAACGAAAGCAACATCCGTAAAATGGGGGGTATCAGCCAGGGCGAAGACGTGTTTGCGCCGGTGCGCAAAGCGGTGGGCAAACGCTGGGCCTGGCTGGCGGTTAACCTGTGTACCGCATTTGTCGCTTCGCGCGTGATTGGCCTGTTTGAAGCCACCATATCGCAGCTGGTTGCGCTGGCGGCGCTGATGCCAATCGTCGCCGGCATCGGCGGCAACACCGGCAATCAAACCATTACCATGATTGTGCGTGCGCTGGCGCTGCATCAGGTTGAACCGGGTAACTTCTCGTTCCTGATCATGCGTGAACTCGGCGTGGCATTGATTAACGGCCTGTTCTGGGGCGGCATTATGGGCGGTGTGACCTGGCTGATGTATGACAACCTGCAACTCGGCGGCGTGATGATGCTGGCGATGGTGCTGAACCTGCTGCTGGCCGCACTGATGGGCGTGCTGATTCCGTTAATCATGACCAAAATGAAACGCGATCCCGCCGTTGGCTCTAGCGTGCTGATCACCGCGATCACCGATACCGGCGGATTCTTTATCTTCCTTGGTCTGGCGACGATATTTTTGCTGCATCATTAAGGCTTTAAACAGTGTGCGTAACGTTGCAGCATCTGCTGTAAATTGAGTTGCAACGTTGCGCGCGCCAGTTCACTCAGTGCTGGATTGACCCGCGTTGAACCACGCTGATTTAACCACTCCAGCACATCGATTAAATGCCATATGGCTGTTTTTCCATCATGAATCGGGCGCGGAAACTGCGGGCTATGGCTGAGCATCAGCTTGCGCATGTTCTGCCGCGAAACTCCTATCAACTCTGCGATATCCGTCAGCCCGACTAAATCTGGCGCGGCTTCAATCAGTTCCGCATCTGGCAATGCCTCAAAAACATCCTCCAACGCGCTGCGCACCGCGTCCTGTGCAGTGCTGGCTTCGCGGCAGAACGTCATGCTTAATTTTCCCGCCACACCCGCGCCAATTAACGCATCAGTGCAGCCTTGCGAATCGAGCCGTTCGATCACTTCATCGATGTCGCTCTCATCATTGAGCTGAAAACGCAGCGTAAACTCAAATTCCATGTTTCACTCCTCGTCACTTAACCCGCTGAGGGCTTTCACTGCAGTTATCCACCACGCGCCGTAACAGTTTGGCATGCGTTTCGGGATTTTTTGGCGTACTCCAGATGCAGGTAATGCAGTAATCCCCACATCGACACTCTGTCGAATTATCTGGGCAGTACATCTTGCCCCACGCATGGTGACCGCCAACGGCAATCTTCCAACCTCTCGCTTCTGCATATCGCAAAGCCTCTTCGACCGCTTTATGCGGATGCCGCTTCCTGTATGACATCGCTGGCTACCTTATGCTCACCGCAATAAGTTGTCAACTGACAACCGCGAAGTGTTTCGGTACTATTTCAGCGGCGAATGTTGCAGAAAATAACCAGAACGGTCTCAACGCGCTTTGATTCAGTTTTGTGCTGGAAGACAGCGCACAAAATCAAGCGCACAGCGCCTGAAGTGCATATAGACTCTGTTGTTATCACTGACCTGAAGGAGAAGAAGCATGTTTAACGTGGATGATTTTGTGCAGTCTAAGACCGGTGGCCCAAAGATGCAGGTGCTGCGCGTGGAAGGCGATATGCTGTGGTGCGCTCGCGTTGACGATCACATCAAGCGTGAAATTGAAGTCAGAGCCGATAGCGTGAATCTGTATCACGAAGACGGCGATTTCGGCGTCTGTTAAAAAAATGGCCCCAAATCGGGGCCACTTTTAGGGATTGTCTCGCTGCACATTATTCTGACCGATGCCGCCGATAAACGGCAGACGCAGCCTAAATGGTGTGAAATCCAGCCCCATGTTTAATCCCAGCAAGTTCACTTCCAGCCCCTCTTCCGCGCCAACCGTCACACCCAACACGCCCAGCAGAGAAAGCTGCACGCCGCGACCTGACGGCGGTAAACCTACCGGATTAAGCAGCGAGCGATAATCTTTGCCGAGCGCGTTAGCCGGTAGATCCAACTTCAACGCCGGAACCTCGCGGCCAATATGTGCCATAAAAGTATTGCTGTTGGGTCCCGGCCAGGCGTGATACGTGGTCGGCCAGGGATAGGATTTAATGGCCGCTTCGATCTGCGGAATCATCGCTTCTGCGCTACTGCCGCGATGGTCAACCAGCAGACGCGGCTTCGCACCGTACCAGTAACCATCAGGAAGATTGCTATTACGACGCACTTTATCGCCGCTGCCCCAGCTAATCACTTCGTAACGGTTATAGCGGGTTTCACCGGCGCGTTTGAAGATAATCCACGGATGTACCGCCACCGCGCCCTTCCAGCCATAAGTCGGCGCAGCATAAACCTGCACGATAGCTTCTGCCGCATAACGCTGCGGATCCGGTGCGATACCGGCCGAATCGCGCCTTGCGGATGCCCAGCCACCGCGTTCAGAGGTGAGCTCACCGCTTCGCGTTGCCTGTGCCAGACTTGCGCCTAATGAAAGCAAGATGATGCAAAGAAAAGAGATCAGTACGGCTTTGAAGGGCAACATCGACGGCATCCTGATGAGTAAAAATCAACCGCTATCTTGCATCGAAACGGGGGCGTTTGTATTCACGAACTATGCGATTCATTTAGCCGCATGATTTGCCATCAGAAGGTTTGAAAAAAAAGCCCGCAATTAAGCGGGCTTCGTTTTTACGCAGTGATCAAAGCAGGATTTATTCCCACTCAATCGTCGCAGGTGGTTTACCTGAAATATCATAAACCACGCGGGAAATGCCGTTAACTTCGTTGATGATGCGGTTAGAGACGCGGCCGAGGAAATCGTACGGCAGGTGCGCCCAGTGCGCTGTCATGAAGTCGATGGTTTCCACCGCACGCAGTGAAACCACCCAATCATATTTACGACCATCGCCCATCACGCCAACAGAACGTACTGGCAGGAACACGGTGAACGCCTGGCTGACTTTGTTGTACAGGTCAGCTTTATGCAGCTCTTCGATGAAGATGGCGTCTGCACGGCGCAGCAGGTCGCAGTACTCTTTCTTCACTTCGCCCAGCACGCGCACGCCCAAACCTGGACCTGGGAACGGATGACGATACAGCATGTCGTACGGCAGGCCGAGTTCCAGACCGATTTTACGCACTTCGTCTTTGAACAGCTCTTTCAGCGGCTCAACCAAGCCCATCTTCATCTCTTTCGGCAAACCGCCCACGTTGTGGTGCGATTTGATCACGTGTGCTTTACCGGTGGCAGAAGCCGCCGATTCGATCACGTCAGGATAGATGGTGCCTTGTGCCAGCCACTTCACGTCTTCCAGACGCAGCGCCTGCTCGTCAAACACCTCTACGAATACGCGGCCGATGATTTTACGTTTGGCTTCGGGATCGTTCTCGCCCGCCAGCGCATCAAGGAAGCGCGCTTCTGCCGCAACGTGCACGATGTTCAGACCGAAGTGGTCACCGAACATTTCCAGCACCTGCTCAGCTTCATTCAGACGCAGCAGGCCGTTATCCACGAACACGCAGGTCAGACGCTCGCCGATGGCGCGATGCAGCAGCATCGCGGTCACAGAAGAGTCCACGCCGCCAGACAGACCGAGAATCACTTTGTCATCGCCAACCTGCTGACGAATACGCTCAACCGCATCTTCGATAATTTTGGCTGGTGTCCACAGCGCTTCACAGCCGCAGATGTCACGAATGAAACGCTCAAGCATGCGCAGGCCCTGACGCGTGTGCGTCACTTCCGGGTGGAACTGCACGCCGTAGAATTTCTTCTCTTCGTTAGCCATGATGGCAAACGGACAGGTTTCGGTGCTGGCAACGGTTTCGAAACCGGCTGGGATGGCGGTGACTTTGTCGCCGTGGCTCATCCAAACGTCCAGCAGCGGTTTACCTGCTGCGCTAATCGCATCTTCGATGTCACGCACCAGCGCGCTCTGAGTCAGCACTTCAACCTGCGCATAACCAAATTCGCGCTCGTTAGAGCCTTCAACCTTGCCGCCCAACTGCATCGCCATAGTCTGCATGCCGTAGCAGACGCCCAACACTGGCACACCCGCGTTAAACACGTATTCCGGCGCACGCGGGCTGTTCAGCTCGGTGGTGCTCTCCGGACCGCCAGAGAGAATGATGCCGTTCGGGTTAAACTGGCGAATTTGCTCTTCGGTGACATCCCACGCCCAGAGTTCGCAGTAGACACCCAGCTCGCGCACGCGGCGCGCAACCAGCTGCGTATACTGAGAACCAAAATCGAGGATCAAAATGCGATGTTTATGAATATTTTCAGTCGTCATTGAGGCGTTTCCATTGGGATGGACTTAATAATAAAAGCGCCCGGCGGGTGCCGGGCGCTAAATTTTACGGGATTATGAACCCATGCGGTAGTTTGGTGACTCTTTGGTGATGGTCACGTCATGCACGTGGCTTTCATTGATGCCCGCGCCGCTGATACGCACGAACTCCGCTTTGGTGCGCAGATCGTCAATGGTCTGGCAACCCGTCAGGCCCATGCAAGAGCGTAAGCCGCCCATTTGCTGGTGCACGATCTCTTTCAGGCGGCCTTTATAGGCCACGCGGCCTTCGATACCTTCCGGTACCAGTTTGTCAGCGGCGTTATCGCTCTGGAAGTAACGATCTGAAGAGCCTTTAGACATCGCGCCCAGTGAACCCATACCGCGATAAGACTTGAACGAACGGCCTTGATAAAGCTCGATTTCGCCTGGAGACTCTTCGGTACCAGCCAGCATAGAACCGACCATGACGGCCGCTGCGCCTGCTGCAATCGCTTTAGCGATGTCGCCAGAGAAGCGGATGCCGCCATCAGCGATAACCGGAATGCCGGTGCCTTCCAGCGCGGCAACCGCATCAGAAACCGCGGTGATCTGTGGCACGCCAACACCAGTGACGATACGCGTGGTACAGATTGAGCCAGGACCGATCCCCACTTTCACCGCGCTCACGCCGGCCTGCGCCAACGCCAATGCGCCTGCGCCGGTGGCAACGTTGCCGCCGATGATTTCCAGGTTCGGGTATTTTGCACGGGTTTCACGAATACGCTGCAGCACGCCTTCAGAGTGACCGTGTGATGAGTCAATCAGCAGCACGTCAACACCGGCAGCAACCAGCGCATCAACGCGCTCTTCATTGCCCGCACCGGCGCCAACAGCAGCGCCTACGCGGAGACGGCCTTCCGCATCTTTACACGCGTTAGGTTTACGTTCGGCTTTCTGGAAATCTTTAACGGTGATCATGCCCAGCAGGTGGAAGCTGTCATCAACAACCAGCGCTTTCTCAACACGTTTTTCGTGCATTTTGTGCAGCACAACTTCGCGTGCTTCACCTTCTTTCACCGTTACCAGGCGCTCTTTCGGGGTCATCACCGCGGAAACCGGCAAGGTCAGGTCGGTAACAAAACGCACGTCACGGCCCGTGATGATGCCTACCAGCTCGTTGTCGGTGTTCACGACCGGGTAGCCGGCGAAGCCGTTACGTTCGGTCAGCTCTTTCACCGCCGCCAGCGCGGTAGTTGGCAGCACGGTTTGTGGATCGGTAACGACGCCGCTTTCGTGCTTTTTCACCTTACGAACTTCATCCGCCTGGCGCTCAATTGACATGTTTTTGTGAATAAAGCCCAAACCACCTTCCTGCGCCAGCGCAATTGCCAGACCGGCTTCGGTCACGGTGTCCATTGCAGCGGAGAGCATGGGGATGTTCAGACGGATGTTTTTCGTCAGTTGAGTGCTGAGATCAGCGGTGTTCGGTAAGACAGTGGAGTGAGCGGGAACGAGCAGAACGTCGTCAAATGTGAGGGCTTCTTTAGCGATTCTTAACATTGCAATATCTCCACCTGGGGGCGATTAAAACAGATAAAATATTGCCGCGGCATTATACAGGCCGAAACCGATTGCCTCCAGTGTTTTTTCAGAAAAAGTCTTGATCCTCGGGGCAAGCAATGTAGTATCAGTTGATTAACCCTCTGATTTAAAATTTGATCTACATCACATGTCGCTACCGCCAACCGCCAATATTTTTACCGTCAGCCGCCTGAACACCACGGTGCGCCAACTGCTGGAAAATGAGATGGGCCTGGTGTGGCTCAGCGCTGAAATTTCAAATTTCACTCAGCCCTCTTCCGGTCATTGGTACTTCACATTGAAGGATGATGGCGCACAAGTGCGCTGCGCGATGTTCCGCAACAGCAACCGTCGCGTCACCTTCCGTCCTCAACATGGCCAGCAGGTGTTAGTGCGCGCCAGCATCACGCTGTATGAGCCGCGCGGCGATTATCAGCTGATTATCGAAAGCATGCATCCGGCCGGTGAAGGCTTGCTGCAGCAGCAATTCGAGCAGCTGAAAGCGCGTTTGGCCGCGGAAGGCTTATTCGATC
Organism: Pantoea sp. SO10; assembly: GCF_005281435.1. Classification (NCBI taxonomy): domain Bacteria; kingdom Pseudomonadati; phylum Pseudomonadota; class Gammaproteobacteria; order Enterobacterales; family Erwiniaceae; genus Pantoea; species Pantoea sp. SO10. The sequence continues at coordinate 3,059,251 of NZ_CP040095.1, forward strand.
AACAGTTCAAACAGCCGCTGCCGGATCCGGCGCGTCAGGTGGGCGTGATTACCTCCGCCACCGGCGCGGCGCTGCACGACGTGCTGCGCGTGCTGCATCGACGCGATCCTTCACTGCCGGTGATTATCTATCCCACCGCGGTGCAAGGCGTGGATGCGCCGGCTGGCATTGTGCGTGCCATTGAGCTGGCTAACCAGCGCGATGAGTGTGACGTGCTGATTGTCGGTCGTGGCGGCGGTTCGCTGGAAGATTTGTGGAGCTTCAATGACGAGCGCGTGGCGCGGGCGATTTTTGCCAGCCGCCTGCCGATTGTCAGCGCCGTTGGGCATGAAACCGATGTCACCATCGCTGACTTCGTAGCGGATTTACGTGCACCGACGCCGTCTGCTGCGGCAGAATTGGTGAGCCGTAATCAGCTTGAACTGTTACGCCGTTTGCAGTCGCAGCAGCAGCGCATGGAGATGGCGATGGATTTCTATCTGGCTCAGCAGCAGCGTCGTTTCACGCGCATTCAGCACCGCTTGCAGCAGCAGCATCCACAGCTGCGTCTGGCACGCCAGCAAACCGCGCTCTTCCAGCTGCAGCGCCGTCTCGGTGAAGCGATGGACCAGCGCATGCGTGTGGCCAATCGTCAGCAGGATCGCCTGCTGCAACGCCTTAACGCCCAGCAGCCGCAGGGACGTATTCTGCGCGCTCAGCAGCAGCTCCAGCAATGGCATTATCGCTTACAGCAGGGCATGGAGAAGCAGCTCAATCACAATCGTCAGCGCTTTGGCACGCTGGCGGCACAGCTGGAAGGCGTGAGCCCGCTGGCGACGCTGGCGCGTGGCTTCAGCGTAACCACCGACACCCAAGGTCAGGTGGTGAAGAAAACCCAACAGCTGAGCAAAGGCGACTTGCTGCGCACCCGGCTGGACGATGGCTGGGTGGAAAGCCAGGTTACCGCACTCGAACCGCAGAAATCCCGGAGCCGCAAAGCGCGTTCATAGCGGGAAAACTATACTTCTGGCATGTACCTAAACGGCCAGGAGTTTTTTTATGTCTTACAGCGTTATTCCTCCCTACATTCTGCGCAATATCATTGATAACTGCTCCGGCGCGCAACAAGACTACGCGCGCCGCACCCTCACCCACGTCCAGCACTTGATGGGCGAACATAACGCTAAACCAGCAAGCACCACCACCGCTCAGCCAGGCACAGTGCTGCGTGCTATCTATGACGCCGAAGGGACGCAAAATCTGCCCGGCACGTTGGTGCGCGAAGAAGGCCAGCCGGGAAATGGTGATGTTGCAGCCGAAGAAGCCTGGAACTATCTCGGCATTACCTACGATTTCTTCTGGCAAATCTACCAACGCAACTCGCTGGACAATAAAGGCCTCAAGCTCGATGGCACCGTGCATTACGGCAAGGAGTATCAGAACGCCTTCTGGAACGGGCAGCAGATGGTGTTTGGTGACGGTGACGGCGAGATTTTCAATCGCTTCACTATCGCGCTGGATGTGGTGGCGCACGAGCTGACGCACGGCGTGACAGAAACCGAAGCGGGATTAATCTATTTCCAACAGGCAGGCGCGCTGAATGAATCGATGTCTGACGTGTTTGGTTCGCTGGTGAAGCAATTTCACCTCAAGCAGAGCGCCGATCAGGCCGACTGGATTATCGGCGAAGGTTTACTGGCGCAGGGCATCAACGGGCGCGGATTGCGCTCGATGTCGTCACCGGGAACGGCTTACGATGATCCGGTGCTAGGTAAAGATCCGCAACCGGCCGATATGGCGCACTACATCGAAACGCGTGACGACAACGGCGGCGTGCACCTCAATTCCGGCATTCCCAATCGCGCCTTTTACCTCGCTGCTAAAGCGCTGGGCGGCTTTGCGTGGGAACAGGCCGGTCAAGCGTGGTACGACACGCTGTGCGACAAAACGCTGCCGCAGGATGCCGATTTCAGCACCTTTGCGCGCTTTACCGTGCAGCACGCCAATCAACGATTCAACAGCTCAGTGGCGGAAAAGATCCAATCCGCCTGGCAGCAGGTAGGCGTAACATGGACATCCAACTGACCGATGACGCAATCATTGAGCTGGCGCGGGAAGGCGGAATCGCTTTTATCCCTAAACTGCGCGGCGAACGGCGCTTTGCGCTGGCGGAACTGCCGGAACCGCAAAAGCAGCGCGTCTGCGAGGTGCTGGAACAGGCAATGCCGTTGGGGGAAACGGAAGATCAGGCGGCAAATGTCGGTCGTGGCGATCAGCGCTACTTCCGCATTCAAATCACCTACGCCACCCATCGCGAAGCGGGAAGTTTCGTGATTTTAATTCCCGAACAACTGGCGCCCCCCGAGCTGCAATCGCTGTGGCGAGACGGTGAATAGGTTATCGGAGATCTCTCAAGGCAGAGCGTAACTGATTGACTATACTCATTATGTGGCTAGCTAGTCCACGTCGAAGAAAACACCCTTAGATGAGGACTCTGCTATGACACAAAAAAAGCAACGAGGTGGTGCCGGGAACTTTGCAGAGGACCCGGAGCGCGCCAGGGAAGCCGGTAGCGCTGGCGGCAAAGTCAGTGGGGGTAATTTCAGAAACGATCCTGAAAGAGCCAGGGAAGCTGGAAGAAAAGGAGGTCAAAAAAGCCGTCGCCCTTCTAAGCAGCAGTAATTAAGGTGCCTTAAAGGAAGAGATGTGCCACGGAGGGTGATAAAAAAAAGGCCGACATCATGATGTCGGCCTTTCTCCTTGTATAACTTACTTGCTGTCTGGCAGCGCGTAAGCAATCACGTAATCACCACGGTCTGGCGACTGACGTGCACCGCCTGCGGAGATCAGGATGTACTGTTTGCCGGTTTTCGGCGAAACATAGCTGATTGGACCGCCCTGGCTGCCGACTGGCAGACGTGCTTTCCACACTTCTTTACCGGTTGAGCTATCGAAAGCGCGCAGATAGTAATCCTGCGTACCCGCGATGAACACCAGACCACCCTGCGTTGCCAGCGTGCCGCCTAAGGTCGGTATACCAATTGGCATTTTCGCGCGCATTTTGATACCAAACGGACCGGTATCTTCTACCGTACCCACCGGCACCTGCCACACGATCTGACGGGTTTTCATATCAATCGCTGACAGCGTACCGAACGGCGGAGCCTGGCACGGAATGCCCAGCGGCGACATGAAGCGGTTTTTGTTCACCGCGTACGGTGTGCCTTTCAGCGGAACCGCACCCATACCGGTGTTGATGGCTTCACCGCCGTTGCTGGCCGCCGTTTTGCTGGTGTCTTGTGGAATCATCTGTACCCACAGGCCCAGACGCATGTCGTTAACGAACATGTACTGGTTGTTCGGGTCAAACGAGATACCGCCCCAGTTCATACCGCCCAGTGAACCTGGGAAGCTGAGGGATTTATCGGTATCCGGCACGGTGAACAGACCATCGTAACGCATGCCTTTAAAGGCAATACGGCACGCCAGCTGATCAAACGGTGTTGCCCCCCACATATCCGATTCCGTCATTTTCTGGTTGCCAATGTTTGGCATTTCCACGGAGTGCGGCTGAGTTTTGGTGTACTGCTCGTTCGGGATGTGACCCTGCGGCATCGGCAGCTCTTCAACTTTGGTCAAAGGCTTGCCGGTCAAGCGGTCCAGCACCCAGATCATGCCGGTTTTCGCGCCGATAACTACAGCTGGCTTGTTAGTGCCGTCCTTCATCGGGAAGTCGACCAGGCTCGGCTGCATTGGCAGGTCGAAGTCCCACAGATCGTTATGCACGGTCTGATAAACCCACTTCTGCTTACCGGTGGTGGCATCCAACGCCAGAATTGATGCGCCGTAAGTGTGATCCAGTTTGGTACGGTTCGCACCCCACAGATCCACTGACGAGCTACCCATCGGCAGGAACACGGTGTTCATTGCCGGATCGTAAGACATTGGCGCCCACGAGTTTGGCGTGCTGCGGGTGTAATTTTTACCTGGCATCAGCACCGCATTGGGGTCGTCGTTGCCTGGGTCAAACGCCCAACGCATCTGACCGGTGATGACGTCAAAACCACGCAGCACGCCGCCAGGCATGTCGGTCTGTACGTTATCGGCGACACGACCACCCACAACAACAGTGGTACCGGCCATCGCTGGCGGTGACGTCAACTGATATTGCGGATCTGGCGCACTGCCCAGACCGGTTTTCAGGTCAACCACACCGTGCGTACCGAAGGTGTCGCACAGCTCACCGTTGTCGGCGTTGATAGCAATCAGACGCGCATCAATGGTGTTCATCAGAATACGACGCTGACAGGTGTCGCCAGCAGGCAGCACAGCGGCAGTAACCGGCGTTGAACCCGGCTCGGTTGGCTGCTGCAGGGGTTTAGTCGCATCGAAATAGGCTAAGCCACGGCAGCGGTTCCACACTTCTGCCTGCGCGTTGATTTCGCGTTTCCAGATTTCCTTACCGCTGTCTGCGGCAACCGCAATCACATTGTTATGCGGGGTGCACAGGAACAGCGTGTTGCCCACCTGCAGCGGGGTTTGCTGATCTTCCGCACCGTTACCGGTTGGGCTGATTGGCGTATCGCCAGTGTGGAAAGTCCAGGCAACCTGCAGGTCTTTCACGTTGTCGCGGGTAATCTGATCGATGGCAGCGAAGCGGTCGCCACCCGGCGTACGGCCGTAGCTGCTCCAGTCTTGCTGAGGTTTTGATTTATCGACCGGAATCAGCGGCAGCTGTTTACCGTCAAATGCCACGATAGGATGCGGCTGGAACATCTGCACGAAAGTCGCCACCATGCCGACCACGATCACCGCAGACAGCACATAAGAGATTTTCGCCAGGGAGCTTTTGCCTTCGCTTTTACGCAGGGCTGGCCAGGTGAGGAATGCAAACAGCATCAAGCCGGCCGGCACCATCAAGCGCGAGACCAGCGGCCAGAAATGCAGGCCTGCATCAAACAGTGACCAAATCAGCGTGCCAGCAAACACCAGAATAAACAGGGTGACGGCGGATGATTTGCGACGGAAGAACTGAATGGCCGCCAGCAACATAACGATACCGGCGATGAGGAAGTACCAGCTGCCGCCCAGCGCGACCAGCTTGCCGCCGCCGATTGCGAAGAACAAGCCGATTGCCAGCAAGACCAGGCCAAACAGTACGGACCAGATGCTCAGCCCTTTGCCGGGACGAGCGGAATTTTCTGCCATAACAAAAACTCTCCTGAAAAAATAAAGCGCTGGCGCCGATAAATCTGTGGCAGCCGATGACAAGGCCCCAGCCGCAGCGGGAGACAGGAACTATTCCGTTACGCTTTATTTTATATCTATTGATACGGGTGCAATGCCCGTGATTCGGCGCTTGTGAGCGAGGACACAACGTAGGTGAGAGTTATTCTCGCGACAAGGCGGCAGGATTGTACCACCTGGTACAATAAAAAGTGAATATCCATAACGCGGCAGTCACTGGTTAATAGCATTTTTGCTACAAATCCAGGCGTAACTGGTTAATAACTCTAGGCGTGGAATCCGGAGTTTTTAATCTGCGATGAAGGCAGGCGTAAATTCGACGCGCTTTTTCGAGATGAGACCGTCGCCGTGCTGACAAAAGTAGTCGACAGCGCCACAGGCTTTCAGCACTTGTAACGGCTGATGGCAATCCGGGCATAAGGCGATACGATCGAAATGACGTTCACAATTGGGGCAGTCAAAACCGGTTTCACTGAGAGTGAGTGGTTGCTGACAGGTTGGGCAGGAAAAGTTCATCCATTATCCTCTGCGCTTTGGATGGCGGCCGCCATAAATGGCGCCACTACAAGTTACAGGTGAAAAAAAAGGGCCCTGCTGGGCCCTTCTCATCTTAACGCTTGTTCTTCTTCAGATGCGACATCAGACGCTGACGTTTGCGCTGCTGCGTTGGCGTCAACAGGTTGCGTTTGCCCGCGTACGGGTTATCGCCTTCTTTGAACTGAATGCGAATCGGCGTACCCATAACGTTGAGTGAACGACGGAAGTAGTTCATCAGGTAACGCTTATAGGAATCAGCCAGATCTTTCACCTGGTTGCCGTGAATCACCACAATTGGCGGGTTATAACCACCGGCGTGCGCATACTTCAGTTTCACGCGGCGACCCCGTACCAACGGCGGTTGGTGATCGTCGGCGGCCATGGTCATGATGCGCGTCAGCATTGCGGTGCCCACACGCTTGGTGGAGCAGTCGTACGCTTCGGTCACCGATTCGAACAGGTTGCCGACGCCGCTGCCGTGCAGGGCGGAAATAAAGTGGATGCGCGCAAAATCGATAAAGCCCAGGCGGAAGTCCAACATCTCTTTGACTTCATCTCTGGCTTCCTGCGTCATGCCATCCCACTTGTTGACCACGATCACCAGTGAGCGCCCACTGTTCAGGATAAAGCCGAGCAGCGAGAGATCCTGATCGGAGATTCCGGCACGCGCATCAATCACCAGCATCACCACGTTAGCATCTTCGATAGCTTGCAACGTTTTGATAACTGAGAATTTTTCGACGGTTTCGGTGATTTTACCGCGCTTACGTACGCCAGCGGTATCAATCAGGACATACTCACGTCCGTCACGTTCCATCGGAATATAGATGCTGTCGCGCGTGGTGCCCGGCATGTCGAAGACCACGACACGGTCTTCGCCAAGAATGCGGTTAGTTAGCGTTGACTTACCCACGTTCGGGCGGCCAACGATAGCGAGTTTGATTGGCAGTGTGGTTGGGTCGAAATCTTCTTCTTCCTCTTCCTCCAGCGCCTTCTCACTCTCTTCTTCTAAATCGGCCCAATAGGCGGCGTTCTCTTCTTCTTCAGTGAGCTCGACTTCTGGAACGATTTCTTCCATCCACGGCAACAGTGCGGTTTCCAATAGGCTGTTAACGCCGCGGCCATGCGAAGCTGCAATGGCGTGAATCTCGCCTAAGCCCAGCGCATAGAAATCGAGCACCGCCGCTTCCGGGTCGATACCGTCAGTTTTGTTGGCGACAACAAAGGTGGCTTTCTCACGGGCACGCAGATGATTAGCGATTTGCTGATCCGCCGGCATTACGCCCGCGCGCGCATCCACCATAAACAGCACCACATCGGCTTCTTCAATCGCCAGCAGCGACTGCTCCGCCATGCGGTTTTCTACGCCCTCTTCGGTGCCATCAATACCGCCGGTATCAATAACAATGAATTCGCGCCCTTCCACTTCGGCGCGACCATATTTGCGATCGCGAGTCAGTCCAGGAAAATCCGCCACCAGCGCATCACGTGTGCGTGTTAAACGGTTAAATAGCGTAGATTTTCCCACATTGGGACGCCCAACCAGCGCGACCACAGGTACCATAACACTTGCCTCAGTTTTTAAAATAATTCGCCCGAATGGCGTGATTATAACGACATTTGACGCCAGGCGTCAGGCTGAAGGCGCAAAGAATACCATGCCTGACTAAAAACGAAACGGCCCCTGACGAATCAGGAGCCGTGTAAGCGAGCGGGAAACGCGTTCCCGCAGAGCCATATCCTTAACGGGTGATGGCGTAAACTTCTCCGCCTTTCGCCTGGATCAGCAGCTTGTCACCGGCAACCACCGGTTCAGTCTGGAAGCCATCGCTGTCCAGTTTCTGCTGCGCCACGAAGCGGCCGTCAAGGGTGTTAATCCAGTGCAGATAACCTTCGCTATCACCGACAACCAGATAACCGTTGAACAGCACCGGCGAGGTCAGATTACGATGCAGCAGATCGCTTTGACGCCAGATGGCTACGCCACCGTCAGCATTCAGGGCAATCACGCGGTCATCCTGATCGACCAGATAGATACGACCCGCATCCACCACCATGTCTTTCACGCCGCCAATCTCACGTTTCCACAGCACCTGACCAGAACGCAGTTCCAGCGCGGTAAGGTTACCGTTATACGCCAGCGCATAAACCACACCGTTTACCACGACTGGCGTAGTATCGACGTCGCTCAGGCGATCGATTTCCGTGGCGCCGCTTGGCTGCGAAATACGCTGCTGCCAAATCAGCTGACCTTGATTGACGATGACTGCGCTCACGCGGCCATTATCGCCACCCACAATTGCGCCACCAAAGGCCACGGTCGGGGCTGATTCACCGCGCAGTGACAGCGCAGGCATATCAAGGTTAACGGTCCATTTGATCACGCCAGTGCTCTGATCAAGGCCTTGCAACATACCGTTGCTGGTGTGAACCAGCACTAAACCGTCGCTCACCACCGGACGCGACAGCGCTTCACCGGCGACCTTGGTCTGCCAGGCAATGCCACCATCGCTGGTATTCAACGCAAATACCTGACCACGTTCACTACCGATGTAGATGCGGTCGCCGCTGGCGGTGACGCCGCCAGAGAGCAGTGCCGAGATGTTTTTCGAGAAGAAGCCGGTTTTCTCAGAGAGATCGACTTTCCATTTCTCTTTACCATTGCTGGCATCAAGCGCTTTAACCACACCAAAACGATCTGCAGCATACACGGTACCGTCCAGCCAGGCTGGATGCAGATTGGAATAGAAATCACCAACGCCGTCGCCAACCGACGTGCTCCACGCGGTCTGCGGCGTAAACTGGTTTTCCACTTTAGGCAGCGGGGCCATTTTCACTACATCTTCTTCGCCGCTGAACAGCGAGCAACCGCTGAGCAGAGTGACTGAAATCAGCCCTGGCAGCAGGTATTTACGTAATTCCATGTGCGCTCTCTTGACTGGCTTAACTTAAGTTATTCATCTTCATCTGCAGCATTTGCTTCAGCGCAGGAGAGGCCTGCGATTCAGCACCTTTGCTCCAGGCATCACGCGCGCCCTGCTTATCGCCTTTGCTTAACAGTGCTTCGCCACGAATGTCCGCCACAATGGCTGTCCAGCCATCACCTTTAACATTGTTAAGGGTAGAAAGTGCGGCATCGGCCTGGCTTTGCTGCAACTGAATGCGAGCCAGACGCAGGTTAATCACCGCCTGCAGGTTGGCATCTTTGGTATCTTTCAGCCCACTCTGTAACAGAGTGATAGCTTTATCGAGCTGATTGGTTTCAACATACTGCTTAGCCAGATCCAACGAAGCCAACGCACCATAGGTGTTGTTGTTTTCGCTGGCGAAAGTGGCGACCGCTTCCAGCGAATCAGGCTTGTCCGCCTGCATCGCACTGGTCAGCTGTTGATATTCGGCTGATGCCGCTTTATCGGTGCCTTCCTGATGACTGGACCAGAAACGCCAGCCACCCAGCGCAGCGATACCGATGATTACGCCAACGGCCAGAAATTTGCCATTGTTGGCAAAGAACTGACGCAGCGCGTCAACTTGTTCGTTTTCGTTGCTGTAAACTTCCACGCAATCCCTCTCTTTAAAATGGCTGTTGCAGTGCTGCGCTTACTGCAGCAGCGTGCGCAACGTCGCAGCGGCGTCGCTCTGAGCCAGCGTCTGTTGATCGCCGGTACGCAGGTCTTTCACCACAACCTGGCCCGCTTTCACTTCATCTTCGCCCAGCACCAGCGCAATGCGTGCGCCCCACTTGTCTGCACGGGCAAACTGCTTCTTGAAGTTACCACCACCAAAGTTGGTCATCATCTTCAGTGCCGGATCAGCATCACGCAGTTTTTCCGCCAGTTGCATCGCGGCGGACTGAACGCCCTGCCCCGAAGCGATAACATAGACATCAACAATGCGCGTCGGTTCAAATTCTGGATTAACTGCTTGCACCAGCAACACCAGACGCTCCATACCCATAGCAAAACCAACCGCTGGCGTGGCACGTCCACCCAGCTGTTCAACTAAACCATCGTAACGTCCGCCGCCGCACACGGTGCCCTGCGAACCGAGGCTGCTGGTCACCCATTCAAAAACGGTACGGTTATAGTAATCGAGGCCGCGCACCAGGCGCTGGTTAATGCGATAGTTAATGCCCGCGTCGTCCAGCAAGGCGCACAGGCCGCTGAAGTGCTCGCGTGACTCCTCATCAAGGAATTCGCCTAGCGTTGGCGCATCGTTTAACAGTTTCTGGATGTCAGGATTTTTGCTGTCGAGCACGCGCAGTGGATTGGTGTACATGCGGCGTTTGCAATCTTCGTCGAGTACGTCCTGATGTTGCTCAAGGAATGCCACCAGCGCGCTGCGATAGTTGGCACGCGCGTCCAGCGAACCGATAGAGTTCAGCTCCAGCTCAACGTGCTCGGCAATACCTAACGCTTTCCACCAGCGCGCGGTCATCATGATCAGCTCAGCATCTACGTCCGGGCCTTGCAGGCCGAAGACTTCGACACCCATCTGATGGAACTGGCGATAACGACCTTTCTGCGGGCGCTCGTAGCGGAACATCGGGCCGGTGTACCACAGACGCTGTTCCTGATTGTACAGCAGACCGTGCTCGATACCGGCGCGCACGCAACCTGCAGTGCCTTCCGGACGCAGCGTCAGACTTTCGCCGTTGCGGTCTTCAAAGGTGTACATCTCTTTCTCAACCACGTCGGTGACTTCACCGATCGCGCGGCTGAACAACGGGGTGTGCTCAACGATTGGCAGACGGATTTCACTGTAACCATAACTGGCCAGCACCTGCTCAAGGGTGCCTTCAATACGCTGCCAAATCGCGGTATCCGCCGGCAGGTAATCGTTCATCCCGCGAATCGCTTGAATATTCTTCGCCACGTTAGAATCTCTTAAGACAAAAAAACCTGAGCGGCATCATACCTTATGAGGATGAAACCGCACAGGTTCAATCACAAACTGGCACGCGACAGGCGCGCACCACGATTATTTTTCCAGCTGCTGCACGTTGATACGGCGGCTTTCATCCAGCATGCTGGCTTTAGCGCGAATACGCGCTTCCAGCTGGTCGATCATGTCGTTGTTATCAAGACGATCGCGCTGGCGCACACCATCTTCGTAGAAGCCGCTTTTCTTGGCTCCGCCGGTCACGCCGAGGGTAGAAACTGTCGCTTCACCCGGACCGTTCACCACGCAACCGATAATGGAAATATCCATCGGTGTGATGATGTCTTCCAGCCGCTCTTCCAGCGCATTGACCGTACCGATGACATCAAACTCCTGACGCGAACAGGTCGGGCAGGCAATAAAGTTGATGCCGCGGGAGCGGATGCGCAGAGATTTGAGGATATCGTAGCCGACTTTCACTTCTTCAACCGGATCGGCCGCCAGCGAAATACGCAGCGTATCGCCGATGCCTTCGGCCAGCAGCAAACCTAAACCGATCGCCGATTTCACGGAACCCGCACGCGCGCCGCCCGCTTCGGTGATACCGAGATGCAGCGGCTGATCGATGGCTTTCGCCAGCAAACGATAGGATTCAACGGCAAGGAAGACGTCAGAGGCTTTGACGCTCACTTTGAACTGATCAAAATTGAGGCGATCAAGGTGATCCACATGGCGCATCGCGGATTCGAGCAGCGCCTGCGGCGTTGGCTCGCCATATTTTTCCTGCAGATCTTTTTCCAGCGAACCGGCATTAACGCCGATACGGATCGGAATATTGTAATGACGCGCACAATCCACCACCTGGCGAATACGCTCATTGTTACCGATGTTGCCTGGATTGATACGTAAACAATCCACGCCATATTCAGCGACTTTCAGTGCGATGCGATAGTCAAAGTGAATGTCCGCGACCAGCGGCACGTTGACCTGTTGCTTAATCAGTTTGAAGGCTTCAGCCGCATCCATAGTGGGAACGGAGACGCGCACGATATCAACCCCGACGCGCTCAAGCTGGCGAATCTGGTTAACGGTGGCGTCCACGTCAGTGGTGCGGGTGTTGGTCATTGACTGAACGGCGATGGGCGCACCATCGCCAACTGGCACCTTGCCGACGTAAATCCGTGTTGATTTGCGACGGATGATGGGTGCTTCGTTATGCATATTCTCTCTCCACAATTACCCGGAAAGCGCGCTGCGCGTTATTGCGCACCCAGCGTCAGACGGGCAACCTGGTTATTACGGATAAAACGACTTAAATCAACGGGCTGATTCTGATATTGCACGTCAACCGCACCCGGTGCGCCAATTTTCAGACGATACGGAGCCGTTCCGGACAAACTCAGCTTACCGCCGCTACGTTGCAAACCGCTGAACAACTTCTTGCCGGTCGCATCGCTGACTTCCAGCCAGCAGTCGGCTTTGAAGTTCATTACGATGGCATTCGGATCGCCTGCCGGTTGGCTGACTGCCGCATTCGCGGTAGGCATTTGACCAGCAGGAACACTGTTTGCTGGCGCCGGAGAGGTCGCCGCTGGCGGCGCTGTATCAATCGGAGCCTGGCTTGGCGAAACCACGGCGTTGTCGCTGCCGGTGGTTTGCGCATTGTTGCTCATGCTCGACGCAGGTGCGCCGGCGTTGCTTTCAGGCGTGGCCACTGCGCCAGCACCGTTATCGACTGGCGTACCGGCAGCGTTAGTATCCGCATCAGTATTGCTGTCGGTGCTGTTGTCGCCCAATGGAATGGACTGGCTATTGTCGCCGCTGCCGTTTTGATCGGCCATCGACACCAAATCAGCCTGTGACGCTTTATGGTTCTGCCACCACCACGCACCGGTCAAACCGACTACGACGAAAATCACCAACCAGGTGAAGATCATCAGCCAGCCATCGCGCTTTTTACGACGCTTACCCAATGAGAAGCTCTGCATCGGCTCGATCCTGGCAGCGCGCACCGGAGCCTGTTTTGCCATCATCGGCAGCAGGTCATCTTCCGGCACATGCACCAGACGGGCATAAGAGCGAATGTAACCGCGCAGGAATGTCGAAGCCAAATCAGCTGGTGATTTATCCTCTTCAATATCACGCACGGTAGTAAGTTTCAGGCACAGGCGTTCAGCGACGTTTTGCTGGGTCAGCCCCATCTGCTCACGGGCCAGACGCAGGCGTTCACCTGTGGAATGTACTGCAGAATTCTCTTGAGTGGCTTCAGTATTCATTAGCTAAATAACGCTGGTACTGTATCGATTGTGGAAAACTTCGCGCCAACCGGTCGCCATAACGTGTAACGTCAGCAGCGTTTCCCTGTTGCGCGGCGAAACGTATCTGTAACCACAGGCTCTCTGCCGTTGCGGGCAAACGCTGGTGGTACACTTCTAAAAGCAGCGGAACCGACTGCTGTTCCTGCTGTTCAAGCCGCCTTTCCACTTCCCTCAGCAGTTGACTGCCCTGCTCCGGTGCGGCATCCAGCGCGTAACCTAACTGCTCGCGCGCTGCGGCACTCTCATCAGCCTGCAGGTAACAATAGCCCGAAAACAGGAATGCATCCTGACGAGCATCGATTTCCTGCGCCTCAATTGCCAGCTTAAACTGTTGATGCGCTTCGTCATACTGCCTTAAACCGCAGAGAAACGCACCGTAATTGTTAGCCACATAACCATTCAGTGGCGCTAACTGCTGCGCCCGCTGATAGTGCCAGCGGGTTTGTGCGCTGTTCTGCTGCGCCTGCGCCACACGGGCCAGGGCCAACAGCACGCGATAATCTTTCGGCGCTGCCTGCTGAGCACGCAATAAATTGCGCTGTGCAGCGGCATAATCCTTCACCGCCAGATAATGCAATCCGAGCTGCAGACGGATATCCGCTGCACTCTGCTTTGCAGGATGATTGACACAACCGGTTACAACAAAGCCAGCCAGAATCGCGGCGGGTAATCCTTTACGCATTTCAGTCTCTCCATGAAAAATATGCGGAGAGACTGACATGAGTTACGCCCGCTGAATATCAGCAGGCGCTGGCTTTCAGAGCGCCTTCACAGAGATGGCTTCGCCTGCCATTTTCTTACGCAGCGTACGCTTGGTACGGTCAATCACATCGCCCGCCAGCTGACCACAAGCGGCGTCGATATCATCACCACGGGTCTTACGCACGATGGTGGTGAAACCATAATCCATCAGCACTTTGGAGAAGCGGTCAATACGGCTATTGGAGCTACGACCATACGGCGCGCCCGGGAAGGGGTTCCACGGAATCAGGTTGATTTTGCACGGCGTATCTTTCAGCAGTGCCGCCAGTTCATGCGCGTTGTCGGTGCTGTCATTGACGTGATCCAACATCACATACTCAATGGTCACACGGCCCTGATTGGCGTTGGACTTGCCGATGTAGCGTTTGACCGCCGCAAGGAAAGTCTCGATGTTGTACTTTTTGTTGATCGGCACGATCTCATCACGAATCGCATCGTTCGGCGCGTGCAGTGAAATCGCCAGCGCTACGTCGATCATGTCGCCCAGCTTATCCAGCGCCGGCACCACGCCTGAGGTTGACAGCGTAACGCGACGTTTTGACAGGCCGAAACCGAAGTCGTCCAGCATGATATCCATCGCCGGCACCACGTTGTTCAGATTCAGCAGCGGTTCGCCCATGCCCATCATCACCACGTTGGTGATCGGGCGCTGACCGGTAATTTTCGCAGCACCGATGATTTTCGCGGCGCGCCATACCTGGCCGATAATTTCTGATACGCGCAGGTTGCGGTTAAAGCCCTGCTGCGCCGTCGAACAGAATTTGCACTCCAGCGCGCAGCCTACCTGCGAGGAGACGCACAGGGTTGCGCGATCCGCTTCCGGGATGTAGACGGTTTCAACCAGCTGGTCGCCCACGCGAATCGCCCATTTAATGGTGCCATCGGTGGAACGCATCTCTTCCGCCACTTCCGGCGCACGGATTTCAGCGCGCTGCATCAGCTTACCGCGCAGCACTTTGTTGATGTCGGTCATCTGCTCGAAATCATCGCAGCAGTAGTGGTACATCCACTTCATGACCTGATCGGCACGGAACGGCTTTTCGCCCATCTCAAGAAAGAATTCGCGCATCTGCTGACGGTTAAGATCCAGCAGGTTAATTTTTTCGTTTTTTGGGGAAACAACCACGGGGGAAGCGGACGACGGCGTCACAATCTGTTCGGACATAATGTTCTCTGGCCTCGTTGTTACACGTTACGGCTCTGGTTAATAGTAGGAAAAAAACAGCGCCCTCGCTGAGGCTGGCTCAACAAGGGCGCATAATTGTACTACATCTGCTGCATGATGCCAGGGGAACCGTTTCACAGAGGTTGAACAGCTGTAAAGACGGGTGTCCGCTCAGGCCATCAACGCACTTAGCGAGTGCGTGGGCAGACTTCGTTTTCTGCGAAGAAGTACGCGATTTCGCGTGCTGCAGATTCAGCAGAGTCAGAACCGTGGGTCGCGTTCTCGGTGAAGCTGTCCGCGTAATCCGCACGCAGGGTCCCTGCCAGCGCGTTGTCTGGGTTAGTTGCACCCATCAGATCGCGGTGACGCTGAACGGCGTTTTCGCCTTCCAGTACAGAAACCACAACCGGACCAGAAGTCATGAATTCAACCAGACCATCAAAGAATGGACGGCCTTTGTGCTCAGCGTAGAAGCCTTCAGCCTGCTCTTTGGTCAGGTGCAGCATTTTTGCGCCAACGATTTTGAAGCCCGCGCTTTCAAAACGGTTATAAATTGCACCAATCACGTTCTTAGCGACGGCGTTTGGTTTCACGATTGAGAAAGTACGTTCGATTGCCATGTTGACCTCTAGTTAGCATCCTGAAGAATCCGGGAGCTCCTCCCGGTAAGAAAACGCGCCGATTATAGGGATATCGCAGCGCGTTGCCTATTAGCGATTTGCGGAATTATTGAAAATAATTGATTTTTGTCGGGGCGCGCAGGCAAAAAGTATGCCATATCCATGCACTTAACCGCGGATAAATGACACCGATGAGAGTTGCCCCGCTTCATCCATCACCACCAATTGATAACTGCCCGGCTCATCCAGCACCAGCGCCGCACTCTTATTACTCGCGTCCCGCTCAAGCGGCTGTCCGTTTAAGAACCACCAGCGCTGCTCACCTTGCCCGCCCTGCACCGCAACCGGCATCACCAGCACCACTTTACCCGGCAGCGGCTGTACGCGCTGGCCGTTGATCACACCAGTAATCACCATCGGTGGCGCATTGCCCTGATTGCGCGGCGGACAAGCGGGATCGATCGGCGGTAAGCGCTGCGCACGGCGTTCAGCAACCGGCAGCCAGAGTTCAAGCGGCAGCGGCCACATCAGGCGCTCCCGACTTTGTGCATCCGGGCAATCGGCCGCCACACGCCATCCCCGGCTGTTCTGCCAGTAGCGCTGACGCAAGCCATTGACGCCTTCCTGCCCCGGCGCCAGCAGCGTCGGTGGCACAGTTTGATTCAACACCCAACTCTGACGACGCTGGCGACAGTTTTCGTCGCCGGGAGGCAACGGCTGACCGCCAGGCCAGCAAATGCTCATGGCGCTGACCGAAAGCGGACGCGGATCGCGCGGCGCACCGCTCACCGGCATATGTCCCGCCAGCACATTATTGACCTGATTCATCACCGGCACCGCCGAGGCAAAACCAAATTGCCCGGCGACCGGCGTGGCATCCGGCCGCCCAACCCACACGCCAATCAGATAGCGCGACGTGATGCCAATCGTCCATGCATCACGGTAGCCGTAGCTGGTACCGGTTTTCCACGCCAAAGGCGCAATCTCCGCCACCGCGCCGCTGGCCGGAGGTTGCGCCGCGCCAGCCAGAATGCGCCGCACAATCCATGCTGCGCCTGGCGACAACAGCGGCCTCTCCTGCAGCGGCTGTGTCGTCAGCCAGCGCAACTGCGCCGCATTGCCGTGACGGGCAAAGGCGCTATAGGCCGCCACAATCTCATCCATGCGTGCGCCAGTGCCGCCCAGCACCAGCGACAGATTGGGCTCTGCGCCAGCGGGAAAGCGCAGATTCAATCCCACGTTACGCAAGCGCGCGGCGACACTTTTTGGCCCCAGCGCATCCAGCAACTGCACCGCAGGGAGATTGAGCGATCGCTCCAGCGCAGCGCTGGCGCTCACCGGCCCGTGAAAGCCCGAGTCAAAGTTACCAGGACGATAGTCGCCAAAGCGGCGCGGCACATCCTGCAGCAGTGATTCGCCATGAATCAGCCCATCATCCAGCGCCATGCCATAGACAAAAGGCTTCAGCACCGATCCTGGCGATCGCACGCTCGAGATCATATCGACATGACCAAAACGGCTATCGTCATTGAAATCCACCGATCCGACATAGCCGCGCACTTTCATTTTTTGGTGATCCACCACCAGCAGCGCCAGCGAGGTGCGCGGCGGTAAGTTGTTTTTCAGCGACGTCGCCAGATTCTCCAGTTCGCGCTGCAGCGACACATCAATGGTTGAGGTGATTTTGGTATCGGGTGACAGCGACAATAGGCGTCGGGCCAGCAGCGGCGCACGTTGCGGCATTTGGCGCGGCGGCAGCCACACCGCTTCTTGTTTGATATCGGCGACAACCTGCGCTGACCAGACGTGATATTGCGCGAGGCGATCCAGCACTTTATTGCGTGCTGCTTCGGCGCGCTGAGGCCAGCGGTCCGGACGCAGGCGGCTTGGTGCCTGTGGCAACACCGCCAGCAGCGCCGCTTCACCTTGGGTAAGTTGCGAAGGCGGTTTCCCCAGCCACATCCAGCTCGCCGCGCCAACGCCCTCCACCGTGCCGCCAAAAGGGGCGCGATTGAGATACAGCGTGAGGATGTCGCGTTTTGAGAGATGATATTCGAGCTGCAGCGCGCGCCACGCCTGCACCACTTTGCCGCGCAGAGTGCGCGGTTGCGGATCGATAAGTCGCGCCACCTGCATGGTGAGCGTGCTACCGCCGGAGACCACGCCGTGATGCAGCACGTTCTGCCCGACTGCACGCACAATCGCCATCGGATTGATGCCGGGATGATGCCAGAACCAGCGATCTTCGTAGGTCAGCAGCGCCTCGATATAGGCAGGCGAGACATCCTCCAGCGTCACCGGATAGCGCCAAATGCCTTGCGGGTCAGCAAAGCGCCACAGCGGCGTACCGTCTTCGGCCACCACCACGCGCGCCGGCTGTAACTCATGCAGCGGTAGCGGTGTAAGGCGATCCAGTAGCCACAGCGCGGCCAGCAGCAGCAGTAAAAAAAGCGGCAGCCAGCGCCACCGCTTTAGTCGCTTACTTCCAGACATCAATGCTTAACGCACATTGAGTTTTTCCGGCGTGCTGCCAATCGCGCGCCATTCCGGCACATACATCGATTCCACCTGCGGCGGCGGCAGGCGATAGCTGCCCGGCGTCACCGCACGCGCCAGATACAGCAGCGTGCCCGGCGTGTAGCCATCGAGCGCCAGCGCGGCGACAAAGCGGTCGTCACGGAATTCGATGTGCTTGATGTTGGCTTGCTGCATATCCATCATGCTCTCTTTCAGCGCGTCGGCACTGTCGCCTAAACTGGCGCTGCTGTCGCTCAGGTTCTGGTTTTCCAGCTCCAGTCCGGCAGGCAGCAGATCCACCACCAGCGCATCACTGACGCGCTCGCTGGCCGCGACTTTGAGCCGCACCACCAGCAGTTCGCCACTTTTCAGGTTGGTGAGATCCGCCGGCTTACCCTCCAGCGTGAAGTACTCACGACTGATCTGCAGCACGTTGCTCATAGGCGACGGTGCGGTGCGCGGATAACCCACCACATTCAGCGTGCCGTAAAGCGGCGACGCGTTGTCGCTTTTCACCGACACGCCCTGACGCAGCTGATCTTCCGTCATGCCAATATTGAGCGGCTGATCACTGCTGAGCGGTTCCGCTTTACCCTGCAGGGTCGCCTGCCAGCTTTCACCTTTGTGCTGCTGCAAGGTGCGAGCGGCGAGGAACAACGCGTTGTTTTCCTGGGTCGAGAACCAGCGCTGTCCGTGCACGGCTTTTGCCAGCTCGATCAACAACGGACCTTGCATCTCCGGCAGCAGCTGGTTTTCTGTCAGCAGCGACAGAATCAGCGCGCGATCGCGCACCGGGCTGCCGTAATCGCCGAGCCAGCTGTTGGGTTTACGTTCCAGGCCAATGCCCTGCGCCAGCGCCAGTTGTGCGCGCTGTTGATCGCCCATCAGCTTCAATGCCACGCCAAGCTGCACCATCGCCAGCCCCGATTTAGCCCGATCGCGCTTTTCATACAGCGCACGCAACGCACCGAGCGGCGCCTGCTGCTGACGCGCCAGCACCAATCCGGCATAAGCCTGCACGCTGAAACGCAAGCCATCGGCATCGCTGCTCCAGCTGGTTTCGATCTGCGCGGGATCCTGCAGATAGCGCAGCAGACGTTCGTCGGCACGGGTAATCACGCCATCCGGTACGCCGTAACCGGCTTCGCTGGCGCGCAGCAGGAAATCGGTGACGTAAGCCGTCAGCCAGAACTCTTCCTGACTCTCTTTGCTCCACAAACCAAAGCTGCCGTTGCCGCGCTGCATGCCGGCAAGACGCGCGATGCCGGTATCAATTGAGGCGCGACGCGCTTCATCGTTACTGGTTTTGATGCCCATCGCCGTCAGCTGCGCATGATTGGTGAACACCGACGGCCAAATGCCGCTGGCGGTCTGTTCAAGGCAGCCATAAGGATAGGCGTACAGCGAACGGATATAGCTGGCGATATTCAGCGGTGGACGGTTACTGAGCGACAGCTGTCCGCTCAAGGTATCCTGCTGCAAGCCATTGAAGGCGCTGGCCATCACCTGCCAGTTCTGACCGGTTTGCATCACGTTATCGAAACTCAGCGTTTGTGCCGGATAGGCCGGACGCACGCCAATTTTCCATTTACGCTCGCTCGCTGCCAGCGTTTCGCCCGGCAAACTCATGCCGGAAACCCTGACCTGTACCTCGCCTTCACCGAAGCCGCCCAGCGCTCTGACCGGAATTTGCAAGGTGGTGCGCGCGCCTTGCGCCAGCTGCACGCTGGCAGGGATGTTGCCGTTCAGGGCGAGCTGGCCGCTGGCGCTGATGTTGATTTTCAGCGTTTGCGGTTGATCGGTGAGGTTAGTGAGATCCAGCGCCAGCGTAGATTGATCGCCGCTGGCCAGGAAGCGCGGCGTCGCCAGTTCACTGATCAATGGCGCGGCAACCACCAGCTTACGATCGGCCGACCCGAAGCTGTCGTCGCTCCACACCTGCGCCATCAAACGCAGTTCGCCATTAAACGCCGGAATCGGCAGTTCCAGCGTACCTTCGCCATTGGCATCCAGCGTTACGGGCTGCAACTGCTGCGCCACGATCTGCACATCAGTGACCGGTTTTTTGCCGCCGCGCGACAGCGTATCCGCATCGTCGGCGTCACCACCAAAGCGCAGCGCGGCCAGTTTGCCACCGCCTTCAATCAGTTGACCAAACACATCGTATTGATCGGCGTTATAACGCATGCGGCCAAAGAACGCTTCCCACGGATTCGGGGTTTTGTAGTCAGTGATGTTAAGCACGCCGCTGTCCACCGCCGAGAGTAATACCTGAACCTGCTTCGGCAATGCGCCACCTTCACGGCTGGCTTTGACCTGCACTTTTAGCGTCTGCTCAGGACGGATCTTATCCGGCGCGTCGAGCGCTAAACTGAGGCGGCGCGCTTCGGTCGCCATCGGCAGATGCAGTAACCCCACCGCGCGCTTCGGCGTGACGCCGCTGGCCTTGTCGCCGTCGCGCACCACGATGGCGCTGAGATAGAGATCGTGTCGCTTCCAGCTTTCGCTAATCGGTACATCAATGGTTGCGCCGCCCGCCGGAACGTCAAGCGGTTGCCACCACAGCGTGCCGCTGCTGGATTCCACCATCAGATAGCCTTTGCCGGCAGCAGGCGACTCCACCTGCACGTGTGCGGTGTCGCCCGGCTGATAGGCGGTTTTATCAATTTTCAGTTTGACCTGATCCGGACGCAGCGCGCCGGTGCCGTTGGTGTTGTCCTGCCACCCATATCCGGCCTGGAAGCGTACGCTGCTAAGGATGTTGTCGCCGGCATGCACTTCCAGGCGATAGGTGCCCCACTCCACCGGGAAACTCACTTTCTGGCTGCCGCCCGCCGTAATAGAGATGCGCTGCTGATCCTCCTGCAGATCCTTTTGATCGAAGCGCGATTGCCAGCCTTCGCTATCAGAGAAGCTCCAGTAATAGTCGCGGCGTTCGTGGATCAGGCGCACATCAAGATCTGACGCCGCCAGTTTTTCGCCCTGCGGATTGGCGTAGACCACGTCGAATTCCGCGAGGCTGTTTTCTGCCACGGTCGGCTCATCGTGATAACGATCGCTGCGATAGTCATATACCGATTCACTGCTAAACAGCGGACGGATGCCGGGCAGCGCCGCTGCCGGCCAAATCGCCTGAGTCGCGCGGCGCGTCACCGGGCGGCCGCCGGTTTCCAGCAGGCTGGCTTGCAGAATCAGATTGAGCGGTGAATGGATCTCTTTCCAGCTGCTCTCAACGTTAAGCTGCAGCTTGCCGCTCTCATCCAGCTTCTCATCCACATCATCGAGCGAACGTTTCAGCTCTTCAGTGATGTCACCAAATTGATAGCCAGGCAGCGCGGCAACCGCATCACGCGCGGGACGCAGCAGCAGCTGCCCTTGCAGCTCGTTACCCGCTGCCGGCGCGCCGTACAGATAGCGGCCTTCAACAGCAAAGGTGACGTCGTCATCCGGCGCCAACGGCTGCGCGCTGTTGGTCAAATCCAGCGCCATGCGCTCCGGCAGGAAGTCTTCGACGTGGAACGGCCAGCTGCGCGGCTGGTTGTCGCCACTGTTGATGCGCAGCGTCCATTCGCCGGTCATCGCCGCAGCCGGTATCGCGAAGCGATGTTGATAGACGCCGTTCTCTGGCTGCCAGACAAAGGTCTGCGACACTTCGCCATTCGGCTGCACCACGTCGGCTTTCACCGGCTGCGGCGGCAACGGTTTGCCGTCAGCATCACGCAGCAGCGCGTTGACGATCACCGTTTCACCCGGACGATAGAGATCGCGCGGACCAAATACGAACAACTGTTTGTCGTAGCCTTGCGGTCCATCAATCGGGAACTCCGCCAGATCCAGCGCCGGACGATTAAGATCGATCAGCGAGGTTTGGTCCTTTTGTGTCGCCAGCAGCAGCTTGCCTTTAGCATTCGCCGGTAAACGCAAATGACCGTAGCTGTCGCTGGTGCCACTGGCGAGTTGTTTTCCTTTTTCATCCAGCAGCTGCACGCTAACGTCATCAAGTGGCGCGCCATTGGTCAGGCTTTGGGCAAACAGTTCCAGCTGTTCGGGGAATTGGTGCAGCGACAAACCGATGTCGCTCAATGTAAACAGCGTCGCCGGTTGCGTGTAGTTGTAGGTTCCGGCCTGTTTCATCACCGCCAGATAGACGCCCGGCTGTTTCAGCGCATCGACATCGCCCAACGGCAGCTGCATTTTCTCGCGCGTGTTGCGCGCCGGATTAAGATCGAAGCGGGCGCCGTAAACCAGATCGGCATTTTTCAGCAGCTCGCGTGATTCCCAGTACGACATATTGTTGCCGTAATTCCACTGCGCCAGAAAATCGGCCAGCGAGGCGCTTTTCACGCGGAAGAAATCGACGTCGACGTTATTCACATTCAGCGCCAGCACCGGCAATCCCTGCGTCAGACGCAGCGGCAGCAGCGATCCGCGACTGGCAAAACCCACCATCGGCTGGATATCGCGCGTGGTGAGCGATTGGCTAAACGATTTCGATAAGGTGCTGCCATCGGCCGCTTTGAGACCGGCATCGACGTTAACCGTCAACTTGCGCGACGGTTCAGGATGACGAAAACGCAGCGCTTTACCGTTTGGCGCCAGCTCCCAGCCGCCATCAACCTTGCCGCTTTTCTCATCGATAATCTGCACGCGCGCAGCGAAATCCTGCTTCGCTTCAAGCGGCGTGTTGAAGGTCAACACCAGCGCGGCGGCGCCGTCGAGTTGCAGCTCGGAGAGATCGATAACCGACAGCGATTTCTGCGTTGCTGTTGCGGCTGCCGCTTCCTCCGCGTGACTCGTCGAGGTCCCGCCGCCCAGTAATCCAGCACCGATCAGCGCGCTGAGCAGCAGCCGGTTAAAACGTTTTGCCATGGTAATTCCCTCACCAGTCCCAGAAGTTAAGAAAACGTCATTCCGCGCAATTTCACATCAACCCGCCAACTTTAGCAATCACACCCTTGAGATAGCGTTCACATTCCCGGAGACTGGTCGTTTCCCGTTTGCTGAGAAGAGGTTGCTATGACAGCCATGTTTGTGTCCGCTGATTGGTTGAAAGAACATTACACCGAGGAAACATTGCAGGTGCTTGATGCCCGCATGTTACCGCCTGGCCAGGAAGCCGTACGTGATGTGCAGGCTGAATATCTGGCTGGTCATCTGCCGAATGCGCCGTTCTTCGATATTGAAGCCTTGTCCGATCACACCAGTGCTTATCCACACATGATGCCGCGCGCCGAATCCTTTGCGGTGGCCATGCGCGAATTGGGCGTCAGCCAGGACAAACATCTGGTGGTGTATGACGAAGGCAACCTGTTTTCGGCTCCGCGTGCGTGGTGGATGCTGCGCGCCTTTGGCTGCGAAAACGTGTCGATTCTGGCCGGAGGATTACAGGGCTGGAAGGCAGCCGGTTTCGATGTCGCCACCGGACCGGTTAGTTTGCCGGAGGGTGAATTCGAAGCGACTTATGATAGCGCACAGGTGAAACGTCTGACCGATGTGCTGCTGATCAGCCACGAAGGCGGTGCGCAGATTGTCGATGCCCGTGCGGCGAACCGTTTTAACGCCGAAGTGTATGAACCGCGTCCGGGCTTGTTGCGCGGGCATATTCCCAACAGCCTGAACGTGCCGTGGAACAGTTTGGTGGTAAATGGTGAATTGAAACCGGCAGCGGAACTGCGCGATCTGTTTGCTCAGGCGGGGGTAAAACTGGATCAGCCGGTGATTGCCAGCTGCGGTTCGGGTGTCACGGCGGTGGTGGTGATTCTGGCGCTCACCTCACTGGGTGTGCGGGATGTGACGCTGTACGACGGTTCGTGGGGCGAATGGGGCAGCCGCGACGATTTACCGATCGAGAAGTGATAGCAGGTCGCCATCAATGGCGACCACGCATTATATAATCCGCTGACTGCCCTTAAAATCGCGCAGGAAACTGCCCCAGCGACGTTCATAGAACGGCGTGATGTGGGCAGTAAAGAAGTGGCTCACGCCGCGATCTTCATTAACCACTTCACAGATATCAATGGGCGCATCATCGGCAAGCGTATCCGTCGCTACGCCGCCCGCCGCCTGAATAATCTCATCGATATCGCTATCAGCTTCGATACCAATCAGCAGGTTCGGTGCTTCGCTAGCGCTTTCACGAATGCTAGCGATGTAAGCACGGCGTACCTGTTTGTACTTGGCAAACAGTTGCGTTAACGAATCAATCATCTGCGCTGGCGGCTCGGCCACTTCGGACAACAGCAACGCATGACCACCTTCCAGCACGGTTTGCTGGCTCAGCGCACTGCCCTCTTCGCCAATCAAATGGGCGATTTCACCCGGCGAAAACTCTTTACCCGCAGGCAGTTTCGGATTGAGGAACAGCGTTTCGCCTTGCGTGATTTCAAACAGCGTGCGCACCGGCATGCGCAGGTAAGGTTGTTCATCTTTGATGGCCTCGCCCATCGCCTCTTCCGAGGTGAAGAACGGGATCACGCTGCCGCCATCCTCTTTTTCCCAATGCTGTAATTCGACCGGCGAAGTCGCATCAAACTGTTCGGCGGGACTTTCGCCTGGCACCCACACATCGGCTTCCAGCAGCAGCTGGAAAAATTCCGGACGGTGCGCAGGCTCAGTAGCCGCCAGCTTCAGCACCTCTTCAAGACGGTTACTCATTTATCGTATTCCAAAAAAGACGGCAAGCTTGCGCCTGCCGTGATGAGGATTATTTCAGTAACAGATTGGCGACGGTGCGCACACCCAAACCGGTCGCACCCGCGGACCACTGATCCACCGCGCTTTTACGGTACGTCGCGGAGCAGTCAATGTGCAGCCAGCCTTGCTGATATTTGCTGACGAAATGCGACAGGAACGCCGCCGCACTGCTGGCACCTGCCGCATGTGACGGGCTGGCGATGTTATTCAGATCGGCAAAGTTCGAAGGCAGATGGCTGCGATGGAACTCGGCCAGCGGCAGACGCCAGAATGCTTCGTTTTCGCCGGTCGCGCTGCCAAGCAGCGATTCCGCCAGCACATCGTCAAAGGTAAACAGCGCGTGATAATCGTTACCCAGCGCGGTTTTCGCCGCGCCGGTCAGCGTTGCCGCATCGATCAGCAGTTCAGGATTTTGCTCGCTGGCATCGATCAGGCCATCGGCCAATACCAGACGACCTTCCGCATCGGTGTTCATCACTTCCACGGTTTTACCGTTGCGATAGCGAATGATGTCGCCCAGACGGAAGGCGTTGCCGCTGACCATGTTGTCTGCGCAGCATAGATACAGCTTCACGCGCTTATTCAGACCGCGTGAAATCGCCAGCGCCAGCGCGCCAGTCAGCGTTGCCGCGCCGCCCATGTCGGACTTCATTGAGTCCATGAAAGCGCTCTGCTTCAGGCTGTAACCGCCGGTATCAAAGGTGATGCCTTTACCGACCAGACAGGCGTAAACCGGCGCATCTTCATCGCCAGTTGGATTGAAATCCAGCGCCAGCAACACCGGTGCGCGCGTGGAGCCGCGGCCCACGGTGTGGATACCGGCGTAACCCTGAACACGCAAATCGTCACCTTTGGTGATGCGATAGCTGACTGCTTTGCCGCCCACTTCGTTGATCAGATCAACCGCGTTGTGCGCCAGCTGTTCCGGGCTAAGATCTTCCGCCGGCAGGTTGATGGTGTTGCGCACCCAGTCAACAATCTTCAGACGACGTGCAAATTCAGCCTGATCGTCTTCATTGAATTCCGGCCACTCGACCTGACGTTTGCCTTTCGGGCTGCGGTAGCCTTGCCAGAACGCCCAGCACTTTTCCACATCCCAGCCTTCGCCCTGCAGCGAGACGTGACGAATGCCCTGCCCGTCCAGCTTGCGCCCCGCGCGCTGGATGCTCATCAGCGCGTCTGCGCCAGTCAGGTGAACGGTCATGCCACTTTCGTTGCTGCTCAGCAGCGCTTTGTCACCCCAGCGCGCATCGGCGGCCTGGGAGCTGAGCGTAATTATCATCGGTTGTGTTGTCATCGCGTGGCTCCGTTTGCGTTAGGTGTCACCTTGCGCCAGAACCAGCGCAAGGGGTGCATGAATTAGCGGGCGTTTGCCGCAGGCGAAAGTGCCCGCAGACGTGTTACCGCTTTGTTGACCAGCTCGATAGCGTACTCAATTTCCTCTGCGCTGGTGAAGCGTCCGAGCGAAAAACGCAGCGAGCTGTGTGCCAGCTCCTGCTCAACGCCCATCGCGCGCAGCACATAGGAAGGTTCGAGACTGGCCGAGGTACAGGCGGAACCGGAGGACAGCGCCAAATCTTTCAGCGCCATAATCAGCGATTCGCCATCGACGTGGGCAAAACTAATATTGAGGATGTTCGGAGCGCCCTGCTCCAGCGAACCGTTGAGGTTCACGTTACCCAATTGACTAATACCGCGCCACAGACGCTGGCGCAACTCGGCCAGACGCGCCATTTCGCTGCTCATCTCTTCACGCGCAATACGGTAGGCTTCGCCCATGCCGACAATCTGATGCACCGGCAACGTTCCCGAACGCATGCCGCGCTCGTGACCGCCACCGTGCATCTGTGCATCAATTTGCAGACGCGGTTTACGACGCACCCACAGCGCGCCGATGCCTTTCGGTCCATACAGCTTGTGCGCTGAGAACGACATCAAATCCACCGGCAGTTCAGTGACGTCAATCGGCAATTTGCCGACGCTTTGCGTGGCATCAACGTGAAACAGGATGTCACGCGCACGGCACAGCGCGCCGAGTGCGGCGATGTCCTGAATCACACCGGTTTCATTATTGACGTGCATCAGCGATACCAGCACCGTGTCGTCACGCAGTGCAGATTCGAGCATCTGCGGCGTAACGATACCGTCGCTGCCCGGCTGTAAGAAGGTGACATCAAACCCTTCGAGCGCCAGTTGCTGGCAACTGTCGAGCACCGCTTTGTGTTCGGTTTGGCTGGTAATAATGTGCTTGCCGCGCGCCTGATGGAATTGCGCGGCACCTTTAATCGCAAGGTTGTCCGCTTCGGTCGCGCCGGAGGTAAAAACGATTTCACGGGGATCGGCATTGACCAGCTCAGCAACTTGATTGCGAGCCACATCAACAGCTTCTTCAGCCTGCCAGCCAAAACGGTGGGAACGGGACGCGGGGTTACCGAAAGTGCCATCCATTGTGAGGAACTGCATCATTTTGGTGGCAACACGCGGATCCGCAGGCGTAGTGGCTGCGTAATCCAGGTAAATCGGTAATTTCATTGCGCTAAAACTCCGTATAAAAAATCATACGTCTTTATAGCACATTCGGCCTCGCCCGTATGAACAGGAAAGGCCGAAGGAGAACTGATTAAGCGCGCAGATTAACGTTGATGGTTTCTTGCACACGATGCTGCTGGAAGCGGCGATTATCGACAGTGTTCTGACGATCGGCCACTTCAAGGATTTCCTGATTATTCACCAGTTCCGCCAGCGTGATGTTGTTGAGGAAGTCGCTGATGCGCTCACTCAGATCACGCCACAAAACGTGGGTCAGGCAACGCTCGCCGCCCTGGCAGCCCTCTTTGCCCTGGCATTTAGTGGCATCGACAGATTCGTCAACGGCGGTAATAACCGCGCCCACAGCAATCGCGCTTGAATCTTTGCCTAACAGATAACCGCCACCTGGACCACGAACGCTGGCCACTAAGCCGTGCTTACGCAGACGTGAGAATAACTGCTCCAGATAGGACAATGAGATGCCCTGACGCTCAGAAATGTCAGCTAGCGGCACCGGGCCCTCATTGGAGTGCAGTGCAACGTCCAGCATAGCGGTTACGGCATAACGTCCTTTGGATGTCAGTCTCATAGCATACAACCTCGTAAGCGTCCGTCCGGTTATCGGCGGGTTATCTGAAGAATTGACGCCAGTCTGACATTCCTGAGTAAAACGGTCAACTATTTAACCAAGTAAATTGCTCAACTATTTAACCAACTGTTTTACTCAACTATTATCCACATTACCTTTGCGCTTTTCGAACGATGCCATCATGCCGCGCAGGATGTTCAGTTCGTCGCGTTCGGGGCGCGCACGTGTATATAAACGACGCAGCTTGCTCATCACCTGGCTTGGCGTGCCTTCACGGATAAAGCCGCTGTTCAGCATCATCTGTTCGATGTGCTGATAGAAGCGCTCCAGATCGTCAACCAGCGGATACGGTGATTCGACCGGCTCTTCCGTCGGCGCGGCTTTTTCCTGCGCGTCCAGCCAGGCCATGCGCACTTCGTAAGCGATAATCTGCACCGCCATCGCCAGATTCAGTGAGCTGTATTCCGGGTTCGCCTGAATCGCGACGTGATAGTGACATTTCTGCAACTCTTCGTTAGTCAGGCCCACGCGCTCGCGGCCAAACACCAACGCCACCGGCGCCTGCTGGCCCTCTTCCACGCTTTTAATGCCGCACTCGCGTGAATCCAACATGGGCCACGGCAGTGAACGTGAACGTGCGCTGGTGCCAACCACCAAACTACAACCGGCAATGGCTTCATCCAGGGTATCGACAATGCGCGCATTACCAATGACATCGCTGGCACCGGCGGCGAGGGAAATGGCCTGTGAATCGGGTTTCACCAGCGGATTGACCAGATAAAGGTTGGTTAAGCCCATGGTTTTCATCGCGCGTGCGACGGAGCCCATGTTGCCGGTGTGCGACGTTTCTACCAGTACGATTCGGATATTCTGCAGCATAATTAGAGGCGGTCAGGGAAATGATGGCGCGCATCCTAACATAAAAAGAGGACATTTGCTGAACACGCTGATATACTCCGCGCCGTTTTCCCCGTTCTTTAACATCCAGCGAGAGATACCGATGCATCCGATGCTCAACATAGCCGTGCGCGCCGCGCGCAAGGCCGGAAATTTAATTGCCAAGAATTATGAAACCCCGGACGCTGTCGAAGCCAGCCAGAAAGGCAGCAACGACTTCGTTACCAATGTTGACCGTGACGCAGAACGTCTGATTATCGAAGTAATTCGTAAATCGTACCCGAAACACACCATCATCACCGAAGAAAGCGGTGAGCTGGCGGGCGAAGATCAAGACATTCAATGGGTAATCGATCCGCTGGATGGCACCACCAACTTCATCAAACGTCTTCCACACTTCTCAGTATCTATCGCTGTGCGCATCAAAGGCCGCACCGAAGTGGCTGTGGTTTACGATCCAATGCGTAACGAACTCTTCACCGCCGTACGCGGCCAGGGCGCACAGCTGAATGGCTATCGCCTGCGCGGCAGCACGGCGCGCGATCTGGATGGTACCATCCTGGCGACCGGCTTCCCGTTCAAGTTGAAGCAGCACGCAACCCCTTACATCAACATCGTTGGCAAACTGTTCACCCAGTGCGCTGATTTCCGTCGCACCGGTTCGGCGGCGCTGGATCTGGCTTACACCGCTGCAGGTCGCGTTGATGGTTTCTTTGAGATTGGCCTGAAGCCGTGGGATTTTGCGGCGGGCGAGCTGCTGGTGCGTGAAGCGGGCGGCCTGGTGACTGACTTTACCGGCAACCACGGTTACGTGATGTCAGGTAACATCGTTGCGGGTAACCCACGCGTAGTGAAAGCAATGCTGGCATCGATGCGTGAAGAGTTGAGTGAAGCGCTGAAGCGCTAAATGCGAGAAGGCGGCTGAATCAGCCGCCTTTTTTGTTACCGACGTTCGTGGCTTAATACCTGACGCGGTTGCGTCCTGCGACCCACGCGCCCCAGCAATGCTGCCAGTACTGCTTCAATCACCAGCATAAAGAAGGTGAACCAGCTCGCTTTCGCCGTTGCGGCCGCCGCTTGCTCAGCCACTTCACGGGCTTTTTGCTCCGCCTGCTGTTTCAACTCCTGATACTGTTGCACGGCTTTTTTATAGCTCTCCTCGGTTTGAGTCACAATCTGCTCAACCTCTTGATCGCTTTTACCGGTGCGCGCTTTGATAATATTTTTCAGCGCATCACGATCGGCAGCTTGCAATGTATCTGAGTGACGATTCATAACGCCTTTCAACCAATTAGCCAGATCATTATCAGCATTCTGTGGATTTTGTGCCGTTTGCTCTGCTTGATTTTGCGCGTTATTGGCTTCGTTATTTACATCCTTTTGCAGATTCTCAGGTTGTAATTCTGTCTTGCCGGTTTGACGCAGCGTAGTTTGTAATTCGTTTTTTAAATCATCTAAATTGATATTACTTTCCTGCAGCTTCTCTTTTGCCATATTGGTTAGTGATGGCGCCGCTGCGGAAATTCCATTACCCACGGCATTTACGCCGGCGCCTAAAATATTAAACGCACCGCCAATAACGCCAGTCGCCAGGGTAATCGCGAGCCACAATGTCAAAATGGTGCTAACACCAAACATCAACAAACCATGCATCGCCCCTTCGCGCTGCGCCAGACGCCCCGCAACGTAGCTACCTACGCCCATGGCAATCAGCATACTCACGCCGGTCCAGATTAACGCGCCGGTTCCCAGATGCTGCAGCGGATTTTGTTCCTGTTGTGGATCGATGGTTGTTGCACCAATCGCTGTACCCAATATCCCCAATAAAATATGAATGATTAGCGCAGCGATAACGCCGGCAAATACTGCGCTCCATGAAATACGTTTTAATGGTAGGCCGCCATGCACGTCGTGCACCGTATCTACGCTGCCATTATTAATCCGAGTTTCAGGCATCGTTTTCTCCTCGCAGAATATTTCGCTGAAATTTTATAATTGCTAATCCACCAGGATATTGACTGGTGTAATTGAGCTTAGACAGAGAAATCTATTTTCACCAGCGCGCTAAGCGGAGATATTTAATTAACTGTTGAGGGGGAGAATACTTGCAACAGTGGAATATTTACACTACCCAAATATCCTTAATGTCAGAAAGGACGAATTCCACCGCCGATGCCCGGCGAGGCACTTTGCCATAATGCAACGCCCGCAACGATTAACAGCACGCTACCTAACATGGCGAGCAGCGGCACCAGCAGCCTGGTCGCAGGATGAGTACCGCCGGCCTGCCCTAAGCGCTGAGCCAGCAGACGGGAGCGCTGCACTAACAAGCCGAGCGCCGAAACCGTCACAGCAGTGCCCAACGCCATCGCCACGGCAGAGGCGACGCCCCACGCATACACACCAATCACTTTGGCAAACAGCAGCATCATGATGGCGCCGGAACAGGGCCGCAGCCCCATGGAAAACACCACCAGCGCCTGCGTTTTAGCGCTAACTGCCTGATCCATCTGCGCAGCGCTGGGCAGATGCGCATGTCCGCAGCCGCAGTGTTCATCGTGCTGATGCGCTGGGCGAATAGCGTGGATCTGCAACTTTGGCTGAGGACGCCATTGCTGACGCAGCGATCGCAATGCACGCCAACCGACCCAAATACCCAGCGCGACGACTAACAGATAACTGCCCTTCTCCAGCCAGTAGCTGCCGAGATGCATCTGACGCGACGAGGTTTGCAGTACCACCAGCATCAGCGTTACCAAACCAATCGCCACGCCGCCCTGCAGCAAAGCAGCCAGCAACGTTAGCTTCATGCTGGTTTTCAACTTTGCCGGATGGGTGGCAAGAAAGGTAGTGATCACCACTTTGCCGTGTCCCGGCCCCAGCGCATGCAGCACGCCGTAAGCGAGGCTGAACAGCATCAGCGTCACGCCCGCATGCTGCGGTTGTTCAGCCACCTGCTGCAAAAGCTGCGTCATTTCGCGATTGAGGATTTTTTGCCACAGCACGCTTTGCAGCAAAATCTGCGACCAGTGCTGCCACAGCAGCACGCCCGCTAGCAGCAATAACGCCGCCATCAGCCACAGCGGCCATAAACGACGTGAACGGGAGGGAAGCGAAATCAGTGACATGTCAGTGTCACCGTTTGGGCGAATTGCTGGCCAAGATCCATATCCTCTGGCGGCGCATCGGCTTTATCCAGCGACAGCGCATATTGCTTCAGCGAGTCATCCGGTTTCGGCGTATGCAGATCGATCTGGCAATGCGATTTAACGGTGTCGTCCATGGTTAATGCCTGTGGATTATCGTAATACATATCAACAAAGTAGCTGGGATCAAAAGTCTGAATGCGATACTGCTTCGCGCTTAATAACTGCGGCTCGCCAAACGGCACGATAAACTCCAGCACCGCTTTGTTGCCGTTGCGCGATAAGTTGTACTCTTTCGGCAGATTGAGAAACTTGACCCGATTTCTGTCCTGCCACACTTCGGTGAAATAGTGCTGACCGAGCACATTTGCCATCACCTGCGCCGCCAGCTTTTTCCACACCACATCACCGGGCTTGGCTTTACCTGCGTCGTATAACAGATCGGCGGAGGTTATCTCATCCATGGTCCACACCATTTTCATGCCGCTAAGATGTTGGTTGTCACTGATGAACTCGGTTTTCATGTCAATGAAGCTATGCGGATGTGACCAGGCTGCGGTGCTGAACAACAGCGTAAACGTAATGAGTGCAATTTTCATGTGTTATAAAGTAACAATTTTAAAGTGAAGTGTAGAGTGGCCCAGAAAAATTGTGACCCGCCCTAAAGCTCTGAACAAAAGTCACGACAAAGTGCAAGGTTACCGCGTGGAGTTAGCTATTCTTAGCTCAAAAGTGACCTGCGGATAAACCATTGATGAGTTCTGCACCCTCCTCTGCACCACTCTTCAGCCGTTCCCAGCGTCGTTGTCATCTGTTACTGCTGCTATTTCTGCCCGCTCCCGCGTTGACGCTTGAAAAGCTCTGCCAGTTAAATGGCGTGGCGCCTGTTGTCGCCCGACAGGATATCGCGGATGTGGGAGAGGAGATACAGCGTTACCATCAACTGGAGCTACACCAGATGGTCGATGGCAGCTTCCGCATACACGGGACGGAACTGGATAGGCGGCTGTGCCTGATCCACTGGCTGCGACGCGCGCTGCGTTTGTCGCAGGATTTTGTCTGCGAGCATTTTGCCCCGGTGCTGCGTCAGCGCCTGAAAGTCCTGAAAATCGAGAAAGCGTTGTGGGATGAAACTAACCTGCAGGCGCTGATTCAGCACTGCAGCCTGCGTCTGGCGCGCGACTTCAGCCCGCGCGACCGCCTGTTTCTGCAAATCTTCATGAAGTATGCGCTGTGCCAGCGCCAAAACGCCTTGTTCAATGACGGACAGCGCGCGTGGCTGGCGGAAAAAGTCGAACGAGCTGCCGCCGACGACGTCATCCATCACTGGCAGAAGCGCTGCCACTTAGCGCCGGATGTAAGCGAGACCGACTTCTGGACGCTGCTATTTAGCCTGATTCACGCGCCAACCGCTACGCAGCTGGAGCATCCGCAGGCGGTAAAACTGATGCAGTCAGTGGAAGCGCTGATTGCGCGCTTTGAGCAGTTGGCACAAACCACCTTCAGAAATCGCGCCGAACTCACTCAGCAACTCTTTACGCATCTGGCGCAGGCGCTGGATCGCAGCCATTTTGCCATCGGCATCGATAACAGCGTGGCGCTGGATGTCGCACGACTCTACCCGCGTCTGCTGCGTACCACGGAACGCGCACTTGAGCATTTCAGCCGTAACTTTGCCACGCGCTTTAGTGCTGAAGAGATAAGTCTGGTGGCGGTGTTATTTGGTGCCTGGCTGATGCAGGAGAGTGCATTGCAGGAAAAGCAGGTGCTGCTGCTGACGGGCGCGGATGCGGCGCTGGAGCAGTTGCTGGAGCAGCAGCTGCGGGAAATGACGCTGCTACCGATCAACATCAGCTATCAGGACGTCGTGCATTTTCAGCGTGAAGGCGCGCCGCGCGATATCGCGCTGGTGATCACGCCGTATGCCATTTCATTGCCGCTGTTCTCACCGCCGCTAATACAGGCGGAGCTGCCGCTGAGTCGTCATCAGCAGCAGCGTATTCTCCAGTTGCTGGAGAGTTAAGCGGCGCGCGGACGCAGGAACAGCGCCGGCAACGCCACTAACGCCATCACCCAGAACAGATGTCCTTGCAGATGCGTAAACAGCACGCCGCAAATCATAGTCATCACCGCAATACCGCCGCCCATGGCCAGCGCCGAATAGAGCGATTGCAGACGAATCACTTCCGCGCCTTTGCGCGCGGCAATAAACCGCATCGCCGCTAAATGGCAGACGGTAAAGCTGCCGCAGTGCAGAATTTGCGCCACGATCAGCAACGGCAACGCGGTGCTGGATCCCAGCATTGTCCAGCGGATAATGGCGCACACGCCTGATAACAGCAGCAGATCGCGCGCACTCCAGCGGCGAAACAGTCGGCTGCTGAGAGCAAAAATGATGATTTCAGCCACCACGCCCAGCGACCATAAATAGCCAATAATCGACGCGGAATAACCGCTCTCCTGCCACCAGATCGCGCTGAAGCTGTAGTAAGCCGCATGCGCGCCCTGCAACAATGTCACGCATAACATGAAACGCCACACCGCATTTTCGCGCAGCAAATCACGCCATGCCTGCCAGCCACCATCGGTTGACGTCTGACGTTCACTGCCCTGCGGCTTCGTCGCTGGCGTTAACATCATCCCACCTAACATGCCGATCGCGCCCAGTGACAGCAGCACCAGAATCGCCTGCGATGAGAACGCCGTGACAAGCATGCCGGTTAAGGCAGAGCTGATGACAAACGCCAGCGAGCCCCACAAACGAACCGGGCCATATGTCAGACCAATTTGCTGCGTCCAGGTGGCGGCCAGCGCATCACTCAGCGGCACCAGCGGTGAGAAAAACAGGTTGAAGCCGATCATCACGAACAGCAGCCACATCCACTGTTGTCCCAGCCAATAACCGATAGCGAACAGGCACGTCATCAGCGCCAGCAAGCGCAGCGCAGTGACCAGCTGTGAGGGATTTTTTACCTGCGAGGCAATCAGCAAACTGCCGACAAAGCGCGCCACCATGCCGCACCCCAGCAGCAGACCGATTTTTTCTGCATCAAGTCCGGTGCCTTTGAGCCACACGCTCCAGAAAGGAAGGTAAATGCCGTAACAGAAGAAGTAAGTGAAGTAGCCCAAACCGAGCCATTTGGCGGAGCCGATTGCCATATTCCCTCCAGCAAAAATGCTGCTGAGCAGCACGAGTGGGCGCTACTTTGTCAGAGCACTGCTGCGACGGCAATAAAAAAGGATGGCTTGCACCATCCTTTTTTGCACTGCATCGAGAAGCGTAAAGCTTACGCGTACACCGGCAGACGGCTGCAGATTTCCAGCACTTTCTGTTTGGTACGTTCGATGGTCGCTTCGTCGTTGATGTTGTCCAGCACGTCAGCGATCCAGCCAGCCAGCTCGCGAACGTCAGCTTCTTTGAAGCCACGACGCGTCACCGCTGGGGTACCGATACGCACGCCAGAGGTCACGAACGGGCTCTTCGGATCGTTAGGTACGCTGTTTTTGTTCACGGTAATGTTGGCGCGGCCCAGAGCGGCATCGGCTTCTTTACCGGTCAGGTTTTTGCTGACCAGATCGATCAGGAACAAGTGGTTGTGTGTGCCACCGGAAACGATGTTGTAACCGCGCTCCAGCAGAACTTCCACCATCGCTTTCGCGTTCTTAGCCACCTGCTGCTGATAAGTCTTGAACTCTGGCTCCATCGCTTCTTTGAACGCCACCGCTTTACCGGCGATCACGTGCATCAGAGGACCGCCCTGACCGCCAGGGAAGACCGCGGAGTTCAGTTTTTTATACAGCTCTTCGTCACCGTTTTTCGCCAGGATCAGGCCGCCGCGCGGACCCGCCAGGGTTTTATGGGTGGTTGAAGTCACGATGTGGGCATGAGGAACCGGGTTCGGATAGACGTCTGCGGCGATCAGGCCCGCAACGTGTGCCATATCGACGAACAGGTAGGCGCCAACGCTGTCTGCGATTTCACGCATTTTGGCCCAGTCGCACACGCCAGAGTAAGCAGAGAAGCCGCCGACGATCATTTTTGGCTTGTGTGTTTGTGCCAGCTCAGCCAGCTCTTCGTAGTTGATTTTGCCGGTTTCATCGATGCCGTAAGGGATAACGTTGTACAGCTTACCCGACAGGTTTACCGGGGAACCGTGCGTCAGGTGACCACCGTGCGCCAGGTTCATACCCAGAATGGTATCGCCCGGCTGCAGCAGCGCGGTGTAAACCGCGAAGTTGGCCTGAGAACCGGAGTGCGGCTGTACGTTAGCGAAATCTGCGCCGAACAGCTCTTTAGCGCGATCGATCGCCAGTTGCTCAACGATATCGACGTATTCACATCCGCCGTAATAGCGTTTGCCCGGATAGCCTTCGGCATATTTGTTGGTGAGCTGTGAACCTTGGGCCTGCATTACGCGTGGGCTGGTGTAGTTTTCAGAAGCAATCAGTTCAATGTGCTCTTCCTGACGCACTTTCTCTTGCTCCATAGCCTGCCACAACGCGGCATCATAATCGGCAATGTTCATATCACGCTTTAACATCCGGACTCTCCTGACTCAGCTAACTTTTTAACGGCAGTTTAGGCCCCGGCTAGGGGGCGAAGGCGAACAGTGTAAACGGTTTTGACAGGTGACGGTAGCGTCAATCCCCTCTTTTTGCGCAAACGATTGGCATGGCGCTGGAACGGGTTTTTTACGCTTTTTTGCAAGCCAGAAAATCACGAAATTTGCTCACTTTCATGGCGAAAGAATTTCAGCTTTGCGCGCCAGCCCGCACCTTTCTTGCTTAATCCTTAATCACAACAAGGGATTTACAGGCGCTTCGATTACTCATAAGATGCATTTAAAATACATGTTTAAATTCACTCTGAGGATTTCACCATGCTCGACGCGCAAACCATCGCTACCATCAAATCGACCTTGCCCGCCATTGCCCAGGTTGGACCGCAGCTGACCGGCCATTTCTACCAACGTTTACTGACGCAACATCCTGAACTGAAAAACGTGTTCAACATGAACAATCAGCGCAGCGGCAATCAGCAGGAAGCGTTGTTCAACGCCATTGTGGCTTACGGCAGCAACCTGGAAAATTTGGCCGTGCTGTTGCCGGCGGTGGAGAAAATCGCGCAGAAGCATGCCAGCCTGAACATTCAGCCCGAGCAGTATGCGATTGTGGGTGAAAACCTGCTGGCGACGATTGATGAGCTGCTGCATCCGGGTGAAGAAGTGCTGACCGCATGGGGCAAAGCGTACGGCGTGCTGGCCGATGTGTTTATCCAGCGTGAAGAAGCCATCTATTCGGCCTCCGAAGAGAAAACCGGCGGCTGGCGCGGTGCGCGTGATTTTCGTATTCGCGCTATCAATCAGGAGAGTTCGGTGATCAAGAGTTTTGAACTAGTGCCAAACGACGGTAAGCCGGTGGCAACCTTTCTGCCAGGGCAGTATCTGGCCATCAGCTTACAACCGGCAGGCTGTGAAAATATTCAGCATCGCCAGTATTCGCTGACGCACCAGCCAAATGGGCAATTTTATCGCATCGCGGTTAAACGCGAAGCGCTGGGCAGCATGTCGGGCTGGCTGCATGATCGTGCGCAGGTGGGCGATATCGTGCAATGCGCGGCACCAGCCGGTGATTTCATCCTGCAGGCTGAAGCCGCTACGCCGATTACGCTGATCTCTGCTGGCGTCGGCCAAACCCCAATGCTGGCGATGCTGGCTACTCTGGCGCAGCAGCAACATGCGGCGGCGGTTAACTGGCTGCACGCCGCGGAAGCCGGTTCGCAGCATGCGTTTGCTGAAGAGGTGAAATCCCTCGGCGCACGCCTGCCAAACTTCACCAGCCACGTTTGGTATCGGCAACCAGAAAGTGCCGATGTCGGACGTTACGACGCGCAGGGCTTGATGGATTTGGCGAGCGTGTCCTCCGCGCTGAACCAGGCCGATCGTCAATTCTGGATCTGTGGCCCGCTACCGTTTATGCAGTTTGTCGCACGTCAACTGGTCGATGCCGGCATCAATGCTGATCGCATCCACTACGAAGTATTTGGCCCGCACAAGGTGCTGTAAAACAAAAAAGCCTGCGCAAGGCAGGCTTTTACAGGCAATGCGCGAAGGGGCTTAAATCGCCTCTTCGTCCTCTTCACCGGTACGGATACGCACTACGCGCGCCACGTCAAAGACGAAGATTTTGCCGTCGCCGATTTTGCCGGTCTGCGCGGTTTTCATAATGGTTTCTACGCAGGTATCGACGATATCGTCACCTACCACCATTTCGATTTTCACTTTTGGCAGAAAATCGACCATGTACTCAGCGCCGCGATACAGCTCAGTGTGACCTTTCTGGCGACCAAAGCCTTTCACTTCACTGACGGTCATCCCGGTGATGCCTACTTCAGCTAAGGCTTCACGTACATCATCGAGTTTGAATGGTTTGATAATTGCATCGATCTTTTTCATGACAGATCCTTTTTTACTCCCTCCATGATGGACGGATACCGTTAGTATAATTGTTCCTGACGCTGCCGCAGCAAGCTACTCTTTAAATTCGCTGGCGTCCAATTCATGGCGCGACAGCAGCTTATAGAATTCAGTGCGGTTACGTCCAGCCAGACGCGCAGCGTTGGTGACATTTCCTTTGGTCATCTGCAGCAGTTTACGCAGATAGTTCAGCTCAAACTGATTTCGTGCTTCGACGAAAGTGGGCAGCGCAGTATTTTCGCCCGCCAGTGCCTGTTCAACCAGGGCATCACCGATGACCGGCGCGGTACTCAAGGCGACGCACTGTTCAATCACGTTGACCAGCTGGCGCACATTGCCCGGCCATGCGGCGCTGACCAATCGCTTCATCGCATCCACTGAGAAACTGCGCACGAAAGGTTTATGGCGATCGGCGGATTGGCGCAGCAGATGATTCGCCAGCAGTGGAATATCTTCAGCGCGCTCGTGCAGCGCAGGAATTTTCAGATTCACCACGTTAAGACGATAGTAAAGATCTTCGCGGAAACTCTTCTTCTCCATCGCTTTGGGCAAATCGCGGTGCGTCGCGGAAATAATCCGCACGTTGATATCCAGATCGCGGTTGCTGCCTAACGGCCGCACTTTGCGCTCCTGCAGCACACGCAGCAGTTTCACCTGCAGCGCCTGTGGCATGTCGCCAATCTCATCAAGAAACAGCGTGCCGCCTTCCGCCGCCTGGAAAAGACCTTCACGTGCGCTGACCGCGCCGGTAAAGGCGCCTTTAGCGTGGCCAAACAGTTCGGACTCTAAAAGTTGTTCCGGCAGCGCACCACAGTTGATGGCGATGAACGGCTTGGTGGCGCGCGGGCTGGCGGCGTGAATCGCCTGCGCCAGCACCTCTTTACCGGTGCCGCTTTGACCGTTAATCAATACGCTGACGTCAGATTGCGCCACCATGTGCGACTGCTCCAGCAAGCGCAGCATCTGCGGATTGCGCGTCACAATCGCTTCGCGCCAGCCGTCATCGCTGATCGGCGCGCGTTGAGCCAGCGCTTCATCTATCGCTTTATATAAGGCATCACGATCGACCGGTTTGGTCAGAAAGCTGAACACGCCTTGTTGCGTGGCGGATACCGCTTCCGGGATCGATCCGTGCGCAGTGAGAATGATCACCGGCAAGCCCGCATGACGTTTCTGCACTTCGCCGAACAGCGCCAGACCATCCATTTCGTCCATGCGCAGGTCGCTGATCACCAAGTCGACTTTCTCTTTCTGCAGATGGCGCAGGGCTTCCGGCCCGCTGGCGGCCGTCGCCACCTGATAGCCTTCGCTGCTCAGACGCATGCCGAGCAGTTTCAATAAGCCCGGATCATCATCCACCAGCAATAAACGTGCGGCTTGTTTCATGGTTACTGATCCTCACTTTGCACATCGCTGCCGCCGTGCGATGTGTCGCTGCTATCAGGCGCTTTACGCGACGACAGCTGGCGTTCAATGTCGGTTAAACGCTCTAACTTGCGTTGGGTATCGGCCAGCGACTGACGCATTTTGGTTTGCTGCTGGCGCAGGTTATCCATCTCCGCGTCATTACTCTGCTGCAAAGCGGCGTAGCGTCCACGCGCTTCGCTCAGCTCCAGTTGGGCCGCCTGATTGCTGCGCCACAGCTGGAGCAGCGGACGCACCGACGTCGGATAAGCCGCGCTGTAACCGTCTAAAGTGGTGACGAAATCACGCCGCTCAACTGGCGTGACGTTACCGTTCGCGAGCAAAATGCCCTGCTTGAAGGCGCGCGCCCAGCCCTGCACCGGCCAGCGACGCGCTTCTGCACGCGCTTCGGCCGGCGATAAGCGCTCGGCGCAATCCATGGCGCGCTGCCAATAGAGCGGATTGCCTGCGGCGGCTGGCGTTTCGATTTGCCACACGTTTTGGCAATCGGTCGCCAGATAATCCGGCAGGCGTACCTCCGGTTCAGGCACGCTAACGCCATTATGCTGCGTACGATCTTGTGACGGTGCCTGGCAGGCGCTGACGCCGAAAACCAGCACTACACTGGCCACAAGTTTGAATAGGGTTAATTTCATTAATCAGGCATTCCCGGCGCTGGTCGTCAGAATGATACGAAAACAGACATCCGCATCCTTGCGCGTTACCAACTGCAGATCGCCGTGCATCCTGCGCAGACAATCTTTGGCGATGCTTAAGCCCAGCCCGCTGCCTTTAACCGGCCCTTTGCGCTGTTGGCTGCCCTGATAAAAGGGCTCAAAAATCATCGCCTGCTCTTCAGCCGGAATCGGTGTGCCGGTGTTTGCCACCTCAATCCACACCTGGTTGCCCTTCTGCTGGCTCTGCAGCCAGATGTTACCGGATTCACTGCCGTAGTTCACGGCGTTCGAATAGAGGTTATCGATCACCCGCTGCAGCAGCGTCGCTTCAGCCAGACAATGATGCACTTGCAGATCAACGTGGGTGGTCATCTCACGCGCATTGGCTGGCAACGAGTGCACTTTTACCACCGAATCAATGATCTCATTTAGCGCCACGGGCTTCAGCGCCATCGGTCCATCGGCCAGCTTGCGGTTGTAATCGAGCAACTGCTCAATTAGCCGCTGTAAATGACGGCTGCTGGTATCGAGAATCGCCACCACTTCCTGCTGCTCGGCATTCAGTGGTCCAGCGACCTGATCGGCCAGCAGTTCTGTGCCTTCACGCAGACTGGCAAGCGGCGTTTTCAGCTCATGCGACAGGTGGCGCAAAAATTCGTGGCGCTGCTCTTCCAGCCAGCTTAACCGCTCGCTCAGCCAGACGATGCGCTGCCCCAACGAACGGATCTCACGCGGACCACGGAAACTGCCGCTATCGCCCAGCGCCTTACCTTCGCCCAATCGATTAATCATGCGTTCAACCCGCTTCACCGGACCAATGATCATCCCCGTGAACAGCAAAACCAGCACCAGGCTAATCAGGAACAGAATCAGCGCCTGCCAGCCAAAAAACTGACCGCGATCGGCGATTTCACGCTGCAGCTGTAAGCCGCGCGAAAATACCACTTCACGCGTTGCCTGCACCATTTGCGTGTTGGTATCGGAAAAACGCTCCAGCGCGCTGGCGGCTTGCGCCTCAGGATTGCCGTTATCGCACTGCAGTTGCTGCAGTGAAGGCAAGGTGGTTTGCAGCACTTTGAAGGAAGGCAGATCGGGCAAACTGGCGGCGTGACTGCTGAGCATTTGGCCGTAGCGCGTCCACTGCGTTTGATACAGCTTCGCCAGCGACGCATCGCCGAGCACGCAATATTGGCGGTAGCTGCGCTCCAGCTCCAGCGCGGTACGCGCCATCGCTTCGCTGCGACGCACATCGGTAAAGGTATTGCGGTTGGTATCCGCCGCCTGGTTGCTTAACGCCGAAAGACTTTCCCACGCTTGCCATGCCAGCACCAGTAACGGCAGCAGTACCAGCAGGAAAGCCATTAACACTAGCTGCCGCAGGGATCGGGGAAACAGACGCCATTTCATCACAACCGCGCTTCCTTAAATGTGAGCTGCAGGCATGCTAGCGAAGTATCAAAACGGAAGAAAGGCCAGATATGAAAACGGCAGGCCTTTTGGCCTGCCGTGAGAGCGACGCCGCAGCATCGCTTGCAAAATAGGTGGAGCCTAACTCAACGTTGCGCCCGATGTTTGATAACGTTGCAAAGCAAACGATTATCGGTGAGGTGGACGACAGGCTCCGTTTGGTGCGTCATTCGGTTTTTATGAGCTCAGCCGCTGAAGCGGGGCAATCATAAACAGGTGAATGAGCCACGTAGGGAGTATAGCAAGTATCGTGCCAATAAATAAATAGCGTTTATTATCAGAGGAATGCCAGAGACGAAGCACTCTCCTAGAGAAAAGCGGACCGGACGGTCTGTGAAAAGTGTCGCTGATTAGCAACGTGTTTGTCGTGGTAATTTACTTGCTATATAAATCAATCAGTTAAATGTCACCTTTTGACGACAACGTATTGGCGGGATTGTCGTTATTTTCCGACAGTTTGAAGATTATGCGGATTTTAGTAAGGTCGCCATGAATGGCGGACCTGCAAAACGCGCAGAATAAAAAAGGCCGCTGTTTAGCGGCCTTTGTTTTGTTATCCCAACTGCTTACGCGCGTTGCGGAAGATACGCATCCACGGGCTGTCTTCGCCCCACTCTGCCGGATGCCAGGAGTTGCTCACGGTACGGAACACACGCTCTGGGTGCGGCATCATAATGGTGACGCGTCCGCTCTCGTTGGTTACCGCAGTGATGCCGTTAGG
This sequence comes from Pantoea sp. SO10, assembly GCF_005281435.1. Lineage (NCBI taxonomy): Bacteria > Pseudomonadati > Pseudomonadota > Gammaproteobacteria > Enterobacterales > Erwiniaceae > Pantoea > Pantoea sp. SO10. The sequence continues at coordinate 3,101,876 of NZ_CP040095.1, forward strand.
CGATCCGTTCGGGTTAGCCGGATAGCTTTCTGTCACTTTGCCGAAGTTATCGACAAAGCGCAGCGCCACCAAACCTTTGCTCTCCAGCTGTGCCAGATGCGCGCCGTCACGCACTTCGACAAAACCTTCACCGTGCGATACCGCGATTGGCATATGCGATCCGACCATGCCATCCAGCAGCAGCGATGGGCTCGCCGCCACTTCAACCAGGCTGAAACGCGCTTCGAAACGCTCGGACTGGTTGCGTACAAAGCGTGGCCACAGCTCGCTTCCTGGAATCAGCTCGCGCAGGTTCGACATCATCTGACAACCGTTACACACGCCAAGTGCCAGTGTTTGTGGACGATGGAAGAAGTTTTCGAACTCATCACGCACGCGGCCGTTGAACAGGATGGATTTCGCCCAGCCTTCACCCGCGCCCAGCACGTCACCGTACGAGAAGCCACCGCAGGCGACCAGCGCCTGGAACTCTTCCAGACCGCGACGGCCCGCCAGCAGATCGCTCATGTGCACGTCAACTGCAGTAAAGCCCGCACGATGGAAGGCGGCGGCCATCTCTACGTGTGAGTTAACGCCCTGCTCACGCAGCACTGCCACACGCGGACGTGCGCCCGTCGCAATCATCGGTGCCGCAACATCTTCTTCTGGTTTGAAGGTCAGATGGACGTTCAGACCTGGGTCGTTATCGTCTTTCTTCGCTTCATGCTCCTGATCGGCACAGGCTGGGTTATCACGCAGACGCTGCATCTGCCAGGTGGTTTCTGCCCACCAGGTACGCAGCGTGCTACGGCTTTCGCTGTACACCGCGCTGTCGCCAGAGCGGATCACGAAGCGATCGCCTGGCAGGGCTTTACCAATCACGTGCAGGTTAGCGCTCAGACCGTGGTCAGCGAACACCTTCTCGACGGCTGCACGATCCGCTGCGTTGATCTGCAGCACCGCGCCCAGCTCTTCGGTGAACAATGCGGCTAACGCATCGCTGCCCAACGCGGCAATATCGGCTTCGATACCGCAGTGACCGGTGAAGGCCATCTCCGCCAGCGTGACCAGCAGGCCGCCGTCAGAACGGTCGTGGTAAGCCAGCAGTTTCTGCTCGGCCACCAGCGCCTGAATGGCGTTGAAGAAGCCCGCCAGCTGCGTAGCATCACGCACGTCGGCAGGCTTATCGCCCAGCTGACGATAAACCTGCGACAGCGCAGTCGCGCCAAGGGTGTTCGCGCCGTTGCCGAGATCCACCAGCAGCAGCAGGTTGTCTTGATCCGCCTGCAACTGCGGCGTCACGGTGCGACGCACATCTTCCACGCGCGCAAAGGCGGTGATCACCAGCGACAGCGGCGAGGTCATTTCGCGCTGCTCAGTACCTTGCTGCCAGCGGGTTTTCATCGACATCGAGTCTTTGCCCACCGGAATGGTGATACCCAGCGCGGGACACAACTCTTCGCCGACCGCTTTAACCGCCGCGTACAAGCCCGCGTCTTCGCCTGGATGACCGGCGGCGGCCATCCAGTTCGCAGAGAGCTTAACGCGTTGCAGCGAACCAATGGAGGTTGCGGCGATGTTGGTCAGCGCTTCACCGACGGCGAGGCGACCTGAAGCCGCGAAGTCGAGCAATGCGACGGGTGCACGTTCACCCAGCGAGAATGCTTCACCGTGATAGCTATCGAGGCTGGCGGTGGTGACGGCGCAGTTCGCGACCGGAATCTGCCACGGTCCTACCATCTGATCGCGCGCCACCATGCCGGTTACGCTGCGGTCACCGATGGTGATCAGGAAGGTTTTTTCCGCCACGGTCGGCAGGTGCAGCACGCGATTCACCGCATCCGCTACGCTAATCCCGTCACGCTGCAGCGCTTCGCCGTTGGCCTGCTGGCTGGCAACATCACGCGTCATCTTCGGCGTTTTGCCCAGCAGCACGTCGAGCGGCATGTCGATTGGCTTATTGTCGAAATGGCTGTCGGCGAGGTTCAGATGCAGCTCTTCGGTGGCTTCACCGATGACCGCATATGGCGCGCGTTCACGCTGGCACAGCTCGTCGAACAGCGCCAGTTTCTCCGGCGCGACCGCCAGCACATAACGTTCCTGCGACTCGTTACACCATACTTCCAGCGGACTCATGCCTGGCTCATCGCTGAGGATGTCGCGCAGGTTGAAGTTACCGCCACGATTACCGTCGCTCACCAGCTCTGGCATGGCGTTCGACAAACCGCCCGCGCCGACGTCGTGGATAAACAGAATCGGGTTGGCTTCGCCCAGCTGCCAGCAGCGGTCGATCACTTCCTGGCAACGACGTTCCATCTCTGGGTTGTCGCGCTGTACTGACGCAAAGTCGAGATCGGCATCCGATTGGCCTGATGCCATTGACGATGCCGCGCCGCCGCCCAGACCGATGTTCATAGCCGGGCCCCCCAGCACGATCAGCCTGGCGCCGACCACGATCTCGCCTTTCTGCACGTGATCGGCACGGATGTTACCGATGCCGCCCGCCAGCATGATGGGCTTGTGATAGCCGCGCAGCTCCACGCCATTGTGGCTGTTAACGCGCTCTTCGTAGGTACGGAAGTAGCCGTTGAGGGCTGGACGACCAAATTCGTTGTTGAACGCCGCGCCGCCCAATGGACCTTCGGTCATGATATCCAGCGCAGTGACGATGCGATCCGGCTTACCGAAATCCTCTTCCCACGGCTGTTCAAAGCCTGGAATACGCAGGTTCGATACCGAAAAACCGACCAGACCGGCTTTTGGCTTCGCGCCACGTCCGGTTGCGCCTTCATCACGGATTTCGCCACCAGAACCGGTCGCGGCACCCGGCCACGGTGAAATGGCGGTTGGGTGGTTATGGGTTTCGACCTTCATCAGGATATGTGCGGCTTCCTGATGGAACTCATATTCGCCCTTCTGCGCATCGGCGTAAAAGCGGCCAACCTCAGAACCTTCCATTACCGCAGCGTTGTCTTTATAGGCAGACAGCACGTGCTCAGGATTGTGTTCAAAGGTGTTCTTGATCATTTTAAACAGCGACTTCGGCTGCTTTTCGCCGTCGATAATCCAGTCGGCATTGAAGATCTTGTGACGACAGTGCTCGGAGTTTGCCTGCGCAAACATGTAGAGCTCGATGTCGTTTGGATTGCGGCCCAGCTTAGTAAAGGCATCAAGCAGGTAATCGATCTCATCATCAGCCAGCGCCAGACCCAGAGTGGTGTTGGCCTGCTCCAGCGCGCTGCGGCCTGCGCCCAGCACGTCAACGCTTTTCAGCGGCTGCGGCTGATGGTGAGCAAACAGCTGCTGCGCATCGTTGAGATCAGCGAACACCGTTTCCATCATGCGGTCATGCAACAGGCTCGCCAGCTGCTGCCACTGGGCTTCCGTCAGCTCAGGTGCCTGCACATAGAAGGCCATACCGCGCTCAAGACGCAAGACCTGTGGCAGATCGCAGTTATGGGCGATGTCGGTGGCTTTCGATGACCACGGTGAGATGGTGCCGGGACGCGGCGTTACCAGCAACAGACGCCCTTGTGGCGCATGTTCGGCGAGAGAAGGACCGTATTTCAGCAGGCGTTGCAGGCGGGCTTGCTCGTCCGCGCTGAGCGGTGCACTAACATCGGCAAAATGGACGTACTCGGCGTAAATATCACTCACCGGAAGGTGAGCGTCCTGAAAGCGGGTCAGCAGTTTGTTTACACGAAATGCCGACAGAGCGGGCGAACCACGCAGAATTTCCATCATTAAAGATCTCTCGTCTTTGAAGTGCCGGGCGACGCTTCATTGGGCGCAACAGGGGAAAACGGGCGGTATTATAGAGAAACAGCTCGGGTTACGAAACCGTTTGCGCATAAATTCTGGCACCTGGCGTTTGGCTGAATTTTGCACAATTCTTGCTATAAAAGTTGCCCTGCCCCTTTTTGTTGCGCAAAATGCCCCTCGCTCTGGGAGTTAAAACAACATAAATACTGCCTTTAAAAGACAGAGGCCTGTGAGCCATTACGAGACAACTATTTGAAACGCCTAAAAATAAACTATCTGTTTATCGGTCTGATCACCGTGCTACTTGCGCTAGCATTGTGGCCTTCAATCCCGTGGTACGGGGGCGGAACAGACGCGCTATCACAGATCAAATCACGCGGAGTGCTGCGCATCAGTACCGTTAACTCTCCGCTGACTTACTACACCATTAACAATGCACCAGCCGGTATGGATTACGAGCTGGCGAAGCGCTTCGCCGATTACCTTGGCGTAAAACTGGAAGTTGAGGTGCGTCCTAACCTCGGCGATCTGTTTGACGACCTCGATGACGGTAAAGCGGATTTGCTAGCGGCCGGCTTGATCTACAACAGCGAGCGCCTCGCGCACTACCAAAGTGGCCCGAGCTACTATTCTGTGTCGCAGCAGCTGGTGTACCGCATTGATAAGCCTCGCCCTAAGAATCTCGGCGATCTCAAAGGCCGCCTGATTGTGCAGTCCGGTTCGGCATATCTGTCAACTTTACGTTCCGCCAAAGCTGACAGCTATCCCGATCTCGACTGGGCGATCTCCACCGATCAGGGTCAGAAAGCGCTGCTTGAAGCAGTTGCTGACGGCAAACTCGATTACACGGTGGGCGATTCGGTTACCATCGGCCTGCTGCAGCGCATTCATCCGCAGCTGGCGGTGGCGTTTGATGTGACCGACGAAGAGCCGGTCACCTGGTATTTACCGCGCAATGAAGACGACAGCCTGAGTGCGGCGATGCTCGACTTCTACAGCCAGATGGGCGAGGAAGGCACGATGGCGCGGCTGGAAGAGAAGTATCTCGGCCACGTTGGCACCTTCGATTACGTTGATACCCGCACCTTCCTGCGCGCCATTGATAACACTTTGCCGGATATCAAACCGCTGTTTGAGAAATATTCCGCCAGCATGGATTGGCGTTTACTGGCGGCAATATCTTATCAGGAGTCGCACTGGAATCCGCAGGCCACATCGCCAACCGGCGTGCGCGGCATGATGATGTTGACGCGTAATACCGCCGACAGCCTTGACGTTAACGATCGCCTCGATCCCGAACAGAGCATTCGCGGCGGCAGCGAATATCTCAAGCGCATGATGGAGAAAGTCCCGGAAACGATTCCTGAAGATGAACGTATCTGGTTCGCGCTGGCGGCATATAACATGGGTTACGCGCACATGCTGGACGTACGCAAGCTGACGGCGAAACAGGGCGGCAATCCCGACAGCTGGGCCGATGTGAAGCTGCGTTTGCCGATGTTGAGCCAGAAGCGCTATTACACGCAAACCACCTACGGCTACGCGCGCGGCCACGAAGCTTATAACTACGTGGAGAATATCCGTAAATATCAGATCAGTTTGGTGGGATATTTGCAGGAACAGGAGAAGCGTTTAGCTCAGCAGTCGGCACTGGAAGCGGAGTTAGGCGCCGGTTACCCGGCGGTCGAACCGAAAATTGCCATGAATTAACCGGTGCGCTGCGCCTGACGCAGCGCCTTCTTCTGTTCGCGACGCATGCGGAAAAAGTCACTCAGCATCCCGGCACACTCTTCCGCCAGCACACCGCAATCAATCTGAATTTGATGATTCATGCCGGGATGACCAATCACATCCAGCAGTGAACCGGCCGCGCCGGTTTTATCATCTTTAGCGCCGTACACCAGCCGCGTGATGCGGCCGTGCACCATCGCACCGGCGCACATCACGCAGGGTTCCAGCGTGACATATAGCGTGGTATCCAGCAGACGATAGTTTTCCAGTACTTTGCCGCCCTGACGCAGCGCCATGATCTCGGCATGTGCGGTAGGATCGTGCTGGCCAATCGGCCGGTTCCAGCCCTCGCCAATCACCTTGTCGCCCTGCACCAGCACCGCACCAACCGGCACTTCGCCCTGCTCCCACGCGCGCTTCGCCAGTTCCAGCGCATAACGCATCCAATATTCATCAGTTTGTGGGTTCACCGGGCAACTCCTGCGGGCAATAAAGGCGGCGCATTATAGCGATGCTGCTGCCGGAATCGAAGCGTTATTCCAGTTGTTGCAGCTCACCGCGCGGCGTGACGCGCCAGCGGTGCTGACAGAAGAACAGCAGCGGGTTGTCCTGTTTGCTGTCGCTGTAGCCGCTATACAGTTGCAGCGGCGTGCCGATTTTCTCCTCCAGCTGTGCCACCTTTTCATGGCCGAGGCAGCGCATCGACAGCAAACGTCCGCCGCGGCCCGGTTTCATCTGGCTGGCAATCAGCTGTACGCGCGGCAGGAAGGCCGAGTCGAAATAGACTTGCTCCACCAGCGACTGCGGCGAACCGGTAATTAGCCAGACATCGGCATCGCTGCTGCTGAGATAGTCGGTGAGTCGCTGCTGCACTACCGGAAACGCAGTAACACGCTGGCGGAACCACTCAGCGAATTCCGCCTCAAGCTGGCGCAGACGTTTTTCGCTGTGGCCAAAAGTAATCGCCCACAGTAATAAACTCATTGGCCAGCGTGCGGCGCGGCCTTTGATCAGCATGCTAAGACCAATCACCGGTAACAGCGGCACCACCAGCAGCAGATTGATCGGCTGACGTCGCAGCAGATAGCGCATAAAGGTGCCAAACATGTCTTGCTGATGCAGCGTGCCATCGAGATCGAAAAATACCACGCGTCGTTGTGTACCCTTTGTCAAACAGCACTCCTTCTCTATCCTTCGTGGTTTCTGCACTACAGTGTAGCCAGCTTCGGCGTTCAGGGCGAAAGCTGCTATTTTTAATTCCAGTGACTACAATGCCATTTGAATAGTTTATTCTTCGCGTTTACGCGCTGTTTGCGGATAAAGGAATTAAGGATCGAACCATGAGTTCATTGCTGCGCATTCGTCAGCTCTACCCTCGACTGGCGCTAAATGAGCGCCGGCTGGCGGATTTTTTGCTGTCGCAGCCGGATCGTGCACGGCATCTCAGTTCACAAAAACTCGCTGAGGAATCGGGCGTTAGCCAGTCCAGCGTGGTGAAGTTTGCCCAGAAGCTGGGCTACAAAGGATTTCCAGCGCTGAAGCTGGCGCTGAGCGAATCGATGGCCGATCGCGATGCGATTACCGTGCATAACCATATTCTCAGCGACGATCCGCTGAAAGTGGTCGGCGAAAAGCTGCTGACCGAAAAGATCTCGGCGATCCGCGCCACGCTGGACATCAATAGCGAAGAGAAGCTGCTGCAAACCTTGCAGCTGCTGAAAAATGCCAATCGTATTTTGCTGGTTGGCATCGGCGCGTCCGGTTTAGTGGCGAAAGATTTTTCGTGGAAGCTGATGAAGATCGGCATCAATGCGGTGGCGGAGCAGGATATGCACGCTTTGCTCGCCAGCGTGCAAGCGATGGCGCCGGGCGATGTGCTGCTGGCGATTTCCTATACTGGCGAACGTCGCGAAATCAATCTGGCGGCGCAGGAAGCGGCGCAGGTCGGTGCCGATGTGCTGGCCTTTACCGGCTTTACGCCGAATGCTCTGCAGCAGTGCGCCACGGTTTGCCTCTACACCGTGGCGGAAGAGCAGAGCACGCGCAGTGCGGCGATCTCGTCGACCAGCGCGCAGCTGGCGTTGACCGATCTGCTGTTTATGGCGCTGGTACAAAACGATCCTGAACGCGCCTCCAGCCACATTCGCCACAGCGAAGCGTTGGTGAAAAAGCTGGTCTGATGAGATCAGGCGCGTATAATACCCGCGCCTTTTCTGCTGTTATTGGACTTCTGCCATGGCCTTGCTCATCACCACCAAATGCATCAATTGCGATATGTGCGAACCTGAATGCCCAAACCAGGCAATCAGCTTAGGCGACGCGATCTATGAAATTGATGTCGACCGCTGCACCGAGTGCGTGGGCCATTATGATGTGCCGACCTGCCAAAGCGTCTGTCCGATTGATAACACCATCATTACCGATCCACAGCACCCGGAAAGCCGCGAGGCGCTGTGGGAGAAGTTCGTGGTGTTGCATCCTTAGTTCTCGATAATCACCGTTGCGCAGGCGTAATGGCGTTCATCCGCTAACGTCACATGCACATGCTTCACGCCGAGCTGGCTGGCAATCACCCTGGCCTGCTCAAAGAAACGTAATCCCGGTTTGCCCAGCGCATCGTTGTACACTTCGAACTGATTGAAGGCCAGGCCACCGCGAATGCCGGTGCCAAACGCTTTCGCGGCTGCCTCTTTCACCGCAAAACGCTTAGCCAGAAAGCGCACCGGTTGCTGGTGCGCCTGATATTGCTGCCACTCGGCTTCGCTTAATACGCGACGCGCCAGACGGTCGCCGGAGCGCTCAATGACGCCAGCAATGCGCTCGATCTCTACGATATCGCTGCCGAGCCCGAGAATCGCCATTAGCGACGCGCTTCCCGCATCAGCAGCTTCATTCCACTGACCGCATCGGCCAAACCGCTGAACAGCGCGCGACCAATAATCGCATGGCCAATATTCAGCTCGTGCATTTCCGGCAATTCAGCAATCGGCTGCACATTGTGGTAAGTCAAACCGTGGCCGGCATTGACTTTCAGGCCCAGACTGGCGGCGAAAGTCGCGGCTTTGCGGATGCGCGACAGCTCAGCCTGGCGCGCGAGACCTTCGGGCGCTTCGGCATAGGCACCGGTGTGAATTTCGATATAAGGCGCGCCGCTGGCAACCGCCGCTTCAATCTGGCGGTGATCGGCATCGATAAACAGTGACACCAGAATGCCGGCGTCGCTTAACAGGCGCACCGCAGCATTGATTTTATCCTGCTGACCCGCCACATCCAGCCCGCCTTCGGTGGTCACTTCCTGACGCTTTTCCGGCACCAGACAAACGAAGTGCGGCTTGATTTCGCAGGCAATGTCGATCATCTCGTCCGTTACCGCCATCTCCAGATTCATGCGCGTCTGGATGGTGTCACGCAAAATGCGTACATCGCGATCGGTGATGTGACGGCGATCCTCACGCAGATGCACGGTAATGCCGTCAGCGCCGGCCTGCTCAGCAACAAACGCGGCCTGCACCGGATCGGGATAGTTTGTACCACGTGCGTTACGTACGGTGGCAATGTGGTCAATGTTGACGCCTAACAGCAACTCAGCCATGACAATCCTTAAATGTGTTCAGTGTGTTTGCAGTGTACCGCGCTGAATATATCAGGCGGTACGACCAGCGCTAGTCGTTTGCCACATCGGGTTTCTTTTTTGGCACAAACTGGCGAAACAGTTCCTGACTCTTCAGCGGTTTGCCGCCAAGATAGGGCTTCAGCGCCATGCGCGTAAAGCGTTTAGCGGCGCGCAGGGTATCAGCATCGGGAAATTCGCGCTCCCACAACGCACGCAGCTGGCGGCCGGTAAAGCTGCGTTGATTGACCACCAAACTGGCAATAAAACCCTTCTCTTCGCGGTAGCTGTAGGTCATGCCATCGGCCACCTCTTCGCCGCTGCCGGCACAGTGCAGAAAATCCACGCCGTAACCGAGATGCCCGAGCAGCGCCAGCTCAAAGCGGCGCAGCGCCGGTTCAGGCGAGCCGTTGCCTGCCGCCAGCGTTTGGATGCAATTCAGGTAATCAAAGAACATATCAGAGAAGGGAATTTGCTGCTCCAGCACGCGCGACAGCAGCTCGTTGACGTAGAGCCCGCAATAGAGCGTAATGCCGCTGAGCGGCAATGCCAGCGAAACGGCTTCGGCATTGCGCAGCGTTTTGACATCACCGCGTCCACCCCAGCGCACCAGCAGTGGCGTAAAGGGTTGCAGTGCACCTTTTAGTTGGGAGCGGCGCGAGCGGGCGCCTTTGGCAAGGACGCGGACGCGCCCTTCGCTTTCGCTGAACAGATCGAGGAGTAGGCTGGTTTCGCTGTAAGGGCGACTATGCAGCACAAAGGCGCGTTGCCAGCCTTCCATTACTTAACCTTCGTCAGAGTAACCTAAGCTGCGCAGCGCACGTTCATCGTCCGCCCAGCCCGATTTCACTTTAACCCACAGTTCGAGATGCACTTTCGCTTCAAACATCTCTTCCATGTCTTTACGCGATTCAATGCCGATGGTTTTGATCTTGGCGCCTTTATTACCGATGACCATTTTCTTCTGGCCTTCGCGCTCAACAAGGATCAGGCCATTGATGTCGTAGCCGCCGCGATCGTTCGAAACAAACTGCTCAATTTCGACGGTAACGGAGTAAGGAAGTTCTGCACCCAGGAAGCGCATTAACTTTTCACGGATGATCTCAGACGCCATAAAGCGCTGCGAGCGGTCGGTGACATAATCTTCCGGGAAATGGTGCTCAGATTTTGGCAGGCATTTGCGCGCAATCGCCGCAATCGCGTCGACATTTTTGCCGCTTTCCGCTGAGATAGGGACGATTTCAAGGAAGTTCATCTGCTGGCTAAGGAACTGCAGATGCGGTAACAGAATGCTCTTGTCCTGGATGTTGTCGACTTTATTGATCGCCAATACCACCGGAACTTTGTTATCACGCAGCTTGTTGAGCACCATCTCGTCGTCTGGTGTCCAGCGCGTGCCTTCAACCACAAAGATCACCAGCTCAACGTCACCAATGGAGCTGCTGGCGGCACGGTTCATCAGGCGGTTGATCGCCCGTTTCTCTTCCATGTGCAGCCCTGGCGTATCCACGTAGATCGCCTGATAAGCGCCTTCGGTATGGATGCCCATAATACGGTGACGCGTGGTTTGCGGCTTGCGCGACGTGATCGACACTTTCTGCCCCAGCAACTGGTTCAGCAAAGTGGATTTACCGACGTTTGGTCGGCCTACAATCGCGACAAAGCCGCTATATGTTTCGAGTTCGCTCATTCGAGTCCTGACTTGGGCAGCGCCGCTTTCGACGCTGCAATGTGACTATTTATTCGAGGCCAAGCTTAATTAACGCCTGTTCGGCGGCTGCTTGCTCGGCTTTACGGCGGCTGGAGCCAATGCCCACCACCGGTTCTGCCATGCCACTCACCTGACAGTGAATGGTGAATTCCTGATCGTGGGCTTCGCCACGCACCTGCACCACCAAATACGACGGCAGCGGCAGATGACGTCCCTGCAAATACTCCTGCAGGCGCGTTTTCGGATCTTTTTGCTTATCGCCCGGACTGATCTGTTCCAGTCGTGAGTGATACCAGTCGAGAATTAACTTTTCGACGGTTTGAATGCTGCTATCGAGGAAGATGCCGCCAATTAAGGCTTCAACGGTATCCGCGAGGATCGATTCACGACGGAAACCGCCGCTTTTCAGCTCGCCCGGGCCGAGGCGTAAACATTCGCCAAGGTCGAACTCTCGCGCCATCTCTGCCAGCGTATTGCCGCGCACCAGCGTGGCACGCATACGGCTCATGTCGCCTTCATCCACACGCGGGAAGCGGTGATAGAGCGCATTGGCAATCACGTAGCTGAGAATAGAATCGCCAAGAAATTCAAGACGTTCATTGTGTTTGCTACTGGCGCTACGATGCGTCAGTGCCTGCTGCAATAAATCCGGATGAGTAAAAGTGTAGCCCAGTTTGCGCTGCAGCTTGTTAATGACGATGGGGTTCATGCTATTCCAGTTGTTCTGTGCGCCTATCACTGCATACGAAACAGGGCTGAGGTTCCAACCTGGTCTGTTTCGTGTGCACTGGCCTCCCGAAAGAGAGGCCAACCTTTTTTGAAGCTAATTAGTGAATCCCACCAATGCGGCTAAAGCGCACGCCGGTCGGCCACTGTCCTTCTTGTTTCTCGAAGCTCATCCAGATGGCCACCGCTTTGCCGACCAGATTCTTCTCGGGCACAAAGCCCCAGTAGCGGCTGTCGGCGCTGTTATCGCGGTTATCACCCATCATGAAATATTGCCCTTGCGGCACAATCCAGGTCGATTGCGGCTGGCCCGGCTGCTGATAATACATGCTTGCCTGACTTTGCGCTTCGTTTACCAGCAAGATATCGTGCGTTACGTTGCCCAATGTCTCTTTGCGGGTGCCGAGACGCAGGCCGCCCTTCATGGTTTCGCCCTGTGGCGCCTGGAAGAAGCCGTTGCCGGTTTCATTGCCATCAAAGCCGCTGAAGGTTTGAATGAAGTTGCTTGGCTCAACGTTAGTGTAAGTCACTGGCAGCGCCGTGTCGCAACTGCCGCTGCTGCAACCCGGATTGATGGTCAGGGTTTTGCTGTAAGGATCAAACACCACTTTATCGCCCGGCAAGCCAATCACGCGCTTGATGTAGTCCACGCTGGGATCTTTCGGGTATTTGAATACCGCGACATCACCGCGCTGCGGATGGCCAGTTGGTATCAGTGTGGTTTGGGTAATCGGATCTTTAATACCGTAAGCAAACTTCTCCACGAGGATGAAGTCGCCAATCAGCAGCGTTGGCATCATTGAGCCCGAGGGAATCTGGAACGGCTCAAAAATAAACGAACGCACGATCAACACCACCGCCAGCACCGGGAACACCGATGCGGTGGTTTCAACCCAACCCGGCTGCGCGGCTACTTTCGCCAGCGTTTTACTGTCGAGTGCGTTGCCGGCCTGCGCTTGCGCGGCAGCCTGCTTCGCACGACGCGCCGGTGCCCATTTAAAGCGATCGATACACCAGATAACGCCAGTGATCAGCGTTGCGATCACTAAAACCAGGGCGAACATGTTAGCCATTAAAAATCCTTATTTGCTGTCTTTACCGACATGCAGAATGGCAAGGAATGCTTCCTGCGGCAGCTCAACGTTGCCGACCTGCTTCATTCGCTTCTTACCGTCTTTCTGCTTCTGCAACAGTTTCTTCTTACGGCTCACGTCACCGCCATAGCATTTCGCCAGGACGTTTTTACGCAGCTGTTTTACCGTTGAGCGAGCGATAATGTGGTTGCCGATTGCCGCCTGAATCGCAATATCGAACTGCTGACGTGGGATCAGATCTTTCATCTTCTCCACCAGGTCGCGGCCACGATATTGTGAGTTATCACGGTGAGTAATCAGCGCCAGCGCATCAACACGTTCTGAGTTAATCATCACGTCGACACGCACCATGTCAGAGGTCTGGAAACGTTTGAAGTTGTAATCCAGCGAAGCATAACCGCGCGAGGTTGATTTCAGACGGTCGAAGAAGTCAAGAACCACTTCCGCCATCGGAATCTCATACGTCAGCGCAACCTGCTTGCCGTGGTAAACCATGTTGGTTTGCACGCCACGTTTTTCAATACACAGCGTAATGACGTTGCCGAGGAACTCCTGCGGCAGCAGCATGTGACACTCAGCAATCGGCTCACGCAGCTCGGCAATATTATTCAGCGGTGGCAGCTTCGACGGGCTATCAACATAGATAGTTTCACCGTCGGTGGTTTCCACTTCATACACTACGGTTGGTGCAGTGGTGATCAGATCCAGATCGTATTCACGCTCCAGACGTTCCTGAATGATCTCCATGTGCAGCAGACCAAGGAAGCCGATGCGGAAACCGAAGCCCAGCGCCGTTGAGCTCTCTGGCTCATAGAACAGTGACGCATCGTTCAGGCTCAATTTGCCCAGCGCATCACGGAACGCTTCATAGTCGTCAGAACTGATTGGGAACAGACCGGCGTAAACCTGTGGCTTCACTTTCTTGAAGCCAGGCAATACTTTCTCCGCCGGATTGCGTTGTAAGGTCAGCGTATCACCCACGGGTGCGCCGAGGATGTCTTTAATCGCACACACTAGCCAGCCTACTTCACCGCAGTTTAGCTCGTTGCGATCAACACGCTTAGGCGTGAAGATGCCGAGACGGTCAGCGTTGTAGCTTTGACCGGAGCTCATGACTTTAACTTTGTCGCCTTTACGCAGCGTGCCGTTCTTAATACGAATCAGCGATACTACGCCAAGGTAGTTATCGAACCAGGAATCGATGATCAGCGCCTGCAGCGGGCCTTCCGGATCGCCTTCTGGCGGCGGGATGTCACGCACCAGACGCTCCAGCACGTCGGGTACGCCGACGCCGGTTTTCGCCGAGCAACGCACCGCATCGGTGGCGTCAATGCCGACGATATCTTCAATCTCTTCCGCTACGCGCTCTGGATCGGCGGCAGGCAGGTCGATTTTGTTCAGTACCGGTACCACTTCCAGATCCATTTCCATTGCGGTGTAGCAGTTCGCCAGCGTCTGAGCTTCAACGCCCTGCCCTGCATCGACCACCAGCAATGCTCCTTCACACGCCGCTAGCGAGCGGGAAACTTCATAGGAGAAGTCAACGTGACCAGGAGTATCGATAAAATTGAGCTGGTAAGTTTCACCGTCCTGCGCTTTGTAATCGAGCGTCACGCTCTGCGCTTTAATGGTAATGCCGCGCTCGCGTTCCAGATCCATGGAATCCAGAACCTGCGCCGCCATCTCACGATCGCTCAGGCCACCACAAATTTGAATCAAACGGTCAGAGAGCGTTGATTTGCCGTGGTCAATGTGAGCGATGATGGAGAAATTTCGTATGTGCTTCATTTATATGAATATCTTCACGTAGAAAATCAGTGGGAAACTTGAGCACGAACACATTCAGGAAAGTGAGCTTAACCCGGAACCCTGTCGGCCTCATTAATGACGACGCATATTACACTGTTAACGCCGCGCGTTAAAGAATGGAACTGTGGGGAATCGCAACAGATTTCAGCGGTTAAGCTGATTGGGAAAGGCCGCATCAAACGCGGCCTGGACGGGGATCAAGCTTCGCTTTCCACGCGCAACGCATCAGGCGGTAACGCAACGCTGAGAATCACCGGCTGGAAAGCCTCGCGATCGCCGAAGAGTTTGGATACCCCTTTCGCCACGATAAAGCCGCCAATGCCGCCCAACAGCGCGCCACAGGCCGCAACCAGATCGCTGGCGAACAGCATCTGGAAGATGCCAGCCACTAAAAACAGGCCAAACAGCGGCGTCATGTAAACCAGCAAGGCAGAGCCCAGCAGGCTGCTTTCGCGGATGCCTAACTCAATGCGCTGGCCGGGTTGCAACGGCTCCGCGCTGGCGATAGTCATCACGTGGGCATTTTTCGGCCCCAGCTGATTAAGCGCATGGCTGCCGCAGCCTTTACGCGCCGAGCAGCTGTTACAAGACGTTTTCGCTTCCGTGTGCAGTGTGGCAATGCCTTCTTTCCACGCCACCACGGTGGCCCATTCTTTCATCATTTTGGTGAACCCGAATCTATGCTGTCCGCAATACGTTTGGCAGTGGCTGGCGGTAACTCGCCCACCACCGTGATTTCGTTATTATTGCGCACTTCTGTCTGCACCGTGCGACGTCCAGTGCGCAATGCCTGCACGCTGCTGCTTTTATCTGCTGGCGTAACATTAATGGCAAAGCTAAACAGGCCATCGCTGTACAGGCGCGATTCGACAGTTTTGTTCATCGACGGAATATCGCGGCGACTTTGTGAGATCAGTTTCATGCCCGCCGGAAGCCAGTTTGGCTGCCAGCTGAGTTCCACTTTGTCACCGGCCGGTAACGACAGCGATGGCGGCAAGTTGGCCTTCTCCAGCCCTTGCATCAGATTGCGTACGCCTTCGTCGACGGCAAAGCTGATGACGCGGAACTGTTCCAGCGTTTCACCGTCCCGATCAAGCAGATCGATACGCAGCGGCAATTTAGTGTCCACATCCAGCCACACGACATAGCTGTAACGCGTGCCATCACGTGACACGATGCGCACCACTTCGCACATCTGATCGGCCATGCGCGAACGGCCCACCGGAATGAAATCGTAGGCCTCGCCCAAACGGGAGAAGTCGGCAAACATCAAACCAGGTAAAGCATCGATAATGTGATTGCCCGGCAGCGAGAAGGGATCTAATCCCGGCTCGAAATAGCTGATGTCGTTTCCGCGCTGAATCACTTCACGGCGCGGCCCGTCCATCTGCAACAGTTGGGCGAAGATACGATTATCGATAATCGCGTGACGATAACGCAGAGATTCAATGCCGAGACGCGAGACATTGATGTAGGCAAATTCGTAGTTGAGGTTCTGGCTTGCCTGCTCCATCTGTTGCAACAACGCCCCGGACGCAGAGGTCTGCGCCGAGGCGATAGATGAGCAAAACAGGCTGCCTGCCAGCAGGCTAACGGCACACCAAAGCTGCTTCATTACTGCTGCTGAGTTCCTAACGACTGATTTCCGGGAACATTAGCCTGAGCCTGTTGCGGATCGTTTTTCTCAAACTGAACCTGATCGGCATGCAGACGACGTTGCAGTTCATAATCCTGCAGCATGGCATTCACGCGACGACGCTGTTCCTGCACCTGCTGATTAGAGCTGTTGGTGTCGAAGGCTTCAGAAGGCACGCCTAAGCTGACCGGCGACGCTTTACCCATCATCGGCAAGGTATTGAATGCCGGTGAATCAGACGCTTCAGTTGCGCTGCCGGTAGGTGAACTGTTGTAGTGCTGAACACCGACAATCACCGCCAGTGAGACGCACGCAGCCACACCAACTTGCGTCAGCTGTGCCGCCCAGCTGCCACCACGACGCCAGAACGGCATCTTCTCGTAGCGCGACGGTTCAGGCTGCGCTTCAGGGATCAGCGGAGTGACTTTGCGTGCCGGCTCGTTTTCGATGGCCGCCGCCACACGTGCGGAGATATCAAAATGCAGCACTTCTCCGATATCACCGCGTAAGGTGTCGCGAATGAGATGGTAGCTTTCCCAGCTGTGCTGAAGATCCGCATCCTTCGACAACGATGCCAACAGCTCGTTATCTAAAGTTTCACCATCCATTAAAGCGGAAAGTTTTTCTTTCTGCATGCCTTGGTACCCTTCCAGTAGCCGTTATCACTGACGTTGGATAAGCGGTTGAACTTTATTATCAATAGCCTCTCGTGCACGGAAGATACGCGAACGTACGGTACCGACCGGACAATCCATGATGACGGCAATTTCTTCGTAACTCAGACCATCCAATTCCCTGAGGGTAATGGCCATACGAAGATCTTCGGGAAGCGCCTCAATGGTACGAAAGACGATTTGTTTCAGTTCTTCAGACAACATTAAGTTCTCAGGGTTCGAAATTTCTTTCAGTGCACCCGCACTTTCGAAATTTTCCGCATCGATAGCATCCACATCACTGGATGGCGGACGTCGCCCTTGAGCAACCAGATAATTTTTCGCTGTGTTTACCGCGATGCGGTACAGCCATGTATAAAAGGCGCTGTCGCCACGGAACGATTCCAGTGCGCGATACGCTTTAATAAAAGATTCCTGAACCACATCAGGCACATCGCCTGACGGAACATAGCGTGAAACCAGGCTCGCCACTTTATGCTGGTATCGAATCACCAGTAAATTAAAGGACTTTTGATCTCCCTTCTGAACCCGCTCAACGAGAACCTGATCCGTTAACTGCTCGCTCATCCGAGGTAATATCTCCCCAAAACTTTTTTATGCGTAAGTGAACTGCCAGCACATCTCATTATTCTGAGCAAGCATGCGCTTAGAGTGGCCCTTTGGCCCGAAGTTCACTACGACCAGAATTTTCCGTATCGGAACCACGACATCATTGTTGTTGATTGTCTTTCAGTGTAGCGACTTGCCACGCTGGTGGTGTCTTTTGCGGAACCGATAATCGCTGGCAGAGTACCTTATGACGCCGTCATTTTCACCTTTATTCCCTGAATTTTCAGAGTGTTTGATATAAAAAACACATTGTGCTCAATTTCAGAGTTAACTCACTGAATTCACGCTACTATCTCTACCCGCTGAATAATTTTTCCGCGCAGTTGGTTCAAAATACTTCACAGCCCCCCCATCACAGCTTATGCTCAAGCCACCTTTTGTTTAGTAAATTAAACACCATGACTTCTCTCCCGGAATATCAGTGTGATGTCCTCATCGTCGGCAGCGGTGCGGCAGGTTTATCGTTAGCGCTGCGCTTAGCGCCGCATTATCAGGTTACCGTGCTGAGTAAAGCGCAGGTGAATGAGGGCTCAACGCTGTATGCGCAGGGCGGGATTGCGGCGGTGTTTGATGAAACGGACAGCATCGAATCACACGTTGAAGACACGCTGGTTGCGGGTGCCGGCTTGTGCGACCGCGATACGGTGAGCTTTATCGCCAGCAACGCGCGTCACTGCGTGCAGTGGCTGATTGATAACGGCGTCGCCTTCGATAAAGAGCCGCAGGCTGAGGGTGAAGCGCGTTACCACCTCACGCGCGAAGGCGGGCACAGCCATCGCCGCATTCTGCACAGCGCCGATGCCACTGGCCGCGCGGTGGAAACCACGCTGGTAAGCCAGGCGCTGAGCCATCCTAACATCCGCATTATTGAACGCACCAATGCGGTGGATTTGATCCTTTCCGATAAGCTTGGCCTGCCCGGCAAGCGCCGCGTAGTTGGCGCGTGGATCTGGAACCGTAAACGTGAACAGGTGGAAACCTGCCGCGCGCGCGCCGTGGTGTTAGCCACCGGCGGCGCAGCGAAAGTCTATCAGTACACCACCAATCCGGACGTGGCCTCTGGCGATGGCATTGCCATGGCGTGGCGCGCCGGTTGCCGCGTAGCGAACCTCGAATTTAATCAATTCCATCCCACCTGTTTATTCCATCCACAAGCGCAAAATTTCCTGCTGACTGAAGCGCTGCGCGGTGAAGGTGCCTGGCTGTTGCGTCCTGACGGCACTCGCTTTATGCCTGACTTTGATGAGCGTGCCGAGCTGGCACCGCGCGATATTGTGGCGCGCGCCATTGACCATGAGATGAAACGGCTGGGCGTCGATTGCATGTATCTCGACATTAGCCACCAGCCGGAAAGCTTTGTGCGCGCGCACTTCCCGATGATTTACGAAAAATTGCTGACCTTTGGCCTCGATCTTACTAAACAGCCGATTCCGATTGTGCCAGCCGCGCATTACACTTGCGGCGGCGTGATGGTCGATCAGCAAGGCCGTACAGATGTTGACGGACTGTATGCGATTGGCGAAGTGAGTTACACCGGCTTACATGGCGCAAACCGCATGGCGTCCAACTCCCTGCTCGAGTGCCTGGTTTACGGTTGGTCTGCTGCTGAAGATATGATCGCCCGCTTGCCGGACATCGCGGCGGTAGAACATCTGCCCGCGTGGGATGAAAGCCGCGTTGATGATGCCGATGAGCGCGTAGTAATCCAGCATAACTGGCATGAACTGCGATTATTCATGTGGGATTACATGGGAATTGTGCGTACTACCAAACGTCTGGAGCGCGCGCTGCGGCGCATTAATTTGCTGCAACAGGAGATTGACGAGTACTACGCGCACTTCCGCCTCTCTAACAATCTTCTTGAGCTGCGCAATCTGGTGCAGGTCGCCGAACTTATGGTGCGCTGTGCGCTGGAGCGCAAGGAGAGCCGAGGGCTACACTTTACCCTCGACAATCCCGATCTGCTGGATGAAGCGTTACCGACCATCCTGCAGCCCGAAGCTAGCGGAACAGGTAAAAGTCTTTCACCAGGCTGAGCCAGTCGGCTGAATAGCTTTTATCTTCATCACGAATGGCGAGACGTTCTAGCAAAGTTTCGCCGGCGGAGGGCGAAAAGCCTAACACCACGCGATTCGGCGGGCGCTGCGCATAGGCGGCGACATCGTAGCGATAACGCAAATGCCAGCCATCCGCCAGCGCCAGTGAAATCAATGCTTCGCCAGCTTCAGCCGGCAGCACCACGCAAAATAGCCCTTCTTCTTCAATCAACTGGGCGGCACAACGCAGCAGCGTCAGATGGTCGAGCGTGGCGGTGCTGCGTGCGGTATCGCGCGCGACACTGCCGCTTGCCATACCGGGCGCGAAAAAAGGTGGATTACTGACGATGAGCGAAAAGCGTTTTTCACACTGTTCGCTCCAGCTGACAATATCCTGATGGTGGACGTGGATGCGATCCGCCCACGGCGAAGCCTGTATATTTTCCTGCGCCTGCTGCGCTGCGCTGGCTTCCAGTTCGACGGCATCAACCTCTACCGAACTGGGCGTACGTTGCGCCAGCATCAGCGCAATCAAGCCACTGCCGCAGCCAATATCGAGGATGCGACGCGCGCCGGCTACTGGCGCCCAGGCCCCGATTAACACGCCATCGGTGCCGACTTTCATCGCACAGCGATCGTGCGCCACGAAAAATTGCTTAAAGGTAAAACCGTCTTTTCTTAACGTCGGCCGCGCGTGCGGCTGGTCCTGAGACATACTTCACTACCATTGAATTTTTTACTGCCGGAAGTGTAACGTGGTGGCGATGGGAATTCACCTGCGCCGGTAATACCTACACAAACAGATGAAGATTATATTCGTTCTGTCTATAATCAGCGCCCCAAACTGAGGTAGACCATGACCGTAACCACATTCTCCGAACTCGAACTCGACGAAAGCCTGCTACAAGCTTTGCAGGAAAAAGGCTTCACTCGCCCTACTGTTATTCAGGCCGAGACCATTCCTGCCGCGCTGGAAGGCCGTGACGTTCTGGGTTCGGCTCCAACCGGGACGGGGAAAACTGCAGCGTTTTTGCTGCCCGCTTTACAGCATTTGCTCGATTTCCCGCGTAAGAAATCAGGCCCACCACGCATTCTGATCATCACCCCAACGCGCGAACTGGCGATGCAGGTTGCCGATCACGCGCGCGAGCTGGCTAAACACACGCATCTGGATATCGCCACCATCACCGGGGGCGTGGCGTATATGAACCATGCCGAAGTATTCAGCGAAAACCAGGACATCGTCGTCGCGACCACCGGCCGTTTGCTGCAGTACATCAAAGAAGAGAACTTTGACTGCCGCGCCGTAGAAACGCTGATTCTCGATGAAGCTGACCGCATGCTCGATATGGGCTTTGCGCAGGACATCGAAACCATCGCCGCAGAAACCCGCTGGCGCAAACAGACGCTGCTGTTCTCGGCGACGCTGGAAGGTGAGCACATCAAAGACTTCGCCGAGCGTTTGCTCAACGAGCCTGTGTTTATTGAGGCCGACCCAAGCAAAAGCGAACGCAAAAAAATCCAGCAATGGTATTACCGCGCCGATAATTTAGAGCATAAGAATAAGCTGCTGATTCACCTGTTGAAACAGCCAGATGCCACGCGCGTCATTGTATTTGTGCGCAAACGTGAGCGCCTGCATGAGCTGGTTACCTGGCTTCATGAAGCGGGCATCCGCACCAGCTATCTCGAAGGCGAAATGGTGCAGGTCAACCGTAACGAAGCCATCAAGCGTATGAATGATGGCCGCGTAAAGGTGATGATTGCCACCGACGTTGCTGCGCGCGGTATCGACATCGACGATATCTCGCACGTGATTAACTACGATTTGCCGCGCACCGCAGATACCTATCTGCACCGTATCGGTCGTACCGCGCGTGCGGGCCGTAAAGGTACCGCGATCTCGCTGGTTGAAGCGCACGATCACGTGCTGCTGGGCAAAATCACCCGTTACATCAACGAGCCGTTAAAAGCGCGTGTGATTGATGAGCTGCGTCCAGAAAGCCGTGCGCCAAGTGCTAAAGTGACGGGAAAACCGTCGAAAAAAGCACTTGCGAAGCGTCAAGAGCGTAAAGAGAAAGAACAAGAGAAACCGCGCGTCAAGCAACGTCATCGCGATACCAAAAATGTGGGTAAACGCCGCAAGCCAAGCGGTAGCGATGCACCAAAGTCTGGTGCGGAATAAAACAGCACTCGCTGTAATTAATCGCCTCTTTTGAGGCGATTTTTTTGTTTTAAGCGTAGCGAAAACGCGCTTTCGCTATCATCCGCCCTGAAGAACCGTTCTTTTAAACTCGCCAGATAAAAAAAGCCGCGCCAATCAACATTGGCGCGGCTTGTATTGCTGTGTGTCTTTTCGTCAGCGCTGCAATTACAGGCTTTCGGTGAATGTACGTGTAATCACGTCACGCTGCTGCTCTGGCGTCAGCGCGTTAAAGCGCACGGCATAGCCAGATACGCGAATGGTCAACTGCGGATATTTTTCCGGATGATTGACGGCATCTTCCAGCGTTTCGCGGCGCAGCACGTTAACGTTCAGGTGCTGACCACCTTCGATGCGCACCTGCGGTTTCTGCTCAAGTGGAATTTCACGGTAAGCGATTTCGCCGAGATCGCTGATAGCAACAACCTGATCTTCTGCGAAATCCCCTTTGGCGCACAGGCAGCGCGCTTCGGCTTTATCATCGTCCAGCAGCCAGAATGAGTTCAACAGCTGTGGATTATTTGCCTGAGTAATTTGAATACCGGTAATCATAGTAGGTCTCCAGGGCTTTACGCTGTCGCAACTGGGCAGCGAGGTTCATAAGGTTTTGGAATGCTGTGGTATATCACTGCAGGAAAAGCGCCGTTTTGACCTGTATCAATTTCGTCCAGTCACGATTACACGCTGAAAACCTAACAAATTGATTCATAACAACTTCGCTAATTAAAATTTTACGTAAATATTCAAATTATTTTTACCCTTCTGCTGTTGAGTCCGACACGTTAAGCTAGGCGCACTATTTTGCAGGGAGTCAACGATGGCTGAGAAGCTGACCTGGCACGACGTGCTGGCTGAAGAGAAAGAGAAACCTTACTTCGTGGAAACGCTGAAAGCGGTGGCCAATGAACGCGCTGCCGGCGTAACGGTGTATCCGCCGCAGAAGGATGTGTTTAATGCCTTTCGGCTGACCGAACTGGGCGATATCAAAGTGGTGATTTTGGGGCAGGATCCCTATCACGGCCCGAATCAGGCGCATGGTCTGGCTTTTTCCGTTCTGCCCGGCGTGGCGATCCCGCCATCATTACTGAATATGTACAAAGAGCTGGAGCAAGATATGCCTGGCTTTGTGCGTCCTACGCACGGTTTTCTCGAAAGCTGGGCAACACAAGGCGTGATGCTGTTAAACACCGTGTTAACGGTGGAAGCCAGTAAGGCGCATTCGCACGCGCGCTTTGGCTGGGAAACCTTTACCGATAACGTCATCAGCGCCATCAATCAGCATCGCGAAGGGGTAATTTTCTTGCTGTGGGGTTCGCATGCGCAGAAGAAAGGCAGCATCATTGATACGCAACGTCATCATGTATTGAAAGCGCCACACCCTTCTCCGCTCTCCGCGCATCGTGGCTTTTTTGGCAGTAAACACTTCTCGCAGGCGAATGCGCTGCTCAGTCAATCGGGCCAGTCACCGATTGACTGGATGCCGGTGTTGCCTTAATAAACAAACGGCCGCATTAAGCGGCCGTTGTTATTACAGCGACAGATTAGCCTTTGGCTTTGGTCACTGCCACCATCGCCGGACGCAGCAGGCGACCATTGAGGGTGTAACCGCGCTGCATCACCATCAGCACGTGATTTGGCGCCATATCTTCTGATTCCATCATCGACATCGCCTGATGGATCTCTGGATTGAATGGCACATTGGTTTCGCCCACCACTTCCACGCCAAACTTACGCACCGCGCCCAGCAGCGACTTCAGCGTCAGCTCGATACCTTCGATCATCGAAGCCAGTTCAGCGTTCTCTTTGTCTGCCACTTCCAGCGCGCGCTCCAGGCTATCGATCACGGGCAGCAGCTCGTTGGCAAATTTCTCCAGCGCAAATTTATGCGCTTTTTCCACGTCCATTTCAGTACGGCGACGAATATTTTCGATCTCCGCCTGCGCACGCAGCTGTGCATCGCGCACGCCGGTTTGCGACACGGCTAACTCGGCTTCCAGTTGCGCGATACGCTCATCACGCGGATCCACCTCAGCGGTTGTCTCTGCGTCCACGTGCTGCTGATCCTGTTGAATTTCGTCTGAGACTTGCTCGTTTGGGGTGTTCTGTTCTTTACTACTCATGAATTTCTCCGCGTTTTGCACATTCATCTCGCTGGTTGGCTTATTATGGGGATCAGTTTGACGGTTTCAAGTAAACCCATCACATTGCCTGGCCGTTTTGGCTTATAAGGAACTCGCGCTAAATGAACAAACACTTTAACTGCATCGGGATTGTCGGCCATCCGCGCCATCCTACTGCGTTAACCACCCATGAAATGCTCTGGCGCTGGCTAACGGCAAAGGGTTATGAGGTGATTGTCGAGCAGCAAATTGCGCGCGAACTGGATTTGAAAAATGCCCAAACCGGCAGTCTTGCGGATATTGGTCAACGCGCTGATTTAGCTGTCGTGGTTGGTGGCGATGGCAACATGCTTGGTGCTGCCCGTGTGCTGGCGCGCTATGACATCAAAGTGATTGGCATCAACCGTGGCAACCTCGGTTTTCTCACCGATCTCGATCCGGACAATGCGCAACAGCAGCTGGACGATGTGCTGCAGGGCGATTACTTCGTCGAGAGCCGCTTCTTGCTGGAGGCGCAGGTGTGCAAAGAAGCGTGCTCGCCGCGCATTGGTAGCGCCATTAATGAAGTGGTGCTGCATCCCGGTAAAGTTGCGCATATGATTGAATTCGAAGTCTATATTGATGAGGTGTTTGCCTTTTCACAGCGTTCCGATGGTTTGATTATCTCCACACCGACCGGCTCCACCGCCTATTCGCTTTCGGCGGGCGGCCCTATTCTGACGCCGTCGCTGGATGCGATTACGCTGGTGCCCATGTTCCCGCATACGCTTTCTGCGCGTCCGCTGGTCATCAACAGCAGCAGCACCATCCGCCTGCGTTTTTCTTCCCTGCGCAGCGATCTCGAGATCAGTTGCGACAGCCAGATTGCCTTGCCAATTCAGGAAGGTGAAGATGTCCTGATCCGCCGTAGCGCCAATCATCTCAATCTTATCCATCCTAAAAATTACAACTATTTCAATACCTTAAGTTCAAAGTTGGGCTGGTCTAAAAAATTGTTCTGAAAATCAGCGCTGACTACTTTACTGTATAAAAAACCAGGATATACTGTACGTAAAACCATATCTGTTTTTACACACAGGTGATTCTATGCTGGCACAACTGACCATCAGTAACTTTGCTATCGTTCGTGAACTGGAGATCGACTTTCATCGTGGTATGACGGCGATCACGGGTGAAACCGGCGCAGGTAAATCTATCGCCATCGATGCGTTGGGCCTGTGTCTGGGCGGCCGCGCTGAAGCAGATATGGTGCGTCAGGGTGCCAGCCGCGCTGATATCTGCGCCCGCTTCCAGCTCAAAGCTTCGCCTTCCGCACAACGCTGGCTGGTGGAGAATCAGCTGGATGAAGGCAATGAGTGTCTGTTGCGGCGTGTGATTAGCGCGGATGGTCGTTCGCGTGGCTTTATCAACGGCACATCGGTGCCGCTGTCGCAGTTGCGTGAACTGGGCCAGTTGCTGATTCAGATTCACGGCCAGCATGCTCACCAGTTGCTGCTCAAATCCGATCACCAAAAACATCTGCTGGATGCGTATGCAGCCCACGATGATTTGCTGTCTGAAATGCGCCAGCACTATCAGCGCTGGCATCAGAGTTGCCGCGCGCTGGCACAGCATCAGCAGCTTTCGCAAGAGCGTGAATCCCGTCGCGAGCTACTGCAGTATCAGTTGAAAGAACTCAATGAATTTGCCCCGCAGCTGGGCGAATTTGAACAGATTGATGAAGAGTATAAACGCCTGGCGAACAGCGGCCAGTTGCTGTCCACCAGCCAGCAAGCGCTGCAAATTCTCGCCGATGGGGATGACACCAACCTGCAGAGCCTTCTTTATAGCGCTCGTCACATGCTGGGCGAACTGGTGACGCTGGATAATAAAGTCAGCGGCGTGTTCAATCTGCTGGAGGAAGCCGCGATTCAACTCAGTGAAGCCAGTGATGAACTACGCCACTACTGCGAACGTCTGGATCTCGACCCCAATCGGCTGCATGAGCTGGAGCAACGTCTGTCACGGCAGATTGCATTGGCACGTAAGCACCATGTCGCACCTGAAACCTTGCCGGTGCTTTATCAGCAGCTGCTGGATGAAGCGGAACTGCTTTCGCAGCAAGAGAGCGATCAGGAAACTTTGCAGTCTGAAGTTGTCGCTCACCACAAAGCCGCGTTAGTCAGCGCTGAAAATCTGCATCAACTGCGTGAGCATTCCGCTCAAGAATTGAGCCAGCTGATTACGCAAAGCATGCGCACGCTGGCAATGCCGCACGGCCAGTTTGCCATTGTGCTGGAGTTCAATGCCGATCAACTCACCGCAGATGGCGCAACGCGCATTGATTTCCGCGTTACGACGAATCCAGGCCAGCCGCTCCAGCCGCTGGGCAAAGTGGCATCCGGCGGTGAGCTGTCGCGTATCGCTCTGGCGATTCAGGTGATTACCGCACAGAAAATGGAAACACCGGCAATGATCTTCGATGAAGTAGATGTTGGCATCAGCGGCCCAACCGCCGCTGTTGTCGGCCAAATGCTGCGTCAGTTGGGCGAGTCAACACAGGTTATGTGTGTCACGCACCTGCCGCAGGTTGCCGGCTGCGGTCATCAGCACTTTTACGTCAGCAAAGAGACCGATGGTGCGATGACAGAAACGCATATGCAGCCGCTGGATAAACGCGCGCGTCTGCAAGAGTTGGCGCGTTTGCTGGGCGGCAGCGAGGTGACGCGCAACACGCTGGCTAACGCTAAAGAACTTTTAGCCGCCTGATACCGCACTTTTTTCCCGGCTGGTGGTCATATGCTTGCTCTGTAGAGGTTTCAAATAGCGAAAAGGTTTATTATCATCGGCAGTTATGTCGTCTGAGTAATAAAGCCTGCCGCAGGCAGAGTTCAGAATTTGATGGCAAAAAAATAGCCTGCTGAAAGGCGTTTGGCCCCAGAAAAGGAATGTATAGATGCGCTGTAAAACGCTGACTGCCGCGGCAGTAGTAATGTTGATGATGACCGCTGGATGTTCCACCCTTGAGCGCGTTGTGTATCGTCCGGATATCAATCAGGGGAATTACCTGGTCGCCAACGATGTGTCGAAAATTCACAACGGCATGACGCAGCAGCAGGTTGCCTACACGCTCGGTACGCCGATGATGCGCGATCCGTTTGGCAGCAACGTTTGGTATTACGTGTTCCGCCAGGAACCAGGCCATGAAGGTGTGAAACAGCAAACGCTGACGCTGACCTTTGACAGCAACGGAACACTGACTAACATCGACAATAAGCCGAAGCTCTCAGGCAAAGAAGGCTAAGTGAACGGCAATAAAAAAGGCGCTTAAGCGCCTTTTTTCGTTTTTACATTCCGACTATTTCTTCTCAGCTGACCGCTCTGCGCGTTGACGCCGTAACTCTTTCGGGTCGGCAATCAGCGGACGATAGATCTCAATGCGATCACCATCTTGGACGGCATCACCCAATTTTACCGGGCGGCTATAAATCCCAACCTTATTCGAGTTCAGGTCAATATCTTTACGCAGTGACAGCAACCCCGAAGCCTTGATCGCTTGCTCAACGGTTGCGCCTTCTTCAAGCGTTACGGCACGCAAATACTGCTTATCTGGCAGTGCGTAAACCACTTCCACGCTGATATCAGGCACGATAGACCTCTTTTGCGCGCTGACTGAACGCCTGCACCATGCTGTTTGCCAGCTCTTTAAAGATGCGGCCGAACGCCATTTCTACCAGCATATTGGTGAACTCAAAATCGAGGTTCAACTCAACCTTGCAGGCATCATCACCTAATGAAGTGAAATGCCAGCCGCCGGTCAATTTACGAAACGGGCCATCAACCAACTGCATCAATATGCTTTGGTTGCTGATCAGCGTGTTGCGCGTGGTGAAAGTTTTACTGATGCCCGCTTTCGAGACATCAACGGCCGCGGTCATTTGATCTCCGCTGTTATCCAGCACGCGACTGCCGGTGCAACCCGGCAGAAACTGAGGATAAGCATCCACGTCATTCACAAGACGGTACATCTGTTCAGCGCTATAAGGGACCAGCGCTGAACGACTAATCTGGGCCATAATGGTTCCTGTTCATCACAAAACCATTGAATAATACCATTTTCAGTCACCAAACAAAAATTCACGGCTTTGCTTGCTGTGCTAAAATGGAGTGTTTTTTACCGCCCTGCAGGACAGGGGATGCGCCCATAAACTGAGTGATGTAGACTACGCCGCACTATGACAAAGAAAAAAGTTAACAAACCCGGTTCAGCCACTATTGCCCTCAATAAACGCGCACGTCATGAATACTTCATTGAAGAAGAGTTCGAGGCGGGTATGTCGTTGCAAGGATGGGAAGTCAAATCACTCCGTGCCGGTAAGGCTAACATCAGCGATAGCTACATTCTGTTTCGCGATGGTGAAGCTTACCTGTTCGGCTCTACTTTCCAGCCGCTAGCGGTTGCTTCAACGCATGTGGTGTGTGATCCCACGCGAAGCCGCAAGCTGCTGCTGAAACAACGTGAACTCGATTCGCTGTACGGTCGCGTCAACCGCGAAGGTTTTACCGTGGTTGCGCTGTCGATGTACTGGAAAAATGCCTGGGCCAAACTGAAAATCGGTGTGGCGCGCGGTAAGAAAGAGCACGACAAGCGTGACGACGTGAAAGAGCGCGAATGGAAGATGGACAAAGCGCGCATTATGAAGAATTCAAAGCGTTAAGCGCTGGATTTTAGCGTCACTTGTCTGTAGTATTGAAATTTCTTGGGGCTGATTCTGGACTCGACGGGATTGTGAAGCCTTAGGAGCATGCCGAGGGGCGGTTTGCCTCGTAAAAAGCCGCAAAAAAATAGTCGCAAACGACGAAAACTACGCTTTAGCAGCTTAATAACCTGCTTTGAAGCCCTCTCTCCCTAGCTTCCGCTCTTAAGACGGGGGATCAAGAGAGGTCAAACCCAAAAGAGATCGTGTGGATGCCTTGCCTGGGGTTGAAGCACTAAATCTAATCAGGCTAGTTTGTCAGTGGCGTGTCTGTCCGCAGCTGGCCGGCGAATGTAAAGACTGACTAAGCATGTAGTGCCGACGGTGTAGTAATTTCGGACGCGGGTTCAACTCCCGCCAGCTCCACCAAAATTCTCCATCGATGATCACCAGAGTCATTCGATGAAGTCCTAAGAGCCCGTATGGCGCAAGCCTTACGGGCTTTTTTGTATCTGGACTCTTTCAAGGCGACTCGCATGAAAATCCCAAACCGACTCCAGCCTCTCGTTGATGATGGCCTGGTGGATGAAGTACTACAAAGACTAAGAAGCGGCAAAGAAGCTGACGTTTATACCGTGTTAACGGGCGGCAAAATCCAGTGTGCGAAAGTGTACAAGGACGCCACACAACGAAGTTTCAAGCAGGCCGTGCATTATCAGGAAGGGCGTAAAGTCCGCAACAGCCGTAATTCACGTGCGATGCAAAAAGGGTCGAAATTCGGGCGCAAGCAGCAAGAAGAGACCTGGCAAAGCGCGGAAGTTGATGCGTTATTCCGCCTGGCGAATGCTGGCGTACGCGTCCCGCAGCCCTACATTTGCATCGACGGCGTTTTGTTGATGGAGCTGGTCACAGACGCAGAAGGTCTGGTTGCGCCACGCCTGAGCGATGTGTTCCTGACTGAAGAGAACGCCCTGAAGGATTTCGATACCATGATCCGCAATATCGTGCGCATGCTGTGCGCCGGCATTGTTCATGGCGACCTGTCGGAATTCAACGTGCTGCAGGATGCCAACGGACCGGTGATTATCGACTTGCCACAAGCGGTTGATGCCGCGGCAAACAACCACGCTGAATCGATGTTTGAGCGCGATGTGAACAACATCACCGCCTATTACGGGCAATATGCTCCGCAGATTTTGCAAACGCGCTATGCGAAAGAGATCTGGCAGTTATATGAAGATGGAAAGCTGACGCCAGAAACGCCGCTCACCGGTCTCTTCGTAGAAGAGGTGCATGAAGTGGATATGAACTCATTGATGGATGAGATCATCGCCGCCGAAGATGAGTTCTATGATCGTCAGCGCGCCGCTAAAGAGCGCGACGAAGAGTAGAGGCGGCTCCACAGCTCAGGCAGGCTGGCGATAAACGCCTCGACTATCGCGTGTTTATTGCCACCCGGATTCCACAACGTTACCAGCGTAAAGTTCAATCCCTGATTGCCAACCTCGGTACGCAACCGTTGCACGTTGCACCACTGCTATGCTGCGCCAGGCAGATAGCAGATTAATATTGCAGAGCCACCGCTCAGGTGGCTCTTATCCCTTCCTGCAACAACCTAAAATGCTATCTACTGGTGATTTTGCCAGCGAAACTAGACCTTTTTCATTCCTGGTTTATTCTTAAATCTTTCCATCCCGGCCTGTGCCAGGATGATTACCTGAGACGACATATTTCATGAAAGAGGGAATTATGAAAAAGACCATTATTGCACTGTCAGCCATTCTGATGGCATCTTCGGCTTTTGCCGCGACCACACATGCAACTGATGAAACTGTCGCTAACGCGCAGGCCGGTGCGAATACCGCTAAAGAAAAACTGCATCAGGCGCAGAACGAAGGTAAAGAGCAGCAGCTGAAAGCGAAGCATGCGGCAGAAGGCAAAAGTGATAACCTGACCAGCAAAGCCAGCGAAGGTACGCAGAAAGCCTGGAACAAAACCAAAGAAGGTTCTGAGAAAGGTTGGGATGCCACCAAAGAAGGCACGCAGAAAGGCTGGAATAAAACCAAAGAAGGTGCCAGCGATCTGAAAAAGAAAGTGACTGAATAAGGTTCGTCGCTCAATCCAGAGGCCGCGTTTGCGGCCTTTTTTATTGCCTGTTTTTCCTCAACTTTGCATCTTTAACGCTATCCCCTTAGACTTTACCCAACACTCCATTAACCAATAATGCTCATGTCTGACACCTTTACCCGCCAGCCGCTGCCCTTGCCCAACGGTCATAACAAAGTCCTGTTGCACTCCTGCTGTGCGCCCTGCTCGGGCGAAGTGATGGAAGCAATGCTGGCTTCCGGCATCGATTACACCATCTTCTTCTACAACCCAAACATTCATCCGCTGAAAGAGTATGAGCTGCGTAAAGAGGAGAATATCCGCTTTGCCGAGCAGTTTGGCGTGCCCTTTGTTGATGCCGATTACGACAAAGACAATTGGTTTGAGCGGGCGCGTGGCATGGAGTGGGAACCGGAACGTGGCGTGCGCTGCACCATGTGTTTCGACATGCGCTTTGAACGCACCGCGCTGTATGCACATGAAAACGGTTTCCCGGTGATCACCAGTTCACTCGGCATTTCGCGCTGGAAGAATATGCAGCAGATTAACGATTGCGGCGTGCGCGCGGCGGCGCACTATCCCGATATGCTCTACTGGGAATTTAACTGGCGGAAAGGTGGCGGCTCGTCACGCATGATTGAGATCAGCAAGCGCGAACGTTTCTATCAGCAGGAGTATTGCGGCTGCATCTATTCGCTGCGCGACAGCAATCGCCATCGCGTAGCTAGCGGCCGCGAGCGCATTGAGATCGGCGTGCAGTATTACCAGCCCGACGAAGAGTAAAGAAAAGGGCAGGAAATCCTGCCCTTTTTTCATTAACGAAACACCAGCGTTAACACCACCATGACAACCATCATCATTATCAGGTGAAACACCACCTTATTGAGATTGCGGTTACGCATTTCACCTCCATGTGTTTAAAACCACTGACCAAAGCGCTTGATGTAGAGCATTTTCATGCCCTGCGCGACCACGCAATAACCGAGCAGCGTTGCCACCAGCCATGGGAAGTAAGACCATGGCAGCGGCACCAATCCCACCATCGCGCCCAGCGGTGAGAACGGCAGCAGAATGCCGGCGATCATCACACACGCAGTGGTCAGCAGCACCGGCAGCGCCGCACGGCTCTGGATAAACGGAATCTTTTGCGTGCGCAGCATGTGCACCACCAGCGTCTGCGACAGCAAGCCTTCAATAAACCAGCCGGACTGGAACAGCGACTGCATTTCTGGCGTATTCGCTGCGAACACGTACCACATCAGCGCGAAAGTGGTGATATCGAAAATCGACGACGTTGGCCCAATCCACAGCATAAAGCGTTTGATATTACGCGCGTCCCATTTACGCGGTTTACGCAGGAACTCGCGGTCCATTTTGTCCCACGGCAGCGCCAGTTGGGACAGATCGTACATCAGGTTCTGAATCAGCAGATGAATCGCCAGCATCGGCAGGAACGGAATAAAGGCGCTCGCCACCAACACCGAGAACACGTTGCCGAAGTTCGAGCTGGCGGTCATGTTCAGATACTTAATGATGTTGCCGAAGGTTTCGCGTCCCTTCATTACGCCCTCTTCCAGCACCATCAAATCTTTTTCCAGCAGGATGATATCGGAGGACTCTTTAGCGATGTCCGCCGCGCTATCGACGGAAATCCCGACATCAGCATCACGCAGCGCCGGCGCATCATTAATCCCGTCGCCGAGGAAGCCAACGGTGTGGCCCTGTTGCTGTAGCGCGCGCAGGATGCGTGATTTCTGCAGCGGCGTGAGTTTAGCGAATACCGCACTCTGCGCGGCGGCGTCTGCCAACTGCTCGTCGCTCATCAGGGCAATTTGGTCGCCAGTAACGATCGCGCCGCTGTCGATGCCAACCTGCTGGCAAATGCGCGCGGTCACTACCGGATTATCACCGGTCAGCACTTTGACGCTAACGCCATTGTCGCGCAGCGCGCCGATGGCTTTGGCGGCGCTCTCTTTCGGTGGATCGAGGAAGGTGAGCAGTCCTTCTACCGTTAAGCCTTGCTCATCCGCCACGCTCAGCGGCTGCTGTAAACCTGGATCCGCCAGCACGCGGCTCGCCACCAGCAGCACGCGAAAACCCTGCTCATTGTATTGATGTGCCAGCGCCAGCAGTTCTGCACGACGCGTTTCGTTCAGCGGCTGCACCAGTTTGCCTTCACGCTCGGCAGTCGCGATGCTCAGCATCTCTTCCACCGCGCCTTTGCAGATCAGCATCTGTTGATTGAGACGACGATCGCGCACCACCACCGAGACGCGACGGCGAATGAAATCAAACGGCAGTTCATCCACTTTGATATAGGTATCGCTCACCGCTTCGCTGACGCGGTTTTTGCCGTACTGCAAAATGGCGCGATCCATCAGATTCAGCGTGCCGCTTTGATAGTGGCTGTTAAGCCAGCTCAGCATCAGCACGCGTGAGTTCTCCACGCCAGCACAATCCAGATGATGCTCCAGAATGATGTTGTCCTGCGTCAGCGTGCCGGTTTTGTCGGTGCAGAGAATATCCATCGCGCCGAGGTTTTGAATCGCATTCAGACGTTTGACGATCACTTTACGCCGCGACATGGCGATGGCACCTTTCGCCAGGTTGGAGCTGACGATCATCGGCAACATTTCCGGTGTTAAACCTACCGCTACCGCCAGCGCAAACAGTGAAGCATCCAGCCAGTCGCCTTTGGTTAGGCCATTAATCAGCAACACCACCGGCACCATCACCAACATGAAGCGGATCAGCAGCCAGCTCACGCTGTTGACGCCGCGGTCAAAGGCGGTTTGTGCGCGATTACCCACAATCGATTTCGCCAGGCTACCGAAGTAAGTTTCGCTGCCGGTTGCCACTACCACCGCTTTGGCGCTGCCGCTGGACACGTTGGTGCCCATCAGGCAGACGCTGCCCAGTTCCAACAGCGATGTGCCCTGTTCGCTGGCCCCGCTGCTTTTGCTGGTGACGTGGCCGGTGACGTCATATTTCTCAACCGGTAACGATTCGCCAGTCAAAATCGCCTGGCTGATAAACAGATCGCGTGAATCCAGCAGCCGTACATCGGCTGGCACCAAATCTCCCGCCGACAGATAGATGATGTCACCCGGCACCAGCGTGGCGATATCGACTTCATGTTTGAGCGGCGCTTGCTGCGCTGACTCACGACGCAGCACCGTGGCGGTGGTGCGTACCATCGATTTCAGCGCCTGCGCCGCTTTGTTGGTACGGAACTCCTGCCAGAAGCGCAGCAAACCGCTGAGCGTTACCATCGTCACAATGATGATGACACCGGTCAGATCGGTCTCCTCGCCGTTGCGCAGCGGCAGCCAGAAATCAGTGAAAAAGCTCACCAGCGCCAGCGCCATCAGGACATAGATAAACGGATTGTTGAATGCCTGCAGCAACTGCAACAACGCCGGTGGCGCTTTGTCGTGTTCGACCTGATTGCGGCCATATACATCCAGGCGCGCCTCGGCTTCACGTTCACTCAGGCCAAGCGCATCGCTGCGCAGACGCACCAGCGTTTCGTCGGCAGTAAAACCGGCTTCATCTTCAATCAGGTAACGCGGTGTTTTTTGACGCGGCTGGCGCGTGGTGTTCCAGGCTTTTTTGTCCTGGTTGAGTTTCATGTCAGTCATAGTGACATTCCTCTTTATTACGGCAATAAAAATCCCTGCGTGCGAGGCACACAAATTAAATTAACGGCAATGCGTTTGTTAAATTAAAAATAACCTGTCGGGAATTTCCATATCACCTCCCGGAAATTAAAGACGAAAAGAGTCGCTCGAAAAATAACGAGTAATAAATAAAGACGAAGGTAAACACCACGCAATCGAACAGCGAAAAGCCGTCTAATGTGCAGCGCTAATCAGCACGCTGAGGTTCAGCGCGCGTATCGAGGCGGAGGGAAAAGTGTGTTAAAAATCATGTGCATGATGATATCCCCACGGGCTTTGGCCCGTTACAATGTCGTTTAAAGGGAACAATCATCAGAAAAGAGAGGATTGCTGCCCGCCGTGTTGGCAAGCAGCGACAAAAAAGTTCGCGCGTCAGCTTGCCTTGTGATGCCAACTAAAAGGGTGACTGTCCAACTGAACTCTCCTGCTTTGAAATTGCGGCCATTATATTCTGGCAAGTAACGAAGTAAAGTTAATTATCGGTTAGTCACCCATCATTTATATTCCGTTGCAGTTGAGTTGATATTACCTCACATGCACATTCCGTAGCGGCGTGATTAATCGCGCGATTTTGCGTTAACGATCCTGCACCCAAAGCCCGTCCACACATTGCGCAATGAATTGCGCCGCTACGGATTGTGCGGTTTTCCCTTATAACTGAACCATGCGTCTTAGATCATTAATGCATATGCATAGCCTGAAATTGACTATTCTTCACTGCTGCGCTCTCGTAAACTCGCGTTACTTTTTTTAGGCAAGGAAACAACATGAAAAAAATTATTCCATCACTGCTGGCGTTATCGCTGGTAGCCGCCTTCTCGGTTCAGGCAGCGACGCCGAAAGATACGCTGGTGATTGCCCAGTCTACCGATGATGCCGACAGCTTCGACCCTGCGCAGGGCTTCGAACTCACCACGGTGCAAGCGTTCACTAACATTTATCAGCGCCTGGTTCAGTCCGATCCCACTAATCCAACCGATTTGCAGCCAACGCTGGCCACGTCCTGGCAAGCGGGCAGCGATAATCGCAGCCTGACGTTTGAACTACGCAAAGGTGCTCAGTTCGCCAGCGGCAATCCGCTGCGTCCTGAGGATGTGATCTTCTCACTGGGTCGCGTGGTGAAACTCAACCTCGATCCCTCCTTTATTCTTACCCAACTTGGCTGGAATAAAGACAACGTCGATACCTTCCTGAAAAAGGTTGATGACAACCACGTACAGATCAGCTGGAGCGCCAACGTCAGCCCGGCGTATGTGCTCAGCCTGCTCTCCGCGCCGGTCTCTTCGATTGTTGATGAGAAAACCGCGCAGGCCAACGCGAAGAACGGTGACTTCGGCCACGCGTGGCTCGGTACTCACTCTGCCGGTAGCGGCCCGTATCAGATTCGTAAAGTGGTGCTGCACGAAGCGGTTCTGCTGAGCGCGAATCCAACTTCGCCAGCGGGCGCTCCGAAGCTGAAAAATATCCTGATTAAAAACGTTCCGGAACCGGCTGCGCGTCGTCTGCTGCTGGAACAGGGCGATGTGGATATCGCGCGTAACCTCGGTGCGGATCAGATCGCCTCGCTGAAAGGCAAAGCGGGCGTGAAGACCGAAGCGATTCCGATGGCTTCTCTCTATTACATCCAGTTCAACATCGGTGAAAACCCGGTGCTGAAGAACCCGGCGCTGTGGGAAGCCGCTCGATACCTATTCGACTATAAAGGTATCGCTAACGACCTGCTGAAAGGCCAGTTCGACGTGCATCAAACCTTCCTGCCGAAAGGCTTCCTCGGCGCAATCAACGACACGCCGTACACTTACGATCCTGAGAAAGCCAAAGCGATTCTGAAGAAAGCCGGTCTGACCAACGTCAGCTTCACGCTTTCCACCAGCAACCAGCCGCCTTACCTCGATATCGCACAGGCGCTGCAGGGCAGCTTTGCCAAAGGCGGCGTGAAAGTGGAAGTGCAACCGGGCTTGAGCTCTGAAGTCTCGACCCGCGTGAAGGCGCACAAATATGAAGCCACCCTGAACGCCTGGGGCGCAGACTATTTCGATCCCAACACCAACGCCGCGTCCTTCGCTTACAACCCGGAAGATGGCAGCAAAACCGTGGCTTACCGTTCCGACTGGCACATCCCGGAGCTGAACAAGCAAACGCTGGCCGCCACCGCCGAGAGCGATAACAACAAGCGCGTCGAACTCTATCAGGCGATGCAGCGTGAAGTGCTGAAGAACTCGCCGTACGTGATTGGCTTGCAGGCGAAAAACCTGATTGCGCTGCGCGACAATCTGCAAGGCTATGTGCAGGGTATCAACCCGGACATGGTGTATTACTCGCAGGTTTCTAAGTAATGGCAGTGTCAGCTTCACAGGCCGGGTTCGCCCGGCCACTCTGGCAACGCATTAGCCACATCGTCACCAGCCTGCTTTCGCTGCTGGTGACGCTGGTTGGTTTGTTAGCATTCACTTTTATGCTGTCGCACCTGTCGCCAGTCGATCCGGTGCAACAGATCGCAGGCGATCACGCCAGCGAAGCCACCTACGCGCAGGTGCGCCACGATCTCGGCCTCGATCAGCCGGTGCTGGTGCAGTTCTGGCGCTATATCAGCCATTTGGCGCGCGGCGATCTCGGCTTATCGCATCTGACCAATCAACCGGTCAGCGCCGATCTGATGCGCACCTTCCCGGCCACCATTGAGCTGGCCACCTGCGCGATGATTTTTGCCGCGGTGTTCGGCATTGCCTTAGCGCTGCTGGCGGCGTGGAAGCCGGGCAGCATAATCGATAACGTGGCGCGTTTTGTTTCGCTACTCGGCTACTCGGTGCCGGTGTTCTGGCTCGGCCTGCTGGGTTTGCTGCTGTTTTATGCCGTGCTGCACTGGTCCGCCGGACCGGGCCAGCTTGATGACATCTGGATCTACACGCTAGAGCCAAAAACCGGCTTTGTGCTGATTGATAGCTGGATGTCCGGCGATCCCGAGATGTTCCGCAATGCGATTGCCCACTTGTGGCTGCCGGTGGTGATTCTCGGCCTGCTGGCGATGGCGGGTATCACGCGCCTGCTGCGCGCGGCGCTGCTGGAAGAGAGCAGCAAAGAGTATGTGGTGCTGGCGCGTGCGAAAGGTGCCAGCCGTGGCCGCATTTTGCTGCGTCATATTTTCCCCAACGTGCTGGGCACGCTGATTACCGTTATCGCCCTCTCCTACGCCACGCTGCTGGAAGGTTCGGTACTGACCGAAACGGTATTTGCCTGGCCGGGCGTTGGTCGCTACATGACTAACGCGCTGTTTTCCTCCGATGTACCGGCGATTCTCGGCTCGACCTTGCTAATTGGCAGCTGCTTTATTCTGCTCAACGCGCTGGCCGATGCCCTGACCTGGTTAACCGATCCGAGAACCCGATGACTCAACAACTCTCTGAACTGGAAACGCTGCGTCCGCGCCGCCGCCGCGCGCGCGTGACCTCGCTTTCCATCGGCCTGACGCTGGTGCTGATTGTGGTGGCGATGGCGTTGTTCGCGCCATTGCTGGCGCCTTTCGATCCCAATGCGCAGATCATCTCCCAGCGTTTGCAGGCGCCATCGGCGCTGCACTGGTTTGGCACCGATGGCTTTGGCCGCGATCTGCTGTCACGCGTGATTTATGGCGCGCGCCCCACGCTGCTGTTGGTGTCACTGATTCTGGTGCTGACCATTCCGGTTGGCCTGCTGGTCGGCATCACCGCCGGTTACGTGGGCGGCTGGACCGAGCGCGTGTTGATGCGCATAACCGATATCTTCCTGTCGCTGCCGAATCTGGTGATCGCGCTGGCGCTGGTCGCCATGCTCGGCCCCGGCTTGATGAATGGCGCACTGGCGCTGGCGCTCACCAGCTGGCCGCCGTTTGCCCGTCAGGCGCGCGCGGAAACGCTGGCGCTGCGCCGCAGTGATTACCTCGCCGCCGCGCGCATGCAGGGCATCACCGGTTTACGCCTGATGTTTGGCCACATTCTGCCGCTGTGTATGCCAACGGCGGTGGTACGTGCCGCGCTGAGCCTCGGCGGAATCATTCTTTCAGCGGCGGGCCTCGGCTTCCTTGGCATGGGCGTGCAACCGCCTACCGCCGAATGGGGTTCGATGGTGGCAGAAGGCAGTAAAGTGATCTTCGACCAATGGTGGGTAGCCGCCGCACCCGGCGGCGCGATTCTGTTCGCCAGCCTGGCGTTTAACCTGACAGGCGATGGCCTGCGTGACCGACTGGATACTCGTCATGCCAAATGATCTGTTAATTGATGTACAAGGCCTGACGATTCGCAGCGATGATGCGCTGCTGGTCGATAACATCGGCTTCCAAATTGGCCGCGAGCGCGTGGCGCTGGTGGGTGAATCCGGTTCCGGTAAATCACTCACCGCACGTACGCTGATGGGCTTGCTGTCACCTTCGCTGCACTTGCAGGCCGATCGTTTGCAGATTGTCGGCACCGATGCGCTGAGCCTGCGCGAGCGTGACTGGATCCAGCTACGCGGCAGTAAAGTGGCGATGGTGATGCAGGATCCGAAATATGCGCTCAATCCCACGCGCACCATTGGCTGGCAGGTGGAAGAACCGCTGGTGCTGCACCACACATTGAGCCGCGCTGAACGTAAAGAGAAAGTGTGCGAGATGCTGGATGCGGTGGGCTTGCCCGATCCGCGTCAGCTGATGAAACGCTATCCGCATCAACTTTCTGGCGGCATGGGGCAACGCGTGATGCTGGCGATCGCCCTGATCACCGATCCTGAACTGCTGATCGCCGATGAACCTACGTCGGCACTCGATCACGCGATGCGCGATCAGGTGCTGGCGCTGATTCGTCGTCTGGTTGAGCAGCGCAACATGGGTTTGCTGCTGATCAGCCACGATCTGCAACAGGTTTCCGAGCACTGCGAACGTGTGATGGTGATGTATCAGGGCCGCGTGCTGGATACCTTGCCGGCGTCCGAACTCTCCAACGCCAGCCATCCTTACACCAGCACCTTGTGGGCCTGTCGTCCGAGTAAAGCCACGCACGGCGAGCGTTTACCGGTGCTGGATCGTGCCGCGCTGGAGAAGAATTATGATTGAGTTAGCGAACCTCAGCGTTTCGCACAAGCAAGGTTACGAGCTGCGCACCGTGGTGCACGATGTGTCGCTGCAGGTCGCGGCCGGTGAGTGTTTTGGTCTGGTTGGCCCGTCCGGCTGCGGCAAGTCGTCGCTGCTGTGGGTGCTGGCGGGATTGAATCCGCACTGGAGCGGCAGCATGTCGCTGGCGGGCACCGCCGTGCAGCCCGGCAAAGCGTTTACCGGCCAGCTGCGCCGCGATGTGCAGATGGTGTTTCAGGATCCCTACGCTTCGCTGCATCCGCGCCATCGCCTGCGTCGCACGCTGGCGGAACCGCTGAAAATGCTCAAACGTGATAACATCGACGACCGCATTAATGCCGGGTTCCGTCATGTCGGGCTCGATCCGGCGCTGGCAGATCGCTATCCGCATCAGCTTTCAGGCGGTCAGCGGCAGCGCGTGGCGATTGTGCGCGCCCTGCTGCTGGAACCGAAGATCCTGCTGCTGGATGAGCCGACCTCGGCGCTGGACATGTCGGTGCAGGCTGAGATCCTCAACCTGCTCAACGATCTAAAGCAAAAAGATGGTTTAACCATGGTGCTGGTCAGCCACGATCCGGATGTGATCGATCACATGTGCGATCGCGCGGCGCGTATGGCGCAGGGCCGCATCGTGGAGCAACATTCAACAACAAGGAACACCGTATGACGGTTAAGTTACGTCCGCTGGAGCGGGAAGATTTACGCTTTGTGCACCAATTAGATAACAACGCCAGCGTGATGCGTTACTGGTTTGAAGAACCGTACGAAGCGTTTGTCGAGCTTTCAGACCTGTATGACAAACATATCCATGACCAAACCGAGCGTCGCTTTGTGGTGGAGCATGATGGACACAAAGCCGGGTTGGTGGAGTTGGTCGAGATTAATCACGTGCATCGCCGCGCTGAGTTTCAGATCATTATCGATCCTTCCCATCAGGGCAAAGGCTTAGCCACCAAAGCGGCAAAGCTGGCGATGGATTACGGCTTTTCGGTGCTGAATCTCTACAAACTCTATCTAATTGTCGATGAAGAGAATAAGAAGGCGGTGCATATCTACACCAAGCTGGGATTTGAGGTGGAAGGCGTACTGAAGCACGAGTTTTTCATCAACGGCGAATACCGCAACACCATCCGCATGTGCATTTTCCAGCAGCAGCATCTGGCGCAGCATAAAAGCGTCAATGCGATGGTCAAGCCTACCGCGCAGTGAACGTTTGGTCGCTATTGCCGGCGACCAACACTCCTCAACCCCGCGCGCCGACGACGTTCAGCTTCGGCTGCGGATGTTCTGGTTTGAGTTCGTACATGCCGCCGTAGAAGGGATCGACCAGCAGCCAGCCGGGGAAGCCCAACAGCGGAATATTGCCCAGCAAATACCACAGATTGGCATTGGCCTCGATCGGCAAGGTTAGCGGCACGTAGCCCGGACTCTCCAGCATCACCTGATAGTGCTTCTTACCAAAGTAATTCCCGGTCGATTTCGCCAGCTCGACGGTTTGCGGCGTATAGCCCTGCGCCACCGCGCGGCCGGTCTCATCCTGCACGGTGAAACGCGCGCCTTGCGGCAGGGAGTCGATTTTCACCGGTTGCGTTTCAGTGCCGACAATGGTGGCGCAGCCGCTCAGCAGCAGCGCACAGGCAGGAAAAAGAGGTCGCAGGTTCATAGCAGGTCCGCTTCAGCATCAGATAGGACAGTGTAAACTGCCCTTCTGTTCTTAATCGCGCTATCACTGATGATTTTCTGCGCTTTATTGCGGTTGACAACAGGCAGCGATCGCCGCGATATCCTGCGGCGTGGTTCGGCAGCAGCCGCCAATCAGACGTGCGCCCGCCTGCTGCCATTCGGCGAATTTGTCATGTAGCGTGCAGCCCGACGGCGCGGAGTGCCAGGTTTTGCTGCTGGCATCGTACTGCTCGCCGGAGTTCGGATAGACCAGCAGCGGCTTATCACACAGCGCCTGGAAGCGGCGCAGAGCGGGCGTTACGCTCTCCAGCGCCACGCAGTTGATGCCAACCGCCACCACCTGCGGTGCCGCATGCACCAGCTCAGCCACTTTACTCAACGGCGTGCCGTCGCTGATGTGTTCGGCATCGCGCAGGGTAAAGGAGAACCACGCGCTGCTGGCAGGGAATTCAGCCAGTAAACTCACCAGCGCCTGCGCTTCGGTAAAGGACGGCAACGTTTCACAGGCCAGCAGATCGACACCCGCTTCCAGCAACGCCTTCACGCGCGGACGGTGGAACGCTTTCATCTCCTCTTCCGGCAGCGCGTAATCACCGCGATACTCCGCACCATTGGCCAGAAAAGCGCCATACGGCCCGACCGAACCGGCCACCAGCAAGGGCGCGGTGCTGGCGGAAGATGCGCGATAGTCATCACGCGCGCGCTGCGCCAGCTGTACGCTCTGGGTGATCAGTGCCAGCGCCTGCGCTTCATCTAAGCCGCGCGCGGCAAAACCCTGCGGCGTGGCCTGATAGCTGGCGGTGATCGCCACATGCGCGCCGGCAGCAAAGTAGTCGTGATGCACCTGATAAATCAGCTCAGGATTTTCCATCAGCACTTTGGCCGACCACAGCGCATCGGCCAGATTGCAGCCGCGCGCCTCCAGCTCGGTCGCCAGCGCGCCATCCAGAATCAGCGTGTCAGTTTGGGTTAGAGCCTGCGCGACAGGATTACGCGACATCGTTGGCCTCCTCAGCCTTAAGGGATGACTTGCGTCGTTGCGTGACATGGTATGCGGCATAGCAGAACAGCACAAACGGAATGCCGCACCACAGCGCAATACGCTGCGACGGATCGAACGCCAGTCCGACGCACGCCAGCAGGCATAACAGGAAGCCCAGAATCGGCGTCAGCGGATAGAGCGGCGCGCGATACGCCAGCTGTTGTAAGCTGCCGCCCGCCTGCAGATGGCGACGACGGAACACATAGTGCGAGGCGCAGATGCTGAGCCACACCGCCACCACGGCAAAACCGGAAATCGCCGACAGCGCCACAAACACTGTGTCCGGCGCAATCACACTGGAGAACAGCGCCAGCAAGCCGCCAATCATGCTCACGGTCAGCGCCAGCACGGGAATGCCACGACGGTTGACGCGCGCAAAACAGCGCGGCAGCGTCTTCTCATTAGCCAGCGACCACAACATGCGGCCAGAAGCATACAGGCCGGAGTTGGCGGCGGAGAGAATGGCGGTGAGGATCACGAAGTTGAAAATATCCGCCGCGTACGGGATGCCGATCTTTTCAAACACCAGCACAAACGGGCTTTTGACGATCCCGGCCTGATCCATCGGGATCAGCGCCGCCAGCACAAATACCGTGCCGATAAAGAAGATGATCAACCGTGCGACGGTGGTGCGGATCGCCAGCGGCAGCGCTTTTTGTGGCTGCTCGGTTTCACCGGCAGCGATGCCGATCAATTCCGTGCCCGAGAAAGCGAAGTTGACCGCCACCATGGTCATCAGAATCGGCAGCGTGCCGTGCGGCAGCCAGCCGGAAGCGGTGAGATTGTGTAATCCCGGCGCAGCGCTGCCGTCTTTCATCGGGATAAAACCAAAGATCGCACCCGCACCGAGAATGATAAAGGCGATGATGGTGATCACTTTAATGATGGAGAACCAGAATTCACCTTCGGCAAAGAAGCGCGTTGAGACGATATTCAG
This sequence comes from Pantoea sp. SO10, assembly GCF_005281435.1. NCBI lineage: Bacteria > Pseudomonadati > Pseudomonadota > Gammaproteobacteria > Enterobacterales > Erwiniaceae > Pantoea > Pantoea sp. SO10. The sequence goes on from NZ_CP040095.1 coordinate 3,144,783, forward strand.
CAGATAAATAGCGATGCAGAACACCAGACACCATGTCCACACCGGCACGCTTGGGAACCAATACTGCATACAGAACCCGGCGGCGGTCAGGCTGGAACCCAGCGCCACCGTCCAGGTGAGCCAGTAAAGCCAGGCGACGGTATAACCGGTGGCCGGGCTGAGATAGCGCGCGGCATAGACGTGGAACGCGCCGGTTTCCGGCATCGCCACGGCCAGTTCGCCAAGACAGACCATCACCAACCACACCACCAGCGCACCAATCAGATAGGCCAGCAAGGTGCCGGCTGCACCGGTGGTTGAGATGATGTAGCCGGTATTGAAGAACAGCCCGGTTCCGATCACACCGCCCAGCGACAGCATCACCAGATGCCGCACTTTCATGGTGCGCTTAAAGTTTTCCTGTGGAGGCGTATCCTGAGTTTGCATGATATTTATCCGTATGGACGTCTGAACATCTATATGGACACAAGGTTATACGCGTCAGCGTGCGGATTTGCAACGGGGGCAGAAGGAGAGGATTGAGTCAGGGTTTGCGGCCCCGCGTGAAACGGGGCGCAAGTTCAGGCGCCAAATACGCCTTGCAGATAACGCTCAAGCGCAACGCGCGAGCTGAAGCCGTGCGGAATGCCGTAATGCTCCTGCGAATCGCCCATTAAGTAGAGTGGGAATTGCGTGTAGTGATCGCAGGTTTTCATCTCTGAAGCCGGTTCAGCAAAGCTCTGGCTTTTCTCTTTCAGCGTCGGGTGAATGATTAAGGCGGTCCGTCCCATACGCGCTTCGCGATTGACGTACACATAGTTTTCGCCGCGACGATAACCGTAAATTTTTGGCGTTTGGGTATCCATTTCGAAGCCCACTTTCTCAAGTACGCGCGCTACCTCATCTGGTCGTAAATACATGCTTGCTCCTCTCTTCTCACAGCCCCGCAACCTTACAGCAGCAGGATGGCATGGGCATTCGGAATTTTCCCTAAAGCCTGGCACATCCCTGCGTTTAATCACGCTTCGTCTACACTAAGTATTACGTGTTAAATCAAAGGGAGCTAAAAAATGTTTAATCGAAGCGCAAAAAACGATGACATTGATATCAATCAGGATGTAAACGAGCTGGCCGATTCGCTAGAGGCGTTACTTAAATCTTATGGCAGTGAAGCTAAAGACGAAGTTGATAATGCCCGTAGCCAGGCGCAGGCGCTGTTGAAGCAGACGCGTGCCAAACTGAGCGGCGGACAGAGTCGCGTATCGCAAGCGGCACGTGATGCGGGTACGCAGGTTGATGCCTATGTCCATGACAAGCCGTGGCACGGCGTGGGCGTCGGTGCGGCGATAGGCTTAGTGCTTGGCGCGCTACTGGTATCTTCACGCCGATAAGCCTGTGTTCGTTGATGCAATGAGCCTCGCTGATGCGGGGCTTTTTTGTGGGCGCGAGATAGTGCGCGCTTTCCCTCACCCTAACCCTTGTATGTTTAAAGTCATCTTAGTTACCCGCCTCCGGGCGGCTACACTGTCAAAGCGTTGTACCTGACGTTTCAGCCCGTCTGCCCTCTGGGACATCAAGCCCGCGGGAGAGCTTATGGCGGAACGTCAGTTTTTCTCTTAACCCGAACAGCTGCCAGGACCGCTCTGCGAGTCCGTATCTTACAAGGCCGGGAGATGTGAAATGACTGAATACTCTGTAATCGGCATCGACATTGCTAAAGAGACGTTTGACGTTTATATCGATACTTCCTGTACTTATCTGCATCTCGATAATTCACCCGACGGTCATCAGCAACTGCTGAGCGTATTGTCTGCCCTTCGCGTGAAACTTGTGGTTATGGAAGCAACCAGCCGCTATCACTCGCTGCTGGCCGCCACGCTGACGCTGCAGGGCTTTGCCGTTGCTGTAGTCAATCCGCGTCTGGTAAAAAATTTCGCCCGCGCAACGGGAACGCTGCATAAAACCGATCCAAACGACGCGCGCCTCATCTGCGAGTTTGGCCGGCGCATGGAGCCGGAAGTACGCGCCACGCCGGATGAGCAGACACAACGGCTGGCAGGCATGGTGACCCGTCGCAGGCAGTTGGTTGAGAATCGTGCGATGGAAATAAACCGGTATAAAAGCTGTGATGACGTTGCCATATCGGCGAGCCTCAAGCGTCATATTGACTGGCTGAAAGCGGAGATTAAGGATGCGGATGACGATATCGACAGACAGATAAGAACGATGCCGCTGTGGAAAGAGAAGGTTAAGCTTCTGGAAGAGGTAAAGGGAATAGGACCGACGACGATGGCTGTGTTGCTGTCAATGTTGCCGGAACTGGGAGCGCTGAGCCGTCATAAAATCAGTGCGCTGGTCGGCGTGTGCCCTTACGCGCACGACAGCGGAAAAATGAAAGGTAAGCGCTGCATCTGGGGCGGCCGAAGTGCGGTGCGGTCGGTGCTGTATATGGCCACGCTGACGGCGGTGCGTTACAACCCAACAATCAAAGCTTTTTTTGAGCGCCTGACAGGGCGGGGAAAAGTGTTCAAAGTCGCGATAACGGCGTGTGTGAGAAAGCTGATAACCATTTTGAACGCGATGCTGAGGGACAATAAAGAATGGAGGCCGGCGTAGCGGCATCCATTGACTTTAAACACAGCTGCTCTCCCGCAGGCGGGAGAGGGAATGTTTAGGTGGCGTTCAACTGTAACACCTATGCTGGATCGGCGCCTTCTCCCGCTTGCGGGAGAAGGCTGGGATGAGGGCCAAATCGCACAAAATCCAACCAACCTTCCCACTCCATTCCCTTTACAAAAAATTTTTCCGGCCTGGAAGGCGCATGATCTCTGGCCTTAGCGAATATCCGAAGATCATAATCACAAAACCCTATATCTGGTGGGCTTGACCCTTTTACCCACTACATCTAGTATTCAACCCATCAACTAACTACCAAATATCGTCAAGGACGAAGTTCGATGCAAACAGGAATTTGCTTCGTATCTCGCAATCTGACCGCAATCAAAGGGAAATACGAATCATGCGCATTATTATTTACACCAAAGACAACTGTGTCCAGTGCAATGCGACTAAAAATGCCATGGACCGCAAAGGTATCGACTATCAGCTGATCAACCTTGATACCCAACCTGAAGCCATCGACAACCTCAAATCGCTCGGCTACCGCCAGGTGCCAGTGGTGATGACGCAAGACGATCACTGGAGTGGCTTCCGTCCCGACAAAATTGCCAGCCTGGGCCAGCTCGCGGCCGTCGGGGGATAAGCCATGTTTCCACTGGTCTATTTCTCTAGCCAGTCGGAAAACACGCACCGATTCATCACGCGTCTTGGGCTGCCTGCCCGCCGCATTCCGGTTGACGGCAAGCAGCGCCTGCATATTGAACAGCCCTACATTTTAGTGGTGCCGAGCTACGGCGGCGGCAGTTCGCGCGGTGCAGTGCCGAGACAAGTGATTCAATTCCTCAATGATGATGCCAACCGACGCGGGATTCGCGGGGTGATCGCTGCCGGTAACCGCAACTTCGGTGAAGGCTATTGCCTGGCGGGCGACATCATTGCGCAGAAATGTCAGGTTCCCTATCTCTACCGCTTTGAGCTGATGGGAACCCCCGACGATATCGCTAATGTAAAAGCGGGAGTGACCCAATTTTGGCAACGACAGACACCCTAAACAGCTCGCTGACTGATTACCACGCGCTTAACGCGATGCTGAACCTGTATGACGCCGATGGCCGCATCCAGTTCAGTAAAGATCACGAAGCGACGCGCCAGTTCTTCCTGCAGCATGTACAACCCAATACCGTGCAGTTTGCCTCGGCAGGCGAGCGCCTGCGCTATCTGGTGGCCGAAGGCTACTACGAAGCCGAGGTGCTAAATCAGTACGCTTTCGATTTCCTGTGTCAGCTGCACGATGAAGCTGATGCGGCAGGGTTCGCCTTTCACACCTTCCTCGGGGCGTGGAAGTTTTACACTAGCTACACGTTGAAAACCTTCGACGGCAAACGCTATCTGGAAACCTTCGAACAGCGCGCCTGCATGGTGGCGCTGACGCTGGCACGCGGCAATGAAACCTTAGCGCGCGAGCTGCTGGCGGAAATGCTGAGCGGTCGCTTCCAGCCGGCTACGCCAACTTTCCTTAACTGCGGTAAGCAGCAGCGCGGCGAGCTGGTCTCCTGCTTCCTGCTGCGCATCGAAGACAACATGGAATCGATTGGTCGCGCGGTGAACTCGGCGCTGCAACTGTCGAAACGCGGCGGCGGCGTAGCGTTCCTGCTCTCCAATTTGCGTGAATCAGGCGCGCCGATTAAGCGCATTGAGAACCAGTCGTCCGGCGTAATTCCGGTGATGAAGATGCTGGAAGATGCGTTCTCCTACGCTAACCAACTGGGTGCACGTCAGGGCGCAGGTGCGGTGTGGCTGAATGCGCATCACCCGGATATTTTCCGCTTTCTTGATACCAAACGTGAAAACGCCGACGAGAAGATCCGCATCAAAACGCTGTCGCTCGGCGTGGTGATCCCGGATATCACCTTCCAGCTGGCGAAAGAGAATCGCGATATGGCGCTGTTCTCGCCGTACGATGTCGAGCGCATCTACGGCAAAGCCTTTGGTGATATCAGCATCAGCGAGCATTACGATGAGATGCTGGCGGACGATCGCATCACCAAAACCTACATCAAGCCGCGCGATTTCTTCCAGACGCTGGCGGAGATTCAGTTTGAATCGGGCTACCCGTACATCATGTTTGAAGACAGCGTGAACCGCAGCAACCCGATTGCCGGGCGCATCAACATGAGTAATCTCTGTTCCGAGATTTTGCAGGTTAACAGCGCCAGCGAATTCAATGACGATCTTAGCTATCGTCGCGTCGGCAAAGATATCTCCTGCAACCTCGGCTCTCTCAACATTGCGCATGCCATGGATTCGCGCAATCTGGCGCAAACCGTGGAAACCGCCGTGCGTGCACTGACCGCCGTTTCCGAGATGAGTGAGATCAATTCGGTGCCTTCGGTGGCGGAAGGCAATCGCCGCTCGCACGCGATTGGCCTCGGTCAGATGAACCTGCATGGTTATCTGGCGCGCGAAGGCATGGCGTACGGTTCAGAAGAGGCGCTGGATTTCACCAATCTCTACTTCTATTGCGTCACCTATCACGCCGTGCGCACCTCGAATCTGCTGGCGCAGGAGCATCAGAAGAGTTTCGACGGTTTCGCCGAGTCGAAATACGCCAGCGGCAGTTACTTCGATAAATATGTCGAACAGCGCTGGTTGCCGCGCACCGCACGCGTGGCAAAGCTGTTCGCCGATGCCGGACTGACTCTGCCAACGCAGGCCGACTGGCAAGCGCTGCGTGCAGCAGTGATGCAACATGGGCTGTACAACCAGAACCTGCAGGCGATTCCGCCCACCGGTTCGATCTCGTACATCAACCATGCGACCTCCAGCATTCACCCGATTGTGTCGCGCATTGAGATCCGTAAAGAGGGCAAAACTGGCCGCGTCTACTATCCGGCACCGTTTATGACCAACGACAATCTCGACCTCTATCAGGATGCGTACTCCATTGGGCCGGAAGCGATTATTGATACCTACGCCGAAGCCACGCAGCACGTCGATCAAGGCCTGTCGCTGACGCTGTTCTTCCGCGACGACGTCACCACGCGCGATATCAATAAAGCGCAGATCTACGCGTGGAAAAAAGGCATCAAAACGCTCTATTACATTCGTCTGCGCCAGATGGCGCTTCAAGGCACCGAGGTGCAGGGCTGCGTCTCCTGCTCACTGTGATGAAAACTATGCAACTCAAACAAATTCAAGCGATTAACTGGAACCGCATCCAGGACGAAAAAGACCTCGAAGTGTGGAACCGACTGACCAGTAACTTCTGGCTGCCGGAAAAAGTGCCGCTCTCCAACGATTTGCCAGCGTGGCAGTCGCTGGACCACCAGCAACAGCAGCTGACTATTCGGGTGTTTACCGGATTGACGCTGCTCGACACCATCCAGAACGTGATTGGTGCGCCGGGTCTGATGGAAGATGCGATTACGCCACATGAAGAAGCCGTGCTGTCGAACGTCTCCTTTATGGAAGCGGTGCATGCGCGTTCGTACAGTTCGATTTTCTCCACGCTGTGTAACACCGCAGATGTCGATGCGGCGTATCGCTGGAGTGAAGAGAATGAAGCGTTGCAGAACAAGGCGAAGATTGTGCTGGAGCACTATCGCGCCGAGGATCCGCTCAAGAAGAAAATCGCCAGCGTGTTCCTTGAATCGTTCCTGTTCTACTCCGGTTTCTGGCTGCCGATGTATTGGTCGAGCCGTGGCAAGCTGACCAACACCGCAGATCTGATTCGCCTGATCATTCGCGACGAAGCGGTACACGGCTACTACATCGGCTATAAGTACCAAAAGGCGCTGGAAAACGTCGATGCTGGCCGCCGCGAAGAGTTGCAGCAGTTCGCGATTGATTTGCTGCTGGCGCTGTACGAAAACGAAGTGGTGTATACCGAAGCGTTGTACGGTGAAGTCGGTTGGGCGGAAGAGGTGAAAACCTTCCTGCACTACAACGCCAATAAAGCGCTGATGAACCTCGGCTACGAAGCGCTGTTCCCGGCGGAACTGACCGCCGTGAACCCGGCGATTTTGTCCGCGCTGTCGCCCAACGCCGATGAAAACCACGACTTCTTCTCAGGTTCTGGCTCCTCTTATGTAATGGGGAAAGCCGTGGAAACCGAAGACGAAGACTGGAATTTTTAATACGCGTCATAGTTCGCGTTGCCTGGCGGCACCTACTTTTGGCACAGCAGCGTTGACTGCGCCCACTCTTCCCAGTCCCATAGTTCACTATGCTGCTGGGTCGAGTGGGCTTGTCGCCTTGCTGTGACGCGAATTATTTAGCGTATTGATTCAGTGATAATTAATTTTTAAACCAATCTTATTTCCGCTCTTCTCACCCATTTATTTCACTTATATTTCTTCCTTTTGGATTGATTTTCGGCCGCTCTGCACCAGAAACAGTCTGAAACGCACATAAATTCACTTCTCAAATGCAAAAAATTAATCCGCGCGCATCCCTTGTGAGCACTGGCGATTTTAGCGATTGACTGCTGCGCGCGCCGCCGAATATCGCCATTCAGGGTTGTCAGATAATTTCACTATGTTAGGGTATAGGGCGCTTAATTTTAATCAGGACCACAACAAGAAATAGTTAAACATTTAACCGGGAAATTAATTACTGCATGGCAATTAAACTCGAAGTAAAGAATTTATATAAAGTATTTGGGGATAATCCCGAAAAGGCATTTAAGCTGCTCGATAAAGGCGAAAGCAAAGAGAGTATTCTGGCAAAAACCGGCCTCTCTGTTGGCGTCAAAAATGCCAGTCTGGCCATTGAAGAAGGCGAGATCTTCGTCATCATGGGGCTTTCAGGTTCAGGTAAGTCCACCATGGTTCGCCTTCTCAATCGTCTGATCGAGCCCACTCGCGGCCAGGTAATCATAGACGGTGTCGATATTGCCAAAATATCGGAATCGGAACTGCGTGAAGTCCGCAGAAATAAGATCAGTATGGTATTTCAATCCTTCGCGCTGATGCCACACATGACGGTGCTAAATAATGCCGCCTTTGGCATGGAATTAGCCGGCATTCCCTTAGCCGAACGTCAGGAAAAAGCGCTGGAAGCATTGCGTCAGGTTGGCCTGGATAATTACGCCCACTCTTATCCCGATGAACTTTCTGGCGGCATGCGTCAACGCGTTGGATTAGCCCGCGCATTGGCGATTAATCCTGATATTTTATTAATGGATGAAGCTTTCTCAGCACTTGATCCGTTGATTCGTACCGAAATGCAGGATGAACTGGTAAAACTGCAGGCCAAACATCAGCGTACCATTGTATTTATTTCTCACGACCTCGATGAAGCGATGCGTATTGGCGACCGCATTGCCATTATGCAGGGCGGCGAAGTGGTACAGGTCGGCACGCCGGATGAAATCCTCAATAATCCTGCCAATGATTATGTGCGCACCTTCTTCCGCGGCGTCGATATTAGTCACGTGTTTAGCGCCAAAGATATCGCGCGTCGCAGCGCGGGTTCACTGATCCGCAAAGCCGCCGGTTTTGGTCCGCGATCCGCCATCAAGCTGCTGCAGGATGAAGATCGCGAATATGGCTACGTGCTGGAGAAACAGAAGTTTGTTGGCGTGGTGTCCACCGATTCATTGAAAGCCGCGCTGGCGGCCGGTGAAGGGCTGGATAGCGCGCTGCTCGACACGCCCTTAGCGGTTCCTGCCGATACCTCCCTGAACGATCTGCTGTCGCATGTGGCACAAGCGCCCTGCGCCGTGCCGGTAGTCAGCGAAGAGAATCAGTACGTCGGTATCATTTCGAAAAGCATGCTGTTGCGTGCTTTAGACCGTGAAGGAGCCTAATCATGAGCGAACAAACAGCGAATCCGTGGGAAAGCGCCAGCCAAACCACCCAGCAACCTGCCACCACTGATACCAGCCCCGCCGCCAGCAGCAGCGATCCCTGGGCGAGCGGCGGTGCCGCGCCTGCAGATAGCAGCTCCGGCAGCGCCGATGCATGGGGCGATCCCTCCGCCGCCAGCAGCGGTGGCCACGATGCCACCAGCAATGCTGCCAGCAGCAGCGACTGGCTGAGCAGCGCACCCGCTCCCGCGCCGGAACATTTCAACCTCATGGACCCGTTCCATAAAACCTGGATTCCGCTTGATAGCTGGGTGACTGAAGGCATCGATTGGGTGGTCAGCCATTTCCGCCCGGTGTTTCAGGGCATTCGCGTGCCGGTGGATTACATCCTCAGCGCGTTCCAGCAGTTACTGCTCGGCATGCCCGCGCCGGTAGCGATTGTGGTGTTCGCACTGATCGCCTGGCAGATTGCCAGCCCGGCGATGGGCATTGCTACATTGGTCTCGCTGATTGCCATTGGCGCGATTGGTGCCTGGTCGCAGGCGATGGTGACGCTGGCGCTGGTGCTAACCGCCCTGCTGTTCTGCATCATCATCGGCTTGCCGCTCGGCATCTGGCTGGCGCGCAGTGAACGTGCCGCGCGCATTATTCGTCCGCTGCTGGATGCGATGCAGACCACGCCGGCCTTCGTCTATCTGGTGCCGATCGTCATGCTGTTTGGTATCGGCAACGTGCCGGGCGTAGTGGTGACCATTATCTTTGCACTGCCGCCGATTGTGCGCCTCACCATTCTTGGTATTAAGCAGGTACCAGCCGACCTGATTGAAGCGAGTGAATCCTTCGGTGCCAGCCCGCGTCAGATGCTGTTCAAAGTGCAGCTGCCGCTGGCGATGCCGACCATCATGGCTGGCGTAAACCAGACGCTGATGCTGGCGCTGTCGATGGTGGTGATCGCCTCGATGATTGCGGTTGGCGGTCTCGGTCAGATGGTGCTGCGCGGCATTGGTCGCCTGGATATGGGCCTCGCCACCGTCGGCGGCGTGGGCATCGTGATCCTCGCCATTATCCTCGATCGCTTGACGCAGTCGATGGGCCGCGACAGCCGCAGCCGTGGCAGCCGCCACTGGTACAGCACTGGCCCGCTCGGTCTGCTGATGCGCCCTTTCAGTAAAAAAGCCTGATTTCAATGGGCGGTCCGCTGCGGCCGCCCGTCTTCGACGTAACACGTAAAATAAGGAATGACTATGCGCAAGACAGCTCTCATCGCCGCCGTCCTGTCGACGTTCGCCGCGACGCACGTGTCCGCCGCCGACCTGCCCGGTAAAGGCATCACCGTTAAACCGACGCAGAGCACCATCTCTGAAGAGACCTTCCAGACGCTGTTGGTAAGCCGCGCGCTGGAGAAACTCGGCTATACCGTTGAGAAGCCAAGCGAGATTGATTACAACGTGGCGTACACCACCATCGCAGCCGGTGATGCCACCTTTATTGCCACCAACTGGCAACCGCTGCACGACGATATGTATAAAGCCGCGGGCGGCGATGCGAAGTTTTATCGCCAGGGCACTTACGTCGGTGGCGCGGCTCAGGGTTACCTGATCGATAAGAAAACCGCCGAGCAGTATCACATCACCAATATTGAACAGTTGAAAGATCCCAAGATCGCCAAACTGTTTGATACCAATGGTGATGGCAAAGCGGATTTGACCGGCTGTACGCCAGGCTGGGGCTGTGAAGCGGTGATTAATCACCAGATTGATGCCTACAAGCTGAGCAACACCGTGGAGCACAATCAGGGCAACTACTCGGCGATGATCGCCGATACCATCACGCGCTTTAAACAGGGCAAACCGGTGTTCTATTACACCTGGACGCCGTATTGGGTCAGCGACGTGCTGAAGCCAGGTAAAGATGTGGTATGGCTGCAGGTGCCGTTCTCTTCACTGCCGGGCGAGCAGAGCAAAGTCGATACTAAGCTGGCGAACGGGGCTAACTACGGTTTCCCGGTGAACACCATGCACATCGTCGCCAACAAAGTCTGGACCGAGAAAAATCCGGCCGCGGCAAAGCTTTTTGCTGAGATGAAGCTGCCGATTGGCGACATCAACGCCGAGAATGCGGCGATGCATGCGGGCCATGCTTCTGAAGCCGATATCAATGGCCACGTTGATGGCTGGATCAAAGGTCATCAGGCGGAATTCGATAAGTGGATTCAGGACGCACTGGCGGCAGCGAAGTAACGCATTTACATTAGCGTTAGTATTGTAGCGGCGCGATTTATCGCGCCGTTTTTCATGCAATCAATCCACTTCAGGAACTCAGCGCAATAAATTGCGCCGCTACGGCAAATGGCTGCCTCTCCCCTTTTCCTTTCCCCCGATAAGCGAAGCGTGCGCTATAGCGCACTGGTACGTCCTGTTAATTAACACACCATTGAAATAATTTTTTCGGTTACTATTACCTACAAATGATTATCTCTCTTATCCGCACGCAATGACTGCTTCCCGTTTAGCGATCAAATTCCATCACTTAGGCTGGTGTCGCATTCGCGCGGGCGTTGTTAAGAGTATGTTAATCAACAGCTTGATTTACGTGGATAAGCGGCGCGCGAAAAGTGTTTAGAAATCGTAAAGATGGTTCTAAACCGCTGAGCAATACTATTCATTAATGATTGGGTTTGTTATGGTTAGCCGCGCAGTTATTCACCAGAGTTATTTTTTCTCGCGAAATTATTTATCTGTAAAAAGGTTTCCCGAGATGAATTGATGGCATCGGCTGCCTGTATGTTCAGGTGGGATGTCAGGGCAAAATGCCCAGGGTTAAGGAACAACCTGGAATGTCAGATGTTGACTATGTGATCGTGCTAACAATCACCTGCGGAAATTGTGACTACACTTAATCTGTCACCATCATTACTATACCAGTTGCAACTAAGAGGTTTTTTTAAAATGGAAAGTTCGTTTACTCCCATTGAACAGATGCTTAACATCCGTGCTAACCGCCATAAAGATTTTCCGCTGCAGGAGATCATTCTGACCCGCTTGTGCATGCACATGCAGGGTAAACTGCTGGATAATCGCAACAAAATGTTGAAGGCGCAGGGAATTAACGAGACCTTATTCATGGCGCTGATTACCCTTGATGCACAGGAAAATCAGAGCATTCAGCCTTCAGAACTGAGTTCTGCCCTCGGCTCTTCACGCACCAATGCCACGCGTATCGCTGATGAGCTGGAAAAGCGCGGCTGGATCGAACGTCGTGAAAGCGAGAACGACCGTCGCTGCCTGCATCTGCATTTGACCGAAAAAGGCAATGAATTCCTGCGCCAGCTGCTGCCACCGCAGCATCAGAGCCTGCAATATCTGTGGTCTTCGCTCTCTACTAACGAGCAGGATCAGCTGGAATCGATTACCCGTAAGTTACTTAACCGTCTCGATAAAATGGACGAAGATCAGGTTATCGCTTCCCTGTCGCGCTAATAGCAAGAAGTGCGACACAATCACCTTCCGAAATCGCTATTTTAATCCCCTTTTGTCCGGCCAGCGCTTAAGTGCTGGCTTTTTTGACTCGGGCAACCGTGTTGAAGGATCGGCACATCCCGACTAAATGGAAAACGTGGAGAACGACATGAGTGCGACAGCGGAAGCTCAAAGCCCGCAACAGCCAGCGAATAAAAAGAAGAAGCGCAAAGGTGTGCTGATCCTGCTGGCTATCGTGTTTGTAATTATTGGTGTTTCGTATCTGGCTTACTGGTATTTGGTGCTGCGTCACTTCCAGGAAACCGATGATGCGTACGTGGCGGGCAACCAGGTGCAGGTGATGGCGCAGGTTTCTGGCAGCGTAAACAAAGTGTGGTTTGATAACACCGACGTGGTGAAGAAAGGCGACGTCCTGGTGTCGCTGGATAAAACCGATGCCGAGCAGGCGTTTGAAAAAGCGCAGACCGCGTTAGCCACCAGCGTGCGTCAAACTCACCAGCTGATGATCAATGGCAAGCAGTATCAAGCTACCATCAAACTGCAGCAAACTGCGCTGGAACAGGCCGAAGCTGACCTGAAACGCCGCGAGCCGCTGGGCGCGTCTAATCTGATTGGCCGCGAAGAGCTGCAACACTCGCGTGATGCCGTGGCGACAGCCAAAGCGCAGCTGGATGTGGCAGTGCAGCAATACAACGCTAACCAGGCAATGATTCTGAATACCTCGCTGGAAAATCAGCCCGCGGTACAGCAGAGTGCGGCTGAGCTGCGCGATGCCTGGCTGGCGCTGCAGCGTACTGAAATCCGTAGCCCGATTGATGGCTTCATTTCACGTCGCAGCGTACAGGTTGGCTCGCAAATCTCCACCACCACCCCGCTGTTGGCGGTGGTGCCGTCCACTAATCTGTGGATCGATGCAAACTTCAAAGAGACCCAGCTTGCAGGTGTCCGTATCGGCCAATCGGCCACGGTGATCAGTGATATCTACGGCGATGACGTCGAGTATCACGGCAAAGTGGTGGGTCTGGATATGGGTACCGGCAGCGCCTTCTCGCTGCTGCCTGCGCAGAACGCCACCGGTAACTGGATTAAAGTGGTCCAGCGTCTGCCGGTGCGTATCGAGCTGGATCCGAAACAAGTGGCGGAACATCCGCTACGTATCGGCCTCTCCACGCTGGTGAAAGTGGATACCCAAAACAAAGAGGGTGCCACGCTGGCCAGCACCGTGCGTTCGCAAGCCGCGTATGAAAGTAATGCGTTGGCAATCGACCTCGCGCCGGTTAACCAGCTGATTACTGACATCGTTCGTGCCAACGCTGACTAACGCCGCGGGAGGCTGTTATGGCACAAAAACCGCTTGAAGGTGCGCCGTTAGTCCTGATGACCATCGCCCTGTCGCTGGCGACGTTCATGCAGGTACTCGACTCCACCATCGCTAACGTGGCGATTCCGACCATCGCCGGTAACCTCGGTGCCTCGAACTCGCAGGGCACCTGGGTGATTACCTCTTTCGGGGTGGCGAACGCCATCTCGATTCCGATTACCGGTTGGCTGGCCAAGCGCATCGGTGAAGTGAAGCTGTTTACCTGGTCGACCATCCTGTTTGTATTGGCGTCCTGGGCTTGCGGCATGTCCGAAAGCCTGGAGATGCTGATCTTCTTTCGCGTCATTCAGGGCGTGGTTGCCGGTCCGCTGATTCCGCTGTCGCAGAGTTTGCTGCTGAACAACTATCCGCCAGCGAAACGCAGCGTGGCGCTTTCGCTGTGGGCGATGACGGTGATTGTGGCACCGATCTGCGGTCCAATTCTCGGCGGCTGGATCAGCGATAACTATCACTGGGGCTGGATCTTCTTCATCAACGTACCGATTGGTTTGGTGGTGGTGTTACTGACGCTGCAAACGCTGCGTGGACGTGAAACCAAAACCGAAATCCGCCGGATCGATATGGTTGGGTTGGTACTGCTGGTGGTGGGCATTGGCTCGCTGCAGGTGATGCTGGATCGCGGAAAAGAGCTCGACTGGTTTAGCTCAACCGAGATCATTGTGCTGATGGTGGTCGCCGTGGTGGCGCTGCTGGTGTTGCTGGTGTGGGAGCTCACCGACGACCATCCGATAGTCGATTTGTCGTTGTTCAAGATGCGCAACTTCACCATCGGCTGTTTGTCGATCAGCCTGGCCTATATGCTTTACTTCGGCTCGATAGTGTTGCTGCCGCAGCTATTACAGGAGGTATATGGCTACACCGCCACCTGGGCCGGATTGGCGTCGGCACCGGTGGGGATTTTGCCGGTGATCCTGTCGCCAATCATTGGCCGCTTCGCCCACAAGCTGGATATGCGTAAGCTGGTGACCTTTAGCTTCATCATGTATGCCGTCTGTTTCTACTGGCGCGCCTACACGTTTGAGCCGGGGATGGATTTTGGTGCATCAGCGTGGCCGCAGTTTATTCAGGGCTTTGCGGTGGCGTGCTTCTTTATGCCGCTCACCACCATTACGCTGTCAGGCTTACCGCCAGAACGCATGGCGGCGGCATCAAGCCTGTCGAACTTCGTGCGTACGCTGGCAGGTTCCATCGGTACCTCGATTACTACCACCATGTGGAGTAACCGTGAATCGATGCATCATAGCTATCTGTCGGAGTCGGTGAATCCGTACAACGTCAATTCACAGCAGATGTATGACCAGTTGCAAAGCATGGGCATGACCCAGCAGCAGGCCTCGGCGTATATCGCGCAGCAAATTACCAATCAGGGTCTGATTATTTCGGCGAATGAGATCTTCTGGGCATCGGCGGGCGTGTTCTTGATCTTGCTGGTGCTGGTGTGGTTTGCGCGTCCACCATTTGGTGCGGGCAGTGGCGGCGGTGGCGCTCACTAAGCGAGACAAACAAAAACGGGCCTTGCGGCCCGTTTTATTATGCGTTCTGACGCCACCATTCGGCGAGCAGAATACCGGTTGCCACTGACACGTTGAGGCTTTCAACGTTGCCGGTGCCACCAATCGACAGGCTGAGATCGCCCTGCTGGAAAGCGCTGTCTGACAGACCTTCGCTCTCCTGACCTAACACCAGCACCATTTTGGCAGGCAGCTCAGCTTTCGCCAGCGGTGTGCCTTCGTGGCTTGAGGTGGTAACGATGGTGTAACCCGCTTTACGGAACGCTTCCAGGCCATCGGCAAAGCTTTCGCCGCTGATTGCCTGTACGTGTTCAGCGCCACCTTCGGCGGTACGCACTGCCGCACCTGACTCCAGCAGCGAAGCATCATTCACTAGCAAACCTTTCACACCAAAGTGCGCGCAGCTACGCATAATGCCGCCAAGGTTGTGCGGGTTGCTGACATCTTCCAGCGCCAGCACGCAATCTTTGGTCGGTGCCTTGGTCAGCCACTCGGTAACCGGCATGCCCATACGTTTTTTGATGATGAAGCACACGCCACCGTGGTGTTCAGTACCTGAAGCTTTGGTCAGCTCAGCATCTTCAACCACATGATAGGCTTTGCGGTTGGCCGCCAGCCAGCGCAGGGTTTCACGGAAACGCGGTGTTACGCTCTGAATAAACCAGGCGCGCACGATGCTTTCCGGACGGCTCAGGAACAGCGCCTGACAGGCATTTTCACCGTAGACGCGCGTCTCTTCCTGACGCTGACGGCGAATCTGCTCGGGATCGATGACCGGCTTATTCGCGACATCATCCAGTTGGCTATCATCCGCGACCGGCGGACGAGAAACGGTGCGCCACGGCGAATCACCGAAGCTGCGGTTGTCGTCACCACGATCGTCACGACGACCAAAGCTGCGACCGCGTTCGGTATTACTCGCACCGCGCGGTGCCGAGCTGCGTGCGCCGCTACGGCCACCTTCTTCATTATTACGTGCACCGCTGCGAGGACCAGAACGACGATTATCTTCCTGGCGCGCAGCAGGACGGCCGCCTTTGCCGGTACGGGGATTCGGCTTTTGACCACTCTCCTCATCACGTACGTACATCACTTTTACCTTGCCGCTTTTGCCTTTAAATTCGTCGTTCATCTGTTCCTCCAGCATTGAGAGCGCGAAGATTACCTGATGTGTCGGTGCTTAGCTATCAACTATTGAACCTATTGGGCAATCCAGATTGAGCATAGCACTCAACCTTTTCATAATGTCCGGCAATCATCAGATTTACAGGTCCGGGTTGAGGTAAATATGAATACAGTTTGTGCCTCCTGTCAGGCAACCAACCGCGTGCCCGAGTCGCGCATGGCTGATGGAGCAAAATGTGGTCGTTGCGGCGGCGAGCTATTCAACGGTGAAGTCGCCAACGCGACAGCAGCCACGCTGGATAAGTATCTGCAAGACGATCTGCCGGTGGTGATCGACTTCTGGGCGCCGTGGTGCGGCCCGTGCGTTAACTTCGCACCGGTGTTTAAAGATGTCGCCGACGAGCGGCGCGGCAAGGTGCGCTTCGTGAAAGTGAATACCGAAGCCGAACCCGCGCTTAGTTCGCGTTTCCGCATTCGCAGCATTCCTACTATTATGCTGTTCAAGAACGGCGAGATGGTCGACATGCTGAACGGCGCAATGCCGAAAGCGCCCTTCAACGAGTGGCTCGACGAATCGCTGTAAACCGCTGATGGCCAGCCGCGAGCTGGCCTTCCTTATTACCTTTCCCGGCTAATTCCATTACACTGGCGTTTTTTCTCCTGCCTGCGAATTTATGTTTGAAAATGCCGTTCTGCGCTTACGTGCGCAACGTTTAGCGCGCGCCACGCGCCCGTTTCTTGCGCGCGGTAATCGTGTCATTCGTTGCCAACGCTGCCTGCTGCCGCAGAAAAACTGTCTGTGTGCCACCATCCAGCCTCAGCAAGCGCGCAGTCGCTTCTGTCTGGTGATGTTCGATACCGAGCCGATGAAGCCGAGCAATACCGGAAGGTTAATTGCCGATGTGCTGCCGGACACCGAGGCGTTTGGCTGGTCACGCACCGAGCCGGATGCCGCGCTGCTGGCGGCGGTGAAGAACGCACATTATCAGCCGCTGGTGGTTTTCCCGGCGTCTTACGCAGATGCCGATCGCGAAGTGCTTACCAGCCCGCCGCTCACCGGCAAACCGCCGCTATTTATTATGCTCGACGGCACCTGGACTGAAGCGCGCAAGATGTTCCGCAAAAGTCCGTGGCTGGATGCGTTGCCGGTGATGTCGCTCAACGTGTCTGCGCCCTCGCGCTACACGCTGCGCGAGGCCCACGGCGAAGGCCAGCACTGCACCGCCGAAGTTGCTGCCGCGCTGCTGGAACAGGCCGGGGATCTCGCCGCCGCCGCAGAATTGCAGCACTATTTCGCCCGCTTCCGTCATGCTTATCTGGCGGGGAAACCGCATCATCCGATTCATGCTCTGGAAGAAGCATTGAGTAGCGGAATCTGAAGCTGGCTCTCAGCCTGCGATCGGTGAATCGGCACGCGCGCTAAAAAGCGTTTACAATCATGCCAATCTTGATAGCAGGAGCGGATGATGAGCCAACGCGGACTGGAAGCGCTGTTACGACCTAAATCAATCGCGGTAATCGGTGCGTCAATTACACCGGGGCGCGCCGGCTACTTTATGATGCGTAACCTGCTGGCCGGTGGATTTAGCGGTCCGGTATTGCCGGTGACGCCGAAGTATAAAGCGGTGAGCGGCGTGCTGGCATGGCCGGATATCGCCAGCCTGCCCTTCGCGCCCGATCTCGCCATCATCTGTACCCACGCCAAACGTAATCTCGAACTGCTGCAACAACTGGGCGAAAAAGGCTGTAAGGCCTGTATTATTCTTTCGGCGCCATCCAGCCAGTTGGAAGAGCTGAAAGCCTGCGCAAGTCAGTGGCAAATTCGCCTGCTTGGGCCCAACAGCTTAGGTTTGCTGGCGCCGTGGCAAGGGTTGAATGCCAGCTTTTCGCCAGTGCCGATTGCTAAAGGCCGCATTGCTTTTATTTCGCAATCTGCTGCGGTCTCTAACACCATTCTCGACTGGGCGCAGCAGCGTAACCTCGGTTTCTCCTGGTTTATCGCCTTGGGTGATAGCCTGGATATCGACGTTGATGATCTGCTGGATTTCCTCGCGCGCGACGGTAAAACCAGCGCCATTCTGCTCTACCTCGAACACCTCAGCGATGCGCGTCGCTTTGTTTCCGCTTCGCGCAGCGCCTCGCGTAATAAACCGATTTTGGTGATAAAAAGTGGTCGCAGCCATCAGGCGCAGGCGATGATCGGTACTCACAGCGGACTGGACGCTGCCTGGGATGCGGCGATTCAGCGCGCCGGTTTACTGCGCGTACAGGATACGCATGAACTGTTTACGGCGGTTGAGTCGCTGAGCCATATGCGTCCATTACGCGGCGATCGACTGATGATCATCAGCAACGGCGCGGCCCCGGCGGCGCTGGCCCTGGATGAACTGTATGCGCGCAACGGTAAGCTGGCGACGCTAAGTGACGAAACCTTGCAGGCGCTGGCCACACTGCTGCCAGAAGGCGTTGGCCGCGGCAATCCGCTGGATTTGAAAGATGACGCGACACCAGCGCGCTATGTCGCCTGCATTGAACGGCTGCTGGATAGCCATGAACTTGATGCACTGATGATCATTCATGCGCCAAGCGCCGTTTCACCTTCTAGCGAGACCGCCGAGCAGATTATCGCTGCGGTTGCCAAACATCCGCGTGGCAAGCAGGTTACTTTGCTGACGAACTGGTGCGGCGAATACTCTTCGCAGAGCGCACGACGCGCGTTTACTCAGGCTGGTATTCCCACCTGGCGCACACCTGAAGGTACCGTTACCGCTTTCATGCATCAGGTGGAATATCGCCGCAACCAGAAGCAACTGCGTGAGACGCCCGCGCTGCCGATCGGTTTGACGCAGAACAGCGCGCAGGCGCATCAGCTGATTCAGCAAGCGCTGGATAAAGGCATCACCACGCTGGACACCCACGAAGTGCAGCCGGTGTTGCAGGCTTATGGCCTGGCGACGCTGCCCACCTGGATTGCCAGCGACAGCGCCGCGGCTGCCAGCATCGCCGATCAGATTGGCTATCCGGTCGCGCTCAAGCTGCGTTCGCCGGATATTCCGCATAAGTCGGAGGTACAAGGCGTAATGCTGTATCTGCGCAGCGCCGCAGAGGTGGAACAAGCGGCTGAAGCCATTTTTGATCGCGTGCGTGAAACCCATCCACAGGCGCATATTGATGGTTTGCTGGTGCAGAGTATGGCGAATCGCGCCGGAGCGCAGGAGTTGCGTGTGGTGGTCGAACAGGATCCGCTGTTTGGTCCTATCATCCTGCTGGGCGAAGGCGGCGTGGAGTGGCAGCCCGACAAGCAAGCCGCCGTGGCTTTGCCGCCGCTGAATATGACGCTGGCGCGCTATCTGGTGATTCAGGCGATGAAAAGCGGCAAAGTTCGCAGCCGTAGTGCGTTGCGACCACTGGATATCACCGGGCTTAGCCAGCTGTTAGTGCAGGTTTCAAACCTGGTGGTCGATTGTCCGGAGATTCAGCGCCTGGATATTCATCCGCTGCTGGCATCAGCCGACGAATTCACGCTGCTGGATGTCACGCTGCAGCTGGCCCCTTTCAATGGTGATAACGAAACACGGCTGGCGATTCGTCCTTACCCGCATCATCTTGAAGAGCAGGTGCAGCTGAAAAATGGGCAATATTGCCTGTTCCGCCCGATCCTGCCGGAAGATGAACCGCAGCTGCGCGCCTTTATCGCCCAGGTAACGAAAGAAGATCTCTACTATCGTTACTTCAGTGAAATCAATGAATTCACCCATGAAGATTTGGCGAATATGACGCAAATTGATTACGACCGCGAAATGGCGATTGTCGCTATACGGCAGCACAACGGCGTCGACGAGATCATTGGCGTAACACGTGCGATCTCCGATGCCGATAATATCGATGCTGAATTCTCCGTGCTGGTGCGGTCTGACCTGAAAGGCTTGGGCATGGGCAGGCGCTTACTGGAGAAGATGATTCGCTATACGCGCGATCATGGCCTGCAACAATTGAACGGTATCACCATGCCAAACAATAGCGGCATGATCACGCTGGCGCGAAAGCTCAATTTTCGCGTGAATATTCAACTGGATGATGGCATTGTCAGCCTGAATTTGCCGCTCGGTGATGTCATCAGCTAACCTGTACAGAAAGGTAAAATTCCTCCTCTACAGGCCGGTTGATGGTATTATTTACCGTTAGGATCATGATTTGATGGCAAAAGGCCATGCAATGAACAGAGAAGAAGTGCACTGTGATGTTGTCTAAATTTAAACGTAATAAACACCAACAACACCTCGCACAGCTGCCTAAACTGTCACAATCCGTATCGGATCTGACGACGCTTTACTCGCCTGCCGAGTTTCGCGAAACCCTGCTGACGAAAATTGCCGCAGCAGAAAAGCGTATCTGTATCACCGCGCTGTATCTGGAGAATGATGACGGCGGTCGGGGAATAATGCAGGCGCTGTACGCAGCGCGTCAGGCACGTCCGGAGCTGGATGTCTGTATTCTGGTTGACTGGCATCGTGCGCAGCGTGGTCGTATTGGCGCTGCTCGCGGCGTGACCAACGCTGACTGGTATTGCGAAATGGCGACTCAGCACCCGGATATCGCTATTCCGGTTTATGGCATTCCGGTTAACACCCGCGAAGCGCTCGGTGTGCTGCATCTGAAGGGGTTTATCATTGATGATACGCTGCTCTACAGCGGCGCGAGCCTGAACGATGTCTATTTACATCAGCATGATAAATACCGTTATGACCGTTATCAGCTGATCCGCAATCCACAGCTTACCGATACCATGTATGCGTGGATCTGCGAAAATCTCAAGGATTCCGATGCGGTTAACCGCCTCGATAAAACTGAGCGCCCTTCCAGCCCGGAAATCAAAAATGAAACACGTCAGTTCCGTCAGGAGCTGCGCAGCTTTAACTATCAGTTTACCGGCAATGCAGATAATGATTGCCTTGCCGTCACGCCGCTGGTTGGCTTGGGCAAACGTAGCCTGCTGAACAAAACCATTTTCCATTTGATGCCCTGCGCTGAGCGCAAGCTGACGCTGTGTACGCCCTATTTTAACCTGCCGGCCATTCTGGTGCGTAACCTGATTCATTTACTGCGTCAGGGTAAAGAAGTTGAAGTCATCATTGGCGACAAAACGGCCAATGACTTCTACATCCCGCCAGAACAGCCGTTCAAGATTATCGGGGCGCTGCCTTATCTATATGAGATTAACCTGCGTCGCTTCCTGAGCCGTTTGCAGTATTACGTCAATAATGGTCAGCTGACGGTACGCTTGTGGAAAGATGGCGAAAACAGTTATCACCTGAAAGGCATTTGGGTGGATGACGAATGGATGATGATCACCGGTAATAACCTCAATCCACGCGCGTGGCGACTGGATCTGGAAAATGCGGTGCTGATTCACGATCCTCTCAATCAATTGGCCGAGCAGCGTGAAAAAGAGCTGGCGCTGATTCGTGAGCATACTTCCGTGGTGCAGCATTATCGCGAGCTGGAAAGTATCTCCGATTATCCGGCAAAGGTGCGCAAGCTGATTCGTCGCCTGCGCCGTATTCGCATCGATCGCTTGATTAGCCGTCTGCTTTAGCCGATGCGTGCGCCTATCCTCTGCGTGGTTTTGCTGTGTAGTGGATGTGCGCATGTCGCCCAGGATAACTGGACCGGCAAAGACAAAGCGCAACACTACTTCTCTTCTGCTGTGCTGGCAGCCGCAGGTAGTGAGATTTCTCAGCATCAAAATCACAGCCGCGGGCAGAATTTGCGTTTCGGCTTTCTGTTTTCGTTGAGTTTCGGTGTGGGGAAAGAGTTATATGACAGCCGCTCAGCGGGGAGCGGCTGGAGTTGGAAAGATCTTAGCTGGGATGTCGCCGGCGCCGCCAGCGGTATCGCACTGTGGAACCTCAGTCAGTAATTACAGCGCAATCCCCTTCCCTTTGCGATGCAGCATCAGCGATACCAGGAATGCTAAAGCGCCCATTGCCGAAACATACCAGAAGAAGCTGGTTTCAATACCTTCCCTTTTCAGCAGTAAGGCTACGTACTCTGCCGAACCACCAAAAATAGCATTCGCCACCGCATAGGAAAGCCCAACGCCCAGCGCGCGGACTTCCGGCGGGAACATCTCTGCTTTCAAAATGCCACTGATAGCGGTGTAGAAACTGGTGATGATTAGCGCCAGCATGATCAAGGCAAATGCCAGCCAACTGCTTTGCACATTTTGCAGCAGCAGCAGAATCGGAACCGTACAGATAGCTGCCCCGGCACCAAAAATCATCATTGAGGCACGACGACCAATCTTGTCTGACAGTGCGCCAACTATCGGCTGAATCAACATGAATACCAATAAGCAACCGGTCATTAATCCGCTGGCACTGCGCGCATCCATCCCGGCAGTATTTACCAGATATTTTTGCATGTAGGTGGTGAAGGTATAGAAGCTTAGCGAACCGCCTGCGGTAAAGCCCAGCACCATCAGAAATGCACGGGTGTGATTGCGCAGTAATCCCGTAATGCTGCCGGCGTCACGATGTTCACGGTGTTTTTTCTCTGACGTTTCGTTGAGAGAACGACGTAACCACAATGCCACCACAGCGAGCGCCGCCCCGAGGAAGAACGGAATACGCCAGCCCCAGCTGCGAAGTTCTTCATCGCTGAGAATTTGCTGTAAGACTACAACGGTAAGCACCGCTAACAGTTGGCCGCCGATGAGCGTCACATATTGGAAAGAGGCATAAAATCCTTTTCGTCCTTCCAGTGCTACTTCGCTCATATAAGTGGCGCTGGTACCGTATTCTCCACCAACCGATAATCCCTGAAACATACGCGCCAGCAGAAGAATGACAGGCGCGGCAAGGCCAATTTCTCCGTAGCCCGGTAGACAGGCGATCACTAATGATCCCAGACACATCATGCACACTGAGATCAGCATTGAGGCTTTGCGACCATGACGATCGGCAATATAGCCAAATAACCATCCGCCGATCGGGCGCATCAGAAAACCAGCTGCGAAGACGCCTGCTGTTTGCAGCAATTGGGTGGTGGTATCACCGCTTGGAAAGAAGACATGGGCAAAATAGAGTGAGAAGAAGGAGTAGACGTAGAAATCGAACCATTCGACTAAATTGCCAGACGATGCGCCGACAATCGACCAGATGCGCTTTTTACTGTCAGCTGCCGTTGCAGTTAGAGCCACTTTTTGTTGTTGTGAATCAGTCATGCTTACCTCTTTTCCTTGCGAATAATTAGCGCCAAAGGATTGAGTAAAGCATCTATTAACTGGTTGCGGGAATTGTCTCTGTTCCTGGATTGCAAAATGTGATTGCCGCGAAGTTTTTAGTGCAATTTATTACTGATTTTCATGCAAATTCAGCCATCTGCCGACTTTAATTCAATATATGCAGATGTAAAAAAGCCCCAGACTTTCGTCCGGGGCTTCTTCACTTATTTGATGCCTGGCAGTTCCCTACTCTCGCATGGGGAGGCCCCACACTACCATCGGCGCTACGGCGTTTCACTTCTGAGTTCGGCATGGGGTCAGGTGGGACCACCGCGCTAAAGCCGCCAGGCAAATTCTTTGTGCAAAAACGAATAACATTCGCTTCCGCTGATTCTTTAATCCGTAAACAAGCTGAAAATATCCGGTCTCTCAGACCAAAACGCCTCTGGCGTTGTAAGGTTAAGCCTCACGGGTCATTAGTACCGGTTAGCTCAACGCATCGCTGCGCTTACACACCCGGCCTATCAACGTCGTAGTCTTCAACGTCCCTTCAGGACCCTCAAGGGGTCAGGGAGAACTCATCTCGGGGCAAGTTTCGTGCTTAGATGCTTTCAGCACTTATCTTTTCCGCACTTAGCTACCGGGCAGTGCCATTGGCATGACAACCCGAACACCAGTGGTGCGTTCACTCCGGTCCTCTCGTACTAGGAGCAACCCCCCTCAATTCTCCAGCGCCCACGGCAGATAGGGACCGAACTGTCTCACGACGTTCTAAACCCAGCTCGCGTACCACTTTAAACGGCGAACAGCCGTACCCTTGGGACCTACTTCAGCCCCAGGATGTGATGAGCCGACATCGAGGTGCCAAACACCGCCGTCGATATGAACTCTTGGGCGGTATCAGCCTGTTATCCCCGGAGTACCTTTTATCCGTTGAGCGATGGCCCTTCCATTCAGAACCACCGGATCACTATGACCTGCTTTCGCACCTGCTCGAGCCGTCACTCTCGCAGTCAAGCTGGCTTATGCCATTGCACTAACCTCCTGATGTCCGACCAGGATTAGCCAACCTTCGTGCTCCTCCGTTACTCTTTGGGAGGAGACCGCCCCAGTCAAACTACCCACCAGACACTGTCCGCAGCCCGGATTACGGGCCTACGTTAGAACATCAAACATTAAAGGGTGGTATTTCAAGGTTGGCTCCACGCAGACTGGCGTCCACGCTTCAAAGCCTCCCACCTATCCTACACATCAAGGCTCAATGTTCAGTGTCAAGCTATAGTAAAGGTTCACGGGGTCTTTCCGTCTTGCCGCGGGTACACTGCATCTTCACAGCGATTTCAATTTCACTGAGTCTCGGGTGGAGACAGCCTGGCCATCATTACGCCATTCGTGCAGGTCGGAACTTACCCGACAAGGAATTTCGCTACCTTAGGACCGTTATAGTTACGGCCGCCGTTTACCGGGGCTTCGATCAAGAGCTTCTCCTTGCGGATAACCCCATCAATTAACCTTCCGGCACCGGGCAGGCGTCACACCGTATACGTCCACTTTCGTGTTTGCACAGTGCTGTGTTTTTAATAAACAGTTGCAGCCAG
The DNA here is from genome assembly GCF_005281435.1 of Pantoea sp. SO10. Taxonomy (NCBI): domain Bacteria; kingdom Pseudomonadati; phylum Pseudomonadota; class Gammaproteobacteria; order Enterobacterales; family Erwiniaceae; genus Pantoea; species Pantoea sp. SO10. The sequence continues at coordinate 3,169,509 of NZ_CP040095.1, forward strand.
CTGGTATCTTCGACTGCCTTCAGCTCCATCCGCGAGGGACTTCACCTGATGACAGCGTGCCTTCTCCCGAAGTTACGGCACCATTTTGCCTAGTTCCTTCACCCGAGTTCTCTCAAGCGCCTTGGTATTCTCTACCTGACCACCTGTGTCGGTTTGGGGTACGATTTCGTGTTACCTGGAGCTTAGAGGCTTTTCCTGGAAGCAGGGCATCAGTTACTTCACCACCGTGGTGGCTCGTCGTCACGCCTCAGCGTTAATAAGAGTCCGGATTTACCTGAACTCTCCGCCTACACGCTTAAACCGGGACAACCGTCGCCCGGATAACCTAGCCTTCTCCGTCCCCCCTTCGCAGTAACACCAAGTGCAGGAATATTAACCTGCTTCCCATCGACTACGCTTTTCAGCCTCGCCTTAGGGGTCGACTCACCCTGCTCCGATTAACGTTGAACAGGAACCCTTGGTCTTCCGGCGAGCGGGCTTTTCACCCGCTTTATCGTTACTTATGTCAGCATTCGCACTTCTGATACCTCCAGCATGCCTCACAGCACACCTTCAACGGCTTACAGAACGCTCCCCTACCCAACAACGCATACGCGTCGCTGCCGCAGCTTCGGTGCATGGTTTAGCCCCGTTACATCTTCCGCGCAGGCCGACTCGACCAGTGAGCTATTACGCTTTCTTTAAATGATGGCTGCTTCTAAGCCAACATCCTGGCTGTCTGTGCCTTCCCACATCGTTTCCCACTTAACCATGACTTTGGGACCTTAGCTGGCGGTCTGGGTTGTTTCCCTCTTCACGACGGACGTTAGCACCCGCCGTGTGTCTCCCGTGATAACATTCTCCGGTATTCGCAGTTTGCATCGGGTTGGTAAGCCGGGATGGCCCCCTAGCCGAAACAGTGCTCTACCCCCGGAGATGAGTTCACGAGGCGCTACCTAAATAGCTTTCGGGGAGAACCAGCTATCTCCCGGTTTGATTGGCCTTTCACCCCCAGCCACAAGTCATCCGCTAATTTTTCAACATTAGTCGGTTCGGTCCTCCAGTTAGTGTTACCCAACCTTCAACCTGCCCATGGCTAGATCACCGGGTTTCGGGTCTATACCCTGCAACTTAACGCCCAGTTAAGACTCGGTTTCCCTGCGGCTCCCCTATACGGTTAACCTTGCTACAGAATATAAGTCGCTGACCCATTATACAAAAGGTACGCAGTCACCCCATAAAGAGGCTCCCACTGCTTGTACGTACACGGTTTCAGGTTCTGTTTCACTCCCCTCGCCGGGGTTCTTTTCGCCTTTCCCTCACGGTACTGGTTCACTATCGGTCAGTCAGGAGTATTTAGCCTTGGAGGATGGTCCCCCCATATTCAGACAGGATACCACGTGTCCCGCCCTACTCTTCGAACTCACAATCTGTGCACTTTCGTGTACGGGGCTATCACCCGGTATCGCGCGACTTTCCAGACGCTTCCACTAACGCACAAACTGATTCAGGTTCTGGGCTGTTCCCCGTTCGCTCGCCGCTACTGGGGGAATCTCGGTTGATTTCTTTTCCTCCGGGTACTTAGATGTTTCAGTTCCCCGGGTTCGCCTCGCAACACTATGTATTCATGTTGCGATGATGCACTGGGTGCACCGGGTTTCCCCATTCGGACATCGTCGGCTGTAGCGGTTCATATCACCTTACCGACGCTTTACGCAGATTAGCACGTCCTTCATCGCCTCTGACTGCCAGGGCATCCACCGTGTACGCTTAGTCGCTTAACCTCACAACCCACAGGCGTTTTGCAACGCGTGCAGACTGCAAGCATTTGAGAGACTCGAACATATCGCCGCTTCATTCTTATTACGGAGAATGAAGACGATACGTCGTTTCAATTTTCAGCTTGTTCCGGATTGTTAAAGAGCATAATACTTCGCAGCACACCGTTTCCGGTTTGCTCTGAAGTATTGTTTTGAGTCACTGTAATGGTGGAGCTAAGCGGGATCGAACCGCTGACCTCCTGCGTGCAAGGCAGGCGCTCTCCCAGCTGAGCTATAGCCCCATACAGTTACTGCAGAGACCACTACTACCACTCACCAGGAGTTCCGTTTTTGACAAACGGTAATTTCTTTTCAGGCAAGGCAAAGTGGCGCGACGTATAGTTCACTATACGAGCGGCGCTTTAACGCAGCATGAGAAGAAATTTGGTAGGCCTGAGTGGACTTGAACCACCGACCTCACCCTTATCAGGGGTGCGCTCTAACCACCTGAGCTACAAGCCTGTAGAGGTTTTTTCTGCTCGTTACTTTCTATCAGACAATCTGTGTGAGCACTTCGCGGGAAGGTATCTTCAGGTAAGGAGGTGATCCAACCGCAGGTTCCCCTACGGTTACCTTGTTACGACTTCACCCCAGTCATGAATCACAAAGTGGTAAGCGCCCTCCCGAAGGTTAAGCTACCTACTTCTTTTGCAACCCACTCCCATGGTGTGACGGGCGGTGTGTACAAGGCCCGGGAACGTATTCACCGTAGCATTCTGATCTACGATTACTAGCGATTCCGACTTCACGGAGTCGAGTTGCAGACTCCGATCCGGACTACGACGCACTTTATGAGGTCCGCTTGCTCTCGCGAGGTCGCTTCTCTTTGTATGCGCCATTGTAGCACGTGTGTAGCCCTACTCGTAAGGGCCATGATGACTTGACGTCATCCCCACCTTCCTCCAGTTTATCACTGGCAGTCTCCTTTGAGTTCCCGGCCGGACCGCTGGCAACAAAGGATAAGGGTTGCGCTCGTTGCGGGACTTAACCCAACATTTCACAACACGAGCTGACGACAGCCATGCAGCACCTGTCTCAGAGTTCCCGAAGGCACCAAAGCATCTCTGCTAAGTTCTCTGGATGTCAAGAGTAGGTAAGGTTCTTCGCGTTGCATCGAATTAAACCACATGCTCCACCGCTTGTGCGGGCCCCCGTCAATTCATTTGAGTTTTAACCTTGCGGCCGTACTCCCCAGGCGGTCGACTTAACGCGTTAGCTCCGGAAGCCACTCCTCAAGGGAACAACCTCCAAGTCGACATCGTTTACGGCGTGGACTACCAGGGTATCTAATCCTGTTTGCTCCCCACGCTTTCGCACCTGAGCGTCAGTCTTTGTCCAGGGGGCCGCCTTCGCCACCGGTATTCCTCCAGATCTCTACGCATTTCACCGCTACACCTGGAATTCTACCCCCCTCTACAAGACTCCAGCCTGCCAGTTTCGAATGCAGTTCCCAGGTTAAGCCCGGGGATTTCACATCCGACTTGACAGACCGCCTGCGTGCGCTTTACGCCCAGTAATTCCGATTAACGCTTGCACCCTCCGTATTACCGCGGCTGCTGGCACGGAGTTAGCCGGTGCTTCTTCTGCGGGTAACGTCAATCGGTGAAGCTATTAACTTCACCGCCTTCCTCCCCGCTGAAAGTACTTTACAACCCGAAGGCCTTCTTCATACACGCGGCATGGCTGCATCAGGCTTGCGCCCATTGTGCAATATTCCCCACTGCTGCCTCCCGTAGGAGTCTGGACCGTGTCTCAGTTCCAGTGTGGCTGGTCATCCTCTCAGACCAGCTAGGGATCGTCGCCTAGGTGAGCCATTACCCCACCTACTAGCTAATCCCATCTGGGCACATCCGATGGTGTGAGGCCCGAAGGTCCCCCACTTTGGTCTTGCGACGTTATGCGGTATTAGCTACCGTTTCCAGTAGTTATCCCCCTCCATCGGGCAGTTTCCCAGACGTTACTCACCCGTCCGCCACTCGTCACCCGAGAGCAAGCTCTCTGTGCTACCGTTCGACTTGCATGTGTTAGGCCTGCCGCCAGCGTTCAATCTGAGCCATGATCAAACTCTTCAATTTAAGTTTGATTTGCTGAAACCAGTTCAGCGGTGCTCATCTGTAAAACGTCATAATGAATTTCATTATGTGTTCACTCGTGAGGCTTTGATATTTTTTTGCGTCCGGAGACGCGGATATCAATCCTGCGAGTGCCCACACAGATTGTCTGATAAATTGTTAAAGAGCGTTGCGAACAGCGGCTGAACCGTCTGTCGCGAGGTGGCGTATACTACGCTACTCTCCTTCGGAGTCAAACACTTTTTTCAGCGTTTTCATCCGGCGGGATGAATTTCTTCACTCCCTGCCGAGTCGTCTGCGTTGCCGCTTTGCCGTCTCAGTGGTGGCGCATTATAGGGAGTTCATTTCAGCTGACAAGTGCTAATTTGAAGTTTTCGCGCGACCGCTCACTTTCCAGGCTATACGTTGCAAAAAGCAGCTAATTCTTGCAAAAGGCCAAAAAAAACGGGCCTGCAGGCCCGTTTTAATCAGAAGTGATTACTGATGAGCAACAATCACATCGTCTTTTACATCCATTTCGATGGTTTTTCCCGGAACCAGGGCACCAGAAAGAATCTGCTGAGCCAGCGGGTTTTCAATCTGCTGCTGAATAGCACGTTTCAATGGACGCGCACCATACACCGGGTCGTAGCCATTCTCGCCGAGCAGTTTGAGCGCCTCATCGGAGATATGCAGCTGATAGCCACGCTCCTCAAGACGTTTATACAAACGTTGCAGCTGAATCTGCGCAATTGAAGCAATGTGTTTTTCGCCCAATGGGTGGAACACCACCATGTCATCGATACGGTTGATAAACTCTGGGCGGAAATGCTGCCCCACAACCGTCATCACCACCTGTTTCATCTCCGCATAGTCCAGAGAACCGAAACGTTCCTGAATAAGATCGGAGCCAAGGTTCGAGGTCATGATCACCACGGTATTGCGGAAATCGACCGTACGGCCCTGCCCATCGGTTAAGCGACCATCATCCAGCACCTGCAACAGAATGTTGAACACATCAGGATGCGCCTTCTCCACTTCATCCAGCAGAATCACCGAATAAGGCCGACGACGTACCGCTTCGGTCAGATAACCGCCCTCTTCATAGCCGACATATCCCGGAGGTGCACCCACCAGCCGCGACACCGAGTGTTTTTCCATAAACTCGGACATATCAATACGCACCATCGCGTCATCGCTATCGAACAGGAAGTTAGCCAGCGCTTTGCACAATTCGGTTTTCCCTACTCCCGTTGGTCCGAGGAACAGGAAGGAACCAATTGGACGATTCGGATCGGACAAGCCGGCACGACTACGACGAATCGCATTCGAAACCGCTTCTACCGCTTCGTTCTGGCCGATGACGCGTGAATGCAGTTCCTGCTCCATACGCATCAACTTGTCGCGCTCGCCTTCCATCATGCGTGCGACAGGAATTCCGGTCCAACGCGCCAGTACATCGGCAATCTCCACATCCGTTACGCGATTACGTAACAGCTTCATGGTTTTACCTTCAGACTGCGTAGCGATGGCTAACTGTTTCTCCAGCTCCGGAATTTTACCGTACTGCAGCTCAGACATCTGACCCAGGTCACCAACGCGACGCGCTTGCTCCATCGTCAGGCGCGCTTGTTCCAGCTCTGCTTTAATGTTCTGCGTGCCGGTTAATGAGGCTTTTTCCGCTTTCCACTCCTCTTCCAGCTCAGCATATTCACGCTCTTTCTGGTCAAGTTCACTTTCCAGCATTTCCAGACGCTTCACGCTGGCGTCATCAGACTCTTTCTTCAGCGCCTGCTGCTCAAGTTTCAACTGGATGATGCGGCGCTCAAGGCGATCAAGGGACTCAGGCTTCGAATCCATCTGTAAACGAATGCTTGAGGCCGCTTCGTCTATCAGGTCGATGGCCTTATCCGGCAGCTGACGATCGGAGATGTAACGATGCGACAACGTGGCCGCAGCCACAATCGCCGGATCGGTGATCTGCACGTGATGGTGCAGCTCATAGCGTTCTTTCAGTCCGCGCAGAATGGCAATGGTATCTTCGACACTCGGCTCAGCAACAAAGACTTTCTGGAAACGACGTTCCAGCGCCGCATCTTTCTCAATGAACTGACGATACTCATTCAGCGTAGTTGCTCCGACACAGTGCAACTCACCGCGCGCCAATGCGGGTTTCAGCATGTTGCCGGCATCCATGGCGCCATCGGCTTTACCTGCGCCCACCATGGTATGCAGTTCGTCGATAAACAGAATGACGTTGCCTTCCTGCTTCGCCAAATCGCTAAGCACGCCTTTGAGGCGCTCTTCAAATTCACCGCGATATTTGGCGCCCGCCACCAGCGAACCCATATCCAGAGCCAGCACGCGACGGCCTTTCAGCCCTTCCGGCACTTCGCCATTGATGATGCGCTGCGCTAAACCTTCGGCAATAGCCGTTTTACCGACGCCGGGTTCACCAATCAGCACCGGGTTATTTTTGGTACGACGCTGCAACACCTGAATGGTGCGGCGAATTTCTTCATCACGACCGATAACCGGATCCAGCTTGCCGAGTTCGGCACGCTCTGTAAGGTCGATGGTGTATTTTTTTAATGCCTGACGCTGATCTTCAGCCCCTTGATCGTTCACGCTGTCTCCTCCCCGTATTTGCTCGATGGCCGCAGAGAGTTTTTCCGGAGTCGCGCCAGCTGATTTCAATAGATCAGCCAGCGAGCCACGTGAATCAAGGGCCGCCAATACAAATAATTCAGATGATATAAAGTTGTCGCCGCGCTTTTGCGCCAGCTTGTCGCACAGGTTAAGTACCCGAATCAGATCGGCGGATGGCTGCACATCGCCGTCCGTGCCTTCAACCTGAGGTAGTCGATTAATCGCTTGTTCAATGCTGGTACGCAGGCCAGCCACGTCGGCACCCGCTGCGCTGAGCAACGGACGCACCGATCCGCCTTCCTGGTTGAGCAATGCGCTCATCAAATGAAGGGGTTCAATGAATTGATTGTCATGTCCCAGAGCAAGGGACTGTGCATCGGCAAGTGCCAGTTGAAATTTATTAGTAAGACGATCCAGACGCATAATTCCTCCCATTACAGGTCAAAATGCTACTGGAGATTAAATGAGGTCATCCCTCAAATTTTTCAAGGTTAATGACCTGAGTTGTGAGCAAAAAATACGCTAACTGGACCGTCTTGTGGCGTAAGGTTATCTCAGCCAAATCAAAGTTGCCATACGCCCGGTGATTCCGTCGCGTCGGTAGGAGAAAAAATCATCGCGCTCATGGAAGGTACATCGCGTTGAACCGCTGATGGAATGCACGCCGGCGGCCTGCAGACGCTGACGCGCCAGCAGCCAAATATCGGCGAAGTATTGGTTACCCGCCGGGCGGAATGCCTCTTCCGCTTGTGAATCATGGGCCATAAATGCCGTTCTGACATCCGAGCCAACTTCAAATGCCAGCGGCCCAATTGCCGGACCAAGCCATGCATGAATGTCATTTGGCGCGCAGTGAAACTGTGACAACGTCTGCTCCAGCACGCCATTACAGAGTCCACGCCAACCGGCATGTGCTGCCGCCACTTCACTGCCATCCTTGCTGCAGAACAGCACCGGTAAACAATCCGCCGTCATCACTGCGCAAACCACCCCGCTTTCACGCGTGATTGCGGCATCAGCGCGCGGCAGCGGTTCGCTGGCGGGTAAACGCGCAACCACTTGACCATGGATCTGATCTAGCCATTGCGGCATTGCAGGTAGCGCCAGTTGTTCAACCAGGCGCTGACGATTCTGAGCAACATGCGCCTCAGCGTCGCCAACATGCCCACCAAGATTCAACGAATCCCATGGAGCAGCGCTGACGCCGCCGTAACGCGTGGTGGAACATGCCCGAACATGCTGCGGCGCAGGCCAATCCGGGATGATCCATTCACTCATAGCCAATCCATCTGATCGCGGAATTCAAGGGTATCGGCTTTCAGCGCATCAATTAAATCGACCATATCCTGCGGCAACGGCGCATGCCATTCCATCTCAATACCGGTGATCGGGTGATAGAGACGTAACATCGTGGCATGCAGCGCCTGGCGATCAAAACCCCGTAGCGTAGTGATGAAAGCTTCAGATGCCCCTTTTGGCGGGCGTGGACGGCCACCGTACAGCGGATCGCCCACCAGCGGATGGTTAATATGCGCCATATGCACACGAATTTGATGGGTACGACCGGTTTCGAGACGCAAACGCAAACGCGTATGGGCACGAAAGTGCTCCATGATACGATAGTGCGTGGTTGCCGGTTTACCCATCGGGTGCACCGCCATGTGCGTACGTTTGGTTGAGTGGCGCGCCATGGGCTGATCCACCGTACCGCCCGCAGTCATGGTGCCAATAGCCACCGCTTCATACTCACGCGTGATTTCGCGCAGCTGCAGCGTTTCAACCAGGTGCGTTTGCGCAGGAACGGTTTTCGCGACCACCATCAAACCGGTGGTATCTTTATCCAGACGATGAACAATACCTGCACGAGGTACGTCAGCGATCGGTGGATAGTGATAAAGCAGTGCGTTAAGCACTGTGCCATCAGGATTACCGGCGCCGGGATGTACCACCAAACCGCGAGGTTTGTTAATGACCAGAATGTCGTCATCTTCATAGACGATATTCAGTGGGATGTTTTGCGCTTCCCAGCGTTGCTCTTCTTCGATCTCAGCATCAATCGAGACATGCTCACCGCCAAAAACTTTTTCTTTTGGTTTATCGATGATAGTGCCGTTGACGCTGACTCGGCGCTCAAGAATCCATTCTTTTATGCGAGAACGTGAATAATCAGGGAACAATTCTGCCAAAGTCTGATCTAAGCGTTGTCCAAGCTGTGCTTCGGACACCGTTGCGGTGAGTTGAACTTGTTGTGCCATATACAGCTTCTTCGTTAACGTTGGGTTTTCACGGCGATGCCGTTTAATATAATGTGCTATCGTACCTGGTCATAACTGGGAGCTATACGGACAGCTTCTGCTACAACACTTTGAGGATAATCATTTCGTCATGACGCGTATGAAACATCTGGTGGCTGCTGCCACACTGAGCCTGAGCCTGGCGCTTGTGGGTTGTTCTGGCTCATCAGATCCAGTCCCGGACAGCCCGCCGTCTGAAATTTACGCCACGGCCCAGCAAAAGCTGCAGGACGGTAACTTTAAAGCGGCGATTAAGCAACTGGAAGCACTGGATAACCGCTATCCGTTTGGCCCTTACTCGCAGCAAGTACAGCTGGATTTGATCTACGCGTATTACAAAAATGCCGATCTGCCACTGGCGCAAGCCGCTATTTCTCGCTTTATGCGTCTGAATCCAACCCATCCGAATATCGACTATGTCATCTATATGAAAGGTCTGACGGATATGGCGCTGGATGATTCTGCACTGCAGGGCTTCTTCGGTATCGATCGTTCCGATCGTGATCCGACGCACGCTCGTGATGCTTTCCGTGACTTCTCGCAATTACTGCGCGGTTATCCAAACAGCCAATATGCTGCGGATGCGCAGAAACGTTTGGCATTCCTGAAAGAGCGCCTGGCGAAGTATGAACTCTCGGTGGCGCAATTCTATACCAAGCGCGGTGCCTATGTCGCTGTTGTTAACCGCGTGGAAACAATGATGAAGGATTATCCGGATACTGAGGCGACCCATGAAGCGTTGCCGTTGATGGAGAATGCTTACCGCCAGCTGCAGTTGACGGCTGAAGCCGACAAAGTGGCAAAAATCATTGCGGCAAATAATCAGTCCTGATTATTACACCCACAAAAAAGCAGCCCATGAGGCTGCTTTTTTTATGTCACTTTGTGGATAATTCAGCAGTTTTACAGATTTATCGCTGCAGTTATCCAGTCAATCATGCGCCCTTCCCCAGTCGTCTTCAAGTATTTCCCGCCACTTTCCCGGCCTTTCTCACAATTAAGCGGCATTGACAAAAAGTGACATTTCAATGTGATTTAGATCACACATTTTCTTAATTTCCGCGGTATGCTGGACCTACCCACACGGAAATGACAGAGAGGTTTAACTATGATTCTGAACATTACCAGCAAACAAATGGAAATCACCGAGGCCATCCGTAACCACGTTGAAGAGCGTCTCGCCAAGCTGGAAAAATGGCAAACACATCTGATAAACCCTCACATTGTGTTATCGAAAGAGCCGAAGGAGTTTGTGGCTGATGCCACCATAAATACGCCTAACGGAACGCTGGTTGCCAGCGCGAAACATGATGATATGTATACGGCCATCAATGACTTGATTGCCAAGCTGGAGCGACAACTCAATAAAGCGCAACACAAACCCGAAGCCCGTCGCGCCAACAGCAGTGTGAAAGATTTTCTTCCTACGGAATAAGCAAACATCTTTAGTAACGCGCCTCCGGGCGCGTTTTTTTATTGACAGCTTTAAATCACTGCGGTTACTCTCAAGCCACTTTATTTATGGAAACAACCATGAAACATCTGCCGTTCTTCTTCGCATTCTTTTTTACCTTCCCCTGATTGGGAGGCGATTCGTCATGTGAAAATGAATGCGAAGACGAACAACAAAGCCTCCCAAATGGGAGGCTTTTTTATTGGACATTTTACAGGTGAGCCCTATGAATCCCGAAAATCCGCTGCTGGCATTACGCGATAAAATCAGCGCCGTTGATGAAAAACTCTTAGCGCTTTTGTCGGAGCGTCGCATACTGGCCGTTGAAGTTGCGCAGGCTAAACTGGCAACGCATCGCCCTATTCGCGATGTTGAGCGTGAACGCGCTCTGCTGGAAAACTTAATTTCACTGGGTAAAAAGCATCAGCTTGATGCGCATTACATCACTCGCCTGTTTCAGTTGGTGATTGAAGATTCAGTTCTAACTCAGCAAGCCTTATTGCAAAAGAATCTCAACCATCCACATGCTCACGCACCGCGCATTGCATTCCTTGGTCCGAAAGGTTCTTACTCACATCTCGCGGCGCGCAAATACGCTACCCGGCATTTTGATTCAATGGTTGAGATCGGCTGCCTGAAATTCCATGACATCATTCATCAGGTGGAAAGTGGACAAGCGGACTACGCGGTGATGCCGATTGAAAATACCAGCTCTGGTTCGATCAACGACGTTTACGATCTGCTTCAGCAAACCACGCTATCGATTGTGGGTGAGCTGACCATTCCAATTGAGCACTGTGTGCTGGTCAACGGCAGCACCGATTTGCAGCAGATCGAAACGGTTTACAGTCATCCTCAGCCATTCCAGCAGTGCAGCCAGTTCATTAATCGTTTCCCGCAGTGGAAAATCGAATACACCGAAAGCACCGCTGCAGCGATGGAGAAAGTGGCAGCGATGAATTCACCAAAGGTTGCCGCATTGGGTAGCGAAGCGGGCGGTGAGCTGTATGGATTGCAGGTGATGGAGCGCAATCTGGCCAATCAACAGCAGAACCATACGCGCTTCATCGTGCTGGCACGTAAAGCGATTGAAGTTTCGGGTCAGGTTCCGGCGAAAACAACATTGATCATGGCGACGGGTCAACAAGCGGGGGCATTGGTTGAAGCGCTGATGGTATTACGTAACCACGGCCTCATCATGAGCAAACTGGAAAACCGTCCCATCAACGGCAATCCGTGGGAAGAGATGTTTTATATTGATGTGCAGGGCAATCTGCAGTCAGAAAATATGCAGTTGGCGTTAACCGAGTTGAGCGGCTTAACCCGTTCATTAAAAGTTCTTGGCTGCTATCCAGGCGAGAATGTGGTGCCGGTTGAGCCGCGCCTCTAAGCAAAAAGGCATCCTCACGGATGCCTTTTGTTTTTTACTGCCGGCTATCGTTCGCCGATCGCAGCATGCTTCTGCTTTCGACCAGGAAGCGTTTCGCGTAATCACCAAACCAGTGTTCGACGCGCTCAAAGCTATCGATAAAGGCTTGCTTATCGCCCTGCTCGAGCAGTTTGATCGCATCGCCAAATCGCTGGTAATAACGTTTAATCAGCGCCAGATTACTCTCCGAGGACATGATGATGTCCGCGTAAAGCTGCGGATCCTGCGCAAACAGACGTCCAACCATTGCCAGTTCAAGGCGGTATATCGGTGAAGATAGCGCCAGCAGCTGATCCAGATTAACGTTCTCTTCCGCCAGATGCAGACCGTAAGCGAAAGTCGCAAAGTGACGCAGTGCCTGAATAAACGCCATATTCTGGTCGTGCTCAACGGCACTGATACGATGCAACCGCGCGCCCCAAACCTGAATCTGCTCAAGGAACCACTGATAAGCTTCCGGCTGACGGCCATCACACCAAACCACAACCTGCTTTGCCAGGCTGCCGCTGTCCGGACCAAACATCGGATGCAAGCCCAGAACCGGTCCGGTGTGCGCGGCCAGCATCGCCTGCAGCGGGCGATTCTTCACCGAAGCCAGATCGACCAGAATGCAGTCTTCTGGCAATTTTGGCAGCTCACCGATGATTTGCTCGGTCAGATGAATTGGCACACTGATAATCACCATGCCCGCATCTTTCAGCAGCTCGTCAGAGCGTTCCCAATCGCCTTTATCCAGAATGCGGACCTGATAGCCAGAAAGCGTCAGCATCTTTTCAAACAGACGCCCCATCTGGCCGCGGCCACCTACAATCACCACCGGACGCAACGTCGGACAGAGCGTTTTGAAGCCTTTGTCATTTTCATGCGCATAGGATTCACGCATCAAACGACGCAATACATCTTCAATCAAGTCCGGCGACACGCCGAGCGCTTCAGCTTCCTGGCGGCGTGAAGCCAGCATGCTGGCCTCACGCTCAGGAACATAGATCGGCAAACCGTAGCGGCTTTTAACTTCCCCTACTTCGGCTACCAGCTCCAGTCGTTTTGCCAGTAACCCAAGCAGTGCTTTATCTACTTCATCGATTTGATCGCGTAGCGCGTTCAGTTCAGCCACCATGACTCATTACACCTCGTGTGACAGACGCGCCGACAGCACTCCCTGCAGATCCTGATGGATTTCACGCAACAACGTTTCGGTGGTTTCCCAGTTGATGCAGGCATCAGTGACGGACACACCGTATTTCATTTCGCTACGAGGCTGTTCAGAAGACTGGTTGCCTTCATGAATGTTGCTTTCCAACATCAGGCCAATGATGGAACGGTTTCCATCTTTAATCTGCGCAATAGCCGATTCGGCTACGCCAGGCTGGCGACGATAGTCTTTGTTAGAATTACCATGGCTGCAATCTATCATTAAGGCCGGACGCAGTCCCGCTTTCAGCATCTCTTTTTCACACTGAGCGACATCTTCTGGACCGTAGTTTGATGCTTTACCGCCGCGCAGAATCACATGCCCATCTGGGTTGCCCTGCGTTTGCAGCAAGCAAACCTGGCCGGCCTGATTGATGCCAACAAAACGGTGCGGCATTGCGGCGGCGCGCATGGCGTTAATCGCGGTGCCCAGGCTGCCATCCGTACCATTTTTAAAACCAACCGGCATGGAAAGGCCTGAAGCCATTTCACGGTGGGTTTGTGATTCAGTGGTACGCGCACCAATCGCTGACCAGCTAAACAGATCGCCAAGATATTGCGGGCTATTCGGATCCAGCGCTTCGGTCGCCAGCGGTAAACCCATCTCAACGAGATTAACCAGCAGTTGACGCGCGATATGCAGGCCAGCTTCCATATCAAACGAGTTATTCATGTAAGGATCGTTGATTAACCCCTTCCAGCCGACGGTGGTTCGAGGTTTTTCAAAATAAACGCGCATAACGATGTACAGCTGATCCTTCAACTGTGCAGAGAGAGATTGCAACTGACGGGCATAGGCAAGTGCGGCTTCAGTATCGTGAATCGAACAAGGACCACAAACCACCAACAGACGCGGATCGCGGCCCGCAATAATGTCGGCAATGGTTTGGCGAGAAGACGCAATTTGCGCTTCCTGCGCCGCAGTGAGCGGGAATTTGGCTTTCAGCTCTTGCGGGGTAATCAAAATTTGTTCGTCGGCGATATGCACATTGTTCAGCGCGTCTTTTTGCATGATTGCGATCCTTTTTACTCGTTTATGCGGTTTGGGATCCTCTCTGAGGATGGCGCTTACTTTATCACACCCTGTACAGGTTGCAATCCACCTATGTACACATTTATTACCACATCAAATAAAAAACAAAGAAAACATTGAAATATTCATTAAAATCATACGAATAACAGAAATGGTGACAGGATGATAATGTAAACTAAATATTACACCCAATTATGTTCTGATGATGCTCTCAACTAAAAGTTTGGTATAACATTTTGATTTTCACTGTTTTCAGGAAACACATACTGTCCACCTTAAGAATGATCCTGCGCCCTTATACGCCCATAAAAAAAGGGGCTGGCCAAATGGCCAACCCCTTGTTTGCTATTAACTTTGAGAAGTCGCTTACGCGCCAAGACGCTCTTTGATACGAGCTGACTTACCGGTACGCTCACGCAGGTAATACAGTTTGGCTTTACGCACAGCACCACGACGTTTAACAGCAATGCTGTCAATTACTGGAGAGTGAGTCTGGAAGACACGCTCAACACCTTCGCCGTTAGAAATCTTACGAACAGTGAATGCAGAATGCAGACCGCGGTTACGAATAGCGATAACCACGCCCTCGAATGCCTGCAGACGCTTCTTAGAACCTTCTACGACCCATACTTTCACTTCCACGGAATCACCCGGACGGAATGAAGGTACGTCCTGCTTCATCTGCTCTTGTTCAAGTTGCTTGATAATGTTGCTCATAATTAAATCTCTTATCCTGGGTAAACTGATAGTGAGGGAAGATTACTCTCCCGCCTCATCGTTTTGTTGCTGCTGATGTTCACGCTGGAACTCATTTAGCAACCGTGCTTGCTCTTCAGTCAGAGCCAGGTTTTCCAGAAGTTCAGGTCTTCTTAGCCAGGTACGGCCTAACGACTGTTTCAGGCGCCAGCGGCGAATATCGGCATGGTTGCCCGACAGTAAAACTGGCGGAACTTCCATCCCTTCTAACACTTCAGGTCGGGTGTAGTGCGGGCAATCCAGCAAACCATCCGAGAACGAATCCTCATCGGCTGACGCCTGTTTTCCCAGTACGCCGGGAATAAACCGGGCGACCGAGTCAATCAACGTCATGGCTGGCAGCTCACCGCCACTAAGAACGTAATCACCGATTGACCACTCTTCATCAATCTCAGTGTGAATCACGCGCTCATCTATCCCTTCGTAGCGACCACACACCAGAATCAACTTCTGATGGGTCGCCAGTTCGCAAACGCCCTGTTGGTCCAGTTTGCGTCCCTGAGGTGAAAGATAAATCACCTTAGCACCTTCTCCCGCCGCTGCTTTCGCTGCGGAGATGGCGTCCCGTAAGGGTTGCACCATCATCAACATTCCCGGTCCGCCGCCGTAAGGACGATCGTCCACGGTACGGTGCCGGTCATGCGTGAAGTCACGAGGACTCCAGCTTTGAATGTCGAGCAGGCCATTTTTTACTGCCCGGCCAGTTACCCCGTACTCGGTAATAGCGCGAAACATCTCTGGAAACAGGCTAATAACACCAATCCACATCGCGTTCGCCGTTACGTTACCGGATTGTCCGGAGATCAAAAACCAGGATCCCAATCTACTTCAATAAGGCCAGTAGAGAGATCGACTTTCTTGATAACCTGTTCATCAAGAAACGGGATTAACCGCTCTTGCGCACCGAATGCATCCTTCAGGTTTGCCTTAACGACGAGAACGTCGTTCGATCCGGTTTCCATCAAATCAATGACTTTGCCCATCTCGTAGCCTTCGAGGTTCACTACTTTCATTCCCATAAGGTCTTTCCAGTAGTAATCGCCTGCTTCCAGCGCTGGCAGCTGCGTGGAGTCGACCGTAATTTCGCAATTGGTCAACTGTGCCGCAGCGTCCCGATCGTCAATGCCTTTGACTTTGATGATCAGGTCCTGATTGTGGTGCTTCCAGCCCTCGAGTTCGACCTGCTGCCATTTACCGGCGCGCTGGATGAACCAAGGTTGGTAGTCGAAGATGCTTTCAGCGTCTTCAGTGGAGGAAAACACTTTGAGCCAACCCCGAATTCCGTAAGCCGCGCCCATTTTTCCCAATACAATCGGGTTAACGGGAGGCTGCCCGGCAGGTTTAATGCTCATGCTCACCACCGTGACAGATTAAGCTGCTTTCTTTGCTTCTTTGATCAGCGCGTTAACGCGATCAGAAAGCGTTGCGCCCTGGCCAACCCAGTGCTCAATACGGTCCAGATCCAGACGCAGACCTTCAGCCTGACCAGAAGCGATCGGGTTGAAGAAACCTACGCGCTCGATGAAACGACCGTTACGAGCATTGCGGCTGTCAGTGACGACGACCTGATAGAACGGACGCTTTTTAGCGCCGTGACGTGCCAAACGAATTGTTACCATAACATCCTCATTAGTTAATAAAGCGCTCGGGCCCCATCGAGGAACGGGGCCCGAGCGCGATATAAAAAGCCCGAAAATTTTACTCATTTTGGCGCAAAAAGCAACCTAAGCGTGCCAAATTTCCGGCTTTATGACGGCCGCCTTAGCGACCAGGGAATCCAGGCGGCATCATACCTTTCATGCCACGCATCATTTTGGCCATGCCGCCTTTCTTCATTTTCTTCATCATGCGCTGCATATCATCGAACTGTTTCAGCAGTCGGTTGACATCTTGCACCTGCATGCCTGAGCCCAACGCAATACGACGTTTGCGCGACCCCTTGATAATTTCTGGCTTCTCACGCTCTTTACGCGTCATCGAATTGATGATGGCTTCCATGCGGACCAGCACTTTATCATCCATCTGCGATTTCACGTTGTCAGGCAGTTGCCCCATGCCCGGCAGTTTGCCCATCAGGCTCGCCATGCCGCCCATGTTGCGCATCTGCTTCAACTGCTCAAGGAAGTCGTTGAGATCAAAACCGTCGCCGGTTTTCAGTTTCTTCGCCAGTTTCTCCGCCTGATCGCGGTCAACTTTGCTCTCAATATCTTCGATCAGCGACAGAACATCGCCCATGCCAAGAATGCGCGACGCGATACGCTCTGGATAGAAAGCTTCCAGCGCTTCGGTCTTCTCGCCCATCCCCATAAATTTGATTGGCTTGCCGGTAATGTGACGAATCGACAGCGCCGCACCACCGCGCGCATCACCATCGACTTTAGTCAGGATCACACCAGTCAGCGGCAGCGCTTCATTGAAGGCTTTCGCGGTGTTGGCGGCATCCTGACCGGTCATGGCATCGACCACAAACAGGGTTTCCACCGGATTTATCGCGGCGTGTACCTGTTTGATTTCGTCCATCATCGCTTCATCGACGTGTAAACGACCGGCGGTATCCACCAGCAGCACATCGTAGAATTGCACTTTGGCTTGTTTTAGCGCGTTCTGAACAATATCGACCGGCTTTTGACTCAGATCGGACGGACAGAAATCCACGCCGACCTGGCCAGCCAGGGTTTCCAGCTGTTTGATCGCCGCAGGGCGATAAACGTCAGCAGAAACTACCAGCACTTTCTTCTTATGCTTCTCGCGCAAGAATTTACCCAGTTTCGCCACGCTAGTGGTTTTACCAGCACCTTGCAAACCTGCCATCAGCACCACGGCTGGCGGCTGAGCATTCAGATTGAGCGCATTATTTTCAGCGCCCATCGCCGCAACCAGTTCGTTGCGCACGATTTTGATGAACTCCTGGCCTGGCGTCAGGCTTTTGTTCACATCGTGGCCAACGGCGGCCTCTTTCACGCGATTAATAAATTCACGCACTACCGGCAGCGCAACGTCAGCTTCCAGCAGCGCCATGCGGACTTCACGCAGCGTGTCTTTGATGTTGTCTTCAGTCAGCCTTCCGCGGCCGCTGATATTGCGCAGGGTTTGCGACAAACGATCGGTTAAATTATCAAACATGCTCTCTCACTTAGAACCGTAGCGAGGCCGCCATAGGCGACACAATGCGGCGGATTATAACACGAAGACGAAGCGATCTCTGCAATTGACCGTCAGATCGTTTGGAGCCTGCTGCTGCTGGCGCTATACTGCTTTTTTCCTTATCTGACCGATACCTGAAAGGATCTATGTTCGTTTTCGCGATCGTGGCGCTGTTCGCCTACTCCCTCAGCCTTGCATTGATCATTCCCAGCCTGCTTAAACGCAACGGTGGCTGGCGTCGTTTTGCTGTGCTTTCTGCCTGCGTGGCGCTGATTGCGCACGCCGTTGCTCTGCAGCAGCGCATTTTTGCTGTTGATAATGGGCAAAACCTCAGCCTGCTTAATATCGGCTCGCTGGTTAGCCTGCTGATCTGCGCCATCATGACAATTGTCGCCTCGCGCAATCGTGGCTGGCTGCTGCTGCCGATTGTTTACAGCTTTGCATTGATTAATCTGGCCTTTGCCACCTTTGTGCCCAATGCCTTTATTACGCATCTGGAAACCACGCCGGGCATGATGGTTCACATCGGTCTGTCGCTGTTTGCCTATGCCACGCTGATCATCGCGGCACTGTATGCGCTGCAGCTGGCGTGGATCGATTACCAGTTGAAAAATAAGAAACTGGCTTTCACTCAGGATATGCCGCCGCTGCTCAGCATTGAGCGCAAAATGTTCCACATCACGCAGATTGGCGTTGTGCTGTTGACGCTGGTGCTGTGCACCGGTTTGCTCTTCATGCATAACTTGTTTAGCGCTGAGAATGTGGATAAAGCGGTTCTCTCCATCATTGCCTGGTTTGTCTACATCGTTCTGCTTTGGGGACACTATCGTGAAGGCTGGCGCGGACGCCGCGTCGTGTGGTTTAACTGTGGCGGCGCATTGCTGCTAACCATGGCCTACTTCGGCAGCCGCGTGCTTCAGCACCTGCTCACCTCTCACTAAGGATTTTGTGTTGGAACACGTTTCAACCACCACGCTGATCATTACGCTGGTCATCATGGTGCTGGTCTCTGCCTATTTCTCCGGTTCAGAGACCGGCATGATGACGCTTAATCGCTACAAACTGCGCCATAAAGCCAAAAGCGGCAATCGCGGTGCGCGTCGGGTAGAAAAACTTCTGCGTCGTCCCGACCGTCTGATCAGCCTGGTTTTAATTGGCAACAACCTCGTTAATATTCTCGCCTCCGCACTCGGCACCATTGTCGGTATGCGCCTGTATGGTGATGCTGGCGTAGCGATTGCTACCGGCATTCTGACTTTTGTCGTGCTGGTATTTGCCGAGGTGCTGCCGAAAACGGTCGCGGCGCTCTATCCAGAAAAAGTGGCCTATCCCAGCAGCGTGTTACTGGCTCCGCTGCAGTATGTGATGCTGCCGCTGGTGTGGCTGCTGAATACCATTACCCGCATTTTGATGCGCATGGTGGGCATTAAAACCGACGGTTCCATCAGTTCGGCGTTAAGCAAAGAAGAGTTGCGCACCATTGTGCATGAATCGCGCTCGCTGATGTCGCGGCGTAATCAGGACATGCTGCTGTCAGTGCTTGATCTGGAGAAAGTCAGCGTGGATGACATCATGGTGCCGCGCAATGAGATCGTCGGCATCAACGTCAATGATGACTGGAAATCGATTGAGCGCCAGCTGAGTCATTCGCCGCATGGGCGTATCGTCCTGTTCCGTGACTCGCTGGATGACTGTGTTGGTATGCTGCGCGTGCGTGAAGCCTGGCGCATGATGACCGAGAAGAAAGAGTTCAACAAAGATCGCCTGCTGCGTGCTGCTGATGAGATTTACTATGTACCGGAAGGCACGCCGCTTAACGTGCAGCTGGTTAAATTTCAGCGCAACAAAAAGAAAGTCGGCATGGTGGTTGATGAATATGGCGATGTTAAAGGCTTAGTGACGATCGAAGATATTCTGGAAGAGATCGTCGGCGATTTCACCACCTCCATGTCGCCGTCGTTGGCCGAAGAAGTCATGCCGCAAAATGATGGTTCGGTATTGATTGAAGGCAGCGCCAATGTGCGTGAAATCAACAAAGCCTTTAACTGGACGTTACCGGAAGAGGATGCGCGCACCATTAACGGCATGCTGCTGGAAGCACTGGAAGAGATTCCGCTGGTCGATACTCGTGTCACACTTGGCGCCTACGATATCGATATCCTTGATGTGCAGGACAACATGGTGAAGCAGGTGCGCATTACGCCACACCACGCACTGAAATCCTCCATCGGCTCCTGAAGCCTGTAAACAAAAACGCCGCGATAATCGCGGCGTTTTTCATGGTGTCTCAACTAGATGTGCAGCTCTTTCAGCTTTTCAGCTGGTAGCTTCAAATCTTCGTTGCGGTTCACGCCGATGTCGTGCGCCAGCACATTGCGCGCGATCTGCTGCGCTTCATCCAGTGAGTGCAGTTTGTAGCTGCCGCATTGATATTCGTTCAGCTCTGGAATCTGGCCCTGCTCTTTGACTTTCAGGACATCTTCCATCGCGCCTTTCCAGGCTTTCGCTACACGCTGCTCGTCAGGCGTGCCAATCAAACTCATGTAGAAGCCGGTGCGGCAACCCATTGGCGAGATGTCGACGATTTCAACGCCATCACCATTCAGATGATTACGCATGAAGCCAGCAAACAGGTGCTCCAGCGTATGAATGCCACGCTCAGTCAGAATTTCAATATTCGGACGGCAAAAACGCAGGTCGAAAACGGTGATGGTATCGCCATGCGGAGTTTTCATGGTTTTTGCTACGCGTACTGCAGGTGCGCCCATGATGGTGTGATCAACAGTAAAACTATCCAGTAGTGGCATACGTCACCTCCTGTTTTGAGATTTTTTTTTAAAACGATGAAACTTTTCTGTTCGTCCAGCGTCTGAATATATGAAAGACGCGCATTTGTTATCATCATCCCTGACAACAGAGATGTTTATTTTGGCCACATTGATGTGGCCATTTTCTTTTCTAGCCTTCGCGACCCGCAAGGTAGCTTTCGAAATCCAGCGTATCGCTCTGTTCCAGCTTCTCTTGTGCCTGCACCGACTCCAGCGCCTGACGACTAAAATCTTCTTCAGTCAGAATCTCTAACGACTCTTCACACAGCAGATGACGATATTGCTCTGCCAATGCCACGCCCGCGCCGGTCAAACCGTTTTCTTTGATCGCATGCAGGATGCGCGCCGAATAGGTTAGCTCAGGATCGTCGAAAGATGCCACCAGTTGATCGCAAACCTGTTGATATTGCGTGTTGCCGTGATTGCTGTCGAGCACTTCCGCCACGCGACGCAGATCGGCAAACAGCGCTTTACCCACCTCAACCAGCGTGTGTTCCTTTTCGCTGCAACCTACAGCAATGACCTGGCCAGGCTTACGCCCTTCCATCACCACGCGGTTCCAGTTTTTGCGCGTACACAGCAGCTCATCCGCGCTCATTTCTGGCGCATCAGCCAGCGTACACCAAATCAGGAACAGATCGAGGAAGCGCGCCTGATCGGCATCTACGCCAATGGCGGAGAATGGATTGATGTCCAGCGAACGCACTTCAATGTATTCAATACCGCCGCGCAACAGCGCATCGGATGGTGCCTCGCCTGAACGCGTAACGCGTTTCGGACGAATCGGCGCGTACAGCTCGTTTTCAATTTGCAGCACATTGGTGTTCAACTGCAGCCAGTTGCCATCGGCGTCTTTGGTGCCCATGGCGGCATACTCTTCCGACGGCGTTTTAATCGCTGCCTTCAGTGCTGCAACGTAACCTTCCAGCGAGTTAAAAGTGATACCCAAACCGCTCTGCGATTTGTTGGTATAACCAAGGTCGCTCAGGCGCAGTGAGGTGGCGTGAGGCAGCCACAGCGTACCCTTGCCATCACCTTCAAACGGCAGATTGCTCTCGCGCCCTTGCAGGAACGAGGAGCAAATCGCTGGCGATGCACCGAACAGATACGGAAT
Source organism: Pantoea sp. SO10 (assembly GCF_005281435.1). Taxonomy (NCBI): domain Bacteria; kingdom Pseudomonadati; phylum Pseudomonadota; class Gammaproteobacteria; order Enterobacterales; family Erwiniaceae; genus Pantoea; species Pantoea sp. SO10. Next base: position 3,191,250 of record NZ_CP040095.1, read on the forward strand.
GACCCAGCCGAAACGATAGTAGTTGCGAATCAAACGCAGATAGCCGGCAGAGATGGTCTCTTTACCGCTTTCGGCATCTTTTACATCCGCCCACTCCTGCCAAAACGACAGCGGCAACGAGAAGTTGTAGTGCACGCCAGAGATAATCTGCATCAGCGCGCTATAGCGATTCTTCAGCCCCTGACGATACAACGTTTTCATTTTGCCGATATTGGAGCTTCCATACTGCGCCAGCTCGATGCTATCAACGTCATCAATGAACCCCGGCATGCTGAAAGGCCACAAGCGCTCCTCGCCTAACTCACGCGCCACATGACGGTGAATATCGCGCAGAAACGCCAGTGAACGATCGATGCTCTGATCAACTGGCGTGATGAACTCCATCAGCGTTTCGGCAAAATCGGTGGTGATCCAATCATGCTTAAGCGCCGAACCGAGTGACTCAGGATGTCCTGTGGTTGCCAGGTGACCATCGGGTTTTACGCGTAATGATTCGCGCTCAATACCACGGCCGATACCCTTTAACGCGTCAGGATGCGCCTCCAGCCAGGAAAGTGCCTTAGATACGTCCGGGATCACGTTAACCTCCCGCTGTGTTAATAATTTATTTTTGTTCAGCATAATGTTAGCCGTAGCCTCGAATCTGTGCGAATCAATGCCACCATTGCATTGTTTGCAATGTGGCGGTCGCGATAACGATATAACGCAGCGTTTTACCCATGGCGAGGAACAGCACTGAAGGCAGCCAGGCAAAGCGCAACCAACCTGCGAGCACGCAGAGTAAGTCGCCCACTACCGGCAGCCAGCTAAAAATCAGTGCTGCAGGTCCTAATCGGTGTAACCACGTCATTGCTGTGTCGTGCCATCGCCCTTGCCCTTTTGGCGGCATCAGGCGACCAAGAAGAATGTTGGTCAGGCCACCCAGCGTGTTTCCCACTGATGCAGCCAATAACAATCCATAAACCGAACCTTTTTGGGCGATCAGCAGTGCAACCAGCACCGCTTCCGAGCTTCCCGGTAACAGAGTCGCGCTAAGAAAGCTGCTGCCGAATAACGATCCATAGGTCAGAAATTCATTCACAGTAAACGGACATCAACCACGTCCATGCCTGCTGCTTTGGCGGCTTGTACGCCGAAGTCAGCATCCTCAAACACTACACAGCGCTCGGGTGCGATACCCATTAATTCAGCGCAGCGTAAAAAGGTATCCGGCTGCGGCTTATGACGCTGTACGTCATCCGCTCCGACCACCGCATCAAACAGGTGGTAAACACCTAACTCTTCGAGTAAGGCTTTTGCCAGGCTGTGTTCACTGCCGGTGCCCACCGCCATCGGACGGCGACCATGATAAGCCTTTACCACGTCCATCAACGGCAGCGGACGCACGTCATCCAGCAACATCGCTTTCAGTGCAGCGGTTTTTTCCGCCGCCAGCAGATGCGGATCGTGCGTTGCATTGTTCTGCTCAAGGATGAACTGCGCCAGTTGCCAGGTTGGAGCGCCATTGAAGCCCACCATTTTTTCTTCATCCATGGTGAAACCATAGCGGCCAAGCACCTGCTGCCAGGCTTTTCGATGTGTCGGCTCAGTATCCAGAATTGTGCCGTCCATATCGAAAATCAGGGCGTCATATTGGTCGTACATTGTCACTCCATCGAGCACCACAAAATGAGCCATTACTTTAGCGTAATGCGCTCAGGTTGTCGCCAGGCACGCTTAACCGCAAATGCTTTGAAAGCATTAGTTTTTTTCGTTTTCAGAAAAAGGTCAGAGTGCAATGCCGTGGATAAACGCCGGTAAATTCAGCGATTTTTTTACAAGTTGATTTGATTGCTGCAGGATTCAGAAACTGAGAGTCAAAAACAGAAAGGTATCGAAGAAGAGATGGTGCATCCAGGAGGATTCGAACCTCCGACCGCTCGGTTCGTAGCCGAGTACTCTATCCAGCTGAGCTATGGATGCATTGAGTTACTGCTGAAGAAAATTTTGAGAAGTTTGAAGAGGAATGGTGCATCCAGGAGGATTCGAACCTCCGACCGCTCGGTTCGTAGCCGAGTACTCTATCCAGCTGAGCTATGGATGCATTGAGGTTTTCTTACGATGGACTAACTGAAACAACCTGAGGATGATACGAAGAATGGTGCATCCAGGAGGATTCGAACCTCCGACCGCTCGGTTCGTAGCCGAGTACTCTATCCAGCTGAGCTATGGATGCATCGAGTTAATTCTTGTACAACGCAGGGTGCTAACAACTCACCATGAAAGGAACTGCTCGTTCACTCTTGCTTCACCTTTCCGAATGGTGCATCCAGGAGGATTCGAACCTCCGACCGCTCGGTTCGTAGCCGAGTACTCTATCCAGCTGAGCTATGGATGCATCGGAAATGGCGGTGAGGCGGGGATTCGAACCCCGGATGCAGCTTTTGACCGCATACTCCCTTAGCAGGGGAGCGCCTTCAGCCTCTCGGCCACCTCACCTTACGCGTTCTTCCGAACCGTGCTTCTGAACTTGTTTCTGCTCATCGGCACTGCGTGGCGCACATATTACTTTCCCGGACTTATAAGTCAAACATTTATTTCCAGCCTTTTGTTTGATTGCACAAATGACACTCAATTCGGATGCTTTAGCGACAAAAAGAGTGATTTATCAACAAAGAAAGCCTGCTGGAGAACAGAAATGGGCGTTAAAGAGAATTGGGAATAGAGAGCGAAAAGCGGAAGATGTGTGGGGCTGGAGAGGAAAAACCGGTAGCGCCTCGCTCAGGAGCGAGGCGCTGAATCCGTTAGTAACTCGAGGCTTGAGTTTTTTCGGCTTGAATACGCTGATAGATCTCTTCGCGATGTACCGAAACTTCTTTAGGCGCGTTAACCCCAATGCGGACCTGGTTACCTTTTACACCCAGCACCGTTACAGTCACCTCATCGCCAATCATGAGGGTTTCACCAACTCGACGAGTTAGAATAAGCATTCTTTGCTCCTTGAAAGATTAAAAGAGTCGGGCTTGTTCGGTCTCCCGGCCGTATCCATCATATAACGCTGAACAATGCCTATGACAAATACACCATTGTGCTTCGCCATGCCAATACATTCTGCTGATAGTTAGTTTAGCCGAAATACACTACATCAACCGGACTTTGTCATTACCTGGTGTGCACCGCGTTAAAAAAGCGCCAGAAAACGGGCTTCTGGCGCTTATCACAATGCGAAGTTTTATACGTTACAGTCGGTTACTGACCCATTCCTGCACGCCTGCCAGCGCACCCGCTAGCGCCTGCGGATTTGTACCGCCGGCCTGAGCCATATCTGGGCGACCACCGCCTTTACCACCAACCTGAGAGGCCAGTTCGCCAATCAGCTCGCCGGCTTTTACACGGTCAGTAAGATCTTTGGTCACGCCAGCAATCAGTGAAACTTTGCCATCATCAACCGTTGCCAGCACGATAATGGCAGACGTTAACTGGTTCTTCAGATCGTCAACCATGGTACGCAACATTTTCGGCTCAACGTTGCTCAGTTCACTGACCAGCAACTTCGTGCCTTTAACGTCAATCGCCTTACTGCTCAGTGACGCGCTTTCCTGCGCAGCTTGCTGATCGCGCAGTTGCTGCAACTCTTTTTCCAGCGCGCGGACGTGATCAACCAAGCCGCGCACTTTCTCATTCAGGTTACTGCTATTGGCTTTCACCAATTGCGCCACATCCAGCAACTGTTGGCTCTGCGCATTCACTTGTGCCAACGCACCTTCACCGGTTACAGCTTCAATGCGGCGTACACCTGCAGCAGTGCCCGATTCAGACTGAATGCGGAACAGGCCGATATCACCGGTACGCAGCGCGTGAATACCACCACAGAGTTCGGTAGAGAAATCGCCCATGGTCAGCACACGTACGCGCTGATCGTATTTCTCACCAAACAGCGCCATTGCGCCCTTCTGTTTTGCATCATCGAGATCCATGATGTCGGTCTCAACGACAAGGTTGCGGCGAATCTGCGCGTTAACAATATCCTCAACCTGACGGATTTCCTGCGGTTTCATGGCTTCAAAATGAGAGAAGTCGAAACGCAGATATTTATCGTTAACCAGCGAGCCTTTTTGTCCTACGTGATCACCCAACACCTGACGCAGTGCTGCATGCAGTAAGTGCGTGGCGGAGTGATTCAAACGGATGCGCGCGCGACGCGTTTCATCAACCTGCGCATGCAAACGGTCACCAACGCATAACTGACCGCTGCTCAGCTTACCGATATGACCAATCGCTTTACCATACTTCTGCGTATCCTGAACGCTAAATTCAGCATTCTGCCCAGCCAACACGCCGGTATCGCCAACCTGTCCACCTGACTCGCCGTAGAACGGCGTTTCGTCCAGTACGACCACCGCGTCCTGACCCGCGCTGATCTGCTCAACTTGCTGACCGTCGACGAACAGTGCTTCGACTGTCGCGTTCAGTTCCAGATGGTCATAGCCTTTAAAGTCGGTTGCGGCATCAATGCGAATGACATTGTTATAGTCGGCACCAAAACCGCTGGCTTCACGCGCACGCTGACGCTGCTGCTCCATCGCGGCTTCAAAACCCGCTTCATCAATCTTCAGATTGCGCTCACGGCACACGTCAGCGGTCAAATCCGCCGGGAAACCGAAGGTATCGTACAGACGGAACACCGTTTCGCCATCAAGCGTATCGCCCTGCAGTTTGGCCAGTTCTTCATCCAGCAGTGCAAGTCCACGCTCCAGCGTTTTAGCAAATTGCTCTTCTTCGTTCTTCAGCGCGTTTTCAACATGCTTCTGCTGACGTTTCAGGTCTTCGCCTGCAGCTCCCATCACTTCAATCAGTGGCGCAACCAGCTTGTAGAAGAAGGCTTCTTTCGCACCCAGCATATTGCCGTGACGTACCGCGCGACGAATAATGCGACGCAACACATAGCCGCGGTTTTCATTCGATGGGATTACGCCATCAGCGATCAGGAAGGCACAAGAGCGAATATGGTCAGCGATAACGCGCAGCGACTTGTTATCCAGATCGGTTGCGCCAGTTACCTGCGCAACTGATTTGATCAGTTTGGCAAACAGATCGATTTCATAGTTGGAGTTAACGTGCTGCAACACGGCAGCAATACGCTCCAGACCCATGCCGGTATCCACTGACGGTTTAGGCAGCGGCTCCATGGTGCCGTCGGCCTGACGGTTGAACTGCATGAAGACGATGTTCCAGATCTCGATGTAACGATCGCCATCTTCTTCCGGGCTGCCCGGTGGGCCGCCCCAGATATGATCGCCGTGATCGAAGAAAATTTCGGTACATGGACCGCAAGGTCCGGTGTCGCCCATCTGCCAGAAGTTATCTGATGCGAAAGCGCTGCCTTTGTTGTCACCGATACGGATAATGCGCTCGCGCGGCACACCAATATCGTTAGCCCAGATTTCGAAGGCTTCATCGTCTGTTTCATAGACGGTCACCCACAGGCGCTCTTTAGGCAGCTTGAACCACTGCTCACCCGTCAGCAGTTCCCATGCATAAGCGATCGCTTCTTTCTTGAAGTAATCACCAAAGCTGAAGTTGCCCAACATTTCAAAGAAGGTGTGGTGACGTGCCGTGTAGCCCACGTTTTCGAGGTCGTTATGCTTGCCGCCGGCACGCACACAGCGCTGCGACGTCGTTGCCCGCGCATAGTCGCGCTTATCCTGCCCAAGGAAAACGTCTTTAAACTGGACCATCCCGGCATTGGTAAACAGCAAAGTCGGGTCGTTGTTCGGTACGAGGGAGCTGCTGGCTACAACCTGATGTCCCTTGCTATGAAAAAAGTCGAGAAACGCTTGACGGATCTCAGCAGTGCTCTTGCTCATAAAATTCCTGGAATCACGCTAACGAACGTTCCCTTTCGCTGGCAAACCCTATCCATCCGGCCTGCCGCTGACTGAGGAACAAAAAGTGGGAATAAGATAAATTTTCTTCAGTGGGAAGTAAAATCACATCGCCTTTCAGTCGTCACTATTTCTGAAAACAGCCTGAATATCTTCCATCATAAAGCCTTTCGACATTAAAAAACGCTGTACCTTGCTTTTCTCAGTCCAGGTTTGCGGTAAGGGTTCGCCAAATTTGCGTTTGGCAAGATCGGCTGCGCACTGGCTCCAGTCTACGTCGGTATCGAATAGCGCCTGATTGATCTCCTCACGGCCAATGCCCTTTTGCTGCAATTCCATACGCACGCGCTGTGGGCCATATCCTTTACGCGCACGGCTTTGAATAAAGCGTTCGGTAAAGCGCTCATCGTTGAGCCAACCGCTCTCCTGACACCAGTCGAGCACTTTTTCCAGTAACTCGTCGGGAATGGGCGTGTTTTCCTGCTGCTGCAGATAAGCCGCACGTTGGGAAGAGAGCTGCAATTTACGCTTTAGCTCTTCACGACTGTGGTCGCGCTGCGAAAGGATGCGCATAGCGCGGTCAAGTAAACGGGAATATGTTGGCACCGGTGCCGCAGATGGTGATGATGACATAGGATCAACCTTGTTCTAACAGTCGTGCAGGGTCGCAGGGTAAAGCAAGAAGGCAGAGAGGAAAAGCGCTGGCGGGGAAAAGCAAAACGGGAGCATTTCTGCTCCCGTTAATATTTTAGAAATCTTCGTTGGTTTCGCTGGCTTCTTCGCGATCATCCGCGGAGATTTTCGCGGTGTCTGCGGCGGCGGCATCACCACTTAGCAGTAAGTCACGCAGCTTCTTGTCGATTTCATTCGCAATCGCCGGGTTCTCTTTAAGGAAGTTGGTGGAGTTAGCTTTACCCTGACCAATCTTCTCACCGTTGTAGCTGTACCACGCGCCGGCTTTCTCAACCAGTTTGTGCTTCACGCCAAGATCCACCAGCTCGCCAAAGGTGTTGATACCTTCTCCGTACATGATTTGGAATTCAGCCTGCTTAAACGGTGCCGCAACTTTGTTCTTCACGACTTTCACGCGGGTTTCGCTACCTACCACTTCGTCGCCCTCTTTAATCGCACCGATACGGCGGATATCCAGACGAACAGAAGCGTAGAATTTCAGTGCGTTACCGCCTGTTGTGGTTTCCGGGTTACCGAACATCACACCAATCTTCATACGAATCTGGTTGATGAAGATCAGCAGCGTGTTGGACTGCTTCAGGTTACCCGCCAGCTTACGCATTGCCTGGCTCATCATACGAGCGGCCAGACCCATGTGCGAATCGCCAATCTCGCCTTCGATTTCCGCTTTCGGCGTCAGCGCCGCCACGGAGTCGACGATGATGACGTCAACTGCGCCTGAACGCGCCAGCGCATCACAAATCTCCAGCGCTTGCTCACCGGTATCCGGCTGTGAACACAGCAGGTTATCGATATCAACGCCCAGTTTTTTCGCGTACACCGGATCCAGTGCGTGCTCAGCATCGATAAAGGCACAGGTTTTACCTTTACGCTGTGCAGAAGCAATAACCTGCAGCGTCAGCGTGGTTTTACCCGAAGATTCTGGTCCGTAAATCTCAACGATACGGCCCATCGGCAAGCCACCCGCGCCCAGCGCGATATCCAGTGACAGTGAGCCGGTAGAGATGGTTTCGACATCCATTGAGCGGTCTTCACCCAAGCGCATGATGGAGCCTTTACCAAATTGCTTCTCAATCTGGCCCAGTGCGGCAGCTAAAGCCTTCTGTTTGTTCTCGTCGATCGCCATTTCCACTCCTAATCATGCTGGGTGAGTCGACATCAAGTATGTCGCTCGTTCTGTTGCCGCTAATTATACTGTATGGTCATACAGTATCAAGTTTTAATTTATCAGAAATTCATCAAGCAGCGTTTGCAGCGCCCAAGCCACTGACTGACGGCGTACCGCATCACGGTTGCCAGCAAAGATCTGGCGCTGCGCTAGTACGCGTCCCTCTGGGCCCACAATCGCAAACCACACGGTGCCCACCGGTTTATCGGGCGTGCCACCTTCAGGACCGGCAATGCCGCTTACGGCGATGGCGTATTCTGCCGCTGCCGCTTTAGCCGCACCGGTAGCCATCTCACGCACCGTCGGTTCACTTACGGCGCCATGCTGCTGCAGCGTTGTCTCCTGTACGCCGACCATCTGCTGCTTAGCTTCATTGCTGTAAGTAACGAAACCGCGCTCAAACCAGGCAGAGCTGCCGCTGATATCAGTAAATACTTTCGCAATCCAGCCGCCGGTGCAGGATTCTGCAGCGGTCACCGTAGCCTGACGTCTCTTCAGCTGTTCGCCAATGCGGTGACTTAGCTGCTGTAACTGTTCATCGTTCATCGCCTTCTCCCGTTGTGGCGCTTCACGTTAGCAGTAAATGGCGCACTGAAAAGCCCTTTTCAACCTTCAGCCATCATTTTGCGTAGTGGATTCCAGATACCTCAACCTGTTTTCACTGCAACCATAAACAGACGCGGGAAGGCTAACAAAACCTGGCCATTACTGCGTGCGGGGTAAGCCGGAATGAGTGCCTGATGATAATCATGAAGAAATGCTGCCTGCTGCGTTTCATCCAGCCCCGCGAGGAAAGGACGCAGCCCGGTGGCACGCAACCAGGTAATGATGCCCTGCGCATCTGCCATCGGGTGATAATAAGTAGTGCGCCAGATATCAACCTGGCAACCCGCATCGGTCAGCAGATCGTAATAGCGATCAGTGGTTAGCAGGCGTTTGCGTTCCGCCGCTTGTGGCGAAATCAGCGCCTGCCATTTTTCATTCGCCGCCACTTCACGCATCAAACGGTGCGATGGTTCTTCAAGATTATCCGGCATCTGAATTGCTAGCGCGCCACCGATGGCCAATTGATCAACCAGATGCGGCAGCAAGGTGTGATGCTCGGTCAGCCACTGCAGCGAGGCGTTGGCATAGACAACCTGCTGCGGCTGTTCAGCCTGCCAGCGACGAATATCGGCCTGCAGAAAATGGCAGTTGGGGAGACGTTCGCGCGCCTGCTCTAACATTGCCGCAGAACTGTCAATGCCGGTTATCTGCGCCTCCGGCCAGGCTTGTGCCAGTAGCTCGGTGCTGTTGCCGGGTCCGCAACCAAGATCGGTGGCAAAGCGCACATCATCGAGCGGAATGCGCTCCAATAGCTCGCGCGCCGGGCGGGTTCGCTCTGATTCGAATTGGCGATACAGCTGTGGATTCCAGTCTTGCATGGCAATGCTCCTGTCTTGGCTGAGGGGTTAAACACTACCTGCTTTTCATGCGTTTATAGAAAGAGAAAAGTGCGATATCTCACCTTTTTGCCCTCGTTAGCTGGTTAGCCTGTGCAGATAGCATTAAGTTAAAACGACGTTTCATTTTCCAACCAAGGAGCTTGATATGTCTGCACAACCTGCATTGCCCGGCGTATGGTGTCCGTCAGTAACTCCCTTTGATAGCAACAATAATCTGGATATTGATGCGCTTGGCCGCCATTTTTCGCGCCTGAGCCAATCAGGTATTGATACCTTGCTGCTGATGGGCAGTATTGGCGAATTTGCCTCGCTCTCGCAGCAGGAGCGCCTGTTACTGATCCGTGAGGCGCGTCAACTCTCGCCACTGACCATGGTGGCAAATGTCTCCAGCACCTGTATTGCGGACATGCTGCAAATGGCAGATGCGGCCTGGCAGAACGGATTTGATGCTGTGATGGTGCTGCCTCCTTACTATTACGGGCAGACACATAAACAGCTGCTGAGCTATTTCAAAGCGCTGGATACACAGCTGGGCGGCAAGTGGTTCGCCTACAATTTCCCCGCACGCACCGGCTGTGATCTAACGCCTACGTTGGTCGCAGAACTGGCGGCAGAGCTGCCCAACTTTATTGGCATCAAAGACACCATGGATTGCTTGTCGCACAACCGCGCAATGATTGAAGAAACGAAGCAGGTGCGCAGCGATTTCACCGTGCTTTCCGGCTATGACGAATATCTGTTGCCCAATCTACTGGCTGGCGGTTCAGGTGTGATTTCCGGCTTGAACAATATTGTACCGGAGCTATTTGCCCGTGCGATGCAGGCCTGGCGGGCGGGCGATGTAGCGCAGCTCAGTGAGATTCAACAACGTATTGGTAAACTGATGGCGATTTACACTATCGGCGATGATTTTGTTACCACCATAAAAACGGCTGTTGCACGTCGATTTGATTCAATGCGCAGCGACTCGCGCAATTATGGTGGCGAGCTAACAGCGGAACAGTGCGAGGAAGTGGATCGTTTACTGAGTTGAAACAAACAGGACGGCGCAAAGCCGTCCCATAATTAGTTCTTTTTGACGAACTCAGATTTGAGTTTCATCTGGCCAAAACCATCAATCTTGCAATCAATGTTGTGATCGCCTTCGACCAGGCGAATGCTTTTGACTTTGGTACCAATTTTCAACGTCGAAGAGCTGCCTTTAACCTTAAGATCTTTAACGACAGTGACGCTGTCGCCATCGGCTAACAGGTTGCCGTTGGCATCGCGTACCACCAAACTGTCCGATGCATCATCGGCGTTTGCCGTCCAGATATGGCCGCAAGATGGGCAATTCAGGTTCTCGCCATCTTGCCAGGTGTAATCGGCGTGGCAGACAGGACAGGCAGGTAAGGTACTCATAAGCGCTCCTCAGAAGTCGGATGCGGTGAAGATGGCACCGCAAATGGGGCGCCATCTTATACCCTCACACTTTATATGGACAGCATTAAAACAGGCTGCCCTGACGTGCTTTAGCCACGGCTTCACCCAACTGCCACACCGCCATTGCATAGTGGGTGCTGTGGTTATAGCGCGTAATGGCATAGAAGTTGGGCAGACCATACCAATATTGATAGCTGGTGCCGAGATCCAAACGCAGCAAACTGACCTGAGTATTGCCGTCCAGCGATCCCTGCGGCGTTAACCCACTCGCGGCTAAGGTGCTGACCGGGTACTTGGTTTTAAAGCCATTCTCCAATGCCGGAGCCTGCCCGCTGGCTGGCACCGCAACGTTCTCGCCCGCACGCCAGCCATGTTCTTTGAAGTAGTTGGCTACGCTGCCAATCGCATCAACCGGATCCCAAAGGTTGATATGACCATCGCCATTAAAATCGACTGCGTATTGCTTATAAGAGGATGGCATGAACTGTCCATAACCCATCGCACCGGCAAAGGAGCCGCGCAGATCCAGCGGATCGTCTTGCTCTGTTCGCGCCATCAGCAGGAAGGTCTCCAGCTCACCGCTGAAGTAAGCTGCACGACGCGGATAGCTAAATGACAAGGTTGCCAGCGCATCCAGCAAGCGCGTTTTGCCCATTACCCTGCCCCAGCGCGTCTCAACGCCGATAATGCCAACAATGATTTCCGGCGGCACGCCGTAAACCTGCTGCGCACGCTGTAGCGCATCCTGATACTGATTCCAGAATGCCACGCCGTTCTGCACGTTATCCGGCGTAATAAACTTGTTGCGATAGCGAATCCACGCGCCATTCGGTCCGGTTGGCGGCGTATAGCTCGGGGCTTGCTGATCCATCAAACGCAGCACGTAATCCAGACGCTTCGCCTGGCCGATAACCGCATGCAATTGCTCACGGTTAAAACCGTGTTTTGCCACCATTTGATCAATGAACTGTTCAGCGGCGGGGTTACCCGCAAAATCGCCAAACATCGGTTGAACCGCGTGCGAAGGTTCCAGCAAAAAGCCGCCTTTCGGTGCAGGCACAACGGCGGGCTGCTGATGGGATGCAGGCTTACTGCTGCAGGCAGCAAGCAGAGTAATAAGCGGAAGAAGAGCAACCTTAAAACGCATTGGATATCCATAAGCCAGGTGAAACCGGAAGCACTCATGGTAATCGTTCATCGGGGTGACATACAGAGCAATATCTTAAAATTTAGCCGTTTCCCGCCCGTTTCAGCCGGTTGCAACGCGAATTTGCGAAACCGCTCCACACTTTACCTTTTTCATTAAATTTTGCTTTTTACCGTTTGCGGCAATTTGTTATGGTCGGCAGCCATAAAGCCCTGCTGGCGGATGAAGGTTACGCGGCAAAAATGGTAATATCCCGCTTTCGTTATCCGCCCAAGTGATAACGACACTTCCGGGCTGCATTGACCCAGCCTCAGGTAATTAAAAGAATGAATGTTGAGTGAGAATGAGATGAAAGGAGCAGAGCAAATGGACTTTAGTGGCCATACGCCGATGATGCAGCAATACCTGCGCCTGAAGGCCGATCATCCTGACATCCTGCTGTTTTATCGCATGGGCGATTTTTACGAGCTGTTTTACGATGACGCGAAACGCGCCTCGCAACTGCTGGAAATCTCTCTGACCAAACGCGGCGCCTCTGCTGGGGAACCGATTCCGATGGCGGGCGTGCCTTACCATGCGGTTGAAGGCTATCTGGCGAAACTGGTCCAGCTCGGCGAATCGGTGGCGATCTGTGAGCAGATTGGCGACCCAGCCTTGAGCAAAGGCCCGGTTGAGCGAAAAGTGGTGCGTATCGTTACACCCGGCACCATCAGCGATGAAGCGTTGCTGCAAGAGCGCCAGGATAACCTGCTCGCCGCCATCTTCCAGAGCCAGCGCGGTTTTGGTTATGCAACGCTGGACATCAGTTCTGGCCGCTTCCGCCTGAGTGAACCCGGCGATCTGGAGACGATGGCAGCAGAACTGCAGCGCACCAATCCGGCTGAACTGCTCTATCCCGAAGATTTCCAGGCAATGACGTTGATCGATCAACGCCGTGGCCTGCGTCGCCGTCCGCTGTGGGAATATGAAATCGATACGGCGCGCCAGCAGCTCAATCTGCAATTTGGCACCCGCGACTTAAGTGGTTTTGGCGTTGAGCAGGCGCATCTGGCGCTACGCGCTGCAGGATGTCTACTGCAATATGTTAAAGACACGCAACGCACGTCGTTACCGCATATTCGCTCGCTGAGCATGGAGCGTCAGCAGGATAGCGTGATCATGGATGCTGCTACGCGCCGCAACCTGGAAATAACGCAAAACCTGGCCGGCGGCATCGAGAACACACTGGCGGCGATACTGGATAAAACCGTCACGCCGATGGGCAGCCGTATGCTGAAACGCTGGCTGCATATGCCGCTGCGCGATGTCACGACCATTGCCCGGCGTCAGGAGTCTATCGCAGAACTGCAATCACTTAGTCAGGAGCTGCAGCCGGTGCTGCGCCAGGTGGGCGATCTGGAGCGTATTCTGGCGCGACTGGCACTGCGCACCGCGCGCCCACGCGATTTGGCACGTATGCGCCATGCCTTCCAGCAGTTGCCCGAGTTAAACCAACAACTCGAGGGCGTTGAGGCCACGCAGTTAATTAATCTGCGCTCTCAGATGGGCGAATTTACTGAACTGCGTGAGTTGCTGGAACAGGCGATCATTGAATCGCCACCGGTGCTGGTGCGCGACGGTGGCGTGATCGCTCCGGGATACAACGCTGAACTCGACGAGTGGCGTGCGCTAGCCGATGGTGCCACCGATTATCTTGATCGTCTGGAAATCCGAGAACGCGAGAAACTCGGGCTGGATACGCTGAAAGTCGGCTTTAACGCGATTCACGGCTACTACATTCAGGTCAGCCGTGGTCAAAGCCATCTGGTGCCGATTCATTACGTTCGCCGCCAGACGCTGAAGAATGCTGAACGCTATATCATTCCTGAACTAAAAGAGTATGAAGATAAGGTCCTGACGTCGAAGGGCAAAGCGCTGGCGCTGGAGAAAGGTCTCTACGATGAGCTGTTTGACCGCTTGCTACCGCATCTTGAAGCCCTGCAAATCAGTGCGGCTGCACTCTCTGAGCTGGACGTGCTAGCAAACCTGGCCGAACGTGCATGGACGCTGAATTATTGCCGCCCGGTGCTGCAAGAAAAAGCCGGCATCCGTATTACTGCAGGCCGCCATCCGGTGGTCGAGCAGGTATTGAAAGAGCCGTTTATCGCGAATCCGCTGTCACTCTCACCGCAGCGTCGCATGCTGATCATTACCGGCCCCAATATGGGCGGTAAAAGTACCTACATGCGCCAGACAGCGTTGATCGCGCTGATGGCGTGGATAGGCAGCTATGTGCCAGCAGAGGAGACCGTCATCGGCCCTATCGATCGCATTTTCACGCGCGTCGGGGCTGCTGATGATCTGGCTTCCGGACGCTCAACCTTTATGGTGGAGATGACGGAAACCGCCAACATTCTGCATAACGCTACCGAAAACAGTCTGGTACTGATGGATGAAATCGGGCGCGGCACCTCAACTTATGATGGTTTGTCGCTGGCATGGGCCTGCGCTGAAAGTTTAGCGAATCGCATCAAGGCCATGACGCTGTTTGCCACCCACTATTTCGAGCTGACCACGCTGCCGGAAAAAATGGAAGGTGTCGTGAATGTGCATCTGGATGCGGTCGAACACGGAGACACCATCGCCTTTATGCACAGCGTGCAGGATGGTGCTGCAAGCAAAAGTTATGGTCTCGCGGTGGCGGCGCTGGCGGGCGTGCCGAAGGAAGTGATTAAGCGCGCGCGTAACAAGCTGAAGGAGCTGGAAGCGTTATCTGGCAGCTCCGCCGCATCCACAGTGGAAGGTTCGCAAATGCAGTTGCTGGTGGCAGAAACCTCACCGGCGGTTGATGCGCTTGAGGCACTGGACCCAGACAGCTTAACGCCGAAGCAAGCGCTGGAATGGATCTATCGCTTGAAAACGCTGGTGTAGTTATTCGCCCGCCCAGAAGCAACGTTCTGTGCGGGCCATTTTTTTTACAATTCCCTGGTGTTAAGCAATTTTAGCGGGCTCATTCCAGTCAACTCGCCCGGCTTTAAATCACACTATATCCCCCATCGATCACTAAATTCTCGCCATTGACCATTGCCGCTTCATTGCTGCTGAGATACAACACCGTACTCGCGACTTCGTCAGGTGTGGCAAAACGTCGTGATGGGATTTTTGATTTCATCTGCTCCGCTCGCTCCCCATGCCAGTAACGCTTACCTAATTCCGTCTCAACCACCGTTGGTGAAATGGCATTAGCGGTAATACCAAACGGCCCCAACTCCGCTGCCAACACCCGCGTGAAAGACACCATGCCTGATTTGCTGGTGCAATATGCCGCGTGCTCATTGAGTGCAATGACGCTGGCCTGTGAGGCGATGTTAATCAGGCGGCCAAAACCGTGTTCTTTCATATAACGGGCACAATGCTGAGCGAGGAAGAATGGCGCGGTCAAGTTAATCAACATCGTGGTATTCCAGCTGGCAAGTTGCACTTCGCCCACGGATTCCAGCATGCCAATACCGGCGTTATTCACCAGGATGTCAACGCGGCCAAAATCATGGTGAATCTGCTCAACCAGTTCACCAAGCGCTTCGACGTTAGCCAGATCGAAAACGTAACCTCGCGCAGGGTTGTCCATCTTGCTGGCAACCGTTTTTACCTCTTCTGCGCGATCGATCATCGCCACTTGGGCACCCGCAGCACTTAAACAGCGGGCAATGGCGTAACCAATTCCCGATGCGGCGCCGGTGACGATGGCGACCTTATTTTGCAGTGAAAATGGTGTTGTCATATTATGGTCCTTTTCATTGGGAGTATTTATTTGAATTCGCTGGCCGTGGTCTTGAAAGGAGCGTTACGCTCTATTTTTGGTTGGGGATCACGAATAAAGAATGTCATGACGCCGCCAGCAAAATAGAGAACGGAGAAAGTAATAATCACGTGCTTGATTTCAAATGACAGGCCGAACATTAGTGCGGCAACCGCCGGACCAATTAGATTACCGAAACCACCCCCCAGATTTTGCACCGAAACCGCAGCGCCTTTATGCTGCGGCGCCAGCATCGGGAAAATAGCCCCCATAGGCACAAAGGAGGTGAGCGTTAAGGCTAATAACAGCGCGCAGACAATGGCTAATGCCAGATTACCTGGGAAAAATGAGGGTAAATAATAGAAAGCGGCAGTGGTAATCGTGCATCCGAAGAAACCAAACCAGCGCATTTGAAAAATCCAGCCAATACGATCGCCAATAATTCCCCAAAGCACATTGGTTATTGGTTGAACCAGGAAAAATACGCCCCAGATAGTCGCCCACTCTTTAGTAGAAAATCCTAATTCACGGGTGAAATAGATCGGCATAAATACCGGCAGGCCAAATAATGCCACATTACATAAAATGCGTGTTATCAGCGCAAAGAACATACTGCGGTCTTCGAAGATCAAGGTTATTCCGCGCGATATTTCCCGCAATTTTTCTTTGCGACTGACGCCGTTACTATTTAGATTGTGTTCACTCTGAGTTTTAACCGTAAACAATATAATCACACCGCCCACCGCAGCAAACAGCAGTGAAAGCCAAAGCGTATTAATGAACCCAATTTCAGGCACCAGAAGGCCGGAGAGGAAGGAAGCTGTAATGCCATAACCAATGGTAAACATCGACCATATCCAGCCGGTTGCGGAGGCAAGTCGATGCTCAGGCGTGCGCTGCACCACTAATACATAGAATCCATAAAAAAACAGCGGATAAGCGAAGCCGCGCAACGTATAACTCACCAACATCCAGGTAAAGTTATTTTCACTTACGCCAAAATAAACAAATACGGCATGTAACACCATCCACCAAATAGCGCCGGTGAGCATAATTTTCTTCGGACCATAAATTTCACTGACGGCACCGGAAAGCCAACTTGAAACTGCTGCCGTTAACGCATAGACGGTGAAAACTAATGAAACTTGTTTTTCTCCATAGCCGAGATCGTAGAGATATCGGGAGAGATGAGCCAATTCGATGCCATCGCCGGTCATGAAGGTGGCCATCGCAATATATCCCCATAGCAGAGATATTGGCATTCCGAAAACCACTCTGGAGTATTGTGACTTTGTACTGCTGCTTTGCACACGCATTGTTTTTCTCACTCCCTTTTAGTTATTCATTGCTTGAATATCCTGGTGATACAGCGAGCAAGAAAATGGCATAGCACCGTGTTAAAAACTTTTATCAGAGTGACACGGAGAAAAGAAATAAGGCAAAATCGCAAAGAAAGTCGTGCGCAACATTACAAATTGCTAAATGAGAGCAAGATAAACTGAGCATTTATTAGATGTTTAATTAACATCTAATGGATTTAATTTACGTTTATCTATTTAGGTGAGGGTTTAAGTGATAGCGTTAAAAGATTTTACTTTGATGAATTAACAAGTGCTGTCTGTATATTTTAACCAATAAAAAAGCGGTGGTTTTCACCACCGCTTCTTGTATTAACCACGTATTCTGTTATTCACGAAACAGTGCTTCGATGTTCAAACCTTGCGTCTGCAGAATCTCACGCAGACGACGCAGTCCTTCCACCTGAATCTGACGTACGCGTTCACGGGTCAACCCGATTTCACGACCGACATCTTCAAGCGTTGCCGCTTCGTAGCCTAACAGGCCGAAACGACGCGCCAGCACTTCACGCTGCTTGGCATTCAGTTCAAACAACCACTTAACGATGCTCTGTTTCATATCATCGTCTTGCGTGGTGTCTTCCGGACCGTTGTCTTTCTCATCGGCCAGGATATCCAGCAGCGCTTTTTCGGAATCGCCACCCAAAGGTGTATCGACCGAGGTAATGCGCTCATTGAGACGCAGCATACGGCTCACGTCATCAACAGGCTTGTCTAGCTGCTCGGCAATCTCTTCAGCACTTGGCTCATGATCAAGCTTGTGCGAAAGTTCACGCGCGGTACGCAGGTAAACATTTAACTCTTTAACGATGTGGATTGGCAGACGGATGGTACGGGTTTGATTCATAATCGCCCGTTCAATTGTCTGACGAATCCACCACGTGGCGTAAGTTGAGAAACGGAACCCACGTTCTGGGTCAAACTTCTCTACGGCGCGAATCAAGCCGAGATTACCCTCTTCAATCAGATCCAGCAGCGCCAGACCACGATTGCTATAACGACGGGCAATCTTTACTACCAAGCGTAAGTTACTTTCAATCATGCGGCGGCGAGATGGAATGTCACCCCGCAGTGCACGGCGCGCAAAGAAGACTTCTTCTTCTGCCGTCAGCAGCGGTGAATAACCAATCTCTCCGAGGTAAAGCTGCGTCGCATCCAAAACGCGTTGCGTCGCACCCTGTGACAACAGCTCTTCTTCCGCTACGTCGTTGTTATCACCAGGTTCGTTCTCAACGAGAGCCTTCTCATCAAAAACCTCAGCTCCGTTGTTTTCCTCGAATTCCGCATCTTCATGTAAATCGTTAACTTTCAGCGTATTCTGGTTCATTAGCGGCTCCTACCCGTGATCCAAGGGCAGAACCAAGGTTCTGCCGGATTATCGCTGCGGTAAATAACGCAACGGGTTTACGGATTTCCCCTTGTAACGAATTTCAAAGTGCAATCGTACTGAACTGGTACCGGTGCTACCCATGGTAGCGATTTTTTGCCCCGCCTTAACTTCCTGTTGTTCCCGGACCAGCATAGAGTCGTTATGGGCGTAGGCGCTCAGGTAGTCATCATTGTGTTTGATGATGATTAAATTACCGTACCCACGGAGCGCGTTGCCTGCGTACACCACTCTTCCCGAAGCTGTGGCGACAACAGGTTGTCCACGCGAACCGGCGATATCGACCCCTTTATTTCCGCCTTCCGCAGCGGAGAAGTTATCGATGATCTTCCCATCAGTCGGCCAACGCCAGCTTCCCACTGGAGTTGTGCTATTAGTCGTGCTGCTGACTGTAGGTGGTGCGACAACCGGAGCTGTGGTCGTTGCCACATTATTTGCTCCTTTCGACGGCAGCAATTTGCTACCCGACGAATTACCCGAATCATCAGAATACGTAATAACAGGTTGCTGTGCAACAGGGGTGGATTTAATTTGCGTCTGGCTCGGTGTAACTGGCACGCCGCCCTGCGTTGCATCGGCGGCAGTAATCGCGTTTCCACCGGTAATGGTCTGGCCGTTACCATTACCAACCTGCAGCGTTTGCCCGGCGTTCAAGCCATACGGGGCTGCAATATTGTTACGCTGTGCCAGATCGCGGAAATCGTTGCCGGTAATCCAGGCAATGTAGAACAGGGTATCGCCACGTTTTACGGTATAAGTTTCACCACCGTAGCTACCTTTAGGAATATTCCCATAATTGCGATTGTACACAATGCGACCATTTTCCGTGGCCACATTGTTATTGTCACTTACCATTCCACCTGACGGTTGTGTCGATGGTGTGCCGCCGCTTAACATTCCGCCACGTGGCATCGCGGGCACAGCGCTATTTTGTGAAGAGATCATGCCGCCGCCTGAGGCTGAAGCCATACCGCTATCGCCATTATTACCACCAATCTGGCTAATGGGTGCCTGTGTATTATCGCCAGAACTACAGCCCGCCAGCCAAAAACCTACCAAAGAAAGTGCCGCCAAACGGCGTAATTGAAATGCTGTGCTTCCCATGCTCACTGATCCCCCGTGATGGCAACCCTGAATATAAATGTGTAACGGCGTTAACCGCATTATCCACTGCGCGTAACGTTAAAAACGGTTTTTAGCATTGATAAACAAGGATAGTAACAATATCAACTGTGCCGTGCCATGTAACAGTTGTGAAGAATTGCGTAATGCTGTCCTAGGCCAGATCGCCCTGAACCAACGGCACAAAGCGCACGGGTTCGATGATTTCTTCAATCAATTCATCGCCCTGACGACGCAAACGCTTCAATACCTGCTGATCCTCGCCAACCGGCAGCACCATTTTGCCGCCGTCACCTAATTGCGCTATCAGCAAAGTCGGAATTTCAGGCGGTGCGGCGGTCACGATAATGGCATCAAACGGACCACGCGTCGCCCAGCCCTGCCAGCCATCGCCATGTCGGGTAGAGATATTATGCAGATCGAGTTGCTTGAGGCGACGCTTAGCCTGCCACTGCAAGCCCTTGATGCGTTCGACGGAATAAACATGATTAACCAGATGCGCCAGAATCGCGGTCTGATAGCCAGAACCGGTGCCGATTTCCAGCACGCGCGATTCCGGCGTGAGCTCTAACAAGGCGGTCATGCGCGCCACCATGTAAGGCTGAGAGATGGTTTGGCCGTTGCCAATCGGCAGCGCAACGTTTTCCCACGCTTTATGCTCAAACGCCTCATCGATAAAACGCTCACGAGGCACATCGGCAATGGCTTTCAGCAGGTGTTCATCATGAATGCCCTGCGCGCGCAGCTGCTCCAAAAGCGTTTCGATGCGGCGATTCACCATGCGAGTTTTACCTCTGCCTGGGTCAGCCAGTCACTTAATACTTCTTGTGCAGCATGCGCGGTCAAATCCACATGCAGCGCGGTCAACGAAACGTAGCCCGCATCCACCGCAGCGAAATCGGTATCCGGGCCTGCATCCAGCTTTTGCCCCGGCGGGCCAATCCAGTAAAGCGGCTGGCCGCGCGGGTCTTCGGTGCAGATAACCTGATCGGCGGGATGGCGGCTGCCGCAGCGGGTCACGCGGAAACCTTTGATCTCCGCTAACGGCAAATCAGGCACGTTGATATTAAGAATACGGCCGGTACGCAGCGGAGCGCGCGACAGCGCACGTAACAGCGTACAAGTGATGGATGCGGCGGTGTCGTAATGCTGATGTCCATTGAGTGAAACAGCGAGCGCAGGCAAGCCAAGATGGCGCCCTTCCATTGCCGCAGCGACGGTACCGGAGTAAATCACATCGTCGCCAAGGTTTGGACCGGTGTTGATGCCGGACACTACGATATCGGGACGCGGCTGCATCAGCTTGTTCACGCCGAGGAACACGCAGTCGGTCGGCGTGCCCATCTGCACCGCGATATCGCCGTTTTCATGTGTAAAGGTACGCAGCGGCGTCTCCAGCGTGAGCGAGTTTGATGCGCCGCTACGATTGCGATCGGGCGCGACAACCTGCACCTCGGCAAACTCACGTAAAGCACGCGCCAGCGTCTGAATACCTGGCGCATGAATTCCATCATCGTTACTCAGCAATATCCGCATCGTTACCTTCTTGTTGGAGAAGCTCACGCACCACGCTGGTGGCAAAACTGCCGGCGGGCAGCCAGAACTGCATCTCCAGCGTCACATCGTCCCACCATTCCCAGCGCAGATCCTTTGGCACCACCAGCATTGCTCGACGCGCGGCATCAACCCGCTCGCGCTCAAGCAGTGTAATCAATTCTTCTGCGCCTGCCAGGCTCTGCTGCTCAAAAAGCAGCGCGTCGCCTTGCGGACCCGCATCACCGCGACCCGGCAGCGGCGCAGTGATACGCAGTTGATGATTATCGATGCGCTGCTGCACGTCAGGCAACTCTTCCGCCTGCGCCACGAACCAGCTGCCGCGACCGGCCAGCTGTACCGCATCGCCCACCTGCACCACATCCAGTGCGCCATCACGCTGCAAACGTGCGCTGGTTACCTGATTAAACAGATGGCTGCGGGTCGCTGACAACAGCAAACCTTTCATATTGCGATCGCGCGGACGGAATGTCTCTTTCGCCCACTGTTTCGCCTGCGTCAGGTTGTTGCCGCCACGACCAAAGCGCTGCTCACCAAAGTAGTTCGGCACGCCGCGCTGTTGAATCTGTTGTAAACGTGCGTCGACTTCACGGCGATCGGAGATCTGACGCACCACTAAGCGGAACGCATTGCCCGCCAGCGCGCCGGTACGCAGTTTGCGTTTGTGGCGAATTACCTGCAGGATTTCAACGCCTTCCAGCTGGAATCCGGCCAGATTCGGCATGCCATTGCCCGGTACGCGGAAACAGAGCGTTTGCTCGGTGACTGCATGACGATCTTTCATGCCGGCATAGCTAAGGTCGCGCACCGGCACGCCGAGAAATTTGGCGATGGCTTCAGCGACAAAGCGCGTATTGCAGCCAATTTTACGGATGCGCACCAACAGCTGTTCACCTTCGCCATCATAGGGATAGCCAAGATCTTCAATCACCACGAAATCTTCGGGATTGGCTTTGATGACGCCGGTGGCAGTCGGCACGCCGTGCAGGTAATGCAGTTCACTCATGCCCGATCGGCCTTTATCAGCAGCGCAACCGCTTCACAGGCAATGCCTTCGCCACGCCCGGTAAAGCCTAGCTTTTCGGTGGTGGTGGCTTTGACGTTGACGTCATCCATATGGCAACCGAGATCTTCGGCGATATTGACGCGCATCTGCGGCACATGCGGCAACATTTTCGGTGCCTGCGCAATGATGGTCACATCGACGTTACCGATGCGATAGCCTTTCAGCTGAATCCGACGCCAGGCTTCGCGCAGCAAACCGCGGCTGTCAGCGCCTTTAAACGCCGGATCGGTATCCGGGAACAACTTGCCGATATCGCCCATCGCCACCGCGCCGAGCAAGGCATCCGTCAACGCATGCAGCGCCACATCACCATCAGAATGGGCAATAAAACCGTGTTCGAAGGGAATACGCACCCCGCCAATCACTAACGGACCTTCGCCGCCAAAAGCGTGAACGTCAAAACCGTGACCGATACGCATCATGCGCTCTCCTGTAACTGAATCTGGGTAAGATAGAAGGCCGCCAGCGCCAGATCTTCTGGCCGCGTCACCTTAATATTGTCGCTGCGTCCACTCACCAATTCCGGGTGATAACCGCAATACTCCAGCGCCGACGCTTCATCGGTAATGGTAGCGCCTTCATGGAGTGCGCGCGTCAGGCAAGCGGTGAGTAGTTGATGCGGGAAAAATTGCGGCGTTAACGCGTGCCATAAATCTTCGCGTTCAACGGTGTGGGCGATGGCGGTTTTGCCCGGTTCGGCGCGCTTCATGGTGTCGCGCACCGGCGCCGCCAGAATTCCGCCAACCTTGCTGTACTCACGTACCGCCAGCAGGCGTGCTAAATCGTCCGGATGCAGGCAAGGACGCGCAGCGTCATGCACCAGCACCCATTCGCTGTGGTGAATGGCGTTTAAGCCCGCCAGCACCGATTCGGCGCGCGTGTCGCCACCGGTCACGCGGAGAATACGGGAATCCTGCGCCAGCGGCAGTGAATCGAACCAGCCATCATCATTGCTGACCGGCACAATCACCTGTTTTACCGCAGGATGTGCCAGCAGACGTGCGACGCTGTGTTCAAGAAGGGTGAATTGACCAATGGTCAGATACTGTTTTGGGCAGGCAGCCTGCATTCGGCTGCCCACACCTGCGGCGGGCACCACGGCAATCACATCCGCAAGGATCGGGCGCTTGTTCATGGCTTATCGTTGTTGATTTTGCGCAGCTTGTTGCGCGTTACGTTTGTTCTGGTCTGGCACCAGACGATAGAAAGTCTCACCGGGCTTAATCATGCCCAGTTCATTACGTGCGCGTTCTTCGATCGCTTCAGAGCCGCCATTGAGATCGTCAATTTCGGCGAATAGCTGATCGTTACGCGCTTTAAGCTTGGCGTTATTCGCCTGTTGTGTCGCGACGTCTTCGTTGACGCGCGTATAGTCATGAATACCGTTCTTACCCAGCCACAGAGAATATTGAAGCCATCCCAGCAGCACGAGTAGCAGTAACGTCAGTTTTCCCATCCCCGCCCCCTGAAAAACGGCCCAATCATCCCATAACTTGACGCTGGACTCCACTGTGGTGGCGAAAATGCCGCGCACGGGCGTTTAGCCGTGCAAATAATGCCAGAGTAGGAGGCGAGACGGCAGGTAAAGTTTTGTAACCTGCCGATGCGTTTGCACATCAGCTGGGCGTTACCAACCGGAGAGAAATGAGAACAGCAGCCAGAACAAGCACACCACCACAATCGCCGTGGCGATCCCGCTCCAGAATAAGTGAGTGCGGATCATCAGGCTGAGCACGATACCAATCAGTACCGAAACCGGCAGCAGAGCGAGGAAGAATGGCCAGGTGTAGAGGAAGAAGAACAGCGTGTTGGAGCCGTAGAGCATGAACGGAATCGCCAGTGCGCACCAGTACGAGAGAAAGCCAAACACGCCGCCCGGCAGTGATGAGCGAGACTCATCCGGGGTGCGTTCATCTTTACGGGCTAGCATGGGCGTTACGTTCTGCATAGAGATCCTGTTGACGCTAAGCGCGGCAAACCCAAAGGGATTTGCCGCTGTCGGTTCAGGATCTGATGATATCGCGGTGACGCAGCAGGTCTAACAATTGGCCGGCGAGTTTTGTAACCAATTGTTCGCCATCAAGGTGGATTTCCGGGGCGTCTGGCGCCTCGTAAACGCTATCGATGCCGGTGAAATTACGCAGCTCACCGGCACGGGCTTTTTTGTACAAACCTTTGGGATCGCGCGCTTCGCACACGGCCAACGGCGTATCGACAAACACTTCGATAAACTGCCCTTCAGCCAGCAGATCGCGCACCATATTGCGTTCCGCGCGATGCGGCGAGATAAATGCGGTCAGCACTACTAAACCGGCATCGACCATCAGTTTCGCCACTTCGCCGACACGACGAATGTTCTCTTTACGATCGTCATCGCTGAAGCCGAGGTCACGGCACAAACCGTGACGCACATTGTCGCCATCCAGCAGATAGGTGTTCACACCGGCCCGATGCAGCGCCTGCTCCAGAGCGCCGGCCACGGTGGATTTCCCGGATCCGGAAAGCCCGGTGAACCACAGCACCACGCCTTGATGGCCGTGCTGCTGTTCGCGCTCCTCGCGCGTTACCGGATGATCGTGCCACACCACGTTTTCATCGTGTTGCGCCATTACTTGCCACCCAGCAGATCGCGCGCGTTCCAGTGTGGGAAGTGACGACGCACCAGCGCGTTCAGCTCCAGCTCGAAATCGCTGAACTGGCCCGCTTGCGTACGCACATCGGTCAGCGGCTGATTGATCATGCCCGCGCCCATCGTCACGTTGCTCAGACGATCGATAAAGATCATGCCGCCAGTCACCGGATTCTGGCGATACGCGTCCAGCACCATCGGTTCGTCAAAAGTCAGTTCGACCAGGCCAATGCCGTTAAGCGGCAGACTGTCCACGGTGCGCTTCTCTAGCGAGTTGATCTCCACCTGATGGATCACTTTCTCGACGCGCGCGCGGGTTTTCTTACCGGCGATCTTCACTTCGTAACTTTGGCCCGGCTGCAGCGGTTGTTCCGCCATCCACACTACGTCAATGGTGGCGGATTGCACCGCTTGCAGCTCGGCTTCCGCATCCACCAGCAGATCGCCACGACTGATGTCGATCTCATCTTTCAGCACCAGCGTAATCGCTTCACCGGCACCCGCTTCAGGCAGGTCGCCATCGAAGGTGACGATGCGCGAGATGGTCGATTCCACGCCCGATGGCAGCACTTTCACGCGCTGACCGACGTTGACCACGCCCGAAGCCAGCGTACCGGCATAACCACGGAAATCGAGGTTAGGACGGTTGACATACTGCACCGGGAAACGCATTGGCTGATGATCCACCACGCGGTTCAATTCAACGGTTTCTAATACGTCGAGCAGCGTTGGGCCGCTGTACCACGGCATGGTGACGCTGGGCGTTGCCACGTTATCGCCTTCCAGCGCCGACATCGGCACAAAGCGAATATCAAGGTCTTCCGGCAGCTGCGCGGCGAAATCGAGGTAATCCTGTTTGATCTGCTCAAAGGTCTCTTGCTTGTACTCCACCAGATCCATCTTGTTGATGGCGACCACCAGATGCTTAATGCCCAGCAGCGTGGAGATAAAGCTGTGACGACGCGTCTGATCCAGCACGCCTTTACGCGCATCGATCAGCAGGATCGCCAAATCGCAGGTCGATGCACCGGTCGCCATGTTGCGGGTGTACTGCTCGTGTCCTGGCGTGTCGGCAATAATAAATTTGCGCTTCTCAGTGGAGAAATAGCGATACGCCACATCAATGGTGATGCCCTGCTCGCGCTCGGCCTGCAAGCCATCAACCAGTAACGCGAGATCCAGCTTCTCACCCTGCGTCCCGTGACGTTTGCTGTCGTTGTGCAGCGAGGAGAGCTGGTCTTCATAAATTTGACGCGTGTCGTGCAGCAGGCGACCAATCAGCGTACTTTTGCCGTCGTCGACGCTACCGCAGGTCAGGAAACGCAGCAGGCTTTTATGTTGTTGCGCGGTCAGCCAGGCTTCCACGCCGCCCTGATCGGCAATCTGTTGTGCAATAACGGTATTCATCTGCGTCTCCTTAGAAATAACCCTGACGTTTCTTCATTTCCATCGAACCGGCCTGGTCGCGGTCAATCACGCGTCCCTGGCGTTCACTGGTGGTGGAGACCAGCATCTCTTCAATAATTTCCGGCAGCGTCTGCGCCTCTGATTCCACCGCGCCGGTCAGCGGCCAGCAGCCGAGCGTGCGGAAACGCACCATGCGCTGTTTGATCACTTCACCTGGCTGCAGATCGATACGGTCGTCATCGATCATCATCAGCATGCCATCACGCTCCAGCACCGGACGCGGCGCGGCGAGGTAGAGCGGCACGATCTCGATATTCTCGAGGAAGATGTACTGCCAGATATCCAGCTCGGTCCAGTTGGAGAGCGGAAACACGCGGATGCTTTCGCCTTTGTTGATCTGGCCGTTATAGTTGTGCCACAGCTCAGGACGCTGGTTTTTCGGGTCCCAGCGGTGGAAGCGATCGCGGAAGGAGTAGATACGCTCTTTCGCGCGCGACTTCTCTTCATCACGACGTGCGCCGCCAAATGCCGCATCAAAACCGTATTTGTTCAGCGCCTGCTTCAGGCCTTCGGTTTTCATGATGTCGGTGTGCTTGGCGCTGCCGTGCACGAATGGGTTGATGCCCATCGCCACGCCTTCCGGGTTGCGATGCACCAGCAACTCCGCGCCCATCGCTTTCACGGTGCGATCGCGGAACTCGTACATTTCACGGAATTTCCAGCCAGTATCAACATGCAGCAGCGGAAACGGCAGCGTGCCCGGATAGAAGGCTTTACGCGCCAGATGCAGCATTACCGAGGAGTCTTTACCGATGGAGTACATCATCACCGGATTGCTGAACTCGGCCGCCACCTCGCGGATGATATGGATACTCTCTGCCTCCAGCTGGCGCAGATGAGTAAGTCGATTTTGGTCCATAATTTTTCCTCAAGCCAAATTGACAACGGCGGACTCGCGAGCCCCCTGCTGTGCCGAATGTTGGAACCAGGCCAATTGCCCGTGCAAATTTACGACTTCGCCAATCACTAACAGTGCTGGCGTGGGCGCGGCCGCAGCCAGCGCCTCCAGTTGATCCAATGTGCCGGTCAGCACCTGCTGATCCTGACGCGTGCCGCGCCCAATCACCGCCACCGGCGTGGAGGCGGCGCGGCCATGTTCGATAAGACCGGCAGCGATTTCCGCCGCTTTCACCGTGCCCATATAAATCGCTAAGGTTTGACGTGCGCGCGCCAAAGACGGCCAATCAATGCCGTCGCCATCCGCGCGACAGTGACCGGTAATAAACAGCACGCTCTGCGCGTGGTCGCGATGGGTCAGTGGAATACCGGCATAGGCGGTTGCGCCTGCTGCAGCGGTGATGCCCGGCACCACCTGGAACGGTATGCCCGCGGCCTGCGCCGCCTGCAGCTCTTCGCCACCGCGGCCAAAAATAAACGGATCGCCGCCTTTCAGGCGCACCACGCGTTTACCCTGTTGCGCCAACGTCACCAGCATCTGATTGGTCTCTTCCTGCGGCACCGAATGCGCACCGGCGCGTTTACCGACGCAGATGCGGTCGGCATCGCGCCGCACCAGCTCAAGCACTTCGTCGCTGACCAGATGGTCATACAGCACCACATCGGCCAGCTGCATCACCTGCAAGCCACGCAGCGTCAGCAAACCGCTGTCGCCCGGACCGGCGCCCACCAGCGTAATTTCGCCCTGATTGTCGCTATCGTTTTCCAGTTCGTGATCCAGCGTGCGCCGCGCTTCATGGACGTTACCCGCCGCCATCTGGCTGGCGAACAAACCGTTAAAGGCGCGCTCCCAGAAGCGACGGCGGTCAGACATGCGGTGATAGCGCTGCTTCACTTTGTCGCGCCACTGCCCAGCCACTTCCGCCATCTGTCCGAGATTGGCCGGCAGTAACGCTTCAATTTTTTCACGCAGCAAACGCGCCAACACCGGCGCGGTGCCGCTGGAGGAGATCGCCACCACCAACGGTGAACGATCGACAATCGACGGGAAGATAAAGCTGCACTTCGGCTGATCGTCCACCACGTTCACCAGCTTGTGGCGCGCATTGGCGGCATCGAACACCTGCGCGTTAAGCGCGTTGTCATCGGTAGCGGCAATCACGAGGAACACGCCATCCAGCTGTGCCGGATCGAAGCGGTGGGCGATCCATTCAATCGCCTCAATTTCCAGCAGCGCCTGCAGCTCATGACCGAGTTCGCGCGCGGCGACCAGCACGCGCGCACCGGCACGCCGCAGCAGTTCTATTTTGCGCGCAGCGATTTCGCCACCGCCGACAACCAGCACCGGACGGCTTTTAAGATCGGCAAAGAGAGGCAGATAATCCACGTTAACCTTGCTAGTTTTACAATAAGTTAACGCGACTATACGTCCCGCCCTTCGGACAGATGAAATTACGAATTGGAATGAGTAGTTACCGAATGGAATAACGACCCAGGATTGCTGATAACATTTTGTGCTTAACAAATGATATTGCTGGTGTTTCGGAGCAAATCAAATTGTGCAAGCGTCATCACAGTTTCATACTATCTCGGAATTTTTTTAGCATGACCGGATGTCAGAAAAGGACGCTAACTATGTTTGCCACTCTCCGCCGCACTGTGCTGGCTGCACTGCTCGCGGGCGGTTTGCCTTTCTTTGTTCAGGCTGCGAGCACTTCCACCGCGCCGGGGCATTTTGCCGAACAGCAGTTACGCCATATCGCCACTTATTTCCCCGGCCGCATGAGCGGCAGTCCCGCCGAGTTGCTGACTGCCGATTATCTG
The DNA here is from genome assembly GCF_005281435.1 of Pantoea sp. SO10. Taxonomy (NCBI): domain Bacteria; kingdom Pseudomonadati; phylum Pseudomonadota; class Gammaproteobacteria; order Enterobacterales; family Erwiniaceae; genus Pantoea; species Pantoea sp. SO10. Next base: position 3,220,071 of record NZ_CP040095.1, read on the forward strand.
CAGCAGCAGTTCAGCCAGTTGGGATATCAGAGTAATACCCGCCAGTTTAAAACCAGCTATAGCTGGCTGGAGAAAAAGGGCGAGAGCCGCACCCACAAAGTTACGGCCACGTCGGTGATTGCCGCGCGGGCCGGTGAAGTGCCGCAGGAGATCCTGATCGTTACGCATCTGGATACCTGGACGCCGCTCAGCCGCCACGAAGCCGATAACAATCTCGGCGGCCTGCGTTTGCAGGGCGTGGATGACAATGCCTCCGGGCTTGGCGTGATGCTGGAGCTGGCGCAGGCGCTAAGCAAAACGCCGCTGCACTACGGCGTGCGCTTTGTGGCGCTGAGCGCCGGTGAAGCGGGTTTGCACGGCATGGATGATTATCTGGCGCGCATGAGCGCGCAGGAGAAGAAGAACACGCTGCTGGTGATCGATCTGAATAGCCTGATTGTCGGCGATCATCTCTACTTTAACAGCGGCATCAATACGCCAGCGGCAGTGCGCAAACAGACCAGCGCGCGTGCCGTGCAGCTGGCGCACCGTTACGGTATCTCCGCCGCCAGCCACGCGATGACCGCACGCGATTATCCCGGCGTCAATCCGTTCGACAAAGCCGGCATGCCACTGATGGATGTCACCGCCGCCAACTGGACGCTGGGCAACAAAGATGGGCAGCAGCAGCGCGCGCATTCCAGCCACTTCCCGGAAGGCAATGTGCGCCATCAAACCGAGCGCGATAATCTCAACTACCTCGATCACTGGCTGCCTGGCCGCATCACCCAGCGCACGCATGACAGCGTAAAGATTCTGTTGCCGCTGCTGACCGAGCTTGCTAATCCGACAACCTGAGGATTCCCTATGTACGTGGTTTATCTAGACTATTTTCGTCCGGTAGAAGAAGTGGAAGCGTTACTGGAACCGCACATTAGCTGGCTGGATCGCTATTTCGCTAACGGCGTGTTTATTGCGGCGGGACGCAAAGATCCACGCACCGGCGGCGTGCTGTTGGTGAAGGATATTGATCGTGCGCGATTAGATACCATCCTGGCGGAAGATCCGTTTGTGGCGGTGGCGCATTATGAAGTGACGAAAGTGAATGTGACGCGTGCGGCGGAAGAGTTTGCGGGGTTGCAGGGGGTTTGATTGTGCTGGCAGTCCCAGATTGTGCTGGCTGTCCCCCATCCCGGCCTTCCCCCGCTTGCGGGGGAAGGAGACGCTGCCACATGCAACTTCAACACTCACATGTGGCAGCATCTTCCTCCCCCATTCATGGGGGAGGACCGAGGAGGGGGAAAGCGAGCACAAACCAAGGATGGGGGACAACGAGCACCTACCAATCAACCTTCATGCAACCCGCACTCGCGCTTCAGGCCGAAGAAGCGTGTCTCTTCCTCTGCCATGCCCGGTTCCCACTTTTTGGTGGTATGCGTATCGCCCACTGACAGATAACCTTCATCCCACAGCGGATGGTATTTCAATCCGTGTTGGGTCAGATACTGATGCACCTGACGGTTATCCCAATCAATGATCGGCAAAATCTTGAACACGCCGCGCTGCACCGCCAGCACCGGCAAACTGGCGCGACTGCCAGACTGATCGCGGCGCAGGCCAGCAAACCAGGTTTGCGCGCCCAGCGTTTCCAGCGCGCGGTTCATCGGTTCCACTTTATTGATCTGGTTATACTGCTCAATCCCTTCGACGCCCTGCTCCCACAGTTTGCCGTAACGCGCTTCCTGCCATGCCGCTGAAGTTTCCGCACGGAAGATTTGCAGGTTGAGATTGAGCTTGTCGGTCAGCTCATCAATAAAGCGGTAAGTTTCCGGGAACAGATAACCGGTATCGGTCAGGATCACCGGAATGTCCGGCTTCTGCTGCGTCACCATATGCAGCAAAACCGCCGCCTGAATACCGAAGCTGGATGACAGCACAAATGCGCCCGGCAGCTGTTCTAATGCCCAGCCCACGCGTTGTTCAGCGGAGAGTTTCTCCAGCTGCACATTGCTTTCCGCCAGCGCCATGATGCGGTCAACTTTTGATGAACCATTCAGTGCTGCGAGATCGAGTACCGTCATACTGCCTCCGAGTCCCAGAAATCACGGGCGGGATCAACCACGGCTTTAATGATGCCGGTGCGAATCACGAAGTCGCCGAAGCCTTCGTTGGCCTGACGCTCGGTTGCCCAGCGCGCCACCAGCTCATCAATGCTGGCGAGGATTTCACCTTCGTTGATGTTCTCGCGGTACATGCGTGGAATGCGCGTACCTTCACGGTTGCCGCCAATGTGTAAGTTGTAACGGCCCGGCGCTTTGCCCACCAGACCTAACTCCGCCAGCAAAGCACGGCCACAACCATTTGGGCAACCGGTAACGCGTAACACTATGTGCTCTTCGCCGACACCATGCTTATGCATGATCTCTTCCACTTTGGTCACGAACGACGGCAGGAAGCGCTCGGCTTCGGCCATCGCCAGCGGACAGGTCGGGAACGCCACACACGCCATCGAGTTCTCACGCTGCGGCGTGACCGCTTCCATCAATCCGTGTTCACGGGCGATGGCTTCGATCTGCGCTTTTTGCTTCTCCGGCACGCCAGCCACAATCAGGTTCTGGTTAGCCGTCAGACGGAAATCGCCCTGATGGATTTTGGCAATTTCGGCGATGCCGCGCTTCAGCGGACGGCCAGGATAATCCAGCAGACGGCCGTTCTCAATGAACAGCGTCAGGTGCCATTTCTCATCGATGCCTTTCACCCAGCCAACGCGATCGCCGCGCGAGGTGAACGCATACGGACGAATCGGTTCGAAGGTCAGACCGGCACGCTTTTCCACTTCCGCTTTGAAGGTTTCAACACCGACGCGTTCCAGCGTGTATTTGGTCTTGGCATTTTTACGATCGGTACGATTCCCCCAGTCGCGCTGCGTGGTGACCACCGCAGCCGCCACGTCGAGGATCTTCTCGACCGGCAGAAAGCCGAATTCGCTTGCGGTGCGCGCATACGTTGCTTTGTTGCCGTGATCAATCGACAAGCCACCGCCCACCAGCAGGTTAAAGCCAATCAGCTTGCCCTGCTCGGCGATGGCGATGAAGTTCAGGTCATTGGCGTGCAGATCGACATCGTTATGCGGCGGCACCACCACCGTGGTTTTGAATTTACGCGGCAGATAGGTTTCGCCAAGAATCGGCTCTTTATCGGTGGTGGCGACCTTCTCTTTGTCCCACCAGATTTCCGCGTAAGCGCGGGTTTGCGGCAGCAGATGCTCTGACAGCTTTTTCGCCCACTCGTACGCTTCCTGATGCAGCTCTGATTCCACCGGATTCGAGGTGCACAGCACGTTACGGTTCACGTCGTTGGCGGTCGCCAGCGCATCCAGCCCGACTTCGTGCAGCATCTGGTGCGTCGGCTTGACGTTCTTCTTCAGAATGCCGTGAAACTGGAAGGTTTGGCGGTTGGTCAACCGGATGCTGCCATAAATGGTTTTATCGGTGGCGAATTTATCAATCGCCAGCCACTGCGTTGGCGTGATGATGCCGCCCGGCAGACGGCAACGCAGCATCATGGCGTGACGCGGTTCGAGTTTCTGCGCTACACGCTCGGCACGAATGTCGCGGTCATCCTGCTGGTACATACCGTGGAAACGGATCAGCAGGAAGTTGTCGCCAGTGAAGCCGCCGGTCAGGCCATCGTCGAGATCGTCGAGGATGGTGCCGCGCAGGTAGTTGCTCTGTTTTTTCAGACGCTCAGCGTCGACCAGCTTGCCTTCAACGACCAGCGGTCCAGGATGTTTTTCGCTCATTAGTAAACGTCTCGCTGATAACGGCGCTCAATGCGCAGCTCACTTAAAAATTCGTCAGCCGTTTCACGATCCATGCCGCCGTGTTCGACCACCACATCCAGTAATGCCTGCTCAACGTCTTTCGCCATACGATTGGCGTCGCCGCAGACGTAAAGGTGTGCGCCTTCCTGTAACCAGCTCCACACCTCCGCACCTTTGGCGCGGATTTTATCTTGTACGTAAACCTTCTCGGCCTGATCGCGCGACCATGCCAGATCAATATGGGTCAGCAGGCCATCTTTGACATACTTCTGCCACTCCACCTGATAGAGGAAATCATCGGTGAAATGCGGGTTACCGAAGAAAAGCCAGTTTTTACCGCCTGCGCCATCGTTATCGCGCTGCTGCATAAAGGCGCGGAACGGCGCGATGCCGGTGCCCGGACCAATCATGATCACTGACGTTTCCGGGTTAGCCGGTAAACGGAAGTTATCGTTGTGCTCGATGAAGACGCGAATTTCGCCATCCTCTTCGATACGATCCGCTAACCAGGTTGAGGCGCCGCCGCCGCGCTGGCGACCGTCGATTTCAAAGCGCACCGCACCCACGGTGATGTGCACTTCGGTTTCGTTCTCCGCCTGCGATGAGGCGATGGAGTAGAGGCGCGGCGTCAGCGGACGCAGCAGGCCGGTTAATTGTTCGGCATTCAGTTCGGTCGGTGCCTGACGCACCATATCGACAATCGGGAAGCTCTGCGCATAACTCTGCAGCTTCGGCTTGTCACCGGCCAGCGCCAACAGCGCATCATTGCGGGATAGCGCCGCATACTGTTCAACGATTTGTGGCGTGTTAACCGTCAGTTCGAAATGGGTTTTCAGCGCTTCGGCTAGCGGCAGGGTTTTGCCCTGCACCTCAACCTGCTCGTCACCTTTCAGCCACACCAGCTGCAGCAGTTCCTGCACCAGCTCGTCATCGTTTTCAAACCACACGCCGAGTGCGTCGCCCGGCTGGTAGCGCAGGCCAGAATCGCCAAGGTCGATCTCAATGTGACGCACATCTTTATCCGAATCGCGTCCGGTGATCTTCTGGTTGGCCGCCAGGCTGGCCACCAGCGGCTCTTCTTTGGTGTACGGGCTGCTGTCGACCAGGTTAACGCTGCCCGCCGCGGTGATGGCGGCCTGTGCTGGCGATTCGCTCGGCACACGCGCTTTCAGAATCTCGGTGATCTGCTGACGCCAGGCGTTCGCCTGCTCTTTGTATTCAACATCGGCATCCACACGATCCAGCAGACGTTCTGCACCCAGCTCAGCCAGACGTTCATCAAAGTCTTTACCGGCTTTGCTGAAAAACTCATAAGAGGTATCGCCGAGACCGAATACCGCAAACGCTGTGCCTGCAAACTTCGGCGCTTTCTTCGACAGCAGGAATTTATGCAGCGCCACCGCTTCTTCCGGCGGCTCGCCCTCGCCTTGCGTGGAAGTCACCACCACTAGCAGCTTTTCCTGACCGATCTGCTTGAATTTATAATCGCCGGCGTTAACCAGATTGACGCTCAGCTTGGCAGCCAGCAGGTCATCACGCAGTTGCTCAGCCAGGCGACGCGCGTTACCGGTCTGCGAGGCGGAGATCAGCGTGATGATCGGGGTTTCTGCCTGCACAGGCGCTGGCGCGGCAGCCGCACCCGGCGTCTGATTGACCATGCCCCAGAAATAGCCGGAGAGCCAGGCCATCTGAGTGGTGTTGAAATCCGTGGTCGCCGCCTGTAAACGCGCGAGTTGCTCCGGTGATAACGGAAGCAGTGAACCTGGTGCCTGAGTCGTCATTACGTTAAAAATTCCAGTGTCAGAAGTCCGGATCAATATGTTGCGAAAGAGTGCGTAGGTTACCGGGCTGTATATTAACGATTAAATACGCCTTCGACATATTAAATAACCAAAATGACTAAGTGGTTTTTCGGGTAATGTTAACCAGCAAAAGTGGTAAATGAAGGCGATATGATTCAATGAGTTAATTAGGCGTTTTGCTGTCGGCATGGCGCAAAATGCCCTTTTCTTTGCCAGCGGGTGCGAAAAATCTGCAATTCAGGTAGACTTCAGCGGTTTTTAAGTCTGAGAGCCATTATGTCTACCACGTTATTTAAAGAGTTCCAGTTTGAATCTGCCCACCGCTTACCTCACGTGCCGGAAGGCCATAAATGTGGGCGTTTGCACGGCCATTCATTCCTGGTGCGATTAGAAATTACCGGCGAAGTGGATGCGCATACCGGTTGGGTGATGGATTTTGCCGAACTGAAGGCGAAGTTTAAGCCGCTGTATGAACGCCTCGATCATCACTATCTGAATGACATTCCGGGTCTGGAGAATCCTACCAGTGAAGTGCTGGCGAAATGGATTTGGGATCAGATGAAGCCGATTCTGCCGGAATTGAGTGCGGTAATGATTAAAGAGACCTGCACCGCCGGCTGCGTTTATCGCGGTTGAGGTCAGTGAAGCCGTAACCGTGAGTGAGGTCGCCATGCATGGCGACCTTAGAACTCAGGCAATATTCAGGTATTTGTGCGTCTGCATCGAAAGCCGCCAGTTGCGGGCGATACAGGTTTCAATACAGAGCTTCGTTGCCGCATCACCACGGCTGATCGGTTGCAGTGCCACAATGCGCTTTTTATCGTCGTGTAATCCTGCCAGCAACGCATCTAACGCTTCCACATCACGCTCACGCGCCACCGGATGTTTAATCTCATCTGCACGCTGCAGTGCCTGCGGCAAAACATCATAGCCACCGCGCATGTTCACCTTGGGTGAAACCGTCACCCATGTTGCGTCGGAACACTGCACGTCGTGCGTGCCGCTGGTTTCGATCTGGCAGGCAAAACCCGCCGCTTCTAATTGTTCCGTCAAAGGGCGCAGATCAAAAATCGCCGGTTCGCCGCCGGTGATCACCACATGACGTGCGGTCCAGCCCTGACGTTGGATGGTGTCGATCAACATGGCCGCATCGGCGCTGCCCCACGCATCGCTTTCCACGGTTTTGACCAGAATATCACCCAGCGAGGTCTCCCGATCCGCCCGCTTTTCCCAGGTATGTTTGGTATCACACCAGCTACAGCCCACCGGACATCCTTGTAAGCGGATGAACAGCGCCGGAACACCGGTGTAAAAACCTTCGCCCTGCAGCGTCTGGAACATTTCGTTAATCGGGTAGAACATTATTTACTCACGTCTAAAATTTGAGGCGCAGATTATGGCAGATCTTATGCGCCAGGTCACAGCTGCTTCGTGCCAAATAAAAGCAAAAGCCCCGCACAAGGCGGGGCTTCATTCAGACGATGCTGCCCGCAGGCAGCATACTCAGGCGATTACGCCTGGCCTTTAACTTCTTTCAGACCGTTGAACGGTGCTTTGCTGCCCAGCGCTTCTTCGATACGAATCAGCTGGTTGTACTTAGCAACACGGTCAGAACGGCTCATAGAACCGGTTTTGATCTGGCCAGCCGCCGTACCTACCGCCAGGTCAGCGATGGTTGCATCTTCGGTTTCACCTGAACGGTGTGAAATCACCGCGGTATAACCCGCATCTTTCGCCATCTTGATTGCAGCCAGAGTTTCGGTCAGTGAACCGATCTGGTTGAATTTGATCAGGATGGAGTTAGCGATGCCTTTATCGATACCTTCTTTCAGGATCTTGGTGTTGGTTACGAACAGATCGTCACCCACCAGCTGGATTTTGTCGCCCAGCACTTTGGTCTGGTAGGCGAAACCAGTCCAGTCAGATTCATCCAGACCGTCTTCGATAGAAACGATTGGGTACTGTTTGGTCAGGTCTTCCAGGAAGTGGGTGAACTCTTCTGAAGAGAAGGCTTTGTTGCCTTCGCCAGCCAGCACATATTTGCCGTCTTTGTAGAATTCAGATGCTGCGCAGTCCATCGCCAGGGTGATGTCTTTGCCCAGTTCGTAGCCTGCTGCTTTTACCGCTTCAGCGATAACAGCCAGCGCTTCGGCGTTAGAACCCAGGTTTGGCGCGTAGCCACCTTCGTCACCAACTGCAGTGCTCATGCCTTTAGACTTCAGCACTTTTGCCAGGTGATGGAAGACTTCAGAACCCATGCGAATCGCTTCTTTCAGGGTTGGCGCGCCAACCGGCTGAATCATGAATTCCTGGATGTCGACGTTGTTGTCGGCGTGCTCACCACCGTTGATGATGTTCATCATTGGCAGCGGCATAGAGTATTTGCCTGGGGTGCCGTTCAGTTCAGCGATGTGTGCGTATAGCGGCAGGCCTTTAGAGGCAGCAGCAGCTTTAGCAGCAGCCAGTGAAACCGCCAGAATGGCGTTAGCACCGAAGTTAGATTTGTTCTCAGTACCGTCCAGCTCGATCATGATCTTATCGATGTTCGCCTGGTCTTTGGCATCTTTACCGGTTACCGCGTTAGCGATTGGACCGTTAACAGCCGCAACCGCTTTGGTTACGCCTTTGCCCAGGAAACGAGATTTGTCACCGTCACGCAGCTCCAGAGCTTCGCGAGAACCGGTTGATGCACCTGATGGCGCAGCAGCCAGACCAACGAAACCGCCTTCCAGATGCACTTCTGCTTCTACAGTTGGGTTGCCACGGGAGTCGATGATTTCGCGACCGATGACTTTTACGATTTTGGACATTCGATTTTCCTCAGTACAAGTTAGTCAATCCTAAGACAAACAACGCGCGAAAAGTTCGCGCGTTGTTCGTGAAACTTACTTCGCTAAACGCTTCTGGTGTTCCTGCGCGGCTTTCACAAAGCCAGCAAACAGCGGATGACCATCGCGTGGGGTCGACGTGAATTCCGGATGGAACTGACAGGCAACAAACCACGGGTGGTTCGGGATCTCAATGATCTCAACCAGCTGATCGTCGCCAGAACGACCGGCAATATGCAGACCCGCCGCTTCAATCGGCTTCAGCAACATATTGTTTACTTCGTAACGATGACGGTGGCGTTCGGTAATGATTTCAGAACCGTACAACTGACGCACTTTGCTTTCCGGCGTCAACTGGCACTGCTGGCTGCCCAGACGCATGGTGCCGCCCAGATCGCTCTGCTCAGTACGCTGTTCAACGTTGCCCTCTTCGTCACGCCATTCGGTGATAAGCGCAACCACCGGATACTTACAGTCTGGCACAAATTCCGTAGAGTTCGCGCCTTCCATACCGGCAACGTTGCGGGCAAATTCCATCAGCGCAACCTGCATGCCCAGGCAAATTCCCAGGTAAGGCACGTTGTTCTCACGGGCGTATTGCGCCGTCATCATTTTGCCTTCCACACCGCGGTAGCCGAAGCCGCCAGGGATCAGAATAGCATCCAGATCTTTCAGTAATTCGACACCGCGCGTTTCAACATCCTGCGAGTCGATCAATTTGATATTCACGGTAACGCGATTTTTCAGGCCACCGTGTTTCAAGGCCTCAATCACTGACTTGTACGCATCCGGCAGTTCGACATATTTGCCGACCATACCGATGGTCACTTCGCCGCCCGGATTGGCTTCTTCGTAAATAACCTGTTCCCATTCGGCCAGGTTCGCTTCCGGCGCGTTCAGATTGAAACGCTTGCAGATGTAATCATCCAGACCTTGCGATTTCAGCATGCCTGGAATCTTGTAAATGGAATCCACATCTTTCAGGGAAATAACCGCTTTTTCTGGCACGTTACAGAACAGCGCGATTTTAGCGCGTTCGTTCGCCGGCACCGCGCGGTCAGAACGGCAGATCAGCACGTCTGGCTGAATCCCGATCGACAGCAGCTCTTTTACTGAATGCTGGGTTGGCTTGGTTTTCACTTCGCCTGCGGCCGCCATATACGGCACCAGCGTCAGGTGCATGTACATGGTGTGTTCACGACCGACATCGACCGCCATCTGGCGAATCGCTTCGAGGAACGGCAGAGATTCGATATCACCCACGGTACCGCCGATCTCGACCAGAACCACGTCATGACCTTCGCCGCCTTCAATAATGCGTTCTTTGATGGCGTTGGTGATGTGTGGAATAACCTGAATCGTGGCGCCCAGATAGTCACCGCGACGCTCTTTGCGCAGCACTTCTGAGTAGATACGACCGGTAGTAAAGTTGTTACGGCGCGACATTTTAGTGCGGATGAAGCGCTCGTAGTGACCTAAATCCAGATCGGTTTCGGCCCCATCATCGGTAACAAATACTTCACCGTGCTGCGTTGGGCTCATGGTACCCGGATCGACGTTGATGTACGGATCGAGTTTCATGATGGTCACATTCAGACCACGTGCTTCAAGGATGGCTGCGAGGGAGGCTGCGGCAATGCCTTTGCCCAGAGAGGAAACGACCCCGCCGGTCACAAAAATATAATTCGTTGTCATGCTGAACCTGAGAGTTTAGGTTTAAAGACGGTGGAATAACCAAGACGGGAAAATAGTATACTTGAAGTCGTCTTAAGCCACAATTGATGAATCACACCATCATCCTCCACAGGTAAGCCGGTAACATAGCGGATAGCATGGTGCGAAATGTTGATGTACGTCACAAAGTCGACGCAAGGCTGAATCGAGTAAGCTCAAGCGGCGAATTTATGCGCAGCGCTGGAATAATCGCCAGATTCGCTTACTGTTTGTTCTCGCTCACTTTCACCTGCTGCCAGGCGGCTTCCATTTGATCCAGGGTCGCATCGCTCATGGCTAACCCTTGTGAGGCGATGATGGCTTCAACTTCACGGAAGCGGCGCTCAAATTTATCGTTGGCTTTTTGCAACGCGACTTCCGCTTTGCTGCCTAAATGGCGCGACAAATTGACGGTCGCGAACAGCAAATCACCGATTTCCTCTTCCAGCCTGGCGTTATCCACCACCGCTTGCTGCGCTTCGTGCATCACTTCATCGATCTCTTCATGCACTTTATCCAGCACCGGGCCGAGATTGTTCCAGTCGAAGCCCACCGAGCTGCAACGCTTCTGAATTTTGTGCGCGCGCATCAATGCCGGCAGCGCTTTAGGAATGTCGTCCAGCGCCGAGTGCTGCGATTTTTCTGCGCGTTCGCTGTGCTTGATGGCTTCCCAGTTTTTCAGCACTTCTTCGCTGGTTGCAGCCTGAACATCGCTAAAAATGTGCGGATGACGGCGCTCAAGTTTGTCGCTGATGGCGTTGCAGATGTCATCGAAATTAAAGCGCTGCTGCTCATCGGCCATCTGCGCGTAGAACACCACCTGAAACAGCAGATCGCCAAGTTCACCGCGTAGATCGGCAAAATCTTCACGCTGGATGGCATCGATCACTTCGTAGGTTTCTTCCAGCGTGTAGGGCGCGATCGAGGCGAAGGTTTGCTGACGATCCCACGGGCAACCGCGCTCCGGGTCGCGCAAGGTTTGCATGATGGTGAGCAGGCGATTTAAGGGCGTCATGAAAGGATCCTTTGGGAAAATTTGGGGAGAGACTGCACCGATGTCGCATATGGCAGCGTCTCCTTCCCCCGTGAACGGGGGAAGGCCGGGATGGGGGAACAGCCAGCACTTACTAATGCAAACGGCGCGCGTCGATAATATCCGGCACCTGATTGAGACGTGCCAGCACGCGGCCAAGCACTTGCTGGTTATAGATCTCAATATCCATATCAATGGTTGCCAGCTGCTTTTTGGTGTCACTGCGGCTGGAGACGCCGAGCACATTGACCTTCTCGTTTGCCAGAATGGTGGTGATATCGCGTAGCAGGCCGCTGCGATCGTTGGCGGTAACGCGTACCACCAGCGAATAACCGCTGGAGTAATCCTCGCCCCACACCGCATCAACGATACGTTCCGGTGCGTGCGAAATCAGCTCGGTTAACTGGTCGCAGTCGGCGCGGTGAATCGAAATGCCGCGCCCCTGAGTGATGAAGCCCACGATATCGTCGCCAGGAATCGGCTGGCAGCAGCGGGCGATGTGGTGCAGCAGATTGCCCACGCCTTCCACCACCACGCGACCGCTCTCTTTGCGCGCGGACGGCGCATGTGACTTCTGCGTCAGCAGGCGCAGCGCCTCGCGATCTTCCTCTTCGGCGCTCGGCTTGTTGAGCTTGCCCTGCAGGAAATTCACCATCTGATTGAGGCGAATATCGCCGCCGCCAATCATCGCCAGCAGCTCATCCTGCGAACTGACGTTATAGCGCGGCAGCAGCAGTTTTTCCGCTTCGCGCATGCTGATATCCATCTGATTTAGCTCGCTTTCGAGGATCTGACGGCCAGCAATGATATTTTTGTCACGATCCTGTTTGCGGAACCAGGCGTGAATTTTCGAGCGTCCGCGGCTGGTGGTGATATAGCCGAGGTTCGGGTTCAGCCAGTCGCGGCTTGGGTTTGGCTGCTTCTGGGTGATCACTTCAATCTGATCGCCCATCTGCAACTGATAGGTAAACGGCACGATGCGCCCGCTGATTTTGGCGCCAATGCAGCGGTGGCCGATATCGCTGTGAATATGGTAGGCGAAGTCGAGCGGCGTTGATCCCGCCGGCAGATCGACCACGTCACCTTTCGGGGTAAACACATACACGCGGTCGTCGAATACCTGGCTGCGCACCTCTTCCAGCATCTCGCCGGAATCAGCCATCTCTTCCTGCCAGCTAATCAGCTTACGCAGCCAGGCGATGCGCCCTTCATGTCCTGCCGCGCCGCGCGCGTTGCTGGAGGTTGGACCTTCTTTGTACTTCCAGTGTGCGGCGACGCCCAGCTCGGCATCTTCATGCATCTGGCGCGTACGAATCTGGATTTCCACCGTTTTGCCCTGCGGACCCAGCACCACGGTATGAATCGATTGATAGCCGTTAGGCTTGGGATTGGCAACGTAGTCGTCAAACTCACTCGGCAGATGGCGAAACAGCGTATGCACCGTACCAAGCGCGCCGTAGCAATCCTGCAGCCGTTCCGCCACGATACGCACCGCGCGCACGTCAAACAGCTCATCGAACGCTAACGACTTCTTCTGCATCTTGCGCCAGATGCTGTAGATGTGTTTCGGACGGCCATACACTTCAGCACGCACGCCCTCTTTCTGCATCTCGGCGCGCAGATTGGCAACGAAGCTTTCAATATAGCCTTCGCGGTCAATACGGCGTTCATGCAGCAGCTTAGCAATGCGTTTGTATTCATCGGGATGCAGATAGCGGAAGCAGTAATCTTCCAGCTCCCATTTGAGCTGGCCGATACCCAAGCGGTTGGCCAGCGGCGCGTAGATATTGGTGCTCTCTTTCGCCGCGAGCACGCGCTCATCTTCTGGCGCGTCTTTCATTTCACGCAGATGGGCGATACGTTCTGCCAGCTTGATGACCACGCAGCGGAAATCTTCCACCATCGCCAGCAGCATGCGGCGCACGTTATCCACCTGCTCGGAGGCCATCGAATCGTTGTGAATCGCTTTCAGCTGGCGAATAGCATCCATGTCGCGCACGCCGTGCACCAACATCACAATCTCTTTGCCAAAGGCTTTTTCGAGATCCTCTTCGCTCACCACATCGGCGTTGGCGAGCGGGAACAGCAGCGCCGCGCGCAGGCTGTCAATGTCCATGCTGAGCATGGTGAGAATTTCCACCATCTCAATACCGCGCCACAGCAGCAGAGCTTGATCAGGATGGTTGTGCGTTTCGGCTTCACAGTAGCGCCACGCATCCGCCAGTCGCTGACAGGATTGCGGATTGTTGATACTCAAACTGGCGATCCACTGGTCGAGGGCAAATTCGCCCGCCGTATTTAAATGCGCACTTCTAACCGCAACCATATCCTCTCCTGCCACAGCGATGTGGACATCGCTTATGCTTTGCTAAACAGCACCATGGATTCGAGATGACTGGTATGGGGGAACATATCCAGCATCGCGACCCTTTCCAAATGGTAGCCCGCTGACAGCAATGTCTGACTGTCACGCGCCAGCGTTGTAGGGTTACAGGAAACATAGACCACACGTTGCGGCGCAAGTTTAACCACATGCGCCATTACGCCCGCGGCCCCAGCACGCGCTGGATCCAGTAACACCTTGTTAAATCCCTGCGTCGCCCACGGCTGACGCGATACATCTTCCTCCAGGTTATGCTGGAAAAAGCGAACATTCTTGAGATTAGTCTGCTCAGCATTATACGCTGCCTGCTGCACTAATGCTGCAACGCCCTCCACACCTACAACATTTTGTACGAACTTTCCTAATGGCAAGGTAAAGTTTCCCATGCCGCAGAACAAATCCAGCACACGATCCTCTGGCTGTAAATCCAGCCATTCAATGGCTTTGGCGACCATCTGCTGATTCACACCATCGTTGACCTGAATAAAATTCTGCGGGCTAAAGGATAGCGGCAAATTCAACGAGTGATAAAAAGGTTCGCGCGCATTCAGCGCCTGCAAACTTTCACTGCCATCAGACAGATAGAGCGACAGTTGCTGCTCATGCGAAAAGCGTTCCAGTTTTGCGCGGTCGCCAGCAGATAATGCATCAAGATGACGCAGCACCATCAGCGGGCCATTATCCGCCAGCACCAATTCTACGTGGCCTAACCGTTTAACTGCCTGTAAATCGCTGAGGCACTGGTGCAGCGGCTGCAGCAACGCTTCAAGTTCGGGCACCAAAACCGGGCATTGCTTCAGTTCAACCAAATCGTTGCTGGCGGCCTGACGGAACCCCATTTGCAAACGCTGCTGTTTTGGCTGCCACTGCAATCCTAAACGCGCCCGGCGACGGTAGCCCCACGCGCTGCCGCTGATGATCTCATCCACCTTCACCGGCAGCGGCGCTTCGCGGCTTAACATGCGGCTTAATGCGCGCGCTTTACTCTCCTGCTGCAAAGCCACCGAGGCATGTTGCTGCTGGCAGCCGCCGCACACGCCAAAATGGACGCAGCGCGGTGTTTCCCGCTGTGGGCTGGGATTAATGATCTTGTTGGCTTTGGCGCGTGCGTATTTGCTTTTATCATCGAACACCGTCACTTCCGCCTGTTCACCGGGCAGCGCGCCGCTAACAAACATCGCCTTGCCTTTATGGCGCGCAACACCTTGTCCGAAAGGATCGAGGTCTTCAATGGTGACGGATATGCGAGCCTTCGTCGTCACACGCTGTTTTGCGGAGTAAAATTGCGCCATAGTATTGTGAAATCTCTACGTTAATTGGGTGTGCAGCCAATAACCGTGCTTGCACAGGGAAAAAATGCCAGGAGTCGCCAGGCCACAATTATGACCAAATACAGCCTGCGGGCGCGAATGATGATTCTGATACTGGCGCCAACGCTGATGATTGGTCTGCTGCTCAGTACCTTCTTTGTGGTGCACCGCTACAACGAATTACAGCATCAGGTGCACGATGCGGGAGCGAACATCATCGAACCGCTGGCGGTCTCCAGTGAATACGGCATGACGTGGCACAACCGCGATGCGATTCGCGAGTTAGTTAGTCTGCTGCATCGCCGCCACTCCGATATTGTCCGTGCCATCACCATTTTCGACAACAACAATCACGTCTACGTCACCTCGAATAACAATCAGAATTTGGCGCTGCTGCAAAAAGAGGACATCTCCACGCTGGAAGATGGCGTCTCGGTGGAGCGGCAAGGCACAATTATGATTCTGCGCACGCCGATTATCTCTGAACGCTATTCGGTGGATGAGCTGCCGGGCGAAGATGCCAAACCAGCCGGGAATCCGCTAGGTTATGTGGCGATCGAACTGGATCTGCAATCGGTGCGGCTGGAGCAATACAAAGAAGTATTTGTCGCCACGCTGCTGCTGCTGTTCTGCCTGTGCATCGCCATGCTGTTTGCCTATCGCCTGATGCGCGACGTCACCGGTCCCATTCGCAATATGGTTACCACCGTGGACCGCATTCGTCGTGGCCAGCTGGACAGCCGCGTCGATGGTTACATGCTGGGCGAGCTGAGTATTCTGAAAAACGGCATCAACGCCATGGCAATGTCGCTCACCGCCTATCACGAAGAGATGCAGCAGAACATCGATCAGGCGACTTACGATCTGCGTGAAACGCTGGAGCAGCTGGAGATTCAGAACGTGGAGCTGGATCTGGCGAAGAAGCGTGCGCAGGAAGCGGCGCGCATCAAATCAGAGTTCCTCGCCAACATGTCGCATGAGCTGCGTACGCCGCTGAACGGCGTAATTGGCTTTACCCGTCAGATGCTAAAAACCGGGCTGAGCACCAACCAGCGCGACTACATGAGCACCATCGAGCGTTCGGCGAATAACCTGCTGAGCATCATTAATGACGTGCTCGATTTCTCGAAACTGGAAGCCGGCAAGCTGGTGCTGGAGTCGATCCCGTTCCCGCTGCGCGCCACGCTGGATGAAACGCTGGTGCTGCTGGCGCCGTCCGCCCATGACAAAGGGCTGGAAATTACCGTGTGCCTGGAAAAACAGGTGCCGGATAATGTGATTGGCGACCCGCTGCGCCTGCAGCAGATCTTGATTAATCTGATTGGTAACGCGATTAAGTTCACCGAGCGCGGTCATATCGATTTACGCGTTGAGCTGCGCAGCATCAACACTACGCGCGTCGAGCTGGAGATTCAGGTGCATGACACCGGCATCGGTATCTCTGAACAGCAGCAGTCGCAGCTATTCCAGGCGTTTCGTCAGGCCGATGCCAGCATTACGCGCCGTCATGGCGGCACCGGTTTAGGGTTGGTGATCACGCAGAAACTGGTGAGCGAAATGGGCGGCGAAATTGCCTTCCACAGCCGCCCGAATCAGGGTTCGACCTTCTGGGTGCACGTTCATCTCGATCTCAATCCCAATGCACCAGCCATTCCGCGCATGTTGGACGATTTGCGCGCCACGCCGCTGGCGTATATCGAGCCACATCCAGCGGTGGCGAAAGCGGTGCAGGAGATGCTAAGCATCACGCCGCTGCAGGTGCAGCACTTCTCCAGCCTGGAAGAGATGCCCGAGACGCACTTCCCGCTGCTGCTGATGGGTTTGCCGGTCACCGAGCCGCATCCTGCGACGTTGCCGGATGCATTGATTAAACGTCTGCATGCGCGCGCCGATTCGGTGTTGCTGGCGCTGCCGAGTGAAATGATGCTATTTGCCGATGACTTACGGGCGCGCGGCATTGCCGGGTGTATCGCCAAACCGGTCTCGTTGACGCGCTTGCTGCCGATGCTGCTGGACTTACATGACTGGCAAAGCGATGCGCTGCCGCGCGGTGCACGTCAGCCGCTGACGGTAATGGCGGTGGATGACAATCCCGCCAACCTGAAACTGATTGGCGCACTGCTGGAGGAGCAGGTGCAGCACATCATTCTGTGTGATAACGCCGAGCAGGCGATTCGTCAGGCGCGCCTGCACAAGCTGGACGTGATTCTGATGGACATTCAGATGCCGGATATCGATGGCATCCGCGCCAGCGAAATCATCCGCAGCCTGCCGCTGCACGCCACCACACCGATTGTCGCCGTTACTGCGCATGCGCTGGATGGCGAACGTGCGCAGCTCATCAACGCTGGCATGAATGACTATCTGGCGAAGCCGATTGATGAGGACAAATTGAGCCAGCTGCTGCAGCGTTACGCGCCGAACCGGGTCATGCCACAGCCGCAACAGCCGCACGTGGCGCCGTCGCTGGACTGGACGCTGGCGCTACGTCAGGCCGCCAATAAACCCGATTTAGCCCGCGATTTGCTGCAAATGCTGCTCGATTTCCTGCCGGAAGTGGAAGAGCGCGTAAAGAGTGCCATGGCGAGCAATGATGTGGTGGGATTGCGCGAGATTATCCACAAGCTGCACGGCAGCGCCAGCTACAGCGGCGTGCCGCGCCTGAAGCAGCTGTGTCAGCAGCTGGAGAAGAGTTTGCATCAGGAGAGCGATATCGACGCGCTGGAGCCGGAGCTGCTGGAGTTGAGTGATGAGATGGCGAACGTGGCGCGTGAAGCGAGGAAATTGTTGGCGTTGAGTTAGTGCGGTGCGGTTTTCCCCTCACCCCGCCCTCTCCCGCAAGCGGGCGAGGGAGCAAAATATGCACCGATCGGTTCCCTCTCCCTCTGGGAGAGGGTTAGGGTGAGGGAAAACTATCTCCCTTTCCCCAGCTTAATCACCGCCGCCACATTGCGCGCCGTCAGACGCACGTTCTGCGCCGCGTTGGCCAGCGCGTCATCCAATGAGCAGATGCTAAACAACACGCTGAACACCGCATCCAGCCCATGTTGGTGCACCACGCCGACATCCGCGGTTAAACTTCCAGCAATGCCAATCACCGGTTTATTAAACTGCTTCGCGACCTTTGCCACACCAATCGGCACCTTGCCGTTAATGCTTTGACTATCAATGCGCCCTTCGCCGGTAATCACCAGATCGGCATCTTTCACCTGCTCGGCCAGGCCCAAGGCTTCAGTGACAATCTCAATGCCGCTGCGTAACTCGGCCTGACAAAACGCATGCAGCGCCGCGCCCATGCCGCCCGCCGCGCCGCCGCCATCAATGTGTAAAACATCAATATCCAGATCGCGATGAATCAGGTTGGCGTAATGTTCCAGTGCTTTGTCCAGCTGCTGCACCAGTTCCGGCGTCGCACCTTTCTGCGGACCGAAGATCGCCGAAGCGCCCTTATCGCCGGTGAGCGGATTGCTGACATCGCAGGCGACTTCAAAGCGACACTGCTTAATACGCGCATCCAGCTGTTCGATATCGATGCGCGCCAGCTGCGGTAATGCGCCGCCGCCGTAGGCGATTTGCTTGCCGTGCTCATCCAGCAGTTGTGCGCCCAGCGCTTGCATCATGCCGGAACCGCCATCATTGGTGGCGCTGCCGCCAATGCCGATAATGAAGTGATCGACACCGCGATCGAGCGCATCTTTGATCAGCTCGCCGGTGCCGAACGAGGTGGTAATCAGCGGATCGCGCTGTGCCGCTGGCACTAACTCCAGCCCGCTGGCTGCCGCCATTTCGATAAATGCGGTACGCTCATCACCTGACAAACCGTAGAACGCCTCCACTGGCTTGCCGAGCGGTCCAGTAACCGTCAGCCGGACAATGTTTCCCTGCGTTGCCGCCACCATCGCTTCAACCGTGCCTTCACCACCGTCGGCAACCGGTATTTTCACGTACTCAGCTTCGGGAAAGATCTCGCGGAATCCCGCTTCAATCGCCGAAGCCACTTCCAGGGCGGATAAACTCTCTTTATATGAATCCGGTGCGATGACAATTTTCATAGGCAATCCAGCGCGGTTGATGACGGACATCCGTCCTGCGAAGGCAGCGAGCCGCCCGACATCCGTAGACGCCGGACGATTGCACTACCGGGTGATCTCAACTTTCGCTAATTTTTCATAATAGCAGGCTAGCGCGCTATGGTCGGAAGTGCCCTGTCCATCCACTTTCAGCGCCTGCATCATCTCCATCACTGCGGCAGTCAGCGGCAGATGCGCTCCGATCTCATGCGAGGTATCCAGCGCATTGGCCAGATCTTTGATATGCAGATCGATGCGGAAGCCCGGTTTGAAGTTACGATCCAGCACCATCGGCGCTTTGGCATCCAGCACGGTGCTGCCTGCCAGACCACCACGAATCGCCTGATAAACCAGCTCAGGATTAACGCCCGCTTTGGTCGCCAGCGACAGCGCTTCTGACATCGCCGCGATGTTAAGCGCCACAATCACCTGATTTGCCAGCTTAGTCACATTCCCCGCGCCAATGTCACCGGTGTGTACCACCGAACCCGCCATCGCTTTCATGATGTCGTAGCACTGATCAAACACCGCTTTATCGCCGCCCACCATCACCGACAGCGTGCCTTCAATCGCTTTCGGCTCGCCGCCGCTGACTGGCGCATCGAGCATTTTGATGCCTTTCGCCGCCAGCGCATCATGCACTTCGCGGCTGGCCAACGGCGCAATGGAACTCATGTCGATAACGATCAGGCCCGGCTTCGCGCCTTCGATGATGCCGTTAGCACCGAGGCACACCTCTTTAACCTGTGGCGAGTTCGGTACCATGGTGATCAACACATCCACCTGTTCAGCCACCTCTTTTGGCGTCTTGGCCACGGTGGCGCCCAGCTCCACCAACTCTGCTTCGTTACTAACATTATGGTCGCGCACCACCAGCGAATAACCGGCTTTCACCAGGTTTTTACTCATCGGTTTGCCCATGATGCCGAGGCCGATAAATCCAATTTTCATTGCCTTTCCTCTCAGTCAGTTATTTTTTAAATTTGTCACACAGCGCCTGCGTGGCGTTACGGAACACACCCAGATCGCTGCCTACCGCCACAAAGCTGGCGCCCCACTCCAGATAGCGGCGCGCATCGGCTTCCACCGGCGCCAGAATGCCGCTCGGTTTCCCCGCCGCTTTGGCGCGTTCGAAGACGTGTTTAATCACTTTCAATACTTCGGGATGCGCAGGCTGGCCCAGATAGCCGAGCGCGGCCGAGAGATCGCCCGGCCCAACGAAGATGCCATCGACCCCCTCCACCGCGGCGATAGCATCGATGTTGTCCACCGCCTGTTGCGTTTCGATCTGCACCAGCACCGTGATGTTGTCGTTAATGGTGCTGTTGTAATCCGGCAGCGTGCCGTACATGTTGCTGCGGTGCGAAACCGACACACCGCGAATGCCCGCCGGTGGATAGCGAGTAGATGCCACCGCGCGAATCGCCTCTTCCTCGGTCTCCACAAACGGCACCAGGAAGTTGTAGAAGCCGATATCCAGCAAGCGCTTAATAATGATCGGTTCGTTGCACGGCGGACGCACCACCGGCGCGCTGTGGCTGCCCTTCAGTGCCATTAGCTGCGGCACAAAGGTGGTGATGTCATTCGGCGCGTGTTCGCCATCCAGCACCAGCCAGTCAAAGCCCGCCAGGCCCAGCACTTCAGTGGTAAGGGGATTAGCCAGCGCGCACCAGCTGCCAATCAGGGTTTCTCCTGCCAGCAAACGGCGACGAAAAGGGTTCGGCCAGGCATTGCTCATTGTCTTCACTCCTGTCGGTTACAGCAGGCTCCCGCGCGGGGAGCCGGAAAAGTTAGCGCACCAGGCACGGACGCTTGTTATCAAAGGTCCAGTTCGGTACGAGGAACTGCATGGCTTGCGCATCATCGCGCGCGCCCAAACCGTGTTTCTGATACAGCGCGTTGGCCTGCATCACCTGATCCATATCCAGCTCGACGCCGAGACCCGGTTTTTGCGGCACCTGCACCATGCCGCCTTTAATCTGGAGCGGCTCTTTAGTCAGGCGCTGATTGCCTTCCTGCCAAATCCAATGCGTATCAATGGCGGTAATCGCACCCGGTGCGGCGGCGGCAACGTGGGTAAACATCGCCAGCGAGATATCGAAGTGGTTGTTAGAGTGCGAGCCCCACGTCAGGCCGAAGTCGTGACACATCTGCGCCACGCGTACCGAACCCTGCATCGTCCAGAAGTGCGGATCGGCCAGCGGGATATCGACCGACTGCAGCGACAGCGTGTGGCCCATTTGACGCCAGTCGGTGGCGATCATGTTGGTGGCGGTCGGCATGCCGGTGGCGCGGCGGAATTCCGCCATCACTTCGCGACCGGAATAGCCCTGCTCAGCACCGCACGGATCTTCCGCATAGGCCAGCACACCTTTCAGCTGCTTACCGAGCAGAATCGCCTCGTTGAGCGACCAGGCTCCGTTAGGATCAAGCGTCACACGCGCCTGCGGGAAGCGCTTCGCCAGCGCCGTCACCGCTTCGGCCTCTTCGCCACCGCGCAGCACACCGCCTTTCAGTTTGAAATCGTTAAAGCCATATTTTTCATAGGCCGCTTCCGCCAGGCGCACCACCGTTTCCGGCGTCAGCGCTTCTTCGTGGCGCAGGCGATACCAATCACATTTGTCATTTTCCTGGCTCTGATACGGCAGCGAGGTTTTCTTGCGATCGCCGACATAGAACAGGTAGCCGAGCATTTCTACCCGGTCGCGCTGCTGACCATCGCCGAGCAACGAGGCGACGTTCACACCCAAATGCTGTCCCAGCAGATCGAGCAGCGCCGCTTCGATGCCAGTAACCACGTGAATGGTGGTACGCAAATCAAAGGTTTGGTTGCCGCGTCCGCTGGAATCGCGGTCGGCAAAGGTGCTGCGCACCAAGTTGAGGATGTTCTTGTATTCGCCAACGGTTTTCTGCACCACCAGCGCCGCAGCATCCTCCAGCGTCTGACGAATCTTTTCGCCGCCCGGAATCTCACCGACGCCGGTGTGTCCGGCATTGTCTTTAATGATGACGATGTTGCGGGTAAAGAACGGCGAATGCGCGCCACTCAGATTAAGCAACATGCTGTCGTGACCGGCCACCGGAATGATCTGCAGCGATGTTATTTTCGGTGTCTGACTCATTTCCTGCTCCTTAAACTTAGCCGCGACCAAAGGCTGGACGCTTGCGGTCGAATGCCCAATTGGGAACCAGATACTGCATCGCGGTGGCGTCATTACGTGCGCCCGCCGGCAGTGATTTGTACAACGCGTTGGCCTGATGCAGGCGATCCCAATCCAGCTCGACGCCGAGGCCCGGCTTATCCGGCACGGCGATTTTGCCGTTGCGGATCTGCAGCGGCTCTTTGGTCAGGCGCTGATCGCCCTCCTGCCAAATCCAGTGCGTATCAATCGCGGTGGGTTTACCCGGCGCAGCGGCGCCAACGTGGGTGAACATCGCCAGTGAAATATCGAAGTGGTTATTGGAGTGACAGCCCCACGTCAGACCCCAGTCATCACACAGCTGCGCCACGCGCACCGCACCGCTCAGCGTCCAGAAGTGCGGATCGGCCAGCGGGATGTCGACGGCATTGAGCATCACCGCGTGGTTCATCTCGCGCCAGTTGGTGGCGATCATGTTGGTGGCGACCGGCAACCCCGTCGCACGGCGGAATTCGGCCATCACTTCGCGGCCGGAATAGCCCTGCTCGGCACCGCACGGATCTTCGGCGTAGGTCAGCACATCGCCCATGCCTTTACACAAGCGAATGGCTTCATCCAGCGTCCAGGCACCGTTGGGATCGACGGTGATGCGCGCATCGGGGAAGCGTTTTTTTAGCGCCGCCGCCGACTCAATCTCCTGCTCGCCCGGCAGCACGCCGCCTTTGAGTTTGAAATCTTTGAAGCCATATTTGTCCTGCGCCGCTTCCGCCAGACGCACCACAGATTCCGGCGTCAGCGCCTCCTGATGACGCAAGTGATACCAGTCGTGGCTGGCGTTTTCGCCGGTCAGATACGGCAAATCGGTTTTGCGACGATCGCCGAGATAGAACAGATAGCCGAGCACCGTGACCTCATCGCGCTGCTGGCCCGGACCGAGCAGTTCCGCCACCGGCACGCCGAGACATTGGCCGAGTAAATCCAGTAGCGCCGCTTCCAGCGCGGCCACCGCATTGACGCGTAGTTCGAAGGTCCACGCGCCCTTGCCGAAGGTATCGAAATCCGCCGACTGATTGCCTTTGTGCACCTGCTGCACCAGACGATTCATGCGGGCAACCTGCTGACCTTTTACCTGCGGAATCGCCTCAACCAGCGTTTGGTAGATGGTTTCCCCGCCCGGCGCTTCACCGACGCCGATGTGTCCCGCGCTATCCGTGAGCACCACGATATTGCGGGTGAAGCAGGCGCTGTGCGCGCCACCGATGTTGAGCAACATGCTGTCGTAACCGGCAACCGGAATCACCTGCATATCGGTGATGACCGGCGTGCTTTGCGTAGTCATATTCCGTCCTTATGGCCTGGTTTTCAGTTCAACCCGTTTGATATCGCCGGCAATCACCAGGAAACTAAATGCGGCGACAAAGGCATGGATACCGACATAAATCAGCGCGCCCTCGAAGGATCCGCTGGTGGCGATGATGTAACCGATGGCAATTGGCGTGACGATGCCGGAGAAGTTACCGAACATGTTGAACAAGCCACCGCTCAAACCGCTGATCTCTTTCGGTGCGGTATCTGCCATCACCGCCCAACCCAGCGCACCAATGCCTTTGCCGAAGAATGCCAGCGCCATAAAGAACACCACCACCCATTCCGTGTCGGTGTAGTTACACATCACCATCGAGATGGAGAGCAGCATACCGAGCACAATGGGCGTTTTACGCGCGATGTTCAGCGAACCGGTTTTACGCATCAGGTAATCAGAAATCACGCCGCCCAATACGCCGCCGAGGAAGCCACACACCGCAGGAATCGAAGCAATAAAGCCGGCCTTAAGAATCGACATGCCGCGCGCCTGCACCAGATACACCGGGAACCAGGTAATAAAGAAGTAGGTTAAGGCGTTGACGCAGTATTGGCCGAGATAGATGCCCAGCATCATGCGTGAGGTCAGTAGCTGTTTGATCTGGAACCACTTATCGCTCCAGCTCACTTTGCGGTCATCCTTTTTGACGTCCATGTTGATCAGCGCACCGCCCTGCTCCATGTACTCCAGCTCGGCTTTGTTGACGCCCGGATGATCGGTGGGATCGTGGATCACTTTCAGCCAGATAAAGCTGAGGATGATGCCCAATCCGCCCATGAACCAGAACACGTGCGCCCAGCCCACTTCGGAGACCAGCCAACCCATGATCGGCGCGAAGATTACCGTGGCAAAGTATTGCGCCGAGTTAAAGATTGCGACGGCGGTGCCGCGCTCCTGTGCCGGGAACCAGGCCGCAACAATGCGGCTATTGCCGGGGAAGGATGGCGCTTCAGCCAGGCCGACCAGGAAGCGCAACAGGAACAGCGAAATGATAATGCCAAAACCGCTGAACAGATCGACGAAGCCTTGCAGCAAGGTAAACAGCGACCAGAGGAAGATGCTCCAGAAGTAGACGCGTTTTGAGCCGAAGCGGTCGAGCAGCCAGCCGCCCGGAATCTGCCCAATCACGTACGCCCAGGAAAAGGCGGAGAAGATATAGCCCAGGCCGACCGAATCAAGGCCGATCTCTTTGGACATCGCCGAACCGGCAATCGAAATGGTTGCGCGGTCACCGTAGTTGAACGAGGTGACGATAAATAACATCACCACAATCCAGTAACGGGCATTAGTGCGCTTTTGCACTGCTTCCGCTGTCTGGCTGAAACTATTCATGATGCACTCCTGAAATATAGCGAACGCTACATCCACTCTGACTGCATACACATCGCGTTGGGTATCAGAATGAAGTCGGGTTAAACACGGCGATTTTTATATTTGGCAATACGATGATGCGTCGTGACGAATAACCTAACGTTGAAGAACGAGAATCAGTATAGGAACAGCCTGGCGGCGAAACACTGGAAGAACGCATGAGGATTTAGGGTGAAAGAGAATGATTTTATGGCATCTGCACATAACGCTGCGGCGTGGCTCACGGAACGCTTTTTTGCTCCCTGATTTTGCCTGGTTAACGTACAGGATAACGGCAGTTTGTGAGTCCCTTCACTTGTGTTTGGATAAACGAACCAAATTCCCCTGATAAATCTCCTTAAAGCCAGTCAGTTGCACAATGCATACGGCAAATCCCCCTGCATATACTGAGGCTGGCAAAAAACGATGACGTGATGGACGTATTTTAAACCGCGCTGCTACGTACGGTGCGACGAACTGGAAGGTGAGCAATGAACCGTCCTCTGACAGAAAAACCGCTCTATATCAAAGTGCACGATGCCGATAACGTGGCTATCGTGGTCAACAATCAGGGATTACCGTCCGGCACCCGGTTCGCCGACGGACTGCAACTGACTGAGCATGTGCCACAGGGACATAAAGTCGCGCTCAGCGATATCCCGCAAGCAGGCGCGATCCTGCGCTACGGTGAAGTGATTGGCTACGCGCTGCGCCCCATCCCACAAGGTAGCTGGATTGAAGAATCACTGGTAGCGCTGCCCGAAGCGCCGCCACTCAACAGTTTGCCGTTGGCAAACAATGTGCCGCCCGCGCTGCCGCCGCTGGAAGGTTATACCTTCGAAGGCTATCGCAATGCAGATGGCAGCGTGGGCACGCGCAACCTGCTCGGCATCACCACCAGCGTTCACTGCGTGGCGGGCGTGGTGGATTATGTAGTGCAGATCATTGAGCGTGATTTGCTGCCGCGTTATCCCAATGTTGATGGCGTGGTGGCGCTGAATCATCTGTACGGTTGCGGCGTGGCAATCAATGCGCCCGCCGCGGTGGTGCCAATTCGCACCATTCATAACCTGGCGCTGAACCCCAATTTTGGTGGCGAAGTGATGATCGTCAGCCTCGGCTGCGAGAAGTTACAGCCCGAACGTCTGCTGACCGGCACACCCGATGTGCAGGCCATTTCGCTGGATGACAACGACATTGTGCGATTGCAGGATGAGCGGCTGGTGGGCTTCGGCGCGATGGTGGATGAAATCCTGCAGGTCGCCGAACGCCATTTGAAAAAGCTTAATCAACGTCAGCGCGAAACCTGTCCAGCATCGGAATTGGTGATCGGCACGCAGTGCGGCGGCAGCGACGCTTTCTCGGGCGTAACGGCGAACCCCGCCGTGGGATTTGCTTCTGATTTGCTGGTGCGCTGCGGCGCAACGGTAATGTTCTCGGAAGTGACCGAAGTGCGGGATGCCATACATCTGCTGACGCCGCGCGTGGTGGATGAAGCGGTCGGCAAACGGCTGCTGGAAGAGATGGCGTGGTATGACGATTACCTCAGCCAGGGCCAAACCGATCGCAGCGCCAATCCCTCGCCGGGCAACAAAAAAGGCGGGCTGGCGAATGTGGTGGAGAAAGCGCTGGGTTCGATTGCCAAGTCAGGTCGCAGCCCGATTGTTGAAGTGTTGTCGCCCGGACAGCGCCCCACCAAACGCGGGCTGATTTATGCGGCCACACCAGCCAGCGATTTCGTGTGTGGCACGCAGCAGATGGCATCAGGCATTACCTTGCAGGTGTTCACTACCGGGCGCGGCACACCTTACGGTTTGGCCGCCATTCCGGTAATCAAGATGGCAACGCGCAATGCCCTGGCCGAACGCTGGCATGATTTGATGGATATTAATGCCGGAACCATTGCAACGGGCGAAGAGAGTATTGAACAGGTCGGTTGGCGACTGTTTGAGTTGATTCTGGAGATTGCCAGCGGGCGCAAGCAGACATGGTCGGATCGTTGGGGGATTCGTAATCAGCTGGCGGTGTTTAATCCGGCGCCGGTAACGTGATGGTTATTGCCCTCACCCTGGCCCTCTCCCACTTCGCGGGAGAGGGAACAAACCGTGCGGGCTGCACCCTCTAAATATTCCCTCTCCCGCTGGCGGGAGAGGGTTAGGGTGAGGGAAAAGTCCTTACAGCAACTTACCCCAGCTCTCCACCCACGGTGAGGTCACTGATTCGGGCTCCGGATCTTCCGTCGCATCCACCAACAGCACCTCGCCGATGCGCTGCGCGCTCTGCTCCTGCAAGGTGGCATCAAAGGTTTTAGCTGCACGGCAGAAATTGTCATAGCTGCTGTCACCCAAGCCAATCACGCCATAACGCAATTCTGGTTGATAACCCAGCTGATCACGCACTGCAACATACAGGCGGGCAATGTTATCCGGGAAGTCGCCCTGACCGGTGGTTGAGGTGACAATCAGCACCACATCCTGGCTGTATGCCTGCCAATCCGCCATCGACGGATCTTCAAACACCTTCACGTCGTGGCCCTGCTCTTCCAGCACCGTCTGTGCTTCTTCAGCTACCAGCAGCGCATTGCCGTAAACCGTACCTGTAAAAATGCCAATCTTTGCCATCTTGCCGCTCCTTTATTCTGTCGGCTTATCCTGGACTGCATCACTGGCAAACTCAACCCTGGGAACTTCAGGGATCTGATCCTGCCAGCCAAACTGCTCAAGCATCTGCTGCCAGACGCGATCCAACCCGGCGCGAATCACTATGGGCTCGCCGGTAACGGGATGGGTAAAGCTGAGTGCGCTGGCGTGCAGCATCAGGCGATTGAGGCCAAAATGTGCCGCCGCACCGCGATTCTGGCGCAGATCGCCGTGCGCGCTGTCGCCAATAATCGGATGACGCAGATGCACCATGTGGCGACGCAGCTGATGTTTACGCCCGGTGTGCGGCGCCATCTCCACCAGCGTATAGCGCGCGGTGTTATAGCGGCTGATGGCGACCGGCATCTCAACGTGTGCCAGCGCCTGGTAATCCGTTACCGCCGGTTGGGCAACAGGTTCCTGGGTGGCAAATTTGTCGGCAATCTTATCCAGCTCTTCCACCAGCGGATAATCCAGCGTCGCGCCGCCTTCCAGCCAGCCGCGCAGCACCGCATGATAGGTTTTCTGCATCTGGTGCTGTTCAAACTGCTGCGCCAGTAAATGGGCGACTTCACTCGATAAGGCCATCAGCAACACGCCGGACGTTGGGCGATCGAGGCGGTGCACAGTGAACACATGCTGGCCAATCTGATCGCGCACCGTTTGCATCACCACCACTTTTTCATTGCGATCGAGCCAGCTGCGATGCACCAGCCAACCGGCCGGCTTATTCACCGCGACCAGCCACGCATCTTGATAAAGGATTTCGAGCATCAGGCGGAAGGTTCCTGGAACAGCGCATCAAACTTGTTGAGCGTCAGCAATAGCACCGCATAGCCCGGCGTGTCGGCTGGCAATGCGACTTCATAATAGGGAGCGATGGCAAAATTCTGCGGCAACGGCGCGCCGCTTTCGAGCAGCGCATAAAAACGTGGCATGAACACCCATTGCAGCCATTGCAGCGGCTCCATGGTATCAAGACAGAAAGGTTCGGTACTGGCGAAGGCGCCCGCCTCGGGGGATTGTGACTGCCAATGGCCGTGTTCACGCATCACCGCTTCGACCTGCTGCAGGCGCTGAAAAATCATTTGCGACGACATGCGCCACCTCCAGAGAAAAATTGGGCGGCAAGCATACCATCAGTCACGCCCGGCGTAAAAATGGCATAAAAAAAGGGAGCACTGTGATTACAGTGCTCCCGGTTTTCGTTTGCAGCATTCCAGCTACTGCTGTGCTCCCTGCTCATCCATGACAACTTTTCCTGCGCTTTCCGTCGCTTGTCATCATGACATTGGTCCTTAGCATCCTGGCCCGCCACGTTCCGCGTGGCTCTCATTCTCCGTCCTGGAGGTGTCCTTTATACTCAATCCTGAGTGTCCTGCTTCGTCCTGAAGCCTTCCGTGTGCCGTAAATTCCGTTACGTTCCCGCCTCATGGCTGACATTCTCCTGAACGTCTCTTAATCCCCAGCATCCTGCAAGTGGTGACTATTCTCCCAGAAACCATCGCAATAACAAGCCAGTAAGAAGCGTTAATGGATTAAGTCCTGTCTTAATTTTCAGATTGATGCCATAAGTTCATGATTCACAATATTTTTACATTTAGGGCTTCCGCAAGTCTGCGCAATGATCTAGCGATCTCTCACACCTAACGTGAGAGATCTCTCACAAAGCGCAGCCTAAAAATCTGCAAATCACTGAGTAACAGGTTGTAAAGCATTAAGAAAATTCTCAACCGATGTCGCCAGGACTTCACGCTTTTTAGTGCCAGGCTCCTCAATAATGACCTCGCCGGTAAGATTGCACAGCGCAATCACCTCATTCTCTGAGTTGGTGGTGGCAATAAACAGCGTTGGCGCTTGTCTTAAGCGGCGCTTCATAACCAAGTGACCAATCAGGTTTTCCTGCAGGCGAGTGAAATCCGCTTCACTCCATACCTGCAGCAGGGTAATCGGCTGCTGTTCAAAGGTTGCCGTCATATCACCTGCAAACTGGCTGGTATAAAACGCACTGATTTCTGGTTGCAGTTGCAGATCCAGCGCACGCTCTACCGCTTCAAGCGTGGCCGGTAACGTAAACGGCTGCGGCTGCCACAACACGCGGTCATCCAGCGTGCTAATAATGCAGTCGGAGGGAACGCCAAGCAGATCGGCGCTGGCGGGAAAATGTCCGGTTTGTTGCTGCCAATGTTCAACGTAGCGGGCGGTAAACTCACGCAGAGCATCTACGGTTTGCTGCATCATTCATATTCTCGCAAGTGTTAGGTTACACTTAACCACTTTGATGAAATTTAGTGGTAACCGTTATGTCTTCTGAAAACCGGGATCAGGCATTAAGCGGCCTGACCTTAGGTAAGCCCACGGCTTATGTTGATCGCTACGATAACACGCTGCTGCAATCCGTGCCGCGCAGCCTTAACCGTGAGCCGCTGGGGCTGTATCCCGATAATCTGCCGTTTACTGGCGCAGATATTTGGACGCTGTACGAACTCTCCTGGCTCAACAGCAAAGGCGTTCCGCAGGTCGCGGTGGGCGAAGTGGTGCTGCGCGCCGATAGCCAAAACCTGATCGAGTCGAAGAGTTTCAAGCTCTATCTTAACAGTTTTAATCAGACCGTTTTCGCCGACTGGGGCGAAGTGCGCCAGACGCTGGAGCGCGATCTCAGCGCCTGCGCAAAGGGTCAGGTCAGCGTGGCGCTGTTTCGTCTCAGCGAAGTGGAAGGCCAGCCGATCGGCCATTTCAGTGGCGAAGTGATTGATGAACAGGATATCGAAATCCACGATTACTCCTTCAATGCAGATTATCTGGCGCAGGCTGCAGGCCGTGAAATTGTTGAAGAAACGCTGGTTAGCCATCTGCTGAAATCGAACTGCTTAATTACCAATCAGCCCGATTGGGGCTCGGTGATGATTCGCTACAAAGGCCCGCGTATTAACCGTGAAGCGCTACTGCGTTATCTCATCTCATTCCGTCAGCATAATGAATTTCATGAGCAGTGCGTTGAGCGCATTTTCAACGACGTTCAGCGCTTTTGTCAGCCAGAAGCCCTGAGCGTTTATGCACGTTACACCAGGCGCGGCGGTCTGGATATCAATCCTTGGCGCAGTAACGTGCCCTTCTCTCCGGGATTTTCCCGCCTGGTTCGCCAGTAATAGTTTGCGAGACGCCTCGCAGGCCGCTGCACGGATGCGCGGTTCCCCTTGAGCATTCACAGCAGACAACGTTACTCTGTTGAAGGCGCGATCGAAGCATGCGCGACCAGGGATTTTCGTCGCTGCGTTAATAAGTTAAGCGCAGCGTCATCAGCCACGCATTTGCGTGTAAAGGAGTTCTCTTGATTACACATATCAGCCCGCTTGGCTCGATGGATCTGCTCTCCCAGCTTGAAGTCGACATGCTGAAGCGCACCGCTAGCAGCGACCTTTATCAGCTGTTTCGTAACTGTTCTCTTGCGGTACTCAACTCCGGTAGCCAGACCGACAGCAGCCAGGAATTGCTTTCGCGTTTTGAAAACTTCGACATCAACGTGTTGCGCCGTGAGCGCGGTGTGAAACTGGAGCTGATCAACCCGCCGGAAGAGGCATTTGTTGATGGCCGGATTATTCGTTCGCTGCAGGCAAACTTGTTTGCCGTGCTGCGCGACATTCTGTTTGTAAACGGACAACTGGCGGCAACAGAACGCTACCAGAACGAGGAGCCGGAAGACTCTGCGCATATCACCAATCAGGTGTTTTCGATTCTGCGTAACGCGCGTGCACTGCACATCGGCGAATATCCGAATACCGTGGTGTGTTGGGGCGGCCACTCAATCAATGCGGTGGAATACCAATATTGCCGCAACGTCGGCACACAAATGGGTCTGCGCGAACTCAACATCTGTACCGGTTGCGGACCTGGCGTCATGGAAGCACCGATGAAAGGTGCGGCGGTAGGACATGCGCAGCAGCGTTATCATGACAGCCGTTTTATCGGCCTGACTGAGCCCTCAATCATTGCCGCCGAACCACCGAATCCGCTGGTCAATGAGCTGATCATCATGCCGGATATCGAAAAACGCCTTGAAGCCTTTGTGCGTATCGCCCACGGTATCGTGATCTTCCCTGGCGGCGTGGGCACAGCCGAAGAGCTGCTGTATTTGTTGGGTATTTTAATGAATCCGCACAACAGCGATCAGGTATTGCCGCTGATTCTGACCGGACCCAAAGAGAGCGCCGACTACTTCCGCGTGCTGGATGATTTCATCGTTAATACGCTGGGCGAAGCCGCACGTAAGCATTATAAAATCATCATTGATGATGCCGCTGAAGTGGCGCGTCTGATGAAGAAAGCCATGCCGCAGGTGAAAGAGTATCGCCGCGAAACCGGCGATGCCTACAGCTTCAACTGGTCGATTCGTATCGCACCCGAATTACAGGTGCCCTTCCTGCCGACGCACGAGAATATGGCAAACCTGAAGCTGTTCCCGGATCAGCCCGCCGAGCTGCTGGCAGCCGATCTGCGTCGCGCCTTCTCCGGCATTGTGGCGGGTAACGTCAAAGAGATCGGAATTCGTGAAATTCGCGAGAAAGGCCCGTACAAACTGCACGGCGATGCCAATCTCATGCACCGCATGGACGAACTGTTGCAAGGTTTTGTCGCACAGCAGCGCATGAAGCTGCCGGGCAGCGCCTACACGCCTTGCTACGAAATCATCAAATAACCCATCAGGAAGGCAGCCTGCGGGCTGCCGCTATCGCTATGTCGCTTCATCTTCTTATCATTGATGCACTCAATCTGATTCGCCGTCTGCACGCTGTTCAGGGTTCGCCATGCCGCGACAGCTGCGTTGCCGCCTTGCATCAGTTATTGGGACATACACAACCCACGCACGTGGTGGCGGTGTTTGATAGCCATGAGCGTCAGCCCGGTTGGCGCCATCAGCTATTACCGGATTACAAAGCGGGTCGCCCGCCGATGCCGGAGGATTTGCATCTGGAGATGCCCGCGCTGCAGGACGCCTTCCGCGCAGCAGGCGTTAACTGCTGGGTGGCTGATTTAGACGAAGCCGACGATCTCGCCGCCACGCTGGCGGTGAAAATGGCGGACGCTGGTCATCAAGCAACGATTGTTTCTACCGATAAAGGTTATTGCCAGCTGCTGGCACCTAACATTCGTATTCGCGACTATTTCCAGAAGCGCTGGCTGGATGTACCTTTTATCGAGCAAGAGTTTGGCGTAACGCCCGCGCAGTTGCCCGACTATTGGGGATTGTGTGGTATCAGCAGCAGCAAAATTCCCGGCGTGCCCGGCATTGGCCCGAAAAGCGCCCGCGAGTTGTTGATGCAGTTTGGATCGCTGGATGCGATCTATCAGCAATGGGAACAAGTACCGAGCAAATGGCAGGGAAAATTGCAGGAACAGCGGGAAATGGCAGAAATTTGCCGCAAAGTATCGACGTTAAAGCGTGATTTGGTACTGCAAGGCAATCTCAATACATTGAGATTTCAAACGAAACAGCCGTCGCCATAAATGGCGACTGTGCAAAACAGTTATCCTGCAAAATAATTTGTGCTACAGCAAGGCGGCAAGTGCGCGAGTCCCCGGGAGCATACATCAGTATGTGACCGGGGCGAACAAACGCAGCCAACGCCGCTGTAGTGCAAAGTATAAAGCTGGCATCCTGCGAAATAATTTGTGCTACAGCAAGGCGGCTAGTGCGCGAGTCCCCGGGAGCATACATCAGTATGTGACCGGGGCGAGCAAACGCAGCCAACGCCGCTGTAGTGCAAAGTATGAAGCAGGACCGCTGTAGCGCAAAGTATGAAGCAGGATTAGCGCTCGTCGCGACGGCCGCCAACAGCCGCCCAAAGTCGACGTACGTGAACGGTCACTTCTTCGCGGTCGTGATAAAGCTGGCGCGCCTGAATCTGGGCATTAATGCCCTGCGCTTTCAGCGCGTCATCAATCATCGCCAGGTTCTGTGTTACTTCTTCGTAGCGCTTTTTCATGGGCAGCTTGAGGTTGAAGATCGCCTCGCGGCACCAGCCATTCACCAGCCATTCGGTCATCAGGCTAGCGACGCGCACCGGTTTTTCCACCATGTCGCACACCAGCCAGCTGATATTGGTACGCGGCGGACGGAATTTAAAACCATCTTCGCGGCAGTGCGTCACCTGTCCGGTGTCCATCAGACTTGGCGCCATCGGGCCGTTATCTACCGCAAAAACCCACATGCTGCGTTTCACCAGTTGATAGGTCCAGCCGCCGGGGCAAGCGCCGAGATCGACGGCGTACATGCCGCTGGCTAGACGCTCATCCCACTCATCCGCAGGCACAAACACGTGAAACGCCTCTTCCAGCTTGAGCGTAGAACGGCTCGGCGCATCGGAGGGGAATTTCAGGCGCGGAATGCCCATGTAGAATGGCGAGTTGTTTTCCGGCAGCGAATAGCCGACGTAACAGGTGCCCGGCGCAATAAAGAACACGTGCACCACCGGACGCTTAGCTGTTTCGTAATTAAGCAGGATTTTGCTTTCACGCAGGCTGGCACGCAGCGGCACGGTTAATTTACGGCAGAACTTGGTGAGCTCTTTCGCTTCATTGGTATCCGGCACTTCAACCCGCAGTTCACCGCCCTTCTCCACCACACCGGTCAGCATGCCGACAATCGGCGTGATGCGGTCTTCTGGTGGCAGATCGCGCAGCAGCTCTCCCACCACCAGCATTTGCCGCGCAAAGATCAGTTCGGCAAACGGCAGCGTTTGGATCAGCTTTTCAGCATCTTGCTGCTGATAGCACTCATACAGCACGTAACCTGAGTCATCTTTAACGCGCGGGAAGCCGTAAATCTCGCGCTCAGCCGCTTTCGCGCTGATTTCTGCCGCGCACTCTTTCTCAAATCCTGGACGGCAATAGAGTAAAACTTTATTCATGGCGATCTGCCTTTCGTTTCAGACGCAGTGCGCCAATCAACATCAAGAACCAGCCAATAAGGAAGCATAAGCCTCCCACTGGCGTAACAAAAACCCAAAACTTCATGTGCGACAGCGCCAGGCAATAGAGGCTGCCACTGAACAACACGATACCGAGCGCCATTGCGGCGCTACTCCAGTAAAACCAGATGTTGGCACGACGCAGCATAGCGGCACCCAGGCCAATCACCGCCAGCGTGTGATACGCCTGATATTCAAGCCCGGTATGTATCCACGCCATTTCGGCTGGGCCGAGCGATTTGCTCAGCACATGCGCGCCGAAAGCACCAAACGCCACCAGCATAAATCCGCTAATGGCAGCAAAAACAAACATGGCACGACTGGACATCAAACAATCCTCAAGGTAATGCGCACATCATTGTGCAGCCAGCAACGCATTAATGATCGTAGCGAAAACGGAATTTTTCTTGTTCATTGGCCGCTTTTTCCAGGATCCACTGACGAAAGGCGGCTATTTTACCCAGTTCTGCCTGGCTGTCATGACAAACCAGATAAAAAGCATTTTTACTGACCAACACGTCGTTAAAAGGACATACCAGACGACCGGCTTCAATTTCACTCTGCGCCATCACATTATTCGCCAGCGCCACGCCCTGACCATGAATCGCCGCCTGCAACACCATGGCGCTGTGGCTGAAGATCGGGCCCTGTTGCACATTGATATGCTGCACGCCCAGCTGACGCGTATAGGATTGCCAGTCACGGCGCGATGCATCATGCAGCAGCGTGCAGTGCGCCAAATCGGCCGGCGATTTGAGAGGATGATCACCCGTCAGCAACATCGGTGAGCAGACTGGCAGCAAATATTCGGCATACAATTTCTCAACCCGCAGGCCTGGCCAATTGCCACGACCGTAGAAAATCGCCACGTCGACATCGTCCGCCAATTTCTCCTCATCACGGTCCACCGCCTGGATACGCACGTCGATGCCCGGATAAGCCATATTAAAGCTGGAAAGGCGAGGAACCAGCCACTGAATGGCGAAACTCGGCAGCAAACTGACGGTCAGCGCACCCTTAGCGCTGCGCGCCTGCAACTTGCGCGTGGCATCGTTAAGAGCAGAGAAAATCTCCTTAATATCTAAATAGTAGCTTTGACCTTCTTCCGTCAGTAAAAGCGAACGATTCCTCCGGCGAAACAGCTTAAGACCGAGGAAATCTTCCAGAGATTTGATCTGATGGCTGACAGCAGCCTGGGTAACAAACAGCTCTTCAGCGGCTTTGGTGAAGCTCAAATGACGGGCAGCAGCATCAAAGACGCGTAAAGCATTAAGCGGCGGAAGGCGTTTAGACATGGTTTTCCGTATCCGGATTGACAAGGTAATACTTCAACTTATACAAAGTCGCTACGTATTAGTTTTTTTAATCCGAGACATTATAATTTGTCCGTTGAGGAAGCTCCAGCAAATACCTATAGTTGCCGCACTTCCTGAGCCGGAACGAAAAGATTTCTGGAAACGTGCGAGAGATCGCAGACTTTTGGAGAGCTTTTGGCTTGTGGTCGTGATGTTGTGTTTGCATTTTGATCTGACGCTTGCAGATCAAGCTTTTAATTCCTGTAGATTTACCCTGTCTGTCCATAGTGATTTTAAATAGCACCGCAAATTGCGGTGCTTTTTTTTTGCCTTACTGCCCCATCTCCACCATCTCTTTGACGTCAGAGCGGTTAATCTGCTGCTTGTTGCCATTGGCATCCTGATAGCTGATCATACCGGTTTCGTCATCAACTTTAGGTTTGCCATCGGCGACGATGGTGCGACCATCGTTAGTGTGCATTACGTAATTGCTGGAACATGCGGACAGGGTAAAGGCCAGAGTACACACGGCCAGCACTGCGGTGAGTTTATTCATCTTCTATCTCCTTGCAGATTGATTGCATTAAACCACCCGCATGCGCTCACCAAAGGTAGCGCCAGTGAAATCGACTATGAATAGCGACGCGTTATGCGGGTTTCGGTTCAAACCTTGCAATAATTAGCATAACGCGCTTTTCCAGCTTTGCCAGGCAACGGGCCAGCTTTCAGCCTGGTCCTAACATGATTAACAGTGGGCTGAGTATGACCATTTTTTCTCCCGGCGCCTTCCGCCAGCAGTTCCCCGCGCTGAGCGATGCCGGAATCTACCTCGATAGCGCGGCTACTGCGCTCAAGCCGCAGGCGGTGATCGACGCAACCGCACAGTTCTACAGCCTCAGCGCTGGCACCGTGCATCGCAGCCAGTTCGCTGCCGCTCGCGCATTAACGGAAAAATACGAACAGGCGCGCGGATTAGTGGCGCGCTGGCTCAATGCTGCGGACGATCGGCAGATTGTCTGGACGCGCGGCACCACCGAAGCGATCAATCTGGTGGCGAACAGTTGGCTGGCTCCGCGATTGCAGGCTGGCGATGAAATCGTGGTTAGCGAAGCCGAACATCACGCCAATCTGGTGCCGTGGCTGATGGTGGCAAAAGCGGCGGGCGCGAAAGTGGTGAAATGGCCGTTGGGCGACGATCGTTTGCCGGATATCACGCTGTTGCCAGCACTGCTCAATTCACGTACCCGATTGCTGGCCGTTGGTCAGATGTCGAACGTCACCGGCGGCTGTCCGGATCTGGCGCAGGCGATCCGTTTAGCCCATGACGTCGGTGCCAAAGTGATGGTCGATGGCGCACAAGGTGTGGTGCATTGTCCGCCGGATGTACAGGCGCAGGATATTGATTTATATGCTTTTTCCGGCCATAAGCTTTATGGCCCAATGGGCATTGGCGTGCTGTATGGCAAAGCGGAACTGCTGGAAGCGATGGATCCATGGCAAGGCGGCGGCAAAATGCTGACGCAGGTCGATTTTAACAGTTTCACACCGCAGCCGGTGCCGTGGCGTTTTGAAGCCGGAACGCCTAACGTTGCCGGCGTGGTGGGGTTGAGTGCCGCGCTGCAGTGGCTGGCGCAACATGATGGCAAAAAGGCCGAAATGTGGAGCCAGCAACTGGCGAGCCTCGCCGAGGAGCAACTGAGCGAGATCCCCGGTTTTCGCAGCTTCCGCTGTGGCAATGCCAGCCTGCTGGCGTTTGATATTGCCGGCATTCACCACAGCGATATCGTTACGCTGCTCGCCGAGCATGGCATCGCATTGCGCGCCGGGCAGCACTGTGCGCAGCCGCTGATGGCGGCGCTGGGCGTCACCGGCACGCTGCGTGTCTCGTTCGCCCCCTATAATAATTTGCAGGACGTGGATGCGCTGGTGCGCGCCATGCGCCATGCCGTAGACTTACTGAGTGAATAAGCCCATGACATCAACCCTGCTCGCCCCGCATCCGTTCGGCGATCTGATTACCGCCGCCAGCCTGACGGAAAAATTCACCCATTTTCATCAGTGGGAAGATCGCTATCGTCAACTGATCCAGCTCAGCCGCCAGTTGCCTGCGTTAGCGGAAGAGTTAAAGACGCCAGATATCGAACTCACGGGCTGTGAAAATCGCGTGTGGCTAAGCAGCCAGTTGCTGAACAACGGCACGCTGCACTTTTATGGTGACAGCGAAGGACGCATCGTGCGCGGATTGCTAGCGGTGTTACTGACGGCGGTGGAAGGCAAAACGCCAGCCGACTTGCTGCAGCAAGATCCGCTGGCGTTGTTTGATACGTTAGGTCTGCGCGCACAGCTCAGTGCGTCGCGCAGCAGCGGTTTACAGGCGCTGGCGGATGCGGTGCAACGCGCTGCTCGTCTGCACGCTCAGGCCGTTTGACGCGCTGCCTTCGCCAGAAACTTCTTCAATGCATGGGAAACCGCCACAAACCCGAACGTGGCGGTAACCATGGTTGCCGCGCCGAATCCGGCCGCACAATCCATGCGTTTCGGGCCTTCTGCGGTGGAGCGCGAAGTGCACACGCTACCGTCCGGCTGCGGATACATCAGCGCTTCCGTCGAGAATACGCAGTCGATGCCGAGCTTGCCTTTGCTGTTCTTCACCACGCCAAAATCCCCTTTCAATCTCTCACGCAGCTTGGCCGCCAGCGGATCCTGAATGGTTTTTGCCAGATCGCTCACCTGGATCTGCGTGGGATCGATCTGGCCGCCCGCGCCGCCGGTGGTTATCAGCGGGATCTTGTTGCGACGACACCAGGCGATCAACGCGGCTTTAGGGCGCACGCTGTCAATCGCATCAATCACGTAGTCAAAACCCGCCGATAACAGTTCAGCGGTATTTTCCGGCGTGATGAAGTCATCGATGCAGATTACTTCGCATTCCGGATTGATAGCGCGCATACGTTCTGCCATCACATCGGTCTTCGCCTGGCCTACTTTGCCCTGCAACGCGTGAATCTGGCGGTTGGTATTGGTGATGCAGACATCGTCCATATCAATCAGGGTGATTTTACCGATGCCGGTGCGCGCTAAGGCTTCCGCCGCCCACGAACCCACGCCGCCAATGCCAATCACGCAAAAGTGCGCGTCGGCAAAACGCTGCAGCGCGTCCTGGCCATAGAGACGCGCCGTGCCGCCAAAACGTTGTCGCCAGGCGTCGCTTACTACTGTCATAACCAAACCTTTCCGGGAAAACGGGACATTAATTAGAACCTAACAGCAGCGAACCGTTGTTGCCATTTTGTGGGTTGCTAAACAGCGGCTGACCGGTGCCCGGCGCGGCTTTCAGCACCCAGACGCGGCCATAATGGTTGTAGAAACCGGCCAGATGCGCCGCATCCGGGCCAACGCCCTGATAGATATCGAAGTGCTGGCCTTTAATCGCGCCACCCACGTCTAACGCCACCATCAGACGCATCTCATATTTGCCATTGAACTTGCCCTTCTCGTTCAGTTGCGGCACTTCGGCTAACAGCACGGTTCCGGCCGGAATCAATGAACGATCGGAGGCAACGGAAGCCTTGGCAATCAGCGGCACCGCGC
The DNA here is from genome assembly GCF_005281435.1 of Pantoea sp. SO10. Classification (NCBI taxonomy): domain Bacteria; kingdom Pseudomonadati; phylum Pseudomonadota; class Gammaproteobacteria; order Enterobacterales; family Erwiniaceae; genus Pantoea; species Pantoea sp. SO10. The sequence goes on from NZ_CP040095.1 coordinate 3,259,358, forward strand.
TGGCACCGCGCACCGGCACATACTCTTCCGGTTTGAAGAAGACGAAGGATTGGTTGGTTTCCAGCACCGAACGCACTTCCTGTGGCGAATGCTCTTGCGCCCACTGACGAATCGCCTGCATCGACATATCTTCGCGCTTCACTTCACCGCGATCGATCAGCTCTTTACCGATGCTGTGATAAGCCCAGCCATTTTTGCCGCCGTAACCAAAGAAGCGCAGTGGACGTCCATCACCAAAATCAACGTAGCCGCTGCCCTGCACATCCATCATGAAGTTATCGATCAGCGAATTGCTGTAGGCAATGATGTAGCGATCGTCGAGCCCACCATTATAGATAGAAGCGCGGCTCGGCAGTTTCTGTCCACGCGGACGCGGTGGCATACGATAAATCGGATACTGGAACTCGCCCTGACGGGTATAACGCGCTTCCACAACCGGCGTGTAGTAACCGGTGAACTGCACGTTGCCGTAATTGTCAGTGCCTTCCATCTGATAAGCATTCAAACCAAACTGGTTGAGCTGGCGCGTATCCGCGCCGGACAGCAGCCAGTTTTGCACTGCGCTGTAAGTACCGTTGTTGCGCCCGAACAGGCCGGATGAGGCGGTTTGAATCTGCACCACCTGATCGCTAAAGTCTTTGCCGTTCACCGGACGCCCTTTAGCATTCGGTTGGTTGACCAGCCCAAGCGGTTGCTCCAGCTTGCCATCGATATACTGTTGACCGCGGTCGGTCGGTTTGGAACTACAGCCTGCTAACAGCGCGATAAATGCGCCAGTAAGTGCATACTTCGCCCAATGTCCTTTCATAACCTTCTCTTTTTATCGATTGTTTGCCCGGCGACGATAGCAAAGGGGCAGAGAGAATGAAATCTGCCATCAGCGGTCACGCTCACATCTGTACAATAATTCACCCAATGGCGAGTTTATTCATCAACTGACTGTAAATTTGACGTTTTGTCTCAAAAAGGGGTTGCATCGCCGCGCGTCCAGAGTATAGTGCGCATCCACGGACGCGGGGTGGAGCAGCCTGGTAGCTCGTCGGGCTCATAACCCGAAGGTCGTCGGTTCAAATCCGGCCCCCGCAACCAATTCTTCTTAAATGAAGAGACAATGTGAAGTGTCGTGTAACGCGTCAGTCGGACGCGGGGTGGAGCAGCCTGGTAGCTCGTCGGGCTCATAACCCGAAGGTCGTCGGTTCAAATCCGGCCCCCGCAACCAATTGTCTTAAGAAGAATACAATGTGAAAAGTCGCTTAATGCGACAGACGGACGCGGGGTGGAGCAGCCTGGTAGCTCGTCGGGCTCATAACCCGAAGGTCGTCGGTTCAAATCCGGCCCCCGCAACCAATCATTTAAACACCTTAACGGGTGTTTTTTTGTTTCTGGCGTCCGGAAAAAAGCGGCATTGCTGCCGCCCTCCTCAGCGATGCGCTAGTGCCGCACCTTTATCAAAATACGCCTTAATCCCATGCAGAATCGCCTCAGCCACCTGATGCTGATAGCGCGACGTGCGCAGCTTGCGCTCCTCTTCGACATTACTGATAAACGCGGTTTCCACCAAAATCGAGGGAATATCCGGCGCTTTCAGCACCGCAAATCCCGCCTGATCGACGGTGCGCTTGTGCAGGTGATTGATATGTCCCATGCGTGTCAGCACCTCTTTACCGAACTTCAGGCTGTCGCTGATGGTTTGCCGCTGCACCATGTCGAACATGGTGTGGTCGAGATAACGATCGCCGCTCATGCTGACGCCGCCAATCAAATCGGCTTCATTCTGCGTTTGTGCGAGGAAGCGCGCCGCCGCTGAGGTAGCGCCGCTGGTCGAAAGGGCAAACACCGACGAACCGCGTGCGGCCCGGCTGGTGAAGGCATCAGCATGGATCGAAATAAACAGATCCGCACGCTGCTTTCGCGCCTTCGCCACGCGGACACGCAGCGGGATAAACACATCCTCATTGCGCGTCATATAAGCTTTCATGTTGCGCTCTTTGTCGATCAGCGCCTTCAGATAGCGACCGATCTTCAACACGATATCTTTCTCACGCGTTTTGTATTTGCCATGCGCGCCGGGATCCTCACCGCCATGGCCAGGATCGATCATGATGATAATCGGTCGATCGCGCCCCGCTTTGCCCGGCAGCGCCGCCTGCACCAGCTGATCGCGTTCAAGATCGCCCTGATTGTAATTCTGCAGTAATGCCAGTAGCGGATCCTCTTCCCGTGCTTGCTGATTAGGATAGAGATCGACCACTAAGCGATGCTTGATACCTGCCACTGGCGCAAGAGTAAATGTCTTGGGCGCAATACTGCGCTTGAGTTCCAGCACCAGTCGCACCGTGTTAGCGTCAAACTGACCGACGCGTGCGGTTTTGATATAGGGATCGTCCACGCGCACCAGCTTATCGACTCCTTTCAGGACCGGGTTGATGTGCATATTTTCGATATCAATAACCAGACGATCGGGATTCCCCAGCGTGAACTGTTTGTACTTGAGGGGAACGTTTGATTCCAGGGTTACGCGGGAGTAAGTCGATGAGGGCCAGATGCGCACCGCCACAATATGCTGGCTGGCAGCCAGCCCGGTACGCGTCACGCTTAGCATTAATAATGCGCCAGCGCCCTGTAATAATCGTCGTCGTGTAAAAGCTTCGGACATGCCGCTCCAACTGCTGTGTTATGTCTAAAAAATCATCACTCGATGGCAAGAAAGTGAAAACTTTACTCGATGAGAATTGTCTTGTCTTGCCGGAAAAACCAGATAATGCAGTCTGTTAGCGCGTGTTGCATCATGAAAATCGTAAAGTAACGTCAGGCCCGGCGCTTGCAATAAAGAGCAAAAGAGCATAAAAATACGAAAATTACGAATAAACATGCACAGAGGGCTTTGCCGTGAAGGAACGCAGTACAGAACTGGTTCAGGGTTTTCGCCACACCGTTCCCTATATAAATACCCATCGTGACAAGACGTTTGTCATCATGTTGGGTGGCGAAGCCATCGAGCATGAGAACTTCTCAAGCATCGTTAATGACATCGGTCTGCTGCATAGCCTCGGCATTCGCTTAGTGGTGGTTTATGGTGCGCGTCCGCAGATTGACGCCAGCATGGCCCAGCAACAGCTGGAACCGATTTATCACAAACATACGCGCGTTACCGATGCGCAATCGCTTGAGCTGGTAAAGCAGGCCGCCGGTCGTTTACAGCTGGATATCACCGCGCGTCTGTCAATGAGCCTCAACAATACGCCGCTGCAGGGCGCGCACATTAACGTAGTGAGCGGCAACTTCATCATTGCGCAGCCGCTGGGGGTGGATGATGGCGTTGATTACTGCCACAGCGGGCGTATTCGTCGTATTGATGAGGAAGCGATCCATCGTCAGCTGGATAACGATGCGATTGTGCTGCTCGGTCCGGTAGCGGTTTCTGTAACCGGCGAGAGTTTTAACCTGACGTCAGAAGAAGTGGCGACGCAGCTGGCAATAAAATTGAAGGCCGAGAAGATGATTGGTTTCTGCTCCGAGCAGGGCGTGACCAATCGCGAAGGCGCGATTATTTCTGAACTGTTCCCGAATGAAGCCCAGGCGCGCATCGACGAAATGGAGAGCGACGGCGATTTCCTCTCTGGCACCGTGCGGTTCTTACGTGGTGCGGTCAAAGCCTGCCGTAGCGGCGTGCGTCGCAGCCACCTGATTAGCTATCAGGAAGATGGCGCGTTGCTGCAAGAACTGTTCTCGCGCGACGGTATCGGTACCCAGATTGTGATGGAGTCGGCCGAGCAGATTCGGCGCGCCAACATCAACGACATCGGCGGTATTCTCGAACTGATTCGCCCGCTGGAGCAGCAAGGGATTCTGGTGCGTCGCTCCCGTGAGCAACTGGAGATGGAGATTGATAAGTTCACCATTATTCAGCGCGATAATTTAACCATAGCCTGTGCCGCGCTCTATCCGTTCCCGGACGAGCAGATTGGTGAGATGGCTTGTGTGGCAGTGCATCCGGATTATCGCAGCTCGTCGCGTGGCGAACTGTTGCTGGATCGCGTGGCGTTGCAGGCACGTCAGATGGGGCTAAAGAAGCTGTTTGTGTTAACCACGCGCAGCATTCACTGGTTCCAGGAGCGCGGTTTTACGCCGGTGGATATTGAATCCCTGCCCGAGAGCAAGAAGCAGATGTATAACTATCAGCGCCGTTCAAAAGTGCTGATGGCGGATTTGGGATAGTCGCATCATTTAACTGTGCCGTTGCGTAGTTGCACATACCGCAGCGGCACAATTTATTGCGCAATATCCGCATGGGCAGGCTGCCGCCATTGATATGCGCGATTCATCGCGCCGCGACGGATTGTGCGGAATCGATACTTAATTACTCCCCGCTCAACCGCTCCAGTAATCCGCTGCGTCGCTGGGTACGCAACTGCACGGCACGACGGAACACGCCGTCATCGCTGTACAACGTCAGCTGCTTACGCGCGCGGGTAATCGCGGTATAAATCAGCTCGCGCGTCAACACCGGCAGGAACTGCGCCGGCATCACCAACGCCGTGTGGTCAAACTCCGAACCCTGCGATTTATGCACCGTCATCGCCCACGCGGTATCGTGCGTCGGCAAGCGGCTCGGTTGCACCGCTTTGATGCTGCCATCCGGCAACGGGAAGAACACCTTCAGCAGACCTTCCTCATCAAACAGCGTAATGCCGATATCGCCGTTAAACAGGCCCAATGCGCTGTCATTACGCGTCACCATCACCGGACGTCCCTGATACCAGCGACTGCCGCCGGTTGGACGACGAATCAGCTGCAACTGCATCAGCTTCTGCTCAATACGTTGATTCAATCCCTGCACGCCAAACGGCCCTTCACGCAGTGCGCACAGCAGCTGATATCGGCCAAACGCCGCGATAATCTCAGCAGGATCAGCGCGTTGGCGAATGAGTTTCAGGAACGGCTGATAACCGGCGGCAATCTCTGTCAGCATCGCCTGATACGCATCAGCATCCTGCAAAGGTTGACGGGTGATATCGCTGAAACCAGCCTTGAATGCGGCTTCAACCGCCTTTGCATCACCGGCGTTAACCGCTGCGGCCAGTTGGCCAATGCCGGAGTTGGCGTCAAAGCGGTAGCTTTTACGCAGCAGGCAAATCGCGTCGCGTACCGCGGGTGCGCTGCTGTCATCGATGCCCGCCACCCCGCTGCCGGTGAGCTCACTCAGCTGCGCAGCGCGCATCGGGCTGTAACCGGCTTCGGCACAGCGACAGATATCACCGAGCACCGCGCCCGCTTCCACCGATGCCAGCTGATCGCGATCGCCGAGGAACACCACGCGCGCCTGCGCTGGCAATGCGGCAATCAAATTCGCCATCATGCCGAGATCGACCATTGAGGCTTCATCCACCACCAGCACATCCAGATGCAGCGGATTGCCGGCGTGATAGCGCAGGCGCTGCGTTTCCGGCTGCGCGCCTAACAAGCGGTGCAGCGTGGTGGCATCGGCCGGAAAGCGCTGCCGCTCCGCCTCGCTCACCGGCAACTTTTGCAGCGCCTTGCCCAGCGATTCGGTGAGACGCGCCGCCGCTTTGCCGGTCGGCGCAGCCAACTGAATACGTAACGCGCCTTCGCTAAGACGGATCAGTGCCGCCAGCAGTTTTGCCACCGTGGTGGTTTTTCCGGTTCCGGGACCGCCCGAGATCACCGCAGTTTTCTGCGTCAGCGCCACCGCAGCCGCAATCTTCTGCCAGTTATCCGGCTCGCTGCCAAACAGCTGATCCAGCACTTCCCTGACCCGTTCAGGCGCAAAAGGCTGTGCTGTCGACTGTGACTGAAAGAAACGCGCCACCTGCCCTTCGTTGTGCCAAAGGCGATGCAAATAGAGACGGCCTTCGCTCAGCACGATGGGTGCTGCGCAATCGCTGCTACTCAGCGCCGACCAGCCGGCTAAAATTGCCGGCCAATCCTGCGGTTCGCCTGCCGCTTGCCAGATAGCCTGCGCCAGCTCCGCATGACGCCCTTTAAACAGGTTGTCGCGGCTCAGCTGTGATAACGGCAAACAGACATGCCCATCTCCCGCTTCCGCGCTCAGGCAGGCCGCCAGCAGCAAACGCGCCGGTTGATCATCATCAGCCAGCAGTTGAGCGAACTGGACATCCAGCGAGCGCAGCAAACGCAGCTCAGCCGCCTGTGCTAAAAGCGCGGTCATACCGCTCATGCTGTCGCTCCCGGCCCGCGAAACAGGCTATCCAGTTGTGAAATGAAGTCGAAGGTGGGACGGGTATGAAACACGCCGTTGTCTGGCGAGCTGCCGTCCATGCCACGCAGGAAGAGATAAAATACGCCGCCGAAATGCTGCTCATAATCGTAATCCGGCACGCGATGTTGTAAATAGCGGTGCAACGCCAGCGTATAGAGCTGGTACTGCAAATCGTAGCGGTGGTCGATCATCGCCTGCGCCATTGCCTGCGGCGTATAAGCTTCATGGCTGTCACCGAGCCAGTTGGATTTATAATCCAGCAGGTAATATTTGCCCTGCCAGCGGAACACCAGGTCGATAAAGCCTTTCAGCATGCCCTGCACCTGACGGAAATCGAGCGGCGGAGCCTGCGCCGATAACGCATCCTGAGCAATCAACGCGCTCAGTTCACGCGCGGTCAGCACATTGTCAATTGGCAGATAGAATGCCATCTCCACCAAACGATCGCTGCTCTGCACCTGCGCCAGATGAATACCCTGCGCGTTAAGTGGCGTGCTCAATACACGCCTGATCCACGCACTGAGCATCGGCTGCCAGTGCAGCGGATAGCCGTTTTGCTGCAGATGTTGCGCCAGCTTCTCCTCGGAAGGCGGCTGCGGGAAATCCAGCGATTCGAACAGCTCATGCAAAAACGTTCCCGGCGCGGCACCGCGCGGGAAGTGATGAGGCGTGAGCGCCGCTTCCCCTTCCTCTTCCCGATCCTCTTCGCCGGCTGCTTCCACATCGAAATTCGGCATCACCTCAAGCAGACGATGAGAACTGTGCTGCTGCAAACCAGAGTAACTGGTGACGCGCCACGGATCGGCCAGCACGCGCGTTACGCTTCGCGCCCCCAACTCGCTATCGGCGACCGCCTCAACCTGCCAGCGCTCGGCTTGCATATCTTCAGCCAGCACCACCTCGGTGCCCGCCGCGTCCATGTTATGCAGCAACGCGCCGAGCTGTTCGGCTGTTGCCGCTACACCGCGCTGCAACAGGAAACCGAGCGCGCTTTTATGCAAATCGCTGTCGCCCTCTTTCTTACGCGTGCCGCGAAACAGCGGTGTCACGCCGACGCTGCAGTGATAGATCGAACGGGTCAACGCCACGTAGAGCAGGCGCAAATCCTCCGCCAGACGCTCCTGTTCGGCCAGCGCCAGGCTCTCTTCGTCGGCTTGCAGATCCAGGACCGCGTTAAAGCTCTCACGATCGTGATAAAGCGCGGTATCCGCCTCGCGAAAACCGGCGGCGAATGGCAGCCACACTAGCGGATATTGCAGCCCTTTAGATTTGTGGATGGTGACAATCTGCACCAGATGACGATCGCTCTCCAGACGCAGCTGCTGGCTGGCAGACTGGCTGTCCGGGCGCGCGATCTGCTGTGCCAGATGACGCACCAGCGCATGTGGGCTATCCAGCTGCGCAGCCGCTTCCTGCAGCAGTTCGCCGAGATGCAGTAAATCCGTCAGACGACGCTCGCCGTTCTCCGATGCCAGCAGATTTTCCGCCAGCTGACGCTCCAGCATCATCTCGCGCAGCATCGGCAAGACGCCACGCTGCTGCCACACCAGCTGCCAGCGGGCAAAGGTATCCACCAGTTCATCCCAGCCGCGCGCGTCCTGATCCAGCGCATCCAGCTGCGAGGCATCAAAAGCAAACAGCGAGGTTGCCAGCGCGGTGCGCAGCATACGCTCCTGCTCCGGCGCCAGCACCGCTTGCAACAGCCATAACAGCTCTCGCGCTTCCGGCGTGGTGTAAACGCTGTCGCGATTCGATAGGTAAACCGACGGAATACCGAGCAGATTGAGCGCTTCGCGAATCAGGTTAGCTTCGTTACGGCTGCGCACTAACACAGTGATGTCAGAGGCTTGTACCGGCCGCAAATTGGGCGCTTTGCCCAGCATCGCGCGCTGCTGCTGCCCGGCCTGCAACCAGCGACTGATATCGGCCGCACACTGCTGCGCCATACGTTGTTGATAATCTCCAACGCTGCAGCCTTCACCCGGCTGCAGCCAGAAGCGTAACGCCGCTTGCTCAACCTGATCGATAGTGAGCGACAGTTGCTGGTTGGGAGGCGCAAACTGCACCGGCTGGAACGGGATCTCAGCGAACAGGAAGGGCGCGTCGAGGCGCGCAAATAGCTGGTTAACGCTGTTGACCATCGCAGGCGACGAGCGCCAGTTGGTATCCAGCGTGTAGTGCGCACTGACTTCACTGCGCGCGCGGATATAGGTAAAAATATCCGCGCCACGAAAGGCGTAAATCGCCTGTTTGGGATCGCCAATCAACAGCAGCGCATGCGCTGGCTGATTGATATAAAGCGTGCGGAAAATACGGTATTGCAGCGGATCGGTATCCTGGAACTCATCAATCAACGCCACCGGGAAACGCTGGCGAATCGCCTGAGCCAGTTGCTCACCGCTCGGCTGCTGCAGTGCTTCGTCGAGGCGGCTCAGCAGGTCATCAAAACCCAACAGTGCCTGCTGACGTTTCTCTTTGCGCACCGCAGCGCGCACCTCTACCAGCGCGCGCGCAATCACCAGATCGCGCAGCGACAGCGGCTGAGCAAGGAAAGTGTCGATGGCGTCAAACACACTGTGATGCGGCGGACTGCCCTTTTTGGTCTTCTCTTCAAGCATGCGCTGACCGAAGCGCGCCAGTTCGGCGGGCACTTGATAATCACGCGTTTCGCTCTGCGCCCAAAAGCTGACTTTATTGACCCAAACCGGCAAATTCTTGCTGCTGTAGCTGCGCTTATCCACGTCAGATTGCCCCACCAGCGTCAGTACTTCGTCACCCACCGTCAGCCATTGCGCTTTCATCGCGGCGATACGCGCCAGGTTTTCGCTGTGGCGCGAAGCCAGGGTTTCACTGTCGGCAGGCGGCAGACGCAGGCTGGGCGATTCGCCCTGCAACCACGGACGCAAGGTGGAAAGCAACTGCTCCGGGCCGCTCCATTCGCTGACAATCACTCGCGCGACATCCAGCGTCAGCGGATAGCAGTGACGACGCCAGAAATCGGCAGTCGCCTGGCGCATCAGCAGCTGTTCATCCTCAATCAGCTGCTGTTCAAACAGCATGCCGGACTCAAAGGCGTTGAGATTCAGCATGCGCTGGCAGAAGCCGTGGATGGTGAAGATGGCGGCTTCATCCATCTGTCGTTCAGCGGCGAGCAGCAGCGAAGCCGCATCGGCGGGCTGTGGAATCTCCTGCAGCAGCTGCATCAGCATCGGGTTGCCGCTGACGCCGCGCAGGCAGGCCAGCCGCAGCTCGTGAATGTTGGCGCGTATACGCCCGCGCAGTTCAGCGGTCGCGGCCTCGGTAAAGGTCACCACCAGAATCTCTTCTACCGACAGCGGGCGCGAATAAGCATGTTGTCCGCCCAATCCCAGTAGCAGTCTTAGATAGAGCAGGCCGATGGTGAAGGTTTTGCCGGTGCCGGCTGAGGCCTCAATCAGACGCTCACCGCGCAGCGGCAGCGTCAGAGGATTGAGCGATTCAGGTAGCAGACTCATTGCGCATCACTCTTCACGGGCAACGACTGCTGCAACTTCTGAACCTCATCCCATGTGGTCCAGCCCGGCAGCTGGGCGTAGTCATCTTTGGTCGCGGCATCATGGCTGCCACCGATCTGCGAAATCATCGCCATGCCTTGCTGCGCTAAAACCGCCTGATGGAAGAAGTCGGCCAGGCCGGCTGGCGTCAGCTGCTGAATTTGCTCAATCGCTTTTTCACGCGTATCGAAGGCAAAGTTCTGACGTTTAAAGTCACGGTTAAAGCGGTTCGCCTCTTCATCCAGCGTTTGCGGACGCTGCTTCATATCGTTGATCAGCGCCTGCTGATACTGGGCGAAATCCTCTGCTTTCATGCTGCGCAGACGCTGTTCAGCCTGCGGATAAAATGCCCGGAAGCGTTGCAGTAAAAACGCCGGCTGCTTGCTGTTACTTTGCAGCAGGAAACCGATGCCCCACTGGCGTCCGATCGGCATCTGGTAAGCAAACACCGCATAGCCGAGTTGCTCTTCGGTACGCAACTGGTTGTAGAACCAGGGTTGAACGATCTGGCTCAGCATGGTGCTGTTGGCCATGCTTTGATATTCGCTGTAGCCCAACGGCACATACAGCGCGGCCAGCGCCGAATCAGTGCTGCTGCCGGCTTTCTGCAGATTGGCCTTCATCGCTTTATCCACCGTCACATAATCACTGTGCCAGTAGCCGTGTCCATCGCTGTGCAACTGTTGCTGCAGCTCATCGCCGAGCAGTTTCACGCGCTCTGCAGAGAGATTGCCCACCACCATCATCTCCGGGGTTGCATGCTGAATCAGCGCATCGCGGTAATCGGTGACCTCTTTCAGAGTAATATCTTTCACCAGATTGCGGCGCGTTTCACGTTGGGTGTAAGGCAGCTGCGACAACATCTGCATCGGCTGAATCGCCTGCTCAAATGCTTTGCCCTTCTCCGCCGCTTCCAGTCGATCCAGATACCAGGATTTGGCCTGTTCCAGCTGCTGCTGGTCCGGCATAAAGGTGGCGTAACCCTCCACCAGCCTCTTCAGCAATTCCGGCAGACGTTGGGTAAACCCGCTGGCGCTAAACACGATGCCATCATCTTCCCCGGTGGAGAAACTGATGCCGCCAACCGAAGCCTGCGAATTCAATTCATCCAGCGCCAGGCTGGAGAGATAGTCATTCAACCCAAACAGCACCTGCTGGCGCGCGTCGCTGATCGCCAATTTGTTGCGCAGCGCTAAGCTAATAGCGGCTTTCGGTTCGCTGGCAAACTGCTGACTTGGCATCCAGTAAATACGCATGCTGTCGCCATTGGTCAGTGCGACCGGATGATCGTAGGTTTTGCCATCGGAGGGGATAATGGCGAAATCCGACGGAATATAGGGATTCAGCGTGGGCATCGACAGCTGGAGCTGCGCGGCACGTTGCTGCCAGTCGCTAATTTGGGCGTCGCTGATTTTGTCCACCTGATAGGGCGCATTCACAAAGTAGGCTTCTTTGTTATGCGGCTCCTGCGGACTGATGTACCAGATGCGCGCGTTCTGCGGCGTCATTTCGTCGAGACGCGTTTTGATTGCCGCGGGATCGAACTGATCGGCCAGATAAGGCGCATCCAGCGTGTGTTCAACCGGCACCCGCAGCATGGTATCTACCAGCCACTCGATGTAATCCATATCACGGGTAATTGATGGGTAGCGGAAATCCAGCGCCAGCACGTGGGAGACTTCATCGAAGTATTCTTTACTGATGCCTTTGCTGCGCAGCATATCAAGGTAGTTGAACACCGCAGCCACCACTTCATCGCGCTGCGCCAGACCTTTGTCGGTTAACGACACGCTGATAGCGAAGACGCCGCTGTTGCGCTCGGTCATCGGGTCTGCACCGGCGCTGACGCCATCCGCCAGCCCTTGCTTTTGCAGCCAGTCGTTGAGGGTGTTTTTGCTGCGATTGCCCAGAATGTAGCTGATCAACGTATCGGTTTTACTGCGGAACTGGCCGCTGTTGTTCGGGATGCGGAACTCAATTTTCAACTGCTTGCGCGGCTGTGCGGGCACGTAATGGATAATGATGCCCTTCTGCGCGTCGGTCACTACCGGCACGTCAATCTCTGGCACCGTCGTTTGATGATTAGCCACACGACCAAAGGTTTTTGCCGCAATGTCGGCCATCTCTGGCAGCGGTTTGTTGCTGTAAATCACCGCCTTCATCAGATTGGCGGAGTAGTGGCTGTGATAAAAATCGGTCAGCGCCTGATGCAATTTGCTGTCTGGCTTGTCGCTCAACGTATCAAGGTTGCCACCGGAATAGCGCGAGCCGGGATGCGCAGGGTTGAGAGTTTCTGCACCCACCTGTGCCATACGCAAGCCATCGCGTGAGCGAGCCATGGTCAGTTCTGCGTTAACCGCATGGCGTTCACGATCGGCATTAACCGGATCGAGCAGCGGTTCAGCAATCGCATCGGCCAGACGATCAACTGCGGGCTGCAACGCGCTGTTTTCCACTTCCAGATAGAACGCCGTGCGATACGACGCGGTGCTGGCATTGTGGCTGCCACCATTTTTTTTCAGGAATTCGGCGAGATTATCAGGCTGCGGATAACGCTTTGAGCCCATTAACACCATGTGTTCGAGATAGTGCGCCAGACCCAGCTGCTGATTAGGATCATCCAGCGAACCGATCGGTAAGGTCAGCGCCGCCAGCGATTTAGGCGCTTCGGCATCCGAGACCAGCAGCACGATCATGCCGTTGTTTAACGTAATCGCCTGATAACGGCGTGGATCGTGATCGCTTTTACGAATGGTGTCATTGATGGGTTGCCAGCCGCGATCGGTATCGGCAAAGGCATTCAGCGCTAACGTGCTCAGCAGCAGCGCTCCAATCCAGCGTGCGTAAATCCGCATTTAAACCCCTTACATTACCCTTTTCCGCTGGCTGTGTGCCCAGCGGTGAAATAGACAAACTTTCTTATCGTGTCAGGAACAACCTCAAACGAGGCCGTATCCCCTTGCTATTCATCATTTTGATGCGCCAGGCGCACCGGCAAATACCATTGGCGTGCGGCGGCAGTAATCGCCTGCACGGCATCATCGTCCAAAGACCGACTCAGGCGTTGCAGATAGGGATCGCTGCCCTCGCCTTCCACCTGGAAACCACCCTGCCAGGCTTGCAGCAATTTGTTAAGTGCCTTTTTCTGCGTGGCTTCGTCTTCCAGCAACTGCTGCGACTTGCTATCAAAGCTGGCTTCCAGCCAGGCTCCGCCGGATTTATTCAGCAGCATCAGCGGCTCGACTAATCCGGCCTGGTAACCCGCAACATACGCATGCAGAAGCGACAGCGCCTGTTCAGCAGGCAGCGCCGCGAAGCGCCAGTGACTCTGTTTACGGCCGTACATGCGGCTTTCACCGCTGCCGCCCAACGCGCAATACACCAGATGTTCCAGCCATAGCAGCAGACCATCATTCATGTTCAGCACGCCCGGACGCCAGCGCAGCAGGCCATCAGCTTGCACCTGCGTCAGCCAGCCGGTCAATTGCACTGCGCCGAGCGTCAGATTGATTTCCCAACTTTCAGCGGGCTGGCGTTGACCACTCACCTCGGCGGCCACTTCCTGCATCTCTTCGGTCTGGCTCTGCCAGAAAAGTTCCCCGAACGCGCCATAAGGCAGATTGCCAGCGGCGCGGTGACGCGCATACAGCTGCGCCGGATCGTCACCGTTGACCAGCGTATTCAGCAATTGGGCGTTGATTTGGTAGCGTTCCAGGCTGTCAGGCGCGAACGGTTCGCTGTCGGGCAGCTCGCTCTCTTCCATCCAGAAAGCCACCCCCAAGCGCTGCTGGAACCAGGCGCGCACCGGATGGCGCCAGAAGCGCAGCAGTTGCTCCAGCGACAAGGTTTCTATCGGTGCAGGCAGCAAGGGCTGCACAAAATCCGGCTGTGCCACGCCGCTGCCGGTGGCTGCGGGCAACCACTCCGCAGCAAAGCTTTGCCCGTGTGCGCCCGGCTGGAAGTTCTTTGCGGCAAACGGCATGCGGCTATGCAGCTTTTGCAGATGTTCACGCACGCGCTGCTCGCTGATATCGGGTTCAAGCGCTTCATCACCCGGCAGACAGAAGCTTTGCCCCAGGTAATCCACCAGCTCGCTCACTAATACCGATGGATAGCGCTCGGTGTTGTCCTGAATCGCCCGGCCGATGTAACTGATATAGAGCTGCTGCTGCGCCGAAATCAGCGCTTCGAGGAACAGATAGCGGTCATCATCGCGGCGGCTACGGTCGCCTTTGCGCATCTGTTGCTGCATCAGGTCGAAACCCAGCGGCGCTAAAGTGCGCGGATAGACGCCATCGTTCATGCCCAGCAAACACACCACTTTGAAGGGAATCGAACGCATCGGCATCAGCGTACAGAAGTTGATGGGACCGGCGAGGAAACGCTGGCTGATACGCTGTTGATCGAGGCGTGAACGCAGCTCATCACGCAGCAGCGTAACCGGAATCGGCTGTTGATACGCCGCCTGCATGCCCTGCTCGATAATCTGTTTCCACTGCGTTTCCACCAGCAGCAGCGCGGCTTCACTTTCGGCGTCTCCGCTAAAGAAGCACTCAATCAGCTCACGACACAGCGGCTGCCACTCCGCTAACGTGCGCTCTTCTGCCAGACGCGCACGCCACTCTTCGAGTCGCGATAGCAGTTCCGCCAGATGCCCCGCCAGCTCAGCGATCAAACCGCTGGATTCGTCATACGGCAGGATCCCTTGCCAGTCGCCGTTGCGGCTCTCCAGCGCATAGCCGAGCAGCATACGCTGCAGGCCGAAGCGCCAGGTGTGTTGTCCGGTTACCGGCAGCGCCAGCGCTTCCACGCTGGCATCGTCCAGTCCCCAGCGAATGCCGGATTCCATCACCCAGCGGCGCAGCAGGCGCAGCCCGCTTTCATCCACCGAGAAGCGCTGCGCTAATGCGGGAACCTCAAGCAGCGCCAGCACATCTTCGGAGGCAAAGCGACTTTCAGGCAGCGACAGCAAGCTGAGCAGCGCCAAAATTGCCGGGTGCGCCTGACTGGCGCGTCGGTCGGAAATGGCGAACGGCAAATAGCGTTCGCTCGGCGCGCTGGCAAAAGCGGCCTGAATAAAAGGGGCGTAGCTGTCGATATCCGCCACCATCACGACGATGTCGCGCGGCTTAAGTTCGGGATGGGCTTCCATCAGCGTGAGCAGATGATCCTGCAGCACTTCAACTTCACGCTGTGCGCTGTGGCACACCTGCAGCGTGATCGAGCGATCTTCAGGATCAAGCAGGCGTTTTTCGGCGCTGTTCGCCAGCTCACCGGCGTTGAGGCCAATGATCGCTTTATCGTCCAGATTGAGCAGATCCGCTTGCACGCTGTGCAGCAGATTGTCTTGAGGCATCTCGACGAAGGCATCAATGTCGTTGGCGGCGGATTCCATCTGGCTCAGCATAAACAGGTTATCGCGCCCCAGCTTGCCCCATGACGCCAGCAGCGGATTGGTCAGCTGCTGCTCGCCGATATCGTTAAACAATGCTGATGCGCAAGCCGGATCGCGGAACAGCGGCTGCAGCTCATCCGACTGAATGCGGCGGCGCTGGCGGCTTTGCAGCTTCGCCAAAAAGGCATAATCCTGAATGTCGCCCCAATAGTGACGGCAGGGATTGGTGAACAGCAGATGAATATCAATGTGACGCCCCAGCGCTTCCAGCGCCTGCAAATAAACCGGCGGCAGCGCGGAGATACCGCAAATAAACACGCGCTGCGGCAAGCCCGGCGGAGGCATTTGCGCCTGTTCCAGCTTTTGGATAAAGCGCGCATAGAGGTTGGCGCGATGCCACATCGGTTGACCCAGGCTTTCGGTAAAGTTAACCAGATCGCACCACAGCAGCGCCTGCCACTGCTGCGATTCGCCTAAGCCATCAATCCGTTCACCGCGCTCCCAGCTGTTGAGCCAGTCCGAGCGATACACCAGATATTGGTCAAACAGATCGGCAACACGGGCGCTGAGCTGATACAGCTTGCGCTTGTCGTCGTCATCATTGAGGTAGTGACGCAGCGGCTGGAAAGCGTCCTGCTCCAGCAAAGTTGGCAAGCGATGCATCAGCTTCCAGCTCATGCTGGCCTTGGTGAAGGCGCTCTCTTCAGGAATATCGGGCAGCACCTTAACGAACATGTTCCAGATGAAGCTCGCAGGCAGCGGGAAATCAATGTTGGCGGCAATGCCGAAACTGTTAGCCAGTTCCATTTGCAGCCACTGCGCCATGCCTGGGCTTTGTACCAGCACCTGTTCAGCCGCCAGCGGATCGGTCAGCGGTTGATTTTCAATCAGAATACCTGCCAGATTTTTCAACAGGTCAAGCTGATTAGAGTGATAGACCCGGAACATATTTCTCCTAAACACAAGACAACAACGCAGCCGAGCCACTCTACCGTTTATCACCTGCGATGCCTACCGCTAGTGGCAATTGAGCTGCGCCAGTGAGGCGGAACGCTGCTGTGGCGCCGTGACCGTGACGCGCTCCAGCGTGCAGCCGCCCGCCAGGCTCTGTTGCTGGCGCTGACTCTGCCATCCTTCAACGTCACGGCCAAGCAATGCCTGACCGGCAACACGCCACGCCTGACGCTGCTGCCACTGCTGGCTAAACCCCAGCGCCAGCGCGCGATGATATTGCAGCAATGTGCTGATGGTCATCGCCAGCAACAGCATCGCCACCAGCGTTTCCGCCAGGCTAAAGCCCTGCTGCTTCTGGCTGACACAGCGCCGGCTGCGACAGCGGGCAGTAATCGATCCAGCCATGCGCTTGCGGCTGGGGTTGCGTGTTGGGGATGGATACCCAACGATAGAGCCACAGCGCGCGCCCTTCTCCATGTCCCGATAACAACGCATTGTCATCCTCCATTCGTAGCAGGCAGCTTTGCCACTGTTCTGCTGTCCATTGCTGACATTGCCAGCCGGTGGCCTGCGGCCAGTTTTGCACACTGCCCCACACTAACGCCGCCTGCGCCTGCCAGAAATCCTGACTGTGCAGCTGCTCATCAGCCACTAACACCATGCCTTGCGAGAGCTGCGTTCGCGTGGCGTGTAGCGTCAGTCCGCCCATCAGTAACATCATCAGCACCATGCCCAGCGTGCTATTGCCACGCTGCTTCACAGATTGATTCCTTCTATCCAGCTTGCCAGCTCCACGCTTTGGCTGTTGGCGTGTCCCGCCAGTTGCAGCACCAGACGCGATCCCTGCCGTTCAAGCTTGAAGGTATCGATGGTGAGAAATGCCGGATCGGAGAGTTTCTCCCAGCCGCTGCTGTTGCACTCATCCACGCCACGCTGCATTTCAAGCTGTCCGCTGCGCAGCCGATAGCCGTAATAGTCACTTTCGCTGTGGCCCACGCCTTCCCAGCGCCCGTTGCTGTTCTCATCCCAGCGCAGTAAAACGCAGCTGCCGCTGGCGGCAATCGTTAGCGCCGAACCGCTGCACTGGCCGTGGCAATAGCCGGCACGGCGCAGCGCTTTTTGCAGCGTATTGGCGATCTGCTGCAGCTCCTGCTGTAACTGCACGCGCTGTTGCAGGCGCAGATTCTGCTCCAGCAGCAGCGGTAAAAATCGCCCGACGCTGATCATCAGTACCGCGCCAATCGCCATGGCAATCAGCATCTCCAGCAGGCTGAATCCGCGTTGTGTTATTCGCATCCTTTCTCTCCCGGCTGACAGGCACGGATGCGCGCTCTGGCGGAGATAATTAAGCGCCAGCGCCCCGCCGCACTGGCGAGATCGATGCTGCCAGGACGCGCGACATCACGCCGACCGTAAAAACCGACGTCACCATTGATGCCGACAAGGCGCACGCTGTCGTGCGGCGGTTTAAATAACCAGCGCGAGGGCAGTGCGCAGCCTTCTGCAGGTTTAGGTCCTGCGCCAAGACAGCCGTTTTCACCGCTCTGTACCCACAGCGTGAGATCGCGGTTGTGCCAGTTAGCATGGGCGCGCAAACGCAGCAGAAATCCCTGCAGTTGCAGTACGCTGTCGCGCAGCTGTTGATATTGCTGCCAGCGCTGCCAACCTTGCAGCGCGCCGACGCTAAGTATGCCGGCGATCACCATCACCAATAACAGTTCGGGCAAAGTGAAACCGTGGTTATCGTATCTGTTCATGGCGGGTAATGTGCCCAGCAACATGAAGTTCAACAAGGGAGAGAAATCGACGTTGGGAAACGTTGCGCAGGAAATCGAGGAGAGGTGCAGAGAGATACAACGTTTTGTGAGACGGATTCAGGATTGAGGTGCGATTTGGGCGTGGTCGCCATGAATGGCGACCTTGCGGGAGTGGCGTTAAATGGCGACGGGCGCTTTAATCGCTGGATGTGGATCGTAGCCTTCAATCTCGAAATCATCGAACTGATAATCAAAGATAGAAGCCGGTTTACGCTTGATTACCAGCTTCGGTAACGGGCGCGGATCACGCGTTAACTGCAGGCGCGCCTGCTCTAAATGGTTGCTGTACAGATGCGTATCGCCACCGGTCCAGACAAAATCGCCCACCTCGAGATCGCATTGCTGCGCCACCATATGCACCAGCAGCGCGTAGCTGGCGATGTTGAATGGCAGACCGAGGAAGATATCGCACGAGCGCTGATAGAGCTGGCAAGAGAGCTTGCCGTTAGCCACGTAGAACTGGAAGAAGGCGTGGCAAGGTGCCAGAGCCATGTGATCCAGCTCGCCCACGTTCCACGCCGAGACAATGATGCGACGCGAATCCGGATCTCGCTTTAACTGCTCAATCACTTTACTAATTTGATCAATCTCTTCACCCGAGGCGCTGCCCCAGCTGCGCCACTGCTTGCCGTAGACCGGGCCGAGATCGCCGTTCTCATCGGCCCATTCGTCCCAGATGGTGACCTTGTTCTCTTTCAGGTAACCGATGTTGGTCTCACCTTTCAGAAACCACAACAGCTCATGAATGATCGAGCGCAGGTGCACTTTCTTGGTGGTGACCAGCGGAAAACCATCCTGCAAATTGAAACGCATCTGGTGGCCAAAGATGGAGAGCGTGCCGGTACCGGTACGGTCGGCCTTTTCTGCGCCTTCATTCAGCACATGTTGCATTAGGTCCAGATACTGTTTCATTTTACCTCACGAGTTTGTTGCTGCGGGCGACGACGATACGCCCAGATCATCATAATTACACCGGCCAGAATCATTGGGATCGACAGAATCTGCCCCATGCTGACGCCGCCTTCAAACAGACCAAGCTGCGCATCCGGCTGACGGAAGAACTCCACGATGATGCGGAATGCGCCGTAGCCGATCAGGAACAGGCCCGAGACGCTGCCCATGGGGCGCGGCTTGCGAATAAACAGGTTGAGAATGATGAACAGCACGATGCCTTCGAGGCACAGCTCATACAGCTGCGAAGCATGACGCGGCAGCACGCCGTAGGTGTTCAGCAACTCCTGGTACTGCGGATTGTTGGCTGCCAGCGCGATATCTTCGCTGCGTGAACCGGGGAACAACATCGCGTATTTGAAATCAGGCGCCACGCGGCCCCACAGTTCGCCGTTGATGAAGTTACCGAGACGACCGGCACCCAAACCAAACGGGATCAGCGGGGCAATGAAATCCGCCACCTGGAAGAACGTGCGCTTGGTGCGGCGTGCGAAGATTAGCATCACCACAATCACGCCAATCAGGCCGCCGTGGAACGACATGCCGCCATCCCAGACCTTAAACAGATACAGCGGATTCTCCAGGAACAGCGGCAGGTTGTAGAACAACACATAGCCGATACGTCCACCGAGGAATACGCCGAGGAAGCCCGCATACAGCAGGTTTTCCACTTCCTCTTTTTTCCAGCCGCTGCCAGGTTTGTTGGCGCGTCGCGTCGCCAGCCACATAGCAAATACAAAGCCCACCAGATACATCAAGCCGTACCAGTGGAGCGAAACCGGTCCGATAGAGAAAATTACCGGATCGAATTGGGGAAACGAAATGTAGCCGTCAGTCATCTTTCACCATCATTTTTCTGCCCTGAAACGGGACAATAAAAGGCTGCGCATGATAGCACAGCCACTTTTTTTTACAGGTCGTGAAGTTGTAACCGTTAACGCCCGCCGCGAATCAAACCGCCTAAACCACGGCGCTCCATAAAGGTGGAGACCAGATGGCGCACTTCCGAGGCGGTATGCGCGGCCAGTCCATGCTCGCTGAGCTTCTGTGCCTCTTCAAAATCGAGATGGCGCAGCAGATATTTCACCCGCGGCACGTTCTTGCCGTTCATGCTGAGATGGTGATATCCCATGCCCACTAACAGCGCGACACACATTGGATCGCCAGCCATTTCACCACACAAACAGAGCTCCAGCTTGGCCTGGCGGGCTTCGCTGGCAATAGTGTGCAGCGCCCGCAGCATCGCCGGATGCAGCGAATCATACAGGTTCGCCACGCGCGTGTTGTTGCGATCAACCGCCAGCAGATATTGCGTCAAATCGTTGGTGCCAACCGAGACAAAATCGACGCGATCCGCCAGATGCGGGATCATAAACAACATCGACGGCACTTCAATCATGATGCCAATGCGCGGCTTGGGAATCACATAGCCGAGCATCTCTTCCACTTCGCGGCCAGCGCGATCAATCAGACGACGCGCATCATCGATCTCATCGATATGGCTGATCATCGGCAGCAGAATGCTCAGGTTGCCAGACGCCACGTTGGCGCGCAGCATCGCGCGCACTTGCACCAGGAAGATTTCCGGCTGATCGAGCGTTAAGCGAATACCACGCCAGCCAAGGCACGGATTCTCTTCACTGATCGGCATGTACGGCAGTTGCTTATCCGCGCCGACATCCAGCGTACGCAGCGTCACCGGTTTGTCGTAGAACAGCTGCAGCATGCCCTGATACTGCGCCACCTGCTCCTCTTCGGACGGGAAGCCGTTGTGGAGCATGAACGGAATTTCGGTGCGGTACAGACCGATGCCATCCACCCAGTTATCGAGCGCCTGCTCGTGTTCCGGGCTGAGGCCGGCATTCAGCATCACCTGAATGCGCTCACCGCTTTTCAGCTCGCCGGGCTGCTCGACCACGCCTTCAGCCATTTTGCTCAGCGCGTTCTCTTCGCTGATTAAACGCTGATACTCCTGCACCAGCACCGGTTCCGGATCGATCAGCACTTCGCCGCGATAACCATCAACAATCAGCAAGCGTTTGCTGAGCTGCGCTGGCAGAATATCCGCGCCCATCACGGTGGGAATACCCATCGCGCGCGTTAAAATCGCCGCATGCGAGTTGGCGGCACCGTCGCGCACCACCACGCCCGCCAGACGCTCCTGCGGCAATTCAGCCAACGTGGTGGCGGTGAGTTCATCTGCGACTAACACGAAGCGTTCCGGCCAGGCATTGGTGCCGACCAGCGAATCATCGAGGTGGAACAGCAGACGTTGACCGAGCACGCGCAGATCGCCAGCGCGCTCGCGTAGATATTGATCCTGTAAATTGGCGAACTGCTCGGCGAACTTCTCGATCACCGTTTTAACCGCCCACTCCGCGACCGATCCGCGCTCGATCTCATCAAACAGATCTTTCTTCAGGCGCGCATCGGTGAGCAGGTGCGAATAGAGATCGAAGATTGCCGCGCTCTCTTTCTGCACGCTGGCAGCAAAGCGTTTACTGAAACGGCGGAATTCGTTGCCGGCCTCGCCCATCGCCAGCACCAGGCGCTCGCGTTCGCGCTGCACGTCAAGCGTGGACGCAGCGGAAACCTGATCGAGCAGCGGCTGAGTTTCATCCACCCAACCCGGCGCGACCGCCACGCCCGGCGCAGCGGCAATCGCTTTTACCCGCGTCTGACGGAATTGACCAAACAGTTGACCAAGCTGCGACTGCGACAGCAATCCCGCCATTTGCGTGGCGAGCGTGACGAGGAATGACTCTTCGCTTTCATCAAACTGACGGTGTTCGCGCTGCTGGATAACCAACACGCCAAGCAGCTGGCGGCGGCTGATAATCGGCACGCCGAGGAAGGAGCGATAACGCTCTTCTTTAACGGAAGGAATGTATTTGAAGCTGGGATGGCTTTGCGCGTCGGCGAGGTTGATCGGCTCGGCTAAGCGTCCAACGAGGCCAACAATGCCTTCGTCAAACGCCAGCGTGACCGTACGACCACGCGGCTTTTTTAGCCCGCGTGTCGCCATCAGGTAGTAGCAACGACGATCGTGATCGGCGAGATAAACCGAGCAAACCTCGGTTTCCATCGCAAGGCAAATTTCGTTTACCAGAATGTCGAGTGCTTCATTCAGACGTGGAGCACTCGCCACTTTCTCTACTATTTCGCGTAACTGAGTGAGCATAAAGGGCGTGGCCTATCCTCTTTTACGTCGTTGGGCGGCATTATTACGCTGCCCCGCACTCTCCTGCATAGACATCACTACGCCCGCGAATTCTTTCATTACGCGGCGATACACATCGCGCTTGAAAGAGACCACCTGACGTACCGGATACCAGAAGCTAACCCAGCGCCAACCATCAAACTCGGGCGTGCTGCTGTGCTGCACATTGATTTCCGCGTCACTGCACATCAACTGCAGAAGAAACCACTTTTGTTTCTGGCCGATACACACCGGCTTTGTGTCCCAACGCACCAAACGTTTTGGCAACTTGTAGCGTAACCAGTTTCGGGTTGAAGCAAGTATTCGAACATCTTTGCGGTGTAAACCCACTTCTTCGAACAGTTCGCGATACATCGCCTGTTCAGCAGTTTCACCCGGATTGATGCCTCCCTGAGGAAATTGCCAGGAGTGCTGTCCAAAGCGCCTGGCCCACAACACTTGTCCTTGCCTGTTACAGATTACGATACCAACATTCGGGCGGTAGCCATCATCATCGATCACTGGACTACCTCAAAGCTAAATTTGAATAGCCTGATTGTTTCACACTCCTTACAGGCGGTAAACCACTGGATAGCGGGCCGCAGAAGGAATAAAAACAGGATAACTCACAGAGATTAGCCAAGTTATAAACAGAGAGGCCCATTTATCGGCGATCTTATTCACCTTTTCTGTGGATAGCTTTGTGCAGAACACGGGAATGAATTGAATAACCCCTTCGGATAAATCTCATCACCCAACATAACAATACGCAAAAAAATCATCATATTCATCGGGATATGACTTATTAACCGTTAAATCGTTACCAGGATCCGTAGTTATACTCCGCTCAGTTTTTTCGATCGGTTAAAGATCCATCACCGACGTTTTTATCCACAGAGAATGCCCTAAACCTGGTCAAAGAAAGGAAAAAAAGCGTTCAAAACGCGAAAGTCAAGGCTGTAAATGGAAACAGGGGTATGCCCAAAAGGGTGTTACCCCACTTTTCTGTGGATAACCAGGTTCAACACCTGTTCATTGTCGATAACAAGCTGGGATAACCGGGCCATATCACTGGATCGTCCCATTCTATTGAAATAAAAAAGCATGCTGAATCATGCTATTATCACCTTTATTCAACTAACTGCCATGTGGACAAACCCGGCTCGCGTTTACTGTTCACTCTTTAACCAATGTAGGTTTTAGCATGCACTTCTCACCGTTATTGCCATCGCCACCTGAAAACGAAGCGGAATTACTGCAGCGCGCACAGCAGCTGGCGGGACAGACCTTTGCCGCGCTGGCGGCGCAGATTAACCTGCCGATTCCGGCAGATTTGAAACGCGACAAAGGCTGGGTTGGCATGCTGTTAGAGCTGCATTTGGGTGCCAGCGCTGGCAGCAAAGCCGAGCAGGATTTCGCCCATCTCGGCATTGAGCTGAAAACGATTCCGGTAGATGCGCAGGGCAAACCGCTGGAGACCACCTTCGTGTGCGTCGCGCCGTTAACGGGCAATAGCGGCGTGACCTGGCAAACCAGCCATGTGCGGCACAAACTGGCGCGGGTATTGTGGATCCCGATCGAAGGCGATCGTGCTTTGCCGCTGGCCGAGCGCCGCGTCGGTTCGCCGCTGCTGTGGCATCCGAGTGCAGAAGAGGAGCAACAGCTGCGCGAAGACTGGGAAGAGTTGATGGACATGATTGTGCTCGGTCAGGTGGAGCGCATCACCGCACGTCACGGTGCCTGGTTGCAAATCCGCCCTAAAGCCGCCAACAGCAAAGCGTTGACCGAAGCGATTGGCGAACACGGCGAGCCAATCATGACGCTGCCGCGCGGCTTTTATCTGAAGAAGAGCTTCACCGGTCCGCTTTTGGCGCAACATTTTTTACTGTAAATGCATATTGCTGCCGATAATTTTAGGAATGATGCGATTACTCCTAACGACGAAAGCATTTATTACTACACTTTTGCTGTTGAAGTCGCGAGAAGGAGATAAGAATGAAAGGGTTGGTGAGTGCAGTAGGTTTAACCTTGGTGACGCTGTTATTGAGTGGTTGTAGCAGTGATTACGTCATGGCGACCAAAGATGGCCGCATGATCATGACAGATGGCAAACCCGCCATCGATAAAGAGACCGGATTGGTACAGTACACCGATGAGCAAGGCCATCAGATGCAGATCAATGGTGACGAGGTTTCAACCATCATTGAGCGTTAAGTGCCAAATTGCCCTGCCTGCACGCGTTTTCCCCTTGTGCAGGCGATTTCCCGAACTTTCCCCTCTTCCTTCCGCGCCGCTTCACACGCTATAGTCCCAAAGGACACAACATTCCCTTTCATAATGAAAAAAGGATGCCGGCACATGCACTATCACCGTATTCCCCATAGCACGCTGGAAGTGAGTCAGCTGGGGCTTGGAACCATGACGTTTGGTGAGCAGAATAGCGAAGCCGACGCCCACGCACAACTTGATTACGCGGTTAGCAGTGGCATCAACCTGATTGATACCGCAGAAATGTATCCGGTGCCGCCGCGCCCGGAAACCCAGGGATTAACCGAACAATACATTGGTAGCTGGCTGAAGAAGCGCGGCAGCCGTGACAAAATCATCCTCGCCAGCAAAGTGGCCGGTCCGGTACGCGGCGCGGATGCGTCGATTCGCCCGAATCAGGCGCTGGATCGCAAAAACATTCGTGAAGCGCTGGATGCCAGCCTGAAACGCCTGAACACCGATTATCTCGATCTCTATCAGCTGCACTGGCCGCAGCGTCAGACCAACTACTTCGGCAAGCTGGGCTATCAATACACCGATTCCAGCGTGCCGGTGACGCTGCTGGAAACGCTGGAAGCGCTGACCGAACAGGTGCGCGCCGGTAAGATTCGCTACATTGGCGTGTCGAACGAAACCGCGTGGGGCGTGATGCGTTACCTGCAGCTGGCTGAAAAGCATGAGCTGCCGCGTATCGTTACCATCCAGAACCCGTACAGCCTGCTGAACCGCAGCTTCGAGGTCGGTTTAGCGGAGATCAGCCAGCATGAAGGCGTTGAGCTGCTGGCGTATTCCAGCCTGGCGTTTGGTACGTTGAGTGGCAAATACCTGAACGGTGCGAAACCAGCCGGTGCGCGCAATACGCTGTTTAGTCGCTTTACCCGCTACAGCGGCGATCAGTCTCAGCAGGCGATTGCAGCCTATGTTGCGCTGGCGCAGAAGCACAATATGGATCCGTCGCAGATGGCGCTGGCGTATGTGCGTCAACAGCCGTTTGTCGCCAGCACCTTGCTGGGCGCCACCACGCTGGAGCAGCTGAAGATTAACGTAGAGAGTTTCAATCTGACGCTGAATGCCGAGGTGTTAGAGGAACTGGAAGCGATTCATCGCCAGTTTACCTATCCAGCGCCATAAATCGCACCACACCGTAGCGGCGCGATTTATCGCGCGCTTTAAAAACGCCGCACACTTTTCCCTTTGTGCGGCATTCGCCATTGCGCAATACATTGCCCCGCTACGACGCTATGCTTTTGTTACTTCCGCGCTTTCCACCACAACACCGCAATCGCCACGGCGAAAATCGCGCCGAATCCGACGCCGGTCGCCACCGCAGGCGCGCCCAGCTTAATCGCCACGGTATACAATCCCAGCATCAGCAGCATCGCGGTATTCTCACCGAGATTTTGCACCGCAATCGCGTTGCCCGAACCCACGGATGCCTTGCCACGCTCCTGCAGCAGCGCATTGAGCGGTACCACGAAGAAACCACCCAGCGCACCAATCAGCATCAAAACCAGATAGGCATTGAGCAAGCTGGTTTGCAACGCGAACACCACCACCATCACGCCAATCAGCACACCGGCGGGCATGCAGCGACGCACGGTTTGCAGCGTCACCAGCTTCGCTGCCGCTGCCGCACCAATCACGATGCCAATCGCCACCATGGCATTCAGCGTGGTCGGGGTTTTGTTATCGCTGATGCCGAGCGCCACCGGCACCCATAGCACCAGCAGGAAACGCAGCGTCACGCCCGCGCCCCAGAACAAGCTGGTGCCGAGCAGCGAGAAGCGCGTTTCGCCGTTGCGCCACAGCAGCTTAGTGGCCGCGATGAAACTGCGCAGCATGGCGCCAAAATGCCAGCTCTGACCGGGACGCGCTGCCGTCAGGCGCGGAATAAAGATGTTCGCCACCACCGCCATCGCATAGGTCATGGCACACACCACCAGCGCGGCGACCAGGTTCCAGTCCGCCAGAATACCGCCCGACACCGAACCCAGCAGAATCGCCGCAATGGTCGAACCTTCCATTAAGCCGTTGGCTTTGACCAGGCGTTCACCGCTGGTGATCTCCGTCAGGATGCCGTACTTGGCTGGCGAATAGGATGCCGCGCCAATCCCCACCAGCGTATAGCCGAAGAACGGATTGAAGCCGAAACAGATAACCAGCGCGCCGAGCAGCTTAAGACTGTTGGCGAACATCATTACCCGACCTTTGGCAAAGCTATCCGCCATCTGCCCCACAAACGGCGCGAGCAGAATGTAAGTGGCCACAAACAGCATTTGCAGGATCGGCTGACTCCAGTCCGGATAGAACTGATTTTTCAGCACCGCCAGCGTCACAAACAACAGCGCGTTGTCGCCAAATGCCGAGAAGAACTGCGCCACAATCACCGCCAGCATGTTGCGCGATAACAGCGGTGCATCGTTATTTAACGCCTGGCTCATGCCTGCTCCTCTTCCGCCAGCTGCTTCAGGCTGACATAGTCCGGTTTGCCGCTACCCAGCATCGGCAGCTGTTTCATCACGCGGATATCGCGCGGCACCGCCAGTTCCGGCGCGCCAATTTCACGCGCCGCTTTCAGCAGCGTGTCGCGGCCCAACTCGCTGTCGGTAGTAAACAGCACCAACGCTTCGCCTCGATTACCGTCCGGACGCAGCGACGCCGCATGCTGCTTCTCGTTAGAGGCTTTTAGCGCAATCTGCTCCACAATCTCCAGCGACACCATCTCACCGGCAATTTTGGCGAAGCGTTTCGCACGGCCCTGAATCTGGCAGAAACCGCCTTCATCAAAGCTGACGATATCGCCGGTGTCGTACCAGCCCGCTTCCATCTCGCCTTCGCCGTTATCGGCGACCGGGACTTCCAGCACGCCTGGATTTTCCACGCGCAGATACCCGTTCATCACGTTCGGACCGCGCAGCTGCAGGCGACCGCCCTGCTCAATGCCCGGCACCGAAATCAGACGCGAATCCATGCCCGGCAGAATGCGGCCCACGGTGTGATTTTTTGCCGCCATCGGCACGTTGATCGCCACCACCGGCGCGCACTCCGTCACGCCGTAGCCTTCGAGAATACGGATGCCGTATTTTTCCATGTAGATCTGACGCGTCGCTTCCTGCAGTTTCTCCGCGCCCGCCACCACATAGCGCAGACGCGCAAAATCGTACGGGCTGGCGAAACGCGCATAGTTGCCAAGGAAGGTTGAGGTACCAAACAGCACGGTGCAGTTACGGTCGTAAACCAGCTCCGGCACGATGCGGTAATGCAGCGGGCTCGGATAGAGAAACACCTGCGCGCCGGTCAGCAACGGGGTAAACAGGCCAACGGTTAAACCGAAAGCATGGAACAGCGGCAGCGCCGACATAAAGCGGTCACGCGGGGTGAAATCCGCCACGGTACGAATCTGCTCAACGTTCGCCAACAGACTTTTATGCGAGTGCACCACACCTTTGGGATGGCCTTCCGAACCGGAGGTAAACAGCACCATCGCCGCATCTTCCGGCTGCTGCGCCACCAGCGCACGGCGCGGCATCAGCAGATGCGCCACAATCCACAATTTGTCCTGCAGCGTAACGGTATCTTTCAGATCTTCCAGATAGATCCACTGCACTTCGCTGAGTCCCTGCGGCAAGTGCCACAGGTTGCCTTTTTCGAGGAACTGCCGCGAGGTAAACACGGTTTTCACCTGCGATGCGGTCAACGCCGCACGCATGCCATTCACGCCTGCGGTGTAGTTGAGCATCGCCGGAATGCGCCCGCGCAGCGAGGCACCGAGAATCGCCGCCGCCGTCACCGTGGCGTTCGGCAGCAGCAGACCGACGTATTCACCTTGCTGGCTGTAGCGCTCCAGAATGCGGCCCACGCCAAGCGCTTTCTTCAGCAAACCGGTATAGCTATCCGGTTTGAAGTTGACGTCTTCGATGCACGGCTTCATCGCGCCATAACGCTGACGCGCATTCAGGAAAGCTTCGAACAGCGTCTCACGCGGACGCACCGCCATGCGGGCTTCCATCATCACATGATGCAGGTGCTCGCCCGCCAGCGTGCGACGATCGCGCGCGCGCCTGGCTTCAGGCATCGGGATTACCGTTGGCGGCAGCACCGTTAAGGTGATGCGCGGGAACAGGCGCCGTTTAAACACGCCCGCCAGACGACCAAACGGCGTATATTCCGCGCCTTCGATACGCATCGGCACCACGGTGGCACCGGATTTCGCCGCCACAAAGCCCGCGCCGCTGTAGATCTTCATCAGCGATCCGGTCACGGTGATGCGCCCTTCGGGGAAGATCACCACCGGACGGCCCTGATTGATCATGCGCACCAGATGTTTGATCGACATCGGCTTGGTGGGATCGAGCGGAACGAAGTCGATAATCGGCTTCAGCAGACGCATAAACCATTGATCGCTGATCGACGAATAGACCGCGAACACCGGTTTGATCGGCAGAAACAGCGCCAGTAATACCCCATCCAGAAACGACGTGTGATTGGGGGTGATCAGCACTTTCTCTTTATGCAGTGCCGCGAGGTCGCCGCGCAGTTCCACACGCCACAGCAGGCGGAACAGGAAACGGAAAAAAGTGAGTAGCATGCCAGCTCCTTAGCAGTCTTAAAAATGGCTCTTACGATGCAGGATCTGGGGATTTTCGACAAGTGGCGTGGTGATTTAAACGCAATAGCGGTCGTAGGGCCGCTATTCATGGCGTAATGCTTGTCAGTTAAGCCAACGATGAGTGCGCAGGCCGGGGCCACTTGTGGTCCGGCGGTCCTCGCGCCGCTAGCGCGGTGCCTTCACTTCGCTCGTTTGCCAGAGGCGCTGGCGCGTCAGCTGCGGCAAAGGGCCATTCGCAGCGCTGAGGCTTTTACGTTGGGCCAGGAGCCTCACGCAGGGATGCGTGAGGCAGTTCGGGGCGGCCAGGACGGCCGATCCACGAACGATCCGTCGGCACGACGTGGAAGCCGAAGGCACCGCGTTAGCGGCGCGAGGACGGCCCGTGACGCAGCAGATGTGTCAGAGCCCGCACCAAAAATGCTTTCTTAACTAACAAGCATTACGCCATTCATGGCGACCTGGTTTTACCGCGTATCCGCCTGCCAGCCACCGCCCAGCGCGGCGATCAGGCCGACGCTGCTGACCCACTGCGTGCTCTGCAGCGACAGCAAACTCTGCTGCGCGCTCAGGCTGCTGTTTTCGGTGGTGGCGACGTCGAGATAGTCGATCATTCCGGCGTCATACTGATTGCGCGTTACGCGCGCCGATTCCTGCGCCGCGTCGGTGGCGCGCTGCTGTGCGGCGATTTCGCCCTGCAAAGTATTCAGCTGCACCAGATAATCTTCCACTTCGCCCATGCCGGTCAGCACCGACTGGCGATAGCTGGCAACGCTGGCATCATAGGCGGCGCGCGCCTGTTCGACTTTCGCTGAGGTGGCGCCGAAATCTAACAGCGTACCGCTCAGCTCCGGCCCCAAAGACCAGACGCGATTGGGCAGCGAGAACAAACTGTTGATCGCCGATGAACTCACGCCGCCGCTGGCGCTCAGCGTCAGGTCGGGATAGTAACCGGCAATCGCCACGCCGACCGCCGCATTCGCCGCCGCCACGTTGCGCTCGGCGTAGGCGATATCGGGACGGCGCTGCAACAGTTGCGACGGCACGCTGTTCGGTATCGCGGGCAGCGCGGCCTCCAGCTTCGCCACCGGCAAGGAGAAATCCGCCGGTGCGCGGCCCAGCAGCAACGCAATCGCGTGCTCCATCTGCGCACGCTGCCACTGGTAATCCTGCGCCGAGGCACGGGCGCTCTCCAGCTGCATCTGCGCCTGCGCTAAGGTGGCGCGTGATTCGCTGCCCGCCGCGTATTTGTTTTCAATCACCGTCAGATAGCGTTGATAGGCCGCGATACTGCGCTGATAGAGCGCGATTTTCTCGTCGATGATGCGCAGCTGGAAATAGTCCTGCGCCAGTTCGGACTGCGCGCTCAAGGTGATATTCGCCAGCTCGGCCTTGCTGGCTTCGGCGCTGGCGTGGTTCTCCTCCAGCGTGCGTCGCAGTTTGCCCCACACATCCAGCTCCCAGCTGGCGCTGAGATCGGCGGCATGGCTGTTGCTGACGCTGCGTTGACCGCTGGCGCTGGCGCGGCTGCCGCTGCGCGTGCTGCTGGTGTCGTAGCTTACCGACGGCAACAACTCCGCGCGTGATTGCCCAACTAACGCCTGCGCTTCGCGGTACTGCGCGGCATAGCTGGCAACGTTCTGGTTGGAGATGCTCACCTGCTTCAGCAGGCTAGCCAGCGTGGCATCGTGATACACCAGCCACCATTCACCTTTGCTGTTTGCATCCTGCGGCATCGCCTGCGTCCAGCCTTTGGCTTCTTTGAAATGGGTCGGCATCGCCATGCTCGGGCGCTGATAATCGGGGCCAACCGCGCAGCCCGCCAGCAACATCACGGTGAGCAACGGCGTAATTTTCAGAGACATTTTCATCTATCGGGATTCCACATGACGCAACCGCTGCCACTGACGTTGCGTGGCGCGGCTTAAACGGTCGAGCCAGAGATAAACCACCGGCGTAGTAAACAGCGTTAATAATTGGCTCAGCGCCAAACCACCGGCAATCGCCAGCCCGAGCGGGCTACGTAAGTCGGCATCGCCGCCGCTGCCCAGCGCCAGCGGCAGCGCGCCAAAGAAGGCGGCCAGCGTGGTCATCATGATCGGCCGGAAACGCATCAAGCAGGCTTGGGTGATCGCCTGCTGCGGCGTCATGCCTTGGCTACGCTCGGCGTGAATCGCAAAGTCGATCATCATGATGGCGTTCTTTTTCACGATACCAATCAGCAGGATGATGCCGATCAGCGCGATCACCGTCAGCTGCGTGTTGGTCAGCAGCAGCAACAACAGCGCGCCCACGCCCGCCGACGGCAGCGTTGAGAGAATGGTGAGCGGATGGATGTAACTCTCATATAGCACGCCGAGCACGATATACACCGCCGCCAGCGCCGCGATAATCAGCCACGGCATGGTGGCGGTAAGCTGGGCGAAGGCGGCGGCGGTGCCGGCAAAACCGGCCTGAATACTGGAGGGTAAACCGAGCTGCGCCATCGCCTGCTTAATCAGCGCCTGCGCCTGCTCCAGCGACACGCCATCGTTGAGGTTAAACGCCACGGTGCTGGTGGCGGATTGGCCCTGATGTGCCACCGACAGCGGCGCGTTGCCGCCTTTGAAGCTGGCGAATGCGGCGAGCGGCACGCGATCGCCGCTGTCGTTAATCACATACAGCTGCTGCAAAATCGCCGGATCGCGCGTGTAGCTATTCTGCAGCGACATCACCACATGATACTGATTAAGCGTGTGATAGAGCGTGGCGACCTGACGCTGGCTGAAGGCGTTATTCAGCAGGGTGTCGAGCATCTGCACATCCACGCCCAACCGTTTCGCGCGGTCACGATCGATATTAATCACCACTTCCTGACCGCCGGTTTGCGAGTCTGAATCGACGCTATTCAGCTGCGGGATTGCCGCCAGCGCCGCCTGCACTTTCGGCGTCCACTCACGTAGCAGATCGAGATCGTCGGCCTGCAAACTGTATTGATAGGTGGCGTTGGCGCTGCGCCCGCCGATGTGCAGATCCTGCGCCGCCATCAGGAACATCTGCGCGCCGGCAATATGGCTGGTTTTCATACTCAGGCGGTTCGCCACTTCGGTGGCGGTGGCATCGCGCTTGTCAAAATCCTTGAGGCGAACAAAGAAGTTGGCGCTGTTGCGCGAGCCGAACATGCCGCTGCCCATCGACGACATCACGCTCTCCACCGCCGGATCGGACTGGATGATGTGGGTGAACTGCAGCATTTTCGGCTTCATCGCCTGGAAGGAGATGTTCTGATCGGCACGCAGCGCGCCCATCAGCAGGCCAGTATCCTGATTGGGGAAAAAGCCTTTCTGTACCACGGAAAACAGGAACAGGTTGAGTAGCACGGTCAGCACCAGACTAAACATCGTCAGCTTTTGGTGCGCCATCACCCAGGTTAACCCGCGCGAATAAGCCGCCAGCAATGCGTTAAGTTGGTTTTCGATAAACTGATACAGCGGATGCGGGCGTTGCGTGACTTTGGGCTTTGGCTTCAGCAGGCGCGCGCACAGCATCGGCGTCAGGCTAAGCGAGACAAACATCGAAATCAGCAGCGATACCGTCAGCGTGACGGCAAATTCGCGGAACAAGCGTCCGACGATGCTGCCCATCAGCAGAATCGGGATGAACACCGCAATTAGCGACATGGTCATCGACAGCACGGTAAAACTCACTTCCTGCGCGCCACGTAGCGCCGCACGCAGCGGACTGAGCCCTTCTTCGATATGGCGCGTGATGTTTTCCAGCACCACAATCGCGTCATCGACGACAAAGCCGGTGGCGATAATCAGCGCCATCAACGACAGGTTATCGAGGCTGTAACCCAGCAGATACATCACCGCGCAGGTGCCAATCAGCGAGACCGGCAGCGCCAGCGCCGGGATAATCACCGCCTGCACGTTACGCAGAAACACAAACACCACGGCGATCACCAGCAGCATCGCCACCAGCAGCGTCTCTTCGGTGTCATACAGCGAGGCGCGCACCGTCGGCGAGCGATCCACCACCACTTTCAGTTGCGTATCGGCGGGCAGATTTTTTTCCAGCG
This sequence comes from Pantoea sp. SO10, assembly GCF_005281435.1. Taxonomy (NCBI): domain Bacteria; kingdom Pseudomonadati; phylum Pseudomonadota; class Gammaproteobacteria; order Enterobacterales; family Erwiniaceae; genus Pantoea; species Pantoea sp. SO10. The sequence continues at coordinate 3,292,382 of NZ_CP040095.1, forward strand.
CCGGCAGCTGCGCTTTGATGGCATCAATGGTGTCGAGCATGTTGGCACCGGCCTGGCGCTTAATGCCCACCATCACCGATGGCATGGCATTGAGGAAACCGGCCTGATACTGATCTTCAACCGAGTCATACACGGTGGCGACATCATGCAGCCGCACCGCTTTGCCCTCTTGATACGTAACGATCAGATCCTGATACTGCGCGGCTTTATCCAGCTGGCCGTTGCTGTCCACCACCCACGACTGGCTGCTGCCCTGCAAAATCCCTTTCGGCTTATTGCTGGTGCTGTTGGCGATGGCGCTGCGCACCGTATCCAGCGAAATGCCATACTGCGTCAGCTTCAGCGGCTGCAAATCGATGCGCACCGCCGGTAAGGCGCTGCCCATCAGCGACACTTCGCCCACGCCTTTCACCTGGCCCATCGCCTGCTCGATTTTGCTTTCGGCCAGATCGTAGAGTTCGCCCGGTGTGCGCGTGGCGGACGTCAGCGCCAGCATCACAATCGGCGCATCCGATGGATTGGCTTTGCGATAGATCGGCAGCGACTCCATTGCGCTCGGCAGCAAACTGCGTGCGGCGTTGATCGCCGCCTGCACGTCACGCGCTGCGCCGTTGATGTCGCGATCGAGATCAAACTGCAAAATCACGCTGGTCGATCCCTGCGAACTGGTCGAGGTCATCTCGGTGACGCCGGCAATCTGCCCCAGCGAACGCTCCAGCGGCGTAGCGACGGTGGCCGCCATGGTTTCCGGGCTGGCACCGGCCAGGCTGGCGCTGACCATAATGGTAGGGAAATCCACCTGCGGCAGCGGCGCCACCGGCAGCAGCCGATAGCCCAGCGCGCCCAGCAGCAGGATCGCCAGCGTCAGCAGTAACGTGGCAACCGGGCGGAAGATAAACAGCCGGGTGAGGTTCATCGCTCGCCTCGCGCCTGCTGCTGCTTGCGCTGCATGTAGCGCTTGCCGCGCTGCGCGATGCCATCAAACCACAGGTAAATCACCGGCGTGGAGAACAGCGTCAGCACCTGGCTGACGATCAAACCGCCAACAATCACCAGACCGAGCGGCTGGCGCAGCTCGGCACCGGAACCGGACGCCAGCATCAGCGGCAGCGCACCGAGCAGCGCCGCCATGGTGGTCATCAGAATCGGGCGGAAGCGCAGCAAACACGCCTGATGAATCGCGTCCCGCGCGCTCATGTGCTGCTTGTTTTCCGCCTCCAGCGCAAAGTCGATCATCATAATCGCGTTCTTCTTGACGATACCGATCAGCAGGATCACGCCAATCAGCGCAATCAGGCTGAACTCGCTGCCCGCCAGTAGCAGCGTCAACAGCGCGCCGACCGCCGCTGACGGCAGCGTCGAGAGAATGGTCACCGGATGGATAAAGCTCTCATAGAGAATGCCGAGCACCACGTACATGGTGATTAATGCCGCCAGAATCAGCCACAGCGTGTTGCCGGTGGCGCTCTGGAATGCCGAGGTTTCGCCCTGATAACGCAAGGTGATGCTCGACGGCAAATTGAGCTGCTGCGTTACTGTGGCAATCGCCTTCTGCCCCTCTTCCAGCGAATAGCCTTTATTGAGATTGAACGACACCATCACCGCCGGGAATTGATTGAGCCGCATGTGCATCAGCGAACCGGTGCGCTGGTGAATGGTGGCGATGGACGTGAGCTTCACCATGCCGGTGGTGGTTGTGGTGGTGTCATCCGTGGTGGAAGTGCTGCTGCTCGCGCTGGTCACCGGCAAATAGACATCATCAAACGAAGCGGGCGATTGCTGATACTGCGGCGCCACTTCCAGCACCACGCGATACTGATTGGCCTGGGTAAAGATGGTGGAGACCAGACGCTGACCGAAGCCGTTGTACAGCGCGGTATCGACATCGGCGGCGGTAATGCCGTAGCGCGCCGCTTTATCGCGGTTCAGCTCGACGTAAGCCACGCGGCCCTGATCCTGCAGGTTACTCACCACGCCGTTAAACTCCGGACGCTGCTGCAAGGCGGCGACCATCTTCGGCGTCCAGCGCACCAGGTTTTCGCTGTCGGCATCATCCAGCGTGAATTGATACTGGCTCGGCGACACCTGATCGTTAACGGTCAAATCCTGCGCCGGTTGCAGATAGAGCTGAATGCCCGCCACCTGCTGCGCCGCCTGTTGCAGCTGTTTGATCACCACGTCGGCTTTGTCGTCGCGCTGGTCAAACGACTTGAGGTTGATCTGGATGCGCCCGCTATTCAGGCTGGTGTTGCTGCCATCAATGCCGATGGTTGAGGACAAACTCTCCACCGACGGATTTTGCAGAATCACTTTCGCCAGCGCCTGCTGCCGCTTCGACATCTCGCTAAACGACACATCCTGCGACGCTACGGTAACGCCCTGAATCAGCCCGGTATCCTGGGTCGGGAAGAAGCCTTTTGGGATGGCGATATACAGCAGCGCGGTGAGCGCAAAGGTCGCCAGCGCCACCAGCAGCGTCAGCTTCTGATGGTTCAGCACCACCGTCAGCATGCGGTCGTAGCCGCGAACCAGCTTGTCGAAAAGTTCGCCGCCTTTACGCGAGAAGCGCGACTGTTTTTCTGGCGGAATGTGCTGCAGCAAATAGGCGCACAGCATCGGCGTCAGGGTTAGCGACACCACCATCGACACCAGAATCGACACCGCCAGCGTGATGGCAAATTCGCGGAACAGCCGCCCAACCACGTCGCCCATAAACAGCAGCGGAATCAGTACCGCAATCAGCGAGAAGGTCAGCGAGATGATGGTGAAGCCAATCTGCTGCGAGCCTTTCAGCGCCGCCTGCATCGGCGTTTCGCCCTCTTCCAGCCGCCGCGAAATGTTCTCCACCACCACAATCGCATCGTCGATAACGAAGCCGGTGGCGATGGTCAGCGCCATCAGCGACAGATTATTCAGGCTGAAGTCGGCCAGATACATCACGCCGAAGGTGCCAATCAGCGACAGCGGCACCGCCACGCTGGGAATCAGCGTCGCCGCCACGTTGCGCAGGAACAGGAACGTCACCATCACCACCAGCGCCACCGACAGCATCAGCTCAAATTGCACGTCGCTGATCGAGGCGCGAATGGTTTGCGTGCGATCCGACAAGATGCTCATCTTCACGCCGTCCGGCAGCGCCGCCTGCAGCTTCGGCAGCTGCGCTTTGATGCTGTCCACCACCTGAATCACGTTGGCGCCCGGCTGGCGCTGCACGCTGATCACAATCGCCGGACTGTTGTTGGCCCATGCCGACTGGAAGCTGTTCTCCGGTCCCTGTTCGATATGCGCGATATCTTTTAGCCGCAGCGCCGCACCGTTTTGGTAAGTGATGATCAAATTGCCGTACTCATCGGCGGTGCGCAGCTGATCGTTGGCGTCGATGGTCACCGAGTGATATTTGCCGTCGAAGCCGCCTTTCGAGCCGTTCACGTTGCTGTTGCCGATCAGCGTGTTGACGTCCTCCAGCGACAGCTGATGCGCCGCCAGCGCTTTCGGGTCCATCTGCACGCGAATCGCCGGTTGATGGCCGCCCGCCAGCGTCACCATGCCGACGCCGTTAATCTGCGACAGCTTGAGCGCCACGCGCGTGTTCACCAGATCCTGCACCTGCGTCAGCGGCAGCGTGTCGGAACTTACCGCCAGCGTAATCACGGCGGTATCGGCTGGATTGACCTTTTTGTAAGTAGGCGGATTGGGCAGATCGCTCGGCAGCAAGTTATTGGCAGCATTGATCGCCGCCTGCACTTCCTGCTCGGCGACATCCAGCGACAGATCGAGGCTGAACTTCAGCGTGACGATCGACGATCCGCTTGAGCTGGTTGACGTCATCTGGCTCAACCCAGCCATTTGACCCAGCTGGCGCTCCAGCGGCGAGGTGACGGACGACGCCATCACATCCGGGCTGGCACCGGGATAGAGCGTGGTGACCTGAATGGTTGGGTAATCCACCTGCGGCAGCGCCGAGGTGGAGAGAAAACGGTAGGAGAAGATCCCGGCGATCAGCACGCCGACCATCAGCAAAATGGTGGCGACCGGACGCTGGATAAACAGGCGAGACGGATTCATTTGGCCTCGGCGGTCGCGGTGGTTTTGCGCTCATCCGCCAGCTGCACTTTGCTGCCGTTGGTTAGGCGATCGATGCCTTCGGTCACCAGGCGATCGCCCTGTTCCACCCCTTTGAGGATCGCCTGCTGATCTTCACCAAACGTTGGCCCGGTGGTGACCGCTTTGCGCGTCACGGTGTTGTCTTGGTTGATGACAAACACGAAGCTGCCGTCGCTGCTCAGCTGCAGCGCCTGCGCCGGGATCACCGTGACATTTTTCAGGATGTTGGTTTGCAGCCGCAGATTGACGAACTGGTTAGCGAACAGCGATTCGTCTTCATTTGGGAAGGTGGCTTTCAGCTCAATGGTGCCGGTCGCGGTATCGATCTGGTTGCTAATGAACTTCACCTCGCCCTGCGCCAGCGCGCGGCTGTTATCCTGATCAAAGGCGGTGGCGGGCAGACTTTGCCCGCCGTGCAGCGCTTTGGTCAGTTGCGGAATGTTGCCCTGCGGCACGCTAAAGGTCACGGCGGCGGGCTGCATCTGCGTCACCACCACGATGCCGGTGGTATCGGTGGTTTGCACCATATTGCCGGGATCGACCAGACGCAAACCGACGCGTCCGCTGATTGGCGAGGTGATGCGCGCATACTCGATATCCAGTTTGGCGCTGGCGATCTGCGCTTCATCGGCGGCGACCGCGCCTTTGTACTGGCCGACGGTGGCAGTTTGGGTATCGAGATCCTGCCGAGATAACGAATCCTGCGCCGCCAGTTTCTGATAACGCACCAGCGTTAACTGCGCGCTCTTCAGCAACGCCTGATTCTGATTGAGATCGCCCTGATACTGCGCCAGCGTGGCCTGATAGCTGCGCGGATCGATCTGCGCCAGCAGCTGGCCGGCGCTAACTTTCTGCCCTTCGGTAAAGAACACTTTTTCCAGCTGTCCAGCGACGCGGCTGGTGACGGTGACGCTGGCGTTGGGGATCACCGTGCCGAGCGCGTTGAGGTATTCCGGCACATCCGCGCTGCTGGCGACGCCGCTGTGCACCAGCGTAGCACCGCCCATCATCATCGCCATGCCCGGCGGGCCACCCGCGCCACCGCGATGACCGCCGCGTGCGCCCGGCGGCTTTCCGCCGCCCGGCATGCCGCCATGACCGCCGACCACGCGCCAGATCACGCCCGCCACAATCAATAGCACAAGCAACAACAGGAGCCATTTCAGCCAGCGGGAAAACGGGGAGCGGGAAGCGTTGTTAGTCATCAGGATCTTCAGGTTAGCCAGAAAACGGAAAATCCCCTGTAAAACAGGGGACTATTTCAAGGGGAAATCATCACTACGCGCATTATCGGTTGAATGCCCGCGCGAATTCCATACGCGAACCGTAAGGGTTTCGTTAAGGTGATTAAGATTTCCAGCCGCCGCCTAACGCCTTGTACAGGGTGATTTTCTGGCTCAATTGGCCGAGATGCGCACTGATCAGCGACTGCTGCGCACTGTAAAGCGACCGCTGGGCCACTAACACATTGAGATAATTGTCGACGCCTTGCTTGAAGCGCAATGTGGAGTAATCGTAGTCGCGCTGATTGGCGCCAACCTCCTGTTGCAGCGCCGTCAGCTGATCCTGCCAGGTATCCTGACCGGCCAGCGCATCGTTCACCTCTTTAAACGCGGTCTGGATCGCCTTCTCATAGTCAGCAATATCAATGCGTTTCTCGATATGCGCGATATTCAGGTTGGCCTGGTTTTTACCACCGTCAAAAATCGGCAGGTTAATCGATGGCATGAATGACCATGCGCCGGTGCCGCCGCCCAGCAGGCTGCCAAGCGAGCTGCTGGTGGAGCCGCCGGACGCGGTCAGCGTGATGCTCGGGAAGAAGGCGGCACGCGCCGCGCCGATATTGGCATTGGCCGCCTTCAGCGTGTGCTCCGCCGCCATGATATCCGGGCGACGCGTCAGCAGATCCGACGGTAAGCCAGCAGGCGTGGCCGGGAACTGCCAGTTGGCGTCCAGCGTGGCGTGTGACAGCAGCGTGGCGGGCAGATCGGTGCCGACCAGCAAGCGCAGCGCATCCACATCCTGCCGCACCTGACGCGTGTAACTCGCCACGTCCGCCTGCGCCGCCCGCACCGTGCTTTCGGCCTGCGCCAGATCCTGATCGCTGCTGGCACCGCCGTCGTAGCTGAGCTTGGTCAGGCGATACGATTCCTGCTGGCTTTGCGCGGTGTGTTGCGCCAGATGCAGCAGATCGTTATCCGAACTCAGCGTCAGCCACGCCGTCGCCACTTCCGCGATCAGCGAGATGCGCGTGGCGCGTTCGGTGGCGGCGCTCGACAGATAGGTTTCCTGCGCCTGATCGCTCAGGCTTTGCAGGCGACCGAAGAAATCCAGCTCCCACGAGGTGACGCTCAAGCCGCTGTTCAGCTCGTGATAGGTCACCGCGCCGCTGGTTTTGGTGTTGTAGAGATTGGCCGGTTCATGCGCCGAAGTCTGGCTGGCCGTGGCGTTGATCGACGGCATCAGCGCCGCGCGCTGCACCGTGACGCCCTGCTGCGCCTCTTGCACGTTCAGCGCCGCCACGCGCAGGTCGCGGTTGTTATCGAGCGACAGCTGGATCAGGTTGCGCAGCGTGGCATCGGTGAAGAAGTTCTGCCACGGTAAATCGGCGACGTTGCCAACCGGCGTCGCCTGATCGTATTTGGCGTCCACCGGCAGCGCCGGGCGCTGATAGTGCGGTGCCAGCGTACAACCGGCCAATGCCAGCGCGAGCGGCAATAGTGCCAGACGGAAGTTATTCATGTTCATTTTTAACCCCCTCTGCGGATGTTTGTTTCTTACGCGCAAAGAACTGCGAAACCACCACGTAGAACATCGGCACAAAGAAGATGGCGAGGAAAGTCGCGGTGATCATACCGCCCGCCACCGCCGTACCAATCGAGTGCTGACTGCCGGCGCCCGCGCCGTTGGATATGGTCAGCGGCAGCACGCCGAGAATAAACGCCATTGAGGTCATGATAATCGGACGGATACGCAGCCGCGCCGCTTCTACCGCCGCTTCCACCAGCGTTTTGCCCTCGCGCTCATGCAGCTCTTTGGCGAACTCCACGATCAGGATGGCATTTTTCGCCGCCAGCCCCACGGTGGTCAGCAGGCCGACCTGGAAGAACACATCGTTCTGCAGGCCACGCAGCAGCACCGCGCTGATGGTGCCAAGGATGCCGAGCGGCACCACCATGATCACCGAGAACGGAATCGACCAGCTCTCGTACAGCGCTGCCAGACACAGGAACACCACCAGAATCGAGATCAGATACAACTGCGTGGTTTGGCTGCCGGAGGCCTGCTCCTCATACGAAATACCGTACCACTGCACGCGGAAACCGTGCGGCAGCTGCTTCGCCAGCTGCTCCACCGCTTTCATCGCTTCACCGGTACTTTGGCCCGGCGCGGGCGATCCGAGGATCTCCTCAGCGGTTAAGCCGTTAAAGCGTTCAAAGTGCGGCGAGCCGTACACCCATTTGCCCGAGGCGAAGGCGGAGAATGGCACCATGGTGCCGCTGCTGTTGCGGAAGTACCATTTGTCGAGATCCGACGGTGTGGCGCGCGAGTCCGCTTTACCCATCAGATAGACCTCTTTCACGCGGCCGTTATACATGAACTGATCGATGTAGCTGGAGCCCCACGCCACCGACAAAGTGTTGTTGATGTCGGTCATGCTCAGGCCGAGCGCGCTGGCCTTCTCATCATTGATCTCCAGCTGATACTGCGGCTCATCTTCCAGCCCGTTAAGACGTACCTGCGCCAGATGTGGATCGTTGTTCGCCAGCGTAATCAGCTGATGCGCGGCATCCATCATCTGCTGATGGCTGTGCGCGCCGGTATCCTGCAAATAGAGATCGAAACCGGTGGCGTTACCCAGCTCCATCACCGCTGGTGGCACCATGGCGAAGATTTTGGCGTTCTGATAGTTGGCGAAGTGCGCCATCACGCGGTTCGCCAAATCCTGCACGCTTTGCCCGCTGTGCGTACGGTCGCCCCAATCTTTCAGGCGCACAAAAGCCATGGCGTTGCTCTGGCCGCGACCGGCAAAGTTAAAGCCCGCCACGCCAAAGGTGGTGGTCACCACCGACGCTTCGTTCTGCTGCAGATAAGCGTTGAGATCGTTGATCACCTGCTGGGTGCGCTGCGATGACGAGTTCACCGGCAGCGTGATCTGCACCATCATCAAGCCCTGATCTTCACCCGGCAGGAAGGTGGTTGGTACGCGGGTGAACAAAAAGCCCGTCACGCCGACGATCACCAGATAGATCACCAGGAACAGGCCGCGACGGGAAATCACTTTGCTGACGCCATTGGTGTAGTGCATTGCCCCGCTGTCGAACTTGCGGTTAAACCAACCGGCGAATCCGGTGGTTTTGTGCTCCGCCGCCGCCGGTTTCAGCAAGGTGGCGCACAGCGCAGGCGTGAAGATCAGCGCCATGATCACCGACAGCGCCATCGCCGAGACGATGGTGACCGAGAACTGGCGGTAAATCACGCCGGTCGATCCTGAAAAGAACGCCATCGGCAGCAGCACCGCCGACAGTACCAGCGCAATACCAAACAGCGCGCCCTGAATCTGCTGCATCGATTTAATGGTGGCGGCTTTCGGGTCGAGTTGCTCTTCGTGCATTACGCGCTCAACGTTCTCCACCACCACAATGGCGTCATCCACCAGTAGCCCGATGGCCAGCACCATGCCGAACATGGTGAGGGTGTTAATGCTGTAACCAAACGCCGAAAGAATGCCAAAAGTGCCCAGCAGCACCACCGGCACCACCAGCGTGGTGATCAGCGTGGCGCGCAGGTTTTGCAGGAAGATCAGCATCACGAAGAACACCAGCACCACCGCTTCGATCAGCGTTTTCACCACCTCTTCAATTGAGGCGCTGACCACCGGCGAGGTGTCGTACGGATACTGAATCTCGACGTTATCCGGCAGCGAATCTTTCAGGTCGGCGATGGTTTGGCGCACCGCCTTGGCGGTATCCAGTTCATTGGCACCGGTTGCCAGACGCAACGCGATACCGGCGGCCGGTTTGCCGTTCATGGTGGCATCGATGCCGTAGCTTTGCGGCCCGAGCGCGACGCTGGCCACATCTTTCAGCCGCACCTGCGAGCCGTCGCTGTTCACCTTCAGCAGCACATTCTCAAACTGCTGCACGGTGGTGAAACGGGTTTTGCCGAGGATCGTCGCCTGGGTTTTTGCGCTCTGAATGGTCGGCAAACCGCCCAGTGAACCGGACGACACCTGCACGTTCTGGTTATCAATCGCCGTGGTGACATCACTCGGCATCAGGTTGTATTTGTACAATTTGGCCGGATCGAGCCAGATGCGCATCGCGTATTCGGATCCCAGCACCATGAAGTCGCCGACGCCCGGCGTACGCGAGATCGGATCTTCCAGTTTCGACACCAGCATGTCGGCCAGATCGCCGTTAGTCAGCTTGCCGTCTTTGGCGATCAGCCCGATAACCATCATAAAGTTTTTCTGGTACTTACGGATGCGGATACCTTGCTGAGTGACATCGGTGGGCAGCTGCGACTCCGCTAGCGACACGCGATCCTGCACCTGAACCTGGGCGATATCGGGATTGATGCCCTGATTAAAGGTGGCGATGATCTGCGCGCTGCCGTCCGAGGCGCTGCTCGACTCCAGATAGCGCAAACCATCCAGACCGTTCAGCTGCTGCTCAATGACCTGCACCACGGTGTTTTGCGTGGTTTCGGCGCTGGCACCCGGATAGGTCACCGAGATAGAGACCGCTGGCGCGGAGATATTGGGATATTGATTGACCGGCAAACTGATGGCGGCAATCGCGCCGACCAGCATCACGATAATGGCGATAACCCAGGCGAAGATTGGACGTTCTATAAAAAACTTCGACATGCCGCCCCCTTATTGCGCCGCTGCGTCAGTCATCGAAAGACTCACCGCATTGGCGGATGGCGTGTCGTTGGTGTTGGCGGCGGTGGTGGTCACTTTCACCCCGCTGCGCACGCTTTGCAGGTTGTTCACCACCACGTTTTCCCCTTGCTGCAAGCCCGAGGTCACCAGCCATTCTCCTTTAATCATCTCGCCGGTGTGGATACTGCGCTGCTCGATGGTGTTGTCGCTTTTCACCACAAAGACATACGGCTGACCTTTGGTGTCATGCATGATCGACTCTTGCGGCAGCAAAATGCCTTGCTGCTGAATGCCCTGCGGGAAGCTGGCATGCACGTACATGCCAGGCAGCAGTTCGTTATTCGGGTTCGGGAATACCGCGCGCAGCACCACGGTGCCGGTGGCGGTATCGACGTTCACTTCCGAGAACGCCAGCTTGCCCTGCTCGGCGTACTGGCTGTTATCTTCCAGCGACAAGCCCACGGCGGCGGTGTTGTCGGCCACTTTGGCGATTTTGCCGTCGGCCAGCGCGCGGCGCAGGTGCAGCAGATCGGTGGAGGATTCGCTGACATCGACGTAGATCGGATCAAGCTGAGTGATGGTGGCGAGATAATCGGTTTGCCCGTTGGTGACCAGCGCACCGGCGGTGTACAGCGAGCGGCTAATGTGGCCGGAAATCGGTGCTTTCACCAGCGTGTAGTCGAGATTCACTTTGGCGGTTTCCACGTCGGCCTGCGCTTCACGCGCGGCGGCGACCGCATCGTCGTAGGTTTGCTGGCTGATGGCGTGCGCGTTGGCCAGCGGCTGATAGCGCTTCACCACCATCGCATCGTTCTGCCAGGTCGCCATGGCTTTGTCGTAGGCGGCTTTATAGGTGGCCGGATCGATTTGATACAGCGGCTGGCCGGCTTTCACTTCACCGCCCTCAGTGAACAGGATTTTTTCAATCACGCCGCTCACCTGCGGACGCACCTGCGCGGTTCTCACCGCCGTGGTGCGGCCAGGCAATTGGCTAACCAGCGTAACGGGTTGCGCTTTCAGGTTGACCACGCCCACTTGCGGGGTGGCGGATGCGGCGGGCTTTGCTCCGCCCTGGTCACAGGCTGCCAGTAAAAACACCACGCTGGCAGAAAGAAGTTTCAGGCGCATAGTTGTTCTCTAAAAGATAGGAAGGGAATAGTCACGAAGGTAATGACTCAAAAAGCCATTGTAGGGAGGCGGGTTAAGCGGGGTTGTTAAGGTTGCGTAAAATATATTTTCCAAAGGAAAATGGTAAACCTTTCGTGCCATAAAGGGTTGGGATTTTTAGCGTTTTGCGGGTTTTCAGCCCCGAAATCGATTATCGAAAATTTCGTAGCGGCGCAATTTATTGCGCAAGATAACAGCGGGAAAAAGGTCAAAGGAGCGCAATGAATTGCGCCGCTACGGTTATGTGCACGCAATAACAACCGATTCAACCTTTGGGTTCGATGCCGCGGCGGCGCAGCTCGCGGCGCGCCAGCTCTTTTAACCAGCACGACAGTGTAACGTTGTCGTCGTCGGTCACACTGCGCAGCTGCTCGTGCAGCTCCGGGTGAATACGTAACTGAAACGCCGAAGAGCGGCCCTCGCCTTTTGGCGTGCGGTCTTTGGTTTTTGGCATCGCGGGTTGGCCTCAACGAATCGCAATAAAAAATCGCCCCCTAAAGCGCTACCAACACCGTAAGGGGCTAGCGAACCGCCATGGAATGCGACATCGCGGTGCGTTACCTACAGGTTACACAACCCGATATTTTTATGTTGCCGGGGAAGCGTTAAGACTCAGACAAGAGGTGTGAGCGAGTTCGCACGGCAGTAAATTACAAGCAAAAAAAACCCACGCATCTGCGTGGGTCGGTGTAATAACAGGGTACTGCCAAAGCAGCTTGTTTCACACCCATCAATACCTCTGGGATCTCCATACTCGCACCGATGAGTCGGTGAAAGACAGGTGCAAAAAGCAACGGTGTTTGGGGAAGTGAAACGAGGTGTGAATATTCTCCACACCTCACTTACACTTTTGATTTAACTAAGATTTGTCTGAAGAAGGTTTACTGTAGATCGCATCGGGTGCCACGTTCATGTGCTTGAGTACCGGGCCCATGATGTTGCCGAAGATCGGTGCTGCCACCGAGCCACCAAAGTGATCGCCCGCGGTGGGATGGTTGATCATTACCACCAGCGCCACTTCCGGATGGCTGGCGGGCGCGATGCCGGCGGTGTAGTTGATATAACCGCCATCGTACTTACCGCTGGTGCCCATCTTCTCTGCGGTACCGGTTTTGGTCGCCAGACGATAACCCGGCACCGCCGCTCTCACCCCGGTGCCGCCCGGCAGTACGTCGCTCTCCAGCATATGCACCACGGTTTGCACCACCTGCGGATTCGCCACCTGTTTGCCTAACACCGGCGGCGTCACTTTGGTGATCGACAGTGGACGATAAACGCCGTACGAACCAAGCGTGGCGTATTCACGCGCAATCTGCAGCGGCGTGACGCGCAGGCCGTAGCCAAAGGCAAAGGTGGCGCGTTCGATATCGGCCCAGCGCTCGCGGTGCAGCGGGAAGTACCCCACGCTCTCACCGGTCAATCCCAGCCCGGTAGGTTTACCCAGGCCAAATGCCTGATAGGTATTAACCAGCGCTTCAGCGGGCATCGCCAGCGCAATGTGCGAGACGCCGATGTCACTCGATTTCTGCAAAATGCCGGTCATGGTGAGGCGCGGCCAGTGACCAACGTCGCGAATTAAGTGGCCGTTGACGCTGTACGGCGTGGTATCGATCACCGAATCGGCGCGCACCAGATGGCGTTCCAGCCCTTCCATCACCACCAGCGGTTTCACCGTGGAGCCGGGTTCGTAGCTGTCGTTGATCGCCGAGTTACGCATCTGCGCCGGCGTGGCATTTTCATAGTTGTTCGGGTTGAACGACGGATAAGAGGCCATCGCCAGAATTTCGCCGGTATCGATTTTCACCAATACCGCCGCACCCGAATCCGCTTTGTTAAGCAGCACGCCGTCGCGCAGTTTGCTGTAGAGCGTGAATTGGTCGAACTTGTCGATACTGAGCTGCACGGTTGGCGGCTGCTGTGGCGGCTGGTAATCGATCATCGCAATGATGTTGCCTTCACCATCCTGACGATAAACTTCTTTGCCCGGATCGCCCTGCAGCACATGGTCGAAGCCCTTCTCGATGCCGTTCAGGCCGTTGCTGTCGGCCCCCACGATACCAATCAGCGGCGCAGCCGCTTCACTCATCGGATAGAAGCGGCTGTCGTTATACACCGAGCTGATGCCTTTCAGTTTCAGTTCGGCGATATCTTTGGCGATGCCGAGTTCGATTTTGCGGCCCAGATAGAGGAAGCGTTTTTTCGGGTTGGCGGTGATGGCCGCGCGCAGATCTTCCGGACGCTGATTGAGCGCGGCCGCCAGATAAGCCCATTTGGCGCTGGTGAAATCGGGATTCGCCTCCAGCACGCGCATTGGATCGGCGATGATGTCACGCGCCGGAACGCTCAGCGCTAATGCCTGGCCGTCGCGATCCAGCAAGGTGCCACGGTTAGTTGGCAACGTTACGGTACGCAGCGAGCGCTGATCGGCTTCGTGCTCCAGCATCGGATGCTTGATCAGCTGCAGGTCACCAACGCAAATCAGCAACAGCACCAAACAGCAGAAAACGCCAAGGCAGATCAGGCGAAAACGAAACGGGTTAAAGGGCGCTTTTATCTGGTCTTTTCCCAGAAATTTTTTTATTTGAGGCATGGCAATCCGCTGCTGTAAGTGAATCTGAAGCTTATTGCTTGCAGTTATAAAGAAACGTAAAGCGAGTTGACAGGAAAACTGTGTTTCGATTCGTTAAGCAAAAAAAAACCTGCGCATCTGCGCAGGTCGGTGTAATCAAGAAAACTTTTTGATGTTCACCCATCAATACCTCTGGGACCCTGACTGTAGCAAGGTGGCACGCTGGGAAACCATCGCCTAAACGCAACAGTTACCGGCAAAATGTAACCAGCGATGAGATTATTCGTTGCCCATTCACATCAGATGTTTTTTGATTTCCACCAGGCAACTCATGGCGTTAGGACCCTGCGTTAACGACGAGGTGCCGATATCCAATGTCAGGACATTCGGGTTGCCGGCGCGATCCCACGGTTGCCAGGCGCGGCCAAAGCCAGGATCGAACCAGGCGCCGGTGGCGATGATCACCACGCCCGGCGTTACCCCGTCGGTCAGGCGCACACCGGCCAGCATGCGCCCGCGCGCGTTGCTCACCTCAATCTCATCGCCATCCTGAATATCACGCGTTGCCGCATCCTGCGGATGCATATACAGCGTCTCATGTCCGGCGGTTTTGTTGGCTTGCACCGTGGCGGTGGCATCCATCTGGCTGTGCAGTCGATCGGATGGCTGAATCGAGATCATATGCAGCGGGAACTGCGCGCTGAGCGGCGCGCCCAGCCACTCCTGCGGCTCGCGCCACTCGGGATGTCCGGCGAAATCCTCCAGCTGGTAATCGGCGATAGTCTGGCTGAACAGCTCAATCTTACCGCTGGCGGTTTGAATCGGATGTGTTTCTGGGTTGGCGCGGAAATCATCCATAAACACGAACGGCTTGCCGCCTTCGGGGATCTCGACAAAGCCGCGCTCCCAGAATTCACCGAACTCCGGGAACGGAATATCGCGCCGCGCATGCGCTACCGCGCACTGCTGATACAGATGCTCAATCCACTGCATCTCATTGCGCCCTTCAGTGAACACATCACGATAGCCGAGGCGATCGGCGATATCAGCGAAGATGTCGAAATCATTGCGCGCCTGATGCTGCGGCTTGATCGCCTGATGCATCGCCAGCACGAAGCGATCGCGCGACGATCCGCCGATGTCGTTACGCTCCAGCGTGGTGGTGGCGGGCAACACGATATCCGCCATCTGCGCCGCCGGCGTCCAGACGATATCCTGCACAATCACAGTATCCGGGCGCTGCCAGCCTTCCACCAGACGATTGAGCTGCTGATGATGATGGAACGGATTGCCGCCCGCCCAGTGCACCAAATGGATATCCGGATAGTGCTGGGTTTCACCCTGGAATGCGTACGGCTGGCCGGGATTGAGCAGCATGTCGCTGATGCGCGCCACCGGAATCGACAAATTGCCCGGATTCGGGCCGGTGCTCATCATGGGTGCCGGGCCATCCTGACGCGGATTGCCGACGCTGTTCATCGAGCCATGACCAAAGGAGAAACCGCCGCCCGGCAAGCCCGGCTGACCGAGCATTGACGACAGCGCAATCATCATCCAGTACGGCTGCTCGCCGCGATGGGCGCGCTGTACCGAATAGGAGCAGGTAATAAAGCTGCGTTTGCCGATCAGCTGCTGCGCCAGCAAAGCAATGCGCGCCGCCGGAATGCCGGTAATGCTGCTGGCCCACTCAGGCGTTTTGGCGATGCCATCGCTTTCACCGAGCAGATAGCCGCGCAGCTGCGGCCAGCCGGTGCAGTGGCTGGCGAGGAAGCTTTCATCCAGCGCGTTACGCCTGGTGATTTCAAAACCCAGCGCCAGCATCAGCGCCACGTCGGTGTTCGGGCGAATCGGAATCCACTCGGCATTCACAAACGCTGGGCAGTCATCGCGCATTGGGCTGATGTTAATGATTGGCGTGCCTTTGGCACTGAGCTGCTCCAGCGCCGGTTTCAGGCTGTGCTGCCCTGCGCCGCCGGACGCCACCTGCGCGTTTTTCAGCGCCAGGCCGCCGAAGGCGATAAAGATGTCGGCGTGCTGCACCACTTCCGGCCAGTCGGTGACGCGGCCGGTGAGCGGCATGTAGGTGCCAATCACGTACGGCAGGAAAAACTGCGCCGCGCCCCAGCTGTAGTTACCTTGCTGGTCGACGCCGCCGCCGCCCTGAAAATAGAAGCGACGAATCAGCGTGCGCGCGTGGTTGACGCGTCCCGCCGATGACCAGCCGTAAGAGCCGTTGAAAATGCCCGCTGCGCCGTAGCGATCGCGCACGCGGCGATTCTCTTCCGCCACCAAACCCAGCGCGGTATCCCAATCTACCGCCACGAAGTCTTCCCGACCTCGCAAAGTGCGATCGCTGTTCTCGCGCGACTTCAACCATGAACGGCGCACCATCGGCTGGCGAATACGCTTATCCGAATAGACCAGTTCAGGAATGGTGTTGAGCATCGGCGAAGGATCGGCATCGGCGAAGAAGGGTTCACAGCCAATCAGGCGATCGTTTTCGGTGACGGCAGTGAATGCACCCCAGTGCGCCAGGTGTGGCACGCGAGTTTTCATGGTTTTTGGGTCCGGCAGGCAGGTGTGATTGTGTCTGGCAGCATAACATGAGCCTGTAACCGAGCTAAAGCGCGGCTGTGAGCGCCTGATTTTCCGTGCTTTTGCGACAGCGCTGGCATTCTGCCGGGTTGCTACAGGGTGGGTTTTCCGTAACACTGGTGGCATGTGTAAACGTTTTCCCGGATGTCGATAATCGCATGGCTACCATTAAGGATGTTGCCCGAATGGCTGGGGTGTCGGTTGCGACCGTCTCCCGCGTCATCAATAATTCGCCCAAAGCCAGCGAGAGTTCTCGCCTCGCCGTTACGGCGGCAATGGAGCAGTTGCAGTATCACCCGAACGCCAACGCACGCGCCCTGGCGCAGCAATCCACCGAAACTCTGGGTTTAGTGGTGGGCGATGTTTCCGACCCGTTTTTTGGCGCGATGGTCAAAGCGGTGGATGAAGTTGCGGGCCAGACCGGCAACTTTTTGCTGATTGGTAACGGTTACCACAATGAGCAAAAAGAGCGTCAGGCGATTGAGCAACTGATGCGCCATCGCTGCGCCGCCTTAGTGGTACACGCTAAGAAAATCCCCGACGACGATTTAGAGATGCTGATGAAGCAAGTGCCGGGCATGGTGCTGCTGAATCGCCTGCTGAAAGGCTTTGAACATCGCTGCATCGCGCTGGATGACCGCTACGGCGCCTGGCTGGCAACGCGCCATCTGATTCAGCAAGGCCATACGCAAATCGCCTTTATTTGCTCCACTCACACCATTTCCGATGCCGAAGATCGTCTGCAAGGCTATTACGACGCGCTGAAAGAGCACGGTTTGCCGTGTAACGACCGTTTGGTGGCGTGGGGCGAACCAGACGAGGTGGGCGGCGAGCAGGCGATGACCGAATTGATGGGACGCGGCAAGCAGTTCACCGCGGTGGCCTGCTACAACGATTCGATGGCCGCCGGTGCGCTGGCGGTGCTGAGTGATAACGGCATTCGCGTGCCGGAAGAGATGTCGCTGATTGGCTTCGATGATGTGCTGGTGTCGCGCTATGTGCGTCCGCGTTTGACGACGGTGCGTTATCCGATAGTCACGATGGCGCAACAGGCGGCGCAACTGGCGCTGGCGTTAGCCAATGGCAGCGAGATGCCGGAAGTGACCAATATGTTTAGCCCCACGCTGGTAAGACGGCATTCGGTGAGTGGGCCGGGTTGAATTGGGTTTATGCGTGATTTCCCCTCACCCCAGCCCTCTCCCGCAAGCGGGCGAGGGGGCAGCCCGAGCAAGCTGTAAATCCGAGGTTCACTCCACCTAATCATCCCCTCGCCCGCTTGCGGGAGAGGGTTAGGGTGAGGGACAACGCGCACCCATCACAAATCCCGCGAATACACCTTCACCCGCACATCCGGAAACTCCAGCGCGTCGCATTGATACTGCCAGCCAAAACGTTCGTAATAGCCGCCAAAGGTGGACCATAACCACAGCTTGTCATGACCGCGCTGCTGCGCGAAATCGACCACATGCTGCTGCAGCGCTTTGCTCAATCCCTTGCCGCGCGCGGACTCCTCAACAAACAGCGCCGCCACCCACGGCGTGAGATCCTGACGGCTGATCAAATCGCAGCGCCAGAATCCCACCGTACCGAGCGGTATATCGCCGTCGAGCGCCACAAAGGTCACCGGAAAGTCGGCGCCGTTGAGGCTGCTGCGCACAATGCTGTGGTAAAACTCACGCGACGTACCGTCACCAAACGCCTGCCACAGCCAGTCGGTGATCTGCGTGGCGTGATGCGACACCTCGCTGAGCGCGACGATCTTCATCAGATCAGCTCCAGCGCCAGCAGCTCCTGAATGGTCTGCGCACGACGAATTTCACGCACTGCGCCATTCTCGAACAGCACTTCCGGAATCAGCGGGCGGCTGTTGTAGTTCGACGACATCGACGCGCCGTACGCGCCGGTATCGTGGAACACCAGATAATCGCCGACCTGCGCCACAGGCAGCGCACGGGTTTCTACTTTGCCACCTTCCAGCTGCGTGAACACGTCGCCCGATTCACACAGCGGACCGGCCACTACGCTCTCCACGGTGGCGTCGCCCAGCGCGCGGCCATCGACCGGCAGCAGAGAAATGTGGTGATAGCTGCCGTACATCGACGGACGCATCAAATCGCTGAAACCGGCATCGACCAGCACAAAGTGACGGCTGCCCATCTCTTTTACCGCGCGAACCTGTGACACCAGCACGCCCGATTCAGCAACCAGGAAGCGACCTGGCTCGATCTCCAGTTTCACCGGGTGACCGAGGTGCGCAGCGATACGCTCACGCGCGCCGTTCCACAAGCCGTAATAGTGCTGGGTATCAATGGCTTCTTCGTCAAAACGATACGGAATCGACAAACCGCCACCGGCAGAAATCGCTTCCAAATCCTGCCCAAATGCCACCACCTGATCGACCATCGCGTCACACACCTGCTGCAGATGGCCATAATCCACGCCGGAACCGATGTGCATATGCAGGCCGACCATACGCAGACCGTGCTGCTGAATCGCCGCCAGCGCCAGCGGCAGATCGCTGTGCCAGATGCCGTGTTTACTGTTCTCACCGCCGGTGTTGGTTTTCTGGCTGTGACCGTGACCAAAACCCGGATTGATGCGCAGCCACACCGCGTGGCCCGGTGACAGCTCGCCCAGTTGATGCAGCATATCCACCGAACCGGCATTGACCGGCACTTTCAGCTCGGCGATACGCGTCAGGGTTGGCTGATCAAACACATCGGCGGTGAAGACGATATCTTCGCCGCCCGGCTGATAACCAGCGGCAATAGCACGCTCGATTTCACCCAGCGACACCGAATCGACTTTGACGCCCGCCGCACGCATCAGACGCAAAATGTGAATGTTGGAGCAGGCTTTCTGCGCAAAACGCACCACGTCGAAGGCGCCGAGCTGCGCAATGCGCTGCTGAATAATCTTCGCATCATAAGCCCAGAATGGGCCGGCATAACGCTGCGCCAGCGGCAGTAAGTTGGCGGCAGATAACGCGGTTTCGGTGTTGTTGAGTGGGCGTGGCATGTCAATTCTCCTGTGTCATTGAGGCTATTTAGCCACAGCGCATCAATTCAGAAAAATATCTGTTTTAGCGACATCTATACAAATATGATATGGGCTATCTGGAGGAGACAATGGCAAAAATTAACTGGCGACATATCGAAATTTTTCACGCGGTGATGACCAGCGGCAACCTGACGCAGGCGGCGACGCTGCTGCATACTTCGCAGCCCACGGTGAGCCGCGAACTGGCGCGCCTTGAGCAGCAGCTCGGCCTGCAGCTTTTCGAACGGGTGCGCGGCCGCCTGCAGCCAACGGTGCAAGGCTTGCGGCTGTACGAAGAGGTGCAGCGCTCGTGGTACGGACTGGATCGCATCATGGATGCCGCCGAAGGATTGCGTCAGTTTCGTCAGGGTGAATTGTCGATCGCCTGCCTGCCCGTGTTTTCTCAGTCGCTGTTGCCGCCGCTGCTGCAGCCCTTTCTTCAGCGCTATCCGCAGGTCAGCCTGAATATCATTCCGCAGGAGTCGCCGTTGCTGGAAGAGTGGCTGTCGGCACAGCGTTACGATCTCGGCCTGACCGAAACCCAACACGCACCGGCGGGCACCGAACGCTTGCCGCTGCTGACCTGTGACGAAGTGTGCGTGCTGCCGCCACAGCATCCGCTGTGTCAGCGCGAGGTGCTGACGCCGCAGGATTTCCACGGTGAAAACTACGTCAGCCTGTCGCGCAGCGATAGCTATCGCCAGCTGCTGGATTCCCTGTTTCATGAGCAGAATGTGGAGCGTCGTCTGGTGCTGGAGACGCACAGCGCGGCGTCAGTGTGCGCGATGGTGCGCGCGGGCGTGGGGATTTCGATTGTGAATCCGCTGACGGCGCTGGATTACGCCGACAGCGGTGTGGTGATGCGTCGCTTCAATATTGCCGTGCCCTTCACCGTGAGTTTAGTGCGGCCGCAGCATCGACCGGCTTCGGCGCTGGTCGATCACTTCTGCGACCACCTGCAACAGCACGTGGCGGCGTTTCCACAACGTATTGCCGAGCGGCTGGCTTAAGCGTTGACCGCTTCGCCCTGCCCGCCCGCTTTGCGGAAGGTGATCAGGCAGATCACCAGTCCGACCGCGGCCAGCGCAGCAGCGGCAACCGGCACCGACGTCAGGCCGTACCCTTTCTCGATCACCGCGCCACCGACCCACGCGCCGAGCGCATTGCCGACGTTGAAGGCGGAGATATTCAGCGTAGAGACCAGATTCGGCGCATCTTTGCCGTGGCGCACCACGTTAATCTGCAAGCCCGGCACGGTGGCGAAGGTCGCCATCGCCCACAGGAACAGCGTGATTTCCGCCAGCCACAGCGCATGGCTGGTCCAGCTGAACAGCAGCGAGAACACTGCAATCAGCACAAAGCTGAGGATCAGGCTGAACGACACTTTCCAGTCGGCCAGCTTGCCGCCGAGGATGTTGCCGACGGTCAGACCCGCGCCAATCAGGAACAGCGTCCAGCTAACACCCCGATCCGAGATACCGGTCACCTGCAACAGCAGCGGGGCAATGTAGCTAAACAGCGCAAACATCGCCGCCGCAAAGAATACCGTCATCAGCAGCGACAGCCACAGTTTGCCGTTGGCCAGCGCGCTGATTTCACTTGCCAGATGCACCGGCTTCTCTTCTTTGTTGGTCGGCAGGCTCACCATCAGCGCGATAAAGGCGAAGATGCCGATGATCGCCACGCCCCAGAAGGTGGCGCGCCAGCCAAACATCTGACCAAACCAGGTGCCGAGCGGCACGCCGAGCACGTTGGCCAGCGTCAAACCGGTGAACATCAGCGCCACGGCAGAAGCTTGTTTACCTGGTGCGACCAGGCTCGCCGCCACCACTGCACCGATGCCGAAGAACGCACCGTGACACAGCGCCGTCACCACCCGCGCCAGCATCAGCAGGTTGTAGGTGTAGGCCAATGCACAGAGCACGTTACCGATGATGAAGATGATCATCAGCAGAATCAGAGTACGTTTACGCGGCAGTTTGGCGGTCAGCAACGCCATGATCGGCGCGCCAATAGCGACGCCCAGCGCATAGCCGCTGATCAGCCATCCCGCAGAAGGAATGGTCACTTGCAGATCGCCCGCCACCTCGGGCAGCAATCCCATAATGACGAATTCCGTGGTGCCGATGGCGAACGCACTCAGCGCCAGCGCCAGTAATGCAACAGGCATAACACACTCTCCCAATAATTTTTTGCAGGCGGGCCGCACTGCGAACGCAGTACGGTGACAACAGACGCTTATTAAAATTTGAACTGCGTCACATTGTTATTAAAGCATAGCCCTTCCATGCCAACCATCCTGCGCGCCGCAAGACTATTTTGCGCCTGCAGCAATAATCCCTGCGCGGGAAAATGTCACTGACTAACCATTGAGACAGATAGAGGTTTCCGCGCTACGCTTGGAAAGGATGTGATCGTTATCACAGTGAGTCAGCTTTTGACGCAAAATCAAACAGTAAAGGATGGACGCGCACTGCCGATACCTCAATGGATTGCCCGGTTATGGGGTGTCAAAAATCGAGGGGAAAGCGTATGCGATGGCTCATCGCGCTAACGGTTGGCTGCCTAAGCGGCTGCTCTGTTGGGCATTACGAATACAGCAAAGAAGCAGCAAAACGCGTCGATATGACCGTCACCGGCATTCCAACGGTGCTGGGCATTGGTGCGCTTGGCACCACCATTCCTCTCACGCCCGAATACAGCCTGACGGCGGCCCACGTGGCGAAGTATTCACTCTATCGGGTGAAAGCCTGGCATCCCGAATGCGATATCGCCGTGGTGTACCATAAAAACAGCGAAGCCAATTTGCCGCCGCCGTTCCGCAATAGCCATATTGGCGACGACGTGAATCTGTATGGCTACAGCTTTATTTCCGCGATGCCGGTAGCGTCAAGCGGCAAGAATCTGATCAATACCACGCTGGCGAATGACTGGAACAAAGCCAGCTGTGTGGTGGTGGCGGCCAATGCCGGCGTGGTGAAAGGCATGTCCGGCGGCGCGGTGTATAACGCCAGCGATGATACGCTGGCGGGGGTGATTGTCGGTTACAGCAGCCAGATTGATGACAATAAAAGCGGCAAAACGCTGTTTAAGAATGTGGCGCTTTATGTACCGTACGCACGTTTTCAGGCGTGGCTGGATGGGGTGGTGAAGTCTTAGATCGTGCTGGCTGTCCCCCTCTTCGGTCGGTGCTGGCGGTCGGTGCTGGCTGTCCCCCTCCTCGGTCGGTGATTGCTGTCCCCCTCCTCGGTCCTCCCCCATAAATGGGGGAGGAAGATGCTGCAAAATGTGAGTTCTGAAGCCGCATGTGGCAGCATCTCCTTCCCCCGCTTGCGGGGGAAGGCCGGGATGGGGGACAGCGTGCACAGGGACAGCGTGCACAGTCAAGCCGGAACCCACGCCCCCTGCACCTGCACCTGCGGGAAACCGCTGGTCAGAATACGCAGCTCGGCATCGCGCGGGGTGTTGTCGCCCTGCCCCTGAATGCTGACGATATCCTGCGGACAGGCGGAAAACGCCACAAAACAGTCCATCTCGGCGCGCAGCACAATATAGTCGCCCGGCTTCGTCACCACCGGCAGCGTCTTCAGCGTGATGCCATCCGGCTGCACCTGAATATTCATAAAGATATTAAACGAGGCCAGATTGCCATGCGGCAGCGTCACGCCCAGCTCACGCATGCCTTCAAACAGATTGTCATGGCAGTTGCGATGCGGTTCGGTGCAGCCGAGCAGCTCATAACGACGCGCATCGCAGGCCGCCATAAAGGTGTCGTGCACGCCTGGCGAGGTATCCGCCACCAGCGTCAAAATCGGATGGCGCTGGCTGGTGATAAAGCTGTCGCCCACTTTGGGATTGAGACGCTGATTCCACACGCGCGTCGCCTCCATACACATATATTCACTCACATCCTCAGCGTTGTAAGCCCAGCAATCCACCACCTGCGTGCCGTGCAGGTTAATCACCTGCACCGCTTCACCTCTCTTCAGGCGCACCGCTTTGCCGTAGCGCGCCGGGATGGTCACCGCTTCGCGGTGCTGAAATTCAGCCGACATATTGTTCTCCTGATTAATGCTGCATGGCACGACGATAGCGCGTCATGCGAGATTCAAGGCCGCGCGCCAGCCAGTCGATGACGCTGTTGAGCAGCCAGTAACAGAGCGCCACCGTGAGATAGATCTCCAGCGGCGCGTAGGTATCCGAAATCGCCTGTTTGGCGGCGTACATAAACTCCTGCACCGAAACAATCGACAGCAGCGCGGAGTCTTTAATCAAACCGATCATCAGCCCCACCAGCGGCGAAAGCATCTGCGGCAGCGTTTGCGGCAGCACCACGTCACGCAGTTGTTCGCTGCGGCTCAGGCCCAACACGCGGCACGCTTCCCACTGCCCTTGCGGCAGCGCATCAATCGCCGAGCGGATCACCTGCGCAATGTAAGGCGCGTAGTAGAGCGTCAATGCCAGCACGCCCACCACCGGCGACGACAGCGTGATGTCATATTCCGGCAACACAAAATAGAGCAGATAGATCACCACCAGCAGCGGCAGCGCGAGGGTTAAGCCGCTGTAAAGATTGAGCAAACGCAGCCAGAACCGCGAGGCACGCATCAGCAGCACGGCCAATAGCGCGCCCCACAGTAGCGAGCAGAGCGCCGCCACCAGACAAAGCTGCAAGGTGGCGAGCAGGCCGTCACCGAGCGACGGCAGAGAGGTGATAATTGCCTGCCAATCCATTACACCAACCTCCGCTTCGCTTCTAAACGGCGCGCCGCCGCAATTAACGGCATGGCGATCAGCAGATAACCGGCCGCCACCAGCAGCAGCACTTGCGTAGCTTCGTAGGTGCGGGCGATGACGATCTGTCCGGCGTAGGTCAGTTCAGTGAGCGCCACCACCGACGCTAGCGGCGTGGTTTTCAGCAGAATGGTGAATTCATTCACCAGCATCGGCAGACTGGCGCGCATCACTTGGGGATTGATGACGTACCACCACGTCAGCAGGCGGCTCAGACCCAGCGTGCGCGATGCTTCTAGCTGTCCGCGCGTCACCAGGCTGCGATTCACGCGCAGGATTTCCGCCACGTACGCGCCGCTGTTGAGGCCAATGGCAATCACCGCCGCCAGCATCGGCTGACCGCCCAATCCCAGCCGCGGCAGGGTGAAAAACACCACAAACAGCTGCACAATCGCTGGCGTTCCGCGCATCACGCTGACATAGAAACGCCCGATGGCGCGCCAGATCCAGGCACGACGCAGCTGCAGGAAGCAGCCGAGCTGCCCCATCACCACGCTGACTAATGACGCCAGCACGGTGAGCACCAGCGTCATCAGCAGGCCGTGTCCGAGTTCCGGCAGCGCGGCCACTACCTGTTGATCCAGCCCCATGCGTTACTCCACGTTAAAGTCGTGCAGGTTTTCCGCCACCGACAGCAGCAGCGGCGCGGGACGATCGTTGCCCTCAATGCCGGTGTTACAGGCGGAGACGATGAACTGCGTGTCCATCACCACGCGACAGGTAATGCTGTCGCCAGCTTGGGTCAGGTTGGTTTCCGGCAGAATCTCGCCTTCTCGCGTCAGCTTGACGTGCATAAACAGATTGATGGGATCCGGCAGCTTCGGCACCACCATGCCCAGACGCGCCAGCTCGCCGCGCAGCGCATCGAGGCAACCTTCGCCCGGATAACCGCGCTCAGCGAGAAACGCCGTGGTGGAGGCCGGCAACAGCAGGTCGTGACGCTTCACGCTGTCTTTGCCCAGCACCATCATCGGACGACGACGGTTGTTCACCAGACGCATGCCGGAACCGAGCAGGTAGCTGTTGCTAAACACCCGCGTGTGGTGCACCGACAGCCACACGGCGGGATTGGCCAGGCTAAAGCCAAACAGCGAAGCCACCGCGCCGTCGCCCTGAGCGGTGATGCGCAGCAACTGACCGCGCAGCACGCTAATCGAACCGATGCTGCCCGCTGCAACCTGCACCGGTTCAGCCAGCGTGCGCACGGCGTTTTCTTCATAACTTTCACGCATTAACAGCATGATTCATCTCCTGAGCGTGAAAATGGTCGCTGACCACGATGTCGATTGGCGTCACCTGCAGGCCGTTGCCGGGAATAATGTCCTGCGGGCAGGATGAGACCGCGCAGATCAGATCGCACAGCGCTTCAAAGGTGATGCTATCGCCCGCTTTGCTGTTGGGATCGGTCACTTCCATGCGACCATCGGCGGTGACCGGGCCGTTCTGGAACAGGTTGAACGGTTCCGGCAGCGAGAAGTAGGTGACGCCAAACGCCTTCATCCCCTCCAGCAGGTTATCGACGCAGTTGCGATGCCCTTCGACACCGAAATCGATGCTGAAACGGGTGCGATCGCAGGCCGGCACGTTGGCGTCGTGGATGCCGATGCTGTCGGCAAGAATGCGCAGCATCGGGCGGTTTTCACTCGACCACAACGCGTCACCCGGCTTAAAGAACAGCGAGCGCAGCTGTTGGCGCGTGTGCACCGGCGACAGCTTCTCGTTCAGGTCATCGGCGTTCACCGCGACAAAATCGGCCGCCTGCTGCCCTTCGCTATCAATCACGGTAATAAACTGGCCCTTGCGCACGCGGAAGGTTTTGCCAAAGCCGGCAGGCACCGTCAGGTTGGACTGGCACATAGTTACTCCTGCGGAATGAAGTCGCTGGCGGGCACGGTAAAGGTGGTGCCGAGATATTGCTGCTGCAGTTTGGTCAGTTCGCCGTCTTTCTGCATCGCCAGGATGTGGTCGCTAATCGCTTTGTTTAGGCTGCCATCTTCTTTGCGAGTCGCCCAGCCCATCCACTGCGACGGGCCGACTTCGCCCACCTGCGCCACTTTGCCGGCATATTTTTTTGCTACCGGCGCCAGTACCGAGATGTCGTCATAAACGAAGTCGGCGCGTTTGGTCATCAAGGTGCTGACGGTTTGATCGAGTGAATCGACATTGATGATGGTGATCGGTTTTTTACCCTCCTTCTTCAACTGCTCGTTGAAGCCCTTCAACAGCTGCTCTGGCACGCTGGCGGTTTTTACCGCACCGCGCAGACCCGACAAGCTTTCCGGACTCAGGGCTTTGCCGCTGAAGGTTTTCGCCTCGGCTTCACGCACCAGCACGCCGTTGACGGTTTTGCTGTACGGCACGGTGAACAGCACTTTCTTCGCGCGTTCCGCCGTGACGTTCAGGGATGAACCTTCGGCATTGAAGGAGCCCGAAATCAGGCCCGGCAGAATGCCGCTGAAGGCGGTTTTCTGAAACTCCAGTTTCACACCGAGATCGTTGGCGAAGGATTGCATGATCGCCACGCTGTAACCGGTGATCTCACCTTTGTCATCGGTGTATTCGTAGGGAGGAAAGGTTGGATCGATACCGACGGTAATTTTGCCGCTGCTTTTGATGTCGGCCAGCGTATCGGCTTGTGCCTGCGCCATGGTGCCGACGGAGAGAAGTGCGGCAATCAGCAGTGCTGTTTTTTTCATTATGGTGTTTCCCTGGTGTTGGTGAAATGTCATTTTCTACTGAGCATATTTTGTGCCAGCTTTTTCACTACCATGCAG
Organism: Pantoea sp. SO10; assembly: GCF_005281435.1. Lineage (NCBI taxonomy): Bacteria > Pseudomonadati > Pseudomonadota > Gammaproteobacteria > Enterobacterales > Erwiniaceae > Pantoea > Pantoea sp. SO10. Next base: position 3,319,314 of record NZ_CP040095.1, read on the forward strand.
GGAGACCTGATAAAAAACAGATTTTATTCAATATAATCAAATGGAAACATTTGTTTCTTTTTTTTATTTTTAATTTCTATGATTTCACACACGGTAAGACGGGGATAATTGGATGGGTGGGCACTGGACAGAACTGCACCGTTTTGGTGATTTTTCTGGCGCACAATGCGCCAGCAAGGCGCATTATTCCAGTTCGTCGAGGGATTGGTGCAGCGCTTCGATTTGCGCGAGATGATCGTTGCTGGCTTTACCCATTTGCCGGGCCACCAGTGAACAGAGCAGGTTACACACGCCAGAGAGCGCGGCGGTGCTGTCGAAAATCAGGCTGCTGTCGGTGTGACAGCGGATTACCCACTGCGCATGGCGCGCCGGTTTGCCGGAGAGCACGTCGGCGATATACAACATCGGCACATTGCGCTCGGCCAGCGCGTTCATCGCCGCCTCCAGCGCGGGCATGCGACGACGCAGACCGACGCAGATCACCACATCCTCGGCAGTCAACGCCGCTACATGTTCCGCCAACGAATCGCCGGGACGCGGCAGCAGACGCACATCGGAGTGAATATGGATCAGGTCACGATAGATCAGATGCGCGATGGTTTGGCTGTGGCGCCAGCCCATTACCACCACGCGTCGCGCCTGGCTGATGGCGCTGACCGCTTGCTGCAGCTGTTCGCTGTCCAGCGTGCGATAGCTGTTGACCAGGTTGGCGATTTCTCTTTCCAGATGCTGCTGCATGATGCTCGCCAGCGGCGACGCGCTGGGTGCCGGTTGCAGATAGAGCGGTGAACCGCTGCTTTGCATGTCACGCGCCTGTCGACGTGCGGCTTCATAACTTTCATAGCCGAGATGGCGGAAGAAGCGCGTGGTGGTGGCTTTGGACACGCCCGCGCTGTGTGCCAGTTCGGTGGCGGTGTTCATGGCTAACTGGCCTGGTGCGGCGAGTAGCACATCGGCAAGTCGCTGCTCGTGGCTGGAGAGTTGATCCCAGTGCTGACGAATCCGGCCCTCTAACGTTGCCGCTTTTGCACTCATGGTGATTCCCTGAAAAAGAAAAAAACCATCCTGCACAGAGCGTGCCGGGTTGTCATCAGGAATTTTGTGTTGGGGGGAGAATGTGCTGGCTGTCCCCCATCCCGGCCTTCCCCCGCTAGCGGGGGAAGGAGATGCTGCCACATGCTGCTTCAGAACTCACATTTTGCAGCATCTTCCTCCCCCATTTATGGGGGAGGACCGAGGAGGGGGACAGCGAGCACGGACCGGGATGGGGGGCAGCAGCTCCGGACTACTTACCGGTCGGGCGCAGTGCCGGGAACAGGATCACGTCGCGGATGGTGTGGCTGTTGGTGAACAGCATCACCATACGGTCGATACCAATACCCAAACCAGCGGTTGGCGGCAGGCCGTGCTCCAGCGCGGTGACGTAGTCTTCGTCGTAGAACATCGCTTCATCATCGCCAGACTCTTTCGCATTCACCTGCTGCAGGAAACGCTCAGCCTGATCTTCTGCATCGTTGAGCTCTGAGAAGCCGTTACCGATTTCGCGGCCGCCGATGAAGAACTCAAACCGGTCAGTGATTTCCGGGTTCTCGTCGTTACGACGCGCCAGCGGCGATACTTCAGCCGGGTATTCGGTGATGAAGGTTGGCTGAATCAGGTGCGCTTCAGCGGTCTCTTCGAAGATCTCTGTAACGACGCGGCCCAGGCCCCAGCTCTTCTCAACTTTGATGTGCAGCGATTGGGCAATCGCTACCGCTTTATCAAAGTCTTCCAGATCGCTCAGGTCAGTTTCCGGACGGTATTTCTTGATCGCTTCACGCATGGTGAGCTTCTCGAACGGCTTACCGAAATCGAAGCTGTGATCGCCATACGGCACTTCCGTGGTGCCCAGCACATCCTGCGCCAGCGTACGGAACAGGCTTTCGGTCAGTTCGATCAGATCTTTGTAATCCGCATACGCCATATAGAGTTCCATCATGGTGAACTCTGGGTTATGGCGTGGCGAAATCCCTTCGTTACGGAAGTTACGGTTGATCTCGAACACGCGATCAAAACCGCCAACCACCAGACGCTTCAGATACAGCTCTGGCGCAATACGCAGGTACATATCGATATCAAGCGCATTATGATGGGTGATGAACGGACGCGCAGACGCGCCGCCCGGAATCACCTGCATCATCGGGGTTTCCACTTCCATAAAGTCGCGGTTAACCATGAACTGACGAATGCCGGCCATGATTTGTGAGCGAATTTTAAAGGTTTTGCGCGAATCGTCGTTGGAGATCAGATCGAGATAACGCTGACGATAACGGGTTTCCTGATCGGCCAGGCCGTGGAATTTGTCCGGCAGCGGACGCAGCGCTTTGGTCAGCAGACGCAGCTCAGTGATGTGGATCGACAGCTCACCGGTTTTGGTTTTGAACAGCTTACCGCGCGCACCGAGGATATCGCCGAGATCCCACTTTTTGAACTGCTCGTTGTAGACGCCTTCTGGCAGATCGTCGCGTGAGACGTAGATCTGAATCTGGCCGCCGACATCCTGCAGGGTCGCGAATGACGCTTTACCCATGATGCGGCGCGTCATCATACGACCGGCCACACTCACTTCAACGCCCAGCGCTTCCAGCTCTTCATTCTCTTTCGCGTCATAGCTGGCGTGCAGCACATCGGACGTGGTATCGCGGCGGAAATCGTTAGGAAACGCCACGCCTTTTTCACGCAGCGCGCTGAGTTTTTCGCGACGCGCTTTCAGTTCGTTGTTTAACTCAAGGGCGGCATCAGCGCTCTGCGGTTGTTGTTCAGACATGTCGGTTCCTTATAGCCCTGCTTTTAAACTTGCTTCAATAAAACGATCGATATCGCCATCCAGCACCGCTTGGGTGTTGCGGGTTTCTACGCTGGTACGCAGATCCTTGATGCGTGAATCGTCGAGAACATAAGAACGGATCTGGCTGCCCCAGCCGATATCAGATTTGTTATCTTCCGCTGCCTGCTTATCCGCGTTTTTCTTCTGCATCTCATATTCGTACAGCTTGGCGCGTAACTGCTTGAAGGCCTGATCTTTGTTCTTGTGCTGTGAACGGTCGTTTTGGCACTGCACCACAATGTTGGTCGGCAAGTGGGTAATACGCACCGCAGACTCGGTTTTGTTAACGTGCTGGCCACCCGCACCGGAGGCGCGGTAAACGTCGATACGCAGATCGGCAGGATTGATATCGATATCGATGTTGTCATCCACTTCCGGGTAGATAAACACCGAACTGAATGAGGTATGACGACGGCCGCCGGAATCGAACGGGCTCTTACGCACCAGGCGATGAACGCCGGTTTCGGTACGCAGCCAGCCAAACGCGTAGTCGCCGATGATTTTAATGGTGGCGGATTTGGTTCCGGCCACTTCACCGTCTGACTCTTCGATAATTTCGGTTTTATAACCTTTGGCTTCCGCCCAGCGCAGATACATGCGCAGCAGCATGCTGGCCCAATCCTGCGCTTCGGTGCCGCCGGAACCGGCCTGAATGTCCATGTAGCAGTCGGCGCTGTCATATTCGCCAGAGAACATACGACGGAATTCCAGTTCGCCCAGCTTCACTTCCAGTGCATCAAGCTCGGCAACCGCTTCGTTGAAAGTCTCTTCGTCGTCAGCTTCCACCGCCAGATCCAGCAGGCCCTGCACATCTTCCAGGCCTTGCGTCATGTGATCTAAGGTTTCCACTACCGCTTCCAGTGAAGCTCGTTCTTTACCCAGCGCTTGCGCGCGCTCAGGTTCGTTCCAGACGTCAGGCTGCTCCAGCTCGGCGTTTACTTCTTCGAGGCGTTCTTTCTTGGCATCGTAGTCAAAGATACCCCCGAAGAACGTCGCTGCGCTCACTGAGGTCCTGGATACGATTTTTGACCGGATTAATTTCAAACATGGCTTTTCAGTCTTTTTTGACGATTCGGTGAAAGGAGATAAAAACTAACGCGCTAGTTTACCCGAAAGTGTGCGCACTTTGTAGCATTGCACGCCGCCTGAGTGAGCGCGCCTCCGCCGTAAGAAAAAAAGTTCTTATCCTTCTGGAAAGCTTTACCCGCTACGCTTTCCCAAACACCCCCGCAAATACCTCGCCTTCAGAACCTTCTTAGGAGTTTTCCTGCAAAAATTAGGCAATTGGCGCCAGATGACGTCATTAAAGATCATGATTTATAACGATAAATCATTAAGAATTGTCTTGTGAGAAATTTCCTGCAAGAAAGCAGACACGTCTCAAATAACGCCATTAAGCAGCTGATATTCAGCCTATCGATTTATTAGCGCCCTTTTATCATTTTGCTCAGTGACTATCCCCCCGATGGACATCACTGACGTCCAGACCGTTTGTCACCACGATCGCCAGGAATGCGCAGCTTCGACAGGGAATGACACAGTAATCAGCGCCCGTAAACGTGAGCGGGCACAACATGTCCTGAGAGACATGAAGGAGTATCGATGTTTATTCCCGGTTTGCGCACTTCACCGCGCCTGCTTGCCTTGTTAATGCCTTTGTTACTTGTCGCCTGCGGAGGTGGTGGCGGCGGCGGAGGTGGCGGTAGCGCGGCAACCTCGCCCACCACCGGCACGCCTGAGACACCCACGCCAGCTCAGCCCAGCGCTTCAGGCAATGTCAGCAAAGTCGGCATTATTGATTCAGGGTTATCGCCCGATCGCAGTGAAATCAATTACGCCAACGTGCAGTTCACCAGCTACGTCGGCGGCGGCAGTAGTTTGAATGATAATCAGGGCATTAACGGTCACGGCACCGTGGTGGCGCTGACGTTATTAGGCCTGTCGCCGGGCAGCACACTGTATGTGGCGCAGGCATCGCAGAACAATATCTTTCAATACGACGATACCGCCCGTGCGGTGAGCGGCCTGCTGAGCCAAGGCGTGCGGGTTTTCAATATGTCGTATGCCTCCAAAGAGCGCTTAACCTCCGCACAGGCGCTATCCGATGCGCAGCCGCACTATCAGGTGCTGGTGCAAAGCATGCGTGAGATTGCGGCCGCTAACGGTTTGGCGGTGGTGATCACCGGCAATGGCGGCACTGCAACACCGTCCCCTAACGCGCAGCTGCCGTTGATTTATCAGGACAGCGCGTTGCAAAAGAATATGCTGGCCGTTACCGGCGTGATGGACAGCACCTCATACGACACGGCGAACCGCGCGGCGTTAACCGGGCCGTTTGATGCCTGTGGTAACGCTGCCGCATGGTGCCTGAGCGCACCGGGATACACCGATTATCGCTTTCAGAACGCCGATGGTACCTGGGTAAATGCGCGCAGCTACGGCACCTCGTTTGCCGCACCGCGCGCCGCTGCGGCCGCTTCGCAAGTGTTGCAGCGCTTTCCGTGGATGAGCGGTTACAATCTGCAGCAAACGTTGCTGACCACCGCCACTTATCGCAGTGATGCTTACGCAGGCGCTGCGGATAGCGCCAACGGGCGCCCTTACAACAACACCTTCGGCTGGGGCGATCTCAACCAGGCGAAAGCGCTCAACGGTCCGGCAATGTTCTGGGCCAATGATTTTCACGCCAGCCTGGATGCGGGTAGCTATGTCTTCTCGAATGCCATCAGCGGGGATCGTGGCCTGATACTCGACGGCGCCAATAATGGCGGCGTGCTACGGTTAACCGCTAACAACAGTTACCTCGGCCAGACCAGCGTTGCCGCCAATACGTTGCTGATTGAGGGTGCGATTGCGGGCAGTGCCAACGTCAGCGGCAGTGGCACTTTAGGTGGCAGCGGTGTGATTGGCGGCAGCTTACTCAATCAGGGAACGGTCAACGGCGGTTTGCAGGTGCAAGGCGATTACCAGCAACGCAGTAATGGCGTGCTCAATATCGCGTTAAACAGCCCGCTGCGTGTAGCGGGCCACTCGACGCTGGACGGCACGCTGAACCTCGCGCCACCCTCATCAACTTATGTGGTGAAACAGCAGGAAACGCTGCTGACCAGCGATGCGGGCGTTAGCGGCCAGTTCAGTCAGGTCAATACTGGCATTTTTCTCGACGGTTCGGTCAGCTACAACGCTAACAGCGTCACTGGCCAGCTGACGCGTAAAAATACCGCAGCAGTAGCGGCAGCGCTGGGCATGAACAGCGCCAGCACTCAGCAAACGGCCGCGAATCTGGAGCAGGCGTTTAGCGTAGCGGACAGCTGGCAGCAACAGGGTTCACTGAGCAGTGCGCAGCAGTCAGCGCTGGGCGCAGCAGGAGCGTTTCAGTCGCTGGCAGATGCCCGCAGTGCGCAGGCCGCCATCAATTCACTTTCCGGTCAGGCGCACGCTTCCAGCAACGCGGTACTGTTTAACGCGCTGGATTATCAAAGCCGCCTGTTGAGTAACCGTATCGCCGATGCCAGCGCCGACAATCGTTACGGTTTCTGGCTGGAGAGCGGTCAACTGCGCGGTTCACTGGATCAGGCGGGCTACCTCGGCACCGATTACCGCAACACGCTTACCGCATTGGGCGTGGATAGCGATTTGGGTATTTCTGGTCTGCGCGTGGGCGTGGCCTGGACGCAGAATCAGATCGACTCCACCTACGACCAAAGCGGCGGCACCAGCCGTAATCGCCTGCAAGGCGCGATGCTGTATGGCCGCTACGATTTGACGCCAGCATGGTATCTGCAGGGCAATCTCAGCTATCAACATGGTCGCGATGAGTTAAAGCGTCTGGTGTTGCTGGATGAAGCTTCGCCGGTGTCATCGACCACCAGCAGCAACAGCTGGCAGGCGGCGCTGCAAAGCGGCTATCGCTGGACAATTGAGGAGAATTATCGCCTCGAACCCTATCTCGGCTGGCGTGAAACCGGGCTGGATACCGGTGCGTTTGAGGATAAGGGCAGCGCGTTTGGTCTAAGCGGCGACGGCGACAGCTATCGACGCAGCGTGGGATATAGCGGTTTGAGTCTCAGCGCACGGCAGGATTGGTCGGCTGGATTGTGGAGCATGCTGAGCCTGTATGGCGAATACCAGTACGCATTCAACAATCCGTCGATGGATGTCAGCGCGCGCTGGGGCGGATTTGGCGATGACCAGAACAGCTTCACGATTCCCGGCATGCAGCTCGATCGCCGTTCGCAGTGGTTAGGTGTGCGGTTGGATGTGGCGCAGACGTCACGCGCGCGCCTGTTCCTGCGCGCCGATCAGCACTTCGCCGATCGCGGTGACGAAAAAGTGCTGCGCGGCGGTGTGGATGTGAGTTTCTGATAAACGTTTAATCGGTCAACTGAGCGCGATAAATCGCGCCGCTACGGATACGTGCACAGGTAGCGGCGCGATGCATTGCGCGTTATTGGTGGTGAATCACAACGGCCAAAGGTGATCGATGATCAATTGCACCGAACGATTGCCGCGGTATTCGTTGATATCCAGCTTATAGGCCAGCTGCACCTGACGCACGCTGCTGTCTGGCCACAACGTGGTATCCACGTTGAAGGCAATCCCATCCAACAGCGGGCCGCCGCCGAGCGGCTCGACCATCACTTTCAAATGACGCTCGCCCACTAACCGCTGTTGTAACAGCTTGAACTTGCCATCGAACACGGGTTCCGGGAATGCCTGGCCCCACGGACCAGCCTCGCGCAGCATTTCGGCAGTATGCAGGGTAAACTCCTGCGCATGCAGTTCGCCGTCCGACCAAATCACGCCCTGCAACGCTTCGCCATCCAGCCACTCATCAATCAACGCGGCAAATCGCGCACGGAACTCCTCGTACTTCGCGGTTTCCAGTGACAATCCGGCCGCCATAGCGTGACCACCAAATTTGATCATTAAGCCAGGGAACAGCGTGTCGAGACGCTCCAGCGCATCGCGCAGATGCAAACCCGCAATTGAGCGGCCCGAACCTTTCAGCGTGCCGTCTCCGGCGGGGGCGAAAGCGATCACCGGGCGATGGAAGCGCTCTTTCAGGCGCGACGCCAGAATCCCCACCACGCCCTGATGCCACTCGGGATGGTAGAACGCCAGTCCAAGCGGCAGATCGGTATGCTGACGCTCCAGCTCATCGCACAGCGCCAGCGCTTCGCTCTTCATGCCCTGCTCAATCTCTTTGCGCGTCTGATTCAGCGCATCGAGTTCATTCGCCAGCATGCGCGCCTGGGAAATATCTTCGGTGAGCAGCAGCGCCACGCCGACCGACATATCATCCAGACGACCGGCAGCATTCAGGCGCGGACCCACGGCAAAACCGAGATCGCTGGCGGCGAGTTGGCGCGCATCGCGGTTGGCAATCTCCAGCAGCGCGCGAATCCCGGCACGGCATTTGCCCGCGCGAATACGACTCAAACCTTGCCACACCAGAATGCGGTTGTTGGCATCCAGCGGCACCACATCGGCCACGGTGCCCAGCGCCACCAGATCCAGCAGCTCCGCCAGATTTGGCTCGGCTCGGCTCTCACTAAACCAGTTTTGCTGACGCAGGTGCGCACGCAGCGCCAGCATCAGATAGAAGGCCACGCCAACACCCGCCAGCGAACGTGAAGGGAATTCGCTGTCGTTGAGGTTCGGATTAACAATCGCTTCGGCGGCGGGCAAGGTTTCGCCCGGCAAGTGGTGATCGGTAACCAGCACCGGAATGCCCTGCTGATGCGCGGTATCCACTCCGGCATGTGATGAGATGCCGTTATCGACGGTGAGGATCATCTCCGCACCGCGCGCTTTAGCCTGCTCGACCACTTCCGGACTCAAACCGTAGCCATCTTCGAAACGGTTTGGCACCAGATAATCCACATTACCGCCGAGGCTGCGCAGCGCCAGCACGGTTAACGCGGTGCTGGTGGCGCCATCGGCATCGAAATCGCCCACCACCACGATACGTTTGCCCGCCAGCAGCATCTGATGCAGCAACGTCACGGCGGCTTCGATGCCGCCCAGCGTTTGCCACGGCAGCAGGTGTTTAGCGCCGCGTTCCAGTTCAATCGCCTCTTTCACGCCGCGTTGCAGATACAAGCGGCGCAGCAAAGGGGGCAAATCAGCGGGTAAGCTGGCTTCGGTCTCGGCTTCGCGCCGACGCAATTCAACAGAATGAATCACTGTGCGTTAACCGCCACGCTTCTGGCCGTCAAGCACCTGCTTCAGCTCTTGCGGTCCCTGATAGCCAGGAATCATCATGCCGCTATCCGTGAGAATGGCTGGCGTACCCTGAATGCCAAACAGGATGCCGAGTTTGTACTGCTGCTCGATATTGATTTTGCAGGTCGCTGGCGCATCCATCTGCGGCGCATCGCCTTTCATTGCTGCATCGAAAGCTTTGTTACGATCGGCGCTGCACCAGATGGCGCGCATGGCTTTTTCTACCTGACCATTCAGACCTTCACGCGGGAAGGCCAGATAGCGCACGGTGATGCCGAGCGCGTTGTAGTCGGCCATCTGCTCATGCAGCTTGCGGCAGTAGCCGCAGGTGATGTCGGTGAACACGGTGATGACGTGCTGCTCTTTCGGCGCTTTATAGACAATCATGTCTGGCGCCAGCGCAGTAACTTTTTTGTCCAGCAGCTGGTTGGTAACGTTGATCGGCTGGGTGCCGCTGACATCATACAGCGGGCCCTGAATCATGTGCTTGCCGTCTTCGGAGACGTAAAGCACGCCGCTTTCGGTCAGCACCGTTTTAATACCCGGCAGCGGGGACGGCTGGATTTCAGCCTGCTGCAATCCCAGTTTTTTCAGCGTTTGCTGAATAGCGTTGTCATCGGCATGCGCCAATCCAGTGAATGCACTGACCAGCAGAGCCAGCATCGTTAGCTGCTTTTTCATCTTAAATCCTTGTTACCGCATCTCAAGCGCGCGGATGATGCTGTTGATGTAACAGACGCAGGCGCTCAGTGGCGACGTGCGTATAAATTTGGGTGGTCGAGAGGTCGCTGTGGCCCAGCAACATCTGTACGACGCGTAAATCGGCGCCGTGGTTCAGTAAATGTGTGGCAAATGCGTGGCGCAGCACGTGCGGCGACAGCTTTTCGCTATCGATACCGGCAAGGGTCGCATAGTGTTTAATGCGATGCCAGAAGGTCTGCCGCGTCATTTGCTGCGCGCGTTGGCTGGGAAACATCACGTCCAGCGTTTGCCCGTTGAGCAGCCACGGCCGACCATGTTCCATATAGTATTCAATCCAGTAAACCGCTTCTTCACCTAACGGCACAAGACGCTCTTTGTTGCCTTTACCGATTACGCGCACCACGCCCTGACGCAGGCTGATATCGCTGATGGTCAAACCCACCAACTCCGTTACGCGTAAACCGGTGGCGTACAGCAGCTCCAGCATCGCCTTGTCGCGCAGTTCGAGCGGCACATCAATGCTCGGTGCCTGCAGTAAGCGTTCGACCTGGTTTTCACTGAGATCTTTCGGCAGACGCTGCGGCAGTTTCGGTGCCGACAGCAGCGCGCTGGGATCGTCGCTGCGCACTTTTTCCCGATAGAGGTATTGGCACAAGCGGCGAATGGCGCTGAGGGTGCGCGCCGAGCTGGTGGCTTTGTAGCCGCCCTCAACGCGTTCGGCAAGAAACTGCTGCAAATCAAGCGCTTCAAGCGTTAATAGCGTGCGATCGTGGTGATGCAGCCAGCCGGTGAGCGTTTGCAGATCCTGCCGGTAAGAGGCGAGCGTGTTCTGCGCCAGATTACGCTCAATCCAAAGCGCATCCAGAAACTGTTCGATCAGATCGCTGTCCTGCACTGTACTCTCCGCCCGTGTGAAATCGTGCTCATTATGCCTGAAAGTAGCCTGCTTCTGGTACAATTGCCCCCGAGTCAGGTTCAGACAGAGCATTAATTGCATGAATATCGGTTTGTTTTATGGTTCGAGCACCTGTTACACCGAGATGACGGCGGAGAAGATTCGCGACTTTATCGGTGAAGAATTAGTCACGCTGCACAATTTGAAAGATGACGATCCGTCGCTGATGGAGCAGTACGATTTGCTGATCCTTGGCATTCCGACGTGGGATTTCGGTGAGTTACAGGAAGATTGGGAAGCGATTTGGCCGCAGATTCCGGCGCTGAATTTGCGCGGAAAAATCGTGGCGCTTTACGGCATGGGCGATCAGGGCGAATACGCCGAATGGTTCCTTGATGCGCTGGGCATGCTGCACGAACTGCTGCAGCCGATGGGCGTGCAGTTTGTGGGTTACTGGCCGCTGGAAGGCTATGAGTTCACCAGCAAAAAACCGCTGACCGCCGATGGCACGCAGTTTGTCGGTTTGGCGCTCGACGATGTTAACCAGTTCGAACAGAGCGATGAGCGCATTGAGCAGTGGTGCGAACAGATTCTGACGGAAACCGCAGCGCTGCTTTAAGGCAGCGTTTGACCATCCCTTAGAAAACAGCAGGCGCGCAGCGTGCGCCATTCACCGGGCGGCAGGTTGTCATGCATTAACCACAGCCGCCAGCGTTTTCCCTGCTGATTACGCAGCACCAGCAAAACGCCATACGGCAACCAATCCGCATTACGTTCCGCTCGCCAGCGCACGCCGCGCCACAGCCAATTGCCCGTCACGTCCAGCCCCAAATGACCTACGCGCTGTACCAAACGGCGCTCGTTACGCCAGCACTCCGCCAGCAGCAGCACTAACACCGGCGCTTTGCTCCACGCCCACGCGTCAGGCCACTCCAGCGCCAGCAGCAAACCGGTGCACAGTAGAGAAAGCGTCACATTCAGTGCGCGCGCACTGCGTGACGCTCGCAGATCACATTGCCACCGGACCGCGTTCACGGTTACGCTGCTGAATCAGTTTCACCATACGTTTGAACTCGGGATCAACCGGTTCACCGTGATTCATCAACCAGTTGAACAGATCGGGATCGTCACTCTTTAGTAGCGCGATAAAAACCTGCTTATCGGTGTCGTTCAGCGAATCATATTCAAATTTGAAAAACGGCATGATAGCCATATCCAGCTCCAGCATGCCGCGACGGCATGCCCATTGGACGCGGGCTTTGTCGTTAATTTCCATGTCTCAGGTTCCATGACTAAAAACAGTGGGGCTCAGTGTACCTGCTTTTTTTTCTCGCTGCAGGCGCTGTGCTTAACCCTGTGCAATACCTCGGCGTTACATCCCCCAGTTTGCAATGGGTATCACGCGATTTGTGCGCCATATTCAGTAAACAGGTTGCAAAGCCGCACTGCTCTTTTACCATTGCAACCTATTACCTCATTAATCAGGAAAGAGACATGTCGATTTTTACCCTTCCACCTCGCCAGCCTGCTGCATCGTCACGCCTGCCTTTAACCCTGATTTCGCTCGACGAATGGGCGCTGGTTAAGGTGCAAGGCAACGACAGCACGTCTTATCTGCAAGGTCAGTTGACGCTGGATGTCGCGGCGATGGGCGAGACGCAGCATCGTCCCGCCGCGCACTGCGATGCCAAAGGCAAAATGTGGAGCAACATTCGTCTGTTCCATCGCAGCGAAGGTTACGCTTACGTGGTGCGTCGCAACCTGCGTGAGCAGCAGCTTACCGAACTGAAGAAATACGCGGTGTTCGCCAAAGTCACCATCGTGGCTGACGATGAAGCGGTGCTGCTCGGCGTTGCCGGTTTCCAGGCGCGCGCCGCGCTGGCAGGCGTATTCAGCACACTGCCGGATGCCGAAACGCCGGTAGTACAGCAAGGTGAGAGCACGCTTTTGTGGTTTGATCAGCCAGCCGAACGTTTCCTGCTGGTGACCACGCCAGAACAGGCGAATGCGTTGAAAGAGAAACTGGCGGGAGAAGCGCAGTTCAACGACAGCCTGCAATGGCTGGCGCTGGATATCGAAGCCGGCATTCCGGTGATTGAAAGCGCCACCAGCGCGCAGTTGATTCCACAAGCCACTAACCTACAGGCGCTGGATGCCATCAGCTTCAAAAAAGGGTGTTACACCGGCCAGGAGATGGTGGCACGCGCCAAATTCCGCGGTGCGAACAAACGCGCACTCTATTGGCTGGCAGGTAAAGCCAGCAAAGTGCCGGAGGTTGGCGGTTCGATGGAGCTGCAGATGGGCGATAAATGGCGTCGCACCGGCACCGTATTGAGCGGTGTGCAGCTGGATGACGGCAGCGTTTGGGTGCAGGTGGTGATGAATAATGATTTGGAGCCGGATAGCGTATTGCGCGTGGAAGGCGACGAAAGTGGCAAATTGACCATTCAGCCGCTGCCGTATTCATTAACCGAATAATTGCGGGCCGGGTCCGTACTAAACACGTAAGGTCGCCATTTTCGGCGACCTGGATTGAGCTTACATCACGTAAAAATAAATCGCGCAGAAGTGCAACACGCTGCCGCCGAGCACAAAACCGTGCCAGATGGCGTGACTGTAAGGAATACGGCGCGAGACGTAGAATATCACTCCTAGCGAATAGACAATGCCACCGGCAGCCAGCAGCCAAATCCCGCCCGGCGACAGTTTGATCGCCAGCTGATAAATCACCACCAGCGACAACCATCCCATACCGAGATAGGTCACCAGCGACAGCGCTTCAAAGCGGTGGGCAAAGGCGATTTTAAACAGAATACCGGCCAGCGCCAGGCTCCAGATCACCACCATTAAGCCTTGTGCTAGCGGCGAATTGAGCCCCACCAGCAAGAACGGCGTGTAAGTGCCAGCAATCAACAGATAAATGGCGCAGTGGTCAAATTTCTTCAGCCAGTATTTGGCTTTTTGATGGGGAATGGCGTGATACAGCGTTGAGGCGAGATAGAGCAGAATGATGCTGCCGCCGTACAGGCTGTAACTGGTAATCGCGGTAACGTTAGCTTGGGATTCAACGGCTTGTGTCAACATCAACACCAGGCCAATGATGCCGAAAATGCAGCCGATTCCGTGGCTGATACTATTGGCGATCTCTTCGGCCAATGAGTAGCCCTGGGCAATAACTGGGGTTTGTACCATGAGGGGATTCCTGAACAACGGAAAAAGCGAGTGTGCTATTTCTGAGCAACCAGAGTAACCGGGATAATTTTCAGAGTACACATGTACGCTAAAATAAATCTGTGAGTGGGTGTGACAGGCGAGGGTTTGAATGAATCGGTCGCCATGCATGGCGACACTCCGCACGGATACTGTTTTATGGGGTCGGTATTGATACCGGCTTGGTGATTATCGTCCGCCAGCCGCATCGATAAAGGTGCCCGTCACGTATGACGCGGCATCGCTCGCTAGCCAGGCAATTGCTGCAGCAATCTCTTCTGCCTGGCCGCCGCGTCCCATTGGCAATGCGCTCGCCAGGCGATCGACTCGACCCGGCTCGCCGCCATCGGCGTGCATGTCGGTATAAATAAGGCCAGGACGCACGCTGTTGACGCGAATGCCTTGCGATGCCACTTCCAGCGACAACCCTTTAGTCAGCGTATCCATCGCCCCTTTTGAGGCGGCGTAATCCACATATTCGCCTGGCGCACCGAGACGTGACGCAGCGGATGACACATTGACGATGGCGCCCCCATTGCCGCCATGATGCGTGCCCATGCGTTTTACCGCCTCACGACAGCAGATGAACGTGCCGGTGACATTGGTGGCGAACACGCGCTGAATACGTTCGGCATCCAGATCTTCCACCCGACATTGGGTAAACAAAATACCGGCATTATTCACCAGCACTCGCAGCGCGCCCTCTTGCTGGTCCAATTCGGCAAACATACGTATGACCTGCGCTTCATCGCCAATATCGGCCTGCAGCGCAAACGCACTGCCGCCCTGCGCTTCAATCTCTGCCACCACGCTTGCCGCTTCGGCTGCACGCTGACGATAGTTGATCGCCACGCGATAACCCGCCTGCGCCAGCAATAGTGCGGTTGCGCGTCCAATGCCGCGGCTACCGCCGGTAATCAAAGCCAGATCCATTTTTGCCTCCACAAAAAAGGGCCGAACAATCGGCCCTTTCATAAATATCACCCGCAACTTTAGCCTAAATAATTTGAGATACAGCAAGGCGGCAAGTTCGTTCATCCCCGGGAGCTTACATCAGTAAGTGACCGGGGTGAATGAGCGCAGCCAACGCCGCTGTGGCTCAAAGTATGACGGCTAAATTATTGGTATTCGCTCATTGGTACACACGAACAGAAGACATTGCGATCGCCAAATACATCATCCAGACGTTTCACCGTCGGCCAGTATTTGTTGGCGCTACCGGCCGGGAATACGGCCAGCTCACGGGTATACGGATGCGCCCAGTCGCCGACGATTTCTGTCTGCGTGTGCGGTGCGTTCACCAGCGGGTTATCTTCCAGCGGCCATTCGCCATCGGCAACGCGATCGATTTCCATGCGAATAGCCAGCATCGCATCGATAAAGCGATCCAGCTCGATTTTGCTTTCCGATTCCGTGGGTTCAACCATCAGCGTTCCCGCAACCGGGAATGACATCGTTGGTGCGTGGAAACCGTAATCGATCAGACGCTTAGCAATATCCAGCTCGCTGATACCGGTCTGCTCTTTCAGCGGACGAATGTCGAGAATACATTCGTGCGCCACGCGGCCATCGCGGCCGGCATACAGAATCGGATAGGCCGATTGCAGACGGCTGGCAATGTAGTTGGCGTTCAGGATCGCCACCGAACTCGCTTGCTTCAGACCTTCTGCGCCCATCATACGGATATACATCCAGCTGATTGGCAAAATCGATGCGCTACCAAACGGTGCGGCAGATACCGCGCCCTGCTGTGTCAGCACGCCATCAATTTGCACCACGCTGTGACCTGGCACGAACGGTGCCAGATGCGCTTTCACGCCGATTGGGCCCATACCCGGACCGCCACCGCCGTGCGGGATACAGAAGGTTTTGTGCAGGTTAAGGTGCGATACATCCGCGCCGATGTAACCTGGCGTGGTGATACCGACCTGCGCATTCATGTTGGCGCCGTCGAGATACACCTGGCCGCCGTGCTGATGCACGATCTGGCACACCTCGCGAATGGTTTCTTCATAAACGCCGTGTGTTGACGGATAGGTCACCATGATGCACGACAGCTGCTCACCCACCTGCGCGGCTTTCTCACGCAGATCGCCAAGATCGATGTTGCCTAGTTTATCACACGCCACCACCACAACTGACATGCCCGCCATCTGCGCCGATGCCGGATTGGTGCCGTGCGCCGAGCTCGGGATCAGGCAAACATTACGGCCGCCTTCGTTACGACTTTCGTGGTAACGACGAATCGCCAGCAGGCCGGCGTATTCGCCCTGCGCACCTGAGTTGGGCTGCATGCACAGCGCATCGTAGCCAGTCAACTGCACCAGCCATTGCGACAACTGGCCAATCATCTGCAGATAACCCGACGCCTGCTCAGCCGGGCAGAATGGATGCAGTTCGGCAAATTCCGGCCAGGTGATTGGAATCATCTCCGCCGCGGCGTTAAGTTTCATGGTGCACGAACCGAGTGGGATCATCGCCTGGTTCAGCGCCAAATCTTTTTTCTCCAGGCTGTGCATGTAGCGCATCATCTCAGTTTCGCTGTGATGACGGTTGAACACCGGGTGCGTCAGGAAGGCGCTTTCACGCACCTGACCAGCCGGAATCGCACTGTTTTCTGCAGCAACAGCGGCATCCAACGCATCAATGTCCTGACCGTGCGCATCGCCCAACAGAATGGCGAACAGCGCCAGCACATCTTCACGGGCGGTGGTTTCATCCAGCGTAATGCCAACCGCATTGTGGATATCGCTGCGCAGGTTGACGCCGAAGCTCTGCGCGCGGTTCAGCACCGCCGCTTTATCGGCCACTTCAACCGTCAGCGTATCGAACCAGCTGTTGTGGCGCAGCTTCAGGCCACCGTTTTGCAGGCCCGCGGCCAGAATGCTGGTCAGACGGTGAATACGTGAGGCAATGCGTTTCAGGCCAACCGGACCGTGATACACCGCGTAGAGACCGGCGATATTAGCCAGCAGCACCTGCGATGTACAGATGTTGGAGTTGGCTTTCTCACGACGAATATGTTGCTCGCGGGTTTGCATCGCCATACGCAGCGCGGTGTTCCCGGCGGCATCGCGCGATACACCAATAATGCGACCAGGCATCGAGCGTTTGTGCTCGTCGCGGCTGGCGAAGAACGCGGCGTGTGGTCCGCCGTAACCCATCGGCACGCCGAAACGCTGGGCAGAACCAAAGACGATATCTGCGCCCTGCTTGCCTGGCGCTTCTAGCTGCACCAGCGCCATGAAATCTGCGGCGACGCTCACCACCACTTTGCGGCTTTTCAGCTCGGCAATCAGTGAACGGTAATCATGCACTTCACCGTGCGTACCCACCTGTTGCAACAGCACGCCAAACAGATCGTCGTGATCCAGCGCCTTGTCAGCACGATCAATAATCAGTTCAAAACCAAAGGTTTCTGCGCGAGTCCGCACCACATCCAGCGTCTGTGGATGGATGTCATCGGCGATGAAGAATTTGGTGGCGGTTTTCAGTTTGCTAACGCGCCTGGCCATCGCCATTGCTTCGGCAGCAGCGGTCGCTTCGTCCAGCAGTGACGCGGAAGCGATGTCCAGACCGGTCAGATCCAGTGTCAGAGTTTGGAAGTTGAGCAGCGCCTCAAGACGGCCCTGCGACACTTCTGGCTGATACGGCGTATACGCGGTGTACCAGCCTGGATTTTCCAGCATATTGCGCAGGATGACGGGCGGCGTGATCACCGCGCTGTAGCCCATGCCGATCCAGGATTTGTAGCGTTGGTTCTGACTGGCAATGGCTTTCAGCTCTGCCAGCGCTTGCTGCTCGGTCGCCGCAATGCCTACTGCAGGCGGGCCTGGCAGTTGGATGTCGGCAGGCACAATAGAACTGATCAATGAGGAAAGCGAACTGGCACCAATCGCTTCCAGCATTAAGGCCTGTTGTTCCGGCGTAGGACCGATGTGGCGCTCAATGAAAGCACCGTTGTGTTCAAGCTGGCTGAGAGTCTGGGTCATTTGCAGTAAATCCTGAATCGGGCTGGGTTACAAAAATGGCGTTAAATCAGGCAGATAAAAAAGAAGGCGACGCAGCGCGCCACCTTCTGCCACTACCGGTTACTCGTCGATTGCGGCTTTATAGGCATCGGCATCCAGCATCGCGTCGAGTTCTGATTCGTCGCTGGCTTTGATGCGGAACAGCCAACCATCGGCGTACGGCGCGCTGTTGACCAGCTCTGGCGAATCGCCCAGATTGTCGTTCACCGCCACAATCTCACCGCTCAGTGGCGCGTAGATGTCTGAAGCCGCTTTCACCGACTCCGCAACGGCGCAGTCATCACCGGCCGAGAAGGTGGCACCGACGTCTGGCAGATCGACAAACACCATATCGCCCAGCAGTTCCTGTGCGTGTGCGGTGATACCCACAGTGAAGGTGCCGTCGGCTTCTTTACGGACCCATTCGTGGCTATCGCGGTATTTCAATTCATTTGGCACATTGCTCATTGGCCATTTCTCCTGAAAAAAAAATTACTGGGCAACCGGCTTACCGGCGCGAACAAAAATCGGTTTGGTGACTTTCACTGGCATTTCACGGTTGCGGATTTCCACAATCGCCTGCTCACCAATGCCGGCTGGCACACGCGCCAGCGCGATGCTGTAACCCAGGGTTGGTGAGAAGGAACCACTGGTAATAATACCTTGCTGCGGCTGACCTTGTTGATCGGTGAAGCGCACCGTTAACCCGTTACGCAGCACCCCTTTCTCGGTCATCACCAGGCCAACCAGCTTTTCGGTTCCGTGCTCGCGCTGCGCTTGCAGGGCATCACGGCCAATGAAATCGCGATCGGCAGGTTCCCAGCTGATGGTCCAGCCCATATTGGCGGCGAGCGGCGAAACGCCCTCATCCATCTCCTGACCGTACAGGTTCATGCCCGCTTCCAGACGCAGCGTGTCACGCGCACCGAGTCCAGCCGGTTTAACGCCTGCGGCCAACAGCTGCTGCCAGAAAGCGGCGGCTTCAGTCGCTGGCATGGCAATCTCATAACCCGCTTCGCCGGTGTAGCCGGTGGTAGCGATAAACAGGTTTTCGGCCTGCACGCCAAAGAAGGGTTTCATGCCGGCAACGGCATCACGCTGAGCGGCGCTCAACAGCATTTGTGCTTTCTGCTGCGCGTTTGGACCTTGCACCGCAATCAGCGCCAGATCGTCACGTTCGGTCAGCTCAACACCAAACGGCTGCGCATGCTGTTTAATCCAGGCTAAATCTTTCTCTCGCGTAGCGGAGTTCACCACCAGACGGAAGAAATCTTCGCTCATAAAGTAAACAATCAAATCATCAATGACGCCAGCAGAGGCATTCAACATGCCGGTATACAGGGCTTTGCCCGGCTGGGTCAGCTTGGCGACATCGTTTGCCAGCAGATAGCGCAGGAATTCGCGGGTGCGTGCGCCGTGCAGATCGACGATGGTCATGTGGGAAACATCAAACATGCCGGCATCGTTACGCACCGCGTGATGCTCATCCATTTGCGAGCCGTAATGCAGCGGCATCATCCAACCGTGGAAGTCCACCATGCGTGCACCGCTTGCCTGATGCTGTTCGAATAGAGGCGTTTGCTGAGTCATAACCATCCTGTGAAGACAAGTGAGTGTGACGCGCCTGCGTCGCCTAATGAGGCTGACGCAAACGTTCTCTTTGTGCTGAAGTTATCACCTAATGTGGCAATTAACCATGAGGAAAACGAGGGCGAAACACTACCACCTTTCATCAAATCATCGAACAACGCCCAGCATAAATCACTGCATTATTGTGATTAGCCTCGCACAAAATACGACTAAATTACTTTCATGCAGCAAATTTAGGGAATACACGCCACAGGATTAAGAAATGGTCCGGCATGCGCAGGGCTATGACATAAATTAATCTAATGCGAATTAAGGCGTCAAATTAGAATAAATCAAACGAGGCGCGATCGCGGTGCATCGCTGCATCATTGGGGTGCAGGAAAGAAAAACGGCGCCCAATTGGGCGCCGTCAGCTGAGATGATTAGCGTATCCATCTGGGTAGATCGTTAAGCCCCATCGCCTGTTTCAGCATCAGCGGTTTAACGCCAGGTAACGTGTCGGCGAGCTTGAGGCCAACATCACGCAGCAGCTTTTTCGCGGGATGGGTGCCAGCAAACAGCTCGCGGAAACCCTGCATCCCCGCCAGCATCATCGCCGCACTGTGCTTGCGGCTGCGCTCATAGCGACGCAGATAGAGATGCTGACCAATGTCTTTGCCTTCCTGATGCAATCGACGAATTTCACCAATTAATTCAGCCGCATCCATAAAGCCGAGATTTACGCCCTGCCCGGCCAGCGGATGGATGGTGTGGGCGGCATCGCCGACCAGCGCCAAACGGTGCGCGGCAAAGTTACGCGCATAACGTGCCGTCAACGGGAAGGTTTTACGTTCACTCTCGACCTGACACAAGCCAAGACGCATATCAAACGCCACCGACAGCTGCTGATTAAATAGCGCTTCCGGCATCGATTGCAGGCGTGCCGCTTCCTGTGGCGCGAGCGACCAGACGATCGAGCATAAGTGTGGATCCTGCATCGGCAGGAACGCCAGAATACCGTCGCCGTGAAACACCTGACGCGCAATCGCATCATGCGGCATATCGGTGCGGATGTTCGCCACCAGCGCGTGATGCTCGTAATCCCAGAAAGTCAGCGGAATATCCGCTTTATCGCGCAGCCACGAATTCGCGCCGTCGGCCGCCACCAGCAAACGTGCGCTCATCATGCTGCCATCCTGCAACGTAATGAAGGCTTCGTTGTCGCCAAACGCTACTTGCTGCAGCTGCGCCGGGGCAAACAGCGTGATATCGCTACTCTGACTGGCGCGCTGCCACAACGCGCTATGAATCACTTCGTTTTCAATAATATGGCCAAGATGCGATAAACCCTGCTGCTCGTCATCAAAGCTGATTGAGCCAAAGCTGTCCTGATCCCAAACTTCCATGCCGTGATAGGCGCTGGCGCGCAGCGCCAGAATGCTCGACCAGACATCGAGCTTTTGCAGCAGACGTTCACTGGCAGCGTTGATGGCGGAGACGCGAATCGACGCATTGGCCGCCGGATCAAACTGTGGCTCGGGTGCTTTTTCCAGCACGGCAACGCGTAAGCCGCTGCCTTGGAGTCCGCAGGCGACGGCCAAACCCACCATGCCGCCTCCGGCAATTGCCACATCAAAAGTTTGCATTGCTGCCCCTTAATTCGTGCTTAACGCTTAACCCAGCCGAGCGTGCGCGCGGCAAGTGGATTTCGTAGCCAAGGCAGATGGTCCATCGCCACCAGCCCAAGATTTCGTCCTGCTACCAACGGCGCATAGCGGTTAGCAAACAGTCGGACTAAACCGTCAGTGACGCCAACAGTGGCGGCACGATCGGGCTGACGTCGCGCGGCAAAATGCTGTAATACCGCGAAACTGCCGGGATCTTTCTGCTGACGATATGCGCCTGCCAGCGTTTCCGCCAGCGACATCACATCACGCAGACCCAGGTTGAAGCCTTGTCCGGCGATTGGATGCAGCGTTTGCGCCGCGTTGCCCACCAGCGCCAGACGATGTGTCACCTGACGTTCAGCGGTTTGCAGCGCCAGCGGATAATGCTCGCGTTGACCGGTATGCGTGAAGCGCCCCAGACGCCAGCCGAATGCGCGCTGCAGTTCTTGCAGGAAGGTCGCATCATCCCACTGCTTAATCGTTGCTTGCGCCTCAAGCGGGTGGCACCACACCAGCGACATGCGGTTGCCAGACATCGGCAACAGCGCCAGCGGGCCGTATTCGGTAAAGCGCTCAAAGGCGCGGCCCTGATGCGGCAACTGCGTCGACACGTTGGCGATAACCGCCAACTGCTGATAATCGTCGCGTTGCCAGGTGATACCGCAGGACGCGCCTAAAGGTGAACGCGAACCGTCGGCGGCCACCAGTAATGCGCCTGCCAGCTGTTCGCCGCTGTTCAACATCACCTTCACATTATCCGCCGTACGCGCTACCGAAGTTACATGATCCGGGCAGCGCAGCGTGACGCCTGACGCTTTTTGCAGGCGTTGAAACAGCCGCTGGCCGACATCAAACAGTTCAACCACCTGACCGAGCGCAGGCACCTGATGATCTTGCGCTTTAAGCGAAACAAAGCCGGTATGACCGCGATCGGAAACGTGAATATCGGTGATGGGCGTGGCGCAATCGGCCAGCGAGCGCCACAGATCGATATCCGCTAACTGCTGACAGGTGCCAGCCGCCAGGGCAATCGCGCGTCCGTCAAAGCCAGGATGTGCGCGGCTGTCGGGCTGGCTGCGCTCAATCAGGGTAACCGGCAGTTGGCCTTGCGTCAGATGTGAAATCGCCAGCGCCAGAGTCGCACCGGTCATGCCGCCGCCGGCAATCAAAATGCTCATGCGTGACGTGCCGCCGCCATCAAGGCTTCAATCGCGTCAGCGTCTTTGACTACGCTGTCGGTGAGATTTTCGTTGCCGTCGGCGGTGATGACGATGTCATCTTCGATGCGAATGCCAATGCCGCGATATTGTGGCGGTACTTTGGCATCTGGCGCGATATACAAGCCAGGCTCAACCGTCAGCACCATGCCCGGCTCAAGCACGCGGTCGCGGCTTGGCGTGCCGTAATGGCCGACATCGTGCACATCCAGCCCCAGCCAGTGACTCAAACCGTGCATGAAGAACGGACGATGCGCCTGCTCTTCAAACAGCGTATCGATGTTGCCATCCAGAATGCCGAGATCGACCAGGCCGGTAATCATAATGCGCACCACCTCGTCGTTGACGTCATGGATGCTGATGCCCGGACGAAACATCGACAACGCTTTGTTGAGCGAAGCCAGCACGATGTCGTAGATGGCGCGCTGCGGCTCGCTGAAGGTGCCGTTGACCGGGAAGGTGCGGGTGATATCGCCCGCGTAGCCGTGGAATTCACAGCCTGCGTCAATCAGCACTAAGTCGCCATCGCGCATTTCCGATTCGTTTTCGGTGTAGTGCAGAATACAGCCGTTTTCGCCCGAACCGACAATGGTGTTGTACGAGGGGAAACGCGCGCCGTGGCGATTGAATTCGTGATGAATTTCGCCTTCCAGCTGATATTCAAACATGCCCGGACGACAGGCTTGCATCGCTCGCGTGTGCGCCAGCGCGCTGATTTTTCCGGCGCGGCGCAGAATCTCAATCTCTTCTGCGCTTTTGAACAGGCGCATGTCGTGCACCCACGGACGCCAGTCGGTAACTGTGTTGGGCGCGCTAAGGTTTTGACGGAAGCCGCGACGCAGTTTGTCCAGCGCGCTGAACACCAGCTGATCGGCTTCTGCGTATTCGCCCTGCGCGTGGTATACCACATCCAGGCCGTTAAGCAGTTGATGCAGCTGCTCGCCGAGGTCATCCCACGGCAAAGCGCGATCAACACCCAGTTTCGCCGGTGCGGCATCCTGGCCAAGGCGGCGACCAAACCAGATTTCGGCCGTCAGGTCACGCACGCGATTGAACAGCACGCTGTGATTGTGCTTATCATCACTTTTGATTAAGACCAGCAGCGCCTGCGGTTCATTAAAACCGGTGAAGTACCAGAAGTCGCTGTTTTGACGAAAGCTGTATTCGGTGTCGTTGCTGCGCGTCACTTCAGGTGCAGCAAAAATTAACGCCGCACTGCCTGGCGCCATGCGGGCAATCAGCGCCTGACGACGTTGTTGAAACGTATCCAAGGTAATCATGTTTGCACTCCCTGTTGAAGACGGGCCACAACGCACCCGCATTGACGCGCTTAATGTAGCGTAGGTTTCTGTACTTCTGGTGCCGTTGGCTGATGCGGACGCGTGAAGGTGTCGTGGCACAGCAGAGCGGCAACGCGCACGTACTCAATCACCTCTTCGAGTGACTGCTCCAGCTCTTCCTGATCTTCATCTTCGTCATAGCCAAGTTGTGCGATGGTGCGCAGATCGTCAATCGCTTCGCCAGTTTCGCCGGTCACTTTCTCCAGCTTCGGCTGCGCGACACCCAAACCGAGCAGGAAGTGGTTTACCCAACCGGCCAGCGCATCCGCGCGATCGAATACCGTGATGTCATCGTCTTCCGGCAACATCAGCTGGAACATAAAACCTTCGTCTTCCAGCGTGGTCGCCAGGCTTTCATGCAGCGCCTGCAGCGGCTGAGACAGGCTCTGCGAAAACGCCATGCCTTCGTTGGTGAGATCGTGAACCATGGTTTTCCAGCTGGTATCCTGATTGCCGCCGCACAGAATCCCGGAAAGGAGACCATGCATTTCGGCTGGCGTCATGCCCACGCCCTGCTGTGAAAGGGCCGCGGCCAGCGCGTTGTAACTCGGCGTTGCGTTCTGTAAAGACATAAGCTTTGGTCGTCGTTGGCAGAATAAGTTCGTGTTATGCTACCACCAGGTGCCTCTGGGTTTCCAGAAAAGGGGTTGTAACTTATAACTCGGGTATATATAGTTTCGCACCTCCCAACCCATTGACCGGTAAGGGAGATGCGATCGAAGTAATCAGTTAGGATGGTGGCATGTCTGCACAACCAGTAGATATTCAAATTTTTGGTCGTTCGTTAAGAGTGAATTGCCCGCCTGAACAGCAAGATGCGCTGAATCTGGCCGCAGAGGATCTCAATCAACGGTTGCAAGATTTAAAAGTTCGCACTAGAGTCACCAATACAGAGCAACTGGTGTTCATCGCCGCGTTAAACATCTGCCACGAGTTGGCACAAGAGAAAGGTAAGACGCGCGACTATGCAGCAAACATGGAACAACGTATCCGCATGCTGCAGCAGACCATTGAACAAGCGTTAGTAGAGCAAGGTCGCATAACTGACCGCCAGGGCCCTAATTTTGAATAAAGCTTCATGGTCACTCATGCTATAGTGACGGTGAAGTAAATTTTCTCTGAGATGTTTGCAAGCGGGCCAGTCCCCTGAGCCGATATTTCATACCAACAGAATGTGACGCTCCACAATTTGTGCGCATGCTCGGTTCGTCCGAGAAGCCTAATAGTTGTGACGGCATGTTCACCTTGAACCAAGGGTTCAAGGGTTACAGCCTGCGGCGGCATCTCGGAGATCTCCATTTAGTAGCAAGTCTGTTTCCCCGGTTCGCATGATATAATCGCTTTTAAGAAGCGATTATTCCGGGGATTTAGATATCATGCCAGCGCCCTCCCTTCTCGACCGTCAAGACATCCGTCAGCATGTGCGCCATTTGCGCCGTAATCTCACGTCTGAGCAACAGGAACAAGCCGCCGATCAGTTGGCTGAACACGCCATCAACATTGCACCGATCGCTAATGCCCAACGCATTGCGCTGTTTTTATCTGTCGATGGAGAGATCAACACCCGCCCGCTGATCGCCAAACTTTGGCAGCAAAAAAAGCAGGTTTACTTACCGGTGCTTCATCCCTTCTCGCCGGGCAATCTGCTGTTTATCCGTTACACGCCAGAAACGCCACTCGCGCCAAATAAACTTCGCATCCCGGAACCGCCGCTGGATATCACGCAACTGGCCACGCTGGATCAGCTGGATGTGATGCTGGTGCCGCTGGTGGCGTTTGACTATGCTGGCCAACGTTTGGGAATGGGTGGCGGATTCTACGATCGCACGCTGCAAAACTGGCAGCAGCATGGTTTTCTTCCGGTGGGCATCGCACATGATTGTCAGCGCGTAGAAGCATTGCCGGTCGCCGCCTGGGATGTGCCGCTCCCCGCGATTCTGACGCCATCGAAACTATGGCAGTGGGAAGCGTGAGCAGGAAAAACAAAGGGCGCCAATGGCGCCCTGTTTAATCAGTACAGCAGACGGGCGCGGATGGTGCCCGGAATCGCCTTCATCGCCTGCAGCGCTTTATCCGCTGCATCCTGCTCAGCATCAATATCGATCACCACGTAGCCCATAATTGGCGTGGTTTGCAGATACTGCGCGGCGATGTTGATGCCCTGCTCGGCAAAAATCTGGTTGATAGCGGTCAGCACACCCGGACGGTTTTCATGGATGTGCAGCAGACGGCTAGCACTTGCCGCATGCATCGGCAGTGAGACTTCCGGGAAGTTAACCGCAGACAGCGTAGAACCGTTGTCGGAGTATTTCGCCAGCTTGCCAGCCACTTCGATACCGATATTTTCCTGCGCTTCCTGGGTCGAACCACCAATGTGTGGCGTCAGGATCACGTTATCGAACTCGCATAACGGAGAGTTGAACGGATCGCTGTTAGTCGCTGGCTCGACCGGGAAGACGTCGATAGCGGCACCGGACAGATGTTTATTCGCCAGGGCATCACACAGCGCCGGAATATCGATCACGGTACCGCGCGCGGCGTTGATCAGCAGCGCGCCCGGCTTCATCAGCGCCAGCTCTTCCGCGCCAATCATGTTCTGAGTGGATTGCGTTTCAGGAACGTGCAGGCTGACCACGTCGCTCATGTTGAGCAGATCGGAGAGATGACGCACCTGAGTGGCGTTACCCAGCGGCAGCTTGCTTTCGATATCGTAGAAGAACACATGCATACCGAGGCTTTCTGCCAGCACACCCAGCTGCATGCCGATGTGGCCGTAACCGATGATGCCCAGTTTCTTGCCGCGTGCTTCAAACGAACCGTTGGCGACTTTATTCCAGATGCCACGGTGCGCTTTGGCGTTGGCTTCCGGAATGCCACGCAGCATCAGCAGCATTTCGCCAATCACCAGCTCTGCAACAGAACGGGTGTTGGAGAACGGCGCGTTGAACACCGGCACACCGCGTTTCGCCGCTGCACCGAGATCAACCTGGTTGGTACCGATACAGAAGCAGCCGACTGCTACCAGCTTTTCAGCGGCAGCAAAGATCTCTTCAGTCAGTTGGGTACGGGAACGGATACCAATGAAGTGCGCATCGCGGATGGAGGATTTCAGCGACTCCGCATCCAGCGCCCCTTTGTGAAACTCGATGTTGGTGTAGCCTGCTGCACGCAGGTTTTCCAGCGCACTCTGGTGAACGCCTTCCACCAGCAGGAACTTAATCTTGTCTTTTTCCAGTGATACCTTTGCCATTTCCCGACCCTATTCAGAATTCAATGAGGACTACCATAAGGTAGCCTTCTGTCAAAATATCAAAAATTTCGTGCGCAGCAATACAAACGATTGCCTGGGAGCCAGCACGCGCCCACGCGGAGACAGCACAATGCCGTACAAAATCGTGACATCCTTAATGGACGAAGTACGAACTTACTGCTGATGAATCTTTTGTGACATAAGTCACCAAATTTCAGCCTGGTGAGAAAAGATGTTTTGCGGATGGAAATAACCGGCGCATTACGCGCGCCGGACAGATCATTTTACGATGGTTTTCACGCCTTCTGCGGTACCAATCAGTGCGACGTCCGCACCACGTCCCGCAAACAGGCCAACGGTCACTACGCCCGGCAGCGCATTAATGGTTTTTTCCAGCTCGATGGGATCGAGAATACGCAGATTATGCACGTCGAGAATAATGTTGCCGTTGTCGGTAATGACGTTCTGGCGATACTCCGGCAAGCCGCCGAGTTTGACCAGTTCACGCGCCACATACGAACGCGCCATCGGAATCACTTCAACCGGCAGCGGGAAACGGCCCAGCACATCAACTTCTTTCGATGCATCGGCAATGCAGACAAATTTCTTCGCCACCGCCGCAACGATTTTCTCACGCGTCAGCGCTGCGCCACCGCCTTTGATCATCTGCATCTGCGGATTGATCTCATCGGCGCCATCAACGTACACCGACAGTTCATCAATTTCGTTGAGATCGAAGATGTGAATGCCCAGCGCTTTCAATTTCTCCGTTGAGGCTTCCGAGCTGGAAACCGCACCTTCAATCTGATTCTTCATGGTGCCGAGTGCATCAATAAAATGCGCTGCTGTCGATCCCGTGCCTACGCCGACAATGGTGCCGGGTTCTACGTACTGCAGGGCTGCCCAACCTACCGCTTTTTTCAGTTCATCCTGGGTCATGGTATGTTTAAAACCTGTGCGACATCGAAGTGCGCGTAGTATAAAACAAGGCGCTGTAAAAAAGCGCGACTGTTAGACAGCCGAATTAACGCTTTGGAAGCCAGCCCGCAAAAAATGCGCCGCAGCACAATTTGACAGTTTTATGGCATAGTAATGTCCACCCTGAACGAGAGAGAACAACAATGAAACGCCCGGATTATCGAACGCTTCAGGCGCTGGATGCTGTGATTCGCGAGCGCGGCTTTGAGCGTGCGGCACAAAAACTCTGCATTACCCAATCGGCGGTTTCGCAGCGTATTAAACAGCTGGAAAATTTATTTGGTCAGCCGCTGCTGGT
Organism: Pantoea sp. SO10; assembly: GCF_005281435.1. Classification (NCBI taxonomy): domain Bacteria; kingdom Pseudomonadati; phylum Pseudomonadota; class Gammaproteobacteria; order Enterobacterales; family Erwiniaceae; genus Pantoea; species Pantoea sp. SO10. Next base: position 3,347,544 of record NZ_CP040095.1, read on the forward strand.
GCGCACCGTGCCGCCGCGTCCGACCGAGCAGGGACAAAAGTTACTGGCGTTGTTGCATCAAGTTGAACTGCTGGAAGAGGAGTGGCTGGGTGATGATAACGGTGGAACCACGCCGCTGTTGCTGTCGCTGGCGGTCAACGCCGACAGCCTGGCCACCTGGCTGCTGCCCGCGCTGAAAGACGTGCTGGCCGATTCCCCAGTGCGCCTGAATTTGCAGGTGGAAGATGAAACCCGCACGCAGGAACGTCTACGTCGCGGTGAAGTGGTCGGCGCGGTGAGTATTCAGCCGCAGCCGCTGCCAAGCTGTCTGGTGGATCAACTGGGTGCGCTCGATTATCTGTTCTGCGCCTCACCTGATTTTGCTGCTCGCTATTTCCCGAACGGCGTAACACGCTCTGCGCTGCTGAAAGCGCCGGCGGTGGCATTTGATCATCTGGACGATATGCATCAGGCGTTTTTACAGCAGAACTTTGACCTGTCGCCGGGCAGCGTGCCTTGCCACATCGTTAACTCGTCAGAAGCCTTTGTGCAGCTGGCGCGTCAGGGTTCGGTGTGTTGTATGATTCCGCATCTGCAGATTGAGCGCGAGTTAGCGCAAGGTGAACTGGTGGATTTGACGCCAGGCCTGTATCAGCGTCGTATGCTGTACTGGCACCGGTTTGCGCCGGAAAGTCGTTTGATGCGCAGCGTGACCGACGCGCTGATTGCGCACGGACATCGCGTGCTGCGTCAGGATGTGTTGCCAGCGTAAAGATCAGGTCGCCCTTCATGGCGACCTGATATCAAACCTTACGGCGTGTTTGGTTTGATTTCAAAGACGACATCCACTTGATCGTCAAAGTGAATGCTCTGCTGCTCGTAAGTTTGCTGCGCGGTGGTATCAGCTTGTACTGCGGCGGCCTTATACATGCGCGCCATCGGCATCGGTTGATAGTTCGCCACGTGATAGCGGATGCTGTAAACCGAACCTAACTTAGCGTTAAACCCTTCTGCCAGCGCGTTAGCCTGCTGCGTAGCATTAGCGATGGCCACTTTACGCGCCTTCTCTTTGTAGCTGTCCGGATTCGCCACACCTAACTCGACCGAACGAATTTCATTCAGGCCAGATTTTAACGCGCCATCCAACAGCTCGTTGAGCTTGTCCAGCTGGCGCAGCGTTACCTGTACCTGACGCTCGGCACGATAGCCTTTCAGTACCGACTTACCTTCTTTGGTGTAATCGTACTCTGGCTGCGTGCTGAGGTTTGCCGCATCAATATCTTTTTTCTCGATACCGTTCTTTTGCAGGAAATCGAAATATTGCGCCACGCGATCATCAGCTTGTTTCTTCGCTTCTGCCGCGTCTTTCGACGAAACATTCACCACAATCGCGAGCGTCGCGAGATCTGGCGTGGCATCAACGCTTGCCTGTCCAGAAGTCACCACATGCGGTCCATTCGGCAATTCGCCTGCCTGAACTAAACCGGACAGTGCGCCCGTGCTCATTACGGCGGCCAGCGCCAGTGCTTTCAGTTTCACGAAAGTCCTCCTTGAGGGATTCAATTTGCAGGTCGCCATTATGGCTAAACCCAAAACACATTAACATGTGTGCTTATCTGATTAGTAAACGGCTCAAAAGTTCGGCAATCTCCTTTTTAACGTAGCCGCGATCGCAAATTTAGCTGTACGGATTCGCCAATAAAACACTTATTCGTTTCTATTAAAGAAACACCCCTGAGTTCGGGAGAGTTGCCAATGACAGAACAGCCACTTAGCCAAACCGTTGCCAGCGCTCGCGCGGGACGTACGCGCTTTCTGATGCTCGGTCTGGTGTTTATTAACATCATTATCAACTATATGGATCGCACTAACCTGTCGGTTGCCGCTACGGCAATGGCTGGCGAATTGCGCTTCTCGCCCATGGAGATGGGATTGATCTTTTCCGCCTTTGGCTGGATCTACGCTGCGCTACAGATTCCCGGCGGCTTCCTCATCGATCGCCTTGGCGCGCGCGTCGTTTATGGCGTCGGTTTATTTGCCTGGTCGCTGATCACCGCGCTGCACGCGCTTGCCAACAGCTTTGGCGCGCTATTTGGTCTGCGGCTCGGCGTCGGTGCTTTTGAAGCGCCGGTGATGCCCTCCAACAACCGGGTGATCTCTAGCTGGTTCCCGGAGCAAGAGCGCGCCAGTGCCATCGGCATTTACTCCTCAGCGCAGTTTGTCGGCCTGGCGTGTATGACGCCGCTGCTGTTTCATCTGCAGGATGCTTTTGGCTGGCGCGGACTGTTTTTGATCACCGGACTTGCGGGGATGATTTGGGCGCTGGTGTGGTATTGGCTCTACCGCGAGCCGAATCAACATCAAGGCGTGTCAAAAGCTGAGCTCAGCTATCTGCGTGACAACGGTGCGCTGCTGGAGAGTCGACAACATTCGCAGCAGTCCATAGCGCGCTGGGGCGATTTGGCGCAGATGTTCCGCAGTCGTAAATTGGTCGGCATCTACATTGGCCAGTTCACCATTTCCGCCACCTTCTGGTTCTTCCTCACCTGGTTTCCGACGTATCTGGTGGAGTATCGCCACATGGGCTTCATCAAGAGCGGCTATGTTGCTTCGGTGCCCTACTTCGCCGCCTTCTGTGGCGTGCTGCTGGCCGGATTTGCCTCAGATCGCATGGTACGTCGCGGTATTTCCGCCAGCGTGGCACGCAAGCTACCGGTGATTCTCGGCCTGTTCCTGACGCTGTTTATCCTTGGCGCCAATTACACCAACGATTCCACGCTGATTATTCTGTTTATGTCGCTGGCGTTCTTCGGCAACGGCCTGGCGACCATTACCTGGGTGTTTGTCACGGCGCTGGCGCCGCGCCACTTGATTGGTTTGGCGGGCGGCGTATTTAACTTTACCGGTGCGCTGTCATCCATCGTGGTGCCGATTGCCATTGGTGCATTAATCGACGGCGATAACTTCGCGCCAGCCCTGGCATTTATCGCCGTGCTGGCCGCGATTGGCATCTGCAGTTACCTATTTATTGTCGGGAAAATCGATCATGTTAGCGCGGGGTGAACACGGTTTGCGCCAGCGATTGCAACTGTTGCAGGCGCTGCGCGAGGTGCGCCTCATCGTCCTGCCAGATTTTGGCGAACGCCAATGCCGCGCGATTGTGATCAATCGGCTGCGCCATACTGATTTCGCCATCATCGCGGTGCCAGATCAGGTAACCCTCAGCACGCTTACGCGCCAGCAGCGGCGCGATTTGCAGCCACTGTTCTTCGCTAAAACGCGGGCGCAGCGCCTCGTCACTTTCCGCCGCCAGCAACGACACGCCAATCACCGATTGCCACGCGGGCAGCATGCGGAAACCGGCCAGCGCCTGGCTGGCGTTGATGCGTTCACCGGGTTCCGAGTGCCAGATATAGATCACCTGATCCTCCCACAGCACGCCCAGCGCCACCACGATATCGCGCGGCGCGTAGCGTTCCAGCTGCGGCAACGCCTGCGCGAACAGCGAAGATCCGCGAATCGCCTGTGCCGCCAGCGCGTGAATACCGGGGCCAGGCAGATAGCGTCGATGCTCATCCTGCGTCGTCAGTCCAATCGACGCCATGGTCATCAGCAGTCGATTCACACGCGTGCTGTTCATCCCCATCTGGCGCGCCAGTTCACGGCAACCCACGGCCTTATCACTGGACACCAGATATTGCAGACAGCGAATACCGTCAATCAGGCTTTGGTTCGGTTGAGAAGACATAGATCACCTGCGGCGGGCAAACTCCAATCTTAGCCTTAGAGTCAGAGGAATGAAATGATGCAGACTTTCTCTACGCAAAATGAGCGCCACTTTCCGCAACAACGACTACAAGCGGAGTTACTGATCGTCGGCGGTGGACTGGCGGGCGTGTGTGCCGCGCTGGCCGCCGCACGCGATGGCCTTGATGTGGTGCTGATTCAGGATCGCCCGGTGCTGGGCGGCAACGCTTCCAGCGAAGTGCGCTTGTGGGCCAACGGTGCGACCTCACACATGGGCAATAACAATCGCTGGGCGCGCGAAGGCGGCATCATGGGCGAGATCATGGAGGAGAACCTGTGGCGCAATAAAGAGGGCAATCCGGTACTGTTCGATATGGTGCTGCTGGACATCGTACAGGCGCAGCCCGGCCTGACTTTGCTGCTCAATACGGTGGTGACCGATATCGAAAAATCTGGCCGCCGCTTGCTGTCAGTGCAGGCGTTCAATGCCATTAATCAAACGCATTATCAGGTTTCGGCTACACAATTTATCGATGCCAGCGGCGATGGCGTATTGGGCTATCTGGCCGGTGCGGCACATCGCGTGGGCGCGGAATCGGTGAAGGAGTTTGGCGAGAAGATGGCGCCGGGCGAGAATTTCGGCCACAAGCTCGGTCATTCCATTTACTTCTACACCAAGCGCACGGCACAACCGGTACGCTTCGTTGCGCCCTCTTTCGCACTAAAAGAGATCACCGCCATTCCGCGCTATAAACGGCTGAGCTCAGAGCTGAACGGCTGCGATTTATGGTGGCTGGAGTGGGGCGGACGGCTTGATACCGTGCACGAGAGCGAAACCATCAAGTGGGAGCTGTGGAAAATTGTCTGGGGCGTGTGGGATTACATCAAAAACTCCGGCGAATTTCCCGATGCCGATAACCTCACCATCGAATGGGTGGGCCTGATTCCCGGCAAGCGCGAGAGCCGGCGTTTTCTCGGCGAGACGATGCTGTGCCAACAGGACATCATCGAACAGCGCGACCACTACGATGCGGTGGCCTATGGAGGCTGGTCGATTGATCTGCATCCGGCCGACGGCGTCTACAGCGAACACGATGGCTGCCGTCAGTTCCACAGCAAAGGGACTTACACCATTCCCTTCCGCGCGCTCTACAGCCAGTCGCTGGACAATCTGCTGCTCACCGGCCGACTGATCTCCGCTACGCACGTCGCCTTTGGCAGCGCACGCGTCATGTGTACCTGCGGCGTGCTGGGTGAAGTGGTGGGCCGCGCGGCGGCGCTGTGCCAGCAACAGCAGATCACGCCCGCCGAACTGGCGCAGCCAGAGCGCGTTGGGCAGCTGCAGCAGCATCTGCTGCGTCAGGGTGCGTTTATCCCGCGACATCCGTTGGCCAACCCAGCGCGCCAGGCGCATGTCACGGTGAGCAGCACCTTAGAGTTGCGCGCCCTGCCCGCCGATGCCGGTTGGCAGCCGCTGCAATCTCGCTGTGCGTTGCTGCTGCCGCTCAAAGCGGGCGAACGCTTGCCGGCAATCAGCGTGCAGCTGCGCGCCGCCAACGCGCAGAAATTACAGGTATCGCTGCTCACCAGCGCTAATCCGGCCAATACCTGCGGCGACTGCCAACTGAGCACGCAAAGTATCACGGTTACTGAGCAAGGCACTTATCGACTGAGCTTTGATTATCGCGCCGAATGCGATCGCTATGTATTTATCGCCTTTGAGGAGAACGCTGCGATTGAGGTTGCATTAACCAGCCAGCGTTTGCCGGGCGTGATGATGGTGTTCAACAGTCTCAATCCGCGCGTAGCGAAACGCACACGCCAGATTAACGATGGCGATTACGGCGTTGATGAGTTTGATTTCTGGCTGCCGCGCCGGGCTCCACAGCAAATCCTGCTGGCCTTTGCGCTGGAAACGCCGCTGCAGCTGTGGCACGGCGACTATCTGCTCAACGGCAAGCTGCGCCCGGAACAGCACACTAATTGCTGGGTGCCGGCGCAGGATGACACGCATCCCAACGTCAGCTGGCATTGGAATGAACCGCAGCAGGCGAAACACATTACCTTGCTGTTTGACAACGACTTCGACCATGCGATGGAAACGGTGCAAATGGGCCACGCACAGGCTGTGACGCCGCACTGCACCACACATTATCGCGTATGGCTGGATGAGATGCTTTTGGCAGACGTGACGGAAAATCATCACTCGCTGTGTCATCACTTGGTGCCAGAAGGCGTGAGTTTTAGCCAGATACGACTGGAGTTGCTCGCCAGTGCGGGCGCGCTGCCCGCACTGTACGGATTACATCTGCATTAGAGTGCAGCAATGCCCTGACGCGCCAGCTGAATCGCGATAAACCACATCACACCGCCGACCAGCAAATTGATAATGCGCTGCGCCCGCACGGTGCGCAGCCGCGGCGACAGCCACGCTGCCAGCAGCGCCAGGCCGAAGAACCAAATAATTGAGGCACTCACGGTGCCAAATGCAAACCAACGACGCGCATCTTCAGACGGAAGCTGGCTACCGAGGCTGCCGAGCACCACAAAGGTGTCGAGATAGACGTGCGGATTGAGCCAGGTCACCGCCAGAATAGTAGCGATGATGCGCCAGCGACCTTGCTTTATCTGCGCATCAAATGCCAGCGACACATCACCTTGCCATGCAGCGCGCAGCGCGCCCCAACCGTACCACAGCAAAAACGCCACGCCCGCCAAAGTGATCAGCATCAGTAAGAGAGGCGATTGATTCAGCAACGCGCTGCCGCCAAAAATCCCACCACAGATCAGCGCAATATCGCTAAGGGTACACAGTGATGCGGTCATCAGGTGGTAATGGCGCTTAATGCCCTGATTCATCACAAAAGCATTTTGCGGGCCTAACGGCAAAATCAGCGCAGCACCAAGGGCAAGCCCTTGTAAATAAACAGATAACACGGAAATAACCTTAATTACTGGGGAGGTGCGATGCAGTATAGTGACGCGAAGATATTAGAGGAAATTGAAATATTTAATAGGCTATTAGAATGAGTAATAAAAAAGGCACCCGCAGGTGCCGTTCTCTATTATTCGCTGCGTGCAGGCTGTTGTTGCTCGCTCTTCACCTGATGCAGATGCACATCCATCTGCGGGTAAGGAATGCCGATGCCGTTCGCGTCCAGCGTACGTTTGAAGTTCTTCATCAGATCCCAATAGACGTTTTGCAGATCGCTGCTTTTACTCCAGCAACGCACCACAAAGTTGAGCGATGAAGCCGCCAGTTCATTTAGGCCGATCTGTACGCCGAGGTCTTGCAGTACGCGCTCGTCCGCATCAACCACTTCACGCAACAGGCTAATAACCTGATCGACATCCGCATCGTAAGCCACACCAATAATGAACTCGTTGCGACGGATCGGTTCACGTGAATAGTTAACGATATTGCCGGCGATAATTTTACCGTTAGGCACCACCACGATTTTACCATCAGCGCTTTTCAGCGTAGTGGAGAAAATCTGCACGTTCTGTACGGTACCCATCACGCCGCCGAGATCGACAAACTCACCGGTTTTGAACGGGCGGAAGGTCACCAACAGCACGCCAGCAGCCAGGTTGGACAGCGAACCTTGCAGCGCCAAACCCACAGCCAAGCCAGCAGCACCCAGCACGGCAATCACAGAGGCGGTTTGTACGCCAACGCGTCCCAGTGCAGCAATGACGGTAAAAGCGATAATTCCGTAGCGCACCATTGCAGAAAGGAAATCTGCCACAGTGGCATCAATATGACGCGCTAGCAGAACGCGGTTAATCGCATTGGAGACGATGCGCGCAATGAACATACCAATGATGATGGTAATAATCGCCGCCACAATATTGACCGCATAGCTCAGGATCAACGCCTGATTACGTATCAGCCATCCACCAGCACTATTAATGCCATCAACGACATGTAAATCTTCCATTTGTTAGCCCTGTTGTTGAGTTTCCCGCGGGAAATTGCCAAAAACTGCCAGATTGACTCCGACACTCCGAATACAAGGGTAAACAAAAATAAGGCGAAGCGCCAAAAATGGCCTGAATTCGTGGGATTTTCTGGATGAGACGCATAAAAAAAGGCCCTTGCGGGCCTTTTTTGTACTGTACCGAAAAATTATAGTACGTCGACAGCGTTAAGCTCTTTGAAAGCCTGCTCCAGGCGAGTCACCATGGAAGCCTGCGCTGAGCGCAGCCATACGCGTGGATCATAATATTTCTTGTTCGGGCTATCCACGCCTTTAGGGTTGCCTAATTGGCCTTGCAGATATGCTTCGTTTTCTTTGTAGAACTTCAGAATACCGTCCCATGTTGCCCACTGGGTATCTGTATCGATGTTCATTTTAATTACGCCGTAACCAATTGATTCTTTGATTTCTTCTGGAGATGAACCTGAACCGCCGTGGAACACGAAATCGAGCGCGTTATGCGGCAAGTTGTGTTTTTTAGTCACGTATTCCTGAGAATCACGCAGGATGGTCGGCGTCAGTTTCACGTTGCCTGGCTTGTACACGCCGTGCACGTTGCCGAATGAAGCAGCGATGGTGAAACGTGGGCTGATTTTGCTCAGCTCGGTGTAAGCGTAATCAACGTCTTCTGGCTGAGTGTACAGCGCAGAAGCGTCCATGTGGCTGTTGTCCACGCCGTCTTCTTCGCCACCGGTACAACCCAGTTCGATTTCCAGGGTCATATCCAGTTTGGCCATGCGCGCCAGATACTTAGAAGAGATCTCGATGTTCTCTTCCAGTGACTCTTCAGACAGGTCGATCATGTGAGAAGAGAACAGCGGCTTACCGGTTTTCTTGAAGTGCTCTTCACCCGCGTCCAGCAGACCGTCGATCCACGGCAGCAGTTTCTTGGCGCAGTGGTCGGTATGCAGGATTACTGGCACACCGTACTGTTCAGCCATCAGATGCACATGGTATGCACCCGCGATAGCGCCGAAGATAGCCGCGCCCTGCGGCTTGTCGGTTTTGAAACCTTTACCGGCGATGAAGGCAGCACCACCATTGGAGAACTGAACGATGACCGGCGCTTTCACTTTGGCCGCAGCTTCCAATACCGCGTTAATAGAATCCGTGCCGACGCAGTTAACTGCTGGCAGAGCGAATTTGTTCTCTTTCGCTACCTGGAAAATTTTCTGAACGTCGTCACCAGTGACAACGCCGGGTTTTACGAAATCAAAAATTTTAGACATGTTTGTGTCCCGTTTCGTTACCGTTCATCCCCGAAGGGATTGCGATTTGTTTGCCCCATAAAGGGCTGGCCTTCAGGCGACGCCCAAGCGTCGCCCCCAAAGATTTACTGCTTCGCGCGCTCTTCCAGCATAGCAACTGCTGGCAGTTTTTTACCTTCCACGAACTCGAGGAATGCGCCGCCGCCGGTTGAGATGTAAGAGATCTTATCTTCGATACCGAACAGATCGATTGCAGCCAGCGTATCGCCGCCGCCTGCCACTGAGAATGCATCGCTATCGGCGATTGCATTTGCCACGATTTCGGTACCTTTACGGAAGTTCGGGAACTCGAACACGCCAACCGGACCGTTCCACAGAATGGTTTTCGCGCCTTTCAGAATCGCGGCCATCGCCTGTGCGGTTTCGTCGCCGAAGTCCATAATCTCTTCGTTATCCGCCACTTCGGAAACCTTTTTCACGGTTGCCGGGGCAGTTTCAGAGAATTCCGTGCCTACGCGAGAATCAGTAGGAACTGGGATACCAAACTGATCACGCAGACCTTTTGCTGCTTCGACGAAGTCTGGCTCGTACAGTGATTTACCGACGTTGTTATCGATAGCCACGAAGGTATTCGCGATACCGCCGCCGACAATCACGGTGTCAGCAATCTTCACCAGCGACTGCAGCACATCAAATTTGGTCGACACTTTAGAACCACCAACCACAGCAACCAGCGGACGCTCTGGATTACTCATCACTTTGCCCAGCGCTTCCAGCTCAGCTGACAGCAGCGGACCGGCACATGCGATTGGGGCAAATTTGCCCACGCCGTGGGTAGAAGCCTGTGCGCGGTGCGCGGTACCGAAGGCATCCATCACGAACACGTCGCACAGTGCGGCATATTTCTTCGACAGGCCTTCTTCGTCTTTTTTCTCGCCTTTGTTAAAGCGCACGTTTTCCAGCACAACCAATTCACCCGCGCCGACTTCAACGCCGTCGAGGTAATCTTTTGCCAGGGTAACGTTGGTGCCGTTCAGTTTATCTTTCAGGTAGTTAACAACCGGCAGCAGGGAAAACTCTTCGTTGTATTCACCTTCGGTCGGACGACCCAGGTGAGAGGTAACCATCACTTTCGCGCCCTGTTTCAACGCCGCTTCGATGGTAGGCAGAGAAGCACGAATACGTGCATCTGACGTCACTTTCCCTTCTTTCACTGGCACGTTGAGATCGGCACGGATCAGAACGCGTTTACCAGCAAGATCCAGATCGGTCATCTTAATTACAGACATGGTGAACCCTCTCGTTGATTCTCATAAGTTTTGCCAGACGCAGTCCGCGTCTTACCTGAAACCGCTTGCGGCCATTGCTAACGTGGTGTCGATCATGCGGTTAGCAAAGCCCCATTCGTTGTCACACCAAACCAGCGTTTTGATAAGGTGATGACCACTGACCCGCGTTTGCGTGCCATCGACTATGGCACTGTGCGGATCATGGTTAAAATCTATTGAGACTAACGGTAATTCCGTATAGTCAACTATACCACGAAACGCCCCTTCTGACGCGTTTTGCAGCAACGCGTTGACCTCACACGCCTTCACCGCTTCGCGCACCGACACGCTCAGATCAATGGCTGTCACGTTGATGGTGGGCACGCGCACGGCAATCGCCTCAAAGCGATCGTTAAATTTCGGAAAAATACGGGTAATGCCAGCAGCGAGACGCGTATCTACCGGAATGATCGATTGGCTGGCGGCGCGGGTACGACGCAGATCGCTGTGATAGGCGTCGATCACCTGCTGATCGTGCATTGCCGAGTGAATGGTGGTCACGGTGCCCGACTCAATGCCAAAGGCGTCATCCAGCAACTTGATCACCGGAATAATGCAGTTGGTGGTGCAGGATGCGTTGGAGACAATGCGGTCAGTTTGTTTAAGAGCTTGTTCGTTAACACCGAATACGACTGTGGCATCGAGATCGTTGCCGCCCGGATGCGAGAACAACACTTTCTTCGCGCCCGCCGCCAAATGGGCTTCGCCATCAGCGCGGCTACCGTACACGCCGGTACAATCCAGCACGATATCCACATTCAGTTCGCGCCACGGCAGCACATCAATTTCAGCCTGATGCAGGATGCGAATGGTATCGTCGCCAACAAACAGTTGATCGCGCTCCTGGCGTACATCAAAGGCAAAACGTCCATGGCTGGTGTCGTACTTCAGCAGATGCGCCATACCGGCGGCGTCTGCCAGCTCGTTAATGGCGACCACGGTGATCTCAGCCCGGCGACCGGTTTCATACAGGGCACGCAACACATTACGCCCGATACGACCAAAACCATTTATTGCTACGCGAACGGTCATCTCTACCTTCAACCACACCCGAAAAAACGTGCCGATTAGCCTGAGCGTTTCACACCGTTTTGTACAGGGAATTATTGCTTACCCGCACGAGTGAGATGCACGATTTTGTTCACAACTGAAACGGTTCAGCTAGAGTAATGCAAGAGAGGAATAACGGGAATGATTGCGATCAAGTGAGTGGCTGAATATTGGATCTACGTCACAAATTTTCCACTGGCGGATTATTACTGCAGGAATAATTCAACCGTTTCAGGTTAGATACGCCGGCATTGCAGGTGTGCGCGATGAATCGCGCCGCTACAGGCGATGCATAACCGGTAGCGGCGCAAATTACTGCACAAAGTTACAGAATCGATTTCGCCGTTTTCACCACATTTTCAACGGTGAAGCCAAACTCTTTGAACAGCTGCTCCGCAGGCGCTGACTCACCGAAGGTGGTCATGCCGACGATCGCGCCGTTCAGGCCGGTGTATTTGAACCAGTAATCCGCGATACCCGCTTCAATCGCCACGCGTGCGGCAACGGCTTTTGGCAGCACGGATTCACGGTACGCCGCGTCCTGCTTGTCGAAGGCGTCGGTGGATGGCATAGACACCACGCGCACCTTGCGGCCTTCCGCCGTCAGCTGATCAAACGCAGCTACCGCCAGTTCCACTTCTGAACCGGTGGCGATCAGGATCAGCTCTGGCGTACCTTCGCTGTCCTTCAGCACGTAACCGCCGCGCGCCACGTTAGCCAGCTGCTCAGCGCTACGATCCTGCTGCGCCAGGTTCTGACGCGAGAAGATCAGCGCCGACGGGCCGTCCACGCGTTCAATCGCGTACTTCCACGCCACCGCTGACTCAACCTGGTCGCACGGGCGCCACAGGCTCATGTTTGGCGTCACGCGCAGGCTGGCCATCTGCTCAACCGGCTGGTGCGTCGGGCCATCTTCGCCCAGACCAATCGAGTCGTGGGTGTACACCATGATCTGACGGATCTTCATCAGCGCGGCCATGCGTGCGGCGTTGCGCGCGTACTCGACGAACATCAGGAAGGTGGCGGTGTACGGCAGGAAGCCGCCGTGCAGCGCGATACCGTTGGCGATGGCGGTCATACCGAACTCGCGCACGCCGTAATGGATGTAGTTACCCGCCGCATCTTCGTTGATTGGCTTCGAGCCGGACCACATGGTGAGGTTGCTCGGCGCCAGGTCAGCGGAGCCGCCCAGATATTCCGGCAGGATTTTACCGAAGGCTTCGATGGCGTTCTGCGAGGCTTTACGGCTGGCAATTTTCGCCGGACTGGCCTGCAGCTGCTCAATGAACTTCTGCGACTCGCTGGCCCAGTTCGCCGGCAGCTCATTGTTCACGCGACGTTTGAACTCGGCAGCCAGCTCCGGATGCGCGGCGGCGTAGGCGGCAAACTTCTGGTCCCATGCGGACTCTTTCGCCTGGCCGGCTTCTTTGGCATCCCACTGCGCGTAGATGTCTGAAGGGATTTCAAACGGACCGTGGTTCCAGCCGAGCTGCTTGCGGGTCAGCGCGATTTCATCGGCACCCAGCGGCGCGCCGTGCGAGTCGTGCGTACCGGCTTTGTTCGGCGAACCGAAGCCAATCACGGTTTTGCACATCAGCAGTGAAGGCTTGTCGGAAACCGCTTTGGCTTCTTCCACCGCTTTTTTAATCGCGTCGGCATCGTGACCGTCAACGCCGCGCACCACGTGCCAGCCGTAGGCTTCGAAACGTTTGGCGGTATCGTCGGTGAACCAGCCGTCAACGTGACCGTCGATGGAGATGCCGTTGTCATCGTAGAAGGCAACCAGTTTGCCCAGCTTCAGGGTACCGGCGATGGAGCAGACTTCGTGTGAGATGCCTTCCATCATGCAGCCGTCGCCCATAAACACATAGGTGTTATGGTCTACGATGTCATGACCCGGACGGTTGAACTGCGCTGCCAGCGTGCGCTCGGCAATGGCAAAACCCACTGCGTTAGCGATGCCCTGACCCAGCGGGCCGGTGGTGGTTTCAACGCCTGCGGTGTAGCCGTATTCCGGGTGGCCTGGAGTTTTAGAGTGCAGCTGACGGAAGTTCTGCAGCTCGCTCATTGGCAGATCGTAGCCAGTGAGGTGCAGCAGGCTGTAAATCAGCATTGAGCCGTGACCGTTCGACAGCACAAAGCGGTCGCGGTCTGCCCACAGCGGGTTAGTAGGGTTATGGTTCAGGAAGTCACGCCACAGCACTTCGGCAATGTCCGCCATGCCCATTGGGGCACCCGGATGTCCCGAATTGGCTTTCTGTACTGCATCCATACTTAACGCGCGAATGGCGTTGGCAAGCTCTTTACGAGAGGGCATCTTCTACTCCAGGTCGGATTAATGCTCCGCCACGCTTAACTTATTGTAATTAATCAGTTATAAGGCGAAGCGAGAAAAAAGTCGCACATCAATGTACATGAAAATCAGGACAAAAGTACATGCATCTGGGTGCTAAATCACGGGTAACCGTTTGCATTTCCGGGCTTGTCTGCTAGTCATTGAACAACATGCGAGCTATAACCTAAGCGTTTAAACATCTGGGCCAGTTTCAGGTGTTTGTTTTCTTTACCTTGTTACCCAAAGGATGCCGATATGAAAATGAGAGCCACGATTGTTGCTCTGGGAATGGCTTCGCTGCTGAGCGGCTGCGAAGGGTTTGATAACAACGCGCTGCTACAATCGGGTGCGCAGGCTTATCAGGCCTATGCGCTGAACGATACGCAGGTGAAAGAGTTGAGCGATCAATCCTGTGCGCAGATGGATAAAGACAATCAGGTTGCGCCCGCTAACAGTGAATACCAGCAGCGCCTGAACAAAATCGCTGCGGCGCTAGGCGACAACATCAACGGCGTGCCTGCCAACTACAAGGTTTATCAGACCAAAGACGTTAACGCCTGGGCGATGGCGAACGGTTGTATCCGCGTCTATAGCGGGTTGATGGATATGATGACCGATAACGAAGTCGAAGGTGTACTGGGCCATGAAATGGGCCACGTCGCGCTGGGCCATACGCGTAAAGCGATGCAGGTGGCGCTGACGACCACCGCAACGCGCACCGCTGCGGCTTCCGTCGGCGGCGTGATTGGTTCGCTGTCACAATCACAATTGGGTGAAATGGGTGAGAAGCTGGTGAATGCGCAATTCTCGCAAACTCAGGAAACACAAGCCGATGACTACTCGTTCGACCTGCTGAAAAAGCGCGGCATCGATCCGATGGGATTAGCGACCAGCTTTGAGAAGCTAGCGAAACTGGAGCAAGGAAGGCAGAGTTCGATGTTTGACTCGCATCCGGATTCGGAAGCCCGCGCCCAGCATATTCGTGAGCGTATTGCGGCTGGGAAATAGATCGTGCTTGCTGTCCCCCTCCTCGGTCCTCCCCCATGAATGGGGGAGGAAGATGCTGCCACATGTCAGTGAGGAAGCTGCATTTAGCTGCGTCTCCTTCCCCCATTCATGGGGGAAGGCCGGGATGGGGGACAGTAAGCAAAGATCAAAGCAAACAATCTTCAACGCTTAAACAATCCATCCACCATCGCACCCAAATCCTGGGTATTCGACGTCTTAATGTGGCCCTGCGGCGATAGCTTATCAATCACCTGCGGCAATAAGGCAGCCAGCGTACCGGACGCACCCTGTACATCGGTGCCGAGCTTATCCGCCAGCGACTGCAGCTGATCATTGCCAAGCGCATTTTGAATCTCGCCGCCATCAATCGACATGTTACTGCTGCTGCCAAGCCAGCTATTCAGCACCTGCCCGAGTCCGCCCTGTTGAAACTTCTGTAGTAGCACTTCAACGCCGCCCTGTTCCTGCACCCAGTTCCAGATGGCCATCAGCTGTTGCATCTGGTTGCCCTGCCCGCTTCCGTTGCTGTTTCCTAGCGATCCTACTAAATCGTCCAGTAAACCCATAGTCGCCTCCGCAGATTAATTAACCGCCAATAAGTGTAGCCGCAGAAGAAAGGATTAACCTTTATTTGCCGCCTGCACGTGCAGCATGTCCAGCGCCAGTGTGGCTGCGGCCAGTGAGGTCAGATCGGCGTGATCGTAGCCCGGCGCCACTTCCACCAAATCCATACCGACGATATTCATGCCCTGCAAACCGCGAATCAGCTTGGTGGCTTTATCGCTGCTCAAGCCGCCAATCACTGGCGTGCCGGTGCCCGGTGCGTGGGCGGGATCCAGACAATCGATATCAAAGGTCAAATACACCGGCAGATCGCCAACGGTACGCTTCACTTCCACCAGAATGTCATCAACACTGCGATCGTTAACCTGCGCGGCATCCAGCACGTTGAAGCCCAAGCTCTTATCGAATTCGGTACGAATCCCGATCTGCACAGAGTGCTGCGGATCGATCAAACCCTCTTTTGGCGCGGTGAAGAACATGGTGCCGTGATCGAAAGTAGGACCATTGGAATAGGTATCGGTGTGCGCATCGAAATGCACCAGCGCCATTTTGCCGAAGTGCTTAGCGTGTGCACGCAGCAGCGGCAGCGTGACGTAGTGGTCACCGCCAAAGGTCAGCATGCGCTTACCGTTCGCTAGCAGTTTCTCGGCGTGCGCCTGCAGTTTGTCAGAGAGATCCTGTGAATCGCCAAAGGCATAAACCAGATCGCCGCAATCCACCACGTTCAAACGCTGGCGCAGATCGAAATCCCACGGCCAGCGACAGCCTTCCCACGCCAGGTTGGTGGAAATCTGGCGGATTGCCCCCGGACCTAAACGGCTGCCTGGACGACCGGAGGTCGCGGCATCGAAAGGAACACCGGTGATCACCCACTCAGCGTCACTGTCGTAAGGCTGGAAGTTGAGGGGGAAGCGCATGAAACCAAAAGCGTTAGAAACCAATGAGTTATCATACTGATTGCCCAAGGTGTTATGCATAACTGGTCCTCTTAAGATCCGTAAGTCGATAGGTCTGTTTAGGTATAGATGAAAAAAATCCCCTCAACGTAAACACTACGAGGAAGGGATAGATGGGCGTGATTATTACGAAGATTGAAGTTGGGCGCAATCAATGCTTTGACGCGGTAAGCCTCCAGATAAATCAGGGTCAATCATTTCGGCTGGAGAGAGCTTAAAACCATAAACGATAATAATTTAATCACGAATGATTGTGGCGAAGTGAATAAGGAAAATTGAGCCTTTTCTCAATTATCTTCATAGGAAGGCAGGCAATAATTTCATCGATAGAAAAGTAGCAAATACGATACAAATCAAATAACAACCCATTTAATCAGCTAACTGTAGATGGCAAATCAACGCGACCATTCGAGTCTGCTTATTATCTATTATCTTCAGCGCATTGGTAACTGTTAAGCCAAGGGCGGTAGCATATCTATTAATCAAGAATACTGTGAGTTTTAAATGGCAAGAAGTGGATTAAATGTACAAAGCGCCACGATTAACGCATTGTTTTTTAGAGAGATAAGAACCAGATTCGGTAAGTTCCGTTTGGGGTATCTCTGGGCGATACTAGAACCATCAGCCCATTTATTAATATTGATGGCCATTTTTGGCTTCATCATGCATAGGACAATGCCAGACATTTCCTTCCCTGTATTCTTACTTAATGGGATCATTCCCTTTTTCATTTTTTCTAATATCTCTACTCGATCACTTGGAGCAATTGACGCGAACCAAGGCTTATTTAATTATCGACCGGTTAAACCCATCGATACTGTTTTAGCAAGGGCGATGTTAGAGACGATTATCTACGTAACTGTCTATATATTTCTGATGTTGATTGTTTGGGCTGCCGGGGAGTATTTTTCTGTGGCAAATCTACTGCAATTAGTCGGTGCATGGAGTCTTTTGATTATTTTCTCATGTGGCGCTGGACTCATTTTTATGGTGATAGGTAAAACCTACACAGAAACGCAGAAGCTTTTGCCAATTCTCCTTAAACCGCTCTATTTCATCTCGGGAATAATGTTTCCACTGCACGCAGTGCCGAAAGATTACTGGCCATTTCTACTCTGGAATCCCATTCTACATGTGGTGGAACTTAGCCGAGCAGCCGTGATGCCGGGCTATAGTAGCGAAGGCGTCAGCCTCGTTTATCTCGCCATTCTCACACTAACGACATTATTTTTGGGGCTTGCCATCTATCGCACCCGTGAAGAGGCAATGCTGACCTCATGATTAAGATTGAAAATCTCACAAAGTCGTACCGCACCTCATCAGGCCGGCACTTCGTGTTTAAAGATTTGAACCTCACCCTTCCAAGTGGAAAAAGTGTGGCGTTGGTTGGCCGAAATGGCGCAGGTAAATCAACATTACTGCGCATGATTGGTGGTATTGACCGGCCTGATAGCGGCGCAATCACTACTAATAAAACGATTTCCTGGCCGGTAGGCCTTACTGGCGGTTTTCAGGGCAGTCTTAGCGGTAGGGAAAACGTTAAATTCGTCGCGCGTTTATATGCCAAACATAATGAGATGAAAGAGAAAATAGATTTTGTTGAGTCATTTTCTGAATTGGGTAAATACTTCAATATGCCGTTCAAAACTTATTCATCCGGAATGAAATCAAGATTAAGTTTTGGTTTAAGCATGGCTTTTGATTTTGATTATTATCTTGTGGATGAAGTCACCGCGGTAGGTGATGCGCGCTTCAAAGAAAAATGCTCAAAGATGTTCCAGGAACGACATAAAAATGCGAGTTTTTTGATGGTGTCGCATAGCTTAAATACGCTCAAAGAGTATTGTGACGCAGCTATTTTCATTGGTAGGGATAATCATGTCAATTATTATGACTCGGTAAATGATGCTATTGAAGCTTACTTAAGAAGTGAAAATAACAAAAATACTATTCCAATATAAATAACACCGCTGATCATTTTACAACAATCTATTTTAGGTAAGAGAAATGAAGGGAATCGAACATCAAGATTTGTTGATACTCATTGGAGAAAAAGGAGGGTTGCAGGCCCGTGATAATGGCTTTTGTTATTTTCAGCATAGAATGAAGTCAGGATTTAAAAACACTTTTTTCATATATAGCAAACAGAATGTCGACATAGAAAAACTTTTACCTTTTAATAAAAACATCATACTTAAGGATAGCAAAAAGCATTATAAGATATTTTTTGATGCAGATTACCTCCTGCTTAATGACGGATATCTTGATACTTTCCCCTCTTTTAATAAAAAACCATTAGAAAAGGGCTGGGCTCCCATCGTATACCTCCAACACGGAATCATATCTTACAAGAGAATATTCATATTTAAAGGTCACTACAACGGTAGAATAAGATATTTTAGCACTTCGTTGAAGTCAGAGAAAAATATCGTTATCAATACACTACAAACACAAAAAGATATTAACCAAACAAAAAGATTAGCCATCAAATACAAAATACCACACTACGATGACTTTTTTTCCAGGAATAACCTGGAAGATTTCTATATCTTGCTACTCCAGCGCTATTACGTTAACAAAAATTCTGTTGAGGTAGATGATTTACAGGCGCTAAAGAAACTCATACTGAATATTGGTTTCCTCGACAAAAGAGTGATCAATAGTGGCTTGTCGCGACATGAGCTACTACCAATGAAGAAGAAAAATGAAAAAAACATATTATTCTTTTTTACCTGGCGTGAAGAGTGGACAAAACCTGGCGATGACAATCCATTTTTAGACATAGTCCAGCAGATTAAAAACAGCCAAGGAATAATAGATTATGCAAATAAAAGAAATTTAAACATTGCATTTTATTTGCATGAAAAAATACTCCATCTTAAACCAATGATAGAAAAACTCTTTGATGGGGCTATTTCATTTGTCGGGCACGATGACTTTTCAGTAGTATTAAAAGATACTGCTGTTTGCATAACAGATTACTCATCAATTGCCTTTGAATTTAACCTGATAAAAACACCGGTTATTTTCCTACAATTTGACTATGATAATTACAAGTTTGAACGAGGTCATTTTTTAAAATCCCCCTATGAATTCAACGGTTCAGTCGTGCGTACTATTGATGAACTTGAAGACCTATTTTCAGACAAAAGCATTGATTTCAAGATCAAACATCGAGCCAGAAAGGATTTCCTTAAAGTCATCCGTGATTATGAAAATTTTAATAAAACTAATAAATTTCTGGATAACGTGATTGCCGATAAACAACAGCACATTGTTTACTGCTGTTATAATATCTATGGCGTAGGTGGAACAGTACAAACAGTTATAAACCAGGCAAATTATCTGGTTTCTGTTGGCTATCAGGTATCCATTATCTCAATGCGGCGCACCAGTGATACACCTAAGCTACAACTTGATCCCAGTGTACGTATTGAATATCTCAATGACGCACGCTGCAATGGCAAGTTCCGCACAAAGATGGATAATCACCTCGCTCAATATTCTTCAAAGATTTTTAAAAAATCAGAAGATCTTTATAATGGCTTATCTTTGTTGACAGACTTCAAACTGGTAAGCATTTTAAAAACTATTAAGAACGCAATAATTATAGGCACATTCCCAGGCCTATGTGTGAATATCATCAAGCATGCCCATAAGTCGAATAAAGTCATTGTTCAAGAACATCGTGAATTTAGCTCACACTCTAAAGAAATACAGATAACTTTATTAAGAAACTATCCTAAAGCTTACAAGGTACTTACTCTCACCTCTTTTCAAAAAGAAGAGTACAATGCTCAAGGAATTAGTAAGGTTACCCCCATTCCAAATGGACTCGAAGATAAGTTCCCACTAATTTCACAATCGGGCAGGGATATCCAGAAGAAAAGAATTGTTTCTTTTGGTCGTTTGGTTGAGCTAAAACAATTCAATTTATTAATAGAATCTTTTGCAAAAATAGCAAAAAAATTCCCAGATTGGATTTTAGACATTTTTGGTGACGGTGATGAAAAAGAAAACCTTATCAATCAGATTTCAACGCTAGGTTTAACATCGCAAGTTACCATTCATCCACCGACATCATTAGTTTATGAAGAGATCTACAATAGTGCATTCTGCGCACTCACATCTGCTAAAGAAGCTTTTGGGATGGTCTATATTGAAAGCTTTAGCATGAGCAAACCTGTGGTTAGTTATGATATAGGCTATGGTCCTAAAGATTTCCTGGTGAATGAATATAACGCTTTAGTTTCTCCCTGTTTTGATACTCAACACTTTGCCATGAACATGGAAAGACTTATGGCTGATGAGAACTTACTCAGTCAACTTGGAGAGAACAGTCGAAAAACCTATCTTGAAAAATACGAAATATCTAAAGTTATGGATAAGCTATTAAAGGAGTGTGAATGATGACTAAAACATCAAAATTATTAAATACCCCCGGTCTTTTCGTTAAGGATGCTTTTAAGAATATTCTGGGTGGAAGATCAAAAGAAATAATTAATGCAGTAAACACAACGCCAACGGTTGAAACAATCACTGAGCCTCCATTACTAAAATATGACAATGAAAAATTAAACATTCATTTAATAGTCATCGACACTATAAGTGATAAAATAAAATTCAAAGAAAGCTTAGTGAGGTATCAGTATCGTAGTATTATTAAGTACACTAATTTTAAAAGTCTCTCATACATTAGCCAAAGTATAATAAGCAACAACAGTGACATAAGTGTTTTTAAAAACTACAGTGAGGCTTTCAAAAATAAGATAAGAAACATCAGTCCAAAACGAGAATTATTTATATTTATAGATTTGAACTTTCTATTCCTTAAGAAGGTTACGAATAAAGATTTTATATCTCCAACGGGTATCCCTTATACTTTTATTAAGAATAAAAAAAGAAACATCGACCGAGTAAAAAACACCTTCGCAGAACACTTCTGTGAATTTGATTATAATTTTTCACCCGCTGAAAAATTCTGTTGCGTTGATAATATGCAACTTTGTCATTACAACAACATACTTGAGTCTGTCAGTAACCCACATGATTACTTATTCGAGTTCTTACCCATTTCCAACACTATGACTAAGGGAGAGCAAAGTATAATTAAATCACCCATTCAGTTTGCCCTGCTTGATAGAGGATATGAAGAAAAATTCATCTGGATACAATCTGTGCATGGCTCGAAACGATGTCCTCTCGCCGTAACATTCAACAAGATGAATGATAAAAACGATGACTATGCTATGTTTTTAGATACGATTGTTCCTCATGTTTCGCGTGACGAACACTATTTATCCGTGAAGCAGGAATTAAGTCATTAAAATAAAAGAAACAAATTAATCCATTCTTAAAAATTACAGGGTGGATTAATTTGAAAAATGAAAACCAATAAGATGCTAACTATTCTCCTTAGAAAAGTCAGGAAATTCAAAAGAGCACCAATACTCTTTTTTAGAGATTATCTATTAAAACGACACCCTTTGATTTTAAATCATAACAATATAATCAATACAACCGAAGGTATTATTGTCAGTGCTTTACAAAACTCAATGACTTCCTTCAAACCTGCTTTCAAAATCGATGTTGTATACACCTGGGTCGATGCAAATGATTCAGCATGGTTGCAAAAAAAAAGGCTGCACAGCAATCCAGACATATCATATGCACTTTATGCAACTGAAGAATCGAGATTCAGTAATCATAATGAACTCTATTACTCTCTACTCAGTATTGAAAAAAACATACCGTGGGTAAACAGGATATTCATAGTCACTGACAATCAAACACCATTAATTCCAGATAGCCTCAAAGATAGAGTGGTATTAGTTGACCATTCCGAAATCATTCCACAACAATATTTGCCTACATTTAACTCACATGTAATTGAAGCTTACCTATACAAAATTAAGGGATTATCAGAACACTTTATTTACTTTAACGATGACTTCTTTGTTGCTCAAAAAAACAACCCTGAGCATTTCTTCAAGTCAAATGGGATAGCGAGTTTATTTGTTAGTAACAAAAGCACTTCATATTCTCCAGGGAAAGAAAGAACAACAGCAACTTTATCAGCATGTCAGAATTGTAACAATATTTTCGAATCAAACTTTGCTGTTCGATTTGACAATACACTGACTCATACGTATGTACCTTTGATTAAATCTGTTTTTGAAGAAAGTGCGTATATGTTTCAACATGAAATCGCTGCATTTTCCAAAAACAAATTCAGAGCGAAGAATGACTTAAATGTTGCTACCTTCCTTGTTCCTTATCATCAATATATTCTGGGTAAATCCGCGCCGAATCTGGACATCTGTTTTTATTTTAACATCCGTTCTCCTGCATCAGGAAGTTTCTATCGAGCGCTTATTAATGGCAAAAAAGACAATAATCTCCCACATTCATTTTGTGCGAATGACTTTAGCTCTAATGAATTTAATCATGATAGTTATAGTGAAAGATTGAATGAATTTCTATCATCATTTTTTATCTCGTAAAGTCATGATATAAAAATAATGGCAAATTTTCTTTATAGTGATTGCAATCGAAAACACTTAAAATGAATAGGAACAACGTTGTTATGAATGATAGTTATGAGAAACAGATTGCAAGCTTCATTGCAGCAGGGAATGTTGTTATAGGTAAACCCGAAAAAGTTTTAGGTGATTTCAATCTAAATTTCCAATCAGGTAAGAACTCCAGCATTACTTTCAGCGAAGGATGCATATTAAATAATGTATCTATTAATATGGAAAATGGTAACGGTGAATGGAAAGTTGGTAAAAAAACCTACATTCGCGGACGTTACTTTATTGGTGCTGGATCTAAAATTGAAATCGGAGATCAAACAGCAATGAATCGTCATGTACTTATTGTTGCTACTGAAGGCGCATCAATCACCATAGGCAAGGATTGCCTTTTCTCGGACATAACGATGTCTACGACAGATTGGCATTCGATCATTGATGATATGACTGGAGAAAGAATAAATCCTGCCAAATGTATTGTCATTGAGGATTCAGTATGGCTGGGTGAGAATGTCACAATTCAAAAAGGCATTACGATTGGAAAGAATAGTATAATTGGCTCAAAAGCTTTAGTGACAAAAACCATTCCACCAGGAAGTTTAGCCGTTGGTATTCCTGCAAAAATAATCAGAGAAAACGTCAGGTGGCAGCGTACACTCATTCCTATGGACTTCCTGCCAGCAGAACCTTACTAAACAACATGGACTAATATTGAATGGGAACCCGCAATTGACGAACCATGCTGCGCCTGAGTGTCAGCATGGCGTTAATTAACAACGCTGAAATTGAGCTCATTTAAAGTTTTGCACGTCTTCTAATTCACACCAAACTTTACTCGAAAAAACGTTCCATTGGTAATAATGGATATTAACTTGCGTCTGGCAGGTCAAATGTGACATAAAATTTTTGAATAAATAATCATCTGTAATAAACTGATCCCGCCAAAAAAAATCCAATCCCGACTGAAACGTTACTCCTCGAATGTCGTACAATGCCTCGCCCATCACTTTTAGCCGCTTACCATGCATCAACGCTAAAATCCCTGCGGTACTGTTAATCGTTACCACACCTTGAGCATGTGAAATTAATTCCCGCAAAGGGAGATCATGAATATAAACTACTCTATCTATAATATTTAAACGCTTGCAGAGCTCGTTGATCAGCGCTGCGTAATTGCGATGCCCGCAATCCATTGGATGATGTTTAATCACCAGATAAGTATCCGCTGGTGCATGCTGCGCAAAAGAGCACATTACCTCAAGGATATAATCCCGCACATCATTATAAGGGCTATGATGCTCTATTTGGCTGTCATTATAAACTTGTAAAATCGCCAGGTAATAGCGCTGATCTAGCTCAATCGTTAATCTATTAAGTATATATCTCTGCTTAAACTGATATAATGTCTTGCGCCACCCAGCACGAAACCAATATGTGGCTTCGCGCCAAGGTGAAAATGGTTTATGGTGACAATATTGGTCAAAGGTATGTCGATAATACCAGCTAATGAAGTAATACCAACTGGCATGCGCCATCCTGCGGATTTTAGATGGATAACATGCCTCTATTTTCGCTGCTGGCTGCGCCAGTAGCTGTCGATAGAACTCAGCATCGCGCGACAATGAAGAGTTGCCATTGACACCGCCCTCCTCGAGCGTAATAAAATTTGGTCGCAGATATCCTTCTTCGAATACGAAAAATCTTACCCCTTGCGTATGCGCCCAGCCCTTCGCTGCCTTATGCAGCGTCCGGCAATCGCCAAAGCACAAAATCGTATCAAAGTCATAATCCCGCTTAACTTGGTTGAGCCAAGCCGAAAACTCCTTTTCTGTTTGCATGAACGCGAGGTATTTACGTTTACGGCAATAGAAGCGGTCGCCGCCGTTGAATACGACATTCACGGCTTCACGCCCTAATGACTCCAGCCAATAAGCCATGTCATTAAAGAAAGGTCCCATTGGCCCTTGCAACAATAGGAACTGCTTTCCTTTTAGCAGTTTTTTAATAGCTTCACTCATGGTTTAAAATGCTAATTTAACCTTAATAAACATTGATAACTTTTTTCCCATCCGCATAAGTCTGTCTCGCCAATTTTTATCAATCACCATATTTGCTCGTGGCGTATTGATGAGAATTTCAATGGCTTCTTCTACTGAAATAGCATCCAGTCGTAACGGATGAATGTAAGTCGGATAGGCAATTAATGCTTGATAGATCAAATCGTAAAGTCCTAATTGTTTCACTCGGCGGAAACAATCATGCTCGTCATATGTTAATCCCCATCCAGCATAGAATGGCATGCCGTAGCAGTACACGCGTTTGCCATGCAATAAAGCTTCGAATCCTGAAAGCGATGTCATCGTATGTACTTCATTGGAAACCTGAATACATTGAATAATGTCTGCATCCAGCGCCTGATAATCAGCATATTGATTAATTTCTCTATCAGTAATATGCCCTTTGCGGTTGCCTACTACTACATCTGGATGTGGCTTGTAAATAATGTATGCCGCAGGATTACGCTCCCGTACGGTTCGTAACAAATCCCGATTAGTACAGATTGTAAAGGTGCCAGTCTGAATAGATGCATCATTTTCTACCTGGCCTGGCACCAATAATACGCGTTTACCTTTTGAATCGGCTGGCAAAGTAAAATCAGCGCCAAGATTGTATTTACTGATTCTGTTATTTACGAGCCGATGATGAATCTTCCTCGCCCGCGAACATTGAGCATCGGTTAATTCACTTTCATTGAGCAACATCTCTAAATCACTGGGTCGCGTGGCATCGTAATAAATACCACGTTTATCCAATACCAAGGACAACGGCGGCAGAAGATCTGAACCCAGGCCCGAAGAGCGTAAAAAACCATCTTCCATCCGCCAAACAGGTAATTGTTGGGCTTGCGCTTTTTCCAACCAACGCTGCTCGCCAGCAATTCCCCATACCACACACGCGGTAGCCAGCTTATTACTTTTTGAAAAACTCAACGTATTGGTAGCGGTACGCAAAAACGGTTTAAGGATGGTGTATTTCCACATCGATAGACCCGGCGCCCAGAGATGTCCGATACGTGGTAACTGATAGTTGCGTTGCAATTGGATCCAATGCAAAACATCAAACAGCGTTGCGGGCTCGCCGGTCAACGGGTGGATATAGCGGCTATAGCGCAAGTAGGCCGCCGCAAACAGTTGCTCAAGCGTAGCGTTGCCACGCCGTTCACTTAGCTGCTTAGCTTGTGGATGGCGATCGTCGGTCAATCCCCAACCGGCATACCAGGGTTGGCCAAAGCACGTCACCGGTTTACCTGCCATCAATGCTTCAAATCCATACTGCGAAGTCATGACATAGACACGTGAGACATGCCGCAACAGAGATTGTGGACTCACATCATCAGCCATGAGATGTATACGATGCGTGGATTGAAAGGAGTGGTAATATCCCGACTTCTTGCCTTGTAGTACGTCCGGATGGACCTTTATCCAAACCATGGCACCAGGATTTTCCCGTATCGCCGCCTCTAACATCAGGACAAAATTATTCGGCCCCGCATTGCCATAGGTTACGGACATGTCACCTAGCGTTTGGTCAATAACCAATACCACATTGCTGGTTGCACATGCTCCTGCAATAAAAGCCGGAGCCTGATTATATTTCGATAAATCTTGCTCAACGATGATGCTCATTGCTCGTTTGGCGTCATCGGCAAGCCATTGATTAACTTCTCTTTCCTGGATCATCTTCTCTAACTCGCTGGGCCGGTTAGCATCGTAATAGATCCCCAATCTATCCAGCACCAGTGAAAAAGGTGGCGCGCCATTAACGCCAAGATCCAGCGAGCGGATATAGCCATCTTCCAGTCGCAGCACTGATTTTCCTACACTACGCGCCCACGCCACCGGCTGACGTGTGTTGGGACGATATCCCCACACTGCAATGGTGGTCACGGCATCGGCGACAGGCCGTTGCAGCGATAATTTATGGCACGGCTGGGCCAGGAAATTACGCAAAAATGGAATTCGCCAGATGCCCGAAGAGAATATACCAATCATCACGATGCACCCTTACAGCGTAAGAACCACTTTCGCCGCAACGGCTAATTGATACAGGATGGTGGAAATGCCACGCGTCACTTCGATGCTCTTCGATTCATACTTCGGCAGCACCATTAACTCATCACCTGGATTCAGCGCACCGACATCTTCCGCGTCTTCGGCCGCGCCGTTCTGGCGAATAACGATGACGCGCGCATTACCGGACTTCTGCGTAAAGCCACCGCTTTTGGCGATGTAATCTTTCGCGCGTAAGCCTTTCTCCCAGCTCACTGCATTCGGGAACAGCACTTCACCATGTACCAGCACCAGTGAGGTTTTCTGAGGAATGCTAATCACATCACCATCTTCCAGCAGGGTGGCCGCGAGGTTTTTCTCGTTCAGAATGACTTCACCTTTTGGCACGACCTGACGCGCTTTCGCCACAAATCGGCTGACCAATTGCGCTTCCTGGAAGCGGAGGCCAGCCTCTTCCTTGGTGGATGATTGCGCAGAAAGCGAGGCTTCCTCTAACTTCTGCAACGCCAGGTTCATCATCTCTTTCTGGCGGGAGGCCACGGAGGGACGATACAGCTTGATGGCACTCATCTGCGACATACTATTAGGTCGAATCTGCTTCAACACCGCCTGCATGTTGGATCCGTAAGGCAGTACCATCGCGTGTTCACCTGAGTGTGCGCCTTCAACGCGGACCTGAATCGTGCTGGCATAGCGATCGGTGCTCACAATCAGTCTGTCACCATCTTGCAGGAAGCGGCCGTTCGCCTCGCGAATTGGATAATATTCGCTGCGCTTTGCTAAACCTTGCTGGCGCACAATAGTAATATGCGTCGCACCCGGTTTGACTCGCGCCCAGCTCAAAGCTTCGGTGACAGGAATAGTGCTGTTGCGAAATTCAAAGTTATAGCTATTGAATACATCGCCTTGCACATTGAACGTATGCTGACGCGGCCCGACCACAATGGTGTCGCCATCGGCAAATTGTGATAATCCCAATTTACCGTTAAGCAAAAAATCATACAGGTTGATATTGGATCGCACTTTATTGCCACGTTTCACTGCAATATCGACGTAGCTACCACGTTCAGGATCAACGCCGCCCGCTTTAATCAAATAGTTCAATAGGGAATCCGACGTCACGCCGCCATATAAACCCGGGCTGTGGACAAAACCGGTGACGTAGACTTTCACAGGCTGCGCCTGTAATAGCGATGCATACACACTGACGTTGGCTTGGTAGACCTGCTTCACTTTGCTGGTAATTAACGCGTTTAGCTGGCTGTTACTGATGCCAGCGACTTTTACCGGCCCCACATTTGGCAGGAAAATGTTGCCTTTGGGATCAACCTGCAACGCGCCGTCAAAAGTAAATGCGCCCCATAAACGCACCTGAACGCTATCTCCTGGATTAAGGATATAGCCGGGATTGAAACCTACGCTTGCCCCGTTCTCTCCGCTATTGCCATTGAACAGCTGAGCACCAAACATACGGCTAAGTACCACAGGTGCGGCTGGCAGAGGCGTATCATCAAATCCGCTGTTATTGCTGCTGATATTTGCCGGTGCCGAGTTGAGTAGAGATTGTGTTTTAACGCCGGTTAAGTTTGCATCAGCGTTAATATTCAAGGCCGCATTGGCCTGCGCAGTGAAGCAAGCTGCGATCATTACAAATGATTTTAAAATTTTCATAACAGACTCATTCTGCGACAGCATTAATCCCGATGATCTTCAATCACCGCCAATATCAGTTTCAGGGTGCCAAACATTAAGCAGCACACCAGCAACCAGCAGGCGATCAAATACGGAATATTGGGGAAAGTGGACTCTTGCGGCTGCTGCGGTGAACTGATCACCGAAAGCACTTTCAGTTTGCGAGCGGCTTCCACGCGTGTTTTTTCGATAGAGGTCAGCGCAAGCTTATAAAGCTCATTATCAAAGGCGACACGCGATCTAATCTCTTCAAACTCCACCGCCATGCGGTTAAGTTTGTCGCCCTGCGGCGCGGTGATTTTGCCTTTCTCGTTATCGATCTGCGCCTGCATCGAGGCAATGGCGTTACGTACGCTGACAACTTGCGCAGCGTCATCACGCAGATAGGTCAGCAGAGTACGCAGCTCCGCTTCCATCTGGATCTTCTGCCCCATCAGCGTGTTAACCAGTGAACTGGCTGCTAACGCTTGCGCTTCAGGATCCAGCACATTGTTGCTGTTCTGATACGCCAGTAGCTCGGATTTACTTTTATTCAGGCGTGAGCGGGACTTTTCCATCTCCTTTTCCGCAAAGGTCAGCTGATCACGCGCAATACGGTGCGACAACTCATTAATAAAGCGTTCGGACTCTTTCAGCACCGCTTTATTAAAGTTAAGGGCAAAGTCCGGCGTAAAGCCTTGCGTGCGAATAGCCAGCAATCCCGCTTTATCGTCATACGTTACGCTGATACGTTCACGATAATAACGCAGGAATTTTTCGGCAGTTTCATCAGGAGACAGATGGTGCAAGAAATCCAGCCCGCTTTGGCTGAAGGCTTGACGGAAATTAAGTTGTTTATCTAGCACTGCCAGCATATCCGGCGAATTGATGTACTCCTTTAAGTAGAGTGCATCTTCCACCGAACTGGGATTAATCGCCCCTAACAACAAGCCAAAATTCACGCTATTGCTGGCAAGATCATCTGAGCGTTTAATCGCGACTTTGGATTCGCTCACAAAACGCGGCTGACTGAATATTGCCAGATAAATAATCAGCAACGTCATTGGGAGAAAAATGATCGCTTTTCCGAGGTGCCGTTTAAGATTGGCGAAAGAAACAACGCCTAATCTTTTTTCAAATTTTGATAAGGTGGAATTCTCTTTTATTAACATGGAGCAATCATCAAATATTCATAAGCGTGCCGTAGCACATCATTGAGGTTCGGCCTGCGGCTCTGCGCATTAATAACCCTGCCGCCCTCGAGGAAAATCCAATATTTCGGGATGTTTTTTGGTGACAAATTGCAGCGCATTAAATAAAAGTACCGCGTCCGTCTTTCCGCGCTCGAAAATAAAACCACATTGATTTGTTCATAATTTCATGTGCGTAACGTATCAAAGCGCTCAGCTTAGCGTTAAGCGCACTTAGCGCCTTTGAGAAACGGCTTGTTATCGTTCACTTCGGGAAACCCTTTTCTCTAATAACAAGCCAGCTCAAGACATTTCTTGCTGTAATTAATTATATAAGTGCGGGATTTGATATTTAACGGTTCGTGTAATAGTTACCAAAACTTCATGGTGCCCTCATCAATCACCCAAATAAAAAACCGCCGTTTCCTGAGGAAAACAGCGGTTTTAAACTAAAGCGTTATACCGTTCCAATTAGCGTTCGCGCATCGCCTCTTGCGCTTTGTTAAACGGCTTAATCAGATAATCCATCACCGTCTTCTCACCGGTTTTAATATCCACGGTAGAAACCATGCCGGGACTGATGGAGAAGCGCTTACCGGCTTTATTCTGCACGTAGTCGTTATCGGTGCGGATAAACACGCGGTAATAGTAAATTTCCGGTTTCACCTCATCCTGAATGGTATCCGGCGAGATGCTCTCCACCACGCCGTTCAGGCCGCCATAAATGGCGTAGTCATACGCCGAGATCTTCACCACCGCCCGCTGGCCGGGACGGATAAAGGCGATATCGCGCGGTGACAAACGCGCTTCAATCAGCAGGCGATCGTTCATCGGCACAATGTTCATCAGCTCGCCATTCGGTGGGACCACGCCGCCCACGGTGGAGACTTTGATGTTTTTCACGATGCCGCGCATCGGCGAACGGATGGTCAGTCGCGTCACCGTGTCTTCACGCCCTTTCACCACTTGCGCCATGCTGTCGGCTTCGGCGTTGGCTTTCGCCAGCTCCTCACGTGCCTGCACATAATATTGCGAACGCATATCGGTGAGTTTCAGCTCCAGATCTGATTTATCGCGCTGCAAACGCAGCACTTCCACGCTACTGGCGGCACCGGTTTTGGCCAGACGCTGCGTGATGGCCAGCTCGCGGTTAGCCAGCGCCAGCGACTCTTTAAACTGCGCAGTCGCATCCGTGAGCTGTGCGCGGCGGGTTTTATACAGCCGCGTTTCTGACGCCATCAGATCGGGGAACTTATTCAACTCTGCCGGGAAACTCAGCGGCTGATCGTTCACTTCCGCATTGAGACGCGCGGCGGCAGCCAATGCCGCACGATAGCGTGCCGCACTTTCGCCGACGTTGGATTGCGAGCGCGTGGCATCGAGGCGCGCCACCACTTGCCCGGCCTGCACCTGATCGCCTTCGTGCACATACAGCTCGGTGAGGATGCCGCCTTCCAGCGATTGCAGCACCTGATCGCGCGAGCTGGGGATCACTTTGCCGGTGCCGGTTGAGACTTCATCCAGCACGCCAAACCAGGCCCAGATCACCGTAACGAGGATCAGCGCGGTGCTGATGACGATCAGCCGCACCGCGCCGGTGTAATGGGTTTCTGATCGTAGCTCGCCGAGCAGATCGTCCGAGGAATCCACTCCTGCCGCCGTCACTAAGCGCAGTCTTGCCGGTAATTGTTTGATCATGATTGCGCCTCCGGCAGGCTGCCGTTAGCACGCGGTGCCGGCAAGGCGTTCTCTTTCGGGCTGTCCATCACCAGTTGTCCCTCTTTCAGCACCAGCACACGATCCACTAGCGCGAGGATCGCCGCACGGTGCGTCGCCACGATCAAGGTGCGCCCGTTGAGCCACTGACCGAGACGTTCGATAAACTCTTTCTCGGTGTGATCGTCGAGCGCCGCCGTCGGTTCATCCAGCAGGATGATGTTGGGATCGCGCAGCAGCATACGCGCCAGCAGCAGCGACTGACGCTGTCCGCCCGAAAGCCCAACGCCGCCTTCCATGACCGGATGGTCGAGGCCGAGCGGCAGCCGACGAATGAAATCCGCGCCGCCGCTGACGGTAAGCGCGCCAAAGATGGCATCATCGGTGGCGTGCGCCGCGCCCATGGTGAGATTCTCGCGCAGCGTGCCGTGGAACAGCCGCGCGTTTTGCGTTAGCAGGCCAACGTTACGCCGCACATCGGCCACATCAATGTGCGGCAGGCTGAGGTTATCCAGCCGCAGTTCACCGCCGACCAGATCGATGCCGCCAATCATCGCCTGCAGCAAGGTCGATTTACCCGAACCGTTGCGTCCCAGCACCGCAATACGCTCGCCCGGTTTGATGGTCAGGCTTTTAATGCGCAGCGCGATGTTCATCGAATCGGTGTAGTAACGGAACATTGCGTCGGTGAACTGATAGTGACCAAACAGCACCGGCGTGTGGATCCGCGTTTCGTCTTTGCTGTTTTCCACCGGCAAATTCATCAGCGCATCGAGGCTGCCTTTCGCCGCTTTCACCTGCTGCCAGCGCGCCAGCACGCCACACAGCGTGGCCATCGGCGCAATCATGCGCGAGGAGAGCAGCGACGCCGCCACAATCGCACCGGTAGTGATATCGCCGTTGATTACCATCGGCGCACCGATCACAATCACGCTGGCGTATACCAAACCCTGCACCGTTACGCCCCAGGTAATCAGCGAGTGCATTACTTTGCGCATCTCCACGCCGGATTGCGCGGTAATGCGAATGTAGCTGTTCCACTGTTGCAGGAAGCGATCTTCCGCCTGCATCAGCTTGATATCTTCCAGCCCTTGCACGCTCTCCACCAGCACCGCATTTCGCAGCGTCGACTCTTTCAGGTTCTGCTGCGCCAGCTTCGCCAGCTTCTTCTGGCTCAGCACGCCCGGCAGGATCATCAGCAGCACCGCCACCGGCGCAATCCACGCCAGCTGCGGCGCAATAATCGCCATCACCAGCATGAACAGCAGGAAGAACGGCATATCGACAATCGAGGTGACCGTGGTGGACGTGACCATTTCGCGGATCGCCTCCAGCTCGCGCAACTGCGAGATAAAGGTGCCGGTCGAGCGCGGCACCGCGCTGTTACGCAGCCGCAGCGCGTGACCAAATACCCGATCGGAGACGCGCATATCGGCACGCTTGCCCAGCAGATCGGTCACGTGATCGCGCCCAACGCGCAGAATATAAGTGAACACCACCGAGATGATCACGCCGATATACAGCACATACAGCGTGGGATAGGACTGCGCCGGAATCACCCGATCGTACACCTGCATTGAGAAGATAATGCCGACCAGCGCCAGCAGGTTGATCAGGAAGGATCCGAGCATCACGTAGCCGTACGGCCGCAGATCGTGCAGCACCAGACGGCGCAGCCAATCCGGTTTTACCGTGGCGAGATAACGATCGACGCGGCTATCTTTGGCGGCGGTAACCGGACGCAGCGCGGCGGCAAAGCGGATTTCCGGCAGCAACGTCTCCAGCGCAATTGGTGCTGGCTGTTCATCACCGGCAAAATGCACCCGCACGTCATCGTCGCCATCAAACTGGGTAATAACGCCCACCTGACCGTCGGCCAGCTCGATCGCCAGCGGCAAGCGCCAGCTGGTGATCTCCCACTTATTCTCTTCATATAATTGCAGCGATAAGCCGGCCTGGCGCGCCAGATGGCGTAACGCTTTATCGCGCGACTGTTTGCCCTGCCATTCGGCAGCGGCCATGATCATGCCCGGCGAACAGGGCAAGCGATAATGGCTGGCGATCAGGATGATTGCGGTGGCCCATCCGTGTAAGGGCACGTTTCCCCCGGACGCGCTATCAGGCGCGTCGGGAATCTGTAATTGCGTCATGGCTGGATCTCCACGGACTGGATCCGCTGATTATTCAAAGCAAACGCCGACCGCATATGCCCGGTGCTGTAGAGACAATCGAGCTGCAGTGAGCGTAACTGGCTGATGGTTTGCTGCAATGTGAAACGGGTCTGGAACACTTCCTGCTCGGCGTTGAGCACGTCCAGCAGCGGACGGGTGCCGAGTTGCAGATACTGATCCTGATAGAGCGACTGGGTTTTCTCGCCCAGCGTCTGTTGCCGACCCATGATCGCCAGGCTGAGCGCCAGGCTTTGCGACGCGTTCTGCGACTCGCTTAGCTGCTGACGCGCTTTAAGCCGCGCCGAGTTGACAGCCGCATTGGCGGCCTGCAATGCATTGGCGGCCGCGTCCCGGCTGGCGGTGATGCCGCCGCCCTGATAGAGCGGCATTTCCACTTTCACAAACGCCGAATATTGGGTGCGATCCAGCGATTCGCTGCCGGAGTAGTGATTATTGAGATAATGCGTCACCTGCGGTTCCAGCGAGATAGTTGGCATGTTCTGCGCGTTAGCATTATCGAGTTTGGCCTGCGCCTGATTGGCCTGCGCCCAGGCCGCCAGCACCGACGGATTGAGCTTGTCATCGGCTTTCGCCACCTGACAGGACTGGGTGAGTTTGGTGGGAAAATCGTCGCTGACCTTTTTCACCAGCGGCCAGCCAAGATAGGTTGCCAGCGTGGCGCGCCAGCGGTCGAGGTTGGCTTGATACTGCGTTAGGGTGGTACGCGCGCCTTCGATACGCGCATCGGTTTGGGTGGCATCCGAAAGCGACGCCGCGCCCTCTTCATTACGCTGGCGCGCCAGATCGCCAATCTTACTCAGCGCCGTGAGCTGCTCACGCGCAATTTTGACCAGTTGCTGATAACCCTGCACTTCCACCAGCGCCGCGGCCGTATCGTGCGCCACGGTATCAATGCTCACCAGCACGTTGGCCTGCTCCTGCGCCACGCCCGCTTCGGCGGAACGCACCGAACTGCTGACCTTGCCGAAGTCATACAGCATCTGTGAAACCGACAGCACAAACGACGGGCTGAAGCCCTTTTCGCTGTAGGCATTGCTGTAGCCGTTGTTCATGCCGGCACTGATTTGTGGATAGTATTTGGCTTTCGCCACATCAACCTGATTAGCCTGCTCCAGCATTTTTCCCACCGCCTGAGCAATATCGGGATGCCACTGAACGGCGCGCTGTACCGCCTGGTTGATGGTGAGAAAGTCGGGGACGTTGGCAAGAGCGGGTTCCGCCACTTCACCGGTTAATGAAGGCAGTTCTTGCTGTTGCGCTAAACCTGCTGAGGTGATGTGCCCCGCCCGGGTTAACGCGTCACTGGCCGCTAAAAGTGGAGAACTGTAAAGTAAAGCCATGCCCGCACAGAGAACGCTGAGCTTAAACGAACGGCGAAAAGTTGCGCCTGAGTGCATCAGTTCCATCGATAGTCCACCAGTCAATAAAGAGAAAGGGGCACATCCCTGTGCCCTAACTGCATCCCTGCATCACAGAGCGATTACGCCGTGTGGTTTTGGTGCGGTTGTTGCAGCAGCTCCTCCAGAGAAACGTTCACGCCTTCCAGCGTAATCAGCTGAGTGGTGCTGTAACCCGTACCGGTACCATCACGGTCAATGGAAAGCACCGTATTGCCATCTGAAGTATGATCCACTTTCACGAAATCATTAATATTACTTGTGGAATCATTCCAGCCGATAAGCAAGTTACTGACGTCAATTTTGTCGCCTTGCGCGACATTGAAGTCGGTCCAGGTATCGTGACCGTTACCGCCGGTAGCATCCGCACTCGCCAGTAAGTGATACACCAACGTATCTGCGCCGGCACCGCTGGTGATGGTGTCGTCGTAGGCACCGCCGGTTAGCGTGTCAGCCCCCGTGGTTCCTGTGATAGTTGGATGCAGCTCAATGGTGAACGACTGCGTGGTGATGGTGCCATCGCTCGCCGCCAGGGTGTAACTGAACACCTCTTTATGGGTAATGGATTGTCCATCCACGCCCGCATTCAGTGAATAGGTGTAGTTACCGTTGGCGGCAATACTCAGCACACCAAAGTCGCCGGCAATCGACGTCGTACCCACGCTGTGAACCGTGGTGATATCGCCGTGTTCATTAGTGATACTCAAGGTTCCGGTGTGCGTGCCCGATGCTGAACCGTAGATGCTGCCGCTGGCGTCATGGTCATTGGTGGCTTCGGCCACCAGACTGTTGGTCGCCAGCAGCGTGCTGGTGGATGCACCGTTGTGCAGGTTCACCGTCAAGCTGGCCGAGGTCACCGCGCCGCTGGCATCACGCACCGAATAGGTGAAGACGTCGGTGGCTGGCACCAGATCGGCATCCAGTCCCGCCTTCAGCGTATAGGTGTAGTTACCGTGCGAATCGATGGTCAGCGTACCGTAGCTGCTGGTGATCACCGTGTTACCGGTGGCCGCAATCGCATTGCCAGTCACCTGGGTGACCACCGTACCGTTCGGCACCGTACCGGCGACGGAGCTGGTATCGTTGGTCAACAGGTTGCCGGTGACAGTTGCCGCCACGGTCAACGCCAGCGTCGTAATATCCGACGTGGTGGTGACGGTAGTCGATGGCAACACGCCAACGCCGTTGCTGGTGCCCAACAGCACGGCATAGTTACCTGTTCCGAGGTTGCTGTAAGTCACGTTGCCACCGGTTTGTGTACCAATGGTCAGAACCGTGGTGATGTAGTTGGCGTTGCTGGATTTCAGCGCCCAGGTGCCGTTCGCCTGCTGTTGATAGAGGTACAAGGTATAAGTCGATGTCAGCGCCGCCAGGCTGGTGGCCGAGGCGTGTAATGTCACCGTGCGCGTATCCCCTGCGCCAACGTTAAACATATAGGCGTTAGTGCTGCTCAATACTCCCACACCCAGTACGCTGCCGAGGTTAACGCTCAGCAATGCGACGCTGGTAGAACTGGTATTGGCATTGGTGATGGTGCCGATTTGGGTGGTGTAATCCACTTCGTTGACATCATTCGCTGCCACGATTTGAATCGCACCGGTCAGCGGGGTGCTGGTTGATACGTTGCCTGCGCGGTCAGTCTGAATCACCGACAGCGAAGCACCGGTGGTTTGCGCCGTACTCAGGCTCACCGACCATGAACCGCCGCTGCCTACCGTCGTTGTACCCAGCGCGTTACCGCCCGCATCACGTACCGTTACCGTTGCCCCCACTTCACCGCTACCGGTGACCGTGGTACCGGCACCGTTGATTGCCAGGCCACTTACCGCCGCAGGCGGCACAGTATCGACGTTCACCGTCACCGCCGTGTTACCGGTGCTGACGTTACCCGCCGAATCGGTCACCGTTACGCTCAACGGATGCGCACCGTTCGCCAGTGCGCTGGGGGTGTAAGTCCAGCTGCCACCCGCGCCAACGGTTACTGAGCCCAGTGCGGTGGTGCCATCGTAGATGGTGACAATCGCGCCCACTTCCGCCGTGCCGTTCAACACCGGCGTGGTGTCACGGGTGTACGCGCCATTGGTCAACGCCACCGGCGTGCTGCCGGCGTCGTCGGTAATGGTGAGCGTACTGGCCGTTGGTGCCACAGTGTCGATGCGCAGCGTGGTCGAGGCGTTCGGGCTGACGTTGCCCGCCGCATCGGTTGCCGTCACGTTCAGTGTATGGATGCCATTGCTCAGCGCAGTTGAGACGAAGCTCCATGTGCCACCGCTGCCCACCGTGGTGGTGCCCAGCAGTGTGGTGCCGTCGTATACGCTGATCCGTGCCCCGACTTCGCCGTTACCGGTCAACAGCGGCGTGCTGTCGTTGGTAATGCCGTTATTCGGGATGGTCACCGCCGTGCTGCCGTTGTTATTGGCGGCAACCAGGTTAGTGACCGCCGCTGGCGGCGTGGTATCGATAATGACCAACGCCGACGTCGTCCCGCTGACGTTACCGGCCGTGTCCGTTACCGTCACGCTCAATGGATGCGTGCCCTGCGTGAGCGCGGCGGTGGTGAAGGTCCATGCGCCAGTGCTACCCGCAATCGCCGTGCCTAACAAGGTACCACCATCGTAGATCGATACACGGCTGCCCGCTTCCGCCACGCCGCTCAGCGTTGGCGTGGTGTCGTTGGTAGCACCGCCGCTCGGTACCACGGTACTGGTGACATCATTGGTGATCACCAGCGTTGACGCCGCTGGTGCCACGGTATCCACCGTAATGGAAACCGTCGCCGATGCCGCACTGGTGTTACCCGCGGCATCGGTCACCGTCACGCTCAGCGGATGGCTACCGTTGCTCAGGGTCGCGGTGGTGAAGCTCCATGCACCTGAACCATTGGCGGTGGTGGAACCTATCACGGTGGTACCGTCGTAGATGGTCACAATCGCGTTGGCTTCCGCCGTGCCGCTCAGGGTTGGTGTGGCGTCATCGGTAAAGGCACCGTTCGCCAGCGGCCCCTGAAGAGTGCCGACGTCATCATTGATCACCAGATTAGTCACCGGATTCGGCGCCACGGTATCAATCGTCAGGGTGGTTGAGGCGTTCGGGCTCACGTTACCCGCCGCATCGGTTGCCGTGACGTTCAGCGTATGTACACCGTTGCTCAGCGCCGTCGAGACGAAGCTCCATGTGCCACCGCTGCCCACCGTGGTGGTGCCCAGCAGCGTGGTGCCATCGTAAACGCTGATCTTCGCGCCAATCTCGCCGGATCCGGTCAACAGCGGCGTATTGTCGTTGGTCACGCCGTTGTTCGGAATGGTCACCGCTGTACTGCCGTTATTGTTAGCGGCCACCAGATTGGTGACTGCCGCTGGCGGCGTGGTATCGATGGTTACCGAGGCCGAGGTACTGCCACTAACGTTACCCGCCGCGTCGGTGACCGTAACGCTGAGTGGATGCGTGCCGGTGGAGAGTACGTCGGTGGTGAAGGTCCACGCGCCTGTGCCATTCGCAATCGCCGTCCCCAGCAACGTCGCGCCATCATAAATCGACACGCGGCTGCCCGCTTCCGCCACACCGCTCAGCGTTGGGGTGTTGTCGTTGGTGAAGCCACCACTCGGCACCGTGCTACTGGTGATGTCATTGGTGATCACCAGCGTTGAGGCCGCTGGCGCCACGGTGTCTACCGTGATGGAAACCGGCGTGGTGGCGGCACTGGTGTTACCCGCCGCATCTTTCACCGTCACGCTCAGCGGATGCACACCGTTGCCTAGCGTAGCAGTAGTAAAGGTCCATGCACCGCCCGCGCCAGCCACCACTGAACCCAGCACCGTGGTGTCGTCGTAGATAGTGACAATCGCATTCGCTTCTGCCGTACCACTCAGCGTTGGCGTGGCATCATCGGTCACCGCACCGTCCGCCAGTGGCCCCTGAATGCCGCCCACATTATCGTTGATCACCAGGTTAGTGACGGGCGCCGGTGCCACGGTATCCACCGTCAGAGTCAGCGTTGCATTCGGGCTGACGTTGCCCGCTGCATCCGTCGCCGTGACGTTGAAGGTGTGCGCCCCCTCCGCCAGCGTTGGCGTGGTGAAGCTCCATGCGCCGTTAGTGCCTGCGGTAACAGAACCGATAATCGAGGTGCCATCGCGGATAATCACCAGACTGCCCGCTTCTGCCGTACCGCTCAGCGCTGGCGTGTTGTCATTGGTGCTGCCGTTATTGGCAATCGCCACCGGCGTGCTGCCGTTGTTGTTGGCCGCGGCCAGACCGGTTACCGCCACCGGCGCGACGGTATCAATAATTACCGTGGCCGAGGTGCTGCCGCTGACGTTACCCGCCGCATCGGTGACCGTGACGCTCAGTGAATGAGCGCCTTGCGTCAGGACGTCGGTGGTGAAGGTCCATGCGCCGTTGCTGCCTGCCACCGCCGTACCCAGCAGGGTGCTGCCATCGTAAATCGACACGCGGCTGCCGGCTTCCGCCGTACCGCTCAGCGTTGGCGTGCTGTCGTTAGTTGCACCACCATTCGGTACCGTGGTGCTGGTAAGATCATTAGTGATTAACAAGGTTGCGTTGGCTGGCGCCACCGTATCGACATTGACCGTGAAGTTGGTCGCCGCGCTGGTGTTACCGGCTGCATCGCGCACCGTCACGCTCAACGGATGCGATCCGTCGCTCAATGCGGCAGTGGTAAAGCTCCACGCACCATTGCTGCCCGCCACCACAGAACCCAGCACCGTGGTGCCTTCCGAGATAATCACGATATTGCCAGCGGTGGCATTACCGCTCAGCGTTGGCGTGTTGTCATCGGTCGCCGCACCGCTGGTGAGTGCCCCTTGTGTTGCACCTACGTTGTCAGAAACCACCAGATCGGTGACTGGCGTTGGTGCTGCCGTGGTCACAGTGAAGCTGATCGCCGCATTCGGGCTGACGTTACCGGCGAGATCGGTCGCCGTCACGTTCAGGGTATGCAGACCATCAGCCAGCGTGGGTGACGTGAAGCTCCATGCGCCGTTGCTGCCTGCGGTGACAGAACCAATAATGTCGACGCCATCACGGATCACCACCACGCTACCCGCTTCCGCCGTACCGCTCAGCGCTGGCGTGTTGTCGTTGGTGTTCCCCCCCGCAGCAATGGTCACCGGCGAACTGCCGTTGTTGTTGGCAGCAGTCAAACCGCTCACCGCCGTTGGTACGACGGTATCCACAGTCACCGTTGCGGTGCTGGATGCCGCGCTAGTGTTACCGGCGGCATCTGTTACGCGAACGGTGAGCGAATGGCTGCCTTCGCCCAGTACCGGTGAAATAAAGCTCCATGCTCCGCCTGTTCCGGCAGCAACCGAACCGAGCAAGGTCGTACCGTCGTAAACGGTGATCACACTGCCCACTTCTGCGGTACCGCTCAGCGTCGGCGTGTTGTCGTTGGTCGAACCGCCATTTGGCACCACTGTGCTGGTGACGTCGTTGGTGACCACCAGCGTCGAAGCGTTGGGTGCCACGGTATCGACCGTGAGGTTCACAACATCAGAGCGTGGACTGACGTTACCCGCCGCATCCGTCACGGTGACGCTCAGCGCATGTCCGCCCTGACTCAGCGTTGGCGACGTGAAGCTCCATGCGCCGAGGCCATTGGCGGTGGTCGAGCCGATGACGGTGTTGCCATCATAAACAGTGACAATGCCGTTGGCTTCAGCGGTGCCGGTGAGTTGCGGAGTGCTGTCGTTGGTCGATCCGTTGTTAGCAATCGGCACGGTTACGCCGTCGTTGTTATTAGCGGCAGAGAGGTTAGTTGCTGCAAGCGGTGCCACGGTATCAATAGTGAAGTTCACCGTTGGCGAGGTTGCGCCCGGATTACCCACTGAATTGACCGTGGTGACATAGATGCCGTGCGGTCCATCATTCAGCGTTGGCGTGAAGGTCCATTGCCCGGTCGCACCGACGGTAACGCTACCCAACACGGTAGCACCATCGTGAATGGTAATCACATCCCCCACATCTGCCGCGCCGGTTAATACCGGCGTGCCGTCCTTGATATTGGCGCCGTCATTCACGGTAACCAGTGAATTGCCGCTATCGTCGGTGATCACCAGCGTACTGACCGCTGGCGGCAGATCCGCTGCGATATTGAGCGTAAACGCCGGACTGCTTGCCGCGCTGACGTTGCCTGCTGCATCGGTCACTGTGAAGGTGAAGTTATGCTCGCCGTTAGAGAGCGCACTGCCCGGCGTGAAGCTCCATGTGCCGCCAGTAGCGATCACGGTGCCCAGCAGCGTGGTGCCATCGTAAACCGACACTCGGCTGCCCGCTTCAGCGGAGCCGCTCAGCGTTGGCGTGCTGTCATCGGTGGTTTGACCCGACGTCAACGGACCGGTGCTGCCCCCCTCATCGTCTGTTACGACAAGATCGCTGACCGTTGCCGGTGCAGCCGTATCAATATTAATCGTAATCGGTATCGCTTCCGGGCCCGTCGTGCCCGCAGCGTTGGTGACTGAAACGGTGAAGCTGTGCTGGCCATCATCTAAAGCCGCGGTTTCAAAGCGCCACTCGCCGTTGTCGCCTACCGTGGTAGTGCCAAGAAGATCGCTGCCCTCGTAGATGTTGATGATGGTGCCCGCTACACCGGTTCCGCTTAGCAAAGGCGTGTTGTCGTTGGAGTCACCGTCATCCGCCACCTGCACGGTGGTAGTGGCCGCATTATTGTAAATAGCAAAGCTCGACACCGCTGCCGGCGTAGAGGTGTCCACCGTCAATGATACCGAGGCATTGGCGCTCACGTTGCCCGCCGCATCGGTCACGGTGACATTCAGCGTATGCGTTGCGTCCGTCAGCGCGCTGGTGGTGATGCTCCATGCGCCGTTGCTGCCTGCTACGGCTGAACCCACTAAGGTGGTGCCGTCATAGACGCGAACGATCGCGTTGGCTTCCGCCGTGCCGCTGATGGCTGGCGTGCTGTCATTGGTAATGCCGCCATCGGCAATGGTCACCGGTGAGCCACCATTGTTATTTTGCAGCAGCAGATCGTCAGCCGGCTGCGGTGCGGTGGCATCCACCACCACGGTAAAGGTCGAGGATGGCGAACTGACGTTGCCGACCTCGTCGGTTACGGTAGCGGTCAGCGTATGCGAACCCTCAGTTAAGGTCGGTGAGCTGAAGCTCCAGGTTCCGCCCGCCGTTGCGGTGGTCGAGCCGATAACGGTGGTGCCATCATAAAGAGTGACCAGGCTGCCCGCTTCCGCTGTGCCACTCAGCAACGGCGTGTTGTCGCTGGTGGTGGCGCCGTTCGGCACCAGTACGGGCGTCCCGCTGTTGTCATTGTTCACCACCAGCGTGGCTGGCGCTGGAACCACGCTGTCGACGGTAAAATCAATCGCCGGTGACGCTGTACTCAAATTGCCCGCCGCATCCACCACGGTGGTGCTCAGGCTGTGCGCGCCCTCATCCAGCGTGGGTGAGGTGAAGCTCCACTGGCCGTTGCTGCCCACCGAAGCGCTACCGATGATGGTTGTGCCGTCACGGATAATCACCGTGCTGCCCGCTTCGGCGGTACCGGTGAGGAATGGCGTGTTGTCGTTGGTG
This sequence comes from Pantoea sp. SO10, assembly GCF_005281435.1. Classification (NCBI taxonomy): domain Bacteria; kingdom Pseudomonadati; phylum Pseudomonadota; class Gammaproteobacteria; order Enterobacterales; family Erwiniaceae; genus Pantoea; species Pantoea sp. SO10. The sequence continues at coordinate 3,390,031 of NZ_CP040095.1, forward strand.
AAGCCGCCGTTGGTGATAGCCACCGGCGACGTGCCTTCATCATTACTGGCCACCACGTTCAGCGCTGCCGCTGGCGGTGTGGCATCAATCACGACGCCAATGGTGCTCGGCGCACTGACGTTTCCTGCCGCATCGCTGGCCGTGACGCTAAAGGTATGGGTTCCATCCGCCAGCGCGCTCGCCGGCGTGAAGGTCCAGGTTCCGCCCGCCCCGACGGTGGTGGATCCCAACACGCCGTTCTGATCGGACACGGTGATGATGCTGCCCGCTTGTCCAGAACCGCTCAGCACCGGTGTGCTGTCGTTGGTGAGCCCGCCGTTCGGAATGCTAACGGGTGTACCAATATCGTTGGTCAGCGTCAGGCCGCTCGCCGCTGGCGGTGCCACGGTATCCACGGTGACGGTGATGGTGCTGCTTGCCGGTCCGGTGTTACCTGCGGCGTCACGCACCGTCACGCTCAGGTTGTGCGTGCCATCGGTCAGATTGGGTGAGAAGCTCCAGGCACCCTGCGCATCGGCGACGGCGCTGCCCAGCACGGTAGTGCCGTCAGACACAATCACAATGCTGTTGGCTTCTGCGGTACCGCTCAACTCTGGCGTGTTGTCGTTGGTGGTGCCGTTGTTAGCAATCGGCACCGGCGAACCGCCGTTGTCGTTGTTCAGCACCAGTCCGGTTGCCGCAACAGGCGCAACGGTATCAACGTTAAAGGCAATGGCTGCGGAGGCAGGACCGACGTTACCCTCAGGATCGGTGACGGTCGCCGTCAGGCTGTGCGCACCTTCACCCAGCGTTGGCGTGGTGAAGCTCCACTGTCCGTTACTGCCAACAATCGCGGTGCCCAGCACGGTAGCGCCATCCAGCACGGTCACGGTGCTGCCGGCTGCAGCGGTACCGCTGATCGCCGGTGTGGCATCGTTGGTGGTGCTGCCTGCGGCAATCGTAACCGGTGAACTGCCGTTGTTGTTATTCAGCGCGATCGCGCCCGGCGCCACTGGTGGCGTGGTATCAATGCTGAAGTTCAGGGCCGCGGACGGCGAACTGACGTTACCTGCGGCATCGGTCACCGTGGTGGTCAGGCTGTGATCGCCCTCGCCCAGCTCCGGCGAAGTGAAGCTCCAGCTGCCGCCGCTGCCGACCACAACCGAGCCCAGCACGTTGCTGCCGTCAGAAACAATCACGATGCTGCCTGCTTCAGCGCTGCCGCTCAACACCGGTGTGGTGTCGTTGGTGGCGCCGCCTGCAGCAATCGGTACCGGCGTTTGGCCGGAATCATTGCTCAGTTGCAGCCCTGTCGCCGCATTCGGCGCCTCGGTATCGACGATAAAGGCGATTGCCGTAGACGGAGCGCTGCTGTTGCCTGCGGCGTCAGTGACGGTTGCCGTCAGGCTGTGCGCGCCCTGGCTCAGTGCTGGCGAGGTGAAGCTCCAGGTTCCATCGGTGCCAACAATCGTCGAGCCCAGCACGGTGGTGCCGTCACGCACGATGATGATGTTGTCCGCCTCGGCGGTACCGCTCAGCACCGGCGTGGTGTCGTTAGTGGCTCCGCCCGAGACGATTGGCGTTGGCGTGCTGCCCTGATCGTTACTGAGTGCTACCGTAATCACGGCTGGCGGCGCGGTGATATCGATGGTAACCGCGTACGGCGTAGAGGCCGGGCCGACGTTACCGGCCGGATCGGTGACGGTAGCGGTCAGGCTATGCGCGCCCTCGTCCAGCGGATTGGCCGGAGTGAAGCTCCATTTGCCATCGGTGCCGACGGTGGTGCTGCCCAGTACCTCGGTGCCATCACGTACCGTGACGACGCTGCCCGCTTCGGCACTGCCGCTCAACACTGGCGTGGTGTCGTTGGTGCGACCGCCGGTATCAACAGGAATCGCCGTGCCGCTGTTGTTATTGCTGAGCTGCAGATCGGTGGCGGCGGCTGGCGGTGTGGTATCCACGGTAAAGGTAACCGGCGCGGATGCGCCGCTGCTGTTGCCCGCCGCATCGGTGACGGTGGTGGTCAGGCTGTGTGCGCCCTCGCTCAGCGCGATCGTTGGCGTAAAGCTCCAGTTGCCGTCGGTGTCCGCCGTGGCGGTGCCCAGCACGGTGGTGCCATCCAGTACCGTGACGGTGCTGCCCGCTTCGGCGCTGCCGCGCAACACGGGCGTGCTGTCGTTGGTGATACCGCCAGCGGCAATCGCCGTACCGCCGTCGTTACTCAGTTGCAGACCGGTTGAGGTTGCCGGTGGCTGCGTATCCACGGTGAAGTTAATCGGCGCAGACGGATCGCTGACATTACCCGATGCGCTGGTGACGGTGGTGGTCAGGCTGTGCGCGCCTTCGCTCAACGCCGGTGTGCTGAAGCTCCAGCTGCCGCCGCTGCCAACCACAACGGTGCCGAGCACGGTGGTGCCATCCAGTACGGTGACGGTGCTGCCCGCCGCTGCGCTACCGCTGAGCACCGGCGTGGTGTCATTGGTCGCGCCGCCGGACGCAATCGGAACTGGCGTGCCGCCGTTGTCATTGTTCAGCTCAAGGTCAGCTGCGACTGGCGGCTGGGCGGTGTCGATATTGACGACGATGGGGGCCGATGCCGGGCTAACGTTACCGGCCGGATCGGTGACGGTCGCAGTAAGCGTGTGCTCTCCCGCCGTCAACGGTGCGGTGGGGATCACGCTCCAGCTGCCATCGCTGCCAACGGCTGCGCTGCCGATCACGGTCGTGCCATCACTCACCGTGACGATGCTGCCCGCTTCTGCAATGCCGCTCAGCGCAGGTGTGGTGTCATTAGTGGTGCCGCCCGCAGCAATCGGTACCGGCGTCGCTCCTTCGTTGTTACTGAGTTGCAGACCCGTTGCCGCCGCAGGTGGCGTGATATCCACGGTGACCACAATGGGCGCAGAGGGCGCACCGGTGTTGCCCGCCGGACTGGTAACGGTGGCGGTCAGGCTGTGATTGCCCTCGTTCAGCGCTGGCGTGGTGAAGCTCCATGTTCCGCCGCTGCCGACGGTGACGGTACCGAGTACGGTAGCGCCATCAGAAACGGTAATGGTGCTGCCCGCTGCTGCGGTGCCGCTCAATACTGGCGTTGCATCATTGGTTGCCGCACCTGAGGGAATAGGAACAGACGTGCCGCTGCTGTCGTTACTCAGCTGCACACCGCCCGGTGCTGGCGGTGCCGTGGTATCGATGGTGAAGGTCAATGGCGTGCTGGCCGCGCCGGTATTGCCCGCCGCATCGGTCACGGTGGTGGTCAGGCTGTGTGAACCATCGCCGAGCGCCGGAGAGGTAAAGCTCCAATTGCCATCGTTGCCGACGGTCACCGAACCCAACGCCGTGCTGCCATCAGACACCGTCACGACGCTGCCCGGTTCCGCACGACCGCTCAACACCGGCGTAACATCGTTGGTGGTGCCGCCATCCGCGACCGGCACCAGCGTGCCGCTGCCATCGTTGCTCAGTTGCAAATCGGTCGCCGCTGCCGGTGGCGTGGTATCCACAATCACAATCACCACCGACGACGCAGGGCCGACGTTACCGGCCGTATCGGTGACGGTGGTGGTGAGATTGTGCTGCCCTTCACTCAGCGGATCGGTTGGTGTAAAGCTCCAGTTGCCGTCGATGCCGGTGATTGCGGTGCCCAGCACCGTAGTGCCATCGCTCACCGTCACGGTGCTGCCCGGTTCGGCGGTGCCGTTCAGGGTTGGCGTGGTGTCGCCGGTAGTGCTACCTGAAGCCAGCGGTGTGCCATCATCGTTGGTGAACTGCACATTGCCCGCTGCGGCAGGCGGCTGGGTATCGATGGTCACCGTCACCGGCGTAGAAGCCGGGCCGGTATTACCGGCGGCATCGGTAACGGTTGAGGTCAGGCTATGATCGCCATCGCTCAACGGTGGCGTGGTGTAACTCCAGCTGCCATCGTTGCCCACCGTGGTGGTGCCGAGCACGGTGGTGCCATCCGAGATGGTCACTGTGCTGCCAATTTCACCGCTACCGCTCAAGGTTGGCGTGTTGGTGTTGGTGCTGCTGCCTTCCGGGATCGGCACACCTGCACCATCTTCCAGCGCCACGCCGGTTGGCGCGGTCGGCACCACGGTATCAATGGTGATGTTGATGGTTGGCGAATCGGTCTCCACGCCGGTTGTGGCGTTGGTGGCGACCGCGTGGAAAGCGTAAGTGGCATCGGCCAGCGCCGCAGGCGTGAAGTTCCACTGCCCATCGCTACCCGCGACCGTGCTGCCAATGATGGTGGTGCCGTTATACAGCGTGATCAGATCGCCCGCGCCCGCCTGGCCGCTAAGAATCGGCGTGGTGTCGTTAGTGCTGGAGTTGTTTGGCAGTTCAACCAGCGTGCTGCCGCTGTCGTCGGTCACCACCAGCAGGCTGCTGGTCGCCGGAACGCCAGCATCGACATTGAGGGTAAATACCGGCGACGACGGGCTAACATTGCCTGCCGCATCGGTGACGGTGGTGGTCAGGCTGTGTTGGCCGTTAGTCAGCGCGGCATCTGGCGTGAAGCTCCAGCTACCGTCGCTGCCCACTGTCGCCGAGCCCAGTAGCGTGGTGCCGTCATAGACGCGCACCACCGATCCCGCTTCGGCGCTGCCGCTCAAAGTTGGCGTGCTGTCGTCGGTGATGGTGCCCGAAGTCAACGGACCGGTGCTGCCGCCGACGTTATCGTTTACCACCAAACCGCTGACCGGCGCTGGCGCGGTGGTGTCTACGCTGAAGGCGATCGGTGTGGTCGCCGGGCTGACATTGCCCGCCGCATCGGTCACGGTGGTGCTCAGGCTGTGATTGCCCTCCGCCAGCGTCGGTGTGGTAAAGCTCCAGTTACCGTCGCTGCCGACCGTCACGGTACCCAACACGGTGGTGCCATCAAGGATAGTAACGGTGCTGCCCGCTTCCGCGCTGCCGCTTAAGACTGGCGTCGCGTCATTGCTGGCCCCGCCGGCGGTAACTGGCTGCGTAATGCTGCCCGCATCGTTGGTGAGTTCCACGTCGGTTGCGGCATCTGGCGCAACAGTATCGACGGTGATGTTGATGGTGGCGGTATCAGTGACGTTGCCGTTGGCATCGGTAATGGTGCCGTGCAACGCATGCGGACCATTGCCTAAACCGGTGACATAGAAAATCCACTGACCGTTACTGCCCGCCGTGGTGCTGCCCAGCACGGTGGTGCCGTCATACAGGGTTATGATATTGCCGGGCCCCGCCAAACCGGTTAATACCGGGCTGTCATTGTTGGTGCTGCCGCCGTCAGTCAGCTGACCCACTGTATTGCCGTTTTCATCCGTCACTTCCAGCGACGATGTGGCTGGCGGGATAGCCGCATCAACGTTGATCACAATCGGCGGACTGGCTGGGCCGACGTTACCGGCGCTGTCCGTGGCGGTGACGGTGAGGGTATGGCTGCCATTGCTCAACGCTGGCGTGGTGAAACTCCAGGTTCCGTCGGTGCCCACGGTGGTGTTACCCAGCAGCGTGGTGCCATCGTAAATGCTGATAGTGGCATTCGGCTCGCCGGTGCCGCTCAGGGTTGGTGCGCGGTCATCGGTAGTATCGCCGGACGTTAACGGCCCTTGTACCGCGCCGACGCTATCTTCGATCACCAGATCGGCAATAACGGCTGGCGGCGTGGTATCCACTGTTAAAGTAACGGCAGGCGACGCCGGACCGGTGTTGCCGGCCGGATCGGTGACGGTGGTGGTGAGGCTGTGGTTGCCGTCACTCAGGGTTGGCGAGGTGAAGCTCCAGCTGCCGTCGCTGCCCACCGTTGCGCTGCCGATCACGTTGGTGCCATCCAGCACGGTAACGGTGCTGCCCGGTTCTGCGGTGCCGCTCAAGGTTGGCGTGTTGTCATTGCTGGTGCCGCCAGAGGCAATGGGTACCACGGTGCTGCCACTGTTATCGCTCAATTGCAAGTCGCCAGCCGCTGCCGGCGCGGTGTTATCAATAGTGATGTTGAGGGTGCCGGAATCGGTCACATTGCCATTGGTATCAGTGGCCGTGGCGTGGAAGGCATAAGTCCCGTCAGCCAGCGCGGTAGCTGGCGTAAAGCTCCATTGCCCATCCGCACCCGCGACGGTGCTGCCGAGCAGCGTGGTACCGTTATATAACTCGATGAGCGCGCCCGCCGAGGCCAGACCGCTCAAGGTTGGCGTGGTGTCCTGCGTGCTGGAACCTTCTGGCAACAGGCGAAGTGTGTTGCCGCTGTCATCGGTAATTTCCAGCGTGCTGGTGGTTGGCGGTACGCCAGCGTTGACGGTGAAGCCAACACCGGTTGTCGCTGGGCTGACGTTACCTGACGCATCGGTCACCGTTACGCTGAGCGAATGGCTACCGTTGCTCAACGTTGGCGTGGTAAAGCTCCAGGTACCGTCGTTGCCAACGGTGACGCTGCCGAGCAGCGTGCTGCCATCATAAATTTTGACGATGGCGTTGGCTTCACCGTTACCGGATAGCGTGGGTGTGCTGTCGTCGGTGGTGCCGCCCGCGGTGATTGGGCCGGTTGCAGCACCGACGTTATCGCTGATCACCACATTGCTGGCACCCGCAGGTGCCTGAGTATCCACGGTGAAGGCGATCGGCGTCGAGGTTGGACCCACATTACCTGCCGCGTCGGTGACCGTGGCGGTCAGGCTGTGACCGCCTTCGGTTAAGGTCGGCGCAGTGAAGCTCCATGACCCATTGCTGCCCACGGTTGCCGTACCGAGCACGCTATCGCCATCACGCACGGTGACGGTGCTGCCCGGTTCAGCGGTGCCGCTCAGCACCGGCGTGGTGTTATTGGTCGCGCCACCGGCGGCAATCGGTTGTAGCGTGCTGCCATCGTTATCGCTCAGCGTTACGCCACCGGCCGCAGCAGGTGCGACGGTATCCACCGTGATGGTGATGGTTGGCGTTTGCGTCACGCTGCCCGCGTTGTTATCAACGGTGGCGTGCAGCGCGTAGGCACCGTCAGCCAACGCAGTTGGGGTAAAGGTCCACTGACCATCGCTGCCCGCAACCACGCTACCCAGCACCGTGGTGCCGTTATACAGCGTGATCAGCGCACCCGCCGTCGCCAGGCCGCTCAACGTTGGCGTGTTATCCTGAGTGCTGGCGCCGTTGCTGAGCTGCACCAGCGTGTTGCCGGAGTCATCGGTGATTTCCAGCGACGTTGTGGCCGGCGGAATAGCGGCCTGCACGGTGATTTCATAAGGGGCTGATGGCGCGCTGACGTTGCCAGCCGCATCGGTCACGGTCACAGTCAGGCTGTGGCTGCCATTACTCAGGGCGCTGGTGGTGTAACTCCAGCTGCCATCGGAACCCACGACCGCCGTACCCAGCAGCGTTTGCCCATCATAAACGCTGACAATCGCGCCCACTTCACCGCTGCCGGTAAGCGTCGGCGTATTGTCATCGGTTGTCCCGCCGTTAGTTACGGTGCCGCCGCTGCCGCCTGAATTATCGTTAACCTGCAGGTCGATGACTGCTGCTGGCGCTTGCGTATCCACGGTGAAAGTGATGGTCGCTGGCGTGCTGACGTTGCCCGCCGCATCGGTGGCGGTGATGCTCAACGTATGGCTGCCCTCACCCAGCGCTGGGCTGGTAAAGCTCCATGCGCCATTGCTGCCCACGATGACACTGCCGAGCACCGTATCGCCATCGCGGATGGTGATAATCGAGCCCGCTTCCGCCGTTCCGCTCAGCACTGGCGTGGTGTCTTTGGTCGCGCCGCCGTTAGGTATGGGCTGCGCAGTCGAGCCGCTGTTGTTAATAACGCTCAGGTCGCCAACCGTTGCGGGTGCCACGGTATCCACGGTGAAATCCACCGGATTGGTCGCTGGGCTGGTGTTCCCCGCCGCGTCGGTGACGGTAGCGGTCAAACTATGCTGACCCTCCGCCAGCGCTGGCGTGGTAAAGCTCCAGCGGCCATCGGCGCCAACGGTCACGGTGCCGAGCAGCGTGCTGCCATCGTAGATGCTGACAATCGCGCCCGCTTCAGCGGTGCCGCTCAGCGTGGGTGTGTTGTCATCGGTAATGGCACCCGCGCCAATCGCGCCCTGGTACGGACCTACGGCGTCGTTGATCACCAAATCCGTGATGGCGGTTGGCGGCGTAGTGTCGTTTTCACCGGGATCGGTGGGATTGGTTGGGTTGGTGGGATTAGTTGGGTTGGTGGGATTGCCGCCGTTGTTACCGTCATCGGGATTGGTCGGCGAGGCATTACCGCCACCACCACCTGAACCGGCAAACAGCGCACCTAAGCCCGCCAGCGCCGCACCACCGATACCAAAGGCGGCAATGGTGCCGTTATTGGTGGTGTTTTCCGCTAACAGCCCTTCGGTGCTGTCGATTGAAACGTACTGGAAACCTTCTGTACCGGGATCTTCAACCCACCACATGGCGCCGCGATCGTCCTGCAGAACCAGATCGCTATCGCCATTCGGGCTATAAAAATCATGAATAACAACCACTTCACCAGACTTCGTGGTGACGACTAAATCATTACCATTGCGTGTGAAAGACTTAATATCAGACTGATTAAGATGCAGCTTCACCAAACTCGGAGCGGTCAAATTAACTTGATTTCCACTCAGCTCAGAAGCAACGGTCCCACCTTTTGGGGTTACTGAGATATTATTCATGTTATCGAGATCCCGCAGTTTCCATAATCACGCCCGGTATCAGCAGACACCGGCTTTTACAGCGAATAATCGCGACGATTATTCACTTCTTCTCTTGATCGATTTCATACAGGCTGAGAATGAAATCGCGTTGAGTTTTGTTTAGCCGCCATCCTGATAACTGATTGGTTTTATTTCTTAAAATCACCACGGGAAAAATATATTTATTCTCAAGCGGCCGGGCACAAATGACGTGAAACGCATAAAGCCCAGGCTTTGACATTTTTTTACTTCCCCGAGGGATGAAACCAACCCAATAATTTCAGGATTAAGCTAATAAATCATCGAGATAGACGCTCTGCCACAAATAGCCCTGCATGCCATAAATTGCTTTATGCGACAGCAGGTCGACCTGTTGTTGATTTTCAACACCCTCAACGATGACGCCGTTGCATAATTCGTTGAGATGGTCGAGCAGAATGTCAAAGGTGCGACCGTCGCCAAATTTCCAAAAAAATTCTTTGTCAATCTTGACGATTTCAAATATTCCGCTATCAAACATGGAAAGGTTGGAATAACCCGGGCCAAAGTCATCGAGCCATAAAGGGGCCGGCGTCACTTTCGCGACACCTTTTAAAATCAACAGATCGGCGCTATTAAATCGCGCAGTAAAGAATGCTGATATTTCCAGACGCAACAGCGTCAGTTGAGCCAGTTTTTCTTGTATTTCAGCATCTTTAAAAATGCTGGCTACGATATCTCTATCAACATTGATACTGACAATCTGGTCGAACCCTTTCTGGTATAGCTGAATAAGTTTTTCGATCTGGTGGAGGAATAACTGCCATTTAACGTCAGCAGAAAGCTGACTGAAGAACCCAACATCCCTTTCAGGGTTACGCTTATTATTGATATCTGCGTCGTCTGCAAGACGCGTTAACAATTCCCTGGCAATCACCTGGCCGGATAAATCGTAAACCGGCTCCAACAAGAACACTGTCTTCGGTTGATTGCTCATTTCATATCCTTACTGCAACTGCCTGATAGCCTTAAACTATCAGGATTTCTCATGTAAGAAGTAAGGCAAACATTGATAAAACTTAATGTCTTAACTGAAGGTTAACGTACTACTTACACTTTGAGAAATAGATTTCAGTAAACACTTTAGGTAACTTCAATCGTTTAAATCAATCAATAACGTAAGTAAATTTCTCTAAAATTCACAAAAGCTCAGAAAATTCTTAATCTAATTTAACTTATCGTTTACTTTAAGAGATCTGTAAAAACCTTATCGAATTGAAAAATAACGATAAAAAAAGATTCTGCGCGATTTAATAGCTCTCCTTAACTCAAATTGCAAAATGTTTTATCTGGAATCTATGCTTCCAAAAAGCGCCAATAACCACTAATTTCTATGGTGACTATTAAAACCTTAATGTTTAAATTTTTATTATGCATTGCAAAGAATACATAACAGAATAACTGCTTAATCCATGATGAATCAGTAAGTAAGGTAAGGATATTAAGAAAATAATCAGCGTTGCCGACTCGCTTTATTAGAGAAAAGAAGGAGATAACATTTGGGGAGGTAAATGTGGGATTTACGTGGCGGGTTACAAATAAGCCAAAGGTGATCGTCTTCACAAATCAAATTAAATTATTATTTTCAGGCGCGGATATAGCAGGAAAAGCGAAAACCGAGCCCTTGCGAGCTCGGTTTAAGAACAATTAATTACTCATCTTCTAAATAGGTATAACCGTACAAGCCACTCTCGAATTCAGACAAGAACTGCGCGCGCAGCTCTTCATCTATATCCGTTTGTTGCGTTACCTGATCGCGGAACAGCGTCATCAAATCGTTAGGATTCAGCTGCACGTACTCAAGCATATCCGCTACGGTATCGCCCTCATCCGACAACTGGACTTCCACGCTGCCATCCGGGAACGCAAACACATCAACCGCTTCGGTATCACCGAACAGGTTATGCATGTTGCCGAGAATTTCCTGATACGCGCCCACCATAAAGAAGCCGAGCATCGGCGGATTGTCGATGTCGTATTCCGGCATCGGCATGGTGGTGGCAATGCCATCGCCATCGACGTAGTGATCGATGGTGCCATCGGAATCACAGGTGATGTCGAGCAACACCGCGCGACGCTTCGGCATTTTATTCAGCCCTTCCAACGGCAGCACCGGGAACAGCTGATCGATGCCCCACGCATCCGGCATTGACTGGAACAGCGAGAAGTTGACGTAAATCTTATCCGCCATGCGCTCCTGCAGCTCATCAATGATCGGGCGATGCGCGCGGTTGCTGGGATCGAGATGCTGCTGAATGTAGTGGCAGATGCTCAGATAAAGCTGCTCTGCCCAGGCGCGCTGGCCGAGATCGTAGGTGCCTGATGAATAACCGGTATGGATGTCGAACAGATCCATTTGGCTATCGTGCAGCCATTCGCGCAGCGAACGACGCACGTCGGGTTCGTGCATCTCCTGCCACGTATCCCACAGGCTCTGAATCGGACGCGGTGAATCGGCATCCGGTGCCACCGGCGTGCTGAACTCGTTACGCTCAACACCAATGATGTTGGACACCAGCACGGTGTGGTGCGCCGTCACCGCACGACCTGACTCGGTGATCACGGTTGGATGCTCCAGCCCGTTCTCTTCACAGGCATCGCCAATCGCCCAAATCACGTTGTTGGCGTATTCGTTCAGACCGTAGTTGACCGAGCAATCTGACTGCGAGCGGGTTCCTTCATAATCCACGCCCAAACCGCCGCCCACATCGAAGCATTTGATGTTAACGCCCAGCTTCGCCAGCTCCACGTAGAAACGCGCCGACTCACGCACGCCGGTCGCGATGTCGCGGATGTTGGACATCTGCGAACCGAGATGGAAGTGCAGCAGTTGCAGGCTATCGAGACGGCCCGCTTTGCGCATGATATCGACCAGCTGTAATACCTGCGATGCCGCCAGGCCAAATTTCGATTTTTCACCGCCGCTTGACTGCCACTTGCCTGAGCCCTGCGACGCCAGACGCGCGCGGATACCAAGACGCGGAATCACATTCAGACGCTCGGCCTCTTCCAGCACCAGACGCACTTCGGTCATCTTCTCGATCACCAGATAGACTTTGTGGCCGAGCTTTTCACCGATCAGCGCCAGACGAATGTATTCGCGGTCTTTATAGCCGTTGCAGACAATCACCGAACGGGTTTTGCCGGCGTGGGCCAGCACAGCCATCAGCTCGGCTTTCGAACCGGCTTCCAAGCCCAGCGGTTCGCCAGAGTTGACCAGCGACTCAATCACGCGCTTATGCTGATTCACCTTGATTGGGTAAACCAGGAAGTAATCACCTTTATAGCCGTAAGATTCACGCGCGCGTTTGAAGGCGGCATTAATCGAACGCAGACGATGCTGGAGAATCTGCGGGAAGCAGAACAGCGCCGGCAGACGTTGACCGTCGGCTTCGCGCTCTTTCACCAGCTTCGCTAAGTCAACGCGCACTTCCGGCTGATCCGGATCGGGACACACGCTGATGTGCCCCAGCTCGTTGACGTCGTAATAGTTGTTTCCCCACCAGGCAATGTTGTAGGTACGCAGCATTCTGCTCGCTTCCTGATCGTTCATCGCCACCTCCTGCATGGAGCGGAGTACACCTTGTTCGCCAGCTGACGAACCCTTGATATTCTTCATGTCGTCAGACATCGCGAACCTCAATTTTCCGTTGAAATATGAATTTGTTACCGAGTTTTGTCATGGTGGCGCCAGGTAAAAATTGCCTCATCCTGCTTGCTGCCTCTGTAAGGTTGCACTGTGCAATGCTGACTCTAAGTGTAAAACACCGCGCCAAAGTCGGGGCAAATAGCCTGAGACTTCCACGGTCAGTAGACAGCGAAATAGAGTAATAGATGCAGAGAAATGTTAACCGGCGCGCGTGTCGGGAGAATGAACACAACGTCGATAAGAGAAAAAAACGGGTTTGGAGTGTGAAAGGAGTGCCAGCGCGCCGGAACAGCGCAGTGAACCAAAGCGAGAGAAAGAGTGGTTCATTACTTTAATCACCTCCATCGCCTGCTTAAAGCATGCGAGAAACGGCTTGGGTGAAGGTCAGATTAAATGGCATCTGACGGCGCGACGCACGGCGGCGTCATCCTTTGCGGCTGTGGTCGACAGCAGCGGCGTTTTATACAGCCACGCGGGGTAAATTGCAAAATCTTTGTCAGTAACTGCGCGCGGTGTCAGGAAATGATTCCACTTAGGATGTTGCGGAAAATGCGGGATCGGAAAAAGCACTGGAAAAGTGCTCACTGAGTAACCTAGAATAGCCGTCCAGATGGTTTTCCATCTAAACTGATTAACATCCAGGCGGTGTGAGTTAATGCTCTCGCTGCCACTGCTTGCGGCTTTGCCTGAAGGGGCGTCGAGTCGGTCTGATCCCGCTTACGCTATGCAGTCGTATTCAAACCATTTTTAAGGTAAAGAACAGAATGGCTAAACACCTTTTTACATCTGAGTCCGTATCAGAAGGACATCCTGATAAAATCGCTGACCAAATTTCCGATGCCGTGCTGGATGCGATCCTCGAGCAGGATCCTAAAGCGCGCGTGGCCTGCGAAACTTACGTGAAGACCGGTATGGTGCTGGTTGGCGGTGAAATCACCACCAGCGCATGGGTGGATATCGAAGAGATCACCCGTAATACCGTACGTGAAATCGGCTATGTCCATTCCGATATGGGCTTTGATGCGAACTCTTGCGCAGTGCTGAGCGCGATTGGTAAGCAATCTCCAGACATCAATCAGGGCGTTGACCGTACCGATCCGCTGGAACAAGGCGCGGGCGATCAGGGCCTGATGTTCGGCTACGCCAGCAACGAAACCGATGTGCTGATGCCAGCGCCGGTCACCTACGCGCACCGTCTGGTGCAGCGTCAGGCTGAAGTGCGTAAAAGTGGTTCACTGCCGTGGCTGCGTCCGGATGCAAAAAGCCAGATTACCTTCCAGTACGATGACGGCAAAATTGTCGGTATCGATGCAGTTGTACTCTCGACCCAGCATGCTGAAGATGTGACCACCGCCGATCTGCGTGAAGCGGTGATGGAAGAGATCATCAAGCCGGTTCTGCCGACTGAGTGGATCACCGCCAGCACCAAATACCACATCAACCCAACTGGCCGTTTTGTCATCGGTGGTCCAATGGGCGACTGCGGTCTGACCGGTCGTAAAATTATCGTTGATACCTACGGCGGCATGGCGCGTCACGGTGGCGGCGCGTTCTCAGGTAAGGATCCGTCAAAAGTCGACCGTTCTGCCGCTTACGCTGCACGTTATGTGGCGAAAAACATCGTCGCGGCTGGCCTGGCTGACCGTTGTGAAATCCAGGTTTCTTACGCCATCGGCGTGGCTGAGCCAACCTCGATCATGGTTGAAACTTTCGGTACCGAGAAAGTTTCCACCGAGCAGCTGACGCTGCTGGTGCGCGAGTTCTTCGACCTGCGTCCATACGGCCTGATTCAGATGATGGATCTGCTGAAACCGATCTACAAAGAGACCGCAGCATACGGTCACTTTGGTCGTGAGCACTTCCCGTGGGAGCAGATTGACAAAGCCGCGCAGCTGCGCGAAGCGGCGGGTTTGAAGTAACAGACTCCTCTGCGGGCTGATGCCCTCGCCCCGGCCCTCTCCCACGGGAGAGGGCGACGCTGCACAATTTGACATCGAAGCTCGCTTTGGCGGGCTTTTTTTATGCCTTTGCATCGTCAGGCACATTTTTCTCCGCCGTCTACACTTCTTTCACCTCGCTTACAACTTAGTGATAACGATTACATTTTGAAATCCTTTATCAATCGGCAATTTAGAGATTTTTCAGCGTAGTTATTACTCTGAAAATGCGTTATTTTCAGCGTCGTCTGATAGCCGGTATTTAGTGCGATGTCAGAAACTTAAAGGGTGCTATACCTTACTGGTTACGTAACTATTTCGGGCGGAAAATGCTGGATTGCAGGGTTTCAGCGTGTGTAACCGATTACACTGGTGTGATCTTACTCACTTTTTTCCGCCGACAGGTTTCATAACATTGATAACAACAACGATGGATAAACTTTGGAGGCTTCATGCCTGGTAATAATCACAAGAGCAGAACTTCAAATAAGGTCATGACCTTGTTTGTCTGCTTCTTAGCGGCGCTGGCCGGCTTGCTGTTTGGTCTGGATATCGGTGTTATCGCCGGTGCTCTGCCTTTCATCGCGAAAGATTTTAACGTCACTGCCCACCAGCAAGAGTGGATCGTCAGCTCAATGATGTTTGGTGCTGCCGTCGGTGCGGTGGGCAGCGGCTGGATGTCATCGCGTCTGGGTCGTAAAAAGAGCCTGATGGCCGGTGCGATTCTTTTCGTTATCGGTTCACTGTGGTCTGCGGGTGCAACCAGCCCGGAAATGCTGATCGCCGCGCGTGTGGTGCTTGGCCTGGCCGTGGGTGTTGCCTCTTACACCGCGCCGCTGTATCTCTCGGAAATCGCACCAGAGAAGATTCGCGGCAGTATGATTTCGCTGTATCAGCTGATGATTACCATCGGTATTCTGGCGGCGTATCTCTCGGATACCGCGTTCAGCGACGCTGGCGCATGGCGCTGGATGCTGGGCATCATCACTATTCCTGCGGTACTGCTGCTGGTTGGCGTCTTCTTCCTGCCCAACAGCCCACGCTGGCTGGCGGCTAAAGGTGATTTCCGCAGTGCTGAGCGCGTGTTATCGCGTCTGCGTGATACCAGTGAACAAGCCAAACGCGAACTGGATGAAATCCGTGAAAGCCTGAAAATTAAACAGTCGGGCTGGCAGCTGTTCCAGAGCAACAGCAACTTCCGCCGCGCAGTGTTCCTTGGCGTGCTGTTGCAGGTGATGCAGCAGTTCACCGGCATGAACGTCATCATGTACTACGCACCGAAGATCTTCGAAATCGCTGGCTTTGCCAACACCACGCAGCAAATGTGGGGCACGGTCATTGTTGGTCTGGTAAACGTGCTGGCGACCTTTATTGCTATCGGTCTGGTGGATCGCTGGGGCCGTAAACCTACGCTGCTGCTGGGCTTCCTGGTGATGGCGCTGGGTATGGGCATTCTCGGCACCATGCTGCACATCGGCATCCATTCTCAAGAAGCGCAATACTTCGCGGTGGCGATGCTGCTGATGTTCATCATTGGTTTTGCGATGTCTGCTGGCCCGCTGATTTGGGTACTGTGTTCCGAGATTCAGCCGCTGAAAGGCCGCGACTTCGGTATCACGGTGTCCACCGCGACCAACTGGATTGCCAACATGATTGTCGGTGCGACCTTCCTGACTATGCTGAATACGCTGGGCAACGCGCCAACCTTCTGGGTTTACGCCGGTCTCAACGTGTTCTTCATTCTGCTGACGCTGGCGCTGATTCCAGAGACCAAAAACGTCTCGCTGGAGCACATCGAGCGCAACCTTATGTCCGGCAAAAAACTGCGCGATATCGGTCAGAAGTAATCCCGATGAGCGAATGCAAGGGCTGCCAATTGGCAGCCCTTTTTATTTGAGATCGTTCTGGCAACCTTTTATGCTGCCCCCCATGAAAACACCGCGCCTTCCCATCGCCTTACAGCAAGCCGTTATGCGCTCGCTGCGCCACTATTTACAGCTGGCCAACGAGAAGCTGGAACGTCGCTTTGATGAGCCCTCGCTGGTTTATCAGCAGCGCGGCACCGCTGCGGGCACCGCATGGCTGGAGAAGTGGGAAATCCGCATCAATCCGGTGCTGCTGCTGGAGAATCAGCAGGCATTCGTTGATGAAGTGGTGCCGCACGAACTGGCGCATCTGCTGGTGTGGAAAACCTTTGGCCGCGTGCCGCCACACGGCAAAGAGTGGAAATGGATGATGGAGAGCGTGCTTGGCGTGCCTGCGCGCCGCACCCACCAGTTTGAAATCGCCTCGGTGCGCAGCAACACCTTCCCCTATCGCTGCCGCTGTCAGCAGCATCAGCTCACCGTACGGCGCCATAATCGTGTGCTGCGTGGAGAAAGCGAATATCGCTGTGTGCACTGCAAATCCCTGCTGCAACCCGGTGAATTTTTATCGAATTAGTTCAGCAACCTAGCCTAATCTCATATCCCGTGCGTCATCATTCTGTTACCCTGCCGCCCTTTTTCAGGACCAGGTTAATTTTTGGAATATGTCTCGCAAAACGTTGCTGTTACTTACCTTGTTAGTTGCCCCGCTTAGCGCTTACAGCCTCAGTTTCACTCACTATCATCAAAACAATTTTAGTCAGGCCAAAGCGTATGCGGCGCAGATCAATGCTGATGCGCCCGCCGACTTTTACTGCGGCTGCAAAATCAGCTGGCACGGCAAAAAGGGCGTACCGGATCTAAGCAGTTGCGGCTACAGCGTGCGTAAGAACGCCAATCGCGCCGAACGCATTGAGTGGGAACATGTGATGCCCGCGTGGGAGTTCGGCCATCAGCGTCAGTGCTGGCAAAACGGCGGCCGCAAAAGCTGCAGCAAAGATGCCGATTACCGCCGCATCGAGAGCGATCTGCATAACCTGCAGCCAGCGATTGGCGAAGTGAACGGCGACCGCAATAATTTCCAGTACAGCCAATGGAACGGGGGCGAACAGCAATACGGTCAATGCAGCATGAAGGTCGATTTTAAGCAGAAACTGGCGCAGCCGCCGGAGCGTGCGCGTGGCGCCATTGCCCGCACTTACTTCTATATGCGCGACCAATATCACCTGCGCCTGTCGCGTCAGCAAACCCAGCTGTTTACCGCGTGGGATACGCAATATCCGGTGACGAGCTGGGAGTGTGAGCGCGACAATCGCATCGCCAAAGTGCAGGGAAATCACAATTCCTACGTACAGCAGGCTTGCCAGCGCTAAAAGCGCTACCCTAAACTAGTTTTTTTCGATTGCGCCGTGTCCGCTGACACGGCATAACGCTGGCAGGAACCGCATGCGTATACCTCGCATTTATCATCCCGAATCTCTCGAAGTTAACAGTGAAGTCTTCCTCGATGAAGATGCCGCTAACCATGTTGGACGCGTGCTGCGCATGACGGCCGGTCAGCAAATTGAGCTGTTTGATGGCAGTAATCTGACTTTTAGCGCCGAAATCACCCAGGCTGATAAAAAGCGTGTAAAAGTAAGGGTCCTTGCCAGCCAGGCTGATGACCGTGAATCCCCGCTGCATTTACATCTCGGTCAGGTGATGTCGCGCGGTGAAAAAATGGAATTCACTATCCAGAAATCGATCGAACTTGGCGTGAATGTGATTACGCCCTTGTTTTCTGAACGCTGCGGCGTAAAGCTGGATGCCGAGCGGCTGGCAAAAAAAATTCAGCAATGGCAGAAAATCGCGATTGCCGCCTGTGAACAGTGCGGCCGTAATCGTGTGCCGGAAATTCGCGAGCCGATGACATTGCAAGCCTGGTGCGCGGAAGCCGAAGACGGTTTGAAGCTCAATTTGCATCCGCGCGCCAGCCACAGCATCAACACGCTGCCGCAGCCGGTAGAGCGCCTGCGCTTGCTGATTGGGCCGGAAGGTGGCTTAACCGCCGATGAAATTGCCATGACCGCGCAGCAGGGTTTTACCGATATTCTGCTTGGACCCCGCGTGTTGCGCACCGAAACTACCGCACTCACCGCCATTACGGCACTTCAGGTGAGGTTTGGTGACCTCGGTTAAGCGATACTTTCGGGTTCGAACGTAACTTCACAGCACAACGCTTTCGGGGTAAATGCTTCCCCATTTAGGAGAGAATAATGATTAAGCTTGGCATCGTTATGGACCCGATTTCGTCCATCAATATTAAAAAAGACACCAGCTTCGCCATGTTGCTGGAAGCACAGCGCCGTGGTTACGAAATTCATTACATGGAGATGGGCGATCTCTCCCTGCGCGGCGGTGTGACTTACGCACGCACGCGTCTGCTGAGCGTTGAGCAGAACTACGACAACTGGTACACGTTTGGCAGCGAGCAGAATATCCCGCTGGCCGATCTTAACGTGGTGCTGATGCGTAAAGATCCGCCGTTCGACACCGAATTTATCTATGCCACTTACCTGCTGGAACGCGCAGAAGAGCAAGGTACGCTGATCGTGAACAAACCGCAGAGCCTGCGCGACTGCAACGAGAAGCTGTATACCGCATGGTTCGCCGACCTGACGCCAGATACGCTGGTCACGCGTAATAAAGAGCAGCTGCGCGCCTTCTGGCAGGAGCATGGCGACGTGATCCTTAAGCCGCTGGACGGCATGGGCGGCGCCTCGATCTTCCGCGTTAAACAGGACGATCCCAACTTCGGCGTGATCACCGAAACCCTGACTAATCACGGCCAGTACTTCTGCATGGCGCAGAACTATCTGCCGGCAATCAAAGACGGCGACAAACGCGTGTTGGTGGTGGATGGCGAACCTGTACCTTACTGCCTGGCGCGCATTCCGCAAGGCGGCGAAACGCGCGGTAATCTGGCAGCCGGTGGCCGTGGTGAAGCGCGTCCGCTGAGCGACAGCGACTGGGAAATTGCGCGTCGCGTTGGCCCAACGCTGAAAGCCAAAGGGCTGATTTTTGTCGGCCTGGATATTATCGGTGATAAACTGACTGAAGTTAACGTGACCAGCCCAACCTGCGTACGTGAAATCGAGGCCGCGTTCCCGATATCGATCACTGGCATGCTGATGGATGCCATTGAGAAACGCCTGGGCTGATGCCGTCGGAGTCTCCACTCCGTGAACACCCAAAACCGGCGCTGCCGCGGCTGCGCCGGTTATTTTTGGTATACGAGTGATAATGAATTTACAGCATCATTTTCTAATTGCGATGCCGTCGCTGCAGGACCCACTGTTCAAACGCTCGGTAGTCTATATCTGCGAGCACAATGAAGATGGCGCCATGGGTTTGATCGTTAATAAGCCAATGGACAACCTGACGGTCGAAGGCATCCTTAAAAAGCTTAAAATTAGCGCATCCGAACGCGATCCTGCCATCAAACTGGACAAGCCAGTGTTTGCCGGTGGTCCGCTGGCGGAAGATCGTGGTTTCATACTGCACTCGGCGCAGCGCATTTACTCCTCAAGCATTCGTATTTCAGACACCACGGTGATCACCACCTCACGTGATGTGCTGGAAGCGATCGGCACCACATCACAGCCCGATAACGTGCTAGTGGCGCTGGGTTATTGCGCCTGGGAGAAAGGTCAGCTGGAAGAGGAGTTGCTGGAGAATGCCTGGCTCACCTCGCCCGCTAACACCAATATTCTGTTCCAGACGCCCATCGCTGAACGCTGGCGTGAAGCGGCACGCGGATTGGGCGTCGATATTCACAACATTGCCACCGATGCAGGACACGCCTGATGGCCAGTGAAACCTTACTGGGCTTCGATTTCGGCACCAAAAGCATCGGCGTTGCTGTCGGTCAGCAATTAACGGGCACCGCGCGCGCGTTGACTGCGCTAAAAGCGCAGGATGGCACGCCGGACTGGAAGCTGATCGAAAAGCTGCTGAAAGAGTGGCAGCCCAATTATGTGGTGGTGGGCTTGCCGCTGAATATGGATGGCACCGAACAGGAACTTACTGCGCGCGCACGTAAGTTCGCCAATCGCCTGCATGGTCGTTTTGGCGTACGCGTCGAGCTGCAGGACGAGCGCCTGAGCACCGTTGAAGCGCGTGCCGATCTGTTTGAACGCGGCGGCTTTCGCGCGTTGCAGAAAGGCCAGGTTGATTCCCAATCCGCGGTGATTATCCTCGAAGATTGGTTTGATACGCATTAAAGCCATCCAGATCTGGCACATAGCGTAGCGGCGCAACTTATTGCGCATTGCCACGGATGAGCAGGGCAGCGGCATAAATATGCGCGATGAATCGCGCCGCTACAATGAGTTGGTTTTCCGCCTTTGAGCGCCTATCTGGCTCTCTTCAAATCATCCCCGCCGCCTGACGCCCCTGCTCGCTCTGCGCAAAGGTTTGCATGCCAGCCTGCGCGCCGGTTTGCAACACGCCAGGCAACTGATGCATCTTGCCTTCGCGGATCAGGTTCGCCACCGCTGGCGTCGCCACCAACACTTCAAACAAGCCAATACGCCCGCCCGCTTTTGCCGGCACTAAACGTTGCGCCAGCACCGCTTTCAGGCTGCCCGCTAATTGAGTGCGCACCAGGTTTTTCTCTTCAGCGGGAAAGACATCCACTAGCCGATCAACCGCCTGGGTTGCGCCGCGCGTATGGAGCGTAGCCAGCACCAGATGCCCGGTTTCTGCAGCTGTGAGCGCCAGGCGGATGGTTTCGCTGTCGCGCAGTTCGCCGAGCAGAATCACATCAGGATCTTCACGCAGCGCGGCTTTCAGCCCGTGTTGAAACGAGGCGCAGTGCGCACCCACTTCGCGCTGTTGAATCAGCGAGCGCTGGCTGCGATGCACAAACTCAATCGGATCTTCCAGCGTCAGAATGTGCCGCGCCTGCTGACGATTCAGACAATCTACCATCGCCGCCAGCGTGGTGGATTTGCCGCTGCCGGTGGCGCCGGTAATTAAAATCAGCCCCTCTTCCAGCTGTAACAGCTGGCTCACCACCTCGGGCAGATGCAGGCTGCTGAGATCGGGCACCTGGCTGGCAATCAGCCGTAGCGCCAGCGATAAGCCGTGACGCTGCATAAACAGGTTGGCGCGCAGCCGTATGCCGCTGGCAAGCGTAATCGCGAAGTCAACGTGGCCGTTCTCCTCCAGCTCGGCCTGCTGCGACGCCGTGAGCCACTGCTGCATAAAGGCTTCCAGCCAGCCGCCATCCAGCGCGCTCTGCTGCGGAATCGGCTCCAGCACGCCTTGTCGCCGCCAGTGCGGCAAATGTCCGCTGCAAAGGTGCAGATCGGCGGCGTTATGCTTTACACTAAGGGCCACTATTTCATCCAACTCCATTTAGCTTCTCCTGACTATGACTTCCATTGAGCACAACTTACAGCAAGTGCGTGAGCGTATCGCCGCCGCCGCCGCACGTTGCGGCCGCGCGCCAGAAGAAATTACGCTGCTTGCAGTGAGCAAAACCAAACCTGCGAGCGCGGTCGCAGAAGCCATTGCCGCTGGACAACACGCGTTCGGTGAGAATTACGTGCAGGAAGGGGTTGAAAAAGTGGCTGAGCTGGCCGCACATCCTGATTTGCAATGGCACTTTATCGGCCCGCTGCAATCCAATAAAAGCCGTCTGGTGGCGGAAAACTTCGCCTGGTGCCACACCGTGGACCGCCAGCGCATCGCGCAGCGTCTGAACGATCAGCGCCCGGCGTCGTTGCCGCCGCTCAACGTGTTAATTCAGGTAAATATCAGTGACGAGAACAGCAAATCTGGCATCATGCTGGAGGCGTTGCCGGAGCTGGCGCAGCAGATCGCCGCACTGCCGAATTTGCGCTTGCGTGGGCTGATGGCGATTCCGGCGCCAGAGTCAGAATACGTACGGCAACTGGCGGTGTGTCAGCAGATGGCCGCCGCGTTTCAAACCTTAAAACAGGACTATCCTGACGTCGATACGCTTTCTCTGGGAATGAGCGACGATATGGACGCGGCAATCGCCGCGGGCAGCACCATGGTGCGTATTGGCACCGCCGTTTTTGGCGCGCGGGATTATGCGCGACCTTCACAACAATAATTGAGGAACCTCATGTTAACACTGACGTTTTTAGTCAAAACGCTGATCGATTTGTACGTGATGGTGCTGCTGCTGCGCATCTGGATGCAGTGGTCGCGCTGTGACTTCTACAACCCGCTGGCGCAGTTTGTCGTGAAGATCACCCAACCGATTATCAAGCCGCTGCGCCGTGTCATCCCGGCCATTGGCCCGATTGATACCGCATCGCTGCTGCTGGCCTTTGTGCTGACCACGCTGAAATATCCGATCCTGCTGCTGATTCAGGTCGGCGTGTTCTCCGTTGATCCCACCAACCTGCTGGTTGGCCTGCTGTCGCTGGTGAAGTCCGCCGGTTATCTGGTGTTCTGGGTGATCATCATTCGTTCGCTGATGAGCTGGATCAGCCAGGGTCGCGGCCCGGTGGATCAGGTTCTGATGCAGCTGACTGAACCGCTGATGTCACCGATTCGCCGTATTCTGCCGGCGATGGGCGGTATCGATTTCTCTGCCATGATTGTGATTCTGGTGCTGTACGCGCTGAATTTCCTCGGCATGGACCTGTTCCCAGGTCTCTGGTATTTGCTGTAATTCGTCTATCTGGAACTGTTATGCAAAAAGTTGTACTCGCGACCGGAAATCCCGGCAAAGTCCGCGAACTGGCCGATCTGTTAGCGGCCTTCGGACTTGATATCGTGGCGCAAACCGAACTCGGCGTTGAGTCAGCGGAAGAAACCGGCCTGACCTTCATCGAAAACGCCATCCTGAAGGCGCGTCATGCGGCTGAGATTACCGGTTTACCGGCGATTGCCGACGATTCCGGTCTGGCGGTCAATGCGCTTGGCGGCGCGCCGGGGATCTACTCCGCGCGCTTTGCGGGCGTTGATGCCAGCGACCAGCAGAATCTGGATAAGCTGCTGGTGGCATTGGAAAACGTGCCGGATGGCAAACGTCAGGCTCAGTTCCACTGCGTGCTGGTTTACCTGCGTCACGCTGCCGATCCCACGCCGCTGGTGTTCCACGGTAGCTGGGCCGGGGAAATCACCCGCGCGGCAGCGGGCGCAGGCGGTTTTGGTTACGATCCCATCTTTTATGTCCCTGAATTAGGTAAAACGGCGGCAGAGCTGAGTAAAGACGAAAAGCGCGCCGTCTCTCACCGTGGTAAAGCACTAACGCTGCTGCTGGAAGCGATGCGCAATGCCTGAGTTTTCACCTACGTTGCCGCCATTAAGCCTGTACATCCATATTCCGTGGTGTGTGCAGAAGTGTCCGTACTGTGATTTCAACTCTCACGCGTTAAAAGGCGAGGTGCCGCACATTGAGTATGTGCAGCACCTGCTCAACGATCTCGAACAGGATTTACCGCTGACCGGCGGCCGTGAAGTGCGCACTATTTTCATCGGCGGCGGCACGCCAAGCCTGTTGAGCAGCAATGCGATGCAGATGCTGATGGACGGCGTGCGTGCGCGTTTGCCGCTGGCGGCCGATGCGGAAATCACCATGGAAGCCAATCCAGGCACCGTTGAAGCCGATCGCTTTAGCGCCTACCAGAAAGCCGGCATCAACCGTATTTCGATTGGCGTGCAGAGTTTCAGTCCACAGAAGCTGGCGCGTTTAGGCCGCATTCACGGGCCGGAAGAAGCCGTGCGCGCCGCCCAGCTGGCTGAAGGATTAGGCCTGCGCAGTTTTAACCTCGACCTGATGCACGGCTTACCGGATCAGTCACTGGAGGAAGCGCTGGATGATCTGCGCCAGGCGATTGCGCTTAATCCGCCGCATCTATCGTGGTATCAGTTGACGATTGAGCCGAACACCTTATTCGGTTCGCGCCCGCCAAAACTGCCTGATGACGATGCGCTGTGGGATATTTTTGAGCAAGGTCATCAACTGCTGAGCGCCGCAGGTTATCAGCAATATGAAACCTCGGCGTATGCCAAACCGGGTTATCGCTGCGAGCACAATCTCAACTATTGGCGCTTCGGGGATTACCTCGGGATTGGCTGTGGTGCCCACGGTAAGCTGACGCAAGCCGATGGTCGCATCGTGCGCACGGTGAAAACCCGTCATCCGCGCGGCTTTATGAAAGGCAACTATCTCGATAAGCAGCACGTCGTGGCCGAGAACGACAAGCCGTTCGAGTTCTTTATGAACCGTTTTCGTCTGCTGGAAGCCGCACCGCGCGCCGATTTCCGCCGCTATACCGGCATGGATGAGCAGGTGATTCGCCCGCAAATCGATGCGGCGATAAGTGCAGGATACGTGGAGGAAACCACGGAGAGCTGGCAGATCACTGAGAAAGGCAAACTGTTCCTGAACTCGCTGCTGGAACTGTTCCTGACGGAAGAGTAATGAAAAATGCCCGGCTTATACCGGGCATCTTTTTTGCGTATTAGCCGTAAGTAATTTCAATTTCCTGATTCACTAACAGTGTGTAATGCGCCTGGCTATTGGTTAACAGTGTCCAGTTTTCCCCGCCGATCTGGACTTTATTCTGCGAAGTTAACCAGCCGTCGCTGAATTGCGTGCGATCAAGCGTGATGCGGTCGCCCATGTCGCCATCAATCATCAATTGCTGACTATCGTCGTTAATAAATAGCCCCTCACCGCCTTCATTCAGTAACGAGTGCAGATCGAGATTAAGCAGATTATTACCTTTGCCACTTATATCTATTTTCTGCAAACCTTCCACACGTGCACTTAGCGCAGCAAAATCAATTATCTGGTTTTCACCCGAAAAAATAATATTTGCCGCTTTCACCAGATAATGAGACGGATAAGTATTTAACCAGCTCGCGACATCATAAATGTGGCGTTCTCCTGGGATGGGCAAATAGCTCGTCCCATTCCCATCATCTCTTGATTCACTTTCATAATTGGCTTGATATTGGGGTGACGGGATGAATCTCACCGGATAATTTGCAGAGTAGGAACTTTCATTCCCTGCTTCATCTATCGCCTTCACACCAAAATTATTCAGCCCTGCACGCATATCTTGCTGCGGAGTCATTCTCCAGTCACCCTGACTATTTGCATAAGCCGATCCCACCGCCGTACCATCCTGATACAGAATCACCAGGCTGTTAACTTCGGCCTTACCGATAAAATCCAGACGTGCATCGTCGGTATTTTGCCCTGGGAATACCGATTCAATGGGTCCCCTATCATCGAGCACCTGCATAATGAGGGGCTGAATTGTTGTGGTATCAATCAGCAACGTGACGGTGCTGCTCCATTTACTGACGTTGCCAGCATGATCAATGTTACGCACGCGAAAATTCCATTCGCCATCGGAGAGATTTTGCGGTGGAGTCCACTGCCAGGTGCCATCACTGTCTACCGCAACGGTCGCGGTTGTTACCCAACTGCCGTTTTTGCTGGCGTATTGAACGCGTACATATTCATTAGGGTCGCCAGTGCCGTACAGCTCAGGGCGGCGATCGTCAGTGGCCCGGATGAGATCAAACTGTCCGCGATACAAACCAACATCATCCTCAAAGTAATTGATGGTGGCGCTATCCGGTTTCTCGGTATCAAGCTGAAATGGCCACTTTAGCGACGGCTGGCTGCGATTATTTGCCCGGTCTTCTGCCACGGCACTCAACTCATATGCACCGTCGTTAGGCAGGTTCACTTCCACCTCCCATTTGCCATGCTGATTAGCGGTTACCGAAGCCAGGGGCGTTTTGCTGTTTTTGTTGTAGATGTATACCAGGCTATTTGCCTCTGCCTCGCCACGCACGACAGGATTTGCGTCGTTGGTGTAACCATGTCGCTTAATGCTATTGCCGTTATGTATTCCACCCGCTGCATAGTCTTCGATTGCAGTAATTTGCGGCTTGTCAGGCGCGATAGTATCAATGTTGTAATTGACCGAAACGATATCACTTTGGTTATTAGCGCGATCAACGGCAACAAAGGTCAGCACGTGTTCACCGTCAGGCATGGGTTGAGAAGGCGCCCAGGAAAAACGGCCGCCACTCACTGGCACACTTATTGGGTTTTTACCATTGACCATGATGATGACTGCAACGGTATCTGGCGAATGCGCACTGCCTTCCCATCGCTTCTGCGCATCGTTATACCAGTCGGATTGAAAATGCACGGTGTGAAGTGAAGGGATATTACTGGAAGCAGAGGTGTTAAAAAATAACATAAAAACTCCTTAAAAATAAATGATTTCAATGAGTTGCTAACTCACTTTCATCTTTATTATTTTGGTGTTTTTACGGTTATCAGATTCGTCCCGAATCTAAGGTTCTTAAATGCAGTGCATCTTAAAAGCAAAAAGCCAGCCGATTGGGCTGGCTTTGTTAGCTGAAGCAAATCATTAGCTTTTAACGTTCTGCATCAGTCCTTTGCGCTGCTCTTCCAGCACGGTTACGCGGTTGCATACTTCGTGGCCGAAGTTCTGGAAATCCTGCTCCTGCTTATTCCACTCCGCCTGTACCGACTGTTGTAAACCGCCAATGTTGCCCATAATGGCCTGCAGTGGATTGCTGCCACTCGCCGCCTGGCTGCTGCCCATTTCGTTGAGACTATCCTGCATGATGCCGCCTAGCGTGCTCTGCACCAGCTTCTCGCCTTCCGCGCGCACCTGATCGATAGCCTGATGATGGAACGTCAGTCCGTCTGGACGATGCTCAATAATGCGGTTCATTTGCTGCTTGAGCTGGCCATCCAGTTTGGTGAGACGATTACGCACATTGCTGTTCGCGCCGAGCTTGTCGACAATCACTTTATCCAGCGCCACGCGGCTGCGTTCCAGACGCGAGGTTGCGCCGCTATCGATCCACGGCAAATCGCGACGCAGCGCGGTCTGGTAGTCGATGGCTTTCTGGCGCGCGGCGTTATCAACGTTGACCTTCTGGCCATTAAACTGCACGTCACCCTGCGGAGTGATTTCGAGGTTGCCGTTGGTTCCCACCACCTGCACGCTCTGCGGTTTAATGATCACATCATCCTGTGGCTTGACACTGCACTCGTATGCAGCCTGAGCCTGAGTTGCCGCCAGCAGCAGCGCGGCGATAAGTGCCTTACGAACCATGAAATCTCCCTTTTTACGCGCTGAAAGGTCGGGCGTTGAGCGTCGCAGCCATTTTTGTGGCGGCCAGCGCGCAGCATCCGGAGCGTACATAAGTACGTGAGGAATGCGAGCACTGCCCGGTGCAAAAAGGGCAAGTAAGCTAGCCCGATACGATCTTTAGTCCCACCAAACGTCGAAGAGTTCAGTCACCTGCACATCCGTCAGGTTATGAGCTTCCAGCCACTTACGCACCAGTTCGCGGTGCTCGTCGGTGCATTTGCCGGTTTCCTGCAAGCACACCAGACCTTCCCACACCAGATAACCGCTGCCGTCATACGCCAGACCATTCGGCGCGATCACTTCATTAATGAACTGATCAACAGTGGCGTCGATTTGCTCCTCGGTGGTGCCTTCGGCGAAACGCCAGGCGACGGAGAAGCCTAATTCCTGAAACTCATCAATATGCAGTTTTTTACGCAAACGACGGCTACGCTGTACGGCCATTATTTCACCCTCTCAAACATCAGATCCCATACGCCATGGCCCAGTCGCTGCCCGCGCTGCTCAAACTTGGTTAACGGACGCGTTTCCGGACGCGGCACGTAATTGTTACTTTCCGACTGATTTTTATATCCGTCGATGCTGCTCATCACTTCCAACATATGTTCGGCGTAGGCTTCCCAATCGGTCGCCATATGGAACACGCCGCCCAGCTTCAATTTGCGCATCACCAGCTCAGCAAACGGCACCTGTACGATGCGACGTTTGTTATGGCGCGCTTTGTGCCACGGATCCGGGAAGAACAGCTGCACCATGCGCAGCGAGTTATCCGGAATCATCTTCTGCATCACTTCTACCGCGTCGTGACACATTACGCGCAGGTTCTCCACGCCCGCTTCCTTCGCCGACGCCAGGCAAGCACCCACGCCCGGCGCATGCACTTCCAGGCCAAGGAAATTCTGATGTGGATTGTTCTGCGCCATGGTCACCAGCGAGGCGCCCATGCCGAAACCGATCTCCAGCACTACCGGCGCGTCGCGGCCAAACAGCGTCACCAGATCCAGCGGCTCCTGCTGGAACTCCACGCCCATCTCCGGCCATAAATTATCGAGCGCGAGCTGCTGTCCTTTCGTTAAGCGCCCCTGACGGCGCACAAAACTGCGGATACGGCGTAATGGCCGCCCGTTCTCATCAAATTCTGGGGTGATGACGTCATTAATCATGTTGAAGCCTGCTGGTTAGCCTGTTCTGGGAAACGGGCATTATGCAAAGTTAGGAAGCAGAAGCAAGCCTTTGCAATGTTCCGGTTTACACCCTGAGGTCTCTGTGCTGGAATTCCTGCCTGATTGTAGAGTAAACACGGAAAATTTCCTTCTTATGATGCAAGCGCCGACGTTCGCGCAACAAGTGCTGGATTGGTATCAGCGCTTTGGTCGCAAAACCCTGCCGTGGCAGCAGGAGAAAACGCCGTACAAGGTATGGCTCTCTGAAGTGATGCTGCAGCAAACCCAGGTTGCTACCGTCATTCCCTATTTTGAACGCTTTATGGCGCGCTTCCCGACGGTGGCCGATCTGGCAGCGGCACCGCTGGATGAAGTGCTGCATCTGTGGACCGGTCTCGGCTATTACGCGCGCGCGCGCAATTTGCACAAAGCCGCGAAACAGGTGGTGGAGAAGCACGGCGGCGAGTTCCCGCGAAACTTCGACGATGTCGCAGCGCTGCCGGGCATTGGCCGTTCTACCGCGGGCGCGGTGTTATCGCTGTCGCTCGGTCTGCACTTCCCAATTCTGGATGGCAACGTAAAACGCGTGCTGGCGCGCTGCTACGCGGTGGGCGGCTGGCCGGGTAAAAAGGAGGTTGAAAAACGGCTGTGGGAGATCAGCGAAGATGTGACGCCAGCGGCAGGCGTCAGCCAGTTCAATCAGGCGATGATGGACCTTGGCGCATTAGTATGTACTCGCTCACGCCCTAAATGCGAAATCTGCCCGCTTAATAGCAGATGCGTTGCTTATGCCAACAACAGCTGGGCGGCGTATCCCGGTAAGAAACCCAAACAGACCTTGCCAGAACGTAGCGGCTGGATGCTGATGATGCAGGATGGCGATGACGTGTGGTTAGAGCAGCGCCCGCCGGTTGGCCTGTGGGGCGGACTGTTCTGCTTCCCGCAGTTTACAAGTGAGCAAGCGCTAACTGACTGGCTAACTGAGCGCGGCATTCATGTTAAACCGCAGCAGCTCACCGCATTCCGCCACACCTTTAGCCATTTCCACTTAGACATTGTGCCTATGTGG
This sequence comes from Pantoea sp. SO10, assembly GCF_005281435.1. NCBI lineage: Bacteria > Pseudomonadati > Pseudomonadota > Gammaproteobacteria > Enterobacterales > Erwiniaceae > Pantoea > Pantoea sp. SO10. The sequence goes on from NZ_CP040095.1 coordinate 3,419,572, forward strand.
CTCGCAAAGCCTTCCACTGGGTCGCTGATGGATGAAGCGGGCGGTCTCTGGTATAACTTAGCGCAACCACCGTCAGTGGGTTTGGCGGCGCCGGTTGAGCGCTTGCTGCATGAATTGCGCCATCCCCAGCAGCTTACGCGTCGAGCAGACGTGACCGAAGAGGAAGAGTAATGAGCCGCACCATTTTTTGTACTTATCTGCAACGCGACGCTGAAGGTCAGGACTTTCAGCTCTATCCTGGCGAATTGGGTAAGCGCATCTTTAATGAGATCTCCAAAGAGGCCTGGCAACAGTGGATGTCCAAGCAAACCATGCTGATCAATGAGAAGAAATTGAGCATGATGAACCCGGAAGATCGCAAAGTGCTGGAGAAGGAGATGATCAATTTCCTGTTCGAAGGCAAAGATGTGCACATTGAAGGTTACACCCCGCCAGAAAAATAACCGTTCAGGGCTTCCCTTTGAGGCCCTCTTTTTCGATTCAGGCACGCATTAACAATGAATAAAAAACTGATAGCGCTCTTGGTGATTGCACCACTTTTGGTCTCCTGCTCCGGACAAAAAAAATCGCAGTTTCATGAAGAGTGGGTCAAGGACACCAACGGTTTCGATATTTTGATGGGCCAGTTTGCCCACAATATTGAAAACATTTGGGGAATCAATGAAGTTCTGATCGCCGGACCGAAAGATTACGTCAAATATAGCGACGGTTATTACACCCGCAGTCACATCAACTTTGACAGCGGTAGCATCACCATTGAGACCATTTCCGGCACCGATCCGATGGCCAGCCTGCGTCAGGCGATCATCACCACGCTGTTGATTGGCGAAGATCCGGGCAATGTCGATCTCTACTCCGATGCCAATGATATTCAAATCAGTAAAGAGCCGCTGCTGTACGGCCAGGTGCTGGATAATACCGGCCAGCCGATCCGCTGGCAGGGCCGCGCCGGCAGCTTTGCTGATTATCTGATTCAAAACAAACTGCAGAAACGCACCTCCGGATTGCACGTCATCTGGTCGGTTACCATTCCGATGGTGCCAAACCACCTCGACAAACGTGCGCACAAATATCTGCCAATGGTGCGTAAAGCCGCTGAACAATATGGCGTGGATGCGTCACTGATTCTGGCGATTATGCAGATTGAATCGAGCTTCAACCCGTATGCGGTGAGCCACGCTGATGCGCTGGGGTTAATGCAGGTGGTGCAGCATACCGCCGGTGTTGATGTGTTCCGTATGAAGGGCAAAGGTGGCAAACCGAGCCGCAGCTATCTGCTTGATCCTGAGAATAATATTGATGCGGGCACCGCGTATTTGTCGCTGCTGCAGAGAAGTTATTTAGGTGGGATTCAGGATCCGACATCACGGCGTTATGCGGTGATTACGGCGTACAACGGCGGCGCGGGCAGCGTGCTACGCGTGTTCTCCAGCGATAAGGATCGCGCGTTCTCGTCAATAAATAGTATGTCGCCGACGGAAGTTTACCAGACGCTGACCACCAACCATCCATCGGCAGAATCACGGCGTTATCTGTATAAAGTGAGCCAGGCGCAGCGCAGTTATCGACGGTATTAAGCTGGTGCGGTTTGTCCCTCATCCCAACCTTCTCCCGCCCGCGGGAGAAGGGGCCGATCCAGCACGTACGTAACAATGAGCGCCCTCTAAACATTCCCTCTCCCGCTTGCGGGAGAGGGTTAGGGTGAGGGCAAGTGCAATCAGCTCACTATCATATTCGCCACCAGATGCTTACGCCCGTGCTCATCTTCTTCGGTGTAAACCCCTTGCAGCTCTGGCGAGAAGCCCGGCAGCAGATTGATGCCCTCTTCCAGCGCGAGGAAATAGCGCTGTACCGCGCCGCCCCACACTTCGCCTGGCACCACGCACAACACGCCCGGCGGATATGGCAACGCGCCTTCAGCCGCTATGCGCCCTTCAGCATCGGCAATCTTCACCAACTCCACTTCGCCACGAATATAGGCCTGATGTGCATCCTGCGGATTCACTTGCACCGGTGGGAAACAGGCTGAGCGGAACATGGCTTTTTGCAGATCCTTAACGTCAAAACTGACGTAGAGATCGTGCATCTCCTGACACAAGCGGCGCAGCGTGTAGCCTTTGTAACGCTCAATATTCTTGCGATAAACGCTCGGCAGCACTTCCGCCAGCAGCGCATCCTCGCGCACGTGCTGCTCAAACTGCACCAGCATCGCCACCAGATGCGCCATCTTCTCCGGCGTTTCTGCTGGCGTCAGCAGGAACAGAATCGAATTGAGGTCGCATTTCTCCGGCACGATGCCGTTCTCGCGCAGATAGTTGGCCAGAATGGTCGCTGGAATGCCGAAGCTGGTGTACTCACCGCTGGCGGCATCAATCCCCGTGGTGGTGAGCAGCAGCTTGCAGGGATCTACAAGATACTGTTGCTGCGCGTAACCCTCAAAACCGTGCCACTTTGCGCCCGGTTCAAGGCTGAAGTAAGCGGGATCGGCGGCGATAGCTTCCGTTTCCGCCGCTTGCCACAGCTTGCCGTGCACTTTCTCCGGCAGGAACGGCTGAATCATTTCGCAACGTTCCAGAATCGCTTTACGCGCATCAATGCCGATGGTGACGCACTCGTGCCACATGCTGCGTCCGGCCTCGCCTTTATGCATGCGGGCGTTGATATCCAGCGCGGCAAACAGCGGATAGAACGGGCTGGTTGAGGCGTGCAGCATAAACGCATTGTTGAGGCGTTTGTGCGGACAGAAACGCTGCTGCCCACGGATGTGATTGTCTTTCTTATGGATTTGCGACGTCTGTGAGAAACCGGCCAGCTGCTTGTGTACCGACTGCGTGACAAAAATGCCCGGATCGTTCTCGTTCAACTCCAGCGTCAACGGCGAACAGCCGGCCATCAGCGGAATAAACTGCTCGTAACCCACCCACGCTGAATCAAACAGGATGTAATCGCACAGATGTCCGATGCGATCAACCACCTGACGCGCGTTGTACACCGTGCCATCGTAAGTGCCGAGCTGAATAATCGCCAGGCGGAATGGACGTTGATCGTTGGCACGATCGGGCGCCACTTTGGCAATTTGATCACGCAGATAAGCATCGTCAAAACAGTGCGCATCAATGCCGCCGATAAAGCCAAACGGATTACGCGCCGCTTCCAGATACACCGGCGTGGCGCCCGCCTGAATCAGTGCGCCGTGATGGTTGGATTTGTGGTTATTGCGGTCAAACAGCACCAGATCGCCGCGCGTCAGCAGCGCGTTGGTGACCACTTTATTGGCGCTGGAGGTGCCGTTAAGCACGAAGTAGGTTTTGTCGGCGTTAAACACTTTCGCCGCGAACTTCTGCGCATCTTTGGCTGAGCCTTCGTGGATCAGCAGATCGCCGAGCTTGACGTCGGCGTTGCACATATCCGAACGGAAGACGTTCTCGCCGTAGAACTCATAGAACTGACGTCCCGCCGGATGTTTGCGGAAGAAGGCACCACCCTGATGTCCCGGGCAGGCAAACGTGCTGTTCTGCATATCGACGTAGCGTGTGAGCGTGTCGAAAAATGGCGGCAGCAACTCGGCTTCATACGCCTGCGCGGCGTCCTCCAGCGCGTTCCACTCTTCTGGCGCGCCGTTGATTTCGCCGGTGACGCCCGGCAGCTTCAGCACTTCTTCATCGAACGCATTGGCGACAAACACCGGCAGATTAAAGCCGACCTTGCGCAATAGCGTCAGCACGCCACTGCGCGTGTCCGACAAGGTGATCACGACCGCAGCGACATCGGTAAAGTCGGTATTGTCCAGCGTCACCACGTCGCGCGCAGTGTTAAGACTAAGGGTTGGAGCTACAGCAACGCTGGCAGCAATTTTCAATGGGTTCATAACACAAATCCCTGAGAGAGGATGAGTGGGTGCCGATGGCACAGCAATGAGGAGGTTTCCTCGGCGAAGTCAATCTGGGAGTTGAACACTAACTGGGGCGCAATCATGTCATCTTTTTTTTGCCGGAACAACCGCTGCGCTGGCCCCTCACCCCAGCCCTCTCCCGCAAGCGGGCGAGGGCGCCGTCCGAGCGAGAGTTAAGGTATGCTGGATCAGTTCCCTCTCCCACCTGTGGGAGAGGGTTAGGGTGAGGGCAAAAAAGGAGTACTATACCCCCACTTTCCTCAACCAGCCGGAGGCTGCATGTTCAAGGCATTGGTCATTGAAAATGATGAACAGGGATATCGCACATCCCTGAAAGATCTGTCAGAAAAACAACTGCCCGATCAGGATGTCACCCTCGAAGTAAGCTACTCCACGCTCAACTACAAAGACGCGCTCGCCATCTGCAACAAAGGCCCGATTGTGCGGCAATTCCCGATGGTGCCGGGCATCGACTTTGTTGGTCGGGTGATCAGCAGCCGCCATGCTGAATGGCAGCAGGACGATGTGGCGCTACTCACCGGCTGGGGCGTAGGCGAAAAGCATTGGGGTGGACTGGCGCAGAAAGCCAGCGTCTCGGGCGACTGGCTGGTACAAGTGCCGGCCGCACTGAGCCCGCTGCAAACCATGGCAATTGGCACCGCGGGCTTCACCGCCATGTTGTGCGTGCTGGCGCTGGAAAAACAGGGCATCACGCCGCAGCACGGCCCGGTTTTAGTCACCGGCGCGAGCGGCGGCGTTGGCAGCTTCAGCGTCAGCTTGCTGGCACGTCTCGGCTATGAGGTGATTGCTTCCAGCGGTCGCGCCAGCGATAGCGATTACCTGATTAACACGCTGGGCGCGACGTCGATTATCGATCGCGCAGAGCTGAGCGATCCGGGCAAACCGCTGGCGAAAGAGCGCTGGGCGGCGGCGATTGATAGCGTCGGCAGCCACACTCTGGCCAATGTGTTAGCGGGCATCAAGCGCGATGGCGTGGTCGCGGCGTGCGGCATGGCGCAAGGTTTGGATCTGCCGACCAGCGTCGCGCCGTTCATCCTGCGCGGCGTGGTGCTGGCGGGCGTGGATAGCGTGATGTGTGCAAAACCGCTGCGGCAGCAGGCGTGGCAGCGCCTGGCGGAACTGGTGGATGGCGACCTGCTACAGCAGTTAACCAAGGTGATTCCGCTGAGCGAAGCGCGCGAAGGTGCCGAGCAGCTGCTGGCCGGTAAAGTACGCGGCAGACTGATCATCGATTGCAGATAATCGCACATCACGTAGCGGCGCAATTTATGGCGCGTCTTTTCACAGAGCGCGATAGATCGCGCCGCTACGGTCTCAGGCACGCAGTTGAATCCGCGGCCTGCCCTTCTCATCCTGCATCACCACATCCAACTCCGCCTGATACCAGCGCGTCAGCGTGTGTTCGGTCATCACCTCATTGGGTGCGCCTTCCGCCACCAGCTTGCCCTGATGCAGCAACAGCACGCGATCCGACCACAGCGACGCGAGGTTAAGATCGTGCAGCACGGTGCAGACGCTGAAGTGTCCGTTGCGCGTCAGGCGATGCAGCAAACGCAAACTGTGCTGCTGCCAGAACAGATCCAGCGCGGAAGTGGGTTCGTCGAGAAACAGCCAGCCGCGTGGCCCGTCATCGTGCCACAGCTGAGCCAGCACGCGCGCCAGCTGCACGCGCTGCTGTTCACCACCGGAAAGCGATCGATAATCGCGCTGTGCCAGCTCAAGGCTGCCGGTAATGTGCATCACCTCGTCAATCACCGCTTTGGTTTGAGCGCGCGGCCAGGGCGCGCGGCCCATCGCCACCACATCGGCGGCGGGCAGCGGAAAACTGACGCTATTTTGCTGACGCATCACCGCGCGGCGCTGCGCCAGCGGTTCGCGCGGCCAACTGTTTAGCGGACGATCGCCGAGCCAGCACTCGCCCGCTTGCGGCGTGAGAAAGCCGGTCAGCAAGCGCAGCAGCGTGGATTTCCCCGCGCCGTTGGGGCCGATCAGCGCGATCATTTCGCCAGGCTGCAAAGTCAGGGAAACGTCGTCGATCAACGCGCGTGAGCCGTGGCTAAATCGCAGCCCGCGCGCCTGCATGCAGTCATTCATTCATCCCCCTTTGCTCACGCAGAATCAGCCAGAGAAACCACGGGCCGCCCAGCAGGCTGGTTAACAGGCCCACCGGCATTTCCGCCGGCACCACCACGGTGCGCGCCAGCGTATCGGCCAGCAGCAGCAAAATCGCGCCCGCCAGCGCCGAACCGGGCAGCATCCAGCGATGATCGCTGCCGAGACAGAAACGCATCAGGTGCGGCACCACTAAACCGACAAAGCCGATAATGCCACTCACCGCCACGGCGGTGCCTACCAGCAACGCGCTCAACACCAGCAGCTGACGCTGCGTGCGCTTAACGTCGATGCCCATGTAATGTGCATCCTCTTCGCCGAGCTGCAGCAAATTGAGACGACGCGCGCGCAGCTGAATCGCTATCAGCGCCGGCAGAATCAGCACCGCGCACACCGCCAGGCTCGGCCACTGCGCCGCACTCAAACTGCCCATGCCCCACAGCGCCAGCTGACGCAACTGCTGATCGTTACTCAGCCACGACAGCACGCCGACCGCCGCGCCGCATAAGGCGTTGATGGCGATACCAACCAGCAGCAAGCGCGACAAATTGCCCAGCGCCAGACGGCTAAAGCTGAAGATCAGCAGCGTCACCACCAAACTGCCCATAAAGGCGGCGAGTGTTGGCAGCCACAGCGCCAGCAGCGGCGGCAAGCCGAGCGGGATAACGATCGATATCGCCACCGCTAAACCCGCTCCGCTGCTGATGCCGAGCAAACCGGGATCGGCCAGCGGATTGCGAAACAATCCCTGCATCACCGCGCCGGACACCGCCAGCGCCATGCCGAGCAGCACCGCCAGCAGCACGCGCGGCAGGCGGATGTTGATCCAGATTTGCCACGCCATATCGCTGAGCGGCGCACGCAACAAAGTGCGCATTGAAAGCGGCATCGCGCCGAAGTTGGCCGCCATCAGCATCACTATCAGCATGCAGATGGCCATCAAACCGAGCCAGCGCATCACGGATGTAGTTGCCATATTTTTCCCCTAAATAATTCAAGGTGCAGGAAGGCAGCAAGTGTTCGAATCCCCAGGAGCTTACACAAGTAAGTGACTGGGGTGAGAACACGCAGCTAACGCGCCTGCGGCTTGAAGTATGACGGGGAAGCCGCTTCGGCTGCGTGGCGCAGTTTGATAATCGCGCCCGGCGTATCAAGGCCAAAGCTCAGCAGCGCCATCTCATCCACCACCAGCAACGCGCGATGCTGACCGGCTGGCGTCAGTGCCAAACCGGGCAGCGACCACACTTTCTCTTCGCCGCCCAGCGTACGCAGGCCATCTTCACCCACCACGATCAAATCCGGTGCCGCCGCAATCACACCTTCCTGCGACAGCTGCTGATAGTGCGGCACCGCCGCCATCGCATTGATCAGACCCGCGCTGCGAATCGCGCCGTCCGCGCCAGTTTGTGCGCCCGCCGCCTGAGTGCGCATGCCGCCGTGCGCCATGATAAACAGCACTTTAATCGGCAACGGTTTTTGTGGGATCTGCGCGCGCTGCTTGTTGACCTTCTCGATCAGCGCGTTGGCTTCCTCTTCACGATGCAGCGCCTTGCCGATGGTAGCGATTTTTTCCGCGATGGCGTCGAGGCTGTTTTTGCCGGTGACATCCACCACTTTTACGCCAGCTTGCGCCACTTGCTGCAGCACCAGCGACGGTTTTGCCAGCTCGCTGCTTAGCACCAGCGTCGGTTTCAGCGCCAGAATCCCTTCGGCATTCAACTGCCGCATATAACCGACATTCGGCAGCTTGTTGGCCTGCGCCGGATGCTGACTGGTGCTGTCGCGCGCTACCAGATCCTGCTGCGCATCCAAGGCATAGATAATTTGCGTGACGTCACCGCCAATCGAGATCACCCGCTCGGCCGCAACAGCGGGCAGCGCCAGCGCAGTTAGCAGCAACAGAAGTTTTCTCATGCTGACGCCTCCAGCGACATCACCTGCTCGCGCCAGCGCGCCTGCTCCGGCGTGCCTTCGCTGCGCTGACCGTACAACTGCGCGATCTGCGTGCCGTCGGCGGCAAACAGTTCCAGGCTGGTGACGAAGCCGTCGCCGCTCGGTTTGCGCGTCACCCAGCTTTCGCTGATGTGATCCGCCATTAAATGCAGCGTGAAGGAGGGATTGAAGATGTTGATCCAATTATCCATCGGCATCAGCTTCTGCACTGCGCCGGTGAAGATCTGCGTGCAGCCACGGTTGCCGATAAAAATCATGATTTCGTTGCCATCCTGCTGCGCCAGATCCAGCAGCTGCGCCAGCGAGTCATTACTTACCTGACGCGCCAGATCGTCCGCCACCGCGCGGAACGCCTGCGGGCGCGAGATGTTGTGGCGCTTCAGCAGACCAAAGAACTGATGCACATCGGTGATGGCGCGCCATTCGGCTTCCACTTTGCTGGCATCAACCGCCCTGCTGTATAGCGGCGCGCTGGCGGGCTGCGGATCTAACGCCGCCGCGTTTTCCAGCACAAACGCCGCAATCAGCGCATCCCACGCGGGTCGATCGGTATTTTCAGTGGTGTAGATTTTCAGCACCGCATCAGCGTGGCGATCAAAAATCTGAATGCTTTGACGTTCACCGTGGGCGCTCTGCTCACGCAGGAAGAACGCGCTGTGCCACTGATGCGGGAACAGACGCTGATCGAGCGCGCGCGGGTTGAGAATTAGTCCGGCGTGTTCGCCGAGGTGCAGGTTTTCATATTTGCCCACCTGCTCGTGAACCGCATATTCATTGCGGGTGATGCTTTTGGTTTCACCTACCGCCGCCAGTGCTGCCAGCAGCGCAGGGAAATCAGCTTTTAACGCCTTTGCATCCTGGCCGACACGCGCTTCACACAGCTGCGCTTCGCCAATGCCCATCAGCGCGGCGAGATCGCGCGCGTACTTTTTCGGATGCTCGCCTTTCAGCGCCAGATAGTGATCGTAACGTGAGTTCATTGCCTTGCTCCATGAAAATGCCCTGCGCTGCCGCAGGGCGAAAAGGGATTAGAAATCGACGTTCACACCCAACTGGAAGGTGCGGCCTGGCATCACCGCCAGGTTGATGTCGTTGCGTTCCTGGGCGTTGCTGCTGGTCAGCGTGCGGCTGCTGGTGTAATCCCAGTATTTGCGATCGGTAATGTTGTAGATACCGCCGCTCAGCTTGACGTTTTTCGTCGCCTGCCAGTAAGCCGTTGCATCCACCATGCCGTAACCCGGCACGCGCATATATTCCGTGGTGGAATCAGTGATCGCCGTGCCGGTGTTGGTGTAGCTTTCGCGGTTGGTCGCCGTGGCCTGCTTGCCTTTCACGAAGGTGGCGGTCAGCGCTGCGCCGTAGCCGCGCGCTTTGTCATCCCACGCCAGGCCAACAATCGCTTTCAGTGGCGCGACGCTATCGAGATCGATGTACTTGTCACCGGCGTAGCTGGACTTGGATTTACCTTCGTTATAGCCCAGCGCAAAGGTGCTGCTCAGGCCATCGACCTGCGGGAACCAGGTGCCGTAATTCACTTTGGTGGATATCTCAGCACCATAAATGTAGGCCTTATCGCGGTTTTCAGCCTGATAGCTGGTGTAGATGTTGCTCGGGACGTTGACGAACATCTCCGGATTGGTGGCGCGGCGGTAGCGGGTGTAGGCGATGAAGTTTTTGTACTGGTTATAGAACACCGAGGTGTTGACCGTTACGCCTTCTGTCGCCTGGCCTTTCAGGCCCCACTCAAAGTTGTTGCTGGTTTCGGTTTTCAGATCGGTGTTACCAATCAGCGCATATTGCGCGCTACCCGCATAGCTGGAACCCAGGTTCCATGAGCCATACAGCTGGCTGGTAGTGGGGAACTGCACGCCGCGTTTGTATTGCAGATAGGTGGTCAGCGCTGGCGTTAAATCGTACTGGAAGGTCAGCGATGGCAGCACCTGCGTATCGGAGTTAGTTTTGCCATACAGCACATCAACCTGCTCTTCGGTCAGCACCGTGCTGCCGGTGGTGAGATCGCCGAGATTTTTCGGCTTGGTGCTTTGATACATTACGCGCACGCCGGGAATGACCGCGAAGTTGTGGCTATCAAGATCGAAATTGATCTTATCTTGCAGGTATCCTGCCAGCGCGAAAGTGCGGCTGTCAGACTGCGGTTGGGTGATGGCGCTAAAGGCGCTCGGCGCTGGTTCCTGGCGGAACGGACGCTCGCTGTTGTCCAGGCGCGCATTGACACCGGCACTCAGCTCGTGGCGGCCCAGCGTTTTGGTGCCGCGCGTGTCGAAGCCATAGCTATCGACGTTGAAATCGGAATAGACAAAGCCGTACTGGCTGGCGCTGGTCGGCAGATAGGTATTGTCGTGCGCCTGAGTTTGCTGCCAGTAAAGGCGCGTGGTCAGCGTATCGATAAAGTCGTTATACGGCGTCCACTCATCCGCCAGATTGATGCCCCAACGGCGCGTATCGCTCTGCTGCTGCGCGGTGCCCCAAACGGTGTTGCCGCTGGTATCCCAGGTATCGTAATGGCTGTGGTTGGTTTTGTGATAGTAATCAAAGGTGGCGCTCAGCTTGTGCTGATCGTTCGGCTGCCAGATCCCGGACGTCATAAAGGCGTCAGAGTGCCAGTTGGCCGGATAAGCCTGTTTCACGTCGCTGTTGTTGCGGGTTTCCTGGCCGTCGCGACGGCTGTAAACAAATAGGCCGCGCAGCTCGTCATCGCCAGCAGCGGCGGTGATGCCGTTGTGCCAGCTGCGATTCGATGAGTCGTAATCGCTCTGGTAACCGAAGTAACTATTTTTGTCGCTGCTAAGGTAATCGTCAGCGGTTTTATTGTGGAACGAGACGTTACCGCCAATCGAGGTATTCGGCTGATCCACCGCCGTGGCGCCCTTCTCAATATCAACGCTGCCGAACAGGTAGGGATCGATGTAATCGCGGCCAATACCAAAGGTGTTGTTGCCGGTGCGGCTGACATAAGGGCGGCCGGTGGCATCCGGAATCGGAATGCCGTCGATATCCATGCCGACGCGATTACTCTCCAGACCACGAATGTTGTAACCGGTGTAACCCGCGCGGTCGAAACCGCTTTTGCCGGCAGAGGATCCGCCGCTGGATCCGGTGGCGCTGATCAGCGGCTCATAACGCATGATCGAACCGAAGTCGTTCGCACCGCGTTTTTGCAGCTCTTGTACTGTGATGGTGGTTTTATTGCCGGCCTGCTGTTTTGGCGCGGTGACGGTGAGAACCGGTTCATTGCTGGTGCTATCGCTGGCGGCAAAGCTGCAAGCGGCATGAATAGCTGAAGATATGATGGCAACTTTGAAAAGACGTTGCTGGGCTGTTCCCTGAAAGAGTGAAGACATGCGCGAAATACCTGGTTAATTGTTAGTATTCGCTCACTTGCTTGCTGCCGGAAAGTAAGGACCTTGGTTAAAAGACCGTAAAAATTATGGACTTATTTTTTGTAATAAATGATGTCGAAAGGAATGTAATGCAAGTGGTAATCATTATCAACTAGCAGTAAGCTAAGATGTATCTTGGACCGCACATTTTGTTAACTTCATTATTTAAATGAGACACGTTATGTCACAGAAACCAGCGATTACCATTCATTACTGCACACAATGTAACTGGCTGCTGCGTTCCGCCTGGATGGCGCAGGAGTTGCTGCATACCTTTGCCGAGGATTTAAGCGCGGTAACGCTACAGCCGGGAACCGGCGGCGTGTTTGAGATTACCATTGATGGTCAGGTGATTTGGGAGCGTAAGCAGGAAGGCGGATTCCCGGATGCGGCAGCGCTGAAGCAGCGCGTGCGCGACCTCTGCTGGCCGGATCGCGCGTTGGGGCATGTGGATAAGAAGAAGAGTTGATTTGGGGTTCGTGCGTTATCGGAATAAACGGATGTACACGCACCTAAGGTCGTCATTCATGGCGACCTGCTAACTTTTAGCGATTTTTTCCGCCGCTTCCTGCAGCGCGCTGATCACGATCTCCAGCGCCTCATCCGAAATCTCTTCCTGCGCCAGACGATGATTCAAGGTGTGTTTGATCAGATGAATCGCCTGTTCGACCTGCGGAATGCTGCGGTTATTCACCAAAATCGCCAGCGAGGTTAATCGCTCGATAATCGCATTCACGTTGTCACGATTCTCCGCCAGCAGCGCCTCGCCGCCTTCATTCAGCGCATAGGCTTTACGCGATGCCTGCGCATCGACCACGCGAATCGCATCCATCTCTTCGAGCAACGTAAGGTTGGGATAGATAATGCCGGGGCTGGGTGAATATTCCCCTTTGGAGAGCTCTTCAACCGATTTAATCAGCTCATACCCATGCGCAGAGCTGATGGCGAGAAAGTGCAGCATTAACAAGCGGATATCGCTGGCATCCAGCATCCGCTCCCGACGCTTCTTGCGTGCGCCTGCACAGACTGTGCGCTGTGCGTGATCGGACTGCCATGGAAAATCCCGCTGCTGTTTCATTGCCTTCCTGAGCGCTAATTAAGGGAGGTTGATAGTAGTCTGCCACCTGGCAAAATTCAACACAGGCGGCAGCGCGCGCGGCGTTGGCGTTATTTCTGATGCCAATAAGCTACTGCGCGCACGAAATCGGTATGTGCACCGCGTCCCTGGGTGAAGTAATCGCTCAACAGTTTCACCGCTTCGCCCTCGCCCGTCAGCCAGATGAAGTATTCAGTGGCAGGCAGCGCAATCCTATCCAGCTGCGCCTTAATCGGTGCCAGGTTATCGGCCTGCATGGTGCCGCTGCCCAACCAGCTCACCTGCACATTTGGCAGATCACCGAGATAATCGCGGCCGGTGGCTTCATCGGCATAGGCCAGCAGATGAATTTCCTGCGCCTGGATTTCGCTGTAACGACGTTTAAAGGCGGGCAGACCGGTCTCATCACAGACGTAAATCTGGCAGGCGTAATCCGCCGGTATCACCAACGAACCGCGCGGGCCGCCCATCGCGATTTGATCGCCCACTTTGGCTTGGTTTGCCCAGCTGCTGGCAACGCCGCCATCGTGGATGTAGAAATCGATGGTCAGAGAATCGACGCCGTTAAATTCCAGCGGCGTGTAATCACGCGCGGCAGGACGCACGCCATTCGGCCAAACGATGCCTTCATCGGTGATCTGCGGCAGCGCCAGCTCTGCACCGGCATGTTCCGGGAAGAACACTTTGATGTGATCGTCAAACGATGGCGAGTTGAAGCCGGCCAGATCGCTGCCGTTGAAAACAATGCGCCAGAATTCACCGGCACTCAGCGTCTTGCTGACCACGCTGATGTGGCGGAAACGCAGTTCATTGCGCACACGACGTGGCGCGCGTTCGGAAGGGTGAGTTTGCAAGTGGTGTCTCCCTAAAAGATAGTGAAAGTCATTCTCATCTGATGGGGAGAGAATAGTTATGATATATCTTCGACGCAATGCCGAAAAATGCTATTGGAAAATTGGCATGTCAAAACAGCGCGATAAATCGCGCCGCTACGATGAAGAGCAGTCAGGGATAAGGTGCAGATTACAAGCAGGAAGTGTAGCGGCGCAATTTATTGCGCAATACATAAATGCGTTTGACTGCCGAGACCGCGCTTAGATTGCAGCGGTCACGGATTTTAAAAGCCGATTACGCCTGGCGATTGCCGCAGGTCACGAAACTGCCATCATCCTGGCTATGTTTCGGCAGCACATTGTCGCCCAGAATTTCATGCTGCGCACAATGCGGTTGATGCGGATGCAGTCCGCCCGGCGGTGAAAAAGGCTCAGCCATTTGTGCACTTGCCAGCGAAGAAAACGCTACAAGCGCTGTCATGAGGAACAACGGTAGAAGTCGCATAATTTTTTTGTCTGTTCACTATAGCGGCCCGGAATGGACCAGAAATGCAGGTGATTATCCAGCCTGATGTGTGGCGGCTGGTGATTTACGCGGCCAATCAGGTTTCAATGAAGAATTTTACGCTCATTACGCCAGTGAGTTTATAAAATCGTGCGGTTTGTCACGGTTTACCGCACGAATTATGCATTACTTATCCGTCACCGGAATATAGAAGGTGCCTTGCAGCAGATCGGGCGTGCTGTATTTCAAATCCAGCTTAAGCAAATCTTTACCCGCACGGCGTGCCACGCCCAGCGCTGGCAAGTGGTTGTAGTAAATCTCCGCGGTGAACGCGTTGATCTCTTCCGGCGCGCCGTGCCAGTCAATCTCCGCATACAAACCCCTCTCGCCGGTCCAGTTCTGCACGTTACGCGGCAGCACGTCGGCGTATTGACTCTCCAGCGCCTGGAACAGGCTGATGTGTTGCTGGTCGGCAGAATGCACGCCCGGACTAAACTGAAAGCCCAGCCAGCCGCGGTTCACATGCTGACCGGCAAAAGCGATGAAATCGCGCGTATGCTGCGCCACCACATGATTTTGATGATCGATGTATTCCCCGAAACGGCATTCCCACTCAATCACTTCGCCACACAGCTGAATCTCCGGCTTCTGCGCCAGACGCGCATTGACCCACTCACGCTGCGTGGAGATGCGGCTGTGGAAATCCTTCATCAGCATTTCCGGAATGCGACGATAAGCACCCGGCGTCATCGAGAAGTGGCTTTTAAACACACGGGTAAAATTCTGCTGATTATCAAAACCAAAGCGCACCGCAATATCGATCAGCGGCATGCTGGTCAGACGCAGCGCCATCGCCGCCATGGTCAGACGACGTTTGCGCGTGTAGGACGCCAGCGTTTGTCCGGTCATCTCTTTGAACATGCGCTGCATGTGCCATTTGGAGTAACCGGATTTCAGGGTAATCAGATCGATGTTGAGCTCGTCGGTCAGGTTCGCTTCTATCCAGTCCACCAGATCGTTGATGTACTGTTTTTTTACATTCAGGCTGAGCATGATTTTGATAGTCGAATGAGGTGGTTAACGTCATGAATTTGCGTTATTCGTCACATAAATATAACAAAAACGTATTACCAACGTAAGGAAGAGTAAAGGTAGCGCAACGGGAAAAGCATTAATTGCTTAGGTTACTAACGTTTTTATCGCGCACGAAAAGAAAAAAGGTCGTCACGCATGACGACCTTGCGGTGATATCAACTGCTTGAAGCGGTGCGCGGGCTCAGTGCGAACGCATGCCTGCTGCCGTCATCATCATACGAAACAGTGATGCCACCACACCGAGTGCCAGCACGCTTGCGCCGTAAATGACTACCAGCCACATCACCTGCTTCCACCACGGAATCTTCGTTTCAGAGTGAGTTTTCATGTTGCTGACCTCGGTTTTCATATCAATGGTATCCTTCGTCGGCTTTGATTTTTCCGCGGAATACGTAGTAACTCCAGAAGGTGTAACCCAGAATTACCGGAATAATCAGCAGGCCGCCCACCAGCATAAACGCCTGGCTGCTCGCCGGAGACGCCGCCTGCCAGATGGTGATTGACGGTGGAATGATGTTCGGCCAGATGCTGATACCGAGGCCCGAGAAGCCAAGGAAAATCAGCGCCAATGTCAGGATGAACGGCGAGTAATGCGCTTCACGTTTGATGGCGCGCACAATCCCCCACGAACACAGCACCACCAGTACCGGAACCGGCAGGAACCAGAACAGGTTCGGACGCGAGAACCAGCGCTGCGCGATATCCGCGTGCGTCAGCGGCGTCCAGATACTGATAATGCCCACCACCAGCAGCAGCGTCAGCGTCAGCGGCGTCGCCAGCGCAGACATCTTACGATGCAGATCGTGTTCGGTTTTCATGATCAGCCAGGTACAACCCAGCAGTGCATAGGCGATGACCAGACCGACGCCGCAGAACAGCGGGAACGGCGCTAACCAGCTCATCGCTGAACCCGCATATTCACGGCCAACCACCGGGAAACCATTCAGGATAGCGCCCACGGCCACGCCCTGACTGAAGGTGGCCAGCAGTGAACCGGCAATGAATGACTTATCCCAGAACGCACGGTGTTCTAGCGTGGCTTTAAAGCGGAACTCAAACGCTACGCCACGGAAGATCAGGCCAATCAGCATCGCCGTCAAAGGAATCGACAATGCATCCAGCAGCACCGAGTAGGCCAGCGGGAACGCGCCATACAGCGCCGCGCCGCCCAACACCAGCCAGGTTTCGTTGCCATCCCAAACCGGGGCAACGGTATTAACCATCATGTCGCGTTCGATGGGATCTTTATTGAACGGTAACAGCAGGCCAATGCCGAGATCGAAACCATCCATCACGATGTACATCAAGGTGCCAAACACGATGATGGCAAACCAGATAATTGAAAAGTCGATCATCTTAGTGCTCCCCACTCTTTTCGCTATGGGTTTTGGCCGCCGACAACGGACGCGCTGGCGTGTGATGCTGACCCGGACCACCGTGATCAACCTCTTTACCTTCGCCGGTCACCGGACCCTCTTTGATCAGACGCATCATGTAGAGGTAACCGACACCAAACACCGACGAGTAGACCAGAATGAACGCCAGCAGGCTGATGCTCATGTGCATATCGCCATGTGCCGAGACCGCATCAATGGTGCGCTGCACGCCATATACCACCCACGGCTGACGCCCAATCTCGGTGGTAAACCAACCGGCCAGAATGGCGATCAAACCCGATGGACCCATCAGCAGCGTGAACCACAGGAACGGACGCGAGTGATACAAACGGCCTTTAAAACGCAGCCACAAAGACACCACGCCGAGCGTAATCATCAGCAGGCCCAGCGCCACCATCACGCGGAATGACCAGAAGATGATGGTGGAGTTTGGACGGTCCTCTTTCGGGAAGCTCTTCAGCGCAGGGATTTGCTTCTCCAGGCTGTGCGTCAGAATCAGGCTGCCGAGGTACGGGATTTCCAGCGCGTACTTGGTGCGCTCCTGCTCCATATCCGGCACACCAAACAGAATCAGCGGCGTGGCTTCACCCGGCTTGTTTTCCCAGTGTCCTTCAATTGCCGCGATTTTCGCTGGCTGATGCTCAAGGGTGTTCAGGCCGTGCGCATCACCGATCATCGCCTGAATCGGTGCCACGATCAGCGCCATCCACAGCGCCATCGAGAACATCTTACGAATCGCTGGATTGTCGTTACCGCGCAGTAAATGCCATGCGCCCGACGCGCCGACAAAGAAGGCGCTGGCCAGGAAGGCACCGACCGACATGTGGAACAAGCGATAAGGGAACGAGGGGTTGAAGATGATTTTCAGCCAATCTTCCGGTACCACGATGCCGTTCTGGATGATGTAGCCCTGCGGCGTATGCATCCAGCTGTTTGACGCCAGAATCCAGAAGGTGGAGAAGATGGTGCCGAGCGCGACCATGCAGGTTGCAAAGAAGTGCAAGCCCGGACCGACGCGGTTCCAGCCAAACAGCATCACGCCAAGGAAGCCCGCTTCAAGGAAGAAGGCGGTTAACACTTCATAGGTGAGCAGCGGGCCGGTGATACTGCCAGCAAACTGTGAGAAACCGCTCCAGTTAGTACCGAACTGGTACGCCATAACCAATCCGGATACCACGCCCATGCCGAAGTTAACGGCAAACGCTTTTGACCAGAAATGGTAGAGATCGCGATAGGTCTCGTTACGGGTTTTCAGCCACATCCCTTCAAGCACCGCCAGGAAACTGGCGAGACCGATGGTGATGGCTGGAAAGATAATATGGAAGGAAACAGTAAATGCGAACTGAATCCTGGCCAGATGAAAGGCGTCTAATCCAAACATTGCTTACCTCATTGCCACAAATTACACCGAATTTTTACTTATAATTAACAAGCAGAGCGCAGCGGTTATTTCGCCGTGCTTAAAGAAATGTCGCGCCAATGTAAAAGGAAGTGGTGCGAACAAAAAGATACAGGGGAAGTCGGTAAAACTATAACAGTGTTTTTTGATTTCGATCATTGTTTTCAGCAGAAACTAACACTTTAAAAATCACGACGTTAAGGTTAATCACCCTCATTCATTGTGACAATATTGTTATTGTTTTCCGCCTATTCCCGCTGTGCTTATCAGGTAAGCACTTCATTTATTTATTTTTTAGTGCGAAGAAAAATGGCGTTATTTACGGTAAATACGTTGAGCATGTAAATATTTCCGGACAGCGCAGGATGATCAGGATTGTTAATTAAAAGCTAATATTTTTAGAACAAAAAGATATATTTCTGCTGTTTATTAAACAGGTGATGTAAACGCAGTGACGTTAACCTACTGCGGCATGGTATTTGCCAGCGGCGACAAGCTGTGCTTTTTTAGAGCATTAATCAACCAGTTAAACAGCGAAGGAGAGGTTATGGCCCGTCTTACTGCACAGGATTTCCCTCAGGAACTGCTCGAGCTTTACGATTACTACGCGCACGGCAAAATCAGCAAACGCGAATTTATCGCGATGGCGGCGAAATTCACTATCGCTGGCATGACCGGCGCCACGTTGCTCAGCGCCATGAGCCCCAATTATGCGCTGGCGCAGCAGGTGGAATTTACCGATCCGGCGATCAAACCGGAATACATTCACTATCCGTCACCGCAAGGTCACGGCGAGGTGCGCGGCTATCTGGTGCGACCGGCCAATGCATCCGGCAAAGTGCCTGCGGTGGTAGTGGTGCACGAGAATCGTGGCCTCAATCCCTATATCGAAGATGTGGCGCGACGGGTAGCGAAAGCCGGTTACATCGCGCTGGCACCCGATGGTTTGAGCTCGCTGGGCGGTTATCCGGGGAATGATGATGAAGGCAAAGTGATGCAGGCCAAAGTCGACCCCACCAAGTTGATGAATGACTTCTTCGCCGCGATTGATTTCCTGATGCACCACGAAGAGGGCACCGGCAAAGTGGGTATCACCGGCTTCTGCTACGGCGGCGGCGTAGCCAATGCGGCGGCCGTCGCGTTTCCTGATTTGGCCTGCGCGGTACCGTTCTACGGCCGTCAGCCTAAAGCGGAAGATGTGCCGCGCATCAAAGCGCCGCTGTTGCTGCACTACGCCGCGCTGGATAAAGGCATCAACGAAGGTTGGCCAGCCTATGAAGAGGCGTTGAAAGCCAATCACAAAATCTATGAAGGCTATGTTTATCCCGGTGTGAATCATGGCTTCCATAATGATTCGACGCCGCGTTACGACAAAGCCGCCGCCGAATTAGCATGGAGCCGCACGCTGGGTTGGTTTGAGAAGTATTTACGCGCTTGAGGGTGCGGCGGTCGCCATAAATGGCGGCCCTTCTCAATGCGCCTTCAAAATCCGATGCACATTGCTCTCCAGCCAATCCGCCAGTCCGGTCACCTGCCCTTCCACTTCGCGGCCTAACGACGTCAAACGATACTCAACGTGCGGTGGCACCACGTCATAGGCAATGCGTTCAACAAAACCATCCTCTTCCATATAGCGCAGCGTCTGCGCCAGCATACGTTCGCTGACGCCGCCAATCTTGCGGCGCAGCTCGCTAAAACGCAGGGTTTCTTCACGTAGCGCCAGCAAAATCAGTACGCTCCAGCGGCTGGTAATGCGCTTCAACACGTCGCGTGACGGGCAATTCACGTTAAGCAACTCACCGCGCGTAAATTTTTCACTCAACTTTTCAGACATTTAACTCAGCTTCTCCAAACTAACCAATCTGTAAGTACTTACTAAAAGTTAGTTTATCGCTTAGGCTGTTTTCATACCAGTTCAAAAGGAGAACAACATGATTGCGATTACAGGTGCCACAGGCCAACTGGGCCGTCTGGTGATTAATGCGTTATTGAAAAAAGTGCCGGCTAGCGAAATCATTGCGGCGGTGCGTTCGCCCGAGAAAGCGGCCGATCTGCAGGCGCTGGGCGTAACGCTGCGAGCGGCGGATTACAGCCAACCGGAAACGCTGCAAAGCGCCTTTGCCGGTGTCGATAAACTGCTGCTGATCTCTTCCAGTGAAGTCGGCCAGCGTGAAGCGCAGCACAAGGCGGTGATCGATGCGGCAAAAGCCGCTGGCGTTGGCTTTATCGCCTACACCAGCTTACTGCATGCCGATACCTCGCCGTTGGGTTTAGGCGTTGAGCATCGTGCGACTGAAGCCCAGCTGAAAGCCTCGGGCATTCCTTTCGCGCTGCTGCGTAACGGCTGGTACACCGAAAACTACGCGGCGAGTATTGCGCCCGCGCTGGCGCATCATGCCTTTATTGGTGCGGTCGGCGAAGGTCGCATCGCTTCCGCGGCGCGCGCTGACTATGCGGCGGCAGCGGCCGAAGTGATCAGCCGTGACGATCAGGCGGGCAAGGTGTATGAACTGGCTGGCGACGACAGCTACACGCTGGCGCAGTTCAGCGCCGAGATTGCTAAACAGTCTGGCGAGCAAGTGGATTACATCAATCTGCCACAAGCCGAATTTGCCGCCGCGCTGAAAGGTGCCGGTTTGCCAGATGGCTTGTCAGAGATGCTGGCAGATTCAGATGCCGGCGCCGAAAAAGGCGGTTTGTTTGACGATAGCCATACGCTAAGCAAACTGATTGGCCGCCCCACCACGCCGTATGCGGACGTGATAAAGGCGGCGTTGCAGAAGTAAGGTGCGGCCTGATGCCCTCACCCCGACCCTCTCCCATAAAGAAAGGGAGACGCTGCCACATGTTAGCTCGATCGATTCACTCTCCCTGTGGGAGAGTGAGGCGCTGCCACATGTTAACTCGATCGGTTCCCTCTCCCGCCTGCGGGAGAGGGTTAGGGTGAGGGAAATACAGCTCTATTTCCGCTGCGTTTGCCATAAATTGATCAAGCCATTCCACGCTTTTTTGCGCAAATTTTAGCGATTTTCTTAAATACAGATATTTCTGTGCAGCTATTTAAACATCCATCTTAAAAGCCGCTTTCATTTCCTGAAATATAGTCCGTTGTAATCACTGAAAAATCATAAAAAAACCGGATCCATCGACATGATTTATTACGTTCATAGATAAATCGCATTGTTGTTTCGCCCGTTCAGAGCTCTATAATTTGTTCTTTACGCATTCAAGAATTTACCAGGAGGCTGCTATTAATACTAACCAACAGCAATATAACGCTTTCGAGGATCGACGCGCTGATGCTGAACTGGAGTATCAATATAATCCTCACGAGTTCGTTCGCGAAGGTATGCATGATTCGGAGCCGGAACCCGAGCTGATTGAAGGTTTGCCCGCGCCGGATGCGCTGACGCCTGCCGATCGCTACATGGAACTGTTTGAGCAGGTACAGACATCGCACATATTTGCTGACAGCAAAACGTTTCCGGACTGCGCACCAAAATTCGATCCGCTGGATATTTTAATCCGTTTTCGTCGCCGTAAACGCGCAGCGGGTTTTGATCTGGAAGCATTCGTGCACGAACATTTTTATTCACCTCAGGTGAATGAGAGTTTTTATGTTTCTAATCCAGATAAAACCTTAACCGAACATATTGACGATCTGTGGCCGGTGTTAACCAAAATGCCACAGCAACATTTAGCACACTCATCGCTGCTGCCGTTGCCGAAACCTTACGTGGTGCCCGGCGGCCGATTTGGAGAAACCTATTACTGGGACTCCTACTTCAGCATGCTCGGCCTCGCCGATGCAGGCCGCGACGACCTGCTGCGTCATATGGCGGATAACTTCGCTTGGTTGATTGATAACTACGGTCACGTGCCGAACGGCAACCGTACTTACTACCTCAGCCGTTCGCAGCCGCCGGTGTTTGCGCTGATGGTAGAACTGTTTGAAGAGGATGGCATTCGCGGCGCGAAACGCTATCTCGATCAGCTGATGAAAGAGTACCAGTTCTGGATGGACGGCGCGGGTGAGCTGATGCCGCATCAGGCCTATCGCCACGTGGTGCGCATGCCAGATGGTTCGCTGCTCAACCGTTACTGGGACGATCGCGACACGCCGCGCGATGAGTCGTGGCTGGAAGATATTGAAACTGCGAAGAAATCAGGTCGTCCGGCCAACGAGGTTTATCGCGATCTGCGTGCCGGTGCTGCATCGGGCTGGGATTACTCTTCACGCTGGCTGCGCGATCCGCAGCGTCTGGCGAGTATCCGCACCACGCAATTTATTCCGATCGATCTCAACGCGTTCCTCTACAAGCTGGAGCTGATGATTTCGACGCTGTCACATGCCAAAGGTGAAGAGCTCACGGCGCTGGCGTGGCAGAAAAAAGCCGATGCGCGTAAGCAGGCGATTCATCGCTATCTGTGGGATAACACTGCCGGGGTGTACCGCGATTACGACTGGCGTCGCGAACGCTTTGGCGCCTTCACCGCTGCTGCGGTAGTGCCGCTGTTCCTCGGCCTCGCCTCGCCCGAGCAGGCGCACCTGCAGGCCGTTGCGCTGCGTCATCTGTTACTGACGCAAGGCGGTTTGTTAACCTCGATGGTGGAGAGCGGCGAACAATGGGATAAACCCAATGCCTGGGCACCGTTGCAGTGGATGGCGGTGGTCGGTTTAAATCACTACGGTGAAGAGACGCTGGCGACAGAAATTGCCGTTAACTGGCTGAATACGGTGAATAATTTCTATTCACTGCATCATAAGCTGGTGGAGAAGTATGACATCAGCGGCGATCGCGCCCGTCCGGGTGGTGGTGGCGAGTATCCGCTGCAGGACGGCTTCGGCTGGACTAATGGCGTCACCCGCAGATTGATGACCATGTATGGGCATTTGCTGGCGGATTGAGATTGGGGCGGCTTGATGCCTTCACCCTGGCCCTCTCTCACTGGGAGAGGGAAACGCTGCCATATGTAAGCTCGATCAGTCCCCTCTCCCGCCTGCGGGAGAGGGTTAAGGTGAGGGTAAAAACTACCCCGCCAACCCAAAACCCTGCTTACCATTCTTCTTAATCTGATACATCGCCTCATCGGCCCGCGTCAGCGCTTCATCGAAGCTGTCGCGTTCCTGCACCTGCGCAATGCCAATTGACGCACCAATCTGCGCATGTCCATTCTCAATATCAAACGGCGTCAGCGCGGCATCCAGCACCGCCTGCATCATAATGCGCACTTTCGGATAGTCGATCAGGAACGGCATTAGCAGCACAAACTCGTCGCCGCCGAGTCGGCCAATCACCACGTTTGGCGGCACCACGTCGATGATGCGCTGGCTCAGTTGAATCAACACCTCATCACCACTGCGATGTCCCAAGGTATCGTTGACGTGTTTGAAGTTGTCGAGATCGATAAACGCCACGCACAGCGGGCCAAGCGCTTTCATCCTGCTGAACTGCGTATTGAGCGCATGACGATTAGTCAGTCCGGTTAGCGGATCGTGATGCGCCAGCGATGAGAGCTGCGCTTCGTACTGCTTCTCTTTGGTCATATCGATGTGCGTGCCGGTGACTTTGAGCGGATTGCCCGCTGCGTCCCATTCGGTAACGCGTCCGCGATCCAGCACCCATTTAATGTTGTCGTTTTTGCCCAGCATACGGTGCAGCGCTTCGTAATAAGGCGCGCGCCCTTCAATGTGATCGTAAAAAGCTTTGAGCACTTCGTCGGCGTCATCCGGATGCAGGCGTTCGCGCCACACATCGAACTGCGCTTTGGTCTCTTTCGGCTGAAAACCCAGCATCGCACCCCAGCGACGATTAAAAATCACCAGCTTGCCGCTGGGAATATCCAGCTGCCACAAACATAAACCGGTTCCATCCAGCGCGGCACTCAGCTTATTACGCGCGTCATGCGCTATACGCTTTAACCGCGCATTATGCTTTTTCAGGTTCTGAATCTGCTGACGCAGCGCTTCTTCTGACATGGTTGGCTGAAGGAGAGGAAATAAGCGCTATTTTGCCTGCCGGGAAGTTTCTGTAAATAAAACAAATGAAAAGCCGATTAGCAGCGGCAAATTGGAGAAACTTCAGGAGTTACGTCGAAAGTTTCCTGTCAAAACAGCTGACTTAACTTACTTAAGTACCAGCCTGTAGTAAGCCTCGCCTACAGACGTAAGAAATTTCTTAAAAAGCATTTAATAACCGTTGAGTTTCGTGCCGCTGTGAAGGGTCACTGGCGTATTAAAGCGCAGCCAGAGAACCGCACCGCCGCACGGCAGTGCTTAAAGCAGCAAAGAAAACTGAGAATCAATTCGTGGTCAAACGCATTTTTAGCATGATTTTTTTGTTGGGCTTTTGCCTGTCGGCCTGGAGCGCCACCACCTTAAAATTCACGCCGCGTTACGGTCTGGTTTCCCCTGAAGTGACGCTAAATGCAGAGAGCCAACAGTGGCTAAAACGTCATTCGGTGCTGCGCGTTGGCGTATGGAGCCATACGTTACCGCCCTATTCGGTTGAATTTGAAGAGGACACCTTTGAAGGACTGTCCGCCGATTATCTGGCCATCATCGCGAAAACACTGAATCTTCCGGTCGAAGTTAAACGCTATAACACCCGTCTCGATCTGGTTACCGCGCTCGATAACAAGCAAGTCGATTTAATTCCTTACTACCCGCAGGCTGCTAATCATGAAACCAAACTGGCGCTGAGTATTCCCTATTCGCTGGCGCAAAGCGTGTTGATTAGCCGCCGCCAGGCAAAATTTGATCGTCAGCTCAATGACAACCGCTATCGCCTGATGTACTACGGTGACGACGAACTGAAAGCGCTGCTGCATAAACGCTATCCCGAAGCCACATTAGCGCCCGCCTCACCGCCGCTCTGGGCCTATACCGATACCGCTTTCAATGAGGACATGGTGTTCTGGAGTAACTCCGCCACGCAGCGCTATTTGTCGCAGCGCGGCTTGCAGAACATCATTGAAGGCCATAGCACGCCTTACACGAACGATGTGGATGCACGCTTTGCCGCCCGCGCGGACAATGCTGAGCTAATCGACGCCATTAATGAAATTCTTAAAAATATCCCGCTACGTAATGCCGTACAAATTGCCGAAGCCTGGGGGCTTGATTACCGGTCGGTGGTGAAGAATCATCCTTTGGACCTTAGCGAAGCCGAAGCAAAATGGCTGGCGGAGCACCGCGACATCACGGTGAATTACGACCCTACACATCTGCCTTTCACCTTTCTCGACAGCAAACAGCGTGTCGCCGGACTCAGCGTCGATTTGTTAAATCTCATCTCGCAACGCACCGGTATTCGTTTTCATTACAATCCAATGCGGGGCTTGAGCAATATGCGCGATGCGCTGGTTAATCAACGCGATTCCCTGATTGTGGTGAGTGACGGCGCGTCAAAGCAGAGCCCGCAGATTCAATACACGCGATCTTATGTCTATTCGCCTTGGGTGGTGATGACCCGCAGCGACAGTAACTGGCACAGTTTCGATGAGATGACAGGGAAACGCATCGGCATCTACGAGCGTTCTTATTATCGCTTTGATCTGCGTCGCCGCTGGCCAACCATCGATTTTAGTGAAAATGCGGTTTCGCTCGACTCCCTCGGGCAGCTGCAGGACAAAGAGGTTGACGGCTTTATCGTGCCCTACGAATCGGCGCAATATTTGCTGAATAACCACTTCAACGATCGCTTCAAAGTGGCGTTTGTCGCACCGTTGCCGATGTTTCGCATGGCGATGGCCACCAATTTGGCGGATGAGCATCTGAATTCAATCCTGAATAAAGCGCTGTCAGATATTCCGCAGCCAACCATGCAGTCACTGATGGAGCGCTGGATCAAGTACACGCCGCCCGCCACCAGCACGTCCTGGCAGAGCTATCGCAGTTACGTGCTGCGTATTGCTGCGGTGGCCGGCATTTGCCTGCTGTTTTTCCTGTGGCGCAACCATCTGCTGAAATCGTCGCTGGCGAGGCAGCGCCAGCACGAGCGCGAAATCAGCAACCAACTGCACACGATCGAAACCTTGTTAGAGGACGTGCGTAAAGCGAAGCGTGCGGCACTGCGCTCCAGCGAGGCGAAAAGTACTTTCCTTTCACATATGAGCCATGAAATCCGCACGCCGTTGGCGGCACTGATTGGCCTGTTGGAGATTGAACATTTAGGTCAGAGCGACGAAGCGCAGCGGCAAAAGAATATCGATTTGGCGTGGGAATCTTCCCGTTCACTGCTCTCGCTGGTCGGCGATATTCTCGACCTGGCGAAAATCGAATCCGGTCATTTCAGCATTCGCCACATGCCGATGTCACTGAGCGATGTGGTTTACGACACTGAAGCGCTATTCCGTCAGGTGGCGCTAAATAAAGGGCTGGCGCTCAATGTCATGCTGGATATCGATCAGGACAGCGTGCTGTTTGATCCCGTGGCGTTGAAGCAGATCCTGGCGAACCTGGTCAGCAATGCCATTAAGTTTACCGCGCGGGGTGAAGTTGAAGTGGCGCTTTACCAGGCAGATATCACTAAACCCGAATACGTACTGGAAGTCTGCGACAGTGGGGTTGGTCTCACACCAGAACAGCAAAAGGCGATTTTCGAGCCCTTTGTTCAGGTGGATCAGGGCACTAATCGCGTCAGTGGCACCGGACTGGGTCTCAATATCTGTCGCCGTCTGGCGGTGATGCTGGGAACCGAGCTGCATGTAGAGAGCGAGCCCGATGAGGGCAGCGTGTTTATGCTGCGCTTCATCGCCCAGCCCGCCACGCTGACTGAAGCAGAAGCTGAGCCAGTTGATGACGTTGTGCACGCATCCTTAAGAATGCTGGTTGTGGATGACAACGCCACCAATCGCCTGCTGCTGGCACAACAGTTGCGTTACGCCGGGCATCATGTGTTGGTGGCAGAAGACGGTGAAACGGCGCTGGCACTGTGGCGCGAACATGACGTTGATCGTGTGATCACCGATTGCAATATGCCAGGCATGGATGGCTTTGAATTTACCCGCCAGTTACGTATTGAGGAGAAGCTAATGAATCGCCGCGCAGTCCCGATTTATGGCCTGACGGCGATGGCAGAAGAGCGCGTTGCACAACTCGCGACGCAGGCTGGCATGGATGGTTGCCTGTTTAAACCGCTGGAGCGCACCCAGCTGCTGCGAGTGGTCACCGGCAGCGCTGCCAGCAGCATGCGTAATGAAACCCTGCTTACCCTGGAAAACCTCGCAGCCAATGATCCGCAAGCCTGGCGCGATCTGGTCACCACCGCTCAGCAGCAAAATGCGCGCGATCTTGCACAACTGGAGCAAGCGGCCATGGCGGAGGACTTCTCAAGCGCACACCACGCTGCACATCAATTACTTGGCAGCGCCAAATTACTGCGCGCTGAAAGCTTACAACAGAGTTGCCTTGCCGCCGAGCAGGCAGCCGAACAACGAGAGAGTGCGTTTCTGCAGCAGCTGATTCCCGCAGTCGCTACAGCAGTGGCCGAACTGGAAGCGATCTTCCTTCACGCACTAAAAAATAATCCTGATAATGAGGTGAAACCATGAAACAAGATGCAATCTGGCAGGTTGCCGTATTAGACGATCATCCACTGATCGGCAAAGCAATTCAGTATCGTCTGGCGCAGGAAGCGCTGCTGGAGCTGGCTGGCGCCTTTTCGCAACGCCAGCAGCTGATGGCATTTTTACAGCGTCATTCAGTGGACGTGCTGGTGCTGGACTACATGCTTGGCGAAGACGAACTCGACGGCCTGCAGATGGTGAAACAGCTGCGCGCGCGATATCCCGATTTAAAAATCCTGATCTCCTCGGCAGTAGAAAAACCGGCAATAGTGCAACTGCTGTTAAAAGCGGGTGTGCATGGCTTTGTGGGTAAAAGTGAAGATCAGGAAGTGCTGATTACCGCCCTGCATCAGGTATGCCGTAACAAGCGTTTTCTCACCGCCGATATGCTGCTGGAGATGGATAAGTTCCAGGAAAGCGATCGGGAAATGCATGACTATTTATTGCCGCGTCAAACTGGCGAAGATATCACGCTGCTGCTGCGCAATCTCAGCCCACGTGAGATCGAGGTGATCCGTTGCTATCTGGATGGATTAAGCATTACGCAAATCGCCGGAAAATATGCGCGCAGCCGTAAAACCATCAGCGGGCAAAAACAGACTGCACTGCGTAAATTGGGTCTGCGATCTGATTTGGAATTATTCAAATACAAAGAGCATTTCGGTGAAATTGTGCTGCATCACTGATGCATAAATTGTGTTCTGTGACGCGGATCAAGGCTTATTGGCCGCGCTGCGCTGTCATGATGTTTACTAGAATGGTAGTTTATCAGTTATCACAGACACGATAACGGTGGATGACATTATGCAGCTGACAATGCGTTGGTTTGGTCCGAAAGAAGATAAAGTTTCGCTGGAATATATTCGTCAGGTGCCGGGCGTGCGCGGCGTCGTGGGCGCGCTGTATGACGTGCCGGTAGGTGAAACCTGGCCGAAAGAGAAAATTAACGCGCTGGTTGAGCAGGTGCATGCCGCCGGGCTGACCGTGGAAGTGATCGAAAGCGTCAACATTCACGACGACATCAAAATCGGTCTGCCAAGCCGCGATCGTTACATCGAAAATTATCAGCAGAGCATCCGTAACCTGGCCGAAGCGGGTGTGAAAGTGATTTGCTACAACTTCATGCCGGTGTTTGACTGGATGAAGACCGACATGAACTACGTGCTGCCAGACGGCTCGCTCACCATGGCGTTCGAGAAGAAAGGCATTGATAAGAGCCTCGACGAAGTGGTGCAGGAAGTGCTGGGCAACGCCAATGGTTTCGCCCTCCCGGGCTGGGAACCGGAGCGTCTGGCAAAAGTGCAGGATCTGTTTGCCCAATACAAAGATGTTGATGACGCTAAGCTGCGTGAAAACCTCGCTTACTTTCTGAAAGCGGTGATCCCGGTATGTGAAGAAGTGGGCGTGAAGATGGCGATCCACCCGGACGATCCACCGTATTCGATTTTTGGCCTGCCGCGCGTGGTGAAGAACCGCGACGATCTCGACTGGATCTGTAACGTGGTCGATTCCGAGGCTAACGGCATCACGCTATGTACCGGATCGATTGCCGAAGATCCGAGTAATGATGTGTACGCCATTCTGGCGGAGTTCTCGCGCCGCAAACGTATTCCGTTCGCCCATGTGCGTAACATCAAGATTATTCGGGATAAAGATTTCTACGAATGCGCGCACCCAACCGAATACGGTTCGCTGGATATGTATAAAGTGCTGCAATCGATGTATGACAACGGCTTTGATGGCTACATCCGTTCGGATCACGGCCGCTTTATCTGGGGCGAAACCGGCCGTCCGGGCTACGGTTTGTACGACCGCGCGCTAGGCACCACCTATCTGCTGGGATTGTGGGAAGCGCTGAGTAAGCGCTGAGTTGGGTGCGCTTTGTCCCTCACCCTAACCCTCTCCCGCAAGCGGGAGAGGAACTTTTTGCTCCCTCTCCCCGTGGGAGAGGGCCGGGGTGAGGGCATCAGCGCGCACCATAATCACCGCACAACCTGACAAACTCGCCTTCCCCACTTGCCGTTAAATATATACAGTCAAACTGTACATATTCAGCGGGGAATCACCATGTCAGAACATAACAAAGCCGTTGTGCGTCGTTTCAATCAGCAGGTGATTGCCGAAGGCGATCGCCAGGCTTTCGATCAGCTCGTCGGCGAAAACTTCATTAACCGCTCAGCGCCAGCCGGCGCGCCCAGCGATCGCGAAAGTCTTTGGCACACCTTCGATCAGATCCTGCGCCCCGCTTTCTCCCATCTTCAGGTGCACGTTGAAGATCAAATCGCCGAGCGCGATTGGGTCACCACGCGCAAAACAATAACCGGCGTTCACAGCGGATCGCTGATGGGCATCGCGCCCACCGGTTTACCCGTAACGATCGCGGTGATCGATATGGTGCGAATTGAAGAGGGAAAATACGCGGAACATTGGGGCATGAACACGCTGGCGGCGGTGATAACGCAGTTAAAGCAGTTTGCGTAACGCAGCCAGCCCTTTTTGCAGATCGTCGCGATCCTGCTGGTCGAGTGTTTCATTGATGCGCGCCGCAAGCCAGTCGGCACGCTGTTGACGTGCGGCCGCCAACGCAGCGCGCGCCTGATCGCTCAGCACAATCACCTGCGCCCGCGCGTCCTGCGCGCTTTTTTGTCGCAGCACCAAATCTTGCGCCTCGAGTTCGTTAATCACTAATCGCATGCTTTGATGCTTCACGCCGCGCAGCCGCGCGAGATCGGCGATAGAAAGCGCGTCATGGCTGTCGAGCAGATCTAAGGTTTCATATTGCGAGGTGCGCACGGTCGCGGTGCTGACGCGGACGTTACGTACCAAATGACTGACCATCTTACGGAGCTCTTCCGCCAGCTGCTGGGTTTCATTTTCAGTGCTCAAAGGGGCGATTCCTGCGCGCTATCGTCGGTCCATTATAGGAAACCTATTGCCAGGCTTTAAACAACAAACTGGCATTCACGCCGCCAAAGCCAAAACCGTTGGAAAGCGCATAGGTCATTGCCGTCGGCTGTGGCTTGAGTGCCACCAGATTCAGCCCAACAGCCGCTTCATCCGCATGCTGCAGATTGAGCGTCGGCGGAGCAACCTGATCGCGCAGCGCCAGAATCGAGAAGATCGCTTCCACACCGCCCGCCGCACCGAGCAGATGTCCGGTGGCCGATTTAGTGGAGGTGATCGCTACCTTGCTGCCAGCGAACAGTGAGCTAATTGCTGCCAGTTCGCCCTTGTCGCCGACCGGCGTCGACGTAGCATGTGCATTGATATGCTGCACCTCGCTCGCCGTAATGCCCGCCTGCGCCAGCGCGGTTTCCATTGCCCGGCGTGCCCCTTCACCATTTTCCGGGCCGGCGGTGAGATGGTAAGCGTCCGCGCTGGTGCCGTAACCCACCAGCTCCGCCAGCGGTGTCGCGCCGCGCGCCTGCGCATGTTCCAGCGATTCAATCACCAGCAATCCCGCGCCCTCACCCATCACAAAACCGTCGCGGTCGCGATCAAACGGACGCGAAGCCTGCTCTGGACGATCGTTAAAGCTGCCCGACATCGCTTTCGCTGCGGCAAATCCGGCCAGGCTCACGCGATGGATCGCCGCTTCGGTGCCGCCGCACAGCGCAATATCCGCTTCGCCGCTGCGAATCAAGCGCGCCGCATCACCAATCGCCTGCGCACCCGCCGCGCACGCGGTTACCGGCGCGCCAATTGGCCCACGAAAACCGTGTGCAATCGAAACGTGTCCGGCGGCCAGATTGGCGAGAAACGAAGGAATGGTAAACGGCGACAAGCGACGCGGCCCACGCTCGGCGGTGGTTTCAACCGCGTTGGCGATTTCGTTAAAGCCGCCGATGCCGGTGGCGATCACCGTGGCGGTGCGCTGCTGTTGCGCACTGTCCTGCGGGAACCAGCTGGCCTGCGTCAGCGCTTCATGCGCCGCCACCAGCGCGAACTCGATAAAGCGATCCATTTTCTTGCGATCTTTGGCGGCGATAATGCCGTCGGGATTAAAACCGTGCTGGGGATCCTGCTCCAGCGTCGGCACCTGTCCCGCCACTTTGCAGGCGATGTCCTGCACCATCTCTGGCGGCAAGGCGCTGATGCCCGATTTTCCCGCCAGCAGCGACTGCCAAACCGCTTCCGTGCCGCAGCCCAGCGGCGATACCACCCCCATGCCGGTAATGACAATTCGTTTCATTTTTCATTCCTTAATCTGCGGATGCTTACTTGCGCGTTAGCGTTATGACTGCGGCTGGTGCAGCGGCGGCGGCGCAAATTTCTGGGTGTTATCTCCAGCGCGTTTTTTCTGCAGATAATCATGGCGATAGTGCATCATCGGCTCCGCTGCCGGGCCGGGCACCATCTGATAGTTATCCAGCGTCAGCGGCTGGCCGTTTTCGCTATCGACCAGCTGCATCTTCACCGGACGCTGCGTAGCGCTTTCCACCAGTTGCATCTGGCGACCTTCCGGCGAGAAATGCGTGCTGCCCCACTCGGTGAGCGCCAGAATCACGCCGCGAAAATCGCGACCGACGGCCGTCAGGTGATATTCGAAGCGCGCCGGGCTGGTGCTGTAACACACCTTCTCCAGCAAGCCATCGTTCACCAGCTCTTTCAGCCGCCGCGACAATATGTTGGGCGCTACACCGCTGCTTTTCTGGAACTCATCGAAGCGCGTAAAACCGGCCAGCGCATCGCGCATAATCAGTATGCTCCAGCCATCGCCAATGCGCCCAAGGCTGCGCGCGATGGGACAAGGCATGTTGTGGAGCGTTTGGTTTTTCAAGGTTAGCTATCCCGCATCGGTTTGATGGCGGATACTGTTGCAGAGTGACTTTCATTTTGCAAGTAACTTGCAGAGTGAAAGTGATTTGGCGGTGGCTTCTTTGCACAATAAAGTGCGCCGCTACGGTTGGGCGCACTTGATCGTAGCGGCGCGATTTATCGCGCGGATTTGGTCAGGTCCGTACCCGCAATCTCGCCTCAATCTTATCGGCGATCTTCGTCACCACATAGGCAATCACCATGTAAAACACCACCGCCACCAGGAAGGCTTCGAGATAGTAGAAATTCAGCGCCGCGGTCAGTTGCGCCTGGGCGAAGATATCCACCACTTCGATGGCAAACGCCAGCGACAGCGCTTTCATGATCACCATAAAGGCGTTCGCCAGATCAGGAATCGCCGCCACGATAATCTGCGGGAACATTACGCGGCGGAACAGCTGGCCGCCGCTGTAACCGAGCGACAGCGCTGCATCCGATTGTCCGCTATCAAATGAGTTGAGCGCGCCCTTCCACACTTCCGCCTGAAACGCCGCGACGCAGGCGCTCAGGGCGACGATGATGATCACCCAGTTCGGCAGCGAGTGCGCATTCACTTTCACGCCAAACAGCGTGGCGACGAAATCCAGCGCCGGCGGCAAACCGTAATAGGCGAGGAAAATCACCACCACCATCGGCACGCCTTTAAAGGCAATTTTGTAGGCGATCACCAACTGACGCAGCACCGGAAGGCGGCGATGTTCAACAAAGGCAAACAGCCCGCCGAGCAGCGTTGAACAGATAAACACCGTCACCGCCATCAGCAGCGTCACCGGCACCGCATCGAGAATGCTCCAGAAGTCCGGCAGTAAAACCTCAAGATCAAACATGGTTTCTCTCCCTTATCAGACGCTGGTGAATTTGACGCGTGCAGCAGTTTTCGAGCTGTACTTCGCGTGACGTTGTTCGAAGAAACGGATAATCAACCAGGCCACGCCGCACAGCAGCGAATAGAGCACCGCCAGCACCAGATAAGTGCCGAACTGATATTGGTTGTAGTCGCGTTCCATGATCAGATGCGCGGTCGCCATCACATCCGCCGCACCGATGTACATCACCAGCGCCACGTTATGAATCAGATAGATAATCGCATTGCCGTAACCCGGCAGCGCATAGTGCACCGCTTGCGGACCGACAATACGCAGCATTTTCTGGCGGAAGCTGTAGCCCATGCTGTCGGCGGCGTCATGCTGGCCGCTCTCCACGGCGAGAAACGCCGGGCGCATCACTTCCGACAGATAACCGCCGTGATACAGACTCAGGCCAATCATCGCCGCGATGTTGGCGGTGACAAAATCGCTGAAGCCAAACTGCTCGGCCACCAGCGGCAAGCCATAAAACGCGACAAACAGCTGCAGCACCACCGGCACGCTGCGCGCGTATGAGACGTACAAATCCACAAACTGGCTGATAACCGGGATGCGGCGCACGCGGAACACGGTGGCGATCAGCGCCAGGAAGAACCCGACGATCATCGCGACAAACATTATGCCAAGCGTCAACGGCAGCGCCGAGAGCAGCTCAGGAATCATCGAAGTCAGATTCACGGTGAAACACTCCTGCTAACAATGAAGCAACGCCCGGCTCAGCACCGGGCGCAGCTTTAGTGAGTCCTTACTTCATGTACTTCGTGACGTCTTCGCCAAACCACTTCTGCGCCAGCTTATCCAGCGTGCCGTCCGCTTTCAGCTGTTGCAGCGTTTTGTTGATGTCATCGTTCAGCGCCTGGTTTTCGGCAGAACGGTGAATCAGCACGTAAGTGTTGTTGATGGCAACCGGCTCGCTGGCTTTGATCGCCAGTTTCTGGTTGTCGATCACCGTTTGCTCGCCGAGGTTCGAAGGCAGGATCAGCGCATCATATTTGCCACGCTGCACCTCTTTCAGACGATCCGGATAAGGCACGCCAGCGCTCGAAGCTTTGATCTCAACTTTGTCGTTCGGGTTGTCCTGCTGCCACTGCGTCACGAATTTGTACACGCCGCCGCCGGCGGTAACCGGCACAATCTTCTTGCCGACCAGATCTTTCATGCTGTTGATGGGGCTATCGCTGCGGCTGTAGATCTTCATCAGGCTGGCACCGATCGGCGCATCCGGGATCAGGAACTGTTTGCTGCGCGTTGGCGCTTTGTAATAACCGCCGGTCGCCATGTCATATTTGCCGGTGGCGAGGCCCGTTTCCTGGGCGATATCCGCCGCACCTTCCATCACAAATTTGTACTGCGGCAGTTTAGCGTTGATGGCTTTCAGCACGTCCGGCTCGTAGCCCTGCGGCTCGTGACCAATCGCGCCCCACGACAGCGGTTTAGACTCCGCCGCAGTGGCGATTTTGATGGTGCGCACCGCGTCGGCGAAGCTGTTACCGCTGATGAGTGCCAGCGCGATGATGCCAGGCGCGGCCAGGCGACGTAAAGTGGTTTTGATTGCAGGCATGTCGTTGATTCCTTTAATTATTAGAATACGCGTTCTGAATTGAGGAACTGAGCAAGTCGCGGCAGGGTTGGATTATCAAACATCTCAGTCGGGCTGCCCTGCGCGGCCACCACGCCCTGATCCATAAAGACGATGCGGTTCGAGATACTTTTGGCGAACTGCATTTCGTGCGTCACCAGCAGCGAGGTAATGCCGGAGGACGCCACATCTTTAATCACTTTCAGCACCTCGCCCACAAGCTCCGGATCGAGCGATGAGGTCGGTTCATCAAACAACATCACATCAGGACGCACCGCCAGCGCGCGGGCGATGCCGGTACGCTGCAGCTGACCGCCGGAAAGCTGCGACGGATAGTGATCGAGTTTGGCGCCCAATCCCACTCGCTCCAGCTCCTGCACGGCGATATCGCGCGCTTGCTGTTTGCTTTTGCGTTGAATGACGATCAGCGGATCCATCACGTTTTCCAGCACCGTCATGTTTTTGAACACGTTGAACTGCTGGAACACCATCGCGGTGCGCAGGCGGATCGCCTGGATCGCCGCTTTATCCGGTGACTGATAATCCATGCGGATCTGATCGAGCTGAATGGTGCCCGACGCCGGTTTCGCCAGATAGTTAATGCAGCGCAGCAGCGTGGTTTTGCCGGTGCCGCTTGGCCCGATGATCGACACCACATCGCCGCGTTTCACCGACAGATCGACACCTTTCAGAATCGGCGTGCTGCCGTAAGAGAGCGTAATATCGTTGAGTTCTAACATGCAGCAGCCCTTATTTGTGCAGGTCAGCATGGCCAAGCACATGCATCAGACGGTTGGCCCAGCCAAAAATGGCGATGGCGTGGATCAGATCGATAATCTCCTGATCGTTCATGCCGACCGCGCGCAGTGCCGCCATATCTTCGACGCTGGCTTCTGACGGCGTCACCGACAGGCGGCGGGCAAAACGGTAGATCGCCGCATCTCGCTCACCGAGCACATCCGCACGATCAAAGTAGATGGCGCTCACTACCGCATCGCTCTCCGCCAGCTGCGCATGGCGACGCGCATGCACCACCGCGCAATATTTGCAGCCGTTAACGATCGACGCGCCCAGCGCGCCGAGTTCACGATCCGCGCGATCCAGCCCGCCATCGACATACATAATGGCGTTGAACAGCACGGTACGCGCCACGTAGCTGTCGGGATCGTGCGCTAACGTGCGCACATATTCGGAGATCTTCTTATTCGATGGCGTCACTTTCATCGCATCGAGCTGCGCGGGCGTGGCCTCCTCTACCTCAACCGGCGCGATATACGGATGCCAGTGCAGCGGCTTGAGATTAACCGACGGAATCATGCAGACCTCAACAAACGTAATCCGGCCGCGACGCGCGTCTGGAAGTTAATAAAAGCGATCAGCTCGGAGAGCGCCACAATCTGTGAATTGCTCAATCCGGCTTGCTCCAGCAGGCGAATGTGCTGCTCGGTGGCGTGCATTGGCTGCTGGGTAATGAGATCGGCGTGGCGCGCGATGGTCGCCAGCGGTTCTGGCAGATCGGTGGCGCCTGCCGCCAGCGCCAGCAGCGCCTCTGACGGCTGCAACGCCGCCAGCTGCGTCTGATAATCCTGTTGCAGCGCGGCATCGTTATTCAGCTGCGCCATGCGCTGCGCCAGCGCTAAACGCACATCCGGCGCTAAGCCCTGATCGTCGTTGGGTGCCAGCACCGAGATGCGGCACTGCTCCGCGCCGTCAACAAATTCCGGGCGCAGGCGGCGCGTGCCGTACAGCGCATCTTCAGCGTTTAAGCCGACTGCGCGATCAATTGCGTCACTCACTGCGCGTTCTCCTGGTTGAGTAAGGGCGTGGAATCCACCCATTCATCGCCCTGCAATTCAGGGATGTCAAAAGCCTGTAAGTTGGCGTAATGCTGCTCGACGTCTTCGGCAAACAGCGAAGCGGTAATGCCGCGCACCAGACGATCGGCACCGGCGCTCACCGCCGGGATATCGCCGGAGACTTTGCCGTGCGTCAGCATCGCGGCATCGTTGAAGCAGTGAATGTGCGCCAACAGCGGGCATGCGCCTGGTGTCAGTTCGCGGAATTCAAAGGCGGGGCCGAGATCCGGCGCTTCCAGCAGATTGGCTCGCGGCGCGCCCATTTCGGGCTGATAACGTCCGTCGCGCCAGCTGCGGATATGTGGCGCGAGCGCGGCAAACTCCGGGCGGTCGTGGAAATCGTTACTAAAGCCGGTAGCCGCAATGAGGTAGTCGTAGCGCAGCGCGCCTTGCGTGGTTTCGATCAGCAGCCCATCGGCCTCTTGCTTAACCGCTTTGATGCCGCAATCAAGCAAGAAGCGAGCATTGGCATGACGCGATACGCGCAGCGTCGAGGAGCGCGGCGGCGGCGTTTGCGTGGTGGCGGTGTAATCGACAAACTTCCACTTCCACGCGTCCGGCAGCTGATGCATGCCGTGCACCACGCCCTGACTGCCAATGCCGGTCATTTTGTTGATGCGCGGCATCTGCTTACGACGAATCAGCAGATCCACCGCGCCCGCGCCGTTTTCCAGCGCGGTGGCGGCGTTATCCATTGACGATGCACCTGCGCCAATCACCGCGATGCGTTTGCCCTGCAGGGCAGCGAAATCAATGTCGTCGGCGGAGTGCGCCCAGAACTGGCGGCTAATACCTTGCAGGAAATCCGGCACGGCGAAGCCGCCAAGACCAGAGCGTCCGGTGGCCAGCACCAAACGACGAGTAAAAATGCGGCCGGTTTCGGCACCGCTTACATCGAGCGCAATCAGATCGCCAGCAAAGCCAATGTGGGTGACGCGCACATTGTTGCGCACCGGCAGATTCAGCACCTTGCGATACCAAATCAGATAATCCATCCACTGCGCTTTGGGAATTTTATCCAGCGCTTGCCAGGCTTCTTTGCCCCACTGCGCGGTGAACCACGCGCGGAACGTCAGTTGCGCCATGCCGAGCGCCGGGCCTTGTAGAGATTTCGGTGAACGCAGCGTTTCCATGCGCGCAAAGGTCACCCACGGACCTTCCAGCCCAGCGGGTGCGGCGTCATACGCCACCACATTGCTGATGCCGCTGAACTGCAATTTCGCCACCGCCGCCAGCCCGCACATGCCCGCGCCGATCACCACCACGTCACGCACGGGTGCGCCATCCTGCGTGCGCTCGGGCACCCAGGATTTAGCGGGTAGTTCAAGATATTCCAGATCCTGCTGAAGCTGAGCTTCCAGCGCGGCAAGGCCATCGGCGGCATGAGTCATACATGTTTTCCCAGAAATAAGCGGCGGCCAGAGTGCGGACGAAACCACCAAAGCGCGTCAGTGACTGTGCATTTCCATTATCCTGATAACACATAGTTAATGGTCATTAATCACTAAATCACATAGTAAGAGCTAAGGTTTCGCATAATCCTCTTGCCCTAAAACAGAGTCAATAATCGCGCTCAGCTTTTGACCAATGGATTTCTTATATCTTATGCCGGAAATGTTATAAGGCTTTTAAAAGAAGATTTTCATACGCAGGCTGATGACTGAAATCACGTACATTCCGTAGCGGCGCGATTTATCGCGCAAAACATTGCGCCGCTACAAAATACGATTGGGGTAAGATGTTTAATCCTGATTAATCAACCGCATAATACGCGGATGCTCGCTGGCGGGCAGACGCTCAAAACCCGGCAGCAAATCGGCGGCCGCGCTGGCTAACGCCTCAACCAGCGCCTGCGCGGCAGCTGAAATCTGTCTTCCCTGCGGCGTGATCACGCCAAAGTAGTAGGGAATATCCTCCTCAATTGGACGGATCGCCACACCGGCCAGCGGCATGCCCCAACCGGTGACCGGTTCGAGAATCGCCACGCCCAGCCCGGCGCGCACGCAGCCAAGAATATTGGCGGAGGAGTTGGTTTCGATGGTTTCGTGCAGCGGCGTTTTGACCATTTTCAGCGCCTTTTCGTAGCGCCCGCGCAACCGCTGCGGGCTCCACGGCGCAATCAAACGGCGTCCTGCCAGGCTGCTCAACGACAGCTGAGATTGCGCCGCCAGCTCGTCATGCTCTGGCAGCGCCACCACGCATTGCGACTGGCCAATCCAGTGCAGCTCCACCGCGTGATGCTCCAGCGGCAAACTGCATAAACCGAGATCGGCTTCGGCAGTGATCACCGCATGTGCCGTCTGTACGGCGGATTCGCTGATGATCTGCACTTTGTTCTGCAGATTCAGCGCGGCCAGCGCCTGCGGCAGCAAACCCGCCGCCAATGCCGGCGTGGCGGCGATGCTCAGCGGACGATGCTGCTGATGGGCGATCTCCTGCGCGCGCAGGCGAATCTGCTGCAGCGAGAGCAGCGCTTTCTGCACGTATTGATGCAGCTGCAGCGCCTCTTCCGAAGGATGAATGCGCGGCCCGTTGCGGATAAACAGCGGATAACCCAGCGATTGTTCCAGCTCCTGAATCAAACGCGACACCGCCGGCTGCGAGCGATTGAGCGCCTTCGCCGCCGCCGTGACGCTACCGGCAGAGATCACCGCCGAAAAGGCTTCCAGCTGCCGCAAATCCATGTCGTTTAAAATGGTCATCGCGCGATTTTTCCCTAACTCATTGATCGTTCCCGACATTGGCGCGGGAAAGTTTCCATCATAGAGAGAGTGGTGGGAATTAGCCACAGGGTGGGAAAGTGCGCTTTGCCCCTCACCCTGGCCCTTGTATGTTTAAAGTCATCTTAGTTACCCGCCTCCGGGCGGGTACACTGTCAAAGCGTTGTACCTGACGTTTCAGCCCGTCTGCCCTCTGGGACATCAAGCCCGCGGGAGAGCTTATGGCGGAACGTCAGTTTTTCTCTTAACCCGAACAGCTGCCAGGACCGCTCTGCGAGTCCGTATCTTACAAGGCCGGGAGATGTGAAATGACTGAATACTCTGTAATCGGCATCGACATTGCTAAAGAGACGTTTGACGTTTATATCGATACTTCCTGTACTTATCTGCATCTCGATAATTCACCCGACGGTCATCAGCAACTGCTGAGCGTATTGTCTGCCCTTCGCGTGAAACTTGTGGTTATGGAAGCAACCAGCCGCTATCACTCGCTGCTGGCCGCCACGCTGACGCTGCAGGGCTTTGCCGTTGCTGTAGTCAATCCGCGTCTGGTAAAAAATTTCGCCCGCGCAACGGGAACGCTGCATAAAACCGATCCAAACGACGCGCGCCTCATCTGCGAGTTTGGCCGGCGCATGGAGCCGGAAGTACGCGCCACGCCGGATGAGCAGACACAACGGCTGGCAGGCATGGTGACCCGTCGCAGGCAGTTGGTTGAGAATCGTGCGATGGAAATAAACCGGTATAAAAGCTGTGATGACGTTGCCATATCGGCGAGCCTCAAGCGTCATATTGACTGGCTGAAAGCGGAGATTAAGGATGCGGATGACGATATCGACAGACAGATAAGAACGATGCCGCTGTGGAAAGAGAAGGTTAAGCTTCTGGAAGAGGTAAAGGGAATAGGACCGACGACGATGGCTGTGTTGCTGTCAATGTTGCCGGAACTGGGAGCGCTGAGCCGTCATAAAATCAGTGCGCTGGTCGGCGTGTGCCCTTACGCGCACGACAGCGGAAAAATGAAAGGTAAGCGCTGCATCTGGGGCGGCCGAAGTGCGGTGCGGTCGGTGCTGTATATGGCCACGCTGACGGCGGTGCGTTACAACCCAACAATCAAAGCTTTTTTTGAGCGCCTGACAGGGCGGGGAAAAGTGTTTAAAGTCGCGATAACGGCGTGTGTGAGAAAGCTGATAACCATTTTGAACGCGATGCTGAGGGACAATAAAGAATGGAGGCCGGCGTAGCGGCATCCATTGACTTTAAACACAGCTGCTCTCCCGCAAGCGGGAGAGGGAATTGTTAGACTCCGCAGCGGCCAGTTCCCTCTCCCTCTGGGAGAGGGTTAGGGTGAGGGAAATCACAACTTCTCCGTCAACTCGCCATGATGCTCACGCAACAAACGCAGCATATCCAGTAGAAAACTATCTTCATTGCCCTTTTGCCAGGCAATACTCAGTGGCAATCCTTTAATCTGCTCCGGCAGATCCAGCGCAATATAGCTAACGCTGTCGCTGTTCATGGTGCGATACGAGGCGGGCACCACCGCCAATCCCAGCCCCGCAGCAACCAGGCTCAGGATGGTTTGCTTCTCTTCAGCAAACTGCGCGATGTGCGGCGTGAATCCCGCCAGTTTAAACAGGCTCATGGTGAGATCGTGACTGTGCGGGCGTGTGCGCCGGTCTGGAATGATCATCGCTTCGTGTTGAAAATCAGCCACCGCCACCCGTTCACGGTCCGCCAGCACATGCTGAATCGGCACCGCCAGCACGCAGCTTTCGCGCGTGATAAAGCGCACCGCTAATGACGCATCAATACTTTGCGGCTCGCGAATAAAAATCATATCCAGCCAACCCGACTTTAATTTCGGAATTAAATTAATGGTTTTGTCTTCAATAATATGAATATCGCTGTGCGGATGCAGCGGAAAAAATAAATTTAGTAACGCCGGAACTAATCCACGCGCGGCACTATCAATCGCGCCAATACGTAATGTGCGGCGTTCATCTTTTAATCCCACTTTAAAACGTTTCGCCAGCGCATCAAATTGATCGATTAATTTGCTGGCGTCGTCAAAAAAGAGCGCGCCTTCGGCAGTTAATGAAACATTACGCGTCGATCGATTTAACAGACGCACGCCGAGGTCCTCTTCCAGTAAACGAATGAAGCGAGAAAGTGACGCAGGCATCATTTCCATCTTTTGTGCGGCACGACCAAAATGCAGTTCTTTACCGACCGCAACAAAGCAACGCAATTGATTTATATCCACATTCCCCTCACCCGTTGATTATGCAAATAGTTTATATAATCCACATCTGATGATAAGCCAAAGCAAAACTGCATACTGAACTCGATTACAAAAAAATAACACCACCCTACACAATCTGGAGCACTTTAATATGAACTCTCACCTCGAAAAAAGGGTGATGCGTAAAGTGACGTTACGCATTGTGCCCTTCATCATGCTGCTCTACTTCATCGCTTTTCTCGATCGCGTCAATATTGGTTTTGCTGCATTAACTATGAATCAGGATTTAGGTTTCTCGCCCACGGTATTTGGCTTTGGCGCTGGAATCTTTTTCCTCGGTTATTTTCTGTTTGAAGTACCGTCGAATTTAATTATGCATAAAGTCGGCGCCCGCATCTGGATTGCGCGCGTCATGATCACATGGGGATTGGTGTCCGGCTGCATGGCATTTGTGCAGGGCACCACCAGCTTCTACCTGCTGCGCTTTCTGCTTGGCGTGGCAGAAGCCGGTTTCTTCCCCGGCATCATCCTTTATCTCAGTTACTGGTTCCCGGCGGCGAAACGTGCGCAGGTTACCGCCATCTTTATGGCTGCGGCCCCACTTTCCACTGCGTTAGGTTCGCCCATTTCCGCCGCATTACTGGAGATGCATGGCCTGCTTGGCTACGCCGGTTGGCAATGGATGTTTGTGCTGGAAGCGATACCGGCACTGATATTCGGCATCGTGGTGCTGTTTTACCTCACCGATCGCCCGGCGAAAGCCAGGTGGCTCACCGATGAAGAACGGGCGTGGCTGGAAAAGACCATGCAGGCCGAAGAACAGGCGCGCGCGGCCAATCAAAGCCACAGCAGCGCCTGGCGCGGACTGGCCGATAAGCGTGTGTTAGCGCTGGCACTGGTCTATTTCGGCACATCCGCAGGCTTGTACACGTTGGGCATTTGGTCACCGCAAATCATCCGCAGCTTCGGCGCGTCCTCAATAGAAATTGGTTTCCTCAACGCCTTCCCGGCGGTACTGGGCGTGATCGGCATGATTCTGTGGGCGCGCCATTCGGACCGCACCAAAGAGCGCAGCTGGCATGTTATCGGTGCCTGTTTGCTGGCGGCTGCCGGACTGATTTATGCCGGGAACGTCAGCACGCTGTTTACGGTGATTATCGCCCTGACGCTGGTCACCGTCGGCATCAGCGCCTCCAAACCGCCGCTGTGGAGCATGCCGACGCTGTTCCTGAGCGGTCCCGCGGCGGCCGCGGGCATCGCCACCATCAACTCTATCGGCAACCTTGGCGGTTTTGTCGGCCCGATGATGATTGGCGTGATCCGTCAGCAAACGGGCAGCTATACGTGGGGACTCTATTTTGTTGCCGGGCTGCTGGTGCTATCGGCGATTGTAGTTCTGATTCTCTCTGCCCGCGGCAAAACACCGCATCCCGCAGAGCTTGCTCATCCTCATACACATTGACCTAACTGGAGAAACATCATGCGTAACTACTCAATTGCCGCGATTCCTGCGGATGGTATTGGCCCGGAAGTGATCTCTGCTGGCGTAGCCGTGCTGCACGCGTTGACGCGTCACGATCCGCAGCTGACGTTTGCGGTGCAAACCTTTGACTGGGGCTCGGATTACTACAAGCAACACGGCGTAATGATGCCGGAAGATGGCCTGCAAACGCTGAAGACGTTTGATGCGATTTACTTTGGTGCGGTCGGCGCGCCCGACGTGCCGGATCACATCACGCTGTGGGGTTTGCGTTTGCCGATTTGTCAGGGCTTTGACCAGTACGCCAACGTGCGTCCGACCAAAATTCTGCCGGGCGTCACCTCGCCGCTGCGCAATCGCGGTCCGGGCGATCTCGATTGGGTGATTGTGCGGGAAAACTCAGAAGGCGAATATTCCGGTAATGGTGGACGCGCGCATCGTGGTTTGCCGGAAGAAGTCGGCACCGAAGTGGCGATCTTCACCCGCGTTGGCGTAACGCGCATTATGCGTTATGCCTTCAAACTGGCCCAGTCACGCCCACGCAAGCTGCTGACGGTGGTGACCAAATCCAACGCCCAGCGTCACGGCATGGTGATGTGGGATGAGATTGCCGCTGAAGTGGCGCAGGAGTTCCCGGACGTGCAGTGGGATAAAATGCTGGTGGATGCGATGACGCATCGCATGACGCTGCATCCGCAGAGCCTCGATACCATTGTCGCCACCAATCTGCACGCCGATATTCTGTCGGATCTGGCCGGAGCGCTGGCGGGCAGTTTAGGCGTGGCGCCCACCGCCAACATCGATCCTGAACGTCGCTTCCCGTCGATGTTCGAACCGATTCACGGCTCGGCGTTTGATATCACCGGCAAAGGCATCGCCAACCCGATCGCCACGTTCTGGACGGCGGTGCAGATGCTGGAGCATCTCGGCGAGCGGGATGCTGCGGCGCTGATTATGCAAGGTATTGAATATGTCTGCTCTCAGGGCATTTTGACACCGGATGTCGGCGGCACGGCGAATACCGCTGAGGTAACGCGTGCGGTGGTGGAGTTTATTGAGGCAAAAGCTACCGTGGCAGAAACCATCTGATTTTATCCAGTGCGCATCCTGTCATCGCACATTGCTTAGCGGCGCGATTTATCGCGCAATGAATTGCGCCGCTAAGACTTATACATTCTGTGATTTTGATTTGCACCTGCCGCGCTTTTCATTAAAAGTCTTTGCATCCTTCTGTTTTCGCAGGACCTCGCATGATCGACTCAGGCAGAGAAGCCAGACCGTATTCCCATCGCACCCTGCTGTTAGCGTTGCTGGTCGCCGTGACCTTCTTTATGGAAAACCTCGATGCCACGGTGATTACCACCGCGATTCCGCAGATGGCGCGCGACTTCGCTTCCAGCCCGGTGGCGCTGAACATTGGCGTCAGCGCCTATTTATTGGCGGTGGCAGTGTTCATTCCCATGAGCGGCTGGCTGGCAGAGCGCGTTGGCGCGCGTACGGTGTTTGCCAGCGCGATCCTGATTTTCACCCTCGCGTCGATTCTGTGTGGATTGAGCGACACGCTCGCGATGTTCACGTTGAGCCGCATTCTGCAAGGGGTTGGCGGCGCGATGATGGTGCCGGTCGGTCGCATGGTGGTACTGCGCGTCACCGAAAAAAAGGACATGGTGAAAACTGTCGCCTTTATTACCTGGCCGGGCCTGATTGCGCCGGTGCTCGGCCCGCCGCTGGGCGGATTGATTGTCACTTACGGCCATTGGCCGTGGATTTTCTGGCTCAATATTCCGCTCGGCATCCTCGCCATTATCGCCACCGCTTATCTGGTGCCGCAGTTTAAAAGCGAACAGCGGCGGCCGTTTGATGTGCGCGGCTTTGTGCTTACCGCCACCGCCTGCACCTCATTAATTATCGCGCTGGAAGCGCTCGGGCAGATGCATCTCAGTTTTGGCATTCCGTTGCTGCTGCTGG
The DNA here is from genome assembly GCF_005281435.1 of Pantoea sp. SO10. Taxonomy (NCBI): domain Bacteria; kingdom Pseudomonadati; phylum Pseudomonadota; class Gammaproteobacteria; order Enterobacterales; family Erwiniaceae; genus Pantoea; species Pantoea sp. SO10. Next base: position 3,464,378 of record NZ_CP040095.1, read on the forward strand.
GCATGCTGTGCAGCTGGCTGGCGTATCGTCACAGCTTCCGCCATGCGCAGCCGCTGCTGCCGTTTAGCGCGATGAAAATTGCCACCTTCCGTAATGCGGTGATTGGCGGCTCGTTGTTCCGCGCCTCGATCAACGCGGTGCCCTATTTGCTGCCGTTGCTGTTTCAGCTGGGCTTTGGCTGGAGCGCGGCGCAGGCCGGTGCGATGGTGCTGTGGGTATTTGCCGGAAACCTGGCGATGAAGCCAGCGACAACCTGGTTGATGAAGCGCTGGGGCTTTCGTCGCGTGCTGATGTTCAATGGCATGATCAGCCTTGCAGCGATGCTCGGCTGCTTGCTGCTCACTCCGTCGCTGGGCTACTTCGCGATTGCCGCGATTCTGTTTGTTGGCGGGCTCTCGCGCTCGCTGCAGTTCAGCTGCTACAACAGCTTGGGCTTCGCCGATGTGCCGCAAAACAAGATGAGCGATGCCTCGGTGGTGTTCAGCATCTTCTTCCAGTTCAGCATGAGCGCGGGTATTGCGCTGGCGGCGCTGTTCCTGCGCGCATCCATGTTGTGGCAGGAACATAGCGAAATTGCGCAAAGCGATATTCATATCGCCTTCGCCGGTGTGGCGCTGTTGGTGCTGCTGTCGCTATTTGACGTAATGCGACTGGAGAAAAACGCCGGTGCGCAGGTGCTGGTAAAATAATCCCAACGCACTATTTATGGTTAAAAAGCAGAAATAGTGCGCTTCGCTTAAAATAATCCCTTTTTTATTAGCATTTATATTTATTAAACCCCTTTTAAGATTATGGCTAATGATCTAGTCGCCACTCTCTGTCTGAGAAATAAATAAAAGCATCAGGAATGTTAATTTATTTCATCACATTGGAAGAGAAAAAAGTTATAAGCGCAGCGGTCAATTATTTTCTCTCACCCATTAATCGCGAAGCTTTAATTATCTTTTTTGCCAAATCAAATTATTTTAAGTATGCAAAATAACTTAACGATTTCAATCCTCTTAGGATAATTCCTAATTGCAATTGGTTGTACGTTTGGCTTTTAGGGCTAACCTTAAGTAGCAAATGAAATATGCGTTATCCCCTTTATCTGAGGTATTCATTATGACAGCACCACGTGGCGGTTCTGGCAATTTTGCCATGGACCCGGAAAGAGCCCGCGAAGCGGGTAAAAAAGGCGGCCAATTAAGCGGCGGCAATTTTCGTAATAATCCAGAACGTGCGATTGAAGCGGGACGAAAAGGCGGTAAAAAAAGCCGTCGAGTCGTCGATAAATCTCCCGCATAACGTTATTGCGGCTGGCCGGTAATTCGGCAACAGCCGCAATCTCCTTTTATTTATTTGTCAGGAAAATATTATGAGCCACAACAGCGAAGAGCACTTTCTCGATTGGGTAAAAGATGCCCATGCCATGGAAAAACAGGCTGAAAGCATGCTGGAAAAAATGGCCTCGCGCCTTGAACACTATCCCGACCTTAAACTGCGTATCGAACAGCATATTGTTGAGACCCGTGAACATCAGACGCTGGTGCAGAGCGTGATCGATCGCTACTCCACTTCTCAATCGGTATTGAAAGACCTCGCCGGCAAAATCTCCGCTTTTGGTCAGTCGATTGGCGGCGTGATGGTGGAAGATGAAGTGGTGAAAGGCGCGATCAGCGGCCACGTGTTTGAGCACCTTGAGATTGCCAGTTACACCTCACTGATTGCGGCGGCGCAGCATCTCAACGATCACGAAAGTGCCGATATCTTCTCGCGCATCCGCGAGCAGGAAATCGCCATGGCCGACTGGACCTTGACGCATTTGCCGGACGTGACCGAACAGTATTTGATTCGCTCCGCTACGCCAGGCGTGGAAGCTAAGAAGTAGCGCGCGCACGATTCTTCCATTTTTCGCAACAATGACTTCGCTAACCCGGCTATTCTGCCGCTAAATTGTCTGTGCGAACCTTATGGCAAGGCTCGGGATTATCCCGAGCAACACCTAAGGAACCGCAACATGAAACTCTATCACTTCCCGCTTTCTGGTCATGCTCACCGCGCACGTCTGTTCCTGTCGCTGCTGGATTTACCGCATGAAGTCATCGATGTTGATCTCAAATCTGGCGAAAACAAAACGCCGAAATTCCTCGCCATGAATCCGTTTGGTCAGGTGCCGGTGCTGGAAGATGACGGCGTGTTTATTGCCGATTCCAACGCCATTCTGGTCTATCTGGCGAAGAAAAGCGGTCGCAGCGAATGGTTGCCGGAAGATGCGCAGGGCGCGGCGGCGGTACAGCGCTGGCTCACCGTGGCAGCCGGAGATATCGCCTTTGGTCCGGCCGCGGCGCGTTTGATTACCGTGTTTGGCCGCCCGTTCAATCCAGAAGAGGTGATTGCCCGCGCGCATCTGGTGCTGTCACGCATTGAGCAGCATCTTGAAGGCCGTGAATGGCTGGTTGGCGATCGCCCGACTATCGCCGACGTCGCGCAGTACAGCTATATCGTGGGTGCGCCAGAAGGCAATGTCGATCTCTCCGGCTATCCGGCGGTGAACACGCTGTTGCGTCGCATCGAAGCGCTGCCGGGCTTTGTGCCCTTCCCTCAAACTGCGGCTGGCCTGCGCAGCATCGCCTGAGTCCACCATCATGAGCAATAAACGGCCGGTTTGGCATCAGGGTGAAATTGCACTTCAGCAACAGGCGGGCGTGGCGGAACGCATGGCGGACGTTGGCCAGCGCGTGATCCGCGATCACATGCCCGATCAACACCGCAACTTCTACGCGCAGCTGCCGTTTATTGTGGCGGGCAGCGTGGATGCGCACGGCGATGCGTGGGCCACGCTGCTGGAAGGCCAACCCGGTTTTATCTTCTCGCCGAATGCCACCACGCTGGATATCGAGGCGCGTCCGCATCAAGGCGATCCCGCGGCGGCGGGCATGCAGGATGGCGCGCCGATTGGGCTGCTCGGCATCGAACTGCATACGCGGCGACGTAACCGCATGAACGGCGTGCTGCAGGCGATTGGCGCTGGTTTTCGCGTGCAGGTGGAACAGAGTTTTGGCAACTGCCCGCGCTATATCCAGCTGCGTGACTTTCACTTTGCACATCCTCCCGCCGAACCTTATCGCGGTGAGGTGGAAACCCTGAGCGCGCTGGATGATGCCGCGCGCGCCAGCATCGGCGCGGCGGATACCTTCTACGTCGCCACCTATGCCGAACGCCAGGTTGATGCCTCGCATCGCGGCGGCAAACCGGGTTTCGTGCGCGTGAGCGAAAGTGGTCTGCTGACCATTCCCGACTTCAACGGCAATCTGTTTTTCTCCACGCTGGGCAACATTCACCAGAATGGCAAAGCGGGATTGCTGTTTGTTGATTACGCCAGCGGCGACACGCTGCAACTGAGCGGCGATGCCGAAGTGATTCTCGACTCGCCCGAGATCGCCGCCTTTCAGGGTGCCGAGCGGCTATGGACGTTTCGCCCGCGCCGTATCGTGCGTCGTCGTGCCGCCCTCGCCTTACGCTGGTTAACGCCGCCGGATGGCGTCGCACCCAGTTCGCTGATGACCGGCGACTGGCAAGCCGCCGCCGAACGCCTGCGTGCAGCGGATCTGGCATCGCGCTGGCGTCCGTTCAAGGTGATTAAGGTGGTGGATGAGAGCGCCACGATCCGCTCATTTCATTTAGTGCCGGATGATGGCGCGGGTCTGTTGCCGCATCTGGCCGGTCAACATCTGCCGATCCGCCTGCAGTTGCCCGGTACGGATAAGCCGCTGATGCGCGCCTATACGCTTTCGGTCGCGCCGTCGGAGAATTTTTACCGCATCAGCGTCAAGCGCGATGGCGTGGTTTCGTGCTACCTGCACGATCATCTCCACACCGGAGATACGCTGGAAGCGCGTGCGCCGGCGGGTGATTTTACTCTTGACGCCAGCGAACCGCGTCCGGCGGTGCTGCTTGCCGCTGGCGTGGGCATCACGCCGATGCTGGCGATGCTGCGCCATCTGATATACGAAGGAGCGCGCAAACAGCGCCTGCGCCCTACGTTTCTGTTCCAGTCGGCGCGCAGCAAAGCCGAGCGCCCTTTTGTGCGCGAACTCGACCAGTTGCTGGCGGCAGCGCACGGCGCGGTGAAACTGGTGCGCGTGCTGAGCCAGACGGCGGATGCACAACCGGATGTTGATTACGATTTTGCCGGCCGCATCGATATGGCGCTGCTCTCGCGGGTGCTGCCGTTTAACGATTACGACTTCTATCTGTGCGGTCCGCCGCAATTTACCCAGGCGCTGTACGACGGGCTGCGCGCCTTGAATATCGCCGACGATCGCATTCACGCCGAAGCCTTTGGGCCGTCGTCGCTGCAGCGCACCAACGATATTGTTAAAGAAGCAAAACCGCTGTTGCCGATAGCAACCCAATCGGTGCCGGTGAAGTTCATGGATTCACTGAAAGAGGCGCGCTGGACGCCGGATACTGGTTCGCTGCTGGAGCTGGCGGAAGCGCGTGGCCTGAGCCCAGCGTACAGCTGTCGCGCCGGACATTGCGGCAGCTGTAAAACCAAATTGCTGCAAGGCGCGGTGACTTACCCAACGCCACCGAGCGCGCAAGTGGCGGATGATGAAGTGCTGATCTGCTGCGCGCGGCCGGCGCAGCAGGAGGATGAGGTGCAGGCGATTCAGCTGGCGCTGTGAGATTTATCACGCTTTATTTTTGTAGATATCAGGCCGGGTAATCGTCCACGCGTAATTCGGCTGGTTAACCGGTTGATAGCCAAACTTTTCATACAGCCACGGCGCCGTGCTGGTGAACAGCGTAATTCTGCGCAGCCGCGCAAAAACTGGATGCGCATGAATACACGCCATCAACCAGCGTGCCAGGCCGTTTCCCTGATACGCGTCGAGCACATAAACATCGCACAGATAAGCGAAGGTGGCGTAATCCGTGATAAGCCGCGCAAACCCAATTTGTTCGCCCTGATGGTAAAGACCAAAGTTAAGGCTGTTTTGTACCGAAGCATAAACCGTCTCTTCATCAATGCCTGCTGCCCATGTCGAAGTGGTGAGATAACGGTGTATGGCGGCGAGGTCGAGTTTGTTTTCATCCGTGCTAATCAAATAACCCTCTTTGTTCCACTCTTCTACGACGAACTCACTCATCTCTGCGGCCTACGAAAATTTGGTTGGGGTGTGAAAGAATTTATGAAGGATGGTTGTGGGCGACAAGCGATTCTTTATTTGGACATAGCTGCTGTGGTTAGGCTGATTTCTGGAGTTAAACTTTCGACAGTCTTACCGATAATTCAAGTGGCAGTGCTGATTTTACCTAACGAACTCTAGAGATGAATATTTATATCCAACTGTTTATATGGAATAAAAAAACCAAAAACTACGCCATTCAATAAAACTATTAGTTCAAAACGTTAGATGAACTAATAAGAAAACCTAATAATTATTGGCGCTATATTCCATTCGTTGTTACTATCACCCACAGTTATTACATGGTTAATGAGGGAACGATGGCACTGAATGGAACACTTATTCTGAACGGCGCGGATTACGCACCATTAAACATCTATGGCGTCGGCGTTTTCATGGCGTTTTCTGGTAACGGCGCTTATCGAAATCGAGGTGGATGCGGCGCAGTTTCGGGTGACGGCCCATTGCCACCCGGGAAATACTGGGTTGTCGATCGCGGCGCGGGTGGTTTCTTTGGTAAGCGAAAGGCGGAATTACAGGACGCCTGGAACAAGTACACGAAAGGCGTGGCCTTTGGCCGAAGTGAATGGTTTGCACTCTACCGAGAAGACTCAGCCATTGACGACGAGACCTGGTATCAGGGCGTGCGCCGCGAACTGTTCCGGCTTCATCCGGGAACCGTATCAGAAGGTTGCATCACCATCCCCCACAACTCCGATTATGCGCGTATCCGCCAGGCGTTTATGAACACATTAATGGTGCCCGTGCCAGGCAAGCCTTCGCTGATGGCCCGAGGATTAATTGAGGTTGTTGCCAATGGCTCAAACACTTGCCCGTAGGGTCGCAAAATGCGTTTTCTTCATACTAATAACGCTGGCTGTGGGCAGATCGCTCGGTGGCGCTGAAACGTACATCTCACAGAATTTCGCACGAAAGGTTGCCGTGTTAATAAGCGGCGAATCCAACATTGAAACTCTCTACGACGCCTATTTCTACATTGATGTTGTCATCGTGGTGTCCATCACCACGGCTGTTTACTTAATAACCATGAAGTTAATTAAAAAATAATAAGCTAATGAAATGCCAATCCCTCCACAGATATTCGAGGATCGGTCGATGTTTACGATCGTGAAGGTAGTATTGAAAAATATTGTATATAGGTTCATTCTGCTCATATGCTGAGCAGCTCATTGAAATAGGACAATAGCATACAAAGCCAGATTTTGTACGCTATTGTCAGTAGCCGAGCCACGAAAACAGTGCGGTAGTCTATAAGGATAAAAAAGTTAAAAATTGAATTCATTTATCCTTAAACATAATAATTTCAAAATTATTCCCATAGGGATTATCAGCTTCTAAAATAATCTTTTCTTCACTTTGTCCATTTATTAGATACGATTGTGACTTTCCTTTTGCCATCGTCTTTTCTGGTGAGGGAAAATCAAGGGTTCTTAATAAAGCCATTTCCGAGTCAGAATACTCTTTTCCTGACACTTTCATTTTGATTGGGTTTGACTTCATATCTTCAAGCGAAACAATCAGTTTCTTATCGTAGATATTCCAGCTGCCGGCACCATCCGTCCTAAATGTTAAGAAATTATGATTGCCATCCTTCTGCCATTGATAGGTAATATCGCCTATGACATTGTACTTTCCCGTCGAATAGTAAGTTGTTTTTCCTTTAATCGATTCAGTTAATCCTGCTTGCGTTCTTGCGTAGTCGAATGACCATCGACCAACTATAGCATCAGTTCTCTCGTCACTAATTGAACGTGGATTCCACCATATAATCAGAGAAACAAACAAGCCTAACACAACTGTGAAAGTGAGTTGTTTTTTCCAGTTCAAAACCTTCTCATATATCGCACGCATCATCACTCCTCCGTAAATGACATTCGATTGTATCTATTTTTCGTTGATAGTTAATTACACAATATTAAGAATCCTCAGCAAATCTATTGCGAGGACAATATATGTCTTTCAATTCCAAGTTTCACGTTTATCTTTTTGACTACAAGAAAGCAACGTGAGTAGATCACAAAGACCGTGCTTGCTAAGTTTAAACCGTTGCCAAAGTTGTTTACGCAACCAACAAAGCCCTCATGACCTGAAAGGGGCACCTTAGCGGCGGTCATCAGCGAAAGTTTCAGCAGCCTGTGAGAAACGCCATTTGGCGGCTGCATCCGGGATAACCGGCAAAGCTACTCAACCTTTGCAAGTAGCGGGCAAGAGCAACGCCCAAGGTTTCCACCACTTCACTACGGTTCAATCAACTTCATCTCATCGATACAAGCTACTGCGCACGGCCAGTTTGCGTGATCGTTTCCGCCATTTGGAACATTTGGCGACGAACAGACCTCGTAAACACAGGCAGAAGCTGCGCGGCGTCACTTGCGTTGGCGCGTAGCAAAAACCAAGTGACGCGCGCAGCGCGTATACGTCAACACCACGTAATACGGCCTTCTGCGACGACGCTTACCGTCTGACCAACACGTAGTCCGCTATTACAACCATCAATTAACCCAACATTCCATAAACGTTGGCAACTTATCTAAGGAGGAAATCAACGCGATATCAAGGCGACGTCAGCAAACCTGACGGACGGAGGCGTCCTGAGAAATCAGGAACCGGCATTAGCCGCGATCAGCTCTGAGAGCTGTGGAGACCTCGCAACAACTCAACATTTCGCCGCCCCGATGCACAGATATCCGCAGACGCAGGAAGCGCAACCTGAAACCGTGCCGTCGGGGTAGAGATGTTTTGGAGGATGTATGTCACGCGGAAACAAGCAGTTCAGCAAGCAGATGGTAACGCTGGCCAGACAATCTGGCGGCAGTTTCAAAACCGTTGCCGATCGTTCGCGCATAGCAGCACGGCTGGCTGAGCAAATGCTGAAACTCAACATCCAGATCAGGGACGTGAACCATATCAAGACCCATCACATCGAGCATTACGTTCAAAGCCGCCTGGCGGAGGATATTTCAAAACGCACGCTGCAGAATGAAATGGCAGCGTTGCGCGCGATCCTGACCACTGCAGGCAGAACCAAGCTGGCCGATTCAAAGCATGAGAAGTTGAGTAACGATGCGCTCAACCTGTCGGGTGCCAGTCGAGCCGGATCAAAGACGGCGATTACGGACGAGCGCTTTCACGAGGCGCTCGCCCTTGCACGAAGTAAAGACGAAGGTGTCGCGTTGGCGATGGAAATTGCGCGTTATCTCGGGCTGAGAACTGAAGAAGCGGTGCAGTCGGCGAAATCGCTTAAGACGTGGAAGCAGGCGCTGGCGCGTGGGGATGAACGGTTGCGTGTAGTATTCGGCACTCAAGGCGGCAGACCGAGAGATACAACGGTCGTTAGGCGCGAAGAACTGGTGCGAAGCTTGAATGCAGCAGTGGCTTATTCGGCAGAACATGGTGGAAAGTTGGTTGATAAAGTTGGGCTGAGGAGCGCGATCGATCGCTACCGAAATGTGGCTAAGGATGCTGGACTTACGGGAAAATATGCACCGCATAGCCTGAGATATGCGTATTCGCGTGAGGCCACAGAGTGGCATTTGAAAAACGGCCTCAGCAGGAAAGAAGCTGAGGCGATGGTTTCGATGGATTTAGGGCATGGCGATGGACGCGGAGCGTATATAAATAGTATTTATAACGTTTAACACTATTTAATGATCAATAAAATACATCCTTGATGTTATCGTTGCTAAATGCAAATCCTTTTGCTGAAATTCTTCTTATAAAAGTTGCATTCTTTAATTCCATGAATTTAAAGCCCTGTTCTATAGTTGATATCTTTCCATGAGACACATTTAGTTCAATTATCGTCTCAAGGATTAAATCTAAATAATCATGAAGATTCTCTATTAAAATCTTCGTGTAAGTTGGAATGACTCCGGTGTGAACTATAAGATTTCGCGCTCTGTATATCCTTCGGATTTGTTGAGATACACGCTTGGAATGCGTTTCCAAGCCTGAAGTTATCATTTTCGGAGAAGACATTATCGCTTCATAGTATTCTATTCTATCATTAAGAAGATGAAAGTCTTTTGTAGATTGCTTTAATGCATCCAGTTTTTCTTTATGTTCTGGTAAGGATAAAAGCTTCATCATTTTTAAAGGCGCAGTTTCTCCATCAATACCATTCAATACTTGGCGAGTTAACTTTTCATTCCAGTTAATTAGATCTCTAGTCAACATTCTAACTAATCTAGGATAGTATGTAAGATTAAGAAAGGGAAGAGTAGATTCAACAATGTTTGAGATGTTACTTTTATCGTTATTAGCCGGGATTATTGACTCAAAGGCAATCCAAAGATTTATTATCTGGTTGTGCTCAGAATCACTGTTTAACGCCATTGAGTGTAATTGAGCCGCATTTGCAAATTTTTGGAAAGATCCTGTCTTCATTCCAAACTTTGTAATAAATTCATTAATTTTATACAGTGACTTAACTTTTGTTGTGTCAACGCATTTAAGCATAGGGTTAACGCCACTTTTTCTCTTTTTTATTTCACCTTTAGTTAAGTTTATAACTAGACATTCATCTTTAAAAGATAACTGCTCTTTATGATGGAAAAGAGAAAAAATGGTCCCAAAAGTTTTCAACCTCTCGTCTGCGTCTTGTTTAGCTGAACTCAAATCCATAGCTTCAACTTTATCAACCTTCAAATAAAGGCCATCTGTTTTAGACAGCATACCTCTTGTATTGTTATTTACCTCAACACCTTCAATTTCGGGGAAACCCTCAGAAATTGAAATATTTAAAACCTTTGCAGCATCTTCCAATCCAGAATAAAGATCTAATCCTTTATATATTAGACAGAACTGATCGGGTGTGTTTGGGAAAAGCTTAATATACTCTATTATTGCGACATTGCCTTCTACACGTCTTTGTCCATGGTAGAAGAATTTTTGAATTGAATCACTAATATAACGCTCGCTATAATTGAAGTTCAATAAGGTCGTGCCATAACTTCTTGCCAAATTCCTGATTACTTTCCTATCATGAACTCTAGTTATTTGCTCAACCAATAGCTCTTCATTTCTCAATTTATACTTAGGCAGATTAATATAACTCAACAGAACTTCGATTGTAGTCTTCTTCTCGTCCATTGATGTTTTTGGTGGTTTTAATATTGATATAAACTCTTTTAGATCAATGTCTAACAAGCTTAAAACCACAGGATCTCTTTCTATGCTATCGCACAACTCCTCAATAACATGCTCTATATTTGGTTCTTTTATTTGTCCTTTTTTTACTGCATTAATGACAACTAAAGCCTCTCCGCACAACAAACTTGAATTCATTGCTGATGGTTTGTATGTATCAAGACTAAAGTCAAAAAATGCTTCTTCAAACATCTGACAAAAATAAAGGAGACTTGAACTTTCTGCTGGTGAATCCCAATTCCTAAGATTTCTGAATCGCACGATATATTCCATTTAATAGAGGGTTTAAATATCTAACAGTCATAGATTTGGCATCTATGATTGAAGCCTGTTGTAAATATTACATTAGCAGGTTAAGGTTTGGGTGCATTTTGAAGCTTCACGGACCTGAAAGAAGCGCCAACTGGCGGTCCCTATACCCGCACACCTTTAGAGCGGATGCCATCCACGATGGTTAAGGTTCTCTCATCACCTCGCCGCACGGCACACATTACCCACCCTAACGGGGATTTACTCCCGTTAGCGGATAAATCCCCTTTTTCACATCTGGAGGATTTACCCATGGGCTATTGCCATTGCTACACCCAACTGAAATCAGTACCTGACGATCAGTGGTTACTGTTCACCGTACAGCTATCAAATGTGTTTTTGATAATACAAAACCGACATGTTCCCGGCTATAAGCAACCGCTGGTGCTTTGCACAAGCGATGGCCGTTATCCACTGTTGCAGCCCGCTGAACTGATAGTACAAAGCGGCATTCGACAACCCGCTATCTCTTTTAACGGCGAGGAGAAGGAAGATCTTGAGTATGAAAGTTTCTTCCTTGGCCAACATTCATCTGGCAGTGAATTCTGTAAGACATCGTTTAACTGGTCTCCAGACCGGCCCTATGACTTTATGGTGAAAGCCACGCTGCTACTGGCACATCGATTCTGCATCGGCTGCTATGACATCTCATCGGATGGCACGCTTGCTGGATGGCTTGATGTTCAGGAGTGGCTAACTAAGCACTTAGGTGGCCAGTGGCCAATACCTGAAGCAATCCTCAATAACCCCGAGTAATCACCCTCAATTTCAACCTGCCCAATGGCGTATCACTTCGCCATTACGGGAAGGGATACGCCACGTAAGGAGTATCCCATGCCGACCAAAACCGAATCCCGTAAGTCATCAACCAACAATATTGATCTCTATCAGCAGGTCACGGAGAAAATCATCTCGTCGATCGAGCGAGGAGTTTTACCCTGGCGTAAACCATGGCGAGACAGCAAGCGTTCCGCTGAATCACCGATACCATCCAATGCATCGACCGGTCGACACTATAATGGCGTCAACATCATGCTGTTGTGGCTGTCAGCTGAGGAGCAAGGGTTTAATTCCAATCGCTGGCTGACGTGGAAACAGGCACAAGCTGCCGGTGGCAACGTTCGTAAAGGCGAGAAAGCGACTTTGGCGGTGTTCTTTAAACCGTTTGAAGTTGAATCCACCGATAAATCTGGCCAACCGCGCACCAACGCTCAAGGTGAAGCAGTGATGGAGCAACGCATCATGCTGCGCAGCATCATGCTGTTTAATACTGAGCAATGTGAAGGACTACCGGAGAGATTCGGCAGCGCTCCAGCTGAAATTCTGAATGATGAATCCGAGGATTCGGTGAGCGTGCCAATCTTCAATGACATTGTGACTGTTGCAGGTGAATCTGGGGTTCGCGTCTCATATTCCGAGCAAAACCAGGCCTATTACCATTCTCTGAGGGATCAAATCGTCCTGCCGCTACGTAAGCAGTTTTTTACCGCAGCAGACTTTTACTCAACCTTGCTGCACGAACTGGTGCATGCAACCGGCCATCACAACCGACTTGATCGGGAAGGCATAACATCGACATCGCGCAAATTTGGCGATCCGGTTTATGCGTTTGAGGAGCTGATTGCTGAGCTGGGCAGCGCATTCCTGTGTGCTCACTTAGGTGTGTACGGTGAAGTGCAGCACGACAGCTATATCGATCACTGGCTGAAGATAATGAAGTCAGATAAAAAGGCGTTGTTCCGTGCAAGCCGTATGGCACGTGAAGCATCAGAGTACCTTTTGAAGCCGCTCAATGCAGAGGTTGAAGAAGACGCCGCCTGAAACCAAAACCATCTCTTCGGAGATGGTTTCTTTTTGAGGGACAATTTAATCGCATTTTCCAAAAATGATTTTAGGCTGTGATTAATTGCCGCCTGGAACGATAGTGCCCCCGATCCGGAGGTGAATCATGTTCCAAAAATTACAATACAAGTTAAGACGCAGCACTATTCAGCCTTCATTATCGGCTAAACGCGAAGGCTACTTCACACCGCAAAATTACCCAACGCTTCTAGGCACGCCAGTGCGGCAGATGCAGGTAAAGAAAATTTGGCAGAGCTCTTTGTTATCCCGCTCTCTCTTCGACTCCTTTTGCCTGCAGCCACTGCAGGAGCTTGCCGAACGCTTCCAAAATCTGCCCACGGGATGCTTACCGGAATGGCGATATAGCGGCGGTTTACTAGACCTAACGCTGCAAAATATCGTGGTAATGATGCAACTGGCTAAAGGCATGATCCTGCCAGCCAATGCGCTGCCAGAGGACCAATCTGCACAGAGCAGCCACTGGAATTGCCTGGTGTTTTGGCTGGCGCTTTATTGGTATGTCCCGGAATTGTTGAACATCGAGGGCGAACTTGATGATGGCCATAGCTGGAATCCTCTATCCATTGCACCGCAACAACCGTTTCGCTTCCAGCTGAATCACGTTGATGATGGTTTAGACACTGCGGGAGTAACACGTCTCGCATTTGCTGTTGCCATGCTGCCTAAAGAAGCGATCCGCTGGCTAGAATCTCAGCCCGCTGCGAGAAATTGCTTTTATTTAGAATTGGCTGGATTCGAATCGCCGGAAAAACAGATCCACGATTTAATTAACAGAGTTTCATATCTACTCAGCCGTAAGCCATCAAATTTAGCGGAAAATACTCACGTCGATGATGAGGAATTACATCTTCGTGCGGTGGACGTTAAAACGCACAAAAACGCGCCACGACCCGAGCTCGATGATATTTACGAACAATACTTTAACCAAGGTAATGTGACGTCACAGGATGGAGCCAGTTTTGATCTGGAGGAACAGTTTAAGATCCGTCACCAGGAACGGAGTATCGGTTCTGATTTAGATGAAAATCAAACCCAAAAAATAGGAATAAATACAGACGGCGATCACCAAGTGATTGATTTCATGACCTACGGATCTTCCGAAAGTGATCAAATAAACGTCAGAAATACTTATCAAACGCAAAAACCTGATCAAGAATCGGCCCCTGTAGCACCTAAGACAAGCTCACAAATTTCTAAGAAACAGATCGGCGAGGCCTTTTGGCACTGGCTGAGTGAGGGTCTCGAAAATGGAACGATAGCATGCAATGAAGCAGATTCACGTGTGCAACTGGTCGCAGGTTTTGTTTTCTTGCTAGTACCGGGAATTTTTTATCGTTATCTGAAGCATACCGGTCAGTCTGCAGACGAACGTGAAAACGTTCAGGCAGGGTTTGAAAGACTCAACCGACATCGGCGTAAAAACGGCAAGCGGTTTACTTTTGCCACTCTCTACAACAGTGCCGACCGTAATGGCCCTTATAAACGTGTGAAAGGCTATCTGGTCAAATCCACAGTGCTGTTTCAGGCCAACCATGTGCCTGATGATAGCCAGTTTTTAGTGGTTCCCTGACGCTTTTCAGGAAGGTGTAAGGAGGAGAGTTGCTGCTATGGGAGCAGCGGTTATTTTGCTGATTAAAGGAAATGTTATGAGTCAGGTAAGCGATACTAGCTGGGAATTTTTGCTCGATGAATACTTCTTTGTGAAAGTGCTTCGTCCGGATACGGAGTGGAGCTATCGCAAAGTCGTTAATGTCTTCCGAAAATATTATGGTGAGGAAAAGAAGCCTGGTGACATCAGCCGCCGCGACGTTCAACAATGGCGTCGTCATGTGATTAATATAGAAAAGTCATCGGCCAACACCTGGAATAACAAAGTCGCTCATATGCGAGCGCTGCTTAATTTCGCCATTAAAGCCAATCTCGTTACTCAGGTTGAAAATCCTTTTAACGATGTCTCAATGCGCGCCGATAACAAGCGAAAAAAGACGTTATCTCGCCAGCAATTAACCCGCGTTTATTTATTAATGCAGCAGTACGCTGACATGGACAAGAATATTACGACCATCGAAATGAAGCGTTGTGCTTTGTATCCGGCATGGTACTGGATAACGGTGTTAGATACGCTTCGCTATACCGGTATGCGGGTGAATCAGTTAATGCATTTACGGCTTAAGGACGTCAATCTGGAGGAGAACTAGATCGAGCTGCGTCTTGATGGTAGTAAAACTCACCGAGAGTGGCGTGTACCTATTGTTGGGCCATTAAAAGTACAGTTAGAAGCATTGTTATCTAAAGCAATCGAAAATGATTCGAATTCGAGTGATGCACTTTTTGATGTTAATCGCTATGTCTGCAGCGCGGAAGAGCGTCAAAAATTATCAGAGATTCCGCCAATACAACCCATAAAATCTTTCTTTAGGCGATTATCAAAAGAATGCGGTTTTGCAGTGTCGCCTCATCGCTTCAGACATACCCTGGCATCTGAGTTAATGAAATCACCAGATAGAAATTTACAGATGGTAAGAGGATTATTGGGGCATCGAAGCTTAACGACAACGATGGAATATATCGATATCAACCTGGATATAACCGGAAGAACGTTAGAAAAAGAGCTGGGTTTACATACTGACCAAAAGAACATCAGGGATTACGTTTCTACTTAGATAGGCGATTGTGCATAGTCCGCCTGGGTATTTGTTCCCGGCGGACTATATTACTGATTAATTAGTCAGAGATTGCATGGCAGCTAAATTATCACGTTCTTTTTTTGCTGATGCTGATTTCAATTTGATGTATTTAATTGATATCACGACTACTGTTGTCAGTAGCGCTCCACAGCCCATTTAAGGAAAGCCACTACCACAGCCAGTATACACGCCTCGATACTCACAGGATTAACACTGAGTAAATCAGGAGTTACAATCCCATTGGCGAGCTAAGTAACGGGAAAGGTGCAAGTAATTACATTCATATATCTGCTATGATTTGAATTTTCAAAAATGGATGCTTTCTTCTAAAGGCGAGCCTAATGCCGATTTAAATCATGCCTCCGACACCTGCGTTTAAGACGCTCTTTATGAGATAGTTCAAGCATAGACATCATACATCGACGTAACCTAACTTGATGAAAGTAAAAAAATGATGGTACGATGATTGATGGACCTTGATGAGTCGCTTGGATATTTGTAATAATATCGGGTTATTAAAGTCATGCTTTATTTTCTATAAAACATAAAAACGGATAGGAATAGCACGGATGCTTTTTGAATATGCTCTCAACAATGATTCAAAAGAAATAGTTCATGTAGATGATGTGCCAAACGGAAAACGTTGCAACTGTATATGTAAGAATTGTGGTGATGCTTTAATTGCAAAGAACAATGGGAAGATAATCCAACACCACTTCTCACATACAACAAAAGAAGAAAGTCGTGATTGTAAAATGACGCAGTTACACATGGCGATGCAAAAACATTTTTCTTCATTATCTGAGATTACACTCCCACCACATGAGGAAACTATTGATGAAAGTAATATTTTCTCCCCCAGTATAACAATTAAAATAAATGAGTCAGCGATCGAATATAGAATTGGACCATATCTGGCTGATGTATATCTTATTACAAATATTGGCAATATAGCTATTGAGGTTTGCGTTACTCATGAATGTAGTGAAGAAAAAGAACAGTATTACCATGCTCAGAAAGTTGATTCTATAGAGTACTATTTCTCTCTCGCTGAGGGGAGAAGCATTGCTGAATGGATATCAATGTTAACAGACAATATCGTTGAGCATAAATGGATCTATTACTCTGCTCTTGAGGCTAAGAAATCTCAACATTTTAAGTTAATTGAACAAGAAGAAGAAAAGAAAAAGATAAAAAGAAAACGAAAAGCCTTAATTTCTATGAGAAATTCAATTTACAATAAAATAATTCACCTGCCAAGCATACACAAAGAGATGGAGTGCGTTTATTGCGGTCAGACTTACAAAGAGTTGCGCCTAATTTATGCCAAGAGGAATTATTCCTGCGACCAAGTTTCACTTCATATTGAATCAAAGGACTACGCAGTTATCGAAGCATATCGTGGGAACCGTGTTGTATCAATTATTTACTCATTTAACGAAGAAATACCTATCCTGGACTTTCAGGATGAAAGAAGTATAGTTTGCCGCCATTACTCCAAAGAATCGGATGTTCCAGTTTGGAGTTGGGTCAAGCATCCTTCAATAGAAGCAAAATTCAATGAAATTAACTTACACTTTATAGCTGAATGCAAGCGTGAGCATTATAAAAGAGAAAAATTATTACATCTGAAAAATGAAGTAATCAAACATGCAGCCGAATATTCTGAAAATTACCAGAATTATTTTGATCGAGACTATAAAAAATGGAAGAAATGGATGATGAAAAATAAACTTTTTGCATCCACTCCAAATAAAAAGAACCCTTCATTTCCCAGCATATTAAGAAGGAAAAGCGAGTATCCCATGCTATGGCCATTTAAAGCTTGGGATATCTTAATTTTGAGTACTTTAGCAGAAATGGTGGATGCTCACCTTGTCAATCAAAAAATATCGTATCGTGACTTATTTTTAGAACTCATGGCAGAGTATGGTCTATCTGATCAATATCGACACTTACTGAAAAATTTTAAAGAGCTTAACACATCGACCACTTTTGACTCACTAATTACTGAAGAGGGGATAATTAGAGAGGCATTATCTCCTTTTTCCACGATGAGTATAATTACTGTCAAGTCGGAATATTTGATAAGAAACAGTTCTCTTATGTCATCATTATCGAATTAGGGAAGAGTTATTTTCTTTTTAAAAAGTTCAGCAAATTGAAATAACTTCGGGCAATCAATTAACGAATAATTGAACTTAACAAAATGTATGACCAATACAGCCAGTTGGCAAGATTATTATGAGGAATGTTACTCATATTTGTTCGTCCGCCCGAATTCTCTGGACCATAAATATTATTAGTCGCACAGTACTTAAGAATAGTCTTAATAGATGCAGGAAATTTCCTATATTTCAACTCAACAAAAATCCACCGGAAATATTGCCATCCAAAAATAAACAGGTAAAGTATAAATAGTAGCCAGAAACAAACTTAATTACGGAACACACTCATGGATGAGAAAGCAGGCATATCGCTTGCCGCTGGCGTATTGACGCTGGCAATCGGCACTCTATTCTCGCAGGCGGCAACCGCTAGCGAACAGGACATTATTCAACAACAGCGCCAGAAAGCGATTGAAGCCCAGCTTCAGCCACCGACGCCTGACGTGCGCCTGTCTGCGCCAGCAAGCAGTTCATCACGCTTGAGCTTCCCGCGCGAAAATCCCTGCTTTGATATTCAGCGCATCACGCTGAACGGCCTGAATGATTTTCCGGGCTGGTTACCGTTGCAGCAGCTGGCCAATCAGGGCCAGGGAAAATGCCTGGGCTTGAAAGGAATTAACCAGCTGATGAGCGTGCTGCAAAACCGCATGATCGACAGCGGTTACGTTACCAGTCGCGTGCTGGCACCGCCGCAGGATCTGACGCAGGGCACGCTAACGCTACAGTTGCTGGCCGGAAAAATCAGCCACGTTACGCGCACCAACTCAAGCGATCGCTATGTCACGCTTGCCACCGCGCTGCCTTCACGAGAAGGCCAGCTTTACGATTTGCGTGACACCGAGCAGGGGCTGGAAAACCTGCAACGCCTGCCTACCGTTCAGGCCGATATGGCGCTGATACCCGGCAGTGCGCCGGGTGAAAGTGTGATGGCCGTACAGTGGAATCAGAGCAAAATGTGGCGCCTGGGCGCATCACTCGATGATTCCGGTTCAACCTCCACCGGACGCTATCAGGGCGGCCTGACGCTGTATGTCGATAATCCCCTTTCGTTGAGCGATATGTTGTACGTCTCGGCGAGCCATGATTTGCAGTTCGGCAATGACAAAGGCACGAACAACTTCACCGGCAGTTATTCGGTACCGTTTGGCTACTGGCTGGCGGGCATCACCACCAGTGATTACCGCTACAACCAGACGGTGGCCGGGGCGTTCACCGACTATGAATACAGCGGCAAGAGTAAAAGCCTCAACGCCAATCTCAGCCGCGTGCTGCACCGCAACGGCAGCCAGAAAACCACGCTCAGCTACGACGTGATGACGCGTGAAACCCGCAACTTCATCAACGATACTGAGATTGAAGTGCAGCGCCGCCAGACGTCGGCGTGGAAACTTGGCCTGCAACATCGCCACTATATCGGCAGCGCCACGCTGGATGCGGGCGTCAGCTATCAGCGCGGCACGCGCTGGTTTGGCGCGCAGCCTGCGCCGGAAGAATACTGGGGTGAAGCCACTGCACTGTCGAAAATCATCCAACTTAACGCTCAGCTGGCCGTGCCCTTCTCGCTGCTCGATCAGCGATTCAGCTTTAACACCCAATATTTACGCCAGATGAGCAACACGCCGCTGACCTCGCAGGACCAGTTTGCCATCGGCAACCGCTGGTCGGTGCGCGGTTTTGACGGCCAACGCACGCTCAACGCCGATGAAGGCTGGTATCTCCGCAACGATATTGGCTGGGCCACGCCGCTGCCGTCACAGGAACTTTATCTGGCGCTGGATTATGGCGAAGTCGGCGGTCGTAACAGCGGCCAGGATTATCTCATCGGCAAACATCTGGCCGGTGGCGCGGTGGGGCTGCGCGGTTATGCGCTACGTACCAGCTATGACCTGTTCGCCGGGATCCCACTTTCCAAACCCGCAGGCTACCAGACCAGCGGCCTGACGCTGGGCTTTAACCTCAACTGGAGCTACTGATGGAAATCAATGGCTACCGGTTAATTGCGCCGTGGGTCACACCCGATGACACCAGCGAAGCCGAAGTGCTGGGCATGGCGGTCTGGCTGTGGATGCACTCAGAACGCCATCGCGATGCGCCACTGCATACTTTACCCACTTTGCTGCTGCCACTGATTAAACAACAGCAGTACGCCATCGCCATTAAAGATGGCAGGCCGCTGTTCTTCCTTGGTTGGGCGTGGATGGATGAAGACGCTGAACGGCGCTATCTCACACAGGCCTCAGTGATGATGCAAGAAGCTGACTGGATCAGCGGTAACCGGCTGTGGCTAACTGACTTCATTGCCCCATTTGGCGAGGTACGCGCGCTGCAGCAGCTCACCCGCGAGGTGATTCTGCCTGAGCAGTGCTTCCGCGCATTAGATCATCAGGGCGCTCATCGCGGCCAGCGGGTGCGTTTTTTCCATGGAAAGAGCATTAAAAATTCCGCCGCCAGGCAATGGCGGCAGGCACATCCACTGAGCGTGGCGTTGCCGGAAATCGGATAAGGACATCAGATGAACAAACTTCTCTATCGCATCATTTTCAACAAAGCGCGCGGCATGCTGATGGTAGTCGCCGATATCGCCCGCAGCGGGCAAGGCAAACAGGCGCGCGCGCGTCGAATGCAACAGGCTGCCAGCCAGATTTGTGCGCTGTCGGCGCTGCGTTTCGCCCTGCTGAGCGCGCTGAGCTGCGTCACCGTGCTGCCCGCTCAGGCGCAGATTGTCGCCAATGGCCAGGCGCCGGGTAACCAGCAACCCACCGTTATCGGCACGGCCAACGGCACGCCGCAGGTCAACATCCAGACGCCAAGCGCGGGCGGCGTCTCACGCAATAACTACAGCCAGTTCGATGTCGATCAGAAAGGCGTGATTCTTAACAACTCACACGGCAACACCAATACTCAGCTTGGCGGCATGGTCACCGGGAACCCGTGGCTGGCGCGCGGCGAAGCCAGCGTGATTCTCAACGAAGTGAACTCGCGCAATCCCAGCCAGCTCAACGGCTACGTAGAAGTCGCAGGCAGAAAAGCGCAGGTGGTGATTGCCAACCCGTCCGGTATCACCTGCGACGGCTGCGGCTTTATCAACGCCAACCGCGCCACGCTGACCACCGGCCAGGCGCAACTGACTAACGGCAATCTGACCGGTTATCAGGTCAGCGGCGGCGACGTTGTCATTAACGGCAAAGGTCTGGATTCACGCGGCCAGGATTACACCGACATCATTGCCCGCACCGTGAAGGTGAACGCGGGCGTCTGGGCCAACGATCTAAAGGTAACGACCGGTCTCAATCAGGTCGATGCGGCGCATGAAACGCTGACAGCGAGCCAGACCGATGCCGCCAGTCGTCCTCAAGTCGCGCTGGATGTGGCGGCGCTGGGCGGCATGTACGCCAGTAAAATCCGTCTGATTGGCACCGAACAGGGCGTCGGCGTGCGCAACGCCGGTTCGCTGGGCGCGACGGCAGGCAACTTTACCCTTTCCAGCGACGGTCGCATTGAAAACAGCGGCAGCATTAACAGCGCACAGGATATTGCGCTGACCAGTAACGCCGATATTCGCAACAGTGGCACGGTTTACGCACAACGTGACAGCCAGATTCAGGCTGCTGGTGAAGTCAGTAATCAGGGCGTGCTGGCGTCCGCAGGCCATACCCGCCTTCAGGCCGGTTCACTTAATAATGCCAGCAGCGGCGTGCTGGCCGCAGGCATGAAGGCTGACGGCGCACTCGGTACCCAAGGCGAATTGAGCCTGACCACGCGCGGGCAGCTCACCAGCAACGGGCGTAACCTCGCGGCGGGTAATCTCAGCGCTCAGGGCAGCGCGGTGGATCTCAGCGGCAGCCAGACTTATGGCGGCAATATTGATTTGAATGCCAGCAGCGGCGACGTCACCACGCGCAACGCCACGGTTGAAGCAAAGAACATCCTGCGCGCCAGCAGTAAAACGCGCATTAATAACGACGGCGGCAAAGTTCAGGCAAGCGCGCTGAATCTTACAGCCCCAGCTCTTTCCAATCGTCAGGGCATACTTAGCCAGTTGGGTGATACCGATCTGCTGCTGTCGCACGCCACAGGCATCGACAACCATAGCGGCACCATTGCCAGCAACGGCTACAACCTGACGCTGAATACCAATGTGCTGGATAACGGCCTCGGCAAAATTCAGCATGCGGGTGACGGACAACTGAACATTCAGGCCACTACACTGAATGGCACTCAGGGCAGCCTGATCAGCAACGGTGGATTAGCACTGCGCGGTGATGCGCTTAATTTTGACGGCGCGACCACCGCTGCTGCGCAAATCCGCATTGATGCCAGCACCCTTTCGCACCGTCAGGGTGAGATGGTACAGAGCGGCAATGGCGCGATGGCGATCAACGTGGCGTCGGCGCTGGATAACAGCGACGGCAAGCTCGCCGGTAACGGTGACGTGAACCTCAATGCCGGTTCTCTAAATAACCAGAAAGGTCAGTTAGTTGCCGCCGGCACTGGTTCGCTCAATGCCCAAATTGCGCAAAAACTGGATAACCGCAGCGGCACGCTGGCGGCCAGCCAGAACCTGACCGTTAACGCCGGAATGCTGGATAACACGGCGGGTGCCATCAGCGCCGTGGCGGGCAACACGCAGTTGACCAGCCAGACGCTAAATAACAGCAGCGGAAAAATCAACGCCGGTAAAACGTTGTCTGTCACCAGCAACGGTCTGAACAACAGCGATGGCCTGCTTACCGCCACCACCACCGCATTGCAGCTCGGGAGCGGCGCAGTCAACAATCAGCGCGGCACCATTGCCGCCACCGAACAGCTCAGCATCACCAGCGGCAGATTCGATAACACCGCCGGGCTGCTGCAAAGCCTCGGCGATGCGCACATCAATACGCAAGGCAATGCTTTCATCAACCACGACAGCAGCACTGACGGCGGCGTTATTGCGCTGGGTTCACTGACGCTCCGTTCCGGCCTGCTGGATAACCGCAACGGCGTGATTAATGCGCAAGATTTAACCCTGTTTAACGGCGATATCAATAATCAACATGGTCTGCTGGCGGCGCAGAATGCGCTGAGCATTACCGCTCAGGATATTGATAACCAGCAGGGCAATCTGGTGACCGGACAGTCGCTGGCACTGCAAAGCGCAGATCTGCTGAACAGCAACGGGCTGGTGATGAGCAGCGGCACAGCCACGCTTGCTACTGCGAATCTCGATAATCGTCAGGGACAAATCGGCGCGGTCGGCGATTTAACGCTCAGCACGCAACAACTGCAAAACGACAACGGCGGTCTGATCCAGAGTGGCGCGGCACTGTCTATTGATACCCACGGCCAGCGGCTGAGCAACACCAACAGCGGCGCAACCGGCGGGATGATAAGCCAGGGCGATATGCATCTGGCGACCGGCGAGATGGATAATCAGCATGGCGCGCTACTGGCCTCCGGTGCCATCAACCTGGCGTCCGGGCAGGTGCTGAACCAGTTCGGGCAAATCACCGGGCTGAACGGCATCACGGCGCAAACCGGCGCGGTGAATAACCAGCAAGGCACCATCCAGTCTGGCGGTGCTCTTGGCTGGAATACACAGGGCAACGCATTCAATAACGCCAGCGGTCTGATTAGCGCTCAAGGCGATTTCGCCCTGCGCAGCGGTGACCTGAACAACCGTGAAGGTCAGGTGATTTCCGGCAGCAATCTGGCGTTGAACACCGCCGCACTCGACAACACCGACGGCACGCTCGCCAGCAAAGGCGATTTTGCGCTGGTTGCCAGCACGCTGACCAACCTGCGCGGTGCACTGCAAGCCGCAGGCAACATGGCGGTGACTCTGGCGAACAGCTTCACCAATCAGGGTAACGTGCAGGCCAACGGCAATCTGACGCTCACCAGCCACGGTGATATCCGCAATGAAAAGCTGATTCAAGCCGGTGAAACGCTGCACGTCAGCGCCACCAATCTGACTAATCTGCAGGATGCGGAACTCAGCGGTTACAGCACAATTCTCGATGCCAGCAACACGCTGACTAACTACGGCCTGGTTGATGGCTATGCCACGCGCCTTAACGGCCAGACCGTCAGTAATATTGGCACCGGGCGCATTTACGGCGATTTCCTCAGCATCCAGGCGGGCACGCTCAACAACCTCGCTGAGAACGGTACCGCAGCCACCATCGCGGCCCGTCAGCGTTTAGATCTCGGAGTCGGCACGCTAAACAATCGCGATCACGGGCTGATCTACAGTGAAGGTGCAATGAGCTTGGGCGGCGCAATTGATGCCAATGGTCACGCCACCGGACAGGCCGGAACCGTTAACAACCACAGCGCCACCATCGAATCTGCGGGCGATATGCTGCTCAACGTCGGTAGTCTGAACAACATCAACGACAATTTTGAAACCGAGATCGTTGAAGTGTCGCGTGAAGATATTGAGGAGTATCAGGTCTCAGGCAATGCCAATCGCTATGGTCGCGATGAGGTGAGTTTTGCGCATGATGAGGTCGATTTTGTGCTCACGCCCGATTATCCGTGGCGACAAAACGATAAAAATGACAACTGGTATCGTTACGAATATGAACGCACCGTAGAAGAAACGCGCATCAAAACCAGCGATCCGGCACGCATCATTGCAGGCGGAAATCTGACGATTAACGCGGGCAACGTGCTGAACGATAAGAGCCAGATCGTTGCCGGTAATAATCTAGTGATTAACGCGGCCACGCTCGACAACGTGGAGGTGGCCGGTGAGCGCCACATCAGCGACGTCGGCAAAGCTTTCCACTACTGGCGCATCCACAAAAAAGGCGGTGACAGTCAGGGCAAGAGCACGGCGGATTACATCCCGCCCACCGTTATCCAGAGCATTACCTTAAAACCCAGTACCTTAGAGGAACATCAAAAAGTCGACGGCAGCGGTCTGGTGATTGATAACAGGACAGGCGGTAGCGTGGGCGACATTTCGCTGGGCGATCTCAGCGCAGGCGCGGCGTTTAATCCCGGCAATGCGGTATTGCTGCCGCCGGGCAAAACCTTTGAAGTGCCGGTTAATACCTCTGCGCAAGGCGACGCGGCGGGCAGCGTGATCCGCACGCAGGGTCCAAACACTCGCCTGCCGGATAACAGCCTGTACAAAACCAATCCGGCTGGCAGTGATTACCTGGTCGAAACAGACCCGCGCTTTACCAACGCGCAGCAATGGCTTGGCTCGGATTACATGATGCAGGCATTTGTCACCAATCCTGACAACGTGCACAAGCGGCTGGGCGACGCCTACTACGAGCAGAATCTTATCCGTCAGCAGGTGATTGCCTTAACTGGCCAGCGCTATCTGGACGGTTATGACAGCGATCAGACGCAGTACAAAGTGCTGATGGATGCGGGCATCGCCTTCGGTAAACAGCTGAATCTGGTACCGGGCATGGCACTGACCGCCGAGCAGATGAGCCTGATGACCGGCGACATGGTGTGGCTGGTGACGCAGACCGTTACCCTGCCCGACGGCAGCCAACAAAAAGTATTGGTGCCACAATTGTTTGCCAAAGTGCAGCCGGGCGACCTCGACGGCAGCGGCGCGCTGCTGGCCGGGAAAAACGTCAGCCTGAACCTGAGCGGCGATCTGAACAACAGCGGTCGCATGAACGCGCGCGCCAATACCCAGGTGGTGGCCGAGAATATCAACAACCTCGGCGGCCTGATTCAGGGCGACAGCACTGCCCTGCAGGCGCGCACCGACATCAATAACCTCGGCGGCGTACTCAAAGGCAGCTCTGCGCTGGCGGCGCTGGCCGGACGTGACATTAATGTCACCACCGCCACCCGCACCGCTGAAAGCGCCGACGGCAGCTTTGCCCGCACCAGCCTCGATCGTATAGCAGGTATTTACGTGGACAAAGGCGACGGCACGCTGGCATTGCAGGCCGGACGCGACATCAATCTGACTGCCGCGCAGGTGGTGAACAGCAGCGAAAATGGTAATACGGCGATTGTCGCCGGACGCGACCTGAACCTGAACGCTGTCACCACCGGCAGCCGTGACAATCTCAATTTCGACAGCGACAACTGGCTGCATCAGTCGTCATCCACGCAGCTGGGCACCGAGATTGCCGGTAAAGGCAACGTCGGCCTGGCCGCAGGCAATAATCTGCTGGCAACGGCGGCCAGCATCAATGCCGGTGGCAAGCTGGCATTGAGCGCGGGTAACGATCTCAGCATCGTCAGCGGCGAATCCCGCACGCAGATGGACGAGCACACCAAAGCCAGTGGCACCAGTGGCATCGCCTCAAAAACCACCCGCGAGACGCACACCACCATTGATGCGCGCACGTCGGTTGGCAGCTCGCTGTCTGGCGACAGCGTGCAGATGCTGGCCGGTCACGACCTGCTGGTGAAAGGCAGCGACGTGGTGGGCACGCAGGATGTGCGGCTGGCGGCAGGCAATAACCTCACCATCACCACCGCCGCTGAACAGCGCGACGAATCGCGCATGATTCAGGAAACGAAATCGGGCCTGTCCGGCACCGGCGGCATCGGCGTCAGCTACGGCAGCAATTCACAAAAATCTACTACCACCATGCACACCGACAGCGTGCGCGGCAGCACGGTGGGCAGCGTGCAGGGCAACCTGACGATGCAGGCGGGCAACGACCTCCTCGTTCACGGCTCCGACGCGATAGCCGGTAAAGACCTGACGCTGGTCGGAAAAAACGTCACCGTCAGCGCCGCCGAACAGGGGCTGAGCCAGCGCGATACCTATGAAACCGAACAGAGTGGCCTGACGCTGGCACTCTCGGGCGTGGCGGGCAGCGCGCTGAATACGGCGGTCACCACCGCCAAAGATTCGCGCGAGGAAAGCAGCGGACGGCTGCAGGCGCTGAAAGGTGTGCAGGCAGCCTTGTCCGGCGTACAGGCCGCGCAGGCCATGCAGCCAGGCGCGGCAAGTCAGGACAACGCCATTGGCATCAGCCTCTCCTACGGCAGCCAGCAGTCGAAGTCTGAAACCAACCTGACGCAGAAAACCCATCAGGGCAGCGCCCTCACCGCCGGCAACAACCTGAACGTCATCGCTAATGCAGGCGACATCAACGTGCAGGGCAGCCAACTGCAGGCAGGCAACGACCTGCTGCTCAATGCCAGCCGCGACATCAACCTGACCTCAAGCCAGGACACCGAGCGCTCGCGCGGCACCAACTCGTCCAGCGGCGGCTCAGTGGGCGTGGGCATCGGCGCGGGTTCGGGCGGCTGGGGCATCAACGTGTCTGCCAGCATTAACAAAGGCAGCGGACACGAGAACAGCGACAGCCTGGCCCACAATGAAACGCAGGTGACCGCCGGGAACCGCGTGACGCTGGTCAGCGGACGTGACACCACCCTCACCGGCGCGCAGGTCAGCGGTGAATCCATTAAAGCGGATGTTGGTCGCAACCTGACGCTAACCAGTGAACAGGACAGCGCGACCTACGATGCGCAGCAGAAAAATACCAGCGCGGGAGCCAGCTTCAACTTTGGCTCGATGTCTGGCTCGGCCAGCATCAACATGAGCAAGGACAAGATGCACAGCGACTATCAGTCTGTGCAGGAACAGACCGGCCTGCTGGCGGGCAAAGGTGGCTTTGACGTCACGGTGGGCGGCCACACCCAGCTCAACGGCGCGGTGATTGGTTCAACCGCAGATGCCGCGCTGAACCGGCTCGACACAGGTACGCTGGGATTCAGTGACATCCACAACAGCGCGGCATTTAAAACCGAGCACCAGAGCGTGGGCATCAGCACCGGCGGCAGCATCGGCAGCCAGTTTGCCGGGAACATGGCCAACGGCCTGCTGACCGGCGCCAACAACTCGGGCAGCGCGGACAGCACCACCAAAGCGGCGGTATCTGACGGCACGATTGTTATCCGCGACCAGAACGCACAGAAACAGGACGTCGCCGACCTCAGCCGCGACGTGGAGAACGCCAATCCGGGCCTGGGACAAATCTTTGATAAGGAGAAAGAGCAGAACCGGCTGAAGAAAGCGCAGCTGATTGGTGAGATTGGCAATCAGGTGGGCGATATTGCCCGCACGCAGGGTGACATTGAGGCAACGAAAGCCGGCAAGGCTGAACTGGCAAAACAGGGCATTAACGAACCGGGTCCAGGTGCATCCGAAAAAGACATCGCCGCTTACAACAACGCTCTGACGGAAACCTCCGGCTATAAACAGGCGCAGCAGCAGTGGGGAACCGGCAGCGCCATTCAGCAGGGAATTCAGGCCGCTACGGCGGCGGTTCAGGGGCTAGCGGGAAGTAATCTCGGTCAGGCTCTCAGCGGTGCTGCCGCGCCCTATCTGGCAGAGCAGATTCATAAGTTAACCGAAGGCAATCCGCAGGCGCAGGCGATGGCGCACGCGGTGGTCGGCGCGGTTGTTTCCTATGCCTCCGGCAACAGCGCGCTGGCAGGTGCAGCCGGTGCGGTCAGCGGCGAAGTAATGGCGCAGTTGGTGATGAATCAGCTGTATCCGGGCAAAAAAGTCAGCGAACTGAGTAAGACAGAAAAACAGACCATCAGTGCGCTGAGCACGCTGGCTGCGGGACTGGCCGGCGGCATTGCCGGTGACGGCTCGGCAGATGCCGTTGCGGGTGCGCAGGCAGGTAAAAACTCGGCGGAGAATAATGCTCTGAGTTTTGGAACGGGGATGACGAGCACAGGTGCAGCAAATCTGTCGTGGAATCAGTATGCCGTGGACAAAAATCTGACCCCAGAAGAAAAAAAGGCAGGGCTGGATAAAATCGTTACAGGTGATTTGCCTGAAGGTGCGAATATCCCTAAAGCTATTGTCGAAGGTTATCAGGATGGGGTCTTCATGGCAGGGGCATTATATCTTGGGCCAACAGTAACGATTGGAAAAGGCATTGCTGGTGCGATTATTGGTGGTGGAGCTAACTCTGCGTTCCAGTATATGAATATGGATTCAAACAGTGAATTTAGTTATTACGGTGCAGCGGTTGCTGCAGGTGCTGGCTACCTGGCTCCTGGATATAAGATAGGCGGTAATACCCTAATCAATATGGGAGGTGCATTCATGACCGACGGCTTTAGTTCATCAGCTCAAGGCGGAGCACTCATTGGCACTGCCGCAGGCGGCGCTTTCGGTGAGTTTGCTCCCGTTGTACTGAAACCCGTATTAGGTTCAGCTGCAGGTTATATTGGTGACATTGGAGGAGCATTTTCATTTGAATATTCCAATCAAGTAACAAAAGAAATAATTAATGGAAAGGAACAGTAATGAAGAAAATGACACCATCACTATTTATTCTCAGTGTACTTTACTGCACTGGATGTTTTTTCATATTGGGAATTATCATCCGAACTTTTATTGAGATTAAAAACTTAGGCGCTGTTGATTTCAATATTGATAAAATCATTCACTTATTAAAAATGAGTGGTATTGCAGGATTTTGTGCCAGCCTTGGAGCATGGATTTTTGCAAAAATTGATGACCGTAAAAAAACAGAACCACCATCATCAAATTCTAAAACATAAGCTGAATATCACCACGTTTAGAGATCCTTCATCGGTCAGTGGCGAAGTAATGGCACAGCTGGTCGTGAATCAGCTGTATACGGGCAAAAAAGTCAGTGGGCTGAGCGAGACTGAATAATAGACCAACAGTGCGCTGAGCACGCTGGCTGCGGGTCTGGCGGGCGGTATTGCCGGTGACGGGTTGGCGAGTGCGCAGGCAGGTAAAAACTCGGCGGAGAATAATGCGCTGAGTTTTGGAACAGGCATGACGAGTACAGGTGCAGCTAATCAATCATGGTATGAGTATGCCGTGGACAAAAGTCTGCCCCCAGAGCAGACAAAGGCGGGGATGGATAAAATCGTTACAGGTGATTTGCCCGAAGGGGCGAATATCCCTAAAGCTATTGTCGAAGGTTATCAGGATGGGGTCTTCATGGCAGGGGCATTATATCTTGGGTCAATAGTAACGATTGGAAAAGGCATTGCTGGTGCGATTATTGGTGGTGGAGCTAACTCTGCGTTCCAGTATATGAATATGGATTCAAACAGTGAATTTAGTTATTACGGTGTAGCGGTTGCTGCAGGTGCTGGCTACCTGGCTCCTGGCTCCTAGCTCCTAGCTCCTGGATATAAAATTGGTGGCAATACCCTAATCAACATGGGAGGCGCATTTATAACCGATGGTCCAAATTTGAGTGTCCAAAGTGGAGCCATCGCAGGCTCAATTGCCGGCAGTTCTTTTGGAAAATATGTACCAGAATTGTTGACGCCATATGTTGGCTCTTTTTCTGGCGTTATTGGAGATATTGGCTCAGCTTCC
Source organism: Pantoea sp. SO10 (assembly GCF_005281435.1). Classification (NCBI taxonomy): domain Bacteria; kingdom Pseudomonadati; phylum Pseudomonadota; class Gammaproteobacteria; order Enterobacterales; family Erwiniaceae; genus Pantoea; species Pantoea sp. SO10. Next base: position 3,494,055 of record NZ_CP040095.1, read on the forward strand.
GTGTTTGAAACATCTAATGATGTAACCAAAGAGCTGATTAATAACAAGGAAAAGTAAAAGTGAGGAAAAAAATAACGCCGCGCACATTTATTTTAATTTTTCATGTATATGAGCATGGCTTTTTTTACATTGGGACTGGTCACGCGTATTGTGGTGGCGTTTATGTCCATTGGTGAATTTTATTTATCTCTTGTAGGTATTATTAAAGTCGCAAAGATGAGTTTAATTGCCGGTGGTTTTATTGCAGTAGGGTGTTTGGTTTTTAAAAAAATAGATGAACATAATGAAAAAAATAATAAATAGCCATCCATAATCTGTAAGTTCCACCTATTGAGTCTACTACGGGCTACCAGTTCTATGACATGAGTAAAGAAGGTAACGATAATAAGTCGTTCGATTACTGGAGTGCTGCGGCGGCAGGGGCGACTGGAGGTCTTGCTCCGGGACGTGGTCTTTGGACAAACGTTGGGATTGCGCTGGGAGGAACAGCGTTTACTGATGGGCCAGATCCTGTGGCGTTGAGCGGTGCTGCAATTGGTTCTGGTCTTGGGGGAGCCTTCGGGAAATACGCTCCAAATATCGTAGAGAAAGTAATCGGAAATAACAACGTTCCAGGACTCACCTATGACATCGGGAGTGGTGCCGTGTTTGAATTTACGAATGGCTTTGTGAAAGATATCAATAAACCCACGCCACAATCTCAAGCTAAAGAAGAGGCTGATAAATGATTCATTCTTTCGGAAAATACGTGGTGTTATTTATGTACAGCTGTGCATTTTTTATAATAGCGTTGCTGGTTATAGGGCTGGCTATCTCTTCAATATATTATTTAAAAGATGGAATATTTAACTTCCCTAAAAACCAAATTGAAAGAGCCATTGTATTTGGCTCTATCGCGGGAACCGCAGTATGGTTAAGTATTTTGATTTTTAATCTCTTGGGAAAAGCAAAAAATAAAAATAATGAACAGTAAAGGTTCTCAATTACCGAGTCGGGATAGGTAGCTCTTTCCGGCATGAAACTCACGCGGGTAACCGAGCCGTAAGCGGTCAGCAATGATAAACATCGGCTGTAGCATCGACAGCATTACACCGGAAAGGAACATATACTAAGAAAACCGGCGATATCAATTGGAACATGGAAATGAGTAGCAAAGAGATTGTATTAGATGGGGAGCTAATATCTTCAATTGAAGTTTTTCATGAAATAATTTCTGAAAAGCTGAAATTTGGCCCCTATTATGGACAGAATATGAATGCCTTATGGGACCGATTAAGTAGTGATGTTGAACGTCCCGTAAAGGTGATTTGGATGAACTCTAATATTTCCAAAAGTCATCTTGGTGAATGTTTTGACAAGATCATAAACATTTTCGAAGAAACAAAATTGCAAGACATCCGTTTCAACTGGGATGATAAGTTTACTTTTGAGTTAAGGTAAGCTAAAAAAGTCTCGACCGCAGTGTCGAGACTTTTAGTATTTCAATGTTTATCTATTAGGCAGGATCTTTAAAAAAATCTGAGTAACTGCCACTACATAAAAAATGTCCACTCAGAAAATTATCTAATTCGATAATAAAACGAGTTATCGCATGTAGCCAGTTCCGGATCGGCAGATCCCATTATTTATATCAGCCTCAATCGCCAGATTAATGATTTTTCGCACCGTGAAGTCTAATGGGAATTCGGCTGCGCGAATGGTTGCATTTGCATCTAACGGTAATTACGGTGGTACGACGCTAAATGACTTAACCGGATAAAACTAAGCAAAGTAGCCTGACGCTGGCGCTCTCCGGCGTGGCGGGCAGCGCGCTGAATACCGCGGTCACTACCGCCAGAGACTCGCGCGAGGAAAGCAGCGGACGCCTGCAGGCGCTGAAAGGTGTTCAGGCAGCCTTATCCGGCGTACAGGCGGCGCGCGGCAAGTCAGGACAACGCGATTGGCGTCAGCCTTTCCTACGGCAGCCAGCAGTCAAAGTCTGAAACCAACCTGACGCAGAAAACCCATCAGGGCAGCACGCTTACCGCCGGCAATAACCTGAATGTTATCGCTAATGCAGGCGACATCAACGTGCAGGGCAGCCAGCTTCAGGCAGGCAACGACGTGCTGCTGAACGCCAGCCGCGACCTCAACCTCACCTCCAGCCAGGACACCGAACGCTCGCGCAGCACCAACTCGTCCAGCGGCGGCTCGGTGGGAGTCGGCATCGGCGCGAGTTCTGGCGGCTGGGGTATCAACGTGTCTGCCAGCATCAACAAAGGCAGCGGACACGAGAACAGCGACAGCCTGGCCCACAATGAAACGCAGGTGACCGCCGGGAACCGCGTGACGCTGGTCAGCGGACGTGACACCACCCTCACCGGCGCGCAGGTCAGCGGTGAATCCATTAAAGCGGATGTTGGTCGCAACCTGACGCTAACCAGTGAACAGGACAGCGCGACCTACGATGCGCAGCAGAAAAATACCAGCGCGGGAGCCAGCTTCAACTTTGGCTCGATGTCCGGCTCGGCCAGCATCAACATGAGCAAGGACAAGATGCACAGCGACTATCAGTCAGTGCAGGAGCAGACCGGCCTGCTGGCGGGCAAAGGAGGCTTCGACGTCACGGTGGGCGGCCACACCCAGCTCAACGGCGCGGTGATTGGTTCAACCGCAGACGCCGCACTGAACCGGCTCGACACCGGCACGCTGGGCTTCAGCGACATCCACAACAGCGCGGCGTTTAAAACCGAGCACCAGAGCGTGGGCATCAGCACCGGCGGCAGTATCGGCAGCCAGTTTGCCGGGAACATGGCCAACGGCCTGCTGACCGGCGCGAACAACTCGGGCAGCACCGACAGCACTACCAAAGCGGCGGTATCGGACGGCACGATTGTTATTCGCGACCAGAACGCGCAGAAACAGGACATCGCCGATCTCAGCCGCGACGTGGAGAATGCCAATCCAGGCCTGGGACAAATCTTTGATAAGGAGAAAGAGCAGAACCGGCTGAAGGAAGCGCAACTGATTGGTGAGATTGGTACTCAGGTAGGTGATGTTGTGCGCACGCAGGGAAAAATCGCGGCGGCAAAAGATGCTGGAGAGAAAATGAAGGACGTAACGCCGGACCAACTGCAGGCGGCAAAGGATGACTGGAGCAAAGCCAATCCGGGCAAAACACCAACGGCTGACGACATCAGCGGCCAGGCTTATGAAAACTTCTATAACGAAGCCTTTACCAAAAGTGAGTTAGGTACCGGCGGTAAGGTTCAGCAAGCCATCCAGGCAGCAACAGCGGCGGTTCAGGGGCTGGCGGGCGGAGACATCAGTAAAGCACTAGCCGGAGCTTCCGCACCGTACATTGCCAATGTTATCGGCCATAGTGGACTTGATGGTCCGGAGAAAGTACTGGCGCATGCGGCTGTAAATGCGGCCCTGGCAGCCGCTCAGGGAAATAATGCGCTGGTTGGTGCGAGCGGTGCAGTTACGGCGGAAATGGTCGGTATGATCGCGCTGGAGGCTTACGGCAAACCGGTTGGTCAACTTAGCGAAACACAGAAACAGACCGTGAGCGCACTGGCTACTCTGGCGGCAGGTCTGGCAAGCGGCCTAACTGGAGGTAGTACGGCAGATGCGGTTGCGGGAGCGCAGGCCGGTAAGACGACGGTTGAAAATAATCTCTTTGGAGGTAATGAATAATCGCAACTTAAGTTCTTGCAGGCGCATGCGAAGGACGTAATGTCATGTGCTGATGATCCTTCTTCAGAGTCCTGCCGCCGTGGTGAGGCTGTTAATAAAGCTATGGCTGGAGCGATAGCAACAGGTGGATTGCTATATTTACCTGGTGGAATGCAGATGACAGCGGGTATAGGCGCAACCGCAAATGCGGGAATTCAATATGTGGCTAATGGAACAGTTAACCCAACTGATGTGCTTATCGCAAGCTATGTAGGCGCATTTACAGGAACTACAGGGCTATTTGGCACAGTGGGTTGGAATGCAGCAGGTGGTGCAACATCGAATTATCTGAAGGGAGACGATCCCCTAACTGGCGCTGGTTGGAGCTCAGTTGGTTCCGCCCTTGGCTACGGTATTGGTAAATATGTCATTGAGGCTCCATTAAATACAATTATCAATACAAACGTGAAAAGCTTTGACTGGGTTGAAATGGGGATGGGGATCAGTAAACCTGTGCCTTTAAGCCCAATTCCTGGAATATCAGGTAATAGTGGAGCTGCATTGGGAACTGAGGCAGGAAGCCAGCTAGGGCCGCAGGTTTTAGAATATTTGGAGAAGAATAAGAATGAGTGATTTTAAGATGTTAATCATAATTGTTGGTCTCCATACGTTGGCGATTACTTTACGCGCCCTTATAATAAAGATGATTTTCATAGCGTGCGTGTATTTTTACACTCGAACACTGAATATTGAATTAAATGACATTCTATTATTCATGCGGGCAGGTGCAGTAGGTGGGTTTATATCTGGAGTTGGTGTCTGGCTAATTTATAGATTCAACTCTCGTTATAACAAATAAACTCCCATGCCCCGATTCTGAAATCGGGGCCTATCCTCTTTTAGTGGTCCATCCAGTTCTGGGCGTTAAATCTGAACATCATGATATCAATATCAAGGTGAAAGTGAGTTTCTGTAACGATAAATCTAAAAAAGAATTAGCTCTTATCTTTTGCATCTTTTTTGGCTGTTTACTGTCAGTGACAATCGCAGGATTATTAGTTAAATTATGCTTGCCAATCATTTTATGGCTTTTAACTGATGAATTTGAATTGACATGGAATGAAGTTTCTCGCGGGGTTAAAATCGGTGATTTTAGAGGGGCAGCATTAGGGATTGTAATAGTTCTATTACGAGCATTCAAAGTTAAAGGGTTTTAATTTCAGGAAGGAGGGTTTGCAAATAGCAATGTTCTTCCCTTTCCTTAAGATTACTATTTGGCCAACAATCTACTAACCGGTGCGAGCAACTCCGATATCAGTTCTATGACATGAGCAAAGAAGGAAATAAAATTAGGCATTTATTACTAAAGTACTGCGGTAATAACCAGCAGTCTTGATCCAGCGCGTGGTCTTTGAACAAACTTAATATGTATTAGCTTAGGCTTGAGCTGACAGGGTAACGCTACAAAACACAATGAAATCGGAAATCGGTCTCCACGCAAAGCCTACATCGGAAAAAACTTTTATGAAACAAAACAGTCGAGATATTGCAATACACATTGAACAAAGGCACCGGGTCTGCTTTTCACACGATCATGCAGGAAATCAGTATTCCTCTTCGATTCTTATGCGAGCATGAAGCTTTAAGTCACAGAGTTACAATGGACGTATGATGTTAATATACATCTCAATCCTGCTCTTTAATCAGTATAAGTAGGAGTGTTATTTTTAGTGTGACATTGAACATAATGCCTAAAGAAAAAAGATGATAAATGGCTAGCATGGCACCACTACTGTGGTGTATGAATAAAATTTACTACATATTTTAATTTTCAGGGCAAGTACACTTATCTATTCATTATGATTCTTTTACTCAATGTTACCAATTGACTTTAATTAGCTCTCTTTGCAAACCAGGCATAAAGGCGGCTGACAGAAACTTTCAGATCATCAGCAATATCTTTAACTCTCTCATTTGTAATTCCTCTCTCCTGCATTCTCCGTAAAGCCTCTTGTTTCAATTCTTGAGAAGCAGGCTTAATGGCCGGAGATTTCAACCAAATTTGATACCGACGCGCAGTTACAGATGCACTATTCTTCGCAAGTTCTGTTGTTCCACCTCTTTTAGTAGATTTAGCATACGCCACTTTCATCATTTCAATCTGCGCAGTTGGATCAAGTTCTCTCTTTCTGATTCGCTCTTTAATATTTCTGCGGCAGACATTTCGGTGCGAAATGCTAGATAATGGAATGTGTCGCGCTATTTTCCACTTTTCCTTGTAATCCACAACAGACATTTGATGTGTTTTGGTTACATGCGGAGCGAGAAAATCAAAATACTTTCCACATTCATAGCATTTAATTTTCGTTGCACATTGATTCACTTGTTCCATGCCATTCCTTGCACACGCAGTCTCTCTAGATTAGCTGGATTAATAGTCTAGCTTATTTGATAGAGAAGGGCTGTAAGAAAAGGATTGGATGTTGATAGACGGTTGACAACTTGGGCTTAGGTTGCAATGATTTGTGACAACGAGAAAAGGGCACTAGCGCTAACTAGTACCCTTTCTTGAAGATTTTTATGTTCAATCTTGGATGGTGCATCTACACATGCAGCCAACGTTGCTTGAACACCACCTTCGTTTAGACACCCGTTAGAGATCTCACTTCTAACCAGTGTGCTTCGATGTATGGTGCCCGGACGCGGAATCGAACCACGGACACGGGGATTTTCAATCCCCTGCTCTACCGACTGAGCTATCCGGGCAACGGGGCGCATTAAACCCTACTCGCGCGGCACCGTCAAACGCTTTTCGGCAAAAATCAGCTGACTGATGCCTTTTACAGCAACCTCCAGACCAACCGGTAAAATTCATTCGCCTATCGCTGGTATAGGTGAATTTTTAGTCGCTTGTGCCGATAACCTTGCTGACAACCGATACCAATAATAAGGTCCACCATGTTCAGCACTATTACATCAGGAATATTGTCACGCCTTGCGTGGCAAAAACGCGGTCACAGCAAGGCAACGCTCAGTTCATTACAAGATGCCATCGCCATGGTCGAATTCACCCCAGAAGGGAAAATCCTTACTGCCAACGAGCTGTTTCTCGAGCGCATGGGTTACACGCTCAAAGAGATTGTTGGTCAGCATCACAGCATGTTCTGCACCACAGATATGCTTAACTCGCCGCAATACCGTGACTTCTGGCGACGCCTGAATCGGGGCGAAGGCTTCAGCGATAAATTCCTGCGCCTCGCGAAACACAGCCGTCCTATCTGGCTGGAGGCGAATTATGTGCCGGTGCAGGATCGCAGCGGCCGCGTGATTAAAATCGTCAAGCTGGCGAGCGATATCACCGCGCGCATCATGGACGCGCAAGAGCAGCGCGCCATGACCACTGCGATTGAGCGTTCGATGGCGGTGATCGCCTTCAATCTCAAGGGGGAAGTGTTGATGACCAACGACAACTTCCTGAAAACCATGGGCTATAACGCGTCAGAAGTGATCGGCGTGCATCACAGCCAGTTCTGCCCGCCGGAGATGCGCAACAGCGACGAATATCGCCGCTTCTGGCACAAGCTGAATCAGGGCGAATTTATCTCCGGCCAGTTCCAGCGCGTGAATAAGCGCGGCCAAACGGTGTGGCTGCGCGCCACTTACAACCCGGTGTTTAACGAAACCGGCGAGCTGTACAAAGTGGTGAAGTTCGCCACCGATGTCACCGCGCAGGTGGAGAAGAATCAGCAAGAGCGCGACGCGGCGCAGCAGGCGTATCAAACCGCACTGCAAACCAGCGAAAGCACGCGCCTTGGCGCCACGGTGATTGAGAACAGCGTGCAGACCATGAATGATTTGGCGGGCGAGCTGCACGGCATTTCTGGTGATATCAACGATCTGAGTCAGTCGTCGGATCGCATTGGCGCCATTGTTGAGAGTATTCGCCGGATTGCCGATCAAACCAACCTGCTGGCGCTGAACGCCGCGGTGGAAGCGGCGCGTGCCGGTCAGCATGGTCGCAGCTTTGCCGTGGTGGCCAATGAAGTGCGCACGCTGGCAGCCAACATCAACCGCGCCACCACCGAAATTGAGAACATGGTGCAGCAGAACCATACGCTGGCGGAGAAAGCGCTGAAAGGTATCGCCTCCAACCTGAAACGCGCCGATCAGGGCGTGGGGTTGGCGAAAGAGGCTGGCGGCATGATGGCGGATATTCGTGACAGTTCCAGCGAAGTGGTGCGCGCGATTGGGCATGTTACCGCGACATTGCGAGAGGAGTGATGCGTTGCAGGTCGCAATGTACCGCGACCCCACAAACCAGGCGGCCTGACAATAACCTGCCAAGGCCGCATGGTTTAGTGCGCCGCCGTCGCCACCGGCGGCAGTGTGGCTTCCGGCATAAAAATGTGGTCGAGAATATTGCGCATCAGCGGCGCCGCCGTGACGCCTTCGTTGCCGCCGTTTTCAAGAATCAACGCCACCGCCACTTTGGGATCGTTAAACGGCGCAAACGCGGTGTAGAAGATGTGGTCACGCAGGCGCATCGGCGTCATTTTGGCGTTATACACCTGATTCTGTTTCAGGCTGAATACCTGCGAGGTGCCCGATTTCGCTGCAATGCCGTACGGCGCGGTGTGAAAGTATTTGTAGCCGGTGCCGTTCGGCGCATTCGCCATACCGAACATGGCGTGGCGCACCAGCGACCAATACGGCGATTTAGCATCGCCAATCTGCGGCTGCGGTAGTTTTGCCTGGTAGAGCTGCACCTCCTTGCCGCGCTGTGATTTCTCCAGCAGATGGGGATTGATCACACGCCCGTTGTTGATGAGCGCCACCATCGCTTTCACCATCTGAATCGGCGTCGCCACCCAATAACCTTGCCCAATGCCTACTGAAACGGTATCGCCCTGATACCACACGTGTTTGTGCACCTTCTGCTTCCATTCGCGGCTCGGCAGCAATCCGGCGTACTCTTCGTTAAGATCGATGCCGGTCGATTTGCCGTAGCCAAACTGGCTCAACATGGTGTGGATGCGATCGATGCCCATCATAAACGCCACCTGATAGAAGAAGCTGTCCGCCGACTCTTCGATGGCTTTGGTGACGTCCAGCATGCCGTGACCGGTTTTTTTCCAGTCGCGATATTTACGATCGGTGCCCGGCAGCGTCCAGGTCGGCGCGCCAAAGAGGGTAAAGCTCGGCGTGATGACTTTGGTCAGCAGCGCCGACATCGCCATATAAGGCTTCACGGTGGACGCTGGTGGATACAAGCCTTGCGTAACGCGGTTGATCAGCGGCAGGTCTTTATCCTGCAGCAGGGCTTTATAGGCTTTGTAGCTGATGCCTTTGACGAACGGATTGGGATCGTAACTCGGCGCGGAAACCATCGCCAGCACGCTGCCGTCGTGCGGATCTTCAATCAGCGCCGCCGCACGTTGCCCGGCTAGCTGACTCTCGACGTACTGCTGCAGATGCAGATCGAGCGTCAGCGTGATGTTCTGACCGGCCACCGGCGGCACCTCTTTCAGCACGCGCACGATGCGGCCGTGGTTATCCACTTCCACTTCCTGATAGCCGGTTTTGCCGTGCAGCAGCGATTCATAATAGCCTTCAATGCCCTGCTTACCGATGTTGTGGTCAGCCGCGTAGTTCTCGCCAACGCCTTCTGCGTTCAGGCGTTTGTAGTCGTTATCGTTGATTTTCGAAACATAGCCAAGCACGTGCGCCAGGTCGGCACCGTAAGGATATTCACGGTCCTGATAGGTATCGACGGTGACGCCGCTAAAGCGGAATTGATTGACGGCGAAGCGCGCTACTTCTTCGTCAGTCAGTTCCGCTTTCAGTTCAACCGGCTTGTAGCGGCTGTTCTGTTTGAGCTCGTGCTCGAAGGTTTCAATCTCTTCCGGCGTGAGATCGACAATCGGCGTCAGCTCTTTCAGCGTTTCCTGCATGTTGTCGATTTTGTACGGCGTGATATGAATGTCATACCAGCTGACGTTGCGCACCAGCGGAATACCGTTGCGATCAAAGATCAATCCACGCGTGGGCGCGATAGGGATCATTTTGATGTCGTTTTCGTTGGAACGCGTTTGGTAATAGCTGTGCTGATCGACCTGCAGGCGATACAGGTTGATGCCTAAAATGGTAAAGCAGATGACAACCAGGGCAAAAGCGACAATCGCACGGCGGGCAAACAGCTTTTCTTCTGCTTCGAAATTACGGAAATTCATCAGGTGGGCTTAGTCTCTTTGTTATCACGCTAATGATAAGCAGAGATTGTTTCAGAGCCAGCACGAAGATGCACAAGCCTGGGTAAAAGTGTGTCAGATGTTTACGGGATGGTGCGGTCTGGTGCCCTCACCCCGGCCCTCTCCCACCGGGAGAGGGAGAAAAAAAGCGCCGACTGGTCCCCTCTCCCGCGTGCGGGAGAGGGTTCGGGTGAGGGAAAAAATCAATCGCCCAGCAGCACTGACTCCAGCGCGATCTTAATCATATCGTTGAAGGTGGTCTGACGCTCTGCCGCCGTGGTCTGCTCGTGGGTGCGGATGTGGTCCGACACGGTACAGATGGTCAGCGCTTTCGCACCAAACTCTGCTGCCACGCCGTAAATACCCGCCGCTTCCATCTCCACACCCAGAATGCCGTACTTCTCCATCACGTCGAACATCTGCGGATCTGGCGTATAGAACAGATCGGCGGAGAAGATGTTACCCACGCGCGCATCAACGCCCAGCGCTTTCGCGGCATCAACGGCGTTACGCACCATGTCGAAGTCAGCAATCGCCGCGAAGTCGTGATCCTTGAAGCGCATGCGGTTCACTTTGGAATCGGTGCAGGCACCCATACCAATCACCACGTCGCGCAGTTTCACGTCTGCGCGCACTGCGCCGCAAGAACCGACACGGATAATCTTCTTCACGCCGAAATCGGTGATCAGCTCTTTGGTGTAGATCGAGCAGGATGGAATGCCCATGCCGTGACCCATCACCGAAATCTTGCGGCCTTTATAAGTCCCGGTGTAACCCAGCATGCCGCGCACGTTGTTCACTTCCACCACATCTTCGAGGAAGGTTTCAGCAATGTGCTTTGCGCGCAGCGGATCGCCTGGCATCAGCACGACGTCCGCGAAATCACCCATTTCTGCATTAATATGAGGCGTTGCCATGGTTATTTTCCTTATTAAATTTGGGGCGCTGTTTTACAGCATGCTCTTGCCGTAGTCCATGCTGGACAGGCCAAAATATTTTGCGATGGTCTGGCCGATATCCGCGAAGGTATCGCGGTATCCCAGCGATCCTGGCTTCACATTCGGGCCGTAGATCAGAATCGGAATGTGTTCACGCGTGTGCTCGGTGCCTTTCCAGCTTGGATCGCAGCCGTGATCGGCGGTGAGGATCAGAATGTCGCCCTCTTTCACCAATTCCATCAGCTCTGGCAAACGACGATCGAACAACTCCAGTCCGCCCGCATAACCGGCGATATCGCGACGATGTCCCCACGTTGAGTCAAAATCAACGAAGTTAGTGAACACAATCGAAGTATCTGGCGCTTTCTTCATCTGCTCGATGGTAGCGTTGAACAGCGCGTCTAAGCCGGTGGCTTTGACTTTCTGCGTGATGCCCTGCTCGGCGTAGATATCGGCAATTTTACCCACCGAAATCACTTCACCGCCCTTCTCATCAACCAGTTTTTTCAGCATGGTCGCTGAAGGCGGCTCCACCGCCAGATCATGACGGTTGCCGGTACGCTCGAAGTTACCCGCTTTGTCGCCAACGAACGGACGCGCAATCACGCGACCGATGTTGTAGCCACCATTGGTCAGCTCCTCACGGGCGATTTCACACAGTTCGTACAGACGATCAAGGCCAAAGGTCTCTTCATGGCAGGCAATCTGGAACACCGAATCCGCCGAGGTGTAGAAAATCGGCTTGCCGGTTTTCATGTGCTCTTCGCCGAGCTGGTCGAGGATCACCGTGCCCGATGAGTGACAATTACCGAGATAGCCCGGCAGATCGGCACGTTTCACCAGAGTATCCAGCAGCGCCTGCGGGAAGCTGTTCTCTTTATCGCTGAAGTAGCCCCAATCAAACAGCACCGGCACGCCGGCGATTTCCCAGTGGCCCGACGGCGTATCTTTACCGGACGACAATTCGCTGGCGTAAGCATACGCACCGATGATTTCCGCGTTGGGATCGAGGCCTGGCGGGAAACGACCGGTAGAGAGCTCAGCCGCTTTGCCGAGGCCCAGTTTGGTCAGGTTCGGTAAGTGCAGCGGGCCTTCGCGACCTTCATTGGCGCGGCCTTCGAAACAGGCTTCGGCGATATGGCCGAGCGTGTCCGATCCTTCATCACCGAATTTATCGGCGTCTTTGCTGGAGCCGATCCCGAAGGAGTCGAGAACCATAATAAAAGCACGTTTCATGCAAGTCTCCTGCGCAATGCGCGATGACAAGTCAAAAAAAAGCGATCAGATCAGTATACCCGAACGGCCGCTGCCTGGCACGAAGAAGCGCCAGTTATTCGCTAATGCGACGATAAACTACCGGCGTGATCGCTGGCGCAGTGTCGCTCAGCGTGATGGCTGCTTTAACGGCGGCGGCGGCCTGCTGCCACTGCGCTTCCGACGCAGCGTGGATAATTGCCAGCGGACGCTGCGCGTCAATCTGCGTGCCGAGCGTGGTCACGTCGCTCAAGCCCACGCTGTAATCAATGCTGTCGCTGGCGCGCTGGCGCCCCCCGCCGAGCGCAACCACCGCCATGCCGAGCGCACGCGTATCCATTGCGCTGACGATACCGGCGCCATCGCCGTATACCGCTTTGCTCAGCGTTGGCGCGGGCAGATAGCTGTCCATGCGCTCGATGAAATCTGCCGGACCCTTTTGCGCCGCCACCATGCGGGCAAACAGTTCAGCGGCTTTGCCGTTATCCAGCACCTGCTGCAGCTTTTGGCGCGCATCGGCGTCATTCTCAGCCAGTTTGCCGGAGATCAGCATTTCCGCGCACAGCGCCATCGTCACTTCCAGCAAGCGCGGATTGCGCGCCTCGCCTGTCAGGAACTGCACCGCTTCACGCACTTCCAGCGCATTACCGGCGGTAGAAGCCAGCACCTGATTCATGTCGGTGAGCAGCGCGGTGGTTTTACAACCTGCGCCATTGGCAACGCCAACAATCGCCTGCGCCAGATTTTCTGAGGCTTCGAAGGTCGGCATAAAGGCGCCGGAGCCCACTTTCACGTCCATCACCAGCGCATCCAATCCTTCCGCCAGTTTTTTGGCGAGGATCGACGCGGTGATCAGCGGAATGGAGTCCACGGTGGCGGTGATATCGCGCGTGGCGTAGAAACGTTTGTCGGCCGGCGCCAGCGAGTTGGTCTGACCGATAATCGCGATGCCGACGTCTTTAATGATCTGCCGAAAACGATCGTCGCTCGGGAAGATATCAAAGCCCGGAATCGCTTCCAGTTTATCCAGCGTACCGCCAGTGTGGCCAAGGCCGCGCCCGGAGATCATCGGCACATAACCGCCGCACGCTGCTACCATCGGGCCGAGCATCAGCGAAGTGACATCGCCAACGCCGCCGGTGGAGTGTTTATCAACAATCGGGCCGTTGAGATTGAGCGATTTCCAGTTCAGCACCGTGCCGGAGTCGCGCATCGCCATAGTCAGCGCCACGCGCTCGTCGAGCGTCATATCATGGAAATAGATGGTCATCGCCAATGCGGCAATTTGACCTTCCGAAACGCTGTTGTCGCGCACGCCGTTGATGAAGAAGCGAATCTCCGCTTCACTCAGCGCCTGGCCGTCGCGTTTTTTACGAATAATTTCTTGTGGCAGGAACACGGTTGCCTCCCTGAAGGGATAGAAATTGAAATGGTACGGCAGCTTGCACCTGCCGTAGCGGCGCGAAACCATCAGCGAAAGAGATTAATAACCGGCTTTGCTGGTCGCGGTTTCGTGGCCCAGCGTATTCAGCAGGCTTGCCAGCAGGCTGGAGGCACCGAAGCGGAAATGACGCGCATCCGCCCAGCCTTCACCCAGAATGTCGTCCGCCAGCTGCAGATAAAGCGCCGCGTCTTCTGCAGTGCGCACGCCGCCCGCCGGTTTGAAACCAACCTGCTGCTTCACGCCTTTGTCGCGGATCACTTGCATCATGATCGCCGCCACTTCTGGCGTCGCGTTGACCGGCACTTTACCGGTGGAGGTTTTGATGAAATCGGCACCCGCATCGATAGCGATTTCCGAAGCGGCACGAATCAGCGCTTCGTCTTTCAGCTCGCCGCTTTCGATAATCACTTTCAGCAGCACGTTCGCCGCCGCGCAGGCTTCTTTACAGGCTTTTACCAGCTCGAAACCGATATCGCGGTTGCCGGCAATCAGCGCACGATACGGGAACACCACATCCACTTCGTCAGCGCCGTAGGCGATGGCCGCGCGGGTTTCGGCCAGCGCGATCTCAACGTCATCGTTGCCGTGCGGGAAATTGGTGACGGTGGCGATGCGGATTTCCGGCGTGCCCTGCTCGCGCAGCGCTTTACGCGCTGCCGGGATGAAACGCGGATAGATGCAGATGGCAGCGGTGTTACCGGCTGGGGATTTCGCCTGACGGCACAGCGCGATCACCTTCTCGTCGGTGTCGTCTTCGTTCAGGGTGGTTAAATCCATCAGTTGCAATGCGCGCTGTGCTGATGCTTTCAGGTCGGTCATGATGCTCTCCAAAATTCAGATCGGCGGGCACAACCCACCGGGGAATGTGATAATTCTAACAACTACCGTGACAATGAATTGCGCTTCACGTCACACGAAAAAGAAAACCTGTCATTTAAATACAATTATTTAGTGATGATTATCACAAATAATCGCTAACCAGGCGGGAATGCGCCGTGATGGCCATTGTTATTATTATCACAAAAATGGACGCAAAAGTGTACTCTCAGCTTTATCAATGTAGCTAATCAGGCGTAAGGCAGCGTAAACGCAGAATCTGTCGGGTGAGAATCAGGCAGGCAAGGCGAACAGCTGCTGGCTGTTATGCCACAGCGCATCGGCGATCGCTTCAGGGGACTCGCTGCGTAACTGACACAGCACGTCAAACACATTGCGCGCCCGCTCGGGGCGATTGGGCTGCCCCTGAAATCCTTGCAGCGGCATATCGGGCGCGTCGGTTTCCAGTAACAACGCCTTGAGCGGCAGGTTGGCGATGGTGTTGCGGGTTTTACTGGCGCGTTCATAGGTGATGGTGCCGCCAACGCCAATGGCATAGCCAAGCTGAATAAAGCGCTCCGCCTGCTGCTGGCTGCCCGCAAAACCGTGTACCACGCCGCGACGTGGCAGATCGTGACGACGTAAATGCAGCGCTAATTGATCGTGGGTGCGGCGCGAGTGCAGGATCACCGGCAGATCGTATTGCTTCGCCAGCTTGAGCTGCTTATCGAGCAGCCGCGTCTGTTTGGCAAATTGCGTATCGTCCATATAGAGATCGAGACCGATCTCGCCGATCGCCACACGCTTGCTATCGGACTTTTTCAGCCAGCGCGCTAATTCATCAAGGTGCGCATCTTCCTGATGCTCAGCAATATTGATTGGATGCAGACCCAGCGCGGCATACAGCGCCGGATGCTGCTGCGCCAGTTGCGTCACAAGCGCGAAACGGCTGGCATCCACGCTCGGTACAATGATGCGTTCCACGCCGGCCTGCGCAGCGCGTGCAATGCTGGCGTGCGCATCATCAACGAACGGCGGGAAATCGAAGTGGCAATGCGTGTCGATAAACTTCATGCCAGCGAACCTTTATCAAAATCAGCATCGTTTTCCGCCAGCGCGGGCGTAATCAGCGGGCGATTGTCAGGCGCATTCGCCACGGCGGCTGGCGGCGTAACCGTGGTTGAACGCACCAGCGGCTCAGCATCACTCAACCATTGACCAAGCGTGGCGAGGAAATAGCGCCCGCTGCGGCGGCCTAAATGGTAATCCTGATTCAGCGATGACAAGCGGCTGCCAAGCGCCATGCTCGCCAGCGGTTTTGGCGGACAGATTTCGATGATGCGCAGATTATCCGGCGGCTGCTCGATGAACTGCTGAATCTCGCGATAGCTCTCTTCATGCTGATGCAAGATGTTGATCATCGGCTGCAATGCGCTGTCGGACAAAAAGCGCTCCATGCGTTTAAACCACTTCGGCGTGTAGGACACCTGCGACGGCACGGTGCGGATCACCACAATGGTGTCCGCGCCACGGCGCGCAGCTTCGCGTACCGGAATGGCATCGCTGATGCCGCCGTCAAGATAGCTCACGCCGTCCATCTGCACGCCGCTGCGGTAAAAACCGGGGATCGCGCTGGACGCTTTTAGGATGTCGTGCCAGTTGGTGCTGATCGGGTTGAAGTACTCGGCGCGGTAATCGTCGCTGCGGCAGGCGCACATATAGAATTCGCTGCCTTTGGCAAACAGCCCTTCGGCGGTGTTGAGCGCCAGCGGGAATTCCTGTTTAGTGATATCGATCAGCCAATCGAGATCGATAAGATGCCCGCCGCGCACGAATCGTAGCGGATCAAAAAACAGTTTGCTGGTGGTGTAACGGGAGATCACGCGTCGCGCGTAGCCAGGCTGGCCACAGACAAATGCCGACAGGTTTTGCGCCCCGGCCGAGGTGCCGAGTAACAGTTGAAAAGGATTGAAGCCTGCGCGTTGAAATTCGTCCAGCACGCCTGCGGTAAAGATGCCGCGCTGACCGCCGCCTTCGCACACCAAGGCGATTTTATTCGATTTAAAAGGAGTTAAAGCCAGCGGTTCGAATGAACCTAATGTCAACGGAATACGTGTGCCCAATGGATGTCCCTCAGTGTTGCTTGCTCTGAGGGAGTCGCCGAAGCAGCATCCCGGAGAACCAGTCATTGTCGTTCCCTGACCAATTGCTTCTGCAATCGTTGCGGCTTCGTAGTATGCCGCACAAGACCGGTCTCCGCTTTAGGTGACTCGCGGGTTAGCGTCTATTGAGACGCAAGTAGTCAGGGTCGTTTGCGCCCGGTAAACAGGCTCACGAGGAACAGAATAATACCGACAATGAAGACAATTTTAGCTGCCCATGCTGCCGTACCCGCCAGACCGCCGAAACCTAATGCCGCAGCAATCAGAGCGATGACCAGAAAGATAATACCCCAACGAAACATAAGCCTCTCCTTTACCATTGTGAAAATCGAACTGCTTATTTACACCTTTGTTTTTATTACGAAACGGCACCTGCTGGTGCCGAGTCGCTCGCGTTAAGATTTCACCTTCAGGTCATTCTTCACGCTTTTCACGCCTTCAATGGCTTTGGCGATCTTCTCAGCACGGTCGGACTGTGCCTGATTCGCCACTTCCCCTGATAACTGCACCACGCCGTCGGTGGTTTCAACCTTAACGTTGCGTGATGGCACGATATCATCTGCTAAAAGCTTAGCTTTAATTTCGCTGGTGGTTGCGGTATCGCCCGCATAACCTTTCAGAGAAGCATTTTTGCTGTCTTTAACGTGTAGTTTGTCGCTGACGGATTTCACACCTTCGACTTTCTGCACCAGCGCGACGGCTTTTTCAGCCTGATCCTGAGAAGCCACGAAGCCGCTCAGTGTCACCACGCCATCGTGCGTTTTGACGGAGATATCCGTGCTTTTAATTGCGTCATCATCCACCAGCGCCGCTTTGGCTTTAGCCGTGATGCCGCTGTCATCCATATAGCCATCGACTTTTTTCATAGAGCTATCGATCTTCGCACCCGCGCTGTCGGAGGTTTGCTGTGCTTTCTGCGACAGTGATTCATCTGCAAACGCCGCACCGCTCAGCAGAGCAGAACCGGCCAGGGCAGCAATCAGGGTTTTAGCAATCTTAGTCTTATTCATCGATATCATCCTTCTATCAGTTAACTCATCCGTTATCGCGGATGCGCCAGCAACGAACGGCGTTGCTGAGTTACTGGACGTAATGAAACCCGAAAGGTCTCTTTTCTCGTCCGACAGGATAATAGTAGTAGGGATTACAGCTTTTGCTGGCTCTTGTGGTTGATATATCGCCAAAAAGAGAAAAAAACAGCGGAATTAGGAGGAGTCTGTAACAAACAAAACAGGGCCAGTGAAAATCACAGGCCCTGCTGGTAGCGGCGATTAGTGCTCGCGCGTTTTGCGGAATCTCACGTCAGGATAGCGTTCCTGAGTGATGTTGAGGTTCACCATGGTTGGCGCGATATACGTGAGGTTATCACCGCCATCGAGCGCCAGGTTCACTTCGTTTTTACGCTGGAAATCGTCGAATTTCTTCGCATCATCACACTCAACCCAGCGAGCGGTTGAGACGTTGATGGCTTCGTAGATCGCTTCAACGTTGTATTCGCTTTTCAGGCGTGCCACCACCACTTCGAACTGCAGCACACCGACCGCGCCCACAATCAGATCGTTATTGTGCACCGGACGGAACACCTGCACCGCGCCCTCTTCCGACAGCTGAACCAGCCCTTTCAGCAGCTGTTTCTGCTTCAGCGGATCGCGCAGACGGATACGGCGGAACAGCTCTGGCGCGAAGTTCGGAATGCCGGTGAACTTCATGTTTTCACCCTGCGTAAAGGTGTCGCCAATCTGAATGGTGCCGTGGTTGTGCAGACCAATGATGTCGCCCGGATAGGCTTCTTCTACGTGCGAACGGTCGCCGGCCATAAAGGTCAGTGCATCGGAAATCACCACATCTTTACCGGTTCGCACCTGACGCAGCTTCATGCCTTTTTCGTACTTGCCGGATACCACACGCATAAAGGCGACGCGGTCGCGGTGCTTCGGGTCCATGTTTGCCTGGATCTTAAACACGAAGCCGCTAAATTTCTCTTCCTTTGCTTCCACCAAACGCGCGTCGGTGTTGCGCGGCATTGGACGCGGCGCCCAGCTAACCAGGCCATCCAGCATATGATCAACGCCGAAGTTGCCCAGAGCGGTACCGAAGAACACCGGCGTGATTTCGCCACTCAGGAACAGCTCCTGATCGAACTCGTGCGAAGCGCCCTGTACCAGCTCCAGCTCATCGCGCAGCTGCTGTGCCAGATCTTCGCCTACTGCGGCATCCAGTTCTGGATTCGCCAGCCCCTTAACAATGCGCACTTCCTGAATGGTGTGGCCTTTACCGGTTTGATACAGGTAAGTTTCGTCGTTGTAGAGGTGATAAACCCCTTTGAACAACTTGCCGCAGCCAATCGGCCAGGTAATAGGTGCGCAGGCGATCTTCAGCTCACTCTCCACTTCATCCAGCAGCTCCATGGGATCGCGGATGTCACGGTCGAGTTTGTTCATAAAGGTGATGATTGGCGTATCGCGCAGGCGCGTGACTTCCATCAGCTTGCGGGTACGATCTTCAACACCTTTCGCGGCGTCGATTACCATCAAACAGCAGTCAACCGCCGTCAGCGTACGGTAAGTATCTTCAGAGAAGTCTTCGTGTCCTGGCGTATCCAGCAGGTTCACGAGGCTGTCGCGATACGGGAACTGCATCACCGAGGTGGTGATGGAGATACCACGTTGTTTCTCCATCTCCATCCAGTCCGATTTCGCGTGCTGGTTGGAGCCGCGGCCTTTGACGGTACCGGCGGTTTGAATCGCCTGTCCGAACAGCAGCACTTTTTCGGTGATTGTGGTTTTACCGGCGTCCGGATGCGAGATGATCGCAAAGGTACGGCGGCGCGCCACTTCTTCTAAAAAGGAGGCATTAGACATTGAGTGAATTCTTCTTCAAGGGCAACACGCGGACAGCGCGCTGCGAATAAATCGTTTCGAGGTCATTCCGCAGGATAACGCGGCCAATGGCGACGCAGTGGCGTCGGTTCACAGCAAGAGGTGTGCGATCTACATTGGCGGCAGTCCTGAATCCCGTCAGCATTGAGGCGGCATAGCATACAATATTTCGCAGAAAGGGGGAATCGGTGCCCTAATAGCCCTCACCCTAACCCTCTAATCACCCCAACACCCGCACCACTGCCGCCTTGAAGATCTTCACCCCAATCTCCAGCGAGCTCAGCTCAAAGCGCATCTCAGGATGATGTAAACCCGGCACCAGATTGGTTCCCAATCCCCAGAAACCGGCTTTCACCTGCGGGTTTTTCACCGGATAATAGAAGAAATCTTCGCTGCCCGGCGTGGTTTTGGTATCCAGCAAACCGGCGTCGCCCAGCACGTCGACAATCGCCGCGCGAATCACCGCCGTGGCTTCTTCATGAATTTCTGCTGCTGGCATCTCTTTTAGCACCACCACGTCGGCCGTGGCACCCAGCGCCGCCACGCTGTGCTGAATCGCCAGCGTGACTTTCTCTTTCAGCACCGCCATTGGCGCGTTTTCCTGCGAACGCAGATCCCACACCACGCGCGCCTCATCCGGCACCGAGTTGGTCACGCCCGCATCGCACAGAAAGCGTGTAGCTTTCACGCTCCAGGTCAAACCCGGCGGCAGATGGATGGCGTTGACGGCCTGTACCGCTTGCACCGCCGCATCCAGCGCGTTGACGCCCAAATGCGGACGCGCCGCATGCGCCGGTGCACCTTTGATGGTGGCTTCCAGCGTGCTGCAGGCAGAGTAAATCACCGCTGGCGTCGCCTGTCCCACATGACACTCTTCCAGCGGACGCACATGGAAGCCGAGAATCATCTCCACATCCTCCAGCGCGCCGCCCTCAATCATCGCCAGCGCACCCGCACCGAGCTCTTCCGCCGGCTGGAATAGTAGCTTGAGCCGCCCTTTCTTGATCGCGCCCTCTTTCATCAGCTCTTGCGCTGCCGTCAGCACCACCGACGAATGGCCATCGTGGCCGCAGGTGTGACGCGCACAGGCTACGCCATCAATGATATGACCGAGCGCATCCATATCCGCACGCAGCGCCAGCACCGGACCGGGCACGCCGCTGTCGATTTCCGCCACCATGCCGGTGGTGTTATTGATGCCGCGCGTCACCTTAATTCCGGCGCTCTCCAGCTGATCGGCAATATAAGCAGAGGTTTTAAATTCCTGAAAACCCAGTTCGGGAATTTCATGCAGAAAATGGTAATGCTCTAAGACGTTCGACACCGCTAAGCTCCTGACAAGTAAAGGCAAGCCTCAGCATCGCCCGATGCGCAGCTATAATCAATCCAGCGTGAATGAAAATTAGTCAAAAGTGAGAACTCCTCGCATTCAACATGTGGAATAATTCCATTTACAATCAATAAGATAAATTCAACCTTTTTGCGAAAAACCCTTCACAAAAAAGTATAGATTGATGCATAATTCGCCGTACTTCACCTGACAAATTAAAAAGGACTCAGCCATGTTAACTGCTGAAATGACCTCGCGTTTAAACGACCAACTGAACCTCGAATTCTTCTCTGCCAACCTCTATCTGCAGATGAGCGCCTGGTGCTGCGATAAAGGCTATGAAGGTGCCGCCTCATTCCTGAAAATGCATTCTCGCGAAGAGATGCAGCACATGCAGAAGCTGTTCGATTACGTCAGCGATGCCGGCGCTTTGCCGGTACTGGGCAGCATTGCGGCGCCGGCGATTAGCTGGAATTCACTGAACGACGTGCTGGAAGAAGCGCTGAAGCATGAGCAGCTGATCACAAAAAAAATCAACGAGCTGGTGCACACCGCCTTAACCACCCAGGATTACTCAACGTTCAACTTCCTGCAGTGGTACGTTGCCGAGCAGCATGAAGAAGAGAAGCTGTTCAAAACCGTGCTGGATAAACTGGCGATGGTCGGCAACAAAGGCGAAGGCCTGTTCCTGGTGGACAAAGATCTCGGCCACATGTCCGTCGACGGCCACGGCGCATAATAATAAAGATTACACACAGCAAAAATTGAGAACGCCCGACATGTCGGGCGTTTTTTTATGCCTATTCCAACTCTTTCAACCGCAACTCCGACGGCTGCGGACGGCCAAAGAAATACCCCTGGAATAGCGTACAACCCTCTTCGCGCAGCCTGGCAAACTGCTCGCCGTTCTCCACGCCTTCAGCAGTAATCTGAATATCGAGGCTGCGGCTCATGCCGGTAATGGCGCGGATAATCGCCAGCGCCTCGCGGCTGTCGCCCATATCGTTGATGAACGACTTATCGATTTTGATTTTGTCGAACGGGAACGAACGCAAATAGCTGAGCGACGAGTAGCCGGTGCCGAAATCATCCAGCGCAATCTGCACGCCAAGCGTTTTCAAACTCTGCAAGGTGCGGATATTACCGAGCGTGTCGTCCAGCAGCACCGATTCGGTGATCTCCACTTCCAGCCGATGCGGCGCCAGCCCGGATTCCCGCAGCGCACCTTCCACCACCGACACCAGCGAGCTGTTTTTAAACTGCAGCGGCGACAGGTTCACCGACACCGATTGTTCGGTGTTCCAGCTCTGCGCTTCGCGGCAGGCTTCATACAGCGCATAGGCGCCGAGCATGTGAATCAAACCGGTCTCTTCAGCGATCGGGATGAAATCGTTCGGCATGATCAGCCCTTTGATCGGGTGATGCCAGCGCATCAGCGCTTCATAGCCGATGATGCCCTGCTCGTTGGTAATCGGCTGATAGTACAGCTTAAGCTGACGACCAGAAATCGCATCACGCAGATCGTTCTCAATCACGCGACGGCTGCGCGCCTGATTGTCCATCTCAATGGTGAAGTGTTCAAAGCGATTGCGGCCATTACGTTTGGCTTCGTACAACGCCATATCGGCGCAGCGCAGCATATGCTCCGGCGTGTTGGTGGCCTGCGAGGTGAGCGCGATGCCAACGCTCAAGCCCACCGACAGATTATGCCCTTCAACGTTGATCGGCGGACGAATCGCCTCGATTAGCCGCTGCGCCACCACCGCCGCTTCATCGGCAGCACGAACATTGGGTAACACGATGGCAAACTCATCGCCGCCAATGCGCGCCAGCGTATCGTGATCGCGCAGCGCGCTGCGCAGGCGTTTTGCGACCACGCGCAGCAGGTCATCACCAATCTGGTGGCCGAGTGCATCGTTGACGTTTTTGAAGTTATCAAGATCGAGACACAGCGTGGCGCTGACCTGGTGGTTCTGACTGTCGACGCGCAGCGCTTCACTCAGCTTCTGGCGGAACAGCACGCGGTTCGGCAGGCTGGTGAGATTGTCGTGATGTGCCATGTGACGAATGCGCGCATCGGCTTCACGCTGGTCGGTCACATCCTCAACAATCAGCATCACGTAGTTCTGACGCATATCTTTGCCGCTAATGGTGGTGGCGCGCGTATGCAGAATGCGCTCGCCGCCCGCCGTCAGCAGCAGCTGTTCGCGCGAGTGAATGCCTTCGCTGCGCAGCGCCACATCCGCCAGGCTGTTGAAGTAATCCCCCAGCTCCGCCGACATACATTCGTGCGGGCGCTTGTGCATGATCAACGCTTTGTTAATGCCAAACAGCTGCTCAGCTTTGTCATTCACCATCAGGATTTCACGGCTGATGGCATCTTCAACGATCACGCACGAGGGAATATTGCTGATGATGGTGTCGAGAAAACCCGACAGCTCCGACATTTTCGCGCTCTGCGACTGCGCCAGATCCCGTGCGCGCAGCAGCTGCTGCTCGTTCTCACGCCGTTCGGTGATATCGCGGGTAATTTTGGCGAAACCGATCAGTTTGCCGCTTTCATCATGAATCGCTTCGATAACAACGTGGGCCCAAAATGCCGAGCCATCTTTGCGGTAGCGCCAGCCTTCATCTTCAAAACGCCCGGTTTTCAACGCAATGCCGAGGTTAGCTTCGGGCGCATTGGCATGACGTTCCGCTGAACTGTAAAACACCGAGAAGTGCTGGCCGACAATCTCGTCAGCCAGATAACCTTTAGCGCGCTGTGCACCGTTGTTCCAGTTCACCACGCGGCCCTGCACATCCAGCATATAGATGGCGTAATCGCGCACGCCTTCCACCAGCAGACGGAAGTTCTTCTCCTGCTCGTGTTGTTTACGCAGCAGCGCCTGTTGTTCGGTGCAGTCGCGGGTGATTTTGGCGTAGCCAATCAGCTTGCCGGCATCATCACGGATTGCGTCAATGATGACATGTGCCCAAAACGCGCTGCCATCTTTGCGGTACCGGTAGCCTTCGTCTTCGAAACGACCGGTTTTGAAGGCGGTGGTGAGGTTTTTTTCCGGGATATGGTTTTTACGATCCTGGGCGCTGTAGAAGCGTGAGAAGTGCTGTCCAACAATCTCTTCGGCAACGTAGCCTTTCGCGCGCTGTGCGCCTACGTTCCAGTTTTCCACGTTGCCGTCCAAATCGAGCATATAGATGGCGTAATCACTGACGCCTTCCACCAGCATGCGAAAGCGCTGTTCCTGCTCGCGCTGTTTACGCTGCTGCTCTTGCTGCTCGGTGCAGTCGCGGGTGATTTTGGCAAAACCCAGCAGCTCACCAAACTCATCGCGGATGGCGTCGATCACCACATGCGCCCAAAACGCGCTGCCATCTTTACGGTAACGCCAGCCTTCGGTTTCAAAGCGCCCGGTTGCTGTCGCGGTCGCCAGTCCGCGCTGCGGCGCGCCGTTTTTACGATCGTCTTCGCTATAGAACAGCGCAAAATTCTTCCCTACGATTTCATCGGGCGTGTAACCTTTGGCGCGCTGCGCGCCGCTATTCCAGTTCGCCACCGTGCCATCGGGTTTGAGCATGTAAATGGCGTAATCCACCACGCTCTGTACTAAAAGTCGGTACATGACGTCAGAGTTATTATTCATTGTTATTCGCCTATTGCTGGGCTGGTATCGTCGAAACTTAAGAAAATTCTTAATTATCATGCAGACTTAAGCGCAAATACGCAGCGCTGACAAGCGCTATTCATCCGCAGACAAATGTTGGTAGGTAAGTTATCGGCAGTGGCGAGAAAATGTTCAGTAGGATCTTCACAAATCATCATACGTTGACGGCAGGCTGGCGTTACGCTTGCCACGGTAAAATGCCGTGCGGCAAGCGTCGCGTCAGGCGTGTGGCGACCGCCATTAATAAGCAAACCACCACAATCATCAAACAGCCCACCGCCGCCGCCAGCGACGCGGATCCGCCTTCGTCAAGGAATACGATGGTCGGTCCGATGGTTTGCGTTTGCGAGGTGACCAGCAGCACCGAAACCTGGATTTCGTTCAGCGCGGTGAGAAACACCAGCACGCTGCCCGCCAGCGCCGACGGTGCCGCCAGCGGCAATAAGATGTCGCGCATGCGGCGCAGAAAACCGGCACCGCACAAGCGTGCCGCTTCATCTAATGCTGGTTCCAGCTGGGCGAATCCGGCCAGCGTTGGACGCAGCACCAGCGCGAGGAAGTTCGCCAGATAAGCGGCAAGGATGATCCACACCGTGCCATACAGCGAGACATTGACGATCGGCAGCGGACGCAGGAAGAACAGCATCGCCGCCACGCCGGTGACAATGCCCGGCAGCGCGTAGGTCAGTTCACTCGCCAGCCACAATCCGCGCACTAATTGAGTTCGCCGCCAGCTGAGGAAATAGGCGAGAAACAGCGCGCAAACCGTTAAAATCAGCGCCGCCAGCGTGGTCAATCCGAGGCTGGTGAGAAACGCCTGCCGCACCGCCGGATAACCCCACAACGCGGCGCGGAAGTTCTCCAGCGTCAGCGTTTGCCAGCTGAGCGCCTGGCCAAAACCGCTGGTGAGCGCGGTGATCAACAGCGCGCTGAGCGGCAACAGCAAGGTCAGCGCCATCCACAGCCAGGCGACGCCCTCAACCGCCATACGCCCGCGCCCCAGCGATTGCTGCCACAGGCGCGGTGCACCGTTGACGCGCACATCATGGCGTCCGCCCAACCAGGCGCTGGCCGCCATGCCCGCCAGCGTAATCACCGCAATCAATAACGCATACACCGCGGTGTTTGGCAGCGCGCTCGCACCAATGCCATTCAACTGCTGATACACCAGCGTGATCAGCGTTGGCACGCGCGCCGGAATCCCCAGCATCGCCTGAATACCGAAGTTGCCCGCCGCCGCAACGAAGGTCAGCGCGGCACCGGCAAAAATCGCCGGGCGCGCCAGCGGCAGCACAATGGTGAACAGGATGCGCGCGCGTGACGCACCGCTGGCCTGCGCCGCTTCCACCAAATCGGCGGGCAAACGACGCAAACCGGCGCGCACGGTGAGGAACACCAACGGCGCATTGTGCGTGCCGAGCAGCAGCACAATGCCGGTTAAGGTGTAGAGCGGCTGCTCGCCGGGCGCAAACCACGGCAACTCCAGCGTGGCGAACAGCAGCGCCAGCGGACTGCTCGGAGCCAGCGCCTGCAGCCAGGCCAGCGCCGTCACCTGCGGCGGAATCATCAGCGGCAGGATAAACGCAAACACCCACGCGGTTTTGGCGCGCAGATCGCTAAGCGCCACCAGCCACGCAGCGGCGGTGCCGAGCACCACGGAAATCAGAGTAGAACTGAGCGCGATGAGCAACGTATTGCCGCTGGCGATCAACACGCGATCGCTCGCCAGCAGGCGCGTTAAGCGTGCGATATCCGGCACGCCGCTGGGCGCAATGGCGGTCCACACCAGCCGCATCAGCGGCGCCACCGACAGCAAACCAATCAGCAGCACCAGCAGCGCCAGAATCAGCCGTTCGCTGTTAACGCGCGGCGCTTTGCGCGTCACATTGCGCCATTCGTTGCTCAACACGCTCATGCTTAGCCACCAAACAGCGCGCTGAACCGATCGCGCACTGCCGCATCTTCTTTGATCGCTTTCGCCACGTCCGGCGACAGCAGCTTGATTTTATTGATCGGCGTGAAGCCTGCCGGTGCTGAGACGCGATCATCCACCGGACGGTTGCCCTGCTCGACCACCAGCTTCTGGCCTGGCTCGGAAAGCATAAAGTTAACGAAGGCTTTGGCGGCCGGCAGGTTGTGCGCGGTTTTCATGATGGCAACCGGTTCGGTGACATACGACACGCCCTCTTTGGGATAGACCAGATCCACCGGTGAACCCTTTTTCTTCGCCAGAATCACGTCGGCGTCGGTGATGATGCCGTACTTATCCAGCCCGCTGGCGACCGCCTTCAGCGCCGGGCCGTTGCCGCCCTGCGGCGCGATGCCGATGGCCGCTAGCTTCTTGTAGAAGCTCCAGCCAATCGACGGCGTGTTGATATCGGTGTGCAGCTTGTAGAGCGCCGCGCCGGAGTAAAGCGGGCTTGGTACCGCAATCTGCCCTTTGTTGGCTTCCACCGCCAGCGCGTTCCAGCTATCAATCGGCTGCGCATGCTGGGTGTTGTAGGCAATTACCGTGGCGATGATTTTGGTGCCGAAGAAGGTTTTGTCTTTGTCGTAAAACGATGGATTGATGTGGCTAAGCGGCGCATCGCTGTAGCTGTAGAGATGGTTTTCGTTTTTCAGCGCGCCGAGGTTGATGGCGTCGGCAATCAGCAGCACATCCGGCTTGGCTTCGCCGCTCATCATTTCGGTGCGCAGCACGTTCATTAACTGCGTGGTGCCGTTGCGCGTCCACTCGACCTGCACATTGGGATAGGCGGCTTTAAACGCATCCATGGTTTGCTGGGCAATTTCGGGTGCCTGCGAGGTATAAACCACCAATTTCCCTGCTGGCGCCTCGTCGGCAAAGCTGGCGGCAGAGATCACGAATCCACTGGCTAACATCAACACGTTGAACGTCGTACGCATAGCATTTCCCTGAAGGTTTAGAAGATTAAGAAGGAAGAATCCAGCCGTCACGCAGCGCCACACCCACGGTGGCGTCGACAACGGGTAAAGGCTGATCGGCCAGCAGCAGCGTGATGCTGCATTCGGGCGCGGCCAGCGGCGTCACGTTGAGCTGATGGTGGCCGCCGCGATAGATCACCCGCTGCACGCGTGCAGCAAACTGTGGTTCGCCCGGCGCGGCTAAGTGGAAATCGACTGCGTGAAAACTGGCTTGCGCCTGCGGCTGCGGGCACTGATGCGGCGCGCAGCGTAACGACACGCGCAGGCCGCACAGGGTGGCATAAGCGCGGCCCTCGCCGAGCGGTTCGATATCGCTGATCGGCAGCACTTTGCCGTCGTCAATAAAGCGCGCGACCATGGCGTTCGCCGGTTCGCGCCATAGCGTTTGCGGCGTGGCGAACTGCATCACACGGCCGGCATCCATCACCACGATGCGATCGGCCAGCGCCATCGCTTCATGCTGATCGTGGGTAATGTAGAGCAAGGTGGCGTGACTGTGATGATGGAAGCGGCGGAACTCCTCTTCCATGGTGGCGCGCAGGTGGACATCGAGGTTGGCGAGCGGCTCATCGAGCAGAACTAAGGTCGGTTGCGCCACTAAACAGCGCGCCAGCGCCACGCGCTGACGCTGACCGCCGGAGAGATCGGCGGGACGACGGGCGGCGAACGCTTCCAATCCCACCAGCTCCAGCGCCTGCTGCGTGCGGCGCTCGCGCTCGGCACGCGCGACGCCGTTCACTTTCAGACTGTAGGAAACATTTTCCGCCACCGTCATATGCGGCCATAGTGCGTAGCTCTGGAACACCACGCCAAGCTGACGATCTTCCGGCGGCAGATGCACGCCCGGCGCAGCGAAGCAGCGTTCGCCCACGTGGATCTCTCCGGCATCGGCGGTTTCAAAACCGGCCAGCAGGCGCAGCAAGGTGGTTTTGCCGCAGCCCGACGGGCCCAATACGGCGATAAATTCTCCCTGCGCAATCTGCAGTGAGATGTCTTGCAATACCGGCTGCGCCGCAAAGGATTTGCGCAGCCCGCGCAGTGTGATTGATGCCATGTTTCTGGCCTTTCGCTAACCGTCCGGCTAAGACCCTACGACACTGTGATGACGATTCCATGACATTGAAGCTGGTCGCCCTAAATGGCGTAATGCTTGTCTGATAAGCAGCGCGCTGACATCGCAGGGGTATCGCCCGCTAAGCATCCAGCAGTCTCAGAATGCCTGGCTTGGTTTTTCGAGAGTCTGCATTTATGCGCATCTGGTTGCCATGAATGGCAATCCCAGCGGATGGATAGCGATTTTGAGTTAAGGATACGCACCACTGCTGCAGCGCGGGTGTTGGGGCGACATCCTAACCCGCTGAACGAATGAGAGATTCCAGGGCGAGCCGCAGGGATGCGGCGAGAGGCGGCGCTGAGCAGGAGCGAATCGCCGCCGGTCCGTCAGGAATCGTGAATGAGTGAAGGCACCGCGAAGCGGCGGGTTGGGCTGGCGCAAGGCCCGGGAGTGCAGAGGGCGCGGCCAGGCGTCCTCTGCTCGGTCGCCGCACCGAAGTGCTGCAACTGCCCAGGTTCAAGGCGAACGAAAGCCGCTCCGTGCTTAACTAAGCGGCATGACGCGATTCACAGATGCATGCCGATATAACGCTCATAGCGCGCGGGCTTCACCCGCGTGAGATCCACCAGCACTAAGCCATCAATACAATTATTGAAATCCGGATCGCTGCCGAAATCGATAAACTGCACGCCGCCCGGCTCGCACACTTCGGAATATTGCTTGTAGAGCGTGGGAATGGCGGTGCCGAGATTCGCCAGCAGATGTTTCAACCGGCGTAAATCTTCGCTGTAATTATCGCCGGTGAACTGCGCCAGCACTTCCGGTAACGAGGCTGGATAAGGGCGGCGTGAAGTCGCCAGCGGCAGTTCGGTAGGGAAATAGAGACGATAGAACGCCACCAGCAGATCGCGCGCCGCCAGCGGCATGCCGCCCGAGATCGAGACCGGACCAAATAAGTAGCGGGTTTCGGGATATTTAGCGATGTAGGCACCAATGCCCATCCACAGATAATCGAGGCCGCGTTTGCCCCAATAGGCGGGCTGAATAAAACTGCGGCCCAGCTCCAGCCCCTGATTGATGATCGGCAACATGCGCTCGTCGTAGTGGAACAGGCTGTCGCTGTAGATGCCTTCCAGCCCACGACGCTCCAGCTGCTCGGCGCCCGGAATAAAGCGATAGGCACCGACGATCTCCAGCGCATCGTCGTCCCACAGAATCAGATGATAGTAATCGTCATCGTATTTATCGAGGTCGCGACGACGCCCGCTGCCCTCACCCACCGCGCGGAATGCCACTTCCCGTAAGCGCCCGAGTTCACGCAGCAGCGGCACCCAGCTGGCACCGTTGCGTCGCCACAGGTAGATCTGCTTGCCATCCGGCAGCGTGCCGAGTCGCTCGCTCTCCATCAGCGCTTTTTTCAGTTCGGCGCGATCTTCCGGCCGCGCAATCGCCGCTTCAGTCTGAAACAAGCCGCGTCGTCCCTGACCAATGCGATACAGATGTTTGCGCAGCCGCTTCGCCAGCTCTTTGCCCGGCGTGTGGCCATCATGCCAGTTGGCAAACGGGATCTGTTCGCCGATGTGTAACTTAATGCGCGAACCGCGCTGACGAAACATTTCGCGTACCAGCATCAGTAGCGCGAGCGGCGAGGCAATTTTTGCGGCGGCGTAAAATGCCAGGCTGTTGCGCCCCACCACGTGCACCGGCACGATGGGCGCGCGAGCGCGGGCCGCGAGGCGTAAGAAGCTGTGATGCCAGTGACGATCGCGCACGCCTCGGCTGGAAAGGCGCGACACTTCACCCGCCGGGAAGATAATCAGCACGCCCTGATTATCGAGATGCTGCTGCATGCGCGTTAGCTGTTCGCGGCTGGTACGGTTGCCCATGTTATCCACCGGCAACATCATGTTGTTGATCGGCTCCAGCATCATCAACATGCGGTTGGCGACAATTTTCACATCGCGTCGCACCTGCGAAACCGCCGCCAGCAATGCTAAACCATCCAGCGCACCGAGCGGATGGTTGGCAACAATCACCACCGGGCCACGCGTGGGAATCTGCTCCAAATCGCGCTCGCTCAGTTCACAGCGCACATCAAGATGCTCCAATACCTGCTCCACCATATCCACGCCTTTCAGGTGACGATAGCGGGCGGCAAATGCCTGGAATTCATGTTCGCGAACGGCCCATTTCAGGGCGCTTTTCTGCCAGTTTGCCGGTTGATGACCTGGCCAGTAGGTATCGAGAAGCTGATCAACGGAAAACATCATTCACCTTTTACACGCAGCGGTTTATCGCTTCGACGTTAAAACGGCTTGTTTTCAGATTTATGACTGCGGCGTCGTGAAAGCCTAAAAAGCAGCCACTTGCATTGTTCTTGCGCATAAAAAACAAAAACTGACCTTAAAACCCCAAATTCAAGACATGACTTAAAGCTTATTGTTAAGCAGCGTGAATTAATCTGGTCACACCAGTTAAATTGTTTGTTAAAGGGTGTTTTAACTTTGCGTTTATTTTTTATTTTTTCCTCTGGGCTACACATATGATTCATTCGGTATTTATTGTTGATGACCATCCGTTAATCTGTACGGGCATTCAGGCATTACTGCAGTCATATCACTACGCCATTGCTGGCACTGCTAATAAAAGCGATCTGTTAATAACCGAGCTGCATAGGACACGTCCGGACGTTTTACTGCTCGATCTCACCATGCCTGGACGCGCTGGCATTCCGTTGATTACGGACATCAAGCGCGCGTTGCCAGACCTCAAAATCATTGTTTATACCGCTTCAGAAAGCCTTTTTTATCAACGATGTTGCTTGCAATTAGGCGTGGAAGGCTATGTGTGTAAACGCGGCAATTTAGACACTCTCCTTACCGCAATAAAAGAGGTGGAATGTGGTAAGCGTTTTTATCCGGTAACGGAGGAAGCGGCCGAGGTAAACGAGTTAATTGAGAGTGAAAAATTGATGAGCCTGACGCGCCGGGAACTGATGGTGTTGGTGAAACTGGCGTCGGGAATGACAAATAAAGAGATCGCCTCACAATTACAACTCAGTAGTAAAACGGTGAGTACCTATAAAATAAAAATCCTGCGTAAATTAGGTTTAAAAGGGATTAGTGGCATTAATATGACAGCAAAATTGAATGAGTTAGTGTGAAAGATCGGGTCGCCATTCATGAACTGCACCCCAAATGTTGGACCATAATCTGACATTGAAGGTGCAGGTCTATGGCGACAAAATATCCCGTCGAATTCAAACTCTCGGCCATTCACTATTTTCTTAGCGGCCATGCCGGTATTGATGGAACGGCTAAGCACTTCAGCATTGCCCCTACTAACCTGCGCCGCTGGGTTGCACGCTATCAGCATCACGGTGAGCAGGCTTTGCTTCCCCGCGGGCACCGGCGTTATTCTTCCGACTTCAGAGTTCAGGTGGCGCATTACGTTCTGGCTCATCCCGGTGAGTCATACGCCGCGGTTGCGGCGCGTTTTAATCTCACCTCATACAAAACGGTTGAATCCTGGGCCCGTCAGTACAGCCTTAAAGGCCACTACGCTTTCCCGCCCGAAAACAGCACGCGGAGTATACGAATGTCAGACAAAGCAAAATCACCAAAACCTGCCGGATCAATGACGGAGAAAGAGCTGCTTAAGGAGCTCGAATACCTTCGCGCCGAAAACGACTATCTGAAGGTTATGCAGGAGATTATCCTGGAAAAAAAGCGCCGGGAGCGGGAGAAAAAGCCGCTGCAGTGACGCGGTTGCGCACGCGGCATCGCCTGCCGGTGCTGCTGAGCGTATCGCGGCTGCCGAAAAGCACATTTTTTTATCAGCTTGCCCGCCAGCAGGCGGCGGATAAGTACGCAGAGGTGAAGGCGCTCATCGTCAGGCTGTCGGAGGAGCATCGCAGTCTTTACGGCTACCGGCGCATGGGCTGCCTGCTCAGGCAGCACGGCTGGGGGCTGAGCGGGAAAACCGTGCTGAAGCTGATGTCGGCGCTGGGCCTGCAGTCGCCGGTAAGAAAGAAGAGATACCGGTCCTGTCGGGGGCCCGAAGGGCGAACAGCCGGCAACGTGCTGCAGCGCAACTTCCGGGCACAGGCACCGAACGAGAAGTGGGTAACGGACGTAACGGAGTTCAGCGTTGCGGGTGAAAAATGCTACCTGTCCCCGGTTCTGGACCTGTATAACGGCGAAATCGTGGGCTGGGAAACGGCGCGTAAGCCGCTGATGCCGATGATAAACAATATGCTGAGCAGTGCCTTACGGCATCTGACGGGCGAGCAGCGTCCGCTTCTTCACAGCGATCAGGGCTGGCAGTATCAGATGCCGGAGTATAGGCAGCGCCTGGCGGAAAACGGGATAACACAGAGCATGTCGCGCAGAGGAAACTGCCTGGACAACGCGGTGATGGAAAACTTCTTCGGTCATCTGAAGTCGGAAATGTTTTACCTGAAGAAATACCGTGATGTAGAGGAGCTGGAGAAGGATATCGGAGACTATATCCACTTCTGGAATACTAAGCGGATAAAAATGGGGTTGGGTGGGCTGAGTCCGGTAGCGTACAGGACTCAGCATTACGCAGCGCTTTAACTAAACGGTCCAGGTTATGGGGTTCAGTTCATTCATGGCGACCCCACTCAATTAGAGTTTTAACGGTGGCAGCTGCGAAAACACGCTCAACAATCCTTTGCTCCACAGCTGACGAATTTGTGAAAAATAGGGATGCTGTTCGGTGATGTGATATTGCTCGCTATCGCTGAAACTGTCGGTGCGATAGACCATCACATCCAGCGGTAATCCCACCGAAATATTACTCGCTAACGTGGAATCCATTGAAATCAACGCACACTGCATCGCCTGACTGAGCGGCGTTTCATAGCGCAGCACGCGATCAATAATCGGTTTGCCGTACTTGCTCTCACCAATCTGGAAATAAGGCGTATCAACGCTGGCTTCGATGAAATTGCCCTGCGGATAGATCTGGAACAGACGCGGCTCCTCGCCACGAATTTGTCCCCCCAGCAGCAGCGTGCCGCCAAACTCCTCGCCATCGCGCTTGATCACCTCGCGCAGCGTTTCACCCACCATCAGCGCAATATCATACAGCGATCGTCCATTCAGCAAATTGGGTTGATCGTTATCGCCGTTATGCCGTCGCAGCAGGCTCAGCACGCTCTGCGTGGTAGCCAGATTGCCAGCGCTTTGCAGCACCAGCGTGCGTTCATCATCGACCTGAAACACATGCAATTTACGGAATGAGGAAATATGATCGACGCCCGCATTGGTCCGCGAATCAGAGACAAAAATCATCCCTGACGATAAACGCATTGCCACACAATAAGTCATAGTTACGCCTGTTCTGATTACTGCTGCGCATGCACCTGAAGCACCGCAGCCACCGCCAGCATATCTTCACCGCCGCCGCCCAGCCGCATACCGCGCACCGGACAGGCATCGAGATAATCCACACCAACCGCCAGACGTAAATGCTGGCGTGTGCTGCGGGTATTATTGGTGATATCAAAGCTGTGCCAACTGCCATCCAGCCAGGCTTCAACCCAGGCGTGAGTGGCGACGTGCTCAACGTTTTCAGTATAGAGATAGCCGCTTACATAGCGCGCCGGAATTCCCAGAGTGCGACAGCAGGCGAGAAACACGTGGCTGTGATCCTGGCAAACGCCGCTGCCTGCGGCAAATACTTTCGCGGCGGTATCAGTTACCTGGGTGCTGCCGGGACGATACGGCATCTTCAGCAGCAATTCATCCATCAACTTTTCCAGGCTGGCGAGCGGCTTTTCCGGCCGCCAGTAGCGCTGGGCAAACTCGCGGATCTCAGGATTGGGCAGCGTCAGCGGCGTGGCACGCAGAAACACCAGCGGCGACAAGGCGCACTCCGGATCGGGTGCCCACTCGCCGGCATCAAGGATCTCCACCACACCGCGCGCGGCGATATCAAGCTGCTGATGCGGCGTATCCAGCGTTAGCACATGCATCACGTTGCCGTAAGCATCCTGCGTGCAGGTGGCTGCGCAGGGCAGCTCCAAATCCCACGAGATAATTTGCTGATGCACCGAATTTTGCGGCGTCAAACGCAGATACTGGGTGCTGAGTGTCACCTGCTGCTCGTAGGCGTAACGGGTTTTGTGCTCGATGTTCAGTCTCATTTCGCCTCCAGATAAGTGTGATTGATGCTGTCTGCCAGCGCGTTCAGGCGCGTCAGGAATGCATTGAGCCAGTGCGTTAACCCTTCCTGCGTCAGGCTTTCCCAGGTACTAAACCTGATTTCCGCCAGCAGCACGGTGATCAGATAACGCGGACGATCTTCGCCGCTGCTGCCGATCTGCTCGAGCTGGGTAGCGATCTCATCAATACAGGAGTGCAGCGATCGCGGACTTTCACTGCGCAGGATCAGCATCTCATTCACCAGATCCGGCAACAGCTGCTGCTTAAAGATGGCGTTGTAGGCTTCACGCGCCGACACCGCGCGCAGCAAGGTGTCGAGGCGATAATATTCGCGCACCGAATCGGACTGTTGTTCCAGCAGTTGCTGATTGACGCTCAGCAAACGCGCGGTGCCGTCGCTGCGCTCCATCAGTGTGCCGATGCGGATAAAACTCATGGCATCACCGCGCAGCAAGGTGCCGAACATCGCGCCACGAAACAGGTGCGAGCGCTCTTTTACCCAATCGAAAAAGCTATCGGCGTTGGCGCTGGTAATACCGCGCCGCCGCGTATTGCGCATCTCAATCCACGTCGAGTTGATGCTCTCCCACACTTCCGACGACAAACTGCCGCGCACCGCATGCGCGTTGTTCCACGCCTCCTGCCAGCAGCTGAAAATGCTGCACGGATTGCGATCGTCGAGGGCGAAAAAGTTGAACAGCTGCGGCATGGTGAAGCGGCCGTTGAGGGTTTCAAACAGTTCACGCGTGCCGGTGAGATTAAGCGGCAGCAGCAGATCGTCGCCCTGGTCACCGCGCACCGGCATTAACGACAAACGGTTGGTCACGTCTAACACGCGAGCAAGTTGTTCTGCGCGCTCAAGATAGCGCGCCATCCAATAGAGGCCACTGGCCGTGCGGCTTAGCATGATGCGTCATCCTCCAGAACCCACGTGTCCTTGGTGCCACCGCCCTGCGACGAGTTCACCACCAGCGAACCTTCGTTCAGCGCCACGCGGGTTAAGCCGCCGGGCACCAGACGAATATCCGCGCCGCACAGCGCAAACGGGCGCAGATCGATGTGGCGCGGCGCGAGGCCGTTATCGATAAAGGTTGGACACGTGGAGAGCGATAGCGTGTCCTGCGCGATGTAGTTATCCGGGCGCGCTTTGAGGCGATCGCGGAAATCACTCAGCTCCTGCTGGCTCGCCACCGGGCCAATCAACATGCCGTAACCGCCTGCGCCGTGCACCTCTTTCACCACCATTTTCGCCAGGTTGGCCAGCACATAGGTGAGATCCTGCGGTTTGCGGCATTGCCAGGTGGGTACGTTATTGAGGATCGGATCCTCATCGAGATAGAAACGGATCATGTCCGGTACGTAGGGATAGATCGATTTGTCATCGGCGACGCCGGTGCCGATCGCGTTCGCCAGCACCACGTTGCCGGATCGATACACCGACAACAAGCCCGGCACGCCGAGCATCGAATCCGGGCGGAACGCCAGAGGATCGAGGAAGGCATCATCAACGCGACGATAGATCACATCGACTTTGCACGGCCCGGCGGTGGTACGCATCATCACCGCGCCATCTTTGACGAACAGATCGGCGCTCTCCACCAGCTCAACGCCCATCTGCTGCGCGAGGAAGCTGTGCTCGAAGTAGGCGCTGTTAAAGCGGCCCGGCGTCAGCACCACCACCACCGGATCGTTGACCGGCGAGCTTTCGCGCAGGGTTTGCAGCAGATGCGAAGGATAACGCTCTACCGGCGCGATGTGCTGCCCGGCGAACAGTTCCGGATAGAGGCGCATCATCATCTTGCGGTTCTCCAGCATATAGGAGACGCCAGACGGCGTGCGCAGATTGTCCTCGAGAACGTAATATTCGCCGTCGTTATTGCGCACCATGTCTACCCCAACAATGTGCGCGTAGATGTGGCGATGCAGATCGACGCCTTGCATACAGGGCTGATATTGATCGTTCACCAGCACCTGTTCAGCGGGCACGATGCCGGCTTTGAGGATCAGTTGCTGATGGTAGATGTCGTGCAGGAAGGCGTTAAGGGCTTGTACCCGCTGGCGAATGCCGCGATCGAGCATTGCCCACTCGCTGGCAGGAATGATGCGCGGCACGCTGTCGAAAGGAATTAAACGTTCCGCGCCGCCGTCATCACCGTAGACGTTGAAGGTGATGCCGACGCGATGAAACAGCAGTTCCGCTTCTTCACGTTTGCGCGCCACGGCCTCTTTGTCCGCCTGTTGTAACCATTCCCAGTATTGCTGGTAGTGAGCGCGGTGTTGGCCATCGCTCAGCCACATCTCATCATAGAATTGTGATGCTATCTGGTAGCTTTCTTTCATGATTTACCCGGCGCTTGTCAGAGGACCTCACTCTCTCCTGCACAAACTGTGCCAGAGGCTTGCCCCGGTAAGGCACACGCGCCGCGTCAACGGAAATGGCTGTTTTGCACTTTACTGGTGCATTAGCTGCTGCGCGATTGGCAGCCAGATCTCCGTCATCGCGCCTTCGCCACCGGTAAAAGGATCGCGGGATGGCAGCGGCACCTGCTGGATCTTCTCCTTCGACGCACGTAAACGCGACGGCTCATCACGCACGGTTTCCGGGGACATGCCTTCAGGATAGGCGCCAACGGTGAAAAAATCCTCTGAGGCAAACACCTGTTTGTGGCCGACGCCCGCCGGGATCAGTACCGCATCGCCTTCACGCAGCGTCACCATGCGACCGCTGTCGCCGCCGAACAGCACTTCCGCCCAGCCAGCCGCAACACCCAGCACTTCATGGGTGTTCGGATGGTAATGCGTATAAGGAAAGATCGGCGCACGCCATGCGGCGGGCCAGCCGTTGCGGGTAAAGGTTTTTTCAAACCAGGCGGCGCTGTCTTCCGTCGGATTTTCATCGTCATACGGCACAATGCCGGGCCAGATGATCAGCGGCAGCAGGCTGTTGGGCACGCCGCCCGACGGCAGCGATAACATCAGATGTTGCGGATTGCTGGAGGATCCAGCGGAAAAGGTGCCGGCGGCGAAAGACATCAGTAACAGCAGGCTGGAGTGGTTGGCAGTCATACTCTTTCTCCGGTTAATCACGATGCTTAATTGTGGCTTACCAAAGTGGCATTGCAATGTGCGCCCACCAACAAAATTCACAAAAAAGAATGATTTAGCTAACTAAAGCCAAATTTATTAGCAACATAATTAACATCTCGTGCGGGTGAATGAGAGTCGCCCTAACTGGCGCGCATTTATGCGCACCAGGCCGCAAAGCGGCATGAATTTAATGCAAAAAAAACCGGTGGATTTCGCCACCGGCCGAATCAAAAAAAAGCGATTCAAAGGCACTGACAGGTTATCGCAGGCGCTCAGCGATAGGTTTCACAACGTTCTCCCCTTCGCGGCCATAAAACTGGAACAGGGTTTCTGCAGCGGCATCGGTTAACACCAGAATTTCGATGCGGCGATTACGCGCACTCATGGGATCGTCATGATCGCGCGGCATGCGTGACGCCATGGCATTAACCTGCAATACGCGCGCACTCTCCAGCCCGCCACGCTCCAGCGCGCGGCGTGCCGCCAGCGCACGATCGCCAGACAGATTCCAGTTGTTGTAGGCGGCGTTGCCGCTGTACTGCGCGGCATCGGTGTGGCCGCTGATCATGATTTTGTTGTCGATGCGGTTAAACACCGGGCCGAGCTCGGTAAGCAGTTTCTGGAAGAATGGCGTTAGTACCGCGCTACCGCGTGGGAACATCATGCGATCCTGATCGTCCTGAATCAGAATGCGCAGCCCTTGTGGCAAGGTTTCCAGCATCAGGTAATTTTGCGCGTTATAGCTGTTGATCATCCGTTGCAGCTGGTTGTGTAACAACACCAACTCCGCATCCGAGCGTGACAGCACGCTGTCTAAATCTTCCTGTGGCTTGCTGCCGGCATTCAAACTGATGTCAGCCTTACCTTGGCTGACAGTCGCTGTTTGCGTCGGCGGGGAAATTGCCATGGTTTCGCCGATAATCGCCGATCCGCCGGAGTTCTCAACGTCAAAAGGATTGAAATTGGTGCCATCAAAAACCGACGTGCCGTTCAATTGCGCGACGATCTCTTTACGCTCCTCTTCACTCACCGCGCCCATGATCCACAGCACCATAAACAGCGCCATCATCGCCAACGTGAAGTCCGCAAAGGCCACTTTCCACGCGCCGCCATGATGCGCATGGTGTGCCTTTTTGCCGCCGCGTTTGATGATGGTGGTGTGATGCGCATTGTGTTTCATTACGCACCTTCAGTGAGTTGATTGACCCAGCCATCCAGCGTGGCAAATGTCGGTTTGGTATCGAGTGGCAACATTTTACGTCCCGCATCCACCGCCAGCAGCGTCGGCTTGCCCGCTACCTGATTCACCAGCACGGTACGAATGCACTCCAGCACCGCCAGACGCTTTTTCTGGTTCTGTTCCATGGCATTCGCCAGCGGATCCAGCAGGCAGTAACAGAAGAAGACGCCGAGGAAAGTACCGACCAATGCGGCCGCCACTTTCACGCCGATCAGCGCGATGGAGCCGTCGATGGATTGCATGGTAATGATGATGCCCAGTACCGCCGCACAGATACCAAAGCCCGGCATCGCTTCAGCAACACGCTGCATGGAGCGTGACGGCTTGAGCAACTCTTCTTCTACCGCATGCAGTTCAGATTCGAGAATCCCTTCCAGCTCATGTTCGTTAATCTTGCCCATTGCCATCAAACGGAAGTTGTCCGAGATAAAGGAAATGAAGCTTCGATCGGCGAGAATCAGCGGATACTTTTGGAAAATCTCGCTGTTTTCCGGCACTTCGATATGCGCATCCAGTGCTTTCAGACCGCCGTCCTGCACCAGTTCCAGCAGTTCATACAGCAGCATCAGCAGCTGCTGCTGGAATTCTGCGGTATAGATATTGCCTTTAACGGTGCCGCGTACCTGCGACCACATATCTTTCAATACGGTTTTGGAGTTACCAATCACCAACGCACCGGCCCCTGAGCCAAGGATGATCAGCAGCTCACCGGGCTGCCAGAAGGCGCTGAGCAAACCACCGGCGTGCGTATAGCCGCCAATCACGCTGCCTAGCACCACAATTAATCCAATCAGTTTTTGCATGATGTTTTACTCGAAGAATTGTTTAATCTTTTCGCCGATCTTTTTGTTGATCTGGCAAACGCGTGCTTCGGTCAGTTCCAGCACCAGAGCGATCTCTTTCAGGCTCATTTCGTGCTGGTAATAGAGGCTCAGAATCAGCTGCTCACGCTCGCAAAGTGATGCCAGTGCCGTTTTCAGCGTGCGCTGGATCCCTACTTCTTCCTCTAACGCGCGGCCGCTCAGCGCCTGACCAAGGCCTAAACCTTCGCCCGCCAGCAGCTCGTCAAAGCTCTCCATCGCACTGGCCGATTCCAGCAGCAGATACTCCTGCACTTCTTCGGCACTGAGCTTGAGATGCACACGCAACTCTTCTTCATTCGGCTCGTGACCGAGACGGCGCGTCAGTTCACGCACCGCATCATTGATTTTGTGGGTTTTCTGACGCAGACGACGTGGACGCCAGTCGTGCAGACGCAGCTGATCCAGCACAGCGCCACGCACGCGCTGCAAGGCGTAACCGGCAAAATGATCGTCGGGATGGCCGTATCGACGCAGCGATTCCAGCAGGCCCATCAAGGCGATTTGCTCAAGATCTTCACGATCCATCACCGCATCGGTTTGCGCCGAGAGCTGGCGCACCACGCGCTTAACCAGCGGCAGCCACTGCTGTAGATAGCGGCTCTCTTCGACGGGCGTGAGTTCAGTCACTTCATTAAATACGCTCATGACATCCCCTTACTGGAAAACCATTTTGGAGATCATCACGTCGGAGAACGGCTGATCGCTGCCGAACACGCCTTCATAACGCGCCATCATCTGCATATGGATGTCATCAACGGTCATGGTGCGCACCGCGTCGTATTCCATGCCGGAGAACATCGCGACCAGCACGCTTTTCATCTTCGGCAGGTTGTGTTCAGCGGCTTTCAGGCTCTCATCGCTGTTAGCGACGTAGGCCAGATCGAGCAGCAAATAACGCTCTTTGCTGCCGTTGCCTTTCAGGGTGATGACCTGGTTTTTGACTTCCAGATAAAGCACTTGTGTCGGTGCCTCTTTTTTCTCAAACAGAGAAGAGAAGCCCTGGGATTCGCCGGTGTTGCTGGCGGGATGAATCAGTTCAGTGCCTGCTACAACCAGCGCGGCGGTCAGCACGGAGCTGCCCAGCACCATTGCAACATTGCGAGCAATATTTTTAGTTTTCATTAAGTTATACCGTTGTCAGTATGGAAAGATCGCGGTGACGTTGTTCTTCCGTCACTTCTGCAATGTTGTTACTCAGCACCACGTCCTGTTCGGGCTGTTGACGCGGCGCCTGGCGCTGTTCGCCCTGCTGCTGCGAAATCTGTACGTTGACCGCCACCTGATTTTGGTCGCTCAGTGCGCCACGTAATTCCTGGCTCACCTGCTGCAAAGCGCGGTAGACGTCAGGCTGTGCTGCCTGAATCTGTACCTGCAATTTGCCGCCCTCGTAATGCAGGGAAATATCCAGCTTGCCGAGATGCGGCGGATCGAGACGAATGGTGGCTTTTTGCGTGCGTTGATCGACCTGCATCTGCAGGCGATCGCCCAGGGCTTCACGCAGCACTTCGGCTTTCTCGTGTGCGGCCTCAGGTAATGTCAGCGGGGCCTGCATTTTGATTACTGGCTGGACGTTCGTCTGGTTGGCGGCGATCAGCTGTTGGCTGTGTGCAATCACTTGCGCGGGCAACATTTTTGCCAGCGGCTCATCCGGTGATGCCTGCATCATCGCCACAACCTGCTTACTGGCATCGCGCGCATCCTGCGGCGAGCGCAGTTTTACCGGTTGGCTCGGCGCCGTTTCAGCCGGCGTCATCACCTGCCCCGCCAGCATCGCCGGTTGAGGAGACTGGGCGCTTTGCGGCAGTGTCACCGAACGCACCAGCGCTGCCTGTTGAGGCACATGCTGTGGTGCGCTGAACGGCAAAGGCGTTGGCGTGGTATCCGCGGGCTGCGGCGTCGTCACCGCTGGCTGTGGCGTGATAACCGCTGGCAGCGGGGTAGCAATCGGCGCTGTCAGCGTCGGGTCCAGCAACAGCTGCATCAGCTGTTCGGGATCGCTGCTTTCCGCTGGCGCAGCCTTTTCATCCTGCTGTCGCTGCGGAGCCTGAACCGGCGCTGGCACACTGCCGCCGAGCATGAAGGTCGGCACCAGCGGCAGCGGCGCATTCGCCAGATCTGTCGCGCCCGGCGTACCCGGTGCAACAGCGGGCGCACCGCTGTTTGGCAGAACGAAAAAGGAGAGTGACGGGATCATCATGCCCCTCCTGGCTCGTCGCCAAACAGGCTGTAAGCCTGCCGGGCCTGACGTTGCGATTGATGCTGTTGCAGTTTGTGGCGTAACGCCTCCACACGCGCACGGCACTGCGCCGCAACCTGCTGATGGCGCTGCTGGAGCATTTTTACCTGCGTTAACGTGGCTTCACTGAGACTTTGCTGACGCAGTTGCAGCAACAGATCGTTGATTTGCTTATCAATCTGCGTGACCTGCAGCCAATCATCATTCTGCGCGGCCTGCTCTAATGCCGTACCCAACGCCACAAACTGCTGTTTCATGGCTGCATGCCCTCCCAGCCTTCGCGCAAGGTCACCAGCACGCCTTCCACTTCTTCAATCTGTGCAACAGACAAGTTGTGGCTGGCGTCGTACAGGCGATACACGCAATAGT
Organism: Pantoea sp. SO10; assembly: GCF_005281435.1. Taxonomy (NCBI): domain Bacteria; kingdom Pseudomonadati; phylum Pseudomonadota; class Gammaproteobacteria; order Enterobacterales; family Erwiniaceae; genus Pantoea; species Pantoea sp. SO10. The sequence continues at coordinate 3,536,434 of NZ_CP040095.1, forward strand.
CGTAGAGGGAGGCCAAACGCAGCGCCAGTTCGCCACCGCGTTCAAAATCCAGCGCACTGGTCAGCGCATTGAGGATGTCGATGCTTTTAGAAATGCTGCTGGCTTTACGCTCAAAACGCTTCGCGGCAACGTGCCCTTTGGCACGCACCAGCTCGTCCTGCAAACCGGTGAACAGCATCAGCACCAGCTGATGCGGCGTGGCGGCGGCGGTGCGGATCGCCAGATCCGCATCGTTGTAGCCATGAATTTCGGAAGTATTACCGTACATATGTCACCTTCATTAACCGAAGAAGTTCGCCAATGTGTTCTCCATCTGCGACATGGCTGCCTGCGCACGCGAGAATTGCTTCAGGTAGCGGGCATAGCTGCTGTCATAGCGCATCTGGATTTGATCGGCTTTGCTAGTGAGTTGAGTGTTTTTGCGGTCAAGCGACTCCTGGCGGCTCTTGATGGAACCGGTCGAGGTGCTGAGGAAGCTATCAAGACTTTTGTCCATCTTCTTGATGATGCCGTCAGCGCCGCCGAACATGGCATCCAGCGCTGCGGGGTTATCACGCACCGCTTCAAGGAATTTTTCGCTGTCGATTTCGAGCTTGCCGGCTTTATCCGCTGAGATACCGAAGTCGCTCAGATTTTTGCCATTGGTGGTTTGACGCAGCAGTGACGTCATCTGCTGTTCCAGCACGCGCAGGCCGGAATCGCCCGCCAGCGCGCCGCGTTTATCTTTATCGCCACCGCTTTTGGTCAGTTCCCCGAGTTTGGTGAACAGCGCGTTGTAGGCATCCGCAAATTTCTGCGCCTGCTCTTTGGTTTGCGTCTCGTCGTTCTCCACGCTGATTACCAGTGGACGGGCCGGATCGGTCTTCTGCACCACGTTGATTTCAACGCCGGGGATCACGTCTTTGAAGGTGTTGGAGTCACTCGTGATGACCATGCTGCCAATCGAGATCTGAGCATCACGCGCAGGAGAAATAGTGGTCGCAGTGAGCGCCGCCTCAAAAGCCGCATCACCGCTAACGGTAATTTCAAATTTATTTTTATCGCCGGTTTTATCACTGCCCATCAACATGCGGGTTTCACCGTTGACCTTCATCAGCGATGCCGTGACGCCCGGATTGTCCGGATGTTTGTTAATGGCATCGCGCAGGTCTGCCATGGTCTCAACTTTAGTCAGATCGATATCGATCTCTTTTCCACCCACTTCAACCGTCATGGTGCCGGTGGCATTTTTGACGGCCTCATCGGTCAATTTCTCAAACGAGTCTTGCTTTGCGGCAGCCGTTTCCTTGACTTCGACCTGATACAGACCTTTGCTGGCATTGGCGCTGGCTTTGAGGTTGACGTAGCCTTCCATGTTTGGCTTAGCGCTGTTCTTCACCAACTCGCCCTTGGCACCAAAGCCTTTCAGCGCAGTACGGAAATCCGTTAGCGCCGTTTTCAGTTCCGTTAATGCACTCTGCTCGCTAGCAACTTTTTTCTGCTGCGCCACCAAACGAGACTGCATCGCGGCAATACTGTTCTGGGCGAGGATTTCCGCGTACTGGGAAGGATCCATACTCATGTTCATTTTTTTTCTCCTACGAATGACTTGTTAATAGCAATCAGCGTGCCAGTTTTTATTTTTGTTATTATTCAGTTGGTTACATAAAAATGAGGGAAGAAACGTTTCCGCTATACAGGAAGACGATTTCAATACAGGCGGAAATAAAAACACCGCCTCAAGAGCGGTGTTTTTCAAAACTTAAAAGGGAATTAGCCCAGCATGCCCAGAACCATCTGGCCCATACCTTTAGATTGACTCAGCATCTGCTGGCTGCTCTGCATCAGCATCTGCTGACGGCTCATTTTTGCACCTTCTGCAGCGAAATCAGCGTCCTGGATGATGCCGAGGTTCAGCTCAGTGTTGTCTTTCATGTTGGCCAGGTTAGCCGCGGTATGACCCAGACGGTTGATGTTGGCACCCAGATCTGAACGGATTGAACCCACTGAATCGAGTGCAGCCGTGACGTTCTCCAGCATGGCGTTACCGGCAGCAGCGCCACCTGAAATGCCTGACGCAGACAGTTTAGTCAGTGCGTTGCTGACTTTACCCAGCGCGCCGCTCAGGTTAATTTTCAGCGTTTCATCTTTAGAAGCACCAATCTGGAATTGCAACTCACCCGTCATTTTGCCAACACCATTACCACTTGCATCCCTGGCAAACAGTTTTTCTGTGCCGTAAGAGGTGTTGCTCATGATGTTGCCCAGTTCGGCGTTCAGTGCATCGAACTCAGACTGCAGCGCACCACGGTCATCGGCGTTGTTGGTGTCATCCGCAGCCTGGGTAGCCAGGTCTTTCATGCGGAACAGAATGTTGTTCACTTCATCAAAAGCACCTTCAGCGGTCTGCATCATGGCAGTAGCTTTCGAGATGTTGTTCTGCGCAACGCCCATACCACGCGCCTGACCATCAAGGCGGGTAGCGATCTGCAGGCCAGCTGCGTCGTCAGCTGCAGAGTTGATGCGGTAACCGGTACCCAGACGCTCCATTGCGGTGGACAGTGCAGAGTTTGCACGGTTCATGGAGTTAGTTGAGGACATAGCTGCTGAGTTTGTAAACATAGTTAACATGAGGTTTATCTCCAAAGGTTGGAATCCGATGATTCCGTTTCAAGTAACAGGAGAAAACGGCACGCTAATAGAATCTCTTAAATGCATTTAAAATCTTTTCGCGAAAAAAATATTATTTATTTGCGAATGAAATATAGAGGGTAAAATAAAGGCGGCAGAGTGACCCGATAAATTAAACTATAAACAAGCACAGGATAAAAATAGATAACGCACTAATAAATATCGACTTATTTAAAAATGAATCATATTGATAGCTATTATTCATCATTTTTTAGGAATGATGCTTTTTCTTAAGAGCCTTTTTCCCGGTTTTTTCTGCAACAAATCTCATCGTTCTTAAATCAACGCATTGAAATCACTTCTTTTTGAGACTAGTCTTGCATAATAAAATAATAATCGTCTAACCCCGTTTTTTCGATGCGACGACGATGGTGATAACAATGCCCGCCATACCAAGGGAAATAAAGTAACGATGACGTCAGATTGCATTATCAATCACTGGTTACTCGATATTGCCAGTGCTTCATTAATCCACCAGGAGAGCGGCGAACAGCGGCGACTCGGTGAATATCAATTGAAACTGCTGGTGGTGCTGATTCAGCATGCCGGGCAGATTTTATCGCGTGAAGAGCTGAATCAGCTGGTATGGGAACGTCGTGTCATTGGCAGCAATAGCTTGCCGAATGCCATCCATGCACTGCGCGTGGCGCTGGAAGATGATGGTAAGCAGCAGCTGATTATCAAAACCGTGCCGAAGAAAGGCTATATTCTCGAAGCCGAGTTTTGCCATTTCCAGCGACGTGTCAATGAAGAGGATGACGAAGAGAGCGATCTGCAGCTGCTAAGCATGACACCGCCTTCACCTCCGCCCACCGCACCGCCGGAATTACCTGCCGAACAAGCCCCCATCGTTGTCGCCGAGACGCCGTCAGCCGCGCCCACTCCTGCAGCGCCGCCAGCCGCTAAACCTCCTCATTTGTGGATGGCGCTGTTCGGCGTAACGCTGGTGATTTTTATCGCGCTCGCGGTGGGCATATGGCGCTCGTCACTGCAGCAGCAACCTTATCTGGCGCAGCTGCCGCTGGAAGGCGCAACGCAAATCCGCTTGTTGCAACTGACCAATACCGCGCGCGACGCCAGCACCCGGCAAAAAGATATCTCCGAACTCCTTGGCAACACTTTGCGTCAGCTGAACACCACGCTGCAGCAGCGCGCTACCCGCATGGATATTTACTATTCCGCCAGCAGCGATGTGATCAATCTGACGTTGAATCTTAAAAGCGCCTGCACACATCAGCAGTTAGTGATGACCGTATTTAATGCCGAAGATAACCAGCAAGCCTTGAGCAAACTGCTCACTGAAGAGATGGAGAGAAAGCTGAATGAAATGGCGTCTTGCAACCCTTAGTCTGGCGCTGCTGACCTTGTTACTGCTGATTACCGCAGCAGTACGTGGCTGGTTGCCGTGGTCAAGTCATACGATATTTGATGAAGATTTTACCGGTAGCGGTATTGAAGTGGGTATTTACGATGTGGAAGACGGTCAGCGAGAGCTGTATGTGCCGTTTTTTGCCGTGAAATCTGACAGTGTATTAATGACGCTGACCAGCGAAATCGCCACCCGGCAATTTCTCGCCAAAATATTGTTAACCCCTCAAGCGAATACGCGGAACGGCGTGGTTTACAGCTATCAACCGCTGATGGTGCACGCCAGTAAAGATAAGCCGTTGGTTAAAAGCATCTTTAACTTTAATGCTCACAACGGCGTCACTTTTAATAGCGTGGAGTTTGAAGGCAATCGCATGCTGGTGATGCCGTCAGGATTGATGATCAACCAGCAACATTAACCTCAGGCGCGCAGCAACGCTGCGCTGCCCAACACGTTTTTCACGGTGGCGCGCGGCACGTTCGCTTGTGCGCCCATCGCATCCGCAACACGGCCATAATTACGCTGCCCTAACTGCTGTGCCACTTCTTGTGCGAGGCTATCCGCCTGCGCACTGTTGAAATTCGACATACTATCAACACGTTGCTGCACCAGCGCCTTCGTGCGGACTAACTGCTTACGCTGCCGGGTCAGCTGCTCCAGCGTGCTATCGAGCGTGGGCTGCAGCGATTCCAGCTGTGCCGGATTCGCCAGCACGCGTGCCACTTCATCCTCGAGCGTGGTTTCCGCCTGCGGTTTAACCGGAAAAAACTGGCTCTGAGGATAACGTTCGCCGCCGCCCTGCACGCTGAGATGCTGGTTCACGCGTGACCATTGCTGCTCATCGACCTGAAACTGGACGTCGCGCTGCGCATCCAGCTTGCCATGAATGCCCCACTTACCCAGCGCCTGGTTCAGACTCAGTAACGTTTGCTGCGGCGTACTGTCGGCGGCAATCGCCGCCGCGCTGATTTCGCGCTGCTGGCCTGCAAGGGAAAACGTCAGCAGTTCCGGCTGGGGATTATTCACTAATGCCCGACCATCCCGCAGCTGGAAATTAACCTGTGATTTTCCCTCCAGCGACACCTGCAGCTGGCGATTCACACTGCCGCCGGACAGCGTTTGACGCTGTGACAGCAGCGACTGCAACGTCTGCGTTTCGGCTAACGCCGTCTGGCGATCGCCGCGACGGCTCAGCGCGTGGTTCACCTTCAGCAGCTGACTTTCGGTCGCCTGCAAAAAATGATCGGCCTGCTGCACGCGCGTCAGCTGTTGATTCAGCTGAACGTTGTAGCGCAGCGGCTGAGAAGAGATCAGCGGCGCATCGGGAAAGTTGCTGCTCTGGCGCGGGGGGGTGTTGGCCACGTTGCTGACCGGCGCTTTTGCCGTCAGCGGTGCGCTGTGCAGCGCGGGAGCGCGCAATCCCGGCGCCAGACGATTCTCCACCTGCATCATGTCGATTACCCCAGGTTAAACAGTGAAAGTGAGGAGATCTGACCATAAGCTTTATAGGAGTATTGCGTGGCCATCGTGTAGTTGTTGAGATTGGTCATCGCGGTGGCAATATCCAGTCCTTCCAGCCCATTCGCCACTTCATCGTGGATCATTTTGCTATCCAGATGCACATCCTGCAGCAACGCCATATTGTTCTGACGTCCACCCAGTTCGGTGAAAATCGCGGCAACATTATCGGACGTACTCTGTACCTGACCAATCATCGCCGTCATTTCGTCGGCATAACTTTCTGGTGCGATGGTCGGATCGGACATTTTGTCTAACAATGTCTCAAGCTGGTTAAGCAGCTTCAGATCATCGCCAAAGGCCGCCGCTAAATCGGTGTTGGATTTCATCAGTACACCGTTCGCCACCGGTGTGTTGTTGCTTTCGTGGTTACCGGCAAAAATCCATTCACCCGTCGTCGCATCACGCATTACCGGCTGCTGATTGGTTTTGGTACCGGCAAACAGATAGCGTCCGCTTTCGTCACGGCTGTTCATCTGCTCTACCAGCATCTCTTTCATGGCGCTTAGCTCGGTCGCGTAACCGGCCATATCGACTGCACCGTGACTGCTGTTGTTGGCTTCGCGCAACTTATCCAGCATGTTCAGTAACTGCTTACTGCTTGAATCGACCAGCGTTTCCTGCTGGCCCAGGCTATGGCCTAAACGCTCGATATTGCTTTGGTACTGCCCAATCGCCACTTGTTCACGGCGGATTTGCGACAGCTGCGTGCTGGCAATCGGATCGTCAGAAGGATTAAGCACCCGCTTCTGCTCGGTAATCTGCATCATCAGTTTATTGAGCTGGGTCGTATTGCGCCCCATGCTGTTTAACATGGTGCTGGAGAAACTGAAGCTATTCACTCGCATGGTATTTTCCTTAGAACAGGGCCAGCAGATCGGTGAAGATCTGATCGCCAGTGGCAATCACTTTCATATTCGCTTGATACGCCTGGGTATAATTAGTGAGGCCAACGTACTCTTCGTCGTAGTTCACCGCGCTGTAACTATCACGCTGCATCACCGCATCTTCTAACAGTGCAGCCGCCGCCGTGAGCTCGGTTTGGTTCTGGCGACTTTTAATGCCGACGGTGCTGATCAGCGACGCACTGGCGCTATCCAGCGTTGATTCGCCGATGCCCGGAATGGTGAAGGTTTTGGTTTTAATGCTAATCAACGCCAGCAGATTTTTATTGTCGCCGGTGGCGGTTGCATCGCTGGAGAATGCCAGCTCATCCCAGGCGAGATCGTTAACCTGCAGCATGCCGTTAGGATTACTGATATCGAAATCAAACAGCGGTTTGCCGGCATTGCCTTTCAGATCGAAACCTAGAGCCAGCTGATCGTTAAAGGCGCTGGCCATCGACTCCGCCATGCCAATGATGCTCTCTTCAATGCCGTTCAGCGTATTGACCTGATAATCATGCAGCGCGCCAAACGCGCCACCGGTTTTCATATCCACCTGATAGCTGCTGCCAGCAAAATTCAGCTGCAGGAAGGGCTCACCGCTGGCGTCCTTCTCCATCGACAAGCTCCCCACATCACTGCCGCTTACTAACGGCTGACCCGAAGGGAGCATCAAGCTGTATTCGCCTTTCTCATTCTCCTGCACGCGCACGTCGACGTAGCCGCTGAGCTCGCTCACCAGTTCATCACGCTGATCGCGCAAGATGCTGGTATCGCCGCCCATCGCTTCGGTCTCTTTGATGCGCTTGTTGTACTCCGCGATGTTGCCGCTCACGCTGTTGATTGAGACGGTCAAATCACGCTGCTGCTGCTGGCTATTAGTGCGCTGCTTCTGCAGGAACGACTGGATATTGTTGAAACGTGTTGACAACGCGCGTGCTTCGGTTAACACATCCTGGCGCATCGCCTGGTTGTCCGGCTTCTCACTGGCGCCGCTCAGCGACTTGAAGAAATTATCTAAACCGTCGCCGATGCCGCTGGTGTCGGTGCCCAGCAGCTTCTCAAGCGCACCGAGATAAGATTGTCCCTCGTCGAAATAACGGGTTTGCGTGTTGGCATGCCAAACCTGGCCAATTCGAAATTGATCGGCCATACGGCGGATATTCGTGACTTCCGCACCGTTGCCGCTCGCCAGGCGCTGATTGCCCATTGGGCCAATCGCCTGCTGCTCAACGCGCTGACGGCTGTAACCGCGGGTAGCGGCATTAGCAATGTTCAACGCCGTGACGTTCATGCCAATACGCGCCGCACTGGCGCCGCTGTAACCGATATTAATAATGCTCATGTTTTCCTCTCGCATTCACCGTTTCTGCCTGGGCAGAGCGACATTCATGCTGCGTTTATTAAGTCTACTTTGGCGATAACTGCTGAATGAGTACGTTGGCGATGCCGGTGCTGCGCTGACTCGCCAGCTCCTGCGCCAGCGCATCATCATAAAAATCACGCAGGTTGCGCGCTTCGCGGCTGCTGAACATGCCACTTTCACCGGCAAACGCATCGGTGCCTTTACGCATTTCGCTCAGCATGGTGCGCAGGAACATCGCCTCAAATTTCTCGGCCGCCTGCTCCAGATTGTTGGGCTTCGCGCCGCCCGCAATGCCGTTGGCCAGCGGGCTAAAAGGGGTTGAGATACGATCAATCATTTAGATCACCACCAGTTCTGCATCGAGTGCGCCGGCTTCATGCAGCGCCTGTAAAATGGCCATAGTGTCGTCCGGCGCCGCGCCGAGGCTGTTAATGGTATTCACGATGCTGCGCAGGCTGGTGCCCGCCGGCACGTTAACCATCTGACCACGACCACGGTCGACGCTGATATCCGATTCCGGTGTCACCGCGGTTTCACCGTTGCTGAGCGGGCCAGGCTGGCTGACGTTCGGGCGCTCGGCGATGGTCACGGTGAGATTGCCATGGGCAACGGCGGCGGCACGTACCACAATGCCTTCACCCAACACGATGGTGCCGGTGCGTGCGTTGAACACTACGCGCGGCGGCTGTTTACCGGCGTTGATCTGTACATCTTCCAGCATCGACATAAAGGCCACGCGCGCGGAGGGATCGTGCGGCGCGTTGACGGAAACGTTGGTGCCGCTTTTCGCTACCGCAGTACCGGCACCAAATGCCTGATTCAGCGCCACGGCAATGTTGTTAGCGGTTTTAAAGCTCGGGCGCTTCAGGTTCAGCATCACCGCGCTGTTGTCCTGGAAATCGCTCGGCACTTCACGTTCAACCGAGGCGCCGTTAGGAATGCGGCCAACGGTTGGCGTATTGATGGTGACGCTGGAGCCGCTGTCGCCTTCCGCTTTCACCCCGCCGACCACCACATTGCCCTGCGCCAGCGCGTAGACTTCACCGTCAGCACCGCGCAGCTGCGTTAACAGCAAGGTGCCGCCGCGCAGGCTTTTCGCATCGCCAATCGATGAAACGGTGACGTTGATGGTCTGGCCGCGTGCATACATTGAAGGCAGCGTGGCGCTCAGCGCTACCGCTGCGACGTTTTTTACTTTCGGGTCGATTTTTGGCGGCATCTGCACGCCAAACTGGCGCAGCATGTTGGCCAGCGACTGGCCGGTAAATTTCACCTGGCTGCGATCACCGGTGCCGTCGAGGCCGACGACAAGGCTGTAACCCACCAACTGGTTATCACGCACGCCCTGAATATCGACCAGCGAACTCAGCGCCTGCGCTTTCGCGTGATTGGATGCCATCATTCCGGCCGCGAGGAACAGCGGCAGCAGATAGCGAACGGTCATTCTGATCATGTTCTTCACCTTAAATCGGGAACAGCGGATGGTTGAAGAAGCGTGTGAGCCAACCCGCTGAATTGGCATCACTGAGCGCACCGCGCCCGGCATAGGAGATACGCGCATTGGCAATACGCTGGGATGAAATACTGTTATCGCGTTCAATGTCATCGGCCCGCACAAGGCCGGTTACGCGCATGTACTCATCGCCCTGGTTCAGGGTGAGCCACTTTTCGCCGCGAATCGCCAGCACGCCATTCGGCAGCACTTTGTGCACTGCAACGGAAATCGACCCGCGCAACATGTTCTGCTGCGCCGACGTGGCGTTACCGTTGAAGTTACGGCTGCCCTTAATCGAGCCGCTTAAATCATCAAAGGTTTTGCCCATCGCCGACGGCACGCCGAGCTCGACATCATTCTTTTTGCCAAAGTTAGTGCGCGCCTGTTTGCTCGACTGCGTCGATTCATCAAGCCGCACGGTGAGAATGTCGCCCACGCGGTAAGCGCGACGATCCTGCATCAGCGACCATTGATATTGGGTGTTATAGAGCCCACCTCCGCTGACGCGGACGTCTGGCTGGGCCAGATCTTCCGGCGGCGCAAAGGCGGCGTCATCTTTGTGCACCAGCAGCGCCGGGCTTTCACAGCCGGTCAGCAGCAGTGCGGCGGTCAGCAATAAACCACCGGTGAGTTTTTTTGTCAGTGTCATTGTTTTTATGGCCTTACCCGATGGGCGGAAAAACACCTTCCGCCCAAAAAAAATTACATCTGCTGCGTGACGAACTTCAGCATGTCATCGGCAGCCGACACCATTTTGGCGTTCATCTCGTAAGCGCGTTGCACGGTGATCATGTCAACCATCTCTTCCACCACCTGCACGTTGGAACCTTCCAGCGAGCCTTGCTCCAGCTGGCCAAAGGCTTCTTCGCCCGGTACGCCTTCTACCGCTTCACCGCTGGCGGCGGTTTCGCGATACAGGTTGCTGCCGGTCGCTTCCAGCCCGGCTGGATTCACGAAATTCACCAGGGTGATTTGGCCGAGTTCAACCGGATCGGTTTCGCCCGCCACGGTGGCGCTGACGGTGCCGTCTTTGCCGATGGTGAGATTTTTGGTGCCTTCCGGCAGCTCAATCTGTGGAATCAACGGCAAGCCCTGAGCGTTGGTCATCACGCCATCGGCGCTGATTTTCAGGTTGCCTGAGCGGGTATAAGCGATGTCGCCATCGGCGGTTTCTACCTGGAAAAAGCCCTGTCCGGCTATCGCCACATCCAGCTCCTGCTGGGTGTTTTTCATCGCGCCTTGAGTGAACTGCTTCTGCGTACCGAGGATCTTCACACCACTACCGAACTGAATGCCGGTTGGCGTCTGGTTGTTCTGATTTAACTGGGTGCCAGGCGCACGCTGCGTTTGATAGAACAGATCTTCAAACACCACGCGATCGCGTTTAAAGCCGGTGGTATCAACGTTCGCCAGGTTGTTAGAGATGGCGGCCATTTTGGCGTCCTGCGCCGCCAGACCGGTTTTACTGACCCAAAGAGCTGGATTCATTGCTTTGCTTCCTGTTAGCTGCCGCGGATCAGGCGATTGCCTGCCTGCACGAGGGTTTCTGCGGCTTTCATCATTTTGATTTGCGCTTCAAATTGACGGCTGAGCGAAAGGGTTTGCACCATCTCATTCACCGCCGAGACATTACTGCCTTCCAGATGCTGGCTCGCCAGCTGCACGTTCTCGCTGCGCGGCGCGGTCAGACGATTGGCCATCAGCCAGCCGTCGTTGTTTTTGCGCAGCTGATTGGCGGGAATATCCACCAGCTTGATGCGCTCAACATCCATTGCTGCCGCCACGTTGCCATCTTCCGGAATGATGGTAATGGTGCCGTCATCGCCAATCGCCACCTGCGAAAACGGTGGCAGCTGAATCGGGCCGTTCTCACCGATTAGCGGTTTGCCGCCAATCGACAGGTTGCCCATGTCATCGATATCAATGTGACCATTGCGGGTGTAGAGCTCACGACGCCCTTCACGCACCGCAATCAGGCCGTCGCCTTTGATGCCGATATCCAGCTCGCGACCGGTTTCCTGCAGTGAGCCGTGCGCCATGTTGATGCCGCCGTTTTCACTGCGCACCTGATGACGGCTGTCGTAACCGCCACCCGCGACCGCTTGCGTTGTCGCGCGTTCGAGATCGGCACGAAAACCTTCGGTATTGGCATTGGCGAGGTTGTTTGAGTGAATCATCTGCTGCGTCAGGCTGCGATTGGCGCCGCTGACGGCGGTATAAATCATGCGATCCATAATTACAGCGCCTGGAACAGGGCGTTCATCATCGAATCATTGGTCGAGATGACTTTGGTGTTTGCCTGATAGTTACGCTGCGCGCTCATCAAGCCGACCAACTCTTCCGTCATATCGACGTTAGAACCTTCCAGTGCGTAGGATTGGATAGCGCCGTTCAGGCCGCTTTTCGGCACGCCAATAATCGCCTGCCCGGAAAGGTTGGTTGCTGACCACGCGGTGCCATCTTCAGAGTTGAGGCCGTTCGGGTTGGTGAAGTTAGCAAGCACTAACTGGCCTTGCAGCAGACGTTCGCCATTGCTATAAGTCGCGTAGATCTTGCCGTCGTCGTCGATCTGCTCGCCGTTTTTCTCACCGGCGGAATAACCGTTCGGGCTGTTTTTCGAAACATTGAACTCAGAGCCGTACTGGCTGGTGCCCGCGTAATCCAGCGCGATGCTAAGTCCATCTGCGCCCGGAATGGCGGCAGTAATGTTGACGGCGCTGGTTGGCGAGGTGATGACGCCATTGGTGCTGAATTCCAGGGGTTGTGAAGCTGGCGTAGCCGTATTTCCATCAACGAAATAGTGCACTTCCCATTCGTTGTCTGCGGTTTTAACGAAGAACTGTTCGATGGTGTGTTCGCGACCCAGTGAATCGTAGACTTTGCTGGTGTAAGTGTTGTTGTAGCTTTTGCTGTCACTCTTATCGAACGGCGTGACTTCTGGCTGTTTGGCATTGGCGTTCAGATTGCCGGTGAAGCCCATGCTGTCGGTGGCTTTCGCTGGAATGCTGCCTGCAGAAATTTTCAGATCGCCAATGACGCCGGTCTGCAACTGGCCGTTAGCATCCACGGGATAACCCTGCACACGTTTACCAAGGTTATTGGTAATGTAACCCTGGCTGTCGGTGCCCATGTATCCCGCACGGCTATAGCTGACGTTGCCGCTGGTATCTTTGGTCATAAAGAAGCCGTTGCCGAAGATCGCCAGATCCAGACCACGTGAAGAACCGGTAATACCACCGTTCTGGGTGATGCTTTGTGAGATGCTGCTTACGCCAACGCCCATCGCCTGGCCGCCCGCGTACAGCGACGAGAATTCAGCCCGCATTGATTTGTAGCCAGCGGTGCCGCCGTTGGCGATGTTGTTGCTGATCGCGCCAAGCTGTTTAGTGACCGCGTTCAGGCCAGAGGTTGCAATATTAAAGCTCATGGAAAAAACCCTTAGGAAAAACGACGCGCTGCATTCGCGTCAGGAGAAAGAAATGGCGCGGGCGCCGGATTTTTACTGCTGCCAAACTGACGAATGGTGTTGTAAGCCACTTCGCCCAGGCCAGGAATGTTGATCATGGGTGCGCCCGTCTGCGGATCGAAACGCACGCTGTTGACGGTGCCGGCGATCTCAATCGGAATCTTCTCTTCCCCCGCATCGGTCACCACGCTCAAGGTGTAGTCGCCATCGGCCAGGCCAAGCGTGGCGGGATCGATGGTGAATCCGACATCGCCTTGCTGCTGCTTACCGAGTTCCAGTTTGACCTCTTTGCCCGCACTGTCTTTGATGTGCAGCGTGACGTTTTCCGCCGGATGCTGCAGATTGATACGTCCATCGATGCTGTTACCTTCCAGCTTGATGCTGTTGCTGCTGGCATACACCTGCTGGCCCACCAGATTCGCCATCCCCATCGCCTGCATGCTTTCGGCCATGTAGTAGACGCCGGTCATGGTGTCGGTTAGCGTCTGCATCGACTCCATTTGCGACATCATCGACAGTTGATTGATGTAATCCGCGCTGTCGGTGGGATTGGTGGGATCCTGGTTCTGGATCTGCGCCACCAGCAAGGTCAGGAACATGCTGCTGGTGCCGCCGTTGCTCTGCGGCGTCTGGCCGTAGGTCTCTACGCCCGCGCCGCTGTTGTTGACGTTATTCACACTCATACTTAAGCCTCACCCAGACGCAGCAGGCTTTGCTGCATGCTTTTCACGCTATTCAACACTTCCACGTTGGTTTCGAAATTGCGCGACGCGGACATCATGTCGGCCATCTCTTCGACGGTATTAATGTCGGGATAGAAGACGTGGCCCTGCGCATTCGCCAGCGGGTTGCCCGGCTCGTAACGGCGTACCGCCGTACCGGTTTCCACCACATCCAACACCTGCACGCGCGCACCCGCCAAAGCCGGTGAATCCATCAGCTTGCTGTTCTGATAAATGGCGGCAAACACCGGACGGCGCGCCTTATAGGTGGCAGCTTCGCTTGCTGCCGGAGATTCCGCGTTGGCCAGGTTACTGGCGATGGTGTTCAGACGAACGGTTTGTGCCGTCATTGCTGAACCCGATACGCGATAGATATCGTTGAAAGACAAAATTATTTCCCTTCAATAGCCTGCTTCAGGCCGATAAATTTGCTGCTGAGAAATTGCAGGCTGGTTTGGTAATCCAGCGAGTTTTTCGAGAACTCGGCCTGCTCAACGTCCAGCGCCACGGTGTTGCCATCGGACGATGGTTGATACGGCACGCGATACTGAATTGCTGGCGAAGAAGTGAACGAACTTTTCAGCATTGAACGTTGCATCTCTGCGGCAAAATCAATATCTTTAGCCTGGTAATTCGGGGTATCCACATTTGCCAGGTTGGCCGTTAACAGCTCTGCTCGCGAAAGTCGAAGCTGTAAGGCGGCGGGATGTGCCCCCAGCGCTTTGTCAAAACTTATCCCCATGTGGTGTTCCTCATCAGTTGCGATTCACACGCCATTAAGCAAACAGCGTGCCAACTTTTAAATCTTTGATTTGGTGAGAATTTTATGAACACATTGCGTTTTAACGGGAAGTCGCTTTTCCGCCTGATTCCGCTCAGCCTGCTGATTTTTTCAACACCGATTTTTGCCGCGCCTGAGGCGCAAACGGCACGTAAGCAGATCTATAATCAGGCCGTCGCCAACGCGACGTCTGACATCCAGCGCATTGCTAAACAGAAAGGCTGGAAAGATTTCAGCAGCAAGCTCAACGTCTTTATTCCTTCCGAAGTCAGCCGTTTTCAGCGCTGCGCGCGCCCCTTAACCTCGGCATTGCCGGCCGGCGATCGCAGGGATCTGGCGCGTCTGCGCTATGACATTCGTTGCGATGGTGCCAACGGCTGGGAAATTGCCGTGACGGTAAAACCGGATGTCTATCTGCCGATTCTGGTGGCGAAAAACATGCTGGAACGGGGCAAACAGCTGGCGGCCAGCGATGTGGAAATGAAGAAGCGCAATATTGTGGGACTGCGTGACGGCTTTCTCACCCATCCCGACGAGGCGGTTGGTTTTACGCTGAAAAAACGTGTGCGTGAGTTGCAGGCGATCGCGCCGGCCCATCTCGACCAGCCGGTATTGATCGAACGCGGCCAACAGATTGTGATGATTGCCGAGCAGGATGGCGTGCAGGCGAAGATGATGGGCGAAGCGCTGAAAAAAGGCCGCAAAGGCGACATCATTAAAGTGCGCAATCTGCAAAGCCAGCGCGTGGTGAGCGCGCGCGTCGACGATCGCGGCGTGGTGCGAATGTTGGTCGCGCCGGGCACCCCCTAAAAGCGGAATTTAAGTTTCCGCTGGGCAGTGTCGTTGTGCTCAGGTATGCCGTAATCGACCCGAGACATAAGAAAATGAAAATCACCCGTAATGAGACTGGCATAGCGCCAGTTGCTAAATCTGTTACTACATCGCTGAACGACGCATCTGTTGCAACCAAAAGTCAGGCCGCAGCAGTACGCAGCGACAAAACCGAGCAAGGCCCAATGCAGGCTGCACAGCAACAACTGCGTGAAATGCCAGACGTGGACGCGACCTTTGTGAGCGCCATGCAGGACGCGTTGAAATCTGGTCGTTTACAGGTGGATACCGACACGCTGGCGCAGGCCATGATGGACTTTTATCGCTCATGAACAGCACCGCGGAACGCGTAAAAACGCTGCTGCGTGATATCAAACAGGATACGCAGCACTACGATGCGCTGACGGCACTTTTGCAGCAGCAGCGTGAGGCGATGATCGCCTGCGATGCGATGAACCTGCAGTCTGTGAATGAGCAGTTGCTGGCCATTTATCAGCAATTACACGGTTCGGCGCAGCGTCGCAGCGAAACCTTACAGGCGCTGAAGCTGGCTTCCGACAGCCGCGGCATCAGCCAGCTTATGCCGTACCTGCCCGCCGCGCTGGCACAGCAAGCAGAAAGCTGGTGGCGTACGCTGGAGCTCAGTGCGTTATCTTGTCAGCAGATGAATGAGCGCAACGGTTTGTTGTTATCTATGCAGCAGGAAACGCTGGGATCGTTGACCGGACAAGGCCAGCAAAACTTCCTCTATCAACGATAACCTCCCGCTTGTTGCATAAAAAAAGTCGCCACATTGGCGACTTTTTTGTTTATGGGGGTAAATTAAGCGGCCATCATTGGCAAAAATGCCGATCGGTTAAGCACCACATCAAACCGCCGCCCATTTCGCAGCGGCGCGATTGATCGCACAATGAATTGCGCCGCTACCCTGTGTGCGGCGCTCAGTGATTTTTTTTTCAGCGCTTAACCGACAGGCATTAAGCCAGCCCTGTCGGCCACGTCCTTTACTTCAACAACGACAACCCAATCAACAACGCATTCTCTTCGCGCAACACAGGCAGCGATTGACGCTCCCAGGCGGCAAACAGCGCGGCCAGCGTGGCATCATCCAGCTCACACTGTTCCGCGAGCAACAGCGCGATGATCATCTGCATACCGAATACACGCTGGCACAACTGCAGAAACGCCGCTTCCCACCGTGCATCTGAGGTGCCAGGGAACACGCCGTGATAGGCATGCCACAGCAGATAGTTACGCCACACAGTGGCCATCCGCTGCATGACGGTTTGCACCTGCGCATCTTCACGCAGTTCCGCCAGCAGCGGTAACAGCTGCGCATCACTCAGCATGGCTAATTCATTGAGTTTCATTACCAGCGTCATGCCGGTGAGCGGATCGAGGGTCGCATCCAGCTCAACCTGCGCCAGCTGGCGCAGCACAGCTAACGGATACGCATCAATCTGTGGCAGCGAAGCAAAGGCTTCCGCCAGCAGTCCGCTGTTCATCAACGCCAGCAACTCCTCACCCACCTGCTGAATCTCATCCACTTCCTGCAGTTGCTGGCATTTGCTCAGCAGCACACCTGCCGCGTACAGCTTCTCTGCCAGCGGGGCTTCTTCGTTGCCCAGCAGGAAAATCGCCTGTTGATTGAGCATTTGCAAGCGCGAGCAAAGTGCCGGCGCATCCTGCGCTGCAGCCAGGGTATGCTGTAAGGCGAAGGCATCGACATCAAATAAAATCGCTGATGCGGCGGCATCACAACGCAGATCGGCGCTGGCACGCTGCTCCTCACGCCAGCGCAGATGCTGCAACGGTTTTTCGCCGTTGCAGCCAGCGCAGCGGCACTGCCAGGGTTGCGCCTGCAGGCGAGTCACATATTCCGGGGTATAACTGTTTGCGGTATTCATGGTTGCTCCTGTGCACCGGCCTGCGGCACGACACCTAATTTACGGAAAAAGCGCGCGGTACATGCCTGCCCATTGTCATCTTCGCTGCGGAAAAACATGCTGGGATAGAGGGCAAACCAGCGCAGGTCCGCAGTATTGAGATAACCAGCTGCTGTCAGCTGATCCTGTAAACGTTCGATTAAGGGGGCATACGCCTGCTGGTTCACACAGCAGGCCAGATGCGGCAGCGATTGCACGGTGGCGCTGACCACGCCTTCCAGCTGGCTGAGAATATGGCCCGACTCGATTTCGGCAGCCAGATGAAAACCGTCCCACGCAATATGTTCAAGCGCGCGCAGCAGGCGATTAAGAGCATCGATGCAACGCTGCTGACGTACCCAATCGAGGCGGCTATCAAGCAGCAAATAGTTTGGCCACTGCTCGCGCTGGGCACGTTGCGTCACGGCCAAATGCGTCAGGCGGGAATCGTTTTTCACGGGCGCAATCTGCTCCAGCTGAGCCAGCGTTAAACCCGCCTCCCGCAGTCTTTGGCTAAATGCGGTTAGCAGGTTGGCGTCGTCGCCTACCAGCACCACGCGATGGAAAAAGGCCCAGTTCGGCTGTTGTGATAACGGTGCCTGATGCAGGCGCTGATAAAACTTACGCAAAAACGTGTCAGGTACCGCTTCATCCAGCGTGACGCGCTGGGCTTCACAGCTGCCGAGGACAAAGTCTTTGTCAAAGGTATTGCTGCTGTGCGACACGCAGAGAATCGAGCGCCACGGATCGAGCAACAGCACCGGCGCGGTGAAGTGATTGGTGAAACCCAGCTCTTCGCCTAAGGTGGCACGATCGTCGTAACGGTGTTTTTTCAGGAAGTTACGATGATAGGCAAAGGTGCCATTCAACACGTTACGCGCCCCGTTATCGCTGCTCATAAAGATGCGATTCACATGGCTGTACCAAATTGGGATCACATTACATGCCGCAAATAACGCCTTGTGGCGACGCATTTCGTTAATGGTGTAACTGAGCTTATCAGCGCGATAAAAGTCATCATCGTCCATACACACAATGTATTCGCCGCGCGCCAGTTCATTCACCCGGTTGCGCTTGGCGCCAATCGTCATGCGTTCGCTGTGATGGTAATAGCGGATCAGCTCCGGATGCGGCGAGTAGCGCGTCAGCGAGGCGATAAGTTCGGCGTTGCTCTGCGGTGAATCGTCGAGAATCACCAGTTCGCGGCGATCGGCCGGATAATCCTGATACTGAAACATGTACAGCAGATAAGGCAGAAACTCGCGGCGATTCCACGTTGGCGTCACCACGCTGATAAATGGCAGCTCGCCCTGTTTCAGCGGCTGGCGTTTGCTCATCAATTGGTTAAACAGCCGATTGCTCATGCGAATTTCCCTCGATTACGCAGCCAGCACTGCATGGCCTGCGCATCAGTGAGTTTCTGCTGTTGTTGTTGACGCGCCTGTGCCAGCGCCTGCTGTTGCTGCTCCAGCACCAGCGAGACGGTTTTCTCCTGACACGCGTGGCTGATTAGCTCGGTTTGCAGCTCATCCTGCTGTTTTTCAGCCAGTGCCGACGCCTGCGTCTGCCAATCAATCACGCGCTGAATATTGGTTTTATAACGCGCCAGATTGCTGAGCTGCGTGGCATTCGCCCCTTCTGTGCCGGTGCCGCCGCCCAAACGATTGAGCGCCGAAATATTATTTTGATAGCGCTGCACCAGCTGCTTTTGCTGCGCCAGCTGGCTGCTGAGATCGTTCACTTTGCGCTCGCGCATTTCGCGCAGCTGCGTCAGGGTGGCGATCATTTTTTGTTTTCTGATCATGCCTTGCCTTATGCCTGGCTCAGGGCCAGCAGGTCATTAATGGATTGCGCCAGCGCGGCGGGTTGATCCACCGTCTGACACAGGAAACTGGTGATTGCCGGCTGCAAGCGCACCGCGCGGTCGGCTTGCGTATCGACGCCCGCTACATAACCACCCAGCGGCAGCAGCGGTTTGATGGCCATGTAATCGGCGTACAGCTGCTTGAGCGTACGCGCCGCCAGCTGATGGTCTTTGTCGGTGATTTGGCTCATGCAACGGCTGATGCTTTGCGCGATATCGATCGCCGGATAGTGGCCCGCTTCGGCCAGCGCACGCGTCAACACAATGTGGCCATCCAGCACCGCACGTGCGCAGTCAACAATCGGATCCTGCTGGTCATCCCCTTCCGCCAGCACGGTGTAGATGGCGGTCATGCTGCCGTTCGAGGCGCTGTTGCCCGCGCTCTCCACCAGCCGGGGAATGATGCCAAACGCCGAAGGCGGATAGCCTTTGGTGGCCGGCGGTTCGCCGAGTGACAGCGCAATTTCACGCTGCGCCATGGCGTAACGCGTCAGTGAATCGACCAGCAGCAGCACGTCATAACCGGCATCGCGATACCACGCCGCCAGCGTGTGGCATAGCTCGGTGGCTTTCATGCGCATCAGCGGCGATTCATCTGCCGGCGCGGCCACCACCACCGATTTCGCCATGCCAGCCGGACCGAGCGCGTGGTCGATAAACTCTTTGACTTCGCGGCCACGCTCGCCAATCAGGCCCACGATCACCACCTGCGCATTGGTGCTGCGGGTGATCATGCCGAGCAGCACACTTTTACCCACGCCCGAACCGGCCATTAAGCCAACGCGCTGGCCTTTACCGATGGTCAGCAGACCGTTGATGGCGTTGACGCCCACATCCAGCGGTTCCGCCACCGCTTTACGCGTCAGCGGATGGATTTGTGTGGGCTGGGCTGGCAGCACATCATCGCCGCCGAGCTTGCCTTTGCCGTCGATGGCTTCGCCGAGGCCGTTCACCACGCGCCCAAGCCAGCTTTCGCCAATCAGGATGTCGCTCTGTTTTTCCTGGGGAAAAACGCGGGCGCCCGCCATCAGCCCTTCCGGACTTTTGAACGGCATCAGCCAGGTGACATCACGATCAAATCCCACCACCTGCGCGGCCAGCAGCGTGCCATCGGCCTGCTCGACGTTGCAGCGCTGGCCGACGGCTAAGCGGCAACCGACGCTTTCCAGCAGAATGCCGTTAACGCGCACCAGCCGTCCGGCGACACGCGCCAGCGGGATATTTTCCAGCGATTGCAGTAGGTTATTGAAGGATTGCGTCATGATGGTTCCTGTTAGTGCTGTGCGGCCTGCCCCTCACCCCAGCCCTCTCCCGCCAGCAGGAGAGGGCTGGGGTGAGGGCAGCCCGCCGCCGCGCACTTACAAATTCTCCTGCAGCACACTCATGCACTGGCTCAACCGCTGATTGCAGCCGATATCCATTTCACTGGCATCGGTGACAATGCGGCACTCGCCGGGCTCCATTTCGCTGTCGGCGACTAAGCCCCAGCTTTTCACCTTCTTCGGCTCCAGCTCTTTGATGCGGCTGAACTCTTCCGCATTCATCAATACCCGCAGCTGCTTCGGCCGCTCCGGCAAGCTGGTCAGCGCTTCGTCCACCAGCGCCAGCAGCTGCGAAGGCTGCAGCGCCAGCTCAACGCGGATCACCTGACGCGTCACTTTCTCCACCAGCGCTAACAGTTCGCTTTTGCGGCGCTCTTCGTGTTCATCCAGCTGCTGCTGTAACTGCCTGCTCAACGCATCCAGCGGCTGCCCGGCGCTGAGAAAGTGCTCCAGCGCCTGCTGCTTGCCAGCGTCAAAACCCTGCTGCTTACCTTCAGCACGCCCGCGCGCCACGCCTTCCTCATACCCCTGGCTGTTGCCCTGCTCTAAACCCTGGGCAAAACCATCGCTGATGCCCTGCTGAAAACCATCCATCAGCTGCTGTTGCAGCGTCGCCGCGTCAGCGGGTACGCCGGATTCGTCACCGCGCTGCCAGGCTTTGCGCAGCGGGGGAAACTGATGCAAACGCATCTGTTTGCTGGTCATCGCTTACTCCACCGTTTGTTCGCTAAACAGCTGAATTTGGATCTCGCCGCTTTCCGCCAGTTCACGCACGCGCGTCATGATCTCTTTACGCACCTGCTCAATACGGCTGATCGGCACAGGACCGAGGCGCGAAGTGGTGTTCTGCAGCAGCTGCACCTGACGGCGCGGCATGGCATCGTAAATCGCCTGGCTCAACATCGGCTCGGTGCCTTTCAGCGCCACCGCCCATTGATCCATTGGCACCTCTTCCAGCAGACGCCCAAGTACCGCGCTGTTCTGGCGGCTGAGGATAAAGAACTCGTACATTTCGCTTTTCAGCTCATCCACCACCGCTTCATCACGCATCTCCAGCTGCGCCAGTAGCGCCTGCTGATTACCGCTGATGCGGTTAACGATGTTGGCGGCCTGACGCATGCCCTGCACTTTCGAACCGTGTTCGGACAGCACCGCCACGCCGCGATCGATCAGGCGATCCAGCTCATCCACCACATCGCGGTTGATGTCATCAAGACGCGCCACGCGATAGAGAATTTCGTCCTGACGCGATTCGTCGAGCTGCGCCAGCACGCCAGCGGCGACATCCGGTGGCAGGAAGGCGAGAAAAACCGCCTGCAACTGCAGATGTTCCTGGGCGATCATCGCCGCCAGCTGCGGCGTATCGACCCACTGCAACCGCGCCATCCGATGACGAATCTCATCGCCGTAGATGCCGTTAATGACGCTGCGGGCGATTTCACCGCCCAACGCACGTTCAAGGATGTTGCGCAGATAGCTGCGCGACGCGCCATTAATGCCGCTCTGTTCGCGGTATTCCTGGAAAAAATTGTTCATCGCCAGGCGGGCATGCGTCAGTTTGACGCCGTGCAGGCGCGCCATGGTTTCCGACAGGCGCAGCACTTCTTCGCGGCTCATCTTGCTCATCACCTGCGCAGCGGCTTCTTCGCCAATGCTCAGCAGCACGATGGCGGCCTGCTCCAGACGCGAACGCACCTTGGTGGTCTGGTCGCTGCTTTTGCTATTTTTACTTTCTGTTGCTTCGCTCATTGCTGCTGATCCATTGTTTCAACACTTCGGCGACGCGATCGGTTTCGCTCTGCGCCAGGTTTTGGAGATGATTGATTTTGGTTTCGAGGCCAGAGCTCTGCGGCGGTAAGTTGTCGTCGCCGTTAAAGCTGTTGCCCGGCAATACCGGTGTGTCCTCTTCCGCCTCGGCCACGGTTGCTGGCAGCGCGGCGCTGGCGTCAGGCGCCTCGCTCACGGCCGGCTGGCGCGCCACACGGCGCATCATCGGCAGCAGACCAAACAGAATCACCAGCAGTGCCAGCAGGCCAATGCCGCCGCGCTCTGCCCACAGCAGCGTGCTGTCGCGTTCCCACCACGGCAGCGCAGCTTCGGGTGGCACTTCCGGCTGATTAAAGGCCAGCAGTGCCAGCGATAACTCATCGCCGCGCTCGCTATCGATACCGGCCGCTTTGGTCAACAAGGCGTTGATTTGCGTTTGGTTATCCGCCGTCCAGCCCTGCACCACCGCCGCGTTTTGATTCAGCACCACGGCCACGGTCAGTTTCTGCACCTGATAGCCCTGATGTTTGATATGGCGAACATCGCGATCCCAGTTGAACTGGCGCTGTGCCTGATTACGCGAGGACATCTGCGGTTGTGCGTTGTTTTGCGCGGGTGCATTGGCCGGACGGTTGCTGAGTGAACCCGGAATACCGACCGCCAGCTGCTCGGTGGTGTTGTCCTGCGCCAGTTGCTCACTCGCCACGCGCGGTTCGTTAAGGAAGCGTTCCTGCGTCTCTTCGACCTGGCTGAAGTCAACGCGCGGTACCACGCTCACGCGGAAGTTTTCATGTCCCAGCACCGGCACCAGCAGGTTGGCGATGTTGCGTTCTACCTGCTCACGCATCTGCTGCACCATCTCGCCGCTGTTACGCAGGCCGGTACGCCCCTTCAGCTGGTCAGCGATATTCGCCGACAGCAGCGCGCCTTGTTGATCGACAACGCTTACCAACTCGGCCTTCATGCCCGGCACGCTGTTCGCCACCAGACTCACCACCGCGCCAACCTGTTCGTCGCTGAGTTGACGACCATATTTCAGGCGCAGAACCACGGAAGCGGTGCTGTTTGGTTTATTGGAAAGAACAAACGAGCTGGTTTCCGAAATGCCGAGATGCACGCGGGCAAAATCCACGCTGTCCAGCGCCATGATGCTCTGAGCCAGTTCGCCTTCCATGCTGCGGCGCAGACGCACGTTCTGTACGAACTGGCTGCTGCCGAGCATCTCTTCTTTATCCATCAGCTCGTAGCCGTCAGGCGTGGCTGCGCGGATGCCTTTAGCGGCCAGCGCCATACGCGCCTTAGGCAAATCACCTTCGCGCACCAGCACCATGCCGCTGTCGGGCGCAACGCGATAATTCAGCCCTTCACCGCTTAGCGTGGCCACCACGTCGGACATCGGCAGGTTCTCCTGCGTGCCGAACAGCGTGGTCCACTTGTTATTGCTCTGCCACAGCAGTGCCACGATCACCGCGGTGATGACTGCCGCAATCGCCGCCGGGAGTAGCCATTTTTTCACTGTGGCTTGCAGGTTCGCAGGCAGCAGCGCTTGTAATTTATCCAGCACGTCTCAACTCCATTTACATTGGGCTATTGATGACTTCATCGAAGCCCTGTTGCAGCTTGTTGCGTACCTGCATCAGCGCCGAGAACGCCACACTGGCTTTCTGACTTTCAATCATCGCGCCACTCAAATCATCGCTCAGGCCCATATCAATGGCCGTTTGCTTCTCAGACGCGACATGCTGCTGGCGATCAACGCTGCCGATGGACCCCTTCAGCACCTCGGTGAAACTCGGGGTGCTAAGCGAAGCCATTTGACTGGCCGGCGCGATAGGGCTGGTTTGCGCCTGCAGCTGCATACGTTGCATCTCGGCCATCATGTTGCCCTGCACGCCGATAGCGGGAAGTTTGTCTAACATTGTGTCGTTCTCTTTTATCAGGCGCAGCCGAGGTCAAAGCCCTGCTCGCGCATGGAGGCCAGTCGATAGCGCAGTGCGCGTGGAGTAATGCCAAGAAACTCGGCGGTTTTGGATTTGTTTCCCTGATGGCGTTTCAGCAAATCAAGGATGTATTGCGATTCGGCGCGACGACCGTGACTCTTGATCTGGCATTCGTCGGCGTTGGCGGCATCGCCCAGCGGCTGCACCATCACTTCGGGCAACAAGGTGGTGCTGACTTTCAGGTTGAAGCAACCTGCGTGCAGATCGCCATCGGCGCACATAATCAGGCCACGTTGCATGATGTTTTCCAGCTCACGCACGTTGCCCGGCCAGCTGTAATTTTCCAGCGCCTGGCGGCCACATTCGGTGATGCGCGGTTGATGTTTAACGAAAGCCTTATACTTTTCGATAAAGCGTTCGGCCAACGGCAGGATGTCTGCGGTACGTTCACGCAGCGGCGTGATGTGCATTGGCACCACCGACAGGCGATAGAACAGGTCCTGACGGAAACGCCCTTCGGCGATCTCCACTTCCAAATCTTTATTCGTTGAGGCAATTAAACGGATATCGAGCGGAATCTTTTTATGGCTGCCGAGGCGCTCAACTTCCTGCTCTTGTAATACGCGCAGCAATTTAACCTGCAGCGCTAATGGCATATCACCGATTTCATCCAGTAATAGTGTGCCACCGTTGGCTAATTCAAACTTACCGGGCTGGCTACTGACCGCACCGGTAAACGCGCCTTTTTCATAACCGAATAAAATCGCTTCCAGCATATTTTCTGGAATCGCCGCACAGTTAACCCCTACATAAGGTGCCGAAGCGGGGAATGCGTGTTGATGGATATATTTCGCCACACACTCTTTACCGGTGCCCGTTTCACCGGTAATTAATACCGGCACATTGAATTTTGCTACACGTTGCGCCAGTGCAAACAGATTCACACTCGATGATGCCTGAGCGAT
Source organism: Pantoea sp. SO10 (assembly GCF_005281435.1). Lineage (NCBI taxonomy): Bacteria > Pseudomonadati > Pseudomonadota > Gammaproteobacteria > Enterobacterales > Erwiniaceae > Pantoea > Pantoea sp. SO10. The sequence goes on from NZ_CP040095.1 coordinate 3,561,319, forward strand.
AAAACGATCATCGTTATTCTTTTGCATTGAGTCAGCCCTATTCATAATGAAAAAATTCCTGAACACCAAATAAAAGGCTCATCTGTATAGAGAAGATTGGCCTTTATTACGCATGATATTTCATACGTAGCCCTAAGGTGCAAGCCAGACTATTCGTTATTAAGAATCGGCTTATCTCAAGCCAGGTAAAGATGCCGAATTGCTGGTTCCGCCTGTGTTGTGCGCTGAGTATACGTATCGGACTATTCCTGGCTAGCATCTTCGCAATATTAAAACATTAATCTATGTTTATTAGCAGCTTAGCTAATTTAATTAATCTTAATCGCGGTTTTAAATTAATGGATTAATAAGTTTTCTCATCTTGTTTTAATCAGACAGAAACGTTTTAATTTGCATCAGAGAAAACATCTCGCTTAAAAAGATTAGAAGATTCCTATATCAGCAAATCCTTAATATTTAAGATGTGGCTGATAAGCTGAATCGCCAGCGGGATCGCATTCATTCTATTAAAGACAGGTTCGCCCTGACAAACGGAAGCATGAAGATGCGCACGAAATCCAATCGGATGAGAATCTATACCGCAGAGAATCAGCCTGAGCTGATGAAACTGGAAGTCAATAAACTCGGTCGCCCTTATCACAAGGTGCCGAAAGTATTTAAAGATAATAGCGATCGCTTAGACGCCAAGCTGGGTATCTATTTTCTGAAGAAGTTTCGTGTTGATGTCAGTTTGCGCGATATGCAATTTCAGATGGATTGTGCGGTTAAGCAGGCCACCATTTTCAGCAGTGAATTGGGCAACCTGGCATTTCGCCTCGACCGCGCCTTATTACTGAATATTTTACACGACTATTACGGATTATCACGCGACGACCAGCATGAGTTAACGGCCAATAATTTTCCGGTAACCAAAACGGAAGAGCGTTTGCAAATGAAACTGGCCAGCGAGCTGGTGCATTTAATTTGCGGTGACGAGTTATTTACCGAAGCGCTGACCATTAAACCGGACCCGGCATCGTTATTAACCCAATGGTCTTATCGTGTGGATTTCTTCCTTGACGGTTACAGCAATGGCAAGTTCTCGCTGCTGCTGGATGCCGCGCACGTTGACCGTTTACTCAGCACGCTGCGCCAACCTGCCGAGGCGAATCGCAACACGCCGGTGCCGACCCGTCCACACAGCTTTAAGCAGTTGCCGGTGCGCCTGCGCGGACGCTTAGCCACGCTGCCGATGACGGTAGCGGACCTGGCACGTCTGAAGCCGGACGATGTCCTGCCCTTTGCCATGAATGACCGCATTCCACTGCTGGTGGGCGATCAACCGTTGTTTAGCGCCGTAATCTGCGAAGAGCGCGGCAAACTCTTTTTCTCCGAATTCAGTGACCGTACGAGTGAATAACATGAGCGATTTAAATGATTTAGCCACTGCGCTGGACCTCGATTTTAACCTGGAAAACCAGCCTGAAACGGAAGTAGCCGAGCCGGTTACTGCGGTCACGCGTGACGCACCGCGCAACCTCGCGCTGTTCAGCCGCATTCCGGTCACGCTGACGCTGGAAGTGGCGTCAGTAGAGATCTCTCTCGCCGACCTGATTGGCGTGGGCAACGACTCGGTCATCGAACTGGATAAGCTGGCCGGTGAACCGCTGGACGTGAAAGTGAACGGCATTCTGTTTGGTAAAGCCGAAGTGGTGGTGCTGAACGACAAATATGGCCTGCGCCTGATTGAGTTCAACAACAGCGATCTTAGCGAACTGGCGGGCTAATGATGATGCGCAATTCCGGCTGGATTAAAGGAGGGCTGGCGCTGGCTGGCCTGCTGCTGGTGCCTTCATTGGCATTGGCAGAACAGAACGGACTGCCGTTGTTCTCTGCTGTGCCCTCCGCCAATGGTGGCCAGGAGTACAGCGTAAAAATTGAAATTCTGATTCTGATGACGCTGCTCGGCTTGCTGCCGATCATGATGCTGATGATGACCTGCTTTACCCGCTTTATTATTGTGCTGGCTCTGCTGCGTCAGGCGATTGGCCTGCAACAAAGCCCGCCGAACAAAGTCCTGACCGGCATCGCGCTGGTGCTGACCATGCTGGTGATGCGTCCGGTGTGGACCAACGTCTATGACAACGCGGTTGTCCCTTATCAGAATAATGAGATCAGCCTGCAACAGGCGCTGAGCACCGGTCAGATGCCGCTAAAGAAGTTCATGCTGTCGCAAACTCACAGCACGTCGCTGGCGCAGATCATGACCATTGCTAACGCCACCGGCGAGCCGGAAGCGCAGGATCTCACTATCATCGCGCCGGCCTTTGTGCTGAGCGAGCTGAAAACCGCCTTTAAAATTGGCTTCATGATCTACATCCCGTTCCTGGTGATCGACCTGATCGTCGCCAGTATTTTGATGGCGATGGGGATGATGATGCTGTCGCCGCTGATTGTCTCGCTGCCATTCAAACTGATTCTGTTTGTGCTGTGTGACGGCTGGTCGCTGATTGTGGGTACGCTGACGCAGAGCGTGCAGGGGCTGGGATTATGATGAATATCGACATTGCCGGCGACATTCTGGCGCAGGGCCTGAAGCTGGTGCTGATGATCTCTGCGGTTGCCATTGTGCCCAGTCTGATCACTGGCCTGCTGGTGAGTATTTTCCAGGCCACCACCCAGATCAACGAACAGACGCTGAGCTTTCTGCCGCGTCTGATCATGACGCTGCTGGTGCTGGTGTTTGCCGGTAAATGGATGCTGACGCAGCTGATCGATTTCACCCAGCTGATCTTTCAGCAAGCCGCGCAGCTAGTAGGCTAACGATGGATATCGCCATCAACGATCTGATCCAACCGATCTTCGCGCTGTGGCTGCCCTTCGTGCGCATCTATGCCTTTATGCACGTTTGCCCGCTGCTGGATAACCGGGCTTTTTCGCGCAAGGCCAAACTGGGTCTGGCGCTGCTGCTCAGCATCATTATGACGCCGATGCTGGCGCACAACGTGGTGCTGCGTGACCTGATGTCGGTACAGAGTTTGATTTTGACCGGCGAGCAAATTTTCTGGGGCTTCCTGTTTGGCCAGATGCTGTGGTGGACCTTCTGGGCGCTGCAGACGGCGGGCAATATTTTGTCGATGAACATGGGCCTCGGCATGGCGGTGATGAACGATCCCTCCAGCGGCAGTTCCACCATGGTGATCTCACAGATTATTCAGGTGTGGGCCGCGCTGCTGTTTTTCAGCATGGATGGGCATTTGCTGCTGATGTCGATTCTGTTTAGTGGCTTCACCTATTGGCCGATTGGTCAGGCAATTAATGAGATTTCCCTGCGTACGCTATCGGGCGGCGTTGGCTGGATCTTCAGCGGCGCGCTGCTGCTGGCGATGCCGACGGTGATCATCATGATGCTGGTACAGGGCGTATTTGGCCTGCTGAACCGCATTTCACCGACGCTGAACCTGTTCGCGCTGGGCTTCCCGATCAGCATGCTGTTCGGCCTGTTCTGCTTCACCTTGTTGATGGGCAATGTCGGCAGCCACTACCTTGAGCTCACCAATCAGGTGCTCGGTATGTTGGAAAAAATGAGGAGCTACTGATGGCCGATGCAGGAAGTGGTGATAAGAGCGAAAAACCCAGCCCGGGAAAACTGCGTAAAGCGCGTGAAAAAGGCGACATTCCCCGCTCCAAAGAGGTAAACCTGGCCGTTAGCCTGGTGATGGCGCTGGTGATGATGGGCCTGTTTTTTCCCTACTATCGGGAGTTAATCCAGGCGTCCTTTCAGGCCGTACGCCAGATGGCCGATCGCATCCAGGATGACGGCGCGCTGCACCAGTTCATGCTGACGCAGGTGCTGATCATCATGAAATTTATCGTCACGCTGATCCCGATCCCTTTCGCCGCCGCCCTTTCAACGCTGGTGCCGGGTGGCTGGATCTTTGTGCTGACACGCATTAAGCCAGACTTTAAAAAGCTCAATCCGATCAGCGGAGTAAAGCGCATGTTCTCGATGCAGCACTACGTTGAGGTGTTGAAGATGATCGCCAAATGTTTGCTGATGCTGGCGCTGCTGTGGAGCACCATTACCGGCAATCTGACTGCGATGATGGATCTGCAAGGCCTGTTTTTACGCGACGCCATTAATCAGGGCCTGCACCTGTTCGAGTCGATGATGCGGCTGTTTATCCTCACCATCGTGCTGTTCGCGGTGATTGATGTGCCGCTGACCAAATTCTTCTTCACCAAAAAAATGAAGATGTCGAAGAAAGAGGTGCGCGATGAGCACAAGAACAACGAAGGAAATCCGCAGGTAAAAGGCCGCATTCGTAACCTGCAACGCCAGATGGCGATGGGCCAGATCAACAAGCAAGTGCCGCTGGCGGATGTGGTGATCACCAACCCCACGCACTTCGCGGTGGCGCTGAAATACGACCCGAAAAAGGCCGCTGCACCCTACGTGGTGGCCAAAGGTGTGGATGACGTCGCGCTCTACATCCGAAGCGTGGCCGGTAAACACAAGATTGATGTGGTGGAGTTTCCGCCGCTGGCGCGCGCTGTCTATCGCAGCACGCGTATCAACCAACAAATTCCCGCAGCCCTGTTCCGTCCGATTGCACAGGTGCTGACTTACGTGATGCAACTGCAAACCTGGCGTAGTGGCCAGGGCGAAAAACCGCGGCTGGATACCCAACTGCCGAACTTAGATGAGGTAATGAAAGCTCATGAGCCAATTTAATCCGCGCCAGTTAAGCCAGATGCTGCGCCAGGCACACATCGGCGTACCGGTGCTGCTGCTTAGCGTGCTGGCGATGGTGATTTTGCCCCTGCCGCCAATTGTGCTGGATGTGTTATTCACCTTTAACATCGTGCTGGCGATCATGGTGCTGCTGGCGAGCGTGAACAGTAAACGTCCGCTGGATTTCTCCATCTTCCCCACCGTGTTGCTGGTTACCACGCTGATGCGTTTGACGCTCAACGTCGCCTCAACGCGCGTGGTGCTGCTTAACGGCCACGAAGGCGTCGGCGCCGCCGGTAAGGTGATTGAAGCCTTCGGTAATGTGGTGATTGGCGGTAATTTTGTCGTTGGTTTTGTGGTGTTCGTCATTCTGATGATCATCAACTTTGTGGTGGTCACCAAAGGTGCCGAACGTATATCTGAAGTCTCGGCGCGCTTTACGCTTGATGCGTTGCCAGGCAAACAGATGGCGATCGATGCCGATCTCAATGCCGGGTTAATCAATCAGGAACAGGCGCGCACGCGTCGCCAGGATGTGGCAAACGAAGCCGACTTCTACGGTGCAATGGATGGCGCGTCCAAATTCGTACGCGGCGACGCCATCGCCGGCATCATGATCCTGCTGATTAACGTGGTTGGCGGAATCTTGATTGGCGTGTTCAAGTACGGTTTACCGGCAGGACAAGCGTTCGAACAATATGTCCTGCTGACCATCGGTGATGGCTTAGTCGGACAAATTCCTTCACTGCTGCTCTCAACGGCGGCGGCGATTATCGTGACGCGCATCAGCGATGGTGCGGACATGGGCGATGACATCAAGTCTCAGCTGCTGGCTAAGCCAGGTACGCTGTATACCGCTGCGGCCGTGATGTTTGTGCTGGCGGTGGTGCCAGGCATGCCGCATCTGGTGTTCCTGGTATTTACCGGCCTGCTGCTGTTCGCTGCGTGGCGTCAAAGCCAGAAAATCAAAGCGCCGACGCAAGATCAACACGCTATGGAAGCGATCAACCAGGCGCTGACGCAGCCGGACGATCAGCCCGCCATCGGTTGGGACACTATCCCGATGGTTGAGCCGATCGGGCTGAATCTCGGCTACAAGCTGGTGACGCTGGTGGATAAAGGCAAAGGTGCGCCGCTGACGCTGCGTATGCGTGGCGTGCGGCAAGTGGTGTCGGAAACCAGCGGCGTACTGCTGCCGGAGATTGCGCTGCGCGAAGATTTCCACCTCAAGCCGGCGCAGTACGCGATCAAGATCAATGGCGTGCGCACCGCCGTCGGCGAAGTGCATGCCGATCGTCTGATGGCGATCCCGACGCCGGAACAGTACGGCGAAATCGATGGCGTATTGGATACCGATCCGGCCTACGGCATGGCGGTGACGTGGATTCTGCCCGAGCAGAAAGCCAAAGCGCTGAACCTGGGTTATCAGGTGGTGGATTGCGCCAGCGTGGTGGCCACCCATGTGAATAAAGTGGTGCGCGAGAATCTGCCGGAGCTGTTTAACTACGATGACATCACTCAGCTGCATCAGCGTCTGGCGAATGTGGCGCCTAAGCTGTCGGAAGATGTGAATGCGGCGGTGAACTTCAGCTTGCAGCTGAAAGTGTATCGTCTGCTGCTGAACGATCAGGTGTCGCTGAAAGACATCACCACCATCGCGACGACGTTGCTGGAGAGCGCGGCGATCACCAAAGATCCGATCCTGCTGACTTCCGATGTGCGCTATGCCCTGCGTCGCGCCATGGTGGCGGCGATTGCGCCGGACAACAAACCGCTGTCGGCTTATACGCTGGAAAACAGCCTGGAGAATCTGCTGCTGGCAGCGCTGAATCAGGCACAGCAAGCCGGCAAAGTGGCGCTGGATAGCTTCCCGGTTGATCCGAATATCCTGACGCAGCTGCAGAGCACGCTGCCGGTGATGGTGGAGCAGTTGAAAGCGCAAAACCTGACGCAGGTGCTGCTGGTAACACCGCAATTGCGCCCGCTGATTGCGCGCTACGCCCGTCTGTTTGCCAATGGATTGAATGTGTTGTCGTACAACGAAGTGCCCGATGATGCGAATTTGCAGATTGTGGGTCAGGTGAGTTAGATCGTGGTGGCTGTCACAGATTGTGCTGGCTGTCCCCAGATTGTGCTGGCTGTCCCCCATCCCGCCCTTCCCCCGCAAGCGGGGGAAGGAGACGCTGCCACATGCCAGTAATGAAACTGCATGTGGCAGCATCTTCCTCCCCCATTAATGGGGGAGGACCGAGGAGGGGGACAGCGAGCACGAGCGAATTCGAACACCCAGCACTATCCCATCAACGCCGCCATAATCACCGCAAAAACCGCGTCCGGCTGCAGCATCACCTCATGATTCCAAAATCTCAGCACCCGCCAGCCATGTCTATTTAACCGTTGCGTACGTTCATCGTCATATCTGATAGTTTCACCATGTTGCGATCCATCGAGTTCAATCGCTAGCCGCTTCTCCAGGCAGGCGAAATCCAAAATATACGGGCCGAAAGGGTACTGTCGGCGAAATCGCATACCGCCACATTGTCTGGCACGCAGCACAGACCATAGCTTTCGCTCTGCCGGGGTCATGTTATTTCTCAGTTCCTTCGCGCGCAGCACATGATGTCGCATGTTATTCATCCTGAAAAAGCGCATCTTGTTTCCGCAATGGCTCAATCTCAACGCATGCAGTGCAATCTTGAGCAACACATCGCAACTGTTATAAAAAAACACAGCGAATCTGTCTCTAATTCGCTTCACTGTTATGTGCTTTACTGGCAGGCAGTGATAATCAGAGGTGAACAATGGACGCGATCAAACAAATCCTGCTCGACGAAATCGCCACGCTGAACCGCGAAGGACAGCGTGATAATTTGCCGCGCTTTAGCTTTTCCTTCCTCAAAACCCATCCGGGGCTCTGGGCCATTATGTATCTGTGCTACGCGCTGTGCGTGGCGCTGATCTTTTCAACCGACATGCTCGGCTGGCCAGCGTTCTGGTTTGCCACGGTGTTTGTGGTGGTGATGAGCGTGCTGATGCTGATGGATATCAACCCGAAATATCGCTTCGAAGATATCGACACGCTGGATTTGCGCGTTTGTTACAACGGCGAATGGTATTACGTGCAGCCGGTTTCTCAACAAGCGCTGGATAAGATCCTCGATAACCCCCACACGCCGGAGCGCGTACGCAGCGGCATTGATCGCCTGATGAAGCAGAAAGGTGAAGTGGATTTCTACGACGTTTACTATCTCACCTGGGGCCACCAGCAGGCGGCCCAGGTTTAACCGTTTAGCGTGCCAATCAGTCTTCCCAACGTCTCTACCGCCGCCTCGGCGCGTGCATCCCACGGCCAGGCGGTGTTGAAGCGGAAACAGTGGCTGAAGCCCTCGCTACTGGAAAACAGCTGGCCGGGCGCGATGCTGATGCCCTGCTGCAAGGCCAAATGATACAGCTCAGTGGTATTGATCTGCGCCGGCAGCGCAACCCAGAGAAAATAACCGCCTGGCGTATCGCTGATGCTGGCCTCAGCAGGTAATACCCGGCGCAGCGCCTGTTGCGCCAGCTGCTTACGTTTAGCCAGCGTCTGCCTTAGCTTCTTTAAATGCGTGTCGTAGCTGCGCGTGCTGAGGAAATCGGCCAGTGCCAGCTGCATCGGCGCGCTGGTCGACAGCGTGCTCATCAACTGAATACGCTGCACGCGCTGCGCATGACGTCCGGCCGCGACCCAACCGACACGAAATCCCGCCACCAGATTCTTCGAGAAACTTCCGCAGTGCAGCACGTTGCCATCAAGATCAAAAGCTTTAGCCGGCAGCGGTTTGTCATGGCCTTCATACAGATCGCCGTACACATCGTCCTCAATCATCGCCACGTTGAAGCGCGCCAGCAGTTCCACCAACTGCTGCTTGCGCTCGGCGCTCAGGGTGAAGCCGAGCGGATTTTGCCGGTTGGTCATCAGCCAGCAGGCTTTCACCGGCCAGCGCTGCAAGGCCTGCTCCAGCTCATCCAGATCCATGCCGTGTTCGACATCGCTGGCGATGGCAATCGCGTTCAGCTTCAGGCGTTCAATCGCCTGGAGCGCACCATAAAACGATGGGTTTTCGAGGATCACCCAATCACCGGGTTCGGTGACGGCTTGCAGGCTGAGGTTGAGCGCCTCCATTGCGCCATTGGTGATGACGATGTCATCCGGCGACAGCGTGATGCCCTGCTGTGCGTAGCGCTGGGCGAGAATTTTGCGCAGCGCTTCATTGCCTGGCGGCAGGTTGTTGAGCGCATCGGTGGGCTTTAAGTTGTGTGAGACTTTTACCAGCGAGCGCATCAGCTGGCGCTGCGGGAAGAGTTCGGGATCGGGAAAGGCTGAGCCAAACGGCATGATGGCGGGATTGCGCGTGGCTTGCAGCACGTCGAACACGAAGCTGTTGGTATCCGCCTGATCGGTTTTGCCGATCTCTTGCGTGGGCAGTCGCGGACGGCTTTCGGCGGCGCGCGGCGCCACGTAATAGCCGGATTGCGGCTTTGAGACGATCCAGCCCTGACTCTCCAGCACTTCATAGGCGTGCATCACCGTCATCAGGCTCAACCCGCTCTGCTCCGCCTGCTGGCGTAGCGACGGCAGTTTTTCGCCCGGCGGCCAGATGCGCGCCTCGATTTGCGTGCGAAGCTGCTCGACCAACTGCTGATATTTCGCCACCCGAACTCCGATGTAGAGGATTTGGCGGCTAGTTTCCCTCACCCTAACCCTCTCCCGCAAGCGGGAGAGGGAATGAAGGCGTTAAGGCACCTGCTCCAGCGCTAACTCTTCTTGATAAAAATTCGGCAACTCGCCAATGCGTTCCGGTGGCACCGGTTTACCCAGCAAATAGCCCTGCAAGGTATCGCAGCCTAAACCAGTGAGGAACGCCTGTTGATCCTGGGTTTCTACCCCTTCGGCGACCACTTTCAGATGCAACGACTGCGCCAGCGCGACAATGGCGGAGACGATGGTGGCATCTTCCGAATGCGCCTGCAGTTCATTAACAAAAGCGCGATCGATTTTCAGCTCGCTGGCCGGTAACCGCTTGAGATACAACAAGCTGGAGTAACCGGTGCCGAAATCATCAATCGAGGCTTTTACGCCCATATTGGTGAGTTCGGTGAGGATACGCACGCTCTCTTCCGGATCGCGCATCGCCGTGGTTTCGGTCACTTCCAGCGTCAAAAGTTCAGCCGGAATCTGGTGCTGCGTCAGCGCCTCGGTGACGGTTTCCACCAGATTGCTTTGCTCAAATTGTACAGCCGACAAATTGACCGCCACCGACCAGTGCGGGTGGCCCTGCAGATGCCAGGCACGCAGCTGGCGACAGGCTTCGTTGATCACCCAGTTGCCGATGTTAATGATCATGCCGGTCTTTTCCGCCATCGGCAGAAAGGCGTCCGGCGCCAGCAGACCGCGTGAAGGATGCTGCCAGCGCAGCAGCGCTTCAAAGCCAAGGATCGGGCCGCTCGGCGCGCAGTATTTGGGCTGATAGAACAGGCGTAACTCTTCGTTATCCAGCGCTTGCCACAGATCGTTGTTCAGCTGCAATTGCGACTGCGCCAGCGTGTTCATTGACGGCTGGAAGAAGGTGTAACCGTTGCGGCCGTTGTTCTTGGTGTGATACATGGCGGCATCGGCGTTAAACATCAGCTCGCGATCGTCTTTGCCGTCACCAGGGTAAACCGCAATTCCAATACTCAGCGACACCACCAGCTCATAGCGCGAGATATCGAATGGGCGATCCACCGCTTTCACCAGCGTATCAGCAACCGCTGCAGCATCATTGGGTTCATCAATTTCCAGCAGCAGCACAAACTCGTCGCCGCCCATGCGCGCCAGCGTGTAATGCCCTTTCATCTGTTCGGTCATGCGCTCGGTCACGCCAATCAGCAGGTTGTCGCCCACGTGATGGCCAAAAGCGTCATTTACCGCTTTGAAGCCATCCAGATCCATAAACATCAGCGCAAACTGCGTTTTCTCACGGTTGGCTTTATTGAGGGCTTGCTCCAGACGATCTTCTAACAAAATACGGTTGGGCAGACGCGTCAGGTTATCGTGTAGCGCCAGCTGTGCCAGCTCACGGTTGGCTTCCGCCAGCGAGTGGGCGAGGATCGAGGTGCGCGCTTGCAGACGTGCATCGAGCATTGAGACCAGCAAAGTAATGCCGAGGATCGCTAGCGTCACCACCGTCACCACCACCGCCAGCCAGTTGCTGTTTACGCCCATGTGCGTCGCATGGCTGTGCATCGGGAAATTGGCCGCCGCCATGCCGGTGTAGTGCATGCCGGCAATCGCACAGCCCATCACCACCGATGCGCCTAAACGCAGCGCGGTGATGCGGCCGTGACCTTCGCGCAGGTTAAACGCCAGCCAGAGTGCGGCGCCTGAGGCCACCAGCGCAATCGCCACCGATGCCGCCACCCAACCCCAATTCCAGGTGATGCCGGGCGTAAACATCAGCGCCGCCATGCCGGTGTAGTGCATTGCTACAACGCCGGTACCCAGCACCACAGCGCCTCCACACAGTCGCAGCCACGGCAAGGTCGGCGTTGAGCACACCAGCCACAGCGCAAAAACCGAGGCTAATACCGCCACCACCATGGAGGTGACGGTGAGCGTGGGATCATAGCTCATGACCATATCGAGGCTCATCGACAGCATGCCAATGAAGTGCATCGCCCAGATGCCGACACCCATAGCGAATCCACCGCCGAATAACCAAACCAGCGCCACCTTGCCAGTTGAGGAAGCCACGCGCCCTGCCATATCAAGCGCAGTAAACGAGGCCAGCATCGCTACCAGAATCGAGACGATGACGGTAAACGAATCGTACGAAGTCACTAACATAGTGATTTCCCAAGTAAAAGCCGGTGTAAGTCAGCTGTGGTGTTGTTGTTAAAAAAGTGCGGTCTATTGGTTTTATTGTAGGAATTATCGGCAGCGTAACTGCCGATATGAGTTTTTGAACGATGAAACCTTCCGATGGGGAAGAAACTAAAAATTGTTTATTGCGCGCCCGCCAGCGGCACCACGTTATCGCTAAAGGCCAGCGGCACCGCAAGCGCAGCGGTAAATTCACCGATGCGATCGGCTGGCGTGGGCTTGCCGAGCAGATAACCTTGCAGCGTGTCGAAGCCTAACCCGGTGAGCAAACGCTGTTGCTCCTCGGTTTCGACTCCTTCCGCCACCATGCGCAGGTTAAGCGTTTGTGCCAGCGTCAACATCGCGGTCACCACCGTGGCGTCTTCGCTGCCAGCACGCAAACTGTTGATAAAGGCGCGGTCGATTTTCAGCTCGCTGGCTTCGAGGTGTTTCAAGTGCAGCAAGTTGGCGTAGCCGATGCCGAAGTTATCAATCGCCACTTTCACCCCAAGACGATGCAGTTCGGCAATGCGCTGCTGGCTGAACTGCGGATCGCGCATCGCAATGTTCTCGGTAATTTCCAGCATCAACGCCCCGTCAGGTATTTGATGGCGCTGCAATGCCTGGCGCACGCTCTCAATCAAATCACGCTGCTGGAACTGCAGCGCCGAGAGATTGACCGATACCGTCCAGTCGCCGTTACCTTCATCGTGCCACTGCTTCAGCTGGCGGCAGGCTTCATTGATCACCCAGTTACCCAGCGCGACAATTTGCCCGGTTTTCTCGGCGCGCGCCAGAAACATATCGGGCATCAGCAGGCCGCGACGCGGATGCTGCCAGCGCAGCAGCGCCTCGAAGCCCATCAATACGGTGCCACCCGCGCGGAATTTTGGCTGATAGAACAGGCGCATCTCCTGATACTCCAGCGCGTTCCACAGATCGTTAGCAAGCGCCAACTGATGCTGCGCCACCGCGCTCATCGCCGGTTCAAACAGGCACCAGCCGTTACGCCCGCTGTGTTTGGTGTGATACATGGCGGAGTCGGCGTTGAACATCAGCTCCTGCTGGCTGCGACCATGCAGCGGGAAGATAACGATACCGACGCTGAGCGAGACGCGCAGCGAATAGCGATCGAGTTCGAAAGGCGCATCAATGATTTGAACCAAACGCTGCGCCAGTTTGGTGGCCTGATGCAGATGAAATTGCGGGCACAGTATGACGAATTCATCGCCGCCCAGACGCGCCAAAAGAATCTCCTCACTCAGTTCATCGCGCAAACGATCGGCTACCGCGATCAGCAAGCGGTCGCCAACGTGATGGCCCCATGTGTCGTTAATGGCTTTGAAACCATCGAGATCCATGAACATCAGCGCGAAGTTTTCATCCTGCAGCGTCGCCTGCTTGATCGCCGTGGTGAGTTGCTGCTCCAGCATCACGCGATTTGGCAGCGCGGTGAGGTTGTCATGCATCGCCAGCTGACGTAGCTCGCTGTTGGCGCGCTTGAGTTTGGCGGCGAGACGCGCGGCACGCAGTTGCGCATCCAGCATCGATATCAGCAACATCAGCCCCAGAATGCTCAGCGTGATAATCGTGACCCACACCGCCATTCCCTCTTCGCTGGCGCCGTGATGTTGCATGCTCACCGGCATAACGAATTCTGCTGCCGCCATGCCGGTGTAATGCATGCCGGCAATCGCAATGCCCATCACCAGTGCTGCACAGGCGCGCAGCAGCAGCAGGCTTTCGCCCTGGCGCAGATGAAACGCCAGCCATAACGCCGCACCTGATGCTGCGTAGGCAATCAGCACCGAGAGCGCCACCAGCGGCAGATTCCAGTAAATCGGGGTGGCAATCATCAGCGCGTTCATGCCGAGGTAGTGCATGACAATGATGCCGCTTCCCATGATTAAGGTGCCGCGAATTAGGCGGCGTCGGGTGAGATGACTGCCCTGCACGCCCTGCGCAAAGGCGAAGATGGCGCTGATAATCGCCACCAGCAGTGAGATGGCGGTCAGCTCGACGTTGTAGCGCATGGTCATCGGCATCATCATCGCCAGCATGCCAATAAAGTGCATTGCCCACACGCCGATGCCCATCGCGGTGCCCCCGCCGATCAACCACAGTGTTGCCAGATAACCGCGTGAAACGGCCACGCGCCCGGCGGTATCTAAGGCGGTGAACGCGGCAATGAAGGCCACGATCAGTGAAACGGTAACCAGAACGCTATCCCAGGTAACCAGCAGCATGTGCGCTCCTAAACTCCACCCGCTGCGGAGCGGGTGCGGTGTCGTCAAAACAAAACAAGAATGATAAAGCGCCGATCAAGGGCGATTAATGTCCCCCTGCGGCGCAGTTCAATACAGAACTGGTCCAGAAAAATCTGGAGTCGTCGTGCGGATTTTTTTTATTTTCATCGTCAGTCGTTAAGCGAAAAATTAATAATATCTGATTAATGCACGAACATAACATTGAACCGAAGCGCGCGGTAGAGGGTGAAATCATCGTCTATTTAGTTTTTTTAACCGCTCGCTACCCCTTGTGATTACTGAGTTATCGGCGAAAAGCGTGAATTGATTAGGGAAAAATTGAACCATCTGCATACAAGGGCCAATTTGCTGATCTATAGTAAAGAAAACTGATATAAATCATTAATCCGCCATCCAGGAATTTTCTTAGGCGGCAGGCGCTTATGCTGTCGAGTCCATTGCGGCTCTTGTTTGATTTCGGATGTATTTCCATAAATGTATGACCAGGTGAAAAAGCACTGACCTTGGATAATCAGTAAGGAATGATTATGAAACTCAAGCTTTTTCTTGTGGCGTCTAGCCTAAGCGCCGCACTGGCACCTCATACTGTTTTTGCCGCCACCACAACGGGAACCATCAATGCGACGTTGACGCTGACCACCGGTTGTTTGGTGAACGGTCAATCGGCCACGGCGGGAGTGAACTTCGGTACCCTGAACTTTGGTAGCAGCGCAGCCACTTTTGATACACTCAATGCCACCCTGGTTGGCGCAGCGGGTAACGGCATCTTTGTTCGCTGCACCACCGGACAAACTTTCAACGTGCAGGTCACCAGCAGCAACGCTGCACCGGCGACCGTTTACGGTACGGTGAGTGGCCAGCCACGCTACCTGATCCTCGGCTCCAACAATACGCAAGGCATTGCCTATACGCTGTATAGCGACGCCGCATTCACTACCGCCATCGCCAACAACACCAATATCGCTGCCAGTGGTACCACCGATCCTACACTCGGGACCAACTACGCCATTTACGGTCAGGTTGTGGGCGGCGGGTTTAACCCCTTGATTCCGGCAGGGACCTACACCGACACCATCAACGTGGCGGTGAATTACTGAGGGAAAGGATAATCAGGGAGGCCGTGGTGCAGCGGTGGGTGCACAGTGCAGGCGGCCTTGCCCTGCTGATAGGGAGCGTCTCCGCCTGGGGGTTGCCGACCGCAACGTTTCAGGTTTCAGCATCAGTAGTGGCAGGCTGTGTTGTCTCCGGAACCAATACCGGGGTATTTGGCACGCTTAATTTTGGTACCCAATCTGGCGTGGCCGCAAGCAGCGTCAGCGCCAGCTATGTGCAAAGCACCACCATCACGCTCGCCTGCACGCCAGGCACCGCCGTGAGTATGAGCATCAACGGCGGCAGTAATTACACCTCCACGCGCAATCTCAAACACACCAGTAACACCAATACCGTGGCGTACAGCCTGTATACCAATGCGGCACACACCACGGCTATTCCGGTGAATAGCCCGATGGCGCTGAGCTACAGCAATGCCAACAACATCACGTTGCCGATTTACGGCTTATTAACGCTGCCCGGCCCCACGCGCGCCGGGACCTATACCGACACTTTAACCGTCACGCTGAGTTGGTGATGGCGTCACTTAAAAGGAGGAATGATGATGAACCTGCGCGCCCTGATCCTGTTGTTATCTTTGGCCCTAACACCTGCGGTGCATGCCGCCAATTCGCTGATGGTGTGGCCGATCGATCCGGCGATTGATCCGGAAGATAAAGCCAGCGAGCTGTGGCTGGAGAATCGCGGCAATGCCACCACCATGATGCAGGTGCGCATCTTCAGCTGGCAGCAGGTTAACGGCCAGGAGCAGTATCAAACCCAGCAGCAAGTGGTGGCGAGCCCGCCGATGGTGCGCCTCGAGCCAGGGCAGAAGCAGCTGGTGCGTTTAATTAAGCAAACGCCACCTGAAGCCGGACGTGAAGTGGCCTTTCGCGTGGTGCTGGATGAGATCCCTACGCCGCGCACGCCAGGCGAGAATCAGGCCGGACTCACTTTCCAGATGCGCTATTCGGTGCCGCTGTTCATCTACGGCAGCGGCGTGACGCGCGACACGGCAAAACCGCAGCTGAGCTGGCAGGAAGTGAACAGCGGCGGCAAACGCTGGCTGGAGCTGACTAATCGCGGTAATGGCCACGCGCGCTTAAGTAACGTCACCATTGGCGGACGCAAAATGGGCAACGGCTTGTTTGGCTATGTGCTGGCCAACAGCAGCCATCGCTGGCCGTTAACCCGCAGCGTGAGCGGTGAGCTGTCGGCCGAAATGAATAAAGGTCACTGGAGCAGCGCGGCCGCGCGTTGATGAAGTTTACGCCGCATCCCTGCGCGCTGGCCGTCGCCAGCGTGCTTTGTATCAGTCCGATGAGTAGCAGCGCGGAGACCTTCTCCGAACTGCCACCGCCGCCTGCGCTGGAGAATAACGCCAGCGGTCAGCAATACATGCTGGAACTGGTGGTGAATCAGGGCGAACGTGGCGACATCGTGCCGGTTGAACGTAAGAATGGTGATTTCTGGTTGCGACGCGGCGATTTGCAACGCGCCGGTATTCCGGCCGAGAAACTGCAAGGCCAGCAGATCGATGTCAATCAACTCAGCGGAGCGAAAGTGGAGTATGACGAACGACGCCAGCGCCTGTTATTGACGGTGCCACCCGCCTGGCTGCCGGGTCAAACCATTGGCCAGTTACAGCATGCACCGCGCTTTCCCGGTCGCGCCAGCAATGGCGCGCTGCTCAACTATGACTTTTACGCCACCCGTACCGATAACGCCGGTTCGCGCCTCTCCAGCTGGAACGAACTGCGCTTGTTTGGCCCGGCTGGTCAGTTTTCTACCAACGGCGTTTACGTGCAGCAACTGGAAGGTGGCGTTGCCGGTCAGCAGGAAGGCTATATCCGCTACGATACGTGGTTCAGTAATGAAAACGAGAACGCAGCGATCAGTTGGCGCGCCGGGGATTTGGTTACTGATGCGCTGAGCTGGAGCAACAGCGTGCGGCTGGGTGGCGTGCAGATTGGCCGCGACTTCAGCGTACGGCCGGATCTGGTGACCTATCCGCTGCCCGCCTTTTCCGGCCAGGCGGCGGTGCCCTCTTCGGTCGATCTGTTTATCAACGGCTATCGCAGCACACAGGCCGACGTGCAACCGGGCCCGTGGTCGCTCACCAATGTCCCTTTCGTTAACGGCGCCGGCGATGCAGTGATCACCACCACCGATGCGGTGGGCCGACAAGTCACCACCACGCTGCCGTTTTACGTCTCCAGCAGCTTGCTGAAAACCGGGTTATCCGATTATTCATTCTCCGCCGGTGCCATTCGCGAAAACTACGGCATCAACAATTTTGATTACGGTGCGGCGGCGGCCAGCGGCTCCTATCGCTACGGGCTGAACGACTGGCTGACGCTGGAGAGCCATGCGGAAGGCAGCGACAGCGTGGCGATGGGCGGTGCGGGTGGCTTGGTGAAACTGGGCAGTTTTGGCGTGGTGAATGGCGCGCTGGCGCAGAGCCAGATGGACGGTAATCCCGGCACGCAATACAGCTGGGGCTATCAGTACAACAACAGTTGGTTCAGCCTGGGAACACAGCACATCATTCGCAGCGTCGATTTCGGGAATCTCGCGCTGGTCGGCAGCCGTGGCGACAGCGCCAACACCAGTTACTCGCTGGCGCGACGCAGCGCGCAATACACCGCCAGCGTGTCGCTGAGTGACTACGGCAGCCTTGGCCTGGCTTATTTTGATATCTCCGGCGGCAACGGTGACCGCACCCGTTTATTAAATCTGTCGTGGAGTAAAAATCTGTGGGGCAACAGCAGCCTGTATATCTCCGCCAGCCGCGATCAGGATCAGGGCAACTGGAGCGGCGCCATTTCGCTGATCATCCCGTTCGGCGAACAGAGCAGCGCCTCGGTAAGTACGGAACGCGATCAGGAGGGCAATAACAGCCAGCGTCTGTATGTGTCGCGCGCGATGCCAACCGACGGTGGCTTCTCCTGGGATGCGGCCTGGGCTAATCAGGCCAGCGACAGCGGCGATTATCGCCAGGGCAGCCTGCGTTATCGCAATAACAAAATTGATACCTCAGCCGGTTTCTACGGCGATAACGACAACACCACGCAATGGGCCGATTTTACCGGCTCGGTGGTATTGATGGATAACCGCGTGTTCGCTGCCAACGACATTAACGATGCCTTCGTGGTAGTGAAAACCGATTATCCGGATGTCACGGTGCGTTATGAGAACCAGACGATGGGCCGCACCGATAAACAAGGCTATCTGCTGGTGCCATCGATCAGCAGCTATTACGGCGCCAAATACGACATCGATACGCTGGACCTGCCCGCCGATCGCACCGCGCCGAAGGTTGAACAACGCTTTGCGGTGAAGCGCAAAAGTGGCTACCTGCTCAATTTCCCGGTGGAGCGTCTGCGCGCCGCCAGCGTGGTACTGCATGACAGCAATCATCAGCCGCTGCCGATTTCCAGCCAGGTGTTACGTCCGAATCAGGCCACCGAATATGTCGGCTGGGACGGCATTGTGTGGATGGAAGATCTCGGTGCTAATAACCCGATTCACGTGGTGACGCCAGATGGACGCAGCTGCGATACGCAACTGGCTATCGCCGACGGCCAGCCCAAAGCGCTGGAAACTTACGGACCGCTTACCTGCCCGCTGTCACCGCCGCCGCAAGGCTCTGCGGTGAGCAGCGTGGATAATTCACCGTCAGGGATTTCACCATGAGAAAGCTTCTGCTCCTGCTGGCGCTGTTTTTACTGCCGGGCACCAGCTATGCGTTGTGTAGCTTATCGGCCCCCGCCGCCACGTTCGGATCGGTTACCACGTTTTCCGTCGCTTCAACGGTGAATAACACCTCAAGCACCACTAACGTCAACTGCGGTTCGGGTACGCTTTCGCTGCTGGGCTCCGATAACATTACCTACGCTTTTACCACCGCCTCAAACCTCAGCGGCACGCGTGCCGTGTTGAAAACCGCCAGCGGCGGCACCGATAACATTCCGATTCAGCTGTGTATCGACAGCGCCTGCGCCACCGAATTACAGCAGGGCGGCAGCTATCGCTGGAGTTCAGCCTCGCTGCTGGCGTTGGGAAACACCCTTAACTTCAATATTCCGCTCTACTTCCGCACCGTACCCGGCCAGGTGATCGCCGCCGGCACCTATACCACCACCATTACCATTACCGTGAGTTATACGGTGTGCGCCGGGTTAAACGTGGGAGGATTGTGTGTGGGAACGGTACAGAGCAGCACGGGTACGGCGATGCCGATTACCGTGAATCTGGTGGTGACCAACGATTGCACCACCATCACTGCACCCAACGTCAGTTTTGGCAGCGCGCCTTTGGTGGGCAGTTTCTCAACGGTGCAGCAGACGATTAACGTGGTGTGTTCGAAGGGCAGCACTTATACCGTGGGCTTGAGCAACGGCAGTTACTACAGCGGCACCACGCGGCAGATGGCGAGCGGAACTAACCGGCTGGCGTATGACATCTACAAAGGCACCACCACCACATCGCGCTGGGGACCGACCGGCACCGATCGCTGGAGCAGCACCACCTCGACATCGTTGAATGCGGATACCGTGACGCGCAACTTTACCTATACGGCGCAGATTTTGACCACGCAGAATACGCCCGCAGCGGGGAATTATACCGATAGCGTGGTGGTGGATGTGTCGTTTTAGCGGGGTGCGCGCTGTCCCTCATCCCAGCCTTCTCCCGCAGGCGGGAGAAGGAGCTGATCGCGACGTTACCTAAACATTCCCTCTCCCGCTTGCGGGAGAGGGTTAGGGTGAGGGGAACGATGTTGCGCTTGATATTGCTTCACCATGCGGCCAATCAGCAGCGTACCGACTAATCCGCACACCGCAGCAAAAGAGAGCCACACGCCCGGCATCGCTTTATCGCCGGTGGCATGAATCAGATAGCTCGACACCGCTGGCGTAAAGCCGCCAAACAGCGCGGTTGCCAGGCTGTAGGCCAGTGAGAAACCCGAAGCGCGCACTTCTGCCGGCATGATCTCAGCCAGATAAACCACCATCGCGCCGTTATAACTGGCATACAGGAACGAGAGCCACAGCTCGGCCTCAACTAGATGGGAGAAGGTCGGCGCTCCCACCAGCCAATGCAGCACCGGCCAGGTAGTTAAAATCATCAAGAGGGTGCAGACAATCAGCAGCGGACGACGACCGATGCGATCCGACAGCGAACCCATCACCGGCAGCCAAAACAGGTTGGAGATGCCGACAAACAGCGTCACCAGGAAGCTCTGTTTGTCACTCATCATCAGCACGGTTTTGCCGAACGTCGGGGTAAAGGCGGTGATCATGTAGAACATTACGGTGGTGGTCACCACCATCAACATCCCTGCCAGCACCAGCGCCCAGTTCTGCCCGACCGAACGCATAATCTGACGCATTGAGGGGTGATGTTTACGCTGGCTGAAGGCTTCGGTCTCTTCCAACATGCGGCGGATATAGAACAGGAACGGCACGATCATACATCCCACCACGAACGGAATACGCCAGCCCCATTCGGTGACGGCGTCTTTCGCCAGCAGATGGTTCAGGCCCAAACCGAGCAGCGCGGCGAAGATCACCGCAACCTGCTGGCTGCCCGATTGCCAACTGACATAGAAGCCTTTGCGCCCTTTCGGCGCCACTTCCGCCAGATACACCGAGACGCCGCCCAGCTCAACGCCCGCCGAGAAGCCCTGCAATAAACGACCGAGCAGAATCAGGATCGGTGCGGCGGCACCGAGCGTGGCGTATCCGGGCACCAGCGCGATGGTTAAGGTCCCAATCGCCATCAAGCCGAGCGTTAACAGCAAGCCTTTACGACGGCCATGATGGTCGATGTAAGCACCAAGAATAATCGCGCCGAGCGGGCGCATCAGGAAGCCTGCGCCGAAGGTCATCAGCGTCAGCATGAGAGAGGCAAAGGGATCATCGCCGGGGAAAAAGGTTTTGGCGATTGCCGTGGCGTAATAGCCAAACACCATGAAATCGTACATCTCAAGGAAGTTACCGCTGGTAACGCTAAAGATGGTTTTGGCACCGCTTTGCGGCGACTTTTGTAAAGAGTGACTCGCGCTCATATTGTCCTTCCTGGTTTTTCTTCCGTTGTAGCGTGCCGGGCCAGGAATAAACGTGATCTTCTTCACCATTGCAGTTTACAAAAATACGACCAATAGTAACAATAAATTAACAAATCGCGTGCAGGCATTAAAAAAGGCCGCTGCGGGAGCGACCTTTACGGCAAGGCTAAGTGGAGTGACGTTACTTCTTCACCGTTTCCATGCCCATCAAACCAATCTTCAGATAACCGGCTTCACGCAGCTGGTCCATCACTTCCATTAGGGTGGCGTAATCCACCGATTTATCCGCCTGGAAGAAGATGGTGGTGTCTTTCTTGCCTTCGGTTTGTGCCGTCAGCGCATTCACCAGCGTCTCTTTGGTGACCGCATCGTTTCCGATGAAGATCTGCTTATCTTCCTTGATGGAGAGATAAACCGGTTTTTCCGGACGCGGCTGCGGCGCGCTGGTCGATGCTGGCAGGTTAACGCGCACATCGACGGTAGCTAATGGCGCGGCGACCATAAAGATGATCAGCAGAACTAACATGACGTCGATAAACGGCGTCACGTTGATTTCGTGCATTTCGCCATCGCCGACCGAGTCATCGTTTAAACGCATCGCCATAATACTTATCCTACGCGCAGTTTCTGTGCCGCCGCTGGACGGTTGGCTTCTTTCGCGGTATCAACGTTGCCGAGATCCAGATCGCGGCTCTGCAGCAACATCACCTGCGCGGCGACATCGCCCAGCGACGCTTTGTAGCTGGCAATCATACGCGCGAAGACGTTGTAGATAACCACGGCGGGGATTGCCGCCACCAGACCAATCGCGGTAGCCAGCAGCGCTTCGGCGATGCCCGGCGCGACGACTGCGAGGTTAGTGGTTTGCGTTTTCGCGATGCCGATGAAGCTGTTCATGATGCCCCAAACGGTACCGAACAGACCGATAAACGGCGCAACGGAACCGATGGTGGCGAGGAATCCATTACCGCGACCGGCATGACGGCTAAATGCAGCCACGCGGCGTTCGAGACGGAAGCTGGTGCGCTCTTTGATGCCATCCAGATCTTCAGTACCAGCGGAGAGCTCCAGCTCATTCTGCGCGTCGTTTAGCAGCACAGCGCTGTGGCTGTTGCTTTTGAAGTTTTCAGCAGCACGGTAAGCATCGTTTAATGAGCGGGCTTCGCCCAGCGCTTGCTGCTCGCTTTTCAGGCGACGTTTCGCCCCGCTCAGCTCAGCAAACTTACCGAAGAAAATTGCCCAGGTGACAACCGAAGCCAGTAACAGGCCAATCATCACAATCTTTACCACGATATCGGCATGCTGATACATGCCCCAAACGGAAAGATCCGTTTGCATCAAATCACTGGCTACCACGCTGCATCTCCAACTTCTGTTGCACAGTTCACGATTGAAGCGCGGATCATAGCAAAAAATACCACCGAAGTGATAGTGGTTCTCATTACTATTTACAAAGCAAAGATGCCCGCGATTTCCACAAGTTAGCGGATGTTATGCGCAATACTGGCCTCACTCTGATAATCCGCAATCAGGCTCAACCCGCTACACTGATTCGTGGTAACGTGAATGTTTTGTGGGAAATGTCAGGAAAGGCAGTGATGGCAACGAAAAAAATAGACACCACGCTTGTCAGCGCGGGACGCAGTAAACGTTACACGCAAGGCTCAGTTAACAGCGTAATTCAACGCGCTTCATCCCTGGTTTTTGACACGGTCGCCGACAAGAAACGTGCTACCGCTGGCCGCGCGTCAGGCGAGCTGTTTTATGGTCGTCGCGGCACCCTCACCCATTTCTCGCTGCAAGACGCCATGACCGAGTTGGAAGGCGGCGCAGGTTGCGCGCTCTATCCGTGCGGCGCGGCGGCGGTCTCTAATGCCATTTTGTCCTTTGTCGCAGCCGGCGACCATATTCTGGTGAGCGGCGCGGTCTACGAACCGACGCAGGATTTCTGCTCGAAAATTCTCAGTAAGCTGAACGTCACCACCACCTATTTCGATCACTGCATCGGCAGCGAAATTGGCGAACTGGTGCAGCCGAATACGCGCGTGGTGTTCCTGGAATCACCGGCGTCGATCACCATGGAAGTGCAGGATATTCCCGCGATTGTTGCCGCCGTGCGCGCCAAAGCGCCGGAGGCGATCATCATGATCGATAACACCTGGGCGGCGGGCGTGTTGTTTAACGCGCTGGAGCATGGCATCGATATTTCGATTCAGGCCGGCACCAAATACATCATTGGTCACAGCGACGTGATGATTGGCACGGCGGTAGCAAATGAGCGTTGCTGGCCGCAGCTGCGCGAGAACTCCTATCTGATGGGCCAAATGGTCGATGCCGATACCGCTTATATGGCGAGCCGCGGCATTCGTACGCTGGGCACACGTCTGCGTCAGCACGAAGAGAGCGGATTGCAGGTGGCGGAATGGCTGGCCACGCAGCCGGAAGTGGCGCGCGTTAATCATCCGGCGCTGGCGCAGTGTAAAGGCCACGCATTCTGGCAGCGCGATTTCAGCGGCAGCAGCGGTTTGTTCTCGTTCATCCTGCATGAAAAACTGAGCCGTGAGCAGCTGGCAAATTACCTCGATCACTTCCACCATTTCAGCATGGCGTATTCGTGGGGCGGCTATGAATCCCTGATTCTGGCGAACCAGCCTGAAGAGCTGGCGGCGATTCGTCCGGCGGGCGGCGTGGATTTTGACGGCACGCTGGTGCGTCTGCATATCGGCCTCGAACATGTCGATGACTTGCTGGATGATCTTAAAGCCGGTTTTGCACGTTTAAGAAGTTAAACAGAAGATAAACCACGCTGTGGCGGCGATGAGAGATCAACGTATGCAATGCCACAGAAGGTTAAAATTAGACTCCTTGTGACTCGATGGAATAGCTGATGGGTGTTTTACATGAGATTGTCCAAGCGCTTTGGCATCAGGATTTTGCCGCGCTCGGCAATCCGGATGTGGTTTGGATTGTCTACGGCGTGATGTTTTTAACGCTGTTTCTGGAAAACGGTTTGCTGCCCGCGTCATTCCTGCCGGGCGATAGCCTGCTGTTACTGGCGGGCGCGATGGTCGCCAAAGGTGTGATGGACTTCGTGCCGACCATTGTGATTCTGACCACGGCGGCCAGTCTCGGCTGCTGGCTCAGCTATCTGCAAGGACGCTGGCTCGGCAACACCAAACTGGTGAAAAGTTGGTTGCTGCATCTGCCCGCGCAATATCATCAGCGCGCGTGGAATATGTTTAACCGCCACGGTTTGATGGCGCTGCTGGTTGGCCGCTTCCTGGCCTTTGTGCGCACCTTACTGCCGACCATGGCCGGGATTTCCGGCTTAAACAATGGCCGCTTCCAGCTGTTTAACTGGCTGAGCGGCTTGTTGTGGGTTGGGATTGTGGTGACGCTGGGCTACGGCATCAGCCATGTGCCCTTTATCAAGCGCCATGAAGATCAGGTGATGGCGATCCTGATGATTCTGCCGATCGCGCTGCTGTTTATCGGCCTGGCCGGCAGCATTGTGGTGATCTGGAAAAAACGCCGCCAGAAACTCTCCTGATTACGACGCGGCGTCAAACGGTAAGGTTTGACGCACGCGGCTCGCCTCTTCTCCCGGCGTCACGCCGAAATAGCGCTTAAACTCACGCGAAAACTGCGATGGGCTTTCATAACCGACGCGCACCGCCGCCGCGCTGGCTTTCATGCCATCCTGCAGCATCATCAGGCGCGCCTGATGCAGGCGATAGCGCTTAAGGTATTGCAGCGGCGAGGTTTGCGTCACCGCTTTGAAGTTATGATGAAACGCTGAAACGCTCATGTTCACTTCAGCGGCCAGCATGTCGACGCTCAAACTCTCCGCGAAGTGGTTTTCGATGCGACGCAGCGCACGCGCAATCTGGCTGAACTGCGTCTGACGATTGACCAGCGACAGCAACGCGCCGCCAATCGGTCCGGTTAACACGTAATAGATGATCTCGCGCACCAGCTGCGGCCCCAGCACGCGGGCGTCGCGCGGGTTATTCATCACATCCAGCAAGCGTTCGGCCGCACACAGCATCTCTTCGCTCATGAACGCCGAATGGATGCCGGAAGTTTGTGCCTGCGGCTGGAACTGCTCGTCATCGCCGATATCCATCAGCAAATCCTGCAGGCTGGCGACATCCACGCTCAAACACATGCCGGCCAGCGGCTCCGCCAGCGTGGCTTCGGTTTCGCACTCCACCGGCAGCGGTACGGTGAGCATCAGATATTTGGTGGCGTCGTAGTGGAAAACGGTGCTGCCGAGATAGCCGGTTTTACGCCCCTGAAACAGAATCACAATGCCGGGTTGATACATCATCGGCGTACGCGGCAAGGTTTCGCAGGCATAGATCAATTTGACATTTTCTACCGCGCACAGCGGCTTATGCAGGTCATTCATCAGCGCAACCACGCGCTGCGCTAGCTGGCGGCAAAGGGCGTCGTTTGGCATGCATCTCTCTCAGGCAGCAAAAAAGTCAGTTTGCCGTAAGGCTGTGCAAAGCTCCATCATTCTGGAGAATCAGGCAAGATTCTTGCAGAAATCTATCAGGCAAAAGTGCCGCCCGCTTGCCACAATGATCCTGAGGTGAGGTTTGTTGACTAGACTTAAGCACATCTTTTCTACGGTAAGTCCCTGCAACAGATAAGGAGCAATTATGGCAGATCAACCAATTATTAAATTGCGCGACGGCAACATGATGCCGCAGCTTGGCCTCGGCGTGTGGCAAGCGAGCATTGAGGATGCGCGCAACGCCATCCTGGAAGCCCTGAAAGTCGGCTATCGCTCCATCGATACCGCCGCTATCTACAAAAATGAGGAAGCGGTTGGGCAAGCGCTGCAAGAGACCGACGTGGCGCGCGATGACATTTTTATCACCACCAAGCTGTGGAACGACGACCAGACCAACTGGCAACAGGCAATGGAAACCAGCCTGAAGAAGTTGCAGTTAGAGCAGGTGGATTTGTATCTCATGCACTGGCCGTGCCCGGAAAAAGATCACTACGTTGAAGCCTGGAAAGGCTTGATTGAGCTGCAGCAACAGGGCTTAACCAAAAGCATCGGCGTATGTAACTTCCACGAGGCGCATCTGAAGCGTTTGATCGATGAAACCGGCGTGTCGCCGGTGGTGAACCAGATCGAGCTGCATCCGATGCTGCAACAGCGCACGCTGCATGCGTGGAATGCGCTGCACCAGATTCAAACCGAATCCTGGAGCCCGCTGGCGCAAGGCGGTAAAGGCGTGTTTGATCAGGAGATTATCCGCGAACTGGCGAAGAAATATAGCAAGACGCCGGCACAAATCGTGATTCGCTGGCATCTGGATAGCGGCCTGGTGGTGATTCCGAAGTCGATTACCCCGGAACGCATTCGTGAGAATTTCCAGGTGTTTGATTTTAGGTTGGATAAAACTGAAGTGAGTGAGATCAGTAAGCTGGATAGCGGCAACCGTTTGGGACCGGATCCGGAGGCGTTTAACGGGTAGAATGGCGCGCGTTTCCCCTCACCCTAACCCTCTCCCGCAGGCGGGAGAGGGAACCGTAAGGTGCGTTTTGCTCGATCTGCTCCCTCGCCCGCTTGCGGGAGAGGGCTGGAGTGAGGGCATTAAGACGCTGAATTCACCAATAACTGCCCCGCCGTCCCGCGATCCGCCATCTCTAACGTCTGGCTGTAATAGACAAATGGGAAGTGATCCGACGAACTCTGCGGGAAGCTCACCAGCAGCTCCACGCTGCCATCAACCCAAACGGTATCTTTCCAGCCGCGATCTTCGCCCATCGGCTGCGCGCCATTGACGTTCTTAATCAGGAACATCACGCCCTGAATATGCAGCGATTGCGGGCGATCCGCGTGGATAATCCAGCGCTCGAAGGTGCCCTGCTGCACGGTGGTATCGATGCGGTTCATGTCCCACAACACGCCGTTAATGCCCGGCTCGCTATCGCCAATGCGGAATTCGCGCGTGCGCACCGCCACACCATCAAGAATCTGATCCGCCAGCAAACGCATCGGCAGATTGTCAGTCACCAGCGGCAATAAACCGGTTGGGCGTAAGCTCAGCACCAGCGTATTGGTCAGAATCGATGACGGCTCAAAAAATCCGCGCAGGCGATCCATCAAACCCGCCGCCGTTCCGGCCATGATCGAAACTTCATCGCCCTGCGACATATCCACCAGCACTTCACGACGTTCGCCGGGAGCCAGCGTCAGCAGCTGCACCGCCACCGGCGCAGGCAGGAAGCCCTGATCGCTGGCGATCACCGTAAAGGGACGATTATCGGAGAAGGTGAGATCGAAGCGGCGCGCGTTCGAGCCGTTCAGCAAACGCAAACGCACCCAGCCGCGCGACACTTCGACATAGGGATTTTGCACGCCGTTCACCAGCAGCACGTCGCCCATAAAACCGCCGCTGGAGGGCGGGTTATAAACCGGCGTGGCGAAGTTATCGAGGCGCTTGTCCTGAATAATCAGCGGGAAATCATCGACGCCATAATGCTTCGGTAGCGGCAGCGATTTATTGACGTCATCTTCCACCAGCCACATGCCGGCGAGTCCGTTGTAGACGTGCGGCGCCATGCGATTTGGCGTATTGGCGTGATACCACAATGTGCCCGCGCCCTGACGAATCGGCAGCACCGGCGCCCAATCAGCTCCGGCCGACATCATGCGCGGCGCACCGCCCATTAACGCGCCCGGCACCTGCAAACCGCTGACGGTCATCGATACCGGTTCGTTGAGGCGGTTGCTGTAAATCAGCTTCACATCGTCGCCGCTATAAACGCGCACCGTTGGGCCGAGATACATGCCGTTAAAGCCCCACACCGGCACTTTGTTGCTGTTGCCGCTGAACGACCAATGGCTGCGCTGCAAGGTGAGAAACAGCGGCTGACCGCGACGTGATTCAATCAGCGGTGGAATAGGAAGTGGCGTATCGCCCAATGGCGCGGCGGCGCGGGCGGCGAAAGGCATAGCACCGGAAGCCAGTGCGACACCGGCAGAAAGCTGAATAAACTGACGTCTGCTGCAAGACATAAAACTTCAGACCTTTTGAGCGTGGCGTGAGGACGCCGTGTCCATGTTGTTCTAATTAATGATGAGTTGCTGTGTGGCTTGAGAACGGGGCAGATGATCACCTGCCCCATTTTGGCTGCTCAGAGTTTACCGTTTTTTTCGCGTTCGGCGACTTCGGCGTTCAATTCTTCCAGTTTAGTCGACATTAATTCACGGCAGTGCGTGGCGAGCTTACGCACCGAGGTGGTAGCAAACTGCGAGGTATCGACCGGCGGCAACATCTCCACAATTACCAAACCGTTGTTCCAGCGGTTCAGCTTGATCTTGTCGTGGGTGTTGGAAACCACAATCGGGATGATTGGCACACCGGCGGCTACCGCTGCATGAAACGCACCGGTTTTGAACGGCAGCAAACCACGACCGCGGCTGCGCGTCCCTTCCGGGAACATCCAGAACGAAATGCGCTTTTTGTTGAACTGTTCCACCAACTCACCGATGGTGCCGTGCGCTTTGGAGCGGTTATCACGGTCAATCAGCAGGTTACCGGTCAGCCAGTAGAGCTGGCCAAAAAACGGAATCCACAGCAGGCTTTTCTTGCCCACGGTCACGGTGGTCGGCTGCACGATTTTAGCCGCCGTGATCATGTCGTAGTTGTTCTGGTGGTTAGCGATATAGATCGCGTTGCCATAATGCGCGGCTTCCGCCGGTTTACGCAGTTCCACTTTGAGACCAAACACCGTCGACAGACGACCGAGCAGATGGCCGAAGGTTGCGACGTGACGCGGATTACGCGGTGAAAACAGACACCAGATACAGCCAACAATACTGACCAGAATCGAATAAACAATAACAATAATTGCTCGTAAAATTAGTAACATAGATTCCTCAAATGGGGCATTCCATCGCCTGAATTACAGCGTTACTCTTCACTCGCGTCGGCTTTCGGACGCGCTGGTGCATTCACTTCTACGCTATCGATGCGTTGCAGGCCACGCGCCACGCTGCCGCGACGACCGCGCTCGGCACGCACTTTCTGCAGATCTTCATCACGCATGATCAGCTTACGTTTACCGACATATACGGTGATTGACGCGCCCGGCGGCAGAATCAGCAACCATTGTAGTTTGTCGGTGCCCGCCGCGGCTTCCGCTGCAGGAATCGAAATGATCTTGTTGCCTTTGCCTTTCGACATCTGCGGCAGATCGCCAACCGGGAACATCAACATGCGTCCGGCCTGGGTAATTGCCAGCAGCATATCATCGCCCGAATGTACCGCCATTGGCGTCATCACTTTGGCGTTTTCCGGCAGCGTCAGCAGCGCTTTACCGGCACGGTTGCGCGACACCAGATCGGCAAAGGTACAGATGAAACCGTAACCGGCGTCAGAGGCCATCAACAGCTTCTGATCGTCGGGCTCCATCAGCACCTGCTCAATCACCGCGCCCGGCGGTGGCGTCAGTTTGCCGGTGAGCGGCTCGCCCTGTCCGCGCGCGGACGGCAATGAGGTCGGATCCAGCGTGTAGCTGCGTCCGGTGGAGTCGATAAAGGCCACCGGCTGATTGCTCTTGCCGCGTGCGGCGGCCAGATAGCTGTCGCCCGCTTTGTAGCTTAAGCCCGCCGGATCGATATCGTGACCTTTGGCGCTGCGCACCCAGCCCATTTGCGACAGCACGATGGTCACCGGCTCAGCGCTCACCAGCTCGGTTTCGCTCAGCGCTTTGGCTTCTTCGCGCTCGTGCAGCGGCGAACGGCGATCGTCGCCGTAGGTTTGGCTATCGGCCAGCAGCTCTTTCTTCAGCAAATTGCTCATCTTACGCTCGGACGCCAGAATCGCCTGCAGCTGATCGCGCTCTTTTTCCAAATCCGCCTGCTCGCCGCGAATCTTCATCTCTTCCAGTTTGGCGAGATGGCGCAGTTTCAGTTCGAGAATCGCTTCGGCCTGGGTTTCGCTGATGTCAAAACGCGACATCAGCACCGGCTTCGGCTCATCCTCGGTACGGATGATGTGGATCACTTCATCAATATTGAGGAACGCCACCAGCATACCTTCAAGAATATGCAGGCGACGCAGCACGCGATCTAAACGATAGTTGAGGCGGCGCGTCACGGTATCGCGGCGATACACCAGCCATTCAGAGAGGATTTCCAGCAGGTTTTTCACCGCCGGACGGTTATCCAGTCCGATCATATTCAGGTTAACGCGGTAGCTTTTTTCCAGATCGGTGGTGGCAAACAGGTGATTCATCACCTGCTCGAGATCCACGCGATTGGAGCGCGGCACAATCACTAAACGCGTCGGGTTTTCGTGGTTGGACTCATCACGCAGATCTTCCACCATCGGCAGCTTTTTATTGCGCATCTGGTTAGCGATCTGCTCCAGCACGCGTGCGCCCGACACCTGATGCGGCAACGCGGTGATCACCACATCACCATCTTCTTTTTTCCACACCGCACGCTGACGAATCGAACCGCGACCGCTCTGATAAATCTTACGGATTTCGCTGCGTGGCGTGATGATCTCCGCTTCGGTCGGGTAATCCGGACCTTGCACAATATCCAGCAGCTCATTCAGCGTGGTTTTCGGGTTGTCGATCAGCTTGACCGCTGCTTCCGCTACTTCGCGCAGGTTATGCGGCGGAATGTCGGTCGCCATCCCCACGGCGATGCCGGTGGTGCCGTTGAGCAGAATGTTGGGCAGACGCGCCGGCAACATCTTCGGCTCCTGCAGGGTGCCGTCGAAGTTCGGGATGTAATCGGACGTGCCCTGACCGAGTTCACCCAGCAGGATTTCAGCGTATTTAGACAGGCGCGATTCGGTGTAACGCATCGCGGCGAAGGATTTTGGATCATCCGGCGCACCCCAGTTTCCCTGGCCATCCACCAGCGGATAGCGGTAGGAGAACGGCTGCGCCATCAACACCATCGCTTCATAACAGGCGCTGTCGCCGTGCGGATGGTATTTACCCAGCACGTCACCAACGGTACGCGCCGATTTTTTGAATTTAGCATTGGAATTGAGACCCAATTCCGACATGGCATACACAATACGGCGCTGCACTGGCTTGAGGCCATCGCCGATGTACGGCAGCGCGCGGTCCATGATCACGTACATGGAGTAGTTCAGGTACGCGTTTTCGGTAAACGTGTGCAGGGCAAGACGCTCTGCACCATCCTGCGTCAATTCGCTCATTCAGCTCGCATCCTCACTTCGTGGCCCGCAACGGCGGGACATCCGGCGGTCATTTGGCGAGGATATTACCTTATTCGTGCGGTTTAGTCACAGAGAAGCCCGTTCAGCAAACAGAATCGTCTTGCATTAAATAGCGTGATATTGGTTGGAAAATTAAAACGGAATGGGAGCCATGTCACAGTGAATATCGGCAATAATCTGTGAGCAACTTCGCAATTAATATCGCGAGGCAATTAGCGTATTAATGGTGTCCGCAAGCCAGGACAACATTTAGTATTGTTGCTTAGTGATTACTCTCCTAAATTCATACTCCACAAGCCCCACATTTTTGCGCGTCTGATTTCTGGCATGGAATAAATATAACCACCAATTAGCCATAAACGTTTTGCCAAAATAAGGGTGAACGAATGCAAATACTGACTTCGCGACAACACCGATTAGTAAAATTGCTGCTGCATCATGCCGCACCGCAGCCGACAAAAGAATTAGCTTTACAGCTTGGCGTGTCGGAGAAAACCATCCAGCGTGATTTGCAATGGCTGGAGAGTTGGCTTCGCGACTGGTCGCTGCAGCTGGAAAAAATGCCGGGACGCGGCATACTTCTGCGGGTAGACGATCTGCAGCAGCGTCTGCAACTGGAGCAGCAGCTTAACGGCGACGAAAGCAGTTCGGATGCGCTGAGCCACAACAGCCGACGGGTGAAGATTGCCTCGCAGCTGCTGAGTGATGCGCCACGCGCGACTTCAATCAGTAAATTGTCGGAACGCTACTTTATCAGTCATGCGTCGATCGTGAATGACCTGAAGGTGATCGAGGAGTGGCTGCAGCCGCTGGGTTTGGTGCTGCAGCGCGGCCCCGGCGGCACCCACATAGAAGGCAATGAGCAGACGTTGCGCCAGGCGATGGTGTCGCTAATTAATGATGTGATGCAGCAGAACGTCGCCGGCACGCCGCTGCTACCACGCCTCGACCCCGGCAGCCAGCAAGCGCTGGTGCACTATTTTGGCGACGAGGATGTGGCTTTTGTGCAGGCGCTGCTGCAGCAAATGGAGCAGCAGCTGAGTTATCCGTTGGGCGACGCGTGGTACCTCAATCTCTGCACCCATATTCTGATCATGATGCATCGCATGGCGCAAGGTAACGCGCTGGCGCTGGAAACCCTGACCAGCGCGCAGGATCTTGACCAGCGCATTCTGAAGATTGCCCAAAACATGGTGGTGCAGATTGAACAGCGCATGTGCTGCGCATTGCCAGCCGATGAAGTGGGTTTTATTTATCAATATATTGTCTCGTCCGGCATTGTGGTGGAAGAACGTGGAGATAATGCCCCGCTGCATAATCAATTTTCCACCGCTGAATCAGTGAAAATAACCTGTGAATTAATCGATCGCTTCGCGTCATTTATTCAGCAGGACTTAGCGCAGGACCGATTATTATTTGAAGGGTTATTAGTTCATATAAAGCCATTATTAAATCGACTCAAATATCATATTCATATTCGTAATCCGCTGCTGGAGGATATTCAGCAGGAGATGAAGGAAATATTTTCATTAACGCAACAGGCGATGCAATTAACCGCGCGCAGCCAGGGACTTTCATCAGTGGCGGATGACGAAATAGGTTATCTGTGCGTGCATTTCCAGGCAGCGCTGGAGCGACAAATCGCCCACAAACGCATTCTGGTGGTGTGCTCCAGCGGCGTGGGAACCTCGCATCTTTTGAAGAGTCGCATTCTGCGCGCCTTCCCGGATTGGGAGATTGTCGGCGTGGTTTCCGCCAGTAATCACGCGGAGTTTTGCCAGCGAGAGACGGTGGATTTGGTGATTACCACTATTCACCTCAACGCCGGAGCGGTTCCGGCGGTGTATGTCAGTGCCTTTTTTAACGATGACGATATTCGGCGGGTGACTGACGCCATGATTGGCAGCCAGCTGCCCGACGGCGCCTCCTGCGCTTTGGCTGAACATTAATTGAATGAGGATTGAACATGGATATTTCGCGCATTCTGACGCCACGCCGCGTTAACCTGGCGCTGACCGCCACCACCAAAGAGCAAGCGATTCATGAGCTCACCGATTTGCTCTACCACGACGGCGCCATCAGCGACCGCGCTGCCTTTATTGAAGACGTCTGGCTGCGGGAAGCTGAAGGTTCCACCGGCTTCGAAAATCATATCGCCATCCCGCACGGTAAATCCGCCGCGGTGAAACAAACCACGCTCGCCATCGGCCGCACCCAACACGACATTCCGTGGGAAACGCTCGATGGCAGCCAGGTGCGCTGCATCATCCTGTTCGCGGTGCGACTGGAAGATCAGAACACCACCCATATTCGCCTGTTGTCGCAGGTGGCCAGTGCGCTGGCCGATGATGAGGTGATAGCCCAACTGCTGGTGGAAAACGATGCCAGCAATATCATCCGGCTGTTTAGTCAGTACGCCGAAACCGACCTCTGTTAACACCCTAACTCTCTGAGGTGACACATGAATATCGTCTGTGTAGCGGCCTGCACGGCAGGCATCGCGCATACCTACATTGCGCGCGAAAAACTGATTAAAGGGGCCCACGCGCTGGGCCACACCATCCACGTTGAAACTCAGGGCACCATCGGCACCGAAACGGCGCTGACGCAGCAAGATATCGCCGCTGCGGACGTGGTGATCCTCGCCGTTGACGTGAAGATCAAAGGCGAGGAGCGCTTTCAGGGCAAACCCATTGTGCGAGTGAAAACCGAAGTAGTGATCAAATCACCGGTGAAATTCCTCGAAAAAGTGGCGGATTCACTGGCGCGCGCCTGAGGAGATCCATCATGAGTGACAACAAACGTCAGTACGGCCAGGAGATCAAAGGGCATTTGCTTACCGGGATCTCGTGGATGATCCCGCTGATCGTCGCCGCCGGGATCTGCATCGCGCTCGGCCAGGTGATCGGCGGGCCGGATGTCGGTAAACAGACCGGCACCCTCGCGTGGATGTTGAATCAGATCGGCGGTTGGGGCATGGGGCTGATTGTGCCGTTGATCAGCGCGGCGATTGCTTACTCGATTGCCGATCGTCCCGGCTTCGCGCCTGGCCTGATCGTCGGTTTTATCTGCGGGCAGATCGGTACCGGCTTTATCGGCGGCATCTTCGGCGGTTTTCTGGTCGGTTACACCGTGCTGCTGCTGCGCCGCACCATTAAGTTGCCGAAATCGATGCAGGGCTTGATGCCGATTATGGTGCTGCCGGTGCTGAGCACCATCATCGCCGGGCTGCTGATGATGACCTTTATCGGCCAGCCGATTGTCTGGCTGCAGAAGGCGCTGATTGCCCTGCTGGAGTCGATGCAAGGCGGTTCGAAATTTGTGATGGGCGCGATCCTCGGCGCGATGGCCACCTTCGACTTCGGCGGTCCGGTGAATAAAACCATGTCGCTGTTCGCCGACGGCATGCTGGTTGATGGCATTTACGGACCGGAAGCGGTGAAGTTTGTCGGCTCAATGATTCCGCCGTTCGGCATCACGCTCTCTTATCTGCTGAGCCGCAACAAATATACCAAAGCGGAAAAAGAGGCGCTGAAAGCCGCCTTCCCGATGGGCATCTGCATGATTACCGAAGGCGTGATTCCGATTGCAGCGCGCGACCTGTTCCGCGTGGTCGGCAGCTGCGTGGTGGCCTCCGCCATCGCCGGTGGGCTGATTATGGTGTGGGGCGTCGGCGCACCGGTGCCGCACGGCGGCATGTTTGTGGTGCCGCTGTTCACCAAACCCTGGCTGTTCTGTTTGGCACTCGGTATCGGCACCACGGTGTGCGGCGTGATGCTGTCGGTACTGAAAAAGCCGGTGACGCAGGCGGATGAAGAGTTCGATGACGTGGAAGCCCCCGGCGTCCGCGATGAAGAGATCAAATTCACTCTGGAATAAGGAGCCACCATGTTTGCCATGATGAACGACCTGATTCAGGCCGCCGCCCAACAGCGCTATGCGGTGTTAGCGATCAACTGCTTCAACCTTGAAACCGCGCGCGCCGCCATTCAGGCCGCCGAGCAGCAGCGTGCTCCGCTGATCCTCAACGTTTATCAGGGACACAGCGCGCACTTCCCGCCTGCTGTCGCGGTGCCGTTAGTGCGTGCGCTGGCCGAGACCGCCAGCGTGCCGGTGGCGCTGGCACTCGATCACGGCAAAGCCTTTCCGCTGATTGGTCAGGCGTTTCGCGCCGGTTTTACCGGCTTAATGATTGACGCCTCCTCGGAGCCGCTGGCCGAGAACATTCGCCAGACCGCCGCCGTGGTGAAAATGGCGCATACCGCCGGCGTGTGCGTCGAGGGCGAGCTAGGACATATCGCCGATGCGCCAACCTACGAACTAGCTGATGCCTCAGTGAAGATGACGCAGGTGGCCGATGTGCTGCCGTTTATCGAACAGACCGATATCGACCTGCTGGCGATCTCGGTTGGCACCGCGCACGGGCTTTATCCGGCGGGCGTGAAGCCAAAGATCGACTTTCAGCGCTTGCAGGAGTTGCAGGCGGTTTCTTCGCGACCGCTGGCGCTGCACGGCGGATCGGGCACGCCCGCTGAGGATATTCGCCGCGTCAGTGAGTTTGGCGTAGCCAAGATCAACGTCGGCGCGGCAGTGTTTGATGCCGGAAAAATGGCGGTGGAACAGGCCTTGAAGCAGCATCCTCACGCTGAGTTAGCCGATGTGCTTGGGCTGATGGAGTCCGCCTGCCGCGAAGTGGTGGCGGAGTACCTAAGCTGGTCGGGATCGGCGGGCAAGGTTTAGCCATCAGGTTGGTTGGTGTTCGCCATGAATGGCGACACAAGGTCGCATTATCAATTTCACATTCATATCCACTATCGGGTCGGCGCATGCGTCGGCTCCGGTAAACATCACGCTGAGGAAATATTAACATGTTGATTTCAATGAAAGAGATGTTGGCACCGACTCGTGAACACCGTTACGCGATTGGCGCTTTTAACGTGGCCGACAGCTGCTTTATCCGCGCGGTAGTTGAAGAAGCTGAAGCTACCCATACGCCGGCGATCATTTCCATCCATCCAAGCGAGCTGGAGTTTGTCACTGATGAGTTCTTTGGCTATGTGCGCGAACGCACGCTGAAAAGCAAAGTGCCGTTCACCATCCACCTCGATCACGGTGCGTCCATTGCTCAGGTGCTGCGCGCTATTCAATGCGGCTTTACCTCAGTGATGATCGATGGTTCATTGCTGCCTTATGAAGAGAACGTAGCGCTGACCAAAGAAGTGGTGAAACTGGCGCATGCGGTGGGCGTTTCGGTGGAAGGTGAACTCGGCACCATCGGCGATACCGGCACTTCAGTGGAAGGCGGCGTGAGTAAAGTGATCTACACCGAACCGGCGCAGGCAGAGGATTTCGTGCAGCGCACCGGTGTAGATACGCTGGCGGTAGCGATTGGCACCGCGCACGGCATCTACCCGAAAGATATGAAGCCTGAGCTGCAGATGCATATCCTCAGAGACATTGCGCAGCGCACCACTATTCCGCTGGTGCTGCACGGCGGTTCAGCAAATCCGGATGCCGAGATCGCGGAAGCGGTGACGCTGGGCGTGGGCAAAATCAATATTTCCAGCGACATGAAGTTCGCCTATTTCGCTAAGCTGCGCGAGATTCTGGCACGCGAAACCTGGTGGGATCCGAATGTGATTTATCCCGATGCCATTGCGGCGGCGAAGGAAGTCATTCGCTACAAAATGAATCTGTTTGGCGGGTTGGGTAAGGCGAGTTTGTATCGTAGTTTGTATCGTTGAGTTCTGTTATCTGGTGCGCATTATGGCGCACCAGAAACTCAGATCGCCAGGAATGGCGTCGCTACTTCGCACCTAACCATTTCTTCGTAATCTGGGCGTATTCGCCGGTGGCGGTGCTGAGATGCAGCCACTGATCAACATACAACTTCCAGCTCATATCATCGCGCGGGATCATGTAGGCCTTCTCGCCGTACTGCATCGGTTTGTCCGGATTGATGGCGCACAGCGTGGGATAATGCTGCTGCTGGAACAGCGCTTCAGACGCATCGGTGATCATCACATCTGCTTTGTTATCCACCAACTGCTGGAAAATCCCCACGTTGTCAGCCAGCTGCAGCGTTGCCTGCGGCAGATGGCTGTGCACGAAGGCTTCGTTGGTGCCGCCTGCCGGTTCGATCACGCGCACGCTCGCCTTGTTAATCTGCTCAACCGTCTGATATTTCGCTTTATCAGCACAGCGCACCAGTGGAATTTTTCCATCGATGCCGAGCGGCTGGGCAAACCAGGCGATCTGCTGACGCTTGAGGGTGACCGATACGCCGCCCAATGCGATATCACACTGCTTGGCCACAAAATCATCGCTCAGGGTTTTCCATGTGGTTGGCACCCACTGCACTTTTGCACCCAGGCTTGCTGCCAGCGATTGCGCCATGCTGATATCCAATCCTTCGTATTGGCCATCGCTGCGCAAATAGCTATATGGCTTGTAATCACCGGTGGTACAGACTTTTAAGGTTTTGCTTGCGCGGATGTCATCGAGGTGGGATTGCGCCTGAGCAGCGCCCGTCACCAGAAATAATACACTCAGTATCGCGGTTTTCATGTTTTCTTCTTTTATGGGAATTGATGTTGGTTTGCTCACGGATTGTTTCATAACCCTGCGTATTATTGCTTTTTTAGCAAAAGTGTTGTGATCAATCACGCATTTTTCTCGCTGCTGCGCGCGCGTAGAGTGTGCGGCATCAACGAGAAACGGAGCGGATGACATGAACTTTTTAATTATCGATGGTGGCAAAACCTTCGCCCATTCGAAAGGCGAACTAAACCATACCTTAACTGACGTCGCAGCCAGCCAGTTGCGCGATCTTGGTCATCAGGTGCAGATAACGATTGCTGACAGCGACTACAACGTGGCAGAAGAAGTGCAGAAATACCTCGACAGCGATGTGGTGATTTATCAAATGCCCGGCTGGTGGATGGGCGAGCCGTGGACAGTAAAAAAGTATATCGATGATGTCTTCACCGAAGGTCACGGTTCACTGTATGCCAGCGATGGCCGCACACGCAGCGATGCCGGTAAAAAATACGGCTCCGGCGGCCTGATTCAGGGTAAGAAATACATGCTGTCATTGACCTGGAACGCGCCGCTGGAAGCCTTTAACGATCCTGAGCAATTCTTTGAAGGCGTGGGCGTGGACGGTTTGTATCTGCACTTCCACAAGGCCAACCAGTTCCTCGGTATGGAAGGTTTGCCGACCTTTATCTGTAACGATGTAATTAAAATGCCGGACGTGCCGCGCGATATCGAACGTTATCGGACTCATCTCAGCCAGATCTTTGCTTAACTGTAAGCACCCAGGGAAAAGAGGAAGCACTATGTTAACCGTCGTTGCAGAAATTTGTGTCAAACCGGGCCGTCGCCAGGTGGTTTTGGATGCGATTAACCAGCTGATTCCTACCGTGCTGGAAGAAGATGGCTGTCATCAATATGACGCATTAGTTGATCATCAGGCGCAAGTGCCGTGGAAACAGAATTCACCCGATTCCATTTTCATGCTGGAGCTGTGGGAATCACTGCGTCATCTGGAGCAGCATCAGCAGATGCCACACATGGATGCGCATCGCGCGTTGATTAAAGATGAAGTGGTTGATGTGAAGATCCTGGTGCTGGAAGCGGCTAAGTAAGCCAATTTTTTCTCGTTCATCATTATGCATAAAAAAGCCCCGGTCTTTCGATCGGGGCTTTTGTTTCGCAGCTAATCAGAAATTAGTGCTGTTGTTCCTGCAGCAGGTGCTGTGGAACCATCACTTCAGCATCGCCACCGTTGTTCTGGTAAACGTTATATTCAACGCCTGCCACGGTTACGGTGCCATTTGCCTGGCTCCAGTTATTCACGTCTTCACCTTCCGGCAGGATGTCTTGCAAGGTCACTTCCTGCGCAGAATCCGAAATCATCAACTGCGTTTTACCGTTGTCAATGAACAATGAGTCTTCACTCATGGACAGAATATCCGACAGTGACATGCTCATCAGCGCTTCGTTGAATGAGTCTGGGAACATGTCGCCTGGATCGATAGGTTCTGGTGGCGTAATGTCAACGTTAACGTCGAACGATTCTGCACCGGCCACTTCATTGCCCGCCGCATCACGATAACCGAAGGAGATATGGTAGCTACCTTCAGCCAGTTTATTGGTATCCAGCGTCCATTTGCCGTTGGTCACCACCGCGCTGCCAATAATTTCGGTACGCGCCGCATCGCCATAGACCACCACTACGGTGCCGTCTTCTTTACCGGTACCGTTCAGCGTCATAACCTGACCATTGATATCCGACCCGATCGGGCGGGTAAAACCTTCTACATCAAGGAATGAACCACCGGTGTAAGTACCAGCCTGTGGTGCGGTCAGATCCACATCAAAGTTGATGCCGTCATTGATAGGGCCTTTCACACCTGAAGCGCTGACAGGTTGAACGCGGATATTATGCGCACCTTCCGTCAGGGCAGGCAGATCAATACTCCATTTACCA
Organism: Pantoea sp. SO10; assembly: GCF_005281435.1. Taxonomy (NCBI): domain Bacteria; kingdom Pseudomonadati; phylum Pseudomonadota; class Gammaproteobacteria; order Enterobacterales; family Erwiniaceae; genus Pantoea; species Pantoea sp. SO10. The sequence goes on from NZ_CP040095.1 coordinate 3,601,068, forward strand.
TCAACTACGGTTGCTGAACCGATCTGTTTTTCGCCATCATAGATAATGACTTTAGAACCGTTTTCACCGGTACCGCGTACGGTTGGTGATTTGTCATCAGTGATGCCGCCATCAAGGATCTGACCAGTGATGACGCCCACGTCATCCCACAATTCGAAGTCCGTGATTTCGTCCGGCACTTTGGTATCGATAATCAGTTCAATTGGATCGGAACGATCAGAGGTGTTGCCCGCCGGATCGGTAATTTCAACCACCACGTCGTAATCACCATCACCGATTGGATCGGTTGGGGTGACTGTCCAATCACCTTTCTCGTCAACGACGCCGCTACCAATGACCTGCTCTTTGCCGTCTTTATCAATGATGATGATTTCCACAACGTCACCCGGCGTTGCACCGCCACCGGTGAACTCCGGCTGGGTTTCGTCAGTTGGCGTGCCTGGCTGGATGACGCCCTGCTCATCACCGGTGTTGTCGATAATGCCCGGAGCGACCGGTTTTTCAGGTGCAGTTAAATCCACCACGATGGTGACCGGATCTGAGAAGTCTGAACTTTTGCCAGTTTTTGGATCTTCGACTTTGATCTTCAGCTCATGAGAACCTTCTTTCAGTGGATCAAGCTCGATTTCCCATTTGCCATCTTTGCCTACGGCAGCAGAACCAATGACTTTGTCTTTATCGTAAACATAAACAATTTCACCCTCTTCACCTGAACCGCGCAGCACTGGGGTGTCATCGTTGGTTGCATCACCGCTCACCAGTGGACGCTCTTCTGCACCGTTGTTGGCGACGATCTCTTCAATCTGTGCCGGAGGCAGCGTTTGGGTATCAACAATCACAATGAACTCTTCTGATGGAGTAGAAGCAGCACCACCTTTGGAGACGGAATCTACGCGCAGCGCATGTTTGCCTTCGGCCACATCCAGTTCGTAAGACCATTGACCACGTGAGTTGGCAATAACGGTTGCAACTAATTTTTCGCCATCCCAGATACGTACAATGGAGCCGGCATCCGCTTTACCCGACAGTGACAGAGTGGTGTCGTCAGTGGTATCGCCTGATTTCAGCTGACCGGTTACGCGGCCTACGTCATCGTAAACACCTTCCAGTGAAGGCGCTTCAGGTGCAGTAGCATCCAGTTTCAGGATGAAGTTGTCTGATTTCGGACTCATACGACCGTAGCGATCCTGATACGCTACGTTGAAGATATAGGTATCATCCGTGGTCAGTTCCGGTGTGAAGGTCCAACGTCCATCACCGCCAGCGGTCACGCTGCCGATCGGTGCTGAATCAACGCCGTAAATGAAGACCAGCGATCCCGGTTTAGCCACGCCTGACAGCGTTGGGGTTTTATCATCGGTGTATTGACCCGAAGTTAAGTGATCAACATTACCTTCGTCGTCAATGACGCGCAGGATCTGTGGTGCTTCCGGAGCGCCTGCTTCGACATGCAGAATGATTGAGGTAGCGGGACCCCAGTTATTAGCGCTATCGCGAACACGCGTCTGATAGTAGTAGGTCCCATCTGGCAGTTCATCAGACTTGAAATGTAAATTGCCATCCTTATCTGCGGTAACAAGATACACTTCATTGTTCAGCGTAATTTGAACCTGTGCGAAAGGCTCGACTTTAGTTGATATCTCGATAAAGTTTTTATTAATATATTTTTCAAGAGCATTACCATGAGTACCAAAATTATTGGTATTTGCAGTCGCATCCTCAGACGGCTGCGGCTCTGCAGTTGGGCCTTCGGCCATCACTACTGCGCCCGCTTCAACTTTCACAATGAATGGCGCTGAGACTGGGCTTTCATGTTTGCCAGCATCTTTAGCCACTACGGTCAGGCTGTGTTCGCCATCAGCCAATTCTGGAGTAATGGTCCATGCCCCCATGCTATTAGCTTTGACTGAAGCAATCGGATCTTTTCCACCGTTGTCATACAGGTAAACGATCGCGTCCGGCTCCGCTACGCCTGAAATGACAGGCTTGTGTTCATCGGTAATTTCGCCCGGATTCAAATTACCTTTATTACTACCGGTGTTGTCTACCACACGCCAGATTTCTGGCGCTTCTGGAGCTTGGGTATCCAGATTTACAATGAAGGACGTTGGTGGTGCACGGTTACCCGCTTTATCGATGGTGATCAACTGCACGGTATGTAAGCCTTCGTCCCAGCCCGTTGGCGGTGTAAATGACCACTTACCATTTTCATCGATAGGTGCTTTGTAAACCACACCATCAATAAGAATCTCAACACGACCACCGGCATCTTTTAGATCGACTTGTTTATCTTTCCAACCAAAATTTTTCTCGGTAATAGTACTGATTTTCATTTCTTTAATTTCATTAATGCTGTTATTCGCCATGAATATATTCCTTTAAATATTTAGATTCGTGTTCCGGTTTCCTCCCGGAACGTAAGCATTCTCGACCAGTTAGTGAAATAACCAACACAGGACATGTCTTAATTAATGGTTTTTAATAGAATCATTAATTGTAAATTGAAGCTGAAAAAAATGGCCTAAATTATAAAAAATCAGACCATTGGTTAATTTTTAGAAAGTGATAAAACTATTTATTCTCTACACTGATAATTACACGACGTTCGCCTTGATAGCATGCTTTCTGCTGCTTCAGAGAGCCCGCGCACTGCGCAGTGACCTGGCTTTCACCCATACTTTGCGATTGAATATAATCACTCGCGAGCCCGTTATTAACCAATAATTTCTTGATTGCATCCGCGCGGCGTTGGCCTAACTTGATGTTGCTTTCCTCCTCCCCAATCGGATCGGTAAAGCCGGTGACGATAATGCGCTGATCGGCTTTATTTTTGCTTTTCAACAAGGTTGCAAATTGTTGAATGGCGCTATGACCCTGAGCGGAAATATCGGCACTGTTCGCGCTACCAAAATTAAACAGCAAATCCGATGAAAACTCATAATTATCATAAGACTGTGTAGTTCCAGCCTTGCACGGCACCACCGCTGAAGCGCGGGAAAGCAAATGAGTTTGCTGACGTGTTCCCACTAATTGCTGCTGAGCCTGTTCGCTATCCATGACCAGAGGACGGCCGGAACCGTCAAGGCTGGCAATGATATAATAGGTTTTGCCCGCCGCCAGATTATCGCGCCATGGTTGTTGCTGCTTGCCCTGATAACCTGGCGCATCATCGATATAACTTCCCAATGAATGTACACCCGGTTTCAGGCAAAACACCGTGTAGCCGCCGGTTAATAATGCCGTTTGGAATTCGCCATCAACATAGATGTGTGCTGCTTTATTATTATTATCGTCTGTAGCTCGATAATAAACGATGCGGGTTTGCTCTGAGGCCGCTGCAGGCATGGATTGCCAGGCTTTGCCAAAATTCGATTGCGCTTGGAGAGTTGCGCTGATGGACAATGACGCAAGCACCGTGGCAATAGCATATTTTTTAAGTTTCATTATAACTCCAGAAAACAGGCGCCAGGCGACGCCTGTTTTTATTCTATTAATCGCAATGATGTGATAATTATTCAGATAAATAATGAATATCTAAATCCTTCAAAGCTGTAATATCGAGAGACATCACGCCGTCCACTGCAGAACTCTTAATATCCGCATCGAAAACCATATTACTTAAAATGCTTTCATCAATATTATTGAGTAATGCAGATTCTTCCTGCGCTTCATTGAATAACGTGTCACCGTTTGCCGAGAGCAGCTCAGATAATTCAACATGGCTGAGTAAATCAGGGAAGAGATCGCCCGGATCGATGGGTTCCGGTGGAATCGTATCGATCTCAACTTCAAAAGCTTCGGTTTTAGCTGTTACTACGCCTTCAGCATTTTTAAATGCCGCTTCAATCTTGTAAACATCATCAGATAACTCTGGCGTGGCGATACTCCACTTCCCGTTCTCATCTACGACAGAGGAGAGGTAATAATGGTTATTGCTCCCACTGAGCCAGATATAAACGATATCGCCCGCGTTGCCGGTTCCACCCACAAAAATCGTTGAATCATTCACCGCATCGCCGTTAGCAATAGGCTGTTTACCGATGAAATACTTTTCGCCGTTATCCAACATTTCATCACGATACACGTCGTCAACCGCGCCAGTTACCGGTACATCGGGATTCGGAATCACTTCCTTGCCGGGATCAATAGGGTTATTCGGATCGTTAATTTCGATAATGACTTTTTCTGAAGGCGCAGATTCATTACCTGCTGGATCCACTTCAATAATCTGGAATTCATGATCGCCATTACCAATGGCTTTTTCTGGGGTGAATTGCCACTTTCCTTCGTCATCGACAACGGTGCTGCCGATAACCTGGCCGTTATCAATGATTTTAATGATGTCGCCTTTTTCACCGACGCCAGAGAAGGTTGGCGTGCTGTCTTGCGTTTCGCCACCATTTTCAATCAACTTACCTTCATCATCAGCGATGGCACCAATGCCTTTATTTTCTGGTGCTACGGTATCAACCTCGATAATCCAGGCTTCGGAAGGCAGCGATTTATTCCCGACTTCATCTACGACGACGATGCTGAAATCATGTTTACCCTCTGACAGCGTCGGGCTGGTGTAGGTCCAGTTACCCTCGCTGTCTACTTTGGCAGTGCCCAGCAACTGGCCATCTTTCCAGATTTCAACGGTAGCGCCCGCTTCGGCCTTACCCGCCAGCGTCGGCGTGTTGTCTTTGGTGATGCCATCTTTCACGATCTCTTTCGGCGGATTTACGCTGTCATCCACCATGCTACCAATGGTGCCCTTGGCAGGGGCGGTCAGATCGATAACGAAGCTCCAGGCCTCGCTTGAATCGCCTACTACGCCACTTTCATTGCGTTCACGTGTGGTGATGCTGTGGCTACCGGCGCCCAATGCTTTACCGGGTGTAAAGGACCATGTGCCGTTTTCACCAACCGTGGTTTCACCAATTTTTGTGCTGCCATCCCAAATTTCAATGACATTCCCTTTGGTGCCCGTGCCGTTCAGTGTCGGCGTGGTGTCATCGGTACGGCCGCCTTTCGCGATCAATCCGGTAATGCTGCCCACGTCGTCATACAGGCCGTTAACTACAGGGACGTTTACATTGCCGCCGCCGCTGTCGCCGCCACCTTTACCGCCGTCATCACCGCCCTTCCCGTTGTCTCCACCATTTTGATCGCTGCTACCGTTTCCGTGAGCGTTTTTATCCTGATACTGCTCTTTGGCTGCCACGTAGCCCAGGCCGGCGGCCGCAGCGATAGCCGCCAATCCGCCTAAAGCGATCAACGCCGGAGACCATTCAAATCCCGAGGCCAGCATGAAACCAGAATCGGTATCAACCGTGCTCTCTCCAAGCGCTAATGCGGTGGTTTCGCCATCAGCCAATGCGGCAGCATCGTGATCGGCATTACCATCGGTAGCGACGTATTCATGCATGGCGCCATCTTCAGCTTTACCAACTAAAGCACCTGATTTAGCAAAAAAGTCTTCGATAATCAGATCCGGTTCGCTGGCGTCGGATCCCTCCAGCATCACCAGCAGATCTTTCCCGACACGCTTAACGGTAATGTTTTCTGGTGCAACGCCGTCATTACCTTGGGTCAGCAAATATTTGCCGTTGGTAATAGCCTGAACTTTTGCAGCTTTACCGTCTTTACCTACACGCAATGCTTCCGCTTTCGTTATTGTTTTTTTATCAATAACCGCAACACTCACGGGCGAAACGTTCATGTTTAATCCCTTCCGTACATTAGATTTTGATTGTGCGATTGCGTACAAACGCAGCAATCTCCCTGGCTTAACCCACCTGTGCGGGCTCAAAGTGAGCGACATAATCGGGAAAGAGAGATTTCCGAGACATAAGAAACGTCCCGTTAGGAAAGAAAAAATTTCCCAACATTGACAGAAAAGTTATTAGTTAATTAACTATATGAATTAAAGCGTTTTTATAAATAAAGATATGAAGATGAAGGGTAAATTATTGAGCAGGAACAAGACTATAACAGATGATTTTCCTGAATTTTTTCGCGTAAAAAACTCAGAAAACAGGTAATGCGCGAGGTAAGGGATTGATTGCGATAATAGACCGCGTGGATGGGTAAACGCTGTTCACGGGTTTCCGTTGCCAAAACCTGTACCAAACGCCCACTCTCGCGATCTTCACGGCTGACAAAATCGGATAAACGTACGATACCTTGCCCAGCTAAAGCCAGTTGACGCAATGTTTCACCACTGGAGGCGGACAGCGTAGGTTTGATACGCAGGAACTCGCCTTCGCGCTGCCAAACCGGCCAGACGTTGTGTACATCAAGTTGACTGAACCCCAACAGCTGATGGTTCGCCAGTGCATCAACGTTTTCCGGTACACCAAACTTTTCAAGATAATCTGGGCTGGCTAACAGGCGTATGGCGCTGCTTCCGAGCACACGCGCACGCAGCGTCGAATCGCGCAGTTCGCCGATGCGAATGGCGATGTCCGTTTGCTGCTCCAGCAGATCGATCACAATATCGTCGGTGTTTAATTCCAGCTGAATCAGCGGGTAGCGCTGACGAAACTCCGCCACCAGCGGCACAATGACGTGCAGGGTAAATGGCGTATTGGCATTGACGCGTAAGCGTCCAGAAGGAATGTCCCGGCGCTGCGCGATCAGTTCTTCCGCCTGTTCAACCGACGCCAGAATCTGCCGCGCATGATCGAGAAAAATCAGCCCCTCTTCGGTCAATGCCAGGCGACGCGTGGTGCGATGCATTAAGGTGGTTTGCAGCTTACCTTCCAGCCGGCTAAGCGCACGGCTTACGCCAGAGCTGGTTTGATCTAACTGCTCCGCGGCTGATGTGATTGATCCGGTATCCACCACCGCAACCCAGGCACGTAACTCTTCCAGTGTTATTTTCAAATTCCCATCCTCAAAGATCGAGACCTGTCTTAGCGCGGTTTCTGAAACTTTTGGCTTAAATTACGCCACTTTATTAGCGGCAGGATATCACAATGCGCCATAAACCTCGGGTGGCTAACGATTTACGTCAGCAACAAGCGGTAACCCAGTTGCTGCAGCAAGGGCGACAGGAAGAAGCCTGGCGTAAGATTCGGGCACACCTGACGCTTGCTCCCTACGATGGCTGGTTCCTTCATGAAGCCGCACGGCTTGCACGGCGCAACGGCGATCTGGATACGGCGCAGCGCTATTATCAGCGGGCGCTAAAACTTGCGCCAACAGATGCGGGATTACTCAACGGTCTTGGCCTAACCCATTATGACGCCGGGTGCTGGAGCGAGGCGGAAGCCTGTTATCAGGCTGCGCTGCAATCACATATGGGCTATGCCGCCTGTCACAATAACTACGCTATTTTGCTGCATAAACAGCAGCGCTATCACCTTGCTTTAGATCAGTATCGATTGGCGCTGCAAAGCCAGCCTGATTATACCGAAGCCCGCTATGGCTTTAGTACGTTGCTAGCGCACATGGGCCAGCTAAAAGAAGCAGAAAGTCAGATGAAGCAAGTATTGCAAGTGCGTAACGCCGATCAACGTTGCCGAAATTCGCTCGGCATGGTTCAGCTACAACAAGGCAACTTCGCTGCTGGCTGGTCTAACTATCAGGCGCGTTATGCGTCCGATAATCCCGATCGCTTCTTTACCTTACCGAAACTCCCTATTCGCTACTGGCAAGGAGAGGATCTGCGCGGTAAAACGCTGTTGGTAAGGACCGAGCAAGGCATGGGGGACGAAATTCAATTCTGTCGTTATCTCACACGCGTTAAAACTGAAAAGCATGCGATAAAAGTGATCATGCTGGGCAGCAAGTCCTTAAAATCATTGATGGTCACGCTGCCGCACCTCGATAATTATCTGACACGGGAAGATGTACAACACACGTTGCCACCGGCAGATTACTGGTGCTCTCTACTGGATTTACCGCAGCACTTCCTCAACTCAACACAGCCCTTTAGCGCGCATCATCCCTATCTGTTTAGCTCTGCAGAGCAACAGGCGAGGTGGCCGATTGAGGGGAACGGGAAAAAAATTGGTATCGTATGGAAAGGCTCTAGCGGGCATAAGAATGATAGCCAACGATCGCTTGCGCACCTTTCACAGTTTGCACCTTTATTTGACCTGCCTGATATCAACTGGATTAGCTTGCAAAAAGGTGCAGGTGAAGAGGAAATCGCTGACTTTCCACACATACAGCCGCTTGGTGCCCAATTCACTGATTATCAGGATACCGCCGCGGTCATTTCACAACTGGATTTGGTGATTGGTGTAGATACGTCGGTGATCCACTTAGCAGGGGCGATGGGGATACCTTGCTGGGTATTACTTCCCGCCTGGGCGCGAGACTGGCGCTGGTTGGAAAATCGCGATGAATCGCCGTGGTATCCGCAAATGAGATTGTTTGGGCGCGGGCAGGATGAAGCGTGGAGCACGGTTATTACGCGGGTTAAACAGGCATTACAGCAGCAATAAAACAGGGACGCCGCGGCGTCCCTGTTTTTTTACACTTCGAGGTCGGCTAAATCGCCTTTCTCTTGAAGCCAGTTGCGGCGGTCTTCCGAGCGTTTCTTCGCCAGCAGCATGTCCATCACGCGTAGGGTTTGATCGACATCCTCATCGCTGATCGTCAATTGCACCAGACGACGCGTATTCGGATCAAGCGTGGTTTCGCGCAGCTGCAGCGGGTTCATTTCACCCAAGCCCTTAAAACGCTGCACATTCGGCTTACCTTTCTTGCGCTTCAACTGGTCCAGCACGCCCTCTTTCTCATCTTCATCCAGGGCATAATAGACTTCTTTGCCGAGATCGATGCGATACAGCGGCGGCATCGCCACGTACATATGGCCGTGTTGCACCAACGTACGGAAATGCTTCACAAACAGCGCGCACAGCAGCGTGGCAATGTGCAGACCATCGGAGTCCGCATCCGCGAGGATACAGATTTTGCCGTAACGCAGTTGGCTCAGATCTTCGCTATCAGGATCGATACCGATCGCCACTGAAATATCATGCACTTCCTGTGAGGCCAGCACTTCGTCCGAAGAGACTTCCCAGGTATTGAGGATCTTACCTTTCAGCGGCATGATCGCCTGATAATCACGATCGCGCGCTTGCTTGGCGGAACCGCCCGCAGAATCCCCTTCGACGAGGAATAGTTCGGTTTTGTTCAAATCTTGTGCGGTGCAGTCAGCCAGTTTGCCCGGCAGCGCCGGGCCGCTGGTGAGTTTTTTACGCACCACTTTCTTCGCGGCGCGCATGCGGCGCTGCGCGCTGGAGATTGCCAGCTCGGCCAGCATTTCAGCCGCCTGCACGTTTTGATTCAGCCACAGGCTGAAGGCATCTTTGACCACCGCTGAGACGAATGCCGCACACTGACGCGACGACAGGCGCTCTTTAGTCTGCCCGGCAAACTGTGGATCCTGCATCTTCACCGACAGCACGTACGCGCAGCGATCCCAGATATCTTCTGCCGACAGCTTCACGCCGCGCGGCAAAATATTGCGGTATTCGCAAAACTCGCGCATGGCATCCAGCAAGCCCTGACGCAAGCCGTTAACGTGCGTACCGCCTTGCATGGTTGGGATCAGGTTAACGTAGCTTTCTGTTAGCAGCTCTCCGCCTTCCGGCAGCCATAGCAGCGCCCAATCCACCGCTTCCACATCGCCAGCAAAACTGCCCACAAAGGGTTTTTCCGGCAGCGTGGGTAAGCCGTCAACCGCTTCACACAAGTAATCGGTCAGGCCATCCTGATACATCCAGGTTTGTTCGGTGTCGTTGACCTTGTCTTTAAAAACAATTTCAACGCCCGGACAAAGCACGGCTTTGGCTTTTAACAGATGCGATAAACGGGAAACCGAGAAACGCGGGCTATCAAAGAAGCTTTCATCTGGCCAGAAGTGCACGCTGGTACCGGTATTGCGTTTACCGACGGTGCCGGTAACCGTAAGATCCTGCACCTTGTCGCCATTTTCGAAGGCAATCTGGTAGATTTCGCCGTTACGACGCACGGTAACTTCCACGCGCTTCGACAAGGCGTTAACCACCGAGATCCCGACGCCGTGCAAGCCGCCTGAGAACTGATAGTTTTTGTTGGAGAATTTGCCGCCCGCATGCAGGCGACAAAGAATCAGCTCAACCGCTGGCACGCCTTCTTCCGGATGGATATCCACTGGCATGCCACGACCATCATCAATAACTTCCAGCGACTGGTCGGCATGAAGAATGACTTCCACGCGTTTAGCGTGACCGGCCAGCGCCTCATCGACGCTGTTATCGATCACCTCCTGGCCCAGGTGGTTCGGGCGCGTGGTATCGGTGTACATCCCCGGACGACGACGCACCGGTTCAAGGCCGGTCAGGACCTCAATGGCATCGGCATTATAGCTTGATTGGCTCATCGTAAATGTCTGATTAGCAATAGGAAAATGGCCCCACCTCGCAAGGTCACTGGGTGTTTAATCCCAGAAAATCAACGATCTGTGCGAAATGGCGTTCGAATCCGATATAGGCATGATTGCCGCCCTCTTCAACCGTCTGGCGGCATGCGCTGTAATACTCCAGCGCCTGGCGATAATCGAGTATCTCATCGCCGGTTTGTTGCAGCAGCCAGAGTAAATCGGGCGCTTCAAGAGGGTCAATCTGCATTACTTTCAGATCGTAAATGTGGCGAGACTCTAACACATATTGCTGGCCGGTGTAGGGATTACGGTTTTCGCCGAGGTAATCCACTAACAGCTCAAACGGCCGTACGGCGGGATTAACCACCACCGCTGGCAACATAAAACACTGCGACAGCCAGGTAGCAAAATAGCCGCCCAGCGAAGATCCCACCAATCCCAGCGGTTCACCGGCATATTGCATCACCAGATCTTCCAGCATGCTGGCGGCTTCAGACGGAAACGTCGGTAGTTGCGGCACCATCACATTAATATGCGGATGCTGTTCGTTGAGCCACTGCTGCAGCTGCGTGGCTTTCGCCGATTGCGGGGAACTGTTGAAGCCATGCAGATAGATCAGCGCCGCCATTGCTTAGTAGCCCTCGGAATCAAGATCGGGGCGGAACATGTCACTTTGCAGGCGGTTCACTTCGGTCTGCAGCGTGCCGTCGGGCTGCAAGGTAAACCAACGCCAGCCCGGCGCCAGCGTATCAATGGTGAAGTTAGTGCAATGCGGTTTGAACTGGACGCAGGTTGATGGTGAAGCCATCACACGGCGACCATGCCAGTCGAGATCGAGTTCCTGATGAATATGGCCGCACACCAGATTGCGTGCGCGTGGGAAGTGCTGCAGTACCGCTTCCAGCTGATGCGGATTGCGCAAGCTGTGCTGATCTAACCACGTACATCCGGAAGCCAGCGGGTGATGATGCAGTAGTACCAAAGTGTGGCGTTCTGGGTACTTGCTAAGTGCGGTGTGCAGCCACTCCAGCTGGTATTCGCTCAACATGCCGTGTGGCACTCCAAATACCTGGCTATCCAGCAGCACCAGTTGCCAGTGATCGCCCAAAAGAACGTGCTTGTCAGATTTGATACCCGCGTCGGCCAGCGTATCCACCATTGCCGGCTGAAAATCGTGATTTCCCGGCAACCAGACGCAAGGTTTTGGCAGACGATTAATGCCTGCTACAAAGTGTTGGTAAGCTTCGACGGTGTGATCCTGAGCGAGATCGCCAGTGGCGATAATCAGATCATACTGGCGCTGTTGTACTTCAATAGCATCCAGTACCGCATCAAAACTCGACCAGGTATTTACCCCAAGCAGCGATTGATGTTTTCCGGCGAAAAGATGGGTATCCGTGATTTGTAAAATCCTGATATCAGACCCATCTTGCGCAGGAAGAGTTAGCAGGCTATCCAAAGCGTTTCCTTAATCTCCACGCCATCGTTGCGTTTTTTACGCTATCAGCAAACCGGTACTGCCACAGCGCCGTGCGCTAAGCAGTAACGCAACCAATCCGCAAGGAACTGGTTAATCTGATGTTTTTCATCGCGCTGATGCAGTTTTTTATTAGGATAATCATAGCGCGCTTTAAATCGGTAGATCTGTTTAGTGGAACACACTTCAGCGACCATCGCATCATGGTAGAGCCGCACCGACATAGAAGGCAGGCTCCAGTAACTCACTGCGGGCGCCACCTGACGCACTTCCACCAGCGTGGTGTACCGCGTCGATTCTTCGATGGTGAGCTGATAGCTGGCGCCATTCACCTGATAAATCACCGATGCGCCTGCCTCGTCATTGCGCGGCAGCAGGCGACGCAGCTGGGCGAAATTGGTTTCGCACAGGCGCATCATTTCGGGAAAGTCAGGGGTATAGCGCTGTTTCATTTTAGCTTCCACTCTTGTCGTAGTTTTTCATGGTGCAACGCCAGCCATTGCAAGGCGATGACAGATGCCGCGTTATCAATAATCCCCTCTTCCACCCAGCGATAAGCTTGTTCGCGGCTCACCACATGGACAAGAATATCCTCATTCTCTTCCTCCAGCCCGTGATTTCCCTCTGCCAGGCTGGCATCCACTTCGCCCACCAGCACCGATAAACGTTCAGACGTTCCGCCGGGGCTGGCTAAGTAATTCACTATCGGTTTGACGCGGCCAACCTTAAGGCCAGCCTCTTCTACCGCCTCACGTCGTGCGACATCTTCTGGTGTTTCGCCAGGTTCGATGATGCCAGCCACCATTTCCAGCAGCCAGGGCGTTGGGCTGGAATCAAAAGCGGGAATGCGGATCTGTTCGATCAGTACCACTTCATCACGCAAGGGATCATAGGGTAGCAGCACGGCGGCGTGTCCGCGCTCAAAAACTTCGCGCACCACTTCACCACTCATTTCGCCATTAAAACGACGGTGGCGGAAACGGTAGCTGACGATGGAAAAAAAACCATCGTAACGCGTTTCGCGTGCAATAATTTCTACATCGTTTTTTGTGAAAGTCACAGGGGATTTTTTTTCACTCGCCATCGTCTGATTCCTTATGCAGATTGGGATGGAGCAAAGAAAAGCCAAGTCTACCGCTCCGTCCGAGTGGTTCTTTTTGAATTATTTACGTAAATTAGGGGAAGAAGGCACGTTCAGCCAACTTATCTCTGACGCCGCCTCTGTAGAATCGGCGATTATTTTTTTGGCTTACCTGCAGCACTACCAGTGCATTTTGCTGCAACAAAAGGAATGCAAATGAAAAAACTGCTCCCACTTTTTATTGGGCTGACTCTGGGCGGATTCAGCCTTGCCAGCCAGGCAGAAAACCTGTTGCAGGTCTATCAGCAGGCGCGCCTTAGCAACCCCGATCTGCGATCTTCAGCCGCTAACCGCGACGCTGCATTTGAGAAAATCAATGAAGCGCGTAGTCCTTTATTGCCGCAGTTAGGCTTGGGCGCAGATTACACTTATAACAATGGCTACCGTGACAGCAGCGGACTTCATTCCAACACGACCAGCGCCTCTCTGCAATTAACTCAAACTATTTTCGATATGTCGAAATGGCGTGCGCTGTCGCTGCAGGAAAAACAGGCTGGTATTCAAGATGTTACCTATCAGGTTGCTCAGCAAGACCTGATTCTTAACACGGCGACTGCCTATTTTAACGTGTTAAAGGCAATCGACACGCTTTCTTACACCGAAGCACAGAAACAATCTATCTACCGCGAACTGGATCAAACCACGCAGCGCTTTAACGTGGGTTTGGTCGCGATTACTGACGTGCAAAACGCCCGTGCACAGTATGACACCGTGCTGGCTAACGAAGTGACCGCACGTAACAACCTCGATAATGCGGTGGAATCGCTGCGTCAGATTACCGGCATGGATTATCTGTCGCTGGCTTCATTGAATATCGATCGTTTCAAAACCGCGCGTCCAGATGCTGTGGCCAGCCTGCTGAAAGAAGCGGAAAGCCGCAACCTGACCTTGCTCTCTGCGCGTCTGAGCCAGGATCTGGCGCGTGAACAGATTCGTTCAGCCGAAACCGGCCACATGCCGACGCTGGATTTGACCGCCTCAACCGGTATGTCGAATAGCAAATATGGCGGCAGTCGCGCCAATCAGAGCGCTGGCAGCACCGATTCCATCACCGGTTCTAACCAGGTTGGCTTGAGCTTCACCATGCCACTTTACAGCGGCGGCTCGGTCACCTCGCAGGTGAAACAAGCGCAGTACAACTATGTCGCGGCCAGCGAACAGCTGGAAGGCGCGCATCGTAGTGCGGTTCAGACGGTACGTTCATCATTCAATAACGTGAATGCCTCTATCAGCAGCATTGATGCTTATAAGCAGGCCGTTGTCTCTGCACAAAGCTCACTGGATGCGATGGAAGCCGGGTATCAGGTCGGTACGCGTACCATCGTTGATGTGCTGGATGCGACCACCACGCTGTTCAATGCTAAACAGCAGCTTTCTGATGCGCGTTATAGCTATCTGATCAACCAGCTGAATATCAAATATGCGCTGGGTACGCTGAACGAGCAGGATCTGCAGCAGCTGAACAGCACGCTGGGCAAAGAGATCACCACGACTCCTGAAGTGGTGGCGCCGGAGAATAACCAGCAGGCCGCGCGTGTGGATAACGGTCCGAAAGCTTCATCGCCTTCAACTGCCGCACAAGCCCGTCCAGCTGCCGCACACAGCAGCGGAAATCCATTCGGTAATTAATTCCCCAGGGGGCCGTATGCGGCCCCTTTCGCATTCAATCGTATAGCTACGTAAAGATCCTTTCCCCATCTGGCTTCGCGCTTCATTTTCCACCGCTCATCCCCTATCCTTACCCCACCTTTGGGCACAGGATGAAAATAATGAAACGGACGAAAAATATTCGCCATGCCGCTTTTCGTAAAAGCTGGCAGGCACGCCACTTAACGCCAGTCGCCTTTGCCGTTAGCGCAGTGTTTATGCTGGCAGGCTGCGAGCAGAGTGACGAAACGGTGTCGCTCTATCAAAACGCGGATGATTGCGCCAAAGCCAATCCAGGCCAGAGCGCGCAATGTACCACTGCGTATAACAACGCACAGAAAGAAGCCGAACGTACCGCGCCAAAATACGCTACACGCGAAGATTGTGTGGCTGAGTTTGGTGAAAACCAATGCCAGCAAACGCCTGCACAAGCGGGTGTGGGCACCACCGCAAACAATGCTGAAGCTCAGCAAAGCGGTAGCTTCTGGATGCCGTTGATGGCCGGTTACATGATGGGACGTATGATGAGCGGCGGTGCAGGGTTTGCCCAGCAGCCCCTGTTCTCGCCAAAAAATCCGAACAGCCCGGCAAACGGTAAATTTGTTGATGCTGCGGGTAAAAACTACGGTAATGCCACATCGGGCCGCACCATCAACGTGCCGAAAACAGCAATGGCGCCGAAACCCGCGACCACTTCCACCATTACGCGTGGCGGCTTTGGTGACAGCGTGGCAAAACAAAACACCATGCAGCGCAGCAGTGCTTCTGGCACCGGCAGCCGCTCGCTGGGAGGCTAAGCCGCAGCATGCAACGTATTGCAATCCCCGAACGTCCAGACTGGCGTGAAAAAGCCGCGGAGTATGGTTTCCAGTTTCACACCATGTATGGCGAACCTTACTGGTGTGAAGATGCGTACTACCAATTCACGCTAGCGCAGGTTGAACAGCTTGAGGATACCACCGCCGAATTGCACCAGATGTGTTTGCAGGCGGTGGAAAAAGTGGTGAACAGTGACGAGCTGCTCACCCGTTTCTGTATTCCTAAGCACACCTGGGACTTTGTGCGTGATTCCTGGAAGTTGCGCCAGCCTTCGCTCTATTCGCGCCTCGATCTGGCATGGGATGGCAAAGGTGACGCTAAGCTGCTGGAAAACAACGCGGATACACCAACCTCGCTGTATGAAGCCGCCTTCTTTCAGTGGATTTGGCTAGAAGACCAGGTCAAAGCGGGCAATCTGCCGCAGGGCAGCGACCAGTTCAACAGCCTGCAAGAGAAGCTGATTGAGCGCTTCGCCACGCTGCATCAGCAGTTCGGTTTCAACTGGCTGCACTTCTCCTGCTGCCGTGATACCGAGGAAGATCGCGCCACGGTGCAATATCTGCAGGACTGCGCAACTGAAGCCGGCTTGCCGAGCGAGTTTCTCTATATAGACGAGATTGGATTGGGTGAAAGAGGCCAGTTTACCGACGTAAACGATCAGGTCATCAGCAATCTGTTTAAGCTCTATCCGTGGGAATTCATGCTGCGCGAAGTGTTCTCTACCAAGCTGGCGGATGCGGGCGTGCGTTGGCTGGAGCCGGCCTGGAAAAGCATCATTTCCAATAAAGCGTTGTTACCGCTGCTGTGGGAAATGTTCCCTAATCATCCCAATTTGCTGCCCGCTTACTTTGCCGATGATAAGAACGCGCCGCCGATGGATAAGTACGTGGTGAAACCGCTGTTTTCACGCGAAGGTGCCAATATTCGTATCATTGAAAACGGTCAGGAGATCGCCCGCGCCGATGGTCCGTATGGCGAAGAAGGCATGATTATCCAGCAGTTCTATCAGCTACCGAAATTCGGTGATAGCTATACCTTGATCGGCAGTTGGCTAATTGACGATCAACCTGCGGGCATCGGCTTACGCGAAGATCGTGCCTTGATCACGCAGGATCTGTCGCGCTTCTATCCGCATACCTTTGTTGAGTAAAGGCTGTGCCGCCCGCACTCTTCGGGCGGCCTTGCGCATTAGCCAATCTGCACTGACATCATGCTGATCGCGCCCAACTCCATCCCTTCCACAGGAATGCTGATCGCTTCATCAGCGGCACGTGCGCCAAGAATATAGAGCAGCGGTAGATAGTGTTCAGGCGTTGGGTTCGAAAGCTTTGCATCCGGATGCTGCATAAAGTTCACCAATGGGTGATCTGCTGCCTCACCGTGGAAATCCAGATTCTCACGTACAAACTGATTAAAGCTCTCCGCCCACGGATACGCAGTTTCTGCGCCTTGCCAGCGCAGCATACGCAGATTGTGCACCACGTTACCGCTGGCCACGATCATCACATCCTCATCTCGTAATGACGCCAGCTTTTGCCCCAATGCGTAGTGCCATTCAGCAGGTTTAGTGCCGTCGATACTCAGTTGCACCACTGGGATGTCGGCATCGGGATACATTTTTGCCAGCACACCCCAGGAACCATGATCAAAACCCCACTCCTGATCGGCATGAACGGCGATCGGAGCCAGTAAATTCATCACTTGCTGAGCCAGTTCTGGCGATCCCGGCGCGGGATAGCGCACATCAAATAGCGCCTGCGGGAAACCACCAAAATCATGGATTGTGCACGGATTATTCATCGCCGTCACCGCCGTGCCGCGTGTGTACCAGTGCGCCGAAACCGCGAGAATCGCACGTGGACGCGACAAGGTTGCGCCCAATTGCTGCCAGGTTTGGGTATAACGATTATCTTCCAGTACGTTCATCGGGCTGCCGTGACCAAGGAACAGCGCAGGCATGCGTGTAGTGCTCATGATTAATCCTTTGACGAAGTGTCGCTTTGTTAACCGCTACGATACGCGCTTTCGCTGGGGGATTAACGCTGATAAGTATGATGGTCTCTGTCAGAGAATTTGAATGATATAGGGCGAATAAATTCGACACAGGTTAGGTCTTAATATTGCACGCGAGCCTTTTAGATATCAGTGATATAGCCCGCACCTAAGACCGAGCGAGACCAGTCTTGTTACATCCAATCAATCTACTTCTTAAACTCCACTCGGTTTTAGAAAGATGAGTTGGAATTTATGTTAATTCAGGGAGCAATATTGTGCCTGGCGATGAATATCTACCATGAAGCGCGTGGCGAACCGATTAAAGGACAAATAGCCGTTGGTACGGTGACCATGAACCGGGCCAATTGGGATGTCAAAGAGATCTGTCCTGTGGTGTATGCACCTAAGCAGTTCTCCTGGACGTCTCTCAAAAAGCATCCTTATCGTTATCCACCACATGAAGATAAAAGCTGGCAACGCGCCAGAAAGCTGGCACAGAAGATTGTTGAAGGGGAATTACAGGACGTAACGAAAGGCGCGACCTTTTTCCATGCACATCATGCTAAACCGGCCTGGCGTCATACCTTTCAGCGTACAGTAGTAATTGGCAATCACGTGTTTTATGCCAATCGTTAAAACAAAAAAAAGAGGCCAGATAGATATCTATCCGGCCTCTTTCTTCTGTATTAATTCAGTTAACTGGCGTGACGCGTTTCTCGCTGACGGCGATATGCCACCAAATCTTCAATGGTGACGACCGGCATATCGTGTTGCTTTGCAAACACGATCGCTTCTGGCGCGTGCGCCATGCTGCCATCATCATTGGTCAA
Source organism: Pantoea sp. SO10 (assembly GCF_005281435.1). Classification (NCBI taxonomy): domain Bacteria; kingdom Pseudomonadati; phylum Pseudomonadota; class Gammaproteobacteria; order Enterobacterales; family Erwiniaceae; genus Pantoea; species Pantoea sp. SO10. The sequence continues at coordinate 3,619,340 of NZ_CP040095.1, forward strand.
TTCGCACAATACGCCCGCAGGTTTGAATCCTGCCAGCGTCACCAGATCGATAGTCGCTTCGGTGTGTCCACCACGCGACAGAACGCCGCCTTCACGCGCACGCAGCGGAAACACATGGCCCGGACGGTTAAGGTCTGAAGGCTTCGCGCCATCAGCCACCGCAGCGCGAATCGTGGTGATGCGATCGGCAGCAGAAACGCCGGTGGTCACACCGCTTGCAGCTTCAATTGTCACCGTGAAACCGGTGCCGTAAGCGCTGGTGTTAGTTTCCACCATCATTGGCAGCTCAAGCTGCTGACGGCGCTCTTCGGTGATGCAGAGGCACACAATACCGCTGCCGTGACGGATGGTTAATGCCATCTGTTCAACGGTCATGGTTTCTGCCGGGAAGATCATGTCACCTTCGTTTTCACGATTTTCATCGTCGAGCACCATTACACCGCGGCCGTTGCGCAGCGCATCAATGGCGCGCTCTACACGCTGTTCAGGCGTGCCAAATTCAGAAAGAAGCGTCTGATTCATGGTAAAAAACCTTATAAAATATGAGTTACCAGAACCAGGGCGTGCTTAGGAGTGCGTACAAAACACATGGCAAAAACGTGACGCGGGCAAAGCCCGGCTGATGTCGTTACCCTCTCCCATCCGGACTCTAACCGTCGGCTCCGGAATTACACCGGATCTGCTGACCTCTCACATTGCTGTGAGAGCGCTCGCGGGCTTTCAGCGAGAGCTGATTTACCGCCGGTGGGGAATTTCGCCCCGCCCTGAGAATAAGCGAACAAACTATAACGCCAATCATCTGGTCGGGCAATCGACAAAAGTGCAAATGCTTTTGCATTTCCTGCGTTGCGGATTTCAGGTTTAACCTTTTCGTTTCAGGCATTACACTTAATAGCTATTGAGTCCGAACACGCGCAGCTATCGGCCACCGTAACCAGGAAATAATCATGATCGACACGAAAAAAATTGAACAACTGGCTCGCCAGGTACATGAAGCGATGCCGAAAGGGATTCGCGATTTTGGCGATGATGTCGAAAAGAAAATCCGTCAGGTATTGCAGGCGCAGTTGACGCGCATGGACCTGGTTAATCGTGAAGAGTTTGATGTGCAGACGCAGGTACTGCTGCGCACGCGCGAGAAATTAGCTGCGCTGGAACAGCGCCTGGCGAAGTTAGAAAGTGAAAGTCCAGCGGCACCCGCGCCGGCGATCGTCACGCCAGATCCCGCTGGGAAAATCGATACTCCGCAGTAAGCTAATGGGCGGGAGTTTTCCTCCCGCCCATTCACACTTAATGACTGCGAATCGTTTTGATGATGTTGCTGGTTGAGATGCCATCTTCGAAGTTTAATACGCGCACGTCACCACCGTTTGCCCACACTTCTTTGCTACCCGCGATATCTTCCGGCTTGTAGTCGCCGCCTTTTACCAGCAGATCTGGCAGCACTCCCGCAATCAGACGCTGTGGCGTATCCTCTTCAAACAGCACCACCCAATCCACCGCTTCCAGCGCACCCAGCACAATCATACGGTTTTCTTGCGGATTGACCGGACGCGTTTCGCCTTTCAGACGCTTCGTCGAGGCATCACTATTAACGGCCACAATCAGGCGATCGCCCAGCTTGCGCGCATTCGCCAGATAAGAAACATGGCCAGCGTGCAGAATGTCAAACACGCCGTTGGTCATTACCACTTTCTCACCACGCTGACGCGCCAGCGCAACAGCGGCTTTCAGCTCCGCTTCGGTCATCACACCAAATCCCGTTTCCGGACGGGCGTGAATGGCATTTTCCAGCTCAACAGTGCTGACAGTGGAAGTACCGAGCTTCCCGACGACGACGCCAGCCGCAGCATTCGCCAGGAAGCAGGCTTCTTCCAGGCTGTCGCCAGCCGCCAGCACCGCGGCTAGCACGCCAATCACCGTATCGCCCGCACCGGTCACGTCATACACTTCCTGCGCCTGCGTAGGCAGATGCAGCGGCGCTTTGCCCGGCTGCAGCAGCGTCATTCCGTTTTCAGAACGGGTTACCAGCAGCGCGGAAAGCTCATAATCAGCGATTAACTGCATGCCACGACTGACAATCTCTTCCACGCTTTTGCATTTACCCACAACCGCTTCGAATTCAGACAAATTCGGCGTCAGCAGCGTTGCACCGCGATAACGTTCAAAATCCGTGCCTTTAGGATCAATCAGTACCGGCACTTTAGCTTCACGCGCTAATTGAATCATGGTCTGCACGCTGTTCAGCGCGCCTTTGGCGTAGTCAGACAGCACCAGCGCACCCGCTTGCGTCAGCGATTGACGCATACGATCGTGAATCGGCTGCGGATCAATCTGCTCAAAACCCTCTTCGAAATCGAGGCGAATCAGCTGTTGATTGCGCGAAAGCACGCGCAATTTGGTGATGGTTGGATGGCTTTGTACCGCCACAAAATCACAGTTGACGTTGACCTTTTGCAGGGTTTCGCTTAACACGCGCGCGGCATCATCGGCGCCGGTCAAGCCAATCAGCCGTGATGCTGCACCGAGCGCAGCAATGTTCATGGCGACGTTTGCCGCGCCGCCTGGACGCTCTTCAATGGTATCCACTTTCACCACCGGCACCGGCGCTTCCGGGGAAATACGGCTGGTTGGGCCATACCAATAGCGATCTAACATCACATCGCCGACGACCAGCACAGTGGCCTTGCCAAAAGTGGGCAGTGTTACTTTCATTCAGAGACTCCAACACGGTCAAAATAATGCGCGGGATATTACCACATAAGCCATCAGGCTCACCGTTCCGCGCTGTCAGATTGGGTACCGCTTAACCAACGCTGCCAACTGTTGTTGACCACCGTGCGTTCAGCGACAAAGGCTTCAGGCGCCACATGGCCCGGTAATTCCTGCAATGCCAGATGGTGCAGTGCATCACGCAGCGTAACGTACGCATGCGTTAAAGCCTGCGCCTCTTCATCCGGCATAATGCCATGACGCGCCATCAATTCGAAAATACGGACATTATCCGACCAACGCGTCAACGCTGGCTGATCGGCCGCGTAGCTTAAGACAAGGTATTGCGCGATGAATTCAATGTCGGTGATCCCGCCCTCATCGGTCTTAATTTCCCAGCGACCTTTATGTTTGTTGCTGAGATGCGCCCGCATTTTTTCGCGCATTTCACGCACTTCTTTTTGCAACGTCTCAACGTCTCGCGGCAGGCAAAGAACGTTACGGCGGATTTCATCAAAGCGTTCACAGAGCGCAGGTTCGCCAAACACGATGCGCGCGCGCACCAGCGCCTGATGTTCCCAGGTCCATGCTTCGCTGCGCTGGTATTCGTTGAAAGCGGAAAAAGTACTGACCAGCATGCCCGCCGCGCCAGAAGGACGCAGACGCGCATCCACTTCATACAAAATGCCGGACGACGTGCGCGTGCTAAACAGATGCATTACACGCTGCGCCAGGCGCAGATAGAACTGGCGACCATCAATGACACGCTCGCCATCGGTTTCCGCATCATCCGGACAATCATGCAGGAACACCAAATCAAGGTCAGAGCTGTAACCCAGCTCCCAACCACCCAGCTTGCCATAACCGACAACCGCAAAACCGCGCTCACTGTCGCTAGTCAAATGCGATGGACGACCATATCGCTGCACCATCATCTGCCAGGCTTGCTGCACCACGGATTCAATAATCGCTTCTGCCAGCCAAGTTAAGTGATCGCTCACTTTCATTACGGGTAGCGTTTCAGCAATATCGGCAGCGGCGATGCGCAGATGCTGCGCCTGTTTAAACTGGCGCAATGCTTCCAACTGCTGCTCTTCGTCATCGGTGGGAATACGCAGCAGATATTGGCGCAGTTCGTCGCGGTAAGCGTCGGTTGCGGTAGGTTGATACAGCGTTGCGGGATCGAGTAACTCATCCAGCAGCAGCGGATAGCGCGCCAATTGGCTGGCAACCATTGGTGACGCGGCACACAGACGAATCAGATGACGCAGCGCGCCATGATATTCGGTGAGTAATTCCAGATAAGTGCTGCGCGTCAGCACGCCCAGCAACAACGGCGTTAGACGATTCAGCAATACATCGGCATCTTCGCGCGGACAAACTTCCCTGAGCAGACGCGGCATCAACTGGTCGAGCGCCAGACGACCGCGCGGACCAATAGTACGGCGGCTCACATCCTGGCGGAAGTTGTTCAACGCGTTGTAAAGCGCGTGACGCTGCGCATCGTCCAATTGCGGTACTACCGGGATGAGATCGCTCTCTTCCAGCGCGTCCTGCCACAGCCCGGCAAACTCAGCCAACTGCGGCTGATCGTCGACATCCGGTGCATCGTCGCCAATCAGCTCGTCAAAGATGGCGCGCACACCGGCCATTTGCAGCTCAAGCTGCGCCATCAGTGCGTTCCAGTCTGCCGCACCCATCGCCCAGGCTAAGCGCTGGCGGTCGAGTTCGTTCTCTGGCAGCGTTTGCGTTTGCTCGTCATTAATGCTTTGCAGCAGGTTTTCCAGCCGACGCAGGAACAAATAGGCTTCACGTAGATGATCGACCTGTTTCTGACTTAACAAAGCCAGCTCACCAATCGCTTTGAGCGTAGGGAGCAAGGAGCGCAGTTGTAGTGAGCGCTCACGTCCGCCGCGAATCAGCTGGAACACCTGCACAATGAATTCCGTTTCACGAATGCCGCCTGCGCCGAGCTTAATGTTGTCTTTCAAGCCGCGTCGACGCACCTCGCGCGCAATCATGCCCTTCATGTTACGCAGCGATTGAATTACGCTGAAATCGATATAGCGGCGATAGACGAACGGCCGCAGCATTTGCTGCAATTCCTGGCTCCAGTGGCCGTGATCGTCGCCCATCAGCCGGGCTTTGACCATTGCATAGCGTTCCCAGTCGCGGCCCTGCTCCTGATAATAATCTTCCAGTGCCGCGAAACTCAGCACCAGCGGACCGCTATCACCAAACGGACGCAGGCGCATGTCCACGCGATAGACAAATCCATCCACCGTTGGTTGATCGAGCACTTTGATCAGCCGCTGCCCAATGCGCGTGAAGAATTGCGCATTGTCGAGCTCGCGCCGTCCACCTTGGGTTACGCCGTTTTCCGGCCAGGCAAAAATCAGATCGATATCAGAAGAGAAGTTGAGTTCACAGCCGCCGAGTTTACCCATGCCGAGAATCAGCATCGGCTGGGCTTCACCCGCTTCATTGCATGGCGTACCAAAGTCGCGGCTGCAATCCTGCCAAACCCAGTCGCGCGCGGCAGCGATGAGGATTTCCGCCAGCGTGCTAAGTTGCTGCAAACTTTGTTCGGTAGTGGCGTGTTGCAGCGCATGCATCCAGGCGATGCGTACCAGCATATGACGACGGAACAAACGCAGTTCACGCATCAGGGAGGTTTCATTTTCAACCGAGTGCAGCACGTCATTTAGCCAGCGGGCATAGTGCTGCCACTCATCTGGCGCAGGCGCTTGCTGTTGCAGATGCTGCCACCATTCGGGATGCTGCTGCAGGTTATCGAGGATAAAGTCACTAAAGGTCAGCGCGCCCGCCTGTTCTGGCGTGAACGCTGAGGATGGCAAATTAAGTCGCTCTGCCACATTAGCCAACTGCGCCTGCATGAGCGCCGGTAACGGTAACAACATCTTCTCTCCCTGATTGGATTTTTCGTTAGCGTTTGATTCCGCTATTGAGCCAGAAAGGTGCGGGGCGCACGGCCAGGTTAACCAGATGCATTAAGCCACGCTCCTGCTTCTCTCGAATCGCATGCTGTAACTCCAGCCAACCGTCCAGCCAAACATTCACCTCTTCGGCCGGATAAGCACCCGCCAGCAGGTTCACCGCCAACAGCTGGCGATTCAGGCGCGTGGCTTTATCCTGGAACTCATTGAACAGTTGAACATCAACGAATGTTTCTCTGAGATCGGCGGCAATACGACTTAGCATAATATCGCTGAAGCGCTTGAACGATCCCTGCAGCTTGCTTTTGCTCTTGTCGTCGAGCCATTTTTGCCACTGCGACTCAACCAGCCAGTGAGTAAGTGCTAACTGAGCTTCAACCGAGGTTAACGAAAAGCAGGTAGCTTCAGCATTGTTCTCATCATCGGCCAGCAACTCTTCCTGACGGGTTAATTTCTGGCGCAGATCGCTGCTGGCTTTGCGTGGCACCAACGCACCAAACAGTGAGAACGCCTGACGCAGCGTTTCCAGCGCATCAATTACCGCTGCTTTGGCATCTTTATTACCACGCAGCCACACTTCTTCGTGATATTGCCAATGATTCAGTGCCGCAGTCATTGCGTTGATCATGCCCTGCTCAACCGACGCTTTCGCGGCGATTTTCTGCAGTGGCAACGTACGGATGGGGCGCGGTAAGTTACCTTGGGCCAACTGATAGCCGCGCGCGGCTTTGCTCAGGCTGCCGAGACGTAATCCGCCCATCGTAATCAGCGCTTCAGCGAACTTCAGCATGTCATCGCGTTGACCACTTTTGAGCTCCAGCTCGACTTCATAAAGCGGTTCGCTGAATTCACCGGCAGCGACTTCGCCGCGGTCAAACGCCACTTCAATTTCGCTGTCGCCAAATTGCACCAGCCAGGCTTCGCGCTGGAAATGAGTGCTGAACAGCGGCTGCAGGCGCGATTGCAGTGCAGCAATATCGGTGCCCTGCGGCCAAATCTCGGCTGGCAGGCGCGCGATATCCAGCTGCGGCTCCGTGAGATCAACATTGTATTCCGGACGCTGATGCAGACCGCCAACGGTTTTACCGGCCGCTTTCAGCGTCATTTCATAGCGTTGATCAACGCCACGAATGCGCAGGCCCATGTCCCAGCGACGCAGTTGGTTGTCGTCGGTTTCATAATAGATATTGGTCAGCTCGCGCGCGGCGAAGTGCTGATGTGGCCACGCGGCAAGCTTTTCCGCCAGTTTTTCGGCGGCTTGCGGTGTAGCAATGAACTTTAATTCGATTTCGATGGTCATAATTTTTATTCAATACGCTGCTGGCACTTACGAGTTTAATCTGGCGAAGAGTAATGCACCGGAAGCCCGCTGTCTCCGCTTTCTTGTGCTTTTACGACCCTTTTCGCACCGGATTGAGACCAGGATAGTTCTCATTCAGATTTTTGAGAAGCGTCTCCAGACTGTGCCGGTAATTTTACGCCATTAAGAAAAAACGACATCGAATGAAAAAAATCACACTTGCTGCCCTTTCTTTGCTGGCTTTCAGCGCCATCACACCTGCTCATGCTGCTGACGAAAAACGCTACATCTCCGATGAATTATCCACTTGGGTGCGCAGCGGTCCGGGCGATCAATATCGCCTGATCGGTAAGCTGAACGCCGGAGAGGAAGTGACCTTGCTGCAGACCAATAACGACTCTCAATATGGTCAGATTCGTGATGCAGAAGGCAAAACTAACTGGATTCCACTGTCGCAACTGAGCGCCAGTCCTAGCCTGCGTACTCGCGTACCACAGCTGGAGCAGCAGGTTAAAGATCTGACGGCCAAGCTAGCGAATATTGACAACAGCTGGAATCAGCGCACTTCTGAGATGCAGAACAAAGTCGCCAACAGCGACGGCACCATTGATGGCCTGAAAGCGGAGAATCAGAAGCTGAAAAATGAGCTGATTGTCGCGCAGAAGAAAGTCAGCGCCGCCAATGTGCAACTGGATGACAAGCAGCGCACCATCATCATGCAATGGTTTATGTATGGCGGCGGCGTGCTGGGCGTTGGTCTGCTGTTGGGTCTGTTGCTGCCGCATATGGTGCCGCGTCGTAAGAAAAACGATCGCTGGATGAACTAACGCGCCACGCAGATTTGTTCTTTTATTTAAGGGGATCGTAAGATGCCCCTTTTGGCGTGCCCGATATTTAGCCAAAGTATGCAACAATAAAGTAACAAGCGTGTTCAGCACGCAATTTTTGATCTGCCTCTGGAGTGGTTGAGTGAAGACGTTTCTGGTCGGTGGCGCAGTGCGCGATGCCTTACTGCGTTTGCCGGTAAAAGATAGAGATTGGGTTGTTGTAGGCGCGACGCCAGATGCGATGCTGGCGGAAGGTTATCAGCAGGTTGGCCGGGATTTTCCGGTTTTTTTGCATCCGCGAAGCCGTGAAGAGTATGCGCTGGCGCGTACGGAACGCAAAAGCGGCAACGGTTACACCGGCTTTGTGACGCAGTTCGCGCCGGATGTCACGCTCGAGCAAGATTTGCAGCGCCGCGATCTCACCATCAATGCCATCGCTCAAAGCGACAGCGGCGAGCTGATTGATCCATATGGCGGCCAGCGCGACCTGGCGAAACGCCAGCTGCGCCATGTTTCCGCCGCCTTTAACGAAGATCCGCTGCGTGTACTGCGCGTGGCGCGTTTCGCCGCCCGCTTTGCCCATCTGAATTTCCGGATTGCTGATGAAACCCAGGCGCTGATGCGCGAAATGGCGGTCAGCGGCGAACTGGCGCATCTCACCGCAGAACGAGTGTGGAAAGAGACGGAAAAAGCGTTGCTGACGCGCAATCCACAGGTCTATTTCCAGGTATTACGTGATTGCGGCGCGCTGCAGGTGCTGTTCCCGGAAATCGATAATCTTTATGGCATTCCGGCCCCGATCAAATGGCATCCCGAGATTGATACCGGCATCCATGCGCTGATGACGCTGGCGATGTCCGCTGCGCTCTCGGATCAGCTTGATGTGCGTTTCGCTACGCTGTTCCACGATGTCGGTAAGGCGCTGACGCCAGCAGAAAAATGGCCGAGCCATCATGGTCATGGCCTCGCGGGCGTGCCGATTGTTGAAGCGCTGTGCCAGCGCCTGCGCGTGCCGAATCAGGTGCGTGATTTGGCGTTAGTGGTGACCGAATTCCATGACGTGGTGCACACCATTGAGCGCCAGCCAGCTGACGCGTTAATCGCGCTTTTTGATCGAATTGATGCCTGGCGCAAGCCCGATCGCGTGGAGAAGATGGCGCTGACCAGCGAAGCGGATGCGCGCGGGCGTGCGGGTCTGGAAAGCATGACTTATCCGCCAGGCGACTATTTGCGTCAGGCGTTTGCGCTGGCGCAAGCGGTGCCAACCAAAGATGTGGTGGCAGCAGGTTTTAAAGGGGCGGAAGTGCGGGAAGAGTTGACGCGTCGGCGTGTGGCGGTGCTGCAGGCGCAATTGATTAACGCGCGGCCAGTGTAACCAGCCGCGCGGGGCAACTTACATAAAGATGGCGTAAACCACGGCCGCAACAATGAAGCGGTAGATAGCGAAAGAGACGAACGAGATACGCTTGATCAGCTCAAGGAACACCTTGATCGCCAGCAGCGCCACGACGAAAGCCGTTACAAAACCGACGGCAAACATTGGTAAATCCTGCATCGTCAGGAAGCCGAGGCTCTTGTAGAGATCCAGTCCGGTGGCGCCAATCATCATCGGCACCGCCAGAATGAACGAGAACTCTGACGCCGCATAACGGCTCACGCCCATCAGCATACCGCCAGAAATCGTCGCACCTGAGCGCGAGAAACCTGGCCACAGCGCCAGACACTGGAAGCAGCCAATCATAAATGCCTGACGGTAGGTGATATCGTCAACGCCAACCGCTTTCGGCTGCTTCGGCTTGAAGTATTCCGCCACCAGCAGCAGCACACCGCCGACCACCAGCGCATACATCACGTTGATCGGGTTAAACAGCGTTTTGATTTGGTCGTGCAGCAGCAAACCAATCACCACCGCAGGCACCATACCCAACAGAATATGAATCAGGGTTAATTTGCCCGTACCCACGCCTTCATGTTTGACCTCACCGAAGTGAATGCCGATCAAACCAAACAGGCGGCGCCAGAACATCACAACCACAGCCAGAATCGAACCGAGCTGAATCACCACTTCGAAGGTTTCAGCGGTCTGGCCTTCAAAACCCAACAGATGGCCAACAATAATCATGTGGCCCGTGGAAGAGACCGGCAGGAATTCCGTGAGGCCTTCTACAACCCCCAGGATTGCAGCTACCCAAAGCTGGTGAATGTCTGCCATCAAAATATTTCCTCTATCCGTTTTAAACAGTAAAAAGGCGGTCGCAAAGGGCTACCGCCTGAAATTATGCCTGCGTCACGCTGAAGGAAACCTTAAGAAATTCGGTCACTTCCTGCTGGTTAGCGCAACGGCCTCAAGTGAGACACACCATAATTTGGTTTGGTTTCATTGTGATGGCAATCACGGAAGATTTATTTCGGAATAGTCCCGCGCTCAATACGTACGCCAACGCTGGCCGCCTGCGCTACAGCGCCCGGTTTGCCTACCTTTATGCGTACTCCAGGGGTTTTGAAACGATTCATCAACAGATCGGCGATTTCTTCTGCTACCCTTTCGACCAGGGCAAAACGCTGGCCTTGCAGATGATTGAGGATCACTTCCGTGACATCGGCGTAGCTCAGGCAATCATTCACATCGTCGCTGGCGGCGGCGTGACGGTTGTCCCACGCCATTTCGACATCGAGCACCAGCTTCTGCTGCATGCCTTGTTCCCAGTCGTAAACGCCAATAGTTGTGAACACGGTAAGCTGCTCGATAAATACGATATCCATGATGTCAGTCTCTGTTTTTGGCTAAGCCGGATACCACTTCCGGCGGATTATGCGTATTATCCACGCTTATCGAGAACAAAACGACCCAAAAGGAACGGTACGACGCTATGAGTGCTATCGCGCTTGGTATGATTATTTTCGCGTATCTTTGCGGCTCGATTTCCAGTGCGATACTGGTCTGTAAACTGGCTGGTTTACCCGATCCGCGCTCGCAAGGCTCAGGCAATCCTGGCGCGACCAACGTTTTGCGCATTGGTGGCAAAGCCGCCGCTGCGGCGGTGCTGATTTTTGACGTGGCAAAAGGCATGCTGCCGGTGTGGATTGCTTATCTGCTGCACGTTGCCCCGCTCTATCTTGGCCTCACGGCGATTGCCGCCTGTCTGGGCCACATCTATCCGGTGTTCTTTCGTTTTCGCGGCGGTAAAGGCGTGGCGACGGCCTTTGGTGCGATTGCGCCGATTGGCTGGGATTTGACGGGATTGATGACCGGCACCTGGCTGCTGACGGTGCTGCTAAGCGGCTATTCGTCACTTGGCGCGATTGTCAGCGCGCTGATCGCACCCTTTTACGTGTGGTGGTTCAAACCGCAATTCACTTTCCCCGTTTCGATGCTCTCGTGTCTGATTCTGTTGCGGCACCACGACAACATCCAGCGCCTGTGGCGCGGCCAGGAAAATAAGATCTGGAAGCGGAAAAAGAAGAAATAAAAAAACCGGCGCAAGGCCGGTTTTTTATTTTAGATGGCGGGCAATTCTGCCAGCGGCCAGCGCGGCCGCACGCTGACGCTGAGTCCACCGCTGGTGCCGCCTTTGAGGCGCACCATGCCCGCGTAAGCAATCATCGCGCCGTTATCGGTGCAAAACTCAGGGCGTGCGTAAAACACCTCGCCGCCACGCTTTTGCATCATCTCGGCCATGCGCTCACGCAGCGTGCGGTTCGCGCTGACGCCACCCGCAATCACCAAACGTTTAAAGCCAGTTTGCTCAAGCGCGCGTTTGCACTTAATCATTAAGGTATCAACCACCGCATCTTCAAATGCGCGAGCAATATCCGCGCGAGCTTGCTCGTCGCCCTGATGCTCGCGAATGGTATTCGCCGCAAAGGTTTTCAGGCCGGAGAAGCTGAAATCCAGCCCCGGACGATCGGTCATTGGCCGCGGGAAGCGGAAACGGTTTGGCGTGCCTTGCTGCGCCATACGCGACAGCATCGGTCCGCCGGGATAATCCAGCCCCAGCAGCTTGGCGGTTTTATCGAACGCTTCGCCAGCCGCATCGTCAATCGATTCGCCCAATAAGGTGTATTCACCAATGCCGGTCACGCTGATCAATTGCGTATGCCCGCCGGAAACCAGCAGCGCGACAAACGGGAATTCCGGCGGATTCTCTTCCAGCATCGGCGCCAGAAGATGCCCTTCCATATGATGCACCGGCACCGCCGGCACATTCCAGGCGAATGCCAACGCTCGGCCAATGGTGGCGCCAACCAGCAGCGCCCCCACCAATCCGGGCCCGGCGGTGTAGGCGACGCCGTCAATCTGTTGTGGCTCAAGGCCCGCTTCTTTCAGTGCCGCCTGAATCAGCGGCACGGTTTTACGGACGTGGTCACGCGATGCCAGTTCCGGCACCACGCCGCCGTAATCGGCATGCAGTTTCACCTGGCTATATAGTTGATTTGCCAGCAGACCGGACGCATCGTCGTAAATCGCGATGCCGGTTTCATCGCAGGACGTTTCAATACCCAGAACTCGCATAGCTTTTATCACCCTCTTCGTGCGGCGCGCAGTGTAACACAGGCAATTCTCACGCCAGAGACTTTGCCCCTGAAAAAGTGTTTTTCTGTCGCACAAAGAGTGCGCTATACTCCACGGCCTGAAAAAACCGGCAGCCGCGATGGCATATGCCCCTGTTGGTTCTAAATTATACATGGTGCTTTACAAGTCGGCCGCGGCTGGAGTAAAATGCTGCACCATTTTGAAATGTGCTGGCGCCGCAGTCAGCAGCAAAAACCGAATTTTATCGAGGTAAGAGTTACATGCCGGTAATTAAAGTACGTGAAAACGAGCCGTTCGACGTAGCACTGCGTCGCTTTAAGCGTTCATGCGAGAAAGCAGGTGTTTTGGCAGAAGTTCGTAGCCGTGAGTTCTACGAGAAGCCTACCACTGAGCGTAAGCGCGCTAAAGCATCTGCAGTTAAGCGTCATGCCAAGAAACTGGCTCGCGAAAACGCACGCCGCACTCGTCTGTACTAATTTCTTGCGGAAGCTTGCTTCCGCCGCGTGATAAACGCAGACAGAGTCAAGTAAAAGGCCGTGCTTTCCGAAAGGAAGCGCGGCTTGTTGTCGTTTATGAGCTGAAAAATCGGGGCTTATGGCTGGACGAATTCCACGCATATTTATCAACGACTTACTTGCCCGCACGGACATCGTGGATATTATCGATGCCCGCGTTAAGCTGAAAAAGCAGGGTAAGAACTATCACGCGTGCTGTCCTTTTCATAACGAGAAAACCCCCTCTTTCACCGTAAGCGGTGAGAAGCAGTTCTATTACTGCTTCGGCTGTGGCGCCAAAGGCAACGCCATCGACTTCCTGATGAATCACGATCGTCTGGAATTTGTTGAGAGCGTTGAGGAGCTCGCCACGCTTCATGGCTTAGAAGTGCCGTATGAAGCGGGCAACGGTCCTAGCCAGATGGAGCGCCATCAACGTCAAAGTCTTTATCAGTTGCTGGATGGCCTGAACGGCTTCTATCAACAGAGCCTGCGTAATCCACAAGCGCAATCTGCACAGAACTATCTCGCCACGCGCGGTCTTAGTCAGGAAGTGATCGATCACTTCGCTATCGGCTATGCGCCTGCGGGTTGGGATAATGCTCTGAAGCGCTTTGGGCAGCAGAAAGACGATCGCGAATCACTGATGGAAGCGGGCATGTTGGTCAGCAATGACTCTGGCCGCACCTACGATCGCTTCCGCGATCGTGTGATGTTCCCTATTCGTGATAAGCGTGGCCGCGTGATTGGTTTTGGTGGCCGCGTGCTGGGCAACGATACGCCGAAGTATCTGAACTCACCGGAAACACCGATTTTCCATAAAGGCCGCCAGTTATACGGACTTTATGAAGCGCAAAAAAATCATCCGCAACCCACGCGTTTGTTGGTTGTCGAAGGTTACATGGATGTGGTGGCGCTGGCGCAGTTTGGCATCGATTATGCCGTAGCTTCGTTGGGCACTTCGACCACCGCTGAACACGTTCAGCTGCTTTACCGCTCAACGGATACCGTGATTTGCTGTTACGACGGCGATCGCGCCGGACGTGAAGCGGCATGGCGTACGCTCGAAACCGCATTGCCTTACATGAATGATGGTCGTCAGCTACGCTTTATGTTTTTGCCCGATGGCGAGGATCCGGACACGCTGGTACGCAAAGAGGGCAAAGCAGCCTTTGAAGCGCGGATGGAGCAGGCGACACCGCTCTCCACATTTTTGTTCGACAGCCTGATGCCGCAAGTGGATTTGAGTACACGCGATGGCAAGACCAAGCTGGCGACCTTGGCGTTACCGCTGATTAGTCAAATTCCCGGTGAAACGCTGCGCATTTATATGCGTCAAACCTTGGGTAATAAACTCGGGATTCTTGACGATAACCAGTTAGACAAGCTGATGCCGAAGCTGGCAGAAAGCGGAGTGCTGCCAACTGCCCCACCGTTGAAGCGCACCACCATGCGCGTATTGATCGCGTTATTAGTGCAGAATCCGCAATTTGCCTCCATCGTGCCTACACTGGATGGACTGGAGCAGTCAAAAATGGCGGGTTTACCGCTATTTGTGGAGTTAGTCAGCCGTTGTACAGAGAATCCTGGCCTGACCACCGGACAGCTACTAGAGTTATATCGCGGAACAAATTTTAGCCAGCCCCTTGAAACACTGGCCACCTGGAACCACATGATAGTGGATGAAGAGGCGGAAGAAGTGTTCCAGGATTCACTGGCGAGCATTTACGATTCCGCACTCGAACAGCGCCTTGAAGCGCTGATCGCACGCGAGCGAACGGAAGGCCTAAGCGCCGTAGAACGCCGCGAATTCTGGGCTCTAAGCCAGGCATTAGCGAAAAAATAAGATTTTTACGGGGTCAGAACCGCAAGTACGTTAAAAACAGTATTCTGGTTCAGTGATTTCCGGATTGATAGACGCGATAAGCGAAGCCGGAAACACACAGCACAAATTTAGAGGCGTCAACGTCGCAGCCAGTTTCAGTGCTGCCAGCGCACAGCAACCGGAGCGTACTGAAGTACGTGAGGATTGCGAGCACTGCCTGCACTGAAAATGGCAAGTAAGTTAGCCTCGGAAAGAACACAAGCGGCTTAAGTGCCGATTATAGATGGGCTTCAGCCCTGGCCGCGATGTAGGCAGCGGCAAAAACACAACGCCTTCACTGTTATAGTTGGCTCGCGCCGACCGACACCAATCTAATTAACAGAAGTGTGGATACCGTCTTATGGAGCAAAACCCGCAGTCACAGCTTAAGCTACTTGTCACCCGTGGTAAGGAGCAAGGCTATTTGACCTATGCTGAGGTCAATGACCATCTGCCGGAAGATATCGTCGACTCCGATCAGATCGAAGACATCATCCAGATGATTAATGACATGGGTATTCAGGTTGTTGAAGAAGCGCCTGATGCTGATGATCTGATACTGAATGAAAACAGCTCCGATACTGACGAAGATGCCGCAGAAGCCGCCGCTCAGGTTTTATCCAGTGTTGAATCTGAAATTGGCCGTACCACCGACCCGGTGCGCATGTACATGCGCGAAATGGGTACCGTTGAACTGCTGACGCGCGAAGGCGAAATTGACATCGCTAAGCGCATCGAAGACGGTATCAACCAGGTCCAATGCTCTGTAGCCGAATATCCGGAAGCGATCACCTATCTACTCGATCAGTATGATCGCGTTGAAGCGGGCGACTATCGCCTGTCTGACTTGATCATCGGCTTCATCGATCCTAACGCGGAAGAAGATATCGCGCCGACCGCCACGCACGTGGGTTCTGAGTTATCTCAGGAAGATCGTAACGACGATGAAGAAGAAGATGAAGAGGATGACGACAGCTCTGACGACGATAATTCTATCGATCCAGAACTGGCTCGCGAGAAGTTTGGCGACCTGCGTACGCAGTATGAAACCACGCGTACCGTCATCAAAGCTAAAGGTCGCAGCCATGCTGACGCCGTAGCCGAAATCCAGAATCTCTCTGAAGTGTTCAAGCAGTTCCGCCTGGTACCGAAGCAGTTCGACTACCTGGTAAACAATATGCGTGAAATGATGGAGCGCGTGCGTACGCAAGAGCGCCTGATCATGAAGCTGTGTATTGAACTGTGCAAGATGCCGAAGAAAAACTTCATCACGCTGTTCACCGGCAACGAAACCAACCCAAGCTGGTTCAAAGCCGCGCTGGCAATGAACAAACCATGGTCTGAGAAGCTGCTGGAAGTTGAAGATGATGTGAATCGTTCGCTGTACAAACTGCAGCAGATCGAAGAAGAAACCGGCTTGACCATCGAGCAGGTGAAGGACATTAACCGTCGCATGTCTATCGGCGAAGCGAAAGCGCGCCGTGCGAAGAAAGAGATGGTTGAAGCAAACTTACGTCTGGTTATCTCTATCGCCAAGAAATACACCAACCGTGGTCTGCAGTTCCTCGATCTGATTCAGGAAGGCAACATCGGCCTGATGAAAGCCGTTGATAAGTTTGAATATCGTCGTGGTTATAAGTTCTCAACTTACGCCACATGGTGGATCCGTCAGGCCATCACTCGCTCTATCGCTGACCAGGCGCGCACCATCCGTATTCCGGTGCATATGATTGAGACAATCAACAAACTCAACCGTATTTCGCGTCAGATGCTGCAGGAGATGGGTCGCGAACCGACGCCGGAAGAGCTGGCTGAACGTATGCTGATGCCTGAAGATAAGATCCGCAAAGTGCTGAAAATCGCTAAAGAGCCGATCTCTATGGAGACGCCGATTGGTGATGATGAAGATTCGCATCTGGGCGATTTTATCGAAGACACCACGCTGGAGCTGCCGCTGGATTCCGCAACCTCGGAAAGCCTGCGCTCAGCGACCCACGACGTGTTGGCTGGCCTGACCGCGCGCGAAGCGAAAGTGCTGCGTATGCGTTTCGGTATCGATATGAACACCGACCACACGCTGGAAGAGGTTGGAAAACAGTTTGATGTAACGCGTGAGCGTATTCGTCAGATCGAAGCCAAGGCGCTGCGTAAACTGCGTCACCCAAGCCGCTCAGAAGTACTGCGTAGCTTCCTCGACGATTAATCGTTGTCTAGACGAAAAAACCCTGGCTTGCCGGGGTTTTTTATTGCCTGAAGAATAGCTCTTTCACGCGTTGTTCTGCAGCCAATCATGCAGTTGGCGATAGGATGCGGCCATCTCTTCCAGCGTCGCACGATTTAACCCGCTCGGATTAGGCAGCACCCACAAACGCGTTTCACCCAGCGTTTGCGGCTGCTCGCCCCACTCAACTTTGCGCTGACGAAACGCTTTCTGAAAAGCATCCTTGCCCAACACCGCCAACGCACGCGGCTGATAGTGCAGAATCTTTTGTTGCAGGCGTGAACCACCGTCGCGTAATTCATCGCCGTCCAACTCGTTAGCCTGCACCGTTGGACGCTCCACCAGCATGGTGATGCCACAGCCAGTTTCCAGCAGCCGCTGCTCCTGCTCGGGCTTAAGTAACTCGCGCGTAAAGCCGGCCTGGTAAATCACCTTCCAAAAGCGATTACCGGGATGCGCAAAGTGAAATCCGGTGTGCGCCGACGATTTGCCCGGATTGATGCCACAAAACAGTACCTGTAAATCAGGCGCAATAATGTCGCGGATATCGTGCTCGCTCATGCCATCTCCAGTCCGGCGCGTTGTTTTACCGACCGACGACTGCTCGCCAGCATCGTACGTGCTTCCTCGTCGTCCGGACAAGCACGTGCCATTGCCACCGCGCCAACCATTTCAGCCAACATGGTGGTCGCGGCGTCATCCGCATGCGGATGGTTAAGTTCATGTAGCGTCAACGCCAGGCGCTGCCGCATGGCTTCTCGCCGCTGGGAAAATAGTGTGCGCGCCTCAACCGGTAAATGTGCCATTTCACTCACCAGCGCAGGCAGCGGACAGCCTTCACCCGGCGTGTTGCAATGATGCTCGGATAAATAGCTATCGATTAACTGACTCAGTCGTTCAGCGGGATCGTTAATTGAGGTGATATCCGCAAAGCGGCGCGCCGAATCGGCAAACATCTCAGCGATCACCGCTTGCACTAAATCTTCGCGCGAGGCGAAGTGGGCATAAAAGCCGCCGTGCGTTAAGCCCACGCGCTTCATCAGCGCCGCGACGCCGATGCTTTCAGTGCCGTTCTCGCGCATTACCACAGCGGCTTCATCCAGAATGCGCTGTCGCGTACGCGCTTTATGGCTCAGCTTTTCCATCTTCATTGACTCCGATATCGTTGATGGCAATCAGTGTAATTATTACAACCATCATATTCTAGCTTGACGATAAATATTATGATCGTCATATTAAACCTCGTAAATATGATAACCATCATTTAGAGGAATACACCATGTCACAACAACTGGCTTTAATCACCGGCGCATCAAGCGGAATTGGCGCGACCTATGCAAAACAGCTGGCAGCATGCGGTACAAACTTGATTCTGGTGGCGCGCGATGAAGCCAGGCTCAATCTATTGGCGCAATCTTTGCGTGAATCACATGGCGTTGAAGTCAGCGTGTTAGCGGCCGATCTCACCAACCATGATGATTTGCAAAGAGTCGATCACGAAATCCAGCAAAATAAAGCGATTACTCTGCTGGTAAACAATGCGGGCATGACGGTTGAAGGTGAATTCATCGACGGTGACATCGCGAAAATTCAAACAATGCTGACGTTAAATATCGTGGCGCTGACACAGCTGGCCCACACTGCTGCGCAGGCGTTTCGTGCACGTCGCAATGGTACGATAGTGAATATTGCTTCAGTGCTAGCGCTAGTGAGCGAATCGGCGAATGGCGCGTACAACGCCAGCAAAGCGTATGTGCTTTCCCTGACCCGTAATTTGCATCGTGAATTAGCCGAAAGCGGTGTGCGTATGCAGGCGGTGTTGCCAGGCTTAACGCGCACTGAGATTTTCGAGCGCGCAGGAAAATCCATTAACGAACTTCCCGCAGAGATGCTGATGGAAGTGGATGATTTGGTCTCGGCTGCGCTACGTGGACTCGATGCCGGCGAGTTGGTGACCATCCCATCCGTTGAAGATGTGCATCTTTGGCGGAGTTATGAAGAGGCACGCATCGCCATATTGCCGTTCATCTCGCTTAACAAGCCTGCATCACGCTATTTGTAGCATCAGCAAACTTTCGAATGAGCCTGGTCTCAAAAACCAATGATGATTGGGCGCTTAATAAGCGATAGAGCGTGGGACGATAGAATTTTCTTTTGAGATCAATGAGTCAGCTATTGCTGTAATTTTCACCATCCAAATGGCGAACTCTGGATCACCCTAACAAGATACTCTATAATCCCCGCTCCGCTGGCCCCTTAGCTCAGTGGTTAGAGCAGGCGACTCATAATCGCTTGGTCGCTGGTTCAAACCCAGCAGGGGCCACCAAATTTAATAATGTAAATCATACTGTTAACCCACCTTTTTCAAGGTGGCTTTTTTGTTTGTCATTCATAGTGGCGATTAAATGGCGATACGTTTTCTAAAGCGATTCTAAATATCAATCACGCTCCAACTCATTCACCTGCCACCGCACCGAACTCACGCCCTTTTCCAGACTGATGCGGCTCACCAGGCTTTCCAGCTGATCGGTTAATGTGGGATTGCCAATCACTTCAGCATTCACCTCCATGCGATGCGGCGGATCCAAATCCTCACTGTGCAGTGATTGCAGGCGCAATCCGCTGCCGCCCAGCGTGTGCAGCATTAGGCTGCGAACCTGAACCTCATCCTGCGCGAGGCAGATGATTTGTACTTTATAGTGTTGCATCGCTTCGGCTGCTGAGACGATGGTTTGGCGGTTGATACCCAAGGCCAGTTCTCGCAGCAGTATATTCGCGCACAGGATCACCATGCAGCCGAGGGCCGCCTCCAGCAGCAATCCCATGCTGCACAGCACGCCAATGGCGGCGGTGCACCATAAGGTGGCTGCGGTATTTAATCCGCGGATGTTCAAGCCATCGCGCATGATGACTCCGCCGCCGAGGAAACCGATACCGGAAACCACATAAGCCGCAACGCGTGACGCATCCGTAGCGATGCCGGGCACGCTTTGTGTCATCAGAACGAAGAGACAAGCGCCAGTGCTCACCAGCGCATTGGTGCGTAATCCGGTCATGCGTTGACGTAGTTGGCGCTCACTGCCGATCAGCGCGCCCAAAACCAGCGCGACGGTGACGCGCAGTAAAAAGATTTTCCAATCCATGATAGACCTCAATCCGCAGCTTTCTATTTGCGGAACAACAGGTTAATAAATGGATTACAGACAGTGCAAATACCGCTGGGAACCAGCCGCATTGTGCTTATGAAAAGGGGTGATTCTGGAAGGAAATTCACCGTCTTAACGCGCAGTTAAGACAGCGTGAAGGCTATCTTACCGCGAGGTCCTGCTGTAATCGTTTGGGACTTGTGTCCAATGCCGTTCTCCTCTTGGGTAAAAATTCGCCGCGATTCTAAAGTGACTTACGCAGCATTGCCAACTCAAATAGCCCGTTCGTTTACGTTGGGTTAAAACAAAAAACCCGCCGAAGCGGGTGTATGGAATTGTTATCTCCCCTTCGTTAGCCAACGACTTAGCGTGCCCGAGTTAGCATATCCGCTGATAATGGCGGCATAGCTATCGAAACGGTTGCTGACTTCACTGACCTGGTTGTTGTACAGATCGCTTTCTGCGCTCAATACATCCAGCAATGAACGGCGGCCTAAGTGATACCACTGATCAAAGAAGTCCTTACGAATCCGATCGGATTCCACAATCAGGTTTTTGTACAGCACGGCGCGTTCCGCTGTTGAGTGGGCATTCTGGTTGGCAGCACGCACACGATTTTCCAGATCGCGGCGTTGCTCCTGCACCTGCTGACGACTCGCTTCGGCACGTTTAATCGCCGCAATTTCCTGGGCGTTGGTTGAACCGCCGCGGAATAAGCCCCAGCTAACGTTCAGGCCGGTTTGCCATGCCTGTTGGCGTCCGAGCTGATCTTCACGGGTGTTTTTGCTTACCGTCCAGTTGAGCTTTGGCAGGCCAGAAGCTTTGATTGCCTCCGCCTCTTTAAAGGCTGCTCGCTCCTCAGCGCTGGCGCGCAAGATCAGAGGATGGACATCCAAACTCGTCAGTTGGCGGTTTAAATCACCAAAGGAAAGCGCCCACTTATCGCTGGCTGGTAACGTCACGCGGTTGTTGCCCATCAGGCGATTCAGAGTGATTTCAACATCCCGCGCGCGAGACTCGGCATTTTCCAGGTAGCTTTGCGCTTGCAGTAAGCGCCCTTTTGCCTGCGTCAGTTCACTGCGACGTCCAGTATCTGACTGAACAATACCGCTGAGCATTTTGGTCAGCTCTGCCATACGCGCCAAATACTGCTTACTGATGGCGATGACGTGCTGCTGTTTATTCCACTCAATCAAGGCGTTACTTACCTGCATCGCCAAATCTTCTCGCTGTGCCTGCACCGACTGTAAGGCTGACTTAACGCGCTCTTCGCGACTTTCAATGGTGCGACTGGTTTGGCCAAAGTCGATTAGATTAGTCGCTACTGAAACACCTAAAGACGGCATATTCCCCTGGTATTCATAATTTTTAGTTCCACCACCAAACTCTTTGGTTGCCGAAGCGGCGCTTACATCAACTTGTGGCCAGCGCTGGCCTTTCGCTTCATCTACGCTGGCTTCAGCCGCATCACCCTGAGCGATATAGGACTTCAGCGCCGGGCTGATTCGCCAGGTGATACGCGCAGCTGAAAGAAACAGTTGCCGTATTTCACTCTCGGCAACTGTTTCATTAACTCCGCCGCTTAACGTAACGGGTGAAGTCGTTTCTGCCGCTGTAGTCGCTGCTGGAGGGCTAACATAACTAAAATCTGCCTTAGCGCTTTCAGCTGGAGCATAGGTTTTCGTTGCTGCAGCCTGCTGCTGACCCACATTTCGCGACGATTGTATCGGGTTAAACGGCTGTGGTTCAGGGCGACGCTGATCCTCCGTCAGGAAACCTCCGCCCTGAATTTCAGCATACTGGCTGGTTTTCGCGCTGATCTGTGCAGGACGTTCGGCGGCTTCGCGCTGGTGCGGCGCTTCTGCTATTGGGGCCGGTACGATTGGCGCAACTGACGGCTGAACCCGCGGAGTAATCGCGACCTCCGGTATCTGTCTTTCAACAAACAGCGGCGCTGGCGCAGTGAACGTTGGTTGCGCAACCTTTGCCGCAGGTGTCGCTGGAGCAGATGCAGGCGCCATTGAACCTTGCAAACGTTGCGTTCGCACCGGCGCTGCCGCAGGAGCGACAGGACGCTGGCCGCTCATTTCCGCAAACATCATCAACTCACTGGTGGAATCCGCCATCACGTTAACCGCGGGCGCCATCACAACGGCAATACAAACGGCAAGCAGAGAGAGATGACGCGCCTGTGCATGGCGCATCTTGTTATTATTTTTCATGATTATTAACGCTCGCGGAATGCTTCTTTAGCTTTCAGGACCGGCTTAAGCAGGTAATCGAGAATGGTTTTCTCACCCGTGCGCACCTCAACGGTAGCGATCATGCCGGGAATGATCGGCAGATCTTTGTTACCTGCGTGCAGCGTGCTTTTATCCGTCAGGATCAGTACGCGATAATAGGTATCATCCGGGCGTCCACTGGCGGCTTTCTGATCGTCTTTTAAGGTATCCGGACTGATATACTCCACGTGCCCATCAAGCCCGCCGTAAATGGCAAAGTCATAGGCGGTGATTTTCACCTTGGCCGGTAAGCCTGGACGCAGGAAGGCGACATCCGACGGACGGATTTTTCCCTCCACCAGCAACTGCTCTTCCAGCGGAACGATTTCAAGGATGTGCTCACCCGGCTGAATAACCCCGCCAATGGTGTTAACGCGTACGTTTTTCACCGTGCCGCGCACCGGTGCGACGATCGTGGTACGATCAACAATATCGGCACGACCAATCAGGTTTTCGCTAACCTGGCTCAGTTCTAATTCCAGACGTCCCAGCTCGGTGTGGGCATCTGATTGATAGCGGTTACGACGTTCGACGATTTGCGCCTGAATGTCATTGGCCTGACGCTGCATACGCAGTAGTTCGACTTCCGACAAGAGACCTTTGGCCGCTAACGGCTCAGCCAGATGAATCTCGCGCATCGAAAGTGCGTAACTGCGTTGCAATGAGTTGATGCTGTCACTTAGCGCACGTTTGCGCGATTCATAAGCTTTAGTTTCCTGCGCCACAACGGCGGGATCGCTCTGTACCTGCTCATCAAACGCCAGTGGCAATGAATAAGCTTCAGCACGTAAGCGTGCAATGCTGCCCTTCAGACCCACCACTTTACTCAGTACTTCGCGATAGCTGGATTGCGCACGCGTTGGGTCAATTTTCAGTAGCACATCACCGCGATCTACAACCGTACCTTCACGCACATTCATCTCTGCCAGAATGCCGCCTTCCAGGCTTTGAATAACCTGCTCACGGCTGCGTGAGATGACCTTGCCATCGCCTTTAGTGATCTCTTCGACTCGTGCGTAATTGGCCCAGGTAAGGCCACCAACTAACACCGCAATGATGATCCACATCACTAGCTTGGAACCCGGCGTGGTTTGCGACAGCAGAGAAGCCTGCACGTCATTCATAAATTCGGCATCAGCAGCGGACATACCTTTCTCGCTCTTACGCCATGACATTAACTTGCTCATACTGCGGCCTCCTCTGCTGCTGCTTGCGTGGGCGCTGAATCGTTAGCGGGAGCTGGCGCACGTACCGCCGGTTCAACCGCCTGACGCGGCTGTTTGCGGGCTTTATTTTTTCCTTCTAAAGCGGCAAGCACCTGATCTTTCGGGCCATCCGCCACCACTTTGCCTTCTTCCACCACGATGATGCGATCGACCAATGCCAGAATGGATGGACGATGCGTTACCACAACCAGCGTGTGTCCTTCACTGGCGCGACGTAAATGCGCGAGGAACTGGTTTTCCGTCATACTATCCATGGCGCTGGTTGGCTCATCCATCAGCAGCACTTTAGGACGGGTGAGCAGCGTTCGCGCCAGAGAAACCAGCTGACGCTGACCGCCAGACAAGCCTTCGCCGCCCTCGCCAACCGTTAAATTGATACCACTTGGATGGCGTGCCGCAACGTGGTCCAAACCGGTCAGATTTAGCACGCGCAGCAGCTCATTGGCGGTGGCGTCCGGGCGCCCAATCATTACGTTTTCGCGCAGCGTGCCGTAGAACAGACGCGCATCCTGACCGACAAAGCCAACAGCCTTGCGCCAGTCCGCCGGATCAATCTGGTTAACATCCAGACCATCGGCCGAAAGCTGACCTTTCACCGGTTGGTAAAGACGCGCCATCACACGTAATAAGGTGGATTTACCGCTACCGATGCGGCCAAGAATTGCGACGCGTTCCCCGGCTTTAATACTCAACGAGATATCTTTGAGGATCTCCGGGTTCGGCTTCATTGGCGGTGCCGGATAGGAGAAGTTGACGTTGGTCAGCGTGATCTCACCACTCAGCGGCGGATCGGTGAGATAGGTTTTGCTGCTGTCACGATCAATAGGCATCTCCATCAGCTTATTGAGTGACGTTAGCGCCGCTTTTGCTTGCTGATAACGCACAGCCAGGCCAATAACCTGACCGAGCGGGCCAGTCGCGCGGCTGGCAAGCATCACGGTGGCGATCATCGCACCCATGGTGAACGTGCCTTCATTGATCAGATAAACACCGGCCACCACCAACATCACCGTCTGAAACTGCTGCAGGAACGTCACCACGCCGGTTGCCAGCGTTGAGTAACGTTTTGATTTCATCGAGTTAGCGGATTGCAGTGCGCTGAAGTTTTCCCAGCGACGCTGCATGTGTGCTTCACCGCCCACTGCTTTCAGCGTTTCCATACCTTCAACCGATTCGATCAGCACACCTTGCTTGAGTGAGGCGTCACGCAGGTTCTCTTTCATGATGCGGGCCAGCGGCCACTGGATCGCGGCACTGACGATGATGATCAATGGGATCATCATCAGTGGAATGATCGCCAGCGGACCGCTGATAAAGAAGATCACACCCACAAACATCAGAATGAAAGGAAGATCGGAAATCGCCGCCAGCGTGGCAGATGCCACGAAGTCACGTACCGATTCATACTCACGAATCTGGTTGGCGAAGGTACCGGAGGAAGCGGGTTTGTGTTCCATCTGGATAGAAAGTGCCTGACGGAACAGCATACTGCCGAGCACTAAATCGGCCTTTTTACCGGCCATATCCAGCAGATGCGCGCGTACGAAGCGGGTAACGGCTTCGAAGATCATCGCAATGGTCACGCCAATCGCCAGTGACCACAGCGTCACGAATGCCTGGTTCGGCACCACACGGTCATAGACGTTCATGGTGAAGAAGATGCTGGAAAGACCGAGAACGTTGATCAATACCGCCGCAATCGCGGCACTGCGGTAATAGCGGCGATAGCGCCACAGTGTGGTGAACAGCCAATGGCCTTTTACTTCCGGCAGCATTTCACTGGCGCGCTCATCGACCACAGCAGTGGGTTTCGCCATGACGGCGAAGCCCGCGTAGATCTCATTCAGCTCTGCCAGATTCATCTCAACGGCTGAAGCGCTGACTTCTGGCATCACCAGCTGGAAGCGCAATTCGCGTTGATTTTCCTCATTAGTGTGAATGCGGCGCGACAGCACAATGCAACCGCCGCCCCCTTTGCGCAGCAGAATCATCGGCATCAACTGCTCCGGCAGATCCTGCAGACGACGCTCAACCATGCCGCCGGTAATGCCGGCGTTTTCGAGCGCTGTCATGGCCTGTGATGGTGAGAGCAATGTCGCTTTTGGCAAACCTGCCACCAGCGCTTCTTCACTTTTCTCGCGTTTATAGTGTTTGCAGATCCAAGCCACGCTTTTTAACAGCGTGTCATCTACCGTGGTTTCAATACGAGCAACAGAACGCGCATCCTGCTCCACAGCATCCTGCTTCTGGTCGACCATTTCCCGACTCCTGTAAACCTGACAAAAAAACGGTGAGCACATTGCCCACCGTTGCACCTGTTTGAATTGGGAAAATTCTGACAGAAGGCAGGTTTTGAGCAGTCCAAGACTTGTCTCAAACGGTTAGGAATAATTGTTTAAACTCGTGATTGCAGGCACGGAGGCGGGCTTTATGCACTGCCTGGCGCAGAAAAATGCAAGGCTGTTGATGCTCGTCCTGGGCGTGTTATCTTACTGGCTCGCTTTATCGCAATCGGACAAATAGCAATGGTAAAACAGCGCGTAGGGATCGTGTTTGGCGGCAAATCGGCCGAGCATGAGGTGTCATTACAATCAGCCAAAAACATCCTCGAAGCCATCGATAAGAGCAAGTACGAGGTGGTGTTGCTGGGAATCGATAAACAGGGTGAATGGCATCTCAATGATGCTTCGGGATTCTTGCTCAACGCAGAGAACCCGAAGCTGATTGCGCTTAATCGTTCAGGTGAAAATGTCGCGCTGGTTCCGGGCAGTTCTTCCCAGCAGCTGATTACCCGTCAGCAGGCGCAGCCTTTGTCACAGCTGGATGTCATTTTCCCCATCGTGCACGGCACGCTGGGTGAAGATGGTTCGCTACAGGGCTTATTACGCATGGCGAATCTGCCGTTTGTCGGCTCTGACGTGCTCGGGTCTGCCGTCAGCATGGACAAAGATTTTACCAAGCGGCTGCTGCGTGATGCCGGACTGAACGTTGCACCCTGGCTGAGCGTGACGCAGGCACAGCGCGCGAACATTGATGCTGAGGCCGTGATTGCACGCTTTGGCCTGCCGCTGTTTATCAAACCGGCTAACCAGGGATCGTCCGTTGGCGTGAGCAAAGTCGAGAGCCCTGAAGCGTTCGATGCCGCGCTGGATCTCGCCTTTACGTTTGATCGCAAGGTCTTGATCGAGCAAGGGATTAAGGGGCGCGAGATTGAATGTGCCGTGCTGGGCAACGATACGCCAGAAGCCAGCCCGTGCGGCGAAGTGGTGGTGCATGATGCCTTCTACTCATACGACACCAAATACATCAGCGAAAGCGGTGCGCAAGTGGTGGTGCCAGCGGCAATCAGCGATCAAGCCAGCAAGGCAATTCGTCAGGTGGCAATTACTGCGTTTCAGGCGCTGGAGTGTTTTGGCATGGCGCGTGTTGACGTGTTCCTGACGGAAAGCGGCGAGATCATTGTCAATGAAGTGAACACCTTGCCAGGTTTTACCAATATCAGCATGTATCCGAAGTTATGGCAGGCAGCGGGTTTGAGCTACAGCGATCTGATTTCCCGTCTGATTGAGCTAGCTCAGCAGCGTCACCAGCAAACCAGCCAACTGAAAAGTAGCGTTTGAATCGCCATGACGTGGCTCAGGCCACGTCATTCATCATGCTGCGCGGCTCCATCGCCGGTGAGGTTTGATTACGACCATTGCGTTTGGAAAGATAAAGATTCTTATCCGCCGCTGACACTAAGCGATTGATCACGCTAGGCCATTCACGTTCGTTTTGCGCACTGCCGCGCGCCAGACCTAAACTGGCAGTTACCGTCACCGTATTGCCCTGAATCCAGAACTTCTCTTTGACCATCGCCTGACGTACCGTTTCGGCGAGTTGGTAAAGCTGGCTATGACTACAATCGAACATCACCATCACAAACTCTTCGCCACCAAAGCGACACACCATGCCACGATTGCCAACCACACGCTGAATGCGCCGCGCAATCTCTTCCAGCACGCAATCACCGGCATCGTGGCCAAAATTGTCGTTAATGGCTTTGAAATAGTCGACATCAAGCATAATAACGCCAGCTTCCCGTTGTAGCGAGAAAGGTTCATTTCTTAAGCTTTCATACAGACCGGAACGGGACAGCAACTGGGTGAGAAAATCAAAATTAGCGCGGAGTGCAAGGCGATGATTTAACTGGCGGATCGCATCCATGCTCACCGCCACCAGCAGCGGGCTGAGCGCAACGGTGGCGACGCCAAGCCGTGCCGAGGTGAGATGGCTAATCGGCAGCAGTGCATCGTCACCCTGGATGTTCATCACACCATGCGACACCAGCACAATCTCCGTAATACCGGTTATCAGGATCACTAAGCTGGTCAATGGAATTGGTAACACAATGGCGCACCAGATCAGCGCAGGAACCGGGAATGTCAGGCTACCGGCCCCGCCAATTAGTGCCCCAACAGTCAGCGATAGAATCACCGCCGCCAGCGGCAGCAGTTTGCCGGGATGCAGCAAGGTGTGCGGTGAAACCGTTCGCAGCGGGCGTGCCAGCATCACCGGCAGCAGCATCAGCGAAGTAGAGAACTGTTCGCTGAACCAGTCGCTCCACGCCACAATAAAGCGCGCATTGAAATCAATATCCTGTGCCCACGCGCCCCAGGTTGCACAAGCCGCCGCGCCAAGAAAACAGGCGGGAAAAATACGCATGGCATTGAACACCTGACTGTGGGCGGAAGGACGTTGCAGATGTTTGATCAGCATGCTGACCGCGACGAGAATAAACAGAATGTTGGCAAAATTGACGGTAAACGCTGGCAGCGCCCAGCCGGAAAATACCGTGTCGTTAAAAATCATCGCACTGAAGCACACCAGATAGCTGGAGGTAGTGTGTAAAAACGGATTCCTCACTATTAATCCCGCCACCAGCGCATTCACCGGCCAGAATAGTGAGAACTCTTCGGGGATGCGTAAATGGCTGCCGATAAAGCAGAAAAACAGCGTAATGAAAAACAGCGTGAGGGCATTCTTTTTAAAATTATTCTCTTCAAACAGCATAACGCGCATACGTCTGAACCCTGTAACCTGGAAAGTGCCGGCATCAACCCTAAGCATCAGCAAGCATTAAACCGGAAATAACCGTGCGATGATTCGGTAATTAAGCAAGTGTTCGTCATCCTACTCTGCGGCTGGGCGGCGCTCACCTGCCATAAAAAGCAGCGTCGCGCCTAATGGCATTGTAGAAACGCCAGAGACAAAGGATAAAGCTTTTGGCAATTATGCCCTGTAAATAAAAAAATCGGCTATCCGAGATATCCGATTTTTTAGTTTTAAAACGGTTGTTCCAGCCCAGACTTATGGCTATTTCACCGCAACAGGCCATTGACTCAGACGAATGCCACGTTGGCGTGCGTTTTCACCAAAGTCTTTTAGCACCGCTTTAACGTCGGGATCCATATATTGGGCATTGCCGTGCTCAGCAATCACCACGCTGTTTTCCGGGATCTCCGCCAGCAATCCCTGCAGCTTTGGATTGTGCATAAAGGTCAGATTTTGCTGCAGGCGTAAAACGTAGTGATCGTCATGTCGCGTAAGCTGCAAGGCGTTGCGATGGCTTTTATAGATGCTGTAGAGGATTTGCGTAGCGATGCCAATTCCGATGCCGGCCAGCATGCCAAACACAATAATGCCGCCGATAGTGGCAAGGAATGGCACATATTGCTGCGGTCCCATGCGCATCTGCTCAATGAACAGGCGCGGCGTGGCCAGCTTATAGCCGGTATAAAGCAGCACCGCCGCAAGGCTGGCAAGGGGAATCGCGTTAAGCAGATTACTGAACCACAGGCCGCAGATTAACAGCAGCACACCATGAATCAGAATCGACAGTTTGGTTTGCGCGCCAACGCTGACGTTCACCGAACTGCGCACAATCACTGCAGTAATCGGCATCGCGCCAAGGAAACCGGCGGTCAGGTTACCAATACCCTGCGCAAACATCTCTTTGTTAGGTGAAGGTGCAGGATGTTGCGGACGCAGTTTCTTCAGCGCTTCCTGGCTGAGCAGCGTTTCAAGGCTCGCGACCAGCGCCAGCGTGATCGCCACCATCCACACTGCAGGATTCTGCCACGCTTGCCAGTCTGGCGTTTCCAGTTCAGCCACCAGCGCCGACATGCTGTCGAACGCGGGCAGCGCGATACGCGGCAAGCCTTCAGCTAACGCTGGAAACAGGCGATCGCCAAACACCGTCGCCGCACAGCCCACCAGCACCGCTACCAGCGGACCGGGCATCCAGCTCAGCACTTTAACTGCCTTGATCAGCGGCGTGGTCCACAGCCATAAAATAGCCAATCCCACGCCAGCAACCAGCATCGCGCTGCTGGAAAAATGAAATTCCCCGTTTACCAGCGACAACAGCTCAACATCGCCCGCCGCGCCGAATGCTACCGGAATTTGCTGCATAATCAGCAAAATACCAATCGCCGCCAGCATACCTTTAATCACGCTGCTCGGGACTAAGGCGATAAAACGTCCTGCACGCAGTAAGCCAAACAGGCACTGCAACGCACCCGCCAGAATCAGCGCGGTGAGAAAGGCGGAAAAGCTACCTAGTGTGGCGATCGACGCGACCACAATCGTTACCAATCCCGCCGCCGGACCACTAACCGCAAAACGCGAGGGGCTCAGCGCAGTCACCAGCAACCCACCAATCACGCCGGTGAGCAGACCCGCAAAGGGCGGCAATCCACTCGCCTGCGCGATGCCAAGACAGAGCGGTAGCGCGACCAGAAACACCACCAAACCAGCCGGAATATCCTGACGAAGCGTGCTTAAATTCATGGCGTTGATTCCTCTGCAGATTGCTGAATTAACCGCGCGCGGCGCCGCAAAGCCAGAGTACGATTTATCACTAATAAGGGTTTCAGGGTCATCACAATAATCTTCTCTCAACATTTAAAAAGATCGCTTTCAGGCAGATAGCGACGTCATTAAACGCGGCTATGGAGAACCATTGAGGATGAAAGCAGAACTTCCTCACAAAAATAGTTTATAGACGCTTAAGCATTACCTTGCATCATGAATATTTCTGACGTCGACAAAACGAATCTTTTTGTAAACAAAACTTCAATAAACGTATGAATCAGGTAAGTTTATGCAAGGAGCGGAATGATGGGCAGGATCGATAAAAAGCATTATTAACAATTAAATAAGAGCTATTTTGAATGTGATATTTTCGGTGCAATTACAAAACAATACACGCAAAAATTATATGCCATTTTAGCGACGCTATAATTTAATCCTTATGAGCTGGGAGAATTCCTAATTAAAAAATTTATGATTAGTGCGATTCACTGCCATTCAGCAAATAAGACGAGATATTTCGCTATTCAGTTGCCATGAATTTAGTAAGAGATCAGGAAAACAGTGAGGGGAATAATAGTTACGGAGTTATGTAAATATTGATGGACCTGAAAAGGACATGAATGCGCCTGCCTAAGCAGACGCTATTTTACCTGACAAATTATTTACCGTTCCACGCTTTCATACGCGCTTCACGCACCTGCAGTTGCTGCTCAGGCGTGAGTTTGTTGTAGTTTTCCGCCATGCCACTTTCCCAGTCGCCATACAGCGGGTTCGGTAACACGATGAATTGGGTGCCAAAACGCTGATGATTAAGGCTAACGAACTGCTGACGCTGCGCATTTCCCTGATGCCAGGTTGAACCGCCAAAGTCATTCAGGTTGTCGCCCACATACAGCACCACGTTGTAACCGGCATTCTTCACCGCGTCGAAGCGCTCTTGCTTGTTAGAATTGCCGGTACTCAAGCGCACCGTTTTCTCGCTCACGCCGCTGAAGCCCAGCTTATTCAGGTTCTCAACCGTTGCGGCAAAATCTTTTTGGTCGCGGTTGGAGATATAGAACATAGTGCCGCCGTGGCTGTTGACGTAGTTGGCAAACTCCACTGCGCCCGGAACGGCCGTTGCCTGACGCGCCTGCGTCCACGCTGACCAGGTTTTACCCGAGAAGGGCTGGCCGTTTTTCGCCTGCCACGCGCTGTAGGCGCTGTTATCAATCATCGTTTCATCTAAATCGACGATAACCGCTTTCGGTTTACCCGCCAGCGATGGCGCCTGATCGAAGGCCATGCGCGCGCTGTTAAATGCCTGCCAACTCAATGCCTGATATTCGCCGGATTGCTGGAACCAGTTTACTGCCAGCACCGATTGCTGGCCGAGCTGCTGCTGAGCCTGCTGTTTAGAAGGCTGCGCACAACCGGTTAATGCCAGCGCCATTAAGCCGGATGCCGCCAGCAAGGTGGTTTTCTTCATCATTTCATCCTTAAGTGATTAGGGTCAGTTTTTGTAAAGCTTTAAAAATGTAGCAGTTAACGTAAGCTGTGGGCAGCAGAAAGCAGCGGTTTGGTGAGAGGAGACACTTATGGTACAGCACCCCCACAGCGGTCCACGATCAAGACTATTGGATGACTTTTCCTGGCTGGAATACGCCTTTCAGCCGGCTGGCCAGCCCGTTCCTGCAGAGGCGGCTTATGGTCAACAGCGTCACAGCGCCAATGTGTTGCTGGCAAGCCAAAACATCCCGCCTAAGCGTTGCGAATCGGATGGCTTGATTGGCGAAGATCATCTGCCGGTCGCGGTGTATACCGCCGATTGTCTGCCGGTGTTATTTGCCGATCCGCAACAACAGCAGGTTGCGGCGGTGCACGCCGGATTAAAAGGCACGCTCGGTGGTGTATTGAACAACGCGATTGATCGTCTGCTAGAGCGCGGCGCCAGCCGTGAAACGCTGCGTGTGGTAATCGGTCCAGCGATCGGGCCGTGCTGCTATGAACTGGGTAACGATCTGGTGACACATATGCAGGATCGTCACGATCTTCCGCCGTTACCCTACTCCACCCAGCAGCCGCACAACGCACAAGCGATCCGTCCGCAGGCGCGGGCCCAGCAGGATGGAATCTGGTTTGATCTGCCTAACCTGGCGCGAGGCTTGTTGTTACAGCGGGGAGTGGTGGCGGAACATATTGAAGTGCTGAACGTCTGTACTTACTGCATGGCGGAAGCGGGTTCCAGCTATCGCTACAACACCCATTTTGACAGCGGCTATCAGTCACGTTTCTCGTGGATCCGCACGCGCGGTTAAGGGCTTCACGTCCTTGTGAAGCTTTATCGATCAGTGAATTATGGCATTGAGCGCCAACACGCCGGCTAAACCGAGAATCGAGATTAACGTTTCCATCACCGTCCAGGTTTTCAGGGTTTCCACCACGCTCAGGTTGAAGTAGCCCTTAAATAGCCAGAAGCCGGGATCGTTCACGTGTGAAGCGATCACGCTGCCGGAACCCACCGCCAGTACCATCAAGGCCGGATCGGCATGCGTGGCCGCGATAATTGGCGTCACAATACCGGCGGTGGTGATCGCCGCCACCGTGGCTGAACCCAGCGCCACGCGCAGCATTGCCGCAACCGTCCAGCACATCAGCAGCGGTGACAGTGACGATCCCTTCATCATATCGGCAATGTAGTTACCCACGCCGCTATCCACCAGCACCTGTTTAAATGCACCGCCGCCCGCGATGATAAAGATGATCATGGCGATGGCGGCAATCGACTCGCCGCACATATCCATCACTTCTTCCATCTTACGGCCATTGCGCAGCCCCAACGTCAGCACCGCTATCACCACCGCGATAAACAGCGCCACTGCCGGATTACCGATGAATTCGAAGAACTGACGCAGCGCGTTCTCTTTCGACGTGGTCAACTCGAAGACGGCGGCAATCGCCATCAGCACCACCGGAATCACTGCGGCAAAAATACTGATGCCGAAGCCTGGCATCTCCTCTTCCGTGAAGATTTTTGGGTTGTAGAGCCCTTCCGGCGGTGACTTCTCAAAGCTTTTAAGGAACTTCGAGAAAACCGGTCCGGCAATAATCACCGTTGGAATGGTGATGATCATGCCGTAGAGCAACGTGGTACCGAGATTGGCGCCAAAGATGGTGGCAATCGCCGTCGGGCCAGGATGCGGCGGCAGGAAGCAGTGAGTGACCGAGAGCGCGGCGACCATCGGCACGCCGACGTACAGCAGCGGCAAACCGGCAGCCGCCACGATAGTGAACACCAGCGGCAGCAACAGTACGAAGCCAACTTCATAGAACATCGCCAGGCCGACGATCAGTCCGGTCACCACCAGCGCCCATTGCAGCCGCTCTTTACCAAAAGCGGCGATCAGCGTGGTAGCCACGCGTTGTGCGGCACCGGTATCGGAAACCAGCCGCCCGAGCATGGCGCCGAAGCCGAGGATCATGGCTAATCCGCCCAGCGTCGAGCCGATACCTTTCTGGATCGAGGCCATTACATTCAGTGGCGTCATGCCTTCGGCAATACCGACCACCGCCGAGACAAATACCAAAGCAATGAAGCCATTGACCTTAAATACAATCATCAACACCAGCAGCAGTATCACACCCAGCACAATGATGGTTATTGGCATTTTTATTATCCTTAGGAATACAGAGGGGTGATTAAGGTTTAGGCGCGGCCCGATGATAATGCCAGCCGCGCCCGGTCATCACACGGCGACGCGCATGCCACCGTCAACGAACAGCAGATGCCCGTTAACGAAGTTCGACGCACCGGAAGCAAGGAACACTGCCGCGCCAATCAGCTCTTCCGGTTTGCCCCAGCGAGCGGCTGGCGTGCGCTTGGTTAGCCAGCCGGTAAAGGCAGGATCGTCAGCCAGCGCCTGAGTCATCTCCGTGACGAAATAGCCCGGCGCAATGGCGTTCACCTGTATGTTGTGACGCGCCAGCTCCACGCACATGCCGCGCGTCAGCATAGTCACCGCGCCTTTGGAGGCCGCGTAAGGCGTGATGGTGTCGCGCCCTAATTCGCTCTGCATCGAACCGATATTGATGATTTTACCCTGCTGACGCTCGACCATTTTTTTCGCCACGGTTTGCGAAACCAGGAATACGGCGGTCTGGTTGACCGCGATAACGTCATTCCAGTCCTGCTCCGGGAATTCAAGGAACGGCCGACGACGCTGGATGCCAGCATTATTCACCAGCACATCAATCGCGCCCCACTCCGCTTCGATCTCATCTACCGCCTGTTTCACCTGCGCCGATTGCGTGACATCAAACGCTTTGGCGTGCGCGCGTAAGCCCAACTCACGCAGCTGCGCCGCGCCCTTCTCTGCGCCTTCGTGCGTGGTGGCGTTGACGATCACTTCAGCACCGGCTTCCGCCAGGCCGCGCGCCAGCAGATATCCAATGCCGCGCGCCGAACCGGTCAGCAGCACACGCTTGCCTTCGAGGGAAAATAACTGGCTCATCACTGCTCCTTAAAAAGTTAACTGGACTTTAGCGGCACGGGTTTTATCGCCGGCAAACTGCAGCGCGGCATCGATATCCTGTAAGGCATACTCACCGCTGAACAGCGGCAACGGGTTTACCACGCCGGTGGCCAGCCATTCGACGGCGGTGTTGAATTCATGAGTGAAGCGGAAGGAACCGACCAGATTAATCTCTTTGGCAATCAGCGCCATGATCGGGAAATTGGGAATGGTGCCGCCCATGCCAACCTGCACCAGCGTGCCTTTGGCGCATACCACATCAAGGCAGCGCTGCAGCGAAGAAGGATGGCCGGAGGCTTCAAACGCCACATCGAAATAGCCTTTGTCGGCAAGATAGGGCGCGAAATCGCCGTCGGCGGCATGAATCACCTCACTTGCGCCCATCTGCAGCGCCATCTCCAGTGAACGTTCGCTAATATCGCTGCACACAATGGAGGCCGCGCCGCGCGCTTTGGCCGCCGCCGCAATCAGGCAGCCAATCGGACCCACGCCTGAGATAAACACGTGCTTGCCGTTAAGATCACCTGCCTGCTGCGTGGCGTGAATACACACCGCCAGCGGCTCAGCGAACACCATGACCGTTTCATCGGCATCCTGCGGGAAGGGCACGCATTGCGCGCTATCCACCACTTTGTATTGGGTAAAACCGCCGTCAACGTGCGGCACATACATGGCGCTGCCGAAGAAGCGCATGGTGGTGCACTGGTTTTCCTGATCGCGCTGGCAATATTTGCACGCGCCGCAAGGCTTAGAGGGATTTACCGCGACTTTTTGTTGGGGTTTAAGTGCTGGATTGTCGCTCTCCACTACATAACCAATCACTTCGTGGCCCAGGATCATCGGCATTTTGATCTCGAAACTGCCGACCTTGCCTTCCTGATAGTAATGCAGATCGGATCCACAAATGCCGCCACGCGTGATACGCACCAGCGTACCTTTGCCGTCCCATTTCACCTGCTGCTGCGCAACGCTGACTTGTTTTTTTCCAGTGATCACGCCGGATTGCGTTTCGATATTCATAACGTCCCCATAAGAGCTGTAGCAATGGGGGCCATCAGACCGGATTATGCGGCTTAAAACTGTGATGAACATCACCTAAAGACATGTTACGGAAAGCTGTTACCTGGAACGTGAAGTCTGTGATTCCGAAGAGAAAACAGGCGGCCGTAAGTGGCCGCCTGTGAAGAGAATTAATAGCCTGACATCAGGTCGTGGCTGTATTTGAACAGCTCAGAATCCGAACGTAAACCGAGCTTTTTCAGCGCCGATTGTTTCTGCCCGCTCACGGTTTTACGACTGCGCTTAAACTTCACGGCAATTTGCGACACGCTCAAGCCATCGAGAAAACAACGCACCACTTCAACTTCACGCGGGCTGAGGGTTTTCACCTTCTCATACATATTGCCTTTGCTGCTGAAATCGAGGCTGTCATCCAGCGACTCTTCGCTCATGACATAGAGATTTTCAACCTCGTAAGCGACTTCTTTAGACAAGAACAAACGGCCCTGCGCCACCTGACGAATCGCATGGGTAATTTCCTGCATATTGTGGCTTTTACCAATAAAGCCCTTCACGCCTGCGCTTAGCACCATTTTGACGATAGCCGGACTCTCCATTGAAGAAGAGATCAGAATTTTTTGCTGGGGATAATGATTACGCAGTTGCTTCACCAGCGCCAAACCATCCAGTTCACGTTCACCCAGCAGGAAATCCAGTACCAGCACATCGACTACGGTACTTCTCAGCTGATTAAATAATTCATTACTTGAAGCCCAGGTACCCACCAAATGAATATCGGGCTCATGTTTCAAACACAACTCGAAAACGGTACGAACCATGGGGTGATCATCAAGGACAGCCACACGCACTTGTTTATTATGTGCATATACCATTTATTTATTCCTTTATTACAGCATTAACTTTGTCCAATTCTGACTGTCACACCCGCTTCAATAAATAAATGGTGTCGATTACAACAGCTGTGAAAAAATAGCCTTCACAACATCAGAATTCTAAATCGATAGCGTCACCCTAATAGCGGTCATTTTTATATACCCCTTTTAGGTTTATATTTTTCCGTGATAGATCCTTACTTGCCTGCTCACGTAAAAGTGGGAAAAGTCTGACTTAACTCCTTAACAAGACCACATAAGAATTGTCTTGAAAGAAAAGGAGCAATATAACTAACTGAATAAGCTAAGAAATGAACATCATATAGTGACATCGCCATCACCCTCTCTCTTTCGCTAAAAATCAAACATTTGAGAATGGTCGCAAAATTTTAACAGTAAAAGAATAGAACGAGCGAAAGATAATAATATCTTTATAATCCCTGGTCCTAATAGATATTAATGGATACCTTAAGAAGGCAGCGTGCTAATTAACCTTACTACTTTTCGTTTGTTGGCCTTATTTTTTCTGGCTTTAGTTTCATGTTCATTAATAGCATCAGAGAAAAAACTGCAATTACTGGCGCGATATGATGTAGCTCAACCTGCTTTACAACTGGCTGAACCTATCTCTTCAGAGTTTCGTCATCACGTTCTCAAAGTTGCTGTCGCTGGGCAACCACAACCGCCCCTTTTTATGGATATGGATACGCGACGATTCGAAGGCGTAAGTGCGGATTATCTCTCTCTGATTCAGAATATGCTGGATACCACAATAGAAATCCATTATTACGCCAGCCATAGCGCGGCCCAGGAAGCCGTAACCAGCGGAGAAATGCAACTATTAGCGATCTATGTGGAGCAATCCTCAGTAGCAGAGGCGCAAACCTTGATCGCCAGCGACCCCTGGATGCTGGATTATGCAGCGATCGGTTTTAAGTCTGGGCAGAACGCTCCATTAAAAATTGATGAACCCAATCGCATGGCCTGGTCTGGTTCAGCGTTGATGCGTGCACATTTAGAAGAGACTTTTAAGAGCGACCTTTTAGTTCGCTTTCCTGGTTACTACGATGCTGTCGCAGCAACAGTATTTGGCCAAACAGAGCGTGTATGGGGCAATGCCGCCACACTTACGCACCTAAATCGCTTCATGTTCGCAAATGCGCTGGATATAACCAAAGATGACCACGCTATTCCGATGAATTTCAGCTTTGGCATTAGCCCGCGTCATCCACAACTTGCCGAAGCGATTAATTTTGCCTTAACACAAATTCCTCTCTCAATTCGCATGCAGATAGCGAAGCGCTGGCAACTGGATACGTACCATGTGCTGCAGCGTAATCCGCTTGCACTCAAGCATGAAGAGGAGAAATGGCTACAGGCACACCCGCGTATTAACACCGCCCTACCGCAAACCCTCGCTCCACTCAGCAGTCGCAACGGAAGCATGCCGTTTCGCGGCATGATCATTGATGTTTTAGATCTGATAGCCAACCAAAGTGGCATTACATTTAATTCAGAAGTTCAGGAAGAAAGTGGACGTAACCAAACCGATAAGCATTTTCCACATCTGTATGCGCTTGAGATGCTTAACCCGGATATGCCACCTCAGTTAATAACCCGCCCATGGCTGGTTTCACACTGGGTCATTATTCGCCATAAACGCCCTCGGAATATTATGGCTCGGGATCCTTTTCCCTTTGGCTCGGCTCTCATGCTGAACAATCGGCAGATGAAGGATTGGATGCTTCTACATTATCCCCATCTGAACCTCGCCTATATCAATGATCCTTTGCAGGCCTTGCGTGAATTGCAGGCGCATGAAATCGATGCGGTAGTGATGCCAAAGATTTTTGTGGATTATCTGCTCCACAACCACTACGCAGATGACCTGATTATTGAAACCACGTTGGGTGCAGACCCGGCACGTTTTGTCATGCGTGTTGAACCCGGTAATGAAACGCTGATTAGCATTCTCAATAAAGCCTTGATCGCGATTCCTCCCGAAACCATGTTCAAGTTGCTGGCACATTGGCGTCAGTCAGAGATGCCGTTCCTCAGTGCTTCATGGCAGAGTTACAAACAAGTTATCTTGCTGATCGTGTCCGTCTCGGCCGGATTGATAGCCCTTATTTTGCTGTGGAACCGTCATCTGCGGAAGGTTATTCAGCAGCGTATTCAGGCTGAAAATGCATTGAAAAATCAGCTCAATTTTACCCATACACTCTTCAATGACTCGCCCGTTGCAATGTATATCCGCGATAAACAAACCCGATTAGTGGATTGCAACAATGCCTACCTACGTTTTATGGATTTCCAGCGAGAAGATGTCATCGGTAAACGACTGTCGGACGTTCTCACTGGCAATAACGCCAGTATTCACAGTATTGAAGATGGCTATCAAAAAACCTTACTGGATGGCGAAGCCGTCATGCGCGATATACACATGGATTTTGAACAGCGGACATTCCAGCTTTATCACTGGATACTGCCGTTTCGCGATCGGCACGGTGATGTCGCAGGTGTTATTGGGGGCTGGCTGGATGTCACTGAACGCAATGCGCTGCTGCAGGAGTTACAACTCGCCAAAGATGTGGCTGATAAAGCCAACCGCTCCAAAAGTGAATTTCTTGCCAGCATGAGCCATGAAATCCGCACGCCACTGCATGCCATGATTGGCTTACTGGAGCTCGAAACTCGCTTGCAACCGGCTGATTCACTCTCAGAGAACATCCGTGTTGCGTACCATTCGGCACGCGCGTTGCTGTCATTGATTGGCGATATTCTCGATTTGTCGAAAATCGAGTCCGGCCTTTATCAACCAACGTTAGAAACGGTCTACCTTCCTGATGTTCTCGATCAAGCGGTTACGCTATTTCGTAATAAAGCAGAGATTAAGGGACTTGAACTGCGGGTAGAGATGGATATTGCTGCTTACTGGGTGAAGACAGACCCATTGATGCTGAATCAAATTCTCTCCAACCTATTGAGCAACGCCATTAAGTTTTCCGATTACGGCACTGTCACTGTTGTGCTCATGCAGGGCATTGCGCAGGAGGAGGACGGTTGTGAATTCGTGATCGAAGTTAGCGATCAAGGTTGTGGCATGACGGAAGACCAACAGCACGCCATCTTCGAACCTTTTGTGCAGGTGGGCGATCGTCAGCAACAGCAAATTGGCACCGGATTAGGATTAAGCATTTGTCGTAATCTGGCGCATTTACTGGATGGTGAGCTGATTGTGGAAAGTGCGCCAGGGGAAGGCGCGGTGTTCTCTTTTTATTTCCGTGCCTTGCCCGGTGAACCGCAGGATCAAACACAGCCTCATTTGTCGCAGCCGCTGATCTCCGACAAGCTCTCCGTGATGATCATCGACGATCATGCACCCAACCGATTACTGCTTGGGAAACAGCTTGAACTGGCTGGCCATCAAGTCATGGTGAGTGAAAGTGCGGCAGAAGCACTGACGTTATGGCAGCAGGATCCATTACGTTTCGACCTCATCATCACAGACTGTAATATGCCGGGCATGAACGGCTTTCAGTTCGCTGAAGCGCTGCGTCTATACGAGCATGAGCATCAGTTAACACCGATCATGCTATTCGGCCTGACTGCATCGGCTGAGCAGCATATTATGCAACGCTGCCTTCAGGCGGGAATGAACGATTGTCTTTTCAAGCCGCTGGATTTAGAGAGCTTACTTGCTCAGGTTGCACGTTGTACCCGGCGCAGCGCCATAAAACCCGAAATCCAGGCCCCGCCGGCAGCGAGTATCTCCTCCTTCCCACAGCTGTTAACACAATTGGCCGAACAGGATAGTGAAGGTTGTCTGGTGTTACTCAACAGCATACGAACCAGCCACGATGAGTTGTTGGTATCACTTCAGCAAACCGATGATGCCAGCGCCCTGTCACAGCTGGGTCACAAATTAAAAGGAGGAGCAGCAATGCTAAATGCTCCAACGTTGACTGAACTGGGCCGCAAGTTGGAGAAACACCGCGAGGAAGCCCTCGATCCGCAAGCGTTAATTCAGCAGATTGTCGAGGAAATGAAACGTGTTAATGAATCCTTGCAAGAATTTGAGAAACATCGCCTGAAAAATCATCAAGATTTATAGAATCATAATCTTATCGAGACATTTCTCGGTTCGCCCTATTAATCTGGCGGACATAATGGCCGTCAACGTCATCATTACGGTGCCGTTAAAGGGAGAGATATGTTTAATGCAAAAATTCTCATCGTTGATGAGCATCGTTTGGTTGCCGCCGGCGTGCAGGCTTTATTATTAATGAATGGCTTTAATTGTGTCACTACTGCGCACACAATTAACGATGGTATTGATGATATCATTCATCACCACATCGACATACTAATATTAGATCCTGACTTTAAAGAAAAAAATGGCATCGCATTTTTACGCGATATCGTCAAATCAAAGACGTGGATGAAAGTCATACTGATTAGTCAGGATGGCAATAACCACCTTTCCATACAGTCACTTAGCCAGGGTGCGAATGGGTTCGTGTCAACTTACGATCCCATTCAAACACTGATCGCCGCCATTGGCTGCGTTTCTAATAATGTGAATTATCTACCGGGCGACATTCTGGATAAACGTCAGCGTTATGCGAATGAGCAAGATATGCTTTCTCGCCTGACTGACCGTGAAAATTTAATTTTGCGACAGCTCGCACAGGGGAAGTCCAATAAAACCATCGCTTGCGAATTGGGATTAAATAATAAAACAATCAGCACTTATAAAACAAATATATTCCAAAAACTCGAGTCAAAAAACCTGGTTGATATCATCGAACTTGCACGTCGCAATGGGGCTTGTTGAAAGAAAAATCAAGACTAGTCTTGCTGATTAATAACGTTATGGCGTGGCATGATATGCCTTGTCCTAACCCCGGACAGTTTCTAAAAAGATTGAGTTATAAAGGAATTAATAACCACAGAGCTAATTTATTAGCCCCTTCTTCATGCTATTACAGGGCGAGTAGGTTTCTTCCCGTGCCTGCCGAAAGAAGTCCGATACTTTCGTCTGCGACTTACCGCCCTGCTTTTTTTTGATACTTCTCACAGGCTGAACGCCACACACTTCCTTCCCTGCAAAATCCCGCTAGAGTTCACTCATCCGACCACTCTCTGAGTATGTGATTATGTCTGAGCATTATGCCCACCTGTTCGCCCCGCTGGATCTGGGTTTCACCCAGCTTAAAAATCGTTTTCTGATGGGTTCGATGCATACCGGACTGGAAGAACACGCCGAGGGCGCAGAGCGCCTGGCCGCTTTTTACGCTGAGCGCGCGCGTGAAGGCGTGGCGCTGATTGTCACTGGCGGTATCGCGCCCAATCCGCAAGGCGTGGTGGCACAAGGCGGAGCGATCCTCAACCAGGAAAGTCAGTGCAACTGGCACCGTATCATCACCGATGCGGTGCATGCAGAAGGCGGGAAAATCGCGCTGCAAATTCTGCATGCCGGGCGCTACAGCTATCAGCGTGACCTGGTTGCCCCATCGGCATTACAGGCGCCGATCAATCCTTTTACGCCACAAGCGCTCAGCGATGCTGATATTCAGCAAACCTTTCAGGACTTCGCGCACTGCGCCAAACTGGCGCAACAGGCCGGCTATGACGGCGTGGAGATCATGGGCTCGGAAGGTTATCTGATTAACCAGTTTCTGGTGGCGCACACCAATCAGCGTGAGGATGACTGGGGCGGCGATGTGACGCGACGCCAGCGCTTTGCGTTAGCGGTGACGCAAGCGGTGCGTGATGCCGTCGGCCGCGACTTCATCATTATCTTCCGCCTGTCGATGCTCGATTT
The DNA here is from genome assembly GCF_005281435.1 of Pantoea sp. SO10. Lineage (NCBI taxonomy): Bacteria > Pseudomonadati > Pseudomonadota > Gammaproteobacteria > Enterobacterales > Erwiniaceae > Pantoea > Pantoea sp. SO10. The sequence goes on from NZ_CP040095.1 coordinate 3,661,988, forward strand.
GGTCAATAACGGCAGCTCGCTGGAAGAGACGCTTTCACTGGCGCAAGCGCTGGAGCAGTGCGGCGTTACGCTGTTTAACAGCGGCATTGGCTGGCATGAAGCGCGTATTCCCACCATCGCCACCTGCGTGCCGCGTGCTGGTTTTGCCTGGGTCACGCAGCACCTGCGCGAGCGCGTATCGGTGCCGGTCATCGCCACCAATCGCATCAACCATCCCGATGTAGCTGAACAGCTTTTGCGTGATGGCATCGCTGATATGGTCTCGATGGCGCGCCCTTTCCTCGCCGATGCGGCTTTCGTCCGTAAAGCCGAAACCGGCCAGCCCGATGCCATCAACACCTGCATTGCCTGTAATCAGGCCTGTCTCGATCAAATCTTTGTCGGCAAAATCACCTCTTGTCTGGTGAATCCGCGCGCCTGCCACGAAACGCTGATGCCGGTGATCGCCACCAAGCAGCCGAAACAGCTGGCGGTGGTGGGCGCGGGGCCCGCGGGTATGGCGTTCGCGCTGCAGGCGGCGCAGCGCGGCCATCAGGTCACGCTTTACGAGGCCGATGCGCAAATTGGTGGGCAGTTTAATATCGCCCGGCAGATTCCCGGCAAAGCCGAATTCAGTGAAACGCTGCGCTATTTCCGTCACCAACTTGCTGCCGCAGGCGTAACGATTAAAACGGAACATCGCGTCAGCGCCGACGAACTGGCAGCCGCTGACGAAGTGATCATCGCAACCGGTATCTTGCCGCGCCAGCTGACGATTCCTGGCATCGATCATCCCAGCGTGCTGAGCTACCTTGATGTGATTCGCGATAAAAAACCGGTGGGAAAACGCGTGGCGATTATCGGCGCGGGCGGCATTGGTTTTGATACCGCCGAGTTTCTGCTGCATCAAACCAACCATGACGATTTCTACCAAAGCTGGGGCATCGATCGCAGCCTGCAGGCGCGAGGCGGTTTGATGGTGCCACAGCCACAGCCCGCCGATCGGCAAATCTGGTTGCTGCAGCGCAAATCCGGCAAGCCGGGCGCAGGCTTAGCGAAAACCACCGGCTGGATCCACCGCGCCAGCTTGCAGGCGCACGGCGTGCAGATGTGGGGCGACGTCGAATATTTGCAGATTGATGATGCTGGATTACATCTGCGTCATCAGGGCGAAGCGATGACGCTGGCGGTGGATAACGTGGTGATTTGTGCCGGGCAGGAACCGCTGCGCCTGCTGGCGGATCAGCTCAGCGCGCGTGGCAAATCCGTACGTGTGATTGGGGGTGCGGATGTGGCGCAGGAGCTGGATGCTCGCCGCGCCATCGCTCAGGCGACCGAACTGGCGCTGAGTGTGTAATTAGCGCAGTTTGACCGAACGCAGTACCACGAACTTGGCGTTGGACGCCACCAGCTCGCAGTTGCCAAACAGCTTTTTCATTTTGACGTGATAACCGAGGTGGCGGTTGCCGACGATGCGCAACTCGCCGCCATACTGCAGGCAGCGTTTCGCATCACGCAGCATTTGCCATGCCAGATGATCGGTCACCGCGTGCTGCTGGTGGAATGGCGGATTGCACAGCACCGCGTGCAGGCGATCGGACGGGAAGCCACTCAGCACGTTGTTAACGCGAAACTGACAGCGCGCCATATCTTGCGGACGGTTCACTTCCACGTTCAGTTTGCTTGATGCCACCGCCATGTAGGATTCATCATAAAACAGCACGTCCGCGTTTGGGTTCTGTTCCAGCGCCAGCAAGCCAATCACGCCATTGCCACAACCCAGATCGAGAATCTCCCCTTCAATGTCAAAAGGCAGATGCTGCATAAAGAAGCGTGCGCCCACATCCAGCGACGCGCGGGAAAACACGTTGGCGTGATTGTGGATCTGGTACTCAGAATCATCCAGCGGCCAAACGGTGGTGGCGGGCTGATCCGCTAATTGCGGCGCAGTGAAGCGGCTGTAAATCAGACGCGCTTTTTTCCACGCCAGCGAGGTTTTGCTCTCGCCGAGGATGCGCTCGAACAGTTGCAGCGTGGAGTTGTGAATATCTTTGGCTTTCGCCGCCGCCAGAATCAGCGTGTCTGGCGTCACCACTTCGCGCAGTGCACGCAGTTGATGCTCGAGCAGCGCCAGCGCTTTGGGGATTTTGATCATCACCACCGCCGGTGCGGCCGGCAATGGTGCCAGGCTATCGAGAAAATGCACCTGATCTTCATCCATCTCATTGAGTCGCAGGTTCTGTCTAGCCGCCTGTTCGCTCAGCAGCGAATCGCTGACGTGCCACACGGGACGTGCACCCAACCCGCAAGTCAGCGCACCAAAGCTGTCGTTGAACACCAAAACCGGTCCCTCGGGCAGCGCTTGCTGCAACAGGTATTCATCGGCGGAATCCCACGCCTGTAGCGGGCTTTCCTCACGCATTGGCGGGAAGCGGTGCAGCGTCAGCGTGCGATTGGTCAGTTCAAGTTGGCTCATGGAATCTCCGGCGTGGTACACTTTGCGCGATTTTCGCCCTAAAAAGGGGGCGCAGTATACTGTCTTTCGCCGGGAATCCCAATGTCATTAATCTATCTGCAGGGCTACCCTGAAAACATCCTCGAGCAGGTTCAGACGCTGATCGAACATGAGCGCTTAGGTGCCTTTCTCCAGCAACGCTATCCCGATACGCACAATATCGTCAGCGACCGCGCGCTCTATGATTACACGCAGGCGCTGAAAAACCGCTATATGCGCAGCGCACCGCCGGTGAGCAAAGTGATTTGGGACAATAAAATCAAGGTGATGAAGCACGCGTTGGGGCTGCATACGGCGATTTCGCGCGTGCAAGGCGGCAATCTAAAAGCCAAAGCGGAGATTCGCATCTCCACTTTCTTCCGCCTCGCACCGGAAGCGTTTTTGCGCATGATCGTGGTGCACGAGCTGGCGCACCTGAAAGAGAAAGAGCACGACAAAGCGTTTTACCAACTCTGCTGCCACATGGAACCGGATTATCATCAGCTCGAATTTGACGCCCGCTTGTGGATGACCGATCAGGCGATGCGCGGCAACGCAGCTTAAAGAAACTCCTGCGCTTTTTGGATCAGGCTGGTTTTGGTCAGTGCGCCCATAAAACGGCGCTCCTGCGGATTATTTAGCACCGGCAGGCGTTCAAGCGTGACGCGGGCAAAGGCTTCCCAACCTTCGCGCATGCTTTGATTCTGATAAATGCAGGGAAAGTTATTGTCCATCACGCTACTGACTGGCGAATGCAGCGTGATCTCCTGCGACAACACCTTGCGTGAGATATCGTGTATCGACACCACGCCGAGAAATTGCCCTTCACTATTAATCACATAGACATAACGTTCCCGCTTGAGCGAGCTCACCGCCAGCGCCTGCCCTACTGACTCTTCTGGCTGCAACGCCGCGCCGGGAATGATCAACTGATCGACACGCATGTTATCGAAATCATACTTGGCTTCGGAACGACTGAAATGGCTGCTCACCACCGGATAAGTGCTGGACGATTGCAGGCGATACACCACCATCGAGGCCAGCACTGACGCGATCATAATCGGGAACAACAGGCTGCTATTCAGCGTCATCTCAAGCACCATCAGCATCGCCATTAACGGTGCCTGGCTGACCGCCGCCAGCACCGCCGCCATGCCGATGGCCGCATACAGCAAAGTATTGCCGACCGGTAAATGCAGCATCACACCCATTTGCGCCAGCGCCACGCCGAGCAGTGCGCCGATCAATAAGGAAGGGGTAAACAGCCCGCCCACCGCATTGGAACCCACCGACAGCGTGGTCGCCAGCGTTTTGAGCACCAGCAATCCCAGTAATCCCATCAGTAGATATTGGCCATCAATGATTTTCACGATCACTTCGTAACCGTTACCGAGAATATCGGTGGAGATCAGCGCCAAAAAGCCCACCGCTAATCCACCGGCGCCGAGCCGCAGCGGCAGCGAACGCACGCGGCCAAACAGCGCCTTGCTGCGCGCAATCAGTTTGATCAGCAGCCAGCCGGCGATACCGGCGACAAAACCAATCAGCAACGTCATCAGCAAACTGCTGATATCCATCTGGAATAGCGCTTCGGATAACGGATATAGTGCGCTGCGAAAACCCAGCGACCACATGGTCATCACCGCCACCGCCGACGAGACAATTAGCGGAATCAAGCGTTGTAGCGCCGAGATGCCAAAAGCGATCTCCGCGACAAATATCGCCGACGCCAACGGGGCGTGATACACCGATGAAAGCCCGGCAGCAGCGGCCATCGCCACGATATCGCTGTTACGCAGATTCAGCGATTTCGGCAGCCAGCGCCCGATTAAACTGCCGCTCAGCGCCGATAGCTGCACCATCGGCCCCTCTTTACCAATCGACGCGCCACTGCCGATGCTGGCCATCGATGACAGCGCACGGAACAGCGAGGTTTTGGTTGGTACCGCATCGAGCCGCGCGTTGATCACCTCCAGATAATCGGTCTGCACCGTTTCCTGTTTCTCAATCGCCACCGCATAGCGCAGGAAAAAACCGGCCAATACGCCGCCCGCGCCCACCAGCAGCGGCCAGAAGATCCACGGCCAGACATGCATCGCCACGGTGATTTCACTGTCACTGTTGAACAGCAGATGGTTGATCAATTCAATTACGCCGCGAAAGGCCAGCGTCACCAGCGAGGCCACACATCCAACGGGGATGGCAATCAGTAATGTGGTCCAGTTCAGAGCATGTTTACTTCCACTCACCCGCGCGTCCCCGCTAAGTCGGTTAAAAAGTTGTGCGGCATCATCATATTGGAATGCGGATCTCAGGATCAAATTTCGCCTGCCTGGCGCTCAGATGAACATGTTACTCTGCCGTTTTACTTTAGCAGGAGAGCAGCACGTGATTCGTTTCGCCATCGTGGGAACCAACTGGATTACCCGCCAGTTTATCGACGCCGCGCATGAAACCGGCAAGATGAAGCTGAGCGGCGTCTATTCGCGTAGTCAGCAGCAGGCCGACGCGTTTGTGGTGGATTATCCCTGCAAGCTGACCTTCACCTCTCTGGATGAACTTGCCGCCAGCAGTGAGATCGATGCGGTGTATATCGCCAGTCCAAATGCGCTGCACAGTGAGCAGGCGATACTGTTTATGTCGCACGGTAAGCATGTGATTTGCGAGAAGCCGATGGCGTCTAATCTGCGTGAAGCCGAGGCGATGATTGCCTGCGCGCGCCAGCATCAGGTGGTGCTGTTCGAAGCCTTTAAAACCGCCAGCCTGCCCACCTTCCTGCAACTGCAAAAAACGCTACCGCAATTGGGCAAACTGCGTAAAGCCTTGATCAACTACTGCCAGTATTCTTCGCGTTATCAGCGCTATCTGGATGGCGAGAACCCGAATACCTTTAATCCTCGCTGGTCGAATGGCTCGATGATGGATATCGGCTTTTACTGCCTCGCCGCCGCTGTCACCTTGTGGGGTGCGCCACAGCAGGTCAAGGCGCAAGCTTCTCTGCTGGAAAGTGGCGTTGATGCGCATGGCGTGGTGGTGCTGGGCTACGGCGATTTTGATGTCACGCTGCTGCACTCAAAGGTCAGCGATTCACTGATCCCGAGTGAAATTCAGGGCGAAGCGGGATCGCTGGTGATTGAAAAGATCTCCGAGTGCCAGCAACTGCGCTTTATCCCGCGCGGTGGCGAGAGCCAAAACCTGACGCAGCCGCAGCACATCAATACCATGCTGTATGAAGCCGAAACCTTCGCCAAATTGGTGGAAGCCGGTGAAGTTGAGCATGCGGCCTTAGAAAACTCGCGCATCACGGCACAGTTGCTCACGGAAATCCGTCGCCAGACCGGCGTGGTATTCCCGGCGGATCAGGCTGAAGTGTAAATATTGCAAAACATTTCCAGAGCCCTCTTGAAAGCGATTATCGAACTCCGTATGTTTAGCGCTGCAAAGGGGAGTAACTTCTACGCTGATTGATCGTCATTACGATGCGCCATGCAATATGCGTTACGCATCCGGTCGTCAGGCAACCCGGAATCTATTCTGAGTTGTAAGTGAGACCTTGCCGGAAGGCGAGGTTTGCTTGCAGCACGATCAAAGCGGCTGACGTCTTTTGACTTCAGCCGCTTTTTTATTTCTGGAAAAGGATACGACTATGCACTCAGTTGGCACACCGTTACTTTGGGGCAGCTTCGCTGTCGTAGTGCTCATCATGCTGGCGATCGACCTGCTGTTACAGGGCCGCCGTGGCGCACAAACCATGTCATTCAAACAAGCAGCGGTCTGGTCGCTGATTTGGGTGTCAGTTTCACTGCTGTTCAGCGCCGCCTTCTGGTGGTATCTCGACGGTACCGCCGGACGTGAAGTCGCCACCGCGCAAACCCTCGCTTTCCTCACTGGCTACGTTTTAGAGAAAGCGCTGGCGGTGGATAACGTTTTTGTCTGGCTGATGCTGTTTAGTTACTTCGCTGTACCGGCCAACCTACAGCGCCGCGTGCTGATTTATGGCGTATTGGGCGCGATTGTGCTGCGTACCATCATGATCTTCGCTGGCAGCTATTTGGTTACTCAGTTCAGCTGGATCCTATACGTGTTCGGCGCCTTCCTGCTGTTTACCGGCCTGAAAATGGCGCTGGCGAAAGAGGAAGATGACAGCACGGTGGGTGACAAGCCGGTGGTACGCTGGCTGCGCAAACATCTGCGCATGACCGATAGTCTGGACGGAGAGAAGTTCTTCACCCGCAAAAACGGTGTGCTGTTTGCTACGCCGCTGCTGCTGGTGCTGATCATGGTTGAACTAAGCGATGTGATTTTCGCCGTGGACAGCATTCCCGCAATCTTCGCGGTGACCACCGATCCGTTCATTGTGCTGACTTCCAACCTGTTCGCGATTCTTGGCCTGCGCGCCATGTACTTCCTGCTGGCTAACGTCGCGGAGCGTTTCTCGATGCTGAAATATGGCCTGGCGATTGTGCTGGTGTTTATCGGTATCAAAATGCTGATTGTCGAGTTCTATCACATTCCCGTCGGCATCTCGCTGACGGTGGTGGGTGTAATTCTCGGCGGTACGCTGCTGATCAACGCCTGGGTAAACCACAGAAACGACCAGAAGAAGATCTCACCATAATCTTCTGCAGGGGCGCTAATCGCCCCTGCTTTGTTTCGCCAGTGGCAACCTTCACCTTTTATATATCTGTCACACTTCCCATCATCAGCAGATCAAAAAACCGATCTGCTGCGCATGCACAGAATTATCTCTTTCCTCATAAGCTCTTTTCCTTATACTCCGCCGGGCAAACCGTTGTGCGTGGTGGAACCGCGCACAATACTCATGACCGCGAATATAAAAAGACTGTGATATGCAAAACAACTTTATTGGACGTCTGGGCGCACTGTTCGCAGGAAGCCTGGTAAAACAAATCATGATCGGCCTGGTGGCGGGCGTGGCGCTGGCGTGGTTCTCACGCGATGCCGCACTGGCCGTTGGCTTGCTGGGTGAGCTGTTCGTGCGTGCGCTAAAAGCCGTCGCGCCGCTGTTGGTTTTGGTGCTGGTAATATCTTCGATCGCTAACCATCAGCAGGGACAGAAAACCAATATCCGCCCGATTATCATGCTGTATCTGCTCAGCACGTTCTTTGCTGCGGTTGTGGCGGTGATCTTCAGCCATCTGTTCCCTCAGACGCTGTCGATGAACGTCGGCGCCACGCAAATTACGCCGCCGTCGGGTATTACCGAAGTGCTGCACGGTTTGCTGATGAGCATGGTGTCGAACCCGATTGAAGCGCTGATGAACGCCAACTACATCGGTATTTTGGTGTGGGCGCTGGGATTGGGGCTGGCGTTTCGTCATGCCAGCCCAAGCAGCAAAGCGTTTCTTAACGACGCGTCCAATGCCGCGACCTGGGTCGTGCGCTGTGTGATCCGCTGTGCGCCGCTGGGAATTTTTGGTCTGGTGGCCTCTATTCTCGCCTCAACCGGCTTTGACGCGCTGTGGGAATACGCCAATCTGCTGGCGCTGCTGCTCGGCTGCATGCTGATTATGGCGCTGGTAATCAACCCAATGCTGGTGTTCCAGAAGATTCGCCGCAACCCGTATCCGCTGGTGTTTACCTGCATGCGTGAAAGTGGCGTCACCGCGTTCTTCACCCGCAGTTCAGCGGCTAACATTCCGGTCAATATGGCGCTGGCGAAACGTCTCAATCTGGATGAAGACACGTATTCCGTGTCGATCCCGCTGGGTGCCACCATCAGCATGGCTGGCGCATCCATCACCATCACGGTGTTGACGCTGGCGGCAGTACATACGCTGGGTATTGCGGTGGATGTTCCAACCGCCATTCTGTTGAGTCTGGTGGCGTCGCTATGTGCTTGTGGTGCATCCGGTGTGGCCGGCGGTTCGCTGCTGCTGATCCCGGTAGCCTGCAACATGTTTGGTATTCCGAATGATTTGGCGATGCAGGTAGTGGCGGTGGGCTTTATTATTGGCGTGCTGCAGGATTCCGCCGAGACCGCGCTGAACTCCTCGACGGATATTCTGTTTACCGCGGCCGTATGCCAGGCCGAAGCCGAGCGCCAGCCGCGTCGTACGGTGTCAGAATCGGAGTAAGGTAAGGTTTTGAATAGGTCGCCATCCATGGCGACCTGGTTTTACAAGGTTACACCGCTTTTAAAGATGGCTAACTCGCGAAAATCATTAGTTTCGTTGCGCGCGGGTTGGCCATTGGCAATCGCCACAATCATATCGACGAAGTCCGCCAGCATCTCCGCCATACTCATTCCTTCAAGCAAACGCCCGGCATTAAAATCGATCCAGTGCGGCTTCTTCTCGGCGAGCTGCGTATTGGTGGCGATCTTCACCGTCGGCACAAAACCGCCGTACGGCGTGCCGCGTCCGGTGGTAAACAGCACCATATGACAGCCCGCGCCCGCCAGCGCGCTGGTTGCAACCGCATCGTTGCCCGGCGCACTTAACAGATTCAGTCCCGGTGTATGCAGGCGCTCACCGTACTTCAGCACATCCACCACCTGACTTTGTCCGGCCTTTTGCGTGCAGCCGAGCGACTTCTCCTCCAGCGTGGTGATGCCGCCCGCTTTGTTGCCGGGTGATGGATTCTCATAAATCGGCTGCTGGTGATCGATAAAGTAGCGCTTGAAGTCATTTATCATCGCCACGGTTTTTTCAAAGGTGGCTTCATCGCGGCAGCGGCTCATCAAAATGCGCTCAGCGCCAAACATCTCTGGCACTTCGGTCAGCACCGTGGTGCCGCCGTTGGCAATCATCTGGTCAGAGAAACAGCCCAGCATAGGATTGGCGGTGATGCCGGAAAAACCATCCGAACCCCCGCACTCCAGACCAAACTTTAGCTCGCTGAGTTTGCCCGGCTGACGCTGATCCGCGCGCATGGCACGATAGAGTTCGTGCAGACGTTCCAGCCCCGCTTCCACTTCATCATCCTGCTTCTGGCACTCCATGAACTGCACGCGATCGCTATCGAAGCCACCAAGCGTTTCACGAAACACATCAACCTGATTGTTCTCGCAGCCAAGCCCAATCACCAGCACCGCGCCGGCATTGGGATGGCGCACCATGTTCTGCAGCATGGTGCGGGTGTTCTCGTGATCCTGCCCAAGCTGCGAACAGCCAAACGGATGGCTGAACAGATGCACGCCATCAATGCCTTCGGCGTCATTGGTCTCTTTCATAAAGCGCGTCAGGATTTGCCGCGCGATGCCGTTGACGCAGCCCACGGTGGGCAGGATCCATAACTCATTACGGATGCCCACTTCCCCGCTGGCGCGACGATAAATCTGCACGTCGCGATCGCCAGCTTGCGGCGGCAGATCGAGAAAATCGGGTTGATAGTCGTACTCATCCACGTCGCTTAGGTTGGTGCGCGCATTGCTGGAGTGAATGATCTCGCCGGCCGCAATCGGTTGAGTGGCGTGCGCGATCGGCAAACCGTATTTGATCACCAGCGCGTCGGTGGCTAAAGGCTGCAGCGCAAACTTATGGCCGCGTCCAACCTCCTGCTGCAAGATGATCGCCTGTTGATTGATTTCGACCTGGGTATTGGCTGGCAAATCGCGCAACGCCACAGCAACGTTGTCGCGTGAATGGATTCTAATGGCATCTTGCATAGCGTTATCTCAGTTGTGTCAACGCCGTCCGCATCCCGTGGACGATGATGTTTTGCAGGTGTTGGCTGACCGCAGCCACTAATCCGGGCTGCTGAGTGAGATCTTCGCCCCAGTGATTGGCGTCGCTGAGTACCGCACGCACCAACTGTTCTGGAGTCTGTTTATCGTTATTTACTGCTGACCACAGTTCAGCGAAACGCTGCAGCCACTGTTCGTCGTCCTGCAGCGGCCAGTGACGTTTGCCCTCTGCACCACGATAAAAGGCCAGCAGCGCGGCAAAGGCGAAGGTCAGCCGCACAGGCCATTGCCCGTTTTGCTGCTGCGACAACAACAATTGCGGCAGCAAACGGGTGCGGAATTTGGTCATGCCGTTAAGGGCGATGGAGAGCAACGCATGGCGGATAAAGGGATTGCGGAAGCGACGCTGCACCGCGTCGGCAAAGGCGTGCAGCTCGTCGCGCGGCAGATCCAGCGTGGGAATGACCTCATCGCGCAGCAGCGCATCGACAAAGCCGGCCATCTGCGCATCATCCATCGCCTCTCCCACGCTCTCCAGCCCGGCCTGAAACGCCACCGGTACCAGCGCAGTGTGCGCGCCGTTAAGGATCGCCACCTTTTGCGCTTTGTACGGTGTGATGTCGTCCACCAGCTTCACTTCCGGTGCCAGCGTGTGCAGCTGCAGCTCCTGCGCCAGTGCATTTGGTCCCTGAATCACAAACTGGTAATAGACTTCGCCCGCCACCAGATAGCGATCTTCGTAGCCTAATGACGCTTCGATCGCCGCGCTATCCGCGGGATAACCGGTGACAATGCGATCCACCAGCGTGTTGTAGAACGCGCAGTGATCCTGCACCCAGCGGGCAAACGCCGGCGGCAGCTGCCAATGCTGGCTGTAGCGCAGCACCAGCTCACGCAGCGTGTCGCCGTTGTAATCGATCAGTTCACAGGGCACCACCAGCCAACCTTTATCACTGGCACCGGCAAAATGGTTGAAGCGCGCCCACAGCAGCTGCGTCAGCTTGCCGGGGAAGGATGAGGCGGGCGTGTCGTCCAGCCGATCCTGCTCCGCAAAGGCAATGCCGGCTTCTGTGGTATTAGAGAAGACAAAGCGCATCTGCGGTGCGCGTGCCAGCGCGAGAAACGCATCAAACTGCTGATACGGCTGGATTTCACGATTCACGCTGCGGATCAGGCGGGCTTCACTCACCTGCTCACCCGCCGCATTGAGTCCGCGAATCAGCGTGGTGTATAAGCCATCTTGCTGATTCAGTGTCTCTTCCACCACGCGGTTGCGCGGCCGCACCACCACCACGCCCGCATCGGTATTGTGATGCTGATTAAGCCAGTCGAGCTGCCAGTCGATAAAGGCGCGCAGGAAGTTGCCTTCACCAAACTGGATAACGCGCTCGCTGTAGTGCGCGCCAGGAAAATCGTGACGGTTGAGTCGCTGCATTATCAGGCTCCCAGCTCAATACCGAAGTAATCGCGCGCATTGTTGAAACTGATGTTCTGTACCATCTGCCCTAACAACGCCTCGTCTTCAGGCGCTTCGCCCCGCGCCACCCAATTGCCGATCATCTGGCACAACAGACGACGGAAATATTCATGACGCGTGTAAGAGAGGAAGCTGCGGCTGTCGGTTAGCATGCCGACAAAGCGGCTCAGCAGGCCGATTTGCGCCAGCTGCGTCATCTGCCGCTGCATGCCATCCAGCTGATCGTTAAACCACCACGCCGAACCAAACTGCATCTTGCCGGGTTCGCCTTCACCCTGGAAATTGCCTGCCATGGTCGCCAGCACTTCGTTGTCGCGCGGGTTGAGGCAGTAAAGAATGGTTTTGGGCAGCGCGTTATTGCGGTTTTGCGCATCCAGCAGACGCGCCAGCGGAATCGCCAACGGCGCATCGTTAATCGAATCGAAGCCTACATCCGGCCCGAGGATATCGAACTGGCGGCGATTGGCGTTGCGTAGCGCGCCAATGTGATACTGCTGCGCCCAGCCGCGACGCGCATATTCGCTGCCGAGCCACACCAGCACGGCGGTTTTAAACTGGGCCGCCTCTTCAGCGGAAGGCGCTGCACCTTGCAGTCGACGCGCTAGAATGCCATCCAGCGTGGCGTCATCCGCTTCCGCAAACACCACCACATCCAGCGCGTGATCGGAAATTTTGCAGCCATGCGCGGCGAAGTGATCGAGTCGCTGGCTTAAGGCGCGGCGCAGATCGTCAAAGCGCTGCACGTTAACATCCGCGACCTGCGCTAAGCGCTGAATCCACGGTAGGAAACTCTCCAGCTCAATGTTAAAGGCTTTGTCTGGACGCCAGCTCGGCAGCACTTTGACGTCAAAGCTGCTGTCCTGCGCCAGCTTGCGGTGATGCTGTAAGTCGTCGAGCGGATCGTCGGTGGTGCCGACCATTTTCACCTTCATCTGCTGCATGATGCCGCGCGCGCTGAAGGCGTCCTGCGCCAGCAGTTCATTGCACTGCTGCCAGATGCGATCTGCGCTCTGCTCATTCAGCAGCACATCGGTGATGCCAAAAGGCCGGCGCAATTCGAGGTGCGTCCAATGATAGAGCGGATTGCCGATGGTATGCGGCACGGTACGCGCCCAGGCGTTAAATTTCTCACGATCGCTGGCATCGCCGGTGCATAACGCTTCCGGCACGCCGTTAGCGCGCATCGCACGCCATTTGTAGTGATCGCCTTTCAGCCAGATGTCATAGAGGTTGGTGAAGCGGTAATTATCGGCAATCTGCTGCGGCGGTAAGTGACAGTGATAGTCGAAAATCGGCTGGTCTTTAGCGTAGTCGTGGTACAGACGACGGGCGAACTCTGTGTCGAGTAGAAAATCCTCACTCATAAAACGCGACATACCTGCTTCCTCATTTTGTAGCCAGATGGCTTTTAACTAAAAGTTATCATACCAATTTAAACGGGCGGCAAAATTATTTGCGATCCGACTCACAATAATGACAGTTTCACTGTGGGTATATGGACGATTATGTTGCGGATAATGCGTTAAATGGCTGTTTTAACGATCTTTCGCTCTAACACACACTCGCCACAAGGTTTATGTGATGGCATTCAACTTTTAAAGAGGTATAACAAGTTAACCTCTCGCTCCGTTGCTAACGGGATTAATGGCACAGGCAAGGAACAGCGGGAGTGAACAGCACTGTTCACGTCTTCCCGCTCCAGATAACTACAGCGGTAAAACCGCAACGACAGACTGGACGAGGTTAATAATGCGTAAGATCAAAGGGCTACGCTGGTACATGATTGGGCTGGTGACGCTGGGCACCGTGCTCGGTTACCTGACGCGCAATACCATTGCCGTCGCTGCGCCCACGCTGGAAACGCAGTTGGGTATCACCACGCAACAATATTCTTATATCGTCGCCGCCTACTCGGCGTGCTACACCATCATGCAGCCGGTAGCCGGTTATGTGCTGGACATGCTCGGCACCAAAATTGGTTATGCGGTGTTTGCCGTGCTGTGGGCAATCTTCTGTGCGGCAACCGCGATGGCGGGCAGCTGGGGCGGCTTTGCGCTGGCACGCGGCGCGGTGGGTGCCGCTGAAGCAGCAATGATTCCCGCAGGCCTGAAAGCCAGTAGCGAATGGTTCCCTGCCAAAGAGCGTTCGGTGGCGGTGGGCTATTTCAACGTGGGCTCGTCAATTGGCGCAATGCTGGCGCCGCCGCTGGTGGTGTGGGCGATCATGGCGCACAGCTGGCAAATGGCGTTCATTATTACTGGCGTGCTGAGCATGGTATGGGCCCTGTGCTGGCTGGTGTTTTATAAGCATCCTAAACAACAAACCAAGCTGAGCGATGAGGAGCGTCACTACATCATTGCCGGCCAGGAGTTGCAGCATCAAACCGGTAATAATAAGAAGATGTCGGCACGCCAGATCCTGCGCAATCGCCAGTTCTGGGGCATTGCGCTGCCGCGTTTCCTCGCCGAACCCGCGTGGGGAACGTTTAACGCGTGGATCCCGTTGTTTATGTTTAAGGTGTACGGCTTCAACCTGAAAGAGATCGCCATGTTTGCCTGGATGCCAATGTTGTTCGCCGATCTCGGCTGCATCGTCGGGGGCTACTTGCCGCCGCTGTTTCAGCGCTGGTTTGGCGTCAATCTCATCGTCTCACGCAAACTGGTGGTGACCATGGGCGCGGTGTTAATGATTGCGCCAGGCACCATCGGGTTGTTCACCAGCCCGTATGTGGCGATTGGGTTGTTGTGTGTCGGTGGTTTTGCCCATCAGGCGCTTTCAGGCGCGCTAATCACGCTCTCTTCGGATGTATTTGGCCGTAACGAAGTGGCTACCGCCAACGGCTTAACCGGCATGGCGGCCTGGACGGCGAGCACCCTGTTTGCGTTGGTGGTCGGTGCGCTGGCCGATACGCTGGGCTTCAGCCCGCTGTTTGCGGCGCTGGCGGTGTTTGATCTGTTAGGCGCGGTGGTTATTTGGACGGTGCTGAAAAACCAGCCGGTTTCTGAACTCGACGATCAGCCTGCGGTGCAGTCCGCTGCAGTGCGCACCTAACCTTTCCGGGCTGGCATCGGCCAGCCCATTTCCTCTGTGCGGCTGAAGTGGTATAACAACTCAACTTTCTCCCACAGCGGACCGCGCAATGGACCTGACCGAATCACGACGCCTCTATCAACAGCTCGCCAGCGAACTCAAACGCCGCATTGAAGCTGCCGACTACCGGGTCGGCGACAAACTGCCTGCCGAGCGTCTGATTGCGGAGGAGATGCAGGTAAGCCGTACCGTGGTGCGTGAAGCGATCATCATGCTGGAAGTGGAAGGTTACGTGGAGGTGCGGAAAGGTTCCGGCATTCACGTCATCAGCAGCCAGCAGCAGAACCGCGTGGTAACGTCCAGCCAGCTGGAGTTCGCTAATTTTGGCCCCTTCGAGTTATTGCAGGCGCGCCAGCTGATTGAAAGCAACGTGGCTGAGTTTGCCGCCACGCAGGTGACACGCCAGGATATCGTGGCATTGATGGCGATTCAGGAGAAAGCGCGTCAGGAAGATCATTCGCGCGATTCGGCGTGGGATATGGAGTTTCACGTGCGCATTGCGCAATCGACGCAGAACAGCGCCTTAGCAGCGATTGTCGAGAAGATGTGGCTGCACCGTCTGCACAATCCTTACTGGTTAAAGCTGCACGAACATATTGATGCCAAAAATATCACCAGCTGGTGTGACGATCACGACCAGATCCTCAAAGCCCTGATCCGCAAAGATCCCGCCGCCAGTAAGCTGGCAATGTGGCAGCATCTGGAAAATACTAAGCAGATGCTGTTTAACGCCACCACCGACGATTTCGAATTTAACGTTGATCGTTACATGTTTGCTGAAAATCCGGTCATCCTGCCTGAAGGTAGCGAAAATCCACGCTGATCCTGCTTATTTTTCAGGCGTTTTGTTGCTGAAAAAGTCAGTTAGTCTGCAATAGTGTCAGCTCATGTAAAGCTCCTTTTGACCACCTGCGTCTAAAGGTAAAACTCCTGTGCGGCAGGCACTTTCCCCTGTCTGGATAACGTTATTTTTGTTACAGTTATCGCCCTTTTATTACCCTTTGCGACAGGGCTTTAAAAAGTCGCTGATTTAACAATCAATTCTGGAAGGATCCGGAAACTCCTGCTCAGGCTGCTTATCTAAAATGTATAACCAACGCCAGTCTGCGCCTAAGCCCCTCACGGGCACGTTTAACAATGATGTTCAGGAATGATTGATGGATATTTTGCAAGCATTGCTGCATGCCTTGTGGCAGCAGGATTACGAAATGCTCTCCGACCCGACGTTGGTTTGGGCCATTTATGGCGTGTTGTTCATGATTCTGTTTCTGGAAAATGGATTGCTGCCCGCCGCCTTTCTGCCGGGCGATAGTTTACTGATTCTGGTCGGCGTTTTGATTGCTAAAGGCACCATGGGTTTCCCGCTGACGCTGCTGATTCTGACCACCGGCGCCAGCCTCGGCTGCTGGGTGAGCTACATTCAGGGCCGCTGGCTCGGTAATACGCCTACCGTACAAAAATGGCTTTCGCACTTGCCCGCGCAATATCACCAACGCGCCCACCGGCTGTTCCATCGCCATGGCTTGTCTGCACTGCTGGTGGGTCGCTTTATTGCCTTCGTCCGCACCTTGCTCCCTACCATCGCCGGGCTTTCTGGCCTGAGTAATGCGCGCTTCCAGTTCTTCAACTGGGTAAGTGGCTTCCTGTGGGTGCTAATCCTTACCGTGCTGGGCTTCGCGCTGGGTAAAACACCGATTTTCCGTCGTTACGAAGATGAGCTGATGTTGTGCCTGATGCTGCTGCCGCTGGTGCTGCTGGTGATTGGCCTGATCGGTTCTTTAGTGGTGATTTGGCGTAAACGTCAGTCAGCGCGTAGCGGGAATTCACAGTCATGATCACATTCCGTGGATTCCCAAGGCGTTTCCTGCCTTGGGCGCTGGGTGGCGCGTTGGCGCTGCTGGCGATCTGTTTCGTTCCTACCTTGATGCAGCATGAAACCGTGGTGCAGATCCGCGTCGCCAACAGCGGCACCAATCTGCCCGATGGTTTTTATCTTTATCAGCAACTTTCTGCGCAGGGCGTGCGTATCAAAAGTATTACGCCCTCCGGCGATGCGCTGGTGATTCATTTTGAGAATGAAGAACAGAGCCTGGCGGCGCAAAAAGTGTTGAAGCGCCTGTTGCCACAAGGCTTTGTGGTCGCCGCTGGCCCGCAGGCTTCGCAGCAATATCCTGACGCCAGTCGCCCAATTTTTAGCTAAATTTCACCGCCTGACGTTAAGCCAGGCGGTGAGCTAATCCTCGCTATCCCCGCGTCTTCTTTGAATTTTTTCGTCTGCTGTCTATCCTTAGAGATAGCGTAAGCCTAAGACATGCTGGGAAGCTTCTCCTGTCTGCTCTCGGGCAGGTCATCAACAATGGAAGGTCACAACCTGATGAAACATCAATTACTGCTAGGTGCTATTCTTTTTTCACTCTCGGGTTCGCTGCTGGCGGCTGAATCGCTCTGCCAACAAAAAGAGCAGGATATTCAACGCGAGATCGATATGGCGAAACAGCACGACAACCAGCGCCGCGTTACCGGGCTGGAGCGCGCGTTGACCGAAGTCCGCGCAGGCTGCACCGATGAGCAGCTGAAATCTGCACATAGCGAACGCATCGCTGAGCAGAAGCACAAAATTGCCGAACGTGAGCGTGAGCTGAAAGAAGAGCGTCAGGATGGCGACAAGGACAAAATTGAGAAGCGCGAACGTAAGCTGCTCGATGCGCAGCACGAACTGAAAAAGCTTGAAGCTGAACCTTATTAATCGGACTTAACTCAATGCTGTAAAAGGAGATTTCCATGGCTAAAGAAACAACATCTGAACATCTGCGCGCTGAATTGAAAAATCTGGCTGATACCCTGGAAGAAGTGCTGAGCAGCTCAGCAGATAAATCCAAAGGTGAGCTGGATAAACTGCGTCATAAAGCGCGCGGCGCTATTGAAAGCTCCCGTGAACGTCTCGGCGATTCCGGCGAACGTATTGCACAAACCACACGTGAAGCAGCGGAAAAAGCGGACGAATACGTGCGCGACAATCCGTGGCACGGCGTGGGTATCGGTGCAGCGGTAGGTATTCTCATCGGCATTTTAATCTCACGGCGTTAATGATGAGTGATAGTCAGCAAAGCCACGGCCCCGGCAAAGGGGTCTTTAACATCGGTCAACGGGTCGTTACCACGCTGGTCAGCATGGTCGAGACGCGCGTCAGACTGGCAATTGTGGAACTGGAAGAGGAAAAGGCCAACCTGATTCAGATGCTGATGATGGTGGGCCTTACTATGCTGTTTACCGCTTTCGGTCTCATGAGCCTGATGGTGTTGATCATCTGGGCGGTGGACGCACAATATCGCTTGATGGCGATTGCCATCACTACGGCGGTGCTATTTGCTCTGGCGCTCATCTTCGGTTTGTGGACGTTATACAAATCGCGTCAATCAACGTTGTTGCGCCATACGCGTAAAGAGCTGGATACCGATCGCAAACTGCTGGAGGAGCATCGCTCATGAGCCGCCGCGAACGTGAAGCACGCATTCACGAACTGCTCAATCAGGTGCAGCAGCAGCGGCTTGACCTCAGCGCCGACAGCCGCGACTGGCTGACCAGCACCGCGCAGTACGATCGCGGCTGGTTAACCATCATTGGCATGCGTCGTTATCTGGCGATTGGCAGCAGTGCATTGGCCATTTGGTCGATTCGCAGCCCCAATCGTCTGCTGCGCTGGGCCAAGCGCGGTTTCGGCGTCTGGAGCACCTGGCGCATGATCAAATCGACTTTAAATACCCGCTAGCTTCTCTCTCTAAAACCGGATCGAATTGATTCGGTTTTACTCCCCCTCAAATTTACTGAACAACATTGACAGTTTATCTCGCTTACAACTCTTTCAACCTGCGATTATCATCTTCCTCCATCAGCCCAGTGAACTGAAACAACCGGTTCAAGGGGATTCAAAACCCGCAGGCCAACAACCTGCAACAAAAACCTTGTTGGAGTAGATGATGAAAAAATTCGAAGACTCAGGCCTGCTGGTAGCACGCGTATTAATGACCATTCTGTTTATCACCGCAGGCTGGGGCAAAATCACCGGTTACGCCGGTACCGCACAATACATGCAGGCAATGGGCGTCCCAGGCTTCCTGCTGCCGCTGGTTATTCTGCTGGAGTTCGGTGGCGGCCTGGCGATTCTGTTCGGTTTCCTGACGCGCTTTACCGCCCTGTTCACCGCTGGCTTTACTCTGCTGACCGCGTTCCTGTTCCACAGCAACTTCGCGGAAGGTGTTAACCAGCTGATGTTCATGAAAAACCTCTCCATCGCCGGTGGCTTCCTGGTGTTGGGTCTGGTAGGTCCAGGCGCTTACAGCATTGACCGTCTGATTCGTCAGCGCGTTCAGCCAGCGACCGCACGCTAAGCAGCACAAGCGTTAGAGAACACATATACTGAATTGCAGGGGCGGGGATTTTCCTCGCCCCTTTTTATTATGGAGGGCTTATGGGACAGCTGATTGACGGTGTCTGGCATGATACCTGGTACGATACGAAGTCAACCGGTGGCCGCTTCAAGCGCACAGAAGCCGTCTGGCGTAACTGGGTTACCGCCGATGGCAGCGCCGGTCCAACCGGCAAAGCGGGCTTCGCCGCTGAGCGTGATCGCTATCATCTTTACGTCTCGCTTGCCTGCCCGTGGGCGCATCGCACGCTATTAATGCTTAAACTCAAGGGATTGGAGGAGATGATTTCGGTTTCGGTGGTGCATCCGCTGATGCTGGAGAACGGCTGGACCTTTGACGCCAGTTTCCCTGATGCCACCGGCGATGCGTTGTATCAAAAAGAGTTTCTCTATCAGATCTATCTGCACGCCGATGCGCACTATTCCGGCCGTGTGACCGTGCCAGTGCTGTGGGATAAAACCCAGCAAACCATCGTTAGTAATGAATCTGCCGACATCATGCGCATGCTCAACAGCGCTTTTGATGCGCAAGGTGCCCGCGCGGGTGACTATTATCCGGCGGAGCTGCGCGACAAAATTGATGAAGTGAACAGCTGGGTTTACGACACTGTTAACAATGGCGTGTATAAAAGCGGTTTTGCCACTTCGCAGGCGGCGTACGATGAATCGGTAACGGCGCTGTTCCATTCGTTAGCGCGTCTCGAACAGATTCTTGGCCAACACCGCTATCTCACTGGCAACCAACTTACCGAAGCCGATTTGCGCTTGTGGACCACCCTGGTGCGCTTCGATCCGGTCTACGTCACCCACTTTAAGTGCGATCGTCACCGCATCAGTGATTACCGTAATCTGAGCGGCTTCCTGCGCGATATCTATCAGATGCCAGGCATCGCTGACACGGTTAATTTGCCGCACATTCGCCATCACTACTACTGCAGCCACAAAACCATCAACCCAAGCGGCGTGATCTCGCTGGGTCCAGCCTTTGACTGGGATGAGCCACACGGCCGGGGTTGATGCTCTTACCCTCTCCCAACGTGGAGAGGGTACTTTAGGCAAACTTAATCAGCACCATACCGACCAACAACAATCCCACGCCCAGCCAGCCAACCCGACTCAGACGCTGGCCAAACAGAATCCAGCCTGCCGCCACGGTGGCGACCAATCCCAGCCCGCCCCATAACGCGTAGGCTACCGTCAAATCAATGCCTTTCACCGCCTGCGCCAGCGCACTGAACGCCGCCAGCACCGCCACCAGCGATAACACGCCAAACAGTGGACGGCGGAAACCGTTGGAGTATTTCAGGAAGATATTGGCGACGATCTCCAGGCCAATGGCCAGCGCCAGCCATGCGATATGCAGCCAGTTAAACGTTGCCATGGCGCAGCTCCTTGCGGCTCAGCGTACCGGATTTGATCAGGACGATGCCGAGGATCAGCGTCAGCAGGCCGGCTACTTTGATGGCGGATAAGGCTTCATCGAACAACAGCACGCTAAACAGCGTAATAAACAGAATGCCAATGCCTTCCCACATGGCATACGCCACGCCAAGGGCAATACGTTTAATGGCGAAGGATAAACAAATATAAGAAAGTGCGATCATCACCAGCATAAAAATATAACCGGCGTTGCCACCGTTTACGCTGGCCCATTTCATTGAGACGGTGCCAATAATTTCCGCGGCGATCGCCAGCGCTAATAAAATCCAATACAGCATGATTTCTCTCCTGAACGAGAAATAAACGCCACCCACGCGAAAATAGGCGTGTTAGCAAAGTTAAATTAAAAAGTCAGAATAGGAGAGAACGGAACTAAAGCGCGAAGCGCCAGTGCTGATCGCAGATTGAGCAGTTTGATTCAGAGAGAGAGGAGGAGAGTGGAGCCTTATTTGACGCAAACATTTTGTCCATAAAATTACAACTTATCCACGTTGTTGCTTCTCGTCAGTGTGGATTAAATTTGTCCTCAGTAGTTAAACACGCGCTTATTCTGGCATAGCGGCAGTAATGTTTTCAGGGATTTTCATTTCTTTACGTGGAGGCGTTTAATTAAAAGTGTGTGTATTCCCTCACCCTAACCCTCTCCCACAGGAGAGGGAACTGTTTATTGCGGTTTGAAAGATCGCTCGATCGATTCCTTCTCCCACTTGTGGGAGAAGGTTAGGATGAGGGCCAGCGCGCACCCAACCCCAGAAAACACAAAACCCGCCGAAGCGGGTTTTGTGTTTAAAAAAGTCGAAACTGACCGATAAGCCGGGTTCTGTCGTGGACAGTCATTCATCTAGGCCAGCAATCGCTCACTGGCTCAAGCAGCCTACCCGGGTTCAGTACGGGCCGTACCTTGTGAACCCCTATTTGGCCTTGCTCCGGGTGGAGTTTACCGTGCCACGAACTGTTGCCAGCCGCGCGGTGCGCTCTTACCGCACCCTTTCACCCTTACCTGATCCCATTACTGGGCCATCGGCGGTTTGCTCTCTGTTGCACTGGTCGTAGGCTTGCGCCCCCCAGGCGTTACCTGGCACCCTGCCCTATGGAGCCCGGACTTTCCTCCCCTTTGCCCGTCTCCCCCCGAAAGAGGACGACGACAAAGCGGCGACTGTCTGGTCAGCTTCGGCGCGGGATAATAGGCGATCTGCCAGCGTTTGTCACGCCTCTTGCTGCTCCAGCGCGTACTTATAAAGCGCGTTCTTCTTCACACCATGAATTTCCGCCGTCAGCGCAGCGGCTTTCTTCAATGGCAGCTCTTTTTGCAGCAGCGCCAGCGTGCGCAACGCCTCCGCTGGCAGCGCTTCTTCATCCGCTTTATGGCCTTCAACAATCAGCACCATCTCGCCTTTACGACGATTTTCATCTTCCTGCACCCACGCCAGCAACTCGCCGACCGGTGCGCCCTGAATAGATTCCCACGTTTTGGTGATCTCACGCGCCAGCACCACGTAGCGCTCGCCGCCCCACACGCTGACCATATCCTGCAGGCTATCGATCAGGCGATGGGTCGATTCGTAGAAAATCAGCGTACGCGGCTCTTCACCCAGCGCGCGCAGCACATCGCAACGTCCTTTGCTTTTGGCCGGTAGAAACCCTTCGTAACAGAAACGATCGGACGGTAACCCCGCCGCGCTTAATGCTGTAATCGCCGCGCAGGCACCTGGCAACGGCACCACGCGCACACCAGCCTCACGGCAGCGACGTACTAAATGGTAGCCGGGATCGTTGATTAACGGCGTGCCGGCATCGGAGACCAGCGCGATGCTCTGGCCCTCTTGCAGCTTAGCTAATAGCACCTCAGCTTTCTGCTGTTCGTTGTGGTCGTGAAGTGCGAAGAGTCGCGCATTGATGGCGAAATGTTGTAGCAACAGCCCGGTATGACGTGTATCTTCCGCTGCGACTAGATCGACGCTTGAGAGGACCGTCAACGCTCGTTGAGTGATATCACCCAGGTTACCGATCGGGGTAGGAACGATATAGAGCGTGCTGGCAGAAATCTCTGCCCGATCGAGTTGTTTCATTGTTTCATCCGAATTGCCGATTTAATATTGAGCATCTTGAAAAAAACATCACTGGATACAGTATGCTTCCTTCAAAAGTCGTACGTCATAAAGCAGGACGCTTAGTACCTGTTCTTCTCGCTGGGCTGATTTTAGCCGCCTGTAGTGGTCAGGGACCGCAACAAACCTCTAACGTCAATATTCAGGGTCCTGCGACTGGCCGGTCTGACTATTATCTGCAACAGGTGCAGCAAAGCAGCGATGATAGCAAGACCGACTGGCAATTACTTGCCATCCGTGCCCTGTTGAAGGAAGGAAAGTATCCGCAGGCAGCGAATCAGCTTAATCAGCTGCCGCAGCAGTTAAGCGATGTGCAACAGCAAGAACTGCTGCTGCTGCGCGCGCAGATGCAGATTGGTCAGCAGAATTACAGCGGTGCACAACAACAGCTTGGTCAGGTGAAAGTCGGTGACCTGTCGCAGGATCAGCAGGTGCGCTACTACGCGTTGCAAATCGCAGCGGCGCAGAATCGCCCTTCACTCCCACTGCTGCGTGCCTATATTGCGCAGGAGCCGCAGCTGAAAGGCGCCGATCACCAAAGCAATATTGATGCAACCTGGCAAGCGCTGACGCAGATGACGCAGGATCAAATCAACAGTCTGGTGATCAATGCTGACGAAAATACGCTGCAAGGCTGGTTGGATCTGCTGAATACCTGGCGTGCAAACAGCCAGGATCCACAAATGTTGAAAGCGGCGATTCAGGACTGGCAGACACGTTATCCACAGAACCCAGGCGCGAAGACGCTGCCAACGCAGCTCAGCCAGGTGCAAAACTTCACTAAAGCGTCGACCAGCACCATCGCGCTGCTACTGCCGCTCAACGGCCAGGCGCAGGTGTTTGCTAACGCGATTCAAAAAGGTTTCAACGACGCGCGCAATGGCGTGCTCAACGCACCGGCACCGCAAGCCGCGTCAGCGCCTGCTGCAGCCGATGCCAGCGCACAGCCGCCAGCCGACGCCAATAGCGTTGTCAGCCCCGCCGTTGCCGGTAACACACCACCGCAAACCGAGCAGCCACAGCCAGCCGCACAACCGGCCGCGGCACAGGGCAACAGCAATGCGCAGGTAAAAGTGTATGACACCAGCAGCCAGCCGATTGCGCAGGTGATGCAGCAGGCTCAGCAAGATGGCGCCACGCTGGTGGTCGGCCCGCTCCTAAAAAATGACGTTGAAACCGTCGTTAATAGCAACACTCCGCTAAACGTGCTGGCGCTGAACGAACCCGAACAGATCCAGAACCATCCGAATATTTGTTACTTTGCGCTTTCTCCTGAAGACGAAGCGCGCGATGCCGCGCACCATATCTACGAGCAAGGCAAACGTCAGCCATTGTTGCTGGTGCCGCGCAGCAGTTATGGCGACCGTATCAGCAAAGCGTTCGCACAAGAGTGGCAAACGTTGGGTGGTTCAACCGTACTGCAGCAGCGTTTTGGCGGCGTTGGCGAACTGAAGCAAGGCATCAACAGCGGTGCGGGTATCGCGTTAAGCGGCACGCCGCTCAACGTTGAGCCTGCGCAATCGCAGAGCGTGGCGATTGCTGGCCTTACGATTCCTGCGCCGCAAACCAGCGCACCGGCACCAGCGGCCGATGCCAGCAGCGGTAGCGTGGATGCGGTGTACATTGTCGCTAGCCAGGATGAGCTGCAGCTGATCAAGCCGATGATTGCGATGCGCACCAGCAGCCGCAACAACACCGCGCTGTACGCCAGTTCGCGCAGTGCGCAGGCGGGCGCAGGTCCGGACTTCCGTCTGGAGATGGATGGCCTGCAGTTCAGCGATATCCCGCTGTTGTCCGGTAGCAATCCGGGCCTGATGCAGCAGGCGGCGAAGTCGTTTAACAACGATTATTCGCTGGTTCGCCTCTACGCGATGGGCATTGATGCCTGGACGCTGGCGAATCACTTTAACCAGATGCGTCAGGTGCCAGGCTTTGCCATTGATGGCAACACCGGCAAGCTGAACGCCGACACGGATTGCGTGATCAACAGGAAGTTGGCATGGAACCAGTATCGTCAGGGACAGATCGTTCCGGTGCAGTAAACCGCCAGCGCATTGGCGCTGAGCAGGAACAACTGGCGCGTCGCTATCTGGAGCGCGCCGGGCTGCAGTGGTTTGCCAGCAATGTACGCTGTCGCAGCGGGGAAATTGACCTGATTATGCGCGACGCCGATTGCTGGGTATTTGTTGAAGTGCGCTATCGACGCGATGCGCGCTACGGCGGTGCCGCCGCCAGCGTAACGCGCCAGAAACAACAAAAGCTGCTGCGTGCCGCCGCACTCTGGTTGCTGGCGCGTGGCGGCAGTTTTGATACGGTGAATTGCCGTTTTGACATCATTGCCATTACCGGGCGTGAGCTGGAGTGGCTGCCCGATGCCTTTAATGCCGATGGATAGAACCAGGTGGTCTTGTGCAGGACAGAATTAAAGCGTGTTTTACCGAGAGTATTCAGACCCAAATCGCCGCAGCCGAAGCGCTGCCCGATGCGATTTCCCGCGCTGCGATGACGCTGGTGCAGTCGCTGCTGAACGGTAACAAAATCCTTAGCTGCGGTAACGGTGCGTCGTCGGCGAATGCCCAGCATTTTGCCGCCAGCATGATTAACCGTTTCGAGACGGAGCGCCCTAGCCTGCCTGCGCTGGCGCTGAGCGCTGATAATGTGATGCTGACGGCGATTGGTAATGATCGTCTGCACGATGAAATTTACGCCAAGCAGGTTCGAGCGCTTGGTCAGGCTGGTGATGTGCTGCTGGCCATTTCCACCCGTGGCAACACCCGCGATATCGTCAAAGCGGTTGAAGCTGCGGTTACCCGCGATATGACCATCGTTGCGTTAACCGGCCACGACGGCGGTGAGCTGGCGGGCCTGCTCGGTCCGCATGATGTGGAAATTCGCATTCCATCACATCGCAGTGCGCGCATTCAGGAAATGCATATGCTGACGCTGAACTGCCTGTGCGATTTGATTGATAACACTTTATTCCCACACCAGGAATGACTGAAGGAGCTCAAATGAAAGCATTGAACGCTGTCGCCATTCTCTTAACCGCCATGCTGCTGCAAGGTTGTGTTGCCGTGGTTGCCGGCGGCGCTGCCGTCGCCACCAAAACCGCCACTGATCCGCGCACCGTGGGCACGCAGGTCGATGACGGTACGCTGGAGCTGCGCGTCTCGAACGCACTGGCAAAAGATGAACAGATCAAAAACCAGGCGCGCGTGGTTGTCACCGCTTATCAGGGCAAAGTACTGCTAACCGGCCAGTCGCCAACCCCGGATCTGGCAAGCCGTGCCAAACAGATTGCCATGGGCGTTGATGGGGCCACCGAGGTGTATAACGAAATCCGTAATGGACAGAAAGTCAGCCTCGGCACCTCGTCATCGGATACCTGGATCACCACCAAAATCCGCTCGCAGCTGCTGGGCAGCGATCAGGTGAAATCCTCCAACGTCAAAGTGACCACCGAAAACGGTGAAGTGTTCCTGTTGGGACTGGTTACTGCAGAAGAAGCGAAGGCGGCGGCCGATGTTGCCAGCCGGGTGAGCGGCGTGAAGCACGTGACTACGGCCTTCACCATTCTCAAATAAGCGTTACAGCAAAGCATCAGGGCGACTTCGGTCGCCCTTTTTTGTGCGTGAGGGTTAGGCGGGAAGGTCAATCACCAGCGCGCGCAGCGGCGTTCTGGCCTGCAGGCTAATCTGGTTCTCATCGCTGAGAAACGCGCCGTCGCCGCAGCCTAGCGGCTGCTGGTTGGCGCTGCTGGCCTGCACATCCAGCGAACCATGGATCGATTGCAGGTAAGCGCGCGGTCCGTGCAATTTCACCGTGTACTGCTCGCCCGGTGCTAGCGTCACCTGATGCACCCAAACCTGCTGGCGCAGCTGCAGGCTGCCCTGCGCGCCATCGGGCGAGGCGATCAGTACGCTGGTTTGTTGCGGCAGGTCGAGCTTCTGCAACAGCGGGTTTTCACGTTCCGGACAGGCCGCCAGCCACAGTTGCATGCGGGTTAACGGGCGATCTTTGCTGATGTTAATTTCACTGTAATTCACGCCCTGACGCGCAGAGAGCAGCATCGCCTCGCCTTCACGCGCCACCAGATGATTGCCTTCGCTGTCGCGATACTCGGCTTCACCTTGCAGCACCAGATTCAGCACATCGACCTGCGGATAACTGCGCGGCTGGAATGCGGCGCCCGGTGCCAGAATTTCCTGGTTGAGTACGCGCAGCGACGCGTAGCCCATTAATTTTGGATCGAAATAGTGGCCAAATGAGAAGCTGTAGCGCGCCTGCAACCAACCGAAATCGGCCTGGCCACATGCGGACGCGCAGCGGGTTGTCATCATGATAATCCTCCGACGCGCTGCGGTGAGAACCGACCGCAGGCTTGATAGGATTATGGTAAAAGTCTGGACGCCGGATTGTAAGCCAGTTAATCTGCCTGGCATGTTCAAATTTACTGACAGAGAATCGGCATGGCAAAAGACCGCGCGTTAACCCTTGAAGCTTTACGTGTGATGGATGCTATTGACCGTCGTGGCAGCTTTGCCGCTGCGGCCGATGAACTGGGTCGCGTCCCTTCCGCGCTGAGTTACACCATGCAGAAGCTGGAAGAGGAGCTGGATGTGGTGCTGTTTGACCGTTCCGGCCACCGCACCAAGTTCACCAACGTGGGCCGCATGCTGCTGGAACGGGGCCGCGTGCTGCTGGAAGCCGCCGACAAGCTCACCACCGATGCCGAAGCGCTGGCGCGCGGTTGGGAAACGCATCTCACCATTGTTGCCGAGGCGCTGGTGCCTTCCGAGCGTTTATTCCCGCTGGTTGAGAAGCTGTCAGAAAAAGCCAATACGCAAATTTCTCTCATCACGGAAGTGTTAGCCGGTGCCTGGGAAAGGCTGGAACAGGGCCGCGCCGATATCGTGATTGCCCCGGATATGCACTTCCGCGCCTCAACCGAAATTAACACCCGCAAGCTGTACAGCACGATGAGCGTCTACGTTGCCAGCCCGGATCATCCCATTCATCAGGAAGCTGAGCCGCTGTCAGAAGTGACGCGCGTGAAGTATCGCGGCATCGCGGTGGCGGACACCGCGCGCGAGCGCCCGGTGTTGACGGTGCAGTTGCTGGATAAGCAGCAGCGTCTGACGGTTAGCAGCATGGATGATAAACGCCGCGCGCTGCTGGCCGGTTTGGGTGTGGCGACCATGCCGTATCCGATGGTGGAGCAGGATATCGCCGAAGGTCGTTTACGCGTGGTGAGCGCCGAGTATACGCGCGAAGTGGACATTATTATGGCGTGGCGCCGCGACAGCATGGGCGAAGCCAAAGCCTGGTGTTTGCGTGAGATTCCGAGGTTGCTGGCGAAACGCGGGTAGATTGTGCGGGGTTTCCCCCTCCTCGGTCCTCCCCCATAAATGGGGGAGGAAGATGCTGCCACATGTTAGTGATGAAGCTGCATGGGGAGGAAGATGCTGCCACATGTTAGTGATGAAGCTGCATCTCCTTCCCCCGCTTGCGGGGGAAGGCCGGGATGGGGGACAGCACGCACAACCCTTACATCCGACTCAAACAATCGATCGCCACCGCTTTAAAACTGACAAAATCCGTGCAATCACGCAGCCGCGTCATCGCCCTTTCGCGCAGGAAGGTGACGAACAGATCGTAAATCGCCATCGCCTCTTCGTATTCGCTCTTGCTGATCGCTAGCAGGAAAATCACCGACGCCGTTTCCTCGCCCCAGCTGACGCCGTGCGGTGCCAGCACCGTGTAGACCACGGTTTTCTGCGCCAGCAAGCCAAGGGAGTGCGGTAGCGCGATGCCTTCGCCGAGCAGGGTGCTGACAATCGCTTCGCGCTCCTCAACCGACGGATAGAAATCCGCATCGACAAAACCTTCGCTCTCCAGCTGATCGCACAGCAGGCGGAACAACTCTGACTGCGCCATCGGCTTATCCAGCACCATAAAGTGCTGCGCGTCGAAGTACTTCTCCAGCATGTACGGGCGCGTGCGATCCACCAGCACCAGCTTGCCGAGCTGCTCCAGCTGGAACTCGGTTGGGAATGGCGACATCACCGCAATCGGCTTGTTCTTCTCGCTGAGCCGCGCGGTGGAGATCACGAAGTCTTCGTCGATATGCTCGCGCAGTTCATAGTCGCGCTGCGACAGCCGCGCCGTCACCACCAATTGCGGGTATTTGCGCAGCAGCAGCGCCTCAATCATGCGCAGCGTGGAGTTGCCGCTGTCGCACACCAGCAGCACCTGTGGATGGCGCTGATAGCCGACGTCGTAATGCCTCTCCAGCCCAACGCCGATGTGCAGCACCAGAAAACCGATCTCGTTCTCACTGATAGTGTAAGGGGTGTATTTACCCCAGCTGGTGACCGCCGCCAGCGTCACATCGTAGGCCATTGGATAGTGCTGTTTGATGTTGCTCAGCAGCGGATTGGGGATATGGATTTGGTAGCGCACCCGCGTGATCATGGTTTTGATATGGGTGAGCAGATCGGCGCGCAGCTGCTCATCATGCTGCAGCCGATAGTTGTAATGGGTGTTGATGTAATTTAGCAGGTAATCGACCAGCGCATCGGCGTCGTCAGCGTTAATGGTGCTCGGTGCCAGCGCCTGAATCTGGCGTGCGGCGATGTTGACCCGCAGCCAGTTCTCTTCCGCCTGTGAAATCGGTTTGCCGACCAGCGGACGCATCAGGTTTATCAGGTCGTTCGCCGCCTCGCGCACTTCCTCGCCCACATCTTCCGCACCCGGATCGTTGAGTGGGAAACCTTCACTGATGCGTCGTACCGCCACCGCGCAGTAGATTTGCAGATAGCGGTCACCCTCATCGCTGAGGCGAATGGCGTGCTGGGCGAAGCACTGTTGCAGCAAAGGTTCGAGCTGCGCCAGAATGCCGCTGTGCAGCGCTTCTACCGTCAGCAGCGGGCTGTCCGGCGTCTCCTGATCGATCTGCCACAGCAGGTCGGTTAAGCAGGTGCGGATCGCCGCCTCGCTGCCAAACAGCTTCATGCCGTAATGCGGTTTAGTTTCGATATTGAGGTGATAGCGGCCCAGCCATTCGCGCACTTCTGCCATATCGCTTTGCAGCGTGGCGCGACTGACAAACCACTCTTCGGACAGATCTTCCAGCTTGATCGAATACGCCGCCGTCAGAAAGCGCGTCAGCAGATAGCGCACGCGCTCCTGTGAGGTACGCGGCACGCGCAGTGGCGTCGCGCTCTCTTGCTGTAAGCGGCCAAAGCGCGCCGCATCGTCAATTTTGAGTTGATATCCCGCGCCGCGCGCCAGCACAAACTGCGCGCCATGCTGTTCCAGCAGCGCGTTCAGCGCGGTGATATCGGTGCGCACCGTGCGCGTTGAAACGGAAAAGCGACGTGCCAGCTCATCCTGCGGCAGCGTTTCATTTTGCAGCGCAGCGAAAAGCTGAGTCAGACGCTGATTGGGAAATCTCACGGAGCCTCACCTGTTACTCATTTGTTACAGCAGTTTCTTGCACGTTGCCAGAAGCTGACGTACATCGTCAATGCGCGTGTCGCCGCTTGCGCTATCGATAATCGAACTGTAAACGTGCGGGATCACTTTGCTGACGCCCGCATCGAGCGCAATACGCACAATCTCTTCGAAGTTGTTGAGATCGATGCCGCCGGTGGGTTCCAGCCAGAAGTCGTGACGCGCGCAGGCTTCCGCCACCGCGCGATACTCATTTACCGCTTTCAGGCCGCCCATCGGGAAGTATTTCACCGAGCTGCCGCCCATGTCCTGCAACATGGCGATGGCGCTGTCGATCGGTACAATCGCGTCGGCGTTCTTCGAGCTGCGCGGTCCGGTGGAGATTTTCACCAGGCCCGGCGTGCCGGTCGGTGAAATCAAACCATTCACCACGGTTTGATTCTGGCCGAGCAGTGCACGGCTGGTCGCCACGCCGGTGAAGACCTGATTGACGTGCTGCGGTTGCAGCACCGCCGAGATCTCACTCACCATCGCCGACTGGTTGGGATCGCCCGCGCCCAAACCCACGGATAACGCATTGTCGATCAGCGCCGCATACTCACGCATATCGGCAATGGCTTCTTCATTGCTGGCGTAGTTATTTGACAGCACGCCCACCAGCACATGGCCTTCAGCCGCCTGCCAGATCGCTTTGGCGTTCTGCTTCGAACCGGCCAGCACGTTAAGGCACAGGCGATCCTGATAGAAGTTCGGGTTCAGACTCATGCGCGTTTTCCTCCGCTGATCAACGCCTGAATAGCGCTAAAGATGATGTGCAGCTGAACGGCGCTAACGCTGCGCACATCGGCTTCGATAATGCCTTCGTTGGCTTTGTAGCCACGGAAATAGATGGCGATGTCGCCAGTTTTCAACGCCTGCACCAGTTCGCCAGTCGGCCAGCCGGTGACCGCTTCATCAAACTTGATCTCGGCACGCGCAATATCGCGTCCGGCGGCATCCCACACCACGCGGGCGGTGACGCCGTTCAGCGTGTTGAGGTTGTCGATAAACGGCGTCATGTTGGCCACCATCTCGGCGCCGGTGGTTTTTGGCTGCACCAGAGAGTTTTCAATCGCCTGCGTCAGCCCGAGAATGCCCTCTTTGCCGACTTTCATCGCGCGACCAATGCCGTTGCTCTGGCGCTTCACCCACTCAACGTATTGCGTGCGACCAATCACTAAGCCGCTGGTCGGCCCTTCAATCGCCTTGGCGCCGCTGTAAATCACCAGATCCGCGCCCATTTGGTAGTAGCACTGCAAATCTTCTTCCGCTGCCGCATCAACGATCAGTGGAATGCCGTGCTTGCGCGCCACTACCGCTGCCTGCTCCACGCTAAGATGGCTTTTCTGCACGCAATGGTGCGATTTGATGTACATCAGCGCCGCCGTGGTCGGCGTGATTGCCGCCGCCAACTGCTCTGGCGAACATTCATTGCTGTAACCGGCTTCGATCAAACGCCCGCCGCCCAGCGCCACCATTGTGCCAACCGGCGCACCGAAGTTCACGTTGTGCCCTTTTGGCACCACGATATCGTGCGGCACGCTGAGCGGTGCGGCGTGCAGGTTCTCCAGCAGCCAGTCGTTATCTTTAACAATCACCGCCGCCACGCTCTGCGCAATGCCCGCTGAGGCGCATGACACCACCACCGCGCTCTCCACGTCCAGCAGTTTGGCGATGTAAGCGCCGGTCTTGTTGACCAGATCTTTCATCTCGAAATAGTGATTCAGACCGTAGCTGACGGTATCCACCACATCCGCAGACGGCGTGGAGACGCCGAGAATGGTCATGCGGCCCGAGGCGTTGATGACCTGTTTCAGGTCATATTTTTCATAGATCGAAGACATGATTCGCTTTCCCTTCATCAGTCAGATGCCAGTGACCGGCGATAACCACGGCCAGCGGCAGAATATGTTGTTCACCTAATACCCGTTCGCCTTCAGCATCAACGAACGGGCAGGCTTCCTCTTTGACGGTAAAAATGGTCAGGTCGGCGTCATAACCGGCGGTCAAGCGCCCTTTGCCCGCCAGACGCAAGCCAGCAGCGGCATTAACGGTGACGCACTCGACGATTTGCGGCAGCGTCATGCCAATGCTGAAGAATTTCGACATCACGTGCGCCAGGCTATGCACCGGGCCGTTGATGCGGTTGCGACAGTAAATGTCGGAGCTGATGGTGTCGGGCAGAATGCCCTGCGCAATCGCCTGACGCGCCACCTCAAAACTGAAGCTGGCGCCGCCGTGGCCGATATCCAGCTTCACGCCGCGCGCGATGGCATTTTTCACCGCTGCTTTCAATTCACCCTGCGGTGACAAGATACGGTTCGGCTTGCCGTTAAAGCAGTGGGTAATGATGTCGCCGGAGGTCAGCAGATCGGCGATCTCTTCCAGCACTGGCGGATTGTTGCCAATGTGCACCATCAGCGGCAAGTTTCCGGCTGCCTGCTGAATCGCCTTGGCCCGCACCAGCGGCTGAATGCCGTTCTCGCCCACCACGCTGCTGCTCATGCGCGCTTTCAGGCCAACGATAAAGTCGGGACGGCGTTTCACCGCCTGCACCACCGCATCGCCATCAATCTGCGCCATATCGGCCAGCTCGTTTTGCGTCACAATGCCGGTGCGTGAAATGTTGATCAGCGCGCGTACTTCGGTGGTAGCCGAACGCGTGAGCTGATAAAAGTCGTCGATGTCGTCAGCGCCGGTGCTGCCGGCATCCACCACCGTGGTGACGCCTTGCGCCATACCAATGGTGTCGGCATCGTCGTGATAAATCGGGGATTGGGGATAACAGTGCACGTGGCTATCAATCCAGCCAGCGCTGACATAGTAACGTCCGGCGAGATCGCGCTCCTGCTGTGCCGGGCCGCTCACCTCGCCGACGGCGGCAATTTTGCCGTGCTGGATGGCAATATCCACCAGCTGTTCGTCGCACAGACGTGCGCGGCGCAGAATCAGATCAAACATGCTTACTCCTCACGTACAAACGCTCATTTCGTAGCGGCGTGATTTATCGCGCAATAAATGGCGCCGCTACGGATATGTGCAGCCATATGGCCGCACATCGGTATCAGAGTGAGATTGGGAACATCGCACCCAACACCATCGCGCCCAAAATCGCGCCGCCGGTAATAGGCTTATTCCACAGGTAGAACAGCAGCGCCCCCACCAGCGAACCGAGACCAATAGGAATCGACGCCGCCATGGCCGACAGGATAATCAGCGGCCCGAGGAAACGGCCCGATGCGTTACCCGCGCCCATCATCACGTCTGCGCCGTAGGTTGAGTCGCTCTGGTTGATGGTGAACTTACGCGCCAGGATGATCAGATAACCTATCGCTAAGCCCACCACCAAACCCGTGGCCAGCGATGCGGCAAAGTTGGCGACCGGGAACACAATGCCGGCACCGAGCAGCAGCGCAGGCACGCCGAGGCCGACGCCGGTCTGGATCGCGCCGCCAATATCGAGAATCCCCACCAGCGAACCTTCGATAATGCGTGCAAACAGGAAGCTGGCACCAAACGCCGCCACCGCGCCATACACGCCGGTTTCCATACCGGAGCGCAGCATCGAGACAAACGCCACTTCGTTAAAAGCACCAATGCCGTACAGGTAATACATGTGCGTACCGGCAAATACGCCGGAGGAGAGCAGGCCAACAAAAATCGGGAAAGACCAGTCGGCGTACCAGAACCCTTTGTTTTCGTTCTCGTTCATGCTGATGGCTCCTTATTTGCCGCTGACGCTGTTGTGGATCATATCCAGCCAGCCCGGAATACCTAGCTGGAAGGATTGCAGCAGTTTCAGATCGAAACCGCGGAAGAAGCCGCTCAAGGCAAACAGCAGCACGATGGCAAACATCATCACCTTGGTGACTTTGTTCCAGCCGCTCTCTTCCACACCTTTACCGATCAGGATGCCCAGCACCAAACCCGGTACGGCGTTACCCATGATCAGCTGCGCCAGGCCGCCAAAAATGGTGGCCCAGAAGCCAGATTTCTTACCGGCATCAATCGCTGCCAGCCAGAAGATCACTGGCATCACGGTGTTCACCAGCAGGTTAGCCGCTGGCACCAGCACTTTTACTGCGGTAACCTGCAGCGCCGCCGGAACCGCAGATGCCGTGCTGTTAAGGAAGGCCACCACAATCATGCCGATGATGCCGCAGGCAATCGCCATGCGTTTCGGGTTGTGCAGCGTTTCCGCCACGTTGCGGTTTTTCACCATCAGTGCCGCCGCGCCCCAGTTCGGCAAAATGCGGTGATCGACGTCCTGCGTGAATGAACCCGCTGCCACGGATGATGCCCAGGCGTTAAAGAAGAAGCCGAGACCAAAGGAGAAGTGCGATGCCGGATCGCCTTCACAGGAATTGAGTTCTCCCAAGGTACGGAACGCGCCCATACCTTGTGTGGTCGGTGCGTGGAACATGCGCGCTGCGCCCGCTCCCACCCCGACGCCAACCAATCCGCCAATGATTAACGACTTAAACAAAATGATTAAAAACATGTCGTCGTACCCTTGTTGTCGTTTTTATTAAGTCGCTATGAAGTCCACCTTGTCGGTGTCGATCACAGTGACGCTAACGGTAATGTCCAGCTCAACGCTGTAATTCCGTCGCTCACGCGCGAGGAAGAAGAACAAGAATTTTTCCTTGCGCACGCTCTCCTGCGCGCGCAGCACCCGCACATCTATGGGTTCAATGCGCAACAGAATCTTTTGGCTGGTGCGCAGCACTTGCTGCTGCACCTTGCTGAGCGCATCGGCAAAGGCTTTTGCTTTACTGTCGCCTTTGCCCTGCACCGTTACCTGCGTCTCGTATTGCTGTTTCATACTTAGCTGCCGTGTTTTTTAGTCCAGGCCTGCACCAGACGCTCACCCAGCTCTTCTTTATCCATAAAGCCGAAGCCCAGCACGGTGGCACCTTCATTGATGGCGGTAACGCCTTCGTCAATCGAACGCATCCCGTGTTTGGCTTTGTAGCCATATTTGTTCTGCGCGGTAATCGCACCGGCACCGCCGCTGCCGCAGAAGGAGATACCGAAGTCGGCGTTTTCCGCTTTCATCACGTCGCCCAGCTTCATGTCGGCTGCCACGCCTGGCACCACCACCGCACGACCACCGGCTTTCTCGATGCCCGCTGCTACTTTCTGACCTTTACCCAGACGATCACCAATCACTACAGTTACCATGTTCAATTCCTCACAATTTATGCTTCGTTCGATTTCGCCACTTCGATATGGACGGACAACAACCAGGCTTCCTCTTTGGGCAGATTGCCAAACAGATCCACCACCTGCTGCGCCAGCGCCATGGTTTCCGGCGAGATATCTTCAAACAGCTCAGCCTCTACTTCCGGTAGCGCTTCACCCGTTAAAGAGCGCGATGCCATCGCCCGGACATGCGAAGCCAGCATCTGCTGCTGCACGGCGTTGGCTTCGATGTGATGCGCGGCGTAGATCGCTGCAATTTGGCTTAACACCTTATCCGCCAGCGCCTGGATCGCTTCCGGCGTGCTCTGTTTCAGCGGGACAGCTTCACTCCTCACCTTGTTACTCCTGTTTACAGCGGACAATTACAGATATTTCTCGTTGATAAGAAAGTACGCTTTCGCCTTGAGGCTGTTGAGTCGCAACTTTTCCACCTCAAAGTGGAAATCCCGCGGGCGAGTGTGCGCCAGATCTCAGGACGCACGAAGTGTGCGAAAGCGGTCACATAATGCGAGAAGTGATGGATTTAGGCGGATTAAAACGGAGATAAGGCAAAGAGGAATAAGGCCAGCCACGGGGCTGGCCGGGTTATCAGCGGAATTTCTTATGGTTGGCGTTGCGAATATCTTCCAGTTTCTTCGCTTCGGCCTTGGCTTCGTCCAGCTTGTTGGCTTGCGCCAGCTGATCGACCACATCGATCTGGGCAATCAGCGAATCCAGACCGGCGTGATAATCCTTGATCTGCGCGCTATCGGCCGCCTGACCTTCCAGTTTTTCCGGCGTGGATTGCTTAGCATCCGTTGCCGCTTGGCGCATCTTACCCAACGCGGTATGCATCTCCTGCGCGTCAGAGGTTTTCTTCACCACGCTCAGACCATCCTTGAGCGTATCCATATCTTTTTCTAAATCGGCTGCAAACACGCTAGCCGAGGAGAACAACAGCGATAACGACAACACTGCAATCACATGCTTATTACGCATTGGTATGTCCTTTTATTATTGTCGGGCCAAAAAAAAAAGCAGCCTTGCGGGCTGCTTTCAGAAAGCGATGACTCTTATTGTCCGGCGATTTTCATCTCCGGCAGCAGCACCGATCCGCATTGTATATTGCTGCGGGTTTCAATGTCGTTACCGACGGTTACCATATTGAGCCACATCTCCTTGAGATTACCGGCGATTGTGATCTCGCTCACAGGATATTGAATCTCTCCGTTTTCCACCCAGAAACCGGATGCGCCGCGTGAATAGTCGCCGGTCATGCCGTTGATGCTGGAGCCCATCATCTCGGTTACCACTAAACCGGTGCCCATCTGCTTCAGCAGGTCGTCAAAGCTGTGGCCCTGACCGGCAATACGCCAGTTGTGGATGCCGCCTGCGTGGCCGGTGCTCTGCAAGCCGAGCTTGCGCGCCGAGTAGCTGGTCAGCAGCCAGTTCTGCAGCACGCCATCTTTAATGATGTCACGCGATTGGGTGCGCACGCCTTCGCTGTCGAACGGCGTGGATGCCAGGCCTTTCAGCAGGTGCGGATGCTCTTCAATGGTCAGCCACTCTGGCAGAATCTGCTTACCGAGCGAATCAAGCAGGAAGGTCGATTTGCGGTACACGCTGCTGCCGCTGATCATGCCCACCAGATGACCAAACAAACCGGTCGCCACTTCTGGCGCGAAGATCACCGGCGCTTTCATGGTCGAGAGCTTGCGCGGTGCCAGACGCGACAGCGTGCGGCGTGCGCACTCGGCGCCAACCCATTCCGGGCTTTTCAGATCGTCAAAAGCGCGACCAATGGTATACGCGTAATCGCGCTCCATATTGCCGTCCTGCTCGGCTATCACACAGCTGGAGAGCGAATGGCGGCTGGAGCAGTAGCTCTGCAACATGCCGTGGCTGTTACCAAAGACTTTGATACCAACGTGGCTGTTGAAGCTGCCGCCTTCGGTGTTGGTGATGCGTTTGTCGGCCTGCAACGACGCTTGTTCCGCCTGAGCGGCCAGTTCGATAGCGCGATCGGCATTGATCTCCCACGGATGGTAGAGATCGAGATCCGGCGCGTCAAACGCCAGCAACTCGGGATCGGCCGGTGCGCCAAATGGATCCACCGAGGTGTAGCGCGCAATGTCGATCGCCGCCTGCACGGTGCGTTTGATCGCATCCGGGCTGAGATCGGTGGAGGAAGCGCTGCCTTTACGGTTTTGATGGTAGACGGTGATGCCGAGCGCACCATCGCTGTTGAATTCGACGTTTTCCACTTCGCCATAGCGGGTACTGACGCCGATGCCGGTGGTTTTCGTGACCGCCACTTCAGCGCCATCGGTGCTGGCTTTTGCCAGTTCCAACGCCTGCGCGACAGCCTGTTCCAACACTTTACGTTGTTCTGCAACCTGAGTAGATACGTTCATCGACCTGCCGTCTAATCTTAAGTATGAATTGTTTGAGTCTATCAGACTCAGAGAACAATTTCGCAGTCGCCCGATAAACTGGTAGGATTAGCCTCTTTTTTTTGGGAGCCAAGAGATGACCAAGCAGCCCGAAGACTGGCTCGACGATGTGCCGGATAATAATGACGAAGAAGATGAAGAGATTATCTGGGTCAGCAAAAGCGAAATTAAACGCGATGCCGAAGAGCTAAAACGCCTTGGTGCCGAGCTGGTTGAGCTGGGGAAAAATTCCCTCGACAAGATCCCACTCGACGAACAATTGCGCGACGCGATTGAACTGGCGCAGCGCATCAAGAAAGAAGGCCGTCGCCGTCAGCTGCAGCTGATCGGTAAGATGCTGCGTTCACGCGATGAAGATCCGATTCGCCAGGCGCTGGATAAGCTGAAGAATCGTCACAACCAGCAGGTTGCACTGTTCCATAAGCTGGAGATTTTGCGCGATCGTTTGATCGAGCAAGGTGATGACGCGGTCGCTGAAGTGTTTAACCTCTATCCGCACGCCGATCGTCAGCAACTGCGCAGCATGATCCGTAACGCGCAGAAAGAGAAAGCCGCGAATAAGCCGCCAAAATCTGCCCGCCTGATTTTCCAGTATCTACGTGAGTTGGCAGAAGCGTAAGTTTTCTGCGGTTTTCCCCTCAGCCCCTTCTCCCGCAAGCGGGAGAAGGGGCTGACCGAGCTCCACCTAAACATTCCCTCGCCCGCTTGCGGGAGAGGGCCAGGGTGAGGGGAAAACCCGCACCATCACCGCCCTAACCGCTCCAGCAGTTTCTGGTGAATACCACCAAATCCGCCGTTACTCATCACCAGGATCGAATCGCCTGGCTGGGCTTTCTTCGCCACCATTTCCACCAGCGTATCGATATCCGCGCTCCACTGCGCTGGTTGAATGCACGCCTCAGCGACATCAGAAACCTGCCACGGAATATGGTGCGGCTGGAACAGGAACACTTCGTCTGCGCGGCCCAGCGATGGCGCTAATTCGTTCTTGCTCACGCCCATCTTCATGGTATTTGAGCGCGGCTCCAGCACCGCCAGAATGCGTGCGGTGCCGCCCACTTTGCTGCGCAGCGCCGCCAGCGTGGCGAGAATCGCGGTAGGATGGTGAGCGAAATCGTCGTACACCTTGATGGCGTTCACTTCACCGCGCAGTTCGAGACGACGGCGCGCATTGATGAAGCTGCTCAACGCTTCACCGGCATCCACCGGTTTCACCCCAACATGACGCGCCGCCGCAATCGCCATCAGGCCATTGTGCATGTTGTGCTCGCCCACCAGCGCCCAGTTCACTTCGCCGACTTTCTCGCCGTCGAGCCAGATCTCCCAATGTGAAGAGTCGGGCGTCAACTTTTTCGCCTGCCAGTGACCGTTATCGCCCACCGTTTCCTGCTCGCTCCAGCAGCCCATCGCCATCACTTGCTTGATGTTGTTGTCGTGCTCCGGCAGCAGGATCTTGCCCTGGCCCGGCACGATACGGATCAAATGATGGAACTGCTTCTGGATGGCGCGCAGATCGTCAAAGATATCCGCGTGATCGAATTCGAGGTTGTTGAGGATCAGCGTGCGCGGGCAGTAATGCACAAACTTGGAACGCTTGTCGAAGAACGCGCTGTCGTACTCATCCGCTTCGATGACGAAGAATGGACTTTTTCCTAATTTTGCCGAAACCTCGAAGTTTCCTGGCACACCACCGATGATAAAGCCCGGTTCCAGGCCGCAGGCCTCGAGAATCCACGCTGCCATGCCGGCTGTGGTGGTTTTGCCGTGGGTTCCCGCCACCGCCAGCACCCAACGATCGCGCAGGACGAAATCGTGTAGCCATTGCGGGCCGGAGAGGTAAGGAATGTTGCGTTCCAGTACCGCTTCGACACAAGGATTGCCGCGCGTCATCGCGTTACCAATGATCACCAGATCCGGTTGCGGATCGAGCTGGCTGGCATCGTAACCTTCAGTCAATTCAATGCCTTGCTGTTCCAGCAACGTGCTCATCGGCGGATAGACATTGGCGTCTGAGCCGGTCACTTCGTGTCCCAGCGAGCGCGCCAGCATCGCCAGTCCGCCCATGAAAGTGCCACAAATCCCGAGGATGTGAATACGCATAAAGAGATCCATTACTCAAAAGTTCGGCGCACAGTGTAACGCCGAGTTGAGAGGGAAGAAACGGATTAGGACTATGGTTTTTAAAGTTCAATCGGCTAAACTGCGCTCATACGTTGGTAGCTTGTTACAGCTGCTGCCACTCCATCGTAGATGCAGGGAATGTGTTATGAAAACGTTAGGCGAATTCATCGTCGAGAAGCAACACGACTTTCCACACGCCACAGGTGAACTGACGGCGCTGATTTCTTCCATTAAGCTTGGCGCTAAAATTATCCACCGCGACATCAACAAAGCGGGTCTGGTGGATATTCTGGGTGCCAGCGGCGTGGAAAACGTGCAGGGTGAGCAGCAGATGAAGCTTGATCTGTTTGCCAACGAAAAGCTGAAAGCCGCCCTGAAAGCACGCGGCGTGGTGGCCGGTATCGCGTCGGAAGAAGAAGACGAGTTCGTCATCTTTGAAGGCTCCGAGAATGGCAAATACGTTGTATTAATGGATCCGCTGGACGGTTCTTCAAACATCGACGTTAACGTTTCCGTCGGCACCATTTTCTCTATCTACCATCGCATCAGCGAGCCGGGCACGCCAATCACCGAAGCCGACTTCATGCAGCCGGGCAACAAGCAGGTTGCCGCGGGTTACGTGGTTTACGGTTCTTCGACCATGATGGTTTACACCACCGGCGTGGGCGTGCATGCGTTTACTTACGATCCGTCGCTCGGCGTATTCTGCCTGAGCCACGAGCGCATGACCTTCCCGGAGAAGGGTTACACCTACTCGATCAACGAAGGTAACTACATTCGCTTCCCGCAGGGTGTGAAGAAATACCTGAAGTTCTGTCAGGAAGAAGATATCGCCACCAAGCGCCCGTATACCTCGCGCTACATTGGTTCACTGGTGGCCGATTTCCACCGTAACCTGCTGAAAGGCGGCATCTATCTCTATCCAAGCACCGCCAGCCACCCGAAAGGCAAGCTGCGTCTGCTGTACGAATGCAACCCAATGGCCTTCCTGGCGGAGCAAGCGGGCGGTAAAGCCAGCGATGGTGCCAATCGCATCCTCGACATCCAGCCAGAAACGCTGCATCAGCGCTGCCCGTTCTTCTGCGGCAACGACGCAATGGTGGGCGACGTTGAACGCTTCATCCGTGAATATCCGGACGACCATTCAGCCTAAATGATAATTATTAAAAAAAGGCCTGCATAGCAGGCTTTTTTAATTGAAAAGAACAGTAAATTTTTAACATCCTAAATTTTTTTAAAAATTACTTAATGGACTAAGCATTCACGTATTTTTAATAAATTTTTTCAGCTAGTGAAATTTTACTTACAACAATTAATAAAAGGTTATTCCTAATGATAACTCGTGAGATTATGAAGGATTGGATTATCGAAGCTCTCCATTCGATGAATGGAGTTGGCTGGCCTAAGGATGTAGCTAAGTATGTTTGGGAAAAATATGAAGGAGACCTTAAAAGATCTGGAGGAATGCTTTATACGTGGCAGTATGATTTACGTTGGGCAGCACAACTTTTACGTCGAGATGGAATTTTAAAACAAGTGAATAAACGAACGGATAAACCTTGGGAACTAAATTAGCAATAAAAAGCCGAGAAAATGTTTACTCGGCCATATATTAAAAATCATGATTTATCATCATTTTTATTGCGCAAATGTTCTAGCCTCTCGGATAAGTACGAAATCAAACTTAATATATTCAAACAATCCAACTCCGAATAAACTGATTCTGTGAATTTATCCATAGGTGTATGATTAAAGGGGTTTCTAAATGCCTCAACAACACCTTTAGCAAGACTAAGTTGTCCCTTCTGAATATTTCTACCTGAATCGGTAGTTAGATCACTAATAGTCAACATCGGATTATTCTCTGACCAAACGTGTTGCATCAAAGCCACACCATCCTTATCTAATCCTGTAAGCTCACGTAATAAATCACTGTAAATTTTAACCCCTTGATCTGCAGCAAAGGCGTATTGTCCATTTATATAAAGTGGTTGTATTCTATCTTTGAGTTTACTATTTAAATGACGCCAATGAAGCAAAGGGTATTCAGGCACAATATTGTAAAGAGCTTTAACAACTGGGGCAAATTGTTCAATAGCTTCTTCATCAGCCAATTTATTCAAAATTGATTGGGTATTTTGCCTAATATCATGTGGCAAAGTGCTCATCCATTTTTCTGTATCTATACCAGAGGATTGGGTGAATTGAAGTGTCTTATCCTCTTTACGTTTTGTTCGCCAAGAACTATTAATTTTGCTTATTACATCGGATAAGAAATCCCTTAATTCTTTCATGTCTGGGTTATCCCAATCAACAGATTGCCTGTTTGTAGAGATAACATCTTCAGGAAGAAGGTCAATAAAATCTGCAGATATCCAACCCGTTAAATATTGGAAAAAGTGGCTTGATGTACTGCTGGAAAAATATTCAGGAGCATTAACAAGTTTACCTCTTGAAAAAAGAGATACTCCTCTAAGCCCTGAGTTAGGCTTAATAGGATAATCTGATGTGAAAAACTCTCCAGTTAATCTACCTTTGAATTTACTTTCATCATCAATGAAATCATCAAGTATCCATGAGAATTGTTTTACAAAACCCTCATAGCGTCTACCCGTTGTGATATTAACTACATCACCTTCATTATTCGTTAAACTTATTTTAAAATCATTATCAACAATAAATATTTTTGACAAGTTATTTGCTATTGCATCAAGATCAAAGGGTGATTGTCTCTTGAGCTTAGCTAAAGTAATTGTTGTACCATTACGCTTATCGGTCATCTTATTATAAATTTCGACTTCAGGATTGTAAGTTCCATCAGAATTTAGGAGTTTATCCCAATCTAGATTAAATCTATTACGTCTACCATTTTTAATAGTATCAATCGTTATTTTTTTAGCTAAACCAAATAATGCTAACTTACCTAACCCTTTTTTACCTGTTGCTAGTCGTTTAAATCTAGGTGAAGGTGTATCTCCAACATCGCTTCGTCTATTTCTACCAATAACCAAAAATCTATTTTGTATTTCGTCGGCACTCATTCCTGTACCATCATCTAACACATAGATACTTTTATCACTACCAACCTCGCTGAATCTTAAAGATACATTTTCAGCGTCAGCATCATAGGCATTAGATATTAGCTCAGCTAATGCAGGTGGCAACGTTGAGTACATCTTAACGCCTAAATGTTCAATTGTTCTTGGATCAAAGCGCATTTCGAGGTTATTGTTCATGATTCCATCCACTATAAATATTATTTAATGATACTTTCAAGATGCTTTTTAATTTTTATCGCATGCTCAAATATAAACTTGGGGGGCAGCGCATTACCTATCATCAATGCCGCAGCATCTCGTCCTTTCTCTAAAGAAAAAATATAATCATGAGGAAATGTCTGAAGTAGTGCAGCTTCTCTGAGAGTAATAGCTCTATCCTCTTGAGGGTGTAAAAAACGACCTTTAGATGGATTTATACAACCACCAGTAATTGTCGGAGATACCTTATCCCAAGCCATTCTGCCATAAACGTCTCGATATCCCCCGGGGTGTTTTTTATGGCAATCGAGCCAATATTCTTTTGGGAGCTGCTGTCGAGAGCCTCCATTTTTAGGGACTAACCTTATCATTTCCATTACTTTTTCACTTCTTTTAGAAAAGTAATCATGGAGTGGATCATTTCCGCATCCAGGATTTGTAAGATCCTTGATAGTACTTCTCACCGTTGATATTTCTTTGTTTTTCGTGGGGTGTTCAACAAAACCATAACGAGATGCCACAAGAATCATTCTTTTTCTTCGCTGTGGAACACCATAATTAGCTGTATCTTTAACCTGAAGAGATTCTTCATTAATTTTGTAATTTAATTTTTTTAAAAGAAATATAACTTTATTA
Source organism: Pantoea sp. SO10 (assembly GCF_005281435.1). NCBI lineage: Bacteria > Pseudomonadati > Pseudomonadota > Gammaproteobacteria > Enterobacterales > Erwiniaceae > Pantoea > Pantoea sp. SO10. The sequence continues at coordinate 3,705,795 of NZ_CP040095.1, forward strand.
ATCCTATCATCCTTAGCTAAAGCTGGTACGTTTTCAATCATAATAACTTTAGGTAGAAATTTTTTTGTAAATTTCATTAATTCAAATATAAGATCATTTCTATCATCTTCTACAGCAGTAGATTGATTACGAGTCCTATGTGATGAAAACCCTTGACATGGAGGGCAGCCAGCTAGGAGGTCTAACTCTCCGGGTTTTAAATTCAATTCTTTCATCAATTTATGGCGATTAACTTTAGCAATATCTTGTTCAAGAAGAAGGTCTTCAGGATGATTTATGCGATAAGTTTGAGCTGCGACTGGATTAAGTTCAACGCCAGCAATGACTTTGAAACCAGCTTGTTTTAAACCACATGTTAATCCGCCAGCCCCGCAAAACAGATCGATAGCAGTAAAAGAATGAGTAATGCAATCCATCAAAAATCCCTTGATAAACAATTTCTTATTAAAAACATAATGCATGATTTACATTATAGTTCTTAATGAAATAACTTATCAATAGTGTAATAAGTGATGATAAGCAAAGTAGATATGATAATGAAATATGATTTTAAAAAGTTCGAAGTGAAATTATTTCAAAAGCGGCCTTTAGGCCGCTATGTATTATCAGTTTACCACGCGGAATTGCGCCATCGAATCCTGCAACTGCTGCGATTGCGCTTCCAGCGATTGGGTGGCAGCGCTGGCTTCTTCGACTAACGCGGCGTTCTGCTGCGCGGCTTCATCCATTTGCGTCACCGCCTGATTTACCTGCTCGATACCGCGACTCTGCTCTTCCGAAGCAATGGAGATCTCTTTCATCAGCGTAGTCACGCGCATCACTTCGCTGGAGATCTCATCCATGGTTTCACCGGCGCGCGTGGCCATATCGCTGCCCTCTTGCACCCGCGTCTGCGATTCTGCGATGAGCTCGCGGATCTCTTTGGCGGCGGTAGCGCTGCGACCAGCCAGCGTGCGCACTTCATTAGCGACCACGGCAAAACCGCGCCCTTGTTCACCGGCACGCGCGGCTTCAACCGCAGCGTTCAGTGCCAGGATGTTGGTCTGGAAGGCAATGCCATCAATCACGCTGAGGATGTCGCCAATGCGATTGGCGCTTTGGGTGATCTCCTGCATCTTCTCCATCACGTAGCCGACCACTTCGGCACCGCGATCGGCACTGTCGGAGACATTGCTGGCGAGCTGATTGGCCTCTTTAGCGTTGCTGGCATTGAGACGCACGGTGGCGGTGAGCTGTTCCATGCTGGCCGCGGTTTGCTCCAGCGAAGCGGCGGACTCTTCGGTACGCTGCGAGAGATGCACGGTGCCCGCCGCTAACTCGCGGCTTCCCACGTCAATCTGCAAGCTGGCTTCGCGCACCTGACTGACCGAACTGCTGAGCGCCAGCTGCATATTCGCCAGCGCCTGATTGAGACGGCCTAATTCACTCTTTCCGGCTGCGGGCAGCGGCTGGGATAAATCGCCGGCCGCAATTTGCTCCAGATGCACAATCGCGCCATCGAGTGGACGCAGCAGCAGACGACGCAGCAGTTGCCAGGCAATGACGATCAGCAATAGCGTCAACGCCATCGCCACGCCAATCATGATTTTCATCTGCCACTCATTGTGTGCAGCTTGCGCCAGACGTGTAGCTGAGACTTCATCAGCATAAACGGCAAAATCATGCACGGCTTTCGCGTAGTTGCTTGCCAGCGTTGAGAGGTTGCCTTCCAAAACCTGGTAATATTCGTCGGTATACTGCTTTTGCAACGCATCCATCATCGGCACGATAGCGCCCTTATGATAGGCAGCGAACGAAGTAGCCACGGCATCGGCGAGGATTTTACCCTGAGCCGTTACCGTTCCGGCATCAATAAAGGCTTTCAGATGACGCTGGGAACTGGTGACATCCTCCTCAGCTTGTTTGGTGACGCTGGCGCCGTCCTCCAGTAATCCGATTTCGATTTTGCGCACGGCCAATGCGGCGCTGCCGCGCGCGCGCATGAGGTCGGCATTGCTTTGATACAAACTGTTCAGTTCAATTCCCTGAATGCGGTTAATGGCATCCAGTGATTGATTGCCTGCGTTGATGGCAGAGATGCCCATCGCGCTGACTGCCAGCAGCAGCAGCGTCATAAAAGCCAAAAGCGTGAGTAATGCAGTACGAATTGATAGCTGTTTGAACATGATTATCCCCGTTTGCAAGAAAAGGCAGAAATCCGCTGGCCCTAAAACGGAAAGATTATCGGCAGTTGATCGCGGAAACTTTATCCATTGTTGATGGTCAACTGGCTGACGATCATCCAGACTTCACTTTTACTGAACTCTGCCCCAGCAAAATTTAAGGAATGAAACGATGAAAAAATGGCTCCCGATGGCGTGTTTGTTGGTCAGTGGTTTTGCTGCAGCGCAACAAAACCCTATCGATCAGCAGCTCGATCAGTGTCTGAATAAGGAATCCAGCACCGCCGGCATGTCTCAATGCTACGGCACCGCTAATAAAGCCTGGGATAAAGAGATGAACGCGCAGTACACCCAAGCAATGAAAAAATTAACCGGCGCACCTAAAGACAAATTGCGCAGCGCCCAGCGCGCGTGGCTGACCTATCGCGACAGTTGGCTGGATGCCAGCCGCAGCTATTTTGTTAGCAGCCAGGGCACGATGGCCGCGCTGTCAGTTGGTGCGCAGGGCGTCAGTCTGGTGCGTAATCAGGCGCTGATGTTGCAATCAATTAACAAAGGCAGTTGCGCCAACCCCGACGATTGTTGATTAATGTAAGCGTTTAATACGCTTAGCGCTGGCATCGGCCAGCGCGCCCATTAATCTGCAGGGAGAAACCATGGCTGCTTATGCCTCCACCATCATTCTTGTTTGCCTCGCCGTCCTCAGCTATTTCGTTCATAACAGCGCCGTTACCATCTCGATTCTGATCCTGCTGGCGATCAAGCTCACCCCGCTGTCGCAATTCTTTACCTATGTGGAAAAACAGGGCATTCAGATTGGCATCATCATCCTCACCGTTGCGGTGATGGCGCCGCTGGCCAGCGGTACGCTGCCGGCTTCCTCTCTGTTGAAATCGTTCGCCAACTGGCAATCGATTATCGCGATTGTAGTGGGGGTTTTCGTTGCCTGGCTGGGCGGACGCGGCGTGAACTTTATGAGCGTGCAGCCGTCGGTGATTGGTGGGCTGTTGATTGGTACGGTGATTGGCGTGGCCTTCTTCCGTGGTGTGCCGGTTGGGCCACTGATTGCGGCGGGGATCGTCTCGCTGTTTGTCACGGCGAAGTAGAGGGTTGGAGCATTCCGAAACGCCAAAAAGGGGGCATACTTTCAGAGTCAGTTGGCTATAATAGCCGTCACTCAACATATGACTAATGAAGGAAAGCCAGATGAGTTTGAACCAGGTGCCTGCAGGTAAAGAGTTGCCAGAAGATATCTACGTTGTCATTGAGATCCCGGCTAACGCCGATCCGATCAAATATGAAGTCGACAAAGAGTCTGGCGCCCTGTTTGTAGACCGTTTCATGTCTACCGCCATGTTCTATCCGTGCAACTACGGTTACATCAACCACACCCTGTCTCTGGATGGTGACCCGGTTGACGTGCTGGTGCCAACCCCTTATCCGCTGGTACCGGGCTCAGTGATCCGCTGCCGTCCCGTTGGCGTGCTGAAAATGACCGACGAGTCTGGCGAAGATGCCAAACTGGTTGCGGTGCCACACACCAAGCTGAGCAAAGAGTACGATCACATCAAAGATGTGAACGACCTGCCAGAACTGCTGAAAGCGCAGATCACCCACTTCTTCGAGCACTACAAAGATCTGGAAAAAGGCAAATGGGTGAAGGTTGATGGCTGGGACAACGCAGAAGCGGCCAAAGCTGAAATCATCGCCTCTTACGAGCGCGCGCAGAAGAAATAAGATTCTTTTCTGCAACGCATAAAAAAACACCGTCCAATGGACGGTGTTTTTATTTATGCCTCTGTTTCGCCATCTCGCCTTAACCAGTCACCGCTCGCGATGTGCGTGCGACCCGCAACTGAACGCTGATAGACATACAGCCAGGCACTGCCGTAAGGCGTCTGAATAAGCTGGCGTTTGTATTCGCCATTTTTGGTGCGCAAGGCATCAAGTTCGCCGAGCGTGCTGGCGTCAATGCGATACACCTCGCAATAAACGCTGCCTTCTCCTTCCACCACGCCCGGATAGTGACCCAGATTGTAGAGATCAAACCCCACAATCTGATGGTCGCCGAGCCACTGCGCATTCGTCATCCAATGACTGTTTCCCTGTTTGCGCCGTAAACTGCCATAGACAATTATTCGCATTGCTAAAACTCAAACTGATAGAGCAGATCCAGTGCCTGATCGAGACCCGACACGGCTTCTAAATAGAGTTTGGGCATCAGGCGATAACGCAAGGTTAAGGTCGCCAGTGAATCAAATATGCCAACACCGTATTTTACTTGTAGACCCGGCAACACGTAACCACTCACCTGCACCTGCTGGCTATCGCCTACGCCAGCGGTATCAACCGCGAGATTACTGACACCGAAGGTCTCGCCGATTTTACCCACAACCTGACCACTTTGCGCAACCCCCAATCCCACCAACGCGGAAGTTAATGCGTTGCTGTCGCCATCGCTGTTGAGTCCCTGACCACGTAACAGGTAAGAAAGCGCTTCCTGCTGTGACATCGCCGGATCGGAGAACACTTCCACTTTCGGCTCATCCGCCAGCCCGGTTACCCGTAATCCGGCGGTGACATCATCTTCAGTGGCCTCAGGATTACGGATCGCCTCGAGATTGACGTAAGGCTGGTCCGGCGGTCCGGCGAATTGCAGCTCACCTTTACGCACCAGCAAATCCTGACCATAAGCGTGGAAGCGGCCGGATGGGATGTTGATCTGGCCATTCAAGCCGAGGCCGTTTTTATCCTGCACCAGTTTGAGATCGCCATTCAGCCTGGCTTTTAGGCCAAATGCCGAGAGCCGCACATCATTACCGACGTGGATCACCAGATTGCTGTTGATCGGGATCGCCGCCGTTTTCGGCTGAATCGGCTTGAGATTTTGATCCAGCATCACTTCATCAGAGGAGACGCCGGTGGCGCTTTCCGGCACTTCCTGCACGGTAATGCGCGCCCACGGAATATCCACTTTGCCGTCAAGGCTGAACGCGGCCGGCGTGGCTGCAAACACCAGATCCGGCGAGACATCCATGCGCACCATTGGCGGCACGGTAACGCGGATGCGGCTACCTTGCGCCGCCACGCGCGCGCGCCAGTTATCCAGCTGGCTCCAGTCGGCGTTGCCGCTCAGGTTAAGATTGCCCTGCGCCGTCTGAATCATGCCGTTGAGCGTTGAGCTCATGCCGTTGAACACCATGTTAAGGTTGGCGGCGGTGAGATCGACCGGCATAAAGCTGCCGTCGACATCCACATCGCTCAGCCCCAACTGACCAAACACCTGCGGCTGCTGCAGCGTGCCGCCAAGGCGCAGGTTGCTGTTCAGGTTGCCTTTAATCTTCTCGCCCTGCATCAGCGCCGGATTCAGCATCGCCAGCGAAATATTGCTGATGCCGATGTTGCCCGACAGGTGACGCCGATTCTCAGGATCGGCGATCTGCACATTGCCGCTCAGCTGGCCGTTGTTGACGATATGGATCAACCAATCAAGCTGTGCGCGACCGTTACGCAGCGCCGCATTCAGGTTCAGCGTGTCGAAGGCGATAGGCAAACTGTTGCCCTGCACGTCTTGCTCCACTTTCACGCCGCTGCCTTTCAGCGCTAAGGTGCCGGTTGGCAGCGCGCCGTCGGCGGTCCAGTTAACGCGCGCATCACCACTGAACACGCCGTTCAGTTTGGTGGCATCGGTGAGGAACGGTTTGATCATCGCCAGATCGAAGCGATTGAGCACCACATGCGCATGTCCGCTGGCACCGGCTTCAATCGGTTCCGGTACGCACAGCTGCGCGTTCGGGTTCTGCCAGCAGTGCGGCCCAATGGTGGCGGTCTGCTTGCTGTTGAGGTAATCAATCGCCATCGCCCGCGTCAGTCGCCATTCGCCTACCGGCGTGTCGAAACGCGTGTTGTTGAGATTGCCCTGCCAGCGCTCGGTTGTGCGATCAAAGCTGCCGTTAAGCGCCAGCTGACCGGAAACCGGTTCGCCCTGTACCTCGAGCTTAAGCTGATGCTGCTTTTCGTTGCCGTCGGCGTTCAGCGTTAACAGGTTCACTTTCAGCGCGTCCTGCTGCAGCTGTTCCACGCGCAGTTGCAGCTTACCGGCGATCTGATCGCTGGATTTCACATCGCCCTGTAACGCCACGCGACGGATCTGCAGCTGCTGCCAGCGCAAACCAGTAGCCGTGAGATCGGCCAGCAGCTGCGGCGCTTGTAAGGTGCCGCGTGCTTTGATGGTACCTTTGGCGACGCCGCCCAGGCCCGGCAGCGCGTTATCCAGCTTTGGCGCATCAATGCTGGCGTCGAGATTGAGCGTGTCGCCCAGCTCGCCCTTCACGTCCAGATGGTTGCGACCCAGCGCAATGTTAAGGCCGGGCACTTTCCACTGGTTGTAGCTGTTGCCGGTCAACGTACCTTTGGCGCTCACCGCGTTCTGCTTAACGTTTCCTTTCAGCTCGAGCTGCGGCACGCTGAGCTGCCAGGTTCCGCCGTACAAGCTGCCGCGCGTGGCAATTTTGCCCTCCAGCTTCGCTGGCCAATCCGGATACTGTTTGGCGGTGTTGATGCCTGAAAGCGTCAATTCGCTGCGCCAGCTGATGGCTTTGCTCCAGTCCACCAGCGCCGTCAGATCGATATTGCCCTGCAGCGCCGCCACGCGCAGCTTATCAAGATTGAACTGCTGCTCGTTGCCTTTGCCGTCGAGCGCAATGCTGGCAGGCGGCACGCCTTCGCCTTTCACCGCAGTGCGCAGCGACATCACGTAATCGGTGGCTTTGCCTTTGAACTGATAATCGAGATTATCCGCCTGATACTGCACCGCGCCGGTGAGCGGCCAGCGCAGCTGCGGGCTGGTGAGTTTTAGCGCCAGCGGCAAACCAGCAACCGCAGGTTGCGTGGTCGCATCCAGCTGCGCACGCACCGGACCGGAAAGATTCAGCCCGAGCTTCAGCTCGTCACGCATCGCGCCTGCAAGGTTCATTTTGATCTTCTCGCCCTTGATCGGGTCGAGATTGAGCGTGCCGTTCAGCGCAAAATTCACCGGCCAGTTATCGGCCAACGTTGCTTCACCGCTGGCGTTCACCTGCCCTTGCGGCGAATCGACATCAAAGGTTTCCAGTTGGAGATGACGATCGGCGGTTTTGGCTTTTAACAGCAGACGCGTGATTGAGATGTCGGTATCGCCGGTGATGCGCAGCTGCTCACCCAGCAGTTCCTGCACGGTGATATCCAGCGGCAGCTGGAAGTCCGGCATATCTGGTAACAGTGGCTTAGCGAACATCGCCTGCAGCGTTTCGCCCAGAGGCTGTTCATCCGGCTGTGGCTGCTGCACTTTTGGCTGCACTACTTGCTCATCCACCACCTTGGCCGCTTTCGGCAGCGCGATCAGCAGGCTTTGGATATGGGTTGGCGTCAGCGTCAGTGCGCGATCCTGCCACTGCAGGCCGCTGGTGAAGTCGAGCAGGGAAATTGCGGTGTCATCCACTTTTACGTTGATGTTATGCAGGCCGACTTTGCTGAGCGTGATGGGATACGGCGTGCTGAGATTGGTGCTGCCGCTCTCCTCTTCCGGCGGCGGTGCGCTGGCCGGTGCCATTTTTTTGCTATCGACCACCACGCTGACATCCTGCAGCGCGATGTCATTGACACACACCGACGAATGCAGCAGGCAGTTGAGATTCAGCGCCAGGTGGAAACGTCCGGCATCCACACTGACGCCCGGCATCTCATACTTCACGCCGCTTAGCGTCAGATCGCGCCAGCCACCTTCCACCTGTTTGATCGACAAACCTGGCACCCAGCGATCGGCGCCTTTCAGCAGCAGATGCAAACCCGGCGTGGTGCCCACCAGAAACGCGATGCTGCCCAACAGCAGCACCAGAAAAATACCGATGCCAATCAGGACCTTTTTCCACAGCTTCATAGTTCAGGCCCCAATCCTACATAAAATTGCAATCCATGCTCCTTGTCGTCGCCAATCGGCCGCGCGATATCAAACTTGATCGGCCCGACCGGAGAAGACCAGCGCACGCCGAAGCCGGCACCGGTTTTCAGGTTGCTCTGCTTGATGTCGTTGACCGCTTCACCGGAATCGACGAACACCGCGCCCCACCATTTGCCGGTCACGTTGTATTGATATTCAAGCGAGCCGGTGGCCATTTTCGAGGCGCCGGTCAGCTTGCCGTTATCATCACGTGGCGATACGTCTTTGTATTTGTAGCCGCGAATGCTGCGATCGCCACCGGCGAAGAAGCGCAGATCCGGCGGCACTTTGTCGAAGTCGTTGGTTTCGATCCAGCCCACATTGCCGCGCGCCACAAAGCGATGCTTATCGGCGAGCGTGCGAATCCAGACGTTTTGCGCCTGCATGATGACGAAATCAACGTCCGAACCCCATGTGGTATCCGACACGTCCACCGAGTAGCGCTGCGAATCGCCCCACGTTGGCATCAGACCGCCGCGCGAACGGGTGCGGTTCAGGCTGACGCCCGGATAGAGCAGCATAGTGGTGTTGGTCACGCTGGCCTGGGTAAAGTGATCGAGGCTCCAGCGCAGGTTGATTGCCTTCTGCCAGCCGCTGCTGCTGTCCCAGTTTCGCGACATCGCCAGCGTGGTGGTATCGGCTTTGGTGTCGTTGAGATCGGTACGCTTCACGCCGCCGGAGAAGGTGTAATACTGCTCCAGCGGACTTTTCAGCAGCGGGACTTTGTAGCTGAGATCGAGCTGTTGCTCCGGCGCAGAAACGTAGGCGCTGGCGGCCAGGCTGTGGCCGCTGCTGTTAATCCACGGTTTTTTCCACGTGCCTTTAATGCGCGGCCCGACATCGGTGGAGTAACCGACGCCGGTTTCAATGGTGTTTTCCACGCGTGGCGATACCACCGCATTCAGCGGCAGCACTTTGCTTTGACGACCTTTATCAAACTCAGGCGCGACCACCACTGAGTTGAACCAGCCGGTCGCCGACAAGCGGCGGTTAAGTTCGGCCAGATCGCGCGAGCTGTAGTAATCGCCCTTTTTGAACGGCACCAGATTTTGCAGATAGGCTTCGTCGATTTGCGAGCCCTGGAAACCGACATCACCGAAACGGTAGCGCGGGCCGCTATCGTAATTGATGTCCCAGAAGGCTTCGCGCCGTTCAACCGAAACGCCAAGCTGGCTTTGCTTAAAGTCACCGTCGAAGTAACCATTACGCAATGCCAGGCTGGAGAAGCCGTTTTTAAATTTGTCATAGGCGCCGTGATTCAGCTGTGTACCGACTTTCGGCGTGCCCTGTTTGACCCAGGCTTGGTAATCCTTGTCGGTGCGGGCTTCACCTTCGATCACAATGGTGCTGCCGCCGATCTTGACCGGTTCGCCGGGCTTAACGTGTGCGATCAATACCGGACGACCACCTTGCGGCGGTGCCGGGCGCGATTCAAAATTGATCTCCGGTTCGTAATAACCCAGCGCCCGCAGGCCTTCTTTGATCGCTTCCGCAACGCGCGCGCGGAAACGGCCGTCGTTCGACACCTCGTCACTGCCGATGGTGGACAAGCGTGCCCTGACGTTCTTTTGCAAATCCCCGCTAAGACCGTCCAGCTGCAAGCGCACTTTGGCTGCCTCAACGGCAGGTGCAGCAAGCAACAGGCTGGCCAAACAATAAATATGAAATCGTGGCACACGTACTCCTGTTAATAATGCCGGCCCCTATTCCGCAGGGGCGTTTATTCTCTGGAAGGGTATCACCAGCGCGCGTGTACCCATCAGCATAGCCGCTCTTTTCCCCCCACTGGCGCAAATTCAGCGACTAAGCCAAATTGTGACCTATTGTGGGTAAATGTGCTAAACGATACAACAACCAAGGCGATTCTTAAGCTCGCGAATGACGTTCACTCAGATTAATCCGACCCCCTGATGCGCGCCTATAGCGGCATGATAAGCGCTGCTGCTATAATCAGCGACCAGCAGGCCTCGCCTGCACCCTTTCTGCCCCGACGTTAACCTTATCTTGTCGAAATGGCGCAGACATTTTTGGCACGGATAGCCTGTTTGACTGGCAAGTACCGGATGTACGCCCATTCCCGCGCTGCCCAGGCCAAAAATGACAAGTGATTAACCCAACGGACCTTTTATGCTCGATAGCTTACTTGTCATTCTTTTACTGATCGTCATCAGTTCATTTTTCTCCCTTTCGGAGATCTCGCTGGCCGCCGCCCGTAAGATCAAACTGAAGCTGCTGGCTGACGAAGGCAATATCAATGCCCAGCGCGTGCTGAAGATGCAGGAACAACCTGGCATGTTCTTCACCGTAGTGCAGATTGGCCTGAATGCCGTGGCGATCCTCGGCGGTATCGTCGGCGATGCGGCGTTTTCGCCCGCCTTTAATAGCTTATTCAGCCGCATCATGGCACCCGAATTGGCTGAACAGCTCAGTTTTATCTGCTCCTTCACCATCGTGACCAGCCTGTTCATTCTGTTTGCTGACCTGACGCCAAAACGCGTCGGCATGATTGCACCGGAAGCCGTAGCGCTGCGCATCATCAACCCGATGCGCTTCTGTCTGGTGGTGCTGCGTCCGCTGGTGTGGCTGTTCAACGGCCTGGCGAACGTCTTCTTCCGTCTGTTCAAACTGCCGATGGTGCGTAAAGACGACATCACCTCCGACGATATCTATGCGGTGGTGGAAGCCGGTGCGCTGGCGGGTGTGCTGCGTAAGCAGGAACATGAGCTGATTGAGAACGTGTTTGAGCTGGAATCGCGTACCGTGCCGTCATCAATGACCTCGCGCGAGAACGTGGTGTGGTTCGATTTGCACGAAGATGAAACCACGCTGAAAACCAAAATCGCCCAGCATCCGCACTCGAAATTCATCGTCTGCGATGGCGATATCGACCACATCGTCGGCTATGTCGATTCCAAAGAGCTGCTGCTGCGTGTACTCGGCAATCAAAGCCTGACGCTGAACAGCGGCGTACAGATTCGTTCAGCGCTGATTGTGCCGGATACGCTGACGCTTTCTGAAGCGTTGGAAAGCTTCAAAACCGCTGGTGAAGACTTCGCGGTGATCATGAACGAATACGCGCTGGTGGTGGGCATCATTACGCTGAATGATGTGATGACCACGTTGATGGGCGATTTGGTGGGTCAAGGTCAGGAAGAGCAGATTGTCGCGCGCGATGAGAACTCATGGCTGGTCGAAGGCGGCACGCCAATTGATGACGTGATGCGCGTGCTGGATATCGATGATTTCCCGCAGTCTGGCAATTATGAAACCATTGGCGGCTTCATGATGTACATGCTGCGCAAGATTCCGAAGCGTACCGACTTTGTGAAGTTTTCCGGCTACAAGTTTGAAGTGGTGGATATTGATAGCTACCGTATCGACCAGCTGCTGGTTACGCGTATTGATGAACGTCCGCCGGTGCTGAATGTAAACAAAAATACGGTGGATGAATCAGAGTCGTCGCAGGATCGCGATTGATGGCGACAAGCCAACAACCGCACTAAAAACTGAGGGCGCCATCGGCGCCCTTTCTTATGCTTACTTAGTTGTACTCGGCTTGCAGCCGCAGCACCTGGCGATTGATTTCTGACATCACGCTGAGATGCTGTTTATCTTTGACACGCGGCAACATCACTTTGCCCTTATCAAACTCGAACGCGCCCACGTCCTTGATGTACAACCTTCCTCTAAATAGCGTTTTGACATATTTCGCAATTTGCAGCGGATTATAGCGCTGGAAGATCTTCATGCTGTTTAACTCCTAAAATGTTTAATACGCTCCGTCGTTACCAAATTTGGTACGAACCCGTGAAGCGCAAATGAGGCATAACTATAGAGCATCCTTTCTTAGCCGTGTTCCGAAAAGGTGAATTATTTACTGAATTGACACATCATTACAGAATACTCTGTTATCAGCCTCACTAAACCCAGTATAAACCTTCACTCATTATGGAATTGTGGCATAGGTTGCAAACCTGTTAACTCATTGCGACAGACGCATCATCCACGCCTAATATTGCAGGAACATGAACAACTGGTCGGATCACCAAGGAGAGTAATAAATGCGTTTGAGACACACTGTGATAGCACTGGCACTCTTGCTGCCGGGCCTGGCTGCGGCACATGCCTTCAAACTGGGTGAACGCGTGCCAGCCGTTGGCGTTAACGACAAAGGAGAGCTGGTTTATCAACAAGATGAAGATAAGTTTAGCTACAAATCCTGGAATAGCGCGCAGCTAAGCGGAAAAGTTCGCGTTATCCTGCATATTGCCGGGCGCTCTTCTGCTAAAGAGCAGAATGCGGCGTTAATTGAAGCCATCAAAGCTGCGCATCTGCCGCACGATCGATATCAAACCACTACTATCGTCAATACCGACGATGCGATTCCGGGCACCGGCATGTTCGTGCGCAGCAGCCTTGAGAGCAATAAGCAGCAGTTTCCATGGTCGCAGTTTATCGTCGATAGCAACGGCAGCGCGCGTCAGGCCTGGCAGTTGGAGAAAGGCGGATCCGCAATTGTGGTGCTGGATAACACCGCACATGTGCGCTACGTCAAAGATGGTCCGCTGACGCAGGACGAAGTGCAGCAGGCGATGAAGTTAATTCACGAGTTGTTGCAGAAGTGAACGGAAGTTGCCGTGGACGGCCAATACGGATGCATCCATGCATTGCACATTCTTTAGCGGCGCAATTTATTACGTATTAAATTGCGCCGTTGAAAGCCTAAAACAATGAAACGCGGAAACCGGGATTGAGGAACGATTCGCGTGGGGTGTAATCGAGGGTTTTGCCCTGCCAGTCATGCACATGCGCACCAGCCGCAATCGCCACCGCATGGCCTGCGCCGGTATCCCAGATGTTAGTGGGCCCGAAGCGCGGATAGAGTTGCGCGCTGCCTTCGGCTACCAGACAGAACTTCAGCGATGAACCAATCGCGGTGGTTTGATGCTCGCCGAGCTGGTGCAAATACTCCTGCAACTCGGTATCGCTCTCAAAATGCGAACGGCTAACCACCACTAATGGTGGACGCGCTTCACGCGCATGAATCTGCGTCTGCTGGCCGTTCTCTTCTTTCCAGGCTTTACCCTCAGCCGCCGAGTACATCACGCCCAGGACGGGCGCATAAACCACGCCCAATACCGGTTTGCCATTTTCGATCAGCGCAATGTTGACTGTAAACTCGCCGTTGCGCTTGATGAACTCTTTGGTACCATCCAGCGGATCGACCAGCCAGTATTTCTGCCAGTGCTGACGCACGTCCCAGCTCGGGGGATCCTCTTCAGATAGCACCGGCACCCCCGGCGAAAGCGCCGTCAGACCTTGCACAATCACGCGATGCGCCGCGAGATCGGCCGCGGTGACCGGAGAATCATCCGACTTACGGGTCACGTCAACCGGCTCTGCGCCGTTATATACCTGCATAATGGCATCGCCCGCATCACGCGCCAGCTGACAAATTTTATCTAACATTCTTTACCTCTTTTCCGCTGATTCTGCCTGTCAGACACCAACTGCCAATCTGTCCTTATTTTAGCAGTTGTCATTCAACAGCCTGCGACTGTGCTGTCTGCTACAGCAATCTATTTGAATATCAATACCATAGTTCATCGTCGGCGGCTATGGCGGGATGCTGAATGCGCTTTTAGCGCGGCCCGGCGGGAGATATTGGATGAAAGTCCGAGCTTCATCACAAATTGAAATGATAATTCGTCATGGTTTTACATTATTTTGAGAGGCCCATTGGACCGAACAAGGAGCAAGCGATGTTCAAAGCGAGCATGTCGTTATTGGCACTCTGTATAACTGCCGCCACGGTACAGGCTGCTACGGTGGATCTGCGCATTCTGGAAACCACCGATCTGCACAGCAATATGATGGATTTCGATTATTACAAAGATACGCCGACGGAGAAGTTTGGCCTGGTACGCACCGCCACCTTAATTCAGCAGGCCCGCGCGCAAGCGAAGAACAGCGTGCTGGTCGATAACGGCGATATCATTCAGGGCAGTCCGCTGGGCGATTACATGGCGGCGAAAGGGCTAAAACCGGGCGAAGTTCATCCGGTATATAAAGCGATGAATACGCTGGATTACGCGGTCGGAAACCTCGGTAATCATGAGTTCAATTACGGTTTACCTTATCTGCAAAAAGTGCTGGCCGGCGCGCGTTTCCCTTACGTCAACGCCAACATTATCGATGAAAAGAGCGGAAAACCGCTGTTTACGCCCTACTTAATCAAGGAAACCACCGTTACAGACCGTGACGGTAAGCCGCATACGCTGAAAATTGGTTACATCGGCTTCGTTCCCCCGCAGATTATGGTTTGGGATCGCAACAATCTGCAGGGAAAAGTGCGGGTTGATGACATCACTGAAACAGCGAAGCGCTATGTGCCGGAAATGCGCGCAAAAGGTGCTGAAATAATCATCGCTATTCCGCACTCCGGTTTGAGCAGTGAACCCTATCATGCCATGGCCGAAAATTCGGTCTATTACCTCAGCCAGGTTGCTGGCATCAACGCCATCATGTTCGGTCACGCTCACGCGGTCTTCCCGAGCAAAGAGTTTGCGGCAATTAAAGGCGCTGATATCGCCCAGGGCACACTTAATGGTATTCCGGCGGTGATGCCCGGTATGTGGGGCGATCATCTGGGTGTGGTCGATCTGGTGCTGAATAACGAGGGCGGCAAATGGCAGGTTGCGCAGGGCAAAGCCGAGGCACGTGCAATTTATGACAGCGCGGCGAAAAAATCGCTGGCTGCCGAAGATGCCGATCTGGTGAAAGTGCTGGAGCAAGATCACCGCGCCACGCGCGATTTTGTTGCCAAACCGATCGGTAAATCCGCCGACGTGATGTACAGCTACTTGTCGCTGGTGCAGGACGATCCCACGGTGCAGATCGTTAACAACGCGCAGCGCGCTTACGTCGAGCACTTTATTCAGGGCGATCCTGATCTTGGCCGCTTGCCGGTGCTCTCCGCCGCCGCGCCGTTTAAAGCTGGCGGCCGCAAAAACGATCCCGCCAGCTATGTCGAAGTGGAGAAAGGTAACCTCACTTTCCGTAACGCCGCCGATCTCTATCTCTATCCCAATACGCTGGTGGTGATGAAAGTCAGCGGTGCACAGGTGAAAGAGTGGCTGGAGTGTTCAGCCGCGCAGTTTAACCAAATCGATCCGCACAGCAGCAAACCGCAAGCGCTGATTAACTGGGATTTCCGTACCTATAATTTTGATGTGATCGATGGCGTGCAGTATCAAATCGATGTTACGCAGCCGGCGCGCTATGACGCAGAGTGCTCGCTGATCAACAAGGGGGCTTCGCGCATTAAGGATCTTAGCTGGCAAGGCAAACCTATTGATCCTCAGGCCAGTTTCCTGGTCGCCACCAATAACTATCGCGCTTATGGCGGCAAGTTTGCCGGCACCGGCGATAAGTATGTCGCCTTCGCGTCGCCGGATGAGAACCGCTCGGTGGTTGCCGCTTATATCAGCAGCGAAACCAAAGCGCATGGCGAAGTGAAACCGCAGGCCGATCACAACTGGCGTTTAGCGCCGATTAACAGCAGCACGCCGCTGGATATCCGTTTTGAGACCGCGCCTGGCGCGAAAGCAACGAAGTTTATCGAGCAGCACGCCGATTACCCGATGAAAGCGGTGGGCAGCGATGAGATAGGTTTTGCGTTGTGGCAGGTGGATTTGCAGAAGAAATAGTTGTTATAAGCGGGTTGCCAGATGCATAGCTGGCACCCTGCTCTGATGTAATACCGCCAAAATAATAATGCCTTTCTGGCCTGGCTGGTAATAAACCATGTGGCTGACATAGGGAAAGCTGAGCACACCTTCTGCAACATCCAGCGCTCTGCTTTTTCCCAATGCCGGCATTTCTGCCAGCGTGCGTAACGTCTCCTGCAAACGCCTTAAATAGATTTTTGATTGCGCATCACCCCAGTTCTGCATAGTGAACCGGCGAATATCGACAAGATCCTGTCGCGCTTCATCCGTAAGCTGATAATTAGCCATTTAATCCAGCAGTTGGTCGAAAAAGGTTTCACCATCGGTCAGTTGTCCGTTGGCAATATCATTTCTGGCTCGGGCAATTTTTTCCTGCAAAAATTGCTGCTTCATGGCCTCTATCGCCTGATACTCCTCAGCGGAGATGACCACTGCTACCGGCTTTCCATTACGGCTAATCTGGACAGGCTCACGCTGCGCTTTCAGCAGCATATCGCCAAATTGGGTTTTGGCTTCGTTGGCGGAAAGTGAATGCATACCGCACCTTTCGTGTGAATCGTTCGATTCGCACATTATATACGCTGATTAATTTAAAACCAGCTTGTTCTACAGATATAAAAAAACCGGCACGATCGTGTGCCGGTTTTGAGAATCAACTTGGCGACTTACAGAATTTCCAGCAGTTCAACTTCGAAGATCAGGGTGCTGAATGGCGGGATGGAGGCGCCAGCACCGCGCTCGCCGTAAGCGAGGTTGTGTGGAATCGCCAGTTCCCACTTGGAACCGACCGGCATCAGCGTCAGCGCTTCGATCCAGCCGGCGATTACGCCGCTAACCGGGAATTCTGCGGGTTCGCCACGCGCGACTGAGCTGTCGAATACCGTGCCATCGATCAGTTTGCCGGTGTAATGCACGCGCACACGATCCTGACGTGAAGGAATTGGACCTTCGCCCTGCGTGATGACGCTGAACTGCAGACCGGTTTCGGTGCTGCTTACGCCTTCGCGTTGTGCGTTCTGCTTAAGGAAAGTCTGACCTTCTGCCGCCATCGCTTCTACACGCTCACGACGCACGCCTTCAGCGCGCTCGTGCACTTCACGCAGTGCGCGATGTACCACGTCAACCGGGACGGCCGGTGAGTTCCCTTCCAGCGCGTCGCGCAGGCCGGCGAGCAGTGCTTCTGGCTGCAGACCCTGCAGTCCAGACTCTTGCAGCTGCTGGCCTACCTGTAAACCGATACCGTAACTTGCTTGTGATTCGACGCTGTCGAATGAAGGGGTCGTCATCTTGATTCCTTAATCCCGGAGAAAAATAGAACCGGCAGCATACCAGCGCGGGCGGCTGGCGTAAAATCTCACGCGCCGCAGATGACATTTCCCGGCGAAACGGAAACAATACAGCGGTCAAATTTTTCAATGCTGCCAGGCACTTCCTGTCAGCATTACTCATACTATAGCTGTGGCGAGGTTTTCACCCGCCACCGTCGGAACAAGAGAGAATACATGGGCCAGATCGCCCCACGACGTCGCAGGACGCGCGCACCGCGTACTTTATTACCTTGGTTGCAACGTTGGCTGCCGCGCATTCCGCGCCAGGCCGCCAGCGAGGAGGATTCACGAATGGCTTCCGATCACCCTTCCCGCGTTCCCGCCGCACTACAGCGCGTCTGGCATTTGCTGGATGATGTGCGCTGGATGGATCCGCTACCCGCTTTTCATCGTCGCGGCATCGTCATTGCCCTGCTGGTGCTGCTGCTGGCGTTTCTCTGGCCGAGCAGCACGCCGCAATATCCGGTTGAGCGTCCGGCGGACACTGGCGCTAAAGAAGTGCCGATGCAGGCGGAAATTTACGAAAATAATCAACAGCAGAACACGCCGGCGAAAACCGATTCGCAGGGCGAGTGGCGCACCTATAATGTGGCATCAGGCCAGACGCTGGCGCAGCTGTTCCGCGACAATAATTTACCGGTGAATGATGTGTTTGCCATGGCGCGAGTCGAAGGTGATGGGCAGCCGCTGAGTGCGTTACAGAATGGTCAGCAGGTGAAGATTCGTCAGAACGCGCAAGGCATGGTGACCGGTTTAACGGTGGATGGCAGCAACGGTCCGGTGCTGTTTACGCGCCAGCCAGATGGCAGCTTTATCCGCGCTCAGTAAAACGCAGAAACAAAAACGCCGGCACATGGCCGGCGTTTTCGCATTACTGAGTGAACTTACTCAGCAACTACATTCACAACCAGTTTAGCGAAGACTTCGCTATGGATCTGGAAGTCAACTTCGTGCTCACCGGTGGTGCGCAGTACGCCTTCTGGAAGACGAACTTCGCTTTTAGCCACTTCAACGCCAGCTGCAGTTACTGCATCAGCGATGTCACGGGTACCGATGGAACCGAACAGCTTACCAGCGTCGCCTGATTTAGACGCGATGGTTACGGTGCCCAGTGCGTTGATTTTCTCTGCACGTGCGTTAGCAGCAGCCAGAACGTCAGCCAGTTTGGCTTCCAGTTCAGCGCGACGTGTTTCGAAGAACTCAACGTTTTTCTTGGTAGCAGGAACAGCTTTACCCTGTGGAACCAGGAAGTTACGAGCGTAGCCCGCTTTAACGTTAACCTGATCACCCAGGCTGCCCAGGTTTGCTACTTTATCAAGCAGAATAACTTGCATTACCTTATCCTCTTAAAGTCGTTAATGGACAACTACCGATTACTGATGACGATCAGTGTACGGAAGCAGGGACAGGTAGCGAGCGCGCTTGATGCAACGAGCGAGCTGGCGCTGGTATTTTGCACGAGTACCGGTAATACGGCTCGGGACAATTTTACCGCTTTCGGTAATGTAGTTTTTCAGTGTAGCGATATCTTTGTAATCAATCTCTACAACGCCTTCCGCGGTGAAACGGCAGAACTTGCGACGACGGAAATAACGTGCCATTTGGCTAGTCTCCAGAATCTATCAAATCAATCTGCTCGGCATGTAACACCATTCTGCTCTGACCATTGCGTGCCTGATGGCAGCTAATAAAGCCTTCGAGAGTGAGTTGCGTGCCGACCGTTATATGTTGAGTAATCACCTGATGGGTGCTGCCGCTGATAATCACCGGCATTTGACACCAGGCTTGCCGGTGGAAACCGGCTTCCTCTTGCACAGAACGATGCTCAAGCACGAACTGGCAATGAGGAATCCCTGACGGACTGACTTTTCGAACCGGCGTCTTGCACACAGTGCCAGACAGGCGCAGTCGATTTGCCGTCATGTCGGATTACTCTTCAGAATCCCCAGCATCTGAGTCATCAGCCGATTCGTTAGCAAAGTCTTCGCGGCGATCACGACGCTCGTCTTTAGCTTTAACCATCGGAGATGCTTCAGTTACCGCGTGCTTAACGCGCATAACCATGCTGCGGATAACGGCGTCGTTGAAGCGGAAGTTAGTTTCCAGCTCGTCAATCACTTCCTGCGGCGCTTCTACGTTCATCAGAACATAGTGAGCTTTGTGCAGTTTGTTGATTGGGTAAGCCAGCTGACGGCGGCCCCAGTCTTCCAGACGGTGAATCGTGCCCTGTGCACCGGTGATAGCACCAGTGTAACGCTCGATCATACCTGGAACCTGTTCGCTCTGGTCAGGGTGGACCATAAATACGATTTCGTAATGACGCATCGATAGCTCCTTACGGATTATTCAGCCTCCTGTCAGGGTCAGCTGCGGCCCACGGAAGCAAGGAACGTTATAGGTTGCGAATCATTTAAAAAATGAAACACACCTCTGAATGCAGCTGAAAAATTGACGCGTAATCATACTGGCGTCCTTGCGGAAACTCAAGCGCACAATTCATCAAATGGCGACTATCGTGCCAGCTGATGCGGCTTTTCGTGCTAAGTGAAATGCATCAGTGAGTTAGAGAAGGTTTTATCAAATTCTCTGAAGAAGGCGTTCAAAGGGACGATCTGGCGGCAAATTGGTTAAGAACTACACTGTTTACAGGCGCAACGAATTCCGCTTTTCGCCGCGTCTGAGAGTGCAATCCCTGGAGTGAGGAGTCGATAATGAAAACGATCATTTTCGCCACTTTACTGGGTCTCTTCCTGTCTACACCCGCTTTTGCCAGCTCCGCTGACTTCGCGCAGCAGATGAGAAGTCACAGCAGCAACGCGGCATCAGGCTATGTCTACGTCAATCGGCTGGATGCGCCTGCAAGCAGTAACCCAGTCAGTGCCAATACCAGCGCCGCCGAACGGTTGTCATCACAACTTTAGTCCGGCAGCCTAAACGGGCTGGCGCCAATCACGCCAACCCGCATTTTTATAAATGATGTTTAAAGAAACTGACCAGCGCCGTCAGGGCCGCAGGCGTGATTTTATGGCCGATGTTTTTTTCAGATAGCGTGGTCACATGGTGATCGAGTTCTGCCTCGCCTAAGGCTTTCTGCAAACGCGCCGTTTCAGCAAAGGGCACCACTTCATCCGCTTCGCCGTGCCACAACAGCAAAGGTCGATTCGCCAGTTTCTCCAGCTGTTCGCTGGGATCGTAAGGCGCCAGCGGTGCTAAACGCGCGGCAAAAGCCTCTTTCTGCTCTGGCGTGCGCGCCACCAGCGGCGGAAACAGCGTATGACTCAGCTGCATGAAATAGCCGGAACCCATCAAACACGCCACGCTGTGAATCTGTGGATAGCGTGCCATCGCGCCCAGCGCGGTCATGCCGCCCATTGAGGCGCCTGCCACGGCAAAACGCTCATCCGCAATCCAGTCGTTATCGCGCAGCGCCTTTTCCAGCAACGGCACTTCATCGATGTTCTGTTTAAGGATCTCCCAGAAGTGGGTCATCCGCGCGTCGGTATCACCGTTGTAACGTGCGCCGTGCATGTCCGCATCGGGCATGATCACGCGGAAACCAGCCTGCGCCAGCGCCACGGCAAAGTAGCTGTAAACCTCTTTCGATGAGGTAAAACCGTGATAGAACAACACCGTCGGCAAGCGCGCCTGGCGCTGCCCGGCCGGTGATGCGTGGATACATTCAATGCCTGCCAGATGCTCCGTTGCCAACTCAATCATACCGCCTCCATTGAGAATGATTATCACTGGCCTCAGTGTAAGCGCTGCCTGACAAAATGCGAGCCACTTCACATTAAGTTTGAATAATTTCTGCCCTAAACATTTAGCCCACTTTGCCGTTGATCTTGTACCCCTTCAATAATCTCAAAAGGTACTTTATGAAGCGTCTTTCTCTCAGCGCCATGGGTCTCGGAATCAAGCTGTCTGTATTGACGTCTTTGAGCGTGGCAATTGTGCTATTTACGCTGACCTTGACCCTGAGCCATAACGCGGCACGTCAGCTGGAGCAACTGGCCACCGATGATATGCAGAATCAGGTGCAAGGCATTAATGAAATGGCCACCATGTTCAACGCCACGCTGTCGGAAGAGGTGGCGAATTACACCAAACTGTTCCAAAGCTTCCTGCCAAAACGTTTTAGTCGTGACGACAGCGAACGTGTGCAGGTAGGTGAATTCAGCACGCCAACGCTGCGAGCGGGATTGAAAACCCTCAACCTCGATCAGATCGCGGTAGATGATTTTCTCGATCGTACTGGTGCGGTATCCACCATCTTCGTGCGTGACGGCGAAGATTACATCCGCATCGCCACCTCGCTGAAAAAAGAGGATGGCAGCCGCGCGGTGGGCACCAAACTGGATCGCAGCAGCGCCGCCTGGCGCAGCGTCAATCAGGGCACGGTCTATCGCGGCCTGGCGACGCTGTTTGGCCATCGTTACATTACGCAATATCAGCCGGTGCAGGATAGCAGCGGCGCGGTGATCGCTATTCTGTTCGTCGGGGTACAGATCGACGCGCAGTACGCGCTGATGCGTGACAAAGTGCTGGCGCGCCATCTTGGTGACAGCGGCACCTTCTCGGTGTTGAATGGGACGCCGGGCAGCAGCCAGGGCCAATATCTGTTTGATCGTCACGCTGAAGGCAAACTGCCGCGCTGGGATAACGCCACGCAGCAGCAATTGCTTAGCCAGCCGAAGGGATTAGTGGCGATTGAACTGGATGGCGAAACCAAACTGCTGGCGTGGCAGCAGCTGCCGGGCTGGAACTGGATCATCGCCGGTGAAGTGAGCCGTGCCAGCCTGCTGGCGCCAATCACGCACAGCCGTAACCTGTTTATGGCGATTGGCCTGGCGCTGGTGATCGCGTTTGCCATTGGCTTTATGTGGTACAGCCGCCGCGCCATCACGCGTCCGCTGCAGCAGGTGATCCATCTGGCAGAACAGTACGCCGCTGGTAATCTGCAGGCACATCTCGACTCTTCACGTCGTGATGAGATTGGTCAGTTGGTCAGCGCGATCAACGGCATTGGCGATGGACTGGAGAAAGTCGTTAGTCAGGTACGTTCGGCGGCGCGGGAAATCAGCAGCGGCACCGATACCATCGCCGCCAGCAGCTCCAGCATCAGCGAGCAGATTGGCCGTCAGGCCAGCAGCGTGGAGGAAACCTCGGCCAGCATGGAGCAGTTTGGCGCCACCGTGGCACAAACCGCTGCCAACGTGCGGCAGGCGATGGCGCTGGTCGGTGAAGCGGCTAATACCGTGAATCACGGCGGCAGCACCGTGGCACGTTCGGTGGAAACCATGTCGGAGATTCGCGTGGCGTCGCAGAGCATCGCCGATATCACCCATGTGATTGAGTCGATCGCCTTCCAGACCAACATTCTGGCGCTCAATGCCGCGGTTGAAGCCGCTCGCGCCGGTGAACACGGTAAAGGCTTTGCGGTGGTCGCGGCGGAAGTGCGCGCGCTGGCACAGCGCAGTGCTACGGCAGCCAAAGAGATTGATGGATTGATTGCCAGCTCCATCGATAAAGTGGCGGCCGGCCATACGTTATCTGAGCAGACGCGCGATGCGATGAGCCATATCGTCAATCACATCGAGCAGGTTAAAACGCTAATGGGTGAGATCAATATTGCCGCGCAGGAACAGGCGGCGGGCATTGGTCAGGTGAAACTGGCGATGAATCACATCAGCCAGGCCACGCATCAAAGCAGCGATATGATTAACCAGTCAGAAACCACCGCCAATCATCTGAGTAAGAAAGGGCATCATCTAACGCAGCTGGTGAGCATTTTTCATCTGAAGGACTAAAAGCCACAGGAAGATGGCTTACACTTGAGCCATCTTCCTGCTTCAGGAGTTGCTATGCGTACTCTCTATTTGGCCTTAACGCTGCTGCTCAGCGGCTGCGCCGCTTTCACCACCACGCCACAAGCTCCGCCGCCGCCCATGCAGCACGCGCAGGAAATTTCACGCGCGCAGAGTATTGGCCTGCCGAAGCTCGGCACTATCACCACCACCACACGCGGCTCGCCGGATGATGCGCAGCGCGCTATTGCCGCGAAAGCCAATCAGGCGGGTGCGGTTTACTATCAAATTCTGATGCTGGATGAAACCACCCTTCCCAGCTTCTGGTACGCCACTGCCACTCTGTATGGCGCGCCGTCAACCGGCGCTGCAGCGCAACAGTAAGCGCGCGCAGAGATCGTCGCTTAATGCCCGTGTGCCGCGCAGATCAAGCTGCTGCTGACACCAGCCATCGGCCAGCGGCGGCTCTGCCACTTTCAGCAGAATCGCGGCACTTGCCAGCTGCAGTAACTCGCGCGTGATTTCTCGCGCCTGCCCTTCACGCGGGTTGGCGAGATGCAAGCGTAATTGCCGCCAGCGGCGATCAAAGTGACGATTGCTGCCCTTCACCGCCTCAAACTCATCATGCAGCATGGTCATCACCTCGGCGTGACGACCGAGCACCCGCATGACATCCAGGCACATCACATTGCCGGCGCCTTCCCAGATGCTATTCACTGGCATCTCACGATAAAGACGCGGCAGCTCGCTCTCTTCGCAATAGCCAATGCCGCCCAACACTTCCATCGCTTCTGCCACAAAAGGCATGCCCGCCTGGCAGATCACAAATTTGGCGGCGGGTGTGAACAGACGTGCGTATAAGCGCTCATGTTCGCTGGCCGGTGTTGACCAGGCGCGCGCCAGCCGCAGCAGCAGTGCGGTTTGCCCTTCCAGCTGTAGTGCCTGTTGCGCCAGCACCGCGCGCATCAACGGTTGATCGATAAGGTTCTTGCCCATCACCTGACGCTGCTGCGCATGATGCACGGCAATCGACAGCGCACGGCGCATCTGTCCGTGACTGCCCAGCGCGCAGTCGAAGCGCGTCATGCCGCCCATTTTGAGGATCAGCCGCACCCCTTCGCCCTCTTCGCCCATCAGCCAGCCGATAGCATCCTGAAATTCCACTTCAGCGCTGGCGTTGGAGCGATTGCCGAGCTTGTTTTTAAGGCGTTCGATGCGAATAGCGTTGCGCGTGCCGTCCGGCAGCAAGCGTGGCAGGAAGAAGCAACTCAATCCCTGTGACGTTTGCGCCAGAATCAGATGCGCATCGCTTTGCGGGACCGAGAAAAACCATTTATGGCCGGTGATGCGATACGCTTCGCCCGCCCCGCGCACGCCGAGCGGTTCGGCGCGTGTGGTGTTGCTCAACACATCGGTGCCGCCCTGTTTTTCCGTCATGCCCATGCCAATCAACAGACCGCGTTTCTTGTTGCCAGGCAGATGATGCGCATCGTAACGATCGCTGAGCAGCGCTTCGCGCCAGTCAGCGTAGGGTTCAGGCAGATGATTCTGCAGCAGCGGAATGGCGGCGTGCGTCATGGTCACCGGACAGAGCGAGCCGGCTTCCACTTGGGCATGCAGGATAAATCGTGCGGCACGCGCCACCATCGCCTGTGGCTGCACGTCGGGCTGCCAGCTGAGATTGTGAAGCCGACTGGCGCATAATCCCTGCATCAGCAGATGCCAGGCGGGATGAAAACGCACTTCGTCAAGGCGTTCACCGCGCGCGTTGTAGCGCAGCAGTTCAGGCGCTTCGACGTTAGCTAAGCGGCCTAGTTCAAGGGATTCGGCGCTGCCAAGTTGCAAGCCGACGGAAGCCAGCCATTCGCGATCCCAGCTGGCACCTTCGCGTGCAACGGCCTCGCACAGGGCGATATCGCGCGTGAACAGATTGCTGTTACTGAGTGGATGGGGCTGATTAAATACGGTGTGAGTGGTCCAAATCATATATCGTCCTCCTCATACTCATTTTTCAAGTATGAAGAGGATGTGCAGTTATGCCTGGCCTGGAAAATTTTTTGCGGCGGGGATCACGCCTGACGCTGACGAACGGCTTCGAACAAGCACACGCCGGTGGCAACTGACACGTTGAGTGACGAGACGCTGCCTGCCATTGGGATGCTGATCAGCTCATCGCAATGCTCACGCGTTAAACGACGCATGCCTTCACCTTCCGCGCCCATCACCAGCGCCATTGGGCCGGTCATTTTGCTTTGGTAAACGGTGTGATCGGCTTCGCCTGCGGTGCCCACCACCCAGATGTTGTATTCCTGCAGCAAGCGCAAGGTACGCGCCAGGTTGGTGACGCGAATCAACGGCACGTTTTCCGCTGCGCCGCTGGCCACTTTCTTCGCGGTGGCATTCAACGGTGCTGCGCGGTCTTTTGGCACGATGACCGCATGCACGCCCGCAGCATCCGCGCTGCGCAGGCAAGCACCGAGATTATGCGGATCGGTAACGCCATCCAGCACCAGCAGGAACGGCTTCTCAAGGCTCTGCAGCAGATCCGGTAAATCACCTTCCTGATACTGCTTGCCCGGCTTCACGCGCGCCACGATGCCCTGATGCACGCCGCCTTCAACCTGGCTATCGAGCCATTGACGGTTCGCCACCTGCACCGGGATTCCCTGAGCTTCCAGCGCGAGGATCAGCGGCTGCAGGCGACGATCGTCGCGGCCTTTAAGGATAAAGACTTCCTGAAAACGCTGAGGATCGCGCTCCAGCAGCGCCTGCACGCTATGAATACCAAAAATTATTTCACTCATTACTTTGCTCAAGGTTGGATTTAGATCGTTGAATTCGGAGATTCAGGTGCGCAGGAACGCGCACCCTACAACGGTTTCGTCAGGTCGCCCTGCAAGGCGACCAAACTATCAGGCTTCGTCAGGCTGCTTCTTCGACGCGCGCTTAGACTTGGTGGCGGCGGCGATTTTACGGGTTTTCTCGGAGACTTTTTTGCCTTTTTTCTCGGTTTTAGCCGGTTTTTCAGCAACCGCAGTCTTTTTCTTTTCGCCGCGGAACGCTGAATCAGGTTCGAAAGTGCCCTTCTTGCCGGCATCACGACGACGCTTGGCTGGCGGTTTGCCACCGCGTTTCTCGCGCTCACGTTCGGTTTTGCCTTCGCCGCGCGGTACACGCTTGCTGGAGATCAGCGCGAAGTCGATTTTACGCTCGTCCATATGCACGGCTTCAACGCGCACTTCCACCGCATCGCCCAGACGATAAGTACGGCCGCCGGATTCACCAATCAGACGCTGACCCACCGCATCGAAGCGATAATAGTCGTTATCCAGCGAGGAAACGTGCACCAAACCATCGATAAACAGTTCGTTAAGACGCACGAAGAAACCAAAGCCGGTCACACTGGAGATCACGCCGTTGAACACGTTGCCGACCTGATCCTGCATGAAGTCACACTTCAGCCAATCGGCAACATCGCGCGTGGCTTCATCAGCACGGCGCTCGGTCAGTGAACAGTGCTGGCCCAGCTGCAGCATCTGCTGCATGTCGTAGTGATAGCCGCCGGTCGGCGTGGTGATGCCGTCCACTTCGCCGCGCTCTTTTGCCAGCAGATATTTGATGGCGCGATGCAACAGCAAATCCGGATAGCGGCGAATCGGCGAGGTGAAGTGCGCGTACGACGCCAGCGCCAGGCCGAAGTGACCCCGGTTTTCAGGATCGTAAACCGCCTGTTTCATCGAACGCAGCAGCATGGTTTGCAGCATTTCTGCGTCTGGGCGATCGGCCACTTGCTTCAGCAAGGCGGCATAATCGGTCGGGTGTGGCTTAGTGCCACCCGGCAGGCTTAAGCCCAGCTCGTTCAGTACGGTACGGAAGCTTTTGATGCTGTCTTCGCTTGGACGATCGTGATCGCGGAACAGCGCAGGCTCTTCATTTTTCTCAACAAAACGCGCCGAGGCGATGTTGGCGAGAATCATACACTCTTCAATCAGCTTATGCGCATCATTGCGTGAGGTGCGCTCAACGCGCTCAATGCGACGCTCGGCGTTGAAGATGAACTTGGGTTCATCGGTCTCAAACGAAATGCCGCCACGCTGCTCGCGCGCGGTTTCCAGCACCTGATACATGTTGTGCAACTCGTGCAGATGAGGAACCTGAGCCGCGTATTGTTCACGCAGATCGGCATCACCTTGCAGAATGTTCCACACTTTGTTGTAGGTCAGTCGCGCATGGGAATTCATCACCGCTTCATAGTGTTTGAAACCGGTAAGTTTGCCGCTGGAGGAGATGGTCATCTCACACACCATGCACAAACGATCAACCTGCGGATTCAGCGAGCACAAGCCGTTGGAGAGAATCTCCGGCAGCATCGGGATAACCTGCGACGGGAAATAGACCGAGGTGCCGCGCTGATGCGCTTCATCGTCCAGCGGCGTGCCCGGACGTACGTAATAGCTGACGTCGGCAATGGCCACCCATAAACGCCAGCCGCCGCCGCGTTTCTTCTCGCAGAAAACCGCATCATCAAAGTCACGCGCATCTTCACCATCAATGGTGACCAGCGGCAACTTACGTAAATCAACACGTCCCAGCTTCGCTTCTTCCGGTACTTCTTCTTTCAGCTTAGCGATCTGCTTCTCAACTTCTTCCGGCCATGTGTGCGGGATTTCATGGGTGCGCACCGCCATATCGACCGCAAGGCTGGTGCCCATATCGTCGCCCAGCAGCTCGGTCACTTTGCCGATCGCTTTGGTGCGACGCGTCGCACGTTGGGTGATTTCAACCACCACCACTGAACCCATACGCGCGTTAAGCGTTTCTTCTTGCGGGATCAGGATGTCAAAACTCAGGCGGCTGTCATCCGGCACCACAAAACCAGTACCTGCATCGGTAAAGTAGCGGCCGACGATCTGGCTGTTACGTGGCTCAAGCACGCGCACCACGCGCGCTTCACGACGACCTTTACGATCGGCGCTGCCTGGCTGCGCCAGAATCACGTCGCCATGCAGGCAGAATTTCATCTGCTCAGCAGAGAGATAGAAATCATCTTTCTGACCTTCTACGCGCAGGAAGCCATAGCCATCGCGATGGCCAATCACTTTACCGCGAAGCAGATCAAGACGTTCTGGCAGGGCGTAACATTGACGGCGAGTAAACACCAGCTGGCCATCGCGCTCCATGGCGCGCAGACGACGACGCAGCGCTTCCAGCTGCTCTTCGCTGGTGATATTCAATTCCTGCGCGATGTCATCGCGGCTGGTCGGCTTTTCGCGTTTTTCCAGCAGTGCCAGAATAAATTCGCGGCTTGGAATTGGGTTTTCGTATTTTTCAGCTTCTCTATCCTGATAAGGATCTTTTGACATTACGGTTCCTCCGATGTCATTTAATTTGGATTGCCACCGGCGGTTCGGACAATAAAAGTTGGTACAGCGAATCGTTATCTTTGACCAAATCGGCCAGCGTATACTTGTCCAGTTCCTTGAGGAATAGCTGGACCGCATCGTGCAATGCTTTACGCAAACGACAGGCTGGCGTGATCACACACTCGTCGCAGTTCACGAGCTGCAATGGCTCCATTCTTCGCACCACATCGCCAATGACGATTTTTTCCGGGTCCATGCCTAAACGAATTCCGCCGTTTTTACCGCGTGTTGCGGCGACAAAGCCAGCCCGGCTAAGTTGATTGATGATTTTAACCATATGGTTACGCGACACCCCGTAGGTATCGGTGACTTCGGTAATGTTGGTCTGCTTACCTTCCGGTAACGTCGCCATGTAAATCAGGGCACGCAGACCATAATCGGTAAAACTTGTTAGCTGCACATATACCTCAGTGAATCATCGAACGTTATGGTTATGCGCCGGTCGGCGTGATGTTTAAATATGATGATAAACCAGAGCGTGGTGGCCGGTGCGTTTTTTTCCGGCAAGTATCGATATTTGCAAGAAAAAATAGAGTGAGTGGAGTCAAAGATTAGAAATACAAAGGCCGGACGGAGTCCGGCCTGAGGAGATTATGCGTCGAACGGGTCGCGCAGAATCATGGTCTCACTGCGGTCTGGGCCGGTAGAAATAATATCAATCGGCACACCGGTCACTTCTTCTACACGTTTGATGTAGTCACGTGCAGCTTGCGGCAGACCTTCCAGCGTCTTGACGCCGAATGTGGTCTCGCTCCAGCCTGGCATGGTTTCGTAAATCGGCTCAATGCCTTCCCAGCCTTCAGCTGCCAGCGGCGTGGTGGTCATTTCGCGGCCATCTGGCATGCGATAAGCCACACAGATTTTCACTTCTTTCAGGCCATCCAGCACGTCCAGTTTGGTCATGCAGAAACCTGACAGGGAGTTGATCTGTACGGCACGGCGAACGGCAACCGCATCCAGCCAGCCGGTACGACGACGACGACCGGTGGTCGCGCCGAACTCGTTACCTTGAGCACACAGGAACTCGCCGGTTTCATCGAACAGTTCGGTCGGGAATGGACCGGCACCCACGCGCGTTGAGTAGGCTTTCACGATACCCAGCACGTAATCAACATACCGTGGACCAATACCTGAACCCGTCGCTACGCCACCTGCGGTGGTGTTTGAGGAGGTCACGTACGGATAGGTACCGTGGTCGATATCCAGCAGCGTACCCTGCGCACCTTCAAACATGATCAGGTCGCCACGCTTGCGCGCGCCGTCCAGCAGATCAGACACATCAACCACCATGCTGGTAATGATATCGGCCACAGCCAGCGTATCACTCAGCACTTTTTCGTAGTCAACTGCGTCGGTTTTGTAATAGTTAACCAGCTGGAAGTTGTAGAAATCGACGATCTCTTTCAGCTTCACCGCAAAGGTTTCTTTGTTGAAGAGATCGCTCACGCGCAGACCGCGACGTGCCACTTTATCTTCATAGGCAGGACCGATACCGCGACCGGTGGTGCCGATAGCTTTAGCGCCACGCGCTTTTTCGCGCGCCACATCCATTGCTACGTGGTACTGCAGAATCAATGGGCAGGCTTCAGAGATCAACAGACGTTCACGTACCGGCACACCGCGCTCTTCCAGACCTTTCATCTCTTTCATCAGCGCTTCAGGCGACAGGACAACGCCGTTACCAATGATGCTGGTAACGTTTTCACGCAGAATGCCAGATGGAATTAAGTGGAGGACGGTTTTTTCACCGTTGATGACAAGTGTGTGGCCTGCATTATGGCCACCTTGGTAACGCACGACGTAATTCGCGCGTTCTGTCAGAAGGTCTACGATCTTACCTTTACCTTCGTCACCCCATTGGGTGCCCAGTACGACGACGTTCTTACCCATTTTTTCAAAATCACCGATTGCTTAAAAATGGATTCTACCACCTGACTTTTACTCTTTCAGCACTTTTAGCATACGATTGCGCTGTTTTTTGCCTGAGTTTTGCTCAGCTCACAACATGTTGGGGGAACAGCGGCCAACAGACACAATTGAGTCGGGCGGCCTCACATAATTTCAGGCTGATTAACGCGCATGCATACTGATCATGGCGTAAATCACCACGCCGGCCACCACTAAACCGCCACCAAAACGATGCAAGAGACGATCGGGCAACTGCGTCATCGCCAGAATCATCCGCCGCCACGCACGTGGCATAAACATCGGTCCAAGTCCTTCCAGCACCAAAACCAAAGCCAGCGCCATCCAGATGGTTGAGTTCATGATTTTTTCCCAAAAAAAAGGCCGACAACATTGTCGGCCTGGACTTTATATCAGTTCTTAACGCGTGGCGTTAGAGGGCGCTTTCATATAGCGGAAGAAATCGCTATCCGGGCTCAGCACCAGCACATCCTGATTGTCTGAGAAGCTATTCTCATAGGCGCGCAGGCTGCGGATAAAGGCATAGAAATCCGGATCCTGGCTGAAGGCATCAGCAAACAGTTTTGCCGCTTCACCATCACCTTCACCGCGCGAAATCAGCGCTTCACGCTGTGCTTCTGCCAGCGTGCGCGTAACCTGATAATCGGCCTGTGCACGCAGTTTCTCTGCCTCTTCCTGACCTTGTGAACGCTGACTACGCGCTACCGCTTCACGCTCGGCGCGCATACGGTTGTAGATCGCGTCAGACACTTCAGTCGGCAGGTTGATCTGCTTGATGCGCACGTCGACAACTTCAATACCTAACGCAGCCATGCTGTTCGGGTTTGGTGCCGGCTCACTGCTGTTGGTTTCACGTTCTACACGTGCTGCCGCACTCGCAATCGCATCATCCGCTGCTGGCGTCTGAACGTCATCATCATTGCCAGCGCTGCCGGTGTTCAGGGCATCACGCACGTCGGTGGTTAAACGGCCACGTGAATCAGTCACGATGTCTTTCACATCCAGACGACCCATTTCAGAACGCAGACGGTCACTGAACTTACGTTTCAGCAGCACTTCTGCCTGAGAAACGTCGCCACCACCGGTTGCCAGGTAGTAACGGCTGAAGTCACTGATGCGCCACTTGATGTAAGAATCAACGATCAGGTCTTTCTTCTCTTTGGTAACAAAGCGGTCAGCCTGGTTATCCATGGTCTGAATGCGCGCATCCAGTGATTTCATGGTTTCGATAAACGGAATTTTGAAATGCAGACCCGGTGCGTACACCAGCGGTTTGTTTTCGTCATCACGCAGAACCTTACCAAAGCGCAGCACGATGCCGCGTTGGCCTTCCTGCACCACGAACAGTGACGCGTAAAGCACCACCAGCACTACAATAATTACGGCGATGATTGGCTTACGCATCGATTACTCCCTCCCCTGGCGCTGGGTATCGTTGCGCAGCGCATTGGCGCGACGCTGATCCATGATGCTGTCTGGACTGTAAGATGAAGAATCTCCACGGCTCGCATTACTATCGGACGACGAAGGAGACTTCATTAGATTCGTCATTTTCTGACCGCCCTGGCCAGATGCCTGACCACCGCGCATCAGTTGATCCAATGGCAGGACCGTCAAATTATTACCACGATCGCTGATCAATACCTTGCGGGTATGACTCAGCACACGTTCCATGGTTTCAATATAGAGACGCTCTTTCGTGATTTCTGGTGCAGCTTTATATTCAGGCAGCAAGCGAGCAAAACGCGCCACTTCACCCTGCGCTTCTAACACCGTACGTTCTTTGTAAGCACGACCCTCTTCGAGGATACGTTGCGCCTGACCATTAGCACGCGGCTGAACTTCGTTCGAATAAGCTTCAGCTTCACGGACGTATTGTTCACGGTTTTCACGCGCGGCAATCGCATCATCAAACGCGGCTTTTACTTCTTCTGGTGGGCGCGCCGCCTGGAAGTTTACGTCCAGCAGGGTAATACCCATGTTGTAAGGACGGATAGTCTCGTCAAGCTCACGCTGAGTTTCGCTACGTACCACGGTACGACCTTCCGTCAGGATGCGGTCCATGGTCGAGCGACCAATCACGCCACGCAAGGCGCTGTCGGTGGCCTGACGCAGGCTGTCGTCGGCGCTGGTCACGGCATACAGATAACGCTCAGGATCGGTCACGCGGTACTGCACGTTCATCTCAACGCGCACTACGTTTTCATCCGACGTCAACATCACGCCAGACGCCGCCAGTTCACGTACGGCTTCTACGTTTACGGCGCGAACCTGATCGACGAAAGTCGGTTTCCAGTTGAGGCCTGGCTCAACCAGATGGCTAAATTTGCCAAAGCGCGTGACGACGCCACGTTCCGCTTCTTTGATGGTGTAGAAACCGCTAGCCGCCCAGATAACGACTGCCGCTACGGCAACAATGCCAACCACTTTGCCACCGCTACCGCCGCTGCGCTGGCCATTGTCATTCTGTTTGCCACCGCCCAGTCCGCCGAGTTTTTTACTCAACTTTCGGAAGATATCATCCAGATCAGGTGGTCCCTGATCGCGACCTCCTTTATTTCCCCCAGAGTTGCCGCCTTGATTATTGCTGCTTCCCCACGGGTCGCGGTCCTGTCCGTTATTTCCGGGCTGATTCCACGCCATGTTTCTACTCCATTTATTGTATTTACGTTTTTTACCCTTCATCTTTCGGATTGCAGCTTCGTTGGCTGCCTTCGTTCACCCCAGTCACCTACTGATGTAAGCTCCTGGGGATTCACTCAGTTGCCGCCTTGCTGGAATCCGAAATATTCGGGTAAATCCTGCACATACGGCCTGCAACGATAATGACGACAATCTAAAAGATATTGAGTAAAGGCGTTTGGGCAATTTCAAACAATATAACTGGCTAGCGAAGGCTCTTGTTTACACAGACGACGCCAATCAACGATCGGCATACGCACGTGCAAACTCACACAGCCATCATCTTCATTCCATTCTTTTTCTATAGCATGCAACTGATAAAAACGACTGCGCAAACGGCCCGCTTCCGGCGGCAGACGTAAATCGTACTGCGCGATTTCACCGGCTAAACGCTCCGAGAGCGCCTGCCACAGCAACGGCAGACCCACGCCGCTCTGTGCAGATAACCACACACGAATCGGCTGGTTCTCTTCGTTGCGATCGATACGCGGCACAAAGTCCTCAAGCATATCGATTTTATTCATGATCAACAGCGCCGGAATTTCGTCAGCTTCAATCTCTTCCAGAACTTCATTTACCGCATCAATGTTGTCATTCACACGCAAATCGGCGGCGTCAATCACATGCAGCAGCAATGTCGCCTGACGCGTTTCCTGCAGCGTGGCTTTAAACGCCGCAACTAAGTCGTGCGGCAAATGACGGATAAAACCAACGGTGTCTGCTAACACCACTTCACCCACATCCGCCACATTCAGACGGCGCAATGTCGGATCAAGTGTCGCGAACAGTTGATCCGCTACGTACACATCCGCAGAGGTAATCGCGTTGAACAGGGTGGATTTACCGGCGTTGGTGTAACCCACCAGCGAAACGGTTGGCACGTCAGCTTTGGCACGCGCTTGTCTGCCCTGATCGCGCTGTTTTTCGACGCGTTCAAGACGGGAGAGAATCTGACTGATACGGCCACGCAGCAAGCGTCGGTCCGTTTCCAGCTGAGTTTCACCCGGACCACGTAAACCGATACCGCCTTTCTGGCGTTCAAGGTGTGTCCATCCGCGAACCAAACGGGTTGCTAAATGGCGTAGTTGTGCCAGCTCGACCTGCAATTTACCCTCATGGGTGCGGGCGCGCTGGGCGAATATATCGAGAATTAAGCCGGTGCGATCGATTACGCGACATTCGCACAGCCGTTCAAGATTACGTTCCTGAGCAGGAGTTAAGGCATGATCGAATAAAACGACCGATGCTCCACTCGCTTTTACCGCATCGGCAATTTCAACTGCCTTTCCTTCACCGACAAAATATTTGGGATGTGGCGCTTTACGGCTGCCCGTAATGACTTGCAGCGCTTCAACGCCCGCAGAAGAGACAAGAGTTTCAAACTCCTGCAAATCTTCCAGCTCTTTGTCTTGGGAGAACCAGATGTGTACCAGTACGGCCTGCTCACCGGCATCATAACGGTCAAACAAGCTATAACCTCGCTAAAATAAAATAACCAGGACAGGAAAACGTGCTCGTTCTCCAGCCCTGGCTTTACGGCAGCGCAAAATTACTCTGCGTTATCGCCGTCTTGTTGTGGCTGCGACTGAGCGCTTTGATTGCTTCCGCTGTGATGATAGTTGCTGCTACCACCGCTGCCGCCCGCGTTATTGCTATGGTGCGACACTGGACGAGAAGGAACCACTGTAGAGATGGCGTGTTTATACACCATCTGGCTGACCGTGTTTTTTAACAGAATGACGAACTGATCAAAGGATTCAATTTGCCCTTGCAGCTTAATACCATTCACCAAATAGATCGAAACCGGTACACGTTCACGACGCAATGCGTTCAAAAACGGGTCTTGTAAAGATTGCCCCTTAGCCATTCTATCTTTTCCTTATATGCTTGTTGTTTGTTGCTTTAAGAACCGTGGTTCAGAAAAACTGCGTAAAAATTTGCGCACGATAACGGACCAATTGTACACAATCATCCCTGCTACGCACTAACTACCTTAAGCACCGCATTACGCGCTAACTCTGGCTCATCACTGTTTAACCAGTGTACTTCAGGCCAGCCACGTAACCAGGTCATCTGGCGTTTAGCGAGCTGCCGAGTGGCGCAAATTCCCCGATAAACCATTTCGTCGTAATCGATTTCACCTGACAAATAAGACCACATCTGGCGATAACCTACACAACGAATGGAAGGCATGTCCGTATGCAAATCACCTCGCGCAAACAGTGCACGAGCCTCCGCTTCAAATCCTGACGCTAGCATCTGGTCGTAACGCAACGCAATGCGTTGATGTATCAGTTCACGACTCGCAGGTGCGATAGCAAACTGGTACACGTCGTAGGGTAACGCTTCGCCGGAGGTTTTTGTCAGTTCCGTTAAAGTTTTACCCGAAATAAAAAAAACTTCCAGTGCTCGCGAAAGTCTCTGCGGATCATTCGGATGAATACGACTACCGGCGACCGGATCGATTTCACACAGCTGACGGTGCAGGGCTTCCCACCCTTTCTCCGCCGCCATTTGCTCTATTCGCTGACGCACCCCGGGATCGGCCGAGGGCAACGGCGACAATCCTTCAAGTAACGCCTTGAAGTAGAGCATGGTTCCACCAACAAGCAACGGAATCTTCCCCTTCCGGGTGATATCCGCCATTTCTGCCAACGCATCGCGACGAAATTCTGCGGCGGAATACGCTTCCGACGGATCGCGAATGTCCAGCAAACGATGGGGCGCCAGTGCTAACTCTTCTGCCGACGGTTTCGCCGTGCCAATATCCATCCCGCGATAGATTAAGGCAGAGTCAACGCTAATAAGTTCCACCGGAAGTTGCTGACGCAGCGAAATCGCTAATGCCGTCTTACCGGAGGCGGTAGGCCCCATCAAAAAAATTGCCTTTGGCCGGCTAGCCTGGTTTAGTTCACTCATGCTTCAACGCGTTTAGCGCGCTCTCAATCTCAATGGTCTGTAACAGACCTGAAGGCGGCGACTTCAGCAGTTGCGGACAAAGCCTTTCCAGCTCTGCCAGCAGTGCAATCGCCTGCGAGTGATTCCAGTGAGCGTCTTCTGCCTCATCTCGACGCGCCAGCCATTGGGCCAACGTGGATGCAGAAACCTCTTGCTGCCGGGCCAGGTAGCCTAACAGTTCTGGAATCAAGATTTGTAAATTTTGTGTTCGTAACGGTAAAGGCACCGCGCGCAACGTCACGTGTTGCCCTTCTCGTTGTAAATCAATGCCCATCTGGCTCAGCAGCGCGGCATGATCGGCGATGGCGGCCAGCTCGGGCGCAGCAATTTTCAGGCGCACCGGGATCAGGAGCGGCTGCGGTTTTAAACCCTCTTCCCCTGGTTCAAGCTGGGCCTGTTTTAGCCAGCGCGCCGCCACGGCCAGCGATAACAATTGCAATGCGCTACCACGCTCCAGCAGCGCATAACGATCCTGCAAAACGCTTAACACGCGGCCGAAGCTTTGCGCATGGGCGGCCAGCGGCGCTTCACGCTTTTCCGGCAGACGTACCGGAGCCGCGGCAGGAACTGGCGCAGCGCGCGGCGTTTCTACCATCGGCGTTTTCATCAACTGCTTATAGGCATTACCTTCACGCGCACTGTAAACCGGCTCTTTGTTCTGCCAGTTCGCACTCGCGGCCGCAGAAGCGCCGCCGCTGCGTGGCGTGTTGCTGGGTTGTGCAAAGTGGTTCGCGCCTGCCGCCTGACGGTTTTCTGGCTGCCACTTCGGCGCTGGTTCTTCGGCGTGGGCGATGGGCAATTCCGGCGCGCGGCTGGCTTGCAACGCACTCATCACGCCTTGCCAGATAAAATCATGTACCAGACGCGACTGATGAAAACGCACCTCGTGCTTAGCCGGATGGACGTTGACATCCACCTGATGCGGGTCGATCTCCAGATAGAGCACGTAAGCTGGCTGCTGATCGTCACCAAGCTGCGTTTGATAAGCCTGACGAATCGCGTGATTGATGAGCTTGTCGCGCATCATGCGTCCGTTGACGTAGCAATATTGCAGATCGGTAACCTGGCGCGAACCCTGAGGATCGGCGACCCAACCGCGCAGCGCTAAATCATCGTGCTGCCACTCAATGCGTAAAGCGTGCTGCATAAACGTGGTGCCGCAAATGGCCCCTAAACGCCGCTCCCGCTGCGCATCTTCACTGACCGCGCGATACTGACGCATTAACTTACCGTTGTGGCTAAGCGAAATAGCGACGTCAAAGCGTGCCAGCGCAATACGACGAATCACCTCATCGATATGGGTAAACTCGGTCTTTTCAGTGCGCATGAATTTGCGGCGAGCGGGCGTGTTATAGAACAGGTCGAGCACTTCCAGCGAGGTGCCCACCGGATGCGCAGCCGGTTTCACCGTCACATCCATGTCGCGCCCTTCCGCGTAGGCTTGCCAGGCTTCGCTTTGGTCGGCGGTGCGTGAAGTCAGCGTTAAACGAGAAACGGAACTGATACTGGCAAGCGCTTCGCCACGAAAGCCGAGGCTCATGATCGCCTCAAGGTCATCAAGCGAAGCAATTTTGCTGGTCGCATGCCGCGCCAATGCCATTGCAAGCTCGGCTTTGGCGATGCCGCAGCCGTTGTCGCGAATGCGGATGAGCTTCGCGCCACCTTTCTCAATATCGACGTCAATGCGCGTGGCGCCGGCATCAAGGCTGTTTTCCACCAGCTCTTTTACGACCGACGCCGGGCGCTCAACCACTTCGCCTGCGGCAATCTGGTTCGCCAGCTGCGGCGGTAAAATCTGTATTGGCATGGTGGTGATCCTTCTGGCTGGTTGGCTCACGGGGAGCCAACAATCAGGATTGCGGAATTTTTAAGTTTTGCCCCAGCATCACATTGCTCGACTTCATATTATTCGCCTGCATGATGGCTTTTGAGCTCACGCCATAGTGCGCGGCAATCGCCGTGAGGGAATCACCCCGCACCACTTTATGCCGGGTTGGACGACTCGCCGCCACGCTGACGCTGGATTTCGCGGGCACCTTCAGGCGCTGTCCCACCCAAACCACATCGCGCTTCAGGCTATTCATCTCACGTAACGTCGCCATGCTCACGCCATATTTTGCCGCGATGCCCGACAGCGTTTCGCCACGCGTGACGGTATGACGCTGCGTTGCGCCGGTATATTGCACCGTGCCGGTCGCCGGGTTGCTGGCGACGCTAACCGCTGGTGCGCTGTCCAGCGGCCGGTTTTCCTCCTTTGGGATCGATTGCAGCGGATGCGTAAGGAAATAATTGCGCAGGCCTTTATAAATCGACTGCGCAATCTTCTCCTGATACGCGCTGCTGCCAAGCAGCCGCTCCTCCGCGGCATTACTAATAAAGCCGGTTTCGACCAGTAAAGAGGGAATATCCGGGGAACGTAAAACGCCAAGGCTGGCATGTTCCGGCAGACGCTTATGCAGCGGCGTAATACCGCGCAACTGCTGCAGGACTTTGACGGCGACGTCATAACCTACACGCTGTGAATGACCAAACTGCAAATCCAGCACTGCCTGGCTAAGATAGGGATCGGCCTGGCTGTTCGCCAGCAGATCCCCTGCGCCGCCCAGCAGCTCAGATTGTTTTTCTTTCTGTTCCAGCCAGTTCGCCATTTCGTTATTGGCGCGGCGGTTGGACAGCACCCAAACCGATGCGCCAGTGGCTGAGTGATTTGGCGCGGCGTCGGCGTGAATGGATACCAGCAGATTCGCGTTCTCTTTACGCGCCACTTCTGAGCGGCCCATTACCGAGATGAAATAGTCGCCGTTACGCGTCAGCACCGGTTTGAACATCGGATCCTGATCCATCAGCGCTTTCAACTTACGCGCAATTGAGATGGTGACATTTTTCTCGTGCAAACCGTGCTGGCCGGATGCGCCGGGATCCTGACCGCCGTGCCCGGCATCAATCGCCACAATTACCACATCGTTGCGACTAACCGAGTTGCCGGGACGCACGGTGGTATTGCTGCTGGTCACCGCTGTCACCTGATTGGCGTTGAACGGATTGCCTTGGCTGCTGCTGCTCGGCTGGCTTTCACGCGCGGTGGTAACAGGCGCGGCAGCGGCCGGGCGCTTCGCTGGCTGCGTCCCACGAATGGTGAACACCACGCGATAATTACTGCCATCGCGCTGCGTGCTGGCGCGCGTCTGCGCGGGCTGCGTCAGTTCGAACACTAAACGCAGGCTTTGCTTATCCTTCGGCTGGCTATGGCGAATGCGCTGCACAATATTTTCGCCGCTAAAATTGAGCGGCAAACCTTTAATCGCGCCGCTTTGACGAATATCCAGCACCACACGATTGGGATTATGCAGCGGGAAAAAACCATACACGGGCTGACCGTTAAAGCTCAGAGTAACGGTGGCCTGGCTATCGCCATTCTCGACTTTGATATCCGATAACGTGGCAGACAACGCCGAGGCAGAAAACAGGCACAGCAAGCCCAGTACAATGATTTTCATCCGTGACATCATGCCGGATCCCTGCCTTGCTGGAATTGGGTTAACAGCGCTTCGCCCGTGGCGGAAATCGCGCTTATTTCGGCTTCACGCGCCGCATCCACGTAGCGCAACGTCAGCGCTAAATCGGGCTCAGGCAGCACGCCGGTGCCCCTCTGCGGCCACTCCACCAGACAGAGCGCATCGCCGGTGAAATAGTCGCGGATGCCCATGAACTCCAACTCTTCGGGATCGGCAAGACGATAGAGATCGAAATGGTATAGCGTGCGAGAGCCGAGCTCGTAGGGCTCGACCAGCGTATACGTTGGGCTTTTTACATTGCCTTGATGGCCGAGCGCCTGCAGAAAACCACGGCTAAAGGTGGTCTTACCGGCACCCAAATCGCCATAAAGATAGATCACCAGCGCGCTGTTGCAGACGCGCGCCAATTGCGCACCCAGATTCAGGGTTGCCGCCTCATCGGGCAAAGGGATAACACAGGTCTTCATGCTTTATTGTTGGATCATCTCTGGATTAACAAACTGCCACAGCAGCTCGAACAAATCAGTGGCTAACATGCCGCGAGTACCGCGCTGACGCGCAACGGCATCGGCTGTTGCCCCATGCGCGACACAGCCTGCGCAGGCTGCATCAAGTAATGTCAGTTTCTGGCCGAGCAGAGCGGCAATAATCCCGCTCAGCACATCGCCCATGCCGCCAGACGCCATGCCCGCGTTGCCCACATCGGCAATGGCGATGTCACCCGCCGCGCTGGCAATCACCGTGCCCGCGCCTTTCAGAACCACCACGCCGCCGTAGCGTTTCGCCAGGGCGCGCGCAGCGTGTAAGCGGTCACTCTCAATCTCGCTGGTTTTCACCCCCAGCAAGCGCGCAGCTTCGCCGGGATGCGGCGTAATGATGCGATTCTGACGGTTATCCTGCTTGATTGCCAGCAGGTTAAGCGCATCCGCATCCCAAAGCATCGGCTTTTCACTGACCGCGATCTTTTTCAGTGCCTTCTGAGCCCAATCGCGCTGGCCGAGCCCCGGTCCAACGGCGATCACATCCGCCCACTCCAGCGCCTGATCCAGCCGTTCATCGCTCAGCGCATCAACCATTAACTCCGGTCGCGCGGTGAGAATCGGGCCAATATTATCTTCATGTGTCAGCACGCGCACAAGTCCGGCGCCGGTTCGCAGGGCGGCTTCACCGGTCATGCGAATCGCGCCCGCCGTGCCGCTGTCGCCGCCGACCACCAATAGCCGCCCCTGATCACCTTTATGTGAAGTAGCGCGACGTGGTTTCAGCCAGCACGTTAAATCCCCGGCGTCATAGCGTGAAATCGGTGCCTGCTCAGCGGCAAGATATGCCGACAAGCCCAACTCATGGTTGTGCAGAACGCCAACGTAATCGCGCGCCTTGCCGGTCAGTTGGCCGGGTTTCAGCGTAATCATGCTCAACGTGTGATCGGCGATGACCGTTTTGCCCGGCGCCGTGCCATTAGCCGCCAGCAAACCAGAGGGAATATCGATCGCCAGCACCGGTGCGGCATGCGCGTTGATGAGTGTGATCAGGCGATCGTAAGGATCGGCGGGCGCGCGATTCAGGCCGGTGCCGAGCAGCGCATCGACAATCACCTCAACCTGCTCCGGCCAGGGCGCATCCGCCGCGTGAATCACACCGCCCGCCGCCAGCCATGCGTCTTGAGCCTGCTGCGCCTCTTCTGGCAGAGCTTTACTGCCCGCACACGCCAGCAGCGTCACGTTCAATCCTGCTGCCTGCGCCAGTCGCGCCACCACATAACCATCGCCGCCATTGTTGCCGTGCCCGCACAGGATCAACCAATGCTGCGCCTGCGGCCACAGCTGGCGGCCTAATTCATAGCTGGCCTGGCCCGCACGTTGCATCAGCTCAAACAGCGTTAAGCCCAGGCTATCGGCGGCATCGCGTTCCAGTTGCGCCATCGCCTGCGCAGGCCAGACAGAGTGTGTTAAACTGCGCGCGTTTGCTTCAATTGCCTGGTTTCTCATGTCATATCCTCTCGATCTTCAACAGCTCGCTGAACAAATTAAACAGTGGGGACGCGACCTCGGCTTCCAGCAGGTGGGTATTTGCGATACCGATCTGAGCGCCGAAGAGCCCAAACTGCAGGCGTGGCTGGATAAGCAATATCACGGCGAGATGGATTGGATGGCGCGCCACGGCATGATGCGTGCGCGGCCGCATGAGCTGCTACCTGGCACGCTGCGCGTGATTAGCGTACGCATGAATTACCTTCCAGCTAAAGCCGCCTTTGCCAGCACCTTAAAAAATCCGCAGCTGGGCTATGTAAGCCGCTATGCGCTGGGCCGCGACTATCACAAAGTATTGCGCAATCGACTGAAAAAGCTCGGAGAAATGATTCAGGCGCACTGTGGCGAACGCAATTTTCGTCCGTTCGTCGATTCCGCACCGATTCTGGAACGCCCGATTGCCGCTAAAGCCGGTTTAGGCTGGACCGGCAAACATTCGCTGATCCTCAACCGTGAAGCGGGTTCGTGGTTCTTCCTCGGCGAACTGCTGATTGATCTGCCGTTACCGGTCGATCAGCCCCAGGAAGAGCAGTGTGGACGCTGTGTCGCCTGTATCACTATCTGCCCCACTTCCGCCATCGTCGAACCTTACGTGGTCGATGCGCGTCGCTGCATCTCCTATCTCACCATCGAGTTGGAAGGCGCAATTCCTGAAGAGTTCCGTCCGCTGATTGGTAATCGAATTTATGGCTGCGATGATTGCCAGCTGATCTGCCCGTGGAATCGTTACGGCCAGTTAACCGATGAAGATGATTTCTCGCCGCGCGCGGTGTTGCATGCGCCGCCGCTCACCGATCTGTTCAAATGGGATGAAGCCAAATTTCTGCGCATCACCGAAGGTTCAGCGATTCGGCGTATTGGGCATTTGCGCTGGTTGCGAAATATTGCGGTAGCATTGGGCAATGCGCCCTGGGCAGAAGAAAATATGGCGGCATTAGCATTGCGCAGCGGCGAACATCCCCTGCTTGATGAGCATATTGAATGGGCGATTGCACAGCAGTTGCAGAAACGCGCGGCGCAAGCGGTAGAAGTGCAGCCAGCGAAGAAACAGCGGCTGGTGCGCGCGGTCGAAAAAGGCCTGCAACGTGATGCGTGATTGAGCAGTCGCACAGGATAAAACGCTTTTCCACATGCTGTGAATAAAATTTTCCCACTGAATCGTGACGGAGATCGTAATTTCGTCTTAAGGGCAAGATCACAGTCTGAAATAGTTATAACCACTTAAAAATCAATCAATTAAGCGATTATTGTAAATATTCACGTCGTATTTAGCGCGCAGGGGTTTGTCCAGAGCTTGTGGATAACTCTGTTCAAAACAGTTTTAAACAACGGGGAAAACGCCGTCAGAAGCTTGCAGGCGCATTGTGGATAACCTGAAAGATAACTGCATCAGACTAC
Organism: Pantoea sp. SO10; assembly: GCF_005281435.1. NCBI lineage: Bacteria > Pseudomonadati > Pseudomonadota > Gammaproteobacteria > Enterobacterales > Erwiniaceae > Pantoea > Pantoea sp. SO10. The sequence continues at coordinate 3,748,728 of NZ_CP040095.1, forward strand.
AAGCATTATCGCTGCTAGCGAGGCGTGCAAAATTTCCAGAAAAAAACGGTGTCGTATGCGATCAAAAAAGATCTGCAGCAGTTTTAATTCTGATTGCGCCTAAGGGCAAATAACATTAGTGAATATGAAAATCTGGAGCGGGAAACGAGACTCGAACTCGCGACCCCGACCTTGGCAAGGTCGTGCTCTACCAACTGAGCTATTCCCGCATAATCTTCGTATTTTAGTCTGCTACTGCGTTGGCTGCCTTCACTCACCCAGGTCACTTACTCATGTAAGCTCCCAGGGATTCGTTCAGTTGCCGCCTTGTTGCAAACTAAAATACTCGATTCTGACTCTACGTATTTTTGTCACAACAATCACGCTAACGACTAAATCCGTGATTTGGATGGTTTACTACAAACTCTGGAGCGGGAAACGAGACTCGAACTCGCGACCCCGACCTTGGCAAGGTCGTGCTCTACCAACTGAGCTATTCCCGCATTAGAGGTTTACTACTCAACGAAAGTTTGGAGCGGGAAACGAGACTCGAACTCGCGACCCCGACCTTGGCAAGGTCGTGCTCTACCAACTGAGCTATTCCCGCATAATCATCGTATTTGTGTTGGTTACTGCGTTGGCTTCCTTCACTCAATCAGGTCACTTACTGAAGTAAGCTCCCAGATATTCGCTCAGTTGCCGCCTTGTACCCAACTCAACTACTCGATTCTGAACTTCGCCGTACTACTTTACTTCTCCGTTCCGCATGAAATTCTTCACCGGTACGGGGTGCGCATTATACGAGAAATCCTTTCAGTCGCAAGAGTCTAAAAGCAAAATTTTGCGCTTTCCGCGCGTTCGCTGCTTTTATCGACAACCTGATGATTTCCTGCGCACCCGCGGCGGTTAAAGCTGCAGGAAGTGCTCGCGATAGTACGCCAGCTCGGCGACGGACTCGCGAATATCATCCAGTGCCTGATGGCTACCGGACTTTTTAAAACCTGGCAAGATATCCGGTTTCCAGCGGCGCGCCAGCTCTTTCAGCGTGCTGACATCAAGATAGCGATAGTGGAAATAGGCTTCCAGTTTAGGCATGTACTTAAACAGGAAGCGACGATCCTGACCAATACTGTTGCCGCAAATCGGCGAGGTGTTCGCCGGCACCCACTGTTTCAGGAACTCGATGGTGGCCAGTTCCGCCGCACGGTCATCGTGCTCGCTGGCTTTGACGCGCGCCACCAATCCGCTATTGGTGTGCGTGCGCACGTTCCAGTCATCCATCAACGCCAACTGATCGTCAGATTGATGCACCGCGAACACCGGGCCTTCTGCCAGGATGTTAAGGTTGGCATCGGTCACGATGGTAGCGATCTCAATAATGCGATCGCGTTCCGGATCCAATCCGGTCATTTCGAGGTCGATCCAAATCAGGTTGTTTTCATTTCCAGCTGTCATGCGTTTCCCGCCTGTTGCCAAAGTCGTCATTAAACTCATTTCAGGTGTATCATAGACGTTTTGCCCAGCAGGGCGAAACCTGGCGAAAGCCGTGAGAGGATGCGTGAGTAAAAACAAACTGTCGAAAGGTCAACAACGTCGCGTAAGCGCCAACCATCAGCGTCGTCTGCAGCAACGGAGCGATAAGCCGGAGCCGGATGATAGTCTGTTTGGAGAAGCGGCTGATGGCGTGGTGATCAGCCGTTTCGGCATGCACGCAGACGTGGAAGACAGCGAAGGCGTTGTGCATCGCTGTAACATCCGCCGCACTATTCGCTCGCTGGTCACTGGCGATCGCGTTTTATGGCGCGCTGCCATTGGCGGCGGCAAAGGGATCGTCGAAGCGGTACACGAACGTAAGACGGTGCTTACGCGCCCAGACTTCTATGACGGCGTGAAACCGATCGCCGCCAACATCGATCAGATCATTATCGTTTCGGCGATCCTGCCAGAGCTGTCACTCAACATCATCGATCGCTACCTGGTCGCCAGCGAAACCCTTGGCGTGGAACCGCTGCTGGTGCTCAACAAAACCGACCTTTTAGATGCCGAAGGCCGCGCGTTTGTTGATGAGCAGATGGAGATCTATCGCAACATTGGTTATCGCGTCTTGATGGTTTCCAGCCACGCCAAAGATGGCCTGGTTGAACTGGAAAGCGCCTTAACCGGCCGCGTCAGCATCTTTGCCGGCCAATCTGGCGTGGGTAAATCGAGCCTGCTGAATAACCTGCTTGGCCTGGAGGTAGCGGCTGAAATTCTGACCAACGATGTGTCGAACGTTTCTGGATTAGGTCAGCACACCACCACCGCGTCACGCCTTTACCACTTCCCGGCGGGCGGCGATGTGATCGATTCACCGGGGGTGCGTGAGTTTGGTTTATGGCATCTGGAGCCGGAACAAGTGACGCGCGGCTTTGTCGAATTCCGTGAATTCCTTGGCGGTTGCCGTTTCCGCGACTGTAAGCACGATACCGATCCTGGCTGTGCCATTCGCGAAGCGGTAGAAGAGGGCAAGATTGATATCTCCCGCTTCGATAACTATCACCGAATTCTGGAAAGTATGGCGCAGGTAAAGACGCGTAAAAACTTTTCCTCCGACGCAGATTAAGCAGTACAACGGCACATTCGCCAACGCGCTGGGGCGCTGCTACAATCCGCCCCCTTTTTTGTTAACGACACGTAATTAAGCCAGGAGGCAACGGTGTTTGATCGTTTTAAACTCGGCCTGAATCATATTTTGCCTAAAAAAGGGCTCACCGAGCTCGCCGGTTGGGGTGCCAGCCGCCGTGGTGGCTGGCTCACTAAAGCGGTCATCGATCTATTTGTCTGGTACTACAAAGTGGATATGGCGGAAGCCAGCAAGCCACATACCGGCAGCTACCGCACCTTCAATGATTTCTTCGTGCGTCCGTTAAAAGAGGGCGCGCGTCCGATCGATACTGATGCCTCTTTACTGGCGCTGCCCGCCGATGGCGCGATCAGCCAGCTGGGGCGCATTGCCGGCGATCAGATCTTCCAGGCCAAAGGCCACACTTACAGCCTGCAGGCGCTGCTGGCCGGTAACGACGATCTGGCGGATCAGTTTCATGACGGCGAGTTTGTTACCACTTATCTCGCCCCGCGCGATTATCACCGCGTGCATATGCCGTGTAACGGCATCCTGCGCGAAATGATCTATGTGCCGGGCGATCTCTACTCCGTCAACCCGCTGACCGCACGTAACATCCCGAATCTGTTTGCGCGTAACGAGCGCGTGATCTGCGTATTCGATACCGATCATGGCCCGATGGTGCAGATCCTTGTCGGTGCCACCATTGTGGGTAGCATCGAAACCGTGTGGGCGGGCACCATTACGCCACCGCGCGAAGGTGTGATTAAACGCTGGCGCTATCCGTCTGCCGATCATGATGGTGCGGTGGTGCTGCTGAAAGGCCAGGAAATGGGTCGCTTCAAGTTGGGTTCAACGGTGATCAACCTGTTCGCGCCGAATCGCGTGAAGCTGGCAGAAAGCCTTGAAGCCGAAAGCAAAACCCGCCTCGGTCAGCCGCTGGCCATCGCCCTGCCTCAGCCTGGCGACAGCGTCTCACTTAGCAAATAACCCGGAATCTCTCCCGTGCGTGTTTTCCTCTCCTTGCTGCTGAGCCTTGTGCTCAGCAGTTCTGTATTTGCAGCCACCGTTCCGCAATCCAGCCAGCTAAAGCAGGAACTGGATGCGGCTAAATTGGCGAAAACCTCACCCGCGCAAACCGAGCAGGTGCAGGCGCTCGAATCGGCGATCAATTTCCTCAACGAGCGCGATGAGTCGCTGGAGCGCGCGAAGCAGTATCAGCAGGTGATTGATGATTTCCCGCGGCTGGCGCGCGAATTACGTCAGCAGATCGCCACGCTGACGGACAGCAGCAAGGCGGTGCGCAGCAATATGAGCAGCGCCGAGCTGGATCAGGAGCTGTTGCAGGTCAGCAGCCAGCTGCTGGAGGAAGGCCGCCAGGCGCAGCAGGAGCAGGATCGCGCGCGCGAGATCAGCGATTCACTGTCGCAGCTGCCGCAGCAGCAAACCGACGCACGCCGGGCGATGACCGAAAGCGATCGTCGCGCGCAGAGCGCTTCGACGGCGACCACGCCGCTGGCGCAGGCGCAGATTTACGCGCGTCAGGCGGAAAACGCCGCCAACAAAGCGCGCGTGGACGAGTTAGAGCTGGCGCAGCTTTCGGCGAATAACCGTCAGGAACTGGCGCGCATGCGCGCCGAAGTGCATCAGCGCAAAGCGACTCAACTGGATAACTATCTGCAGGCGCTGCGCAATCAGCTCAACAATCAGCGCCAGCGCGAAGCTGAACTGGCGCTGGAGCGCACCGAGCAGCTGGCGGAAAACAGTGGCGATCTGCCGAGTTCGATCAGCGATCAGTTCCGCGTTAACCGCGAACTCTCCGCAGACCTCAATCAGCAAGCGCAGCGCATGGATTTAGTCGCTTCGCAGCAGCGTCTGGCCACCAATCAGACCTTGCAGGTGCGTCAGGCGCTGAGCACGCTGCGTGAGCAGTCGCAATGGCTGGGGGCGTCCAATCTGTTGGGCGAAGCCTTGCGTGCGCAGGTTGCCCGTCTGCCAGAGATGCCGAAATCTCAGCAGATTGACAGCGAAATGGGCCAGCTGCGCGTGCAGCGTCTGCATTATGAGGATCTGCTGGAGCGCCAGCAGGAACTGCGCAAAGCCAAGCAGGATGACGGCACGCCGTTCAGCAGCGATCAGGTACGTATCCTCGAAGCGCAACTTAAAACCCAGCGCGAACTGCTGAACTCGCTGATTTCCGGTTGCGATACGCTGATTCTGGAAATCACCAAGCTCAAAGTTTCCAATACGCAGCTGCAGGATGCCTTAGCCGAAGTTAAAGATGCGACGCATCGCTATCTGTTCTGGACCGCTGACGTTAATACCATCGGCCTGAATTTCCCGGTGGAGATGGCGCAGGATCTCAAGCGTCTGTTGTCGCTGGATACCGCCGGCCAGCTCGGCAAAGCGCTGGCGATGATGTTTACCAATCGCGAAACCGTGTTACCGATTATTGGTGCGATTCTGCTGGTTGGCTTCAGCATCAGCTCGCGTCGTCACTACAACGCCTTTATGGAGCGCTCCGCCAGCCGCGTCGGCAAAGTGACGCAGGATCGCTTCAGCCTGACGCTGCGCACGGTATTTTGGTCGATTCTGGTGGCGGTGCCGCTGCCGGTATTGTGGGCCGCGCTCGGTTACGGTTTACAGCATGCCTGGCCTTATCCGTTCGCCGTGGCGATTGGCGATGGCATCACCGCCACGCTGCCGCTGCTGTGGGCCTTTATGATCAGCGCGGCGTTTGCACGTCCCGATGGCTTGTTTGTGGTGCATTTCCGCTGGCCGCAAGCGCGCGTGGCGCGTGCCATGCGCTATTACTCGCTATCGGTAGGGCTGATTGTGCCGCTGATCATGCTGCTGATCGCCTTTGCCAATCTCGACGATCCGCAATTCTCCGGCACGCTGGGACGCGTGTGCTTCATCCTGATTTGTGGCGCGCTGAGTATCGTTACCGTTAGCCTGAAACGCGCCGGTATTCCGCTCTATCTGGATAAAGAGGGCAACGGCGATAACTTCGTAAACCGCATTTTGTGGAACCTGATGATTGCCCTGCCGCTGGTGGCTGCCCTCGCCTCCTGCATCGGTTATCTCGCCACCGCGCAGGCGCTGCTGGCGCGTCTGGAAACCTCGGTGGGCATCTGGTTCTTCCTGCTGGTGGTGTATCACATCATCCGCCGCTGGATGCTGATTCAGCGCCGCCGCATCGCCTTTGACCGTGCACGTCAGCGTCGTGCCGATATGCTGGCCAACCGCGCGCGCAGCGAAGAAGAGAAAGAGCAATCAACGCCAGCGAATGCCGACACCATCGAAATCGATGAGCCAAGCATTGATCTCGATGAGATCAGCGCACAGTCGCTGCGTCTGGTGCGTTCCATCCTGACGCTGATTGCACTGGTTTCGGTAATTGTACTGTGGTCAGAAATCCACTCGGCGTTTAGCTTCCTTGATAACATTCCGCTGTGGAATGCCAGCACTACCATTCAGGGCGTGGACAGCGTGCAGGCGATTACGCTGGGTGCGGTGTTGATTGCGATTCTGGTGCTGATCATCACCACGCAGCTGGTGCGTAACATGCCCGCGCTGCTGGAGCTGGCGCTGTTGCAGCATCTCAGTTTGGCGCCGGGCACCGGTTACGCCATTACCACTTTGACCAAGTATGCTTTGATGCTGATTGGCGGCTTGATTGGCTTCTCAATGATGGGCATTGAGTGGTCGAAGCTGCAGTGGCTGGTTGCTGCGTTGGGTCTGGGGTTGGGCTTCGGGATGCAGGAGATTTTCGCTAACTTTATCTCCGGCCTGATTATCCTGTTTGAGAAACCGATCCGTATTGGCGATACCGTGACCATTCGCGACCTGACTGGCAGCATTACGCGCATCAACACGCGTGCCACCACCATCACCGATTGGGACCGCAAAGAGATCATCGTGCCGAATAAGGCTTTCATTACTGAGCAGTTCGTGAACTGGTCGCTGTCGGATTCAGTGACGCGTGTGGTGCTGACGATTCCAGCGCCCGCCAGAGTCAACAGTGATGAAGTGACCAACATTCTTAAGCAAGCGGCCGATCGCTGCACCTACGTGCTTGATATGCCAGCGCCGGATGTGTTCCTGGTCGATCTGCAGCAAGGTATTCAGCTGTTTGAACTGCGCGTGCATGCGGCGGAGATGGGGCATCGCATGCCGCTGCGCCATGAACTGCATCAGCTGATTCTGCGCGGCTTTGAGGAGCACGGCATTGAGATGCCGTTCCCACCATTCCAGGTACGCATGGAGACGCTAGGAAAGCAAAACCCCGCGACTAACGGTGCGCCCGCCAATAAGACCTTCAAATCTGGCGGATTATAAAAACAAAACGCCCGGCAGATGCCGGGCGTTTTTTATTGCCGCTCGGAGTTTATCACTTCACAAACTCTTCGCCCTGCGCGATATCTTTCTTCAGCGTTTCCAGCATGCCGTTTAGCGCCTGCTGTTCAAAGGCACTCAGCGTGCCCAGCGGACGGCGTTCAACGATACCGTTTTTGCCCAGCAGCAGCGGCTGCGAGAAGAAGCGGGCATATTCGCCATCGCCTTCCACATACGCGCACTCCACCACGTTGGCTTCGCCTTGCAGGGCACGAATCAATGACAGGCCAAAACGGGCCGCTGCCTGTCCCATCGACAGCGTCGCCGATCCGCCACCGGCTTTGGCTTCCACCACTTCGGTGCCCGCGTTCTGAATACGTTTGGTGAGATCCGCCACTTCCTGCTCGCTGAAGCTCACGCCTTTCACCTGCGACAGCAGCGGCAGAATCGTTACGCCGGAATGCCCGCCCACCACCGGCACTTCAATCTCGTTAGGCTGCTTGCCTTTTAGCGCCGCGACAAAGGTATTGGCACGGATGATATCGAGGGTGGAAACGCCAAACAGGCGATTCTTGTCATACACGCCGGCTTTTTTTAGCACTTCGGCCGCAATCGCCACCGTCGTATTCACCGGATTGGTGATGACGCCAATCAGCGCTTTTGGCGCGGTACTGGCAACCTGTTCGATCAGGTTACGCACGATACCGGCGTTGACGTTAAACAGGTCGGCGCGATCCATGCCCGGCTTACGTGCCACACCCGCGGAGATCAGCACCACATCAGCACCATGCAGCGCAGGCGTAGCATCTTCACCGCTAAACCCTTCCACGGTGACTGCCGTTGGGATATGACTGAGATCGACCGCCACACCGGGCGTTACCGGGGCGATATCGTAAAGTGAGAGAGCTGAGCCTGCGGGTAATTGCGTTTTGAGCAGCAGTGCGAGCGCCTGGCCAATACCACCAGCGGCACCGAGAACGGCAACTTTCATCCTGAACTCCTTATTAAGGTGGGGCAGAGATATGCCGAAAATCCATCAGGTTACGAGTTTAATCAACTTCTCAGGCGATAGCGACTAAACCTGTCGCGCACTAAACACTACGCCGCAATCGGCTCCCGAGACATCTCCACTTCAGAAGTCGCCTGAATGATTCATTCGCAGCCAGAAGACAATGGACGGCAATGATCATCGATATTGTTGTTACCACTTCAATAATATAACAACTTTGCAACCTTCGCTTTGCGCGTCCACCCGCGATTTTGGTGCAACATCATATTCTGTTATGATGCCCGCCCCGCAGGTCATTACCGCGATTCTCTTACCAGACTTATTGCATAAAAATTCATCTAAATGCATAATAATTTATCTGCCGTGGGCCTGTTGCCCTCTGCAACCCCTTTTTAATTGGTAGCTTATGCGAAACCCATCGAAACAAGACGACTTGATTAAGGCGTTTAAAGCCTTATTGAAGGAAGAGAAATTCAGCTCCCAGGGCGAAATCGTGCAGGCGCTGCAGGAAGACGGCTTCGAGAATATTAATCAGTCCAAAGTTTCTCGCATGCTGACCAAGTTTGGCGCGGTGCGCACGCGCAACGCCAAAATGGAGATGGTTTACTGCCTGCCTGCTGAACTCGGCGTGCCCACCACCACCAGCCCGCTGAAGAATCTGGTGCTGGATATCGATTACAACGATGCGTTAGTGGTGATTCACACCAGTCCGGGCGCGGCGCAGCTGATTGCGCGCCTGCTGGATTCGCTGGGCAAAGCGGAAGGCATTCTCGGCACCATTGCCGGTGATGACACCATCTTTATTACCCCCGCGCGCACCTTCTCGGTAAAACAGCTGTACGACGCGATTCTGGTTTTATTCGAACAAGAGCTATAAAACCCTGCTGCATTCCGGCAGTTCATCTGCCGGTTATCTTGCCCTTTACGCTTCATTCGTAACCATTCTGTTACAAATCCCTTTGTAAATAATAAGTTATCCATATGCTCAGCGGTTCTTTTCAGCCGCTATCATTGGTACGACCTTTGTGCCCGTTTAACCTTATGCGCTATTTTACGCTGCTTTACACATTGTGCTCAGTGTCTTTCCCTTCTCTATCTGTATCAGCCAGCGAGATCAACCACGATCTTTCGCACTAAAAGATAATTTGATGTAGATCATTGTTTTTACGGTGAAATAACTACCTCTGGTTAAGATCCAGGCGTTTTTTATAACTTCAGGTTCTAAAAAAGTGCCATAAGGATAAAGAATTACAACCAAACATTATTAGCTCGGTATTAATTTCATGGGTGATTAGATCTATACTTGTTTTCGTGATGCAAATCACACGAAAGAAAAAGATAAAAACAGACGACGAGGAAAATTATCATGAACGTTAAAACTACTATCGCGACTTTAAGTGTTCTCTCTGCCCTGTCATTTGGTGCTTTTGCAGCAGATTCTATTAATGCCGAACAGGCAGCGAATCTGCAACCTGCGGGCACCATCAGCGTCAGCGGCGTGGGCGGTTCTCCAATGGATATCCGTCAGCAGTTAAACGATAAAGCCGACCAGCAAGGTGCGAAAGCCTATCGCGTGGTTGAGGCGAATACCGGTGACAGCTACCACGCAACCGCTGAGCTGTACAAATAAGTTATTGACTTAAAAAGCAATGTGAACGGCGACCCGTTTGAGACGCTCTTGCCTCTCAGGTTGCCGGCCCCCATTTCAGGAGAGTGAATCATGAAAACCAAATTAGCTATCGCAGTACTGGGCCTGGCTTCTGTTCTTTCTTTTGGCGCGAGTGCCGCCAGCCTGGTTTCAAACCAACAAGCTGAACAGCTGCAATCTCTGAACCAAACCATCAGCGTGAGCGGTGTTGACGGCGACCAAACCAACGTGCGTCAGGAACTGTCACAGAAAGCCGATGCGCAGGGTGCCAGCCATTACCGCATCATCGAAAGCAACCGTGGCGATACTTTCCACGTAACTGCTGAACTGTACAAATAATCACTAATTGAACGTCCGGTGCCTTGATGGCGCCAGGCAATAGATCGACGACCCGCCACCCCTTTTCTGCCGCAGGTTGTTGATTAAACGAGGAGAAAATTATGAAAATCAAAACAACCATCGCAACTGCTACCCTGCTTTCCCTGTTCGCCTTTGGTGCTTCTGCAGCGCAACTGGTCACCGAACAACAGGCGCAGAATCTGCAACCTACCGGCAGCACTATTTCAATCAGCGGAACCGGCGGTTCGCCAATGGATTATCGTGCCGAGCTTTCTCAGAAAGCGGATGAGCAAGGTGCCAGCGCTTACAAAGTGATTGAAGCGAAAACCGGCGACAGCTACCACGTAACAGCTGAGCTGTATAAGTAATTCCTCGTCAATTAAGACGAACCCTTTGGCCCCGCTCGCCGGGGCCCTTTTTACTTTATATTGAAGCGGAGCTGGCCTTCCAGCTCCTCTTCTGCTTCATCAAATAGCAGGATCAATGCGCCATACCGGCGTTTCTGCCCTTTCCCCAGATTTACAAATTCAATCTCCAGCGGCAACGGCAGTTGCTCACCGACAATCGCATCCCAAAGATTGTCAAGATCGTTGATGGCGAAATCGGCTAACGCAAAACGATCGCTAAACTGTCGATAAAAATGGGCTTGATCGACAATCTCGTCGAAATCGAAACGCTCGGTTCTCATCATGACGCCCTCTTGGTTGTTGCGGCTAGCTGAGTCCGCCGAGGTGCAACGCTTTAACTTCCAGATACTCTTCCATCCCCAACACCGATCCTTCGCGTCCCAGTCCAGACTCTTTCACGCCGCCAAACGGTGCCAGCTCAGTGGATACCGCGCATTCGTTAATGCCGATCATGCCCGCTTCCAGCGCCGCTGAGACGCGGAACACCCGTTGCAGATTCTGCGTGTAGAAGTAAGCCGCCAGGCCAAATTCGGTGTTGTTGGCGCGCGCAATCACCTCGGCTTCATCGTCAAAGCGGAAGCAGGCCGCAACCGGACCAAACGTCTCTTCCTGCGCCAGCTTCATCTCTTCATGCGCTTCGCCAATCACCGTTGGTTGCCAGAAGTTGCCGCCAAGAGGATGACGTTCGCCGCCGACCAGCAATTTGCCGCCTTTACTCAATGCATCTTTGACGTGCTCTTCCACTTTCTCCAGCGCGGACGGCTCAATCAGCGGGCCAACGATCACCCCTTCTTCCACGCCATTTCCGACTTTTAGTTTGCCCACCGCATCGGCCAATTGATTAACGAAGCGATTGTAGACCGCGTTATGCACATAGAAGCGGTTGACGCTGACGCACACCTGCCCGGCGTTGCGGAATTTGTTGGCAATCGCGCCCTGCACCGCCGCATCAATATCGGCATCATCAAACACGATGTAAGGCGCGTTGCCGCCTAACTCCATCGAGACCTTTTTCATGGTTTCAGCCGCATTACGCATCAGCGTTTTGCCCACCGCGGTGGAACCGGTAAAGGAGATTTTGCGCACCGCCTTACTGGCCATGATCGCGTCGCTGATGGCATGCGTATCGCCCGCCACCGCATTGAGTACGCCATCAGGCACACCGGCTTTCTGCGCCAGCGCCAGCAACGCGAAGGCGCTCAGCGGTGTGTTGTTAGCGGGTTTGATGATGCCGGTACAGCCTGCGGCCAATGCGGGGCCAAGTTTGCGCGTCAGCATCGCCATCGGGAAATTCCACGGCGTGATCGCCGCGACCACACCAATTGGTTCGCGCGTCGCCAGAATGCGCGAGCCCGGTTTAGTCGGCGGGATGATTTCACCGTTGGCGCGTTTCGCCTGCTCGGCAAACCACTGAATAAAGCTGGCAGCGTATTCCACTTCACCTTCGGCTTCTTTAAGCGGTTTACCCTGCTCGGCCGTCATCAACTGGCCGAGCCAGCTTTTGTTCTCGATGATCAGCTGATACCAGCGATAGAGGATTTCGGCACGCGCCTTGGCGGTTTTATCGCGCCAGGCGGGAAACGCACGCTGCGCGGCGGCAATCGCCTGTTCGGTTTCTTGCTGGCCGGCTTTCGCCACGTTAGCGATAACTTCGCCGGTGGCAGGATTGGTCACCTCAAAGGTGGCGCTGGCGTTATGCCATTGACCATCAGCAAAATAGCCGGTCTTGAATAATTCGTGTTGTTGCAGGGAAGTGGACATCGGTTTTCTCCTGTCAGTTTGCATCCTGTCAGGAAAGTATAGATGCCAATATCAGAGGTTTTTGTGTCAGCGTGGGATCTAAAAGGCCGCTGCAGGTTGCAGCGGCCAGTTTCAGATTTGTATTAAGGTGTTCTGATACTTATCCAGCATCAGTGCCAGCCGTTTCACCGGCTCGGTGACGTTATCAGGCGCAGCATAGTGCTGCAGCTTCTCCTGATACACATCCAGCTCCTTCAGCAGCCGCTCGAAGTAATAGCGCCGCTTATCATCGCTGGTCGCGGAGATAATGCGATCGGCGGTGTAGCGCAGCTGGCGGTGATAGGCCGAGAGATCTGCATTCACCGGCACTTCGGCATTGCTCAGGCGTTGATGGCCGATAATCAGCGTCAGCGCGATACGGTATTTATCGATATCGCCGGGGAACAGGTTGAGCAACAAAAACAATTGCTGATACAGCGCCGGCAAGTGGTTTTCACGACGACGCGCCTGATTAGTGGTCAGCGCAGCAACTGCGGCATACATAAAGCGATTCAGCAGTTTACGTCCGGTACGCTCTTTGGATTTATCGCGAATCAGCAGAATCACCATCATCGCTACAAAGCAGCCAATCACCTGGCCCAACACGTTATCGAGGAATACGTTGAACTCGAACTTCATCGGGTTATCCAGCACCAGCACGTTGATGGTACCAATCAACGCACCCAGCGTACCCAACTGACGACGCTGCACGAAGATGCCGCCGATAAAACCCAGCGCGCCGATGGCGATACACAACAGCAGCGCACTTTGCTGGGTCGCGGGCAGAATAAAGATGAAGTAGAGCGCGCCGAGCGGCACCGCAACCGTCATGCCGTAAAGGAAGTCTTTCGCCATCATCAACGGATTCGGCATACGCATCGCCAGCGCGGTAATTACCGCCAGCATCACCATGCAGCCGCTGCCTGATGTCCAGCCGGTATATAGCCAAAACAGCGATCCCAGCGCGGTGGCGACAAAGGTACGTATACCGTTGATCATCGCGTGATGGGTTTCCGCAGAGCGCGCCTGAATCACTACCTCACGCTGCAGAATGCTCTCTTCCAGCGTGGTGATGCGGCTATTACTTTTAATGCCGTTAATCAGCAGCAGATATTCAGTGGCCGCGCCGACCCAACTCGCCAGCGTCACCGGCACGGTTTTGCTGCTCACGCCAATCAGGCGACGCATCACCTTCATGCGCTTATGCACATCGTTGACGCTGTTGACCTCTTTTTCGATCAGCAAACGATAGTGCGGTGGAATGTATTCCGGACGCGAGTTTTGAATCAGGAAAGTTTCGGCGGCCTGCGTGATCAGCGTCAGCGATAAGGTGTTAAGCATTTGCAGGCGGCGGCTGGAGTTTTTCCAGCGTGAGGATTCCATCATCAGCTGGGCGCGCATGCCGTTGAGTGCCGTGGTGCGACGCACTAACGCGCTCCAGGCTTTGTCCACTTCCTCTTTGTCTTCATGCGCGACGCACAGCTGCAGCAATTTGTAGTGCGCCACCAGCAGCGCGTCCACTTCCTGCTCAATCACTTTCTTGATCGAACGCGGCGAGAACAGCATGTCGGCGAGGATGGCACACAGAATACCGATGACGATTTCACTGCAGCGCTCAACCGCGTACTGCGGAGCCAGCGTTAAGCCGCCGCTGGCATCCGCCGTCACCACGATGATCAGCGCGGTGTAACCGGCAAGACCCAACGCATAGGAGTTTTCGACTTTGATCAGCGAAGAGAGCCACACGCACATGCCGGCCCACATACAGCACAGCAGCAGCATCACCACCGGCGCACGCACCGTGGCAATCATGATGGTGAGCGCGGCGATACAGCCAATAAAAGTACCGATGATGCGCAGAATGCCGCGATAGCGCAGCGCGCCAGAATAGGGATCGCCCCCCGCAGCAAAGGCGGTACCACCGGCCACGATGCCGGCGGTCATCACCGCCCAACGCGGCGTTTCCAGATTGAAGTGAAAGCCAATCATCAACGCCGCAACCAGCGCGAAGGTGAGCTTCACCGGGAAACGCAAAAACTCAATCATATCGCCCTCGCTTAACCAAACTCACGCAGGCGATTGAACAACTGTGCCAGCGGCGAGACTTTGGTTTCGCGATCCTGCGCACCGGTGATCACCACCGTCGCCGTGGTCCCCGCCGGGAAGCGGTTGCCCGGTTGCTCGTCGAGACGAATACGCACCGGCACACGCTGCGCAAGACGCACCCACTCCAGATTCGAGTCGATGGTTGCCATGCCTTTGCTGTCGCTGGTGCTGCTGCTGTTGGTTACGCCCGCCGCGATGCTGTCAACGGTGCCACGCAGTACCGCGTTGCTCCCCAACGGCGTGATTTGCGCGCGGAAGCCCGGACGCACGCCATCCAGCTTGGTCTCTTCCATATAGGCCAGCACATAGAAGGAGTGCTGTTGCACCAGCGCCACGGCTACCGAGCCGCGCGTGATGAATTCGCCCTGATAGACATTGAGGTTGGTGACCCAGCCGTCAGATGGCGCTTTGATAGTGGTGCGATCGAGGTCAATCACCGCCAGGTCGCGCGTGGCCACAGACTTCGCCAGCTGATGCTCGCTGGTTTGCAGATCGTTATTGGATTGCTCAATCGCTTCACGCGACATCGCGCTGGTCCCCAACTGATTGCGGCGACTGGCTTCACGGCGTTTTTCACTCACCAAAGCCTGGTAATACTCGACATCCGCCTGGGCTTCGTCCAGCGCTTTTTGGTAGCGCGGACGATCAACCACAAACAGCGTGTCGCCTTTTTTCACCAGCTGGTTGTCGTGCACCGGCACGTCAGTGATGATGCCGGTGACGTCAGGCGAGATCGCCACCACATCGGCAGAGAATTTGGCATCACGCGTCCACGGTGATTCGGTGTAGAACACCCAGGCGCGGAAGATGATCACGATGGCGATGACAACCAGCAGGAGTGTAATCGCGTATCGCGCGATTTTTCTTATTAGCGCTTTCACTTAAAAAACCTCAGACGAATAAACGGGATACAAGGTAAAACACGCAGCAATACAGCGCAGTGTTAAACAGTGCCGGATGCCAAACCAGATCGTAGATCCCGCTAGGCGTTAGCACGCGTTTCACCAGCCAGAACAGCGCCAGTGAAACCAGTAGTTCAATGAAGATGGGCGGAAAACTCAGCCCGAATACGACAAATACCGGAAGCACACTCATTTCGGATCCTTAGTTCGACCTTGCCGGATTGCACCGATACCTGCCCACGTGCCGTGTAGCACGTTGGGTTTACGATCAGGGGATGACGGATAAACTGATGGCAACATTCAGGCCGCGTTGAGCTAATCATAGCGTATCATCGGGCTAACACAGCCGTGTTCAGGTGCAGTGAAGAGACCCAGCGCGCGTATAGTAACGCGCTTGACTATACGTTTTCTACATATTGTGAGCTAAATCACTTTTTAGCCAGAGTAAACAATGGATCGACTTAAAAGCATGTCCATTTTCGCCAAAGTGGTTGAATTAGGTTCATTTACCGCCGCGGCGCGCCAGCTACAGCTTAGCGTTTCGTCTATGAGCCAGATTGTCGCCAAACTGGAAGATGAGTTACAGGTTAAATTGCTTAATCGCAGCACGCGCAGCATTGGCTTGACTGAGGCCGGAAAGATCTATTTTCAGGGCTGTCGCCGCATGCTGGCGGAGGCTTCGCAGGTACACGAGCAGCTGTACGCCTTTAACAACACGCCGATCGGTATTCTACGGATCGGCTGCTCATCGACGATGGCGCAGAATGTGTTATCGGCGATGACCAGCGAAATGTTACGCGAATATCCGGGTTTGGGCGTCAATCTGGTGACGGGCATTCCTGCCCCCGATTTGATCGCCAACGGGTTGGATTTGGTGGTGCGCGTGGGCGCGCTGCAGGATTCGAACTTGTTCTCGCGTCGGCTGGGTGCAATGCCGATGGTGGTGTGCGCGGCGAAGAGCTATCTGGCGCAGCATGGCACGCCGGAAAAACCCAGCGAGATCGATAATTTTTCGTGGCTGGAATATAGCGTGCGGCCGGATAACACTTTTGAACTGGTTGCGCCGGAAGGATTGGTTACCCGCCTTACGCCGCAAGGCCGTTTCGTCACCAACGATTCGCAGACGCTGATTCGCTGGCTGAAAGCAGGTTGCGGTATCGCCTATGTGCCGTTGATGTGGGTGATTGATGAGATCAATGCGGGGGAGATCGATATTCTGTTCCCGCAATATCACTCGGAGCCGCGCCCGGTCTATGCGCTCTATACTGAGAAAGACAAGCTGCCGCTGAAAGTGCAGGTGTGCATTGATTATCTGACCGAGTATTTCAGGCAGGTAGCGCAGCAGTATCAGCAGCATCGGAAAGGTTGAGGGCAGATGTTCAGGTCGCCATACATGGCGACCTGACAACGTTAGGCGGTACCACCTACGGTGATTTTATCCAGCTTCAGCGTTGGCTGACCCACGCCAACCGGTACGCTTTGTCCCTCTTTACCGCATACGCCGACGCCTTTATCCAGCGCCAGATCGTTGCCGACCATCGAGATCTGCTGCATCGCTTCGATGCCGGAGCCAATCAGCGTGGCGCCTTTCACGGGCGTCGTCACTTTGCCGTTCTCGATCAGATAAGCTTCTGAGGTGGAGAACACGAACTTGCCGGACGTGATATCAACCTGGCCGCCGCCGAAGTTTGGCGCGTAAATGCCGTACTCCACGCTTTCAATGATATCTTGCGGCGTCGATTTGCCTGCCAGCATGTAAGTGTTGGTCATGCGCGGCATTGGCAGGTGCGCGTAAGATTCACGGCGACCATTGCCAGTTGGGTTGACGCCCATCAGGCGCGCATTCAGCTTGTCCTGCATGTAGCCTTTCAGCACGCCATTTTCGATCAGCATGTTGTACTGGCCCGGCACGCCTTCATCATCGACCGCCAGCGAACCGCGCAGACCTTCAATGGTGCCATCGTCAACCACGGTACACAGCTCTGAAGCCACCAGCTGGCCCATTTTGCCGCTGAATACCGATGTCGCACGACGGTTGAAGTCACCTTCCAGACCGTGTCCAACTGCTTCGTGCAGCAGCACACCCGGCCAACCTGCGCCCAGCACCACCGGCAACATGCCAGCGGGTGCCGCCACGGCGGAGAGATTGACCAGCGCCATGCGCACCGCTTCGCGCGCCCAGGCATCGGCACGCACATCACCGCTCTCATCAGCGAGGAAGAATTCATAACCGGTACGCGCGCCGCCGCCGCTTGAGCCACGTTCGCGTTTACCCTGATCTTCCACCTGCACGCTGATGGAAAGACGCACCAGCGGACGAATATCTGCGGCCAGCGTGCCGTCAGTTGCGGCGACCAGCACCTGTTCGTAAACACCGCTCAGACTGGCATTCACTTCCTGCACACGTGGATCGGCAGCACGCGCCACTTTATCAACACGGTGCAGCAGGGCAATTTTGTCTTCGCGCGTCAGGCTATCCAGCGGATTAACGGGCGCATACAACGAACGGTTCAGCACCGCCGATAAGGTATGCGCTTTGCCGTTGCCTTGTTCACGCACGATGCTGCGCGCCGCTTCAGACGACTGACGCAGTGCATTCAGGGAAATCTGGTCAGCGTAGGCGAAACCGGTTTTCTCACCGCTCACGGCGCGGACGCCCACGCCCTGATCGATATGGTAGGAACCATCTTTAATAATTTTGTCTTCCAGCATCCAGGATTCGTGGAAACTGGACTGGAAATAGAGATCGGCATAATCCAGACGACGTTCTGAAAGCTGCCCTAACAGGGAATAAAGGTCCTGCTGATTAATGCTGTTCGCAGTTAGCAACTGCTCACTTACCAGATTCAGAGTCATCGTTTCTCACTCATTATGTGCTCGGATAGTCATAGCCTGCGGCAATTACCCGACGGCGTCAAATTCACTTCTTCTCGTCTTCACGCGGTTTGCGCAGTACTTCATTGATTTCCGGCTTATCCAGCGGTCCGCTGATGTGGTAGCGCAACAGTGAAATCTTATTCCACAGCGGTCCCAGCACTTTGCTGGCGGCGAAGACCGCAGCACCGACCACCGGATTGATGACGAATGCAGTGGCGACGCCAACCGACGCGGAGATTTCCGGGGCGACCACCGCTTCCATGTCGATCTGACGCTTCACCAAATCGATGTTGCCCTTCATGGCGATATCCGCTTCCAGGCCATCCACCAGCAGGTTATCGGTACGCATCACACCGTTTTCAATCCACGCGGTGCCGTTGATCGAATCGAAATAGAAACCGTCACTAAAGGTGTCGCTGAAATCGAAGCGCATCTTGCGTAGCAAGGCATCAAAGCTAAACAGGCGCAGTAACTGCCCGGCGCGACCGGTATTCACATCGGCGATCTGACCTTTGCCAAAGTGGGTTTTCAGCGTACCGCTTAGCGTCTCTTCCGATGGCTGCCACGGCGCAGAACGCCAGTGCAGATCGTAATCGAGTTTAAACGGTGCATCGCGCAGCGGCGTATTCATGCCAAACCAGTTAGCCGCGTCATTGATGTTGTCGCCGCTCAGGCTGCCCTTTAGCGAAGTACGCTGATCGCCGGGTTTATTCACCCATTCACCCGTCACGTTCAATTTAGAGCTGCCAGAATCAATCGAGGCGTTAGTAAGTGCTAACGTATCGCCTTGTGGCTGAAGCTTCGCCTGCATATGGCCAAACTTCTGCCCGCGAATCCAGCACTCATCACAGTTGAGCTGCAACGCTGGCCAGCTGCTGAAGTTGATGTTGCTGCTGTTGCCGCCAAACGGCGATGATTTTCCATCGCTTTTCTCAGCCCATTCAGGATTGTAGTAAAGATAGCTCAGGTTGATCTGCCACGGAGAGCGCTGCGCCGTCTGCAAACTGCCACGTGCTTCACGGCTCTCCAGCTGCAAGTGGGTATTGCCGGCTGGCCCCTGCGTAACGGTAGCGTTAACGTCGTGCCATTGCTGACCACCAAGCGTCAGCGCCGGTGTGCGCAGAATAAAGTCGCCCGGCAGCGCCGCGCCGCCCACTTCCGGCTCGCCCTGAGCGTTACGCGCACTGCCCGCGCCAGCCATCATCCCCATCCAGGCTTCGCCATTCAGCGGCGGGAGATTCAGCTCCATGCCGCGCTTCTCGGGCAGCTTCGGTGTGCTTTTCGCATCATTCAGCCAGATCCCGCGATCAACGCGCAGCTGCGGCTCCAGAATCCAGCGGCTATTGAAACGATGGCGCTCGCGCACGCTGCCGCTCAAGGTAAAGCCTTTAAGATCACCATCCGCGTTGATGGTAATCGGCATCGCTTCACCGGCCGCTTTATCCAGCGGCGCAGGTAAGTGACTGCTTACTGCTTTGCCCTCGCCTTGCAGTGCCACTTTGTAGGTTGCGCCACCTTTATGCGGCAGCGTGATATCCACATTGCCCTGCCACGGTAAAGAGCCGCCTAACTGACGCGTGATGGCGTCCGGCAACACCTTGAGTTTGCCTGGCTGCCAATCGCCCAGCAGCTTGACGTTCACGCCAAAATCGTTGGGATTCTCTTTCGTGCTGAAACTCACGCCGGTTGGCTGTCCGAACCAGTTGGCCTGCAGCTCTTCACTCTCCAGATTGCCGTTATTGTAACGGAAGCGGCCGGTGAGATTGTTCAGCGTGGTATTTAACGGCTTGATATGCAGGCTGTTGTTGTTCAGCACCACATTGCCGCTGGCGTGCACCTGCTCGCCATCCAGTGGAATATCAAGATTCAGCGTGCCGCGCACATTGCCGCCAATCTGTAGCTCCTGCAGCGCCGCGCCGAGCGTCGGTTTCAGCGGTGTTTGCTCGAAATAGTCAGCGATTTTTTTGCCTTCGCCGCTGATGTCACCATCGATGATCAATTTCTCTTTCAAATAATCCGGAATCACCGCGCTGACATTGCGCGCATCAACCTCGCCGAGCCTGGTTTTATCGGCTTTCATCCACAAACCGTTGTTGAGGAAGTCGAGATTAATGTCGAGGTTTTCCAGCGCAGGCCAGCCGGGCTGGAACTGGAAGGTGGCATTGCGCAGCGGAACCCAAACTTCAAACATGCCGTCATTGTGTTTGAACGGGAACAGCGAGGGATCGCCAGCAAACAGCAGCGTGGCGTTATCCACCTGCCCGCCTTTAATCGCGTCACTGAGATAGTGAGTAAGATCGTGACCCATCAGCTGCTGCGGGAAATAACGCCACGCATCGCCAGCATCGGTAACGCGAATTCCGGCGAGAATATCGAGGCGCGGCGCGCTACCCAAATTCTGCTGGTAGCGGAAATCGCCGCGTGCCCACAGCGAACGGGCCTGCACATCCAGCTGATGTCCATCCAGCGTTAAGCCGTTAGCATCGCGCAGCCAGTTGAGCTGGCCAGTGATCTGTTTAATCTGCAGCGGAGCCTGAAACATATCGCCGTACGGTACTTCCGCCTGGCCCATCGCCACATCCAGCAAGCCGTTGTTTAAGCTACCGCTGGCGCTCCCGCTGAGATTGCTGATACCCGGCAGTAATTCCCACTGTTGCCAGGCGAGATCGCGCCATTTCACCTGCAAACGCGTTTGCTCAGGCTGCTGCAGCGGGATATCCAGCGCCAGCGCATCAATGTGGCCGTGCGGCTGTAGCGCACGCCAGTTATCCAGCAAGGTTGGGGAAAGCGGTGCAAACAGCGGAACGACGGGCGCCAGACGTTCTAAATCCAGCTGCGTGGCACGCACGCGCATCTCCGGCGCACTGTTGGCGCCGAGCATCTGCTTATCTTCTGGCTTCCACAGCAGGGAAAAATGTCCTGGCGCCCATGCGATGCCATCCGTTCTCAAGCGGGTTTGCGGTACCGAAAGGCTCCAGCCATTCTGGTAGCGCGACAAGTGCGCGGTTAAGCCATCAACCTCTAATTGATGATCGCCCTGCTCGCCGCGCCAGCGCGCGCCACCTTTACTCAACAGCAAATCACCGGCGTAGAGATCGCCATCGCGCAAATTCGCCCACGCGGCCAGACTGAAGCGCGCGCTCTCAAGGCTGGTGTTATCACGCAGCCACGGACCAATCCACGGTCGCACATCCACATCATCGGCCTGCATCCAGATGCGGCCATCGCTGAGTAAGCCGTTGCTGTCGTTGAGATCAAGTCGCACCTGCACCACGCCATGCTGACCGGTAAAACTGGAGAGGCTCACTTCGCCCTCGGCGCGGTGACGGGTATTTTCGTTCAGCCAGGTAAGGCGCGGAATCGCTAGTTCAGCATGCTGGCCGGACGGCGTCAGAAAACGGATGCTGCTGTCGCGCAGATCGAAGTGATCGAACTGACGCAAAAACAGATCGTTGATTTGCGCCGGTTTGAAGCTGTTCTTCTGTTCGTCACTGGTGAACAGCGGATGATTGGTTTCGAGATGCAGCTGCCAGAAGGTGAGATCGCGGAATTGCCAGCGCCAGTGCAGCAGCGATTGCCACACGTTTAGCGCCAGATTGACGCGGCCGATGGTCAGTTGCCCATCTTCCTGCATCGCGACGTTGAGATTGCGCATCTGCAGCGTCGGGCCAAAATTCTCCCATTTGCCCTGCAGTTCGCTGGCCGTCACCGTGACGCCGCTGACGCGTGAGATCGTCTGCAGAATATCGCTGCGATAACTGTTGAGGTGCGGCATCACGAGGCGCAACCCGCTGACCAGCAGCGCCACAATTACGATGATTGCGGCGAGCAGCAGTAACAAAATCCTCGGCAACCGCCTCACACACCTCTCCTTGCTGTCCGTTGGCTTGCGGAACTCAACCTCAAAATCACATCATGACGACATCAAACTGCTCTTGGGTATAGAGCGGTTCAACATGAACTTTGACCTGTTTCCCGACGAAAATCTCCACTTCCGCCAGCGCGTGTGACTCTTCGCCCTTCAGCGCGTCGCCCACCGCCGGGGAAACGTACACCAGGAAACGGTCGGAATCATAGGCGTGATGCACGCGCACAATTTCACGCATGATCTCATAGCAGACGGTTTCCACCGTTTTCAAGGTGCCGCGCCCTTTACACACCGGGCAATCGGCGCACAGCACATGTTCAATACTTTCACGCGTGCGTTTACGCGTCATCTCCACCAAACCGAGCGCCGAGAAACCATTGATGCCGGTTTTCACCCGATCTTTGCTCAGCGCGCTCTCCAGCGAATGCAGCACGCGGCGGCGATGCTCGTCGTTACTCATGTCGATGAAATCGATAATGATGATGCCGCCGAGGTTGCGCAGTCGCAGCTGACGCGCGATCGCTTGCGTCGCTTCAATGTTGGTGTTGAAGATGGTCTCGTCGAGATTGCGGTGTCCGACAAACGCACCGGTGTTGATATCCACCGTGGTCATGGCTTCGGTTTGATCGATAATCAGATAGCCGCCGGATTTTAGCTCGACCTTACGCTCCAGCGAACGCTGGATTTCGTTCTCAACGTCGAACAGATCAAAAATCGGCTGTTTGCCGCTGTAAAGCTCCAGCTTGCTGGCCATTTCCGGAATATATTCGCTGGTAAATTCCACCAACAAATCGCAGGTCAAACGTGAGTCCACGCGAATGCGATCCAGCGCGGCACCGGCGAAATCTCGCAGTACGCGCTGCGCTAACGCCAGCTCACCGTAGAGCAGGCAGCGCGTCTGATTACGCTTTTTACGCTCGCTGACTTTGGTCCACAAACGTTTCAGGAAAGCGGCATCCTGCGACAACTCTTCCGAACCAATGCCTTCCGCAGCGGTACGAATAATAAAGCCGCCGAGATCGTCACAGTGCGCAGCAACTACCGTTTTCAGTCGTTCGCGCTCGGCTTCGCTCTCAATACGCTGCGAGACGCCGACGTGTGACGCGCCAGGCATAAACACCAGATAGCGCGAGGGCAAAGTAATGTCGGTGGTGAGGCGCGCGCCTTTAGTGCCCAGCGGATCTTTCACCACCTGCACCATCAGATCCTGGCCGGGACGCACCAGCTCGCCAATGTCGCGCACCACAAAATTTTTCTTCTCATCACCCGCCACGCATTCGGTGTGCGGCATGATGTCGGAAGCGTGCAGAAAGGCGGCTTTTTCCATGCCGATATCGACAAAGGCCGCCTGCATGCCAGGTAAGACGCGACTGACGCGTCCTTTATAGATGTTGCCCACGATGCCACGTCGTGCTTCACGCTCAATGTGGATTTCCTGCAGAATGCCGCCATCAATATAGGCAACACGGGTTTCTGAAGGTGTCACATTTACCAGCAGTTCAGCCGTCATCTTGTCCCCTTAACGCCCGCAGTGACTGAAAATGGCTCAGCAGCTCACCGGTCTCAACCAGCGGCAATCCCACCACGGCGTGATAACTTCCATTAATCTTGCGGACAAAATTGCCGCCAAGGCCCTGAATTCCGTACGCGCCGGCTTTATCCATCGGCTCGCCACTGGCAATATAGTGCGAAATTTCCTCCGCCGTCATCGTGCGGAAGGTCACGTCCGTGGTCACCAGACAATCCAGCTCACGCTGCGTATCGGCCAGCGTCACCGCGGTCATCACCTGATGAGTTTGTCCCGACAGCTTGCTCAGCATCGCGGCGGCGTGCGCGGCATCCTGCGGTTTTTCCAGTACTTCACCGTTCAGCACCACGATGGTATCAGCACCCAGCACCGGCAGATCCTGCGGTGCCACCGCGACGCCCGCGCGCGCCTTATCTGACGCCAGACGACGCACGTAAGCGTCAGCCGCTTCTTCAGGCTGACGCTGCTCTTCTACGTGGGTAATCAGGCGTTCAAATTGCAGACCAAGCTGCGTTAACAGCTCACGTCGACGCGGTGAACCGGATGCGAGGTACAGGCTTATCATAGTATTCCTTACTGAACAGCGAATTGACGGCGAATCTTTCTCATCAATAAGAATAGCCAGGGCCACAGTACGCCGTCGACCACGCTACTCCAGAAGATTTCCGGGCGGAAAGAGACGTTGATCACCAGGAATTCTGCCCAGAAAACAATCACATCCACCGCAAGGGACAGCACCATAACCATTAATGCCTGCTGCCACAACGCTAAGTTTCGGAATAACTGAAATTTAAAGGCCACCAGATACGCGATGATGCTAAAGGCTAATGCGCGCACGCCCAGCGTTGAACCCGCCACCAGATCCATAATGGCACCAAGACAAAAACCGGTACCAACATTCACCCGATGCGGCAGCGCCAGCACCCAATAAATGAGGATCAGCAACAGCCATGATGGCCGGAACATATAGATCTGTTCCGGCCACGGCATGATTTGCAGGATGAGGGCAATCAGAAAGGACAGCCAGATAACCCATCGGCCCTGGCTGCGATATCGACTCAAGGCTGGCCTCCGCGTGTGTTCGCAGAATTCCCTTGCGAACGACTGCTGTTAGCGGGTTGCGGTGGCCCCATTTGCTGCGAAGACTGCAAAGTATCCGGTGCCGGTGGGCCCATTTCGCCTGCTGGCGGCAGCACCTGCGGCATCATCTGCATTAAACGTTCGTTGGCCACGCGGTGCACTTCGTCCGGTGCCATCGGTGCGACGCCGTTGCGATCCGCGCCCCACAGCAGCAGCAGATAGCGCAAACGCTGCAAGCCAGCGGCTGGACGCGCCTGAATCACCGTGTAAGCGCGCTGCGTATCGACTTTCACCGAAGAGACCACGCCAACCGGATAACCTTCCGGGAAGCGGCCGCCCAGGCCAGACGTGACTAACACATCGCCCACGCGAATATCGGTGTTGCCCGGTAGATGCTCCAGCTGCAGATCTTCGCTGCAGCCATTACCGGCGGCTATAACACGAATATCATTACGCAGCACCTGAATCGGCAACGCATGCGACGCGTCGCAAATCAGCAGTACGCGACTGGTCACCTGACCGACCGCGACCACCTGACCGACTACCCCTTTATCACTGATCACCGGCTGGCCTTCGTAAACGCCGTTTACGCTGCCTTTGTCGATAACCACCTGATCGGTATAAGGATCGGTGCCGGTGGAGATCACCTGCGTCACCATCTTGTGCTCATCCTGGCGCAGCGGCGAGCCAAGCAGTTCGCGCAGACGCGCGTTTTCCTGCTTATATTGCCCCAGCATCAGCAAGTCACTGTTTTTCAGGAAGAGCTCACGGCGCAGTGCTTTATTTTCCAGTTCCAATTGCTGACGTGACGCCAGGGTTTCGGAAACGCCATCAAGAAGTTGTCTTGGCCCGTTGGCCAAAAAATAAAATGGACTGACCGATGTGTCCAGGTAGTTGCGGATCTGGGAAAAGGAGCTCACGCGGCTATCGGCGATAATAATCGCGATAGCCACAATGACTGCCAGAAAGAGGCGCAACTGCAGGGAAGGTCCCCTGCTAAAAATCGGCTTCATAAATTCTGCGTGTTCCTCGACATCAGGGAAGAAGCGTTAGCCTAAATCACCAACGCCTCAGGGCTGGACGCATTTCGCCGTCGTGCGTTGCAGCAGCTGCGTCAGCATAGGCGCTATTCCCTGCGCAATTTGACCAGGGCCTCAGCCGTTGAGGAATTACTCCTCGCTGAACAAATCGCCGCCATGCATGTCGATCATTTCCAACGCTTTACCACCGCCGCGTGCTACGCAGGTCAGCGGATCTTCTGCCACGACCACCGGAATACCGGTCTCTTCCATCAGCAGGCGATCGAGGTTACGCAGCAATGCGCCACCACCGGTCAGCACCATACCGCGCTCGGAGATGTCAGAAGCCAGCTCTGGCGGGCACTGTTCCAGCGCAACCATCACCGCGCTCACGATGCCGGTCAGCGGTTCCTGCAGCGCTTCAAGAATCTCGTTCGAGTTCAGGGTAAAGCCACGTGGCACACCTTCTGCCAGGTTACGGCCGCGAACTTCAATCTCGTGTACTTCATCGCCCGGATAAGCAGAACCGATACCATGCTTGATACGCTCTGCAGTCGCTTCACCAATCAGTGAACCGTAGTTGCGGCGAACATAATTAATGATAGCTTCATCGAAGCGGTCACCACCAATACGCACTGAAGAGGAGTAAACCACGCCGTTCAGCGAGATCACTGCTACTTCAGTGGTACCACCACCGATATCCACTACCATAGAACCGGTTGCTTCAGAAACCGGCAGACCTGCACCAATCGCCGCCGCCATTGGCTCTTCAATCAGGAACACTTCGCGTGCGCCTGCACCCTGTGCAGATTCACGGATGGCGCGACGCTCAACCTGGGTCGCACCCACCGGTACGCAGACCAGCACACGCGGGCTTGGACGCATAAAGCTATTGCTATGCACTTGCTTAATGAAGTGCTGCAGCATTTTTTCGGTAACGAAGAAGTCGGCGATCACGCCATCTTTCATAGGACGGATAGCAGCGATGTTGCCCGGCGTACGGCCCAGCATCTGCTTAGCGTCATGACCGACAGCCGCTACGCTCTTTGGGGAGCCGGCACGATCCTGACGAATGGCAACCACAGAAGGCTCGTTTAACACGATGCCTTGTCCTTTCACGTAAATCAGGGTATTCGCGGTACCCAGGTCAATGGACAAGTCATTGGAAAACATGCCACGAAATTTTTTAAACATACTAAGGGATAATCCTGCAAGCTGGGGGCGGAAAATAAAATCCGCCTACTTTACCAACCACGCGAAGCCGCTACAAGGCGCAAAAACGTTCGGCTTCGGTGAAAAAATACGCTGAATACTTTTTTGGCCTGATCGTAGGGTCTTTTGCCGCAGTTAAATGGCGTTAACTCGCCGTTTTAACCTAAATTGCCCCGGCGCTAGCCGGCGAATTTCGACATAAAATCTAACATTTCCAGCCGTCAGCATCGCGCGCTCCGGCACTAATAAGCGATAAAAACAGCCATCAGCCTGCACTTCGCGCGCTGAAGGTCTAAATTCGATAACGTTGCGAGTGTTTCTTTACATTACTGTTGACCGGCAACGAAGGCGCAAAGAAATCGCCCTGCCCGCCCGAAACACCTAATCCCGACAGCGTTTGCCACTCCGCGCGTGTTCGCACACCCGCGGCGAAAACTTGAGTTGGCGATGACTTACACACTTCCAGCAAGCTCTGCACAAACAGCTGGTTCTCGGTGCGTCGTTCAATATTGCGTACCAAACCCGGCGCAAGTTTAATCACTTCTATCGGGAATTGTTTGATATAAGCGCTGCTCACCACCGTCAAACCGGCCTGATCCACCGCAATGCGACAGCCAAATGCGGTTAACATGTGAAAAACCGGCACTAAACGGCTGATGTGTTGACAAACGTCGGCCTCAGCAAGTTCAAATAAAAAACGTTTTCTTTGCGATTTGCTGCACTGTAGCAGCAGTTTTTGCAGCCAGCGCTGAAAAGGCCGCTGCAACAGCGAATCAATATTCACGGGAAGTGCCAGAGTTTCATCCGGCCACACTTCCGAAAGCGCCGCGATGCGCGTCACCAGTTGACGATCCCAGCTGTCAGTCATACCCAGCTGCAATACCAGCGGCATAAACTCAGCCGACACCACTTCTTTGTCGCCATCAAACACACGCGTCAGTAATTCACGATGATGGACTTTTCCATCCAGCAACACCGCCGGCTTTTGATACAGACGCGGGCCACCACGATTGAGCGTGTTCTCCAGCAAGGTCCGCCAGCGCACACTGCCGCGCCCCATATCCAGCGTATTGCCTTCGCCAACCGACCAGCTATTACCGCCCTGCAATGCCGCACGCCGCGTAGCCATCTCCACATTTTCCATCACCTGCGACACGCTCTGACCGCTGCGCCACGCGCTGATGCCGATGTGGATCAAATCATCACGATCGACCATGCGCATCGGCGGCAGTGAATCGACGGCATTAATCAGTTGATCGGCTATGCTGTTGGCTTCTTTTAAAGTGCGATGCGGCAGCAAGACGGCGAAATCACTGCGGAAATATCGCGCCAGCAGCGCGCCCGGATAGCGCAGCACAAAGGTCGACAGCATATTAATCAAATCAAACAGATACTCTTCCACCAGCGTTGGGCCGAGGGTTTCGTGCAGCATATCGAGGTCCGGCAGACGCACCATCATCACCACGCCGTGCGTGCCGACATCTTCCTGATCTTCCAGCAACGTCGCCAATTGGTTATCAAAGAACAACCGATTGTTCAGGCCGGTACGCGGATCTTGCGCCGCAAAGGTGCGAATTAAGGTATCGATGCGTAAACGCTGCTCGCCCGCTTCCTGCAAATCGCCCAGCAGCGCATCGATGGCGCGACTGGCTTTCGGCGGCCATTCCGCCGCATGGTCACCCTGCGAATGACGTTCACCGGTCAGAATGCGATCGGCGCGCGCTTCTAACTGTTCCATATCCTGCCAGCGCCGCTTGAGCCAACGGTTGGTCATGACCAGCAGCACGCACATGATGGCGACGACCGTAAACAGGACCACCAGCGTATAAGTGCCGGTAAAGGAGCGAAACAGCGTTTTGGCCGGATCCAGCACCACCACGCGCAGTTCGAGGCCTGGCGAATGCGTCAGGGGCAAATCGAACTGCACAAAGCGATTAGGCTCATCTTCTAACATCGGATTTTCATGGCGGGCTAAACTGAACACTAACGTATCGCCGTTCAGCAGTTGCACCTGTTCGGCATTGACCACCGGCATCATGCGCGTCAGCCACTGCGTGATTTCCTGCGGCGATTGTGAAGCCAGTGCTTTATCCACTTCAGTCGCCAGCGTTTGCATCCGCGTTTCCACGCGCTGCTGCGATAGCCAGATAAAACTAAAAGCGCAGCCCACCAGCATCAATATCATCGCCAGTAAACTTAATAAGGTAATAAACGCAGAAAATTTAGTTGTTAATCGCATCCCTGTGCCTGCATCACTGCGGTTATGAACGGTGTTAATCCGTCGGCGCCACGCTTACCCCTGGCGCAAACCTGAGCAAAATAGCACAAATCAAGGTGTGATTCAGCGCCAGACTGGCATCAAAATCGCACATAACACAGCATGATAAGCGCTACGGCGCGAGTATAGCGTTAAACCGTGATGGCCTGACTTTGCTATGGGCTTTTTCGTCCTATTCTCAAAGAGGGCGATGCGCCAGGAAATTTCACATTTTTCCCCGCAAGTTCGCGCCTGACACTGAAGTTGAGCATGCTGGTCATAATTTACTATTCACAGGAGAACGTCATGAACCTGAAGCACTTGCTCACAGAAGCCGACGTCACGCCAGAAAGCGTCTTTAATATGCGCCGCCGTCAGGTGCTGAAAGCGTTGGGATTAGGCGCAGCAGCAGCCAGTTTACCCGGCACCGCGCAAGCCGATGTGCTGAGCTGGTTTAAAGGCAATGATCGTCCGCCCGCGCCCGCTGGCCGTGATTTAGATTTTACTAAACCGGCTGAATGGCAAGCCGATTTGCCGCTCACGCCGTTTGATAAGGTGTCAGGTTATAACAACTTCTATGAATTTGGCCTTGATAAAGCCGATCCTGCTGCCAACGCTGGCACGCTGAAAACCGATCCGTGGAAGCTGCGTATCGAAGGCGAAGTTGCCAAACCGATCACGCTGGATATGGATGACATCTTCAAGCGTTTTGCCATGGAGCAGCGCATCTACCGCATGCGCTGTGTCGAAGCCTGGTCGATGGTGATTCCGTGGGTCGGTTTTGAACTCAACAAGCTGCTCAAACTGGCTGAACCCACCAGCAATGCGCGCTTTGTGGCGTTTGAAACGCTGTACGCACCTGACCAAATGCCGGGTCAGAAAGATCGCTTTATCGGCGGCGGTCTGGATTATCCCTATGTGGAAGGCTTGCGTCTTGATGAAGCGATGCATCCGCTGACGCTGCTGAGTACCGGCGTGTATGGCAAAGCGCTGCCGCCGCAGAATGGCGCACCGATTCGCCTGACGGTGCCGTGGAAATATGGTTTCAAAGGGATTAAATCGATTGTGAAGATTACGCTGACGCACGATCGCCCGCCAACGACCTGGAGCCAGATCGCCGCCAATGAGTATGGTTTCTACGCCAATGTGAACCCGCATGTGAATCATCCGCGCTGGTCGCAGGCAACCGAGCGCTTTATCGGCGCGGGCGGCATTCTGAAGGTTGATCGCCAACCTACGCTGCTGTTCAACGGCTACGCGGAAGAGGTGGCGTCGCTGTATCGCGGCCTGGATTTACGGGAGAACTATTGAGTGCGCCTCTCTTTACATCACATCACTGCGTTGAAAGTCGTGCTGCATCTGGCGGCTTTTCTGCCGTTTGTGTATCTGTTTATGGCAGCGAGTCAGGGCTGGCTGAGCGCTGATCCGGCCAAAGATATCCAGCATTTTACCGGCAGAATGGCGCTTAAGTTGCTGCTCGCCACGCTGCTGGTCAGCCCGCTGACACGCTACCTTAAACAGCCGCTGCTGATTCGCACTCGCCGCCTGCTCGGCGTGTGGTGTTTCGCCTGGGCCAGTTTGCATCTCACCAGCTACTACCTGCTGGAACTTGGCTACGATCATCTGCGTTTACTCGGCAGCGAGCTCATTTCGCGTCCTTATTTGTTACTGGGGATGATCAGCTGGATTATTCTCTGCGCCCTCGCCATCACCTCATTTCAGCGCATGCAGCGCAAACTGGGTCGTCGCTGGCAAACGCTGCATAACGGCGTCTATCTGGTCGCGATCCTCGTGCCGATACACTATATCTGGTCAGTGAAAGTGCTCTCCCCGCAGCCGGTGATCTACGCCGTGCTGGCCATTGCGCTGTTAGCGTGGCGTTACAATAAGTTGCGTAAACGTCTCCCCAGATAATCCCCGCACGGTTGTGTTCCTCCCGCGAGATCTGTTAAAAAGTGTGGCCTTCGGGCCGCATTCGATCAACTTCGCAGATAAGACCAGTATTTTGCTGCGAATGTCGACGAAACGGATATAATGCCCGGCTTTATTGCAAGCGAAGTCTGGTTTTTCATCCGCAAGGGTGACAAACGCAAGATGTCGCGGTATTTTACGCGATGCCTTACTGATTGCAGGAGATAGCAGCAAGATGGCGCACAAATTTCACATACTGCTTTTGAACGGTCCCAACCTGAATCTACTGGGAACGCGCGAGCCTGATAAGTATGGTCACACCACGCTGGCGCAAATCGTCGGCGATCTGACGCAACAGGCCGATCAGCACCATGTGAAATTGAGTCATTTGCAATCGAACGCAGAGTTTCAGTTGATTGACCGTATTCACGAAGCCCGCGGCAACGTGGATTACATCATCATCAATCCTGCTGCGTTCACGCATACCAGCGTTGCACTGCGTGATGCCCTGTTGGCGGTTAGCATTCCTTTTATTGAGGTGCATCTCTCGAACGTGCATGCACGCGAACCGTTCCGACATCACTCCTATCTTTCCGATGTATCCGCCGGCGTCATCTGTGGACTTGGCGCTGATGGATACGCGTGGGCTTTACAAACGGCAGTAAAACGCCTGTCACATTCCAATTAAACAGAGTACGGAACCACACTCATGGATATTCGTAAAATTAAGAAACTGATCGAACTGGTTGAAGAGTCTGGCATCTCCGAGCTGGAAATCTCCGAGGGCGAAGAGTCCGTTCGTATCAGCCGTTCACCTGCAAATGCCGGCTACCCAATGATGCAGCAGGCTTATGCTGCGCCAATGATGCAGCAGCAGCCTGCGTTGTCTACCGCGGTGGCGCCTGCCGCACCGGTTGCAGCAGAAGCCGCTAAACCAGAAATCAGTGGCCACATCGTGCGTTCACCAATGGTCGGCACTTTCTATCGCACGCCAAGCCCAGACGCGAAAGCTTTCGTTGAAGTTGGCCAGAAAGTGAATGCCGGCGACACCCTGTGCATCGTTGAAGCGATGAAAATGATGAACCAGATCGAAGCCGATAAATCCGGCGTTGTGAAGGCGATTCTGGTCGAAAGCGGCCAACCGGTTGAATTTGACGAGCCGCTGGTCATCATCGAATAACGAGGCGAAGCATGCTGGATAAAATTGTCATTGCTAACCGTGGTGAGATCGCGCTGCGCATTCTGCGTGCCTGCAAAGAGCTGGGCATTAAGACTGTTGCCGTGCACTCCACCGCGGACCGTGACCTGAAGCACGTGCTGCTGGCAGACGAAACCGTCTGCATCGGCCCGCCACCTTCAGTCAAAAGCTACCTGAACATCCCGGCACTGATCTCCGCCGCTGAAATTACTGGCGCGGTCGCGATCCACCCGGGTTACGGCTTCCTCTCTGAGAACGCCGATTTCGCCGAGCAGGTTGAACGTTCAGGCTTTATCTTCATTGGCCCGAAAGCCGACACCATTCGCCTGATGGGCGACAAAGTGTCTGCCATCACCGCCATGAAGAAAGCGGGCGTACCCACCGTGCCAGGTTCTGATGGCTCGCTGACCGACGACATGGAAAAAAACCGTGCCTTCGCTAAGCGCATCGGTTATCCGGTGATCATCAAAGCCTCCGGCGGCGGCGGCGGTCGCGGTATGCGCGTAGTGCGCAGCGACAAGGATCTTGAGCAATCCATCAACATGACGAAAGCGGAAGCTAAAGCGGCTTTCAACAACGACATGGTGTACATGGAGAAGTACCTCGAGAATCCACGCCACATTGAGATTCAGGTGCTGGCCGATGGCCAGGGTAACGCGATCTATCTGGCGGAACGTGACTGCTCAATGCAGCGTCGTCACCAGAAAGTCGTCGAAGAAGCGCCAGCGCCAGGCATCACGCCGGAACTGCGTCGCTACATCGGTGAGCGCTGCTCTAAAGCCTGTATCGATATCGGCTATCGCGGTGCAGGTACCTTCGAGTTCCTGTACGAAAACGGTGAGTTCTACTTCATCGAGATGAACACCCGTATTCAGGTGGAGCATCCGGTGACTGAGATGATCACCGGCGTCGATCTGATCAAAGAGCAGCTGCGTATTGCTGCTGGTCAGCCGCTGTCGATCAAACAGGAAGACGTGGTGATTCGCGGTCATGCGGTTGAATGCCGTATCAACGCCGAAGATCCCAACACCTTCCTGCCAAGCCCAGGCAAGATCACCCGTTTCCACGCGCCGGGCGGCTTTGGTGTACGTTGGGAATCGCATATCTATGCCGGTTACAGTGTGCCACCGTACTACGATTCCATGATTGGTAAGCTGATTACCTACGGTGAAAACCGTGACGTGGCAATCTCGCGCATGAAGAATGCGCTGGCGGAACTGATCATCGACGGCATCAAGACCAACATTGAGCTGCAGATGAAAATCATGTCCGACGAAAACTTCCAGCAGGGTGGCACCAACATCCACTATCTGGAGAAAAAACTCGGCCTGCAAGAGAAGTAATTGCAGCGCAGAGCAAAGCAGAGGCCGGTTAACTCCGGCCTTTTTCATTTTTGTCGCCTTTGAGGTTACATAATGGATTGGCGTTTTTTACAAGCAAACAAAGAGGCGCGCTGGTCACTTTATCTGACGCTGGCCTACCTTGCCGTTTGGGGACTTTCTGCCTGGCTGGGCGGCAATGAGATCGGCTTGTTTGGCTTACCAAGGTGGTTCGAGCTTTCGTGTCTGTTCGCTCCGCTGCTGTTTATTGTGTTGTGCTGGCTGATGGTGCGCGTGCTGTTCCGCGACATGTCGCTGGAGGATAACGATGGACTCTGAAATCATTCTTCCGCTGTTGGCCTATCTGGTGCTGATCGCCGCGCTGTCGGTGTTTGCCATGCGCAAGCAGCGTCAGGGCAACTTCCTGAGCGAATACTTCCTCGGCAGCCGTTCGATGGGCGGTTTTGTGCTGGCCATGACCATCACCACCACATATATCAGCGCCAGCTCGTTCATTGGCGGCCCCGGCGCAGCCTATAAATATGGCCTTGGCTGGGTGCTGCTGGCGATGATTCAGGTGCCTGCCGTCTGGCTTTCGCTTGGCGTGTTAGGCAAGAAATTCGCCATTCTGGCGCGTCGCTACAACGCCGTGACGCTCAACGACATGTTGTATGGCCGCTACGGCAGCACGCTGCTGATTTGGCTCTCCAGCATCAGTTTGTTGGTGGCGTTTATCGGCGCAATGACCGTGCAGTTCATCGGCGGTGCGCGCCTGCTGGAAACAGCGGCCGGCATTCCTTATGACACCGGCCTGCTGATCTTCGGCGGCACCATCGCGCTCTACACCGCTTTCGGTGGCTTCCGCGCCAGCGTGCTGAACGATGCGATGCAAGGTTTGGTAATGCTGATCGGCACCTTCCTGCTGCTTTTTGCAGTGATTCACCACGCTGGCGGATTAGCCTCCGCAGTAACCAAACTGCATGATATCGATCCGCAGCTGACCTCACCGGAAGGCGTGGGCAACGTCATCAACCCAACCTTCCTCAGCTCGTTTGCCGTGCTGGTGTGTTTCGGGGTGATTGGCCTGCCCCACACCGCGGTGCGCTGTATTTCCTATAAAGACAGCAAAGCCATGCATCGTGGTATTGTGCTCGGCACCATTGTAGTGGTGATCCTGATGCTTGGTATGCATCTGGCCGGTGCGCTGGGACGCGTGATTTTGCCCGATCTCACCATCCCCGATCGCGTGATTCCCACGCTGATGATTACCGTATTACCGCCCATGGCGGCGGGCGTATTTCTTGCGGCGCCGATGGCGGCCATTATGTCGACCATCAACGCGCAGCTGCTGCAATCCTCCGCTACGCTGATCAAAGATCTCTACCTGCGTATTGCCCCGCAGCACAGTGAAAATGAAGCGCGCCTGCGCATGCTGTCAGGCACCATCACTTTCGTGCTCGGTGTGCTGCTATTGCTGGCAGCGTGGAATCCGCCAGATATGATTATCTGGCTGAATCTGCTGGCATTTGGTGGCCTTGAAGCGGTATTTCTGTGGCCGCTGGTGCTGGGTTTGTACTGGGAGCGCGCCAACTCCACCGGTGCGATCAGCGGCATGCTGGTCGGCGCGGGATGCTATACGCTGCTTGCCAGCCTGAATATTGAGTGGTGGGGCTTCCACCCGATCGTTCCGTCATTGACCTTAAGCCTGCTGGCCTTCCTGGTGGGCAATCTGTTTGGCCGCACGCCTGCAACGCATGCCGCGGCACTGGAATAAAGAGAAACGCTATGCCTTGGATTCAAATCAAAATTAACAGCACCGGCGAAAACGCCGAAACCCTAAGCGATGCGCTGATGGAGGTTGGCGCGGTGTCGGTCACTTTCCAGGACACGCACGACAATCCAGTGTACGAGCCGCTGCCGGGCGAAACACTGCTGTGGGGCGATACCGATGTCATCGGCCTGTTCGACGCTGAAACCGAGATGAGCGATGTGGTGGCCGAGTTAAGCCAGCATCAGCTGCTGGGATCCGCGTTTCGCCATAAGATCGAGCAGATCGAAGATAAAGACTGGGAGCGCGAATGGATGGATAACTTCCACCCGATGCGTTTCGGTGAGCGTCTGTGGATCTGCCCAAGCTGGCGCGATGTGCCGGATCCAAATGCCGTCAATGTGATGCTGGATCCGGGCCTCGCCTTTGGTACCGGCACGCATCCTACCACATCGATGTGTTTGACCTGGCTTGATGGCCTGGATCTGCAGGGCAAAACGGTGATCGACTTTGGCTGTGGCTCCGGCATTCTCGCTATCGCTGCACTGAAATTGGGCGCGGCGCAGGCGATCGGCATTGATATCGATCCGCAGGCGATTGAGGCCAGCCGTGATAACGCCGAGCGTAATGGCGTCTCTGAGCGTCTGGCGCTCTATCTGCCCCATCAGCAGCCGGAAAACTTGCAGGCTGACGTGGTGGTCGCCAACATCCTCGCGGGTCCGCTGCGTGAGCTGGCACCGCTGATTAGCGTGCTGCCGAAAGCCGGCGGTCATCTTGGATTGTCCGGCGTGTTAGCGAGCCAGGCTGAAAGCGTGTGTGAAGCCTACGCTGAGCGTTTTGAGCTCGACGCGGTTGCAGAGAAAGAAGAGTGGTGCCGCATCACCGGCGTACGCCGCTAACCTGCCCGCTTGCCAGTCGGGCTAACTGACTGGCAAGCCGTACTATTTTTCTGAGACCCGTCTCAAAGCGCCAGCCCTTCTCAACCCTTGCCGTTTCTTTACATTTCAGTCATTACAATCCTGCTCCAGGCGATAGCGCTATCCCTGCTGGCAATGCCTTTGATGGCATTTCACTTCGATAAATCGCTGAAAATAATGGATGATGAAAAAGAAACTTTGTTTATTCGCTCTGCTGACAAGCATGGCATCGTATGCGCACGCTCACAGCTCAAACTGGTCTTATGAAGCGCCGGATGAATGGGGCAATCTGCACGCCGATTATCACACCTGTAAAAGCGGTGTGAACCAGTCGCCTGTCGATATCCGCAAGGTGGTGAATGGACAATTGCCGCCGCTAACGTTGAGCTATCAAGCCAAACAAAAATCCATCATCAATAACGGTCACACCACCCAGATCAACGTCAAAGATGGCGATGCGCTCGCGCTGGATGGCGAAGCTTATACGCTGCGTCAGTTCCACTTCCATACGCCGAGCGAAAATCTGATTGATGGCAAACGCTTTCCGCTGGCCGCGCATTTCGTCCATGCCAGCGAAGAGGGACATCTGGCGGTGGTTGGCGTGATGTTTGAAGCCGGGGCGGAAAACCCTGCGCTGGCGGAGATCCTGCGTGAACTGCCACCTGAAGTTAACAAAGAGGCGGCGCTGCAACAGCCACTTAATCTCAGCGCTTTGATTCCGGGTCAAAAGAACTACTATCGCTTTAGCGGTTCGTTGACGACGCCACCTTGTACCGAAGGTGTGCGCTGGTTAGTGATGAAGCAAACTGTTTCGGCATCAACTGAACAGCTTAAAACGTTCGCCAAACTGTTAGGTGAGCACGGCAACAGTCGCCCAGTACAGCCGCTGAATGGTCGCGTGGTTATTGAATAGTTGCCTGATGTCTGAGGTTATATCTGTCACTCCTCCACGACGTGGGTTTCTGGGGAGTGACGCTAACCCTACGTGACTAAGTAGTTCAATTAATAATCATAATGGCGTCATTTCTTTCGCTAATTACCGGAAGAAGCGGTTTTTATGTTGTGATTTAGGTCATGTTTTGAGAAAAATTTTTGTACACAATTTCAGCATATTTTTTTAATCTCATGAATTATAAAGATTAATAACTCATCCCTTACTGGATAACGCTATTTCCGTGCTCTCTGAGAGCGAATTGTTCAAAGTTTGGCCTTTCATCTTCTTTAAAAAATGCGTAATATACGCCGCCTTGCGAACAGTTAGGGTCACTTCTTTTTTCATGCGCATTGGACAACATCAGCTACGTAATCGACTCATTGCTGCGCCTATGGCCGGAGTATCCGATAAGCCATTTCGCACCCTGTGTTACGAGAACGGCGCCGGTATGACTGTCTCCGAGATGCTGTCGTCGAACCCGGAAGTTTGGGCCAGTGACAAATCCCGTTTGCGCATGGTGCATAGTGACGAGCCTGGTATCCGCGCCGTGCAAATTGCCGGTTGCGATCCTGATGAGATGGCTGCTGCCGCGCGCATTAATGTGGCGTCTGGCGCGCAGATTATCGATATCAACATGGGCTGCCCGGCCAAAAAAGTGAATCGTAAGATGGCAGGTTCAGCGCTGCTGCAACATCCGCAACTGGTGGAGTCGATTCTCACCGCGGTGGTTAATGCAGTGGATGTACCGGTTACGCTGAAAATTCGTACCGGCTGGGACAAAGAAAATCGTAATTGTGTAGAGATTGCCCAATTGGCTGAACGCTGTGGCATTCAGGCTCTCACCATTCATGGCCGCACGCGCGCCTGTTTGTTTGAGGGATTTGCTGAATACGACAGCATTCGGACAGTTAAGCAGAGCGTTTCCATTCCGATTATTGCGAATGGCGACATTACTGACCCGCATAAAGCCAGAGCGGTGCTCGACTATACCGGAGCCGATGCTCTTATGGTTGGCCGTGCCGCTCAGGGAAGACCGTGGATCTTCCGGGAAATCCAGCATTATCTGGACACAGGGGAGCTGCTGGCACCGAAGCCGCTGGCTGAAGTGAAGCAAATGCTGATTGGACATATACGGGAGCTGCACGACTTTTACGGTCAGCGCAAAGGATACCGTATTGCCCGAAAACACGTTTCCTGGTATTTGCAGGAAAGTGCTCCTGATGACCAGTTTCGGCGCACATTCAACGCCATAGAGGATGCCAGCGAACAGCTGGAGGCGTTGGAGGCATACTTCGAAAATCTTGCGTAAACGAAATAAAGAGCTGAAAGAACTATGTTCGAACAACGCGTAAATTCTGACGTACTCACCGTTTCTACCGTTAACTCTCAGGATCAGGTGACCCAAAAGCCACTGCGTGATTCGGTTAAACAGTCACTGAAGAACTATTTTGCTCAACTGAACGGTCAGGATGTGAGTGATCTGTATGAGCTGGTATTGGCAGAAGTCGAGCAGCCTCTGTTGGACATGGTGATGCAGTACACCCGTGGCAACCAGACCCGTGCAGCTCTGATGATGGGTATCAACCGCGGTACCCTGCGTAAGAAGCTGAAAAAATACGGCATGAACTAATCTGTTCGTTGCTGCGATAACGCCAGCCTTGCGGCTGGCGTTTTTGTTTCTGCTGCCGATGATTTCCTGAGGTTAAGAACGCATGAAACAATTGGCGCGGTAATGGTAACGATAGTTGCAATTGCAGCAGTGATATCCCGTCCTTCTTAGCAACGCATTTCCCCTCACTTTATTACGCGCTCACTTATCCTTTCATCACCCTTCAGCCCGCTTTCTCTGTGATCCTCAACCGCTTCGGCCGTAAGCTTGCAAACTCATACATCCACTCCTGAGCGTTAGCTCACACTGCTTCCATATAGTGAAACTTTTTGCACTATTTGTGATCGTGTCGTCTCGTCATGCTGCCTTTTGGTGCGCCATATTAGCCAGAATCTTCTGAGTGCTTCAGTTTATTAAAAGATCTTTCCAGAGAATTCAGGATTCTGCAAACCTGGCATCAGGTTTGCAGAGTTGTGGATGGCTAACCACCACAGACAGAAAACAGCGCACATTAAAGTGCGCGCAAACATAACAACACACGATATCGCCACACAGGATGCTTTATGAAAAAGATGATGCTTTCCACTCTGGTTGCTGCAGCCTCGCTGTTAGCTGTTGCTCAACAAGCGCACGCTGGCACCACGCTGGATGCCATTAAGAAGAAAGGTTTTATACAGTGCGGCATCAGTGACGGCCTGCCAGGCTTCTCTTATGCTGACTCTAACGGCAAATTCACCGGTATTGACGTGGATGTATGCCGTGCAGCCGCTGCCGCAGTATTTGGCGACGCAACTAAAGTGAAATACACCCCGCTGACCGCGAAAGAACGCTTCACCGCGCTGCAGTCTGGCGAAGTAGACATCTTATCTCGTAACACCACATGGACCTCATCACGCGATGGCGGCATGGGCTTCCTGTTTGCAGGCGTGAACTATTACGACGGTATCGGCTTCCTGACGCACCAGAAAGCCGGTCTGAAAAGTGCTAAAGAGTTGGATGGCGCCACCGTGTGTATTCAGGCCGGTACTGATACCGAGCTGAACGTGGCTGACTACTTCAAAACCCATAAAATGCAGTACACCCCCGTGACCTTCGACCGCTCTGACGAATCCGCTAAAGCGCTCGACAGCGGCCGTTGCGACACCCTCGCGTCTGACCAATCTCAGCTGTATGCGCTGCGTATCAAACTTGGCAAGCCAGACGAGTTCATTGTACTGCCAGAAGTGATCTCGAAAGAGCCGCTGGGGCCCGTGGTACGTCGCGGTGATGACGATTGGTTCACCATCGTCAAATGGTCGCTGTATGCCATGCTGAACGCGGAAGAGATGGGTATCAGCTCTAAAAATGTCGATGACATGGTAGCGAAACCGACTACGCCGGATATGGCACATCTGCTGGGCGCGGAAGGTGACTTCGGTAAAGACCTGAAGCTCGATAACAAGTGGGCTTACAACATCATCAAACAAGTGGGTAACTATCAGGAAGTGTTCGACCGTAACGTCGGTAAAGACAGCGCACTGAAGATTAAGCGCGGCCAGAATGCGCTGTGGAATGCGGGCGGCATCCAGTACGCTCCGCCAGTTCGTTAATTCCATTCTGCCAGTCGGGCACCGCATCCTGCGGTGCCCACGCGTAATCTTCACTGAGGTTTTAACATGTCGCAACGCCCAACCGTAAAAAGGGATTTTTCGTTCGGTAATCCTACGGTTCGCGCCTGGCTTTACCAGATCGTCGCGATTGTTGCCGTGCTTGCTGTGGTGGGATATTTAATCCACAACACCGTAATCAATCTGGCCAATCGTGGCATCACTTCCGGATTCGGGTTTCTGGATCGCAGTGCCGGCTTCGGCATCGTCCAGCACCTGATTGATTACACCGAAGGCGACACTTACGCGCGCGTGTTTATGGTGGGGTTGACCAACACCCTGCTGGTTTCTGCGCTCTGTATTGTTTTCGCTTCGATCCTTGGCT
Organism: Pantoea sp. SO10; assembly: GCF_005281435.1. NCBI lineage: Bacteria > Pseudomonadati > Pseudomonadota > Gammaproteobacteria > Enterobacterales > Erwiniaceae > Pantoea > Pantoea sp. SO10. Next base: position 3,789,305 of record NZ_CP040095.1, read on the forward strand.
TTGCCGTGGGCCTGGCTCGCTTGTCTGAGAACTGGCTGCTGCGCAAGCTTTCAACCATTTATATCGAGACCTTCCGTAATATCCCGCCGCTGCTGCAGATCTTTTTCTGGTACTTCGCGGTACTGCGTAACCTGCCCGGCCCACGTCAGGCACTCAACGCTTTTGATTTGGCATTCGTCAGCAATCGCGGTTTGTATATTCCGTGGCCAGAGTACGCACCTGGCACATGGCCATTCCTGATCGCGCTGGCGTTAGCGGTGCTGGGTTGCGTGGCGCTGTTCCGCTACAACCGTAAGCATCAGTTAAAAACCGGCCAACTGCGTCGCACCTGGCCGGCTGCGGTTGGGTTGCTGATTCTGCTGCCGCTGATTGCTCATACCTTGTTTGGCGTTGCCATGCATTGGGATGTGCCGGAACTGCGTGGATTTAACTTCCGCGGCGGTTTCGTGATGATCCCTGAGCTCGCCGCGTTGACTCTCGCGCTGTCGGTTTATACCTCGTCGTTCATCGCCGAAGTGATTCGTTCCGGTATTCAGTCGGTGCCACATGGTCAAAGTGAAGCTGCACGTTCGCTCGGTTTACCTAATCCAGTGACCATGCGACAGGTGATCATTCCGCAGGCAATGCGTGTGATTATCCCGCCACTCACCAGCCAGTACCTCAACATCGTGAAAAACTCATCGCTGGCGGCCGCTATCGGCTATCCAGATATGGTTTCGCTGTTTGCCGGTACCGTGCTGAACCAAACCGGTCAGGCGATAGAAACCATCGCGATTACCATGGCGGTTTACCTGATTATCAGCCTGATCATTTCACTGCTGATGAACCTCTACAATCGCAAAATTGCGCTGGTTGAGCGTTAAGAGAACGGGATCATTATGTCTGTTACTACACATGAAACACCGCCGATTCCGACCAATCCACTTAGCAAGGCTTGGCTCTGGGCACGCAAAAATCTGTTCTCCAGCTGGCTGAATACATTGCTGACGTTGTTCAGCATCTGGCTTATCTGGAACGTGATTCCTCCGGCACTGAACTGGCTGGTATTTCAGGCTAACTGGATTGGTGAGACGCGCGCAGACTGTACCAAAGAAGGCGCATGCTGGGTGTTTATCCATGCACGCTTTGGCCAGTTTATGTATGGGCTCTATCCGCATGAACTGCGCTGGCGCATCAACCTGTCGCTGGTCATCGGCTTGCTCTCGATTATTCCGATGTTCATCAAATCAATGCCGCGTCGCGGTCGCTACATCGCTTGTTGGGCGGTGGTCTATCCGATTGTGGTTTGGTTCCTGATGTACGGTGGTTATTTCGGTTTAGAGCGCGTAGAGACTCGCCAGTGGGGCGGCCTGACATTAACGCTGATTATCGCTTCAGTGGGGATTGCCGGCGCGCTGCCGTTGGGGATTTTACTGGCGCTGGGACGCCGCTCTGAAATGCCGGTGGTGCGTACACTTTCGATCATCTTCATTGAGTTCTGGCGTGGTGTACCGCTGATCACCGTACTGTTTATGTCGTCGGTGATGCTGCCACTGTTTATGGCGGAAGGTACTACCATCGACAAGCTGGTGCGTGCGTTGGTTGGCGTGATTTTGTTCCAGTCTGCGTATGTCGCGGAAGTGGTGCGCGGCGGTTTGCAGGCGCTACCAAAAGGCCAATATGAAGCCGCTGAATCTCTGTCGCTGGGCTACTGTAAAACCCAGATGCTGGTGATTTTACCGCAGGCGCTCAAGATGACCATTCCCGGCCTGGTGAATACCATCATTGCGCTGTTTAAAGATACCAGCCTGGTGATCATCATCGGCTTATTCGATCTCTTCAGTAGCGTGCAGCAAGCCACCGTTGATCCAACCTGGTTGGGTATGTCGACGGAAGGCTATGTATTTGCTGCCATGGTTTACTGGATTTTCTGTTTTAGTATGTCGCGCTATAGCCAGTATCTGGAGAAGCGTTTTCACACCGGGCGTGCATCGCACTGAGGTTTAACATGACACAAACTATGACTAATGCGGCTGATGCCATGATGATTACACTCGAAAACGTTAACAAATGGTACGGTCAGTTCCATGTATTGAAAGACATCAATTTAAAAGTAAAACCACGCGAACGTATCGTACTGTGCGGACCGTCCGGTTCGGGTAAATCGACCACTATTCGTTGTATCAATCACCTCGAAGAACATCAGCAAGGACGCATCGTGGTGGATGGCATCCATCTCAATCACGATGTGCGTAATATTGAACGAGTTCGAACCGAAGTAGGCATGGTTTTCCAGCACTTTAATCTTTTCCCGCATCTTACCGTTTTGCAAAACTGTACGCTGGCACCGATTTGGGTACGCAAAATGCCGAAGAAAGAAGCAGAAGAGCTGGCCATGCATTACCTTCAGCGTGTACGCATTGCTGAGCATGCGCATAAATTTCCTGGCCAGCTTTCAGGTGGTCAGCAACAGCGTGTGGCGATCGCCCGTTCACTCTGTATGAAGCCGAAAATTATGCTGTTTGATGAGCCAACCTCCGCGCTCGATCCAGAGATGGTTAAAGAAGTACTCGATACGATGATTGGCCTGGCAGAAGATGGCATGACCATGTTGTGCGTTACCCATGAGATGGGATTTGCGCGTACGGTGGCGGATCGTGTGATCTTCATGGATCGGGGTGAAATTGTCGAAGAAGCCCCGCCTCAGGAGTTCTTTGCCAATCCGAAATCAGAACGTACACGTGCGTTTCTGTCACAGGTTATTCATTGATATCCAGTGAGTTAGATTAAGAAACGCCTCTGCTGAAAAGCAGGGGCTTTTTTTATAACTGCAATTTGAATTGGGTTAGGTTTGTGAGTGACAGCTGAAGGTTTCTGATGCATACAAAAAAGCCCTGAACTTTCGTTCAGGGCTTCTGTGTTTGATGCCTGGCAGTTCCCTACTCTCGCATGGGGAGACCCCACACTACCATCGGCGCTACGGCGTTTCACTTCTGAGTTCGGCATGGGGTCAGGTGGGACCACCGCGCTAAAGCCGCCAGGCAAATTCTGTAATTTACCGAACTCACGCTTTAAAACTGGTGCTGATACCCAGAGTCGAACTGGGGACCTCACCCTTACCAAGGGTGCGCTCTACCAACTGAGCCATATCAGCACACTTTAAATTGATGCCTGGCAGTTCCCTACTCTCGCATGGGGAGGCCCCACACTACCATCGGCGCTACGGCGTTTCACTTCTGAGTTCGGCATGGGGTCAGGTGGGACCACCGCGCTAAAGCCGCCAGGCAAATTCTTGCTGCACGAAACGAATATTTTTCACTGATGCCGCGTTGCTCTCCCTCGCGTAACTCAGTCACATACTTCAGTATGCTCCCTCGCTCCGTCTCGGTCGGCGCCTCGCCTCAGCGTAAAATCTTCGCTTCCGCTAATTCTTTATCCGGTAAAACAAGCTGAAAATCCGGTCTCTCAGACCAAAACGCCTCTGGCGTTGTAAGGTTAAGCCTCACGGGTCATTAGTACCGGTTAGCTCAACGCATCGCTGCGCTTACACATCCGGCCTATCAACGTCGTAGTCTTCAACGTCCCTTCAGGACCCTCAAGGGGTCAGGGAGAACTCATCTCGGGGCAAGTTTCGTGCTTAGATGCTTTCAGCACTTATCTTTTCCGCACTTAGCTACCGGGCAGTGCCATTGGCATGACAACCCGAACACCAGTGGTGCGTTCACTCCGGTCCTCTCGTACTAGGAGCAACCCCCCTCAATTCTCCAGCGCCCACGGCAGATAGGGACCGAACTGTCTCACGACGTTCTAAACCCAGCTCGCGTACCACTTTAAACGGCGAACAGCCGTACCCTTGGGACCTACTTCAGCCCCAGGATGTGATGAGCCGACATCGAGGTGCCAAACACCGCCGTCGATATGAACTCTTGGGCGGTATCAGCCTGTTATCCCCGGAGTACCTTTTATCCGTTGAGCGATGGCCCTTCCATTCAGAACCACCGGATCACTATGACCTGCTTTCGCACCTGCTCGAGCCGTCACTCTCGCAGTCAAGCTGGCTTATGCCATTGCACTAACCTCCTGATGTCCGACCAGGATTAGCCAACCTTCGTGCTCCTCCGTTACTCTTTGGGAGGAGACCGCCCCAGTCAAACTACCCACCAGACACTGTCCGCAGCCCGGATTACGGGCCTACGTTAGAACATCAAACATTAAAGGGTGGTATTTCAAGGTTGGCTCCACGCAGACTGGCGTCCACGCTTCAAAGCCTCCCACCTATCCTACACATCAAGGCTCAATGTTCAGTGTCAAGCTATAGTAAAGGTTCACGGGGTCTTTCCGTCTTGCCGCGGGTACACTGCATCTTCACAGCGATTTCAATTTCACTGAGTCTCGGGTGGAGACAGCCTGGCCATCATTACGCCATTCGTGCAGGTCGGAACTTACCCGACAAGGAATTTCGCTACCTTAGGACCGTTATAGTTACGGCCGCCGTTTACCGGGGCTTCGATCAAGAGCTTCTCCTTGCGGATAACCCCATCAATTAACCTTCCGGCACCGGGCAGGCGTCACACCGTATACGTCCACTTTCGTGTTTGCACAGTGCTGTGTTTTTAATAAACAGTTGCAGCCAGCTGGTATCTTCGACTGCCTTCAGCTCCATCCGCGAGGGACTTCACCTGATGACAGCGTGCCTTCTCCCGAAGTTACGGCACCATTTTGCCTAGTTCCTTCACCCGAGTTCTCTCAAGCGCCTTGGTATTCTCTACCTGACCACCTGTGTCGGTTTGGGGTACGATTTCGTGTTACCTGGAGCTTAGAGGCTTTTCCTGGAAGCAGGGCATCAGTTACTTCACCACCGTGGTGGCTCGTCGTCACGCCTCAGCGTTAATAAGAGTCCGGATTTACCTGAACTCTCCGCCTACACGCTTAAACCGGGACAACCGTCGCCCGGATAACCTAGCCTTCTCCGTCCCCCTTCGCAGTAACACCAAGTGCAGGAATATTAACCTGCTTCCCATCGACTACGCTTTTCAGCCTCGCCTTAGGGGTCGACTCACCCTGCTCCGATTAACGTTGAACAGGAACCCTTGGTCTTCCGGCGAGCGGGCTTTTCACCCGCTTTATCGTTACTTATGTCAGCATTCGCACTTCTGATACCTCCAGCATGCCTCACAGCACACCTTCAACGGCTTACAGAACGCTCCCCTACCCAACAACGCATACGCGTCGCTGCCGCAGCTTCGGTGCATGGTTTAGCCCCGTTACATCTTCCGCGCAGGCCGACTCGACCAGTGAGCTATTACGCTTTCTTTAAATGATGGCTGCTTCTAAGCCAACATCCTGGCTGTCTGTGCCTTCCCACATCGTTTCCCACTTAACCATGACTTTGGGACCTTAGCTGGCGGTCTGGGTTGTTTCCCTCTTCACGACGGACGTTAGCACCCGCCGTGTGTCTCCCGTGATAACATTCTCCGGTATTCGCAGTTTGCATCGGGTTGGTAAGCCGGGATGGCCCCCTAGCCGAAACAGTGCTCTACCCCCGGAGATGAGTTCACGAGGCGCTACCTAAATAGCTTTCGGGGAGAACCAGCTATCTCCCGGTTTGATTGGCCTTTCACCCCCAGCCACAAGTCATCCGCTAATTTTTCAACATTAGTCGGTTCGGTCCTCCAGTTAGTGTTACCCAACCTTCAACCTGCCCATGGCTAGATCACCGGGTTTCGGGTCTATACCCTGCAACTTAACGCCCAGTTAAGACTCGGTTTCCCTGCGGCTCCCCTATACGGTTAACCTTGCTACAGAATATAAGTCGCTGACCCATTATACAAAAGGTACGCAGTCACCCCATAAAGAGGCTCCCACTGCTTGTACGTACACGGTTTCAGGTTCTGTTTCACTCCCCTCGCCGGGGTTCTTTTCGCCTTTCCCTCACGGTACTGGTTCACTATCGGTCAGTCAGGAGTATTTAGCCTTGGAGGATGGTCCCCCCATATTCAGACAGGATACCACGTGTCCCGCCCTACTCTTCGAACTCACAGAATGTGCACTTTCGTGTACGGGGCTATCACCCGGTATCGCGCGACTTTCCAGACGCTTCCACTAACGCACAAACTGATTCAGGTTCTGGGCTGTTCCCCGTTCGCTCGCCGCTACTGGGGGAATCTCGGTTGATTTCTTTTCCTCCGGGTACTTAGATGTTTCAGTTCCCCGGGTTCGCCTCGCAACACTATGTATTCATGTTGCGATGATGCACTGGGTGCACCGGGTTTCCCCATTCGGACATCGTCGGCTGTAGCGGTTCATATCACCTTACCGACGCTTTACGCAGATTAGCACGTCCTTCATCGCCTCTGACTGCCAGGGCATCCACCGTGTACGCTTAGTCGCTTAACCTCACAACCCACAGGCGTTTTGCAACGCGTGCAGACTGCAAGCATTTGAGAGACTCGAACATATCGCCGCTTCATTCTTATTACGGAGAATGAAGACGATACGTCGTTTCAATTTTCAGCTTGTTCCGGATTGTTAAAGAGCATAATACTTCGCAGCACACCGTTTCCGGTTTGCTCTGAAGTATTGTTTTGAGTCACTGTAATGGTGGAGCTAAGCGGGATCGAACCGCTGACCTCCTGCGTGCAAGGCAGGCGCTCTCCCAGCTGAGCTATAGCCCCATACAGTTACTGCAGAGACCACTACTACCACTCACCAGGAGTTCCGTTTTTGACAAACGGTAATTTCTTTTCAGGCAAGGCAAAGTGGCGCGACGTATAGTTCACTATACGAGCGGCGCTTTAACGCAGCATGAGAAGAAATTTGGTAGGCCTGAGTGGACTTGAACCACCGACCTCACCCTTATCAGGGGTGCGCTCTAACCACCTGAGCTACAAGCCTGTAGAGGTTTTTTCTGCTCGTTACTTTCTATCAGACAATCTGTGTGAGCACTTCGCGGGAAGGTATCTTCAGGTAAGGAGGTGATCCAACCGCAGGTTCCCCTACGGTTACCTTGTTACGACTTCACCCCAGTCATGAATCACAAAGTGGTAAGCGCCCTCCCGAAGGTTAAGCTACCTACTTCTTTTGCAACCCACTCCCATGGTGTGACGGGCGGTGTGTACAAGGCCCGGGAACGTATTCACCGTAGCATTCTGATCTACGATTACTAGCGATTCCGACTTCACGGAGTCGAGTTGCAGACTCCGATCCGGACTACGACGCACTTTATGAGGTCCGCTTGCTCTCGCGAGGTCGCTTCTCTTTGTATGCGCCATTGTAGCACGTGTGTAGCCCTACTCGTAAGGGCCATGATGACTTGACGTCATCCCCACCTTCCTCCAGTTTATCACTGGCAGTCTCCTTTGAGTTCCCGGCCGGACCGCTGGCAACAAAGGATAAGGGTTGCGCTCGTTGCGGGACTTAACCCAACATTTCACAACACGAGCTGACGACAGCCATGCAGCACCTGTCTCAGAGTTCCCGAAGGCACCAAAGCATCTCTGCTAAGTTCTCTGGATGTCAAGAGTAGGTAAGGTTCTTCGCGTTGCATCGAATTAAACCACATGCTCCACCGCTTGTGCGGGCCCCCGTCAATTCATTTGAGTTTTAACCTTGCGGCCGTACTCCCCAGGCGGTCGACTTAACGCGTTAGCTCCGGAAGCCACTCCTCAAGGGAACAACCTCCAAGTCGACATCGTTTACGGCGTGGACTACCAGGGTATCTAATCCTGTTTGCTCCCCACGCTTTCGCACCTGAGCGTCAGTCTTTGTCCAGGGGGCCGCCTTCGCCACCGGTATTCCTCCAGATCTCTACGCATTTCACCGCTACACCTGGAATTCTACCCCCTCTACAAGACTCCAGCCTGCCAGTTTCGAATGCAGTTCCCAGGTTAAGCCCGGGGATTTCACATCCGACTTGACAGACCGCCTGCGTGCGCTTTACGCCCAGTAATTCCGATTAACGCTTGCACCCTCCGTATTACCGCGGCTGCTGGCACGGAGTTAGCCGGTGCTTCTTCTGCGGGTAACGTCAATCGGTGAAGCTATTAACTTCACCGCCTTCCTCCCCGCTGAAAGTACTTTACAACCCGAAGGCCTTCTTCATACACGCGGCATGGCTGCATCAGGCTTGCGCCCATTGTGCAATATTCCCCACTGCTGCCTCCCGTAGGAGTCTGGACCGTGTCTCAGTTCCAGTGTGGCTGGTCATCCTCTCAGACCAGCTAGGGATCGTCGCCTAGGTGAGCCATTACCCCACCTACTAGCTAATCCCATCTGGGCACATCCGATGGTGTGAGGCCCGAAGGTCCCCCACTTTGGTCTTGCGACGTTATGCGGTATTAGCTACCGTTTCCAGTAGTTATCCCCCTCCATCGGGCAGTTTCCCAGACGTTACTCACCCGTCCGCCACTCGTCACCCGAGAGCAAGCTCTCTGTGCTACCGTTCGACTTGCATGTGTTAGGCCTGCCGCCAGCGTTCAATCTGAGCCATGATCAAACTCTTCAATTTAAGTTTGATTTGCTGAAACCAGTTCAGCGGTGCTCATCTGTAAAACGTCATAATGAATTTCATTATGTGTTCACTCGTGAGGCTTTGATATTTTTTTGCGTCCGGAGACGCGGATATCAATCCTGCGAGTGCCCACACAGATTGTCTGATAAATTGTTAAAGAGCGTTGCGAACAGCGGCTGAACCGTCTGTCGCGAGGTGGCGTATACTACGCTACTCTCCTTCGGAGTCAAACACTTTTTTCAGCGTTTTCATCCGGCGGGATGAATTTCTTCACTCCCTGCTGAGTCGTCTGCGTTGCCGCTTTGCCGTCTCAGTGGTGGCGCATTATAGGGATCCGAATTTTTTGCACAACCCCTTTTTTCGATCTTTTTAATCGACTGGCGAGTTTTCACTCTTTTCGCTGCGATCGCGAGCGATCCGCTCAAAAATCATCTTGTTTATCCGCCTTTTAAGCCGCAGGCTTGGGTAAAAACGTAAAAGGAGAAGATCATGTCCACAGCCCTACGACCTTATAAGAACCATTTCCCGCAACAAGGCGATCGCGTGATGATCGATAACAGCAGCGTGGTGGTGGGTGAAGTACAACTCGACGATGACGTTAGCATCTGGCCGCTGGTTGCGATTCGTGGTGACGTCAATAAAGTGGTGATAGGCAAAAGAAGCAATATTCAGGATGGCAGCGTACTGCACGTCACTCACAAGTCCAGCAGCAATCCGGAAGGTTATCCGCTGATTGTTGGCGAAGATGTCACGGTAGGGCATAAAGCGATGCTGCACGGCTGTACTATCGGCAATCGCGTACTGGTTGGAATGGGATCCATTCTGCTGGACGGCGTGATCGTTGAAGATGATGTGATGATTGGCGCTGGCAGTTTGGTGCCGCCAGGTAAACGACTGGAAAGTGGCTACCTGTATTTAGGCAGCCCGGTTAAGCAGGTCCGCCCACTCAGTGAAGCGGAAATCGCCGGGCTGCTTTACTCATCCAATAACTATGTCGGTTGGAAGAATGAATATCTCTCTCAGGAAAGCCAATCTCATTCCTGATCGCCAATTTTATCCCTGTTGCATCGACTGCTTTAGTTTGGCTATCACTGGCGTGATCTCTGGCATCACGCCATGCCATAAATGGAAAGCGTGAGCGGCTTGCCCTACTAACATGCCAACACCATCCGCCAGCTGCTGCGCGCCCTGCTGCTGGCACCACAGTAAGAATGGCGTCAAACCTTGTTGATAAAACATGTCATAACAACGCGTTTGCGCATTAATTAGCGATGTGGCTAACGCCGGAACTTTGCCATCAACACCGCTCGAGGTCGCATTAATGATCAGATCAAATTGCTGATCCGCTAATTGCTCAAAGCTGGCCGCTTTGATATCCCCGCTATGCTGGAAAATCTCTGCCAGCTGCTCGGCGCGTGCCACGGTGCGATTCACTACCACCAGCGAACATCCGAATGAAAGCAGCGGCAGGATTACGCCACGCGCAGCACCACCGGCGCCCACCAGCAGAATTCGATCGCCTTGATGGATCATCTGCAGTCGTTCCAGATCGCTGAGCAAGCCGATGCCATCGGTGTTATCGCCGAAGATCTTGCCCTGCGCATCTTTCTTTAACGTATTAACCGCACCAGACAATGCCGCACGCTCGCTAAGCTCATCGGCAAATTCCCACGCCTGCTGTTTAAAAGGCAGCGTGACATTGGCACCTTTGCCGCCATGCGCAAAAAAATCGGCGATCGACTGAGGAAAACCCTCAAGTGGCGCGCACTCCTTGCCATATTGATGCTCAATGCCGGTTTGCTCAGCGAACAAGCTATGAATGAAAGGAGATTTGCTATGCGCAATCGGGTGACCAAATACGGCAAAATTTTCCATACGTTAGCCCTGACGAATAAGTTCACCGCTAATAACGTCGCGGATTTCAGAAGGATTCAGTCGCCCACCCGTTTCAGCATGTAAGACCGGGAACTGCGGACCAAATTGCTTAGCAACCTCTTCCGCATTACGACAAGGCGGTTCGCCGGAAAGATTGGCGCTGGTCGAAACCAGAGGTTTACCAAAACCGCGACACAAAGCCTGTACGTCCGGATGATCGCTAACGCGAATGGCCAGTGAGTCAAAACGCCCCGTTAACCAACGCGGCGTATGTGGCGAAGCTGGCACTACATAGGTTACCGGGCCAGGCCAACTGGCAAACATACGCTCGCGCTGCAGCACAGAGAGTTCACGGTCGGCGATATAAGGTTCCAGCTGCGCGTAATCGGCTGCAATCAAAATGAGTCCCTTCTCGACTGGACGCTGCTTGAGCGCCAAAAGCGCCATTACGGCATTCTCGCTGTCGGGATCGCAGCCCAATCCAAATACAGCTTCGGTTGGATAGGCGATAACTTCCTTTTGCTGTAGCCTCTCAATGCAAAAATCGAGACTACCCGCTGAATACTGGCTTGGCTTCATGATGATGATGCGTCCTGGACGATGGGCTTACCGCAGCGTTTGCTGGCGCAGAAGCGCTTCATGCCTTGTGCGGTTTTCTTCTCTATTAATAAAGGGAACTGGCAATGCGGGCAAACGCCTTCAACCGGCGCTGCGTTAAGGACAAACTGGCAATCTGGATAGCGATCGCAAGAGTAGAAGGTTTTGCCATAGCGCGAGCGCCGCTGTACCAGTTTACCGCTCTGACATTGCGGACAGGCGATAGCTGTTTCATCAGGCTTGTCGATAGTTTCGGTGTAATCACATTCCGGGTAGTGACTGCAACCCACGAACATGCCAAATCGCCCCTGACGCAGAACTTTGTCTGCGCCACACTGGGGGCATGCATGGCCTTCCAGCACTTTAACGACGTGTCCATCTCCCTGACTTTTCAGCGGGCGAATGTAATCGCAGGTTGGATAATTTACACACCCCAGAAAAGGGCCGTGTTTGCCGGAACGTATGACTAATTCTGCCCCGCAAGCGGGGCAGGGATCGTGTTTAGGCACGGAAAATAGTGCTGATTTACTCATATTACCGGTTGCATCAATCGCAAATTATTAATGCAGCATACCTTCATTGACGTCGAATAACAGTTCTTCCATTTGCTGATAGGCGTTTTCACATCCTGGGATGTTAAACAGCACCATCAACACCACCCATTTGAGATCTTCAAGATCGAATTCGAGGGTATCAAGGGCCATTACACGTTCGATGACCATCTCGCGCGTTTCCATATTCAGCACCTGGACCTGTTCCAGGAACAAAATAAAACCGCGACATTCTGCATCTAAACGCTGGTTTTCCTCTTCGGTATAGATTCGCATTGAGAGCGGATCGTTTGCCATGAGTACTGGCGCAACCAAGCCTTCCTGATAATCCGCTAACCGCTCAAGCCAATTCAACGCATTGTAGATATCTTCACGATGAAAACCGGCATCGGTTAAATCATCGGTCAATTTATCCTGATCAACGCGCATTTCAGCTTCGTTGTGGATATACGTCTCAAACAAGTACATAAGTACGTCGAACATGGCATGCCCTCCTCAATCGGACATAGCCGCCGGGTACAGCTGCGATCCATCCTGCTAACTCCAGCTCCAGCAGGTGAGCTGCGATAACTGGCACAGGTTGGCCGGCACGTTCAGCGACGACGTCAACAGGTGTAACCTCATCACCTACGTTAGCCAACACAGTTGCAAATGGCAATGGCACATCGTCACTGTGTTGTGAATATATTGTTTCTGAACTGCTATCAGGCAACCATTGCAGCGTTGAATGTAAATCTTCAAGGATATTGTTAGGATGCGCCACCAGCAGCGCGCCTTGCTGGATAAGCCAGTGCGTACCTTCACTACCCGGATTGCCTAGCGCGCCGGGTAATGCATAAACGTTACGATTTTGTTCCAAAGCGTAGCGTGCCGTCACCAGCGAACCGCTTTTTAACGTGGCTTCAACTACCAGTACGCCAAGACTTAAACCACTGATGATGCGATTACGCCGCGGAAAGTTAACCGCATGCGGTGCCGTATCAAGGGGGAATTCCGAGATCAGTGCGCCACCGCCAGCGATGATCTCACGTGCTAACGCTTGATGACTTTTAGGGTAGATATGCTGCAGGCCGCTGCCTAATACTGCAACGGTTTTGCCCTGCACTTCTAACGCGGCCCGATGCGCCACGCCATCGATTCCGCGCGCAAGGCCGCTGGTGATGGTCAATCCACTTAGCGCTAATTGCTGCGTAAACCAGCTTCCCCATTGCTTACCATAATGCGTGCAGTGACGGCTGCCCACGACACCGAGTTGGGGCGTCTGCAAGATGTCCATATTTCCCGCGACATACAGCAATGAGGGACGTCGACTGATTTCCGCTAACGCCGAGGGATAATGTTCGTCGATACAGGTAACTACATGATGCTGTTCATCCTCCAGCCATAGATGTGTTCGTGCTAACTGGCGTGGACAAAGCTCTTTAAACTGTTGTCGCTGGGTTTCGTTTAATCCCTGATCCAGTAAAAGATCGTCATCAACCTGAGCATTATCCTGCAATGCCTCAGCTAAATGTCTGACAACTCCAGAGCTTAAGCCTTTCACATTTGCCAGCCTGAGCATCCATTCAATTCTCTCCATGCTGCACTCCCTGTCAGCCGCGCTATCATGCGGTGCAATGCTGTCAATCAGACATCAAAAAGTCTACAATATGAGGCAGTAATCTTTTCTTCAACGCATACAGATCTGGATATTTATGTCAGTTTTGCAGGTATTACATTTCCCTGATGATCGCCTTCGCAAAATCGCTGCGCCGGTGGCAACCGTAAACGCAGACGTGCAGCGTATTGTCGACGACATGTTTGAAACCATGTACGCCGAAGAAGGTATTGGCTTAGCGGCGACCCAAGTCGATATTCATCAGCGCATCATTGTTATTGATGTTTCTGAAAACCGTGACGAGCGTTTGGTGCTGATTAATCCGGAACTGCTGGAAAAAAGCGGTGAAACCGGTATTGAAGAAGGCTGCCTTTCTATTCCTGAGCAACGTGCTTTTGTGCCGCGCGCAGAGTGGGTCAAGGTGCGTGCGCAGGATCGTGACGGCAAAAGCTTTGAGCTGGAAACCGACGGTCTGCTGGCGATTTGCATCCAGCATGAAATCGATCATCTCGATGGCAAACTTTTCATTGATTATCTGTCGCCACTGAAACGTCAGCGTATCAAACAGAAACTGGAAAAATTGGCCCGCCTAAACGCACGCGAAGATTAAGTGCTCATTGAAGGTTAAACTGTGTCTGCACCGCTCAAAATTATCTTTGCCGGTACACCTGACTTTGCAGCGCGTCATTTAGACGCGCTACTTGCTTCTGAGCATCAGGTTGTTGGCGTCTTTACCCAGCCCGATCGTCCAGCCGGACGCGGCAATAAGCTTACGTCAAGCCCGGTCAAAGTCCTGGCACAGGCGCACGATATTCCGGTATTTCAGCCAAAATCCCTGAAGCCTGAAGAGAACCAGCATCTGGTTGACGATCTGCAGGCCGATATCATGGTGGTGGTCGCTTATGGCTTGATCCTGCCAAAAGCCGTGCTGGCGATGCCGCGCCTGGGTTGTATTAATGTGCATGGTTCGCTGCTGCCACGCTGGCGCGGTGCTGCACCCATCCAACGCTCTCTCTGGGCTGGCGATACCGAAACCGGTGTCACCATTATGCAGATGGATGTTGGCCTCGATACCGGCGACATGCTGCATAAACTCTCCTGCCCAATTACGGCTGAAGACACCAGCGCGTCGCTGTATGAGAAGCTGGCGCAACTCGGCCCGCAAGGCATGCTGCTAACGCTGGATCTGCTGGCAAGCGGTAATGCCAGGCCAGAAGTTCAGGATGAAGCGCTTGTCTCTTATGCCGAGAAACTGAGCAAAGAAGAAGCACGTCTCGATTGGTCACTTTCCGCAGCGCAGTTGGAACGTTGTATTCGTGCCTTCAATCCATGGCCAATGAGCTATTTCATGATTGAAGAGCAACCGGTAAAAGTCTGGCAGGCAACGGTTTTGCCGCATCAGAACAAGCAACCCGGTGAAATCGTCCATGCTGATAAACAAGGCATTCAGATCGCAACGGCCGATGGTGTGCTGAATCTGGTATCGCTGCAACCTGCCGGTAAAAAAGCCATGTCCGCTCAGGACCTGCTCAATTCGCGCCGCGAATGGTTCGTACCTGGAACCGTTCTGGCCTGATCCTCCAAGCCCGGTTTGACCGGGCTTTTTGTTTGATGAAATAACATGAAAAAAGCTACCAACTTGCGCAGCCTGGCCGCGCAACTCATTGAACGCGTTGTGGACAAAGGCGAATCGCTAAGTGCTATTTTGCCGAGCGCGCAAAAGAACCTATCCGATAAAGATGGCGCGCTGCTGCAAGAACTCTGTTTTGGCGTGATGCGCACGCTGCCGCAGCTGGAAGCCTTAATCGGCAAACTGATGGAGCGCACCTTAACCGGTAAGCAGCGCGTGTTGCATTATCTGTTGATGGTTGGCCTCTATCAGCTGCTATATACCCGCGTGCCGGCCCATGCGGCGCTGGCAGAAACCGTGGCGGGTGCTGAAGTCCTGAAGCGCACGGCTTTGAAAGGCCTGTTAAATGGCGTGTTGCGCCAGTTCCTGCGCCAGCAAGAAGCGCTGTTAGCCGAAGTCGATCAGGGCTCGCAACGTTACTGGCATCCAGGCTGGTTGCTGAAACGTCTGCAAGCGGCATGGCCAGAACAGTGGCAACAGATTGTTGAAGCTAACAATCAGCGACCGCCGATGTGGCTGCGCGTCAATCGCCAGCATTACAATCGCGATGCCTGGCTGGCGCTATTGCAGGCAGAAGAGAAAGTTGCTTTTCCTGGCGATGCACAAGATGCATTGCGACTGGAATCACCCGCTCCAGTCAGCCAGCTGCCGGGTTTCGATCAAGGTTGGGTGACGGTGCAGGATCTTTCTGCACAACGTTGCGCACTGCTGCTTGAGCCAAAAAATGGGGAAACTATTCTCGATCTCTGTGCTGCTCCAGGTGGTAAAACCACGCATATCCTCGAAATCGCGCCGCAGGCCAAAGTCTTAGCCGTCGATGTTGACCCGCAACGCCTGCTCCGTGTGCATGAGAACTTACAGCGCCTGGGCATGCAGGCCGAAGTGCGTCAGGGCGATGGTCGTACACCGGCAGAATGGTGTGGCGATATGCTGTTTGATCGTATCCTGCTCGATGCGCCCTGCTCTGCCACAGGCGTTATTCGCCGCCATCCAGACATCAAGTGGCTACGTCGCGATCGTGATATTCCTGAGCTGGCGAATCTACAGTGCGAAATACTTGAGGCCGTCTGGCCGCGTCTAAAATCTGGCGGCACGATGATATATGCCACCTGCTCAATATTGCCGGAAGAGAATCACAATCAAATCAGTGCCTTTTTGGCAGCGCACAGCGACGCCGTGGCCGAGACGTTGCCACAGGGCCAGGATAATGGCTGGCAGGTTTTCCCGACCATCGATGGCGGCGACGGCTTCTTCTACGCTAAGCTGATGAAAAAATAGTGCTGCGCATACTGACAAGAGCATCTAAGCCATGAAAATCATTATCCTCGGCGCCGGCCAGGTCGGCGGAACCCTGGCAGAAAATCTGGTCGGGGAAAATAACGATATCACCGTCGTCGATAGCGATGCGACGCGTTTACGCGTTTTGCAGGACAAATTTGATCTGCGCGTCGTGCATGGTCACGGATCCCATCCGCGTATTTTGCGTGAAGCCGGTGCTGAAGATGCGGATATGCTGGTAGCGGTAACCAACTCCGATGAAACCAACATGGTGGCTTGTCAGATTGCGTATTCCCTTTTTAATACGCCCAATCGCATCGCGCGTATTCGCGCCGCTGAATACTTACGCGATGCTGAGAAGCTGTTTGTACCTGAAGCCGTACCAATTGATCATCTGATCTCCCCTGAGCAGTTGGTGATCGACAATATCTACCGCCTGATTCAGTATCCTGGCGCACTTCAGGTAGTGAATTTTGCCGAAGGCAAAGTGAGCCTCGCAGTGGTTAAAGCCTATTATGGCGGACCGCTGGTCGGGAATCCTTTGTCGATCATGCGTGAACATATGCCGCATATTGATACGCGAGTCGCGGCGATTTTTCGTCAGGATCGCCCCATTCGTCCCCAAGGTTCTACGATTGTGGAAGCCGGCGATGAAGTGTTCTTTATTGCCGCGAGCCAACATATCCGCGCGGTGATGAGTGAAATGCAGCGTCTGGAAAAACCGTATAAGCGCATCATGCTAGTTGGCGGCGGCAATATCGGCTTTGGATTGGCGCAGCGCCTGGAAAAACAGTACAGCGTCAAGTTGATTGAACGTAATCAACAGCGCGCGGCAGAATTAGCAGAACGCTTGCACGATACTATCGTGTTTTACGGTGACGCCTCGGATCAGGAATTGCTGGCCGAAGAGCATGTCGATCAGGTGGATCTCTTCATCGCGGTCACTAACGACGATGAAGCCAATATTATGTCGGCCATGCTGGCTAAGAAAATGGGTGCGAAAAAAGTAATGGTGCTGATCCAGCGCCGCGCCTACGTCGATCTTGTTCAAGGTAGCGTGATCGACATTGCGATCTCGCCGCAACAAGCCACGATCTCGGCGCTGCTAAGTCACGTACGTAAAGCCGATATCGTGGGCGTGTCCTCACTGCGTCGCGGTATTGCAGAAGCAATCGAAGCGATCGCACACGGCGATGAAACCACCTCACGCGTGGTTGGGCGTTTGATAGAAGATATTAAGTTGCCGCCGGGAACCATTATCGGTGCTGTGGTGCGCGGTGATGAGGTGATCATCGCCAATGATAACGTGCGCGTCGAACAGGGCGATCACGTAATTATGTTCCTGACGGATAAGAAGTTTGTGCCCGATGTTGAGCGCCTGTTCCAGCCAAGTCCATTCTTCCTGTAAAAGCTGCGGGCGAAAGCCAGCCGTGAAAATTTCGCTTAATCCATTGTTCTAATGGCAATTGCACAAAGGTTTGTTAGACTTTAGCCATTGGCCAAGGCAAGGAGATAACAATGAGTTTATTCAAAGAGTTTCGTGATTTTGCAATGCGCGGGAACGTGGTTGATCTGGCGGTAGGTGTCATCATCGGTGCCGCTTTTGGTAAGATTGTTTCTTCACTGGTCGCCAATATCATCATGCCGCCACTTGGCTTGCTGATTGGTGGCGTCGATTTCAAACAGTTTAAATGGATATTAAAACCGGCAGAAGGTGATATTCCTGCTGTGGTAATGGAGTACGGTAACTTTATTCAGACCGTGTTCGATTTCGTTATTGTTGCCTTCGCGATATTCCTGGCAATTAAAGTAATGAACAAGCTGTATCAGAAAAAAGAAGTTGAGAAAGCGGCACCTAAGCCGACGAATGAAGAGTTACTGCTCACTGAAATCCGTGACCTGTTAAAACAACAAAATCACGATAAATTATAATAAAAAAGCCGCCCACGTAAGGCGGCTTTTTTGTCTTTAAAGAAGAAG
The DNA here is from genome assembly GCF_005281435.1 of Pantoea sp. SO10. NCBI lineage: Bacteria > Pseudomonadati > Pseudomonadota > Gammaproteobacteria > Enterobacterales > Erwiniaceae > Pantoea > Pantoea sp. SO10. The sequence goes on from NZ_CP040095.1 coordinate 3,807,301, forward strand.
GCCAGTGATAAACTTTTCTGCTTATCACTGGCCTCCCAGTTACGTCCTTTGCCATGTTTGTCTTTACGTTGATAGCTGCCCTTTCCTTTCTGATTCTTCTCAATGCGCTGCCTAAACAGTGGATCATGTAATAATGCTTCCAGTGCATTATCGTTGATTTTACCTTTTTGGTGCTGATAGCGAGTCATCTCGTCCTCCGGTTATTAACGGCGCAACTATATTCCTTCCAGCGCAAAATTCAATCCTTACTACAACAAATTTCAGGCTGCGGCTCCTCACCTCTCTCCAGAGCTTCAAGTATTGAACAGCAAGCGCTGCTATGTATGTCGCCGCAGCAGGTTTCAGCTAAACGATGCAATGAACGTTGAATCTTCTGTAGTTCTGCAATCATGCCATTCACTTCATCCAATCGTTTCGCCACAATGGCTTTGGATTCCTGGCAAGTATGATGTTCAGGATCGATGCGGATCGACAATAAACCACGGATTGACTCTAAGCTAAATCCAAGTTGGCGACCATAACGAATAAAACGCAGCCGCTGTAAATCATCGTCGCTATAAAGACGAAAGCCGCCCTCAGTACGTACCTCATGATTCATCATCTGCTGTTTTTCATAAAAGCGGATGGTGTCTGGCGTCACATCCGCCATTTTTGCCAGCTGGCCAATCCGATACATGCTATTTCTCCCGCTGCAAATGATGATGGATGTTATCGCTATACTCGCCGCGCAAAAAATCGGTACTGATTCCGGCTTGCTGGAGTTTTATTTCTAGCAAAACTAAGCGTTTCGATAATTCTCGCGCCTTGCCATCATCAGGATCCAGTTCGCGTAGCAGATCGTTTACCGCCAATGCTTCTCGACGCAATTCAAGTTCCGGAGGTAAGTAACCAGAGTTTTTCAACAGCCGATATGCCGTGCGCAGTTCAACTGGCACTCCGCTGTCATCATCTAGCTGTAAAGGTGCACCTTCGCCGGGCAAATTACTCAGCTCACCCTTTTCCTGAGCTTCACGTATGTGTTGCTCTGCAAGTTGATCAATTAGCCACATAAGGGAGTTCCTGATGGGTGTATCAGCCATCAGCATAGCGAAAGGGGGGTAAATGGAAAGGAATTACGGACAATAAAAAACCCGCCGAAGCGGGTTTTTTACGATACTGCAAATTACTCTGCAGTAGCTTCTGCTTGAGCTTCTGGACGATCAACCAGCTCGATGTAAGCCATCGGAGCGTTGTCACCAGCACGGAAGCCACACTTCAAAATGCGAGTGTAACCACCGGCACGGCTCGCGAAACGCGGGCCCAGCTCGTTAAACAGTTTTGCCACGATCTCGTTATCACGAGTGCGGGCGAATGCCAGACGACGATTAGCTACGCTGTCGGTCTTGGCAAGAGTAATCAGCGGCTCAACTACGCGGCGCAGCTCTTTGGCTTTCGGCAGAGTCGTCTTAATGATCTCATGACGAACCAGAGAACCAGCCATGTTGCGGAACATAGCCTGACGATGGCTGCTGTTGCGGTTCAGTTGACGACCACTCTTACGATGGCGCATGACCTTATCCTTCTCAGTGAAACCTTAACCTGTGATCGGGTTATTCATCAGCAATGCTTGCTGGTGGCCAGTTTTCCAGGCGCATGCCCAGAGACAAACCACGTGAAGCAAGCACATCTTTAATCTCGGTAAGAGATTTTTTACCCAGGTTAGGCGTTTTAAGCAGCTCAACCTCGGTACGCTGTACCAGATCACCGATGTAGTGGATAGCTTCTGCCTTGAGGCAGTTAGCAGAGCGGACAGTCAATTCCAGATCGTCAACAGGGCGCAGCAGGATCGGATCGAATTCTGGTTTCTCTTCTTTTACTTCCGGCTGACGTACATCACGTAAGTCAACGAAAGCTTCCAGTTGTTCTGCCAGGATGGTTGCCGCACGACGAATCGCCTCTTCAGGATCGATTGTGCCGTTGGTTTCCATTTCGATGACCAGCTTGTCCAGGTCGGTACGCTGTTCTACACGCGCTGCTTCAACATTGTAGGCAATACGGTCTACAGGGCTGTAGCAAGCGTCAACCAACAGACGGCCGATTGGGCGCTCATCTTCTTCCGAATGAATTCGGGCAGAAGCCGGCACATAACCACGACCACGCTGAACTTTGATACGCATGCTAATAGATGCGTTTTCATCGGTCAGGTGGCAGATCACATGCTGCGGCTTGACGATTTCAACATCACCGTCGTGGGTGATGTCGGCTGCAGTCACAGGGCCAATGCCAGATTTATTCAGAGTAAGGATGACTTCATCTTTACCTTGAACTCTTACCGCCAACCCTTTCAGGTTAAGCAGGATTTCCAGGATATCTTCCTGTACGCCCTCTTTGGTGGAGTACTCATGAAGCACACCATCAATCTCAACCTCGGTCACCGCGCAACCCGGCATGGAAGAAAGCAGAATACGGCGCAGTGCGTTGCCAAGAGTATGGCCAAAGCCACGCTCTAACGGCTCAAGGGTCACCTTGGCGTGCGTCGAACTCACTTGCTCGATATCTACCAGGCGCGGTTTTAGAAACTCTGTCACAGAACCCTGCATTGTGTCCTCTCTTTGGTACTAAGCTTTACTTAGAGTAAAGCTCGACGATCAGGTGTTCGTTAATGTCCGCAGACAGATCAGTACGTTCAGGAATACGCTTGAACACACCTTCCATCTTAGTAGCATCAACTTCCAGCCAGGTTGGCTTTTCACGCTGCTCAGCCAGCTCCAGAGCGGCCTTCACGCGAGATTGCTGTTTGGCTTTCTCACGGATGCTTACGACATCATTCGGAGATACCTGATAAGAAGCGATGTTAACAACGCGACCGTTCACCAGGATAGATTTATGGCTAACCAGCTGACGTGCTTCTGCACGAGTGGCGCCAAAGCCCATACGGTAAACAACGTTATCCAGACGGCCTTCCAGCAGGGCCAGCAGGTTTTCACCTGTGTTGCCTTTCAGACGTGCTGCTTCTTTATAGTAGTTGCGGAACTGACGCTCCAGCACGCCGTACATACGACGAACTTTCTGCTTTTCACGCAACTGGCCGCCGTAGTCAGACAGACGCGGTTTACGCGCACCATGCTGACCAGGTGGTTGTTCAATTTTGCACTTGGTATCGATCGCGCGAACGCCAGACTTAAGGAATAAGTCGGTACCCTCACGACGGCTCAGCTTGAGCTTAGGACCCAAATATCTTGCCATTTTCTTTCTCCAACTAACCTAAAAACGGGCGATTAAACGCGACGTTTTTTCGGCGGACGACAACCGTTGTGAGGGATTGGAGTCACATCAGTAATATTAGTGATGCGGAAACCAGCAGCGTTCAGAGCACGAATTGTTGATTCGCGTCCTGGACCCGGACCCTTAACCATAACTTCCAGATTCTTAATACCGTAATCTTTCACTGCTTCTGCACAGCGCTCTGCAGCTACCTGAGCAGCAAACGGAGTAGATTTACGTGAACCGCGGAAACCGGAACCACCGGCGGTTGCCCAACCCAGTGCGTTACCCTGACGATCAGTAATTGTAACGATGGTGTTGTTAAAAGATGCATGGACATGAGCCACGCCATCTGAGACTTGTTTTCTTACACGCTTACGTGCACGAACTGGTGCCTTTGCCATTATTTACTCACCCCGATTATTTCTTGATCGGTTTACGCGGACCCTTACGGGTACGTGCATTGGTCTTAGTACGCTGACCGCGAACTGGCAGACCACGACGATGGCGTAAACCACGATAGCAACCAAGGTCCATCAGACGCTTGATGCTCAGGGTGATTTCACGGCGCAGATCACCTTCAACAACGAATTTACCAACTGCTTCACGCAGCTGTTCAATTTGTTCTTCAGACAGCTCTCTGATCTTAACATTTTCAGCAATACCCGTTGAAGCGCAGATGGCTTTAGAACGAGTTTTACCGATACCGAAAATCGAAGTTAATGCGATAACGGTATGTTTTTGATCAGGAATGTTAATGCCTGCTATACGGGCCACTATGCACTCCTATAATTAAACAAATGCGTCCCATGCTGAAAAGCCCGTTTTCAGGATACTCAAATGGTAACGCATCGACATACAAAAGATTGGCTGGCTAATCTAGCCAGCTCAACCCGACTTTGCAAGAAAAATATGTGACAATATCAGCCTTGGCGCTGTTTATGCTTTGGCTCGGCGCTGCAGATCACACGTACGACACCGTCGCGGCGAATGATTTTGCAGTTACGACATAATTTCTTGACGGAAGCACGAACTTTCATTTTTACTCTCCGTAACTTCTCAAGCACCCGAATTAACGGCCGTAGCCCTTCAGGTTAGCTTTCTTCAATGCAGACTCGTACTGACTCGACATCATCAGAGTTTGCACTTGAGCCATAAAGTCCATGATGACGACCACTACGATGAGCAGCGATGTGCCGCCAAAGTAGAATGGAACTTTCATAGCATCACGCATGAACTCCGGGATCAGGCAGATAAAAGTAATATACAGTGCGCCGATTAAGGTCAGACGTGTCATTACTTTATCGATGTACTTCGCCGTTTGCTCTCCCGGACGAATTCCCGGTACGAATGCACCAGACTTCTTCAGGTTATCTGCTGTTTCACGTGGGTTGAAAACCAACGCCGTGTAGAAGAAACAGAAGAAGATGATTGCAGTCGCATAGAGTAGCACATAAAGCGGCTGTCCTGGTTGCAAATACAGCGAAATTGTTGTCAGCCAGTTCCAACCGGTACCGCCCCCGAACCATGATGCTATGGTCGCCGGGAACAGAATAATGCTGGAAGCAAAAATAGCTGGGATTACACCCGCCATATTCACTTTCAACGGTAAATGTGTGCTCTGTGCAGCATATACACGACGACCTTGCTGACGTTTAGCGTAGTTGACCACAATGCGGCGCTGGCCACGCTCGACGAAAATAACAAAGAACGTCACTGCAAATACTAGAACTGCAACCAACAGCAACAGAAGGAAGTGCAGGTCACCTTGCCGCGCTTGCTCGATGGTATGGCCAATGGCCGGCGGAAGTCCCGCAACAATACCTGCGAAGATAATGATCGAGATACCGTTACCGATACCTCGCTCAGTAATCTGTTCGCCCAGCCACATCAGGAACATTGTCCCAGTAACCAGACTTACAACAGCGGTAAAGTAGAATGCAAAGCCTGGATTCATTACCAGCCCCTGCATTCCAGGCATATTCGGTAAACCGGTAGCAATACCGATCGACTGGAATACAGCCAGAACCAGTGTGCCGTAGCGAGTGTACTGGCTAATCTTGCGACGACCAGCTTCACCCTCTTTCTTAATCTCAGCTAACGCTGGATGAACCACCGTCAGCAGCTGGATAATAATAGAAGCCGAAATATACGGCATAATACCCAGAGCGAAGATTGAGGCACGACTGAGAGCACCACCAGAGAACATGTTGAACATTTCAATGATGGTGCCACGCTGTTGCTCAAGCAGTTTGGCAAGTACAGTGGCATCGATACCGGGGATTGGAATAAAAGAGCCAATTCGGAAGACAATGAGTGCACCGATTACAAACAACAGTCTGCGCTTCAGTTCACCAAAGCCACCTTTGGCACTTTGAAAATCTAATCCCGGTTGCTTTGCCATCTGCTACTTATTCCTCGATTTTACCGCCAGCAGCTTCGATTGCAGCACGAGCACCTTTGGTGACACGCAGACCGCGAACCGTTACCGGTGCAGAAACTTCACCAGAAAGAATCACTTTCGCGAATTCAATCTGAACACCGATAATATTGGCCGCTTTCAGCGTATTCAGGTCAACAATACCGCCTTCAACTTTCGCCAGATCAGACAGACGAACTTCTGTAGTGATCATTGCTTTGCGAGAGGTGAAACCGAATTTCGGCAGACGACGGTACAGAGGCATCTGGCCACCCTCGAAACCGCGACGTACGCCACCGCCAGAACGAGAGTTCTGACCTTTGTGACCACGACCACCAGTTTTACCGAGGCCAGAACCGATACCACGACCCAGACGCTTAGAAGCGTGTTTAGACCCTTCGGCCGGAGACAGAGTGTTTAAACGCATCTCTTACTCCTCCACTTTCAGCATGTAGGAAATCGCGTTAATCATACCGCGTACAGCAGGCGTATCTTCACGCTCAACGGTGTGATTGATGCGACGCAGACCCAAGCCAACCAGAGTCGCTTTGTGCTTAGGCAGGCGGCCGATTGAACTGCGGGTTTGTGTAATTTTAATTGTCTTAGCCATCGTGATTACCCCAGAATTTCTTCAACGGATTTACCACGCTTGGCAGCGACCATTTCCGGAGAATTCATATTGCCCAGGCCATCGATAGTTGCACGAACCACGTTAATCGGGTTGGTAGAACCATACGCTTTAGCCAGAACGTTATGTACTCCAGCAACTTCTAAAACGGCGCGCATTGCACCGCCGGCGATGATACCGGTACCTTCAGAAGCTGGCTGCATGAACACACGAGAACCTGTGTGAGCACCTTTAACAGGGTGCTGCAGGGTGCCGTGAGTCAGCGCGACGTTAATCATATTGCGACGGGCTTTCTCCATCGCTTTCTGGATCGCTGCTGGAACTTCACGCGCTTTACCGTAACCAAAACCAACGCGGCCGTTACCATCACCCACTACAGTCAGTGCGGTGAAGGAGAAAATACGACCACCTTTTACAGTTTTAGATACACGGTTTACCGCGATCAGTTTTTCCTGCAGTTCGCCAGCTTGTTTCTCGATGTTTGACATCTTAGACCTCTACCTTAGAACTGAAGGCCAGCTTCACGGGCAGCATCTGCCAGTGCCTGGACACGACCATGATATTGGAACCCGGAACGGTCGAAAGAGACATTAGTAATGCCTTTCTCAACAGCGCGCTCAGCCAGAGCTTTACCTACAGCTGCAGCGGCGTCTTTGTTACCGGTATACTTCAGTTGTTCGGCAATAGCTTTTTCTACAGTAGAAGCAGCAACCAGAACTTCGGAACCGTTCGGGGCGATCACCTGTGCGTAGATATGACGCGGGGTACGATGTACCACCAGGCGAGTAGCACCCAGCTCTTTGAGCTTGCGACGTGCACGGGTCGCACGACGGATACGAGCAGATTTCTTATCCATAGTGTTACCTTACTTCTTCTTAGCCTCTTTGGTACGCACGACTTCGTCGGCGTAACGAACACCCTTGCCTTTATAAGGCTCAGGACGACGGTAGGCGCGCAGATCAGCTGCAACCTGACCAATCAGCTGTTTATCCGCGCCTTTCAGCACGATCTCAGTCTGAGTTGGACATTCAGCAGTGATGCCGGCCGGCAGTGCATGGTCAACAGGGTGAGAGAAGCCAAGGGCCAAGCTCACAGAGTTGCCTTTAACAGCTGCACGATAACCAACACCAACCAGTTGCAGCTTCTTGGTGAAGCCTTCGGTAACACCGATAACCATGCCGTTCAGCAGCGCACGAGCAGTACCTGCTTGTGCCCAACCATCCGCATAACCTTCGCGTGGAGCGAAAGTCAGGGCGTTGTCTGCATGCTTAACTTCTACAGCACTGTTGATAGTACGAGTCAGCTCGCCGTTTTTGCCTTTGATCGAAACTTCCTGACCGCTGAGTTTTACCTCTACGCCCGCAGGAACAACGACAGGTGCTTTTGCAACACGAGACATTTTATTCCTCCGATTACGCTACGTAGCAGATAATTTCGCCACCAAGACCAGCTTGGCGCGCTGCACGATCAGTCATGACACCTTTAGAGGTAGAGATTACAGCGATGCCCAGACCAGCCATTACTTTTGGCAGCTCATCTTTTTTCTTATAGATGCGCAGACCTGGACGACTAACACGCTGAATGCTCTCTACCACAGCCTTGCCCTGGAAATACTTTAAAGTAACCTCCAGCTCAGACTTGATATCGCCTTCGATTTTAAAATCTTCAATATAGCCTTCTTCCTTCAGCACGTTGGCAATTGCCACTTTCAGCTTGGAGGAAGGCATAGAGACCGCAACTTTGTTCGCGGCCTGACCGTTACGGATACGGGTCAGCATATCCGCGATCGGATCTTGCATGCTCATCTGTGTTACTCCCGTGATTCAAATGGTGACAATTACCAGCTAGCCTTTTTAAGACCCGGGATTTCACCGCGCATTGCGGCTTCACGGACCTTGATACGGCTCAACCCAAACTTCCGCAAGAAACCGTGCGGACGACCTGTCTGACGGCAGCGGTTACGCTGACGGGAAGGGCTGGAATCACGCGGCAGACTCTGCAGCTTGAGAACGGCATCCCAACGATCTTCGTCGGATGCGTTCACATCAGAAATGATCGCTTTCAGTTCAACGCGCTTGGCGAAGAACTTGTCTGCTAATTTCACACGCTTAACTTCGCGTGCTTTCATCGATTGCTTAGCCATTAAGTAACCCTACCTTACTTGCGGAATGGGAATTCAAAGGCAGCCAGCAGAGCACGGCCTTCATCATCAGATTTCGCAGTAGTGGTAATGGTAATATCCAAACCACGAACGCGATCGACTTTGTCATAATCGATTTCTGGGAAGATGATCTGCTCACGAACGCCCATGCTGTAGTTACCACGACCGTCGAACGACTTAGCAGATAAACCGCGGAAGTCACGAATACGTGGTACAGCAATAGTGATCAGACGCTCAAAGAACTCCCACATACGCTCACCGCGCAGAGTTACTTTACAGCCGATCGGATAGCCCTGACGGATTTTGAAGCCTGCAACTGATTTGCGTGCTTTGGTGATCAGCGGTTTTTGACCGGAGATTGCTGCCAGGTCAGCTGCTGCGTTATCCAGCAGTTTCTTGTCAGCGATCGCTTCACCAACACCCATGTTCAGGGTGATCTTCTCGACCCGAGGGACTTGCATGACAGAATTGTAGCCGAACTCTGTCATGAGTTTCTGGACTACTTCGTCTTTGTAGTAATCATGCAGTTTCGCCATCGTACTACTCCAAATTACTTGATAGTTTCGCTATTAGACTTGAAGAAACGGACTTTTTTGCCGTCTTCGAATCTAAAGCCTACACGGTCAGCCTTGCCGGTTGCCGCATTGAAGAGTGCAACGTTGGAAGCTTGAATAGCCGCTTCTTTTTCAACGATGCCACCTGGCTGGTTCAGGGCCGGAACCGGCTTCTGATGTTTCTTAACCAGGTTGATACCTTCAACGATGACTTTACCAGAAGTCAGGACGTTCTTTACTTTACCGCGTTTACCTTTGTCTTTGCCGGTAAGCACGATAACTTCGTCGTTACGACGGATTTTCGCTGCCATTGCTCGCTCCTTAGAGTACTTCTGGTGCCAGAGAGATAATTTTCATGAACTTTTCAGTACGAAGTTCACGAGTTACCGGCCCAAAAATACGCGTACCGATAGGTTGCTCGCTGTTATTGTTTAAAATAACGCATGCATTACCATCGAAGCGAATGACAGAACCGTCCGGGCGACGAACACCCTTCCTGGTGCGCACCACTACCGCTTTCAGGACATCACCTTTTTTCACCTTGCCACGAGGAATTGCTTCCTTGATGGTCACTTTGATGATATCGCCGACGCCTGCGTAGCGACGGTGCGAGCCACCCAGAACCTTGATACACATTACGCGACGTGCACCGGAGTTGTCGGCGACGTTCAGCATAGTCTGTTCTTGGATCATTTTAGTGCTCCGCTAATGTCAACTACTACTTCGGGACCCAAACCTCAGGTCGTTAAAAAGCCCCATAATTGAGGGCGCGGCATTATAACACCGGTTCTCGCACATGGGTAGAAAAAACGAACGGCTCAGACGAGCCGTTCGTTTTATTTTTTAGAGGAAACGGATTCTATTACAGAACCGCTTTCTCTACAACGCGAACCAGCGTCCAAGACTTAGTCTTAGACAGCGGACGGGTTTCGCGGATTTCAACCACGTCACCAATACCGCATTCGTTGTTCTCGTCATGGATGTGCAGCTTAGTCGTACGCTTGATGAATTTACCGTAGATCGGGTGTTTCACGACACGTTCGATAGCGACAACTGCAGATTTCTGCATTTTGTCACTAATAACACGACCCTGCAGAGTACGGATTTTATCGGTCATTACGCCGCCTTCTCAGTCAGTAAAGTCTTAACACGTGCAACATTACGGCGAACTTCTTTCAGCAGATGGGTTTGCTGAAGTTGGCCGGATGCTGCTTGCATGCGCAGGTTAAACTGCTCACGCAGCAGGTTAAGTAGCTCAGTGTTCAGCTCTTCAACGCTTTTTTCACGCAGCTCATTTGCTTTCATTACATCACCGTCTTAGTAACAAAGGTGGTTTTGATAGGCAGTTTTGCTGCTGCCAGCTTGAAGGCTTCACGGGCCAATTCTTCCGAAACTCCGTCCATTTCATACAGGACTTTACCCGGTTGAATGAGGGCAACCCAATACTCCACGTTACCCTTACCTTTACCCATACGCACTTCCAGCGGCTTCTCGGTAATTGGTTTGTCCGGGAATACACGGATCCAAATTTTACCTTGACGCTTAACTGCACGGGTCATAGCACGACGTGCTGCTTCGATCTGACGAGCAGTCAGACGACCACGGCCAACAGCTTTCAGACCGAAAGTACCGAAGCTGACATCCGTACCTTGCGCCAGACCACGGTTGCGGCCTTTGTGCACTTTACGGAATTTCGTACGCTTTGGTTGTAACATCAGCGACTCTCCTTACTTACGGCCTTTACGCTGCTGCTTTTTAGGTTGAGCAGCCGGTTCCGGTTGTTCAACAGCAGCCATACCACCCAGGATCTCGCCTTTGAAGATCCATACCTTAACGCCGATTACACCATAAGTGGTGTGCGCTTCAGAGGTGTTGTAGTCAATATCTGCACGCAGTGTGTGCAACGGTACGCGACCTTCACGGTACCATTCGGTACGTGCGATCTCGGCACCGCCCAAACGGCCGCTGACTTCGACTTTAATACCCTTCGCGCCCAGACGCATTGCGTTCTGTACAGCACGCTTCATAGCACGACGGAACATCACACGACGCTCCAGCTGTGAAGTGATGCTATCAGCAACCAATTTAGCGTCCAGTTCCGGCTTACGGACTTCGGCGATGTTGATCTGTGCAGGAACGCCAGCGATTTTCGCGACGACCGTACGCAGTTTTTCTACGTCTTCACCTTTTTTACCGATAACGATACCCGGGCGAGCAGTGTGAATAGTCACACGGATGCTCTTAGCCGGACGCTCGATAACGATACGAGATACAGACGCTTTAGACAGTTCCTTGGTCAGGAACTGACGGACTTTAAAATCGCTGTCCAGGTTGTCAGCGAATTCTTTGGTGTTCGCAAACCAGGTAGAGTTCCATGGTTTTACAATACCCAGGCGAATACCATTAGGATGTACTTTCTGACCCATTGCTAGTCTCCAGAGTCTCAGCGATCGGACACAACCACAGTAATGTGGCTGGTGCGCTTCAGGATGCGATCTGCACGACCTTTCGCACGCGGCATAATGCGCTTCATGCTTGGGCCTTCGTCTACGAAGATTTTCGCGACTTTCAGATCGTCGATATCAGCGCCATCGTTGTGTTCGGCGTTCGCAATGGCAGATTCCAGGACTTTCTTAACCAACACAGCAGCTTTCTTGTTGGTGTAGGTCAGAATATCCAGAGCCTGCGACACTTTCTTACCGCGAATCAGGTCTGCCACCAGGCGAACCTTCTGAGCAGAAGAACGAGCATGGCGATGTTGAGCAATAGTTTCCATCTCTTCCTCCTACTTATTTCTTCTTGGCTTTCTTATCTGCAGCATGGCCGCGATAAGTACGTGTCGGTGCAAATTCACCCAGTTTGTGGCCGACCATTTCGTCGGAAACAAAGACAGGAACGTGCTGACGACCATTATGGACAGCGATGGTCAAACCGATCATGTTAGGGAAGATCGTTGAACGACGGGACCAAGTGCGCAGGGGCTTCTTGTCACCGCTTTCCACCGCTTTCTCTACCTTCTTCAGCAAGTGCAGGTCAATAAAAGGACCTTTCTTGAGAGAACGTGGCATGGCTTATCCTCTAAAATTATTTGCTACGGCGACGTACGATAAATTTATCAGTACGCTTGTTGCTACGGGTCTTCTTACCTTTGGTCTGAACGCCCCACGGAGTTACCGGGTGCTTACCAAAGTTACGACCTTCACCACCACCGTGCGGGTGATCGACTGGGTTCATCGCAGTACCGCGAACGGTAGGACGAACACCACGCCAACGGGTTGCACCAGCTTTACCCAGTACGCGCAGCATGTGCTCAGAGTTGCCAACTTCGCCAAGAGTTGCACGACATTCGGATTCAACTTTGCGCATTTCGCCTGAACGCAGACGCAGGGTAACGTAGGAACCTTCACGCGCAACGATCTGCACGTAAGTACCAGCTGAGCGAGCAATCTGACCGCCTTTGCCTGGTTTCATTTCTACGTTATGAACGGTAGAACCCACCGGGATGTTACGCATCGGCAGGGTGTTACCTGCTTTAATCGCAGCATCAACGCCAGATTGAATCTGATCGCCGGCTTTCAGGCCTTTAGGGGCCAGGATGTAACGGCGCTCGCCATCTTTGTACAGAACCAGTGCGATGTTCGCAGAACGGTTCGGATCGTACTCAAGACGCTCAACAACTGCTGGGATACCATCTTTGTTGCGTTTGAAGTCAACAATACGGTAAGCCTGCTTGTGACCACCACCGATATGACGGGTAGTGATACGACCATTGTTGTTACGACCACCGGATTTGCTGTTTTTTTCTACCAGCGGAGCAAATGGTTTGCCCTTGTGCAGCTCTGGGTTCACCACTTTAACTACGTGGCGACGACCCGGAGATGTCGGTTTACATTTAACAACTGCCATTGTCTTTCTCCTCCGACTTACTCAGCGCCGCCGACGAAGTCCAGATTCTGGCCTTCCTTCAGGGTGACGTAAGCTTTTTTCCAGTCGCTACGACGACCGATACGCTGTCCGTGACGCTTAACTTTCCCTTTAACTACCAGGGTGTTTACGTCTTTAACTTCCACTTCGAACAGCTTCTCAACAGCAGCAACGATCTCTGCTTTGGTCGCGTCTTTAGCAACTTTGAGAACGATGGTATTGGTTTTTTCCATCGCAGTAGATGCTTTTTCTGATACGTGCGGTGCACGCACTACTTTCAGCAGACGTTCTTCACGGATCATGCCAGCATCTCCTCAACTTGCTTAACTGCTTCCGCAGTCATAACGACTTTGTCGAAGGCGATCAGGCTAACTGGGTCGATGCCCGCTGCATCACGCACGTCAACCTTGTACAGGTTACGCGCAGCCAGGAACAGATTCTCATCCAGTTCACCGGTGATGATCAGCACATCTTGCAGCGCCATGTCTTTCAGTTTCTGTACCAGCAGCTTAGTTTTAGGCGCTTCTACAGAGAACGTCTCGACAACGATCAGACGGTCCTGACGTACCAGCTCGGACAGAATGCTTTTCAGCGCGCCGCGGTACATCTTTTTGTTAACTTTTTGACTGTGGTCCTGTGGACGTGCAGCGAAGGTTACGCCACCTGAACGCCAGATCGGGCTCTTTACAGAACCTGAACGCGCACGGCCGGTACCTTTCTGGCGCCAAGGCTTTTTGCCTGAACCAGTAACTTCAGCACGAGTCTTCTGCGCGCGAGTACCCTGACGAGCACCAGCGGCATAAGCAACAACAACCTGGTGAACCAGCGCTTCGTTGAAATCACGACCGAAGGTAGTTTCGGAAACAGTCAGCGCGCTCTGCGCGTCTTTCAGTACTAATTCCATTGCTATCCCCTTACGCCTTCACAGCTGGTTTAACAATCAGATCGCACCCAGTTGCACCCGGGACGCCACCTTTGACCAGCAGCAGGTTGCGCTCAGCGTCAACACGTACTACTTCCAGGCTCTGAACGGTTACGCGCTCATTACCCAGTTGACCAGCCATTTTCTTGCCTTTGAACACTTTGCCCGGAGTCTGGTTCTGACCGATAGAACCCGGAACGCGGTGTGACAAGGAGTTACCGTGCGTAGCGTCCTGGGTACGGAAGTTCCAGCGCTTAACGGTACCTGCGAAACCTTTACCTTTAGAGGTACCGGTCACGTCTACTTTTTTAACGTCAGCGAAAATTTCAACACTGATGCTCTGGCCAACAGAGAAATCTTCACCTTCGGTGCGGAATTCCCACAGACCACGGCCAGCGTCAACGCCAGCTTTAGCAAAATGACCTGCTTCAGGCTTGCTCACACGGCTTGCTTTTTTAGCACCGGTGGTAACCTGAATAGCTTGGTAACCATCGTTGTCCAGGCCTTTGACCTGAGTAACGCGGTTTGCTTCAACTTCGATAACGGTTACTGGGATTGAAACGCCATCTTCAGTGAAGATGCGGGTCATACCCACTTTTTTACCGACTAAACCAATCATTGTATCAACCTCTCAATCGCTCGATGACCTGATTAACCCAGGCTGATCTGCACGTCAACACCGGCAGCCAGGTCCAGACGCATCAGAGCATCAACGGTTTTTTCAGTTGGCTCAACGATGTCTACCAGACGCTTGTGAGTGCGGATTTCGTACTGATCACGCGCGTCTTTGTTAACGTGCGGAGAGATCAGAACGGTAAAACGCTCTTTGCGGGTTGGCAGCGGGATCGGACCACGTACCTGCGCACCAGTGCGCTTGGCAGTCTCAACGATTTCCGCGGTTGATTGATCGATCAGGCGATGATCAAACGCTTTAAGACGGATACGGATTCTTTGGTTCGACATGAGACCAAGGCTCCAAACATTTTATAAACGAAAAGAATTACTACCCGCATCCATTACGATTGATGGAGGAGTGTAATCGTTCAGCATATAACTCCCCAATTGGGAGTATTGTTAGGCGATACATAAACAGCTATCCCCTGCGATTCTGCTCGAATCGCGCCACACCAATATCGGCAGGCCCGCGCATTATACGTAAATCAGTTCAGGAAGCAACCCGTGTTGTGTTTTTAACCACATCAATCTGGTTACAGACCGAAAAAAACCCGCAGCAATCGTTTTGACTGAGCGGGCTTGCGTGACGATGGGCATATGGCTAATGTTCGTTCTGATCTTTTAATTGAGACTGAAGATAATTTTGCAGGCCGAGTTTGTTCACCAGATCGAGTTCCGTTTCCAGCCAGTCTATGTGCCCTTCCTCTTCCGTAAGAATCTCAATCATCATGTCTCTGCTGACGTAGTCATGAACCTTGTCGGCATAGGCTATCGCCTCACGCAAATCCTTTGCGCCTTCCAGTTCTAATGCCAGGTCAGATTGCAGCATTTCCGGCACGTCTTCACCGATGCGTAATCGACCTAGATCTTGCAGGTTAGGAATTCCTTCAAGAAAAAGAATGCGTTCGATGTATTTGTCCGCATGTTTCATTTCATCGATTGACTCATGATACTCAACGTCATTGAGCCGGGTCAGACCCCAATTTTTGAACATACGCGCATGAAGGAAGTACTGATTAATCGCAACCAGTTCATTCCCCAGCAATTTGTTGAGATGAAATATGATTTTACTGTCGCCCTTCATTTTTGCTTCCTCCGCTTCCAACTAAATAGAGCGTAGATGCGGATGAAAGGAAGTCAAAAAAACGCGACAGTTATTGTGGGTATTAGGAAGTGCAGAATTACTTTATTAAGCTATCTCTTTGTAGAGCGGCACGTTTTGCAGTTCATCTTCCATAATTTCACGCGCAAACCGCACGCACTTGCCACATTGCTTTCCAATGGGAACCAACTGGCGCAATTGTTGAATCGATTTGGGTTGATAGCGGCGAACCACTTCGCGCAGAGTTTTATCACTCACGGCGTTACACAAGCAGACGTACATTTACTGCGGACTCCCGTACAATTTATGATCAAATTGTAAATGAGAATGGTTTTTATTTCAAACGCAGCTTTTATGTGGGATTAATCGAAACGGCAAAATTCAGACATAAAAAAAGAGCACCGAAGTGCTCTTTTTCATGCTGCGATGACTGCCGAAACAGCCATCAACATTAACGCAATTAAGCGATAATTTCAGCAACAACACCCGCACCAACAGTACGGCCGCCTTCACGGATTGCAAAACGCAGACCCTGATCCATAGCGATTGGCTTGATCAAAGTAACGGTCATTTTTACGTTGTCGCCTGGCATTACCATCTCAACGCCTTCTGGCAGTTGAACGTCACCGGTCACGTCAGTAGTACGGAAGTAGAACTGAGGACGGTAGCCTTTGAAGAACGGAGTATGACGGCCGCCTTCATCTTTAGACAGAACGTAAACTTCTGAAGTGAACTGGGTATGTGGCTTGATTGAACCCGGCTTAGCCAGAACCTGGCCACGCTCGATGTCTTCACGCTTGATACCACGCAGCAGAACACCACAGTTCTCGCCTGCCTGACCCTGGTCCAGCAGTTTGCGGAACATTTCAACGCCAGTACAGGTTGATTTCACAGTGTCTTTAAGGCCAACAACTTCAACTTCGTCGCCCACTTTAACGATACCGCGCTCAACACGACCGGTAACAACGGTACCACGGCCAGAGATTGAGAATACGTCTTCGATTGGCAGCAGGAACGGCTTGTCAATTGCACGAACTGGCTCTGGGATGTAAGTATCCAGGTGCTCAGCCAGCTCAATGATCTTAGCTTCCCACTCAGCGTCGCCTTCCAGCGCTTTCAGAGCAGAACCACGTACGATTGGAGTGTCGTCGCCTGGGAAGTCATATGCTGACAGCAGGTCACGTACTTCCATCTCTACCAGTTCCAGCAGCTCTTCATCATCAACCATGTCGCACTTGTTCAGGAACACGATGATGTAAGGAACGCCAACCTGACGACCCAGCAGGATGTGCTCACGGGTCTGTGGCATTGGGCCATCAGTCGCAGCAACAACCAGGATCGCGCCGTCCATCTGCGCAGCACCGGTGATCATGTTTTTCACATAGTCGGCGTGGCCTGGGCAGTCAACGTGCGCATAGTGGCGAGACGGGGTTTCATATTCAACGTGAGAAGTGTTGATGGTGATACCACGTGCTTTCTCTTCTGGCGCTTTATCGATCTCATCGAATTTGCTTGCCTTACCGCCGTAGGTTTTAGCCAGTACGGTAGTAATTGCTGCAGTCAGGGTGGTTTTACCGTGGTCGACGTGACCGATGGTGCCCACGTTTACGTGCAGTTTGTTACGCTGAAATTGCTCTTTCGCCATGGCGATAATTCCTTACGTTGTGCCTTCATGAGTCATGAAGGCATCAGTTCACAATTTTTAAACCGTAGCTTATTTGCTACGAGCTTCAATAACGGCCTGAGCGACGTTGTTCGGCGCATCATCGTACTTCAGGAACTCCATGGAGTAAGAAGCACGGCCTTTGGTCAGAGAACGCAGCTGGGTTGCATATCCGAACATTTCAGACAGCGGAACTTCAGCATGGATCTGAACGCCAGTAGCGTTAGATTCCTGTCCTTTGAGCATACCACGACGACGGCTAAGGTCACCGATAACGTCACCGGTGTTCTCTTCCGGAGTCTCTACTTCAACCTTCATGATTGGCTCAAGCAGAACAGGTTGTGCTTTCTTAAAGCCATCTTTAAAGGCTAAAGAAGCAGCCAGTTTAAACGCCAGCTCAGAGGAGTCGACATCATGGTATGAACCGAAGTGCAGACGAACACCCAGATCAACTACCGGATAACCAGCCAGTGGACCTGATTTCAGCTGCTCCTGGAGACCTTTATCAACCGCAGGGATGTATTCAGTTGGAATCACACCGCCCTTGATATCGTTGACAAATTCGTAACCTTTCGGATTAACGCCCGGCTCCAGTGGGTACATGTCGATAACAACATGACCATACTGACCACGACCACCAGACTGCTTGGCGTGTTTACCTTCGATATCGGTAACTTTCGCGCGAATCGCTTCACGGTAAGCAACCTGAGGTTTACCGACGTTCGCTTCAACGTTGAATTCACGCTTCATGCGGTCAACGATGATGTCGAGGTGCAGCTCACCCATACCTGCGATGATGGTCTGGTTGGTTTCTTCATCAGTCCATACGCGGAATGATGGATCTTCTTTCGCCAGACGACCCAGAGCCAGACCCATTTTTTCCTGGTCAGCTTTGGTTTTCGGCTCAACGGCGATAGAGATTACCGGCTCAGGGAATTCCATACGCTCAAGAATGATGACGTTGTCTGGGTCACACAGGGTGTCACCAGTGGTTACGTCTTTCAGACCGATCGCAGCGGCGATATCGCCCGCACGAACTTCCTTGATCTCTTCACGTTTGTTCGCGTGCATCTGAACGATACGGCCCAGACGCTCACGGTTTGACTTAACCGGGTTGAACACGGTGTCACCGGTGTTAACAACACCAGAGTAAACGCGGAAGAAGGTCAGGTTACCAACAAACGGGTCGGTAGCGATTTTGAACGCCAGTGCAGCAAACGGCTCTTTGTCATCGGAATGACGCTCAGCCGGCGTGTCTTTACCGTCGTCCAGCATACCGTTAATCGCGGTAACGTCAGTCGGTGCTGGCAGGTATTCAACTACCGCATCCAGCATCGCCTGAACACCTTTGTTCTTAAATGCAGAACCACAGGTCACCAGGATGATTTCGTTTTTCAGAACGCGCTTACGCAGAGAAGTTTTGATCTCTTCTTCAGTCAGTTCTTCACCGCCGAAGAATTTCTCCATCAGCTCATCAGAACCTTCAGCAGCGGCTTCAACCAGCTTCGCACGCCACTCTTCAGCGAGTTCCTGCATATCAGCTGGAATATCTTCGTAAACGAAGGTAACGCCCTGATCGGCATCGTTCCAGTTGATCGCTTTCATTTTCACCAGGTCAACAACACCGGTGAAACCTTCTTCTGCGCCGATAGCCAGCTGAAGTGGAACTGGGTTTGCACCCAAGCGCACTTTCATCTGGTCAACAACTTTCAGGAAGTTAGCACCCATGCGGTCCATTTTGTTAACGAACGCGATGCGTGGAACTTTATATTTGTTAGCCTGACGCCATACGGTTTCAGACTGTGGCTGAACACCACCAACTGCACAGTAAACCATTACTGCGCCATCAAGCACACGCATAGAACGCTCAACTTCGATGGTGAAGTCAACGTGTCCCGGGGTGTCGATGATGTTTACGTGGTGTGGTTCAAACTGCTTAGCCATACCAGACCAGAAACAGGTAGTCGCAGCAGACGTGATGGTAATACCACGTTCCTGCTCCTGCTCCATCCAGTCCATGGTTGCTGCGCCGTCATGAACTTCACCGATTTTGTGGTTTACACCGGTGTAGAACAGAACACGTTCGGTAGTTGTAGTCTTACCGGCGTCGATGTGCGCACTGATACCAATGTTACGGTAGCGCTCAATGGGTGTTTTACGAGCCATTTGATTCCTCTGATTCTTAGACGTTCTAAGTTAAAAAAGCCCAGCAGGTGAGTCACTGGGACGCCCGCTGGGTTTATAACAACTACGTTGCTGTTACCAGCGGTAGTGTGCGAACGCCTTGTTGGCTTCAGCCATGCGGTGAACGTCTTCACGTTTCTTAACTGCAGTACCTTTGTTCTCTGCAGCATCAGAAAGTTCGTTCGCCAGGCGGAGAGCCATAGATTTATCACCGCGTTTACGAGCAGCTTCTACGATCCAACGCATTGCCAGGGCATTACGACGAACCGGACGGACTTCAACTGGAACCTGGTAGGTAGAACCACCAACGCGACGTGACTTAACTTCGACAGTCGGACGTACGTTTTCGAGAGCAACCTCGAACGCTTCCAGGCCATCTTTACCAGCGCGTTGAGCCAGGGTATCAAGCGCGGTATAGACGATAGATTCAGCAGTAGATTTTTTACCATCTACCATCAGGATATTTACAAATTTAGCCAGCAGCTCTGATCCGAACTTAGGATCCGGCAGAATTTTACGCTGACCAATGACGCGACGACGTGGCATGGAAATACTCCGTTGTTAATTCAGGATTGTCCAAAACTCTACGAGTTTAGTTTGACATTTAAGTTAAAACGTTTGGCCTTACTTAACGGAGAACCATTAAGCCTTTGGCTTCTTCACGCCGTACTTGGAGCGTGACTGCTTACGGTCTTTAACACCTGAGCAGTCCAGCGCGCCACGAACGGTGTGGTAACGCACACCTGGCAAGTCTTTAACACGACCGCCACGGATCAGGATCACTGAGTGTTCCTGCAGGTTATGACCTTCACCACCGATGTAGGAGGTAACTTCAAAACCGTTGGTCAAACGCACACGGCAAACTTTACGCAGTGCTGAGTTTGGTTTTTTAGGGGTAGTGGTGTACACACGAGTACATACACCACGTTTCTGCGGGCAAGCTTCCAGCGCAGGCACGTTGCTCTTTGCAACTTTGCGTACGCGTGGTTTGCGAACCAGCTGGTTAACTGTTGCCATTAAATAGCTCCTGGGATTTAGCTTTTTGCTTCGTAAACACGTAATAAATCGCCTCGTATTACTACGAGGAGGCAGAATTTTAGGGCTGTGTCAAAAGGGTGTCAAGAAATAACCAGGTTTTCGCTCTTACCAGGCCACTTGTTGTGGATGCTTCGCTGTCATCGCAACGAAACCAGTATAGTCCAAACGTGCTACATTGGTCGAAATTTGCTCATCCAGGCCGCGCGCGCCCACATCTTCTTCTAATACCCACAGCGTAGCCGGCGATGCGCTGAGCTTGATTAACATTTGGCTGCCAGCCAAAGCGGCGCTGACGCCATCCTGCAGTAAAAGTAGATCGTCGCCTTCCTGCAATAAAAGCAGCAGGCTATCGAGGTCGCATTGCCAGGGAGATTGCAGCAGCGTGTAGAGCATGATCAGTTCTCAGAATCGAATAACACGATGATAGGAAGCCAGCTTCTCGCGTAGCGATGCGGCATCCATCACTTCAGCGTTTAACACACGTTCGGCCGTCAAACTTTGCCCGCGCGCCAGCAGCGAATCGGCGCAGACAAAACACTGGTCAATATCGTACAACTCCAGCACGCCAAAGGTCGCGATGTAGTTACGCGCCAGAATTTGCTCAGGTTGTTGGTCGCGATTGAGCTGCAGCACGCCATCCCCGATAAAGAACAGACCGATATCTTCGCTTAGCGCGCCCGTCGCCAGCACAGCATCCAGCCCTTCCCTGCCCGCGCTGCTGCCGTGCGGTGCCTGAGTAAATAGAAAAGCTACGCGGTTCATCAAAATTGCACCAGACGATCGCAGCTGAGCGCGGCTTCTGCCAATGCGCCCAAACCGCTGAGTTCAAAACCCGGCTGCAAGTTACTGCCCGCCAGTTGTAAGCGCGCGGCTTCATGCGCGTCGGTTACGCCACGACGTAATGCTGCGGCCACGCAGATATTCAGCACGGCGCCACTTTCAGCGCGCAACTGCTGCCATTCACGCACCATATCCACCTCATCGCTGGCCGGCGCGCTCAGTTGGTTGGCATTCAACACGCCTTCACGATAGAAGAACACGCTCTCCAGCTGGTGCCCGGCCTTGATGAGTGCACGCGCAAACAGCAGCGCGCTGCTGGCGTGTTGCGTGCCGTATGCCGGTCCGGTGACCAGCAAGGTGTAGCGCATTAGCGATCCTGCCCCTGAAAATCACCGCTTTTAAACTGACGAATATAGAGGTAAACCGTGTGCTTGGAGATATTGAGGCGATCGGCCACCTGGTTAATCGCATCTTTAATGTCGAAGATACCCTTCTCATACATATTGAGCACGATCTGGCGATTCTTAGCATTATTAGAGACGTTACGGTCAGCGCTCACTTCTTCAATCGCGAACTCAAGCGTCTGCATCACCAGATCTTCCACCGAGCTGGCAAAGTTGACGTTGGAATCCACCTGCTGCATCTCCGGCGGCATAAAGGTCGACATAATCTGCGAGAACGGAACGTCGAGGTTCATGTTGATGCACAGCAAGCCAATAACGCGCTGCTGGCGATTACGAATCGCGATCGTGACCGATTTCATCAGCACACCGCTTTTCGCGCGCGTGAAGTAGGCTCTGGAGACATTGCTGTCGGCGCCGTGCATATCGTGCAGCATACGCAGCGCCAAATCGGTAATCGGCGAACCCACTTTACGCCCGGTATGTTCACCGTTGGCGATACGCACCGCAGAACACTTCAAATCTTCCAGCGAGTGCAGCACGATTTCGCAGTGCGAGCCAATCAGCATCGCCAGGCCATCGACAACGGCTTCGTAGGATTTGAGGATATCGTAATCTGCTTGCTCGAACGGACGTTGCTCCAGTAAATCGAAGTCAGTCAGTTCACCGGGATTGAATGGATTAGACATCGAAGACATTACCCTAAATGGCTGGAGCCTGTCTCGACAGCATTGGGGCAGACTCATATTGTGATAATTGTGCAGGCGCTAGTCTGGCAAATGTGCTGGTCTTTAGCCAGACCTTTACTCTCTTCTCCGCAATAAAAACGCCGCCCGAGGGCGGCGTGATGCAGAAAGTTAAGATTACTGTGCTTTCTGATCGGCAGCGACTGGAGCCTGCGCTTTTTCGTCCGCTTTCGGCGCGGGTTTGATGTCGAGCAGTTCAACATCGAACACCAGCGTGGAGTTCGCCGGAATACCCGGAACGCCATTTTTGCCGTAAGCCAGGTTCGGTGGGATCACCAGCTTGATTTTACCGCCTTTCTTCACGTGCTTCAGACCTTCGGTCCAGCCCAGAATCACACCGTCCAGACGGAACGACAGCGGCTCACCGCGGGTATAAGAGTTATCGAACTCAGTACCGTCGATCAGCGTCCCTTTGTAGTTCACAACCACAGTGTCGCTGTCTTTCGGCGCGCTACCGGTACCTTCTTTCTCTACCTGATACAGCAGGCCAGATTCGGTTTTCTTCACGCCTTTTTCTTTAGCGAATTTGTCAGCGTAAGCGGAACCCTTATCGGAGTTCTCTTTCGCGTCTTTTTCCATCTTCGCCTGAGCAGCACCTTTTACGCGGCCTTCAAAGGCCTGCAGGGTTTGCTCGATCTCTTGATCAGAGAGTTTGCTCTTGCCGCCAAAGGCGTCCTGAACACCCGCGATCAACTGATCTTTATCCAGTTTGATGCCCAGCTTCTCTTGTTCCTTCAGAGAGTTGTCCATGTAGCGACCCAGGGACGCGCCAAGTGCATAAGCTGATTGCTGGTCTTCGTTTTTGAAGGCAGCATTTTTCGGTGCTTGCGGCGCAGCCTGAGCGGCGTCAGCTGGAGCAGCGGCGGTTTCTGCTGCCATTGCCAGCGGTGCATTCAGCGCGAAGGCCATGGTGGTAGCTAACAATGTGACTTTAAACAGTGAATTCATCCTTTCTCCAAAACCGAAGCCTCTAACCTCGGGAATCATTGCGGACTGAGGCCCACACTATAACTTTACGTGGCAGCGGCGAACACTCCCACAATGTAATTACCCGTCCAACCTCCGACCTTTTTTGCTTCAGGAAGTTTCATCAGAGATATAGGCGTTATGCGCCGTTTCAATGCAGCATGGCGCGGAAAGGTAAAATATCAGGTGATTCTGAAGCGAAAGGCCGTAGAATCAGGCCCGAAACAGACTAACGTGCAGCACCGCAAGATGAGGAAAGATCATGCAACCAACAGAATGGGAACAACGCCTTGAGGCGCTGGAGAGCAAGCTGGCTTTTCAGGAATACACCATCGATCAGCTTAATCAAACGGTGGTTCAGCATGAGCTGGAGATGATCAGACTGCGTGAGCAGGTCCGTCTGTTAATCGATAAAGTGAAAGATAGCGCGCCGTCGATAATTGCCTCGCAATCTGAAGAAACCCCGCCGCCACATTACTAAAAAGAAAAGGCCACCCGAAGGTGGCCTCGCCAGCATCACACTAATTAGTGGCTGCAGCCGCAACCGCCAGTGCCACAACCGCCCTGGCCGTGATCGTGACCATGGTCGTGGTCATGATCGTGATGATGACCATCAGCGCCATGCACGTGACCGTGCGCCAGCTCTTCTTCGGTCGCTGCGCGAATCGCCACAACTTCCACGTTGAAGTTCAGGTTCTGACCCGCCAGCATGTGGTTACCATCAACCACTACGTGCTCATCTTCAACTTCGGTGATTTCAACCGGCACTGGACCCTGATCGGTTTCTGCCAGGAAGCGCATGCCAACCTGCAGTTCGTCAACGCCCATAAACACGTCTTTTGGCACGCGCTGTACGAGGTTGTCATCGTATTGACCGTAAGCGTCGTTCGCCGGAATATGCACGTCAAACTTATCGCCTACATCATGATTTTCCAGCGCTTTTTCCAGACCAGAAATCAGGGAACCATGACCGTGCAGATAGTCCAACGGTGCACTCACCGGTGACTCGTCAACCAACACACCGTCTTCGGTACGAACCTGATACGCCAGGCTCACCACCAGGTCTTTTGCTACTTTCATGATATCTCCTAACCGTTGAGAACTAAGATCCCGTCCCATTGGTCAATTTTGCGTGCAATAACCAACCAGAAAGGTTCAAGACTGAGGATGCCAACAAATGTGTTATTGCATACTGCTCAGCGTTAATGGCGCCGATTGTAACGGAATTCAATCCCGCTGTAAGTTCAAGCTTAAAAAAAGCTGAGCCATTGCGCTACTCAGGATGAAAAATGCCGATCACTTGCTCATTGCTGCGAACCTGATCGCGCACCTGCTTATCCGCTTCCCGCATTTGATGACCGCACTCGACGCACTCCACCACATCAACATTGTTCTCACGCCACAATGCCAACGTGTCTTTTTCCTGGCAGTGCGGGCAAACCGCACCGGCAATAAATTGTTTACGCATACTGTTTCCTGCCGTCGTTAGTGAACGGATTAAGTAAGTATAGTTCTACTCGTCATCCCAGCCGTCAAACTGACGTTTCTCGTGCTGCATTTCGCGCTGGAAGATATCCTCCAGCTCGCGCCGCGCCTCACGCACACGCGAAACCTGCGCGCTGTCATCGTGGCTGGGCACCAGCTCACGCAGCATACGCATATCCAGACGACGGAAATGTTGCTGCGCGCGCTGCGCCTGATGCGGATGCATGCCCAGCGAGATCAGCGTTTTACGACCCAGCTCCAGCGCACTGGAGAACGTCTCACGCGAGAACAGCGTAACACCCGCCTGCAACAGTTCGTGCGCCTCAACACGTCCACGCGCACGCGCCAGGATTTCCAGCTGCGGGAAATGCTGCTGACACAGTTGCACGATGGTCATCGAATCTTCCGGATCGTTACAGGTAATGACGATGGATTGCGCATTCTCCGCGCCCGCCGCACGCAGCAGCTCCAGCTCGGTGGCGTCGCCATAGTAAACCTTATAGCCATATTTACGCATCAGGCTCACCGCGGAGATATCACGCTCCAGCACGGTAATGCGCTTGTTGTTCGCCATCAGCAAACGGCCAACAACCTGACCAAAACGACCAAAGCCCACCACAATGACCTGCGGCCGATCGTCCTCAACAAAGTGCTTCTCGGCATTTTCATCGGGCTCATTAAAGCGGTGCGCCAGTAGACGATCGATGCCGTTCATCAGCAGCGGCGTGGTCATCATGGATAACGTCACCGTCACCAGCAGCAGCGGCATTTGGTCGCCGCTGAACATTTTGGCCGACGACGCCGCCGAGAACAGCACAAAGGCGAACTCGCCGCCCTGGCTTAATACACCGGCAAACTGCTGGCGCTCCGAACTGCGCAGGCCATAAATGCGCCCCAGCACATACAGCACCAGCGTTTTCACCGTCACCAGAATCAGCACGCCCAACAAAATTTCAGTGATGTGGGTATAAAGCACGCCGAGATTCAGCGCCATGCCAACCGAAATAAAGAACAAGCCCAGCAACAAACCTTTGAACGGTTCGATGGCCACTTCCAGCTCGTGGCGATACTCGCTTTCCGCCAACAGAATACCCGCGATGAAAGTACCGAGCGCCATCGACAGACCGAGCGCATCCATAAACAGTGCCGAACCCAGCACCAGCAGCAGCGAGGCGGCAGTAAACACTTCGCGCACGCCGGATGCGGCAATGAAGCGCAGAATCGGGCGCAGCAGATAACGACCACCAATCAGCATCCCGCCGAACGCCAGCACTTTCATCCCAACTTTCAACCAGTCAACATGACCGCTGTCGCCGCCCGCCAGCAGCGGCACCAGCGCCAACGCGGGAATCACCGCTAGATCCTGGAACAGCAACACTGAGAAGCCGAGCTGTCCCGATTCACTGCGGTTCATGCCTTTATCGCGCATCAGCTGCAGCGCCATCGCCGTGGATGACATTGCCAGACCAATGCCGCCAATCACCGCCGCCTGCCAGCTAAAATCGGTCAGCCACAGCAATCCGCCGAGAATGGCGGCGGAAATCAGCACCTGAGCCGCACCAACGCCAAATATCGAACGGCGCAGCGCCCACAGTTTCGAGGGGTTCAGTTCAAGCCCGATGATGAACATCAGGAACACCACGCCGAGTTCCGAGAAGTGCAAAATCTCCTCGACGTCGCTGATGAACCCCAAACCCCACGGACCAATCGCGATACCGGCCAACAGATAGCCCAGCACCGCGCCAATGCCGAGACGCGCCGCAATCGGCACAATCAGCACCGCCGCAACCAGATAAATCACGCCCGCCGTCAGTAACGTTTCGCCTTCCATCACACACCTCCCTGCGGCAGCGGTGAAGCCAGCCAGTCACCATACGCGCGCGCAAAATTACGCATCACTTCCGGCGTTTGTCGACGCGCCCAGTAAATCACCATCGGCGTCATCCAGTGCATGCGGCACATCTGCGCCGTCAGCTCAAACGGACGCATGATGTCACTCATCGGATAGCGATTCAGGCCGCTAGGGTGATAAGCCGCTTCCGGTTCGCCGGTGGTGACCACGCTGCGCCAGTATTTGCCTTCCAGCGCATTACCATCCGGTCCGCTGGCAAAGCCGCGCGACAGCACACGATCCAGCCACTCCTTCAGGAGCGCCGGGCAGCTGTAGGTATAAAGTGGATGTTGGAATACAACGATTTGATGGTCGCGCAGCAGCTGCTGCTCATAGTGAATATCAATAAAAAAATCCGGATAGTGGGCGTATAAATCGTGCACCGTGACGTGGTCCAGTTCCATAGCCGACTGCAGCAAAACCCGATTAGCAATCGAATCCTGTGATTCCGGATGGGCGTAAAGCAGCAATATTTTGGGTGGCTGCGACATCGTTCCCCTCCAAAGCGTCGTCACGGCACAGGAATTCCGCTACCATGCTCGACGCAACAAATTTTCTCGAATTATGTTGCCGGTAAATTAACATATTCTGACGATACGGCGCTTATGATTGTCTTTTCAGCACTACAAATTCGCCGCGGCACCAATGTGCTGCTGGATAACGCAACAGCCACCATTAACCCAGGCCAGAAAGTTGGCTTAGTGGGCAAAAATGGCTGCGGCAAATCGACGCTGCTGTCATTGCTGAAGGGCGAAATCAGCAGCGATGAAGGTAACGCTACGTTCCCGAGCAACTGGGCGCTGGCGTGGGTCAATCAGGAAACCCCGGCGCTGAGCAAACCCGCGCTGGAGTATGTTATCGACGGCGACCGTGAATATCGTCAGCTTGAATCCGAATTGGCCGACGCCAATGCGCGCAACGATGGCAACGCCATCGCCCTGCTGCACGGCAAGCTGGATGCGATTCAGGCGTGGAGCATACCTGCTCGCGCATCAAGTTTGTTGCACGGTTTGGGCTTTAGCCAGGAACAATTAATGCGGCCGGTGAGCGATTTCTCCGGTGGCTGGCGCATGCGCCTTAACCTCGCGCAGGCGCTGGTGTGCCGTTCCGATCTGCTGCTGCTGGATGAACCGACTAACCACCTCGATCTGGATGCGGTGATCTGGCTTGAACGCTGGCTGAAAAGCTACGAAGGCACGCTGGTGCTGATTTCGCACGACCGCGACTTCCTCGATCCGGTGGTCGATAAGATCATCCACATCGAACAGCAGACGATGTTTGAATACACCGGTAACTACAGCTCGTTCGAACGTCAGCGCGGCGCCAAGCTGGCGCAGCAGCAAGCGCTGTTCCAGAGCCAGCAGGAAAAAGTGGCGCACCTGCAGAAGTATATCGATCGCTTCCGCGCGCAGGCGACCAAAGCCAAGCAGGCGCAGAGCCGCATCAAAATGCTGGAGCGCATGGAGTTGATTGCGCCGGCACACGTCGATAACCCATTCAGCTTCAGTTTCCGCGCGCCAGAAAGCTTGCCGAATCCGTTGCTGAAGATGGAGCGCGTTACCGCCGGTTATGGCGAACGCATTATTCTCGACGCCATCAAACTCAACCTTGTGCCGGGTTCACGTATTGGCCTGCTGGGCCGTAACGGCGCGGGTAAATCGACGCTGATTAAGCTGCTAGCCGGTGAGCTCGACGCGCTGGATGGCAAAGTTGGCCTGGCGAAAGGCATTAAGCTCGGTTACTTCGCCCAGCATCAGCTGGAATATCTGCGCGCCGATGAATCACCCTTGCAGCATTTATCACGCATCGCGCCGAAAGTGCTGGAGCAGCAGTTGCGCGACTACCTTGGCGGCTTCGGCTTCCAGGGCGATAAAGTCAGCGAAATTACCGAACGTTTCTCCGGCGGCGAAAAAGCGCGTCTGGTGCTGGCATTAATCGTCTGGCAGCGCCCGAACCTGCTGCTGCTTGATGAACCAACTAACCACCTCGATCTTGATATGCGTCAGGCGCTGACCGAAGCGCTGATTGATTTCGAAGGCGCGCTGGTGGTGGTCTCGCACGATCGCCATCTGCTGCGCGCCACCACCGACGATCTCTATCTGGTGCACGACGGCAAGGTCGACGTGTTTGAGGGCGATCTGGAAGATTATCAGCAGTGGCTGAGCGATTTGCAGAAGCAGCAAGCGCAACAGGATGCCGCACCGAAGCAGGACAACGGCAACAGCGCGCAATCGCGCAAAGACCAGAAACGCCGCGACGCCGAACTGCGCGCACAAACGCAGCCGCTGCGTAAAGAGATCGAGAAGCTTGAGAAGCAGATGGTGAAGTGGCAGAGCCAGCTCAGCGACGCGGAAGCCCAGTTAGCCGACAGCGAGATTTACGATCAGAGCCGCAAAGCCGATTTGAATGTGGCGCTGCTACGTCAGGCCGAGAGCAAGGCCGCGCTGGAAGAGGTCGAAATGGCGTGGCTGGATGCGCAGGAACAGCTGGAGCAGATGCTGGCGAGTTGAGTGTGCGCGCTGTCCCCCTCCTCGGTCCTCCCCCATAAATGGGGGAGGAAGATGCTGCCACATGTTGGTGATGAAGCTGCATGTGGCAGCATCTCCTTCCCCCGCAAGCGGGGGAAGGCCGGGATGGGGGAATGCGAGCACTATTCCAAATTAAAACGGCTTATCCCCTAACACCGTCGCACGATGCATCACCCGCCGCGCCGGATAATAATCCGCATTAGCATAGTGTTGGGTCACGCGGTTATCCCAAATCGCCACATCATTCTCCTGCCAGCGCCAGCGCACCTGGAATTCCGGTTTGGCGCTATGCCAAAACAGGAAGTTAAGCAGCGTATCGCTCTCTTTTTCGCTCAAGCCCAACAAACGCGTGGTAAAACCTTCGTTGACAAACAGCGCCTTGCGTCCGCTCACCGGGTGGGTACGAATCACCGGATGCTGCACCGGCGGGTTCTTTGCCACCGCTTGCTGCCAGCGCTGATGCTCTTCCTCGGTTTTGCGGTATTTGTACTCCTGAAACGACTTCTTAAAGTCGTGCTCCGCCTGCAGCCCATTCAACAGCGTCTTAAACGGTTCAGACAGCGCTTCATAGGCCGCAATGCCGGTTGACCACAAGGTATCGCCGCCGCTTTCCGGCAGCAGCTTCGAAGCCAGGATTGCAATTGCCGGCGGGGTTTGAATAAAGGTCACATCGGTGTGCCAGTTGTCGTTATCCGGCGGATTATCCTGATGCGTATCCAGCACGATGATCTCTTCCACGCCTTCCGCATGCGGATAGACCGGATGGATATGCAGATCGCCAAAGCGAATCGCCAGCGCGCGCTGCTGTTCCGGGGTAATCACCTGATTACGCAGGAACAGCACCTGATGGCGCAGCAGGCCATGATAGAGCTGTTCAAACTGGGCATCACTCAGCGGACGGCTGAGATCGACATCGCTAACCTGCGCCCCGATATTCGGGCCCAGAGCGGTAAAAGAAAGTCGTTCGTTCATTGCTGTTCTCCATTCCAGGGCGTCAGTCGGCGCTGCAAGGCGCGCAGACCCAGTTCTAAGCCAAAGGCAATCAGGGCAATCACGGCGATACCGGCCAGCACCACGTCGGTGGCGAGGAACTCACCGGCCGACTGCACCATAAAGCCGAGTCCCCGCGTAGCGGCAATCAGTTCCGCCGCCACCAGCGTTGACCAACCTACACCGAGACCAATACGCAAGCCGGTGAGAATCTCCGGCAGCGCGCCGGGCAGAATCACGTAGCGCAGCAGCTGCCAGCGCGATGCGCCCAGCGCCTGCGCCGCGCGAATCCGTACCTGCTGAGCATTCTTCACTCCCGCCAGCGTCGATAAAGTCACCGGCGCGAAAATCGCCAGATAAATCAGTAAAATCTTCGAGGTTTCGCCGATGCCAAACCAGATCACCATCAGCGGCAAATAAGCCAGCGGCGGCACCGGGCGATAGAGTTCGATCAGCGGATCAAGCAAGCCGCGAATCGCCGGGCTCAGGCCCATGGCGATGCCGACCGGAATCCCAATCAGCGCGGCGAAGAACAGCGCCACCAGCATACGCGCCAGGCTGGCACCCAGATGCTGCCATAATGTGGCGTCCATAAAACCTTGCGGGCTGGCAATCAATATCAGCTTCTGCAGCACCACTTGCGGCGGCGGTAAGAACAGCGGTGCCACTAAGCCGAGCGCGGTAATAGCCCACCACAACAGCAGTAACAAGCCCACGCTGAGCAGGCTGAGTGAGAACTGGCGCGAGAACGGCCAGCGCAGTCCACGACGACGCATTTGGGTCTTCCCATCAATCACTGCACTCATATAAACGCCTCACGCTGGGAAAACACCTGATTCAGTACATATTCACGACGTTCGATAAACGCCGGATCGGATTTGATGCTGCGGCACGGTTCCCCGGCGGCGAAGCGTTGGCCGAAGTCGAGTTTCAAACGCTCCACGACGCGGCCCGGTCCCGGCGACAGCAGCACCAGTTCGCTGGCGAGGAACACCGCTTCTTCGATGTCGTGGGTGATCAGCAGAATCTGCTTGCCGGTATCACGCCACAGCGTTAGCAGCAGGGTTTGCATCTGTTCACGGGTAAAGGCGTCCAGCGCGCCAAACGGCTCATCTAACAGCAGCAACTGAGGATCAGCCGCCAGCGCACGCGCAATGCCCACGCGCTGACGTTGACCCCCAGAGAGCTGCCAGATATAACGCTGCTCTGCACCTTCCAGTCCTACTTTGCGGATCAAACGGCGTGCAATGGTATGGCGCTCCGCCTTCGCCATTCCCGCCAGTTGCAAACCAAACGAAACGTTATCGATCACGTTGCGCCACGGCAGCAATCCTTCATTTTGAAACACTACGCCGCGCTCAGCGCCCGGCCCTTTTACCGCTTTGCCATCCAGCGTAATGCTGCCAGATTCCAGCGGCAGAAAGCCGGCGATGAGGTTCAGCAGCGTGGTTTTGCCACAGCCGGAGGGACCTAACACCACCAGCAGGTCTCGGCTGCCCAGCTGCAGGTTGATGTCCTGCAGCGCGGGTTGTCCGGCGTAACGCGCATTGAGATGGGTGATGTTAAGCATACGGCCTCCGGTTATTTCACTAAGGGTGCAACGAAGCGCGTGGTGACGAAGCTGCTGTAATCGCTATCCGCTTCTGGCACTTTGCCCTGCTCTTTCAGGAAGCCGGCAGTATCGACAATCGCCTTGTTCACCGGCTTGCCGAGCTGCTCCACCTGCTGCTGCGCGGTGAGGTACGTGTTGCCTTTTACCAGCACCGGCACATCCGCTTCGGGTACACCGCTCAGGCGCGCCAGCTTGCTCAGGTTGTCTGACTGCTTCAGCCATTGATCCGGATTGGCAATGTAAGCTTGCTGCGCTTCAACGGCGCTGCGGGCAAAGGCGGTGACGATTTCTGGATGCTGCTGCGCAAAGTCTTTACGCACCACCCACACATCAAGCGTTGGCGCGCCCCACTTGCCGACCTGCGAAGAGTCCGTCAGCACCTTGCCATCTTTCTCCAGCTCGTTAACCGCCGGAGACCAGACGTAAGCGCCGTCAATGTCACCGCGTTTCCAGGCAGCAATAATCGCCGGCGGCTGCAGGTTGACTAAGGTCACTTGCGAAGGCTTGATGCCCCAATGCTTGAGCGCGGCGAGGAAGCTGTAGTGCGTAGTCGAGATGAACGGCACGGCGATGCGCTTGCCAATCAGGTCTTTAGGATCTTTGATGGTTTTCTTCACCACCAGCGCTTCGGAGTTACCGAGCTGAGAGGCCAGCAGGAAAGCTTCAATCGGCAGCTTTTGCGTGGCGGCGACCGCCAGCGGGCTGGAACCGATATTACCAATCTGCACGTCGCCCGACGCCAGTGCACGTAACACGCTGGCCCCGCTATCAAATTTGCGCCAGTCGACGGTAGCACCGCTCTCTTTGGCGAAGGTGTTATCCGCCTGCGCCACTTTGGCTGGTTCAGCCGAGGTCTGATACGCCACGGTAACGTTGACCGCTTGCGCCTGGAACGCCATCAGGGCCAGAGCCGCTGTGACCGCCGTTATTGTTTTTTTCATTGCCATCATCATTCACCCTAATGTGTTTTGTCTGGGCAGTTTCTCCAGCAACAGTAATTTCATAAAGGAATTAAAAATTATCCCTAATGACGATCCGTTCTTAGATCAACATCGGGCAAGGCTATGCAAAAAGTGCAAATGGAAAGAAAAGGGAAAGCGGTAAATATGTCACACGCTCACATGGCAGCTGTGATATTGATAGAGATCTCATTTTTTAACTCTTTACTAACGGTCCTGAATCCATGTCGATAGAAAAAGTCGCACACCTGGCTGGCGTGTCAAAAGCCACCGTTTCACGGGTTTTGAACCAGAATCCCGGCGTGCGCCCGGATACGCGTGCCAAAGTGCTGGCGGCCATCGACATCTGCGACTATCAGCCCAACCTGCTGGCGCGCCAGTTGCGCACTTCGCAAAGCCATATGTTGTTAGTGCTGATTCCCGACATCACCAATCCATTCTGCTCACGCGTGGTTCAGGGCATTGAAGCCGAAGCTGAAGCGCAGGGTTACCACATTCTGCTGTGTAACTCAGGATCGCAGCTGCGGCGCGAAGCGGCCTACATTGCGTTGCTCACCGGCAAAGTGGTCGACGGCGTGATCACCATGGATGCCGCCAGCAGCCTGCATGAGCTGAAAGAATTGATTGG
Source organism: Pantoea sp. SO10 (assembly GCF_005281435.1). NCBI lineage: Bacteria > Pseudomonadati > Pseudomonadota > Gammaproteobacteria > Enterobacterales > Erwiniaceae > Pantoea > Pantoea sp. SO10. The sequence goes on from NZ_CP040095.1 coordinate 3,840,800, forward strand.
CGATCAGCCTTGGGTGCAGTGCGCGGAATACGATCCGTCAATCGCCGCCTCAAGCGTGGCGATTGATAATAAAGAAGCGGCTTTCGAAACCGTGCGTTATCTGGCGAGCAAAGGCCGACGTCGTATTGCGCTGGTGAACTGTGATATGCGCTACCTCTATTCACATAAGCGTGAAGAGGGATATCGCGCGGCGCTGGAGAAGCTGGATCTCAGCTGGTGCGGTGTGGCTTATGCCGAGAATATCACCTGCGAAGCGGGCAGTGCGGCTTTGCGCGAACTGCTCACGCAGCCGGAACCGCCGGATGCGGTGTTTGCGGTATCAGATGTGTTGGCGGTCGGCGTCATCCACGCGGCGTTGGAAGCAGGTTTACGCGTACCGGAAGATTTAGCGGTGGTGGGATTTGATGGCATCAACTTTACCAGCAGCCTGAATCCACCGCTGACCACGATTGAGCAGCCGATGAATCGTATGGGTGTGCGCAGCGTACAGCTGTTGCTGCAACGCATCCGCCAGCCTAACGCGTCGGTAGTCCATGAAGTATTGCCGTGGAAGCGCGTTGAACGCGCTTCCAGCTAACTTAGCGCCAAATCAGCAATACGCAGGCAGCGGTGAGCAAGCCCATCGCCAGATTGAAGATTTTCCACGCGCGTGGGCTGCGCAGCAGACGTCCAATCAGCGAGCCAAAGCCCATCCAGATCACCCCGGAAACCACGTTCACCATGAACATGCCGATGCTGATCGCCACCACCGAATGCAGATATTCGCTGCCCGCCAGGCTGAAGCTGGCCACCGCGCCGAGCGCCATCAGCCAGGCTTTCGGGTTGATCAACTGCAGCAAGCCGCCTTGCCAGAAAGGCATCTGCTTCACCGTGACATCGTCGGTTTCCAGTTTTTCATACTCGGCGCTGGCGATTTTCCATGCCAGCCACAGCAGATAAAGGCTACCGGCAATCTTCAGGATGAGATGCAGCGAGGGATAAAGCAGGATGAGGCCGCCGATGCCAAATGCCACCATTAGCAACATGACTTGCATACCAATCATGATACCAATCAGCAGCGGAATGGTGCGCAGGAAGCCAAAATTAGCACCCGAGGCGGTAAGTAACATATTATTGGGCCCGGGCGTGATGGCCGCGACCCAGAGAAAACCTAACATTGATAAAAAAAGACTCAGTTCCATGTATATTCGGGTGCTCCTCACCCAGTAAAGCGAACAACCCATCGAAGCTATCAGCGACTTATGCATCAGACAAGCCTTTACCCAAGCTATTTTGATCGCCCCAGCGGCGAGCGTTTTAAACCCCTGCGCGGATTCAGTAACGCGCATCTGCAAACGCTGCTGCCGCGTATTCTGCGGCGCCGCGTTACGTTACGTCCGCACTGGCAGCGTCTTGACCTGCCGGACGGCGATTTTGTCGATTTAGCGTGGAGTGAAGATCCGGCGCAGGCGCGTCATAAACCGCGCATGGTGATGTTTCACGGCCTGGAAGGCAGCTTTCGCAGCCCGTATGCGCACGGCCTGATGCAGGCGTGTCAGGCACGCGGCTGGCTGGCGGTGGTAATGCACTTTCGCGGCTGCAGCGGCGAGCCTAATCGCTTAAAGCGCATCTATCACTCCGGTGAAACCGAAGACGCCACCTACTTCCTTCACTGGCTGCAGCGCGAATGGGGCAGCGTACCCACCGCCGCCGTCGGCGTTTCGCTGGGCGGCAACATGCTCGCTTGTTTGCTGGGTCAGCAAGGTCACGATGTACCGATTGATGCCGGCATCGCCATCTCAGCGCCGCTGGCGCTCGAGCCTTGCAGCGGCAAGCTGGATGTGGGGTTTTCACGCTTTTATCAGCACTATTTACTGACGCAGCTGAAAAAGAACGCCACGCGCAAACTGCGCGCCTGGCCTGGCACGCTGCCGGTCGATCTCAGCCAGTTACGTGCTTTCCGCCGCTTACGCGAGTTCGATGATGCGATAACCGCACGTGCGCACGGTTTTATTGACGCCAACGACTATTATCAACGAGCCAGCGCGATGCCGTTGCTGACCGGCGTGCGTAAACCGCTGTTGATCATTCACGCGCAAGACGATCCCTTTATGACCGATGCCGTTATTCCGCAACCTGACCAGCTGTCAGCCTCCATTCAGTATCAGCTGACGCAGCAAGGCGGCCACGTCGGTTTCGTCGGCGGCACCGTTCTTAAACCGAAAATGTGGCTGGAACAGCGCGTGCCCGACTGGCTCTCAACTTATCTGGATGTGTAATTGTGATTATTCCCTGGCAAGAACTCGAAGCGGACACGCTGGAAAACCTGATTGAAACCTTCGTGTTACGCGAAGGCACTGATTACGGCGAGCAGGAACGCAGTTTGCTGCAAAAAGTCACCGACGTACGCCGCCAACTGGAGCGCGGCGACGTGGTGCTGGTGTGGTCGGAACTGCATGAATCGATCAATATTATGCCGAAGGGTGAATTCCGCGGCTGATGCACCCCGCGGCAATTCGTGGTAACAATGCTCATCGCCGGACTTCACAGGGAGCTCTGTTATGTCAGCCAGGCATCCAATTATTGCCGTCACCGGTTCCAGCGGCGCCGGAACCACCACCACCAGCCTCGCCTTCCGTAAAATTTTCCAGCAGCTGAATTTGCATGCGGCGGAACTCGAAGGCGACAGTTTCCATCGCTACACACGTCCGGAAATGGACATGGCGATCCGCAAGGCGCGCGATCTCGGGCGTCACATCAGCTACTTCGGCCCGGAAGCCAACGACTTCGGCCTGCTGGAGCAGACGTTTAAACATTACGGCCAAACCGGCCTTGGCGAATCGCGCAAATATCTACATACCTACGATGAAGCCGTGCCGTGGAATCAGGTGCCGGGCACTTTTACGCCGTGGCAGCCGCTGCCGGAAAACACCGATGTGCTGTTCTATGAAGGCTTACACGGCGGCGTGGTCACGCAGCAGCAAAATGTGGCGGAGCATGTCGATCTGCTGGTTGGCGTGGTGCCGATTGTTAACCTTGAGTGGATTCAGAAGCTGGTGCGTGACACCAGCGAGCGCGGCCATTCACGCGAAGCGGTGATGGATTCGGTGGTACGGTCAATGGAGGATTACATTAACTTCATCACGCCACAGTTCTCGCGCACCCACATTAACTTCCAGCGCGTGCCGACCGTTGATACCTCAAACCCGTTTGCCGCACGCGAAATTCCGTCGCTCGACGAAAGCTTCGTGGTGATCCATTTCCGTGGTCTGGAAGGCATCGCGTTCCCCTATCTGCTGGCGATGATTCAGGGATCGTTTATTTCGCACATCAATACGCTGGTGGTGCCGGGTGGCAAAATGGGATTGGCGATGGAGCTGATTATGCTGCCGCTGGTACAGCGACTGATTGAAGGGAAGCGGATTGAATAAGCGAAGTCATTCCGTAGCGGCGCAATTTATTGCGCAATGAATTGCGCCGCTACAATCCGAGTTATAACTCGATCACCTCATAGCTGTGGGTAATTTCGACGCCTTTACCCAGCATGATCGCTACCGAACAATATTTTTCCGCTGACAGATCAACCGCACGCGAAACGGCCTTGTCGCTCAATGCTTTACCGCTGACAATAAAATGCAGGTTGATGTGGGTAAAAATGCGTGGCGCTTCTTCACGGCGTTCCGATGTGAGCTTCACTTCGCAATCGGCCACATCGCTGCGCCCTTTTTGCAGGATCGACACCACATCAATAGCGCTACAGCCGCCCGCGGCCATCAGCACCATCTCCATTGGACTTGGCGCTTTATCACCGGAATTACCATCCATCAATACCTGATGGCCGGATGAGGATTCTCCGAGAAAGGTAAGACCTTCCACCCATTTCACTCGTGCCTGCATGATTCTTTCTCCTGAAGCGGCGGTTTTGCCGCCAGAGTACGCTTTCACCTGACAAACAGCAATCCAGAGTAATCCCCCTTCTGCTGAAGCGAGACAACACAAGACAGCTCGCAAAAGCTGTGCTACAAACAGTGCTGAAAATATTTTCGTCATCACAGACGAAGGCCGGAAGAATCAAAAGCGTAGCTTAAGAGTCCACCCGGAATAATTTTTCCTTTACTGGAAACGCTCGACGATTAAACCGCCTGACAGGGAAAAAAATGCCCCCTGTGTTTTGGGCACGATTACAACAGAGGATAATAGCGAATGGTTCTCGGCAAACCGCAAACAGACCCTACACTCGAATGGTTCCTGTCCCATTGCCATATTCACAAATATCCATCCAAAAGCACGCTCATCCATCAGGGTGAGAAAGCGGAAACGCTGTACTACATCGTAAAAGGTTCCGTAGCGGTACTGATTAAAGATGAAGAAGGCAAAGAGATGATTCTCTCCTACCTCAATCAGGGGGATTTCATCGGCGAACTCGGTCTTTTCGAAGAAGGCCAGGAACGTAGTGCTTGGGTGCGTGCGAAGTCTGCCTGCGAAGTGGCTGAAATTTCATACAAAAAATTCCGTCAGCTGATTCAGGTAAACCCGGATATTTTAATGCGACTTTCTTCGCAAATGGCGCGTCGTCTGCAAGTGACATCTGAGAAAGTGGGCAACCTTGCCTTCCTCGATGTCACCGGACGTATTGCGCAAACGCTGCTAAATCTGGCCAAACAGCCAGATGCGATGACTCACCCAGACGGGATGCAAATCAAAATCACCCGTCAGGAGATTGGTCAGATCGTGGGCTGCTCACGCGAAACCGTGGGTCGTATCCTGAAAATGCTGGAAGATCAGAACCTGATCTCCGCACACGGTAAAACCATCGTCGTTTACGGCACCCGCTAATTTCTTCTCACCCACGGCGTGATGGCAACATCGCGCCGTTTCTATTTGCGATGAGCTGATGTGGCGCCGAATCATCTATCATCCCGAAGTTAACTATGCGCTGCGGCAAACGCTGGTGCTGTGCCTGCCTGTGGCTCTCGGTTGGCTGTTTGGCGATCTGCAAAAAGGTCTGCTGTTCTCGTTAGTGCCCGCCTGCTGCAACATGGCGGGACTGGATACGCCGCACAAACGCTTCTTCAAACGCCTGATTGTGGGTGGTTCGCTGTTTGCCACCGGCAGTTTCCTGATGCAAATCCTCACCGCTTACCAGATACCGCTGCCGCTGATTTTACTGGCGCTGCCGCTGCTGATTGGCGTAACCGGCGAAATCGGCCCGCTGCACGCGCGCCTGCTGCCCGCCACACTCATCGCCGCCATCTTTACGCTCAGCTTAGTGGGACGCATGCCGATATGGGTGCCGCCGCTGCTCTATATTGGCGGCACGCTGTGGTACGGCTTGTTCAACTGGTTCTGGTTCTGGCTGTGGAAAGAGCAGCCGATGCGCGAATCGCTCAGCCTGCTGTTCCGCGAGCTGGCGGATTACTGCGATGCCAAATACACCTTACTGACGCAGCTGACCGATCCAGAGAAAGCGCTGCCGCCGCTGCTGGCGCGCCAGCAAAAGGCGGTCGACCTCATCACCACCTGTTATCAGCAAATGCATATGCTGTCGGCGAGCCGCGATAACAGCCACAAACGCCTGACGCGCGCTTTCCAGGTTGCGCTGGATTTACAGGAACACATCTCCGTGAGTTTGCATCAGCCCGAAGAGGTGCAGAAGCTGGTTGAGGAGAGCCACGCTGAAGCGGTGATTCGCTGGAACGCCAAAATTATCTCGGCGCGGCTGCGCGTGCTGGCGGATGCGATTCTCTACCATCAGCTGCCGGATCGTTTTCACATGGAGAAACAGCTCGGCGCGCTGGAGAAAATTGCACGCCAGCATCCGGATAATCCGGTCGGCAACTTCTGCCTGTATCACTTCAGTCGCATCGCCCGCGTGTTGCGTACGCAGAAGCCGCTCTACACGCGTGACCTGATGGCCGATCGCCAGCGCCGTTTGCCGCTGTTGCCGGCGCTGCGCAGTTATCTGTCATTCAAATCCACCGCGTTACGCACCGCAGCCCGCTTCGCTGTGATGCTGATGTTTGGCAGCTCGCTGGCGCTGTTCTTCAACATCCCCAAACCTTACTGGATTCTGATGACCATCATGTTCGTCAGCCAGAACGGTTACAACGCCACGCGCGTGCGTATTCAGCACCGTGCGCTGGGCACTTTCGCCGGATTGCTGATCGCCGCCGCGTCACTGCAGCTGGCGGTGCCGGAATCGATCACGCTGCTGTTTATGCTGGGGATTACGCTGGCGAGCTATCTGATCACGCGGAAATATTATGGCTGGTCGATGATTGGCTTTACCGTCACGGCGGTGTATTCGCTGCAATTGCTGTCGCTGAACGGCGCGCAGTTTCTGCTGCCGCGTATGATGGATACCTTGATGGGCTGTTTAATTGCCTTCGCCGGGATGATTTGGCTGTGGCCGCAGTGGCAAAGCGGGCTGCTGCGCAAGAACGCTCACGATGCGCTGGAAGCCTATCAGGAGGCGCTGCAACTGCTGCTGGGGCCGGAACAGTCGCCCGATAAACTGGCTTATCAGCGCATAAAGGTTAATCAGGCGCACAACGCGCTGTTCAACTCATTGAACCAGGCATCGAGCGAGCCGGGCTTTAACCTGCAATATCTGAAAGATATGCGCATGTGGGTTACGCACAGTCAGTTCATCGTCGAGCATATTAATGCCATGACGATTCTGGCGCGCGAGCACACCATGCTGACATCGAAGCTGGCAGAACGTTATCTGCAATCCTGTGAAATCGCGCTGCAGCGTTGTCAGCAGCGGCTGGCGTATGACGGTCCGGGTAACGACAGCAATATTCTGGAAGCGCCGGAGAATCTTAATGAAGGGCCGGTGACGATTGTCGAACAGCATGTGAAGCGGATATTGCAGCACCTCAGCGTAATGCACACCATCTCTTCGCTGGCGTGGAGCCAGCGACCGCATCATGGCCGCTGGCTCAAAGTGTTACGTCCGAAAGCGGATTAAGCGGTCAGCACCTTTTCAATCGCGCTGGCGAAACGCGTCATGCCTTCGGCGATATCGGTTGGTTCAATCACCAGCGACGGCACAAAACGGATCACGTCAGTACCGGCGGTGAGAATCATCAGCCCTTCCGCGGCGGAAGCGTTGAGGATGTCACGCGCTTTGCTGGCGAACTGCGGCCTCAGCGCGGCACCAATCAACAGACCTTTGCCGCGAATCTCGCTGAAGATAGCGAATTTGCTGTCGATGGCTTGCAGCGCTTCAACAAACTGCTGACGACGCGCTTCCACACCTTCCAGCACTTCTGGCGTGTTGATAATATCCAGCGCGGTTTCAGCGATAGCACACGCCAGCGGATTGCCGCCGTAAGTGGTGCCGTGCACGCCCGGCGCCATTACTGAGGCGATTTCGTTGGTGGTCAACATCGCACTCACCGGGAAACCGCCGCCCAGCGCTTTGGCGGTGGTGAGGATATCGGGCTTGATACCGTAATGTTCATACGCAAAGAGTTTGCCGCTGCGTCCCATGCCGCTCTGCACTTCATCCAGCACCAACAGCGCATGATGTTCATCACAGAGTGCGCGCAGGCCTTGCATAAATTCTGGCGTAGCCGGCATTACGCCGCCTTCGCCCTGAATCGGCTCGACCACGATGGCGCAGGTATGGTCGTCAATCACCGCTTTCACCGCATCGAGATCGTTGAACGGCACATGCACGATATCCGCCGGTTTTGGACCGAAGCCATCAGAATATTTCGGCTGGCCACCCACCGACACGGTGAACAGCGTGCGACCGTGGAAGGCGTTATGGAAGGCGATGATTTTACTTTTGAACGGGCTGTGTTTTTTGCAGGCGTAATAACGCGCCAGCTTGAATGCCGCTTCATTGGCTTCCGCGCCGGAATTACCGAAAAACACCCGATCGGCAAAGGTCGCGGCAATCAGTTTACTCGCCAGACGCAGCGCCGGTTCGTTGGTGAACACGTTGCTGGTGTGCCACAGCGTTTCGCCCTGGGTTTTCAGCGTTTCCACCAGCGCCGGATGACAATGGCCCAATGCAGTCACCGCGATACCGCCAGAGAAATCGATATACTCTTTGCCCTGCTGATCCCACACTCGGCTGCCTTTGCCTTTTACCGGCACAAACTGCGCAGGTGCATAAACAGGCAAAATTACGTTATCGAACGTTTCCCGGGTTACCGCTAGTTTTTCCGCTGCCATTGACGACCTCATCGGGTTATTTGTTGAGCTGATGTGAAATTATAATCACAAAATATGCATAAAAAGTCACACGAAGGCAAACATAAGTTACGCGTTGAGGAAATTAGCCAGTAGCTGATGCCCTTGCTCACTGAGGATGCTTTCCGGATGGAACTGCACGCCTTCCAGCGGCAAGCTGCGATGGCGGAAACCCATGATCTCATCCGGCTGGCCGTCGCGCAGGCTCCACGCGGTGACTTCAAACTCAGCGGGCAGCGTATCGCGCGCCACAATCAATGAGTGATAGCGGGTCACGGTAAGCGGATTATTCAGATCACGAAACACACCTTGGTTGGTGTGCTGAATCAGCGAGGTTTTGCCATGCATCACCTGCCGCGCGCGTACCACCTGCGCGCCATAGGCTTGCGCAATCGCCTGATGTCCAAGGCAAACGCCGAGGATTGGCAAGCGCCCGGCAAAATGGCGAATAGCCGCGAGCGAGATGCCAGATTGATCCGGCGTACATGGGCCCGGCGAAATCACCAGATGCGTCAGCGGCAGCGCTGCCATCTCATCCAGCGTAATGGCGTCGTTACGCACCACACGCACATCCGCGCCCAGCTCGCAGAAGTATTGGTAGAGATTCCAGGTGAAGGAGTCGTAGTTATCGATTAGCAGCAGCATAGCGCCCTCAGGCCAGTAAAAGCGGCGCTATTCTACCCATTTTACTTCGCCGGGCTTACCACTTTCGCAAACTGCGCGGTAAGCGGTGCCAGATCGCCGGCGACGCCCGCCGAGATCGCAGCGCGCCACGCATCACGTTCGAGTGTTTCCCACGAAAGCTGATACCCGGCATGCAGTGCCAACTGCTCGAAGAAGATGCGCTGCGCGCGGCCATTGCCGGCGCGGAACGGATGCAGCACGAAGATCTCACAATAGTAATGTGCGATACGCGCCACGAACGCTTCCTGCTCAAGGTCAGCCAGGCCGCGCTCTTCCTCCAGCGCCTGCATCAGCGTGTTGCCCTCTTTCTCGATGTATTCGCAATGACAATACGGCGTTTCATCGCGCCAGATATCAATGGTGCGCAATTCTCCCGCCCAGCTGTAGAGATCCTGAAACAGCGTGCGATGAATATGGCAAAGACGTGGCAAACCGATGCTGCGCTGGCCAAGTTCTAACGTCGCCAGGCGCGCGGTGCTGAAAGCCAGTTCCGCTTTGCGCAGCTGGGCTTCATCATGAATATCGAGGCGATTCTTCAACACATTGTCGTTGTGCCACAAATAGGGATCGCGTACCGCTAAGCTGTTATCCACCATATTGCCTCCTCAGCGACTCGAGTCGCCCCTCAGCATGTTCGGCATCGATAAGAGCTTCGCTATAGGTATATCCGGCCAGTCGACAGCTGGCCTGGTAGCTCGCAGCTCGGCGCTGCTGCCACAAAGTGGCTTTCTGTTTCTCAGTGAGTTTGCTAGTCATAGCGCCTCCGGCAAGCAATGAGCCCTAAGTATAAGCAGCAATTTTTTGCTTTGCCGGAGAGCCAATGATGCGCCATGCGAAAATGGCGCGTTTCAGAATTAAGGCAGGACTTTGGCGGAGAGGATAACAATCGGTTTTGACGGCACATTTTGGTACGGTCCCACATCTTTGGTAGGGACCTGCGCAATCTTGTCGATCACATCCTGGCCTTTCACAACTTTACCAAATACCGCATAGCCGAAATCACGCTGACCGTGATCGAGGAACGCATTATCGGCTACGTTGAGGAAAAACTGGCTGGTGGCGCTGTCTTTATCTGCGGTACGCGCCATCGAAATGGTGCCGCGCAGATTACGCAAGCCGTTGTCGGCTTCGTTTTTGATCGGCGCTACCGTTTGCTTCTGCTGCATGTCGGTAGTGAAACCGCCGCCCTGAATCATAAAGCCAGGAATAACGCGGTGGAAAATGGTGTTGTTGTAGAAACCATTGTTGACGTAATCAACAAAGTTTTTCACCGAAACCGGGGCTTTCTGGTTGTTCAGTTCGAGTTCAATATTGCCCGCAGAGGTGGTGAGCAGCACATGTGGATCGCCTTTTGCGGCGAGCGCGGCAGACGATACGGAAGAGAGCGCTAACAGGGCAACCGCCGCTGTCAAAGTACGTTTAAGCATGAAAGATTCCTTACCATGGAGAGCTAGCTCAAAAACGAGATTGATTGTAAAGAGCATGTGATCCAAGAGCCAGCGTTTTACCGATATTTACGTGGATGTTGCTATTGTCATACTTTTGCCGCCACGCAATCATTTGCGTGATGAAAATCACACTCTCAATGAAATATTTCCGCCTTGTTACACTCGTTGTTTATTAAGATCACAGCAACACTTACAATTCATGACACTTTTTGCCAACTTCGTCGCTTAACAGGTTCAGAACATGACAAACCGTAATCGCATTGGCCTTACCTGGATTAGCTATTTCTCCTATGCGCTCACCGGCGCACTGGTGATCGTTACCGGTATGGTGCTGGACAATATCGCGCAGTATTTCCAGCGCCCTATTTCAGAAATGAGCAACACTTTCACATTCCTCAATGCGGGCATTTTGGTGTCGGTGTTCCTGAACGCCTGGCTGATGGTGATTGTGCCGTTGAAGCGCCAGCTGATCTTTGGCTTTGTGCTGATGATCCTCGCCGTTGCCGGCCTGATGACCAGCCACGATCTCACCGTCTTCTCGCTGTGCATGTTCATCCTCGGCGTCGTCAGCGGCATCACGATGTCGATCGGTACCTTCCTGATCACCCATCTGTACGATGGCCGTCAGCGCGGCGCACGTCTGCTGTTTACCGATTCGTTCTTCAGCATGGCGGGCACCATCTTTCCGATCATCGCCGGTATCTTACTGGCGCGCGCGTTGCCGTGGTATTGGGTTTACGCCTGCATCGGCATCATTTATGTCGCGATCTTTGTGCTGACGCTGTTCATTGAGTTCCCGGTGCTGAAAAGCGAAGCCGCTAAGCCAGGCGTTGAGAAAGAGAAATGGGGCATCGGCGTGCTGTTCCTGTCGATTGCAGCACTCTGCTATATCCTCGGCCAGCTCGGCTTCATCTCGTGGGTGCCGGAATACGCCACCAAATCGATGGGCATGGATATCGCCGCTGCCGGTCAGCTGGTGGGTAACTTCTGGACCGCGTACATGGTCGGCATGTGGGTGTTCAGCTTCGTGCTGCGCTTCTTCGATCTGCAGCGCATCCTGATGGTACTGGCGGCGCTGGCAACCGGTTTGATGTACTGGTTCGTCACTTCTAAAGACGCCAGCATGCTGCACTGGATCATCATGACGCTGGGCTTCAGCTCAAGCGCGATTTACACCACCATCATCACGCTGGGATCGCTGCAAACCAAGGTCTCTTCACCGAAGCTGGTGAACTTCATCCTGACCTGCGGCACCGTCGGCACCATGTTGACCTTCGTGGTAACCGGCCCAATCGTGGCGCAAGGTGGCGCACATGCTGCGCTCTCAACGGCTAACGGTTTGTACGCCGTGGTGTTTGTGATGTGTGTTCTGCTCGGCTTTGTGACCAAACATCGCCAGCACGGTCACGTCACCCACTAAGTTTGACGGGCGGACCGCGGTCCGCCCTGCACTTCAACGTTTGAAGGTTACCGCTTCTTTTCCCGCTAAATAGATCTCGCTGCTGGCGGGCTGCGTCGCAGCGACCAACACACCTTTACGTACTGAATAACGCACCGGCACCTGACGCCGCACCGCATCAAATCCACTCTCCGCCGGCAGAATAATCAGACTGGCATCATTACCTGCCTCAATACCGTAATTCGTCAGCTGCAGGGTTTTGGCGCTGTTGGCGGTAATCAGCTGCAATCCATTATCAATCTGCTCGTAACCCATCAGCTGACAGACATGCAATCCCATGTGCAGCACCTGCAGCATGCTGGCAGTGCCGAGCGGATACCAGGGATCGAACACATCATCGTGGCCAAAGCAGACGTTGATATTCGCTTCCAGCAGCTCTTTCACCCGCGTGATGCCGCGACGTTTCGGATAGCTATCAAAGCGCCCTTGCAGATGGATATTCACCAGCGGATTGGCGACAAAGTTGATATTCGAGAGCTTAAGCAGACGGAACAGCCGCGACGTGTAGGCATTATTGTAGGAGTGCATCGCCGTAGTGTGGCTGGCGGTGACGCGCTCGCCGTTGCCATCGCGGTGTGCCAGCGCCGCCACGGTTTCGACAAAGCGCGACTGCTCATCGTCGATCTCGTCGCAGTGCACATCCACCAGCCGATCGTAGCGATTAGCCAGCGCAAAGGTTTTATGCAGCGACTCCACGCCGTATTCGCGGGTGAATTCGTAGTGCGGAATCGCGCCCACCACATCCGCGCCCATGCGCAGCGCCTCTTCCAGCAACGCTTCGCCGTTCGGATAAGAGAGAATCCCTTCCTGCGGAAACGCCACAATCTGGATGTCGATCCACGGCGCCATTTCCGCTTTCACCTCCAGCATCGCTGTTAACGCGGTCAGCGTGGGATCGGAGACATCGACGTGAGTCCGCACATGCTGAATCCCGTTGGCGATTTGCCACTTCAAAGTTTGCTGCGCGCGCTGTTTCACATCGTCATGGCTCAGTAGCGCTTTGCGCTCCGCCCAGCGCTCGATGCCTTCAAACAGCGTGCCGGATTGGTTCCAGGCGGGTTCGCCAGCGGTTTGCGTGGTATCGAGGTGAATATGCGGCTCGATAAACGGCGCGCTCGCCAGTCCGCCCTCCGCATCCAGCGCGTCAGGCTGGGCTGCGGTTTGCGGCGGCTGTGGGCGAATTTGCGCAATCTTGCCGTTGGCGATTTCGATCTGCCACAAGCCTTGCTGGCCCGCTAAGCGCAGGTTGTTGATCCACTTCAGTGACGGGTTGGCCATGCCGTACTCCTGTAAAACACAAAACCTAAAGCTAGCATGAAAACCCCTGTCACCGCGGGCACATTCCGTAGCGGTGCAATTTATTGCGCGATGAATCGTGCCGCTACGGAATGTACGGCGAAGAAATGATTAGGTAATTATCAACCAAATAAGCCACTTAACTAATTCGTTCAAAATCAGTTACATAACTCGAAATAGGTATATAAGGGTGCGCTTGATGTATATCAATAAGCTCCAAAAGCGCCGCGCTAAGGTAGGCACAGATACCGCAATTTTTGAGGCAAGCATGAGCAAGCACAGTGTCGTTATTATTGGCAACGGCATGGTCGGCCACCGCTTTATAGAAGAACTTATCGACAAAGATGAATCTAATCAGTTTGCGATAACCGTTTTCTGTGAAGAACCTCGCGTCGCCTATGACCGCGTCCACCTTTCCGCCTATTTTTCCCATCACACCGCCGAAGAACTTTCACTGGTTCGCGAAGGGTATTACGAAAAGCATCAGGTAAAGCTGCTGCTCGGCGAACGTGCTATCACCATTAACCGTGACGAAAAACTGATTCACTCGAATAACGGTCGCGCGGTGCATTACGACACGCTGATTTTTGCCACCGGCTCTTATCCGTGGATTCCGCCGATTACCGGCGCGGAAGGCAGTGATTGCTATGTCTATCGCACCATTGAAGATCTCAACGCCATTGAAGCCTGTTCACGCCGCAGCAAACGCGGCGCGGTAATTGGCGGCGGCCTGTTGGGACTGGAAGCGGCAGGCGCGCTGAAAAACCTCGGCGTCGAAACCCACGTCATTGAGTTCGCGCCGGTGCTGATGGCAGAACAGCTCGATCCGCAAGGCGGCGAGCAACTGCGTCGTAAGATCGAGCAGATGGGCGTGTGCGTTCACACCGGCAAAAACACCCAGCAGATCGTCCATCACGCGCAAGGCGGTAAAACGCTGGAGTTTGCTGACGGCAGCGCGCTGGATGTCGATTTCATCGTCTTCTCCACCGGCATTCGCCCGCAAGACAAGCTGGCCAAACAGTGCGGCCTGCAGCTGGGCGCGCGCGGCGGTATCGCCATTGACGATCATTGCCAGACCAGCGATGCGGATATCTTCGCCATTGGTGAGTGTGCCGCCTGGCAGAACCGTATTTATGGCTTAGTCGCGCCGGGCTACAAAATGGCGCAGGTCGCCAGCGATCGGCTGGTTGGCCGCGACAACGCGTTTGCCGGAGCAGATATGAGCGCCAAGCTGAAACTGCTGGGCGTTGATGTCGGTGGCATTGGTGATGCGCATGGCCGCACGCCGGGCGCGCGCAGCTTCGTGTGGCTTGATGAGCAGAAAAATATCTATAAGCGCCTGATCGTCAGCGAAGATAACCGCACGCTGCTGGGCGCGGTGCTGGTCGGTGACACCAGCGATTACGGCAATCTGCTGCAGCTGGCGCTGAATAACATCGCGCTACCGGAAAATCCGGCGTTGCTGATCCTGCCTGCGGGCAGCGGCGAGAAACCGGTAATGGGCGCTGATGCACTGCCGGACAGCGCGCAAATCTGCTCCTGCTTCGACGTCAGCAAAGGCGATATCGTCAAAGCGGTGCAAGGCGGTTGCCACACCGTCGCAGCGCTGAAAACCGAAACCCGCGCCGGCACCGGCTGCGGCGGCTGTATTCCGTTGATTACTCAGGTGCTGAACGCTGAATTGAGCCGTCAGGGCATCGAAGTGAACAATCATTTGTGTGCGCACTTCCCCTATTCGCGTCAGGAGCTTTATCACCTGATTCGCGTGGAAGAGATCACATCGTTCGACGCGCTGCTGGCGAAATATGGTCAGGGCTACGGCTGCGAGGTGTGTAAACCGACGGTTGGTTCACTGCTGGCTTCCTGCTGGAACGAATATGTGCTGAAGCCACAGCTCGCACCGCTGCAGGACAGCAACGATCTGTTCCTCGGCAATATT
Organism: Pantoea sp. SO10; assembly: GCF_005281435.1. Classification (NCBI taxonomy): domain Bacteria; kingdom Pseudomonadati; phylum Pseudomonadota; class Gammaproteobacteria; order Enterobacterales; family Erwiniaceae; genus Pantoea; species Pantoea sp. SO10. The sequence continues at coordinate 3,855,813 of NZ_CP040095.1, forward strand.
CAAAAAGACGGTACTTACTCGGTGATCCCGCGCTCGGCCGGAGGCGAAATCACGCCGGAAGGATTGATGGCGATTGGCGCCGTGGCGCGCCAGTACAATCTCTACACCAAAATCACTGGCTCGCAGCGTATTGGCCTGTTTGGCGCACAGCGCGACGATCTGCCGGCGATCTGGACGCAGCTGATTGATGCCGGTTTTGAAACCGGACAAGCGTATGCCAAAGCGCTGCGCATGGCGAAAACCTGCGTCGGCAGCGTCTGGTGCCGCTTTGGCGTAGGCGATAGCCTCGGCTTCGGCATTGAGCTGGAGCATCGCTACAAAGGCATTCGTACCCCGCACAAGATGAAGTTTGGCGTCTCCGGCTGCACGCGCGAATGCGCCGAAGCGCAGGGCAAAGACGTGGGTATCATCGCCACCGAGAAAGGCTGGAACCTGTATGTGTGCGGCAATGGCGGCATGAAGCCACGTCACGCCGATTTGCTGGCTGCCGATCTTGATCGCGATACGCTGCTGCACTATCTCGACCGCTTCATGATGTTCTACATCCGCACCGGCGATCGCCTGCAGCGCACCTCGCTGTGGCTGGAAAGCATGGAAGGCGGCATTGACTATCTACGCAGCGTGATTATCGATGACAAACTCGGCCTGAATTCACAGCTGGAAACGGAGCTGACGCGTCTGCGCGCGGCGGTGGAATGTGAGTGGGCCGCAACGCTGCAGGATCCGCAGCAGCAGCGCCACTTCCGCACCTTTATCAACAGCGATCGGCGCGATCCGCTGGTGCAGCATATCAACCAACGCGATCAGCATCGTCCGGCGCAACCCGCCGAGCGCATTGCGGTGACTCTGATTGAGGAGATCGACGCATGAGCCAGTGGCATTCGGTGTGTGAACTCAGCCAAATTTTACCTGCGACCGGCGTATGCGCGCTGATCAACGGCCAACAGATTGCCCTCTTCCGTCCGCACGACGATGAGCAACTCTACGCCTTGAGCAATATCGATCCTTTCGCCCAGGCCAGCGTGTTGTCACGCGGTCTGATTGCGGAGCACCAGCAGGCGCTGTGGGTGGCAAGTCCACTGAAGAAACAGCGCTTCCGCCTGAGCGATGGCTTGTGTCTGGAAGACGAAGCGTGCTCGGTGGCGAGCTATCCGGTGCGCGTTCGCGATGGCAAGGTCGAGATCTGCGCCTGACAGCATTCCTTCACTTTATGAGACGTCACTATGTTTACTGACACCCTGAATAAATGCGCCGCCAACGCGGCGCGCATTGTGCGTACGGCGCAGCACAGCCCGCTGGCCTTCTGGATCAGCTCGGCGATGGCGGGCGCTTACGTTGGCCTGGCGATTATCCTGATCTTCACGCTCGGCAATCTGGTCGATCCGGCTTATCGTCCGCTGCTGATGGGCGCGACTTTCGGTATCGCTTTAACGCTGGTGATCATCGCTGGTTCCGAGTTGTTCACCGGCCACACCATGTTCCTGACCATCGGCGTCAAAGCCGGCAGCATCAAGCAAGGCCAGATGTGGTGCGTGCTGCCGCAAACCTGGCTGGGTAATCTTGTCGGTTCAGTATTCGTCGCGCTGACTTATTACTATGCGGCGGGTCCGCTGCTGCCAAATGCCGGATCGCTGCTGCACAGCGCGGCGCTGGCAAAAACCACGCAGCCAGCCATGGCGCTGTTCTTTAAAGGCGCGCTCTGTAACTGGCTGGTCTGCCTGGCGATTTGGATGGCGGTGCGTACCGAAGGCACGGCGAAGTTCATCGCCATCTGGTGGTGTTTGCTGGCGTTTATCGCTTCCGGCTACGAACACTCGATTGCCAACATGACGGTCTTTGCGCTGTCGTGGTTTGGTCAGCATAATGCCGACTTCACGCTAAGCGGCATCGGCCACAACCTGCTGTGGGTGACGCTGGGCAATATGTTCTCCGGCATGGTACTGATGGGCCTCGGTTACTGGTACGCCACACCTCAGGCGCAGCGCCCGCAGGCCGAAGCGCAAGCCGCGCCGCTCAAAACGGCATAACACTTTTTTCAGCCCGCCTTGCGCGGGCTTTTTTCAGGATGAGCTATGGACTACTTTCCGCTGTTTTGCCGCCTGCAAGGCAAGCGCTGTTTGCTGGTGGGCGGTGGCGATGTAGCAGAACGCAAAGCGCGTTTACTGCTGGACGCCGGTGCCAATTTGCAGGTTGGCGCGCTGGATTTCTCCCCCGCTTTTCAGCAGTGGGCACAACAGGGAAAGTTGACCTTACTACCCGGCGCGTTTGACGAGCGCTGGCTTGAGGATTGTTGGCTGGTGATTGCCGCCACCGATGATGATGCGGTGAATCAGCAGGTTGGCGATGCGGCTGAGCGGCGGCGCATCTTTTGTAACCTGGTGGATGCGCCGCAGGAAGCCAGCGCGATTATGCCGTCAATTATCGATCGTTCGCCGCTGATGATCGCCGTGTCATCTGGCGGTCGCGCGCCGGTGCTGGCGCGTTTGCTGCGTGAAAAACTTGAAGCGATGCTGCCACAACATCTGGGTGAGTTAGCGTCCTTAGCCGGATCGTTGCGCAATCGTGTGAAGCGTAGCTTTAACAGCATGGCGCAGCGGCGCGCTTTCTGGGAGCGCTTCTTCGTGAGCGATCGTCTGGCGCAAACCCTGGCGAATGGTGATCGACCACGCGCCGAGCACATCGTCGAGACCTTATTCGATGCGCCGCTATCGCAGCAAGGCGAAGTGGTGCTAGTGGGCGCCGGGCCGGGCGATGCGGGGCTGCTGACGCTGAAAGGCTTGCAGCATATCCAGCAGGCCGATGTGGTGGTGTATGACCGCCTGGTCTCGGCGCCGATTCTCAATCTGGTCCGCCGCGATGCGGAGCGCATCTTTGTCGGCAAACAAGCCGGCAGTCACTGCGTACCGCAATCGCAGATCAACCAGGTTTTACTTGAGCAGGCGCAGAGCGGCAAGCGCGTGGTGCGACTAAAAGGTGGCGATCCCTTTATCTTCGGCCGCGGCGGTGAAGAGCTGGAACTGCTGGCGCAGCACAACATCCCGTTTAGCGTGGTGCCGGGCATCACCGCCGCCTCGGGCTGTTCTGCTTACAGCGGTATTCCGCTGACGCATCGCGACCACGCGCAGAGCGTACGTTTCGTCACCGGCCATTTGCAGCAGCATGGCGAAATCGAGTGGCGCAAGCTGGCGGCTGAACAGCAAACGCTGGTGTTCTATATGGGGCTGGCGCAGGCGCCGGAAATTCAGCAGCAGCTGTTGCAACACGGCATGGATGCTGCGATGCCGGTGGCGATCGTGCAGAACGGCACCACGCCGCAGCAGCGCGTTGAGACCGCAACGCTGGCGGAACTGGCCACGCTGGCGCAGCAGTTTGCCAGTCCGGCTCTGATTATTGTTGGTCGCGTGGTGGAACTGCGTTCTCAGTTACGCTGGTTCTGACACGGCAAAAAACTGTACAGCGCTGCGCTTTGTCGCCAGACTATGGGCCATCTTTCTTGTCAATAAGGAGTTTCCATGCGCGTTGCTTCACGGGTTTGCGCGTTGTTATTGCCGTTAAGCGCGGTTGCTACCGCCGCACCGGTTACCTGGTCGAACGTGGTGGGTGAATGGCAGGTGGTGGCGGTAACGCCTAAGAAGGAAGTCGGTCAGCTGTATATCAAGAATGATCCACAGTTTATGGGCGCGCGCGTGGCGTTTAAGCTGAATGCGATCACCTGGACGCGCGGCACTGCTGAGCGCAGCATCAATCCTTCCGTCGATAACTGCAACGCTAAACCGCGCCTGAGCGCCGCCAATGGCGCGGGGCAGGATCGTGATTTCACCTTCCGCTACGGCTTCAATGTGAGTTGTGGCAACCAGGCGTGGGGACCTGCGCCGGGCGCGGTGATCAGCGTGCTGGCTGACGGTAATGCCCGCCTGTTCTGGGATGGCGCGGAACTGGCGTTACATCGCATCAAATAAAAAACGGCGGGTCAAATGACCCGCCGTTCTGTTCTATTCCGCACACCGCTTACGGCTGTGCGACAAAACCTACCGCTTCATACACTTTCTTCAGCGTTTCCTGCGCATGAGCGCGGGCTTTTGCTGCGCCATCGCGCATCACCTGATTCAGCAACTCTTCATCGTTACGGAAACGATGATAGCGCTCCTGCAGCTCGGTCAACATGCCGGAAACCGCTTCAGCCACTTCACCTTTCAGATGGCCGTACATTTTGCCTTCGAACTCTTGCTCCAGCTGCGCAATGGTTTTACCGGTCACGCCCGCAAGAATATCCAGCAGGTTTGATACACCGGCTTTCTCTTTGACGTCGTAGCGCACCACTGGCGGCTCGGCGGAGTCGGTCACCGCACGTTTGATCTTCTTCACCACCGCTTTGGTGTCTTCCAGCAGACCAATCACGTTGTTACGGTTGTCGTCTGACTTGGACATTTTTTTGGTCGGCTCAAGCAGCGACATCACGCGTGCACCCGATTTCGGAATGAACGGTTCAGGCACTTTGAACACATCGCCGTATAGCGCATTGAAACGCTGGGCGATATCGCGGCTCAGCTCCAGATGCTGCTTCTGATCTTCGCCAACCGGCACCTGATTGGTCTGATAGAGCAGGATATCGGCCGCCATCAGCACCGGATAATCAAACAGGCCTGCGGTGATGTTTTCCGAGTAGCGCGCGGATTTATCTTTGAACTGCGTCATGCGGCTCAGCTCGCCAAAATAGGCGTAGCAGTTCAGCACCCAGCTCAGCTGCGCATGCTCTGGCACGTGTGACTGAACAAAGATGGTGCTCTTCGCCGGGTCGATGCCGCAAGCAAGATAGAGCGCTAAGGTATCCAGCGTGGCTTTACGCAGCGCGGTTGGATCCTGACGTACGGTGATGGCGTGCAGATCGACGATGCAGTAAATGCAGTGAAAATCATCCTGCATCTGCACCCACTGACGCAGCGCACCCATATAGTTGCCAATGGTCAGTTCACCGGAAGGCTGGGCGCCGCTGAAAACGATGGGTTTGCTCATGTTATGTCCTGATAATCACAGCCCGATAGCGGGCAAAAGTTCGTCAAAAGAGTCGAGAGTTAAATCGGGTTGGCTGGTAGCAATCGGCTCGCCGTAGTTGTAGCCGAATGTCATACCGATGTTCGGTACGCCTGCCGCCTGGGCCGCGAGAATATCATTGCGAGAATCGCCGACAAACAGCAATTGTCCCGGAAGCACGCCAAAATGGCCAAGGACGAGGAAAATGGCCGCCGGATGGGGCTTTTTCACAATTACGTCGTCACCGCCGATAATCTGCGTGAAGTACTCAGCAATCCCGAGCGACTTCAGCAGCGGCGCCACAAATGGCGTTGGCTTGTTGGTGACGATCGCCAATGGCAGGCCTTTCGCCTGCAAGGCCGCCAGCGTCTCTACTACCTGCGGGAACAGCGTACTGCCCGCTTCTACCGTTTGCGCGTAATATTTGTCAAACAGCGCACGCGCATCGCGTTGCTCTTCGGCATGCGGCTCGCGTCCCAGCGCCCAGGTCAGCGCGCGGGTTATCATCACGTCAGCGCCGTTACCAATCCAGGTAGAAGCCAATGCCAAACCCGGCGGCGGCAGCTGCAGATCGCTCAGCGCATGATCGATGGCTTGTGCCAGGCCCGGCGCGCTATCGACCAGCGTACCGTCGAGGTCAAACGCCAGCGCGCGGATATCAGTGAAATGAGCCATTAACTTTCTCCAGTTCGCCACGCATCTCATCGATCACTTTTTTGTAATCCGGATGACCGAAGATCGCGGAACCGGCAACAAACATATCGGCACCGGCGGCAGCAATCTGGCCGATGTTATCGATTTTCACGCCGCCATCCACTTCCAGACGAATGTTGTAGCCACTCTCATCAATCAGGCGACGCGCCTGACGCAGTTTGTCGAGCGTACCGGGAATGAAGGATTGACCGCCAAAGCCTGGGTTCACTGACATCAGCAGAATGATGTCCAGCTTATCCATTACATAATCGAGGTAGTGGAGCGGCGTCGCAGGGTTGAACACCAGACCGGCTTTGCAACCATGCTCTTTGATCAGCTGCAGCGTGCGATCAACATGCTCGCTGGCTTCCGGGTGGAAAGTGATGAAGGTGGCGCCCGCTTTAGCGAATTCCGGGATCAATGCATCCACAGGTTTAACCATCAGATGCACATCAATAGGTGCAGTGATGCCGTAATCGCGCAGCGCTTTAAGCACCATCGGCCCCATCGTCAGATTGGGAACGTAGTGGTTATCCATCACATCGAAATGGACCACATCACCACCTGCCGCCAGCGCTTTGGCCGTGTCTTCACCCAAACGCGCGAAGTCAGCAGCCAGAATTGATGGGGCCAGTAAAAATTGTTTCATCCGATTCTCCCAATTTTGTGCGCCAGCCTGAGCTGGCGTAATGCCTTGGTCGCGGACGAAACAGGCTAGCGGAAAAGCGCTAGCAGTTCGTCGACTTGCGTGCGACCACTTATGCTTCGGCTGATGGAACGCCGGGCTTTGACTATGTGTAAATCCGCATTCTGATACCACTCACGCGTGAGTACCGTATCGTGGTTAGAAATCAGTACCGGGATGCGATTTTGCTGCGAAAGCTTATTGGCTAACTCAGCCAGATGCTGCTGCTCGCGCAGACTAAAACTGTTGGTGTGGTAAGCGGTAAAATTTGCTGTCGCCGAAAGCGGGGCATACGGCGGATCGCAATAAACCACTGAGCCTTCAACGGCGTTGTTCAGAGTAACATCGTACGATTCACAGACAAAGGTCGCTTTTTGCGCCCGTTCGGCAAACCAGAGCAGCTCCGCTTCCGGGAAGTACGGCTTGCGATACCGGCCAAAAGGCACGTTAAACTCACCGCGCAAATTGTAGCGGCACAGACCGTTATAACCGTGTCGATTGAGATACAGAAACAGCACCGCGCGCTGATATTCATCTTTGCTCGCATTAAAGGCGATGCGCTGCGCGTAGTAGGTTTCTGCCGTGTTGCCTTCGGCGTTGAAAAGCTGTCGCGCGTCTTCAATGAAAGCCGCGGTACGCGTTTTGACGATGTTATACAGATTGATGAGATCACCGTTGATGTCCGCCAGGTGATAGCGGTCATAGTCGGTGTTGAGGAACACGGAACCGGCGCCGACAAAGGGTTCGATTAGACAATCACCTTGTGGCAAATGACGACGGATGTCATCGAGGAGCGGGTATTTCCCTCCGGCCCATTTCAGGAAAGCGCGATTTTTTTTCATGCTGTCGTGGTTATTACATCTTAATTATTGGCTGTGGTGGAACCGACAGCAGCTCTGCGCTTTAAACGGGGCCGCATTTTTGCGGCCCCACATCTCATTACTGGCTTTCTTTCTTCACCTGGCTAAGCGGTTTTACCCACGGATTGGCCGCACGCACTTCCGCTGGCAGCGATGCCACGGCGCGTTTCGCATCGGCTGGCGTGGCGTAAGCGCCGCTCACCAACACATACCAAGGTTCGCCGTTACGCGTGGTTTTATACACGTGATAACCACTCAGGTTCTGTTTTCTCGCCCAGGCGTTCAGGCTCTCTTCTTTCGACGCACCGCTCAACTGCAGCGTGTAGTTCCCGCCCGACGGCAACGATTTGCTGGCACCGCTCGCACTGGCAGGCGCGGGATTACGCGTCGCGGTGGTGCGGGTGTTGTTCTCTTTCACAGCTGCTGGTTTAGTGGCGGTCGGTGTTTTATGCGGCGTCGACGCGTGCGTCTCGCGTGTACCGTTGTTGCTGGTGCGCGCGGGGGTTTCTGAACGCATGGCTGGCGGCGTGATCGCTTTACCGTTGCCGCTGACTGTGGCCGGCGCGGTTGGCAGCGAGCTATTACCCTGCGCGCCTTGTGCTGCGGCATCGACAGAACCTTGCTGATTGTTCAGCGCACTATTGAGATCGCCAGGCAGCGTGACACGTTGTTGATTAGCTGGCGTATCCACAGGCGCAGCTTGCGTCGGCGTCGAGGAGACTGATGGCATCGAGATGGCTTGACCATCGCTGCCCGCTGGTGCAGTTGTGCCCGCGGTGTTTTGCGCTACGCTGCCTTCAGCAGAAGGCGTGGCGTTTTGCTGGCCGCTCATGGACGTCGATCCCGAAAGGTCGATGTTCTTTTCGCTGCCACCGGCAGAAGGTGCCGCGCCATTATTTGCGGTATTGGTTGCGGGTTTCTTCTCGTCTGGGCCGGTTAATGCTGAACCAATCCCCAGCACCACCAACAGCAGAACCAAAATACCAATGCCCATCATCATATGTTGACGCGAAACCGGTACTTTCACTTTCGGCGCAGAAGACGATTTGCGTGGCCGCGTCGGACGGCGGTCACTGGCGTCAGGTTTTAACTCGTCTTCCGGTTTGAACTCATCCATTTAGCCTCCTCCGTAAAACGACGCGCTTCCCACACGCCGCATCACCACTCATCACTTCTAATAATCAGGGTTTCTGGCAATCGTTGATTGCTGCCAGCACCATATCATGTGCCACACCGCCACGCACTTCAGAGCGGCCAATAGCGAGAGGCAGCACCAGACGCAGCTCGCCCGCCAGCACTTTCTTATCGCGCATCATGTGTGGCAAATAATCTTCCGCCGCCATGCTCGCCGGGCCATGTACAGGCAAACCAGCACGCAACAGCAGCGCGATAATGCGATCGGTTTCAACCGAGGTGAACTGCCCTAAACGTTCAGCGGTACGTGCGGCCATCACCATGCCAGCCGACACCGCTTCGCCGTGCAGCCAGTTGCCGTAGCCCATGTGCGCTTCAATCGCATGACCAAAAGTATGGCCCAGATTGAGCAGTGCACGTACGCCGGTTTCGCGCTCATCAGCCGCAACCACTTCGGCTTTAAGCTCGCAGCAACGACGGATGCAGTAAGCCAGGGCTTTTTCATCCAGCGCCAGCAGAGCATCAAGATTTTGCTCTAGCCACTGGAAGAATTCGCCATCAAGGATAATGCCGTATTTGATCACTTCCGCCAGACCGGACGCTAATTCGCGCGGTGGCAGAGTGGCCAGGCAATGAGTATCCACTACGACAGACGCGGGCTGATAAAACGCCCCAATCATGTTTTTGCCGAGTGGATGGTTTACCGCGGTTTTTCCACCGACGGAGGAGTCAACCTGAGACAACAACGTGGTCGGCACCTGAATAAAGCGCACGCCACGCTGATAGCTAGCTGCAGCAAATCCGGTCAAGTCACCAATCACGCCACCACCGAGTGCAATCAACGTGGTATCACGACCGTGCGGCTTTTTCAGCAGCGCGGTGAACACCTCGTCCATGACCGCCAGGGTTTTGTACTGCTCACCATCAGGCAAAATGACCTGATCTACCTTAATGCCGGCATTGCTGAGCAGCGCTGACAGGGGTTCAAGGTAGATCGGCGCCAGGGTCTGGTTTGTCACCAGCATGGCATTGTCGCCTGCTTTGAGCGGCCAAAAAGAAGCCGGATCGTTAAACAGTCCGGCAGCGATGGTGATGGGGTAACTGCGATCCCCGAGTGAGACAGTGATCTTCTCCATGATGACCGATACCTATTGCTGAGCCCTCAGGGCGCTGGATTAGTTCTTTTCCAGCATGTTGATGATCTGATTGGCCACCACTTTTGCACTCTGATCGTCAGTGCGAATAGTGACATCAGCGATCTCTTCATAAAGCGGATTACGTTCACCAGCTAGCGCTTCCAGTACTTCGCGCGGCGGTGATTCAACCTGCAACAGCGGACGCTTTTTATCACGCTGGGTTCGTGCAAGTTGCTTTTCGATGGTGGTTTCAAGGTATACGACCACACCGCGGGCGGAGAGACGATTACGGGTCTCGCGGGATTTGACTGAGCCGCCACCGGTCGCGAGGACAATGCCTTGCTTCTCGGTCAGCTCATTAATGATCTTTTCTTCACGATCGCGGAAGCCTTCTTCGCCTTCCACATCAAATACCCAGCCTACATCCGCTCCGGTGCGTCGCTCAATTTCCTGATCGGAATCGAAAAATTCCATATTGAGTTGCTGAGCCAACTGACGACCAATAGTGCTTTTGCCGGCACCCATCGGCCCAACCAGAAAGATATTGCGTTTCTCTGCCATTTTATCGGTATTACTAAGAATTCGTTGATGATACCCCGCGTTCAGCATAGCTGGCGGGACAGGAACTGAGACCTCATGAGCGTTAACAAGAGTCAGACGGAAAATTATCTCAACACTCATGGCCGTTTGGCAACCGAATAAATTGCCCCCGGCGACCTCTTAACAGGACCGGTCTGTGGTTCGCGAGACGGTAACGCACCTCCGCTGATCCGCTATATTTCGTGCTACAGGCACGCTGGCCGGGGTCATCCACTGTCACCGCTTACCGATGTAAGCACAGTGCATTCACTCATTTAACGTCTTACTGGAGCTCGAATTATTTTGGCGATATTTCTTTTGACGTCAGTATCGCTTGTGACCAACGTCATTCGGAAGGTTATTCTGCCGCGTTCCGTTACACCGTTTTGAAAATCGCTAAACCTTGTAAGCTAATTCCAGCCCTGCGTCAACGCAGTTGGCCTCACAGAACGAATTTTCCGCTTTATCCGGCAGTAAGCGCTGCTTCCCTGACCAGTCTGGGAGTAATAAAGATCACCAGCTCCTTTTTCTTCTGCTCATCAGTTTGCTGACGGAACAAATTCCCTAATAAAGGCATATCGCCCAGCCAGGGCACGCGTTTTTCGCTCTGCGTGCGCTGCTGCTGGAAAATGCCGCCCAGCGCTAAGGTTTCGCCATCGCGCAGCGTCACCTGAGTCTCAATCTCTTGCTTATCAATACTCAGCACCTGGTTGTCGCCAATGTTTACACTGCGCCCTGGCAAGTTCTGGCTCAGCCGCAGTTTGAGCTGGATGCGGCCATTTCCCAGCACCACCGGCGTCACTTCCATGCCTAAAACCGCTTCCTTAAATTCAATGGCGGTGGCACCGCTGTTGCCCGATTTCACCTCATAAGGGATTTCCGTGCCCTGTTTGATGCTGGCGGTTTGCTGATGCGAGGTAAACAAGCGCGGACTGGCGATGATTTCGATTTGGTTCTCCTGCTCCAGCGCACTCAGTTCCAGGTTGAGCAGTTCGCCGCTGACCTGGCCCAGCGTCACGCCCGCGCGAAACGCCGGATTACTCACTGCAAGAGGAATCTCGAGCAGCGGGTTGCGCAGCGCCTGCGTTACCACTTCTGCCGGTGACGTGCCCCAGTTAACACCTAACTCGCGCAGATGCTCTTCATTGATGGTGACGATATGTGCCGCGAGCTCAACCTGCTCGAGCGGCAAATCCAGCGCTTTTAACCAGCGCTCGGTGTCACGCAATGCCTCAGCCGTATCGCGCAGCAGTAAACTGTTGGTGCGGCTATCGACCGTGACGCTACCGCGCGGCGTCATCAACGAGCGTTCGGCTTGCAGGCTGCGGTAAATATCGCTGGCGCTGGCGTAATGCAGCGTCACGGTTTGTTGTTCCAGCGGCGTTTGCTGCTTCTCCTCCTCACGCTCCACCTTTTCCTGTTGCGCCTGCTGCTGCTGCCAGCTTTCCGGATAGACCAGCAAAACGCCCTCTTCCTGCACCACGGTGAGTTTTGCCAGCTGCGTCACCAGCGCGAGCGCGTGATCCCAGCCGACATTGTCTAATCGCAGCGACAGCCGACCTTCAACGCCCGGCGCAATCAGCAGGTTGGTCTGCTGATAATCTGCCAGCGCCTGCAAAATGCGTTCAACCGGCGCATCATCAAACGTCAGACTTAATCGGTCGTCGTTAGCGCGCAGCGGCATGCTCAGACACAGCAGCATCAGTAACGTCATCCATTTCATAAAAACCTCCTTTTATTACCCATGTGATTTGCTGTGGCGTGCAGCTTTGTGCTGCGCTCAACACCAGCATGCGCGACGTAAGCTGCACGACTTGCCAGGGCGGCTGGGGAAAAGGCGCTTGATTATCCAGCCGATGGCTTTTGCCTTGAGGTGACACCAGCCACGCCACGTAGTGCGGCGCCGTGCCAATAATGCCCTGTAAGCGCCAGCCTTCTGGCGCAGCAACCTTCGTCTGACACAGCGTTGCTGCCAGCGGCTGGAAAGGATCGCGCGCCAGTGCCAGCGAGCTGCAGAGTAACAACAGCAAGGCGCTACTCCGCATCGTCACTCTCCAGCCACAGTTGCGTGTTCAATACGCCTTGCTCGGCTTGCAGCTGAAAGCGTTGTGGCACCGGTAATCGGGTGCTGGCTAGTTCACTAAACAGCGGCAGAAATTGCGGCCAGGCAAGCCTTAATTGCAGTTGCTGCGGCTGGCTATCCGGATGCCAGGCTTCCAGCTGATTGCCGCGCGCTGCCACGATTCGCTCCAGCGTTTGCTGAGTGCCGGCATCCTTCGTGGGTTGCTGCAGCAGGCTAATTTCGCTCTGCAACACATCAATCGCCGGAAGTGAAGCCAGCTGTTGCAACCGCTGTTGCTGCTGTTGACGCATCTGTTCCAGCTGCCGCGCTTGCGCTTCACGCATCTGCTGCTGCGGCCGAAGCAGCACGATCCACGTCAGCGCAAACAGCCCCAACGATAACGTCAAAAGTCCCAGCATGCGCAGCGGCAGCGTGAGCATCAGCCAGCGCTGCAGGAGTTCATTCATCGGCTACCTCCTGCACACGCGCATGCAAAGCAAAACGATAGTCGCCGCCCGCTTCGCGCTTCACACCGCCCTGCTTTACGCTGCTGAACAGCGGCTGAGTCATGAGCTGATGACGAAAATCACTGACCGCCGCCATGCTCTGCGCCCGCCCTTCCAGCACCAGTTGCCCTTGCCGACGTTCAAGGCGATTGAGCCACAAGGTGTCTGGCATTAACTCCGGCAGTTGCTGCCAAAAATGCTGCCAGCGCTGATGCTGATCTTGCCGTTGCAGCTGTGCCAGCTGCGCCTGAAGAAGTGATTCACGCAGCTTCAACAGCGATTGCTGCTGTTCCAGCTGTAGCTGCAGCGCGCTGAGGAGAGAAGTAATATCCATCAGCGCATCCGTTTGTTGCTGCCGTGCAATGACGCCGCGCCACCACAGCAATGAGAGGATCAGCAAGGTGCAGGCCAGCGTGAGCGACAGCAGCGAGAGACTCTGCTGGCGCCGCCGCTGCGATTGCTGGATGCGCCAGGGAAGCAGGTTGACCGCCAGCATCAGATATCCTCCGGGCGCAGCGCCAGCCCAAGCGCGATGGCGAAAATACCTTCCTGTGCAGGCAACGGCGGTTGCAGATAGTGCAGCAGCGAAAACGGCTTGCAGCGTCTAACCTGCTCCTCAGGCAAAACCTGAGTTGAGGTGCAGAACACGCTTTCCATCTGCGGGAAGGTTTCGCGCAGCTGTGCGAGGGTGAGAGGTTCGGTGGCCGCGCCTGATGTAGTGCTTTCCCCCACCAGCGTCCATAGCCAATGATCGCTAAGCGGATGAATCAATAAGTGGTTGTGGCGTAACGGCAGGCGCATGGCGATCTGCGTCAGCGCCAGGCTACTCAGTTCGAATACGTCCGGTCGCAGACCTGCCTGCTTGAGCGGCGTCAGCCATTGCGTAATCACCTCGCGCCGTGCCGCGGTAACGTAAAGCGGTGCATCCTTGCCCGGTGAGCGATAATCCAGCGACAGCGAAGCGGGTTCGACGGGAAACAGACGCTGCGCAGAAGCCGCCACATAGCGCCCCAGCGCGGGTTCACGCAGCGAGGTTTCCGGCAGCTGCAAAGTGCGTTGCAATACCAACTGCGGCGGCAGGCCAACGCGCAGTGAATAGCGCTTCGGCAGATGGCGCTGCCAGCGCCCTAACATATCCAGTAACGCAGGCGTGGTTTGCAGCACGCCGTTTCTTAACGTATCTTGCGGCAGCGTTTGTTGCCACCAGTGTCGCAACTGCCAACCATGACGTCGGCGTTCGATGCCAAGGGCACACAGTTGTCCGTTTTGGATATCCAGTCCAATTTGCCAGCGCTGAAAAGCCATACGCGCGATCTCCTTATCATTAAAAGGTCAGAGTGCTGATACCCCGGCAACTTCAAGCCTGGCAGGTATATGAATGCGTCAGGCTTGTCTTTATACTACCGCGCGGTTGCTTATAAACTGCTCAAACGACAACAGATGGGAATTCTCAGGTGAAGTTCGTAAAGTATTTATTGATCCTTGCAGTGTGTTGCATTTTGCTGGGAGCCGGCACGGTTTATGGTTTGTACAAATACATAGAGCCGCAGCTGCCTGATGTGAACACATTGAAAGATGTGCGCCTGCAAACTCCTATGCAGGTTTACAGCGCGGATGGCGATCTAATCGCCCAGTACGGCGAGAAGCGCCGTGTCCCGCTGACCCTACAACAGATGCCGCCTGAGTTAATCAAAGCGTTTATTGCCACCGAAGATAGCCGTTTCTACGAGCATCACGGTGTCGATCCGGTGGGGATTTTCCGTGCAGCCAGCATTGCGCTGATGTCCGGTCACGCCTCGCAGGGTGCCAGTACCATTACTCAACAGCTGGCGCGTAACTTCTTCCTCAGCCCGGAACGCACCTTGATGCGTAAGATCAAGGAAGCGTTCCTCGCGATCCGTATCGAACAGCTGCTGAGCAAAGATGAAATCCTTGAGCTCTATCTCAACAAGATTTATCTCGGCTATCGCGCGTACGGCGTGGGCGCGGCGGCGCAGGTCTACTTTGGTAAACCTATTGATCAACTGTCGCTGAGTGAAATGGCGATGATTGCTGGGTTGCCAAAAGCACCTTCGACGTTCAACCCGCTCTATTCTCATACGCGTGCGCTGGCGCGTCGTAATGTGGTGCTGGCGCGTATGCTGGATCAAAACTACATCACGCAGCAGCAATATAACGAAGCGCGTAACTCGCCGCTGACGGCCAGCTATCACGGCCCGGAAATCGCCTTCTCTGCACCTTACTTAAGTGAAATGGTGCGTCAGGAGATGGTGAAGCGTTATGGCGATAAAGCCTATGAAGATGGTTACAAGGTCTACACCACCGTCACCCGCCATCTGCAGGAAGCCGCACAGCAGGCGGTGCGTAACAATGTGATGGCGTATGACATGCGCCACGGCTATCGCGGTCCAACCAATGTGCTGTGGAAAGTGGGCGAAGCGAGCTGGGATCAAACCCGCATCCAGAATGCGCTGAAAAATCTGCCAACTTACGGACCGCTGAATGCTGCGGTGATCACCAGCGCCAGCGCCGATCACGCCACGGCGATGCTGAAAGATGGCAGCAGCGTTACGCTGAATATGGCCGGCGTACGCTGGGCACGCGCTTACAAATCTGACACGCTGCAAGGCCCAACGCCGCGCAGCGTGACGCAGGTGCTGCAAACCGGCCAGCAGATTTGGGTGCGTAAAGTGAATGACGACTGGTGGCTCGGCCAGGTTCCGGCGGTGAACTCGGCGCTGGTGTCACTCAATCCAGAAGATGGTGCGGTTCGCGCGCTGGTCGGCGGTTTCGACTTCAACCAGAGCATGTTCAACCGCGCAACCCAGGCGCTGCGTCAGGTGGGTTCCAACATCAAACCCTTCCTGTATACCGCAGCGATGGATCGCGGTTTAACGCTGGCATCGATTCTCAACGACGTGCCGATTTCGCGCTGGGATGCCGGTGCGGGTGCTGACTGGCGTCCGAAGAACTCACCGCCAACGTATGCAGGTCCAATCCGTTTGCGTCAGGGCTTAGGCGAGTCGAAAAACGTGGTGATGGTACGTGCGATGCGTGCGATGGGCGTTGATTACGCGGCGGAATATCTGCAGCGTTTCGGCTTCCCGGCGCAGAACATCGTGCATACCGAATCGTTAGCCTTAGGTGCGGCGTCCTTTACCCCAATGCAGGTGGTACGCGGCTACGCGGTGATGGCAAACGGCGGCTTCCTGGTTGATCCGTACTTCATCGCGAAGATTGAGAATGAACAAGGCGGCGTGATCTTCGAAGAGAAACCGAAGATTGCCTGTCCGCAGTGCAACCTGCCGGTGATCTATGGCGATACCAAAAAGTCGGTCGCGTTGAATGAAGAGAGCGTCGAGAATGTCGCGACCTCCGATCAATCGCAGAACCAAACCGTGCCGCAACCGGAGCTGGAGCAAGTGCCTGCACAGCCGGGTGGCGAGCAGCAGTATGCTCCGCACGTGATCAACACGCCGCTGTCATTCCTGATCAAGAGCGCGCTGAACACCAACATCTTCGGCGAGCCGGGCTGGATGGGAACGGGCTGGCGTGCCGGTCGTGACCTGAAGCGTAACGATATCGGCGGCAAAACCGGTACCACCAACAGCTCGAAAGATGCGTGGTTCTCTGGTTATGGTCCGGGCGTGGTGACGTCGGTGTGGATTGGTTTCGATGATTCGCGCGCGTTGGGTCGCTCCACCATGTCAGGTGCGATACCGGATCAAATCTCCGGTTACGAAGGCGGCGCGAAGAGTGCACAGCCAGCGTGGGATGACTATATGAAATCCGCGCTGGAAGGCGTGCCGGTACAGCCGCTGACACCGCCAGATGGCGTGGTCACCGTTAACATCGATCGCGGCACCGGCAAGTTGGCTAACGGCGGTAACTCGCGTCAGGAGTACTTCATCAACGGCACCCAGCCGACCGAGTATTCGGTGCATGATGTCGGCACCACCCTCATGGACAACGGCGAAAGCCACGAACTGTTCTGATCAAAAAAGCCGGCAAATGTGCCGGCTTTCTTTTTTTAATGATGATGCAATTTAGTAGCTTAAACGGCCCTGCTTCACCAGCCACTCACGCACCATAAACAGCGCGCTGACGTTACGCGCTTCGCGGAAGTCGGGTTCATCCAGCAGCGCCAGCAGATTATTTAGCGGCCAGCGATGGACAATTAGCGGCTCCGGCTCATCACCTTCCAGCTTCTCTTCGTACAAACCTTCCGCCACCACGATGTTCATCTTGCTGGAGAAATATGAGGGCGCCATGGTCAGCTTGCCCAGCGCTTCCAGTTTGGTGGCACCAAATCCCGCTTCTTCTTTCAGTTCACGATCGGCGGCTTCAAAGGCGCTTTCGCCAGGATCGATTAGCCCTTTAGGAAAGCCCAGTTCATAGCTTTCCAGACCGACGGCATACTCCTGAATCAGGATCACGTCATCGCCAATAATCGGCACAATCATCACCGCTTCACGGTCGGAAGGTTTCATGCGCTCATAAACGCGGCGCGCGCCATTGCTGAAAGCGAGATCGACCGCTTCGATGGTGAACAGGCGGGAGCGGGCCACCGCTGCCACATTGAGGATGTCAGGTTTTTTCATTGGGGTTTTCATATCAGCCTCAAACTTAGCACAACCCTGTGAAACGTGATGACGCCAGCATACCGAAGCCAGAACTATTGTGCGACACGCAGCGTAAGTAAACTATGGTGACACACATTCACTTATGGCTGCTAACAACTTCTTGTTATCTATGCAGTTAAAAATTCACAATAAGTCAACGGTGTTGGGTTAAATTCAGAAAATACCGATATTTAGTTGAGTCATGTCTGGTTAACATCCCGTTAAGGAATGATCTAACAAACTATAATTAAATGATTTTGCGCGTTATTTTATCTGACTTTTCCCTTGTCAGAATGACATCTGCTCGCCAAAATTGACTTGTATTGATGGATTCACCGGGAGTAATTCGTTAACGTGAAGGCAGTTTTTTGGCTGGATTGAGCAAAGCATGAGCACTTATATTGTCATTCTGGCTGTCATGCTCGCCTGTTCCTTATTAGCAGGTATCGGCTATTGGTTCGCTATGCGGCATCGTCCGCCGTTGGCGAAACCACTGCCGTTTATTAGTCCGCCTAATCGCAAGCTCACCGACGAAGAACGCGCTGCCGTTGAAAAGTACATCGCGCTACTAGTGAAACAGCAGCAACACAGCAGCGCGCGATCCGCAAAGAAGCCGCGCGAACCTCAAGCGCTGACGCTCACCGCGCAAAGCAACAATGTTTATCCTGTCACCCGCTCCATCACCCGCTATGGCCTCTCCACCGACGATCCGCAGAAGTGGCGCTACTATCTCGATGAAGTCGAAGTGCATCTTCCGCCGCTTTGGGAACAGTACATAGCCGAAGAGAACCACGTAGAGCTGATCCGCACGCAAACGCTGCCGCTGGTGATTTCGCTTAACGGACATTCGCTGGTGAATTACGCGGTAGAACAACCGGCGCTGCCGCCACTGGTGCGGCCGATGTCCACTAACGCGTCGATTCGTAAAGAAGAAAGCGAGAATGTTGAGCTGCTGCAGGTACGCAAAGAGACCTCAGAAGAGTATCAGCTGTCTCGCGCCGACGGCACGCGTGAAGCGGTCGCCATCTGTTTCGCTTTCCTGCTGTTCTTCCTGAGTCTGGTGCTGCCCGGCAGCCTGATGGGCTGGATTGCGCTGCTCGGCTGCCTGATGATCGCCGTTAGCCTGTGGTTCCTCTATCGCTTCCCTGGCGCCAAAGGTTTGCGCGATGTGCATTGCCTGCGCGGTGCGCCCAAGCGCTGGGGCCTGTTTGGTGAATCCAATCAGGAGCAGAGCAACATCTCGCTGGGCATTATTGATTTAATCTATCCCGCGCACTGGCAGCCGTATGTAGCGCACGATTTAGGCCAAACCACCGACGTCGATATGTACCTCAATCGTCAGGTAGTGCGTCAGGGGCGCTTCCTGTCGCTGCAGGATGAAGTGCGTAACTTCCCGGTGCAGCGCTGGCGTAAAAATCTGGTGCTGGCGTGCGGCTCGCTGCTGGTGCTGGTCATGCTATTCACCTGGATTCCTCTCAGCATGCCGATCAAACTCAGCCTTGCATGGGTGAAAGGCACCGAGAGCATTGAAGTGAATAGCGTGGATAAGCTGAATGCGCTGCCGCTGCACATCGGCGACATTTTGAAAGTGGGCGGCACCGGCATGTGTTCGGTACCGGGCAATTATCAAAGCAATCGCAGCTACGCCTACATGCCGTTCGACTGCTCGGCGATTTACTGGAATAACGCCGCGCCGCTGCCACAGCCGCAATCGGAGATCATCGATAAAGCCTCGGCGCTGCTCGATACCACCACGCGCCAGCTGCATCCGGAAACCAATACCGACCCCAAACTCAATCCGCAGCTCGCCTCGGCGATTCAGAAATCGGGCATGATTCTGCTGGATGACTTCTCGGATTTGGTGCTGAAAACCCAGGATCTGTGCAGCCAGCAGCAGGATTGCGTACGCCTGAAAAATGCGCTGGTGAATCTCGGCAACGCCAAAGATTGGGATTCACTGATTCACCGTGCGGATTCTGGCAAGCTGAATGGCATGAACGTCCTGCTGCGTCCGGTGAGTGCCGAAGCGCTGGAAAATCTGGTGAACACCGCCACTTCCAGCTTCTTCGCGCGTGAAACGCGTCGTGCGGCTGAAAACCTCAATAGTCCACCGCCGGGTGGCTTCCTGATTGTCAGTGATGAAGGTCGTCAGATGGTGATGCAGCCGCAGCCGTCGGTACCGCTGTTCGATCTTGATGCGCCTTCGCAATGGCGCGAACTGCAACGCATGTCTGGCATGCTGCTGCATACGCCATTCGCCGCCAGCGGCATCATCACCAGTATTACCACCGATGCCAACGGCACACGCCATATCGCGCTGCATAACGAGCCGGATGCCATGGCGCAATGGCGCTATTTGGGTACCACGCTGTTGATGCTGGTGCTGATTGCCAGCGCGGTGATCAACGGCTTGCTGGCGCTGCGTCGTATTCATCGCAATCGCCTGCGCATGGCGGAAATTCAGCAGTATTACGATAAGTGCTTCAACCACAATCTGAACACTATGCAGAGCGTGCGCTCGCTGTTCTGAGCCCTCTCCTTCTGTGCTACCCTGTCGCCCACTTTTTTGCGGCGAGAAAGACAATGCAGGTTACGCTTAACTGGTCAGAGATTGATACCGTGCTGCTGGATATGGACGGCACCTTGCTCGATCTCGCCTTTGATCGCCACTTCTGGCTGGAACACGTTCCGGAAACCCTGAGCCGCGAACGCGCCATCACGCTGGGCGAAGCGCATCAGCTGATTGAGCAGAAATACCAGGCCGTGGTGCATACGCTAAACTGGTATTGTCTCGATTACTGGTCGCAGGAACTGGCGCTGGATATTCGCGCCATGACGTGGGAGAAGCGCCACCGCGCGGCAATGCGTGAAGATACGCTGCCGCTATTGCAGGCGCTGCGTGCCGCAGGTAAGCGCACGATTCTATTGACCAATGCGCATCCTTACAATCTGGATGTGAAACTGGAGCAGACCGGATTAGCTGCCCACCTTGATTTATTACTTTCCACCCATACCTTTGGATATCCGAAAGAGGATCCGCGTCTCTGGCAAGCCGTTCAGCAACACACTGCGTTTGACAGCGCGCGCACGCTATTCATTGATGACAGCGAAGCGATTCTGGATGCAGCAACACGCTGGGGCATCCGCTGGTGCTTAGGCGTCAGCAATCCGGATTCCGGTCGGCCCGATCAATCTTTCCAGCGTCATCCGGCGGTACGCGATTATCGCCAATTGTGTGAGACGCTGCGTTAAAGCAGGAGCCGCAATACCATGAAAGAGAAAGTGAGCGAAGGCGTGCGCCTCGACAAATGGCTGTGGGCCGCGCGCTTCTACAAAACGCGTGCGCTGGCACGCGAAATGGTCGAAGGCGGCAAAGTGC
Organism: Pantoea sp. SO10; assembly: GCF_005281435.1. Taxonomy (NCBI): domain Bacteria; kingdom Pseudomonadati; phylum Pseudomonadota; class Gammaproteobacteria; order Enterobacterales; family Erwiniaceae; genus Pantoea; species Pantoea sp. SO10. The sequence goes on from NZ_CP040095.1 coordinate 3,876,500, forward strand.
ATTACAACGGTCAGCGCAGCAAGCCGAGCAAACTGGTGGAGCTCAATGCTGAATTGACGCTGCGTCAGGGCAACGATGAGCGCACCGTGGTGATCACCGCCGTGACCGATCAGCGTCGTCCGGCCAGCGAAGCCCAGGCGCTGTATGCCGAAACCGCCGCCAGCATCGACAAGCGCGAGAAAACCGCGCTGGCACGCAAGATGAATGCCTTAACCATGCCGCACCCCGATCGCCGCCCGGATAAGAAAGAGCGCCGCGATCTGATGAAATTTAAATTGTCGGGTGATAAATAACGCGCCCCCAACGAGAGAAACACTATGTCTGCAAACGATCAACTGCACCGTTACCTGTTCGAAAACGTCGCCGTGCGCGGCGAGCTGGTCAATGTGAGCGAAACCTGGCGTGAAATCGTCGAAAATCACAACTACGTTGAGCCGGTAAAAACCTTGCTGGGCGAGCTGCTGGTAGCCACCAGCCTGCTAACGGCAACGCTGAAGTTTGACGGTGATATCACGGTGCAGTTACAGGGCGACGGTCCGCTGACGCTGGCGGTGATCAACGGTAACAACCGTCAGGAGTTGCGTGGCGTGGCGCGCGTGCAAGAAGACGCGGAGATCGCACCCGGCAGCAGCCTGAAAGAGATGGTCGGCAACGGCTATCTGGTGATCACCATTTCGCCAGAGAAAGGCGAGCGCTATCAGGGCGTGGTTGGCCTGGAAGCGGATACGCTGGCGGGTTGTCTGGAAGATTACTTCATGCGTTCTGAGCAGTTGCCAACGCGCCTGTTTATCCGCACCAGCGACAAAGGCGCAGCGGGTATTCTGCTGCAGGTGCTGCCAGCGCAAGAGCCGAGCCTGGATGATTTCAATCACCTCGCCACGCTGACCGAAACCGTGAAGAGCGAAGAGCTGATTGAGCTGCCCGCCACCGACGTGCTGTGGCGCCTGTATCATCAGGAAGAAGCCACCGTGTTCGATCCGTCGCCAGTCAGCTTCAAGTGCACCTGTTCACGCGAGCGCTGCAGTGAAGTGCTGAGCACGTTGCCGGTTGAGGAAGTGGACGAAATCCTCGCAGAGGATGGCGAAATCGATATGAATTGCGACTATTGCGGATCGCATTACGTGTTCGATGCAGTGGATATTGCCGCTATTCGTAACGCGCCAACCAACAACAGCGATCACGTGCATTAATTACCTGCCGGGCGGTTCATCCGCCCGCATTCCTGCTGAACGTATCCCTATCATTTATCACGGTTATTAGCTAAATAACGCTGACTTTAGTTTCATAAGTGGCAGATTTCTCTACTTGTCACGTTCCAGCTCGCATTTCTGACTATCTTCTCTTTTCCGCCGTGCTCAGAAGAGTACACTGCGCGCGATCTGCCCTGCGTGGCTATGCAGGCAGGCGGCAGAATCACCTCATAAAAAATATGCAGTAACAGATACCGATTAAAGGAGCAGTCACATGCGCGTTAACGGCCTGACATCGCAAGATCTCGCCTCTATGGGCATCAGCGGCACCACCGAAGTGGTGTACAACCCTGATTTCGACACCCTGTTTCAGGAAGAAACTCGCCCAGAGCTGGAAGGTTATGCGCGAGGCATTCTGACGCAGAGCGGTGCTATTGCCGTGGATACCGGCATCTTCACGGGTCGCTCGCCAAAAGATAAGTACATCGTTCGGGATGACACCACGCGCGACACGCTGTGGTGGAACGATGTCGGCAACGGCAAAAATGATAACCAGCCGCTGTCACAGGAAACCTGGCAGGCGTTGAAAGATCGCTGCACCCAGCAGCTTTCCGGCAAACGCCTGTTTGTGATTGATGCGTTCTGCGGTGCCAATCCTGACACGCGCCTCAGCGTGCGCTTCGTGATGGAAGTGGCCTGGCAGGCGCACTTCGTCAAAAACATGTTTATCCGCCCGAGCGAAGCCGAACTGGCTGACTTCAAACCGGATTTCGTGGTGATGAACGCCGCGCAGTGCACCAATCCAGACTGGCAGGCGCAAGGTCTGCACTCCGAGAACTTCGTCGCCTTCAACCTGACCGAGCGCATGCAGCTGATTGGCGGCACCTGGTACGGCGGCGAGATGAAGAAAGGGCTGTTCGCCATCATGAACTACCTGCTGCCGCTGAAAGGCATCGCTTCAATGCACTGTTCGGCTAATGTCGGCAAAGCGGGCGATGTGGCGGTGTTCTTCGGCCTGTCCGGCACCGGTAAAACCACGTTGTCCACCGATCCGGATCGCCAGCTGATTGGCGATGACGAACACGGCTGGGATGACGACGGCGTGTTCAACTTTGAAGGCGGCTGCTACGCCAAAACCATCAATCTGTCTGAGCAGGCGGAGCCGGAGATCTACCGGGCGATTCGCCGCAATGCGCTGCTGGAAAATGTGGTGGTGCGCGCCGATGGCAGCGTGGATTACGCCGACGGCAGCAAGACCGAGAACACCCGCGTCTCTTATCCGATCGAGCATATCGAGAACATCGTGCAGCCGGTGTCGAAAGCGGGCCATGCGAAGCGGGTGATTTTCCTTACCGCCGATGCCTTTGGCGTGCTGCCGCCGGTTTCACGCTTGACGCCGGAACAGACGCAATACCATTTCCTGTCTGGCTTTACCGCCAAACTGGCCGGCACCGAGCGCGGCGTCACGCAGCCAACGCCCACCTTCTCTGCCTGCTTTGGCGCGGCGTTCCTGACGCTGCACCCAACGCAATATTCCGACGTGCTGGTGAAGCGCATGGAAGCGGCAGGTGCGCAGGCGTATCTGGTGAATACCGGCTGGAACGGCAGCGGCAAGCGCATTTCGTTGAAAGACACGCGCGCCATCATCAATGCGATTCTGGCCGGTGAGCTGGATGAGGTTGAGACTGACACCTTGCCGGTGTTCAACCTGCAGATGCCTAAAGTTCTGCCGCAGGTGGATAGCGCGATTCTCGATCCGCGCCGCAGCTGGCCAACAGAAGCGGCCTGGCAGCAAGCCGCGCAGGATCTGGCGCAGCGCTTTATTACTAACTTTGAGAAATATACCGATAACGATGCGGGTAAAGCGCTAGTTCAGGCGGGTCCGCAGTTGTGATGTGAAAACCCGGTGGGCATAAATGCCCGCCGGGTATCACGCACTGTGATTGATACTCGCCACCGCCGTAGCGCTGCTGCCTTCCGGAATCGGCAACCAGGCACGAATCCGCAATCCGCCCCGGTCGCTGTCACCAATCTCCAGCGAGCCTTCATGCGCATCAATAATACGCTGCACAATCGCCAAACCGAGACCGGTGCCGCTGGTACTGCGCGCGCTGTCGCCGCGCACAAACGGCTGGAACAGATGCTGTAGCTGATCCGGCTTGATGCCCGGACCATCATCTTCCACCTGGAACCACGCGCGGTTCAGCTCCTTGCCGCTGCTGACCTTGATCCATCCATTGCCATAACGCGCCGCGTTGACCACCAGATTCGCCAGCGCGCGCTTGATGGACAGCGGGTTGATATCCAGCATCAAATCCTCGGACATCACCGCGTTCTCAATCTCGCGCTCGTAGCCGCTCTCTGCCGCCACCACTTCGCCCAGCACGCTGTTCAGGTCGGCACGCTCGGTCTGCATCTCCTGACCGGTACGCAGATAGTCGATGAACTGCTCGATAATCGCGTTGCACTCTTCGATATCTTTATTGATCGACTCCGCCAGATAACCATCCTGCTCGCCCATCATCTCAGTAGCGAGACGAATGCGCGTCAGCGGCGTACGCAAATCGTGGCTGACACCCGCCATTAACAAGGTACGATCGTCGGCCAACTGCTTCACACCGGCCGCCATTTGGTTAAACGCCCGCGTCACCGAACGCACTTCCGACGCGCCGTATTCACGCAGCGGCGGTGGAATGATGCCTTTACCGACCTGCAACGCCGCATGCTCCAGATCCACCAGGGGTCGGTTCTGGATGCGGATAAACAGCCAGGCGCCGCCAATCGCCAGCAGCATAATCGCCAGCGTGTAGCGGAACAGCGGTGAGAAGTCGCCCTGATGGATTTCGGTGAGCGGCACGCGCACCCAGATATCCGGCGACAGCCAGGTTTTCAGCCACACCACCGGCGAGTTTTTATTCACCTCGACACGGACATCGGTAGGACCGCCCAGCTGCTGGCCCATCTGCTCACTGAGGAATTCGTAATGTTGCGCCCAGCGCAAACCGCTCTCTTCCGCCGCCGCGTTGGTGTACAACGAGATGCCCAGCTCACGATAAATTTCGCGTCGGAAGGCTGGTGGCACTTCCAACTGCGTTCCGTCTTCCAGCTGCAGCCGATCGGTCATCAACATACGCACTTCGTACGCGAGGACCTTATTGAACTGCTGCAAGCTGGGAAGAATGGCGAAATTGAGCACCACCAAATAGGTTGTTACCAGGCTGACGAACAGCAAGGTAACAATCAATAACAAGGTGCGGGCAAACGAACTGCGGGGTGAGAAGCGCAATCGCCTCATGCTTTGCTGCCGTCCGGAACGAATACGTAGCCAAGACCCCAAACGGTCTGAATGTAACGTGGATGCGCCGGATCTTCTTCCACCATGCGGCGCAGACGCGAGATCTGCACGTCGATGGAGCGTTCCATGGCGCTGTATTCACGGCCACGCGCCAGGTTCATCAGCTTATCGCGTGACAGCGGCTCACGCGGATGGCTCACCAGCGCTTTCAGCACGGCAAACTCACCGCTGGTCAGCGGCATTGGCTCATCTTCACGGAACATCTCGCGGGTGCCGAGGTTCAGCTTAAACTTACCGAAGGCGATAACCGCTTCTTCCTGCGAAGGCGCGCCCGGCAACTCATTGGCCTGACGACGCAATACGGCACGAATACGCGCCAGCAGTTCGCGCGGGTTAAACGGTTTTGGAATGTAGTCATCCGCACCGATTTCCAGACCGACGATACGATCCACTTCTTCGCCTTTCGCGGTGACCATGATGATCGGCATCGGGTTGCTTTGACTGCGCAAACGGCGGCAGATAGACAAACCATCTTCGCCCGGCAGCATCAAGTCGAGCACCATCAAGTGGAAGGATTCGCGGGTTAACAGTCGGTCCATTTGCTCGGCGTTGGCAACGCTACGCACCTGAAAGCCCTGCTCGGTGAGATAGCGCTCCAGCAACGCACGCAAACGCATATCATCATCGACGACCAGAATTTTGTAGTTCTCTTGCATGTTCAACTCCCAAAGGCGCCATTGCCTGAGCCAATATTGTTAAAAAAAGAGGCCTCAGTGTGACAGTCATTAATGGTTTATATTCTAGCCGAAATTGTTACAAAGCATATTAAACAGCAGCTTATATTTATTTTTAACCCTGAAATGCGCTTCGCTTCGCGTTTTTTATCTGTGCTTTCAAGCCGCTTAGCGCTTATCTGAAAATTTGGCGCATTTTCTTTCTGTTACTGGTTCATGACAAAAAAGCCCGCCGCCAGAGAGGCGTTCAGGGCGATTTGACTTAAGGTGATGGTGAAGAATAGGCCTGAGTTGGAGTGATGGCAGCATAAAATAGGGCATTTCTCTTGCGGAATGCGCATCTGTTTTCGGAACAATTCCCGAGCGATGAAAAACAAGGCCAGTGTTAAATTAATTCCTACAAATCAATCAGTAATCTCCTCTTTCCTCGCTTCTCTCGATCTCCGACACTGGATTCGTACCTGTTGTTATTGAGTTCATGTGGAGAGAGAAAAATGAAAAAAACGGTAATTCTGCTGGGCGCACTGGTACTGACCAGCTTCACTCAGGTTCAGGCGGCCACCAACGCGGGCGAAGCGGCTGGCGCGCAGGCATCCACGACGGCGAAGGGTAACTCTGACGCGATTGGTGTTGGCGCTGTAGGCGCGCTGCTCGGCGTGGCGCTGGCGACCATGGGCGGCGGCGACAAAGGTGGCAGCGGTACCTCAACCACCACCGCGACCCAGGCCGGTAAATAACGCATCACGGCCGTTCAGTTCACCTCTGCTATCCAGTACCGCATTACGTCGCGGCGCGATTAATCGCGCAGTCAATTGCGCCGCGACGATGTGTGCGTTTTGCGAAAGAGTGTTGAGTACGACACTAACGGCGATTACCCGTTTCAGGGCGTCTCTTTGACATAGTCGATGCTGTTGACGAACCACAGCTTCTGCCCTTCCGGCGTGTTGACCACCACTTCGTCATCCACTTCTTTCTTGATCAGCGCGCGCGCCATCGGCGAGTCGATCGAGATGTACTCTTTCATCGTCTCGCCATAAATTTCATCCGGGCCAACAATGCGGAAACGCTTCACGTCGCCCTGCTCATTCTCCACTTGCACCCAGGCACCGAAAAACACTTTGCCCTCCTGCTGCGGCGCGTAATCGACGATTTTCAGATCGGCGAGGCATTTGCGCAGATAGCGCACCCGGCGATCGATCTGGCGCAGCAGACGCTTGTTGTAGGTGTAATCCGCGTTTTCCGAACGATCGCCGAGGCTTGCCGCCCAGGAGACGATTTTGGTGACTTCCGGACGCTTTTCATTCCACAAGTGGTCGTGTTCGGCACGCAGCTTGTTATAGCCTTCGCGGGTAATCAGTTGGGTTTTCATGACTTCAACTCGTGGTGACGGCGGTTCTTCGCAGCAAAGAGGCTAACAATAAGCGACCGATTGACCATCAGCAAGATTGCGCGCGCTGCATTCAGAAAAAGACGGATTCACGGGCCACCGGCTGGCAATTTTCGGCCTCATTCCGTATAACTGTCCGCTATTTCCAACCCTGTGTAAGCATTGTTAATGATGATGAAAGATTCACTGAGCCAGATTATCGCAGGTGAGCTGAAGGCACGCGCCGACCAGGTTGATGCTGCCGTTCGCTTACTTGATGAAGGGAACACCGTGCCGTTTATCGCACGTTATCGTAAGGAAGTGACCGGCGGACTCGACGACACCCAGCTGCGTTTGCTGGAGAGCCGTCTGAGTTACCTGCGCGAGCTGGACGATCGTCGCCAGTCGATTCTGAAATCCATCGACGAACAGGGCAAACTCACGCCTGAACTCGCCACCGCCATCAACAGCACGCTGAACAAAACCGAGCTGGAAGACCTTTACCTGCCGTACAAACAGAAGCGTCGAACGCGCGGACAGATCGCTATTGAAGCCGGTCTGGAACCGCTGGCCGATACGCTGTGGCAGGACCCATCGCAGGATCCCGAGCAGCTGGCCGCCAGCTACGTTGATGCCGACAAAGGTGTCGCCGACGTGCGCGCTGCGCTGGATGGCGCGCGCTACATCCTGATGGAGCGCTTTGCCGAAGACGCGACGCTGCTGGCGAAAGTGCGTGAATATCTGTGGAAGAACGCGCATGTGGTTTCGCGCGTGGTGGAAGGTAAAGAGGAAGAAGGCGCGAAATTCCGCGACTACTTCGATCATCACGAAGCGCTGAGCGGCGTACCGTCGCATCGTGCGCTGGCGATGTTCCGCGGCCGCAATGAAGGCGTGCTGCAGCTGTCGCTGAATGCCGATCCGCAGTTCGATGAAGCCCCGCGTGAAAGCTATGGCGAAACGCTGATCGCCGAACACCTCAAGCTGCGCCTGAATAACGCGCCGGCGGATAGCTGGCGTAAAGCGGTGGTGAGCTGGACCTGGCGCATCAAAGTGCTGCTGCACCTCGAAACTGAATTGATGGGCACCCTTCGTGAACGCGCCGAAGATGAAGCCATCAACGTATTTGCCCGTAACCTGCACGATCTGCTGATGGCCGCGCCTGCGGGCATGCGCGCCACCATGGGCCTCGATCCAGGCTTACGTACTGGCGTGAAAGTTGCGGTGGTAGATGCCACCGGCAAGCTGGTCGCCACTGATACCATTTATCCGCACACCGGCCAGGCGGCGAAAGCGGCCACGGCTGTGGCGGCGCTGTGCGCCAAACATCAGGTTGAACTGGTGGCGATTGGTAACGGTACCGCCTCGCGCGAAACCGAGCGCTTCTTCCTCGATGTGCAGAAGCAGTTCCCGCAAATCAACGCGCAGAAAGTAATCGTCAGCGAAGCCGGTGCATCGGTCTATTCGGCCTCTGAGCTGGCGGCGCTGGAGTTCCCGGATCTCGACGTTTCCATCCGTGGCGCGGTTTCCATCGCGCGTCGCCTGCAGGACCCGCTCGCCGAGCTAGTGAAGATCGATCCGAAATCGATCGGCGTAGGCCAATATCAGCACGACGTCAGCCAAAGCCAGCTGGCGAAGAAGCTGGATGCGGTAGTGGAAGACTGCGTAAACGCCGTGGGTGTCGATCTCAACACCGCGTCTGTGGCGCTACTGACCCGCGTGGCCGGTTTAACCCGCATGATGGCGCAGAATATTGTTAGCTGGCGCGATGAAAATGGCCGCTTCCAGAATCGTCAGCAACTGCTAAAGGTGAGCCGCCTCGGGCCGAAAGCCTTTGAGCAGTGCGCGGGCTTCCTGCGCATCAACCACGGCGATAACCCGCTGGATGCCTCAACTGTGCACCCGGAAGCCTATCCGCTGGTCGAGCGCATTCTGGCCGCCACCGAGCAGGCGCTGAATGAGCTGATGGGCAATGCTGGCGGCCTGCGTGATCTGAATGCCCGCGACTTCACCGATGAGCGCTTCGGCTTGCCAACGGTCACAGACATCATCAAAGAGCTGGAAAAACCGGGCCGCGATCCACGTCCGGAGTTTAAAACCGCGCAATTTGCTGAAGGCGTGGAAACGCTCAACGATCTGCTGCCGGGCATGGTGCTGGAAGGCGCCGTCACCAACGTCACCAACTTCGGTGCTTTCGTCGATATCGGCGTGCATCAGGATGGTTTGGTGCACATCTCTTCCCTTTCCGACAAGTTCGTTGAAGATCCCCATCAGGTGGTGAAAGCCGGCGATATCGTCAAAGTGAAGGTGATGGAAGTGGATATGCAGCGTAAGCGTATTGCGCTCACCATGCGTCTGGACGAGCAGCCCGGTGAAAGTAATGCCCGCGGCAGCAACCGCAGCGCAGGCAAAGAAAACGCCCGCCCGGCGGCCAATAACAAAGGTCGCGGCAAACCTGCCAGCTCGTCTGCCGGCAATAGCGCGATGGGCGATGCGCTCGCCGCAGCATTCGGTAAAAAACGCTAAGTTCCTGCCGTAAATAACGCGCGGAGAAAGCCTCGTCTCCGCGCGTATCAGCTTGATAAATCTCCTCATCCAACTACGCTGAAAAAATAACCTTCCGCGTGGCCCAGCGATCCAATGGATATTATCAACGCCTTAATCGATGAGATTTATCACGGCAGCTTTCCGGTCGCGGCGCGTGAACGCCTGCTTTCACACATTCGTGCCGCGCGCGATACGGCAAAACTGCCGCGCAAGGCGCACTGGGATGAGAAAGATGTGGTGCTGATTACCTATGCCGATCAATTCCGCGAACCTGAACAGCCAACCCTTGCCAGCTTCTCGCGTTTTTATCAGCAGCATCTGCAATCCACTTTTAGCCTGGTGCATCTGTTACCGTTTTTTCCCTACTCTTCCGACGATGGCTTCTCGGTTATCGACTATCACCAGGTCAATCCGATCTGCGGCGACTGGCAGCACATCAGCGCGCTGCACAGCGAAACGCGGCTGATGTTTGATTTTGTCTGCAACCACATGTCGGCGCACAGCCGCTGGTTTCAACACTTTCTGGCGCAGGATCCGGGTTGGGATGATTTCTTTATCAGCATGCCGCCGGCGACCGATCTCAGCGCGGTGACGCGTCCACGCACCTCGCCGCTGCTCACACCGTTTGCGATGGCCGACGGCGAGACGCGCTATATCTGGACCACCTTCAGCGCCGACCAGATCGACCTCAACTTTGGCAATCCGGAAGTGCTGATTCGCATGGTCGATGTGCTGCTCGACTACCTGAACAAAGGCGCGGATTATGTGCGGCTCGACGCGGTGGGCTACATGTGGAAAACGCCGGGCACCAACTGCATTCACCTGCCGAAAACGCATCAGCTGGTGAAGCTGTTTCGCGCCATCGCCAATGAAGTGGCACCCGGTACGGTGATCGTCACCGAAACCAACGTGCCGCACAAAGACAACATCAGCTATTTCGGTAACGGCAAAGATGAAGCGCAAATGGTGTACCAGTTTTCGCTGCCGCCGCTGGTGCTGCACGCCATTCATTCGGGATCGGCGCGTGCGCTGCGTCAATGGGCCAGCACGCTGGATTTAGGCGGCGGCACGACTACTTTCTTTAACTTTCTCGCCTCGCACGACGGCATTGGACTCAATCCGGCGCGCGGCATTTTGTCGGAAGTGGAGATTGTGGCGCTGGTGCGTGATTTAGCGCTGGAAGGCGCGCTGGTCTCCTACAAGAACAATGCCGATGGCACCACCAGCCCTTACGAAATCAATGTCACCTATTTCGATGCGCTCAATCAGCAGGACGATGACGATGACACGCGTTTGCGCCGCTTCCTGCTGGCGCACGCGATTCTGCTGTCGTTTCCTGGCGTACCGGCGATTTACATTCAAAGTATTCTTGGCTCGCGCAACGACAATGAAGGCGTGCGCGCCGCCGGTCATAACCGTGCCATCAACCGGGAGAAGTACAGCCTGCGTGAAATGGAACAGTGGATCAGCGGCGGCAACCCGCTGCGCCAACAGGTGTATGAACGCCTGAGCGCGCTGATTCAACTGCGCACGCGGCAACCCGCGTTTCATCCCGATAATCCGATGACGCTGCTGGAAAGCGAAAATAGCCTGCTGGTGTTGCGTCGCCATCAGCCGGATAGCGATGAGGGGTTGCTGTGTGTGTTTAATCTCAGCCGTCATGAGGTGACGACACAGTTACCGCTGGCGCGGCATATGCAGGATGTGATTAGCGGGGAGAAGCTGGATGGCAGCCAGCCCTTAACGCTGGCTGCGTGGCAGTTTATGTGGCTGCGGTAAACGTCATGATCAGCTGCGTAAATTCATCGGGGTGAGAAATGAAAGGCGCATGCGCGGCTTTCTCCATCACCACCGAGGATGAAGCTGGCCAGCGTAAATCCAGTTCTTCTGCGACACGACGCGGCACCAGCCCATCGAGATAGCCGTAAATACGCAGGAACGGCAGCGGTAGATCGTCGAGCGCGGCACGCAAATCGTCCTGACGCAAAATCTCTAATCCCCCTTCCAGCACCGCAACCGACGGCATCGGCTGCGATAACACCACCTCTTTCAACTGACGCGCATCCTGTCGCGCGTTCTCCGTGCCCATGGTTTGCAGCGCCAGAAAGCGCTCAACGGTGCGCTGGAAATCCGTGCTCAACTGCTGCTGAAAATTTTGCAGCGTTTCGGGCTTGATGCCGGGCCATACATCACGCGCGGTAAAACACGGCGATGAGGCAACAGTGATCAGCGCTGCAACGCGCTCCGGCTGGGTTAACGCCAGCTGGCTGGCCACCAATCCACCCAGCGACCAGCCGAGCAGCACCGCGCGGTCGGGTAACTGCGGCAACAGCTGTTGCGCCATTTCCGCTAAGGTCAGCGGCGCAAAACCCTGGCTGCGGCCGAAGCCCGGCAGATCCACCAGATGCAGGCGAAAATGCGAGCTGAGTCGCGGAACGATGTTTTGCCACACTTCGGCGTTCAAACCCCAGCCGTGCAGCAGCACAAGATCGCGATCGCCCGTGCCTGTGGTGTGCCAGTAAAGCGAACTCATCGGTTACACTCCGGAAAAGTGATAAGGAGGTCGCTATGCTACCAATCCCGGCCCTGTGTTGGCTATGCCGCCTGCCGTTGCAGATTGCCAGCCACGGTTTGTGCAGCCGCTGCGTGCAGCAAATTCCGCGGCTACCGGCACTCTGTCCCTGCTGCGGTTTACCGGCCAGTGGAATGCAGCCCTGCGGGCGCTGCCTGCGCCGCCCGCCGCCGTGGCAGAGCCTAAGCTGCGTCAGCGATTACCTGCCGCCGCTGAGCGATTGGGTGCAGCAGCTGAAGTTTTCTCGCGTAACCGCACTCAGAGTGATGCTGGCGCGGCTGATTTTGTTAAAATTGTTAACAATGCGTCGTGATTACCGGCTGCCGCGTGTAGATTTGGTGCTGAGCGTACCGCTGCATCGTCGGCGCGCCTGGCAACGCGGCTACAATCAGGCGGCGCTGCTAGCAAAACCGCTGGCTCGCTGGCTGGGCTGTGAATATCGCGAAGCGGTAAAGCGGGTGCGACAGGGCGCAGTTCAGCATTCATTGAGCGCCAGCGCGCGCAAAAAGAACCTGCGCGGCGCGTTTCGCCTTGAAATGCCGGTGCGCGGACGCCATATCCTGCTTATCGACGATGTTGTGACGACCGGAAGTACCGTGGCGGAAATTAGCCGCATCCTGCTGGCGCAAGGCGCGGCCAGCGTACACATTGGTTGCCTGTGCCGTACCTTGTAGAGCGTCGGTGTTGGGCGTATTATAACCAAGTAATTTAGTCAACTATTGAGCAATCGCCATGATCGTTATTACTGATGCTGCGCAAGAGCACTTCTCAAAATTGCTGTCCAAACAAGAAGATGGCACTCAGATTCGCGTATTCGTCATTAATCCGGGTACGCCAACCGCAGAATGCGGTGTTTCTTACTGCCCACCCGATGCAGTAGAAGCGACTGATACCGAATTTAAGTTCGAAAAACTGTCAGCCTTTGTTGATGAGCTGAGCGCACCGTACCTCGATGACGCAGAAATCGACTTTGTTACCGACAACCTCGGTTCGCAGCTGACGCTGAAAGCGCCTAACGCCAAAATGCGGAAAGTCTCTGACGATGCGCCAATGGTGGAACGCGTGGAATATCTGCTGCAAGCGCAGATTAACCCGCAACTGGCTGGCCACGGCGGTCGCGTATCGCTGATGGAAATCACCGATGACGGCATCGCCATTCTGCAATTTGGCGGCGGCTGTAACGGTTGTTCGATGATCGACGTCACGCTGAAAGATGGCATCGAGAAAGAGCTGCTGGCAGCCTTCCCTGAGCTGAAAGGCGTGCGCGATTTGACCGAGCACCAGCGCGGCGAGCACTCGTACTACTGATTAAGCACGCGGCAGCGACCCGACGCTGCCGCGCGTTCTTCAACGCTTCCTGCGCCCGGTATTTACCGCATTCAATAAGCCCGGCACGTTTCCTCTAAACATCTTTTCGATTGTGACGCTTAACTTGCGCCGCCAGTTTGGATATTCATCTACCGTACCCGGCACGTTGACCGGTGAAGTCATAGCAAGCCAGTCTTCAGGTTGCAGCCCCAGCAATGCGCTGTTAGTGCGCGCCAGATAGCGGTGGAAGCCGCGATTGAGCATCGGTGTGAAGGACAATCGGCTGGCAACGGTACCGTGGCGCGCAGGCAACGTATTCATCTGATGCAGCGCATCCAATAGCGCCTGTTTTTGTTTATCCCTTTGCCTTAGCAATGACATGTATACGCTCTCCTGGTACAAGCCCAGTTTGTGACCCAGAAAAAGATCCTCATATCTCCAGAATCCCGCCAACGTCGGCAAATCATGGGTACTGGCGCTGGCAATCGACTGCACGGGATACTCGTGCGGCTGACGATAGCTGCCATCGCCGTGCTGCTCGAAGAACAACACTTTCCACGAGAAAATGCCGCTTTTGCGCAGCAGGCTGACGATCTCTTTTGGCACCGTGCCGAGATCTTCGCCAATGACCATGCAGCGATGGCGCTGACTCTCCAGCGCCAGGATCGCTAGCAGATCCTCAACCGGATAGGCCACGTAAGCACCTTTATCCGCGCTTTCGCCGTAGGGAATCCACCACAAGCGCAGCAGCGCCATCACGTGATCGATACGCAAAGCGCCGCAGTCACGCATATTGGCGCGCAGCAGGTCGATAAAAGGCTGATAGCCGCGCGCGCGCATCACATGTGGATCGAGCGGCGGCAAACACCAGTTTTGCCCCTGCGGACCGAGGCGATCCGGCGGTGCGCCAACGGAAGCGCCGAGTTTATACAGTTCCGGATCCTGCCAGGTTTCGGCGCTGCCTTGCGCCACGCCGACCGCTAAGTCGCGATATAATCCCACTTCCATGCCAAGCTGCTGGCTAATTTGACAGCAGATGGCAAACTGCTCTTGCGCCACCCACTGCAACCAACTCCAGAACTGAATCTCCTCTTCGTGTTCCGCACACCATTGCTGCACCTCCGGCAGCAAAGCGTTGCGCCAGCCTTGCGGCCAGTTGGTCCAACCCCATTCATCAGGATGCTGCTGGCTGCGTTCGGCGAGAATGCCATCAAACGCCGCCTGATAACGCAGATGGTCGCCGCCCTCAACGATAAATTGCTGGAATCCGGCATCTTCAGCGGCGCGCGGCTGGAAGCGCTGCCAGGCAAAGCGCAGCGCGGCCAATTTCAGTTTGGCCACCGTGCTGTAATCGACAAACTCAGCCGCGCGCGCCTGATCCAGCGCTTTGCGTGTTTTCGCCCTTTGCCACCAACGCTGCGCTGCCTCGCTACGCTGAAAATCCTCCAGCCGATTAACGTCGATATACAGCACGTTGAGCCAGCGACGCGAGGTTGGGCTGTAAGGACTGGCATGTTCTGGCTGTGCAGGATAAAGCGCATGCAAAGGATTAAGGCCAACGAAGTCACCGCCATTATTGGCAACGTTCTCCAGCATTTGCGCCAAATCGCCGAAGTCACCAATGCCCCAATTGTCATCCGATCGCAGCGTGTAAAGCTGTACTAACGCGCCCCACAGTTTCTCTCCTTGCTCGACTGATGCCGGGATAAAACAACGGCGTGGCGCAATGATGATGCGGGTTTGCCACTGCTGGCGACCTTTGCGTAGCGTGAGCTGATGATAACCTTGTGACAGACGCGGCGGCAGTGTGAGCGGTTCTCCGCCCTGCACTTCGCCGCTGAAGCTTTTGCCCTGTTCGGTTTGTAGCTGCCAGGAAAAGGCGCCGCTGCCTTGTGGCGTCAGTTGGCGCTTGCTGCGAGCGGCAAATACCTGCACCGGCGGCAGCGGTGGCGCTTTACCGGTTGGCGTTTCCATGACTGCCAGCAACGCGCGTTTGGTCTCATCGCTGATGGTTTCCGGCTCGCCGTGCGCATTGATAAAGCGCAGCGAAATGCCGGCATCCTGTGTCGCCTGGTCCAGCTTGTTGAGCGTCATCGTGTCTCCAAAATCATCAATCGTGTCTTTATCGGGCCGCCTGCCAAATCCGCTGCTGATAATCGCGAATTGAACGGTCAGAGCTGAAGCGGCCGGTGTGAGCGGTATTGAGGATCGCTGCGCGCGTCCAGGCGTCCGGGTTTTTCCACAACGCTTCCACCCGCTGCTGCGCGGCGATGTAGGCATCAAAGTCGGCCAGCACCAGCCAGGGATCGCCATTTTTGGTCAGGCTTTGCAGCATCAAATCAAACGCATGCTTATCGCCCTCGCTGAACTTGCCCTTCTCCAGCTCCTTCAGCAAACCATCCAGATAAGGATTCTGTTTACGCAGCTTTTTCGGGCTGTAGCCGCCCGCCTTCAGCGCTTTCACCTCATCCACGCTGTTGCCGAAGATAAAGATATGCTTCGCGCCCACCGCTTCAGCAATCTCCACATTGGCGCCGTCCAGCGTGCCAATAGTGAGCGCGCCATTCAGCGCCAGCTTCATATTGCCGGTGCCGGAAGCCTCATAACCGGCGGTGGAAATCTGCTCGGAGAGATCGGCGGCCGGAATCATCAGCTCTGCGGCGGTGATGCGGTAATCCGGGATAAACACCACTTTGAGGCGATCGCTGACGAGTGGATCGTTGTTAATCACCTCCGCCACTTTGTTGATGGCATAGATGATATTTTTGGCGAGGTAGTAGCCGGGCGCGGCTTTGGCGCCAAACAGGAACACGCGCGGCACGAAGTCGGGGTTATCCGGGTTGTCGCGCAGCTGGCGATAGCAGTGCAGCATATGCAGCAAACTGAGGTGCTGACGTTTGTACTCATGCAGTCGCTTAATCTGCACGTCAAACAGCGCATCCGGATTGATATCAATGCCGGTCACGCGCTTGACGTAGAGCGTCAGCCGCTGTTTGTTTTGCTGCTTGATGTCGCGAAACTGCTGACGAAACGCCTTCTTGCGGGCGAAAGGTGCCAGCCACGCCAGCGCATCGAGATCGTTGGCCCACTCAACCTGCAGGCTGTCATCGATCAGCGTCGCCAGCAGCGGATTACACTGTTTCAACCAGCGGCGCGGCGTGATGCCGTTGGTCACATTATGGAATTTGTTCGGCCACAGCAGGTGATATTCCGGGAACAGATCTTTCACCACCAGCTCGGAGTGCAGCGCCGCCACGCCGTTGACGGCGAAACAGCTCACCACGCACAGATTCGCCATACGCACCTGACCATCAGCCACCACCGCCAGCTTGTGCCAGATCGCTTTATCGTCTGGCCACCGTTGCTTCACCACCTTTTTCAGGCGGCGATTAATCTCACGGATGATCAACATATGGCGCGGCAGCAGGTCGCGCACCAGCTTCTCATCCCAGCGCTCCAGCGCTTCCGGCATCAGCGTGTGGTTAGTGTAAGCAAAAGTGCGGCTGGTGATATGCCACGCATCGTCCCAACTCAGTTGATGCTCATCCAGCAGCACGCGCAGCATCTCCGGGATGGCGATGGTGGGATGCGTGTCGTTAAGCTGGATTACTTCGAAATCTGGCAAAGTGCGAATGGCGCGCCCGGCGAGATGATGACGCCGCAGAATATCGCCCACCGCGCAGGCGCACTGGAAATACTGCTGCATCAGGCGCAGCCGCTTACCTTCGGCATGATTATCATTGGGATAGAGCACTTTGGTCAGCTTGTCGGCTGCAATGCCTTGCTGCTCAGCCTGCAGGAACTGGCCGTTGTTGAACGCGGTGAGATCGAACGGCTGCGCGCTGCTGGCTTTCCACAGGCGTAGCGGCAGCGTGATACCGTTGCGATAGCCCACCACCGGCAAATCCCAGGCTTCGCCTTTGAGGTGAATTTTAGGTCGCCAGCTGAGGCTACCATCGTGGTTCTCTTTGACCTTGCCGCCGAGGCCTACCTGCACATCCAGCGCGGCGTTGTAGCGGAACCACGGATAGCGATCGCGCTGCCAGTCATCCGGCGCTTCCTGCTGCTGTCCGTCGGCAAACGTCTGACGAAACAGGCCGTATTGATAGTTGAGGCCGTGGCCCATCGCAGCCTGGCCGACGGTCGCCATCGAATCCATATAGCAAGCGGCCAAACGCCCCAATCCGCCGTTACCGAGTGCCGGATCCACCTCCTCTTCCAGCAGTTCGCTCAGCTCAACCTGATGTTCCGCCAGCGCGGCTTGCACTTCGTTATACCAGCCAAGATTGAGCAAATTGTTGCCGGTCAAACGCCCCAGCAGAAACTCCATCGACAGATAGTTGACGTGGCGCTGCCCGTGTTTGGCTGGCACAGGTGGCTGCGTCGCCAGCATTTCTGCCAGCACGCGGCTCAGCGCTTGCCACCATTGCTGCGGTGTCATTTGCTGGGCGGAAGTGAGTCCGAGATGCTGCCATTGGCGGGTGAGCGCGGCGTCGAAACGTGTTTTATTGAATTTTTGCTGCGACATATCAATCCCTTCGAGTCCGTTAACGGTAAAGCCGGGCGAGCGCAAGAGGTGAATGGATAAGTAAAGCTGGGGGCGCAGAAAAAAGCGACAGGGAAATGCAGGTGCGGTGAAAAAAATCGGTGCTGATTTTTGTAGCGGCGCGATTTATCGCGCAATAAATTGCGCCGCTACGGCATTAGCAAAGTTCGAGGTGAACTTCGTGCTGTTCAATCACTTTCAGCACGCTGGCCGGCGGGCTTTGATCGGTATACATGTAATCAATCAGGCTCATATTGCCGAGGTTGACCATCGCATTACGGCCAAACTTCGAGTGATCCACCACCAGCATCACGCAGCGCGAGTTTTCGATGATGGCGCGTTTGGTGCGCACTTCGTGATAATCGAACTCCAGCAGCGAACCATCCATATCAATGCCGCTGATGCCGAGAATGCCGTAATCGAGGCGAAACTGCGAAATGAAGTCCAGCGTCGCTTCGCCCATGATGCCGCCATCGCGCGTGCGCACTTCGCCACCGGCGATAATCACGCGGAAATCCGCTTTCGCCATCAGCAGAATCGCCACGTTGAGGTTGTTGGTGACAACGCGCAGATTGTTGTGATTGAGCAGCGCATGCGCCACCGCTTCCGGCGTGGTGCCGATATCAATAAACAGCGTGGCGCCATCAGGGATCTGGCTCGCCACGCGCTCGGCGATGCGCGCTTTCTCCGCCGACCACATCATTTTACGATCCTGCCATGCGGTATTTTCTGAGCTGGACGGCAGCGCCGCCCCGCCGTGATGGCGCATGATTTTGTTCTGATCGGCCAGGTCGTTCAGGTCACGCCGAATGGTTTGCGGGCTGACTTCAAAGTGATCCACCAGCTCTTCGGTACTGACATATCCCTGACGCCGGACCAGATCGATAATGGCGTCATGACGTTGCGTCTGCTTCACATCTCTCTCCTCGGCTCGTGGCCGCTTCTTTTATTGGTGCTGCTAACGACGCGTAATCTTACGCGTATCAACAAATGCCATCGCTAAACCCACCAGCAAGCCGGTGACGTGCGCGGCGTTGGCGATCGACAGACCAAATGCGCCGTACCAGCCAATCACCAACCATACGACCGCGAAGCCAATCAGGCCGCGCTCGAGATAAATACCACTTTCGGGATCGCGCTCGCCGCGCAGCCAGCAGTAACCCATCAACGCGTAAACCACGCCCGACAAACCACCAAACAGCACGCCGCTGAACTTGGCCTGCATCCAGCCGGTTAGCAGCGCCGAGATCAGCATAATCACAAACAGCTTGCCGCTGCCGAGACGCTTCTCGACCGCACCGCCGAGATACCACCACCACATCAGGTTGAACAGGATATGCAGCAGCGAGAAGTGCAGTAGCGCATGGCTAAACCAGCGCCACACCTGGAAATATTGCGAGGAATCCGCCGGCCAAGCCAGCCACTCCAGCGCCACATCATCACCGACGATCTGCATCAGGATAAACACCGCGATGCAGGCGATCATGATGGTCATGGTGAGCGGACCTGCGCGTTCGCGAATGCTCGCCCAGATGTGGGTGCGCTCGTAGCGCAAGCCACTTTCGGTGTTGCCGCTATGCCAGCTGGCCGCCTGATAGCGCGGATGGTTGGGATCGCGCACGAACTGCGCGAGTTCGTTTTCGACCCTCTCCAGCTTGCTTTCGTCATCCAACATAATGACAAAGTGGCTTTCGCGCTCAATGCGTAGCGTCACGCCGCGAGTCGCCATGTAGTCGACAAACGCCTGCGCCATGCGCGGATTATTGAACTGGGTGATGCGCATCATGCGGTGATCTCCTTCCTTATGCGATGGGCTCAGGCGTCGCCGAGGGCAACCTGCGCCGGGAATGCCGCGCGCCAGGCATCAAATCCGCCGTCAATGCTGTACGCCGCGCTGAATCCCTGGCCCAGCAGGAACTGAGCCGCGCCTTTGCTGCTGTTGCCGTGATAGCACATCACCAGCACCGGCAAAGCCTGATTGGCGTTGGCGATGAAATCCGCCAGATTGTCGTTGGTCAGGTGCTGCGCGCCCGCCGCGTGGCCCATCATAAAGCTCTGCGGATCACGGATATCCACCAGCTGCGCACCTTGTGCCAGATGCTCTTGCGCCTGCAGGACGTTAATACACTCGAAGGTTTCCATGGTGTCTCTCATTACTTCATCACAATTAGCGCCTAGTTTAACCTGAGAACGCGCCGCGATAACCTGACAAGTCCTGTGGTTATGTGATTTTTTTCCTGTCGGAATGTTAGCTATATCACGCAAAAATGTTTTTATTCAGTTAACCGCTGGCGTAGATGTTGGTTTCCGATTATTATTACGCTCGAAAACGAACATTTTAGAACTATTCCGAACATCGGAGGAGATGACGTGGAAACCAAAGACCTGATCGTGATCGGCGGCGGCATTAACGGAGCCGGCATTGCAGTGGACGCTGCAGGACGCGGACTGTCGGTGCTGATGCTGGAGGCGCGGGATTTGGCCTGTGCAACCTCCTCCAACAGCTCGAAATTGATTCACGGCGGCCTGCGCTACCTTGAACACTATGAATTCCGCCTGGTGGGCGAAGCGTTAGCAGAACGTGAAGTGCTGCTGAAAATGGCCCCGCACATCGCTTTCCCGATGCGCTTCCGTCTGCCGCACCGTCCGCATCTGCGTCCGGCGTGGATGATCCGCATGGGCCTGTTTATGTACGATCGCCTCGGCAAACGCACCACGCTGCCGGGCAGTAAGAGCCTGCGTTTTGGCGCGGATTCGGCCCTCAAGCCTGAGATCACGCGCGGATTCGAATATTCTGACTGCTGGGTTGATGATGCGCGCATGGTGGTACTCAATGCGCAAGAAGTGGAAAAACAGGGCGGCGAAGTACGCACCCGCACGCGCGTGACCCGCGCCTGGCGTGAAGCCGGTTTGTGGATGGTGGAAGCCGAAGATATCGACAGCGGTAAAACCTACACCTGGCGTGCCAAAGGTCTGGTCAATGCGGCCGGTCCGTGGGTAAAAGAGTTCTTCGACGATGGCCTGAAGCTGAAATCGCCGTACGGCATTCGTCTGATCAAAGGTAGCCACATCGTGGTACCGCGCGTCCATCGCGAAAAGCAGGCGTATATCCTGCAAAACGAAGATAACCGTATCGTGTTTGTGATTCCGTGGATGGATGAGTTCTCCATCATCGGCACCACCGACGTGGAGTACAAAGGCGATCCGAAAGACGTGAAGATCGATGACAACGAAATCAGCTACCTGTTGAACGTGTTCAATGGACACTTCAAACAGCAGCTGAGCAAAGATGACATCGTCTGGACTTACTCGGGCGTACGTCCGCTGTGCGATGACGAATCGGATTCGCCGCAGGCCATCACCCGTGATTACACGCTGGATGTGCATGACGACAATGGCCAGGCGCCGCTGCTGTCCGTGTTCGGCGGCAAGCTGACCACCTATCGTAAGCTGGCGGAACATGCGCTGGAGAAACTGACTAAATACTACCCGAATATCGGCCCGGCCTGGACCAAAAACGCGGTATTGCCGGGCGGGGATTTCTCCGGTTCACGCGAGGATTACACCGCCAGCCTGCGTCGTCGCTATCCGTTTATTAGCGAAGGTATGGCGCGTCACTTTGCGCGGACTTACGGTAGCCGCACCGAAGAGCTGCTGGCAGGCGCGAAGAGCATCGACGATCTGGGTGAAAACTTCGGTCACGAGTTCTACGAAGCCGAGCTGCGTTACCTGGTGAAAAACGAATGGGTACGCGAGCTGGATGATGCGATTTGGCGTCGTACCAAACAAGGTATGTGGCTGAACGAAGCTGAGCAGGCGCGCATTGCCGAGTGGCTGGCGGTCAACGCACAGAAACCGGCGTTGTCGTTAGCGTCATAATCCCAGCCAAATAAAAGGCCGTTATCCTGATGGGATAACGGCCTTTTTTTATGGAAAACAGCGCGATAAATCGCGCCGCTACGAATGCGTGCACACACTGTAGCGGCGCAATTTATTGCGCGAATTTGACCTTATAACCCCGCATTCTCGCGGATGTACTTACGCGCTTTCACCGCATATTCGAACGGATTGGCCAGCGCCGGATCCTGTTCCGCTTCCACCACCATCCAGCCTTTATAGCCGTAATCGTCGAGGATTTTGAACACCGGTTTGAAATCGATCACGCCATCGCCCGGCACGGTGAAAGTGCCCTTCTTCACGCCATCCAGGAACGACAGCGATTTCTCACGCACTTCGGCTACCACGCTGTCGCGCACGTCTTTCAGATGCACGTGGAAAATACGCGGCAGATATTTGGTCAGCACATCCAGCATCGCCTGCTGTGAACCTTCGGAATAGTAGATGTGGCCGGTATCGTACAGCAGGCCAACATTCTCATTGGTCGATTCCATAAAGCGATCGATCTCGGCTGGCGTCTGAATGCCGGTGCCCATGTGATGGTGCAGCGTGACGCGCATGCCTTTCTTCGCGGCGATCTCCGCCAGCTCGTTGTAGCCTTCTGCGGTTAAGCGCCACTCTTCATCGCTGAAAATCGGCTTCTGCTCCAGCACCGCCAGCGTGGTGCCCTGAATACTTTTGCTCTGCTCGGAGCAACCAATCACGCGCGCGCCCATCGCATGCAGGAAGTTCATGTGATTGGTGAATTCGTCAATGGTTTTCGCTTTGTCGCCGTTGGCGAAGAAGGTGCTGAACCAGGCGTTGCAGATCTGAATGCCACGGATATCTAGCATCGGCTTGAGAATCGCCGGATCGCGCGGATATTTGCTGCCCACTTCGCTACCGGTAAAGCCCGCGAGCGCCATTTCACTCACGGTTTGCTGGAAGGTGTTTTCGCTGCCCAGCTCTGGCATGTCGTCGTTAGTCCAGCCGATTGGCGCGATCGCCAGTTTAACGTTGTCTTTGTTCATGGTGTTGTCCCTGATTCACAGAGGCGGCCGCTGAGCCGCCGAGGAGTATTTAGCGCACAGCTCAGTTATTTGGCGTAGAAATCCGGACGCGGCGGCATGGTTACCGGCTCAATCGCACCGCTGTTCTGCGCTTTGTGGCAGGCATCGGCGGCCACGGAAGCAGCAAAACCATCCCAGGCAGAAGGTCCGGTCAGTTGACCGTCTTTCACGTCATTAATAAACGCTTGCAGCTCAACGTCATAAGCATCAATGAAACGGTCTTTCCAGTCGGTCAGCAGCGGCACGCCGAGACGCGCGTTTTTGCGCGTTTGGATCGCCGAAGGCTCCGGCAGCTTAGCGATGCCCTCTTCGCCCACCACTTCACACTGAATGTCGTAGCCGTACGCGCAGTTAACGAAGATCTCCACATCAATGCGGATGCCTTTCTGCGTTTCGAACAGCACGATCTGCGGATCTTTCAAATTGGCATGAGACTTCGACGTGGTGCGCGGGAACACCACCTGCACGGTTTTGTAGTCGTCTTCGGTCAGCCAGCGCAGCACGTCCAGCTCGTGAATCAGGGTGTTAGTGATCGCCATGTCGGTGGTGTAATTCTCGCCGACGCTCTGGTTGCGGTGCGCGCAGTGCAGCATCAGCGGTTCGCCGATTTCACCGTCAGTGATCACTTTTTTCAGCGCGCGATAGCCGGCATCGTACGGGCGCATAAAGCCTACCTGCACCAGACGTTTACCGTGTTTAATCTCGGCATCCACAATGCGACGGCAACCTTCAGCGCTCAGCGCCAGCGGCTTTTCACAGAACACCGGTTTGCCGGCCGCGATTGCCGCTAGCGTAAACTCTTCGTGGGTCGGATCCCAGGACGTCACCAGAATGGCATCGACTTCCGGCGAGTTGATCACCTGATGACCATCCTGATACACCTCGGCTTCGATATTCAGACGTTGCAGCGCAGCACGCGCGCCTTCTATGTTGATATCAGAAACCGCCACCACTTTGGCACCCTGCAAAACGTTATTGCAGCGACGAATGTGTTCCTGACCAATTGCACCGGTACCAATTACACCGAGTTTGAGCGTCATAATTACACCTGTAGAGTCGGATAAGTTAGGGTAAAACAAGGCCGGAGAGCTCCGGCCTAAAAGAGGTTTTAATACTTACGTGCTTGTTCGATATGCACGTTAAGGTTGTCGGCCACTTCTTGCGTGCGCGTTGACGTAGAGGTTTGCGCCACGCCGACGTGCCACCAGCTGAAGTATTTGTGCACCATGGTTTTTGGCAGCACTTTGATGTCGAACAGCACGGAAACGGTCTGCTTCTGCGCGTCGATCAACGCGGCTTCCAGCTGTTCCAGCGTGGTAATGCGGTAGGTTTTGCAGCCGTAACCGCCGGCGATCGCCGCGAAGTCCACCGGCACAAAGCCGCCATCCAGCTTGCCCCCTTCCGGATTACGGAAGCGGAACTCGGTGGTGAAGCTGTCCATGCCGTGTTCCATCTGCAGGTTGTTGATACAACCGTTGGTCATGTTATCCAGCAGCACCACGTTGATTTTCGCCCCTTCCTGAATCGACGTGACCAGCTCGGAGTGCAGCATCATGAACGAACCGTCGCCAACCATGACGTAGACTTCACGCTGCGGCTGCGCCAGCTTTACGCCCAGCGCGGCGTTCACTTCATAACCCATACAGGAGTAGCCGTACTCAACGTGGTACGAGTTGTAATCTTTGGTGCGCCACACGCGCTGCAGGTCGCCCGGCAGACTGCCCGCTGCCGCGACGATCACCGCATCCTTTGGGAGCTGCTCGTTTAAGGTGCCCAGCACGCTGCTCTGCGTCAGCACCGATTTCGTCAGGCGCTCAAACTCGGCAAACAGCGCTTCGCGATCGGCGTGGTCGGCGATTTCCGGAATGAAATCGTCGGTGTTATAGGTGGCAGCATAGACGCGCTGCGTCTCTTTCAACAGCTTGCTTTGCGACAGCTCAATCTGGCCGCCCCAATGGTTTTCGAAACCTTGCAGCCCGCTTTCCAGCGCGGTTAAACCTTCACGCGCATCCGCCAGCAGCTGCACCGCATCCAGCTTGTAGCTGTCGAAGTTGCTGACGTTGAGGTTCAGATAACTGACGTCCGGATTCTGGAAAATCCATTTCGACGCGGTGGTGAAGTCGGTGTAACGCGTACCGATACCAATCACCAGATCGGCCTCTTTCGCCAGCAGGTTGGCCGCCAGGCAGCCGGTTTCGCCCACGCCGCCGACATTGAGCGGGTGATCGGAAACGATGGTGCCTTTACCGGCCTGAGTTTCGGCAAACGGAATGTTGAAGCGCTCGGCAAATTTCAGCAGCGCATCCCCGGCATCGGAATATTTCAGGCCACCGCCGACAATGATCAGCGGCTTGTGTTTACGCGCAATCAGCGTCAGCGCATCTTCTAATTGCGCGGCAGTTGGCAAGCGGCGATCCAGACGATGCACACGTTTCTGGAAAAAGTATTCCGGGAAGTCCCAGGCTTCGCCCTGCACGTCCTGCGGCAGCGCAATCGTCACCGCGCCGGTTTCCGCCGGATCGGTCAGCACGCGCAAGGCGTTGATGCAGGCAGTCATCAGCTGTTCTGGACGGCTGACGCGATCCCAGTATTTGCTCACCGCGCGGAACGCGTCGTTGGTGCTGATGCTGAGATCGTGGCTCTGTTCAATCTGCTGCAATACCGGATCCGGTTGGCGCGTAGCGAACACATCGCCCGGCAGCAGCAGTAAAGGAATGCGGTTGGCGGTCGCGGTGGCAGCAGCGGTAATCATGTTGGCCGCGCCGGGACCGACCGATGAGGTACAGGCGATAATCTGACGACGCAGCGACTGCTTGGCAAAGCCAATGGCAGCGTGCGCCATGCCCTGCTCGTTACGGCCCTGATGCACCACCAGATCGCCGCTGTCCTGCTCCAGCGCCTGTCCCAATCCCAGCACGTTGCCGTGACCGAAAATGGCAAAAATGCCTTTCACAAATTTGGTTTCAACGCCGTCAACGTTCAGGTATTGGTTATCAAGAAATTTTACCAGCGCCTGTGCCGTGGTGAGTCTGATTGTGCCCATATGCTTCTTCCTTTACATGCTGGTACCTGCGGCGAGGTACATCGCGGTTCGGGTAAAAACTGCCGTTCACGGCGCCCGCGGATTAAGTGAAACGTGAGGCGATTATAAACAAATATTTTTTTCATTAAACACGATTACAGAAGAAACATTTCATTTTGCGATGGAGATCAAATTCAGCAATGAAACGTGGGCTGCGCAAGCCGCGAAAGGGGGAAAAGTGGAACAGTAACAGGTCATTTGCAGGTCATAACGAAATTTCATTTCACTTCAGTAGCTTCCTTGATTCGCCAGCAATTTCCTGAGACCTGGCTCACAAGCCTGACTATCACTGAAACTCCGAAAGATTCCAACGCTGCTTTGCGGCCTGGTCAGAGTTTTACCTGGCTCACAAAATCGTGATGGATGTTTCATTTCATATTGAATTTGGAATTTTTATTCCTCATACTGCGACCAAAGCCAATCAGGCACCTTGAGAACCCGGAAGCAAAGCGCTCGACGTTGGGCGGCAGCGCCCGCAGTGTCTGCTTATCACAGAAGGAAACAATAGGTATGAGTACACAACAGAAGCGGCTTGATGTGATTTGTATCGGACGCATCGCCGTCGACCTCTACGGTCAGCAAATTGGATCACGCCTGGAAGATATGACCAGCTTCAACAAATATCTCGGCGGGTCTTCCGGCAACGTGGCCTACGGTACGGCGATTCAGGGCCTGAAATCGGCGATGCTGGCGCGCGTAGGTGACGAGCATAACGGCCGCTTTTTGCGTGAAGAGCTGCAACGAGCGGGCTGCAATACCGATGGCCTGATTACCGATAAGCAGCGCCTGACCGGGCTGGTGATCCTTGGGATCAAAGATGAAGAGAGCTTCCCGCTGATCTTCTACCGCGACAACTGCGCCGATATGGGGCTGGTGCCGGAAGATATTAACGAAGATTTCATCACCTCTTCACGTGCGGTCGCCGTCACCGGCACGCACCTTTCGCATCCGCAAACCCGCGCCGCCGTACTGAAAGCGCTGGATATCGCCAAACGCAACGGCCTGCGCACCGCGCTGGATATCGATTATCGTCCGGTACTGTGGGGATTGACCTCACTCGGCGACGGCGAAACGCGTTTCATTGAATCGGGCGAAGTGACGCAACAGCTGCAGGAAGTGCTGCACTATTTCGATTTGGTGGTCGGAACGGAAGAAGAGTTCCATATCGCTGGTGGCAGCACCGATACGCTGACCGCGCTGAAAAATGTGCGTAAATCGAGCCAGGCCACATTAGTGTGCAAACGCGGTCCGCTGGGTTGCGTGGTGTTTGAGGGCGAGATCCCGGATAGCTGGGAACAGACCAAACTGCAGAGCGGCGTGCGCGTTGAAGTGCTGAACGTGCTGGGTGCGGGCGATGCCTTTATGTCGGGCCTGCTGCGCGGCTGGCTGAATGATGAAAGCTGGGAGCAAGCGTGCCGTTACGCGAACGCCTGTGGCGCGCTGGTGGTTTCGCGCCACGGCTGTGCACCGGCGATGCCGACCAAAGAAGAGCTGGATGATTTCCTAAGCCGCGATAAAGAGGTGAAACGTCCGGATCTTGATGTACGTCTCAATCACTTGCATCGCGTCACCACGCGTAAACAGCAGTGGCCAGAGCTGAATGTGTTCGCCTTCGACCATCGCAAACAGCTGGCTGATATGGCGCGCGAAGCGGGCGTCAGCGAAGCGCGCATCCCAGAATTGAAACTGCTGCTGCTGCGTGCCGCAGAAGAAGCGGCCAATGAAGCCGGCCTGAATGAAAAGAGCGGCATCCTCGCGGACACCACTTACGGCCAGAAAGCGCTGAACGCGATTACCGGTAAAAACTGGTGGATTGGGCGACCAATTGAGCTGCCAAGTTCACGTCCGCTGCGCCTTGAACACGGCAACATCGGCTCACAGCTGGTCGACTGGCCAGCCGAGCACGTGGTGAAATGTCTGGTGTTCTACCATCCGCACGACAGCGCGGAACTGCGCAAAGAGCAGGATGAGCTGGTGCTCGATGTGTGGAATGGCTGTAACAAGAGCGGGCACGAACTGCTGCTGGAGCTGATTCTGCCGGAGAGCAATCCGGACCGTAACGAATCCTACTATTACGACATGCTGAGCCACTTCTACAGCCTTGGCATTCAGCCAGACTGGTGGAAACTGCCGCCGCTGTCTGCCGAAAGCTGGCAGGCGATCAGCGGGTTGATCGAGCAGAACGACCCGCACTGCCGCGGCATTCTGCTGCTGGGCCTCGATGCCCCGGAAGAGACGCTGAAAGCCGGTTTCGCCGCCGCAGCGCAAGCGCCGTGGGTGAAGGGTTTCGCGGTAGGCCGCACCATCTTCGGCCAGCCGTCACGCCAGTGGCTGCAAGGCGAGCTGGATGATACAGCGCTGGTTGAGACCGTGAAAGGGAACTACCTGCGGTTGATCGGCTACTGGCGCGCTGTGCGCGGTTAAGTGCGAAGTTAGCTGGGAAAAAGCGGCCAATTGGCCGCTTTTTTGATTGTGCTCGCTGGCCCTCATCCTCGCCTTCTCCCGCCAGCGGGAGAAGGGACCGATCCAGCCATTGTTGAGTATTGAACGCGATCCGGTGTACCGCACAAGACGGTTCCCTCGCCCGCTTGCGGGAGAGAGTTAGGGTGAGGGGAAAACCTGCATATTCTGTGAGGCATTTCATAAACCGATGAAATAAGCGTCATGATGATGTCAAACAAATGAAATTTTCCATCCATCTGGTACTATAGCGCTCATTATCCAGCCATATTTTCTTTTCTAGCGGGCCGAAGTAATGACCAATAATCCAACGCAATTAACCTTGTTACAGGACGAGATCCGTCGTCGCTATGAGACGCTGAGCAAACGCCTGAAGCAGGTGGCTCGTTATATCCTTGATAACAGTAACAGCATCGCTTTCGATACCGTTGCTTCCATCGCACAACATGCCGATGTGCCGCCCTCCACGCTGATCCGCTTTGCCAACGCCTTTGGCTTCAGCGGCTTCAACGAAATGAAACAGGTTTTCCGTCAGCACCTGATGGAAGAGACCGTTAACTATACCGAGCGCGCACGTCTGTTCCGCCAGACCGCCACCGACGACAGCGCCACTTCACCCGAAAGCCCGGCCGAAATCCTCAACGTCTTCACCATGGTCAACAGCCAGGCGCTGCAACAGCTGGCGATGCAGGTGAATCCGGACCAGCTCAACCGCGCGGTGAAAATGCTCGATGAAGCCGAGAACATCTACATCATCGGCCTGCGTCGCTCATTCAGCGTGGCATCGTATCTGGTGTATGCGCTGCGCCATCTGGAGCGTCGTGCGTTTCTGATCGACGGCCTCGGTGGCATGTTCACCGAGCAGCTGAGCATGGTGAACCCGAAAGACGTGGTGATCGCCATCAGCTATTCGCCATACGCGCGTGAAGCGGTGGAGTTGGTTGAGTTGGGTGCCAAACGTGGCGCGCATCTGATCGCCATCACCGACAGTCAGGTCAGCCCGCTGGCCGCCTTCAGCGATGTGTGTTTTGTGGTGCGTGAAGCGCAAGTGGATGGCTTCCGTTCGCAGGTCGCTTCGCTGTGTCTGGCACAGACGCTCGCCGTGTCGCTGGCGCTGAACAACAACGTGATCAGCGAATAATCTCTTCGCAGAGTCGACCAGCTAACAAAAAAGGGCAGCCAATTGGCTGCCCTTCTTACATTGATGTGCAATCTACGAACGCGGATACTGGTCGCTGTTCACCCAGGCGTGATCTTTCTCCCAGGTAAATTTCCACAGACGTTTTGGACCCGCCATGACGTTGAGATAGTAGTTATCGTACCCGGCAATGGTTGCCACCGGATGATAGCCACGCGGCACCGTCACCACATCGCGGTTATACGGCGCCATGCACTCGTCGAGGGAACGGTCGTCGGTATAAACGCGCTGCATGGCGAAACCTGGCTCGGGATCGAAACGGTGATAGTAGGTCTCTTCCAGATAGGTTTCGTCCGGGCTGTTTTTCTGGTCGTGCTTGTGGCTGGGGTACGAACTGGTCGCGCCTTCATCGGTGTAGACTTCCACCACCAGCAGGCTGTCGGCCTCTTTATTGTCCGGCAGAATGTTGTGCACCAGACGCTGATTACGCCCTTTACCACGCCGCTCAACACCAACATCTTCCGGCGCAATCAGTCGCGCCGGCAGGTTGCCGCTGCTCGGTGCATTACACACCGCCAGCTCCAGATCGCTATCCGCATACACTTCCACTTCGTCGTTATGCGGTACGTAAACTGAGTAAGGCGGAGTGCGTTCAAACGGCGACAGACGCTTACCCAGATTCGGAAACTCGGCGTGACGGGTTTTCACCGACGCAAAGCCCGCCACCAGCACCAGACACAACTCTTTGTCGCCGCTACTCAGCTTCAGGCTCTGCCCTTTTTTCAGCAGATAAGCGTCGAAGCCGACATATTCCCAGCCCGCGCTTTCCGGCGTGACGTGCTGGATGCGGCCGTTACTGTCGGGTTTTTGCGCTTTCGAAATCAGAGACATCCTGTTCCTCCTTGTTGAGCGAAATTAGCCCAGCGTCGGCATGCTGAACTCAGATACGGTCTGCTGGCCGCTCGGCCAACGCACGGTGGCGGTTTTCATGCGGGTGTAGAAACGCACGCCGTCTGGACCGTGCACGTTCAGCGCACCAAATACCGAACGCTTCCAGCCGCCGAAGCTGTGGAACGCCATCGGAACCGGAACCGGCACGTTGACGCCAACCATGCCAGCTTCGACGTTCTGCACGAACTCACGCGCGGTGTGGCCGTTGCTGGTGAAGATGGCGCTGCCGTTACCGAATTCGTGGCTGTTAACCAGCTGCAGTGCGCTGTCGTAATCGCTGGAACGCATGATGCTCAGCACCGGCCCGAAGATCTCTTCGCGCCAGATGGTCATATCCGGCGTCACATTGTCGAACAGCGTGCCGCCAACGTAGTAACCTTCTGCATGGCCAGCAACCTGTATGCCGCGGCCATCAACCACCAGCTTCGCGCCTTCCTGCTCACCTTTGTCGATGTAGCCCAGCACTTTCTTCTGGTGCGCAGCAGAAACCACCGGCCCCATTTCATTCTCTTCGGCACCTTTCTGGATGCCAGGACCGACGCGCAGCGCTTTGATCAGCGGCGTCAGACGCGCAATCAGTTTGTCTGCGGTGTCGTCACCCACGGCAACCACAACCGGCAGCGCCATGCAGCGTTCACCCGCTGAACCAAACGCGCCGCCCATAATGGCGTTCACGGTGGCATCGAGATCGGCATCGGGCATCACGATGGCGTGGTTTTTCGCCGCGCCAAACGCCTGCACGCGTTTACCGTGGGCGCTGGCAGTTTTATAGATGTGCTCCGCTACGCCGGAAGAACCCACGAAGCTGACTGCGGCGATGCGCGGATCTTTGTACAGCTGCTCGGCATCTTCGTTAGACGAATGCACCACGTTGAATACGCCATCCGGCAGGCCCGCTTCTTTCAGCAGTTCGGCCATGCGCACAGATGCGGAAGGATCCAGCGCCGGTGGCTTGAGGATAAAGGTGTTGCCGCACGCCAGCGCGATGGGGAACATCCACAGTGGCACCATCGCCGGGAAGTTAAACGGTGTGATACCGGCGA
The DNA here is from genome assembly GCF_005281435.1 of Pantoea sp. SO10. Taxonomy (NCBI): domain Bacteria; kingdom Pseudomonadati; phylum Pseudomonadota; class Gammaproteobacteria; order Enterobacterales; family Erwiniaceae; genus Pantoea; species Pantoea sp. SO10. The sequence continues at coordinate 3,907,675 of NZ_CP040095.1, forward strand.
CAACGCCGACCGGCTGCATCAGCGAATAGCTGTCAACGCCGGTGCCCACGCTCGGTGAGTTTTCACCTTTAATCAGATGTGGAATACCGCAGGCATACTCGATCACTTCGATACCGCGCGTCAGTTCACCCAGCGCATCGGACCACACTTTACCGTGCTCAGACACGATCAGTGCCGCCAGCTCTTCGCGATGTTTTTCCATCAGCGCTTTAAAGTTGAACATCACACGGGCACGACGCAACGGCGCGGTTTTCGACCATTCCGGGAAGGCGGCATGCGCGACTTCAATCGCCTTTTCCACTTCAGCAGCGGTGCTCTGCGTCAGTTCACGCACGACTTTCCCGGTCGCCGGATCGTACACGGGAATGGTTTCATTGCTGGCGCTGTGGGTAATTTTGCCGCCGATAAAGTTTCCTACGATAGTCATGTCGTTGCCTCTTAGATGTGAAGTTCCCTGCAGATAGCCCGTTCGAACCGCGACGCTGCGTGTGCAGGCAATGCTTAAAGCGTGCTATGAAGCTATCGTAATGAAATGAATTTTTCAAATACTTATTTTTAGAAAATTTCCTTTTAGCGGCATGGATCGCATTTTTTCCGCCTGCGCTGACAGCCGGGTGTAAATCAGCCTGTAGCGCTGCACTGCTGGTGCTAAAGGCTCGCCAAACCGCTCTGCCGCTAAGCCGTTGCCCGCACCGAATTTATGTCTGAAATCCAGCTTCCCCATGCAATGCGAAACGAAATATGAAATTTTTGCGAGGCAGATCCAATATCTGATATTTCATAATTCAATAATAATGAAATAAATGTTCTCTTTGCAGCACCTAATCCGTATCCGTTTACAGGAGCCGCACATGGCCATCGATCCGACCCGTTTCTGTATTAACCGTAAAATTGCGCCCAGGCTAACGCTGGAAGCCTTCTTTCAGCTGGTACAACGCCTGGGATTGAGCAAGGTTGAACTGCGTAATGACATGCAGAGCGGCAAGGTAACCGATGATCTCAGCGCGGCGCAGCTGCGCGCGCTAGCGGATAAGTACCACATTGAAATCGTGACGATTAACGCGCTCTATCCGTTTAACCGTGCCGATGAGTCGCTGCTGGCTAAAGCCGACGCGCTGCTACAGGAAGCTCAGGCCATCGGCGCAAAAGCGCTGGTGATGTGTCCGCTCAATGAAGGAGTTGAGATTTCGCCCCAGCAGACGCTGGAAGCGCTGCAGGTACTGGCGCCGCGCTTTGAAAAGTATGGCATTCAGGGGCTGGTTGAACCGCTGGGCTTCCCGGTCAGTTCGCTGCGCTCGGCGGTGCAGACGCAGCAACTGATTCAGCAAGCAAAAGTCCCGTTTAAGGTACTGCTCGATACCTTCCATCATCACCTGTATGAGAACGCCGAAAACGAGTTCCCGCAGGAGATTGATATCAACCATATTGGTCTGGTGCATTTATCCGGCGTGGAAGATACCCGCCCAACGGCGCAACTGACCGATGAACAACGCATCATGCTCAGCGACCGCGATGTGCTGAACAGCGTGGCGCAGGTGAAACGTCTGGAGATGTTGGGCTATAAAGGCGTGTATGCCTTTGAACCGTTTTCATCCGAGCTGGAGACGTGGAAGCCAGCAGACATTGAGCGCCAAATTCGCTACAGCATTGAGTTGCTGCAAGCCTAAACGAACCCTTATCTGTGTCTAATGACACATTTTGTTAGTGTTGGCCTCGGTCGGAGGCCTTTTTTTCATACCCGTCATATTTTAAGCCATAGCTGCGTTGGCTTCTCGTGCTCACCCCAGTCACTTACGGGCGTAAGCTCCTGGGGATTCTCACGCTTGCCGCCTTGCTCTGACTTAAACTATTTAGGGTATGCCTGAGTTCAATAGCAAAATTATGCATTCTCCTTAATCTCCACCATCGGCTCTTCCGGCATCCGCTTAATCATGCGCAGCGTGCAGAACAGCGCTAAACACACCAGCAGTGCGGTGAGGAAATAGACCAGCGACACGCCGGCATAACTCATGATGAAACCGGCGATCGGGCCGGTGATGCCCAGCGATAAATCCATAAACGCCGTATAAGTCGCGAGCGCGCTGCCCTGATTCTGCTGCGGCACCACTTTCACCGCCACCACGCCAATCGCCGGGAATACCAGCGAGAAACCCGCGCCGGTGAGGAACGCGCCCATCTTCGCCATCCACGGGTCGAATGAACCGGCCACCAGAAACAGGCCCATCGCTTCTACCGCAAAGCAGATACTCGCCACGCGCAAACCACCGAGCTTGTTGATGGCATTCGGAAACAGCAGACGCGTGCCGACGAACGCGGCGCTGAACATGGTCAACGCGAAGGCGGCGCCATCCCAACCTTTATCCTGATAAAACAGCGTGATAAAGGTGGCGATCACGCCAAATCCGGCGGAACCCATCGCCAGAATCAGGCCGAAACCATACACCTTGCTCAGCACGTCACGGAACGGCAGCGGCTTGGCTTTGCTGCCTTTCACCGGTGCACGCGGCAGCGCCAGCGCAATTGCCAGTAAACAAATGGCAATGATGATGCTGGAAAGCAGCAGCAAGCCGCCGCTGCGGAAAATCACCACGCCGAGCGGCGCACCAATCGCCATCGCGCCATAGGTGACAATGCCGTTCCACGAAATCACCCGGCCAATATGCAGCGAACCGACGCGCGCCACGCCCCACAGCGACGTACCGGTGCCGGAAAAACTCTGTCCGATGCCGAGAATCACGCGCCCCAGACACAGCAGCACCAGGCTCAGCACGCCCTGCCCATCGCTGAGCGCCGACAGCAAAATACAGATGCCGCTCAGCAAGCATCCCACCAGCCCCAGCACCACCACTTTTTTCGGCCCCCACATATCGGCATAGCGTCCCGCGTGTGGGCGACTGAGCAGCGTGGCGATGTATTGCAGGCTGATCACCAATCCGGCCCAGAAGGCGTTGTAACCCAGTCCGTCATGGACAAAACCGGGCAGCACCGCCAGCGGCAAGCCGATGGTGAGATAGCTGGCAAAGTTGAACTTCACGATGGAAAGGATCAGTAAATTGAGGCGAAAACGGCCGTGTTCAGGTGCGGCGGCAGGCGAGTCAGGCATGAGTGATTGCGCTCGTGGGTGACGGAATTTTTATAACAAGAGGATAACTATACGCCATTTGGTTTTATCCGCATCAGTGAAATGCCCAGTTTTATGGTCATCATTTCGTCATATCGCGCTCGTAGACTCGCCCCCAATCAAATCCCAAAGAGGATAACAATCTGATGACGCCCCTGATTTCTCAGGCGCGCGTGCGTAACGCTCACGCCTTCGCGGGAGGTGGCCGATGACGCATGCCGCGCTGCCTATTGAACTGAAAAATCTCAGATGGTCGGTGGATAACCTGACTATTCTGCACGATCTCTCCCTGACCATTCCCGCAGGCGAAATTCTGGCGCTGCTCGGCCCGAGCGGCTGTGGCAAAAGCACGCTGCTGAAACTGCTGGCGGGTTTGCTGCAGCCCACCGCCGGCGAACTGTGGATCGGCCAACGCTGCGTGGCATCGCCGCACCACTGCGATGCGCCGGAAAAACGTAACCTCGGCATGGTGTTTCAGGATTACGCGCTGTGGCCGCACATGTCGGTGGCGCAAAACGTCGCCTTTCCGCTGCGCATGCGCGGCATGAAAAAAGCCGCCGCGCGGCAACAGGCCGATGCCGCACTGGCGCAGGTGGGCCTTGCGGATTTTGGCGATCGCAAACCGGCGCTGCTTTCAGGCGGCCAACAGCAGCGCGTGGCGCTGGCGCGCGCGCTGGTGGCGAAACCGGCCATTCTGCTGTTCGACGAACCGCTCTCCAACCTCGAACGCGACCTGCGTGAAACTCTGGTTCACACCATGGCGGATTTGCTGCGCGCGGCGCGCATCACCGCTGTTTACGTTACGCACGATCGCGACGAAGCCAGCACGCTGGCCGACCGCATCATTCACCTGGCGCAGGGCCAGATTGTTTCCGTTACTCACCTCTCAGGGGACTGCAATGCCATCTCTCAAGTCAGTTAAAACAGGAGCCATCAGCGCGATGATGTTGACTTCCGCCATCATGATCAACGACGCCCAGGCGCTGACGGTATACACCGCCGGTCCGGGTTCGCTGTCGAAAAGTCTTGCCGCCGGATTTGAAAAAAAGACCGGCATCAAAGTGAATATTTTCCAGGCCACCACCGGCAAAGTGATGGCGCGTCTGGAAGCGGAACAGGCCAATCCGCAAGCCGACGTGCTGATCTCGGCTTCGTGGGATACCGCCGAAGATCTGCAACAGCGCGGCTGGCTGCTGCCGTTCAACAGCGCCAACGCGGCGAAGGTGCCGAATCAGTTCAAAACCGCCAACTATGTCGCGCAGGGCATTTCCGCGCTCGGCATCGTGTGGAATACGCAAAGCAACACGCCAGAGCCGAAAACCTGGCAGGATCTCACCGCGCCCGCCTTCAAAGATAACGTCACCACGCCGGATCCGGCGCTGTCTGGCGCGTCACTCGATCTGCTGATTGGCCTGCAAAACAGCGAAGGCGAAAAAGCCTGGCAGCTGTTTGACCAGCTGAAAGCCAACGGCATGGTGATGAGCGGCCCCAACGCGCAGGCGGTGACGCCGGTGCTGCAAGGCGCGAAAGCGGCGGTGTTTGGCGCGGTCGATTACGTCACCTATAACAACATCGCGCAGGGCGAGAGCGTGAAGGTGATCTTTCCGGAAAACGGTACCGTGGTCGCACCGCGTCCGATGATGATCCTGAAAAGCAGCCAGCACCCAGACGATGCGAAGAAATTCGTTGATTACGTGCTGTCAGATGAAGGTCAGGAGCAAGTGGCGAAAGCCTGGCTGATGCCGGCGCGTACCGATATCAAAGCGCAACGTCCGCTGTTTACCGAGATCAAGTTATTGCCGACTAATCAGGATGGCAGCAGCGAACGATCGGCGGTGCTAAAGCGCTTTGGCGCCCTGTTCGGACAGTAAGCGATGTCGCGTGCCCTGAATGGCGTGATTCTGCTGGCGTTATTGCTGCTGGTGGCGCTGCCGCTGCTGTTTATCGTGCTGCAAGCGTTGTTTCCCTACTTAGGTGAAGGCAGTTGGCGCGGCGCTTTTAGTGCTTTTCCGGCGCTGCTGGACGATCCGCAGCTGGCAGCGATGTGGCTGGGCACGCTGAAAATCGGCGGCGGCGTGGCGCTGTGCAGTTTGCTGCTGGGCTTGCCGCTCGGCGCACTGCGCGGCCTGTTCCGCTTGCCGGGCGCGGCGCTGTGGGATCTGCTGTTTCTGATCCCCTTTCTGACGCCGCCCTATATTGTGGCGCTGTCATGGACGCTGGCGCTGCAACGCAACGGGTATATCGAACAACTCACCGGCATCAACTTCGACAGCCTGCTGTTTAGCAGCAGCGGCATGATTGGCGTGATGACGCTGAACATCTTCCCGGTGGTCTATTTCGCGGTGTCGCGTTCGCTGCTGGCCAGCGGGCAACGTCTCGCCTGGGTGGCGCGCGTGCATGGCGCATCGGCGTGGCGCGGTTTCTGGCACATCACCTTGCCGCTCACCTTACCGGCATTGGCGGGCGGCGTGCTGCTGGCGTTTACGCTGGCGATTGAGGAGTACGGCGTGCCTGCGGCGCTCGGTGCGCAGGCAAAGTTGACGCTGATGACCGTCGGTATTGAAACCAAACTCGCCGACTGGCCGATCGATCTGCCTGGCGCGGCGTCGCTGTCAATGATACTGAGCCTGATGGCGCTCACGGCGTGGCTGCTGCAGCGCAAACTGACCGGCAGCAGCGATGTGACGGCGGTTGGTGGCAAACCGGTGAGTCAGGAACTGGCGCATGCGGGACGCTTACAACTCTTAATGCTGCTGCCGTTTGCTGTCACCGTGCTGCTGGCGGTGGTGCTGCCGCTCGGCGCGATGACCCTGAGCGGCTTGCTGAATACGCTCTCCGGCGGATTGCATCTGAGTAATCTGACGCTACGCCACTTCGGCGCGCTGTTCAGCCAGCAAGGCGATGCGCTGGCGGCCTTCTCCACCAGCATTGGCCTGGCACTCGGCGCGGCGCTGCTGACCGGCGCGCTGGGTTTTCTGATCGCCTGGCGCGTATCGGAAGGGAAAACCCGTTTGCTGGCGATGATGGATGGCCTGGCGCTGCTGCCTGCGGCGATGCCCGGCGTGGTGGTGGGCGTGGGGTTGATTCTGCTGTGGAACCGCGGTTTCTGGCCGGTTTCGCCCTACAACACGATGTTTATTCTGCTGCTGTCGTACAGCTGTTTGCTGCTGCCGTGGCCGGTGCGTTATGTCAGTAGCGCGCTGCGCCAGCTGGCACCCACGCTGCAACCGGCGGCGCGCGTGCACGGCGCATCACGTGTGCAGGCGCTGCGTCTGATTGTGCTGCCGCTAGTCGCGCCCAGCTTGCTGGCGGCGATGATGATGGTGTTTGCCGTAGCGTCGCGCGAGCTGGTGACATCGCTGCTGTTGGCTCCGGCAGGCACGCAAACCGTGGCGATCTTTATCTGGCGTCAGTTCGAACAGGGCTCAGTGGGACAAGGTATGGCGATGGCCACGCTGACGCTTTGCGCCAGTTTGAGTTTGATGTTGGCGGCCACGGTGCTGATGCGGCGTCATGCCCGGTGATGATAATAATGGCGCCCCTACGGCACGGCGATCCGGATTTCTCTTTATCTTAAAAAACAGAAGGTTAATTTTCATCAACTACACTCTCCTGAGAAATTTTGTCTCAGGAGAGAGAATGAATAACCTGCTTCAGGAAAAAATTGGCCAGAACATCCTGGTAAAACTGGCGATGCTGGTGATTATTCTGGCGGGCATTCGCGCCGCCTCGGACATTCTGGTGCCCTTCTTACTCGCCAGCTTTTTAGCTATTGTGCTCAATCCGCTGGTTACGATGCTAATGCGACGCGGCGTCAAACGTGGCCTGGCGATTACGCTGGTGATCACCGTGATTTTTATCGTCGTACTGTTACTCATTGCTGTACTCGCCAGCTCGGCCAGTGACTTCAGCGATACCTATCCGCAAATCCGCGCCATGCTGGAGCAGAAACTGGCGGTGGTGCAACATTTTGCCGCGCGTTTTCATATCAACATCTCTACCGAAGCGCTGGCTGCGCGCCTCGATCCCAACGTGGTGATGGACATGGCAACATCGGTGCTAAAACAGCTGTCCGGCGCGATGACCAACGTCCTGCTGCTGATCCTCACCGTGGTGTTTATGCTGTTTGAAGTGCGTCATCTGCCGTACAAGATGCGCAATGCGATGGTTAATCCACAAATCCGCATCGCCGGTCTGCACCGCGCGCTGAAAGGTGTGACGCACTATCTGGCACTGAAAACCCTGGTGAGTTTGATTACCGGCGTGGCCGTTTGGCTGTCGCTGCTGCTGCTCGGCGTGAAGTTCGCGCTGTTCTGGGGCGTGGTGGCGTTCATCCTTAATTTCATCCCCAACATTGGCCCGATCATCGCCGGTATTCCGCCATTTATTCAGGCGCTGGTGTTAAATGATATTTATGACGCCATGCTGGTGGCGGCGCTGTTCAGCGCGATTCATATGGTGTTCGGCAACATGCTGGAGCCAAGATTGATGGGGCGCGGGCTGGGACTCTCGACGCTAGTGGTGTTTCTGTCGTTGATTTTCTGGGGCTGGCTGCTGGGTCCGGTCGGCATGTTGCTGTCGGTGCCGCTCACCAGCGTGACCAAGATTTTGATGGAAACCACGCCGGGCGGAAGCCGATTGGCGATTATGTTGGGTAATGGACGTCCGGGTAAACGGGCGCGTTAAGGCTCTTTTACTCAAGGTCGCGCAATAAATTGCGCCGCTACGGTTTAGTGCAGGTTGTCGTAGCGGCGTGATTTTACGTTATTGCGTTTGAAACACGCTGTTGTCGGTAATCGTCTGTACATCAACTTTGTTTGGCAGGATATTCAACTCGCTAAACAAGTCCGACACCTTCTGCACCTTTGCCACATCATCCGGCGTCACGCCACGTACGCCGTGGGAAATACGCGCAGTAATCTGCTGCGCGTCCGCTGGTTGCAGGCGCGTTAACTGCGCATACACCTCGTTATACTGCTGCGGATGCGCCAGCGCCCACTCGCGCGCTTTGGCCAGACGATGGGTGAAATCGGCAATCGCCGCGCGCTTCGCGGGATCGTCGAGCGAGCTTTGCGTGGCGGTGACAAACGACAGCGCGGTTGTCAGCCCTTTGCCGTCACGCAGCAGACGCGCGCCATGCTTTTCCGCAATACCTAAATAGGGATCGAAGGTTGCCCATGCGGCAATCTGCCCGGAGTTGAACGCCGCGCTGGCGTCGGTTGGCAACACAAAACGCACCGGCACCGTATCACGTGGCACTTTCGCCTCTTCCAACGCCTCATACAGCAAGTGCTGCGAGATACTGCCGCGCGCCGACGAGACGACAACCTGCTTGCCAGCCAAATCTTTCACGCTGTGGATCGGCGAATCGGCGGGGACGATCAGCCCGTTCGAACCGGCGTCACCGACGTTGGTGGCGATGATCTTCAGCGGTACGCCGCCCGACGCCGCCATCAGCACCGGCAAATCGCCAGCGTACGAGGTATCGACCGCACCCGCACGCTGCGCTTCAAACAGCGGCGCCGCGCCCTGGAAATTCGCCCAGCGATAGTGATAAGGCGCGTCTTTCATGACATCTGCCGCTTCGATCAGCGAACGCAGATTGCGTGCCTGATCGCCCAGCACCAGCGTGACTTTACTCAAATCAGGCGCCGCCTGACTGCCAAACGCCGCGCACAGCAGCAGCGCAGAAACTACCGGTTTTAGCCATTTCATCGGGGAGATTCTCAGAGTGCGTTGCGGTTGAGCTGGCGGATGTAAGCATCCCAGTGCAGCTGATATTTGCGATTACGGATGCTGTTATCAAACGCCTGCGCGGCTTTCTCGGAAACGGCGTCCGGCAGAATGATCAGATCCGCGCCACCCGACTGTGCCGCCAACTGTGCCTGACAGGCGCGCTCGAGGTAATAGAGGTTGTAGAAAGCTTCTTCAATGCTGCCGCCGCTGGTCAGCAGGCCGTGATTGCGCAGGATCAGCGCGTTAAGATCGCCGAGATCGGCAACGATGCGCTGCTGCTCGTCGAGATCCAGCGCGATACCTTCGTAATCGTGATAGCCGAGGCGATTATGGAAACGCGTGCTGTGTTGCGAAATCATCAGCAGGCCGTTTCGCTGCGCCGAAACGCCAATGCCAGCCGCGGTGTGCGTATGCAGCACCGCATGGGCATCTGGCCGCGCGCGGTGAATCGCACTGTGAATAACAAACCCGGCAAGGTTAATTCCCAGCCCGGTTGGGTCGTCAATAATATTGCCGTCGATGTCGATTTTAACCAGCGTTTCCGCCTGGATTTCATCGAAGGTTTGCCCGAAAGCGTTGATAAGAAAGTGCGGCTGATCGCCCGGTACGCGCAGGGAAAAATGGGTGTAAATATGGTCGGTCCAGCGTAGCTTCGCCGCCAGATGATAAGCCTGCGCCAGTTTGATGCGCGCCTGCCATTCGCCTTCGCTGATGCGCTGCCGTAATGATGTGATATCCAGGGTTTCCGTGCTCATTTCCGCTCCTCATTTCAGGTCAATGTGCTTACCTAACATCGTGGCATAGCGTTTTTGCCGCTGGGAAATGCCAATAACGGCAAAACAATGTCATTAAACGCAAAGTGAGATTGATCATTGACCTGTATCAGACCGGTTTATTCTTAAATCGCTACCCTACACAGCCCTGTGAAAATGGTATGCTGCTGACGCCGCAAGCGCAGCTTAAACCGACTGAGGATTGTCTGGTGCCACTGAAAAAACGACATCACGATTTTGATTGGGTCTTAATCGTTTGTGCCGGGTTGCTGCCGTTGGTGCTCGGCATCCTTTGTACGGCCATCGAAGCGCGTCACACCGTCAGCCAACAGCAGATTTCAACCGCCAATACCTTGATTACTCAGGCTGAAAAGATGAGTGACAACGCCTGGAATATGATCACTGAGATGCGCCAGTATCAGTACCAGCCTTGTGCCAAAATCGAAGATCAGCTGCAGCGCGCCGGTACGCTTAATCCCTATTTTCGATCCATTGGTATGATGAAAGGCAATGACATCATTTGCTCGTCCGCCTTTGGCCTGCGACATGGCACCCTGACTGAGATGATGATGCAGCCGCCGCCGATAACCGGCAAAGCCTGGTGGAGCATTTCGGTGCGCGGAACGGTTGGCGTGCCGAATCGTCCGGCGGTGGTGTTTATGCGTCAGCTTCCCGATACCAGCGGTTTTTGGGCGGTCATCGACGGCCAATATTTGATGGATTTCATGAACGCCATTGGCGGTTCACGCGGTTACCACATGAGCCTGCAATTTAGCGGTGGCGCAGTGATCGCCAGCGGACCAGCTGACATGCAGCCAAAGCTGTATATGAAAAGTGAATCTTTTCAGGCCGACTCCAGCCGCTATCCCATCACCGTTAATGTAACCGTTCCGGCTTCTGAGTTGCTCAAAGCCTGGCGTCAGGCGCTGTTCATCTTCCTGCCGATGGCGGCGATTTTCTCGATTTTGCTGATGATCCTCACCGCCAATTGGCTGCGTCGTCGTATTTCCTGGCACGATGAAATTGGTCGCGCTATCCGCGCCCGCCAGTTCTCAGTGCATTATCAGCCGGTATACAGCAATACCTTGCACGCCTGCGCCGGTGTTGAAGCCTTACTGCGCTGGCAACGGCCCAACGGTGTGATGATTCGTCCGGATATCTTTATCAGCGCCGCTGAAGCCGAAGGGATGATTGTGCCGTTGACGCAGCATCTGCTGGAGTTGATGGCCGAAGATATTCAGAGCTGGCAGGTCGAGCCCGGATTTCACCTCGGGCTGAATCTGGCGGCGGAGCATCTGCAGCATGACGATTTCGTGGCCGATATTGAATTGTTTGCTGAGCGCATCAAAGATAAACAGCTGTGCATCACGCTGGAGCTGACCGAACGCAGCCTGATTGAAGAGGGTGAAAAGGTGGCGTGTAAACTGCGTCATTTGCGCGCGCAGGGCATGAAGGTGGCGATTGATGATTTCGGTACCGGCCACTGTTCACTGACCTACCTGCTCACCTTCCCGCTGGACTACCTGAAAATCGATCGCGGCTTTATCAATGCCATTGAAGGCCTCGACGTGGAAACGCCGGTGCTGGATGCGATTATTAATCTGTGCCACAAGCTGGAACTGGATGTGCTGGGCGAAGGCGTCGAGACCGCAACACAATTTGAGTACCTGCGGCAGCGTGGTGTGATATTTATTCAGGGCTACTATTATGCCCGTCCGCTGGATAATGACCGGCTGCGTGCCTGGCTCAGCGAGCAAGGGCACAAGCCACTTCTCGTTGAGGAACATTATGAGCCTGAACTGCATCATTCTTGATGACTACCAGAACGTCGCCCAGTCGCTTGCCGATTGGGCGTCTCTCGCCCCGCTGGTGCACACCACTTCCCTGACTGAACATTTCGCCGACCAGGATGAATTGGTTAAGCGCATCGCGCACGCCGATATTTTGGTGGTTATGCGCGAACGCACGCCGCTCAGCGCCAAGCTGATTGGCCGCTTGCCCAATCTGAAAATGGTAGTCACTTCCGGCATGCGTAATGCCTCCATCGATTTACATGCCTGCGCGGAACGCTATATCGCGGTGTGCGGTACCGCCAGCAGCAGCGCGGCACCGCTGGAACTGACGTGGGGATTGTTGCTGGGATTGGCGCGCCATATCGTGCCGGAGAATCAGGCGCTGCGCAGCAACGGCGCGTGGCAGCACACCGTTGGCATGAGCCTGCAGGGCAAAACGCTGGGATTACTTGGATTGGGTAAAATCGGCGGCGAGATGGCAAAAGTGGCGCAGGCGTTCGGGATGCGTGTGTGTGCGTGGAGCCAGAATTTAAACGCCGAACGTGCCGCCGAGTGTGGCGCAGAACGTTCGCCATCGCTAGCTGCGCTGCTCAGTAGCAGCGATGTGGTGTCCATTCATCTGGTATTGAGCGAGCGCTCACGCCATTTAATTGATGCAGCAGCGCTGGCGCAGATGAAGCCCGGCGCGCTGCTGATTAACACATCGCGCGCCGGCATTGTCGATCAACAGGCGATGATCGCCGCGCTGCAATCGGGTCAGTTAGCCGGTGCGGGATTAGATGTGTTTGAACAGGAGCCGCTGCCCGCCAATCATCCGCTGCGTCAGCTGCCGAACGTGCTGGCGACGCCGCATCTCGGCTATGTCGCCGACAACAATTATCGCACCTACTTCACGCAGGCGGTGGAAGATATTCAGGGATGGTTAACGGGTGCGCCGCTGCGCTCGCTGCTCTGAACGGCCTGCGCGCCGTTTTTCCGCAATGCGCAGCGCCACTTCAAGGCTGTCTTCCGCCAGCGCGCCATTCGGCACATCGCGCTGGGCATTGAGACGTTGATTAATGCGCTCCAGCGTCGGCGTTAACTGCCCCACCAACTGCTGATATTCATCAAGCTGCGTGATGGGTTGGTTACATGCGATGCTGGTTTGCGTCAACCGTTGCAGCTGACGTAAGCTCTCGGTCGCCTGGCGGGAGAGTAATCCGGCCTGACGCCAGCTTTTCAGGCGCTGCAGCAGTTCATCGGGTTGTTGCGCCAATAATGCCAGCTGCGCATCGGTTCGTTCGCCACAGTTAATCCACGCCACCGAGCTAATGGAAACGGCAGTCGTACGCTGTGCCGCAGGCACAAGATTGATAAGATTGCTTTCTACACTGTCGCTCATCGACAGCCAGGGATTCTTAAAAGACTGGGCGTTTATCCTCGACATGAACACTCCACCAAAGCACGGCGGCAGAGTATTACCCAATGTTTTGGAGCTGGCAAGCAGAGGTTGCCGCCTCGCTTAATGGTAAGTTTTTCTTATTTATGTGCGCATCAATCAGGTATGGCAATAAAGCCGCGGCATACCAGAATAATTGATTATTTGATCGCCATTGGGGAGTTGATACATCTGATAATAATCACTGTGGGATTCTCGCGCCGAGGTGAAAAGTATCTGCGCAGCGAGTGGCTCGGGCACCGTATCATCGGCCATCGCCTGCACTTTACGGGTATTCACCAGCATAAAATCTCCCTGACGATGCCAGCTACTGACAGAAACGCGATTTAAACGATATTGGCGATCTTGTACGATGACCGCGCCAATGAGTATTGACGTGCTGCTACCATCCGCTTTAAAACGAGTGCGCATGGTGGCATTTAATGTACCGGTTGGTTTCCCCTGATTATCAATACGATAAGGTATTTCGCACCATTCGGGTACCGGTACGGTTGGACGTACTAATAGCACCAATGCCCAGGGAAGCATAAACGTCACGAAAATAGCTGAACCTAGTACTGCTTTACGCATCCGGTAACTCCTGAACAAACACCATCCACGATATGCACTCATTATCCTTTTGCGCAATCGGTCTGGCGCAGAGGAAAGCACTAGTATGAACGCGGGTACGCGACTGGTTTATGTAGAGTAATGGCGGAGTCGCCCCATCCATTAATTGAGGCTTCAAATCAGTAAAACGCCGCAGAGCATCTTTAACGATCAGCGAGTTTTCTGGATAGCTATCTGCAATGAAGACCTGCGTCTGCGCTTCCTGACCATAAAATTTAAATTGCATGCCATCATGTTCGGTTGGCGCAAACTCCTGACGGGCAATCAGTGCCAGCGCCACATTCAGCAGTAATAATCCCACCAGCACGCCACGCCACAGCCAGGATTTTTTCTTCACGGCGACCGCTTTCACAGCAGGTTCGGGCTGCACCGTGACCGGCTTTTCAGCTTCAGCAACAGGCGTAGCGACCTCACTGAAGGATTCGACATCGACCTGCTCGGCCAGCACGCAGCCAATCAGCGGCACCTGATGTACCAATGCACCTGGCGCGTGCGCCTGCTGCGCCAGACGATTGATCTCAGCAATGGTCAACGTTAAGCGATCGGCAAAGGGGATCTCAGAAGGTTCGCGCTGAAACAGCACATGCAATGCCTGATTGCGCACCAGCTTGCCTTGGGCATTGAGCACGCGGCGTAATACCGCGCTTTGCAGCGGACTTAATGCCACGCGTTGAGCGGGAGAATTGAGTGGATAAAACACCTGTTGGTCGGCATCAAAACAGAGACTTTTGGCAAATAAAACAAAGCGCGCCATATGAAACCTGATTTCCAAAAAAGCAACTCACGCAAGTATATGTAGTTTCGCGAGATGGCGCACGCTTACTGCAAATCGCTGCGTGAAATTATGGCCTTTTTTCGACGCGTTTTAAGCGCTAACAGGCCACAGCATTAGCTAAAAAATAGTCAGTTAATGGTGAGAACATGACAAATATCACACAAAATCGGTATACTCTGTCGCGGTTGGCAATCATTACTTTCCTAATAATTGCCCGGCAGGGCAGGGAAAAAGCGTTATTTCCCCGCTATGCTTTAATTTTCTCAACGCCGCGGACTGTTGGCATTGTTTGAGTCCGCAGCGTTGAGGATTTTTCGAATTCCAATACAGGGTATCTGCATGAAACTACGTAGGAAGCGTGTAAAACCTATCGGGATTGATGATGTCACCATTATCGATGACTCCCGTTTACGTAAAGCCATTACCGCGGCTTCGCTGGGCAACGCGATGGAATGGTTTGATTTTGGTGTTTATGGCTTTGTGGCTTACGCGCTGGGTAAGGTGTTCTTCCCGGATGCTTCTCCAAGTGTACAGATGATTGCTGCACTGGGTACGTTCTCAGTTCCGTTCCTGATTCGTCCACTCGGTGGTTTGTTCTTCGGCATGTTGGGCGATAAATATGGTCGCCAGAAAATCCTTTCTATTACCATCGTTATCATGTCGATCAGTACCTTCTGTATCGGCTTGATACCGTCCTATGCCTCAATTGGTATTTGGGCACCTATTCTGCTGCTATTGGCAAAAATGGCGCAGGGCTTCTCGGTCGGCGGTGAATATACCGGTGCATCGATCTTCGTTGCCGAGTACTCGCCTGACCGCAAGCGCGGCTTTATGGGCAGCTGGCTTGATTTCGGCTCCATCGCCGGTTTTGTGCTCGGTGCGGGCGTCGTGGTGCTGATCTCCACCATTATCGGTGAAGAGAAATTCCTCGAGTGGGGCTGGCGTATTCCGTTCTTTATTGCGCTGCCGCTCGGCATTATCGGTTTGTATCTGCGTCATGCCCTGGAAGAAACGCCGGCGTTCCAGCAACACGTTGACAAGCTAGAACAAGGCGACCGTGAAGGTCTGCGCGACGGCCCGAAAGTGTCGTTTAAAGAGATCGCGACCAAACACTGGAAAAGCCTGTTGGCCTGTATCGGTCTGGTGATCGCCACCAACGTGACCTATTACATGCTGCTGACCTACATGCCGAGTTACCTGTCACATAACCTGCACTACTCGGAAGATCACGGCGTGTTGATCATCATCGCCATTATGATGGGTATGTTGTTTGTACAGCCAGTAATGGGCATGCTGAGTGACCGCTTTGGCCGTCGTCCATTTGTCATCATCGGCAGTATCGCCCTGTTTGCCTTCGCGATTCCGGCCTTTATGCTGATTAACAGTGGCGTGCTGGGTCTGATTTTTGCCGGTCTGTTGCTGATGGCTGTGATCTTAAACGCCTTTACCGGTGTAATGGCATCCTCGCTACCTGCGATGTTCCCAACCCACATTCGCTACAGCGCATTGGCAAGTGCCTTCAATATTTCGGTGCTGATTGCCGGTCTAACGCCGACATTCGCTGCTTATTTAGTGGAAGCCACCAACAATCTGTATATGCCGGCTTACTACCTGATGGTTGTCGCGGTGATTGGTTTGATTACCGGTATCTTCATGAAAGAGACCGCCAACAAGCCGCTGCGCGGTGCCACGCCAGCCGCGTCGGACATGGATGAAGCACGTGAGATCCTGCAGGAGCATCACGACAACATCGAGCAGAAAATCGAAGATATTGATGACGAGATCGCCAAGCTTGAGGCGAAACGTAAAAACCTGGTGCAGCAGCATCCGGACATCAACGAGTAATCTTCCCGACTCCCGCCGCCCGGCGGGAGTTTTCGTTTCCGCACACAATCCTTCATGCGCAGCCGCGAAAAGGGGTAAACTATTGCCACTTTTTTAACCTGCATAAGTTGTAGAGCATGTCTGAATTTAATCTGATCCAGCGCCCAAGAAGGCTGCGCAAAAGCGCGTCAATGCGCGAAATGTTCCAGGAATCTCACCTCAGCATCAACGATTTGGCACTGCCGATTTTCGTTGAAGAAGGCGTGGACGATTATGTGCCCATTAACGCCATGCCGGGCGTGGTGCGTATTCCCGAGAAACGTTTAGCTTATGAGATTGAACGTATTGCCAAAGCGGGCATTCGTTCAGTGATGACCTTCGGTATTTCCCACCACACCGACGCCACCGGCAGCGATGCCTGGAATGAAAACGGTTTAGTGGCGCGTATGTCGCGTATCTGCAAAGACACCGTGCCAGAAATGATCGTGATGTCAGATACCTGCTTCTGCGAATACACCAGCCACGGCCATTGCGGCGTGCTGTGCGATCACGGCGTCGATAACGACCAAACGCTGATCAACCTCGGCAAGCAAGCCGTGGTTGCGGCACAAGCCGGCGCAGACTTTATCGCTCCTTCTGCCGCGATGGATGGCCAGGTGAAAGCCATTCGCCAGGCGCTCGACGCCGCCGGCTTCACCGATACCGCCATCATGTCTTATTCGACGAAGTTCGCGTCCTCCTTCTACGGCCCGTTCCGTGAAGCCGCAGGCACCGCGCTGAAAGGCGATCGTAAGACTTACCAGATGAATCCGATGAACCGCCGTGAAGCGCTGCGCGAGTCGCTGCTTGATGAAGCGGAAGGTGCAGATTCTCTGATGGTAAAACCAGCTGGCGCTTACCTCGATATCCTGCGCGATATCCGCGAACGCACCACGCTGCCGCTCGCTGCGTACCAGGTGAGCGGTGAGTACGCGATGATCAAATTCGCCGCGCAGGCGGGTGCCATCGACGAACGTAATGTGGTTCTGGAGAGCCTTGGCGCGATTAAACGTGCCGGCGCGGATCTCATTTTCAGCTATTTTGCCCTTGATCTCGCTGAGCAAAAAGTGCTCTGATTATCGTTACGCTTGGCATCGGACATCGCATACCGTTGCCAGGCGCTTTCAGCCTTTGTGGCTTAAACACCAGTGTTTCTGTAATCCCATAATTATTAAGAGTAACGCGATGAAAGCACCTGCACTGCCTGCGGACGAGTCACATCGTCTGGCCCAGTTACGTGCGCTCAACATTCTGCACACGCCTGCCGAAGAGCGTTTCGACCGTTTAACCCGCCTTGCCCGTCGTTTGTTTGGTGTACCCGTTGCGCTGGTCAGCCTGCTGGAAGAGGACCATCAGTGGTTCAAATCCACTGCGGGTTCAAGCGATACCACCGCACCGCGCAATACCTCTTTCTGTGGCCACGCCGTGCTGCAGGATGATGTGATGGTGGTGGAAAACGCGCTTGATGATGAACGCTTCTACGATAATCCACTAGTTAAAAATGCCGAAAATCCGGTGCGTTTCTACGCCGGTTGCCCATTGCGCACGCCGGCTGGTGCGAAAGTCGGCACCTTGTGCATTATCGATCATCATGCGCGCCAGTTCGATGCGGATGATATCCATACATTGCGTGATTTAGCCGCAATGGCGGAAGCGGAGCTGGTGGCGTTCCAGACCGCAACATCCGATGAACTGACGCAAATCACCAACCGCCGTGGCTTTATGACGCTCGGCCAGCTGGCGCTGAATGAGTGCCAGTTGAAGCAGTTACCGGCCAGCCTGACTTTCCTCGATCTCGATCGCTTTAAAGCCATTAACGATACGCTCGGTCATCGCGAAGGCGACCGCGCATTAATGGACTTTGCCAACGCCATGAAGGTGAGTTTTCGCCATGCGGATATCTTTGCTCGTTTGGGCGGCGACGAATTTGTGGTGCTGTTTAATGGCTTGCAGCAAGCCGATGCCGAAGGTGTGTTGGCGCGCTTTGATGGTTTCCTGCAACAGCAAACCCAGAACCTGGAGCGCCGCTACGCTTTGCACTTCTCATCGGGCATTGTTGAGTTCGATCCCGATCATCCGCAGTCGCTGGAACAGCTGCTGGAAGGTAGCGACGAACGGATGTACGCCGCTAAGAACGGGAAAAAGAAGCTGAGTTGATTGTGGGTCGCCGTGAATGGCGTAATGCACGTCAGTTGAGAAAGGATTTTGCTTTAGCTCTGATGCGGGCTCTGACACATCTGCTGCGTCACGGACCGTCCTCGCGCCGCTAACGCGGTACCTTCGGCTTCCACGTTGTGCCAACGGACCGTTCGTGGATCGGCCATCCATGGCCGGCCCCGAACTGCCTCACGCATCCCTGCGTGAGCCTCCTGGCCCAACGTAAAAGCCTCAGCGCTGCGAATAGCCCTTTTGCCGCAGCAGACGCGCCAGCGCCTCTGGCAAACGTGCCCTTTTCAGCAACACGCACTGAAGCTTATGAGCAGGCCGGGGCCACTTTTGGACCGGCAATCCGCAGCGCTGAACGAAACGAGGAAGCCAGGAGAGCCCGCAGGACGCGGGCGAAAGGCGGAGCCGGGACAAGGAAGTCCCGTCTCCACCGGTCTGTCAGGCAGACGAGCGAAGTGAAGGTACCGCGTAAGCGGCGCGAGGACCGCCGGACCAAAAGTGGCTCCGGCCTGCGCATTCGTCGTTGGCTTAACTGACAAGCATTACTCCGTGAATGGCGACCCTGCAATTAATGCCCCACTAAATCCGTGATCAATGCCTGATTAAACGTCTGCGGTTCTTCCATCTGCGGCGCGTGCCCCATGCCCGGGAATTCGATTAAGCGTGCGCCGGGAATCAGTTGCGCCACCTGCTTGCCCAATACATTGTAATGCCCGAGTTTTGCTTTCACTTCCGGCGGCGCGATATCACTGCCAATCGCCGTGGTATCTGCGGTGCCAATCATCAACGTGGTCGGCACGCGTAGATCTTTAAACTCGTAATACACCGGCTGAGTGAAAATCATGTCGTAGATGAGCGCCGAGTTCCACGCCACTTTCTTGTGGCCTGGCCCGCTGTTTAGCCCAGCCAGCATATCAACCCATTTGTCATACTCCGGCTTCCACTGGCCGCTGTAATATGTCTGCTGTTCGTACTTCTTGATGCCCGCCGCATCCAGCTTGAGTTCACGCTGATACCACTGATCCACCGAGCGCCACGGCGCGCCTTTGGCTTTCCAGTCTTCTAAGCCGATGGGATTGACCAGCACCAGCTTCTGCGTTTGTCTGGGATACATCAGCGCATAACGCGTCGCCAGCATGCCGCCGGTCGAGTGCCCAACCATAATGGCGTTGTCGATACCCAGTTGCTGCAACAGTTGATGGGTGTTCTGTGCCAGTTGCTGGAAGGTGTATTGATAGTTAGCTGGTTTAGTTGAGCTGCAGAAGCCAATCTGATCTGGCGCGATGACGCGATAACCTTTCTGGCTCAGCGCCTTGATGGTGTCATCCCAGGTTGCGCCACAGAAGTTCTTGCCGTGCATCAACACCACGGTTTCACCGTTGGCCTGCTGCGTAGGTTTGACATCCATATAACCCATACTCAGCGCTTGCTGCTGCGAGGAGAAGTTAAAGTGCTGCAGCGGATAGGGATAGTTAAAGCCTTCGAGCTGTTCACCATACACATTGGCGGCGAGCGCCGGAGCAACAGCGCCTAATGCCACTGATGCCAGAATCACGGCAAGTGACTGTTTTGGCTTGAAACGAAAACCCATTAGGTGATTCCTCAACAGTGAAAACCTTCAGTGTGGCACGTTAATCCGCGTTAAGTATTGATGAGGTGTGCCGCCAGAAAGCACACCTTTTACTATTAAGCGCCGCGAAGCGATGAAAAATTTGAGTTAATAATAACGCCCGTTATTACGATAAATACTCAACATCATCACAACAAGAAAACCTGTAAATTCACGAAAACCAAGACCGGTCTTGATGACAAATATTAAAACAGCCAAATAACCAGAAAACTTTACATTAATTGCAGATTGGAAAGATTAATTAAATTACACTCTGCCACTGTTAATGGAGGACTATGATGACACAGCAAAAATATAATGAAGGGGTAATTGATTCGGTAACCGAATGGATTATGGCTAACCTGGATCAACGTTTAACGATTGATGATATTGCACTGAAGTCTGGCTATTCGAAATGGTATTTACAGAAACTCTTCGCCCGCTATCACAATGAGACGCTGGCACGCTACATTCGAAAAAAGAAACTGGCTCATTGCATTAATGACTTAAAAGACAGCAATGTGCCAATTATCAGCCTGGCAGTGAAATATCATTTTGAAAGCCAACAATCTTTCACGCGCTCATTTAAACATGTGCTGGGCTGCACGCCTCTTTATTGCCGTAAGCGCCAGCTGGATGAGGAAGCCAAACTTGCAATGCGTGAAAGTCGCGATCCCTGTGTGCTTTGCCGTCAGGCGGGATTTGACGCCACGGAACGCAATAAAGCAATTATCACGCCCGCGGTACGTAACGATAAATATATGCCGCGAATTGGTTGTGCGATGCGTTGATAAATAATTGACTCTTTTTTGGCGCCATTTGACGCCAACAGACTTCTTCATTCCAATTCATGAACGCTTTAATTGAATAGAAACGGATGGCATACCATCCGTTTCTCAATTAGTAACTCGATTTATTCAGCGCATTTACGCTCTTTTTAAAATGCGCGAGCCGATTATCCAGCGCATCGGTATACAGCATGGTATCCACACCGACGGCAACGAAATTAGCTCCCCACCGAATAGCGCGTTCCGCCATTTCCAGATTAACCGCCAGAAAACCGGCCGCTTTTCCTGCGCTGCGGATGCGTTTGATACTCTGCTCAATCACTTTCTGCACTTCAGGATGCCCGGCATTATCGGGATAGCCCAATGAGGCTGACAAATCAGCCGGACCAATAAAGATTCCGTCAACGCCCTCAACCTCCAGCAACGCATTGAGATTATCAATCGCCGTTTTGCTTTCGGCCTGAATCAGCAGGCATAACTCTTCATTGGCGCGCGCCATATAATTTTCCACGCGCCCCCAACGTGCCGCCCGCGCCACGCCTGCGCCGACGCCGCGCGTGCCGTAAGGCGGATAGCGCGTCGCCTTCACCAGCGCCTGTGCCTGCTCAGCGGTATCGATCATCGGCACCAGCAAGGTGCGCGCACCGATATCCAGCACCTGCTTGATCAGTGCGGTCTGGAATTCGATTGGCCGTATCACCGGCTGGCTGCGATAAGGCGCAACGGCCTGCAATTGATGATAGAGATCCTGTACGGTATTCGGGGCGTGTTCGCCATCTATCAATAACCAGTCGTAGCCGCTGGTGGCAGCAATTTCGGCCAGATACGACGATGTGCTGCTCAGCCACAAACCAATCTGCGTTTCGCCTTTCGCCAATCCGGCTTTGAAGGGATTATTTAACGGATCCTGCATAGCTGCTCCTTACTTAATGACTTGGCTGCTGAGAGTGTGGCAACTGACGCTCCACTTTCAGGCTGAGGATAATGAGTGAACCGATGGCGGCAATTAGCGCCAGCGCCAGCAATCCGGCAGCGCTGCTGTTAAAGTGCATTTCGGCATTTACGCGAATCAGCGGTGCGAGGAAGCCACCTACAGCACCAAACAAATTGACGAAGCCGATGCCCGCCGCCAGCGCAGTGCCAGAAAGCAGCTGCGTCGGCATGGTCCAGAACACCGGCTGCACGGCAATAAAACCCACCGCCGCGACGCTAAGCGCAATGATGGCCAACAGCGGCGAAACCAATCCGGACAAACCAATCCCGACGGCAGCAGCCAGCAAGGTGAACGCCGCGACCCGGCGACGCTCGCCGCTGCGGTCGGAATAACGCGGAATCAGCCAGGTGCCAAACAGCGCGGCCACCCACGGAATCGCCGCCACCAGCGAGGCGAGGAAACCGACTTTGGTGCCCAACAACGCTGCGACCTGAGAAGGCAGGAAGAAAATCAGGCCATAAACCGCAATCTGAATGGTCATATAGATAATGGCGAGCTGCCAGACGCGACCATTGCGCAGCGCATCACGCAGATGTGAAGTCGGCTTCTGCTGCTCTTCGCTCTCCAACTGACGTTGCAGCGCCAGCTTCTCTTCGGCGCTGAGAAAACGCGCTTTCGTCGGTGTGTCGTCGATATAGCTGAAAGTGAAAACGCCGGCTGCCACCGCCAGTAATCCTTCAATGATAAACATCCAGAACCAGCCGGGATGGCCTAGCACGCCGTGCATTTCCAGCAGTGCGCCAGAGAGCGGTGAACCCAGCGTCAACGCCAGCGGCGCGCCCATGTAGAACAGTCCCATGACGCTAGCGCGCTGCTGTTGCGGGAACCACAGCGAGGTCAGATAAATCATGCCCGGGAAGAAACCCGCCTCAGCGGCGCCGAGCAAGGTACGCACCAGCAGGAATTTGGCTTCGGTATCAGCAAATGCCATCGCCGCCGAAAGCAATCCCCACAGCAGCGTGCTGCCGCCAATCCAGCTGCGCGCGCCAAAGCGTCGCATCAGCAAATTGGCCGGTACGCCAAGCAGCGCGTATACCACAAAGAAGATTCCAGCACCTAACGCGTAAGCTTCATTACTCAGGCCGGTATCAAGCTGATATGCCTCTTTGGCGAAACCAATGTTGGCGCGGTCGAGAAACGCCAGCACGTAGAGCATCAACATGAAAGGAATAAGACGTGCGCGATTCTTTTTAACCGCGCTTAACACCAGATTATCCATGGTAAACCCTCACGCAGGGCTGCGACGCGTCGCCGCAGCCGCTGCGATTAGTGTTGATAAGGACGCTTCAGTCCATCGCGATTCAGATCCACGCCGAAGCCCGGTTTATCCAGCACCGATTTGTGCATGCGACCGTTAACCGGTACCGGTTCGTTGATCAGCAGCGGATCAAACTGCGGGCGCAGCGTGCTGCAATCCGGGCTGGTCATCAGGAATTCACTGAATGGGCTGTTGGTGAAGGTGATCACCGCGTGATGCGAGTAAACCGAGGAGCCGTGCGGCACCACCAGTTGGCCGCGTGATTTCGCCAGCGCCGCCACTTCCACCAGCGTGGTCAGGCCGCCGCACCAACCGACATCAGGCTGCAAAATATCGATGCCGGTTTCAGCCAGCGTGCGGAATGATTGCAGCGTGCCGTGATGTTCGCCGCTGGTGATCAACATGCCCTGCGGCGCTTGCTGTTTCAGCTGGGCGTATCCTTCGAACTGCTGCGGCGGCAAACACTCTTCCAGCCACTTGACGTTATAAGGTGCGCAGGCGTGGGCCAGCCTGGTGGCGAAATTGACGTCCTGGCTCATCCAGCAATCAAGCATCAGCCAGAAATCCGGGCCGCAACTTTCGCGATAGTGAGCGATGCGCGCCACCTCTTTACGGATGCCTTCATCGCCATCGTGCGGTCCCCACTGCACCGCCATTTTGCCGCCGATAAAGCCCATCTGCTGCGCCAGGTCCGGACGCGCACCGGTGGCGTAGAACTGCAGTTCATCGCGTACCGCGCCGCCCAGCAGTTTGTACACCGGCAGATCGGTGACTTTGCCGAACAGATCCCATAGCGCCAAATCGACACATGAAATGGTGTTCATCACCAGGCCGCCCGATCCGGCGTAATACAGGGTGGCGTTCATCATCTGGTCGTGAATCAGTTTGATGTCGCTGACGCAGCGTCCTTCAAGGAATCGGTTGAGATGCTTTTCCACGATGAAACAGCCCATTTCGCCGCCGGTGGTAATGGCAAAACCGGTTTGACCGTTATCGGCTTCGACTTCGACAATTAGCGTGCCTAACACGTTGATGCCAAGGGATTGACGCGACTGCTCATACTGCTTGTATTTGCTCATGGGCGTGGCGACGTGGTCATCAATCCAGTGATTGGCACCTTGATCGTGGTAATCGCCGCCAGCCGCTGCTTTATCCGCGGTAGCGCCACCGGCAAAGTAGGCGCGGACAGTTTTAATTTTAGGTAGGGACATGCTCTTCTCCTGGTTACGAGGCGTGTTTTTCCGCCGGGCTACGCCAGCCCAGCAGACGGGAAATATCGCGGGCGCAGGCAATCGCCTGGCCAGCAAGGTAATCGCGTTTGTCGTCGTCAATGTCGAGTCGGGTGCCCACCAGCGAAATGGCGGCGACGAGCTGCTGGCGGGCATTGAAAATCGGCGCGGCGACGCAGCGCACATCGGGATAATCTTCACCGTTATCAAAGCTCCAGCCCTGACGGCGAATGCGTGCCAGCTCGGTACGCAGCGCGTCGGCATTGCGCAGCGAGGTTGGCGTCACCGCCACAAAGCGCAGGCCGCTGATGATGCGTTCCTGCTCTTCAGGTTGCTGCCAGGCGAGCAGACACTTGCCAATGCCCGAGCGATACAGCGACAGGCTTTTGCCTTCGTGCGAGCGCACGCTGATGGTGGCGGCGGATTCGAGTTTGAGGATGTAACAGGCGTGACCACCCTCGAGGATGCCGAGGTGGCACAGCAGATTGGTCTGCTGCATTAAACGTGTCAGAGGTGGACGCGCAATATCGCGGATATCCATGCGCTGCAGTGCATGACCGGCAAACTCCACCAGCCGCGTCCACAGGCAATAGTTGTTGTTGCGATCGATAGTGATCAGACGCTGTTTTTTCAGTTCAGCGAACAGCAGGTAGGCGCTGCTTTTGGGAAGCGCCAGCGTTTCAATGATCTCGGCGGCGCTGCACGGTCCGTGCTGGGCAATAAAGTCGAGAATCGCTATGGCGCGCGTCAGCGCGGGGACAGGCGTAATTTCCAACATGCTGGACTCCAGTCTGATGATCTGGAGCGCAGTGTTGTAGTTTTACTTCGTGATAAGTGTGCGCCGCTTCAAATTACGCGGCGCTGAGCGCGTTTGCTGGCAGCGCGTGTGCGGGAATGTGAATCGCGCCGCGCTGAGAGTACAGCCGACTGTACTCCTGCCGCAGGAGCACAAGATCTAAGAGAAAATGTATTTGATCGCTGCAATGACCATCGTGGTGGTCATCACCATTAGCAAACGTTTGATCCAGCGCATATCGGTTTTCAGCGTGGCAACATCCGCTTTGAGTTGTTTCACGTCAGCTTTCAGTTCCTCAATATCCTTAATCGCGCCACTTAACCGAACATCCAGATCTTTAATCGCACCAGTAAGCCGAATATCCAGCTCTCTGATATCGCCGGTAAGTCGAACATCCAGTTCTTTAATGCTCCCTGTAATTCCTTCTCCGGCCTTCATTAAATCAGCACGAGATAACGCATTATCCTGCTGCATCTCAGTAAAGATCTCGACCATGGCTTCGGCCTGTTGGTCGCTGACGCCGGCCAACTGCAGTGCTTTAAAGGCTTTGTGTGTGTTCATCATCGCGAGTGTCATCCGTGAAGCTCCTGAGTTGATGTGAGGCGCGTGCCAACATCATGCTCAGCGAGCGATTGCTGCACCATGTGACTGTGTGTATTTTGCGCGGCGCTGCGAAAAATATCAATTAGTACAACAAGTAACGTGCAGACGAATGCGGGACGTCTCGCAAAATTGGCGTCAGATTCTGCTGCGAAACGTTTTGCGATATGGGAGCGGGAAGGTGTTGAGCGGCTTCTTGAAACGGCGGCGCAGCTTTTAATCCCTGCGCTGCCCGTTCAATAATTACTGAACCGGCTGGCCCGGTAGCAATTTCTCAGACATCAAACGGCGGCAGGAGAGATTTTCCTGCCGCGCTTGTTGCTGCTGTTGCGGTGACAAATCCTGCCAAACCGTTTGCAGATGCTCTGCCAAAGCTTGCTGGAAATGCACCTTTTGTAATGCGTAATCGGAATTACTGCCTTCAATAATCTGCTGCATATCTTGCGGAGCATTGCCGCGTCCATCATGCGTGAGCGTACAGAACATGGCGATGTAATAGCCTTTGTCCTCATCGCTGTAATGCGGCATCAGCCACCAAACCGCGGCACTGATGACGATCAGCAACGGCACAATAAATTTGAGTTTTAACATGAATGGTTTATCCGCTGGAAAAAGGAAACGCGCGATAGTAACAGCATTCGGCTGGCCGCACATATTTTGCCGGCCGCATCCATAACGTAACCAGTTAACTGTGATCAGCTGCCGAGCGATTCATTTTGCCCGTCAAAACAAGACAGGTCTTAAATAGCTCGACTAACAGGTCACTATAAGTTGCAAACCCTTTCGCCATAAATCGACCAGATACGATGAACCTGACTCAGCTGACGCTGGCTATCGGTGCACTTTGTAGCTTCGAGCCGTTATATGCTAAAGAGATAAAACCCTTTTCTTCAGACATTCCACCGCTTCCTGTAACCCCCCTTTCTCACTCATCAACCGAAGCGGTTTTAGCGCCTTTATCCGAGCATCCCCACTCCGATTCGCTGTTGCATAACGTTAAACATGCAGCCGCTGACAGCTTAAAAATGGTGGGGAAATTTTTCGCACGAAACAGCTGGTATGATGATTTCAATCCGGCGGCTAATCGCCCGCATATTCAGGGAAAGCTTGCCGGTAGCAGGCCCCATTTATTTTGGTTTTACCGGCTGCAGAGCTCGATGATTGCTCCGCTTCCACCCGATCCGGATCTGATCGACCCCGTGCTCGATGGCAATCCACCTCCCCCGCCGCCGCCCTCCGTGCCAGGACCTAAGCCACAAATCCCAGCTTATGCCGCTCTGCCTGCCGCACTCTTTGGTATGGATGAAAATCTGCAAGCACGCTTTATCTATGATGCACAACTTGCAGGTCGGGATGGTCGCCATGACCTGTTCATTTCGGGTTTTAGCGTTGATGAGCGCTATCGCAGCGAAGCCAATCACAACCAGAGTGAAAACCGCTATTACGGCTGGCTGGTAGGCTTACGTGGATTACTGACGGAAGATGAGCAACGACAGCTGGCACTGAGTGTGGCGATCAGTAAAGGTCACTTCACTCTGGAGCCCTCACAGTCCAGCGGCAACAGCCACGGGCAGGTTGATACTCAAGGTATCAATGCCATGTTGAGCTGGCAGCCACAGCATGGCCTGCAACTGGCTCTGCCGATTAGCGTCGGTCACTATCGCGGCAATATAAGCAGTGATGAAAAAGATAAAGTGGCGCAGGTAAAAGCCCGCAGCGCCAATATCGGTATGGATGTTGGCTGGCGCTGGCAGCAGGGTTCACATGCGTTCACCCCAGTGCTGGGCGCCACCATGCAATGGGCACGCATCAAGGATATTCATGACAACGACAATCTACATATTGGTTATTCACAGCAAAAACAGCTGCAGTTCTCTGGCGGTATGAAATATGACTTCAGACCAACAGATAGCCTGAAATTTGGCCTTGAAACACGCTATGTACAGTACAGCGGCCATGCGGGCAATGTTGCGGTAGATAAAGATAATCTGCGTACTGGCCGAGGCGGTAAGCACCTGCAATATAGCGGCGACGTTGGCTGGCAACTGACTGAGAATGTTCAGCTTAATAGCCAGCTTAAGTGGCAACATCGCCTAAGTCAGGAAGGTGCCAGCAACTGGCAGACACAACTGGGTGTAAAGATTGCCTTTTAAAGCGCCTGCGCGCACGCCCAGGCCGAGCTCCACGCCCACTGGAAGTTGTAGCCGCCCAGCCAACCGGTAACGTCCACCACTTCGCCGATAAAGAACAAACCTGGCACATCGCGCGCTTCCATGGTTTTT
This sequence comes from Pantoea sp. SO10, assembly GCF_005281435.1. NCBI lineage: Bacteria > Pseudomonadati > Pseudomonadota > Gammaproteobacteria > Enterobacterales > Erwiniaceae > Pantoea > Pantoea sp. SO10. Next base: position 3,935,505 of record NZ_CP040095.1, read on the forward strand.
GACGACAGTTGGGTGGTATCGACGCCGCCTAGCGTCACTTCGGCGGTGCGATAGCCTTCGGTGCCGTTAGGCTGCACGCGCCATTGATGCAGCGTGCTGACCAGTTCGCCCTGCTGCTTGCTGTTTAGCTGCTTCAGTGTGACGTCAGGAATCTGCTTTAGCTCCTGCAGCACTTCCACCAACCGTTTTGGCAGAATTTTCGCCAGGCTGTTTTTCAGGCTGAGATTGGGATGCGCTTCGCGCTGCACATGAATGAAATCATCCAGCGAAGTGGCAGGTGACAAATCAATGGTGACGAATTCACCCGGCTGCCAGTAGCTGGAGATTTGCAGCACGGCGGGCCCCGATAAGCCGCGATGGGTAAACAGCATCGCTTCTTTAAATAAGGTACCGTCCTGCGCGGTGATGGTGGTGGGCAGCGCGACGCCCGACAGCGTGTTGAGCTGTTCCAGCAGCGGTTTATGCAGCGTGAACGGCACCAATGCCGCGCGCGTCGGGAACACTTTCAGGCCGAACTGTTCCGCCACTTTATAGCCAAACGGCGTGGCGCCGAGGCCTGGCATTGAGAGCCCGCCGCTGGCGATCACCAGTTTTTCTGCCTGCACCGATGTGCCGTTCAGCTGCAAGGTATAACCGTTATCGTCGCGCTCAACGCTCAGCACTTCACTGCGCAGGCGCAGCGTCACCTGGCCGGCATCACACTCTTTCAACAGCAGATCGACAATCTGCTGTGCGGAGTCATCGCAGAATAATTGCCCGAGCGTTTTCTCGTGATACGCAATGCCGTGACGATTGACCAGATCGATGAAATCCCACTGGTTGTAGCGCGCCAGCGCCGATTTGCAGAAATGCGGATTGTGCGACAGATACGCCGCCGGTTCGGTGTGCATGTTGGTAAAGTTGCAGCGACCGCCGCCCGACATCAAAATCTTGCGACCGGCTTTTTTGCCGTTATCCAGCAGCAATACGCGGCGACCCAATTGCCCTGCCTGCGCCGCGCAGAACATGCCGGCTGCGCCTGCACCAATAATGATAACGTCAAACTTTTCCACTGCTTTTATCCGCCTGGCCCGAAAGGCGCTGATTGTAGGGATTTGCGGCTTTTAGCGCCAGCTTCAAAAAAATGCCGTAAATGTGTCATAATGTAACTTACTAATTTTAAGCTGTTTTCAGCTAAATCTATACGCTGCATTACAATTTTAAGACAATAAAGAGCTATATTTTTCTTTCATATCGCGCACGTTGTCGCAGATAATGCGCCGCGTTCATGTCCTCCCAAAATGGCGTAACGTTTATGCTACATCTGTTTGCTGGTCTCGACCTCAGTACCAGCCTGTTACTGATTCTTGCTCTGCTGTTTGTATTGTTTTACGAAGCAATCAACGGTTTTCACGACACTGCTAACGCGGTCGCGACTGTCATTTATACCCGTGCGATGCGGGCGCAACTGGCGGTTGTCATGGCGGGTGTTTTCAACTTCTTAGGTGTTTTGCTTGGTGGATTGAGCGTGGCGTATGCCATCGTTCACATGCTTCCGACCGATTTACTGTTGAATGTCGGTTCGGCCCACGGACTCGCCATGGTCTTCTCCATGCTGCTGGCCGCGATTATCTGGAACCTTGGCACCTGGTATTTGGGTTTGCCGGCGTCCAGTTCTCACACATTGATTGGCGCTATCATCGGTATTGGTCTCACCAACGCCCTGATGACCGGCACCTCGGTGGTTGACGCGCTCAACCTGCCGAAAGTCATCAATATCTTCATGTCCCTAATTCTTTCGCCGATTGTAGGTCTGGTGATTGCAGGCGGTCTGATCTTTATCCTGCGTCGCTACTGGAGCGGAACCACCAAGCGTTCGCGCATCCACATGACGCCTGCTGACCGTGAAAAGATTGATGGCAAGAAAAAGCCCCCGTTCTGGACGCGCATTGCCCTGATCGTTTCTGCGATTGGCGTGAGCTACTCACACGGCGCTAACGATGGTCAGAAAGGCATTGGCCTGATTATGCTGGTGCTGATCGGCGTTGCGCCGGCTGGTTTTGTGGTGAACCTGAATGCGTCGGGTTATGACATCACCCGCACGCGCGATGCCGTAAACCATCTGGAGCAGTATTATCAGCAGCACAACGAATCACTGACGCACATGGTGCAGATGGCGCCGCCTGTGGTGCCAACGCCAGATGAATCGCTTGGCGGTCCGCAGGAGTTCCATTGCGACAGCAGCCGTGCGCTGCAGGCTATCGATCGTGCGCAGCTGCTGCTGAACAATCTGCAGAGCTACGATCAGCTGACGGTTGATCAACGCAGCCAGATGCGTCGCCTGCTGCTGTGCGTTTCCGATACCGTGGATAAAGTGGCTAAGCTGCCGGAAACCAGCGCGGACGATAAGCGCTTCCTCAACAAGCTGAAAAGCGATTTGCTGGGCACCGTTGAGTACGCACCGATCTGGATTATTGTGGCTGTGGCGCTGGCGCTCGGCATCGGTACCATGATTGGCTGGCGTCGTGTTGCCACCACCATTGGTGAGAAAATCGGTAAGAAAGGCATGACGTATGCGCAAGGGATGTCGGCGCAGGTGACGGCCGCAGTATCGATTGGCGTGGCCAGTTACACCGGTATGCCCGTTTCTACCACGCACATTCTGTCGTCGTCGGTGGCCGGTACTATGCTGGTCGATGGCGGTGGATTGCAGAGTCGCACCATCAAAAATATCGCTATGGCGTGGGTGTTCACCTTGCCGGTGTGTATTTTGCTGTCGGGTTCGCTCTACTGGATTGCACTGAAACTGATCTAAGCAAAGCGCAGAAATATTCGAGGGCGACGCGATGTCGCCCTTTTTTATTGCCAGATAGCCATCGCAATCAAACTCACCACCACCAAAAAGCAGAGCCCGCTGGTCAGCACAAACTGTCCGCGCACGCGCTCACAGCGGCGAATGAACTCGTCGTCATGATGATCGTGATAGCGCTTCTCCCAGATATAGCGCACCAGCCGCACCTGCTTACTCGGCTGCCCGTGCGACGTGAAGAAACCCGCGCCATCCACGTATTGATATAACAGCGGATCGCAACCGCGCAAAACGGCCAAAAGTGAGCGCAAAGAAGAGAAATAGCGCGCCATATTCACCAGACAAACCACACACAGAGCCCAAAAAAGCGCGATAGTGCTGATCATGTTCCCCTCCCGGCTGGAGCCGCAACGACGTCGAACGCAGCGGGGAATTGCTGTAGACGCCGCACGGGAAATAAACCAGCCATTGAATGATGTCGATTGCATTGTTGTTATGCGAACCTGAGTGCGCAACGCATACGGCAGTGGCACTTATTTTCAGTGTAGGAGATCTGTTGAATTTTTTTCCAGCGATGATTTTCGTTCAGGGCGAGTGAAAAAGCCGATAACGCTTGATCTTCCTCACAAGCGAACTTGCGCTTGCAGCATTTGTTAACAACTCTGGCTATACTCAGGACATAACAAAAACCGCCTGCAAGGCTGAAATAGTTGGTTGGTGGCGCTTCATCGCCGTCTCGCGCAAAGGAATCGCCGACCGTGAAAGCAGGAAGATTGCCCCGAATCTTGAGAAAGGAGTTTTATCATGGCTTATAAACACATCCTGATTGCAGTAGACCTTTCCCCGGAAAGCCAGTTGCTGGTTGATAAAGCCGTTTCGCTGGCCCGTCCCTATGATGCAAAAATCTCGCTGATCCACGTTGATGTGAACTATTCAGACCTCTACACCGGGCTGATTGATGTCAATCTGGGCGACATGCAGAAGCGTATTTCTGAAGAGACGCACACCGCGCTGAAAGAGCTGTCAATTAACGCCGGTTATCCGATCAGTGAAACCCTGAGCGGCAGCGGCGATCTTGGCCAGGTGCTGGTGGATGCGATTAAGAAATATGATGTGGATTTGGTGGTGTGTGGTCACCATCAGGACTTCTGGAGCAAGCTGATGTCATCGGCGCGCCAGTTGATTAACACCGTGCATATCGACATGTTGATTGTGCCGTTACGCGACGAAGACGAAGAATAAAAATCAGGCCGGGTTACCGGCCTGATTTTTTGTAGCGGCGCAATGTATTGCGCATTGTTTGCGTTATTACCCCTGCGGCGGATAAATATCAAAACGATGGCTTTTGGTCACCACGGCATCCTGCGTCACCACGCCCGCTAACGGCGGCGCGTAATCCGGACGCTTCACCACAATGCGCTTCTTCGCCAGACGGCGCGCCGGTTCCAGCAACGCATCAGCATCATCATCCGCACCGACCAACGACTGAAACACCCGCATCTCTTTCTTCACCATCGCGCTTTTCTGGCGATGCGGATACATCGGATCGAGATAGACCACATCCGGCGCGGGCGTGATATCGCTCAGCGCTTGCTGGCTAACAGCGTGCAGCAGCGTCAGCCGATCGCGCAGCCAGCCGCCAATCTCCGCATCCTGATAACCGCGACGCAAACCATCGTCCAGCAAGGCCGCCACCACCGGATGGCGTTCCAGCATACGCACGCGACAGCCCAGCGCCGCCAGCACAAACGCATCTCGCCCCAAACCGGCCGTTGCATCAACCACGTCTGGCAGATAACCGCTTTTGATGCCGACCGCTTTTGCCACCGCTTCGCCGCGACCGCCGCCAAACTTACGCCGATGCGCCATCGCGCCCGAGACGAAATCCACAAAGATGCCGCCGAGTTTCGGCTCATCCAGTTTACGCAACTCAAGATGCTCAGCGGTTAACACCAGCGCCATCGTCGCCTGTTCGTCCTGCTGCAAACCCCAGCGCTCGGCTAAATGTAATAAGGCGCCGTCTCCGGCGCCCGTTTCATCGATTAAACCAATTTTCACAAGCCGGCTTATCCCTGAATTCCGTAGTGTTCCAGCATCGCATCGAGCTGCGGTTCACGACCACGGAAGCGTTTGAACAGCTCCATGGGCTCTTCCGAACCGCCACGCGTCAGGATGTTGTCGAGGAACGACTGACCAGTCTGACGGTTGAAAATGCCCTCTTCTTCGAAGCGCGAATAGGCATCGGCAGCCAGCACGTCGGCCCACAGATAGCTGTAGTAACCGGCCGCATATCCGCCAGCAAAGACGTGGCTGAAGGCGTGCGGGAAACGGCCCCATTCCGGGCTTGGCACCACGGCAACCTGCTTCTTCACTTCACGCAGGGTTTCGAGGATGCGCGCACCTTGCGCGGGATCGAACTCGGTATGCAGACGGAAATCGAACAGGCCGAACTCCAGCTGACGCAGAATAAATAGCGCCGCCTGATAATTTTTCGCCGCCAGCATTTTATCCAGCAGTTCCTTCGGCAGCGGTTCGCCGGTTTCGTAGTGGCCGGAGATAAACGCCAGCGCTTCCGGCTCCCAGCACCAGTTTTCCATAAACTGGCTCGGCAGCTCGACGGCATCCCACGGCACACCGCTGATGCCAGACACGCCCGGCGTTTCGATGCGCGTCAGCATATGATGCAGACCGTGACCGAATTCATGGAACAGCGTGATCACTTCATCGTGCGTGAACAGCGCCGGTTTGCCCTGCAGCGGACGGTTAAAGTTACAGGTGAGATAGGCCACCGGCTTCTGCAGGCTGCCGTCGGCTTTACGCATCTGGCCGACGCAATCGTCCATCCACGCACCGCCACGCTTGTGTTCACGTGCGTAGAGATCGAGGTAGAAGCTGCCGCGCAGTTCACCGCTTTCGTCGAACAGGTCGAAGAAGCGCACGTCTGGATGGTAAACATCGACGTCTTTACGCTCTTTAGCGGTGATGCCGTAAATGCGTTTAACCACCTCGAACAAACCACTCACCGCGCGCGCTTCCGGGAAGTACGGACGCAGCTGTTCGTCGCTGATGGTGTAGAGATGCTGTTTCTGTTTCTCGCCGTAATACGTCAGATCCCACGGATTCATCTCGTCGACGCCGTACTCTTTCTTCGCGAAGGCGCGCAGCTGAGCCAGCTCTTTTTCACCCTGCGGACGGGCACGTTTCGCCAGATCGGTCAGGAAGTCGATGACCTGCGCCGGATTTTCCGCCATTTTGGTTGCCAGCGATTTGTCGGCGTAAGAGTCGAAGCCCAGCAGCTGAGCCAGTTCATGACGCAGCGCCAGCTCTTCCGCCATCACCGGACCGTTGTCCCATTTGCCGGCATTCGGGCCCTGTTCGGAAGCACGCGTTGAATACGCGCGGTACAGCTCTTCACGCAGCGCAGCGTTGTCGCAGTAAGTCATGACCGGCAGATAGCTTGGGATATCCAGCGTCAGCAGCCAGCCTTGTTGCTCTTTGGCTTCGGCCTGCGCTTTGGCGGCGGCCAGCGCGCTTTCCGGCATACCCGCCAGCTCCGCTTCATCGGTCACCAGCTTGCTCCAGCCCATGGTGGCGTCGAGCACGTTGTTGCTGTAGGTCGAACCCAGTTCAGAAAGACGTGCCGCGATTTCGCCGTAGCGCTTTTGCTTCTCTTTATCGAGGCCGATACCGGACAGCTCGAAATCACGCAGGCTGTTATCCACCGCTTTCTTCTGCGCGGTATCCAGCGCCGCGTAGCTATCGCCCTCTTTCAGGTTGCGATAGGCCTGATACAAACCTTCATTCTGGCCGACCCAAGTGCTGTATTCGGACAGTAGCGGCAGCGTTTGCTCGTAAGCTTCGCGCAGTTCCGGGCTGTTTTTCACCGAGTTCAGATGGCTGACCGGCGAGAACAGGCGACCTAAGCGATCGTCAACTTCAGCCAGCGGCTGCACCAGATTTTCCCAGGTGTAAGGCGCGCCTTGCGCCACAACGCGCTCCACCGCTGCGCGACAGTCGTTCAGCGCTTCGGTAACCGCAGGAACCACATGTTCAGGTTTGATAGCAGAAAACGGGGGCAGCGAAAAAGGCGTGAGTAACGGATTGGTCATAAGCGCAGTCCTTTCATGATGAAGTAGTGGCGCGAATGCTCGCGCGACGCATTTTACTAACATGCGGCTTGATGACAGGAAAATCAATGCCACTGAGACCGGACCCACGAAGAAAAGGCCGCGCTAAGACTCAGGCGGAGAGTAAAAACACGGTAATAATCCAGCATCACGGCCAATGACGTTGTCTCATCACATGTTCCTGTCACGGCTTAAAAGGCAACAAAGGCTTCAGCGCTATTGGTTTAATAGTGCTGAAGCCCATGCAAAGCGGGAATTATCGTACGGCAGCTTAATGCTCAGGGGGTTAAATACAGATGTTTAACCGGCCTGACGAATAATCAGCTGTGACAGACGTGTCTTAATACGGAAGCACAATTCACGAATCTGGAATTGATAACGCGGCATCACTAAGTCGTTAATATCCGCGCCAATGGAATCTTTAATTTGCAGATATTTATTGGTCTGGGCACCGATTTTCTGGAATTCGGCCTGATAGCTGTCAAATGACGCCTGGCTATACAGACGCATCGCGTCGAGCTCTTTACGGCACTGCTGAATGTTGCTGGAACGGTCGTCACTGAGTGAAGCCGTCGCGGGTTGCGCCGGCGCTGAAGCCACAAATGGCGTACCTTGCTGCTCTGGCACGGTTTGCGCGGCGGATTGTTCGTCCGCAGTCGGCGGCGTTACTAAACTATGAACGGGTTGTTGTTTCGCGCAGCCAGTCAGTACCAACAGGCTTGCCACCGCGACACCAGTCATTTTTTTCATTATTGTCACCAGGAGTTGTTTGAGATGCTTTAAGCAAAAAATTATACGGTCTTCACCGGAAAGTTTCCTGCCAGAACCACCTGGCATTTCGCTCATGACCGCTTCGTTATCGGAAACTAACTTACTTAATCCGTGATGAAATTTCGAGTATCACGTCATTCCGTAGCAAATTTACCGGCAAGAAGTCTGATCGCACCGGGCTATAGCGGCGCATTGGCGCAAAACTTAAGCGGCAGCCAAAACGTCAGCAATTTTTATGCAGCGCGGCTATAATCGCGCCACACACGATGTTTTCACTCCCTTTGATGCAACCGCGGACCCCCTTTTTTTATGCTGAGTTATCGCCACAGTTTTCATGCCGGCAACCATGCCGACGTGCTGAAACACACCGTTGAAAGCCTGATCCTCACCGCTCTGATGGAGAAGGAAAAACCTTTCCTCTATCTGGATACCCACGCCGGTGCCGGACGTTACCTGCTGAGCGGAGAGCACGCCGAGCGTACCGGTGAATATCTGGAAGGCATTGGCCGCATCTGGCAGCAGCCGGATGTGCCGGAGTTGCTCAAGCCGTATCTCTCGGCGGTGCGAAATCTCAATCCGCACGGCACCTTAAAGTACTATCCTGGTTCGCCGTTGATTGCCCGCTTCCTGCTGCGTGAAGAGGACAAAATGGAGCTGACAGAGCTGCACTCCAGCGATTACCCGCTGCTGCGCACCGAGTTCAGCAAAGATTCCCGTGCGCGCGTGGCGCGTGGTGATGGCTACCAACAGCTGAAAGCCAAGCTGCCGCCGCTGAGCCGTCGCGGCCTGATTCTGATCGATCCGCCATATGAGTTGAAAAGCGATTATCAGGATGTGGTGAAAGGCATTCAGGAAGGTCACAAGCGTTTCGCCACCGGCGTGTTTGCGCTGTGGTATCCGGTGGTGATGCGTCAGCAGATCAAACACATGGTTAAAGATCTGCAGGCCACCAATATCCGCAACATTCTGCAGATTGAACTGGCGGTGCGTCCGGACAGCGATCAGCGCGGCATGACGGCTTCCGGCATGATCGTGATTAACCCGCCGTGGAAGCTGAAAGCGCAGATGGAAGAGCTGCTGCCGTGGCTGCATCAGAAGCTGGTGCCAGCCGGAACCGGTCACTTCAGCGTCACGCAGATCGTGCCAGAGTAAGTTCGCCTTACCGCGTCGCCAGCCTATCAGGACTATTATCATGTGGATCATTCTGGCTGGCGCGCTTGCTGTGCTGTCGCCCGCCAAACGTTTTTCGGTACTGCTGCTCACGCTTGCCACTCTTTTAGGGCTGTTCCAGGATGTGCTGGATTGGCCGGCGATGGTTCTTCTCGGCGCGATTGCCGTCATCGCCTGGATTCGCGTGGAAAATAACGCGCGCTGGATTCAGTGGGTGAGTGAAGCCGCGCTGGTTGCCATTGCCATCGGCCTGTTTGTACACTTTTTCCCGGGCTTCAAAAATCCGCGCCAAGTGGAAGATGTGCAGGCCGGGCCGCTCAGCCTGCCCTTTAGTTTCTCGTACAACTTCGATAAAGCGCTGATTCCGTTTGTGCTGCTCATCTGCTTGCCGCAGCTGTTCCGCACCCAATCCGCGCCGCCGCGACTTAAAATTTTGTGGCTGGCGCTGCTGGCGGCGATTCCGCTGCTGTTGTATGTCGCGGTGCAGTTGGGTGGCCTGGCCATTGAACCCCACTGGCCGGAATGGTTGGGCAGTTTTATGCTGGCGAACCTGTTCTTCGTATCACTGGCAGAAGAAGCGTTCTTTCGTGGCTATCTGCAACAGCGTCTGCGCCAGCACATTGGTGCCGTGGCGGCCCTGTTACTGACGTCGCTGCTGTTTGGTCTGGCGCACTTCCCCGGCGGACCGCTGCTGATGATCTTCGCCACGCTCGCCGGATTAATTTACGGCCTGGCGTGGCAGTGGAGCGGACGCCTGTGGGTCGCCACCGGCATCCATTTCCTGTTCAACATGACGCATCTGCTGTTCTTCACCTATCCGGCGCTACAGCACTAAACCTCGAACACCGCGAAATCATGTGCCAGCTCGGTCGCCGCAAACACCGACTGGCACTCCGCCAACAGTTTTTCCCGATCCTTAGATAAATAGCGCGAGCTGAAATGCGTGGCGATCATGCGCTTCGCCCCCGACTGTTTCGCCACCTCCGCAGCCTGAATGGTGGTTGAGTGGCCGCGTCCATTGGCTTTCTCCTGCAGCGCCGCCTCCAGCGTGGTTTCATGCATCATCACATCGGCATTAGCCGCCAGCTGGAGCGCCACGTCGGTGGGCGCGGTATCACCAAATATCGCCAGCACTTTGCCTTTGGTTGCCGGGCCAAGATAATCCGCGCCGTTGATCTCGCGACCATCTTCCAGTTGGATGCGCTTACCCGCTTTCAAATCCTGATACCACGGCCCGCGCGGTACGCCTTCGGCTTTCAGGCGCGGCGCATCAAGGAAGCCCGGTTTATCGTGCTGCTCAATGCGATAGCCATAACACTCAATCACATGATTCATCGGCCAGGCCGTCACGCGCACTTCGCCGTCATCCAGCACCAAACCGGCTTCGATCTCGATAATCTCCAGCGGATAAGAGGTGTACGAGCCACTCAAACTGAGCGCCGTCTCGATAAACTGGCGAATACCTTTCGGCCCGTAAATGGTCATCGGTTCGGGGATGCCGGCCATGGAGCGGCTGGTGAGCAAGCCCGGCAGTCCAAAGATGTGGTCGCCGTGCAGATGGGTGATAAAGATTTTCTCCAGCTTGCCCGGCTTTAACGCAGAGCGCATGTATTGATGCTGCGTCGCCTCGCCGCAGTCAAACAGCCAGGTGTCGCCACGTTTCGATAGCGTCAGCGCTATCGCCGTGACGTTACGTTGCAGGCTGGGCGCACCGCCGCCGGTGCCGAGGAATGTCAGTTGCATGCTATGCTTCCCTGTAATCGGACATAAAAATCAATGCTATTACAATCATAGGTGCAATCTTTGCGTCAATAATCGTCATAGCGTTAAACTCTATGCCAATTTTCTTCCAACAGACGGACATAACGGATGACCAGACATTTTGACTACCTCGCCATCGGCGGCGGCAGCGGCGGTATCGCCTCGATTAACCGTGCCGCGATGCACGGCCAGAAGTGCGCGCTGATTGAAGCCAAAGAGCTGGGCGGCACCTGTGTCAACGTCGGCTGCGTACCGAAAAAGGTTATGTGGCATGCGGCGCAAATCGCTGAAGCTATTCATCTTTATGGGCCAGATTATGGCTTTGATACCACGGTAAACCGGTTTGACTGGTCAATTCTGGTGAAAAACCGCAGCGCCTACATCGACCGCATTCACAGCTCGTACGACAACGTACTTGGTAAAAACAAGGTTAAGGTGATCAAAGGTTTCGCGCGCTTTATCGATGCCAACACCGTGGAAGTGAACGGTGAAACACTCACAGCCGATCATATTCTGATCGCCACCGGCGGGCGTCCAAGCCATCCAAAGGTGCCGGGCGCGGAATACGGTATCGATTCTGACGGTTTCTTCGAACTCGATGCGCTGCCAAAACGCGTGGCGGTCGTGGGCGCGGGTTACATCGCGGTTGAGCTGGCGGGCGTGGTCAATGCGCTGGGTGCGGAAACGCATCTCTTCGTGCGTAAGCATGCGCCTCTGCGCAGCTTCGATCCGCTGATCGTCGATACGCTGGTAGAAGTGATGCAGGCCGAAGGCCCAACGCTGCACACCGAATCGATTCCAAAAGCCGTGATTAAAAACGCCGACGGCAGCCTGACGCTGCAGCTGGAAAGTGGCCACGAGCAAACCGTGGATTGCCTGGTGTGGGCGATTGGCCGTGAGCCGGCGACCGACAACCTCAACCTGGCAGCAACTGGCGTGGCGCTGAACGACAAAGGTTACATCAAGGTCGATAAGTTCCAGAACACCAACGTGAAAGGCATCTACGCGGTGGGCGACAACACCGGCGCGGTGGAACTGACGCCGGTGGCCGTGGCGGCAGGTCGTCGTCTTTCCGAGCGCCTGTTCAACAACAAACCGGACGAGCATCTGGATTACAGCAACGTGCCGACCGTGGTGTTCAGCCATCCGCCGATTGGCACCGTGGGCCTGACCGAACCGCAGGCGCGCGAACAGTACGGCGACGATCAGGTGAAAGTGTATAAATCTTCTTTCACCGCGATGTATACCGCCGTTACCCAGCATCGCCAGCCGTGCCGTATGAAGCTGGTGTGCGTTGGCCCGGAGGAGAAGATTGTCGGCATTCACGGTATCGGTAACGGTATGGATGAGATGCTGCAAGGCTTCGCGGTGGCGCTGAAAATGGGCGCAACCAAGCAAGACTTCGATAACACCGTAGCGATTCACCCAACGGCGGCGGAAGAGTTTGTGACGATGCGTTAATATCGGTTTATTTAATAACCCGCTAATCTCGTGAATAATATCAGGATGCATAAGCATCCTGATATTATCTTATTAAATCTCGTCGCTATCTTTTTCCAGTTTAGCAGGTTTAACAAGTGATTTCTTTTCGGCTGAAGCCAATCTACGCGCAACTTTTTTTACATCTTCTGCAGCCGGTAAACATTCAGGTGTGATTCCCCGACTGAGTAACGTGTCTCTTACCGCCTGATTATTATTAACATGCTCACCAGATATTTGCCGCTCACTTTGCATTCGGAGTGTGCGAGCATTATGAATAGTAATCTCTGTGGCAAAATCCTTGGCTTTTAAAATAATGGTTGGTGCGAAATCGGCTAACGGACGACTTTCTGGTACTACCCATTGTGCTTTCATAACCTGGGTACTGCGATTAAACAGTGCAAAATCACCTTTACTGCGAATAAGTGCGAAGTTCTGGCTTCCACCCGTTTGTTCGTAGATAACGTTTAAAAGCTCTTTTTCAGTTCCGCTTAATTTTTTCCTGGCCTGCACCCGCTCAGTTTCCAGCAGCCTTAATTCAATAAGCTCAGCTTTACGCGTCTGCATGGCAAAGTAAGTCTGCGCAAAGGCAATCTCCTGCTTCCTGGGATCGCCGTTTTGGGCAATCAGATAACATGCGTACCGCGTAAGCATGACATCATCTATCTCGCGCTTCCCACCTTTGCCAAGTTCGATCATTTTCCCGACGTCGGCAAAATGATCCAGCACATCATGACCTGAGATCTCGCAAGCCGTTTTGGCTTTCAAAACCACACTTTGAAAGTTGTCCCATTTGCCATATCCCAGCAGATGTTGCACATCCCGCGCCAACCAGAACTCCACACCGCTATCAGTTTGTTGAGAACAGCCTACAAAAGCATCGGTCAGCATCTTAATATGTTTGTTTTCCATCATTCCCCCAGAACTGCGTGTTCACATATCACTCGGAGGATCAAACTGAACAGCCTTCCTCTATACCGATAGCAGATCCGTCTTGTTTTTCGTTAATGCTTATTGAACCTCAACCGCAATCAGTCATTAAAGTAGGCGGGTATACTTCATTTCCTGAAATACAAAATCCGTTTTCTTCACTACTCAATAATCCACGCACAGGATAAGATTTATTTCGTTGCTGTAGGGTGCGCATTAATACGCACCGCAAACTTCATGGCATTGCCAGCTTATTTATTTTTACGGGGAGAACGGTGTGAACAAAGGTCGGAATCGGGCATGAATATTATTGATATCATTATGTCCGCAGGCAAAGCCTCGGTAGACGTGGCGCTCTACACATTGATTCCGATTATGGTGGTGATGTTATTCATCATGAAATATCTGGAGGTCAAAGGCGTACTGGATTTTGTTGTACGTCATGCCACACCGTTATTAAAACCCTTCGGTATTACCGGGCTGGCATTTTTTGCCATGATTCAACTTAATTTCGTCAGCTTCGCGGCCCCGCTGGCGGCGCTGGCCATCATGGAAAAGCGCGGTACGTCCGATCGTCATATGGCGGCCACGCTGGCGATGCTGTTTGCGATGGGCCAGGCCAGCACCTTTTATCCCCTGATTCCGGCGGGATTACACTGGAGCACAGCGCTAATTATTTCGATCTGCGGCGGTGTATTAGCGGCGGCGGCAACCTATCACCTGTTTGGCCGCAAACTTTCCGATGCGGCGCTATTAAATGAAGATGAGGCCGTTACCAACAGTGAAAATAAAATGGGGCTGATTGGCATCATTAATAGCGCCGGATCCGATGCGATTCGTCTGGCGCTGGGTTCGCTGCCGATGCTGATTATTTCATTATCGGTGGTTGGCATGTTGAAAGAAGCGGGCGGGATTGAAATGCTGACGCGTCTGGTGTCGCCGCTGCTGGATAAGCTGAATATTTCCGAAGTCTATATTCTTCCGGCGCTGACCAAATGTCTGGCGGGCGGCACCGCCTATTACGGCGTGGTGGCGGGATTGGTGGAGAAAGGATTATACAGCACGCACAACATCAACGCCTCGGCGGGATTACTGATTCAGACCTTTGACCTGCCCGGCATCGGGATTTACCTTGGCCTGTCGAGCCGATTCCCGCGCCTGTTCCGCTTTGCCGTGCCTGGCATTCTGCTCGGTATTGCGCTGCGTGCGACGGTGCACGCCATTCTATTCTGATGATGGCTCAAAAGCGTTGATGATGGATAGCCGCCAAACCCGCTGCTTTGTGATTATATAGAACTAAAACACAGTAAAAATCTATATACATTGCAGATATAGAAAAGAATATCTATAATATCTAAATCCAGTGAGGAGTGTTTGTAACAAGTGAGGTAAGGGAATGCCAGAGCTACATTGGCGCAAAGCTGCTCTGAAGCAGATGCGAGCCATTGCAGACGCTTACGAAAGGAAGAAGCTGAATGAGCAAGTGAATGAGTTAAAAAAGTTTCCGCTTGTTCCGCCCAATCTGGATGTTAAGTCTTTGAAAAATGGTCAGGCTGACTATCGGCTTAGATGGGGAAATTATCGTGTTTTGTTCGACTATAACAAAGGCGAGGAACCGAAAATCATCGCTATTCAGCAGGTAATGAGACGTACCAGCGGAACATATAAATAATCAAGGTAGAGATTTGCTGCCTTAATTCACAGATTCTCAACTCGTTTTCAAAAAACTGATAACGCTGAATACTGGAACATACATCCTATGATCGAATTCATCACTGACAGTGCTGGCAACCGCAAAGCGGCAATTGTTCCCATCGAGCTGTTCGAAAAAATGGCTCAACATGCTGATTTCACTGAACTATGGCAATCAATCCCTTACGAATCCGGTATTAATGATGACGCCTTGATTCCAGGTGACGTCGTAGACATCGCCATTAATAAGGGTGTCACTCTTCACGCCGCTTGGCGCATCTATCGTAAACTGACCCAAAAGCAGGTTGCTGAAGCGCTTGGCATCACGCAAGCGTCTGTCTCCGCCATGGAAAAAAGCGAAAAACCGCGTGATTTTAATCTCGCCAAGCTCGCTGAGCTTTACGAGTGCATGCCAGAACAACTTACCGATGATTAAACAAAAAGCCGGTCTTCCCGGCTTTTTTGTGCCACGCGTTCTGCATGGCACTCGCGTGATTTTTACATTATACGATTACACATCCGCGCCGAATGCCACATCCCGTTGTCCGCGTAGCTCCGCCAACCGCCTTTCCAGCGCCGCTTCGATGTTCTGATACGCCGTGCTGCCAAGCGCTAAACGCAGCGGCATGCTGGCCTGATCCAGCGTGGCGATCATCGCCGTAACGCATTTCCCGGCATCGCCGGCAATGGTGAAATCGCCTGAAAGAATTGCCTTGCGCAGTTGGCCTGCAGCGTTTTCACGATAAACTTCTAGCGCATCTGCCACGTCCAGCCCGGCGCCAAAATGGGTTGCGGTGGGGCCCGGCTCGACCAGCAGGAAATCGATACCGAAACTGGCGACTTCCTGGCGCACCGCCTCGACAAATCCTTCAATCCCCCATTTCGTGGCGTGATACAGGCTGAAATTGGGATAAGCGACCTGGCCGCCTTCCGAAGAAACCTGTGCGATGCGCCCGCCGCCTTGCTGGCGCAGGAACGGGATCACCGCGCGAATCAGTTGGATTGATCCGGTAAGATTGGTGGCGATCTGCCGATCAATCTGCGCATCGCTCAACTCTTCAGCTGCGCCGAACAGGCCGTAAGCGGCATTGCTCACCACCACATCAATGCGATCGACGGCGGCAAAGGCGCGTTCAATGGTGGGCGCAATGCTGGCGGTGTGCGCCAGATCGAGCGTAATAACTTGCAGCCGTTCGCCATAGGTTTGCTGCAGATCGGCCATCACCTGTTCACGCCGCACAGTCGCTACTACGCGATCGCCACGCGCCAGTAAACGTTCACTCATCAATCGGCCCAGCCCGCTGCTGGCGCCGGTAATCAACCAGGTTTTCATCTTGTGCTCCTCATATTGAAAACCTGATGGTAGATCGCTTTACTGGTGGAGATAATCCACCTAATCGCGCATGACCCGGTGAGGAAAAACCACCAATGAGACGTCCTTCCTGGCACGAACTGCAGGCCATTAAAACGCTGGGCGAGCAGCGCAGCTTTCGCCGTGCCGCTGAAATGCTCGGTCTCAAGCGCTCGTCACTCAGCCATCTGGTGAAAACGCTGGAGTACAATCTGGGCGTACAGCTGTTTCAACGCACCACACGTAGCGTGTCGCTCACCGATGCCGGGCAGCAACTGCTGGATCGACTCTCGCCGCTGCTGAACCAGATGGATGATGTGCTGCACGACATCTCCGCCAGCCGCCATCAGCATTACGGCACGCTGCGCATCAGCGCCAGCGATGCCGCGATCGCTTTGCTGCTGGAGCACGTGGTGGCGGACTTTAGCGCGCGCTATCCCGATATCCAGCTCGATTTTGCCGCGCAAGGTGCGTTGGTGGATATCACCGCCGCCGGTTTTGATGCCGGCATTCGGCTGATTGAGGATGTGCCGCAGGATATGGTGGCCGTTCCGCTTGGCGGCCCGCTGACGTTTGTCACCGTCGCCGCGCCCGCTTATCTGGCGAGAAACGCGGCGGTTAATCATCCGCGCGATCTGCTACAGCAACAGTGCATTCGCCAGCGCTTACCGAGCGGAAAACGTTATCAGTGGGAATATGCGCAGGCGGAAGAAAAGCAGGAGATTGACGTGCCAGGCACGCTGACTTTGGACAGCAACGCGCTGATGGCGCAGGCCGCTCTCGCCGGTTTAGGCATTGCTTATGTGCCGTCGCTGTATGTCGAGAAAGAGATGCGCAGCGGCCAGTTGGTGGAGCTGCTGGCCGATTGGCGGGTGCAATCGGCGGGGATTGCGCTGTGGTTCCCACCCAACCGGCATCAATCCATGGCGCTACGGCTGTTTATCGATGCGCTGAAAATCAGCCTGCCGCGTCATGCGTGAGGCGAGCAGCACGGCTTTTGTCTTAAAACCTTTGGCAATGGCGTTGATCACCTCATGCCTGGCGGCGTAACCTGTCGCCACAAAACCTAAAAAATACACCATCGCAAAATGATCGTACGTCCTCACCAACACTGGTTTCTCCGGCTGTTTGACTGGCATGGATCGGTGCTCAGCAACATCGTGTTTCGCCTGTCACTTAACCTGCTGATGTCGCTGATCGCCATCTTTGGCTATCCGTGGTACTCCACTTTCGGCATTCACCTCACCACCGCGCCTTTTAGCCTGGTCGGGGTGTCGATCGCCATCTTCCTCGGCTTTCGCAATAACGCCAGCTATGCGCGCTTTCTTGAAGCCCGCACCTTGTGGGGCAGCCTGCATATCACCCAGCGCTCGCTGCTGCGGCAGATCAAAAGCATGCGTGGCGTGAGCGAAGAACAGGTGCGGGAATTTACCGGCTTGCTGCTGGCGTTCTGCTGGTGCCTGAAACATCGCCTGCGTAAAACCGATGTGCAGGCCGATTTACAGCGTTTGCTGCCGGCTAACTGGCACAGCGCGGTGTTGCATCATCCGATGCCGACGTCGCAGATTTTAGTGTGTTTGAGTGAATGGCTGGCGCTACGCCGCGATGAAGGGTTGGTGTCGGATATTGTCTGGCAAAGCATTGATGAGAATCTGAATCAGCTATCAGCGATTCTGGGCGGTTGCGATCGCATTGCCAGCACACCGATTCCGTTCGCCTACAGCCTGATTCTGCATCGCACCGTTTATCTATTCTGCACGCTGCTGCCGTTTGCGCTGGTGGCGGATTTGCACCTGATGACGCCGCTGGTGTCGATGTTTATCTCCTACACCTTTTTATCGCTGGAAGCGCTGGCGGAGGAGCTGGAACATCCGTTTGGCACCGCACCGAATCATCTGCCGCTCGATGCGCTGTGCGTCACTATCGAACGCAATTTGAAAGCGATGAATGGCGATATGCCGCTACCGGAACCACTGCAGCCGGATGCGCATTTCAATTTGACGTAATCAACTCTGATTATCCAACCAACGCACATACGCCTGATCCCACAATGCGGCAGGCGTGCCCGCTTTGCCGAGACCAAAACCGTGACCGCCGCTGCTGAGCTCAATCAGCTCAACCGGCACGCGCATGCGGCGGCAGGTATCGCGCATCAGTTCAGTATTATGAGGATTGGAGGTGCGATCGTCCTCGGCCTGCGCGAGGAACGTCGGGGGATATTGACGTGTGACGTAATTTTGCACTGACCAGTTGGCTTCCTGGCTTGGCGTGGCGTTTTTCCCCACCATCATCAGATGCGTGTTGGTGTGCTGATATGGCGCTTCAAGGGTGATCACCGGATAAATCAGGCCAACGCTATCCACCTTCGGCCTGATCTGGTCAAGCGGATCCTGCGCCGGATAGGATTCGAAATCCGGACGCGCCGCCGCCATGCCAAGTAGATGGCCACCGGCAGAAAAGCCCAGCACATGCACTTTGCGCTCCATCGAACGCACCAGACGAATGGCGCGCTGCGCATCCTGCAGCGGTGCCAGATTGCCCGCCTGCCACTTCTCACCCGGCAAACGGTAGCTGAGCACATACACGGTATAACCGTTGGCATTAAGCCAGCGCGCTACCGGCCAGGCTTCGCGGCCCATGCCGATAAAACGATAGCCGCCGCCCGCCGCCACAATCACCGCTTCGCCGTTGGGATTTTCCGGGCGGAAACGCTGAATCGCGGGTGAAACGATATTGGTCCAGGAACCGTGCGAATTCACTTTAAGCAAGCCGGAAGGACCGCCGCCGCCCGGCGGATCGTCGGGCCACAACGGAATGACGTCATCGCGGGCAAACAGCTTGCCCGCGGTCATCGAGAGAACGGTTGCTCCAGTAGCCAACAAAAAGTGACGACGTGTAATCATCTTGCCCAGTGCCAGTATGCAAAAAATGCCAGCTTCAACAGCTGAATCTCATTATGTGACGCGTGTCTGATTTCGACGTTGGCGATTATGTACGTAAATCGTACAAAAAAGCCATAAAAAAACGCGCCTAAAAAGGCGCGTATTCTTGCGATAAATAGAACTAATCCTGCTGTTGGAATTGGGTCATTACCGTTTGCTCACATTGCGACTGGTCGTGGCGCAGTTTACCGCGCTCATCCTCGCCCAACTCCAGCCACGCGCTAATCACTTCCTGCGCGATTTCTTCATTGAATTCAGGCTGCTGCATGGCCGAAGAAGACTGGCTGGCCGCGAGTTGCGACTTCAACTTCTCGGTGTAGCCATCCAAATCGCTGGTCTTCTTTTCACTGCTCACCAGATGACACAGCTGGCTGGCATAAACATTCTCTTCCTGATTATTGTCACCGTCGGCAGCCAACGCACCGGCCGACAGCGACAGCCCAACGAGGGCGAGTAATAACGCTTTCATAATAGGCTCCAATAATTTCCAATAAATCATTTTTCGTTCTGTTCGGCGCGGGCGGCCTGACGGGCAGCACGCCAGTTTAACAATGGCGTGACCGTGATGCCGTGCAACACAATGCTGCACACCACTAACGTCAGCGCCATGTCCACCATCTGCTCCGCCTGCGGTCCACGCATGCCGTGCACCCATGCATAGGCAATATAGTTGATACTGCCGATGCCGCGAATACCCAACCAGCCAATTAGCAAGCGTCGCATCAGCGGAATATCACAGCGCCATGTGGTGATCCACACCGCCAGCGGGCGCACTACCACAAACAGCAGTAGCGCCAGGCCAATGCCGGTGAGATTCCAGTGCTGCGCCAGCGTAATACCGAGCACCACCATCATGCCCGCCGCCAGCAAACGCTCGATAGTATCACCAAAGGAGAGCGCATCGCCGATCACCAAACCCACCGATTTCACCATGCCGCTGCTGCCCTGCGCCATCCGCTGACCGGTATTCACGCGCGCTTCAGCCGGTAAGAAACGCTCCTCTTCAGACATCTCATCTTGCGGATAGTGCTTCACCACGCGCAATTCCGCACGACGTAAACCGACGCCAGCCGCAAATGTGGCGAGGAAGCCCGACGCATCCACCGACTGCGCGGCGGCATAGCTGAGCGCAATCAGCGCCAGTGCGAACAGATCGTTGGGTGCCAGATCCTGATTGGCGGTACGTAAATGCGTCGCCAGCTGGCCGATCAGCCAGCCCAGCGCAAAGCCGATTCCCAGCCCGCCGCCAATCGCCCACAGCGCGTCTTTGGCGAACCATTCACCGAGCGCAGCGGTGCTGAGTTCGCCCGGCTGCAACAGCAAAATCGCCAGCATCAGCAGCGGTAGCGCCGAGCCGTCGTTCATGCCCGCTTCGCTGGAGAGCGCCACGCGCAGGGCATCGTCATCCCGCGCATCGTTCACTGAAATCAGGCTGGCGAGCACCGGATCGGTCGGCGCGACAATGGCACCAAACGCCAGCGACATCGCCCAGTCAAAGCCGGTGATCCAGTGCACCAGCACCGTCATGCTGCCGACGGTGAGCAGCATCGCGGGAAACGCCAGCCTGACGCCAAGCCGCCACGCATGCGCGTTGAGCGGCAAGCGCAGTTTCAGCCCGGTGATAAACAGCGAGGCTGCCATCGCGATTTCGGTGAGATGTGCGGCGAGGTTGGCGTGACCGATGATGTCGACTTGCAGCAGATTGAGCATCCACGGGCCACACAGGATGCCGGCGAACAGGTAGAGACCAAATGAGGTCACTGGCCCGCGGTGTATCCAACCGGAAGCCAGTGACATAAGAAGTAAAAGACCGCCGGTGGCGGCGGTCCAGGCCAGGAAATTCATAACGCTCCGTTTTTAAATAACATTCTCCTTTAAGCCTGGCACATGTTAGGCGATCAGTTTTTCAGATGACGGCTTGCGAGGCGAATCATCAAGGCAAGCGCAGCGGCCAATGTTGAGAGTGCGACCACGCCGGTCCAACCCCAATGTGCCAGCGCCAGGCTACCCAGCGCCGCGCCGGTCGCCATGCCGATGAAAACAACGGTAAACATCAAGGCGTTAAGGCGGCTGCGTGCTTCTGGTGCCAGGCTGTAAACCAGCGTCTGATGCGCCACCAGCGTGGCCTGCACCCCCAAATCAAAACCGATGGTGCTGATGATAATCAGACCAAGCTGAGCCGGCATCGGCAGCAGCGGCAGCAGGAACATCAGCGCGAACGACACCATTACCAGCGTGGCACCGTACTGCGTAACACGCGCCGGACCGATGCGATCCGCCACGCTGCCCGCTAACGGCGCGGCTAGAGCGCCTGCCGCACCCGCAAGGCCGAATGCGCCAGCGACCGCGCTATCCAGATGGAAGTTTTGACTCAGCATCAACGCCAGCGTTGACCAGAAGGCGCTAAAGCCCACCGACAACAAACCTTGTGCCAGCGCGGCGCGGCGCAGCGTTTGATGGTGCTGCCACAGATGCGCCAGCGACAGCAGCAAACGCGGATAGCTCACCGACGTGCCCGGCGTAAAGCGCGGCAGCACGCGCCACAGCGCCACGCTAATCAGCAACACCGCCGCCGCCGCAATCATGTACATGGTGCGCCAGCCGAAATACTCCGCCACCACGCCGCTTACCACGCGTGATAGCAAAATCCCCACCAGCAATCCCGTCATTACCGTGCCGACGATTTTGCCGCGGCTGCGCTCCGGCGCTAACGCCGCGGAAGCGGGCACGATATCCTGCGCCACGGTAGCGGTTAAACCGGTGACGAAGCTGGCAATCAGCAAGGCGTTCAATCCGCCCGAGAAGCCACACAGCAGCAGCGCGGCAACCAGCAGCAGACCTTTAATCAGGATAATGGTACGGCGATCGTGGCGGTCGCCGAGCGGGGCCAGCAGCAAAATTCCCAGCGCGTAACCGGCTTGCGTCAGCATTGGCACCATGCCGACGCTGCCGATGCCGACGTTGAATTGTTTGCTGATGATATCCAGCATCGGCTGGCTGTAGTAAATAGATGCAACGCTGAGTCCGGCACCGGCCGCGAGCGTGAAGACCAGCGGCGCGGGCAGTTTTTCAGCTGGCATGGCTGACGTTGATATAGCTGACATAGTGGATTCCCCCGTGAAAGTGCGCTTATTAAAGCGCGTTGCCGCCATACGCGGTAGACTGCTCAAACACAGAACTGTTATGCGCGGTGCGTATGAACAACCCATCCAGCCTTGATCGTATCGAACTGATGCAGACCTTTATCCGCATCGTCGAGAGCGGATCGCTTTCCGCCGCCGCCGCCCAGCTTGGCACCACGCAGCCCACCATCAGCCGACGGCTGCAGGCGCTTGAGCAGCGGCTCGGTCTCAAACTGATTATGCGCACCACGCATGCGCTGAAACTCACCGACGATGGCGAACGCTGTTATGCGCAGGCGCGTCAGCTGGTCGCGACCTGGCACGCGCTAGAGGATGATCTCACCGGCGCCAGCGACGACCCGATTGGCACGCTGCGCGTGCGGGCGCCGCATGCGTTTGGTCAGGATCAGCTAATTGAACCGCTGATTGATTATCTGCATCGCTATCCACGCTTAAACGTGGAGTGGACGCTGAATGACCGCACGCCAGACTTCATCAGCGAAAACATCGACTGCGCCATTCAGGTCGGTGCGCCCAGCGATGCGTCCATCGTGGCGGTGCTGCTGGCGGAAGTGCCGCGCTTTGTGGTGGCGGCACCGTCGCTGCTGGCCGCGCACCCGCCGATTGAGGACGTCTCGCAGCTCACCAACCTGCCCTGGCTGGCGCTGACCAGTTTTTATCGCAACGAAATCGCCCTGCAGCGTATTAACGATGGTCAGCCGGTGAACCTGGCGATTGCCCCGCGCCTCGCCAGCGACAGTTTATACGCGGTGCGCAAAGCCGCCGTTGCCGGGATGGGCGCGGCGGTGGTGTCATCGTGGGTGGTGCAGGAGGATTTAGCGAAAGGGGATTTGATTCAGCTGTTGCCGGAGTGGCAAGCGCCGCCGCTGCCGGTGTGGCTGACTTATCCGTGGGCCAGCTACTATCCGGCGCGGTTACAGAAGTTTTTCGCCATGATTCGGGACGTGATGCCGAAGTTAGCCGGGACGCAGCCAGCGACGCGGTAGCGGTTGTCCCTAACCTAACCCTCTCCCAACGGGAGAGGGAACCGATGGTAGCGCGGTCAGCCCCCTCGCCCGCTTGCGGGAGAGGGCTGGGGTGAGGGACAGCGCGCACAAACTACATCTTTACCGCTTTCTTATCCCCCTTCGACATATTGTCCAGCCAGCCCATCACAAAGGCCGACAGCACAAACGTCAGGTGGATAATCACGTACCACATCAGCTTTTCGTTTTCGATGTTGCGCGCGTCCATAAAGATACGCAGCAGGTGAATCGACGAAATCGCCACAATCGAGGCCGCGACTTTGTTTTTCAACGAGCCGGAGTCCATTTTACCGAGCCAGCTCAGCTTCTCTCTGTGCTCATCAATATCCAGCTTGGAGACAAAGTTCTCGTAACCCGAGAGCATCACCATCACCAGCAAACCGCCGACCAGCGTCATATCCACCAGCGACAGCAGCAGCAGAATCAAATCGTTCTCCGCAATGCTGAAGACGTGCGGCAACAGGTGAAAAATTTCCTGGAAGAATTTGATGGTCAGCGCCAGCAGGCCCAACGAAAGTCCCATGTAAACCGGAGCCAGCAGCCAGCGCGATGAATACATCAGGTTTTCGATAAAACGTTCCATAAGTTCCCATTAATCAACAGACAAGTGGGCGAGTATAACCGAACTTATGTGAAGTTATTTCAGCCCTTCTTCAGAAATTTCAGGCGCGGCGGGCAGCGGCAATGACAAACGGAACACCGCGCCGCCTTCCGGCCGATTCTCCGCCCAGATGCGCCCGCGATGGGATTCGATAATGGTTTTACCGATCGCCAAACCCAAGCCGACGCCCGGCACCGCCGACTCTTTATCACCGCGCGCAAACTTGTCAAAAATACGCGTGAGGTTCTCCGGCGCGATGCCGGGACCGCTGTCCCACACCGCAATCTCCAGCCGATCGCGATCGCGCCACGCCCGAATACCGTGCTGCGCCGCGTTGCCTGCGTATTTCAGGCTGTTTTCGATCAGATTGGTAAACACGCGCTCCAGCATGGCGCTGTCGCCTTTGATCAGCACCATCTCGGGTAAATCGAGGATAAATTCATGGCCCTTCAGCGACGGGCCCATGCTGCTCAGCGCGCCGCCAATCACCTCATCCAGCGCCACCCACTCTTCGCGCAGATTGAGTCCGCCGGATTGTATGCGCGCCATATCCAGCATGTTACTCACCAGCCGGATAGTACTCAGCGTCTGTTCACGAATCTGATTGGCCTGGCCGACATACTTCGACTCTTCGCTGGCGAGATCGAGCATCAGCATCTCCGCCTGACCAAACAGCACCGTCAGCGGCGTGCGCAGGTCGTGCGACAGCGCTGACAGCAGCGCATTGCGCAGCTGCTCGCGCTCGGCGGCCAGCCGCGACGCCGCCTCACTGTGCGACAGCGCCATGCGTTCCAGCGCGTTAGCAATCAACACGGTGAAGGTTTCCAGTAAACGCTGCTGTTCGGGGATCATCAGCTGACGCAGGTTTTCCGGTTCCACCACCAGCAAGCCGAGACAGTGATTACCACTTTTCAGCGGCAAAATCTGGTACGGCACCGCGGGCAAGGTATCGGTGCCCGCGCCCGCCGGTTGGCCTTTGCTGTAACTCCATTTGGCGATGGCCAGATCCGGCGGCGTACCGATCGCCGTATCGCCCACGGTTTCCAGCTCGCCCTGCTCATTCGGCAACAGCAGTAAACTGCGCGCCTGCAGGGTGACATCGATGATGCGCTGGCTGGTGGTGGCAATATCCTGCGGCGTCAAATCGCTGCCGAGCGCTTTCGCCATCTCATACAGATGTCGCGCGCGCTGTTCGCGGTAGCGCGCCACTTTGGCCTGATAGCGCACGCCCGCTGTCAGATTCCCAACAATCACGCCCACCGCCAGCATCACCGCAAAGGTCACCAGATACTGCAAATCCGACACCGCCACGGTGCCGGTGGGCGCGACAAAGAACAGGTCGAAAGCGATGATGTTGATCACCGTGGCGAACACCGACGGCCAGCGGCCATAGCGCAGCGCCACCAGCACCACCGCCAGCAGATAAATCATTACGCTGTTGGCGGGATCAAACGCCACCAGCAGCCAGCGGCCAACGCCGGTGACCAAAATACACAGCAGCAGCGCCATCACACAGCCGCGCAGATAGAGCCGCCATTTTTCGTTGCTGGCGCGCTGGCCGCTGAGCGGATGCGGCGCATCGCGCACCGGTTCATCCAGCGCCACCACCAGCAAATCGAGATCCGGGCCGAGTTCGCCGAGGCGCTGGGCAAAGCTGTCGCGCCGCCAGCGCCGTTGTGGCTGACGGCCGGTCACGATTTTACCGAGATTGTGCTCGCGCGCGTAACGCAGCACCGCGCGCGCTTCATCGGGATCGGAGAGCGTGGCGGTTTCAGCGCCAAGTTCCTGCGCCAGTTGCAGTGTGCGTAAAATGGCGCGACGGCGCGCTTCCGGTAGCCGATTGAGGCGCGGCGTTTCCACATACACCGCGTGCCATTCGCTGCCGAGCCGTGCCGCTAAACGCGCGGCGGTGCGCACCAGCTTTTCGCTGCCGGTATCGTCGCCGATGCACAGCAGAATGGCGTCACGCGTGTGCCACACTTTGTCGCGGCCTTGCCGATCGCGCCAGGCACGCATCTGGTCATCCACGCGATCGGCGGTACGACGCAACGCAAGCTCACGCAGCGCGAACAGATTGCCTTTACGGAAGAAGTTTTCGATGGCGCGTTCGGCGCGGTCGCCGACGTAGACTTTGCCCTCTTTCAGCCGCTGACGCAGATCGTCCGGCGGCAGATCCACCAGCACCACTTCGTCGGCGCTATCAAAGAAGGGATCGGGCACGGTTTCACGCACCTGAATGCCGGTGACACCGCCGACCACATCATTCAGGCTTTCCAGATGCTGGACGTTAACGGTGGTGATGACGTCAATGCCCGCTTCGAGCAGCTCTTCAATGTCCTGCCAGCGCTTGGGATGACGCGAACCCTGCACGTTGGTGTGCGCCAGTTCATCCATCAGGATCACCGCCGGATGGCGCGCCAGCGCGGCATCGAGATCGAATTCGGCGTGGCGCGAACGGCCGATGGTTCGCCGTGGCAACAGCGCCAGCCCGTTGAGCAGCGCGGCGGTCTCTGCACGATCGTGGGTTTCTACCACGCCGGCTAACACGTCGAGACCTTGCGCCCGCAGGCGCTGCGCCTCCTGCAGCATGGCGAACGTTTTGCCCACGCCCGCACAGGCGCCAAAATAGATTTTCAGCTTACCGCGATGGCTGTCGCTGTGGTTCAGCAGCAGCGCATCGGGATCGGGGCGGGCAACATCGTCGTTCATCGATCGTCCATCGTAAAAACAGCGTGATAAATCGCGCCGCTACGATTGCGTACATATACCGTAGCGGCGCAATGCATTGCGCGAGGGGTTTATCCTTGTAAATCATCCAGCGCCAGATTCAGGCGCAGCACGTTTACCGTCTCTTCGCCAACAAACGGCAGCAGCGGGCGCTCGGTGTGGCGCACAATCAGCGCCTCGACATCTTTCAGCGCCATCTTGCGCGCGGCGGCGATGCGCGGTGCCTGCCACAACGCAGCTTCTGGCGAAATATCCGGATCTAATCCGCTCGCCGATGCGGTGACCAACTCCACCGGCACCGCTTTGGGCGCTTGCGGATTCGCCGCACGCAGCGCGGCGACGCGTTCCGCTACCGCTTTATCCAGCGCCGGATTGCTGCCTGCCAGATTGCTGCCGCTGGAGGCCAATGCATTATAAGGCGCATCGCCGGTAGCGGAAGGTCGGCCCCAAAAGTGGCCCGGCTGATTAAACATTTGTCCAATCTGCTCGGAACCGCGTACCGCGCCATCCTGCTCAATCAGCGAACCGTTGGCCTGCGATGGGAACCACCACTGCGCCAGACCGGTGGTCAGCAGCGGATAGACCGCGCCGGTGAGCAGCGTAAGCACCAGTAACAATACAATAGCCGGACGTAACTGACTCATTTCTCTTCTCCTTAAGCCAGACCAAGCAGCGTTAGCAGCAGGTCGATGGCTTTAATACCTATAAACGGCACCACTAATCCGCCCGCACCGTAAATCCACAGGTTGCGACGCAGCAGCGCCGCCGCGCTCAGCGGACGATAACTCACGCCTTTCAGCGCCAGCGGGATCAGGAACACAATCACCAGCGCGTTAAAAATTACCGCCGACAGAATCGCCGAGTTCGGCGAATGCAGCCCCATCACGTTGAGCATGTTGAGCTGCGGATAGGTGGCGGCAAACGCGGCCGGAATAATGGCGAAATACTTCGCCACGTCGTTGGCGATACTGAAGGTGGTAAGCGAACCGCGCGTCATCAGCATCTGTTTACCGATGTGCACCACTTCCAGCAGCTTGGTCGGATTCGAGTCGAGATCGACCATGTTGCCGGCCTCTTTCGCCGCCTGGGTTCCCGAGTTCATCGCCACCGCCACGTCGGCCTGCGCCAGCGCCGGTGCGTCATTGGTGCCGTCGCCGGTCATCGCCACTAAGCGCCCTTCGGCCTGATACTGACGAATCAGCGCCAGCTTGGCTTCCGGCGTCGCTTCAGACAGGAAGTCATCGACACCCGCTTCCGCCGCAATCGCCGCCGCGGTTAATGGGTTATCGCCAGTGATCATCACCGTTTTGATGCCCATCTTGCGCAGCTCGGCAAAGCGCTCTTTGATACCGCCTTTGACGATATCTTTCAGCGCCACCACGCCAAGCACCTGCGCGCCTTCGGCCACCACCAGCGGCGTGCCGCCAGCGCGCGCCACTTCTTCCACGGCGGCATTCACTTCTAACGGGAAGCGGCCATGATTGGCTTCAATGTGGCGACGAACCGCATCGACCGCGCCTTTGCGGATCAGACGATCCTGCACGTTTACGCCGCTCATGCGCGTTTGCGCCGAGAAGGGAATGAAGCTCGCCCCCATGCTGCTCAAGTCACGCTCACGCAGGTTAAATTTCTGCTTCGCCAACACCACGATGCTGCGCCCTTCCGGCGTTTCATCGGCCAGCGATGCCAGCTGCGCCGCATCGGCCAGCTGCTGTTCGCTGACGCCCGGCGCGGGCAGAAACTGCGTCGCCTGACGGTTGCCAAGCGTGATGGTGCCGGTTTTATCCAGCATCAGCACATCTACGTCGCCCGCCGCTTCCACCGCACGGCCGCTGGTGGCGATAACGTTCGCGCCCAGCATGCGGCTCATGCCCGCCACACCGATGGCCGACAGCAGGCCGCCGATGGTGGTCGGGATCAAACACACCAGCAGCGCCACCAGCACCGTGATGCTGACCGGCGTGCCGCCATACGCTGAAAACGGCCACAGCGTGGCGGTCGCCAGCAGGAACACAATCGTCAGCGACACCAGCAGAATGGTCAGCGCCACTTCGTTCGGCGTTTTACGGCGTTTCGCGCCTTCCACCATCGCAATCATGCGGTCAAGGAAGGTTTCGCCCGGATTGACGCTGCACTGAATCACCAGCCAGTCGGAAAGAATGCGCGTACCGCCGGTCACCGAGGAGAAATCCCCGCCCGATTCACGGATCACCGGCGCGGATTCACCGGTGATGGCGCTCTCATCCACCGATGCGCCGCCCTCCAGCACCTCGCCGTCGCACGGAATGATGTCACCGGCTTCCACCAGCACCACATCGCCTTTGCGCAGCGTATCGGCCGCCACGTTGTGCCAGGCTGCGCCGTAGCGCGCTTCGGCCAGTTTTTTCGCATCGCTGGTTTTACTGATGCCTTTCAGGCTGTTGGCCTGCGCCTTGCTGCGCCCTTCCGCCAGCGCTTCGGCGAAGTTGGCGAACAGCACGGTGAACCACAGCCAGATGGCGACGCCGGCGGTAAAGCCCGCGTTACCGCTGAGCGCGCCGCTGGCCATGCCCACCGCCAATACCGAGGTCAGCACGCTGCCGATCCACACCAAAAACATCACCGGGTTGCGGAACTGCACGCGTGGATCGAGTTTTTTCAGCGCATCCAGCATGGCAACGCGGGTTAGCGCCGCATCAAACAGCGCCAGTTGTTGACGACTCATGATTCCGTTATCCCTGAATTAATTGCAGATGTTCCGCGACCGGGCCCAATGCCAGCGCGGGGATGAACGTCAATGCGCCCACCAGCAAGACGGTGCCAATCAGCAGCGCGATAAACAGCGGGCCGTGCGTTGGCAGCGTGCCGTTGCCGACTGGCTGAATTTTCTTCGCCGCCAGCGAACCGGCAATCGCTAGCACCGGAATGATGATGCCGAAACGGCCCACCAACATGCAGAAGCCCAGCAGCAGGTTCCAGAACGGCGTGTTAGCGCTCAGTCCGGCAAAGGCGCTGCCGTTGTTATTGGATGCCGAGGAAACCGCGTACAGCACTTCGCTGAAGCCATGAATACCAGGATTGGCCATACCGGCGCGACCGGCGTCGGTCATCATCGCCAGCGCGGTGCCGAGCAGCACCAGCGTTGGCGTCACCAGGATCGCCAGCGCGGTCATCTTCATCTCCCATACGTCGATTTTTTTGCCCATGTACTCTGGCGTGCGACCGATCATCAACCCGGCGATAAACACGCCAAGCAGCACGAACAGCAGCATGCCGTACAGGCCAGCACCGACGCCGCCGAACACCACTTCACCCAGCTGCATCAACCACATCGGCACCATGCCGCCGAGCGCGGTGAAGGAGTCATGCATGGCGTTAACCGCACCGCACGACGCCGCCGTGGTGATCACCGCAAACAAGCTGGAGTTGAGAATGCCGAAGCGCGTCTCCTTGCCTTCCATGTTGATGGCGCTGTCTGCGCCGAGCGCGAGGAAGTGCGGATTACCACGCAGTTCGGCCCACATCACGGCGATCACCGCCAGCACAAACATGATGGTCATCGCCCACAGCAGCATGTGGCCCTGACGACGATCGCCCAGATGCTGACCAAAGGTGAAACAGAGCGCCGCCGGGATCAGGAAGATGCTCAGCATCTGCACGAAGTTGGTCAGCGCCGTCGGGTTTTCGAACGGATGCGCCGAGTTAACGTTGAAGAAACCGCCGCCGTTGGTGCCGAGCATTTTGATCGCTTCCTGCGACGCCACCGGCCCGAGCGGCAGCGTCTGCTGCGCGCCTTCCAGCGTGGTGAGCGCATGGTAAGGCTCGAAGGTTTGAATACTGCCCTGGCTGACGAAGAACAACGCGATAACCAGGCTGATCGGCAGCAGCACGTAAAGGGTAATGCGCGTCAGGTCACGCCATGCGTTGCCGAGCGTATCCAGCGAACGGTTGGCAAAACCACGAATCAGCGCAAACGCCACGGCGATACCGGTCGCCGCCGACAGAAAGTTCTGCACCGTGAGGCCCGCCATCTGACTGAAATAGCTCAGCGTGCTTTCCCCAGCGTAGGATTGCCAGTTGGTGTTGGTAACGAAGCTGATGGCGGTATTGAGCGCCAGATCCCAGCTGAGATTAGGCAGATGCTGCGGGTTCAGCGGCAGCGCAGCCTGCGTCATCAACATCAGCAGCAGCAAGGCAAAACCCAGCGCGTTAAACAGCAGAATCGCCAGCAGATAGTGCGGCCAGCGCATGGCATCGCCGTCGGCACCGGCCAGTCGCCACAGCGCGCCTTCGGTGCGCGGCAGCAGCGGCTTGTCAGCCACAAACAGGGCGAGATAACGTCCCAGCGGTTGTGCCAGCACCATCAGTACCAGCAGAAACACCGCAATTAGCATGAATGCATTCGCCGCCATCAGAATGCCTCCGCATTAAGCAGGGCATAAATCAGGTAGCCCAGAAGAACAAACACCAGCACGATGCCGGCTATCACGCCCACGCTCACAGCAACCTCCAGAGGATTTTGGTAATGCTGCAAGCATGCGCGGCGCGGCATAAAGAAGAGGTAAAAAGGCGGGAAGCGGGCGTAAATAAAGTATAAAAATGGTGAAGAATTAAGCGCTTTCTAACGCCCAGATGCGGTTCAGATCGATGTTCTGCCATAAGCCGCTGTCTTCCGCGCCGGTGATGCTGTCGGTGCAGAAGCTGTCGCCGAGATCGAGCGCTTCCGGTTTCACTTCGCGCTGCGCGTGCAGCGACCAGAACACATGTACTTTGGGCTTGAGCAGCGATTTTTCGCCAGCCTGTACCACCAGCGCCACGCGCCCGGAAGCCAGTCGCACCAGCGATCCCACCGGATAAATGCCGATGGTGCGTACGAAGGCGTGTAGCAGCGTATTATCGAAGTGGCCACGCCAGCTCAACATGTTGTGCATCGCTTCGGCAGGCGTCCAGCCTTGGCGATAAGGACGATTCGAGGTGACGGCATCATAGACGTCGCACACCGATGCCATGCGCGCATACAGTGAGATTTCGTCGCCTTTCAGTCCGTGCGGATAACCGTTGCCGTCATACTTTTCATGGTGATGCAGCGCGATATCCAGCAGATCTTCACCGGCATTGGCGTCCATTAACATCTGCGCGCCCACGATCGGATGCTGACGCATCACGGTGAACTCTTCATCGCTGAGCTTGCCGGGTTTGTTGAGAATCTCCAGCGGCACTGCGGCTTTACCCACATCATGCAGCAAACCGCCCATACCAACGCGCCGCAGCTGATGCTCATCGAGGCCCATTTTTTTGCCGAGCGAGATCATCAAACCGCACACCGCCATTGAGTGCAGATAGGTGTAATCGTCGTGATTCTTCAGGCGAGCCACGCTCAGCAGTGCCGTGGGTTCGCGGGTGATGGAACCGGCAATTTGATCAACCAGATCAAGGGTGTAATCGAGGTCGAGGCCTTGCCCCATGCGCGCCTCGTTAAACATCGCCAGCACCTGCGGTTTCCCCTGATTGAAGATGCTTTGCGCCTGATCCATCTCCTGGAAAAACGGGGTTTGAGGAATCTCTTTTTTCGGCGCAGGCGTGACGGGTGCCTGTAGCGATTTGTCGAGATCGATCCATAACTGCAGGATCCCCTCATTGCGGATCATCGCGATCTGGCGTTTATCAGTGATCAGCATTTGGTTGCGAATGCGCTTATCTTTGACCCACCAAACCTCCAGTTTGTGGATAAACATTCCCTGCCGCAGTTCGTCAACATTAATCAGCTTTATCACGATATCGCTCCTTAATATCAGTGGGTGGTAAGGAGGTATCGGCAGCTGAGCAAAAAATCTTCAGAGTGGATTTGTGCGATCGGTGAGGTTTGCGAGAGAGGTGCGTATAAATGCGAATTTTACGACGTTGGATCGCCATTTATGGCGACCATGATTTTAGGCTACAACCGCTGAACGCTGCGCCAGAAAGGCACTTAACGGCGTTACCCTGCTCAACTCTTCCTGTGTTCTGGCATCGTTTTCCACTTCCCATAGATCCAAATGGCGCTGCAGATTCAGCCAAAAATCGACTGAAGTATCGAAAACAGCTGCCAGCCTATAGGCCATTTCGGTGGTCAGTTTACGGTTGTTATTCACCAATGCACTGACTGTATTGCGGTGCACGTTCAACATCTCTGCCAGGTCATTCACTTTGAGGTTAAGCGGCTCGAGGAACTCGTACTGCAAAACATCGCCAACGCTGGTCGGTTTACGCATCGCCTGTTTCATTATTGCTTCTCTTTAACGGTTAGCAGTTGGCCACAAGTGGCTGGTAGCGGTGTTTACGATAAGTGTGTGGATCGAGATAGAAATCTCTTGCCGTGCCATTAACCCATTGAAAAATTAGTCGATACTGCTCATTTATCCGTATTGAATAATATCCCAATAGCGGAGGTCTTAAGGCCTCAAAGCGATTACCCGGTGGTGAACGCAAATCATGATGCGATGTTGCGGCATGGATGATGTCGAGCTTGCGCGCCAATACGGACTCAATCATGGCCGGGATATGCTTATGCGGTGTTGCATAAACAAAAAATAATCGCAGCCAATCGTCCCTGAAACTGTGAATTGAACCCTTCATCTACTACCACACCTGATGTAAACATGGTGGACAACTTATTGCACTAACGCACTGTGCTCAAGTGCATTTTTTAACATCATAACGAATTTCAGATCGGGATTCCAAAAATTTATGAGCCGATGATTAAACCGCTTTAATACCGCGCGCTTTCTCCGAATTTTCATAAGAGGCAGCAGGGTTCTGCTCCGCACCAACGCGTTCAATCGGTCCCATCACCAGCAAGAACAGCAGTGCGGCGACCACGCAGTGCGCGCCGACAAACACCAGCCCGATGCTGTAGCTGCCGGTCAAGCCGACGATGATGCCAAACAGCAGCGGCGTGATAAAACCCGCCATATTGCCGATGCCGTTAAAAATCGCGCCCGCAAGGCCAACCGCTTCTTTCGGTGCGGTATCGCTGACAATCGTCCAGGTTCCGGCGCCCGCCGCCACGCCTTTACCAAAGAAGGCGAACGACATCATGGCGATAATGCCGACGTTGCTGGGGATCACCGCCGCCAGAACCAGCGATGCCGCCATCAGCATGCCGACAATATACGGCGTTTTACGCGCCCAGGATAAACTCCAGCCGCTTGCCAGCAGTTTGTCGGAGATATAGCCACCGCTGATGCCGCCGAGAAAACCAAATACCGCCGGTGCGATGGTGGCAAAGCCGGCATCAAGAATATTCATGCCGCGCGCCTGCACCAGATAGATCGGGAACCAGGTGATGAAGAAGTAGCTCAACGCGATGATGCAATATTGGCCGATATAGGCGCACCACAGCATGCGGTTGCTGAGCAGCTTCCTGAACATTGCTTTGCTCAACGGCGGACGCGCTTTTAGCGTTTGTGCCGAATCGATATCAACCAGCGCACCGCCCTGCTCAATGTAGCGCAATTCATTTTCCGAGACCTGCGGATGATGGCGCGGGCTGCGCATAAAGCCCATCCAGACAAACACCGCCAGCACGCCAATGCCGCCCAGCACAAAGAACGGCCATTCCCAGCCGAAACGCGACACCAGCCAGCCGGAAAGCGGTGAGAAGATAGCGACGGCAAAATATTGCGCCGAGGCGAAGAGTGAAGAGGCGCGGCCGCGTTCAGCGCTAGGGAACCACATGATCACCGCGCGCGCATTGGCGGGAAAACTCGGTGCTTCAATCAGGCCCAGCGCGAAACGCAGCGCAAACATCAGCGTCAGCGCCATGGTCATGCCGCTGGAGAACTCGCCGACAAAGCCCATCAGCAACGTGGAGATCGACCACAGCGCCAGCGTCACGCCATACACTTTTTTGGTGCCGAAGCGATCGAGAAACAGGCCGCCGGGGATCTGGCCGATCACATAGGCCCAGCTAAATGCCGAGAGGATCAGGCCAAGCTGGATCGCCGAAAGTCCAAACTCATCTTTGATCGCCGATCCTGAGATCGACAGGATCGAGCGGTCGGCATACGCCACCACGGAAAGAAACAGGATCAGGCAAAGGATCCCAACGCGTACGTGGCTGTTCTGTGGACGATGATTGGCTTTTAGCATGGGCTGAATTCCTCAAATGAACGTGCCGGAATACCGCTTTATTTCCCTGTTCAGCAACTATAGGAAGCGGTTTCAGGCGTGGTCATTGGGCGAATGGCGGAATCGACAGTGCTAATTAGCGCCAGAATTGGCAGCCAGCACAAAGCAAGGTGCGGTGCTGCACAGAACCTCAAAAATCAGCAGGCTGTTGCACCGCAATGTGCGCTAACTCTAAGAAAATAATTCGCAGTGCAACTATGAGCGCGCGAAGGAAAAACGCACCCTAGAGCAAAGTGTGCGCTTAGCTGCAAAATCCAACCTTGCCGATTGTCAGCCGGGTGGCGGGCTCGTAGGCTGAAAATGATTTCATTGAGCCATTTTTAATATCGATGAAACATTCATTCTAATAACAAGCTTACTCTGGAGTCTGCGATGAAAATCCTCAAGGCGATTGTGTTGCTCGGCCTGCTCTCGACGTCACTATCGGCGCTGGCGGAAAAAATTGGCGTGTCGATGGCCTACTTCGACCAAAACTTCCTCACCATCATTCGCCAGTCGATTGATAAAGAAGCCAAAGCGCGTGGGCTTGATATTCAGTTTGAAGATGCACGCGGTGACGTGGGACGTCAGACCGATCAGGTGCAGAGTTTTATCGGTGCGGGCATGGATGCGATCATCGTCGATCCGGTCGATTCCGCCAGCACGCCGCAGCTCACCAGGCTGGCGCAGCAGGCAAAAATTCCGCTGGTGTACGTCAACCGCACCCCAGGCGATAAATCGCTGCCGGCCGGCGTGGTGTTTGTCGGCTCCGACGAGCGTGAATCCGGCACCTTGCAGATGGAAGCGCTGGCGAAAATGGCTAACTACAAAGGCAATGTGGCGATCATGATCGGTAACCTGACCGACGCCGGTGCGCTGCAACGCACCAAAGACGTTGAGCAAGTGGTGGCGAAATATCCCGGCATGAAAGTGGTACAGAAACAGCCCGCTAACTACGCGCGCAATGAAGGCATGGATTTGATGAATAGCTGGCTGGGCAACGATGAAGCGATTGATATCGTTGCGGCTAATAATGATGAGATGGCGATTGGCGCGGCCATGGCGCTGGCCAAAAGCAATAAAAAGGTGCTGATTGGCGGTATCGATGCTACGCCAGACGGCCTGAAAGCGCTGTCGCAGGACAAAATTCAGGTCACGGTTTTCCAGGATGCGGTCGGCCAGGGCAAAACGTCGGTGGATGTGGCGCAGAAGCTGATCAAAGGCGAGAAAGTGGATTCACACGTGTGGATCCCGTTCGAGCTGGTGACCAAAGAGAATATGCAGAAGTACGTTGAGAAGAGTCAGTAAAAGGTCAAACGCGAGCGATGAATCGCACCGCTACGAATGCGTGCACAATTCCGTAGCGGCGCAATTTATTGCGCAAAACCCATCAGTTTTTTAGTTTAGCCATCTGCACGATATCGTGATATTCGCCGTCGCGCAGGCAGGCTTTGCGCTTCACGCCCTCGCGCTCGAAGCCCAGCTTTTGATACAGGCGCAGCGCGCGTTCGTTATCGTGAAACACTTCCAGCTCAATGCGCATGATGCCGAGCCAGTTGTAGGCGTAATCGATGGCGTGGCGAATCAGCTTTTCACCAATGCCGCGCCCGCCAAACGCCGGATCGACGCTGATACCAAAACTGATGCTGTGACGCGTGCGCGGACGCTGTTCGACAAACAGCGTGAGCTCACCGACCATCGCACCCTCAATCTCCGCAACAAAGCCGATGTATCCCAGCTCATCCATCTTTTCGAATTTTTTCTGCCAGGTCGCTATGCTCGGACACGGCAACTGCGTGGTCCAGCGATAAACGTCAGGATGGCTGTATAGGCGTTGGTAGGCGGCGGCATCGCCCGGCTCACGACCGCGAATGTGTAAATCCATGTCGGTAATCCCTTTTCACTTGCACTAAGCTGTTAACTCTCACCATTTCGGGAAGAGTGATTCTATGTTGTATCGCCGTTTTGAACGTTTTATCAATATTTTCCAGGATGCGCCAACCGATTCCCCACCCGCCAGCGTCTGGCCGTTCTACTTCTACTATCTGCGTCAGGTGTGGCCGAGCTTTGTCGCGCTGCTGATTGTCGGGCTGGCGCAGGCGCTGATCGAAGTGGCGCTGTTCAGCTATCTCAGCCGCATCATTGACCTGGTTAATCACTCGACGCCCGCTTCGCTGTTCAGCGATAACTGGCAAATATTGCTGTGGATGGGTTTTGTCGCGCTGATTCTGCGACCGGTGGTGATTGCTGCGCACGATATGCTGGTACATCAAAGTATTAACCCGAGCATGACCAGCATGATCCGCTGGCAGCATCACAACTACGTGCTGCGTCAAAGCCTGAACTTCTTCCAGAACGATTTTGCCGGGCGCATTGCCCAGCGCATCATGCAAACCGGTAACTCGCTGCGTGATTCGGCGGTACAGCTGGTGGACGCCATATGGCACGTGGTGATTTACGCGGTGACTTCGCTGGTGTTGTTCGCCGAAGCCGACTGGCGCTTGATGATTCCGCTGGTGATCTGGATTGTGGCTTACAGCGTTTCGCTGGGCTTCTTTGTGCCGCGCGTTAAACAGCGTTCGGTGGTGTCATCGGAAGCGCGCTCGAAATTGATGGGCACCATTGTCGACGGCTACACCAACATCGCCACCATCAAACTGTTTTCGCATAACGATCTGGAGAAGCGTTACGCGCGTGAGGCGATTCAGGAGCAAACCGACAAAACCCAGCACGCCAGCCGCATGGTCACCACCATGGATATCACGCTCTCGACGCTGAATGGCTTGCTGATTGTCAGCACCTCCGGCCTGGCGCTGTGGTTGTGGAGCCAGTCGCTGATCAGCGTTGGCGCGATTGCGCTGGCGACCGGTTTGGTGATTCGTCTGGTGAACATGTCCGGCTGGATCATGTGGGTGGTGAACGGCATCTTCGAAAACATCGGCATGGTGCAGGACGGCCTGAATACCATCGCGCAGCCGCTGAGCGTGCAGGATGAACCGAATGCGAAAAACATGCAGGTGACGCGCGGTCAGATTCGTTTTGAGGATGTGCGCTTTGATTATGGCGGCAGTCGTCAGGTGATCAATCGCCTCAACCTCAACATCAAGCCGGGCGAGAAGATCGGTTTGATTGGCCCGTCCGGGGCCGGTAAATCCACCCTGGTGAATCTGCTGCTGCGGCTGTATGACATCAACAGCGGCCGTATTGTGATTGACGATCAGAACATCGCTGAAGTGACGCAGGAAAGCCTGCGCGGACAAATCGGCATGATCACGCAGGACACGTCGCTGCTGCACCGCTCGATTCGCGAAAACCTGCTGTATGGTCGTCCGGATGCGACGGAAGAGGAGCTGCAGGCGGCGATTATCCGCGCGCGCGCCGACGAGTTCATTCCGCTGCTCTCCGATCCACAAGGCCGCACCGGGCTGGATGCGCACGTGGGCGAGCGCGGCGTGAAGCTGTCGGGCGGTCAACGTCAGCGTATCGCCATCGCGCGCGTGCTGCTGAAAGATGCGCCGATTCTGATCATGGACGAAGCCACCTCGGCGCTGGATTCCGAGGTGGAAGCGGCGATTCAGGAGAGCCTGGAAACGCTGATGCAGGGCAAAACGGTGATTGCTATCGCGCACCGTCTTTCCACTATCGCCAAAATGGATCGTCTGGTGGTGCTGGAGCAGGGTGAGATTGTCGAGATGGGCAACCACCGCGAACTGCTGGCGCACGGCGGACTTTACGCGCGCCTGTGGCAGCATCAGACCGGCGGTTTTGTCGGCGCGGATTAATCACCACGCCGATACGGTAAGGCGTCGCGCGCTTCAATTGCCCAGCCGCGCACGCCTTCCCGTTCCTGCAGCAGAAAATCCGCCACCGCATCGCGCAAGCCGGGATGACACAAATAGTGCCACGAATGGGTGATGTGCGGCTCAAAGCCGCGCACCAGCTTATGCTCGCCCTGCGCGCCCGCATCAAAACGCTGCACACCTTCCGCGATGGCGAAATCCATGCCCTGATAGAAGCAGGTTTCAAAATGCAGCCGATCAAACTCCGCCAGACAGCCCCAATAGCGGCCGTACAGCGTGCTGCCGTCCATTAAGCAGAATGCCATCGCTGCCGGTTGCCCTTGTAGCGTCGCGATCACCACGCGAATCGAATGCGGCATGCGCTCCGCCAGCAGGCTAAAGAAGTGGCGGGTCAGATAGGGCCGCTGGCCGCGCACCGCGTAAGTGTTGGCATAACAGGTGTAAACAAAATCCCACTGATCTTCGCGCAGCTCATCGCCGCGATACCAGCTGAATTCAAAGCCGCTGCTCATCACCTGCTCACGCTCTTTACGCAGCTGTTTGCGCTTGCGCGACATCAGCGTGTCGAGGAAATCCTGAAAATCGCGGTAGCCTTTGTTGTGCCAGTGATACTGCAGGCCGAGGCGTTCCAGCCAGTCTGGCTGCTGCTGCATAATGTGGTTGGCGAACGGCGTGGTGAAGTTGATGTGCGCGCCGCTCAGACCGTGTTGATAAAGGTTATCCGGCAGCACGCTGAGCAGTTTCAGCACCGCTTCTTCATCGCCCAGCAGGCGTGCGCCAGTCACCGGACTGAACGGAATCGCGCCCAGCCATTTCGGATAGTAAGGAATACCGGCGCGCTGACAGGCATCCGCCCACGCATGGTCGAACACATATTCACCGCGCGAATGGCGTTTGCGATAGCCCGGAATCGCGGCACGCAGCGTGCCGTTTTCGCGCCACAGCAGGTGATCCGTCTGCCAGCCGTTTTCGGGCCGCACGCTGCCGCTCTCTTCAAGTGACAAGAGAAATGCGTGGCGTAAAAACGGTTGATCGTCAGGTAACAGCGCATCCCATTCGACGGCGGAGATCTCCGCCAGCGACGACAGATGTAGCAAAGACATTCACGGCTCCCGGCCTGATGAAAGCAGGCGCCTAGTTCAACAGGTTTTCCCGCGTGGGAAAAGGTGCAGCGCACTGAATGTGTATACCTTGCTTTGTGCCCGCAACCGACCTGTGGATAGTTCCGTAGCGGCGCCATTTATCGCGCGCCCTTTAGGCATGTGTATACTCAGGCTTTTTAGCCGTCAGGAAACGCCATGGATCGCCTCGATTGTGACCGAATGTTTGTCGCCGTGCTAGAAGTGGGCAGCTTCGCCGGTGCGGCCGAACGCCTCGGCACCAGCAGCGGCCAGGCGTCGAAGCTGGTCTCCCGGCTGGAGCAGGAACTCGGCGTGCAGCTGTTTAAACGCAGCACGCGCGCGCTCTCGCCCACCGAAATCGGTCGCGCCTATTACGAGCGGGTAAAAACCCTGCTGGAAGCCTTTGATACGCTGGATGCCACGGTGCGCGACAGCGCCACTACGCCGAGCGGCCGCCTGAAAATCAGCGCGCCCGGCACCTTTGGTACTGCGGTGTTGGCCAGCGTGCTGGTGGAGTTCGCGCGTCATTATCCGCAGATCGAACTCGACGTGAACTTCTCCGATCGTGCAGTTAACATCGTCGATGAAGGCTTCGATATGGCGATTCGCATCGGCAAGCTTGACGACAGCAGCCTGATTGCTCGCCGCCTCGGCGATGTGCCGATCCGCGTGGCCGCGTCTTCCGGTTATCTGCTGCACCACGGCACGCCACAGCACTGGCGCGATTTGGCGGCTCATCAGTGCATCAGCGATACCAACTTCCGCGATCCCTGGCATTGGCCGTTCGTGACGCCGTGCGGCGACAGCGTCAGCATGCCGATTCGCGGTCGTCTCTGTTTCTCCAATACCGAAGCCTGTTTGCAGGCGGCGATCGCCGGATTGGGCATTGCGCGGCTACCAGGTTTTATTGCCGCACCCGCACTGCAGCGCGGTGAAATCGTCTCGCTATTAGAGGAATTCGCCACGCCGCCCATGGGCCTGTTCGCGCTCTATCCGCCGGCGCGTCATCTGGCGCAGAAAACCCGGCTGCTGATCGATTTCCTCGCCGCCCATTTCCAGCACCATCCGCCCGGCTAATTCCTTCCATTTTGGAAGCAATGAAAGCCATTTTGCCCGGATTATCGCCTAACCAGCAGCGCTGTATGCTCACTTCATCAACACTGAGGAGAGAAGACGATGCTGGTAAACGGTAAGTGGAGTGCAGAGTGGCATCCGGTGCAAGCCACCGATCAACAAGGCGGATTTGTGCGCCAGACCTCCAGTTTTCGTCACTGGATTAGTGCAGATGGTTCCAGCGCATTCGCTGCCGAGCCGGATCGTTATCACCTCTATGTGGCGCTGATTTGTCCGTGGGCCTCGCGCACGCTGCTGGCGCGCAGTCTGAAAGGGCTGGATAAGGTCATCAGCGTGTCGGTGGTTGAGCCGCAGCTCGGCGCGCAAGGCTGGCGCTTCGGTGATTATCCTGGCGCGGATCGCGACTGGCTGAATAAAGCCGAATACCTTCACGAACTCTACACCCGTGCCGATGCCGATTTCACCGGCCGCGCCACCGTGCCGGTGCTGTGGGACAAAAAGACGCAAACCATCGTCAATAATGAGTCAGCCGATATCCTGCGCGTGCTGAACAGCGGCTTTGGCGCGCTGGCGGACGATCGCATCGATCTTTATCCCGAAGATCTGCGCGCAGAGATCGACGCGCTGAACGAATCGATCTATCCACGCCTGAATAACGGCGTCTATCGCGCCGGTTTTGCTACCACACAGGTGAGTTATCAGCAGGCGTTCAACGATGTGTTCAGCCAGTTAGATGAGCTGGAGCTGCGCTTGCAGGATGGCCGTACTTTCCTGCTCGGCGAGCGCTTAACCGAAGCGGATATCCGCCTGTTCGTCACGCTGGTGCGCTTTGACGCCGCCTATCACGGCCTGTTTAAATGCAACCTGCGCCGCCTGCGCGACTATCCGCTGCTCGATCGTTATCTAAAGAGTATGCTTTCGGTCTCTGGCGTGCGTCAGACGGTGAATATCGATCACATCAAGCAGGGCTATTATTCAATTAAAGCGCTGAATCCCAACGGCATTGTGCCGGTTGGCCCGGATATGGCGGCCTACGATTTATAAGGAACAGGGCGATGGCAAAAGCGTTAGTGATTTTTTTACATGGCGTCGGCAGCAACGGCGATGATCTCGCGGTGCTCGGCGAACATTGGGCGCGCCTGCTGCCGGATGTGGCGTTTGCCTCGCCGAATGCGCCCTGTCCTTTTGAACACGCGATGGGATATCAGTGGTTTAGCCTGACCGGCATCACGCCCGAAAACCGCCCGGCGCGCGTGCGTGAAGCGCGCGCGGCCTTTGATAACACGCTGCAGCAGCTGATGGCGCAGCACGGCATGGCGGATGCGTGGGACAAAGTGATTCTGGTGGGCTTTTCGCAGGGTTCGATCATGGCGTTAGATGCGCTGGCGTCGGGCCGTTATCCGCTAGCCGGCGTGGTGGCCTTTTCCGGCCGTCTGGCATTTGATGGCGCATTAACGCCGCAGCCGTATACGCCTGCGCTGCTGATTCACGGCAAAGCCGATGAGGTGATTCCGTTTAGCGAAAGCGTATCGGCGGAGCAACGTTTACAGCAGGCTGGCGTGACGGTGGAAGCGCGTTATGAAGCGGCAACCGGCCACACCATTTCATCGCAGGGTGCGATGGATGCCGCCGGTTTTATTGCGCAATGTTTGCAGGATTAAGGCCAGTAACGATTTAACGCCTGCCACGCTTTTTGCGCAGCCACGTCTGCTGGCTGCGCCTTCAACTTATCGTTGAACACTTCAATGCCGACCGGCCCGCTGTAACCGGCACTTTTCAGCTTATCGACAAAGCGTTCCACTTCGATGATGCCATCGCCCGGCAACAGGCGCTGGTGACGCGCGTACTCGCTGAGCGGCTGCTTATCCTGCGGTGGCATGTCGGCCATATCGCACAGCTGCACTTCGTAGATACGGTCGGCGGGAATGCCATCCAGCTGCGACGCATAGCCGCCTAACGCGCAGATGTGGAACAGATCGACCACCAAACCGATATTCGGCTGGTCCAGCCGTTGCAAGCGTTCCCACGCCAGCGGCAGCGTGTTATCTACGCTGCACCACGCCATCGGCTCATACATGATGCGCATGTTGTAACGTGCGGCTTCCGATGCCATCCAACGTAAATCTTCATCAATACGCGCCGCCACACAATCTTCACGCGTGCTGGCCGGTGCCTGAATGGTGTCGCAGCCGATGGTTTGTGCAATCTGAATAAACTGACGCAGCTCTTCGCGTTTTTGCTGGCGGTCGCGATCCGGCGCACCGGTGAAATCGCGCAGCACCTGTACATTGGTGAAGCCAAGCTGCAACTGCTTCGCTAACTGTGGCGTACTGGCTTGTACATCGTCGCGCCAGATCTCAACCTGATCGAAACCGGCGGCGCGTGCGGCACGCAGCTTCTCCTCAGGTTCACCGTTTAACAACACCAGGTTAAGGAATTTAGGGTTACAACGCATGACACAGCTCCTTAATCGTCCGGATAATCGGTGACAAATTCTGTGCGTCACGCGCACAGAATAGCGATCAGTATCTACCTCTGAGGAGTTATTTCAAGCGCGATGGTTATCCGAGCAGATTGACCGCGGCAAAACCGGCGAAGGTCATCAGCAGCGAACCAATAACATGCACCATCACGCTCGACATCGCCCAAAGGTATTTACCTGATTGTAGCAACCCAACAATTTCTGCAGAAAAAGTGGAAAAGGTGGTTAAGCCGCCACACAAGCCAGTGACAATTAACAGTTTCCAAAAGGGATCGATATGCGGATTACGCACAAAAAAGGCCAGCGCTGCGCCGATGATAAAACCGCCCACCAGATTCACCATCAGGGTGCCGGGCGGCAAATTAGGAAACAGCGCGTTAAAACGTAATGAGATCAACCAACGCAGCGTACAGCCCACCGCACCGCCCAGCACCACCGCCAGTAACGACTTCAACATAGTTTGGAGCTCCTGATATGAATGACGCGCAGGGCCGCGGCAGGACAGAATAACACCTGACACACCGCCGTCTCCCGCGCAGGGATACGAGTGTTGTCAGGCGTCATCAGCCGTCTGTGACCAGAACGGCGGTTGGGGAAGGTGGCACGCCATCACCTTAGGCGGGAGATAATACGCTGGCTTGGCAATGCAGACAATATGGAGAAGGAGGCACAGTGTTGTCGCGGCGCGATCTATCGCGCGCATCAGTGAAGGCACCGTGCCAACCCCTCTTTGCGTAATAAAT
Source organism: Pantoea sp. SO10 (assembly GCF_005281435.1). Classification (NCBI taxonomy): domain Bacteria; kingdom Pseudomonadati; phylum Pseudomonadota; class Gammaproteobacteria; order Enterobacterales; family Erwiniaceae; genus Pantoea; species Pantoea sp. SO10. The sequence goes on from NZ_CP040095.1 coordinate 3,979,359, forward strand.
TGCGCCGCTACGGTTGGTGCCAATATCAACGTTCGAAGTGAATCACGCCCTTAATCAGTTCCCGGTTGTTAATCACATCCGCTTCAAAGCGCTCTGCCAGAGTAGAAAAATCATAATGGCGATTGAGCATCATGTCGGCACGAAGCTGCCCGTTCGCCATCAGTTCGCCTACTTTCGCGAAATCTTCCAGCGTGGCGTTGCGGCTGCCCAGCAGCGTGGTTTCCTTTTTGTGGAACTCGATATCCGGGATCACCAAATCGCCTTTATGCAGGCCGACAAACACGATGGTGCCGCCGTGACGAATCAGTTTCACTGCGCCGTTCATCGCCGCTGGGCTGCCGGTGGCATCGATCACTTTGGCCGGCAAACGCCCACCAAACTCCGCCCGCAACTGCGCCTCAAAATCGGCGTCTAATGGATTCACCGTCGCCAAACCCAGCTTCTGCGCTACGTGTGCACAGCGCTGCTCGCTGGTGTCGGCCACCACCACATACGCCCCCGCTGCCGCCGCAATCGCGGCCACGCCAAGACCAATCGGACCTGCGCCCACCACCAAAACCTGCTCATCCGCCGTAACGGCCGCACGGCGCACCGCATGCGCGCTGATGGCGAAGGGTTCAATCAGCGCGGCGGCTTCGGGGTCAACCTCATCCACCGCCAGCAAATTGCTGGTCGGCACGCTGAGGAATTCGCAAAAACCACCATCCTGATGCACCCCAATCACCGAGATTTTTTCGCAGCAGTTGGTTTTGCCACTTAAACAGGCATCGCACTGCTGGCAGGCAACGTAGGGAATCAGCGCCACGCGCTGGCCCAGCCTGAAGCCGCTGGCCTGGCTGCCGAGTTCCACCACTTCACCACACAGCTCATGCCCCAACACGCGTGGATAGCTGAAAAACGGCTGATTTCCGGCCCAGGCGTGGATATCGGTGCCACAAATGCCGGCGGCGATCGGTTTGATCAGAACTTCATGGGCAGCGGGCGTCGGCTTCGCGCGCTGCTGCCATACCATCTGGCGCGGCTCGGCGACCACCAGCGTTTTCATCGTTGTCATTGGCTTCTCCTGTGCTGTTGTCGCAGTTATGGCGAAAATCGCCGATGGCAGCGTTTTGCGTTGGGGGAAGTGTGAAGCCAACCGCTTTTTTTGGGCTTTGTATGGTTTTTAATAGATAAAAAACCGGAGACGCGTATGAGCCGCAGCCAGAATCTACGTCAGAACGTGATTAATCAGATGCTGGAAGGCATTGCCAAACGGCATATCCGTTCGCCGTTGCCACCGCAGGCGGCGCTGGCTGAGATGTTCAACATCAGCCGCACTACGGTGCGCCACACTTTGCAGCATCTGCATGAGCGCGGCGTGCTGGAAAAGGTGGATGCAACCTACGTTATCGTGCGCGATCCCAGCGAAGAAGATGGTTTTAACGCCCTGACGCCGCCGATCGATCAGCAGGCGCTGCAGTTTGAGCAGACCTTTTTCAACCTGATTAATCAACGTCAGCTGATGCCGGGCGATACCTTTAGCGAGCTGCAGTTAGCCCAGCAGGTGAAGGTCAGTCCGGTTGTGGTACGTGAATTCCTGCTGCGCTTTATGCGTTATGACCTGCTGGAACCGGTGAAGCGCGGACAATGGCGCATGAAGAAGTTCGATCAGAAGTATGCCGAGAACCTGTTTGAGCTGCGTGAAATGCTGGAAACCCACGCGCTGACCCGTTTTCTCAACCTGCCCTCGCAGGATGAGCGCTGGATGCAGGCGCGCGACCTGCTGGATCGCCATCGTTCGATGCGTGACACCATCGCCAGCAATTACCGCCACTTCGCCGCGCTGGATAAAGAGATGCACACGCTGATTCTTTCCGCCGCCAACAATCCGTTTTTTAATCAGTCGCTGGAGATTATTTCCGTGATTTTTCACTCGCATTATCAATGGGACGAAACCGATCTTAAGCAGAGAAATATCGTGGCGCTGGAGGAACATATGGCGATCCTGGCAGCGCTAATTAGCCGTCAGGATGTCGAAGCCTTGTGCGCCCTGCACACTCATCTCGGCACCGCCAAGACATCGATGATCCGTTCGATCCGCCAGTACAATTAAAAACCGATTAAAAACCACAAAGCATTAGCTCCCGCACGAATCTGAAACATCTCCGCAACATCCCGATCTGATTGCTTCTAGTCTCGAAGTCAATCCGTTGGGGCAGCACCGTTTTGCTGCCGCAGGATCCCACACAAACGCATAACGATAAGTACCCAGATCCGGGAGGTCGCAATGGAAAATACTTCGGCTCGTGGCCGCGAAAACGCGCCACAACCGGCTGCTGACGGGCAAGATTTTATCCCGGCACGCAGTGACGTGGTGCGCTCGCCGCGCATCAGAAAGATCCAGATTACCGCCATGCTGCTGCTGCTGTTCGCCGCCATGATCAACTATCTCGACCGCAGTTCGCTGTCGGTGGCCAATATGACCATCCGGGGAGAACTGGGTTTATCCGCGACTGAAATTGGCGTGCTGCTGTCGGCCTTCTCGCTGGCGTATGGCTTAGCGCAGCTGCCGTGCGGTGCGCTGCTCGATCGCAAAGGGCCGCGCATCATGCTGGCGATTGGTATGTTCTTCTGGTCGCTGTTCCAGGCGGCCGCCGGTTTGGTGCATAACTTCACCCAGTTTATTTTGGTGCGTATCGGGTTAGGTATTGGCGAAGCGCCGATGAACCCGTGCGGCGTCAAGGTGATCAATGACTGGTTCAACATCAAAGATCGCGGCATGCCGATGGGCATGTTTAACGCCGCTTCGATGATTGGCTTGTCGATTGCGCCACCGATTCTGGCCGCGATGATGATGGTGATGGGCTGGCGCGGCATGTTTATCACTATCGGCGTGCTTGGCATGTTTCTCGCCATCGGCTGGTATCTGATGTACCGCGATCGCGATAACAACACGCTGAGCGGCGAAGAGATTCACTATCTGCAGGCGGGCAGCGTGGCATCGCGCAAAGAGCCGCTGAGTTTTGCCGAGTGGCGCGGCCTGTTTAAGCAGCGCACCATGTGGGGCATGATGATTGGCTTCAGCGGCATCAACTACACCGCGTGGCTGTACATCGCGTGGCTGCCGGGCTATCTGCAATCCACTTATCACCTCGATCTGAAAAGCACCGGTTTACTGGCTGCGATTCCATTCCTGTTCGGCGCGGCGGGCATGCTGCTGAACGGTTATGTGGTCGATGCGCTGGTGCGTCGTGGCCATGATGCGGTGAAGGTGCGTAAGATCTCTATCGTCACGGGCATGCTGTTGTCCGCCGCGTTTACCGCCTTTGTCACGCGTGCCACCGACACCACCAGCGCGGTGACCATGATTGGTATGGCGCTGTTCTGCATCCACTTTGCCGGTACATCGTGCTGGGGTTTGATTCACGCCAACGTCACGGCGCGCATGACCGCCTCGGTCGGCAGCATCCAGAACTTCGCCAGCTTCGTGTTCGCCTCGTTCGCCCCGGTGATCACCGGTTGGGTGCTGGATACCACCAAGTCGTTTAGCCTGGCGTTGATGATTTGCGCCGGTGTGACGGTGGTGGGTGCGCTGGCCTATTTGCTGCTGGTGCGTAAGCCGATTACCGATGGGGTTTGAATGGTCGCCAGGAATGGCGTAATACATGTCAGTTAAGCGCAGTGCGACTTTCGTTCGCCTCGTACTGAGGCAGTTACAGCACCTTCGTGCGGCGACCGAGCAGAGGGCGTCTGGCCACGCCCTCTGCACTCCCAGGCCTTGCGCCAGCCCAACCCGCCGCTTCGCGGTACCTTCACTCATTCACGATTCCTGACGGACCGGTGTCGATTCGCTCCTGCTCAACGCCACCTCTCGCCGCATCCATGCGTCTCGTCCTGGAATCCCTCAATCGTTCAGCGGATTGGGATGTCGCCTCAACACCCTCGCTGCAGCAGCAATGCGTTTTCTTAACTCACAATCGCTATAAGCTCCGTAAAGTCGCCATGCATGGCGACCGGGTGCCTATGAATATGCGCACCGGCAATTGGCGTTATGCCGGGCGGGTGAAAAACTGCGATTCACACTGGCGCGCGATCTCCCACAGCTTGTTGCGAATCACCTGTTTCAGCTGCAGCGTTGATTGCGACTGCGGCTGATCGCGGCGACTGATTAACATCACTTCAAACGGTAGCGGCTGCGCGACCGGCAACAACTTGAGCTGGTCGGCATAACGGCACGCGGTAAACAGATCGACAATCCCGACGCCGCCGCCCGCCAGCACCATATCAGCAATCACCGAATAGGTTTTAATCGACAGCGATACCGCCGGATTGAGCCCTTTATCGCGCAGCGCGCGGTGCAGCACCCGACCAAGCGGATCCTGATTCTGCATCATCAACAGGTTGTTGGCGCACAGCCACTCCAGCGTCACCGGCTCATGGTGGGTGTGATCGCGCGGCAGCAACGCCACCATCGACGACTGAAACAGCGGTTCGGCCAGTAAATCGGCATCCACCTGCTGACCAAACACCAGCGCGAAATCGAGCTGATTATCCATCAGCATGCGGCACAAGGTGCTGAAGTGCTCGGTGACCAGTTCCACGCTGACCGACGCCGCCTGTTGCCGCCAGTTCACCAGCGCGGGTGCTAATACCATCTGACCAAACGCATGCGCAGCACCGACGCGCACCGTTTGCCCCTCGCCGCGCCGCAGCTGCTCGGTCAGTTGGGTAATCGCCTGTAAACGCTGATAGATATCTTCCACTTCCGGCAGCAAGCGCCTCCCTTCTGCCGTCACCACCATGCCCTGCGCGCGCCGCTCAAACAGCGCAAAACCGAGCTGCTGCTCGGCGTGATTAAGCACGCGGCTGACATTCGGCTGCGACACATTTAGCAAACGCGCCGCCGCACTGATGCTGCCGGTCTGCACAATCGCCTGAAAGACTTCGATATGCCGCAGCCGCATGATTATTCGCCCCAGGTGGCTTCAAGCACGCGCAGCCAGTTGCCGTGGCAAATCTTCTCCAGCAGCTCGCGTGAATAGCCGCGTTGCGCCAGCGCCTGCACCAGTAGCGGGAATCCGGCCACGTCCTTCAGATCGCCCGGCATGGTGGCGCCATCGAGATCCGAACCAAAACCGACGCCCTCTTCCCCCACTTTTTCCAGCAGATACTCAACGTGACGCACGATGGCATCGACGCCGGTCGGCGCATGACGATCGCCATCTTCACGCAGGAACGGCACGGCAAAATTGACGCCGACAAAGCCGTTGGTTTCGGCAATCGCCGCCAGCTGGCGATCGGTGAGATTACGCGACTGCGCGCTGAGCACATGCGCGTTGGAGTGGCTCGCCACCAGCGGCGCATCGCTGATTTCCGCGGTGTGCCAGAAGCCTTTCTCATCCATATGCGACAAGTCGACCATGATGCGGCGGCGATTACAGTCGCGCACCAGCTGCTTGCCCGCAGCCGTCAGGCCGTTGCCGATATCTGGCGATGAGGGATAGAGGAACGGCACGCCGTCGCCGAACTGATTCGGGCGGCTCCACAGCGGTCCCAGCGTGCGCAAGCCGCTGGCGTACAGCATGTCGAGCAGCTCGCCGTGGGTATCCAGCGCTTCCGCACCTTCGACGTGCATCACCACCGCTAACACCTTGTTCGCCATGCAGTAGCGGATATCGCGCACGCTGCGACAAATCTTCACCTGGCCATTCGAGGCCTGCTCAATGCGCAGCAGCAGCGCCAGCATGGAAAAGGTCGCGTCGCGCGCTGAGTTGATAATTTCCTGAGGAAAATCTGCGAGGTCTGGCGCACTTCTTGCAATCAGAGGGTGGGACGGCACCCAGGTGGCGAAAATGCCACCTGCCATATTTCCCTGACGGATACGCGGCAAGTCCATTTGGCCCGTTTTGGTGCCAGTTAAAAAGGCATTAACCGCGTCCGGCTGATGGTGCTGCCACAGCTTATTCAGCACGTCGTTGTGGCCGTCAAAGACCGGAATATCGAGGGTAATCGAGTCAGACATGTTGTTCAGTTCCATGTTCGGGGGAAAGCGCAGCACTGCCAGCTGGCGGAGCAAATTGCACCATAAAAGGGCAAAACCATACGCGTGAAACAAAGGACGTAGAACCGGTATTAATCCTCCGGCGGGTGCCTAAAGTCAAGACAAAAAACAATCAAATAACGATTTTTTATTTTATTTATCAATAAGTTGGGAGTTTACATGGTTACCAGAAGACGTTTTCTTGCAGGATGCACTGCTGTACCTGTTGTTTCCTACCTCAGCCTGAATGCTTCCTTTGCCGCGACGCCGCCGACTATGCTGGTGATCGCGATGCAGCTCGATAACATCACCAGCCTCGATCCACACGAAAGCTTCGAAGCCACCGGCGGCCAGATCTGCGGCAACCTCTATCAACGTTTAGTCACGCCCGATCCCAATCAAGCCGATAAAGTGATTGGTCAACTGGCGCAAAGCTGGGACGTCAGCAGCGATAACGGCACTTACACGTTCCATCTCGATCCGGCGGCCAAATTCGCCGATGGTTCGCCGCTTACCGCAGAAGACGTGGCATTCTCGATTGAGCGTATCGTCAAGCTGGATAAGAGCCCGGCCTTTATTATCAACCAGTTCGGCTTTACCAAGGACAACGTGACGCAGCGGGTCACCGCGAAAGATGCGCACACCGTGGAGATGAAACTCGGCGCGCCGGCGGCCGAAACCTTCCTGCTCTACTGCTTGTCCGCCACCGTCGGCAGCATCGTGTCGAAGAAAGCCTGTCTGGCGAACCAGCAGAACAATGACTTCGGTAACGGCTGGCTGAAACAGCACAGCGCCGGTTCCGGTGCCTTTACCCTGCGCACCTGGAATGCCAGCGAAACGGTGATTCTGGAGATTAGCCCGCAATATAAAGGCGCCAGCAAAACCAAACGCGTGATCCTCAAACACATCGCCGACCCAGCAGCGCAGGCGCTGATGCTGAAAAAAGGCGATGTTGATGCCGCGTATGACCTCACCACCGAACAGCTGCTGCAGGTGAAAAACGACAGCAGCGTGTCGCTGGTGAATCAGTCACTGTCGGCCATCATGCTGATGTCGTGCAACACCAATAATCCGTATCTGAAAAAACCGCAGGTGTGGCAGGCGCTGAAGTGGGCGCTGGATTACGACAGCATTCAGAAAAACATTCTGTCGATGAGTTTTGTTACCCATCAAAGCTTCCTGCCGAGCGGCTTCCCGGCGGCGCTGGACGATACGCCATTCCACAAAGATCTGGCGAAAGCCAAAGCGCTGCTGGCCGAAGCGGGATATCCGGACGGTTTCGACATCACCCTCGATCACTACTCAATGCAACCGTATCCGGACATCGCGCAGGCGATTCAGACGCAATTGGGCGCGATTGGCATCAAAGTGTCACTGATCGCCGCCGAAAACCGCCAGGTGCTGACCAAGATGCGTGCGCGTCAGCATCAGCTGGCATTGACCGTGTGGGGCGCCGATTACTTTGATCCTAACTCCAATACCGAAGCCTTCTGCGTTAACACCGACAACAGTGATAACGCGCGTGCGCGAACGCTGGCGTGGCGCTGCAGCTGGTCAGACGATGAATTTAACAAACTCACCGAGCAGGCGCTGCATGAGCCGGATCCGACGAAGCGCATCGCGCTCTATCAGCAGATTCAGCAGTTAGGCCGCGAGAAGAGCCCGTTTATTTTCATGATGCAAAAGACCAAAAACGTGGCCACCAGCAAAGCGCTGAGTGATGTCCACATGACCGTGCTGGAGCAGTGGCCGTATGCGCAGGTGAAAAAAGCCTGATGCCGTTACTGAAGAGAATCGTCAGCACCCTGGGAAGCCTGGTGCTGACGCTGTTTGGTCTGTCGGTTTTGACCTTTTTCATTGGCCGCGTCATGCCCACCGATCCGGTGCTGGCGGCGGTCGGTGATAACGCACCGCAATCGGTCGTCGAGCGCGTGCGAACGGAAATGGGGCTGGATCAGCCCCTTTACGTGCAGTTTGGTCACTACCTCAATCAACTGCTGCATGGCGATCTCGGTAAATCGATTCTCACCTCGAATCCGGTGATTACCGATATCGCCCGCTTCTTCCCCGCCACCATGGAGCTGGCAACGGCGGCCATCATCATCGCGGCGCTGATCGGCATTCCGCTCGGCGTGTGGGCGGCGGTGCGTCAACGTTCGTGGGTCGATCAAACCATTCGCGTGATCTGTCTCGCCGGCCATTCGCTGCCGGTATTTGTGCTGGCGCTGCTGAGCCTGCTGATATTCTACGCGGTGCTCGGCATTGCGCCCGGCCCCGGACGGCAGGACATCATCTGGCAGGATATGGTGCCGCAGGTCACCGGCTTCCTCACCATTGATTCGCTGCTGGCCGGAGAAACGGACGCCTTCTGGGATGCGCTGGCCCACATGGCGCAGCCGGTGCTGATTCTGGCCTACTTCAGCATGGCCTACATCACACGTATGACGCGCACCTTTATGCTTAACGCGCTGAGCGGCGAGTTCGTGATCACCGCGCGCGCCAAAGGCTTGTCGTCACGGCGGGTGATTTGGCGGCATGCGTTTCCCACCGTGGCGGTTCAGCTGGTTACGGTGCTGGCGCTGACCTACGCCGGATTGCTGGAGGGCGCGGTGGTGACGGAAAACGTCTTCGCCTGGCCCGGCATCGGCCAATATCTCACCACATCGCTGATGAACGCCGACATGAACCCGGTGATCGGCGCCACTTTGCTGGTCGGCACCGTGTATGTGCTGCTCAATCAGCTGGCTGACCTTCTCTATCGACTTTGGGACCCGCGCGTAAAATGACCTTCTTCTCACGAGAATGGCTGCTCGACGACACGCCAGCCAATCGCCGCCAGGCGGTGTGGGGCCGGCGTTATCGCCTGTGGCTCAGCCTGCGCAGTAATCCGCTGGCGATGGCCGGATTGCTGGTGGTGGCGGTGATGCTGCTGCTGGCGCTGTTTGCGCCGTGGCTGACGCCGTTCGAACCCGGTATGCAGCATCTGGAAAACCGCCTTGCGGCGCCTTCCGCCGCGCACTGGCTCGGCACCGATGAGTTGGGGCGCGATGTCTGGACGCGCATTATCTACGGCGGCCGCACCACGCTCGGCATGGTGATCGCCGTGGTGCTGCTCACCGCACCGCTCGGCCTGCTGATTGGCTGCATCGCCGGATATGCCGGAGGCTTTATCGATAAAGCGCTGATGCGTTTGACCGACATCTTTCTCGCCTTCCCACGGCTGATTCTGGCACTGGCGTTTGTCGCCGCGCTGAAACCCGGCGTGGAGAGCGCGATTCTGGCGATTGCCCTGACGTCGTGGCCGCCGTATGCGCGTCTGGCGCGGGCCGAGACCCTGCAGTTCCGCCACAGCGACTTTATCGCCGCCAGCCGTCTGACCGGCGCTTCGCCGCTGCGCATTATTCTGCGCCACATCATGCCGCTGTGCGTGCCGAGCCTGATTGTGCGCGTCACGCTGGACATGAGCTCCATCATCATCACCGCTGCCAGCCTCGGTTTTCTCGGCATGGGCGCGCAGCCGCCGTCACCGGAATGGGGCACGATGATCGCCACCGCGCGTCGTTTCCTGTTCAGCGAATGGTGGGTGCCATTGATGCCGTGTATCGCGATTTTCCTGACGTCACTGGCGTTCAACTTTCTCGGCGACGGTCTGCGTGACGTGCTGGATCCTAAGGAGCGCTAAATGTTGGTGGAAATTGAGAACCTGCGCGTTGCCTTCCGCTCGCGCAGCGAAACCGTTGAAGCGGTGCGCGGCGTGAGTTTTAGCGTTGGCCACGAGAAGTTTGCCATTGTCGGCGAAAGCGGCTCCGGCAAGTCATTGACCGCGCGCAGCCTGATGCAGTTACTGCCGGGCAACGCGGAAGTCAGCGCCGACGTGCTGCGCTTTGACGGCATCGATCTGCGCGGAGTCAGCGAGAAAGTGCTGCGCAAAATTCGCGGCAAGCGCGTCGGTTTTATCCTGCAGGACCCGAAATATTCGCTTAATCCGGTGATGACCATCGGCCAGCAGATTGCCGAAGCCTGGCGCGAGCACAAAGGCGGCAGCCATAAAGCGGCGATGCAGGCGGCGATTGAGCTGCTGGAGCAGGTGAAGATTCGCGACCCTGAAGCCGTGGCGCAACGCTATCCGCATGAAGTCTCGGGCGGCATGGGTCAGCGCGTGATGATTGCCATGATGCTGGCGCCCGATCCGGAACTGTTGATCGCCGATGAACCCACCAGCGCGCTGGATGCCACGGTGCAGGCGGAGATTCTCAAGCTGATTGATGAGCTTGTGTCGGCGCGCGGCATGGGGCTGATTCTGATTAGCCACGATTTGCCGCTGGTGTCGCACTTCTGCGATCGCGTGGCGGTGATGTACGCCGGCCGCATCGTTGAGCTGCTGGATGCCGGGCAGTTGCAGCAGGCGCAGCATCCCTATACGCGCGGTTTGCTGGCGTGTTTGCCGTCGTTGCGCCATCCGCGCGAACGTTTACCCGTATTGCAGCGCGATGCCGCGTGGCGAGAATAATTTATGATTCAAATCGATAACCTGCGCATCAACTTCGGTGCGCACACGGCGGTGAAAGACGTCAGCTTCACGGTCGGTAACGGCGAAAGCTTTGGCCTGGTTGGTGAAAGCGGTTCGGGCAAATCCACCATCCTGCGCGCACTCGCCGGACTGAATGCCGACTGGCAAGGCAGCATGCTGTTTGGTGGCATGCAGCTCAGCGCCAAACGCAGCCGCGCCTTCTATCGTCAGGTGCAGATGGTATTTCAGGACCCGTTTGGTTCGCTGCACCCGCGCCAGACCATCGATCGCATCCTGCACGAACCGCTGCTGGTGCATCAGCTTGATCGCGCCGAACAGCGCATCAGCCAGGCGTTAAGCGAAGTGGGGTTGCCCGCGTCGGTGCGTTTCCGCTATCCGCATCAGCTGTCGGGCGGCCAGCGTCAGCGCGTGGCGATTGCGCGCGCGCTGATCGCCGAACCGGAAGTGCTGCTGCTGGATGAGCCGACCTCGGCGCTGGATGTGTCGGTGCAGGCCGAAATCCTCAATTTACTCAGCGATCTCCGCAGCGAGCGCAAACTCACCTACATTATGGTGACGCATAACCTCGCGGTGGTGACGCATCTGTGTCAGCGCATTGGCGTGATGCAGAATGGCGAGATGGTGGAGCAGCTTAGCGCCGACGATCTGCGCGCGCGGCGCATCCAGCATCCGCATACCGCCCAACTTTTCGATCTCAGCATGACGCTGGAGGAACCGGCATGACCGCTTACTGGCAACGCGCCGCGGATGTCGCACAACAGATCACTGAAAGCTGGCAACAGCCAGGCGCGCCGGGCGGTGCGATGATCCTGTTTGATGCGCACCAGATTCACTCAACGCACTGCGCCGGATTGGCTGATTTGGCGCAGCAAACGCCGTTCAGCGCCGACAGCGTGGTACGTTTCGCCTCCATCACCAAACATCTGTTTGCTGCGCTGGTGACCGGGCCGGGCCGCCGCTATCTCAAGCTCGACGATGCGCTGGTGCAGCATCTGCCGCAGCTGCGCGGCGCCAACGGCCAGATCACCGTCGGCCAGGCGCTGGATATGAGCAGCGGTTTGCCGGACGTGCGCGAAACCTTATCGCTGCTGGGATTGTCGGTGTACAACGCCACCCGCGCCGACGACCTGCTGGATTTTGTCGCGCGCGAAGGCGATCTCAACTACGCGCCCGGCAGCGAAATCTCCTACACCAACACCGGCTATCGGCTGGTTGAAGAGGCGCTGAAAGCCAAAGGCGTGTTATTTAATGATCTGCTGCAGCAGTACATCTGTGATCCGCTGGACATCAACCTGATTGCGCCGGAAAGCTGGTTCGATATTGTGCCCGGTTTAGTGCCCGGCTACTGGCAAAACGGCGCGCAGTGGCAGCTCTCCAGCGCCGGTTTGCATCTCTCGGCATCGGGCAGCGTCACCGGCAGCCTGAATCATCTGACGCGCTGGCTGCAAAGCCTGCTGGCCGATAGCGGACCAGGCGCGGGCGTGCTGCAGCGCCTGAGCGCACCGCGCAATCTCAACGATGGTCGCACCAGCGGATACGGTTTGGGCATCACCAGCTCGACGCTTGGCAGCCAGACGCTGTTCGGTCACGGCGGTTCGCATGCCGGTTATAAGAGCTATTTCCTGCTGCATCCGGAGCTGAAAATCGGCGTGGCGCTGGTCGCCAACCGCGAAGATGTCACCACCTCAGAAAGCGTGCTGCGCGTGATGGCGGCGCTGCTCAATCGCGCGTTACCGGAGAAAGGACACGATTTAACGCCCGGACTTTACGTGGCGGAAGACGCCGCCGACTGGCTGGAAATCAAAGGCGTGACCGCCACCTGGCTCGGCGCAGGCGAAACCTTGTGGCGTGACGATGTGCACGGCACGGCGGTGTCGCTCTCCAGCACTTTCCCGATGCAACTACGCCATGCTGGCGCGGCGATTGTGGGAGAGATTGGTCATGCCGCCCGACGTTTTGTGCCGGTGCAGGCCGATCAGGCCAGCCTCGATCATCTGCAGGGCCGCTGGTTCGCGCCGCAGTGGCGCAGCGAGTTGGTGATTGAGGGCGACAACTTAATCATGGGCATCGGCCCGGCGGCAATTCGTGCGCGTTTGCAGTCGCTGGGCAACGATCGCCTATTAGCTACCGCGCAGGATGGACCGTGGGAGAAGCGCTTCGCGATTGCGCGCGAAGGTGACACGCTGCGGCTGCTGTTGAACCGCAGCCGCGTGGTGACGTTTACGCGTTGAAAATCGCGTAATGGTCAAACAGAGCGCACATACCGTAGCGGCGCAATTTATTGCGCATTTAGGCGATACGGTGGCGCAGGCGTCCTATCTTCTCGATTTCGACTTCAATCTCATCGCCGGGGAACATAAACAGCGGTGGCGTGCGTTTTTTACCGACGCCGCCCGGTGAACCGGTGATGATCACATCGCCTGGCGACAGCGGGCTGAACGCGGAGATGTACTCAATGATCTTCGCCACCGGATGCACCATGCTGGCGGTGGTGTCGTTCTGCACTTCGCGCTGATTGAGCCAGGTTTTGATCGCCAGCTGCTGCGGATCGGGGATCTCGTCAGCGGTGGTCATCCACGGTCCGAAACCGCCGGTCTGCTGCCAGTTTTTCCCGGCAGTGAACCAGGTAAACTGCATGTCGCGCACCGTGGCGTCCATAAAGCAGCTGTAGCCCGCAACGTGCTGCAGCGCATCGGCGGCTTTCACCTGATAGGCCGCTTGGCCGATGATCACCGCCAGTTCACCTTCGTAATCAAATTCCTGCGTGGTGATGGGTTTCAGCAGCGGCTGCTGGTGCGCCGCCAGCGAATCCGCGAAACGCACAAACAGCGTCGGCGCTTCAATCGTCTCGGCAAACTCTTTGCGTTTGTCGGCGTAGTTCATGCCAACGCAGAACACTTTGCCAGGATTTTCCACCACCGGCAGGAAGCGAATGGCGCTAAACGGGTGATCAATCGGCTGGGACACATAGGCGTCGAGATCGCTTAACGCGCCGCGTTGCAGCAAGGTTTTCAGGTCCGGGCAGTCAGCGCCAAGACGCAAGCCGATATCAATCACGCCCTCTTGCTGCACAATACCGTAACTTTTTCTTTGCTGGTCAATAAGATAAAAACTGCAGAGCTGCATGACTGCCTCGTTGTGATCTATAAATTGCGCGCAGGTTAGCAAAATTCAGCAGGAAATGCGGACCGACCTGATGAAAATCACGACTGCGTGGTCGCCAGATAAGAGAAGGCGCTCAGCAGGCTAATCAACGTGTTCATGTCATCGGCGCGATAGACAACGGTAACCGCGTCAATGCGCGTCACGCCGGGGATCAGGCTGAACAGATCCGCCAGCACCGGTTTGCTGGCTTGCAGCTGCATCTCATAGGGCGCGCTCAGGCGCGTGGTGCTGACCTGGCGTTTGCGTTGCACGGCGGTCGTCGCGGCAGCGCGAATGGCATTTTGCGCTGCCTGCGGGCTAATGGATTCTGCGCAGGTGTGCGAGATGGCGCGTTTCACACAGACGTAATCCACCGAGGGATAATGCTCGGCAATCCAGCCTTTAAGCTGGTCGTCGCCGCTCACCAGCCACAGCGGCGTGCCCTGTTCAGCAGCGGCTGCGGCGTAGATGTCGCTTTCGCCCATCACCTTGCCGTTGATGTGAATGCGCCAGAACGCACGGCCGTTAATGGTGTGCGCCAGCACGCCCGGTTCACCCGCCGCGCTGTGATAGCCGATAAAGAACAGGCCATCAAACGGCTGCTGCTCAATGCCTTCTACCATCGATAAGCCGCGCGGTTTGCCCTGCACCATGCGCGCGCGGGGATCGATATTTTCCGCACGCAGGTTGGTCATCTGCGCGTGGCTGTCGGCCACCACCACTTCCGTTGCGCCGCCAGCGAAGGCGCCATCGATTGCGGCGTTAACTTCCTGTTCCATCAGTCCACGCGCCAGTTGGTATTCGGCGTGGCCGGGTGAACACTGTTCCGGCCGCATCACGCCGGCGATGCCTTCGATATCGGCTGAGATAAAGATTTTCATCGAATTAATTTATCCAATACTTCCGTTAACGACGGCCGATGATGGCCACGAAAACCGGTGACAGATTCGGCGCTGAGTAAGGCATCCAGCACCGCGTGTTCGGTGGCATCGGCGGCGGCGGCGAGCAGCGGTTCCAGCGTGGACTCTTCTGGCGGTTGCGGCTGCGGCTGGGTGGAAAACGCCAGCGCGATATCGCCCGAACCGTGGCCCCAATAGCTGCCCAGTCGTCCCAAACCGGCACCGGCGCGTTTGGCGACGCGCTTCAGCTGACGTGCATCGAGCGGCGTATCGGTCGCCATAATAATGATGATGGAACCGGCATCGCGCTGCGGCGTCAGTTCCGGCAGCAGCGGCGCGATCATTTCACCCAGGCGTACGCCATCCAGCGTCAGCGCGGTTAACGCGCCAAAGTTCGCCAGCACCAGCACGCCCAGCGTGGTGTTGAGCGACGGAATACTGCGCGATGCGGTGCCAATGCCGCCTTTCAAACTGAAACAGCTCATGCCGCGCCCGGCACCGACGCTGCCGCGCTCGAAATCTGCCGTGGCGTCATAGAGTGCTTGCTGCGCCATCGCTTCGGTGATCGCCAGCGCCTGAATATCGTTAAGCCAGCCGTCATTGCACTCCAGCGCCAGCGGATTGACCGTGGGCAAGCTGCGGCCCAACTCGCGGTTGCGGCTGATGGCATCGCGCACCAGCGTGGTAAACAGCGTGCCAACCGCCAGCGTGTTGCTCAGTAGAATCGGCGTTTGCAGCACGCCTAACTCTTCAACCTGCACCAGGCCAACCGGCTTGGCGAAACCGTTAAACACCGCCGCCGCACAAGGTAGCGGCTGGGTAAACAGATTGTCGCCCGGCGGCACAATCGCGGTAACGCCGGTTTGTCGCTCGCCGTCGGCTAGCGTGTAGTGACCGACGCGCACGCCCGGCACATCGCTGATGCGATTGGTTGGCCCGCTGGCGCTGCGCGGTTGTCCCAGCTGACGCTCGTTGCGCCAGCGTTGCAGCAGCAGGTCGCGCTGCAGTTGTTGAAAGTCCATGCTTAGCTCTTCAGTTTAGGATCGAGCGTGTCGCGCAGCGCATCACCCAGCAGGTTAAACGCCAGCACGGTAATAAATATCGCCAGACCCGGAAACACGCTGACGTGCCACAAGCCCGCCATCATCATGCTGCGGCTCATCGCCAGAATATTGCCCCATTCCGGCACATCGGGTTCCGGGCCGAGGCCGATAAAACTCAGCCCGGCAGCGGTCAGAATACTGGTGCCGATACGCATCGTGAAATAGACAATCACGTTTGACAGCGTGCCCGGCAGAATATGGCGCAGCAGAATCACGCGATCCGGCGCACCGGCGCAGCGCACGGCTTCAACGTACGCCGCCTGTTTCAGCGACAGCGTAGAAGCACGCACGATACGGGCAAATACCGGCACGCTGAAGATGGCGACCGCAATGATGACGTTGTTGAGTCCCGGACCGAGAATCGCTACCACCGCAATCGCCAGCAGCATACCGGGAAAGGCGAACAGCACGTCGGAGCCACGCATAATCAGCATATCGATCCAGCGTCCGTAATAGCCCGCCAGCAGGCCCAGCAGCACGCCGACCACCATGCCGAGCGTCACCGACAGCACGCCAACATACAGCGAAATGCGCGCGCCAAAGATGATGCGGCTGAACAGATCGCGACCGAGTTCGTCGGTGCCCATCCAGTGCGTGCTGGACGGCGGCGATGACAGCGCCATCCAGTCCGGTGCCATCGGATCCCACGGTGCCAGCCAGGGTGCGAAAATAGCCACCAGCACCAGCAGCAGCACAAAGCCGCCGGAGACCAGCGCCAGCGGATTACGCACCAGCGCGTGCAGGAAATCGCGCCACGGCGAACGGATCGCCTCCTGCGCGTGGGCAGGCAGAGATTGCAGACTCATCAGGGCTCCTGTCGCAGGCGAATTGCTGGGTTGACCACGGCATACAGCAGATCGACCAGCAGGTTAATGACAATAAATTCAAACACGAACAGCATGACTAATGCCTGGATCACCGGCTGATCCTGCGCCTTGATCGACTCGATCAACAGCCAGCCCAATCCCGGCCAGTTGAACACGCTTTCGACCACGATCGATCCGCCGAGTAAGAAACCGAATTGCAAACCGAGCATGGTGATCACCGGGATCAACGCATTGCGCATCACGTGTTTCCACGTTACCAGCCGATTGCGCAGCCCTTTGGCTTTGGCGGTACGCACGTAATCTTCCTGCGCCACTTCAAGAAACGCCGAACGGGTGAAGCGCGCCATCACCGCTGCCACCGAGGAACCGAGTGTGATCGCCGGTAATACGATGTCGCTGGGCTGGTTGAAGCCGCTGACGGAGAACAGGCCAAACGGCATGGCGACGAACTGGATCAGCAGCAGACCGAGCCAGAAAGTGGGCATGGAGATGCCGCCGACGGCGACGCTCATTAAGGTCCAGTCCTGCCATTTACCGCGTTTCAGTGCGGCAAATACGCCGAGGAATAACCCCAGAATCACCGACCAGGCAAACCCGGCCAGCGCCAGCCACAGCGTCGGCATAAAGCCCTGTTTGATCACGTCCAGCACCGGCTGTTGGGTGCGATAAGTGACGCCCAGATCGCCACGCAGCAGGCCGCCGATCCAGTTGATATATTGCTGCGGCAGCGGATCGTTAAGTCCGAGATGCTGACGCGCTGCTTCCACCGCGGCCAAAGGCGCATCCGGCCCGGCGTAGATACGCGCCGGATCGCCAGGCAGCAGTTTGATGAAGCCGAAGACCAGCAGCGAGACCACCAGCAATACGGGGATCATCTCCAGCAGTCGGCGAATGATGTATGCGAACATGCGGTTCCTTTATTTTTTGGGATGGTGCTGGCTGGCCCCAGATGGTGCTGGCTGCCCCCAGATCGTGCTGGCTGTCCCCCATCCCGGCCTTCCCCCGCAAGCGGGGGAAGGAGACGCTGCCACATGCAGCTTCATCACTGGCATGTGGCAGCATCTTCCTCCCCCATTTATGGGGGAGGACCGAGGAGGGGGACAGCGAGCACCCAACCTCACCTTTACTTAAACGTCGCCTGATTAAACAGGAAGTTACCATCCGGCAGCATCGACACACCGCTCAGCGTGCTGCGTTTGCCGACCAGGTTGTCTGGCGTGCCGAGGAACGCTACCGGTGCCTCTTTCCACAACACTTTCTGCGCTTCGGCGTAGGCTTCACCACGCTTGGCCGGATCGGCAGTGGCTAAGCCACCGGCAATCGCTTTGTCGGCTTCGGCGTTGCTGAAGTACGAAACGTTATACGAGGTCGGCACCCAGGATTCAGTGGCGTAGAGTGGACGCAAGGCCCAATCGGCATCACCGGTTGAGGTCGACCAGCCGCCGTAGTAGAGATCAAATTCCGCCTGTTTCGGGTCCTTCACGCCCCATAGTTTGGCGTTGCGCGTGCCGGAATCCATCGGCGTGACCGTGGCGCGAATGCCCACCGTTGCCAGCTGCGCTTTCAATACCTGTGCGGCACGCACGCTGGCGGTGGCGTTGGTGACCCACAGTTTGAGATCGAGGCCATTCGGATAACCGGCGGCCTTCAGCAGCGCTTTGGCTTCATCTGGCGCATAGCGGTAGTTCGGCGTAGCTTGTTTCTGGTAGAACTGCACGCCTTCCGGAATCGCTGAACTGGCCGGTTTACCCATGCCGGCAAACGCCACTTTCAGCCACAGATCGCGGTCGATGGCGTAGTTGATCGCCTGCCGCACGCGCACATCATTCAGCGGTTTGTGCTGAGTGTTAATCGCCATGTAATAGAGATAAATGCTTGGATCGCGCTGCACCGCCAGTTTGCTGTCGCTCTGCACGGTGGCGATCAGATCGGATGGCAGCGGCCAGATCGCATCCACCTGGCCCGACTTCAGCGCCGCAACGCGCGTGGCATCTTCCGGGCTGGGCGAGAAGATCATGTTATCCACTTTCGGCCAGCCTTTTTGCCAGTAGCCGTCGTATTTCGCCAGCGTCACCGCTTTGCCCGGCTGCCACGTTACAAACTTGAACGGGCCGGTGCCGACCGGATGCAGACGGAGCTGCGCTTCTTCCGGATACTGCTTGAGAATCGCCGGGCTCCACATCACCGCCGACGGATGCGCCAGCGTGTTAATGAAGGCACCAAACGATTGGTTCAGATCGATTTTCACCTGATCCGGCGCCAGCACCGTTACCTTAGCAATCATCTTGTAAAGGCTGTTGCGCTTGAGGCCTTTGCTCTGGTCGGCAAGGCGATCGAGGTTGGCTTTCACCGCTTCAGCATCAAACGGCGTGCCGTCCTGGAAGGTCACGTCTTTACGCAGCGTCAGGGTAAATTCGGTGGCGCTGTCGTTGCTGGTGTAGCTGGTGGCGAGCCACGGCTGCAGCTTCATCTTTGCATCGAACTGGAACAGACGCTCGAAGATGCCGCTCTGCACCGAGTAGCTGACGTTATCGGAGGTATCGTGCGGATCGAGGCCGGTGATGTCGGCATACATCGAAATGCGCAGATCCTGCGCCTGAGCGGCGGCGGCCAGCGAGAGGGTCAATCCCAGCGCAAGCGCAGTACGGCGAAAAATCGGATTCATGAAATCTCCTGGTATTGAGGGTTAGCGCGAAACAAAATCAGCGACCCAGTGTTGCGGAGCAACCTGGCGATAACGCGGTTTAATGACCGTTTCTCCCACCTTGCGTAGCGGCGAAGGAATTTCGCCCTCTTCGAAAGTGCGGGGTTGCCGGTTCTGGGGATCGGCCACCGGCACCGAGGCCAGCAGACGTTGGGTATAAGGATGTTGTGGCTGGTTGAACACCGATTGGCGCGGGCCCAGCTCAACAATCTGGCCGAGATACATCACCGCCACGCGGTTAGCGATACGTTCCACCACCGCCATGTCGTGCGAGATAAAAATCCACGCCACGCCGGTTTGCTGTTGCAGATCCATCATCAGGTTCACCACCTGCGCCTGAATTGAGACGTCCAGCGCCGAGACGGCTTCGTCGGCGATGATCACTTTGGGTTTCAACGCCATGGCGCGCGCAATCGCAATACGCTGGCGCTGGCCGCCGGAAAATTCGTGCGGATAGCGCCGCGCATGTTCCGGCAATAAGCCCACGCTTTTCAGCAACGCATCAACCTGCGGCGACGCTTCTTCCAGCGATTTCACCCTGCCGTGCAGCAGCAGCGGTTCGGCAATGGTGAAGCCGACAGTGAGACGTGGATTGAGCGAGGCGTAAGGATCCTGAAACACCATCTGGATTTCACGGCGCAGCGGCTGGAACTGCGCTTCTTTCAGGTTGGCGATTTCATTGCCCTGGAAATGGATGCTGTCGGCGTCGCTGTTAATCAGCCGCATCAGCGCCCGGCCGGTGGTGGATTTGCCGCAGCCGCTTTCGCCGACAATCGCCAGGGTTTCGCCCGGCCACAGGCTGAAGTCGATCTGCTCCACCGCGTGCACCTGATGGGTGAGCGCCGAGAAAATCCCGCTGCGAATCGGGTAGTACACTTTCAGGCCACGCACATCCAGCAGCGGCGTTTCGTCATAGCGCGCGGTGCGCTGCTCGCTGTTATCGCTAGCATTGCTGCCCAACAGCGGAAAACGCTGCGGCCATGCGTGCTCACGCATATCGCCAAGTTTCGGCACCGCCGCCAGTAACGCTTTAGTGTAAGGATGCTGCGGCGCGTTGAAGATTTCAGTTACCGTGCCCTGTTCAACCACTTCGCCGCGCAGCATTACCACCACGCGATCGGCGATTTCTGCCACCACGCCCATGTCGTGAGTAATGAACAGCACCGCCATCTGCTTCTCGCGTTGCAGGTCGCGCAGGATATGCAGAATGCGCGCCTGCACCGTGACATCCAGCGCGGTGGTCGGCTCATCGGCGATCAGCAGTTGCGGATCGCAGGCCAGCGCCTGCGCAATCATCACGCGCTGGCGCATGCCGCCCGACAGCGAATGCGGATAGCTTTTCATTACGCGATCCACATCGGCGATGCGCACCTGGCGCAGTAATTCACGTGCGCGCGCGTCGGCCTGACTTTTGTCGCAAATCTGATGGTCACGTAGCGCTTCAGTCAGCTGATCGCCGACGCGCAGCACCGGATTGAGCGAGGTCATCGGCTCCTGAAATATCATCGCCATTTCGCGGCCACGTAAAGCTCGGCGCTGAGTTTCATTCAGCGTGGCAAGCTGATGTGCGTTGCCCTGACGATCGCGGAACTGCATGCTGCCGCGATCGATACGCCCGGATGCGGCCAGCAAGCCCATCACCGCCAGCGAGGTGACCGATTTACCCGAGCCACTTTCGCCCACCACGGCAACAATTTCGCCCTGATGAATGTTAAAACTGATGCCCTTCAGCACCTGATTTTCGCCGCTGCGGCCGCGAAAACTGACGCTGAGCTCCTGAATCGCGAGCACCGGTTCTGAACCGGCAACGCTGGCGGCGTTGGATGTGAGTAAAGTGTCCGTCATCGTTGCTCCGCATGCGGGTTACAGCCAGATTTGGCCTTGAGCGTAAGAAAGGAAGGGCGAGCTATCGGCGGCCAGCCAAATGGGGCCATCGAGATCGACATGTTCAGCGGCAATCGCCACCGGCAGCGCCACTTCCATCGCCAGTGAAGAACCGAGCATGCAGCCGACCATCAACCGCATATCGTGCTTCTGCGCCTCCTCCACCATCGCCAGCGCTTCGGTCAAACCGCCGCACTTATCCAGCTTGATGTTGATCATCTCGTAGCGATTGCGCAGCGGCGCGATGTCCTCGCGGGTGTGGCAGCTCTCGTCGGCACACACCGGAATCGGGTGCGTGAAGCGCTGCAACGCCTGATCCTGACCCGCCGGCAGCGGCTGCTCGACCATCGCGATGTTAAAACTCGCCAGCGCGTTGAACAGGCTGGGCAAATCCACGCCCGACCAGGCTTCGTTGGCATCAATGATTAAGGTGGCGCGCGGCGCGGCCTGACGAATCGCGGCGACTTTCTCCAGAATGTCGTCGCGATTAAGTTTGATTTTCAGCAGGATGGCGCCGCGTGATACCGCATCGGCAGCGGCGGCGGCCATGTTTTCGATGGAGTCGAGGCTGAGAGTTTCGGCGGTGATCACCGATGGCGGCTGACGACGCTCGCACTGTTGCCACAGCGTGTGCTTCGCCAGCGCGGCATCGAGACGCCACAGCGCACAGTCCAGCGCATTACGCGCTGAACCCGCATATAAACGGCTTTGCAGATCGAGGCGGCTCAGGCCCGCTTCCATGGCGGCGCGCAGCGCTTCCAGTTCGGCGTTGACGCTTTCTGGCGTTTCATCGTAGCGCGGCGTTGGCGTACATTCGCCGCGGCCAATAAAGCCGTTCTGCTCCAGCGTCACGCGAATCACCGTGACTGCGGTGCGCGTACCGCGTGAGATGGCGAACGGACGCGCCAGCGGCAGCTCCAGCACTTCAATCTGCATGCGCCGCATGTTAGCCATGCTCCTGCAGCAGCGCGGCGATATCCGCAATGCCAAAACGCACCGGATCGGTAGCAGGCACGCCGAATTCGGCGCTGATCTCTGCACAATAGGCGCGCGCTTCGTCTTCGCTGTAGTTCGAGGTGTTGATGGCGAAACCGGCCAGCTGAACCGCGTCGCTGGTGACGTGCGCTGCGCGCAGGTTGGCTTCAACGCAATCTTTCAGGCTGACCATTGGCTGATGCGGCAGATGACGCATATGCGGACGCCCCATTTCATGGCACATCACCAGCCAGTGCGGCTGCGCACCGTGGATCAGGCCCATGCTGACGCCAGCATAGGAAGGATGGAACAGCGAACCCTGACCTTCAACGATATCCCAGTGATCGGCGTCATTGGCTGGCGACAGCGCTTCGACCGCGCCGGCGATGAAGTCGGCAATCACTGCATCAATCGCGATACCTTCGCCCGCGACCAAAATACCGGTCTGGCCGGTGGCGCGGAAATCGGCTTGCATGCCGCGTTCACGCATCGCGGCTTCCAGCGCCAGCGAGGTGTACATCTTGCCTACCGAGCAATCGGTGCCGACAGTAAGTACACGCTTACCTGTGCGCTTTTTACCGCTGCCGACCTCCAGTTTTGGGCGCATGTGGCGCAGGTCGAACAGTTCAACGCCGAACTCTTTGGCCAACGCCACCAGCTCCGGCTCATCCACCAGACGATGGTGCAAACCGCTGGCCACGTTCATCCCGGCAGAGAGGGCGCTTTTTACCGTGTCGAGCCAATGCGTGGGCAAGTAACCGCCAGCATTGGCGGTGCCGAGCACCAGCGTTTTGGCACCGCGCGCTTTGGCAGCGGCGATGTCGAGGACGTCGAGGCCAAGCGTGACGGTGCAGCCCGGCAGTTTGATTTCGCCAACGCACTGCTCTGGACGCCAGACGTGAATGCCGCGTGCGGTTTTAGCGGCCAGTGGATCGGTAACGTCGCCGAGGAAGAGTAAATAAGGTTGTGGGATCAGCATGATGTTTCTCGTTTCAGACGGTTTATAGGGCCTGAATTGACTATTTCACGCAGAAGATGGGGTGACGAATGCTTGTTTAGTGGCGGGGTATAACGTGCGGCTATAGCCAGATCGAAATCTAATGGCTGAGGAGTTTTATCAGCGAGTTAGGGGAAAAATGGGCAGAGTAGCGGCTGGAGAGATAAGAAAATCGTTGATAACCACAGGTCGATCCCTGACCGCGATTATCGAGGGTATCTGGCGGAATGCTTAGTTTAAAGCACCCGGCGGTACGTGTTTGAAAGTCTCGACATAAGAACGGAACACGTAGCGGAAAAAGCGTTTCATAAAGCACCTGGTTCAAAAATTGTTGAAGAAATACGCAAAAAGTATAGCCGCTGAGCGTTTTTACCGCAATTATTTTTGAAGTAGATCACAGAATTGGGGATTAGTGCGGATGTGAAGAAGAGGTCGCCATGAATGGCATAACGACAACGTGGTTAGTTAAACCAGCCTAAATGCTCGCTTAAAATGGTGCAGCCAATGCTGATCAGCACTACGCCGCCCAACACTTCCGCCCATTTGCCCATCACCGGGCCGATAAAGCGTCCAACCAATACGCCGGTGGTTGCCATGATAGTGGTCGCCGCGCCGATGGTGACGGCGGTCATGATGATATTCACCTGCAGGAACGCCAGGCCAACACCGACGGCCAGCGCATCAAGACTGGTGGCGACGGCGGTTAACGCCAGCACCATAAAACCATGACGCTGCGGCGCTTCGCACGGCTCGTCAGCGGTTTGACGAAAACCTTCCATCATCATACGGCCGCCCAGCACGGTTAACAGCACGAATGCCACCCAATGATCCCACGCCATGATGTAGCGGCTGGCCGCGAGGCCAATTGCCCAGCCAATCAGCGGCGTCAACATTTCGATAACGCCGAAAATCAGGCCGGTTCGCAGCGCCTCTTTGAAACCTGGGCGATGCAGCGACGCGCCTTTGCCCAGTGCTGCGGCGAAAGCGTCCATCGACATGCCAAAGGCCAAAATCAGGGTTGCGATAAATGTCATGGGTTTTCAATCAATGCCGCGGAACCGGCGCTAAAGCCGCTACTTGTCCGCATTTATTGTTCAGTAATGAAAAAGTGCGCGCAGTCTAACACGCAAAAACGTCAAAAAAAAGACAGTAAAATCAGGGATTTAAGTATAGCAAAGGCTATAACTCTTAACTTCCGCTATTTTTGACGCTAAGTGAATGGAATAGAAGAAATTTCTGAGCGCGAGCCGGCGCGGGGATTGCACCGTAGCGCGGTTTTATGCGCTAATGCCCGCGCTAACTGATTTGGACAATGACCATGAATAACCCATTCGAAACGCTGATCATCCCAGGCGGCATTCTGCTGCTAGGCTTTCTTTCCGCCCTGCTGCTGCCCGCGCCTTCATTTGGTATTGAGCTGGCAAAACAATTGCAGGAAAGCCTGCATTTGATGGATGTTAATCAGCTGTATACCATCGTCTTTAGTTTGTGGTTTTTGCTGCTGGGCGCGATCGAGTTTTTCGTCATTCGCTTCCTGTGGCGCCGCCGATCGCGCTGATCGTTTTTCCGGCAAGGTGATGCATTTTTCTTCTGGCAGCTTTACGCGGCCATACCTCAATTCATCACCACAAAAATGTAACATTACTTTTACACGACATGGCGAAATATTGCGCAACATAAAATCCGCATAAATAATCAATTTAGTTAAAACATATATTTTTCAACACATTAAAATGTGATGCATATCACCCGCCGTTTTCACCCCCGTCAAAACCCCTCACAATAGCGTAACAACTGCATTACGCTAACCGTCTGATTAAGAGATAAAAATCCCTTATGACCGCGAGGTTGAGCTGATTAATTCTTATGCTGAATCATTTCCGCCTTTAAAAAATAAACAAACGTTTAATTCCGATACGAGAATGTTATATTCGAATGCATATGCATAACGTGCAGTTAACCGTTATCGTCCCCGTGACTTATACCTGAGTCTTAACCTTTGAGAGATAGCGCCACGCGCTCGAAAGAAGCGCGGCTATTTCGCCTGCGAACCTGTTGAGCTTCAGGTCAACAGAGAGAGGAGATGTCGCCTCATGAGTACTACTGCGGTAAATCTGGCGCTCGCCGCCGCTTCAATGGAAAGTGCAAACCTTCAGGAACGAAAAGACGTCGACGTACTGCTGATTGGCGCAGGCGTGATGAGTGCGACTTTGGGCGCATGGCTGCAAGATCTCGAGCCTGACTGGTCGATTGAGATGGTTGAACGTCTCGATGATGTGGCCGTTGAATCCTCTAATGGCTGGAACAACGCCGGAACCGGTCACGCCGCGCTGGCGGAGCTCAACTATACGCCGCAGAAGGCGGATGGCAGCATCGACATCGCCAAAGCGGTCGCGATTAACGAATCGTTCCAGATTTCGCGTCAGTTCTGGGCGTATCACGTGCAGAAAGGCAACCTGCGCAATCCCAAAAGCTTTATCCACAGTACGCCGCACATGAGTTTCGTCTGGGGCGACGATAACGTTGAATTCCTGCGCAAGCGTTTCAATGCGCTGCAGAAAAGCACCCTTTTCCGTGGCATGAATTACTCTGAAGACCGCGATCAAATCACTAAGTGGATTCCGCTGGTGATGAACGGCCGCGACAGCAAACAGAAAGTGGCGGCGACCTGGACCGAAATGGGTACCGACGTGAACTTCGGTGAAGTAACGCGCCAGCTGACTGCCTCTTTAGAGAAGAAAGCCAATTTCCGCCTGCGTCTGCGCCAGGAAGTGCGTGATATCAAACGCCTGAGCGACGGTCGCTGGCAGGTCACGCTGCATAATCTGGCCAGCGGTGAAAATCGTGTGCTGACCACGCGCCAGCTGTTTATCGGTGCCGGCGGTGCGGCGTTGCCGCTGCTGCAGAAATCCGGCATTCCGGAAGTGAAAGGCTACGCCGGTTTCCCGGTGGGCGGTTCATTCCTGGTGACGGAAAATCCTGACGTGGTGAAACAGCATATGGCGAAGGTGTATGGCAAAGCCAGCGTCGGCGCACCGCCGATGTCGGTGCCGCACGTCGATACCCGCGTGCTGGATGGCAAACAGGTGCTGCTGTTTGGGCCGTTTGCTACCTTCTCAACCAAATTCCTCAAAGAGGGTTCGCTGCTGGATATGTTCGGCGCGATGAACACCAGCAACCTCAAGCCGATGGTGCAGGTTGGCCTGAAAAGTTTCGACCTGGTGAAATATCTGGTTGATCAGGTGTTGCAAAGCGACAGCGATCGTATGGAAGCGTTGCGCGCTTACGTGCCGCAGGCGAAGCAGGAAGATTGGCGTTTAGTCACTGCTGGCCAGCGCGTGCAAATCATCAAGAACGATGCCGTTGAAGGTGGCGTGCTGCGTCTCGGTACCGAAGTGGTGACTTCGGAAGATGGTACTATTTCCGCCCTGCTGGGTGCCTCGCCGGGCGCCTCCACCGCCGCACCGATTATGCTTGAGCTGATGGCGAAAGCCTTCCCGGAACAGATGCGTTCACCGGAGTGGCAGACCAAAATCCGCATGGTGATCCCATCGTGGGGCCGCAAGCTGAACGGCGACGTCGCACTGACCGAGAAAGTGCTGGCCGATACCAGCCGCGTGCTGCAACTCGACTATGAACCAGTGATTACACCTGATGCCGCCAACGATGAAGCGCGCGAAACCGCGCACGTGGTGGGTAAGTAACAAGGTAGTATCGGATGTTGGCAAGATGAGAGGCCGCGAAAGCGGCCTCTTTTTTATGCCTAACGCAAGGAATGTCCCAAATTGGGATTCAAGTTTGTTATAGTCCCAAAACGGGATTAAGATGCGCTGCATGAGAATCATATCGGTAAGGTCATTAAGGGAGTTTATGACGGCGAACCCCGACTCTTCGCAGCCGTTGAGAGCCTGGATTGATGAAGCACAGAAGGCCGACTGGTCAAGCCCGGCAGATATTAAGGAACAATACCGCCACGCCAGCATCCTTAAAGGCAGCCGAGTGGTATTCAACATCAAAGGAAACGATTATCGACTGATAGCGGCCATTGCTTATCCACAGAAGCTGATATTTATAAAGTTTATCGGCACACCTCGGGAATATGACGCGATTGACGCTAATACGGTGGAGCAACGCTAATGACATTAACCATTAAACCTATTCATTCCGAACAGGATTACGAAGCGGCTCTTGAAGCTATTTCGCCGCTCTTTGAACATGTGCCCGAGCTCGGCACACCAGAGAGCGATTATATGATTGTGATGAGCATGCTAATTGAGGCATGGGAAAAAAAGCATTATCCCATTGAGGCTGCCGATCCGATTGAAGCCATCAAGTTCCGGATGGAACAACAAGGGCTTACTGCCAAGGATTTGGAGCCCGCAATTGGCCGCCGCAATCGCGTTTATGAAGTGCTCAATGGCAAACGTTCATTGTCACTGGAAATGATCCGTAATCTGCATAAGCAGTTTGGAATTCCATTAGAGAGCCTGATCGGATTGTAAGGCGAACGGATCGCCATTAATGGCAACCCGGAAAGTGCAAAGTGCGCATTTTTGCGCACCGAAGTAGCTAGCTCAGCAGCACCGCGTCGTACAACATCCACGCAGTTGTCGCCACCAGCGACAGCGCCATCAAACTGTTAAACGCCTGACGTTTCCACGCGACCTGCAGATGGCTGCGAAGGCGATCGCCCAGCGCTGCCCAAATCAAAATGCACGGCAGATTCAGTGCGGCGAATCCCAACAGCACCGTCAGCACGCCGTTACTGTTGGCGTACATCAGCGCCACGTTGGTGACCATCAACCAGGCCTTGGGATTCACCGCCTGGAAACAGATGCCGCCAATTAGCGTCATGGGACGCGGACGTTCGCGCAGTTGCGGCGCGCCGGCACGGAAAATCTTCCACGATAACCACAGCAGATAGCTACAGCCGACCACCGTCAGCGGCAGGCGAATCGCGCCCATCCAGTGCAGCAGCACATCCAGCGCCACGCTCGCCAGCAGCATCTGTATTGCGCAACCCAGCAGGATGCCAAACAGCATCGGCAGCGTGCGTTTAAAGCCAAAGTTAACGCCCGACGTCGCCAGTAACAGGTTGTTTGGGCCTGGCGTGATCGACATAACGGTGACGTAGCTGAAGAATGAGGGATCAAGCATGATGCGCTTCCTGAAGAATCAATGATGTCTTCATGCTAATGCGTATGTTGCAATGGAAACAGAGACACAAAACCACTATTGTAATGGGTACAGTTGTTTTAAAAATGAATTGTACCCATTGCGCGCGGAGGCTTTTGTGTCCCTTCCACTCTCATCCGGTCAAACGCTGTATCAGCAGTTGGTCGATAGCTTTGCCGAGTCGATACATCAGGGCACGCTGAAGCCGGGTAAACGGCTGCCGGCGATACGCCGCGTGGCACAATCGCATCAGGTGAGTATCAATACCGTGCTCAATGCATGGCAAATCCTCGAAGATCGCGGCCTGATTGAATCGCGGCCGCAGTCGGGTTATTACGTGCGTGGCGTGCTGCCCGCCGTGACGCGTTCGGTTAAACCGCTGCCGGCAAAAATCAACGATCCCAGCGCGCAGAAGCTGGAGCTGATTGAGCAAGTGTTCGCGGCGCAAAATAATCCTGATTACACCAATATCTCATTAGCTTGTCCGCAGGATGGCACCTTCTATCCGGCGGCGCGAATCGGGCGAATTACTGCGTCGATTTTGCGCCAGAATCCCGACATTATCGGACGCTATGCGCTTCCGCCTGGTAGTGAGCGCTTACGGGAGGAGATTGCGCGTCGTGCCCTGCACAACGGCATCAACTTGCCGCCGCAGGCGATCACACTAACGCACGGCTGCATGGAAGCACTCCAGCTGGCGCTGCGCGCGGTGACTAAACCCGGCGATTGCATCGGTTTGGAGTCGCCGACCTATTTCTTCCTGTTCCCGCTGCTGGCGTCGCTGGGGCTGAAAGCGCTGGAAATTCCTACCGATCCGCAGCAGGGATTGTCGCTGGATGCGCTGGAGATGCTGCTGCAGGAGAAGCGGGTTCAGGCGGTGATCGCCATGCCCGGCGCGCAGAACCCGCTGGGATATGTGATGCCGCTGGAGAATAAAAAGCGGCTGGCGAAGTTAGTGAACACTTACCACGTTCCGCTGCTGGAAGATGGTTTATACGACGAATTGCAGTTTGAGTGGCCGCTGTCGCCACCGGTAAAGGCGTTTGATAGCGAGGGTTGGGTGATTTACTGCACCAGCTTTACCAAAACCGTGGCGCCTGATTTCCGCGTCGGCTGGACTGCTGCCGGGCGTTTTCATGACGCTATCGCTCACCTGAAAGCGGTGTCGTCGATGGCGGAATCACGCTTGTTAAGTGAAACCCTGGCCGAATTTCTTGCCAGCGGCGGCTACGATCATCATCTGCGCACGCTGCGTCGGCGCTATGCCGCCAATCTGGATGCGGCGCGCGGGATTCTGGCACGCCACTTTCCGCAGGGCACGCGCGCGACCCTGCCGCGCGGCGGGTTTGTTTTTTGGGTCGAACTGCCGGGGAACATTGATACCGTAGAGATGTTTCATCGTCTGCTGCAGGAGCAAATCTGTGTGACGCCGGGCGCGCTCTACTCCCTGAGCGATCGTTACAAACATGCGTTGCGCCTCTCCTGCTGCTACCCGTTTGATGAACGTTATACGTGGGCGCTGCAGCGCACCGGCGCGCTGGCCTGTGAAATGACAGGCCTCGCGCCGGGACAGGATCAGGGTTTGCCGTTGCGGCCCCAGGTGGTGTAAGGCTCACGCTCGGTCAGGCGTTCGTAATAAGTCTGCACCGCCGGGAAGTCAGGGTGTTCCAGCGGGGTTTCAAACCAGCGGTTCACCGCCAGCCCAACCGGAATATCGGCCAGCGAGAAATTGCGGCCTGCGACATAGCGCCCGGTTTTCTCCAGATGCTGGTTGAGTATGTTCATGGTGTGCGTCCAGCCTTTCACCGCCGCCGCCAGCAAGCGGGGATCCTGATGCGCCGGCGAGTTGCGCACCAGCGACATAAATGCGTAACGCCAGGACGTGTTAAGTTCGGTGGCTTGCCAATCCATCCACTGATCAACTGGCGCGCGCGCGCGGGGATTGTCGGGATAGAGCCATTCGCCGCCATTGCTGTTGGCGAGATAGCGCAGAATAGCGTTGGATTCCCACAGCACGAAGTCGTCCTCGATTATTACCGGGACCATGGCGTTGGGATTGAGTGCCATAAACTCTTTCGAGTGCAGCGATTGTGGATCATCGCCCCAGGGTTCTAATTCGTACGCAATATCGAGTTCTGCGCACAGCCACAGAACTTTTCGCACGTTTATTGATGAAGTACGGCCAAGAACTTTTAACATTGCGGACTCCGATTCCAGAATTCTTAATCTATTCATAGCCCTGTTGCTGGCCTTTCGCAATCAGCAGGATGTAAATCCCGATTTCAGACAACCTCAACGAGGAAGGAGTGACAATGAAGGTCGCATTTAAACAGGTGGACGTGTTTACCTCATCGGCGTTTAAAGGTAATCCGCTGGCGGTGATCATGGATGCACAGGGATTGAGTGACGCGCAGCTGACGGCGATTGCGCGCTGGACCAATCTGTCGGAAACCACCTTTGTGCTGCCGCCACAGGATGCGGCGGCGGATTACCGCGTACGCATTTTTACCGTCGAAGGTGAACTGCCTTTTGCCGGGCATCCGACGTTAGGCACCGCGCATGCGCTGCTGGAAGCCGGTTGGCCGCTGAAAACGCCGGGCAAAATCGTGCAGGAATGCGGCGTTGGTCTGGTTGAGGTGAAAATCAGCGATGACGGTGCGCTGGCGTTTGCCGCGCCTGCCGCCACATTAACGCCGTTCAGTGATGCGCTGATGAGCAGCGCGCTGAACAGTGAATGCTTCGATCTCAGCCAAATGCCGAGCATCGTTGATATGGGTATTCGCTGGTTGCTGATTCCGATGAGTAGCGCGCAAGCGGTGCTGGATGTGGTGCCGTCAGCAGCCGATTTACACCGTTTACATCAGCATGCTGAGGTTAACGGTACGGCAATTTTTGGTGCGTTACCGTCGGGCGAAAACGAGCAGTATGAAGTGCGCGCATTGCTGGTTGAGAACGGCAGCTTGACTGAGGATCCGGTGACCGGCAGCGCCAACGCCTGTCTGGCGCGCTACTTCGAGGCTAACAAGCAAACGCGGGATTATCGGGCACGTCAGGGCAGCGCGATTCAGCGGGAAGGTCGCATTCAGGTGAGTTTTAGCGATAAAGCGATCTGGATTGGTGGCCAAACCGTGACGGTGATTGACGGGACGATTGAGCTGTAATTGTAATCTGCACCATCCGTAGCGGCGCAATTTATTGCGCAATAAATTGCGCCGCTACGAATATGTGCATCAGTTTATATTTTTACAGACCTTGGCCGCCTGAGGCTTCAATGCGCTGTGCGGTGATCCAGCCGGTTTCATCGCTGAGGATCGCGCTGATGGCATCGCCAATATCATCCGGCAAACCAACGCGGCCCAGCGCGGTGACGGAAGCGATATGGTCGTTGAGATCTTTGGTATCACGCACGCGACCGCCACCGAAGTCAGTTTCAATCGCGCCTGGCGCCAGAATGTTGACGCGGATATGGCGCTCGCCTAACTCTTTGGCCTGATAGCGTGTTAGCACTTCCATCGCGCCTTTAATTGAGGCGTACGTGCCTGAACCCGGCAGCGTCAAACGGGTTAAACCGCTGGAGATATTCAGGATGCGTCCACCATCAACGATCAGCGGCAGCAGTTTTTGCGTCAGGAAAAACGGCCCTTTGAAGTGCACATTCACCAGCGCATCAAACTCATCTTCGCTGGTCTCTGCAAACAGCTTGTAGTGACCGTGACCGGCGTTGTTCACTAAATAATCAAAGCTGTCACGCTGCCAGGTTTTCTGCAGCGCTTCTTTCACCTGCGCCACGAAGCCGTCAAACGTGCCGGTGTCGCCTACATCCAGCTGCAACGCCACCGCACGCGCGCCCAACGCTTCAATCTCCTGCACAACCGCCTGCGCTTCTTCCGCGTGACCGCGATAGGTAAACAGGATATCGGTGCCTTTGGCAGCCAGTTTCAGCGCCCCATTCTTGCCTAAACCGCGATTTCCGCCGGTAATCAATGCAATTTTATGACTCATGTTTCGCTCCAGTTGGAAAATTGAACACGTGTTAAGGATATTCGTGAATAATTGATCTATAAACGCAGAGGAATACGCAGCACTGTTTCACTAACAACAACAATCGGTGAACAACATGGATAAAATTCACGCTATGCAGGTTTTTGTGCGGGTGGCAGAGATGGGCAGTTTTACCCGTGCGGCAGAAAGCTTAGGTTTACCGAAAGGCAGCGTATCCCGCCAGCTTCAGGCGCTGGAGAATCAAATGGGGACGCGCCTGCTGCATCGCACCACGCGACGTGTGCACCTGACGCAGGACGGCCTGGTTTATTACGATCGCTGCCTCGATTTACTGTCGATGCTCGACGACATGGACAGCCTGTTCCAGCACGATCCCGGCACCTTAAGCGGCAAATTGCGCGTGGACATGTCGGTGGCGATGGCGACCGGCTTTGTGCTGCCACGATTGCCGGAGTTTTTGCAGCACTATCCCGGTCTGGAAATTGAGTTGAGCAGCAGCGATCGTCAGGTTGATGTGATTCGCGAAGGATTTGACTGCGTGGTGCGCGTCGGCGAGCTGAAAGATTCCGGGCTGATTGCGCGGAAAATCGGCTCGCACGCCTTGATCAACTGCGCCAGCCCCGGCTACCTTTCCCGCTTCGGCATGCCGGTGCGGCTGGAAGATCTGTCGCAACACGCGATGGTGCATTACACCCAGCAACTGGGACAACCTTCATTGGGCTTTGAATATTTTGATGGCAAACAGTGTCATTACGTTCAAACCGGCGGCGTAGTGACGGTAAACAGCACCGAAACCTATCGCGCCGCCTGTATGGCAGGGCTCGGCATTATTCAGGTGCCGGCGATTGGCGTACAGCCGCTACTGGAGTCGGGGCAACTGGTGGAAGTGCTGCATCATTTCCCGGCGAAACCGATGCCCATCTCGCTGCTTTACCCACATCGCCGCAACGTGGCGCGCCGCGTGCGAGTGTTTATGGAATGGCTCAGCCAAGTCCTGCAGGAATATGTAACTTAGCAGACTATAATTGTATTTTCGCAGTGAACAGGATGACTATCGTCTATGACGGACAAAACCCCTAAACAGACCGCGGCCGAGGCAGAAGCCAAGCCGCTGATTGATATTAAAACCGGCAATAAAACCGTGGATGGCTCGATTCAAAATGTGTCGCGCTTCGCTGCCTGGTTCCAGGCGATTCCGGCGGTGGCGCACTTTATGCGCGCGCTGGAACGCTTCAACGATCGTCTCGGTAGCCAGTTTGGCGCGGCGATCACTTACTTTTCCTTTCTCTCTCTGATACCGATTTTGATGGTCTCCTTTGCGGCGGTCGGTTTTGTGCTGGCGTCGAATCAGGATTTGCTCACCGAGTTGATCAACAAAATCGTTAACAGCATCAGCGATCCGACGCTGGCCACCACGCTGAAAAATACGGTGAATACCGCGATTCAGCAGCGTGCCACAGTGGGATTAACCGGTTTGCTGCTGGCGCTCTACTCCGGCATTAACTGGATGGGCAACCTGCGTGAAGCGGTGCGCGCGCAGTCACGCGACGTGTGGGAACGCACGCCGGACGATCAGGAGAAATTCTGGAAGAAGTACGCGCGCGATTTGATTTCGCTGTTGGGTTTGATGTTTGCGCTGGTGATTACGCTGTCGCTGACCTCGATTGCCGGCGCGGCGCAGGCAGCGATCGTTAACGCGCTGGGGCTGGAAGACATTGAGTGGCTGCGTCCAGCGATGACGGTGATTGCGTTATCCATCTCTATCCTGGCTAACTATCTGCTGTTCCTGTGGATCTTCTGGATTTTACCGCGCCATAAGCCGCGTAAAAAAGCGCTGTTCCGCGGCACGCTGCTGGCGGCGATTGGCTTTGAGGTGATCAAGTTTGTAATGACGCTGACGCTGCCGAAGCTGGCAAGCTCGCCGTCGGGCGCGGCCTTTGGTTCAGTACTCGGCTTAATGGCGTTCTTCTACTTCTTTGCGCGTTTGACGCTGTTCTGCGCCGCGTGGATCGCCACCGCCAAATACAAAGATGATAAAGAGATGCCGCAGCCGCATCAGGCTAAATAAGCCAACGAGGTTGTTACAATTGCCGTACTAGCTAAAAATGTCTCCTGCTGGCTGCTTTTTCAGCAAAAACCAGCAGGAAACGCTAAAGGGTCACTTTAATTTGGCCCTTTTGCAGAGATTCCCGCCAAAAAAGTGACACTTCTCGTTCCCATCCGCCACTGATCGCAGCAACTCAGAAATTATCCACTTATTCGCCGAAAAAGCCCGGTCTGACGCGGTTTTTCGCCATTGAATGCCGCAAACCAGGTGCGTAAGATTCTCTGTCTACATTTACAATTAAGAAACACTTATGCAAGCCTCCATCACAGAAACACTCGACAAAAAACACGACGACACGCCGGTCAATTCACGTGGCAAAGTGGTTGTGGCATCGCTTGTCGGCACCGCCATTGAGTTCTTCGATTTCTATATCTATGCCACCGCCGCAGTGATCATTTTCCCGCACATCTTCTTCCCGCAGGGCGATCCGACCGTGGCCACGTTGCAGTCGCTGGCGACTTTCGCGATCGCCTTCGTGGCGCGTCCTATCGGTTCTGCCGTGTTTGGACACTTTGGCGACCGCGTTGGCCGTAAAGCCACCTTGGTGGCATCGCTGCTGACCATGGGCGTCTCGACGGTGCTGATTGGTTTACTGCCAGGTTATGAAACCATTGGCGTGGCAGCGCCGCTGCTGCTGGCGCTGGCGCGTTTTGGTCAGGGTCTTGGCCTTGGTGGCGAATGGGGCGGCGCAGCACTGCTGGCGACCGAAAATGCTCCGGCGAAGAAACGTGCGCTTTATGGTTCGTTCCCACAGCTCGGCGCGCCGATTGGCTTCTTCTTCGCTAACGGCACGTTCCTGCTGCTTTCATGGTTGCTGACCGACGAGCAGTTCATGAACTGGGGCTGGCGCGTGCCGTTTATTCTCTCAGCGGTGCTGGTGTTAATTGGCCTGTATGTGCGCGTTTCGCTGCATGAAAGCCCGGTATTCGCCAAAGTGCAGAAAGAGAACAAACAGGTGAAAATGCCGATCGGCACGCTGCTGAGTAAGCATCTGACCGCCACCATTCTCGGCACCTTCATCATGCTCGCCACTTACACGCTGTTCTACATCATGACCGTGTATTCGATGAGTTACGGCACCGCACCCGCACCGGCTGGCCTTGGCTATTCGCGTAACAGCTTCCTGTGGATGCTGATGGTGGCGGTGATTGGTTTTGGTGTGATGGTGCCGATTGCCGGTCTGCTGGCCGATCGCTTTGGTCGTCGTAAAACCATGATCACCATTACGTTGATGATTATCGCCTTTGCATTGATGTTCCCAATGCTGCTGGGTTCCGGTTCTCAGGTGCTGGTAATGGGCTTCCTGATCCTTGGTCTGAGCATTATGGGCCTGACGTTTGGTCCGATGGGCGCGCTGCTGCCAGAGCTGTTCCCAACGGAAGTGCGTTATACCGGCGCATCGTTCTCCTACAACCTGTCGTCGATTCTTGGTGCCTCGGTAGCGCCTTATATCGCCACCTGGCTGAACGCCCATTACGGTTTGCAGGCGGTGGGCTTCTATCTGGCTTCGATGGCGGTGTTGACGTTGATCGCGCTGATTGCCTGTAAAGAGACGCGTAATCAGACGCTGTATGAAGCGGTGTGATTGAGCTGGCTGTACTTTGTACGTGCTTGCTGTCCCTTAGGTATGTGCTCGCTGTCCCCCTCCTCGGTCCTCCCCCATAAATGGGGGAGGAAGATGCTGCCATATGTGAGTTCTGAAGCTGCATGTGGCAGCGTCTCCTTCCCCCGCTTGCGGGGGAAGGCCGGGATGGGGGACAGCGAGTACACACCTGGAGCAACAGCGAGCACGAATAAAAAAAAACCCCGGCAAGCCGGGGTTTTTTATTGTGCTGAAAACTGTGTCGCGCGTGGCTTAGCCAGCGACAGCGATACGTTTCATATCGGTCA
Organism: Pantoea sp. SO10; assembly: GCF_005281435.1. Lineage (NCBI taxonomy): Bacteria > Pseudomonadati > Pseudomonadota > Gammaproteobacteria > Enterobacterales > Erwiniaceae > Pantoea > Pantoea sp. SO10. The sequence goes on from NZ_CP040095.1 coordinate 4,015,616, forward strand.
TGTAGCCACGCAGTTTGCGGCCTACAGATTCGATTGGGTGCTGGCGAACGGCTTCGTTGACGTCACGCAGCTGCGCGTTATCCACCTGCGTACCTTCAACTGCTTTGCCCAGATCGCCCGGCTGCAGCGTGGTCATGAACTCTTTCAGCAGGGGAACCGCCGCGAAAGAGAACAGGTAGTTACCGTATTCTGCGGTATCAGAGATAACCACGTTCATTTCATACAGACGCTTACGTGCGATGGTGTTGGCAATCAACGGCAGCTCGTGCAGTGATTCGTAGTAAGCCGACTCTTCGATGATGCCCGCGTCAACCATGGTTTCGAATGCCAGCTCAACGCCTGCTTTGACCATCGCAACCATCACGACGCCTTTGTCGTAATATTCCTGCTCTTCGATTTTGCCATCAAACTGCGGTGCGTTTTCGAATGCCGTTGCGCCGGTCTCTTCACGCCAGGTCAGCAGGTTTTTGTCGTCGTTAGCCCAGTCAGCCATCATGCCTGAAGAGAATTCGCCAGAGATGATGTCATCCATGTGCTTCTGGAACAGCGGAGCCATGATGGTTTTCAGCTGCTCAGACAAAGCATAAGCGCGGATTTTTGCCGGATTAGACAGGCGATCCATCATCAGCGTGATGCCGCCAAACTTCAGTGATTCGGTGATGGTTTCCCAGCCGAACTGAATCAGTTTTTCGGTGTAAGCCGCGTCGTGACCTTCAGCCACCAGCTTGTCGAAGCACAGCAGAGAACCGGCCTGCAGCATACCGCACAGGATGGTCTGCTCGCCCATCAGGTCAGATTTCACTTCCGCAACGAAGGAGGATTCCAGCACGCCTGCACGGTCGCCGCCGGTCGCTGCTGCCCAGGCTTTAGCAATCGCCATGCCTTCGCCTTTTGGATCGTTTTCCGGGTGAACGGCGATCAGCGTAGGTACACCGAAACCACGCTTGTACTCTTCACGTACTTCCGTACCCGGGCACTTCGGTGCCACCATCACGACGGTGATGTCATTGCGGATGGTTTCGCCCACTTCAACAATGTTGAAACCGTGTGAGTAACCCAGCGCAGCGCCATCTTTCATCAGCGGCTGAACAGCCTGAACGACCGCCGAGTGCTGCTTGTCTGGCGTCAGGTTAACCACCAGATCGGCCTGTGGGATCAGCTCTTCGTAAGTACCGACTTTGAAGCCGTTATCGGTCGCTTTGCGGAAAGAGGCACGCTTCTCAGCAATCGCTTCAGCACGCAGGGCATACGCCACGTCCAGACCAGAATCACGCATGTTCAGACCCTGGTTCAGACCCTGAGCACCACAGCCAACGATGACCACTTTCTTGCCTTTCAGGAAGCTAGCGCCATCTGCGAATTCGTCGCGTGACATGAAACGACATTTGCCCAGCTGCGCTAACTGGTTGCGCAGATTCAATGTGTTGAAGTAATTAGCCATGGGTACTCCGGTTAGATGTTGTGTTTGTTTTTGTTCAGTAACGACGTTGTCTCTTACGCCGCGAATGACCCCATCATATGACAGGCAATCCGTTGCTTAAATTGATATATTAGCAAGGTCACATTGCATAATTTGCAACATAACCTTGAGGCGATACGCGCATGGATTTACGAGACCTGAAACTCTTCCTTCATCTGGCTGAAAGCTGCCACTTTGGTCGCACCGCGCGTGCCATGCACGTCAGCCCTTCAACCCTTTCGCGCCAGATTCAGCGCCTGGAAGAGGATGTCGGTCACGCGTTGTTCCTGCGTGATAACCGTACCGTCACGCTCACCGAAGCCGGTGAGCGCCTGCGCCAGTTTGCGCAGCAGACGTTGCTGCAGTATCAGCAGTTACGCCATGTGATGGATCTTAACGGCCCGTCGCTGAGCGGCGAACTGCGCCTGTTCTGCTCGGTAACCGCCGCTTACAGCCATCTGCCGCCGATTCTTGATCGCTTTCGCGCTGAACATCCGCAGGTAGAGATCAAACTCACCACCGGTGATGCCGCCGATGCGATTGAGATGGTGCAGTCCGGCGACGCCGATCTCGCCATTGCCGGTCGCCCAGAATCGCTGCCGGCCAGCATAGATTTTACGCCACTGGGCCTGATTCCGCTGGTGCTGATCGCCCCGGCGCTGCCTTGCCCGGTGCGCAATCAGGCGACGCAGGAGCAACCCGATTGGGCGCAAATTCCGTTTATCCTCCCGGAACAAGGACCTGCACGCCGCGGCATCGATTTATGGTTCCGCCGCCAGCGCATTCCCAATCCGCAGATTTATGCCACGGTTTCCGGTCATGAGGCGATTGTGTCAATGGTGGCGCTGGGATGTGGTATTGCGCTGCTGCCGGATGTGGTGCTGGAGAACAGCCCGGAACCGGTGCGCAATCGCGTATTGACGCTGGAGAATGTGGAGTCTGTCGCACCGCTGGAACTCGGCGTTTGCGTACAAAAAAAGCGGCTCGGAGAGCCGCTTATCAATGCGTTCTGGCACCAGCTGTAATCACTGCCCGGCGAGGAAGAAACGGAACGCCGGGTTGCTCGCTTCGTCATGCCATTCGTAACCCAACGCGGTGAGATGGGTTTCGAAATCCGGTTCCTGATCGTTGGCTTCAAATGCCGCCAGCACGCGGCCATAATCGGTGCCGTGGCTGCGATAATGGAACAGCGAGATATTCCAGTGCGCACCCAACGTCTGCAGGAACTTCAGCAGCGCGCCCGGTGCTTCCGGGAATTCAAAGCTAAACAGGCGTTCGCGCAGCGGCTTCGATGGACGTCCGCCGACCATGTAGCGCACGTGCAGCTTGGCCATTTCGTCATCCGACAGATCCACCACGTGATAACCGGCTTCGCTCAATTGGCTGATGATCTCACTGCGCTCCTCCAGCCCGCGCGTTAAGCGCACGCCGACGAAGATGCAGGCGTTATCCGCATCCGCGTAACGATAGTTGAACTCGGTGATGGAGCGCCCGCCGATGGTCTGACAGAACTTGAGGAAACTGCCCTGCTGTTCTGGAATGGTGACCGCCAGCAGCGCTTCACGCTGTTCGCCCAGTTCACAACGCTCGGAGACATAGCGCAAGCCGTGGAAGTTGACGTTGGCACCCGACAACACGTGCGCCAGGCGCTCGCCTTTGATGTCGTGCAGCTGGATGTACTTCTTCATACCCGCCAGCGCCAGCGCGCCGGAAGGTTCCGCCACGGCGCGCACATCTTCGAACAGATCTTTCACCGCTGCGCAAATTGCATCGCTATCCACCGTAATGATGTCATCGAGATACTCCTGACAAAGACGGAAGGTTTCGCTGCCGATGCGTTTGACAGCCACGCCTTCCGCAAACAAGCCCACGCGCGCCAAATCTACCGGTTCACCCGCATCCAGCGCGGCCTTCAGGCAGGCTGAATCTTCCGATTCCACGGCAATCACTTTGATCTGCGGCATTAGCTGCTTGATCAGCACCGCGACACCCGCCGCCAGACCACCGCCGCCGACCGGCACGAAGACGCGATCAAGATGCGCGTCCTGCTGCAGCAACTCCATCGCCAGCGTGCCCTGCCCGGCGATCACTGCCGGATGGTCAAACGGAGGAACGAAGGTGTAACCCTGCTGCTCTGCCAGCTCAATCGCTTTGGCTTTCGCCTCGTCGAAGTTGGCACCAAACAGATAAGCCTCACCGCCAAATGCGCGTACTGCATCAACCTTGATGTCTGCCGTGGCCAGCGGCATCACAATCAGTGATTTGATACCCAGCGTGCTGGCCGAGAGCGCCACGCCCTGCGCATGGTTACCGGCCGAAGCCGTGACCACGCCGCGCGCTTTTTGCTCTTCGTTCAGCCCGGCAATCATCGCGTAAGCCCCGCGCAGCTTGAAGCTGTGCACCGGCTGACGATCTTCACGCTTCACCAGAATGGTGTTGCCAAGACGCGATGAAATTTTTTCCATTTTTTGCAGCGGCGTCACCTGGGCAATTTCATACACCGGTGAACGCAGCACTGCGCGCAAATACTCCGCGCCGTTTGGCGTCGCGGAGAGCGGTTGAGACTCAGCCATCGGTTAGCCTCCCAGCTTGGACTTATCGCGCACCGCGCCTTTGTCTGCGCTGGTCGCCAGTGATGCATAGGCACGCAGGGCAAACGAGACTTCACGTACGCGGCCGTGCGGGGTATAAGCCGCATCGCCGCGCGCTTGCTCTTCTTCACGACGGGCGTGCAGTTCGTTATCCGGTACCGCCAGCTTGATACCACGGTTGGGGATATCGATCTCAATCATGTCGCCATCTTTCACCAGCGCGATGGTGCCGCCGCTCGCCGCTTCCGGAGAGGCGTGACCAATCGATAAGCCTGACGTGCCGCCAGAGAAGCGACCGTCGGTGATCAGTGCGCAGCTTTTGCCAAGGCCCATGGATTTCAGATAAGTGGTCGGATAGAGCATTTCCTGCATGCCCGGTCCGCCTTTCGGTCCTTCGTAGCGGATCACCACGACGTCGCCGGCTATCACTTTGCCGCCAAGGATCGCTTCAACTGCATCATCCTGGCTTTCGTACACTTTCGCCGGGCCTTTGAAGGTGAGGATCTCTTTGTCTACGCCCGCGGTTTTAACGATGCAGCCATCTTCGGCAATGTTGCCGTAAAGCACAGCTAAGCCGCCATCCTGCGAGTACGCGTGTTCGCGAGTACGAATACAACCCTCGGTACGGTCATCATCCAGCGTGTCCCAACGGCAGTTCTGCGAGAACGCCTTGGTGGTACGAATACCAGCAGGACCGGCGCGGAACATATCCTTCACCGCCTGATCTTTGGTCAGCATGATGTCGTACTGATCGATGGTTTCACGCATGCTCTGCTGCAGAATGTTGCGCGCGCTGGTGTCGATCAAACCGGCGCGATCTAACTCACCGAGAATGCCGATAACGCCACCCGCACGGTGCACATCTTCCATATGGTATTTTGGCGTACTTGGCGCCACTTTGCACAACTGCGGCACTTTGCGTGACAGACGGTCGATATCGGAGATATTGAAATCGATCTCGCCTTCCTGCGCGGCAGCCAGAAGATGGAGAACGGTGTTGGTGGAACCGCCCATGGCGATATCCAGCGTCATCGCATTCTCGAACGCCGCTTTGGTGGCGATGTTCCGCGGCAGCATGTTAACGTCATCCTGCTCGTAGTAGCGTTTGGTCAGGCTAACGATGCGCTTACCAGCATTGATGAACAGCTCTTTACGATCGGCGTGTGTGGCCAGCAGTGAACCGTTACCCGGCTGCGACAAGCCCAGCGCTTCGGTCAGACAGTTCATCGAGTTGGCGGTGAACATACCGGAACAGGAACCGCAGGTTGGACAAGCAGAACGTTCGATCTGATCGCTGTCGGCATCGCTGACGTTCGGATTGGCGCCCTGAATCATTGCATCAACCAGATCCAGCTTGATGATTTGATCAGACAGTTTGGTTTTACCGGCTTCCATCGGGCCGCCAGACACAAAGATCACCGGAATATTGAGGCGCAGTGACGCCATCAGCATGCCTGGGGTGATTTTGTCGCAGTTGGAGATACACACCATGGCATCGGCGCAGTGCGCGTTAACCATGTACTCCACTGAATCGGCAATCAGCTCACGTGAAGGCAGTGAATACAGCATGCCGCCATGACCCATGGCGATACCGTCATCCACCGCAATGGTGTTGAACTCTTTGGCCACGCCGCCGGCTGCTTCGATTTCCTCAGCAACCAGTTTGCCAAGATCGCGCAGGTGCACGTGGCCCGGTACGAATTGGGTGAATGAGTTGACCACGGCGATAATCGGCTTACCGAAATCGTCGTCGGTCATTCCTGTCGCGCGCCACAAGGCACGGGCACCGGCCATGTTACGTCCATGGGTGGTGGTGGCGGAACGGTACTTAGGCATGCTCTATTTACTCCAGTAATAATAAGGTTGCGGGCGCCATCTGACGCCCGCAAAAAATCTCGTTATGCGTTAACCGGATCCAACCAGCCCCACTTGTCTTCCGTCTCGCCAGTGAACAGGCCAAAGAATGCCTTCTGGATACGACCGGTGACCGGACCACGTTTACCTTCGCCGACCTGAATACCGTCGACGCTGCGCACCGGGGTGATCTCCGCTGCAGTACCTGACATGAAGACTTCGTCGGCCAGATACAGGGATTCGCGCGACAGAACCTGCTCACGCACTTCAATACCCATGTCTTGCGCCAGCTTGATGATCGCGTCACGGGTGATGCCCGGCAGCGCTGAAGAGGTGAACGGCGGCGTGAACAGAATGCCATCTTTCACTTCGAACAAGTTTTCGCCAGCACCTTCTGAAATATAGCCGTTGGTGTCGAGCGCGATACCTTCCTGATAGCCGTGGCGGCGCGCTTCGCTGCCTACCAGCAGAGAGGAGAGATAGTTACCACCCGCTTTCGCGGCGGTTGGCAAGGTGTTTGGTGCAACGCGGTTCCATGAAGAAACCATGGCGTCGATACCGTTTTCCAGCGCTTCAGCGCCCAGGTAAGCACCCCAAGGGAAGGCAGCGATGATTACATCGGTGGTGTAGCCATCTGGCGGGTTCACACCCAGACCCACGTCACCCACGAAGGCCAGCGGACGGATATAAGCGCTTTTCAGTTTGTTCACGCGGATTACTTCGCGGCACGCTTCCATCAACTCATCAACGCTGGCTTTAATCGGGAAACGGTAAATTTTGGCGGATTCATGCAGACGCTTCATATGCTCACGGTGGCGGAACACCACTGGACCTTTGTGTGAGTCGTAGCAACGCACGCCTTCAAACACAGAAGTACCGTAGTGCAGGGCGTGAGACATAACGCTGACCTTGGCGTCTTCCCACTTAACCATCTCACCATTGAACCAAATAAAGTCTGCTTTCTTCGTACTCATTGCTTTTTCCTTTGGCGACTATGCGCGGATTTGTTGTGTTGTCTGTTGTTGGATCTCGACGCAAGCGACATCCATAAGTTTGCTTAACTGCGAAGACAGTAAATCGACTGAGCGTTGGCTGGCAACGGTCATTTCGATATTAATGTTCTCCGCATTGACCGCGGTGGCCATATTCATCGCACACACCTGGAAACCACGGTGACGCACGACACGCAAAATGCGCTCCAATATTTCAGGACGAAAGCGGGCTTCGATAGACAATTGATGCTGATTCATGCGGTTTTCTCCATCATGTTTGCGTTGCTGGCACCTGGCGGTACCAATGGCCAGACGTTTTCATGCTCATCTATCGAAACATGCAGGAAGTAAGGACCTTCACTGTTCAGCAGAGCATCGAGGGCGGCGTCGACCTGATCTTTACGGCTAATGCGCTGGCCTGGGATATCAAACGCGCTGGCCAGCGTGAGGAAATCGGGGTTGTCGGTCAGAATGGTTTCGCTGTAGCGACCATCAAAGAACAGTTGCTGCCACTGCCGCACCATGCCGAGACGCTGGTTATCCAGCAGCAGAATTTTCACCGGCAGCTTGCCGCGCTTGATGGTGCCCAGCTCCTGAATGTTCATCATGATAGAACCATCGCCAGACACGCAGATCACTGTGTCTTCCGGACGTGCTACCTGCGCCCCAATCGCCGCCGGCAGGCCAAAGCCCATAGTGCCGAGACCGCTCGAGGTGATGAAGTTTTCTGGCGCGGTGAAACTCATGTGCTGAGCGGCCCACATCTGGTGTTGACCTACATCGGTGGTGACTACGGCGCTGTCCGCTTTACGATCGGACAACTGCTTCAGCAGCAACGGCGCATAAATCGCTTCGCCGGGATGATCGTAGCGCCAGTCGAACTCGCTTTTCATCGCGCTGACTTCTTTGCGCCAGCCATCAATGTGCATTGGCATGCTCAGTGCCGGCAGCACCTGATTCATATCGCCCTGCAGTGAAACGTGAGCACGGCGCAATTTGTTCAGCTCGGCAGGATCGATATCGATATGGATGACGCTGGCGTGCGGCGCGAAGGTGTCCAGCTTGCCAGTAACGCGGTCGTCAAAACGCGCGCCAACCGCAATCAGCAAATCACAGGATTGTACCGCGAGGTTAGCGGCTTTGGTGCCGTGCATGCCCAGCATTCCGAGATAAAGATCGCTACTGGCATCCGCGCTGCCGAGGCCTTTCAGCGTAGAAACCATCGGGATACCGGTTTCCTGCGCCATGGCACGTAAGGCTGGAACCGCCTGCGCCATACCCACGCCGCCACCGATATACAGCATCGGCTTATGCGATTGCGCCATCAATGTGCGCGCCTCTGCAATGTGCTGCGCGGAGTGGCTGATTTCTTCCTCAACTGGCAGCAGATGAGGCGTCAGTTCGCCATTGGCGATCTGAATGTCTTTCGGGATATCGACCAGTACCGGGCCGGGACGGCCCGATTGCGCGATGGCAAAAGCTTCTGCCATCACCGAGGGTAAATCATCAAGCGATTCAACGAGGAAACTGTGTTTGGTGCAGGCTAACGATAAACCAAGAACGTCTATTTCCTGGAAGGCGTCGGTGCCGATGAAGGCCGATGATACCTGGCCGGTTATCGCCACTACCGGGATCGAATCCATCATCGCATCCGCCAAACCGGTGATCAGGTTGGTGGCGCCGGGACCCGAAGTGGCGATACATACGCCAGTCTTGCCGGTTGCGCGGGCATAACCGATGGCAGCCATCACCGCACCTTGCTCATGACGACACAGTAAGTGTTCCACGCCGCCATCGTAGAGCGCATCGTACACTGGCATGATTGCGCCGCCAGGGTAGCCAAACACTGTATCGACACCCTGCGCGCGTAAAGCCTGAACTACCCACTGTGCACCTGTCATGGTTATTCTCCTGTATTTCTAGGAGAACAACAGAATTTTATGCTACTGCTCATAATCTGTTCCTCGCTAATTTGCTGATATTTAGCCTGGTTAAAAAAAAACCCCCGGACCTTTCGGTGCGGGGGTTTTTGGAATTCCAGACTTGATTTTTAAGCCTTTCTTTCTCCAAGCGATGCCCCGCACGGTGGGATAATAATCACCACCACGCTAATCACGACTAGGCTAATCACTTGTAGAAGGGCTTTCATGTGTTGTTTGTTTTTTCGATTGTTCGAAGTAATACCTACAGAGTTACCATAGTTAGCACGTCGTTGACAATAATTTTCATTGGAAAATTTTATGATGCCGCTGGTGGCCCGCCGTTATCACATTGTAAATAAAAGGTTATTTACATTTGTGATAAAAATTCATAACGCCCGCGTCGTAATCTTCATTTGGAGTTTACGATCAAGCTCTGATTTTCAGTGAAAGAGCGGCAATTATCAGGGAATGTAAGGAATCTGGCTCTGAAGTTGAGCAGTAAGCCATTGTTTATCTGTCTGGCTGCTTTGATGATAAGGACAACAAGGAGCGGTTATGTCTTTATCGAAGGTATTAACACGAGCTGCGCTGGGTGTTCAGGCTCCGCTGGTGACGGTGGAAGTGCACATCAGCAACGGCTTGCCGGCCCTGACGCTGGTTGGACTGCCTGAAACCACGGTAAAAGAAGCGCGGGAACGGGTGCGAAGCGCGATTATTAATAGCGGGTTCACCTTCCCGGCGAAACGCGTCACCATCAATCTGGCGCCTGCCGATCTGCCAAAAGAGGGCGGACGCTATGACCTCCCCATCGCTATCGCCATTCTGGCGGCCTCTGAGCAGCTGCCAGACGCAAAACTGGGGCAATTTGAATTCCTGGGGGAGTTAGCACTTAACGGCGCGCTCTGTGGCGTTCAGGCCGCTATTCCAGCTGCGATGGCGGCACTGCAAGCAGGCAGACAAATGGTGTTAGCTGAACAGAATCAACAGGATGTAGGGTTGATTCAACAAGGCGAGACGCTGGTTGGCAAACATCTGGTAGAAATCTGTGCGTTTCTCCATAACAAAACCACTCTCACTGTCGCGCATTATCAGCCCGAAACGCTTGAACAGGAAAAGCAGGACCTCAGCGATATCATTGGCCAGGATCAGGGCCGACGTGCACTGGAGATCACCGCAGCTGGCGGGCATAACCTATTACTGATTGGGCCGCCTGGCACCGGCAAGACCATGTTAGCGACGCGTCTGCCCGGTATCATGCCACCGTTAGACGACCAGGAAGCGCTGGAGTGCGCCGCTATCGCCAGTCTGGTAAGCAGTGGCAATCTCCATCATCAGTGGCGCAAACGGCCGTTCAGAGCGCCTCATCACAGTTCATCACTCTATGCGCTGGTTGGGGGCGGCTCCTTGCCGCGGCCGGGAGAAATCTCCCTGGCACACAATGGCGTGTTATTCCTCGATGAGCTGCCAGAATTCGAGCGCAGAACGCTTGATGCTTTGCGCGAACCGATTGAATCCGGGGAAATCGCCATTTCACGCACGCGCGCTAAAGTGACGTATCCCGCGCGCTTTCAATTGATCGGCGCGATGAATCCCAGCCCGACCGGGCATTATCAGGGCAACCATAATCGCTCATCACCTCAGCAGGTGTTGCGCTATCTCAATCGGTTATCAGGACCTTTTCTCGATCGCTTTGATTTATCGTTAGAGGTCCCACTTCTGCCCAGTGGATCGCTAAGTAAGAAACAACAAGTCAGCGAAAGCAGCGCTGAAGTTTTAACTCGCGTCCTCGCCGCACGAAAGATTCAAACAGCACGCAGCGGAAAAGTGAATGCTCATCTCTCTAACCCAGAGATTTTACGCTGGTGTCCATTGAAGCAGCAGGATGCTGAATGGCTGGAAGAAGTGTTGAATTCGTTGGGGCTTTCAGTACGCGCCTGGCAGCGGATTTTAAAGGTGGCCAGGACAATAGCTGATTTAGCAGGTGAAGAGCAGATTACTCGTAGTCATTTGCAGGAAGCGGTGGGATATCGCAGCATCGACCGCTTAATGATCTATCTGCACAAGACTCTGGAATAAAAAACGGGGCTTATATAAGCCCCGCTATTCTTAATCATCGCTATCGCTAAAATCTTCCACCGTATCCATCTGCGGTTTGCCGCCAGATAGCGTATGGAAACGCTTAGGTCGCTTGATACGTGCGGTGTATTTCGACCATACACGTTCAGCTTCCGTTTGTGGCTCACGAAGACCACGACATACTTCTAAAAATGAACGCTCTTCTTCTGTAATGGGTTCACGCTTAGCGAGATCCAGTTCATTAAAGGCGTAACCGTGGCGCTCCAGAAGCTGAGCTTCTTTAATGGTGAAATCACCATGACGCGAAAAACCACGTGGGTAATGTTTGTTATCAAAGAAACGATTCGTTGTTGCGAAGCTATCCGCCATTTTACACGCTCCTGACTCTCATATGGCCGTGCTATTTATGGCGCGGAGTATTAGATAGGCTTGACAGAGTGTAAAACAAAACATTTAAATCAGTACGACAAACAATTTTTGGGAGAATGCAGTGGATACGGAATTACTGAAAACTTTCCTCGAAGTGAGCAGAACACGCCATTTCGGGCGTGCTGCTGAAGCGCTTTACCTCACGCAATCTGCCGTTAGTTTTCGCATTCGTCAGCTGGAAAATCAGCTGGGCGTAAACCTTTTTACTCGTCACCGTAATAACATCCGGCTGACTTCAGCAGGCGAGCGTTTATTACCCTATGCCGAAAGCCTGATGAGCACCTGGCTGATGGCCAAAAAAGAAGTCTCGCATACACAACAGCATCATGAGCTTTCAATAGGAGGTAGCGCATCCCTTTGGGAAGCGTACTTAACTCCCTGGTTGCAAACACTTTATGAGAATCGCGAAAGCCTTCATCTCGAGGCACGTATCGCCCAGCGACATTTACTGGTTAAGCAATTGCATGAACGTCAGTTGGACCTGTTGATCACAACTGAAGCGCCAAAAATGGATGAGTTAACCAGCCAGCAAATAGGGCATATTTCGCTCGCATTATTCCGGGCGCGTAAAACCGAGAAGCGTGAAAAATATGACTATATCAAGCTGGAATGGGGCGCAGATTTTCATCAGCATGAAAGTTATCTGTCCAGTGATGATGTTCCCGTATTAACCACCACATCCGCACATTTAACACGCGAATTACTGCATACCACCGGTGCTTGTGCCTTTTTACCTGATTTTTGGCACGGCATTTATAGTGATTTGATGGTTATTCCAGATACACCCGTCGCCGTGCGACCGTTATATGCGGTGTGGCTGCAGAATAGCGATCAGCAAAGTCACATTCGTCAGCTGCTTAAATATCCGGTTTTGACACAATAAGATAATAAATGAGGGAGTTTGAGTGGATCACAGTGAAACTCAAACTCATTTCACTGCCGAATTTTGGACAAAAAAAATCCTTTGCCGAAGCAAAGGATTATTTTCTGGCAGGGGCGGAGGGACTCGAACCCCCAACACCCGGTTTTGGAGACCGGTGCTCTACCAATTGAACTACGCCCCTAATTAGGGTGGCGGAACGGACGGGGCTCGAACCCGCGACCCCCTGCGTGACAGGCAGGTATTCTAACCAACTGAACTACCGCTCCACCGATTCTGTACTGATATCAGACAATCGTTCTGATTTCAGGTGTTTCGCCCTTCCCGCGTCACGGGGAAGGTCACGACCCGGTAACGGGTCTTAAATTGATGCCTGGCAGTTCCCTACTCTCGCATGGGGAGGCCCCACACTACCATCGGCGCTACGGCGTTTCACTTCTGAGTTCGGCATGGGGTCAGGTGGGACCACCGCGCTAAAGCCGCCAGGCAAATTCTGTTTTGTCCGCAGCCCCCTCTCAGGCGCCGCAGACCAGTCCGTAAACAAGCTGAAAACCTCTGGTCTCTCAGACCAAAACGCCTCTGGCGTTGTAAGGTTAAGCCTCACGGGTCATTAGTACCGGTTAGCTCAACGCATCGCTGCGCTTACACATCCGGCCTATCAACGTCGTAGTCTTCAACGTCCCTTCAGGACTCTCAAGGAGTCAGGGAGAACTCATCTCGGGGCAAGTTTCGTGCTTAGATGCTTTCAGCACTTATCTTTTCCGCACTTAGCTACCGGGCAGTGCCATTGGCATGACAACCCGAACACCAGTGGTGCGTTCACTCCGGTCCTCTCGTACTAGGAGCAACCCCCCTCAATTCTCCAGCGCCCACGGCAGATAGGGACCGAACTGTCTCACGACGTTCTAAACCCAGCTCGCGTACCACTTTAAACGGCGAACAGCCGTACCCTTGGGACCTACTTCAGCCCCAGGATGTGATGAGCCGACATCGAGGTGCCAAACACCGCCGTCGATATGAACTCTTGGGCGGTATCAGCCTGTTATCCCCGGAGTACCTTTTATCCGTTGAGCGATGGCCCTTCCATTCAGAACCACCGGATCACTATGACCTGCTTTCGCACCTGCTCGAGCCGTCACTCTCGCAGTCAAGCTGGCTTATGCCATTGCACTAACCTCCTGATGTCCGACCAGGATTAGCCAACCTTCGTGCTCCTCCGTTACTCTTTGGGAGGAGACCGCCCCAGTCAAACTACCCACCAGACACTGTCCGCAGCCCGGATTACGGGCCTACGTTAGAACATCAAACATTAAAGGGTGGTATTTCAAGGTTGGCTCCACGCAGACTGGCGTCCACGCTTCAAAGCCTCCCACCTATCCTACACATCAAGGCTCAATGTTCAGTGTCAAGCTATAGTAAAGGTTCACGGGGTCTTTCCGTCTTGCCGCGGGTACACTGCATCTTCACAGCGATTTCAATTTCACTGAGTCTCGGGTGGAGACAGCCTGGCCATCATTACGCCATTCGTGCAGGTCGGAACTTACCCGACAAGGAATTTCGCTACCTTAGGACCGTTATAGTTACGGCCGCCGTTTACCGGGGCTTCGATCAAGAGCTTCTCCTTGCGGATAACCCCATCAATTAACCTTCCGGCACCGGGCAGGCGTCACACCGTATACGTCCACTTTCGTGTTTGCACAGTGCTGTGTTTTTAATAAACAGTTGCAGCCAGCTGGTATCTTCGACTGCCTTCAGCTCCATCCGCGAGGGACTTCACCTGATGACAGCGTGCCTTCTCCCGAAGTTACGGCACCATTTTGCCTAGTTCCTTCACCCGAGTTCTCTCAAGCGCCTTGGTATTCTCTACCTGACCACCTGTGTCGGTTTGGGGTACGATTTCGTGTTACCTGGAGCTTAGAGGCTTTTCCTGGAAGCAGGGCATCAGTTACTTCACCACCGTGGTGGCTCGTCGTCACGCCTCAGCGTTAATAAGAGTCCGGATTTACCTGAACTCTCCGCCTACACGCTTAAACCGGGACAACCGTCGCCCGGATAACCTAGCCTTCTCCGTCCCCCCTTCGCAGTAACACCAAGTGCAGGAATATTAACCTGCTTCCCATCGACTACGCTTTTCAGCCTCGCCTTAGGGGTCGACTCACCCTGCTCCGATTAACGTTGAACAGGAACCCTTGGTCTTCCGGCGAGCGGGCTTTTCACCCGCTTTATCGTTACTTATGTCAGCATTCGCACTTCTGATACCTCCAGCATGCCTCACAGCACACCTTCAACGGCTTACAGAACGCTCCCCTACCCAACAACGCATACGCGTCGCTGCCGCAGCTTCGGTGCATGGTTTAGCCCCGTTACATCTTCCGCGCAGGCCGACTCGACCAGTGAGCTATTACGCTTTCTTTAAATGATGGCTGCTTCTAAGCCAACATCCTGGCTGTCTGTGCCTTCCCACATCGTTTCCCACTTAACCATGACTTTGGGACCTTAGCTGGCGGTCTGGGTTGTTTCCCTCTTCACGACGGACGTTAGCACCCGCCGTGTGTCTCCCGTGATAACATTCTCCGGTATTCGCAGTTTGCATCGGGTTGGTAAGCCGGGATGGCCCCCTAGCCGAAACAGTGCTCTACCCCCGGAGATGAGTTCACGAGGCGCTACCTAAATAGCTTTCGGGGAGAACCAGCTATCTCCCGGTTTGATTGGCCTTTCACCCCCAGCCACAAGTCATCCGCTAATTTTTCAACATTAGTCGGTTCGGTCCTCCAGTTAGTGTTACCCAACCTTCAACCTGCCCATGGCTAGATCACCGGGTTTCGGGTCTATACCCTGCAACTTAACGCCCAGTTAAGACTCGGTTTCCCTGCGGCTCCCCTATACGGTTAACCTTGCTACAGAATATAAGTCGCTGACCCATTATACAAAAGGTACGCAGTCACCCCATAAAGAGGCTCCCACTGCTTGTACGTACACGGTTTCAGGTTCTGTTTCACTCCCCTCGCCGGGGTTCTTTTCGCCTTTCCCTCACGGTACTGGTTCACTATCGGTCAGTCAGGAGTATTTAGCCTTGGAGGATGGTCCCCCATATTCAGACAGGATACCACGTGTCCCGCCCTACTCTTCGAACTCACAGAATGTGCACTTTCGTGTACGGGGCTATCACCCGGTATCGCGCGACTTTCCAGACGCTTCCACTAACGCACAAACTGATTCAGGTTCTGGGCTGTTCCCCGTTCGCTCGCCGCTACTGGGGGAATCTCGGTTGATTTCTTTTCCTCCGGGTACTTAGATGTTTCAGTTCCCCGGGTTCGCCTCGCAACACTATGTATTCATGTTGCGATGATGCACTGGGTGCACCGGGTTTCCCCATTCGGACATCGTCGGCTGTAGCGGTTCATATCACCTTACCGACGCTTTACGCAGATTAGCACGTCCTTCATCGCCTCTGACTGCCAGGGCATCCACCGTGTACGCTTAGTCGCTTAACCTCACAACCCACAGGCGTTTTGCAACGCGTGCAGACTGCAAGCATTTGAGAGACTCGAACATATCGCCGCTTCATTCTTATTACGGAGAATGAAGACGATACGTCGTTTCAATTTTCAGCTTGTTCCGGATTGTTAAAGAGCATAATACTTCGCAGCACACCGTTTCCGGTTTGCTCTGAAGTATTGTTTTGAGTCACTGTAATGGTGGAGCTAAGCGGGATCGAACCGCTGACCTCCTGCGTGCAAGGCAGGCGCTCTCCCAGCTGAGCTATAGCCCCATACAGTTACTGCAGAGACCACTACTACCACTCACCAGGAGTTCCGTTTTTGACAAACGGTAATTTCTTTTCAGGCAAGGCAAAGTGGCGCGACGTATAGTTCACTATACGAGCGGCGCTTTAACGCAGCATGAGAAGAAATTTGGTAGGCCTGAGTGGACTTGAACCACCGACCTCACCCTTATCAGGGGTGCGCTCTAACCACCTGAGCTACAAGCCTGTAGAGGTTTTTTCTGCTCGTTACTTTCTATCAGACAATCTGTGTGAGCACTTCGCGGGAAGGTATCTTCAGGTAAGGAGGTGATCCAACCGCAGGTTCCCCTACGGTTACCTTGTTACGACTTCACCCCAGTCATGAATCACAAAGTGGTAAGCGCCCTCCCGAAGGTTAAGCTACCTACTTCTTTTGCAACCCACTCCCATGGTGTGACGGGCGGTGTGTACAAGGCCCGGGAACGTATTCACCGTAGCATTCTGATCTACGATTACTAGCGATTCCGACTTCACGGAGTCGAGTTGCAGACTCCGATCCGGACTACGACGCACTTTATGAGGTCCGCTTGCTCTCGCGAGGTCGCTTCTCTTTGTATGCGCCATTGTAGCACGTGTGTAGCCCTACTCGTAAGGGCCATGATGACTTGACGTCATCCCCACCTTCCTCCAGTTTATCACTGGCAGTCTCCTTTGAGTTCCCGGCCGAACCGCTGGCAACAAAGGATAAGGGTTGCGCTCGTTGCGGGACTTAACCCAACATTTCACAACACGAGCTGACGACAGCCATGCAGCACCTGTCTCAGAGTTCCCGAAGGCACCAAAGCATCTCTGCTAAGTTCTCTGGATGTCAAGAGTAGGTAAGGTTCTTCGCGTTGCATCGAATTAAACCACATGCTCCACCGCTTGTGCGGGCCCCCGTCAATTCATTTGAGTTTTAACCTTGCGGCCGTACTCCCCAGGCGGTCGACTTAACGCGTTAGCTCCGGAAGCCACTCCTCAAGGGAACAACCTCCAAGTCGACATCGTTTACGGCGTGGACTACCAGGGTATCTAATCCTGTTTGCTCCCCACGCTTTCGCACCTGAGCGTCAGTCTTTGTCCAGGGGGCCGCCTTCGCCACCGGTATTCCTCCAGATCTCTACGCATTTCACCGCTACACCTGGAATTCTACCCCCCTCTACAAGACTCCAGCCTGCCAGTTTCGAATGCAGTTCCCAGGTTAAGCCCGGGGATTTCACATCCGACTTGACAGACCGCCTGCGTGCGCTTTACGCCCAGTAATTCCGATTAACGCTTGCACCCTCCGTATTACCGCGGCTGCTGGCACGGAGTTAGCCGGTGCTTCTTCTGCGGGTAACGTCAATCGGTGAAGCTATTAACTCCACCGCCTTCCTCCCCGCTGAAAGTACTTTACAACCCGAAGGCCTTCTTCATACACGCGGCATGGCTGCATCAGGCTTGCGCCCATTGTGCAATATTCCCCACTGCTGCCTCCCGTAGGAGTCTGGACCGTGTCTCAGTTCCAGTGTGGCTGGTCATCCTCTCAGACCAGCTAGGGATCGTCGCCTAGGTGAGCCATTACCCCACCTACTAGCTAATCCCATCTGGGCACATCCGATGGTGTGAGGCCCGAAGGTCCCCCACTTTGGTCTTGCGACGTTATGCGGTATTAGCTACCGTTTCCAGTAGTTATCCCCCTCCATCGGGCAGTTTCCCAGACATTACTCACCCGTCCGCCACTCGTCACCCGAGAGCAAGCTCTCTGTGCTACCGTTCGACTTGCATGTGTTAGGCCTGCCGCCAGCGTTCAATCTGAGCCATGATCAAACTCTTCAATTTAAGTTTGATTTGCTGAAACCAGTTCAGCGGTGCTCATCTGTAAAACGTCATAATGAATTTCATTATGTGTTCACTCGTGAGGCTTTGATATTTTTTTGCGTCCGGAGACGCGGATATCAATCCTGCGAGTGCCCACACAGATTGTCTGATAAATTGTTAAAGAGCATGCCGCGATTTCTCTAGCGGCGCGGGATGCGTATATTACGCTTTCCGCATTCTCAGTCAAGCATTTATTTTTGCTTTTCTGAAGGTTGCCTTGAAGACCACCTCCTGAACACTTCGCTTCGTAAGCCGTTGTTCCGTGTCAGTGGAGGCGCAGTATAGGGATTTCTTCGGAGCTGACAAGCGCTAATTTCAAATTAATTTCCGAGTGCTGATTTTTTCGTCGAAACGCCACTAAACTGCTAATTTTTCCAGCAACGGGAAGCCATAACGCTGCAAAATCGGTGACAATTTCGTCACTTCATCATCTATACGCGTACAGAACGCTAAATTCTGACCGGATGAAACTGCCTGCGGTGCTTCATGCTCTAATAACCAAACGGTACGACGTGCAATAGCCGCGCCCGAATCCACCAGCCTTGTCCCTTCCGGTAGCACCAATTGCAGCTCATCACGTAGTAAAGGGAAATGCGTACATCCGAGAACCACGGTATCAGGTGGCTCTTTCATCCGTAGCCAGGGTTGCACAGCACGGCGTACATCAGCGAGCTCAACATCTTCGCCATGCAGCTTGGCTTCCGCCAGCTCCACCAGCTCAGCAGAGCCGAGCATTTCAATTTTGCAGTCGCGGGCAAATTGCGCCACTAACTCATGGGTATAAGGACGTTTCACCGTGCCGCGCGTGGCCAGCAATCCCACTACGCCGTTACGCGTCAGACGCGCAGCAGGTTTTATCGCAGGCACCACACCCACAACCGGGAATTCGAAGCGCTCACGCAGAGCCGGCAAAGAGATGGTGCTGGCCGAGTTACAAGCAATGATCACCAACGCAAGCGGGAAACGCTGAGTGATAGCCGTCACCACCGCCACCACGCGCTCGACAATAAAGTCTTCGGATTTTTCGCCGTACGGGAACCCTTCATTATCAAAGGCGTAGAGATAGTGAAGATCCGGCAGTAAATGCCGGACCTCATCATAAACGGAGAGCCCACCCACGCCGGAGTCAAACACCAGCACGGTGGGACGCAGATCAGAAGCTGTAGCTGGCGCTGAGGTAATACTCCGTTCCTGGAGTTGGATAGCCATACGCTGTCTCATAATCTTTATCGAACAGGTTGGCAATTCTACCACGAACGGTGAGCTGTGATGTGACCGGATACGAGACCGCGAGATCTACCGTGCTGTAACTCGATAAACGACGCTGCTCGCTGGCATATTCGCTGGTGTTGTTATCGTAGCGCTTACCGAAGTACTGGTAGATGACATCAATATCAAAGTCATACACCGTCATACCCAGCTGATATTTGGCCTGCTCACGCGCACGACGCGCCAGCATTTCACCATCTGAATCACGACGCGCATCCAGATAACCCAAGGTGATCTGGTGATGAAGTAAGCGGGTATCAAAATCAGCGGTGGCTTCAATACCTTTCAGCGTAACGGCTTTTTCATTGTAATAGCCGCCCTCAAAAGTCACAGGATCAGAAGCATAGGTAATGAGATTGCTGACTTTATTGTGATACGCCGCAACACGCCAATTAACCGGACCGGTTAAACCTTCCAGCGCGGCTTCCCACTGTTTTGATTTCTCAGGATTGAGATCGGGATTAGAGCTAATACCAAAGCGCTTCAGACCATATAGCTGGCCTAACGTCGGCGCCTGGAAACCCGTGCCGTAAGAGAGTGATGCCTTGTAACCCGGCACAAACTCCCAACCCGCAGCCGTTTGCCAGGTGCCATGACGGCCGAAGTCCTGGTTATCATCGCCACGCGCCGAACCTTCAAGCGTAACATTGCCAAACTGCTGCTGAGCCGTCAGGTAAGCACCGGTGTTGTCTTGCTTGTAACCATCTTCGTCACGCGGTGCGCCAGAATAGAGTTGTCCAACCGAGCTCAGTTTCTGCTGCTGCCAATCCAGACCCGCGCTGACCATGCCATACCCCACCGCAAAGGTGTTGCCCCACTGCAGGTTGCGCTGCTCCATGTCATCCAGGCTATTGGAATCCGCATAGCGGCCATCAGACCCAACGTAGTTATAGATTTTGTACTTTTGATAACTGGCGGTCAGCTGCGAGGAGTATTCCTCTTTATTAAAGCGCAGACCGGTATCAAACGAGTGATTATAGATCTGTTGCTCATCCTGACCACCGACATAACCCGCATCGTAATCTGAGTTCGCGGCGTAACCGTAACCCCGGAAGAAGCCAGAAAACGCCTCGTTAAACTTGTGGTCAACGCCAGCCCAGAACGCCTTATTGCGCCAGCCATCACGATCGCGATCGGTCGGAGACGTTGAGCCCGGCTGAACGTTGTAGCCGTTGGTGGCCTGATAAGAGCCCGCCACCGTTACGCGCGTTTGGTCCGTGACATTTTGATTGATGCCGCCGCTGTATTCCTGATAGCCCTTCGAACCAAAGCCAGCCGTCAGCGAGTTTTGATTATTCGGGTTTTGCGTGATGACATTCACCACGCCGCCAATCGCATCTGCGCCGTAAACGGCAGAGCGCGGGCCGCGAATAAACTCAACGCGCTGGATAATAGAAACAGGAATCTGGTTGAAGTCAGCAACGCCGGTAATGCCAGGCTTAGAGAACGGCACACCGTCAACCAGAATTAGCGTATGGCGCGCTTCCGAACCCCGCACATACATAGAAGCGCTTTGCCCAATGCCACCGCTTTGCGCGATATCCACGCCCGGCAAGCGGCGTAACACTTCCAGTAGGTTCCTGGATTGCCACTGATCGATCTCATCACGGGTGACAACAGAAGTCGAAGCCAGCACCGACGAGACCGGCTGCGCGAAGCGGTTAGCGGTAACGATTTGCGTATCATCATTCTGCTGCGCGTAGCCAAATTGCGCCCAGAGAGACAACGCCGTTGCACTGAAGGCAAACAGCGAAGCATGTGTTTTTTTCATTGTTATAGCATCCAAAAGACGAAGCAGGATGCCGCACGACTACGACCAATAGCTCGCGATGGTCGTATGTATTGCGACGTCACACCGGCAGGTCTTCGGGCTGAGAATCATAAATGGTGAAAAAACTTCCCATCCGGCAGGACAGTGTTTGTAATTGCCATCACCACGACATTCCTTACCGCTGCGCGTCAGCTCCAGATTCACACTGGATTCCCTTTTAACTCAAGGAGGCCGGCAGGCGCAGTCTACGGCCAGGAAGGCCGGAAATCCAGACTTCCAGCCATCTTGTTTTCCGCAGGGCTGGACATCAGCAGTTGAATGCCTACAATCGCCCGGCAAGCCAGCTTATTACCAGGATTAAAGATGACACCCGAACAGCTCCCGATTGAACAATACGACGCGCAACTGGCGGAAAAAGTCAGCCGTTTACAGGCGATGATGGTGCCCTTTGCCGCGCCCGACGTGGAGGTGTTCCGTTCGCCGGTCAGCCACTATCGGATGCGTGCCGAATTCCGCATCTGGCACGACGGAGACGATCTCTACCACATCATCTTTGATCAACAGACCAAGCAACGTATCCGCGTCGATCAATTCCCGGCGGCCAGTGAATTGATCAACCAGTTGATGCCAAAACTGATCGCGGCGATCCGTGACAACCGCGCGCTGCGTTTCAAACTGTTCCAGATCGATTACCTGTCGACGATGAGCAACCAGATTGTTATCTCGCTGCTCTATCACCGCAAGCTGGAAGAGGAGTGGACCGCCGCCGCCAGCGCCCTGCGCGACAGCCTGCGTGCCGAAGGCTTTGACGTGCAGCTGATTGGCCGCGCCACCAAAACCAAAATCTGCCTCGATCGCGATTACGTGGATGAGCGCCTGCCGGTCGCGGGGAAAGAGATGATTTATCGTCAGGTGGAGAACAGCTTCACCCAGCCAAACGCGGCGATGAATATTAAGATGCTGGAGTGGGCGCTGGACGTCACGCAGGATTCGCAAGGCGATCTGCTGGAACTCTATTGCGGTAACGGCAACTTCTCGCTGGCGCTGGCGCGTAACTTCCGCAGCGTGTTGGCCACGGAAATTGCCAAGCCGTCGGTCGCGTCCGCGCAATACAACATTGCCGCCAACCATATTGATAACGTGCAGATTATTCGTATGGCCGCTGAAGAGTTTACCCAGGCGATGACGGGCGTACGCAGCTTCAATCGTTTAGAAGGCATCGACCTGAAGAGCTATCAATGCGAAACCATTTTTGTTGATCCGCCACGTAGCGGGCTGGATGAGGAAACTGTGAAGATGGTGCAGGCCTATCCGCGCATCCTTTATATCTCCTGCAACCCGCAAACGCTGTGCGACAACCTCGCGGTGCTGGGAGAAACGCATGACGTCACGCGTCTGGCGCTGTTCGATCAGTTCCCGTATACCCATCATATGGAATGCGGCGTGCTGCTGACGCGCAAGGCCTAAACAACAACGGGAACCCCAAGGTTCCCGTTTTTTCACTGCTTGCTCTTCGCGCGGCGAAAACGCATACCAATCCAGAACACCAGCGCCACCATCAGAATGGTCGGGATGAAGTTAGAGCCGATATCCGGATATTCAGCCCGCACCAGCGCGCTATAAACCAAAATACCCAGCAGGAAGAACGCCGCCGCCAGTGAAGGCATGCCGTCTGGCATATTGCGGTTGAGATAACGCTGATGCAAACACCAGGCCGCGAGGCCAAGCGCAATCAGCGGGAATATCGAAAAGGGAACAAACGTGCTGAACAGCACCGAAAAGGAGCCGTTGATCGCTAAACCGGTGATAAAAGCCAATAAAAGCGTTCCTTTATCGCGTGGGTTTTGCTCAATCATTTCATTATCCTTATCACATTACTCTTCGGGTTTTTCCAGGGTAACCGCCAGACGCTCTTGCTCCCGGCGATACCAGTAATAAGCGCCTTTGGCGATCATGCGCAGCTGCAGCACTAATCGATCCTCAAGCTTACGGCGCTGCTCAATATCAACGTCCAGCGCTTCGGCACCCGCGCTAAACACAATCGTCACCATGGCTTCGGCCTGCGCTTCGGTGAAGCTGCGCGGCATGCGATTTTCTAATTCAAGATAATCGGCCAGTTCGGCGATGAAGTGCTGAATCTCACGCGCGACTGCGGCACGAAAGGCCGCCGAGGTTCCGGAGCGCTCGCGTAGTAAGAGCCGAAAAGCGTTGGGATTGTTCCCGATGAACTCCATAAAAGTTGCCACCGAGGTTTTGATAATGCTGCCGCCCTTGGCAATACGCTGGCGCGCCTGACGCATTAACTGGCGCAGCATCAAGCCGCTTTCGTCCACCATGGTCAGGCCCAGCTCATCGACATCGCGGAAGTGACGATAAAATGAGGTCGGCGCAATCCCCGCTTCGCGTGCAACTTCGCGCAAACTCAGGCTGGCAAAACTCCTTTCTGCACTTAACTGACTGAAGGCAGCTTCAATCAGTGAACGTCGTGTACGTTCTTTTTGTAACGCTCTGACGCCCATTTTCCCGGCCTTTTAGGTGATTTGGCAGGCACTATAACAAACTTTTCAGCGTACAGCGGTGCAAACTTTGTGAACGCTTGTGAACCTCACGCTTTGTCAAACTTCAGCAATTTACGCTGTTAGAATTCAGATGTGCGCGGCGAGATGTTAGAATCTCGTTGTAAAAATGTGATAAAAAAATAGGACGTACTGGTATGCAAAAGTCTTACGATTACGATGCCATTGTGATTGGCTCCGGTCCGGGCGGCGAAGGTGCGGCGATGGGGCTGGTGAAGCAGGGAGCGCGTATTGCAGTGATCGAACGCTACCACAACATCGGCGGCGGTTGTACACACTGGGGAACCATCCCTTCCAAAGCCCTGCGTCACGCTGTTAGCCGTATCATCGAGTTCAATCAAAACCCACTTTACAGCGATCACACTCGCCTCCTGCGCTCCTCATTCGCCGACATTCTCAACCACACCGAGAACGTGATCAGTCAACAAACCGCGATGCGTCAGGGCTTCTACGAGCGCAACCGCTGTGAACTTTATCAGGGCGATGCCCGATTTGTTGATGCCAACACCATCGAAGTGGAACAACCCGACGGCACCCGCGAGCGATTAACCGCGGCGAAATTCGTGATCGCCTGCGGTTCTCGTCCGTATCATCCCGCGGATGTCGATTTCACCCATCCGCGCGTTTACGATTCCGACTCCATCCTCAACCTGCATCATGAACCTGGTCACGTCATCATTTATGGCGCCGGCGTAATTGGCTGTGAATATGCCTCGATTTTCCGCGGCCTGAACGTCAAGGTTGACCTGATCAACACTCGCGACCGTCTGCTGGCATTCCTCGATCAGGAGATGTCAGATTCCCTCTCCTATCACTTCTGGAACAGCGGCGTGGTGATTCGTCACAACGAAGAGTTTGAGAAGATTGAAGGCGTTGATGACGGGGTGATAATTCACCTTAAATCGGGCAAAAAAGTGAAAGCCGATTGCCTGCTGTACGCAAACGGTCGAACCGGTAACACCGATTCACTGGCGCTGGAAAACGTCGGACTGGAAGCGGATGGTCGTGGCCTGCTGAAGGTGAACAGCATGTATCAAACTGCGCTGCCGCATATTTACGCGGTTGGCGACGTGATTGGTTATCCAAGCCTGGCTTCTGCTGCTTACGATCAGGGCCGCATTGCCGCGCAGGCGATCATCAAAGGTGAAGCTACCGCGCACCTGATCGAAGATATTCCAACCGGGATTTACACCATTCCGGAGATCAGCTCAGTGGGTAAAACCGAACAGCAGCTGACGGCGATGAAAGTGCCGTATGAAGTGGGTCGTGCGCAGTTTAAACATCTGGCGCGTGCGCAGATTGTTGGCATGCATGTCGGCAGCCTGAAGATTCTGTTCCACCGCGAAACCAAAGAGATTTTAGGGATTCACTGCTTTGGCGAGCGTGCTGCGGAGATCATTCACATCGGCCAGGCCATCATGGAACAGAAGAACGGCGGCAACACGATCGAGTACTTCGTGAATACCACCTTCAACTATCCCACCATGGCCGAAGCTTATCGCGTGGCAGCGTTAAACGGCTTAAACCGCCTGTTTTAACGAGGTATCCAGATAACCCTTCATGTGGGTTTTGATTGCTTCTGCCAACTGCTCATAGCGGCTGCGCAGAGGCGATCCTGGACGATAGACCAACGCGATGGTGCGCTGCGGCACCGGCTTGTAACACGGTAAATAGCAGACGCCATCACGTTCGCGTTCATTCGGCACGGACAGCGCAGGTAACAAGGTAATGCCGCTACCGGCGGCAACCATGTTGCGCAGCGTTTCCAGACTGGTGGCGCGGAAATGCGTATCTTCATCGGCACCGGCTTCGAAGCAGAAGCCCATCGCCTGATCGCGCAGGCAGTGCCCATCTTCCAGCATCAGTAATTTCTCACCGGCCAGATCCGACATCGGCACGCGATCGCGATCGCGCCACGGATGATCGGCATAAACCGCCAGCGTCATTGGCTCATCAAACAGCGGCACTTCAATAAAGGCTTCACTCTCTTTCACCAATGCCACGATGGCGCAATCCAGCTTGCCGCTGTCGAGCTGTGCCAGCAGTTGCTGCGTCTGCGCTTCATGCAGGTACATTTCGAGTTTGGGGAAGGTTTTGTGCAGCATCGGAATGATGTGCGGCAGCAGATACGGCCCGGTGGTTGGAATCAAACCAATGTGCAGCGGTCCAGACATCGCTTCGCCTTGCTGGCTCGCCATCTCCTTCAGCACTTTCACTTCGCGCAGCACGGTTCGCGCTTGATCCACCAGCAACAGTCCTGCCTGAGTAAACAACACCTTACGGCTGGTTCGCTCCAGCAGCATCACGCCAAGTTCATCTTCCAGCTTACGAATCTGTCCACTTAAGGTAGGTTGGCTGACATGACATGCGTCAGCTGCACGCCGGAAATGGCGATGCTCCGCAAGTGAAACCAGGTATTCGAGATCACGAATATTCATTGAAATCCTCCAAACCACGATAGCCCGTGGCGATAGATAGAATAGCAATGAACGATTGGCCCTATCAAGGCGTGAGCGGGAATAATGCGCGCATCAAATGATCTGGAGCAGAACCTGCAAACTGCTTAAAACCAATCACTGTGCTGGCCGGGAGTGGCCTGCCCTTGATGATGTGCCTATAACAAAATGTAATTCCGAAGCTAGAGGTTGGCGGGCTACCCAAGAGGTGCCCGCTTTTTTTTGCTTGTCACTCGCCTGCTGGATATCAACAGAGCGCGATAAATCGCGCCGCTACGCATTCCTGCTCATACCGCAGCGGCGCAATCTAATGCGCATAGCTTTAACCCAAACGCTTCTGAGCTTCGCTAATGGCGAAGGCGACCTGTTGAGGAGCGACACCACCTTGCGCATTACGCTTATCCAGGCAGGATTGCAGCGACAGAATTGGATACACGTCATCCTCAATCACCGCGCTGAACTGCTTCAACTGCGCCAGAGTGAGCGCTTCCAGCGCCACGCCTTGCTTGATCGCTTCCACCACGGTTTCACCCACAATGTGGTGGGCTTCGCGGAACGGAACGCCTTTTGCCACCAGATAATCGGCCAGCTCGGTCGAGTTGGCGTAGCCCTGCTCAGCGGCTTCCTGGCAACGCGGACGTTTTACCTGAATGCCGTCCAGCACCAGCACCGACATATGCAGGCAGTCGAGCCAGGTATCCAGCGCATCGAACAGCCCTTCTTTGTCTTCCTGCATATCTTTGTTGTACGCCAGCGGCAGGCCTTTCAGCGTCATCATCATGCCGGTCAGCGCACCTTGCACACGGCCGCATTTGCCACGGATCAGCTCCAGCGCATCCGGGTTTTTCTTCTGCGGCATCAGCGACGACCCGGAAGTGACTTTATCCGACAGTTCAAGGAAGCCCGCTTCACCGGTGTTGAAGAAGATCAGGTCTTCAGCAAAGCGCGACAGATGCACCATGCCAATCGAGGCGTCTGACAGCAGCTCGAGCACGTGATCGCGATCGGAAACGGTATCGAGGCTGTTACGCGTGGCAGAGGCAAAACCTAACCAGCCGGCCAGCTGCTGACGATCGATCTCGTAGGCGGTACCCGCCAGCGCGCCGCAACCCAGCGGACTGACATCCATACGCTTCAGTGCATCCTGCAGACGGCTCTCGTCACGCGCCAGCATCTCAACGTACGCCAGGCACCAATGCGCGAACGTCACCGGTTGCGCACGCTGCAGGTGCGTGTAACCCGGCATCACCGCGTCCTGATTGGCTTGTGCCGTGGCGACCAGCGCCGATTGCAGCTCACGCGTCGCCTCCAGCAGCACGGCAACCTGCTCTTTGCACCACAGTTTCAGATCGGTCGCGACCTGATCGTTACGGCTACGGCCGGTGTGCAATTTCTTGCCCAGCGCGCCGACTTTGTCGATCAGCTTGCCTTCCACCCAGCTGTGAATATCTTCCGCATCGCTTTGCAGAATCTGCTCAGGATTGGCGCGTACCTCAGCCAGCAGTTCATTCAACGCGCTTTCCAGCTGTTGCTGCTCTTCATTGGTCAGCACGTTGACCGTCACCAGCGCTTTTGACCAGGCAATCGAGCCGGTAATGTCCTGCTCGGCCAGGCGATAGTCAAAACGCAGCGAGTCGTTGAACTGTTTGAACCGTTGGTCTGCTGCCTGCGAAAAACGTCCGCCCCAAAGTGCCATCTGCATTACTCCTGAATCTGTTATAGAAAAGGCGGCCCGAAGCCGCCCTTGCAAAATAGGTCGATTGCCGCGGTATTACTTCTTCTGCTCGTTCAGCGCGCGAATGCGTGAAGAGAGTGAGAACAAGCGGATAAAGCCGCCCGCGTGACGGTGATCGTAAACTTCGTCTTCGCCAAAGGTGGCGAACTCTTCTGAGTACAGGCTGTTAGCAGAGGTTTTCTGAATCGCCGTGGCCTGGCCTTTATACAGCTGGAGTACCACTTCGCCATTCACCTCTTCTGCCAATGATTCAGCTGCGGCCTGGATAGATTTACGCAGCGGCGCGAACCAGCGACCATCGTAAACCACGTAAGACATTTCATGGCCCAGCTGCTCACGCCATTTGAAGCTATCGCGATCCAGCACCAGTTGTTCAACCGCACGCAACGCGTTAACCATGATGGTGCCGCCTGGAGTTTCGTAGCAGCCGCGGGACTTGATGCCTACCAGACGGTTTTCCACGATGTCGATACGGCCGACGCCGTGTTTGGCGCCCAGCACGTTGAGTTTTTCCAGGCACTGGAACGGGCTCAGCGTCTCGCCATTCACCGCCACCACGCGACCTTTCTCCACGGTGACCGTGACATTTTCTGGCTGATCGGGCGCTTCCAGCGGATCAACGGTCCACACCCAGCAATCTTTGTTCGGTGCATTGGCTGGGCTTTCCAGCACGCCGCCTTCGGTAGAGATGTGCCATGCGTTCTCGTCACGGCTGTAGATTTTTTCCAGCGACGCGGTGGTCGGGATATTGCGCTCTTTCAGGTAATCCAGCAGCGCTTCACGTGAACGCAGGTCCCACTCACGCCATGGCGCAACCACTTTCAGCTGTGGCGCCAGCGCGGTGTAGGTGGTTTCAAAACGCACCTGATCGTTACCTTTACCGGTTGCGCCGTGGCACAGCGCATCTGCGCCCACTTTCAGCGCCAGCTCAACCTGGGCTTTAGCGATAATCGGACGCGCCATAGACGTACCCAGCAGATAAGTGCCTTCGTACAGGGCGCCAGTCTGCAGAACCGGATACACGTATTCGCTGATGAACGCTTCACGCAGGTCAACCACGTGGCACTCAGACGCACCTGACTGCAGCGCTTTCTTCTCAACGCCTTCCAGATCGGCGGGATCCTGGCCAATGTTCGCCACGAACGCCACCACTTCACAGCCGCCATAGTTCTCTTTCAACCATGGAATGATGGCTGAAGTATCCAGACCGCCGGAGTAGGCCAGAACGATTTTTTTGATGTTTTGCGTGCTCATGTCTTAATCCTTGATTATGCGAGAATCCGGGTGCCAATCGACACGCCGTTGAAAAGGGTTGGCAGTTGTTCAGCATGACGCCAGCTGGCGATATCGACCGGGCGACCGAGCGTGCGGGCGGCATCAAGCGCCGCGTTCACTTTCACGATCATGCCATCGGTGATGATGCCCTGCGCAATCAGCTGCTCCGCTTTCGCGGCGGTCATCTCTTCGATGCGCTGACCTTTGCCGTCGAGAATACCGCTGACATCAGACAACAGCACCAAATCGGCACCGATGGTCGCAGCCAGCGCGGTTGCCGCCTGGTCAGCGTTGACGTTCATCAACTCGCCGCCATCGGTGATACCGATTGAGCTGATCACCGGCATATAGCCTGCACTCAGCAGCGTGTTCACCAGCGCCGGGTTGCCTGGCGTCGCGTTGCCAACGTGTCCCAGCTCTTCATCGAACTGCGCCACGTTGACCAGACCGGCATCGCCGAGGCACAAACCCACCGCGCCGATGCCATATTTCTTCGCCCACGCCAGCAGCGTTTTGTTGGCTGTACCGGCTAACGCACCGGTAATAATGTCAATCTGATCGGCTGGCGTCACGCGCAAACCGTTCTTCTTTTTCACCGGCAGCGCGAGCTTCTTCATCAGCTCGTCCACCACGCAACCACCGCCGTGCACAATGATCAGCGGACGCTGATGTTCATTGCGGTACGCCAGCAGGGCATCAAACAGACGGGCCAGCGCTTCTTCGCTATCCAGCAGCACGCCACCCAGTTTAATGATTAATGGATTCATTGCGTTATCCGTTCGTTAAATCAGAGACAGCGTTTCGGGGAAGCCGAAACGAATGTTTAAACACTGAACCGCCTGCGATGAGGCGCCTTTCAGCAGGTTATCTTCGGCAGCCACCACAATCAGGTGCTCGCCTTGCATGGCGAAGCCGATGTCGCAGAACGGCAAACCGACCACCGCTTTCAGCGCCGGGACGCCTTTGTCATAGACGCGCACCAGCGGTTTATCGTGGTAGGCGCTATGGAAGGCATCCGCCACATCCTGCTGCGTCACGCCCGCTTTCAGGCGGCAAGTGGTGGTCGATAAAATCCCGCGTGGGAAGCTGCCCAGATGTGGCGTGAAGATCACCGGCGTACCGAGATGCGCCACAATTTCTGGGTGATGACGATGATTAAACAAACCGTACGGCTGCAAGCTCACTTCACAGAAGCTGGTGCCAACGTTGGCTTTGCGCCCTGCGCCGCTCACGCCGCTGGTGGCGTTAATCACCGGCCACTGTGCATCGTTAAGCAGACCCGCTGCGATCAGCGGTTTCAGCGAAAGCTGGGCTGCGGTTGGGTAGCAACCCGGCACCGCAACCAGCTCTGCGTCTTTGATTTTGTCGTGCTGCCATTCGGCCAGGCCGTAAACCGCCTTGTCCAGCCAATCCTGATGCTGATGGCTGAAGCCGTAATATTGGGTATAGAACGCATCGTCGTTTACGCGGAACGCGCCGGAGAGATCGAACACCACGCAACCGGCTTTGAGGAATGCAGGTGCCAGATCGTGGCTGACTTCGTGAGCGGTGGCGAGGAACACCACATCCACTTTGTCGGCCCATTCAGCGGCATCGCTCAGCGGCTGCAGCGGCAAATCGACAATGCCTTTGAGCTGTGGATGCAAATCCGACAGTAACTTTCCAGCATCCGGGCTTTGCGCTGAAACCGCCAAAGCGGTTATGTTCATATGCGGATGGCGATTCAGGTAGGTGGCAAGCTCTACGCCAGCGTAACCACTGGCACCAACGATCAGCGTATTCAACATCAGGCTGTATACCTTATTACAGTCACACGTATCGGGTCGCGGCCTTGCCCCGTTGCCCAGAATGCCGTTTGCAGAAGATTTGATGCTTCACATGCAAGCGACGTTATTGTATTTTTATTCACTATTAATGCATGAATATTGATACATCCTAACCCAAGGACCGTCAACAGTGAAGACAAAATTACCACCTTTTATCGAACTCTACCGCCAGTTGATTGCCACGCCATCAATCAGCGCAACCGATAGCGCACTGGATCAGAGTAATGAAACTTTAATCAATTTGCTGGCCGGCTGGTTCCGCGATATTGGCTTCAGTGTCGAAGTGCAGCCGGTGCCTGGCACGCGGCATAAATTCAACATGCTGGCGCGCAGCGGATTGGGCGCAGGCGGCTTGTTATTGGCGGGTCATACCGACACTGTGCCTTACGACGACGGCCGCTGGACGCGCGATCCGTTCACGCTGACCGAACACGACAACAAGCTGTACGGCCTCGGCACCGCCGATATGAAAGGCTTCTTCGCCTTTATTCTGGATGCGCTGCGTGACGTTGACGTGACCAAACTCAGCAAGCCGCTCTACGTCCTCGCCACCGCCGACGAAGAGACCACCATGGCGGGCGCGAAGTATTTCTCTGAATCCACCCAGTTGCGTCCGGATTGCGCCATCATCGGCGAGCCCACCTCGCTTAAGCCGGTGCGCGCGCATAAAGGTCATCTGTCGAATGTGATTCGTATTCAGGGGCAATCAGGCCACTCCAGCGATCCGTCACGCGGCGTTAACGCCATTGAACTGATGCATGAATCCATTACCCAGCTGATGCAGCTGCGTAACACGCTGAAAGAGCGTTACAACCACGATGGTTTTGCCATTCCTTATCCAACCATGAACTTTGGTCATATTCATGGTGGCGACGCCGCCAACCGCATCTGCGCCTGCTGTGAATTGCACATGGATATTCGTCCGCTGCCGGGCTTAACCCTGAGCGATTTGGATGGTCTGCTGAATGACGCGCTGGCGCCGGTAAGTGCGCGCTGGCCGGGACGTCTTACCGTGGGCGAGCTGCATCCGCCGATTCCAGGCTACGAATGTCCGGCCGATCATGAGCTGGTGCAAGTGGTGGAGAAGCTGCTGGGCGTGCCAACCGAAGTGGTGAACTATTGCACTGAAGCGCCTTTTATCCAGCAGTTGTGCCCAACGCTGGTATTAGGCCCGGGATCTATCAATCAAGCCCATCAACCTGATGAGTTTATTGATACCGCATTTATCAAGCCGACTCATGCGCTTATCACCCAAGTCGTACAGCATTTTTGTCATTGATGAACAACAAATGGGGCATTTCACTGTTAAATCAGCAAATTGCCCCGTCATTGTTCGGGATTTGATAATAAGAATAACTTATCTCGCTTCGATGCAAGCAAATTCTTTGAATTTCCGCCATTTAGCAGCACATTTACGTAGATTTAAGGCAATTGACGCGCAGGAAGATACGTGGCTAGATAAAAGACGATGTTATGCCCGTTGGGCGTAAGAGTATTAAAAAAAGACGATAAGGGTGTCAGGGTCCAATGAACGAACAATATTCCGCAATGCGAAGTAATGTCAGTATGCTCGGCAAACTGCTCGGGGATACAATTAAGGATGCACTAGGAGAGAACATCCTCGACCAGGTGGAGACCATCCGTAAACTCTCTAAGTCATCCCGTGCGGGAAATGACACTCATCGTCAGGAACTGCTGACCACGCTGCAAAATCTGTCGAACGACGAGCTGCTGCCGGTGGCGCGTGCGTTTAGCCAGTTCCTTAATCTCACCAACGTCGCTGAACAGTATCAAACCATTTCACGTAGCGGCGATGGCGCGAACCACCCTGAACTGCTGAAAAAGACTTTCGAACGTCTGAAACAGCAAGGCGATATCAGCGAAGCGGCGATCCGCCAGTCGATTGAAGAGCTGTCGCTGGAGCTGGTGCTGACTGCGCACCCCACCGAAATTACCCGCCGCACGCTGATCCATATGCTGGGCGAAGTGAACAGCTGTTTACAGCAACTCGATCATAGCGATATTTCTGACTACGAACGTACCCAGGTGATGCGCCGTCTGCGCCAGCTGGTGGCACAAGCGTGGCACACCGACGAAATCCGCAAATACCGTCCAACGCCGATAGATGAAGCCAAATGGGGCTTTGCCGTGGTGGAAAACAGCCTGTGGCAAGGCGTGCCAGCCTTCCTGCGTGAGCTGAATGAGCAAGTGGAAGAGACTTTTGGCATTAAGCTGCCGGTCGATTTCGTACCGATTAAATTTACCTCGTGGATGGGCGGCGACCGTGACGGCAACCCGAACGTCACCGCACCGATTACCCGCCACGCGATGCAGCTGAGCCGCTGGAAGGCCGCGGACCTGTTCCTGCGCGATATCGGCGTGCTGATTTCCGAGCTGTCGATGTCCGAATGCAGCGACGAAGTGCGCGAGCTGTGCGGCGATGCGGAAGCGCTGGAGCCGTACCGCATGGTGCTGAAGCGCCTTCGCGGCCAGCTGATGACCACGCAGGCTTATCTTGGCCGTCGTCTTAAAGGCGAGCGCCTGCCGCGTCCGGCCGATTTGCTGGTCTCTAACGATCAGCTGTGGGATCCGCTGTTCGCTATCTATCAATCTCTGCAGCAGTGCGGCATGGGCATCATCGCCAATGGTCAGCTGCTGGACACGCTGCGCCGCGTGAAGTGTTTCGGCGTGCCGCTGGTGCGCATCGATATCCGTCAGGAGAGCACCCGCCATACCCAGGCGATTGCCGAAGTAACGCGCTATCTCGGCCTCGGTGATTACGAAAGCTGGTCAGAAGCGGATAAACAAGCCTTCCTGATTCGCGAACTGAATTCCAAGCGTCCGCTGTTGCCGCATCAGTGGGAACCAGGCGATGAGACGCGCGAAGTGCTGGATACCTGCAAAGTGGTGGCCGAAGCGCCGCAGGGTTCAATTGCTTCCTACGTGATCTCCATGGCGAAAACGCCGTCGGACGTGCTGGCCGTGCATCTGCTGCTGAAAGAAGCCGGCATTCCTTACGCCATGCCGGTTGCGCCGCTGTTCGAAACCCTTGATGACCTGAACAACGCTAACGACGTGATGACACAGTTGCTGAACATCGACTGGTATCGCGGCTTTATCAATGGCAAACAGATGGTGATGATTGGCTATTCCGACTCAGCGAAAGATGCCGGCGTGATGGCCGCCAGCTGGGCGCAATATCAGGCGCAGGACGCGCTGATCAAAACCTGTGAAAGCGCGGGCATCACGCTGACGCTGTTCCATGGACGCGGCGGCTCAATCGGTCGTGGCGGCGCGCCAGCCCATGCGGCGCTGTTGTCACAACCGCCGGGCAGCCTGAAAGGTGGCCTGCGCGTGACCGAACAGGGCGAGATGATTCGCTTCAAATACGGTTTGCCCGAAGTCACTATCGCCAGCCTGTCGCTGTATACCGGTGCGATTCTGGAAGCCAACCTGCTGCCACCGCCGGAACCCAAGCGCGAATGGCAGGAGATCATGAATGGTCTGTCGGCGCACTCCTGCGCGATGTATCGCGGCTATGTGCGTGAGAATCCGGACTTCGTGCCCTATTTCCGCTCAGCCACGCCCGAGCAGGAGCTGGGCAAATTGCCGCTGGGTTCACGTCCGGCTAAACGTCGCCCAACCGGCGGTGTGGAATCGCTGCGTGCCATTCCGTGGATCTTCGCCTGGACGCAGAACCGTCTGATGCTGCCAGCCTGGCTGGGCGCGGGTGCCGCGTTGCAGAAAGCGATGGATGAAGGTCATCAGGATGAGCTGGAGAACATGTGCCGCGAGTGGCCATTCTTCGCCACACGCCTTGGCATGCTAGAGATGGTGTTCTCGAAAGCCGATTTGTGGCTGGCGGAGTACTACGATCAGCGTCTGGTGGATAAATCACTGTGGTCGCTCGGCAAGCAGCTGCGCGATCAGCTGGATGCGGATATCAAAGCGGTGTTGACCATCGCTAACGATGCCCATCTGATGGCTGACCAACCGTGGATTGCTGAGTCCATCGCGCTGCGTAACGTTTATACCGATCCACTGAACGTGTTGCAGGCTGAACTGCTGCATCGTTCACGTGCGCAGGAAGAGCGCGGTGATGAGCCAGATGCGCGTGTAGAACAAGCGCTGATGGTGACGATCGCGGGTGTTGCAGCGGGTATGCGTAATACCGGTTAATCGAGTGAAATGATGTGAAAAAGGAGCCAACTGGCTCCTTTTTTATTGGATTTTGTAAGGCCGCCATTCATGGCGACCGCCAATCTTAACCTCCCATCGCCGGACGCACGCCCAGCGTGTGGCAAATGGCGTAACTCAACTCGGCGCGGTTCAGCGTATAGAAATGGAAATCCTTCACCCCTTCGCGCGACAGGATTTTCACCATGTCCATGGCGACGCTGGCACCCACCATTTTGCGCGTTTCCGGATCGTTTTCCAGACCTTCAAACATTGCACTCATCCAGCCCGGCACCCGCACATTGGTCATGGTAGCGAAGCGTTGTAGCTGTTTGAAGTTAGAGACCGGCAAAATACCCGGCACGATCTCCACGTCGATACCGGTTGCGACACAGCGATCGCGGAAGCGCAGGTAGCTTTCCACATCGAAGAAGAACTGGGTGATGGCGCGGTTAGCACCGGCATCAATTTTGCGTTTCAGGTTAATCAAATCGGCCTGCGCGCTTTTCGCTTCGGGATGCACTTCCGGATAGGCCGCCACCGAGATATCGAAATCGCCAACGTCTTTCAGCAGCGCCACCAAATCCGAGCCGTACATCTCCGGCTTGCCGCTGCCCGGCGGTAAATCACCGCGCAGGGCCACGATATGACGAATGCCGCTATCCCAGTAATCACGCGCGATGCTGCGTAGCTCATCACGCGTGGCATCGATACAGGTTAGATGCGGTGCGGCTTCCAGACCGGTACGATCTTTGATGCCTTTGATGATGCTGTGCGTACGATCGCGCTCGCCCGAGTTGGCACCGTAGGTGACGGAGACGAATTTTGGCTTCAGGCTGCTCAGTCGATCGATTGAGCTCCACAGGGTTTCTTCCATTTCGCTGGTACGTGGCGGGAAAAATTCGAAAGAGACATTAATTTGCCCGTTCAGCTCAGCCAGGCTCTGGTTCAACGCTTCGCGTTGATTGGCGTGAAAGAAACTCATCCTAATACCTCGTCATCACATATCGATTATTTTGCGGCCTTCGAACATCCATACGTTTAGACGTCCAGATGCACAAAATGAACGATTCGCACGCTAGCGTCAACTGAAAATTAATGAACAGGCGTGACAAATTTTCACTCAAGGTGAAAGCGTTTCATGATGCGCGGTGGGAAGGTGAAGAATGCAGACGGACGATGCCGTCTGCAAAGTGAGGCAGATTACAGCAGCTGTGCGAGGCGGTTGATATCCGATTGCAACGCGCCGGCCGTAACATCGCGGCCTGCGCCCGGTCCGCGGATCACCAGCGGATTATCACGATACCAACGGCTTTCGATGGCAAACACGTTATCGCACGGCAGTAACGCAGCCAGCGGATGCTCGGGACGTACCGCTTCCACGCCGACGCGCGCTTTGCCATTGGCATCGAAACGCGCCACGTAACGCAGCACTAAGCCCATCTCTTGCGCCGCTTCCAGACGCTGCAGCATCTGATCATTCAGCTCGTCGGCGTTTTCGAAGAAGTGATCAATCGACTCACCGTCGCAAATTGCCGGCACCAGCGACTCGACACGCACCTGATCCGGCTCGATGTCGTAGCCCGCTTCACGCGCCAGAATCACCAGCTTGCGCATTACGTCCTGCCCGGACAAATCCACGCGCGGGTCTGGTTCGGTCAGGCCTTGCTGCCACGCCTGATCAACCAGCTCGCTAAACGGCACCGTGCCATCAAATTGCAGGAACAGCCACGACAGCGTGCCGGAGAAGATGCCGCTGATCGCCAGAATGCTATCGCCGCTTTCGCGTAAATCGCGCACCGTGTGATTGACCGGCAAACCGGCACCGACGGTGGCGTTATACAGCCAGTGACGACCGGTTTTGGCGAAAGCATCGCGCACCTGACGCCAGCTCTGACCGCTCGACGCACCGGCAACTTTGTTGGCGCTGATAACGTGGAAGCCGTGACTGGCGAAATCATGATACTGCTGCGCCAGCTGCTCGCTAGCGGTGACGTCCAGCACCACTAAATCATCGAACGGGTGCGCACGCATCCACAGGAACAGCGACTCTTCATCGCGCTCGACCGCTTCATCATCAAAGAACGCCAATGCGCGGCTGGCTTCCAGACCGTCGTAGCTCAGCAAACTGCGGCTGCTGTCTGCCACGCCCGCCAGCACATACTCAAATCCCGTACGCGCCGACAGCGTTTCCTGCTCGCGGGCAAACAGCTCCAGCCAGCGTGAACCGATGTTGCCTTTGCCGAACAACATCAAACCGATGCGTTTTTCTGCGCGGAACAGCGACTGATGCAATCCCTGAATCAGGTGCTGCGTCGGGCCGACGCGCAGTACCGCCACGATGCTGATGTGATCTTCCGATTGCCAGACAAACTCCACCGGCTGATCTTTGATTTGCTGCCAGAAGCGGTGGCTGTGCAGCGGATTACGCGTCACGCCCGCGCCCACCAGCGCCACCAGCGCTAAGCCGTCGCGCAGCTGCAGATGGCCCGGCAGTGCGGCATCCTGCAACAGGTTGAAGGCGCTATTCACCACTTCCGAGGTGTAACACAGCTGCAGCAGGCGGCGATCGGGATGCACGCCGATCGCCAGTGGACGCAGCTGCGCGCGCTTCAGCAGCAGATCGATCTCTTTCTGCTGGGTTTTGAAATCGTGATTGTCGGGAATTTGAATCTCCACCAGACACACATCATCGTGGCTGGTGACGATTCGCGCGCCAGTGCCGGAGGCTAGCACGCGTTCAATACGCGTCGAGCCCTGCTCCGGTTGATAGCTGCAACGCAGCTGCAAGTCGATGTCGCTGTTGGAAACCGGCTGCAAGGTGCGGGTGTGTAGCACCGGCGCCGCCAGACGCGCCAGCTCGCTGGCTTCATCAAGACGCAGCAGCGGTAGCAGGCACGCATCAGAAACTTTACGCGGATCGGCGCTGTAAACGCCCGCCACATCGCTCCAGATGGTCACGCGCCCCACGCCCGCCAGCGCACCAATCTGCGTTGCCGAGTAGTCCGAGCCGTTACGGCCGAGCAGCACGGTTTCACCCGCTTCGCTGCGGCTGATAAAGCCGGTCACCACCAAACGCTTATGCGGATGCTGTGTTAACAGCTCCTGCAGCAGCGGCCAGGATTTGCCTTCATCAACCTGCGGCTGCGCGGCACGTTCAGCACGCAGGAAGTCACGCGCGTCCAGCCAGGCGGCTTCGATCTCGCGCTGGCTCAAAACCGCAGCCATCAAGCGCGCTGACCAGATTTCGCCATGCCCCACCACTTCGGCATACACCGCGTCGGTGATGGTGCCATCGAGCAGCGCCGCCAGTCTTTCCAGATCTCGTATAAAGGAAGACGTCAGGGTTTCGGCATATTCAGCAGGCAGCAGCGCAGCAATTAATTCGCTGTGAAAACGCCGTAAAGCCTGTTGCACCTGATGGGCAGATAAGCGATCGCTCTGGCTCAATTTCAGCCAGCTGATCAACTGGTTAGTGGTGCTGCCTGCGGCAGAGACCACCATTAAGTCGCCTGGCTGGCTGTAATCCGCCATGATGCTGGCCACGCGCTGATAGCAACGGGCGTCGGCCAGGCTACTGCCACCAAATTTATGCAACTGCTTGATCGGCGTTCCCGCGCCCACTGAACTCGTCATGATTACTCCTCGGCTGCGATCCGGAATGCATTATCCAGATCGGCGATTAAATCTTCGTGATCTTCAATCCCAACAGAAATACGCAGCAGTGTTTCCGAAATTCCCGCTGCCGCGCGCGCTTCTGCAGACATGCCGGCATGCGTCATGGTCGCGGTATGCGAAATCAAACTTTCTACGCCGCCCAGCGATTCGGCCAGCGTGAACAACTGCAGCGCTTTCAGGAAGCGGCGCAGGCGAGCCTCATCGGCATCGATTTCGAAACTCAGCATGGCACCAAAACCACGCTGCTGACGTACCGCAAACTCATGACCGGCATTTTCCGGCAGGGACGGATGATACAGTTTTTTCACCAGCGGTTGTTGCTTCAGGTAATCAACTATCGCCAATGCATTGCGTTGTGCGGCGGCGATGCGCGGTGACAGCGTGCGCAAACCGCGCAGCAGCAGGTAGCTATCAAACGCCGCGCCGGTTACACCAATATTATTCGCCCACCACGCCAGATCGGTGGCGATAGCTGGATCTTTCGCAATCACCGCGCCCGCCACCACATCAGAGTGACCATTCAGGTATTTGGTGCAGGAGTGAACAACCAAGTCGGCACCCAGCGCCAGCGGGTTTTGCAGCGCCGGGCTGAGGAAGGTGTTGTCTACCACGCTAATGGCGCCAGCTTCACGCGCGGCGGCGCAAATGCTGGCGATATCGACCACACGCAGCAGTGGATTACTTGGGCTTTCAACCAGCACCAGTTTTGGCTTCTCGGCCAGAGCAGCGGCCAGCGCCGCTTTATCGCCCTGATCAACAAACTTCACGCGATACGCGCCGCGCTTGCTCAGGCTATCAAACAGGCGATAGCTGCCGCCGTAACAGTCATGTGGCGCCACCAGCAGATCGCCCGGCTTCAGGAACACGGTTGTCACCAGATGAATCGCTGACATGCCGGTATTGGTCAATACCGCGCCTGCGCCACCTTCCAACTCAGCCAGCGCGCGCTGAACCACATCGCGCGTTGGATTACCACGACGTGAATAGTCATGCGCACGCGGCTCATTGAAGTCGAGGAAGTTATAGGTGCTGGAGAGATGAATCGGTGGGACAACGCAGCCATATTGCTCGTCATCATTCAAACCGCTACGTACTGCGATGGTTGCCTGTTTACGCGTCATGGTGCTTACTGTTCCTGAAGAAAAAGAAGAGCAACAGGATAACATTCCGCACATAGACGTCAATACATCTGGACATCTAAATGTCTTTGCGTATAGATTGAGCAAATCATCAATAACCGCTAAAATTGTCCGTCATCGCCTGGTGTTCAGCGCGCTTTCCTTTGCAGAAGCGGTGCTCAAGCATAAAACCTGCGGTTTAAGGGGTCAGGCATCGAAAAATCGGGCATAATCAACGGATTTCCCCATATTCAACTTTTATTGATTAAGGTAACCCATGGCTGAATGGAACGGCGAATATATCAGCCCTTACGCTGAACATGGCAAGAAGAGCGAGCAGGTTAAGAAAATCACAGTTTCTATCCCGCTGAAAGTGCTGAAGATTTTAACGGACGAGCGCACCCGCCGTCAGGTGAACAACCTGCGTCACGCCACCAACAGCGAACTGCTGTGTGAAGCCTTTTTGCATGCTTTCACCGGGCAGCCTCTGCCGAACGATGTCGATTTGCGTAAAGAACGCAGCGATGAGATTCCGGAAGAAGCGAAACAGATTATGCGTGAAATGGGCATCGATCCCGATAGCTGGGAATACTGAAGCCAGAAATAAAAAAACCCAGCCGAGGCTGGGTTTTTTCTTGCTGCCGAATCGCGAAGATTCGACGGCCAAAAATCTTATTTCTTGCTTGCTGGCACGCTGAAACGCTTGTTGAAGCGATCTACACGGCCACCGGTGTCAGCAATACGCTGCTTACCAGTGTAGAACGGGTGGCATTTGCCGCACACGTCCAGGTTCAGACCAGAAGCCATGGTTGAACGGGTGTTGATCACGTTACCGCAAGAGCAAGTCATGGTTACTGCTTCGTACTTAGGGTGAATACCTTGTTTCATGGGAGAACCTCATAAAAGGCCGTGTCGCTCTCCGTGCCAGGCTCAGCCTGCACAGCACCACACGCGGTTGAACATTAAGTGTATGCTCCGACAAGTGATCTCATCGAAGGCGGCATAGTATACAGAAATTAACCGGTTTTAGCAAATAGCCGCTTCCTAATTAGCCGTGTACACTACTTCTCCTTAATTCAGAACCGGATAGAGATTCAGATGCCCGTTGTTCAGGTTGCCCTGCCCGTTCCGCTACCTCGCCTGTTTGATTACTTGCTGCCTGCCGATGCGCCGCAGCCGGTGGCG
Organism: Pantoea sp. SO10; assembly: GCF_005281435.1. Lineage (NCBI taxonomy): Bacteria > Pseudomonadati > Pseudomonadota > Gammaproteobacteria > Enterobacterales > Erwiniaceae > Pantoea > Pantoea sp. SO10. The sequence continues at coordinate 4,056,528 of NZ_CP040095.1, forward strand.
GGCGCACGCGTGAATGTGCCGTTCGGCAATCGCAAAATGATCGGCATTGTGATCGGTACGCGTGAGACCAGCGATCTGCCGCTGACGCAGCTCAAGCAGATAGAGAGCGTGATCGACGATCAAAGTCTGTTCTCGCCCGCCCTGTGGCGCATTTTGCATTGGGCCGCCAACTATTATCATTCGCCGCTCGGCGAAGTGCTGAGCCATGCGCTGCCGGTGCTGCTGCGTCAGGGCAAACCCGCGCAGGAAGCGCCGCTGTGGCAATGGGTGATCAATGACGCTGGCCGTGAAGTGGCGATGGAGAGCCTGAAGCGCGCGCCGAAACAGCAGCAAGCGCTGGCGATGCTGCGTCAGCGACCGCTCTATCGTCATCAGGTCAGCGAACACGATTTTACCGATGCCGCGCTGCAAGCGTTGCGCGCAAAAGGCTTGTGCGAACTGCGTGAACACACGCCGCAGATGCACGACTGGCGTACCAGCTTTGCCGTCAAAGGGGATCGCCTGCGCCTGAACACCGATCAGGCGATGGCGGTGGGCGCGATGCGCAGTGAAGACGATCACTATGCGCCGTGGCTGCTGGCCGGCATTACCGGGTCGGGTAAAACCGAAGTGTATCTCAGCGTGCTGGAGAACGTGCTGGCACGCGGCAAACAGGCTTTGGTGCTGGTGCCGGAAATCGGCCTGACGCCGCAAACCATCGCCCGCTTCCGTGAGCGCTTTGATGCGCCGATTGATGTGCTGCACTCGGCACTGAATGACAGCGAACGCCTCGCCGTCTGGCTGCGCGCGCGCAGCGGCGAAACGGCGATTGTTATCGGTACACGCTCGGCGCTGTTCACGCCGCTGGCGCGCCCCGGCGTCATCATCATTGATGAAGAGCACGACAGCTCGTACAAACAACAGGAAGGCTGGCGCTATCAGGCGCGCGATCTGGCGGTGTTCCGTGCGCATGAGGAAGATATTCCAATTGTGATGGGTTCCGCCACGCCCGCGCTGGAAACCTTGCACAACGTGCGCGTCGGCAAATATCGCCAGCTCAATCTCACCAAACGCGCGGGCAATGCTAAACCGGCGTTACAGCAGCTGATCGATCTTAAAGGCCAGCAGCTGAAAGGCGGATTGGCGCCAGCACTGCTCGGCAAAATGCGTCAGCACCTGCAGGCCGATAATCAGGTTCTGCTGTTCCTCAACCGCCGTGGCTTCTCTCCGGCGCTGATGTGCCACGATTGCGGCTGGCTGGCCGAGTGCCAGCGCTGCGATAGCTACTACACGCTGCACCAGAACCATCGCCAGCTGCGCTGCCACCATTGTGACAGCCAGCGCCCGCTGCCGAATCAGTGCCCGAGCTGTGGTTCAACGCATTTGATGCCGGTCGGCGTCGGCACCGAACAGCTAGAACAGCAGCTGGGCACGCTGTTCCCCGGCGTGCCGGTATCGCGCATCGATCGCGACACCACCAGCCGTAAAGGCGCGCTGGAGCAGCATCTGGCCGATGTGCATCGCGGCGGCGCGCGCATTCTGGTGGGCACGCAGATGCTGGCGAAAGGCCATCATTTCCCGGATGTCACGCTGGTGTCGCTACTGGATGTTGATGGTGCGCTGTTCTCGGCCGATTTCCGCGCCGCCGAGCGTTTCGCTCAGCTCTACACGCAGGTCGCGGGTCGCGCCGGTCGTGCGGGTAAACAGGGCGAAGTGTTGCTGCAGACCCATCATCCGGAACATCCATTGCTGCAAACATTGCTGCATCGCGGCTATTTCGCCTTTGCCGATCAAACGCTGCTGGAGCGTCAGTCCGTTCAGCTGCCGCCGTGGACCAGCCATGCGCTGTTCCGCGCTGAGGATATGGATAACCAACAGGCGGCGGAATTCCTCACACAGCTGCGCAATTTGCTGGAAGCCAGCCCGCTTAAAGATGAGGCGATGTGGCTGATGGGGCCGGTTCCGGCGTTGGCACCGAAGCGCAGTGGACGCTGGCGCTGGCAGCTGCTGTTGCAGCATCCGTCGCGCAAACGTCTGCAACAGCTGTTGAGCGGATCGCTGCCGCTGATCGCCACCTTGCCGGCGTCACGCAAAGTGAAATGGACGCTGGATATCGATCCCACCGAGAGCTAAGCCACGCCACAACTGCGAGCCAGATCGAAAAAAGTCGCACAAGTCACAATTTTTATGCAAATTAAGTAACAACCCGACGCGACCTTGGGTTAACAATAGTGCCGACCCGGTTGAAGCCCGGTAATGTCTGAAAATCAATGCGCTGTACCGCGTCAGGAGTTATACGTTGGACCAGAAGCAACCCTCCACCGCCGCCACCATGAAAGATGTGGCCGAGAAAGCAGGCGTTTCAACCGCTACGGTTTCACGTGCGTTGATGAATCCAGAAAAAGTCTCTGCTGCTACCCGGCTCAAGGTCGAAAAAGCCGTGATTGCCGTGGGTTATGCGCCGCACGGTTTGGCGCGCAATGCCAAACGCGGTGAAACGCAAACCATTCTGGTGATTGTGCCGGACATCTGTGATCCCTTCTTCAGTGAGATCATTCGCGGCGTGGAAGTCACCGCTGCGCATGAAGGTTATCTGGTACTGATTGGCGATTGCGCGCATCAGAATAAACAGGAAAAAACCTTTCTGAATTTAATGCTGACGCGACAGATCGACGGCATGGTGCTGTTGGGTTCACAGCTGCCGTTTGAGGCGGGCATTGAAGATCAGCGCAACCTACCGCCGATGGTGATGGGCAACGAATTTGCGCCGGAGATGGCATTACCCACGGTCCATATCGATAACCTGACCGCCGCCTTCGAAGCGGTGAATCACCTGCTGCAGCTTGGTCATCGCCAAATTGCCTGCATCACCGGGCCAGAACACATTCCGCTGAGCCAGTATCGTTTGCAGGGCTACATTCAGGCGCTGCGGCGCAGCAGTATCGCCATCGACCCAACGATGATTGTGCACGGCGATTTCACCTTTGAAGCCGGCGCGAATGCGCTTAAGCAGTTGATGAGTTTGCCGCAGCCGCCGAAAGCGATTTTCTGCCATAGCGATTTGATGGCGCTGGGCGCGATGAACCAGGCGCGTAAACTTGGCATGCGCATTCCGCAGGATCTGTCGGTGGTGGGCTTTGATGATATCGAACTGGCGCAATACTACGATCCGCCGCTGACCACCGTGGCCCAGCCGCGTTTTGCCATCGGCCGAGAAGCGATGCTGCTGTTACTTGATGAGCTGCAGGGTAAACGCGTGAATAACGGTTCGCGCCTGCTGGATGCGGAGTTGCGCGTGCGCGGCAGTACGGCACCGGCGGCAAAACGGGAAAAATAGTGCATAGACGCCTGCATTTTCAGCGGATTCTGAAGGCAGACTGTGCTGGTCAAAGTTCCAGCCCTTGCGTAACATGGCGCATTCATTGCCGGGCAATTAACAGCACATTTACATGCCCATTGGCATTTTTTTGAAGGGTAGCAGAACGAAAGTGGCACAGAAAGATTATGTAGGCCGCGGGCGTTCAACAGGGACGCGTCGCAAAAAACCCGCCAGCCGCAGCAAGAAAAGCAAAGGCGGATCAGGCACTTCAAAGCTCATGATGGTACTGGCCGCGGCCGTGCTGGTCACCTTTGCCGGTGGTTTATGGTTTATCTCGCATCATAAGAAAGAAGAGATTGAGGTCATTCCAAACCACAAAGCCAACGGTAACGGCCTGCCGCCGAAGCCGGAAGAGCGCTGGAAGTACATCAAAGAGCTGGAAAATCGCCAAATTACCGTTCCGTCGCCAACTGAGCCTTCGGCTGGTGGCGTGCAATCACAAACTCAGCTGACCGATGAACAGCGCCAGTTGCTGGAGCAGATGCAGGCCGATATGCGCCAGCAGCCGACGCAGTTGAACGAAGTGCCGTGGAACGAACAAACCCCGGCGCAGCGCCAGCAAACGCTGCAGCGTCAGCAGGTTCAGCAACAACAACAGCAGCAGTTGCAACGTCAGCAGCAACAGTTACAGCAGCAGCAGCGCCAGCAACAGTTGCAGCAACAACAGGCCGCGCGTCAGCAGCAACAGCAAGCTGCGCCGATCACGCGTGAGCCAACGCAGCAAACCAAGCCGCAGGAAACGGCCAAGGCGAAAGCGGAAGAGAAAGCCGCTTCACAACGCTGGATGGTGCAGTGTGGTTCGTTCAAAGGCACCGATCAGGCGGAATCCGTGCGCGCCGGTCTGGCATTTGAAGGATTTGAGAGCCGCATTACCACCGGCGGTGGCTGGAATCGCGTGGTGATCGGGCCGTTCAAAGATCGCAGCAGCGCCGACAGCACAGTCAAACGCTTACACAGTTCCGGCCACGGAAGTTGTATTCCCCTCGCTCTCGGGGGTTGAAACCCCTTTTTCCTACCCCATATCTGGTTGCATGATACTCCGCGCCGAGTGCGCGGAGTTCCTTTTCTACTGCAACAAGGGGTCTGCCCGTGACAACAATAGTAAGTGTACGACGCAACGGCCAGGTAGTGATTGGCGGTGATGGCCAGGCTACGCTCGGCAATACCGTAATGAAAGGCAACGTTAAAAAAGTCCGTCGTCTTTACAACGATAAAGTGATCGCCGGCTTTGCTGGCGGTACCGCAGATGCCTTCACCCTGTTTGAACTGTTTGAGCGCAAGCTGGAAATGCACCAGGGCCATCTGGTGAAAGCGGCGGTCGAACTGGCTAAAGATTGGCGTACCGATCGCATGCTGCGCCGCCTTGAAGCGCTGCTGGCGGTGGCCGACGAAAACGCCTCATTAATCATCAGCGGCAACGGCGACGTTATCCAGCCGGAAAATGACCTGATCGCAATTGGTTCTGGTGGGCCTTACGCCCAGGCAGCGGCACGCGCGTTGCTGGAAAACACCGACATTGGTGCACACGATATCGTGGAGAAAGCGCTGAACATCGCTGGCGATATCTGTATCTACACCAACCACAATATTAACTTCGAAGCATTACCGTCTAAGGCTAAGGACTAAACATCATGTCTGAGATGACTCCACGCGAGATTGTCAGCGAGCTTAATCGCTTTATCATCGGCCAGGACGGCGCAAAGAAGGCGGTCGCGATCGCCCTGCGTAATCGCTGGCGCCGCATGCAGCTCGACGAAGAGCTGCGCCATGAAGTGACGCCAAAAAACATTCTGATGATTGGTCCAACCGGTGTCGGTAAAACCGAAATCGCCCGTCGCTTAGCCAAACTGGCGAACGCACCGTTCATCAAAGTGGAAGCCACCAAATTCACCGAAGTCGGTTACGTCGGTAAAGAGGTTGATTCCATCATTCGCGATCTGACCGATTCTGCCATCAAGATGGTGCGCAGCCAGGCAATCGAGAAGAACAAGTACCGCGCGGAAGAGATGGCGGAAGAGCGCATCCTGGATGTGCTGATCCCACCCGCGAAAAATAACTGGGGCCAGGCTGAACAAGCGGCTGAGCCATCGGCAGCGCGTCAATCCTTCCGCAAGAAACTGCGCGAAGGCCAGCTGGATGACAAAGAGATTGAGATCGATCTGGCCGCTTCATCGGCTGGCGTTGAGATCATGGCGCCTCCGGGCATGGAAGAGATGACCAGCCAGCTGCAATCGATGTTCCAGAACCTCGGTGGGCAGAAGCAGAAACCGCGTAAGCTGAAAATCAAAGAAGCCATGAAGCTGCTGATTGAAGAAGAAGCGGCCAAGCTGGTGAACCCTGAAGAGCTGAAACAGGATGCCATCGATGCGGTTGAGCAGCACGGTATCGTGTTCATCGACGAAATCGACAAAATCTGTAAGCGCGGCGGCCAGAATGCGGGCGGTCCAGACGTGTCACGCGAAGGCGTACAGCGCGACCTGCTGCCGCTGGTAGAAGGTTGCACCGTTTCCACTAAGCACGGCATGGTGAAAACTGACCACATTCTGTTTATCGCTTCCGGCGCGTTCCAGGTCGCCAGCCCGTCAGATCTGATCCCAGAACTGCAAGGCCGTCTGCCGATTCGCGTTGAACTGCAGGCGCTGACCGTCAATGACTTCGAGCGCATCCTGACCGAGCCAAACGCTTCGGTTACCGTGCAGTACAAAGCATTGATGGGCACCGAAGGAGTCAACATCGACTTCACCGATGACGCAGTGCGGCGTATCGCCGAAGCCGCATGGCAGGTGAACGAGACCACCGAGAACATCGGTGCGCGTCGTCTGCATACCGTGCTGGAGCGTCTGATGGAAGATATCTCCTATGACGCCAGCGATCGTAACGGTGAGTCGATCACTATCGATGCCGAGTACGTTGGTAAGCATCTGGATGAGCTGGTGGCCGACGAAGATCTCAGCCGCTTCATTCTGTAAGCTTCACCCGCGAAATCTCTGCCCGGCCACTGTGCCGGGCTTTTTTTTACGCAGGATATTGATGCAACGCTTTTTTTGGCGGTTGATGATTTTGCCAACAATCGCCAGATAGCGATATACTTAGCGCTCCTGTGGCAAACAGACGAAAACCCTCATGAAATACGATACATCTGAACTCTGTGACATCTACCACGAAGCTGTGAATGTTGTTGAACCGCTTTTTTCGAACTTTGGTGGGCGCAGCTCATTCGGTGGTCAAATCACCACAGTGAAATGTTTCGAAGATAACGGCTTACTCTACGATTTGCTGGAAGAGAACGGTCGGGGTCGCGTATTGCTGGTGGATGGCGGCGGTTCGGTCCGTCGCGCACTGGTCGATGCTCAGCTGGCGAGTCTGGCGGCGCAAAATGAGTGGGAAGGCATTGTGGTGTACGGCTCGGTGCGTCAGGTTGACGATCTCGAAGAGCTGGAAATCGGCATTCAGGCGATTGCGGCGATTCCGGTGGGTGCAGCGGGTGAAGGCATTGGCGAAAGTGACGTGCGCGTTAACTTCGGCGGCGTGACTTTCTTCTCTGGCGACCATCTGTATGCCGACAATACCGGCATCATCCTGTCTGAAGACGCGCTCGACATCGAGTAAGCCGCAACAAAAACGGGTGCCGCGGCACCCGTTGGTTTAAGCATTGACGCTTAAACTTCTTCCATTTTTCCCAGCAGTGCCCGCAGACGATCCTGCCAGACATGCTGCTCTTCTTTCAGATGCTGATTTTCACGCACCAGTGCATCCTGATTGCCTGAAGCCTGGCTGACTTCGTTTTTCAGCGTGTTGTTTTGCTCTTTCAGCTCTTCAATTTCCATCTGCAGCAGAGTGATGGTATCAATCGCCTGCTGTACTTTCGCTTCCAGTTTCTCGAACACTTCAAATGACATCTTTCTGACCTCTCCTAAATCTTGCAAGGCGTTGATGGGGCTAGTGCATGCCTTATTACAGTGCGCTCAGCCACGATGACTCGATTGTATGTAGCCGAACCCAGCAAGTCCAGCGGCACAAGGCCTGCGAGGGCAGTCTGTAACACTTTTCAGTCTATGCCTAAAAAAATGCGCATCTTCGCGCATCTGTGTGCGCGATCACGTCGGCATCGACCAGCCTGGCGGGGTGAATGGGCCTTAAAGAAACGCAAAAGACGCGAAAACGCGCATTTTTATGACGCAGTACACAGATTTCAATTTCGCTATTTCTCGTTTATGCTCGTTAACGATAAATTCACATCAACCCTACATTGATAGCTGGGCGACTCATGGATGAGAACAAAAACTGATAAAATTTAACCTCGCTTCAGGAATGCCATTATGAGTCAGACAACTAACACACTAAAAGGTCAGTGCATCGCTGAATTTCTCGGTACAGGTTTGATTATCTTCTTTGGTGCAGGCTGCGTTGCTGCACTGAAACTGGCCGGTGCGTCATTCGGTCAGTGGGAAATTTGTATTATCTGGGGTTTAGCCGTCTCCATGGCAGTCTATCTGAGCGCAGGCGTTTCCGGCGCGCATCTTAACCCAGCCGTTACCGTCGCGCTGTGCCTGTTCGCTAATTTTGAAGGTCGTAAAGTTGTTCCCTATATTCTGGCGCAGGTTGCCGGCGCGTTCTGCGCTGCCGCGTTGGTTTACGGTCTCTACTACAATCTGTTCTTTGATTACGAAGCGGGCCATCAAATGGTGCGCGGCAGTGTTGAAAGCCTCGATCTGGCCGGTATCTTCTCGACTTACCCGAACCCGCACATCAGTGTAGCTCAGGCGTTCCTGGTTGAGATGGTGATTACAGCGGTGTTGATGGCAGTGATCATGGCGCTGACCGATGACGGCAACGGTGTGCCGCGTGGTCCGCTGGCTCCGCTGTTGATTGGTCTGCTGGTGGCGGTCATCGGTGGCTCAATGGGTCCACTGACCGGCTTCGCACTCAACCCGGCGCGTGACTTTGGTCCAAAACTGTTCGCCTTCTTCGCTGGTTGGGGCAACGTCGCCTTCACCGGTGGCAAAGATATTCCTTACTTCCTGGTTCCGATTTTTGGCCCGCTGGTCGGTGCTTGCCTCGGAGCCTTTGGTTACCGTTCGCTGATTGGCCGCCATCTGCCAGTTAACGTCGCGGAAGCCAGCACAGCAGAAAAACCGGTTGCGCGCGCTCAGCAGCGTAAAGCGTAAGTTTCATCGATACCACATCAGGACAGCACAATGACTACTGATAAAAAATATATCGTTGCACTCGATCAGGGCACAACCAGCTCACGCGCCGTGGTGCTTGATCATGATGCCAACATCGTTGCGGTTTCTCAGCGCGAATTTACCCAGATCTACCCGAAAGCGGGTTGGGTTGAACATGACCCAATGGATATCTGGGCGTCACAAAGCTCGACGCTGGTGGAAGTGCTGGCGCACGCCGATATTAACTCCGATCAAATCGCGGCGATTGGTATCACCAACCAGCGTGAAACCGCCATCGTGTGGGATAAAGAGACCGGCAAACCGGTTTACAACGCTATCGTCTGGCAGGATCCGCGCACCGCAGACTACTGTAACAAACTGAAGAAAGAGGGTCTGGAAGAGTACATCCAGCACACCACCGGTTTGGTGATTAACCCGTACTTCTCCGGCACCAAAGTGAAGTGGATTCTTGACCACGTTGAAGGCGCACGTGAGCGTGCAAAACGCGGCGAACTGCTGTTCGGTACCGTTGATACCTGGCTGATTTGGAAAATGACGCAGGGACGTGTGCACGTCACCGATCACACCAACGCCTCACGTACCATGATGTACAACATCCACAAGCTGGAGTGGGATGAGCGCATGCTGGAGATCCTCGATATCCCGCGTGAAATGCTGCCAGAAGTGAAAGGTTCTTCCGAAGTGTACGGTCAGACCAACATTGGTGGTAAAGGCGGTACGCGTATTCCTATCGCCGGAATCGCCGGTGACCAGCAAGCGGCGCTGTATGGCCAGCTGTGCGTACAACCGGGTATGGCGAAAAACACTTACGGCACCGGCTGCTTTATGTTGATGAACACCGGCACCGAAGCCGTGACTTCGACGCATGGCCTGCTGACCACCATCGCTTGCGGCCCACGCGGCGAAGTGAACTATGCGCTGGAAGGTGCGGTGTTTATCGGTGGTGCGTCGATTCAGTGGCTGCGCGATGAGATGAAGCTGATCAGTGATTCAACCGACTCTGAATACTTCGCGTTGAAAGTGAAAGACACTAACGGCGTATATATGGTGCCGGCCTTCACCGGTTTGGGCGCGCCTTATTGGGACCCGTATGCACGCGGCGCGATTTTCGGTCTGACGCGCGGTGCGAACGCTAACCACATCATCCGTGCCACGCTGGAGTCGATTGCTTACCAGACGCGCGATGTACTGGAAGCGATGCAGAACGATGCTGGCACCCGCCTGCAGTCACTGCGCGTGGATGGTGGTGCGGTCGCCAACAACTTCCTGATGCAGTTCCAGTCTGACATTCTCGGCACGCGCGTTGAGCGTCCGGAAGTGCGTGAAGTTACAGCACTGGGTGCGGCGTATCTGGCTGGCCTGGCCGTCGGTTTCTGGGGCGACCTGGAAGAAGTTCGCGCTAAAGCGGTGATTGAGCGTGAGTTCCGCCCAAGCATCGAGACCACCGAACGTAACGTCCGTTACGCCGGCTGGAAGAAAGCCGTCGCTCGCGCTAAAGCGTGGGAAGACGAAGAGTAACATCCTGCTGACCCGCGGTGCCCTGCCGCGGGTTTTTCCCCCGTCCCGCTTCCCCGCTGTGTTAAACTGCCTGCCTGTTTTTTGTCAGGTGCCACCATGAAACGAGAACTCGCGATTGAATTTTCCCGCGTGACTGAAGCCGCCGCTCTGGCGGGCTATCACTGGTTAGGACGCGGCGATAAAAATGCGGCCGACGGCGCAGCCGTTCACGCCATGCGCATTATGCTCAACACTATTGATATCGACGGCCAGATTGTGATTGGCGAAGGCGAAATCGACGAAGCGCCGATGCTGTATATCGGTGAGAAAGTCGGTACCGGCCGTGGCGACGCGGTGGATATCGCGGTCGATCCGATTGAAGGCACACGCATGACGGCGATGGGCCAGGCCAATGCGCTGGCGGTGCTGGCGGTTGGTGATAAGGGCAGCTTCCTGCACGCACCTGATATGTACATGGAAAAGCTGATTGTTGGACCGGGCGCACGTGGCGCCATCGACCTCAATCTGCCGCTTGATATCAACCTGAAAAACATCGCGCTGGCATTGGGCAAACCGCTCAGCCAGTTAACGGTATCGATTCTGGCCAAGCCCCGCCACGATGCGGTGATTGCCCAGCTGCAGCAGCTCGGCGTGCGCGTGTTCTCTTTCCCGGATGGCGATGTCGCGGCCTCGATTCTGACCTGTATGCCGGATAGCGAAGTGGATGTGATGTACGGCATCGGCGGCGCGCCGGAAGGTGTGGTGTCGGCGGCAGTCATTCGCGCAATGGATGGCGACATGCAGGCACGTTTATTGGCACGTCACGAAGTGAAAGGCGATAGCGAAGAGAATCGTCGTCTGGGCGAGAATGAACTGCAACGCTGCGCCGAGATGGGCATTGAAGCGGGTCAGGTACTGAAGCTGGATCAGATGGCGCGCAACGATAACGTTATCTTCGCGGCCACCGGCATCACCACCGGCGATTTGTTGAAAGGCATCACGCGTAACGGCAACATCGCCACCAGCGAAACCCTGCTGGTGCGCGGTAAATCGCGCACCATTCGCCGCATCCAGTCAATCCACTATCTGGATCGCAAAGACGCGGCGCTGCATCAATTTATCCTGTAATCGCCTGCTTGCCGCTCTCCGGATGACGTGAGAGCGGCCACCAGCACAGCAGCATCACCAGCGACGTCACAAACATCAGCATGCCAAGGCTGGATTGATCGTGCTGCGGCAACAGCGCAGAAAGCCACGCCACCACGCCGGAACCGAGATTCTGCAAGCCTCCGATTAACGCACCCGCGCTGCCCGCCAGCCACGCATATGGCTCCATCGCGCCCGAGGTTGCCAGCGGAAACAGCATGCCCGCGCCAAAGAAGAACAGCGCAGCCGGCACCAGCAACGTCCAGATGTTCATCACGCCAAACCAGGCCGGAACCCACATCAGCAAGCCCGCTAACAGGCAGCTGTTCACGCCGTACCACATCAGCGTGTGCCAGGATTTCTGCTCACGTCCGGCAAACCAGGCACCAAAGAACGCCGCCGGAATCGGCAGGATAAACAGGATGCTGACGGTTAATCCATCCAGCCCCAACACGCCGCCCATCAGCACGCCACAGCTGGCTTCAAACACCGCGATGCCCGCCAGCGCGCCAATCAGTAGCAGCAGATACCGCACAAAGTTGCCGTCGCTCAGCAAAGTGGCATAACGGCGCAGGAACGGCGTGGCGGGCGTATCCGCTGGACGCGTTTCCGGCAGCCAGCGCGCCATCGACGCGGTGACGCCGACGCACAGCAGCAGCAGGAAGGCGAAACAGGCGTGCCAGCCAAACAGATGCGTCAGCAGCGCCCCAATCACCGGCGCCAGCAGCGGGCTGACCAGAATGCCCATATTAAGCAAGCTGTTCGCCTGGCGCAGTGCGATGCCGGCGTAGAGATCGCGCGGCATGGTGCGCGCCATCACGCCCGCCACGCCGGTACCTAAACCTTGTACCGCGCTGCCCAGCACCAAAATATCCAACGAGGGCGCGAACATAGCGATCAACGCGCCGACGGCAAAGATCGTCATGCCAATCAGGATCACCGGACGGCGGCCAAAACTGTCCGACAGCGGGCCGTAGATCAACTGCGATCCGCCGTAAGTCATCAGGTAGGCGGCCATCACCTGCTGGATCGCCCCGCTGCGCACATTAAGCGTTTCGGCCATGTTGGCCATGGCTGGCACATAGATGGTTTGCGCCATCTGCCCAACCGCCACCAGCACGATCAGCATGAATAACAGAAAGCGATTTTGCGTTTTACTTATCAACATGGAACAAAATGTCTGCCTGAGAAACAAAGAATAAGCAGCACAAAAAAGGCCGCCTCGGATTTATGGCGGCAAAAATATCAGGATTCAGTGACAAATCGAGAGGCGCGGGCAAAGCTGTATGTCTCAAGCCGTCAAGCTGTTTGTCCAGATTGTAAACCGCCCGCTACAGTTGCTGATCTGTGCGCTGCGTTTGTCGCTGAGAGCCCTTTACAGGGTACCGAGCTGGAAATTTATCGGATGGATAACGATGATAATCATGTGCCTGAATATTCAACACTAAGGAGTGAGCATGGCTGAGTGGATCAATGCTGAAGTGAAAGAGGTAAAAAACTGGACCGACGCACTGTTCAGCCTGCGCGTTGCAGCGCCGATTGATACCTTTACCGCGGGACAATTTGCCAAGCTGGCTCTGGAGATTGACGGTGAGCGCGTGCAGCGTGCCTATTCGTACGTCAACGCGCCGCAGGATCCGCTGCTGGAGTTTTATCTGGTCACGGTGCCGGAAGGCAAACTGAGCCCGCGTTTGCAGGCGCTGCAGCCCGGCGAGCAGGTGATGATCACTAAAGAGGCGGCGGGTTTCTTTGTGCTCGACGAAATTCCAGATTGCCAAACGCTGTGGATGCTGGCGACCGGCACGGCGATCGGCCCCTATTTATCGATTCTGCAACAGGGCGAAGATCTGGATCGTTTCGACAATATTGTGCTGGTACACGCCGCGCGCTTCGCCGACGATCTGAGCTTCCTGCCCTTGATGCAGGCGTTGCAGCAGCGCTATCAGGGCAAGTTACACATCCAAACGGTGGTGAGCCGCGAAGAGATCGCCGGTTCGCTGCACGGCCGCGTACCGCAGTTGATTGAAAGCGGAGAACTGGAGCGTGCGGTTGGCTTGCCGCTGACGGCAGAAACCAGCCATGTGATGCTGTGCGGCAATCCACAGATGGTGCGCGATACCCAGCAGCTGCTGAAAGATACGCGTGAGATGCGCAAACATTTCAAACGCAAACCCGGCCACATGACCAGCGAGCATTACTGGTAATTGGCGCGGAGCGAATAATCTGAGATTTTTCCCAGTGTGGGTTTTGACTTTGCCCGGTAAAAACCGTTCTAATCGTGGGCTAAGTGAATGATTTAGGGCCGAAGCAATGAACAACCTGCCAGTCGCGCTGCTGCTTGGCCTCGCACTGACATTTCCCGCCTGGGCGGACGATGCAGCCGCGTTGGATCGTAGCGATCATCTGCCTGTAGCGCCCTATCTGCTCGCGGGTGCGCCGACGTTCGATATGACCGTTGCTCAGTTCCGTGAGAAGTACAACGCTGCTAATCCCAATGCATTGCTGCAGGAGTATCGCGCGATTGATAGTCGCGGCGATAAAAGCAATCTGACGCGTGCCGCCAGCAAAATCAGCGAAACGCTGTATGCCTCAACCGCGCTGGAGCAAGGCACCGGCAAAATCAAAACCCTGCAAATCACCTGGCTGCCGGTTCCCGGTCCCGATATGAAAGCCGCGCAGGCTCGCGCCATGGATTACATGACCGCCCTGCTGCGCTTCTTCATTCCCGGCTTGTCGCCCGAAGAGGGGCGTAAAAAACTCGATTCCCTGCTGAGCGCCGGTAAAGGTGCGCGCTATTTTGCCCGCACCGAAGGTGCATTGCGTTTCGTGGTGGCAGACAACGGCGACAAGGGTTTGACCTTCGCCGTTGAACCGATAAAACTGGCGCTCGCGACGCCCTGATCGCACCGGCAAAAATGACGAAAAGCAAAGCCAGCAACACATTTGATCTCTATACTGTCTCGCAGACATCGCTGCCCGATGGCAGCGCTATTTCATGAATCGCGTTATGCGGAGGAAAGAATGCGACATCCACTGGTTATGGGTAACTGGAAACTGAACGGTAGCAAGCAGATCACCAAAGAGCTGATTGAAGGCCTGCGCAAAGAGCTGTCTGGTGTTGATGGTTGTGGCGTCGCGATTGCACCGCCAGCCATCTATCTGGACCTGGCGAAACACGCCATTTCCGGTAGCCACATTGCTCTGGGTGCTCAGAACGTTGACGTTAATCTGTCTGGCGCATTCACTGGCGAAACTTCCGCAGACATGTTGAAAGACGTTGGCGCGAAATACATCATCATCGGCCACTCTGAGCGCCGCACCTACCACAAAGAGAGCGACGAGTTCATCGCGAAGAAATTTGCCGTCGTGAAAGAAGCGGGTCTGGTGCCGGTTCTGTGCATCGGTGAAACTGACGCAGAAAACGAAGCGGGCAAAACGGAAGAAGTGTGCGCACGTCAGATCGACGCCGTGCTGGAAACGCAGGGTGCTGCGGCGTTCGAAGGCGCAGTCATCGCTTATGAGCCAGTTTGGGCTATCGGTACCGGCAAATCAGCGACGCCAGCGCAGGCTCAGGCGGTGCATAAATTCATTCGTGACCACATCGCGAAGAAAGATGCGGCTATCGCTCAGCAAGTGATCATTCAGTACGGCGGTTCGGTCAACGACAAAAACGCCGCTGAGCTGTTCACCCAGCCAGATATCGATGGCGCGCTGGTTGGCGGTGCTTCACTGAAAGCGGATGCTTTTGCGGTAATCGTGAAAGCGGCAGCAGCAGCGAAAAACGCGTAACTTAGCGTTTAGATGCAGATTAAGGCGGCTGATTAGCCGCCTTTTTTATTGGCCGCTATTAATTGCGTCCCTACGAAAAAGGGTTATTGCGGCAATATGCTGCAGTTATGATCCTGCAGCTCTTCCGCCGAACCGCTGTTCAGTTTCAGCCAGTTACGTTCCAGCGCCAGCAGCGCTAAACGGCCATCCGGCAGCTGTGCCAGCGCCAGGCCATATTTCCCCATCTCGCTGCGCGCATGCGGCACTTCATCCGCCAGACGGATAAACGCACTCTGCTGCGACAGCTCTTGCCTAGAAAGCGCCCGCACCAGATAACCATGCTTGCGCAGCGTTTCACTCTGCCACTGCGCATTCAGTCTCGGTGCCAGTGCATCCAGCTGCTGGCGCACATCCGGACGCAGACAGGAAATATGAATATGCAGCTGATTCTGCGTACGCCCGTATTGCGCATTGATGGCCAGCGACAGCGCGCTATCGGGAATCGGCGCGCCGTGCCTTTGCGCCAGTAATGCGCGCTGTTGCCAGGCCTCGGCAAACAGATTCGGCGTCGCGGGTTCAAGAATGATGGGACTTTCCATGCCGGTGATTTTTTCGATCGGCATCAGCAGATACTGCAACGGCCCGTTGAGATCTTTCAGCGTGACGTAACCCTGCGCGCTATTCACCTGCTGGCATGGCGCTGGGTTGCCCGTCGCCGCCATATTCGGCACGCACTTTTCGCTGATGATCTGCCATAAGGCGTTGGCGTTTTTATGGAAATGGATGGCGCCGGCGATCAGTCCGACAATCAACAGCACCAATAAAGCGGTAAGTAACTTCAGGGTACGACGACTGCCCTGCATAGCCCGATTCCTCTGTTCATCACCTGCCAGCATCCTCGCCTGGCAGGTGATGAAAGTCACGGACTAATCCTCCGCGCCACGCAGGATGGCGTCGAGTTTTTCTGGCTGCAAACGAATCTGCGCTGCACGACGATGCGCCTGCATCCCTTCGGTACGGCTCTGGCGCACCGCAGGAGCAGCGATGGCGGCGATGCCCTGATCGTCAATCCATTGATGCGTGCAGGTTTTCAGATACGCACCGACCCACAATCCGCCGGTGTAACGTGCCGCCGCCATGGTGGGCAGCGTGTGGTTGGTGCCGCAGCATTTATCAGAAAACACCACGCTGGCGTTTTGCCCGATAAACAGCGATCCGTAATTGCGGATGCGCGCCGCCAGCGCATGGGGATCGCGCGCATGGATTTGCAGATGCTCAGTGGCGATCTCATCGGTGTACGCCACCATCGCATCCTCGTCGGCACAGAGAACAATTTCGCCCTGACGCTGCCACGCCTCACCAGCCGTTTTCGCCGTCGGCAAGGATGCCAGCTGCGCCTCAATTTCCCGCAATGTTGCATGCGCCACGCGCTCGCTGGTGGTGGCCAGCCCAACACGCGTGCGCACGTCATGCTCCGCCTGCGCCAGCAGATCCGCTGCCAGCACGCGCGGATCAGCACTGTCATCGGCGACGATAAAGATTTCGCTCGGCCCCGCCAACGCATCAATACCCACTTTGCCAAATACCTGACGCTTCGCCTCATTGACGAAAGCGTTGCCCGGCCCGACGATCTTGTCCACCGCCGGCAGCGATGCGGTGCCGTATGCCATCGCGGCAATGGCCTGCGCACCACCAACTTTGAAAATGCGGTGCGCTCCGGCCAAGTGGCAAATTGCAATCATTGCCGGATGAGCGCCCGGCGGCAGACAGGCGATGATGTTATCGCAGCCCGCCACCACCGCTGGCACGATAGACATTACCGGCGCGGAGAGAATCGGATAGCGTCCGCCCGGCACATAGCAGCCCACGGTTTCAATCGGGATGATGCGATGCCCCAGATGAACGCCCGGCAACGTCTCAATCTCCAGCGGCTGCAAGGTGGCGCGCTGCGCTTCGGCGAAGCGGCGCACCTGCGCAATGGCAAACTCACTGTCCTGGCGGGTTTGATCGGCGAGTTGCGCCAGCGCCTGCTCGATCTCTGCTGCCGAAACTTCCAGCTGCTCCGGCGCGACACCATCAAATTTCTGCGAGTAATCACGCAGTGCCGCGTCTCCGCGCTGACGCACGTTGCTAATAATGTCGCTCACGGTGGCGATCAGGCTGGCATCCGCCTGCGCATCCTCGCCCGCGGCTTGCTTGATAAACTGCACGCGTTGTTTGCTCATGCTTCCGTCTCCGCCAGTTGTCCCAGTTTGATCTGCGCCAGCATCGCCAAGTGATCGTAAACCACCCATTCATCAACAATTTTGCCGTTTACTACGTGATAGTGGCTCATGCCCATCACCAGCAGACGCTGTCCCGTCGGTTTACCCAATTCGCCGTAGCCAAGATGATGCCCTTCCATTACCCAGCGCACCGCCACTTTGGTGCCGCCCTCTTCACATGGATTGGAGCAGATATGCTGCGGCATCCATGCGCCGTCCGGGATCATGCCGATCAGCGCCAGCGTCTGATGGATCACCGATGCCTGACCATATAACTCTTTCATCAGTGGGCCGTGCCACTGCACATTGCTGGCGTAAACCTCTTTCACTTTGCCCAGCATGCGTTTGTTGTAAATCTCGTGCAGCCAGCCCAGCACCTGTGCTTCGGTATCACTGTGCGCCAGCGTGTAATCCGGATCGCTTTCTGGCGGATACTGGCCGAGCAGACGACGGTTTTCGCCAATCTCCGTCAGTCGGAAACCCTTATCAAACTGCTCTTTCGCCATGTTGTACGCGATCTGGTCGGTATCCAGCCCCAATTGACGCATCAGCGACATGTTGTCGCTCACCACCCATTCGCGGTAAATCTTGTTTTCCAGAATCATGCAGTCCGCCACGGTGCGCGTGGTGAAGGTGCGGTTGGTGGGTTTACCGTATTGGCTTGATTGTGTATGGCGGCCGCTACCGGTGACCAGATGCGAGGTGTAGAAGCCGTCCACGTCGTTGCCGTTCCAAATCACCTGCGTTGCCATGCCGCGGCGTTCCGGGAAGGCGACCAAACGTTGCAAGGTATCGAGCACCACTTGTTCACGGGTATAAATGGTGCCCAATGCGTTGTATAACACGCAGTTATGGGTGTAATGGCTGTAGATCAGCCCGACATCGCGCTCATCCCAGATCTTGTGGGTACAACGCACAATGTAATCAACGATATCGGTATAGCAGGGATCGAAACCGCGCATTGGCTGCACCCGCGCACGGTTTTCTGGAACCAGATCGACAAAATCCCGTCGCTCAACCTGCAAAACCGGTTCGGCCTGGGTGCGTGCTGAGGTTTTTTCTGCGCTCTTTTCACTGGCGGTGGCTTTATTAGCCGTGTCCGTTGTAGACATAAACACTCCTGCTTTTGACGAATTAAGGGTGAGCGCGGTCCTCGCAATCAAGCGCTGCCGATTCACCCGGCTGAATTCAGGGTGCAGAACGCCGTCGGTAATTAAGGGATTAATTACCGTGACGTGATGCGTTATTTAAAAGTGCTGATTAATCAGCTGAGTAGCTGTAACCAGATTGAGAGTTCATCGATACCTAAATATTCCCGCATGATGACGCCATCACGTAATTCCAAATGAGAAATACCGGAAATACACACTGGCTTGCGCGACGGCGGACCAAATTTTCCGTAGCCGTCATGCCAGCTCAACAGTGACCAGCGCAGGCTGATGCGCACCGGTTCGTTGGCATCGCGGCGCACCACCAAATGATGCAGCTGCGTTTCGCTGTCAGCGAATGAGGCGCGATAGCCGGAAAGGAAGCTGCCAATCTCCTGCTCGCCGGTAAAGCTGCTGTGGCCCGGTCCGTGCAAGGTGGCGGCGGGATGATAAACACCTGGCACCACACCGCTGTTGCCGCCGGCCCACATGCTGAGATAGCGCTCAATCAAACCCGCGATGGTTCCTTCGGCATCATCGCCATCCGGGCCGCCAGCCCAACGCGCTTCCAGCTCTTCGGGCGCGGGCATCTCCAGCCCTTGTTGCTGGCGCATCTGCGTTAGATGCTGGGCAAACTCCGCCACGTTGGTACCAATCTGCGCAAGAATGCCCGCGCGATCCTGCAGCAGCCACTCTTGCTCCACCAGCCCATCACGACAAATACGATCGGCGAAAGTACGTACCCAAACCGTTTTGCCACTCGGCGCGCCAAAGAAGCCTTCGCCCAGATGCTGAATACGTGCCTGCGTGCGCTGCGAGGCGTACCAACAGGTATCGCCTTCACGCGCGGTGAGAATATCTTCGGTCAGCACCTGACGCTGCGGGAAGCAATGTAACGCTTCCAGCGTCAAACGCATAAAATCGCTGAGTTCGGTCAGGCGCTTTTCCGGCGTGTGAAATACCACCGGCGTGGCGTAGAAATCAGCCAGCTGCCCGATATCCTTCTGCTCCCATACCACGTGGGTTAACGTCAGAATAAACTGCTGAATAGAATCAAACTGGGGACTGAAACCCGGCAATCGCATTACTCAACCTCCTCTGAACGAAATAGCAGCTGGCCGTTCTCTTCTACCACGCCGTGACGCGGACGCCGCGCGGAGTGGCGTACTACCAACGTGCCGGGAATAACAATTTGCTCGGGTGCCATCACCGCGCTGTCGATTTGCTGCATTAGCAGGCCAATGGTGCGTTGCACCATCACTTCAACCGGCTGACAGATAGACGTCAGCGCATACGAAGGCCAGCCCGCTGGACCAACATCGTCATAACCCACCACCGACACATCCTGCGGAATGCGCAGACCAAACTCGTAACGCGCCACATCCATAACCGTCAGCGCCATATGATCGTTGACGGCAAACACCGCATCGGGCGGCGTGCTGCTGCTGAACAATTGACGCGCCGCCTGTGCGGTTTGCTCGCTGTCGTTTTGACCCGCTAACACCGTGACGTCGATGTTGCGCGCGCGCAATGCCTCGCGAAAACCGTCCAGCCGTAGCTGATTTACCGAAGCGTTGTCCGCGCCGGTAATGCAGGCAAAGCGTTGATGTTCGCCTGCCAACAGAAATTCGGCGATCTGACGTGCGGCGGCACGGTTATCGGTATTCACGCTTGACGCCATTTCGCTTTCGGCGGTGCGGTTGAACAGCACCACCGGAATGCCCGCGCCGTGGCACTCTTCGGATAAGGCATCGGATAACGCGCCGGATGCCAGCACAATGCCATCCACGCGGTACTGCATGATCTGATCGAAAATGCGGTCAACATTGCTATCCCGATCGCTGACGAACAGCAGCAGATGGTAGTTAAGCGCATCCAGTTCACGCCCCAACGCTTCCAGCACATGGGGATAAAACGGATTATCGAAACAGGAGATCACCACACCAACGATGCGCGAACGTGCGGTGTTCAGCGATCGCGCCAACGCGTTGGGTCGATAACCCAACTCACGGGCAGACTGCAGCACCTTTTCACGCGTGGCCGGTGAAATACTGGCGCCCGGCGTGAAGGTACGCGATACCGCAGACTGTGAAACGCCGGCGTGCTGCGCAACTTGTTGTGAGGTCACTGGACCGAAGGTCTTACGTTTCATGGCGTTATCTTCCTGTTTAGCACACTGATGCACGGGTGACTGCCGGGCATTGTAGCCAATTTCATCAACCGGACTCACCTGCTTCGGTGTGTGTTTTTTACTCTTACACCTTTTTTGCATGCGTATGCAACACTCAATAACTTTTTTTTCACATTGCCAAGCACGCACTTTACAAACATGAAATTATTTCGTAACTTCGGCCGTTGAATACGTATTCAATGCATGCAACATAACCGACCCGGACTCAGGATGAAACCCGCGTTTTTAGTCACTTATCTGTGTTGATAAGAGGTTTAACATGTTTCGAGCACTGTTTAGCCGTCCCGAGCTGTTGACGTTTTTCACCATGAGCGTGCTGTTTTTTATCTGCATTCACGGCTTCGATGCCTTCATGGCGCCTTACATGGTGAGATTAGGCATTGAACCGCAAACCATCGGCATGATCATGGGCGCCTCTGGTTTGGCATCGCTGTGTATCCGTTTTCCGCTCAGCGTCATCTCTGACGTGATGAAAAATCGCAAAGTGTTTATGCAGTTCGCCCTGCTGCTGCCGGTGATTGCCTGGCCGCTGGCATGGATGTTCCCCGCTGCGCTGACATTCTGGCTGGCCAAGCTGGCCTGCGGCATCGCTGCCGCGAGTTGGGTGCTCTACAACATCATTTTCATCCGCTATTTTCCTCGTGATGACGCGCCGGCTGCAGTGGCGCTGTTGGCATTGGCCGGGCCGATTGGCGTGTTTATTAGCAATGCCATTTGCGGTGCCGTTGCCCTATGGCTGGGCAGTACGCAGGCGTTTTTTGTGCCAGCGATTGCCGGTTGCCTGGCGCTGCTTCTCAGCCTGCGCGTTCGTGAAGAGGAAGATAGCCACAAAGCGCCGCACCTCAAAGCCTGTATCGACAGCGCTAAACGCCAGCTAGCGGACCGCTCAATTTGGTTTATTGGGCTGCTGGCGACGGTGGTGATTTTGGTCCCGTTTGCCACTCGCGACACGCTCACGCCCATATACGCTCAGCAGTTAGGTGCCAAGGCGGGCACGCTGGCAGTGCTGAGTAATATCCACTTGTTGTTTTATGGTGTGGCCGTGGCATTGTGCAGTTCCGTGTTTTATCAGCGGCTGGGCTTGGTTAACACCGCGCTGGTGGGCATCGGATTACAAATCATCTCGTCAATTTTCGTCCCCTTGACCAGCAACATGTGGCTGATTTACCTGTGGCAAGGTCTGGCCGGTTTTTCCTTTGGCATGGCGTTTGCCGTGTTTATGTCCTTGAGCGTGGTTAACACTTCGGAACATGAACAAACCACCCGGATGGGTCTGTTTCAAACCATCTATTCGTGCGGCATGTTTTTCGGCCCGGTGCTGATGGGCGTGTTGTTGCAACACGTCAATGTCTACGCGGGTTATTGGGTGATTGGTGGCTTGTGTCTGATCGCTGGCGTGTTAACGCCGCTAGCGGCAAAACGGGTGCAGCAGCGTCAGCTGCCGCCAGCGGCACGTAAAGCGAGCGGCATGCTGTCGCAGGATGCGGTGAAATGAGTGCCGCGCGCCTGCAACCGCAGCGCAACAGTGCGGAAGAGGTTGAACGCCGCTTAGCCGCTATCAACGCAGGTCGCGCGCTCAACGCGATTATCAGTATTAATCCCCAGGTGATGAAAGAGGCACAGCGCTGCGATCGCTTATGGCGTAGCGGCGCGCCGGTTGGCGTGCTGCACGGCATTCCGCTGGTGATAAAAGATAATATTGATTGCGTCGGCATGGCTACCACGCTCGGCTGCCGGGCGCTGGCCGAAGCACAGCCACGTGAAGATGCGCGCGTGATTGCACGCCTGAGAACTGCGGGTGCGCTGATTCTCGCCAAAGCGAATCTGTCTGAGTTCGCCTTTGACGTACGTTCGCGCAGTTCGCTCGGCGGCGATGTGCGCAATCCCCTGAATCCACAGCTGACCGCCGGTGGCTCAAGCGGCGGCAGCGCAGCGGCGGTGGTGGCCGGTATGGCGGATGCGGCACTCGGCAGTGATACTGGCGGATCGATTCGCATTCCCGCGGCATGGACCGGTCTGGTGGGACTGCGTCCGGCATTTCGCCGCCGCCAGCTGCGCGGCGTCGCGCCGCTTTCGCTCAGCAAAGACACCGTTGGGCCGATGACATGGTGCGTGGCTGATGCGGCGCTGCTGCATCAGGTAACGCATGGGCTGCCGGTGCGCCCGCTAGCGCAGCGAACCTTGCGGGGTGTGCGGCTGGGCATGGTTAGCGATCTGCCAGGCGATGATGACGCGCAACGTCAGGCATTAGCACAGGCTTTCTCTCGTCTGCGGCGGGCGGGCGCCACACTAATTCCGCTGCGGTTACCGCTATCATCGCGCGTGGCGCAGGAACCTTGTCTCAGCCTGCACGAATTCCATCCGGCGATGTCCCGCTGGCTAAGCAAAATGGACCATGCGCCTGCTTCTCTTTCGGATCTGCTGGCACGAGGCGAGCATCTCGCCGAGTTCGATGAACTGCTGCAATTACACCTCACGCGCAGCGCGCTGGTGTGTGCCGCATGGCGCGAGCAACGCCGTTTTCAACGCCTTTTGCGTCAGCAACTGCAACAGCAGATGCAGGATCAGCGGCTGGAGGCGCTGATTTATCCCACCAGCCAGCGCACTCCGATTTCACTGGAGAAGATGCCGCCGGGCTGGGCGCCGGAGCTGGCGGCCATCAGCGGCTTACCCGCCGTAACGTTGCCGTTTGGTCAACTGGCTAACGGTTTGCCGCTGGGGCTTGAACTGCTCTATCCAGCGCCTGATGAAGAAGCATTGCTGGCGCTCGCTTTGGCGATAGAGCGACTGTAAAACCAGAAAATTCATCATGTTAATCCCCGTTCTGCGGGGCTTTCTGCTGCCTGCAATTTGAAAAAACTGCGCACATTCTCACTTTTCATCTTTTCCCCTTTCAGCCTCTTTACGCTCTTTGCATACGTATGCAAACCTGATTAACAGCAATCAATGATGAGGAAAAGAGCATGGCAATCTGGTTAAAACAGGCGGCAGCGAAAGCAGAACGCCAACAGCAGCAACAGCGCGTACGCAGCGATGTGGAAGCAGTGCTGGCGCAAATTGGAGCGCGCGGCGATGACGCGGTGCGCGAACTCTCGATTAAGTTCGATGGCTTTGCCCGCGATGATTTCCGCTTAACGCCGCAGGAGATTAATGCCTGCCTGCAACAGCTGACCAAACAAGATATTCGCGACATCGAATTCGCTCAGGAGCAGGTGCATAACTTCGCTCAGGCGCAAAAAAATTGCCTGACCGATTTGGCGATTGAAACGCGTCCGGGCGTGATACTTGGCCATCGCAACATTCCCATCAGCAATGTCGGCTGTTACGTGCCGGGCGGTAAATACCCGCTGCTGGCTTCGGCGCATATGTCGATCATTACCGCCAAAGTCGCAGGCTGCGATCGCATCGTGAGCTGCGCCCCGCCGTTTCACGGTAAACCGGCTGCAGCCATTGTTGCGGCGCAGTCGATGGCCGGCGCCGACGAGATCTATGCGCTCGGCGGCATTCAGGCGGTGGGCGCCATGGCGATTGGTACTGAGCGGATTGCGCCGGTCGATATGTTAGTCGGGCCGGGCAACGCGTGGGTGGCCGAAGCCAAACGCCAGCTATTTGGCCGCGTTGGCATCGACCTGTTCGCTGGCCCGACCGAAACGCTGGTGATCGCCGATGACAGCGTTGACGGTGAACTCTGCGCAACCGATCTGCTCGGCCAGGCGGAACATGGCCCCACCTCACCCGCGATTCTGCTGACCTGCTCGCGCCAGCTGGCGCAGGAGACCGAGCGCTATATTCACCAGCTGTTGCTGCAACTGCCTACCGCCGATGTGGCGCAACAAGCCTGGCACGACTATGGCGAAATCATTCTCTGTGCCGATCACGACGAGATGCTGGCAGAAGCCAACCGCATCGCTTCTGAACACGTGCAGGTGATGACCGATCGCGATGACTGGTATCACCAGAACATGCGCAATTACGGCGCGCTGTTTCTCGGGCCGCGTACCAATGTGGCTTATGGCGACAAGGTGATCGGCACCAACCATACGCTGCCCACGCTGGGTGCATCGCGTTATACCGGCGGCTTGTGGGTGGGCAAATTTATGAAAACCTGCACCTGGCAGCGCGTCACCAGCGATGCGGCTTCGGCAGAAATCGGCGCTTACTGCTCGCGCCTGGCGCTGCTGGAGGGCTTTGCCGGTCATGCCGAACAGGCCAACATCCGCGTGCGCCGCTACGGCCAGCAGGAAGTGGCCTACGCCGCACCCGCGCCGGTTACGGTGAAATAAGGAGGCGCGCATGGTTCCGACTACCCCTTTATTTCGCCTGGATGGACAGCGCGCGCTGGTGACCGGCGGCTCGCGCGGTATCGGTTTTGCCGCCGCTATCGCGCTGGCCGACGCCGGAGCGCAGGTGTGGATTGCCGCGCGCGACGCCGATCGCCTGGCGCACGCCGTGCAGCAGGCGGCGAGCGCCGGCCTGACATTGCATCCGCTGCCGCTCGACGTCTGCAACACGCGCGCGGTGCGCCAGACACTACACGATTTGCCGAGCTTTCATGTGCTGGTCAACAGCGCCGGGCTGGCGCGCCATCAGCCGTTTAGCGAGGTCAGCGAAGCCAACTTTGATGCGGTGATGGACGTCAACCTGCGCGCCACGTTTTTCCTGTCGCAGCAGGTCGCAGCCGGTATGCAGGCCGCCAGACACGGCGGCAGCATTATCCATCTCTCTTCGCAGATGGCGCACGTCGGCGGCCCGCAGCGCAGCGTCTACTGCGCATCAAAAGCGGCGCTGGAAGGGCTGACGCGTGCCATGGCGCTGGAGTTGGGACGCGACGGCATTCGCATCAACACCTTGTGCCCCACCTTTATCGAAACCGAACTGTCGCAGGCCTCGCTGGCGGATGAAGCGTTTCGCCAGCAGACGCTGCGCCGCATTCAGATTGGTCGTCTTGGCACGCTGGAAGATGTGATGGGGCCGGTGGTGTTTCTGGCATCACCGGCCGCAGCGTTGATCACCGGCAGCGCGCTGAAGGTGGATGGCGGCTGGACGGCTTATTGAGGAACTCATTATGAAAGCGTTATTGCGTCGTGATGTGCTGCTATTTTTCATTATTAGCTTGCTGTTTTTTATCAGCATTCACGCCTTTGATCCGTTTCTCGCCCCCTACATCATGTCGCTGAATGTCGAGGCGCGCGTGATGGGAATCATCATCGGCGCGACCGGATTGGCCTCGATGCTGCTGCGTTTTCCGACCGGCATTCTGTCGGACCGCTTTCGCCGCCGCAAACGCATTATCCAGATTGGCTTGTTGTTTACGCTGATCGCCTGGCCGGTGGTTTACCTTTGGCCGACACCGGAAACACTGTTTATCGCCAAGCTCGCCGATGGCGTCACCAGCGCGACGTGGGTGGTGTATAACGTGATGTTCGTGGCTTACTTCCCGCCGCTGGAAGCCGCCGCCGCGATCGCCATGCTGAGCGTCACCTCGCCGGTAGGCACTTTTATCGGGATTTCGGTGGCGGGATTTATTGCCCGTCATTTCGGTGCCGAATCGAGCTTTTTGGTGGCATCCGCTGCCGCGCTGCTGGCTTTTTTGCTGACATTCTTTATCCGTGAAAAACGCCCGGAAGCGATGCCCACGGCGCAACGTCTCTCTGCGGTTCGCACTCAGCTGCGTGATCCTTCGGTGTGGTATCTCGGCGGACTCTGTGCGCTGGTGATGATGGTGCCATTTGCCACGCGCGACACGCTGACGCCGCTACTGGCAGAAGGCTTTGGCATGGCGGCCGCTTCGCTGGCGACGCTAAGCGGCATTCATCTGTTCTTCTATGCGCTGGCCACCGCGCTGTGCGCGCCCTTCTTCTATCGCCTGCTGGGCTTACGCAACACCGCGATTATCGGCGGCGTGCTGCAAGGGGCCGTAGCGATAGCCATGCCTTACGCGCCCAATATCTGGCTGCTGTATGGCTTGCAGGCGCTGGCGGGCTGTGCCTTCGGCATGATCTCCACCGTGCTGAATTCGCTGATCGTCACCCGCACGCCCGCCTGGCAGCAATCCACTCGCGTTGGGCTATATCAAAGCATCTACTCCGCCGGGATTTTCTTTGGCCCGGTGCTGGTCGGCTACATCAAATATTACTTCGCGATGCAGCAGGGCTTTATGGTGATTGGCATTATTTCATTGCTGTCGCTGCTGCTGGTGCGCCATGTGATGCGGATGGTGAATGCCCGTCCTGTGGCGGAGGGCTAATCATGTCACTGCCTTTGGTGTTACTGGGCGGTACCTTGTGCGACGGCGCGTTGTGGCAACCGCTTTGCCGCCATCTACCGCAGCAGCCGATGATCATTCCCGAGATGAGCGGTGCTGACAGCGCCGAACAGCTCGCGGCACAGCTGCTGAATGATTTGCCGGCGCGCTTTTTACTGGTGGGATTCTCGCTGGGTGCGCTGGTGGCACTGGAGATGCAGGCGCAAGCCGCGCAACGCATCGCGGGCCTCGCGCTGCTGGCGGTGAATCCGTTGGCGGATGCGCCGGTCAACGCTGCGGGACGTATTGCCTTGCTTGATCGAGCTGCGAAAAACGGTATGCGATCGGTGATTGAGCAACTCTGGCCGCGCTATGTCCATGCATCGCGGCTGGCGGATCGCGAGCTGTTTGGCGCGCTGGTGACGATGGCAGAACGCAGCAGCGTTGAGCGCTTTCGTCAACAGACCGCCATCGCCCTACAACGTCGCGATTTACGGCATACCTTACCGGCGCTGCAGGCACCGCTGTTGATCCTCAACGGCGATAGCGACGCCATCTGCACCCCCGAACACCATCACCTGCTTGTCAAAGCGGCTCCCGCCGCACGCCACATCACGCTTGAGCAGTGCGGACACTTTCTGCTGCTGGAGCAGCCGCAAGCCTGTGCCCGCGCGCTGCAAACCTGGATTAAGAGGAGTGAATTATGCGTATCAACCCTTTAAAACAACGCCGTGAACCGATTATTAACGGCTGGCTGGCGATCCCCAGCAGCTACAGCGCCGAGATTGCCGGACATCAGGGCTTTGATGCCGTCACCGTTGACCTGCAACATGGCCTGATCGATTTCGCCGCCGCACTCAGCATGTTGCAGGCGCTATCCTCCACACCCGCGACGCCGCTGGTGCGCGTCTCGCACAACGAGCCGGCGCAGATTATGCGCATGCTGGATGCCGGCGCCTACGGCATTATCTGCCCGATGATCAACGATGCCGCCGAAGCGCAGCAGTTTGTCGATGCCTGCCGCTATGCGCCGCAAGGTTCGCGCTCGTTTGGTCCAGCGCGTGCGCTGCTGTATGGCGGCAAAGATTATCCGCAGCATGCTAACCAGCAAATTCTGACGCTGGCGATGATTGAAACACGCGCGGGGTTGGCCAATCTTGATGCCATTCTCGACGTCGAGGGATTGGACGGCGTGTTTATCGGCCCCAACGATATGTCTCTTACGCTCACCGGCCAGGCCAGCGCCGAATCGCAGCATCCTGAGATGTTAAATGCCATTGAACGGGTGCTGAGCCGCACCCGCGCCGGCCACAAACTGGCCGGTATTTTTTGTACCAGCGGAGAAGCCGCCGCACAGCGCATCGCACAGGGCTTTCAGTTGGTGACCCCCGCCAATGATGTGATGCAGCTAACGCATGCCGCACGCCACGCTGTCGCCACCGCGCGAGGTGAGGCGTTGCCTGTTCGTTCTGGTTCGGGTTATTGAGGAGAAGAAGATGAAACAGCAAACATTGTCCGCTACAGCAGCACGTGCGCGCCTGATCGCGCCGCAAGATATGGTGTCGTGCAATCTGGCGTTTATCGACTGCAAACTGCCGGGTTCGCATCTCAAGCAGAATTACTCATTTATCGGGCCGGGCGTGACGCAGTCGTCTGAGCAGGTGATCAATATTCCTGAAGCGCACGGTTTTAACATTGGCGCGGCAGCGATGCCAAAAGGCGTGACCAATAATCTGCATCTGCATTTCACTGCCGAAGTCTTCCTGATCCATGAAGGCAGCTGGCGTTTCCGCTGGGGAAATAAAGGCGAAGCGTCGCTGGAGCTCGAGGCTCCGGCGATTGTCAGCCTGCCAACATGGATTTTCCGTGGCTTCACCAATGTGTCGGCTACCGATACCGATGGCTGGGTATTTACCGTGCTGGGCGGCGATAACACCGGCGGCATTATCTGGCATCCCGATGTGATGTCGGCGGCGGCGGAGTATGGACTCTATCTCAGCCCCAATAACATGCTGATCGATACCTCAACCGGCGCGGCGATCCCGCCGGTTGCAGAGCGTATGCCGCCGCTGCCCGAGGCGGAGATGGCGCAGTTACAGCATTTTACGCCCGAGCAGATGGCGCAGTTTGCCGTCACCGGTGAGCAGCGCGCCTGGAGCGAACACGCGCTGCTGGATGCCATGTTGCCAGGTCACGGTGCGCGTATGGCGCCCGTCATCGGCTATGGCATCAATCAGGATCGTCAGGTCGCTCCGCCCATCAACACGCCACACGGCTTCTCGGTAGAGTGGCTGGCTTTGCCAAAAGCGGGTGAAATGGGTACGCATCGCTGCGCACAGGTGCAAGTACTCATGGTGTTTAAAGGCACGCTTACTGTGACCTTCAATCGTGATGGTGAAGAAGTGACGATGACAGCGCCGGAGCGTTCGGTGATTTCCGTGCCGGCAGGCAGCTGGCGTCGCTATCAGGCACCCGATCATCCGTGTGAAGTGGTGATTACCACTGCGGGTGACGGACGGAAAAAACTGGAATGGGATAAAGCGATTGTCGATGCCGCTGCTGCTTTAGGTTGGGGGCTGGATCCAGATGGCTATCTGGTACGTCAGGCATTGTTGCCGCTGGTGGCGCAGCGTGCCGGTCGGCGGTTAGCGACGCAAGAGGCGTAATCGTATGTAAAAAGGTCGCCATAAATGGCGACCTGACAATGTACGTTATGGCTTCATCACCTGGTCGTAGCTGCCGCCATCGGCGAAGTGAGTTTTCTGGGCTTGCGTCCAGCCACCAAACTTGTTGTCGATAGTGAACAGTTTTACCGGGGCGAATTTATTGGCAAATTTCTCCGCAACGGCTTTATCACGTGGACGATAGAAATTCTCCGCCGCGATAGTCTGACCTTCCGGCGAGTAGAGATACTTGAGGTAATCTTCGGCTACTTTGCGGGTGCCCTGCTCGTCGACCACTTTATCCACTACCGAAACCGTTGGCTCCGCCAGAATCGATTCGCTTGGGGTGACGATCTCAAACTTGTCTTTACCCAGCTTATTTACCGCCAGATAAGCTTCGTTTTCCCACGCTATCAGCACATCGCCAATGCCGCGTTCCACGAAGGTGTTAGTGGCACCACGTGCGCCGGAATCCTGCACTTCTACGTTCTTAAACAGCGATTTCACGTAAGCCAGCGCTTTGGCTTGATCGCCGTTGTTCTGATCCAGCGCCCAGCCCCATGCAGCCAGATAATTCCAGCGTGCGCCGCCTGACGTTTTCGGGTTTGGCGTGATGACGGAAACGCCCGGTTTGATCAGATCTGGCCAATCATGAATGCCTTTCGGGTTGCCTTTGCGCACCAGGAACACGATGGTTGAGGTGTAGGGTGCGGAGTTGTCCGGCAGGCGTTTAATCCAGTCTTTATTGATACGACCACGGTCAGCAATAGCATCGACATCAGATTGCAGCGCCAGCGTAACCACATCAGCACGGATGCCATTGATCACTGAGGTTGCTTGTTTCCCTGAACCGCCGTGCGACTGGCGAATCACCACGTTGTCGCCGGTTTCCTGCTTGTAATGCGCGCTAAACGCTTTGTTGTACTGCTCGTACAGCTCACGGGTTGGATCGTAAGAGACGTTTAACAGCTGAATATCCTTTGCCAGAACACTGGTTGAAGCCAGTAACAGGGTGACACCAATACTCCACTTATTCATTGCTTGCTCTCCCGAGGTCGTTATAGAACAAGACTGACACAAACTTATCCACGGATTAAAGAATTAAAAATAAGCTGTTATAACCGCACGGAATATGAGCAGGCATCAAAAAGGCGCGAATCGCGTCGCGCCTTGATGCTGAATAATCAGTAGAGTTTTTTCGCGGTATCCAGCCAGTCGCGTTTGAATGGACGCTTCATATTTTCAATCGCATCGATGATGTCGTGATGCACCATCTTCTCGTTCTGAATACCGACGCAGCGGCCGCCGTAGCCTTGTAGTAGCAGCTCGATGGAGTAGGAACCCATGCGCGAGGCCAGAATGCGGTCATAGGCACAAGGTGCGCCGCCACGCTGAATGTGACCGAGAACGGTAGCGCGGGTTTCGCGTTTGGTTTCAGCTTCGATGAAGTGCGCCAGATCGTCGATATCGCAGATGTGCTCGGTGATCGCCACGATGGCGTGCTTTTTACCTTTGGCAATGCCGGCTTTGATTTCAGCAACCAGCTCTTCGCGGGTATACGGGATTTCAGGCAGCACGATGAACTCGCAACCACCGGCAATCGCTGCCGCCAGGGTTAAATCGCCGCAGTAACGGCCCATCACTTCCACGATGGAGATACGCTGGTGGGAAGATGAGGTGTCACGCAGGCGGTCAATCGCTTCCACCACGGTTTCCAGCGCAGTGAAGTAACCGATGGTGTAATCAGTACCTGCTACGTCGTTATCAATGGTGCCAGGCAGGCCGATGCACGGGAAGCCCATTTCAGTCAGGCGCTTGGCACCCATGTAGGAACCATCACCGCCGATAACCACCAGCGCATCAATACCACGCTTTTTCATGTTATCAATCGCGGTCTGGCGCACTTCATCGTTGCGGAATTCTGGGAAGCGGGCGGAACCGAGGAAGGTACCGCCGCGGTTGATCATGTCTGACACGCTGTAGCGGTCAAGGTTGATCATGCGATCTTCGTACAATCCCA
The DNA here is from genome assembly GCF_005281435.1 of Pantoea sp. SO10. Taxonomy (NCBI): domain Bacteria; kingdom Pseudomonadati; phylum Pseudomonadota; class Gammaproteobacteria; order Enterobacterales; family Erwiniaceae; genus Pantoea; species Pantoea sp. SO10. Next base: position 4,088,016 of record NZ_CP040095.1, read on the forward strand.
GATAGCCGTCGTAAATACCAAAAACTTCCAGTCCTTCACTCAGCGCGGAACGTACAACTCCGCGAATGGCTGCGTTCATGCCTGGGGCGTCGCCGCCGCTGGTCAGTACTCCGATTTTTTTGATCATGACAACCTCTGGATTGTTCAAAAACTAAGGATTATTCCTGCCATGTGTCCGGCGTGGACCAGCTCGCGATCGCATGGCTTAATAGTTGCAAAATAGTATATCAAACGCTTGATGCTGAATTGATTCAGGTCAGACAAGTTTTCGCTAATTTTTTACAGAGTTGTTAGCGTTACGTCACTTTTTTTGTGTAATTGCATGATTTTAAATCGCTAACCTTGAAAAAATCCATGTTGATTGCTCGGCACGACAGAACAGGGATCTTGATGGATGATGACGTCTGAGCCGGGAAACTTCTTGAGTAACGCCTGCTCAATTTGATCGGCCACCTGATGGGCCTGCACCAGCGGCAGCTGATCTTCCATCTCCAGATGCAGCTGGATAAAACGCGTGGGGCCCGATTGTCGCGTGCGTAATGCATGCGCGCCGCGTACGCCCGGCCAGTTGGTCACCACGTTGATAATCTCCTGCGTTTCATGCTCGGGCAAAACGCGATCCAACAGCGCCTGTACCGCGTCATAACCCATCCGCAACGCGCTATAGAGAATGTAAACGCCGATGCCGAGCGCGAACAACGCATCCGCCCGTACAAAACCATAGCTGCTCAAACCGAGAGCGACCAATATTGCGCCGTTCATCACCACGTCAGATTGATAGTGCAGCATGTCTGCGCGAATCGCCTGGCTGCGCGTGCGTCGCACCACCCAGCGCTGGAAGGCAACCAACGTCAGGGTTGAAAACAGCGCAATCACCGTCACCACAATACCCACCAGCGGCGCATGTAAGGTTTCGGGCGAGGCCAGATGCTGAATGCCGGTGAGAAACAGAAACAGCGCCGAGCCGGAGATAAACATGCTTTGCGCCAGCGCGGCCAGTGATTCGGCTTTACCGTGGCCGAAGGTGTGATCGTCATCGGCCGGCTGCAGTGAATAGCGCACTACCAGCAAATTGGTGAGTGAAGCGGCGATATCCACCAATGAATCTACTAACGCCGCCAACATACTGACTGAACCGGTATGCCACCAGGCGAAAATTTTTACGATTAACAGCAATGTCGCCAGCGTAGTTGCCGCCAGCGCCGCCCGATTCACTAACTTTGCATAGGAAGAATCCATGCTATGCCTCGTCGGATCGCACGCTTCATAGGTGCGGCCTTTAGGTCTCAAGATGGCTAAAGTTTATCATCGGCATAAGTGTGCTGCGTGATTGAATTTTAAGGCAATGATGTTAGAGAGAAATGACAGGCAAAAAAAACCCCCGCATCATGCGGGGGAAGACAGGGATGGTGTCTATGGCAAGGAAAACAGGGATACTATGTTACTGGTTACTGCTGGTACTACTCACTGCTTGCAGCGGTGATGATGGCTGCAATCCTGAGAGCCGACGAACTTCAGCTAATCGTCGCTCATAATTTTTCTGCAATGTCGCTTGCTGTGCAGGCGTTAGCAGGTGATACATCTGATTACGAACCCGAGCCATCTCGACTTGCTGTTCTACCGCTGCGCGGGCTTGTTTCTCTGCCTGCTGTCGGATAGCCGATTCGTTAAATTTGTCTGCAATGACAAGGTCATGCATAGTTTCTATATCTTGAACGCTGATGGTTGGGCGTTCGTGTCGCGCTTGCTGCATCAGGTCTCGCATCTGTTGCCGCTGTTGTTCAGTCAGCTCAATGCCATCGAACATGTAGCTTTGCGGATTTTGCGTCATACTGCCTGTCGTCAATCCGCTGTTCGGATGCATCTCGTCAATCGTCGTCGTGTCTGCTGCTTCGGCGCTGGCGTGACTGAGAACCATCGCTGAGGCAATGACGACGGCGGTTAAGTAGCGCATCGTTAACTCCCAGTTCGTTCCGTTTTGCGATTCAACGAGAGCCAGTGTACGGCGGTGGCTGCAAACATCCGTCAGGGGGTGTAAAACTACGTAAAGCGTTGGATTGCAAGTCAAGGAACACGGTATTTTGCCTGCGGAGGGCAATAAAAAATGAATAAAATCCTGTTGGTTGATGACGACCGCGAATTAACTTCGCTGCTTAAAGAACTGCTTGAGATGGAAGGTTTTGAAGTCATTGTGGCAAGCGATGGTGAGCAGGCGCTTAACCTGCTAGACAACACCGTGGACTTGCTATTGCTTGATGTGATGATGCCGAAGAAGAACGGTATCGACACTTTGAAAGAACTACGCCAACAGCACCAAACTCCGGTCATTATGCTGACTGCACGTGGCAGCGAACTGGACCGCGTTCTGGGCCTTGAACTGGGCGCAGATGACTATCTGCCTAAACCGTTTAACGATCGTGAACTGGTAGCGCGTATTCGTGCCATTCTGCGCCGTTCAAACTGGAGCGAGCAGCAACAGCAGCACGATAACAGCTCACCAACGCTGGAAGTCGACTGCCTGCGCCTGAATCCGGGTCGTCAGGAGGCCAGCTTCGACAGTGAAACTTTGGATCTCACCGGCACCGAGTTCACCCTGCTCTATTTGCTGGCACAGCATCTGGGTCAGGTGGTATCGCGTGAGCACCTTAGTCAGGAAGTGCTGGGCAAACGTCTGACACCGTTTGACCGCGCTATCGATATGCACATTTCTAACCTGCGTCGTAAATTGCCGGAACGTCGTGATGGTCATCCGTGGTTTAAAACCCTACGCGGACGCGGCTATCTGATGGTTTCGGCATCATGATTGGAAGTTTAACCACCCGCATCTTCGCCATCTTCTGGCTCACGCTAGCGTTGGTGTTGATGCTGGTTCTCATGGTGCCTAAACTCGATTCGCGCCAGATGACCGCGTTACTGGAAAGCGAGCAGCGTCAGGGCACCATGATTGAACAGCACGTTGAAGCGGAGCTGTCTCAGGATCCGCCGAACGACTTAATGTGGTGGCGTCGCCTGTTCCGCTCCATCGACAAATGGGCGCCGCCCGGTCAGCGTTTATTATTAGTGACCAGCGAAGGCCGGGTGATTGGCGCGCAGCACAATGAAATGCAGATCATCCGCAACTTCATTGGGCAGTCGGATAACGCCGACCACCCACAAAAGAAAAAGTATGGTCGCGTAGAGATGGTTGGACCTTTCGCGGTCCGCGATGGCGAAGACAACTATCAGCTTTACCTGATTCGTCCTGCCACCAGCTCGCAGCTCGATTTCGTTAATCTGCTGTTTGACCGCCCGCTACTGCTGCTGATTGTCACGATGCTGATCAGCTCGCCGCTGCTGCTGTGGCTGGCGTGGAGCCTGGCGCGCCCCGCGCGCAAACTTAAATATGCGGCGGATGAAGTGGCAAGCGGCAATTTGCGCCAGCATCCGGAACTGGAATCGGGGCCGCAAGAGTTTCTGGCTGCGGGTTCCAGTTTCAACCAAATGGTGAGCGCGCTCGAACGCATGATGACGGCGCAACAGCGTCTGCTATCCGATATCAGCCATGAATTGCGTACGCCGTTAACTCGCTTGCAGCTGGCAACCGCGCTCCTGCGTCGCCGTAACGGTGAAGGCAAAGAGCTGCAGCGCATTGAAACGGAAGCGCAGCGTCTGGATGGCATGATTAACGATCTGCTGGTGCTGTCGCGAACGCAGCACAATAACGCGCTGGTTAGCGAAGCGATGAAGGCCAATCAGCTTTGGAATGGCGTGCTGGAAGATGCCAAATTTGAAGCCGAGCAGATGGGCAAACTGATGGAAGTGCCCTATCCGCCTGGCCCGTGGCCGCTGTACGGTAACCCCCATGCGTTGGAGAGTGCGCTGGAGAATATCGTGCGTAATGCGCTGCGCTATTCGAATTCGCACATCAGCGTCAGCTTCTCGGTGGATATTGCGGGCATCACCATTCATGTCGATGATGATGGTCCAGGAGTCAGCCCAGAAGATCGCGAGCAGATTTTCCGTCCGTTCTACCGCACCGATGAGGCGCGCGATCGTGAGTCAGGCGGCACCGGATTGGGCCTGGCGATTGTCGAAACCGCCATCCAGCAGCATCGCGGCTGGGTTAAAGCGGATGACAGCCCGCTCGGCGGTTTACGCCTCACGCTGTGGCTGCCGCTGTACTCCGCCCGTCAATAATTTGTTATGCTTCGGCCCTCGTTTCTGGGGGCCTTATGCTAAACATTGTCTTATTTGAACCTGAAATTCCGCCAAATACCGGCAACATCATTCGCTTGTGCGCAAATACCGGTTTCCAGTTACACCTGATTGAACCGCTGGGCTTTGCCTGGGATGACAAGCGCCTGCGCCGCGCCGGGCTGGATTACCACGAATATACCGCCTTAAAAAAACACGCCAATTACGCGGAATTTTTGGCAACAGAAACGCCACAGCGCATGTTCGCCCTCACCACCAAAGGAACGCCTGCGCACAGCGCGGTGAGCTATCAAAAGGGTGATTATTTGGTGTTTGGTCCGGAGAGTCGCGGTTTACCCGCAGAAATTCTCAGCGCGCTACCCGCTGAGCAGAAAATCCGCATTCCGATGATGGCGGAGAGCCGCAGCATGAACCTGTCTAATGCAGTATCAGTGGTGGTGTATGAGGCGTGGCGCCAACTCGATTATGCTGGCGCACTGATCAAAGGCTAGATGCCGTCGCCGTACTCAAAGCCTGCGCCGTTGAAGTGCTGATCCATATCCATCGACGGTTTATCGCTGGTCGGTTTACCGACAATGCGCGCTGGTACGCCGGCCGCCGTGGTATGCGGCGGTACAGGCTGCAGGACAACTGAACCGGCTCCGATTTTTGCGCCGCGCCCCACTTCAATGTTGCCCAGAATCTTGGCGCCGGCGCCAATCATCACACCTTCACGGATCTTCGGATGACGATCGCCGCTGGTTTTACCAGTACCGCCGAGCGTCACCGATTGCAGAATTGAAACATCATTTTCAATGATTGCCGTTTCGCCGATGACAATGCCGGTAGCATGGTCAAGCATGATGCCGCGACCAATGCGTGCCGCCGGGTGAATATCCACGGCAAATGAGACGGAGATTTCGTTCTGCAGATAGACAGCCAGCGCGCGGCGGCCCTCTTTCCACAGCCAATGGCCGATGCGATAGGCCTGCAAGGCGTGGAAACCTTTGAGGTAAAGCAGCGGCGTAGAGTATTTATCAACGGCGGGATCGCGCTGGCGTACAGCCTGAATATCGTAGGCCGCAGAGACAATCATCTCCGGGTCTTCACGATAGGCTTCTTCCACGATTTCGCGAATAGCGATAGCGGGCATGATCGGGTTCGCCAGCTTGTTGGCGAGCATATAGCTGAGCGCACTGCCGAGGTTTTCGTGTTTAAGCAATGTCGCATGGTAAAAGCTGGCCAGCATCGGTTCACAGTCGGCCAGTGCTCTGGCTTCGGCTTTGATATGGTTCCAGACCAGTTCTAACTCTTCAGACGACATTGCTGTTTGCTCCCGATAAAAAAAGCGCCTGATGGGGCGCTACAGGTGGTGACGCTGGCGCATCCTGCTTCAGCTTTGGCTGTTTTCGTCCTTCCTTGCACGGCCAAGTAAGGTCAATGCTGCCTCTCGCGCTGATTTTCCGCAATAGAGCACCTGATAAATCTGCTCAGTAATCGGCATTTCTACGCCGACACGCGCGGCCAATGCTTTGACTTCCTTAGTGTTTCTGTAGCCTTCTACAACTTGTCCGATAATGCGTTGCGCATCGTCTACGCTCTCGCCTTGCCCCAGCATCATGCCGAAACGACGGTTGCGCGACTGATTATCGGTACAGGTCAGCACCAAATCGCCTAAACCGGCCATGCCCATAAAGGTGGTGGCATCGGCACCCAGCGCTGCGCCGAGACGGCTCATTTCCGTCAGACCACGGGTGATTAAGGCAGTACGCGCGTTGGCACCAAAGCCGATGCCGTCAGAAATCCCCGCACCAATCGCAATCACGTTCTTCACCGCGCCGCCTAACTGCACGCCGATGAAATCCTGATTATTGTAGACGCGGAAACTTTTGCCGCAGTGCAGCTTCTGCTGCAGGTCTTCAGCGAACTCCGCATCGGTGGATGCCAGTGCGATGGCCGTTGGCATGCCGGCTGCCAGCTCTTTGGCAAAGGTGGGTCCGGAAATCACCGCGAGTGGAATCGCATCGCCGAGGATTTCACGCGCCACATCCTGCAGCAACCGGCCGGTCTCTTTTTCCAGCCCCTTAGTCGCCCAGACAATCCGCGAATCGGCACGCAAATGCGGCTTAAGCTGCGTCAGCACGTCGCCAAATACATGGCTCGGCACGACGACCAGCAGATCGCGACTGGCGTTAACCACGGTTGCCAGATCGGCTTCAGGAACGAGATTATCAGGGAAAGGGACATCGGGCAGGAAAGCAGCATTGCAGCGGTCAGCTTGCAGCTGCGCCACGCTTTGAGGATTGTGGCCCCAGAGCAGAACCGGATGGCCGTTGCGGGCCAGCGTGATGGCCAATGCGGTGCCGTACGAGCCGGCACCGATGACGCTAATTGAAGCGTTGAGTTTAGTCATCAGGCATCCTGATGTGGCGCTTCGCCTTCACCTTGCTGCTGCAGATAGTTCATGAACAGCGCATCGAAGTTCACTGGCGCCAGGTTGAGCTGCGGGAAAGTACCACGAGACACAAGGCTGGTTACGCATTCGCGTGCATACGGGAACAGAATGTTCGGGCAGTACGCGCCGAGGCAATGCGCCATCTGCGTGCCTTCGATACCGCTAATGGTGAAAATGCCCGCTTGCTGTACTTCACACAGGAATGCGGTTTCTTCGCCAACGGTTGCCGTTACGGTAACGCGCAGAACGACTTCAAAAACGCCATCAGCTAACTGAGAAGAGGCGGTGTCCAGATCGAGCTTCACTTCCGGTTCCCACTCTTTCTGGAAAACCTGCGGTGCGTTTGGCGCTTCGTAAGAAACATCTTTGGTGTAAACACGTTGAATCTGGAACTGCATTTCGCTGCTGCTTTGCTCTGACATGTGACTAAATCCTGTGAGTTAAAATTGTCTGACCGAAAAGTTATGCCTGGAGTAAAGGATCAAGTCCCTGACGCCCATCCAGCGCGTAAAGATCGTCACAGCCGCCAATGTGCTGCGCATCAATAAAAATCTGTGGCACCGTAGTGCGGCCGCTGCGTTGAATCATCTCTTCACGTTTCGCCGCGTTCCCGTCAATGGGAATCTCCTGGAACGACACGCCTTTCTGATCCAACAACGCCTTTGCACGGTGGCAATAAGGACAAGTGACTTTGGTGTAGATCTCTACATTCGCCATACGGTTACCTCTGAGAAGTTATTTACCGCGCACCAGTGGCAGATTTTCACCACTCCAGCCGCTCACGCCATCTTTCAGTACGGAGACTTTTTCAAAACCCGCTGCGCTCAATTTCGCTGCAGATTCACCCGCACTTTGACCGGTCGCGCAAACTACAATTATGTGCTGTGACTTGTGCTTTTCCAGCTCGCCAAAGCTCTCTTTTTTGATGTCTGCTGCCGCTACGTTGATAGCCCCAGAAATGTGTCCTTTGCGGTAATCGTCACGTGAACGCACGTCTACCACCACCGCGTCCTCTTTGTTTATCAGGTGGGTAGCTTCACCACGGCTGATAGTTTTTACTTTAGAGAACATACCTTTAACGGTGGTCACAATCACGAGAACGAGTAAAGCGACCCATGCCAGACTGAGGATGGGGTGATTGCTTGCAAACTGCATAATTTCTTGCATGAGGGGTAACGACTCCAAACCGGGCTGATAAGCTAAAACAAGGGTTCTGAGTATACCTGCGCCACTTCGCATGTACAGTCGCTAAGGGGACAGAGTTACGATTTGTGCGTCATTTTCCAAAAAAAGTGTTCTAATCCCAAAATTAAGACAAAGTTTATGCCGGTAAGCTCGGTACAGACATTTTTAGTAAAGTAAAACCCGGCCGGGCTAACTGGTAAGCGGCTGTTCATCGTGGAATAATTATCGACTATGAAGGGAAAAGCGACCGTTACACACACAAGGACCCGTTACAACGGCACTGCGCTTCCGTTGTCATTTCGCTGGTCCGAAATCTCCCTGAGTCTGCTTCTGGCGGGCACATTATTACTTCCTGCCGCTGCACGCAGTGCGGATGACAGTAAAACGCAGTTGAAGTCCATTCAGCAGGACATTGCCGAGAAAGAAAAGAGCGTTAAAGCGCAGAAAGTGCAGCGCAGTAAGTTGTTGGATCAGCTGCAAAGCCAGGAAAAAGTGATTGCGCAGGCCAGCCGTCAGCTGCGCGAAACGCGTAACAGCCTCAGCACGCTCGAGGGTGAAATTGCGCAGGTCACCTCTTCTATCTCGCGGCTGGAAAAGCAGCAAGCACAGCAGGAAAAACTGCTGGCACAACAGCTTGATGCCGCCTTCCGTCAGGGACAGCATAATGGTCTGCAGTTGCTGCTCGGAGGCGAAGAAGCCCAGCGCAGTGAGCGCATTCTTGCATATTTCGGCTATCTCAACGCCGCACGCCAGAAAAACATCGACGATCTCAAACAAACTCAGCAGCAATTAGCGGAACAGCGTCAATCATTGCAGGGCAAACAGGAGCAGCAAAAATCGTTGTTGGCCCAGCAGCAGACGCAGCAAAGCAAGCTGGAAGTCGCCAGCGCGGCGCGTAAGAAAACGCTCACCATACTGGAAAGTTCGCTGGAGAAAGATCAGGCGGACCTGGTTGAAATGCGTGAGAATGAAAGCCGCCTGCAAAGCAAAATCGCCAAGGCAGAGCGTGAAGCACGCGAACGTGCGGAACGTGAAGCGCGCGAGGCGGAAAAAGTGCGTCAGCGTCAGGCGCAGGCGAAAGCCAAAGGATCAAGTTATCAGCCAACGCAGAGTGAGCGCGAGCTGATGGCGCGTACCGGCGGATTAGGCAAGCCCGGCGGGCAAGCGGTTTGGCCGGTACGGGGACGTATCGAACATCGCTTCGGTGAATCGATGCAGGGCGAATTACGCTGGAAAGGTCTGGTCGTCGATGCGCCAGAAGGTACCGAAGTGAAAGCCATCGCTGATGGACGCGTACTGATGGCCGACTGGCTGCAAGGCTATGGTCTGGTTGTCGTTCTGGAACACGGTAAAGGTGATATGAGCCTTTATGGCTACAACCAAAGCGCACTGGTGAGCGTGGGTGCTCAGGTGAAGGCAGGACAGCCTATCGCCCTTGTGGGCACCAGCGGCGGCCGCGGCACGCCTTCGCTCTACTTTGAAATCCGACGCCAGGGACAGGCCGTCAATCCACTACCGTGGTTAGGAAGATAAGTTTTGTTTCAACCCTCTAAGCTCTCGGCCGCCCTATGCGGCCTGTTTCTGTCACTTTCCGCCCATGCGGGAAAACTCTCCATCGTGATCGATGACTTTGGTTATCGGCCAAAAGAAGAGAATAAAGTGCTGCAGATGCCCACCGCGATTTCCGTTGCGGTCCTGCCGAATGCGCCCCATGCGCGTGAGATGGCCACCAAAGCGCATCAGGGTGGTCGCGAAGTGCTGATCCACCTGCCGATGGCACCGCTTAGCAAACAGCCGCTGGAGAAAGACACGCTGACGCCCGAGATGAGCAGCACGGAAATCGAGCGGATTATTCGAGAAGCCAGCGGCAAAGTGCCTTTTGCGGTTGGCCTGAATAACCATATGGGCAGCAAAATGACCTCCAGCCTGCCCGGCATGCAGAAAGTGATGCAGGTGCTCAATCACTACAACTATTACTTTCTCGATAGCATGACGATTGGCAATAGTCAGTCGATCCCAGCCGCGCAAGGTACCAACGTTAAAGTCCTGAAACGCCGCGTGTTCCTTGATGATAGTCAGGATGAGGCTTCAATCCGCGCGCAGTTTACCCGCGCGGTGAAACTTGCGCAGCGCGATGGTTATGCCATTGCGATTGGTCATCCGCATCCGACGACGGTGCGCGTCTTGCAGCAGATGCTGCCGACATTGCCAGCCGATATCACGCTAGTGCGGCCAAGCCAGTTGCTGAATGAGCCGCTGCATCAGGGTACGACTCCGCCGCCATCCAAAACCCAGCCGCCACGCTTCCGTGCGCCAGGCGTGTGTAAGCCGGGCAAACCGTTGCCGCCCGTGCCGCAGCACTATGCCGTTGAGTTGATCAGTGAAAGCATTGCGCAAAGCCCATTGTTCAAGTATTTAGAGTCTTTGTTCTAAATTAAGTCAAAGTGCAAATGGGCCTTAACGTTAGCCTCTATACGGGGCTGATGTTTTTTTCGTTATAATGGCGAAATTATTTTTTGCTATGGCTGTCGAATAGTCAGATTCTCTAGGGTAAGCCGTATTAATGAAAAAGCGTTGGAAAATAAATCTAATTAACTCCGTGCTGAGTCTGCACGCTAAACTGAGCCAAATCGACAGAAATAAGTCCCCGCTGAGCGCGACCCATGAGTTCGAGCGCATCGTTATTTTTTCGACGACGGCATTAGGTGACTTGCTGTTTAACACACCAGCAATAAAAGCGATTAAGCGCCGTTATCCATCCGCCAAAATCATGCTGGTTTCCAGCGATAAAAACCGCGATCTGGTTGAAGACAGCGAATGGTTTGATCAAGTGGCTATTTGGGACAATAAAATTGTCCGTGCGCCTAATCTGATCAGGAAACTACGCCGTTTCAAACCTGATCTAACGCTGCTACTGCACTCCAGCTTAGGCTACGATATTCTTTGCGCGCGGTTAAGCGGCTCAAAATATCTGGTTAGAGATAATTTCGGTAGCGATAATCCTGTATTTAATCATTGGCTTGATCTCTACTCACCGCGAGCAGAATCACACATTATTCAACGTAAACTGAATCTTATTGGTTCATTAGGCTGTGACACCACTGATATCCGCATGGAATTTCCTATAAAAGTTGATAATGGTCACCAGCAGGAAAGCTCAACCATTGTCGGTTTTCAAATGGGCGCATCAGGTGATAACCGTCGCTGGCCCGTGGAACACTTTGCACAATTGGCAGAACGTATTTTTAGCCATAGTCCAGAATCCACTTTGGTTCTGACTGGAGCCGGCCAGGATCGCCCGATCGAAAGCGCCTTCTTTGCACTACTGCCAGAAAAGTATCATCATCGGGTCACTTCATATATTGGCAAAACGCGTCTGCCCGAACTGCTTCAGCTTATTAAGCGAATTGATGTATTGATAACGGGCGATACGGGGCCATTACATATTGCTGTTACCGCGCAAACGCCGACGGTAAGTCTGTATGTGGGTGCCAATCCTCGCCATACTGGACCTTATCAGGATCTGGATATTCACCAGATAATCCGTATTGAGCCTGAAGAAAATGATGACCCACAATTTCCTATGCGGAAAATCAATGTGGAACAGGTCTATAACGCAATGTTGAAAACGTTAAATTGATAATATATACCAGGTTTTAATGTGAAGCCTGGTATAGTTTTTTAGAAATTAGAAAATAATAAATAATAAATAATAAATAATAAATAATAAATAATAAATAATAAATAATAATAATAAATAATAAATAGATTTAAGGTTATGATCTATTTTAAAAAATAGCTTCTGGTGTAGCCTTCTCAAAAATATTCTCATCAAGAGCACTTTCTAATGAAAGGTTATACGCTTTAATCCCCGCTCGTTCTAATTCCCGGCTTGCATGGATAAAGGCGGGTTTAATAACCGCGCTAAAGTTAGATTCAAGTAGGCTTGGAAGCTTATCATTGTCGCTTTCATAAAAGCGCGGCGCTGAAAAATTATTCATATCAACGCCAGCTAATAAAATACGACTGGCACCCAGCCAGACGGATATCTGCAAGGCCCAATAAGCAACCGTGCCAGCATCGAAAACCCCCTGACATATATCCCAGGAAAAACCAGATATGAATGGCGTTTCAGAGAGAGAAATCCCCATTTTCCCCTGATAATTGAGGGCATACTCTTCAGGACGAACGATACCTCTGAATACTTTAAAGCTGAGATCTTCAATAATTGCCAGGCGGCACTTAACGTCCCGTAAATCAGCGCGCTGCAAGATATCATTGAAGCAGTGCACGGTTGTAAACAGAACCAGCTTTTCGTCATTAATAATATCTGTGACAAGATCGAATCTTTTATCGATAAATCCCCGATCGACGATGACATAATATGCAAAGGTAATTCTATCGCGCAGATTATAGGCGCCATTCACGCCCACAAATGTGGTGCTGGCAAGTTTCTCAATGTCTAATGATTTAACCGAAGGGCCAGTAGCCAGGATTGTCACATCTCCCGTTATCGTGGCACGCAATGCGATGAGATCCTCAATCTTAACTTGCTTTCCCCAGTAGCTTAGCCGCTGAATATTATCGGTTTTGGCTCGGCGGATCTTAATATGGGGCCACAAGTTTTCGTTATGTCTCAATGCCCTTGCATGAGTATAACGATAGATTTGTTTAAAAATTGAGGTCATTCAGAGCAGTTCCTTCAATTTTTCCATAACCATCTCGGCCGTAATTGCCTGCATGGTACCATCGCTTGCTTTTAATTCATGCTGATTCTTGCCATACCCGCCAATCAGTCCCGGATCGGTGGGACCAAATAGCGTGATATTCGGACGATCCAGCGCTGCCGTCAGATGACTTAAACCGGTATCTACCGACACTACCGCGCGCGCGCCAGCTAATTCTTGCGCTACCTGCTCCAGCGTTAACTTAGGCAATACCTCAACATGGTCGAAGCCTCCGGCCAGACGCTGTGCGCGTTGATGTTCATGCTCTGCGCCCCACGGCAATTTCACGCGCAATCCTGTTGGCTGAACTAACTCAATCAGCGCACGCCAGTGTGACTCCGGCCAGTGTTTGTTATCACGCGTGGTAGCATGCAGAAACACCAGATAAGGCTGCGTGTCATTGGGCAGCGTAGAGCGGAAATGGCCGGCAATCGCGTAGTCGCCCTGCGTTGCAGGCTTTTCATAGCCGAGGCTTTTGGCAAACAGCTCGCGCGTGCGTTCGACGGCATGCTGTTGCTTGTTGATTTCATGGCGTTTGTCATACCACCAGCTGGCGAAAGGTTCGCGTGCGCTGCGGCTGTCCTGCCCGTGCTTCTCGCCTTTTGCCAGGCGCGTTACCAGCGCGGCGCTTTTGATCAAACCTTGTGCATCCAGCACCACATCATACTGACGCGATTGCAGCTCACGCTTAAATTGCACACGCTCTTCACGCTGCTGGCTACCGAACCAGTGCTTGCGCCAGCGGCGAATCGCCACCGGCATTACTTTATCCACCGCCGGATGCCAGGCGGGGATTTGAGCGAAGTTTTCTTCAACCACCCAATCAAACTTGATGCCAGGAATCGCCTGCATCGCATCCGTGAGCGCGGGCAAGGTATGCAGCACGTCTCCCATCGAGGAGGTTTTAACAATCAAAACGTGCATCTTTACTCCTGCACCGGATGCAACAGCGCGCTCAGTTCCTGATGGACGCGCGCTGGCTGAATATCAATCAGGCTCTGGTGATAACCTTGCTCGGCCTCACCTTTGCGGACTTTGTGATAGCCGGTGATCAAACGAATAATGCGCGCGTGCTGAGATAACGGCGGAGTGAAGTCCGGGCTGCTTGGGCCATACAGCGCCACCAGCGGACGATTAAGCGCCGCAGCGATATGCATCAGGCCGGAATCGTTACTGACCACCGCTGCACAGTTCGCCAGCAGAATCACGGCTTGTTCAAGTTGCGTTTCACCCGCCAGAGTTTTACAGTGCGCACGCGCCGCTTCTGACAGCGTCTGCACAATGGTGTCGCCGGTTTCGCGATCTTTCGCCGAACCGAACAGCACGACCTGATAACCTTCGCCAATCAGTTGCTCTGCCAGCGCGGCATAATGATAATGCGGCCAGCGCTTCGCCGGGCCAAACTCTGCCCCCGGACAAAACCCAATCACTGGACGATCGGCGGACAGCGCAAATTGCGCCGCCGTCATCCGCTTTTCATCGTCATCGACGCGCAATTGCGGCCACAGCAACGGCTGCGGCAGCTGCTGCGCGGAAGCAACCGGTTTGTCATAGCCGAGCGCTACATAGCGCTCAACCATCAACGGAAAGGCCGCTTTGTCCAGCACGCGGACATCATTCAACACGCCATAGCGCATCTCGCCGCGCCAGCCGGTGCGACGTTTGATCCCGGCGAAAAACGGCACCAGCGCAGATTTGAAGGAGTTCGGCAGCACATAGGCGCGGTCATAGCCGCTGGCCTGCAGGGTTTTCCCCAAACGACGACGCTCGCCCAGCGCCAATGCGCCGTGGCCGAGCGGCATCGCCAGCGCCTGATTCACTTCCGGCATACGCGACAACAATGGGCGGCACCAGGCCGGCGCCATCACGTCGATCACCGCATCAGGATGCTCAGCCTTGAGCGTGCGATAGAGACTTTGCGACATCATCATATCGCCGACCCATGATGGGCCAATAACCAGAATTTTCATCGCTGCTGCCGGTTTCCTTATACGTTACGGTTCAGCCAGGCCATGTATTCGCCCACGCCTTGCGCAACGGTTTTGAACGGCTTGTCGTAACCGGCTGCACGCAGATTGGTGAGATCGGCTTGGGTAAACGCCTGATAACGGCCTTTCAGCTTGTCCGGGAACGGAATGTATTCAATCTGGCCTTTCTGATGGAAGTTCAGCACCGCATCCGCCACTTCCTGGAAAGATTCAGCACGGCCTGTTCCGCAGTTGTAGATACCGGAAACGCCGTTTTCCCAGCACCACAGATTTACCGCAACCACGTCATCAACATGGATGAAGTCGCGGCGGAAATCGTCGCTGCCTTCGAACAGTTTTGGATTTTCACCGTTGCTAATTTGCGTATTGAGGTGGAACGCGACGCTCGCCATGCCGCCTTTGTGGCCTTCACGCGGGCCGTACACGTTGAAGTAACGGAAGCCGCACACCGGTGAGTCTGCTTCGGGCAGAATCTGGCGCACGTAGTGATCGAACAGCATTTTTGAGTAGCCGTACACATTCAGCGGCTGCTCGTACTGGCGCTCTTCGATGAAATTCTCATTACGGCCGCCGTAAGTGGCAGCAGATGAGGCGTAGAGGAACGGGACTTCGCGCTCGAGGCAGAAGTGCAGCAGATCTTTGGAGTACTGATAGTTGTTATCCATCATGTACTTGCCATCCCACTCGGTGGTTGCGGAACACGCACCTTCATGGAACACGGCTTCGATGGGGCCGAGATCTTCGCCAGACATGATGTAGCTGAGGAATTCCTCTTTATCCATGTAATCGGCGATGTCGAGATCCGCCAGATTCACGAACTTGGTGCCATCCTTCAGATTATCCACCACCAAAATGTCGGTCAGACCACGGTCGTTCAGCGCTTTAACAATGTTGCTGCCAATCATGCCAGCGCCACCGGTTACGATAATCATATGCTTTGCCTTTAAAGAGTTGGGGGGAAACAGGAGGTTTCACCCACGAATGCCTATCATCATAACATTTCAGCCAGACGCAGGCAGCCAGATGACGCCGTATGCGCTGCACAAATCCTGTTCGCAGCGTGAACTATGCTGCAAAACCGAGATATTGATGGCTGAAATGTCGTTGATTCGCTTTTCGATCAGTAATATGTGCCAAATATTTGCTATCTGAGGAGCATAATCATGTCCAGTCAGTTTTATTCGCAAATTCGTCAACAACTTGAGACAACACGTCAGGACGGATTGTTCAAACAAGAACGCACCATCGCGTCGGCGCAGCAGGCAGAAATCAACGTTGCCAACAGCCCGCCCGTCATCAACTTCTGCGCCAATAACTATTTGGGTTTAGCCAATCATCCGGCATTGATCCAGGCGGCGAAAGACGGCATGGATACGCACGGTTTTGGCATGGCCTCGGTGCGCTTTATCTGCGGCACGCAGGACATCCACCAGCAGCTGGAACACAAGCTGGCTGCGTTCCTCGGCATGGAAGACGCGATTCTGTTCTCGTCCTGCTTTGATGCCAACGGCGGCCTGTTTGAAACACTGCTCAGCGCCGAAGACGCGATTATTTCAGATGCCCTTAATCACGCATCGATCATTGATGGCGTGCGTTTGTGTAAAGCGCAGCGCTATCGTTACGCCAATAATGACATGAGTGAGCTGCGTGCGCGTTTACAGGAAGCACGCGACAAAGGCGCGCGCCACATCCTGATTGCCACCGATGGCGTGTTCTCGATGGATGGGGTGATTGCCAATCTGCAGGGCATTTGCGATCTGGCCGATGAATTCGATGCGCTGGTGATGGTCGATGATTCCCATGCGGTGGGCTTTGTGGGTTCTGCCGGACGCGGCACGCACGAATATTGCGGCGTGATGGATCGCGTCGACATTCTGACCGGCACGCTGGGTAAAGCGCTGGGTGGCGCATCGGGCGGCTACGTGGCGGCGAAAAGAGAAGTGGTTGAGTGGCTGCGTCAGCGCTCGCGTCCGTATCTGTTCTCCAACTCGCTGGCGCCCGCGATTGTGGCTGCCTCGCTTCGCGTGCTGGAGCTGCTGAGTGAAGGTGACGGTTTGCGCCAGCGTCTATGGGAAAATGCCCGCTTCTTCCGCGAGAAGATGACTGCCGCAGGCTTCACGCTGGCCGGCGCAGATCACGCCATCATCCCCGTGATGCTGGGCGATGCCAAAGTGGCGCAGCAATTTGCCAGCCTGTTGCAGCAGGAAGGAATCTACGTCACAGGCTTCTTCTATCCGGTGGTACCGCAAGGTCAGGCACGTATCCGCACGCAGATCTCTGCCGGACATACGCAGGCGCAGCTGGAACACGCCGTGGCGGCCTTCACCCGTATTGGTCAACAGCTGGGCGTTATTTCAGGAGCAGGGAAATGAAAGCACTCGCCAAATTAAAAGCCGAAGAAGGCATTTGGATGGTCAAGGACGCGCCAATACCTGAACCCGGCCATAACGACCTACTGATTAAGATTCGTAAAACCGCTATCTGCGGTACCGACGTGCACATCTACAACTGGGATGACTGGTCGCGCAAAACCATTCCGGTGCCGATGATCACCGGCCACGAATATGTGGGTGAAGTGGTGGGAATGGGCCAGGAAGTTAAGGGCTTTGCCGTTGGCGATCGTGTTTCCGGTGAAGGCCACATCACCTGCGGCCATTGCCGCAACTGCCGCGCTGGACGCACGCATCTGTGCCGCAACACGGTAGGCGTTGGCGTTAATCGTCAGGGCTGCTTTGCCGAATATCTGGTGATTCCGGCGTTTAATGCCTTTAAAATTCCCGACAACATTTCTGACGAACTGGCGGCGATTTTCGATCCCTTTGGCAATGCGGTGCACACTGCGCTGTCGTTCGATCTGGTGGGCGAAGATGTGCTGATCTCCGGTGCCGGGCCGATTGGCATCATGGCGGCGGCGGTGTGCAAGCACGTCGGCGCGCGCCATGTGGTGATCACCGACATCAACGACTATCGCCTCGATCTGGCGCGCAAAATGGGCGTAACGCGCGCTGTCAACGTGGCGCAGGAAAATCTGCGTGATGTGATGGCCGAACTCGGCATGACCGAGGGTTTTGATGTCGGTCTGGAGATGTCTGGTGCGCCACCGGCGTTCCGCACCTTGCTGGAGGTAATGAACCACGGTGGTCGCATCGCGCTGCTGGGCATTCCGCCGGGCGAGATGTCCATCGACTGGAATCAGGTGATCTTTAAAGGCTTGTTCATCAAAGGCATCTACGGCCGCGAGATGTTCGAAACCTGGTACAAGATGGCTGCGCTGATTCAGTCCGGCCTCGATCTCACGCCTATCATCACCCATCGCTATCACATTGATGAGTTCCAGCAGGGCTTTGATGAGATGCGCTCGGGAAGATCCGGCAAAGTGGTGTTGAGCTGGGATTAAACCCTCATAAAAGGGAGCAATGCTCCCATTTATGATTATTCGGCCAGCGCCAGATAGCGCTGGCAAATGACCTTGGTATCAAAAGCAGCGAACTCATCAGCATGGAGCTGAGGTGGGGACTGATAAATCTCCAGCATCTTTTCTGCCAGTGATTCAGGTGTTAAATCCGCCAGTCCGCGCGCCAAATCGCCTTGTAGTAACGAAGCTGGCCCACCCGGACAGCGCGTACTCACCACCGGCGTGCCGCATAGCATCGCTTCAATCAGGACATTACCAAAACCTTCGCTGTCCGAGCTGACTATCAGCATTGTTGCCCGGCTAATCCACGCATAAGGATTGAGCGTAAATCCCTGAAAGATGACGCGATCCGCAATACCCAACTGCTGGGCCAGCGTCTGCAGCGCAGCTTTACGCTGCGGTGATCCCTGGCCTAATAACACCAGCGGCAGCGGTATGTTGCTCAGTGCATAGGCTTGCAACAAGCGATCATGACGTTTGGTTTCGTGAAATCGCCCCACATGCACCAGAAATCCCTGCGGCGGCACATCAGCCGGCTCGGCTGCACGTTGCTTAATATCTTCGATATCGAACGGATTACCAATCACGGCCTCGCGCGCCGGCGTAACCGCAAAAGCAGTCTTTAGGTCTTCCACCACCGCAGCAGAGACGCCAATCACGTTGCGTGCCTGATAAACACGGTGAATTTTGCGTGCTTTTAACCAGCGCGATAGTCCCGCACGATGGCCCAGATAGGAGGCGGAGAATACACCGTGTAGACAAAACCAGGTTTTACGAGGCAAGAGCGTCCGACAACGGCGCACAATACGATCGGTTTTGTGTAAATGAGATACCACTAAATCGTATTTACCGGCGCTCTGTTCTGCCCGCAGAACAGCGTCATCCAGCAATCTGGCGCGACGCGTTAATTCGGTCAGCTTGCGCCAGGGCTGACGATTAGTATCCTGGATGACCTGATAATCAACGCCGTCAGGCAAAGGGTAATCGCATACTTTGCGCAGCGAAAACAGCGACACCCGATGTCCCAACTCAAGCATACCGGTCACCAACGTCAGCACGACTTTTTCGGCTCCACCGCCCGGTAAACCATCAATCACCATCAGTATGCGCTTTGACAAAATGCTCCACCTGTCCGATTTTAAAACTCTGTTTGACTAAATAATGCCGCGTGAATCTTAACGCAGTCTGCTAGCAAATCCGATTTTTCACGGCGCTATTTTCGCTCTAAGCATCCGCAGCAATTAGTTTTGCGTCACTGAAAAGCACAGCGTAACATTGCGATTTTATTGGCCTCAGGCGGCAAACATGACCCGGCATGCTTTCCTTATTACCATAGACACCGAAGGCGACAACCTTTGGCGCAATCATCGCTCCATCACCACTGAAAATACCGGCTATTTGCCACGCTTTCAGGCTTTATGTGAGCGCTATGGTTTTAAACCTACCTGGCTAACCAACTATGAAATGGCAACGGATCCTGCTTTTGTCGAATTCGGCAAAGATGTGATTGCACGCAAGCAGGGCGAAATTGGCATGCATCTTCACGCCTGGAACAGCCCACCGGAAGCGCCACTCACCGATGATGACTGGCGCTGGCAACCTTTTCTGATTGAATATCCCGATGCAGTACTGCGGGATAAAGTTGCCTATATGACTGATCTGCTGGAGGAGAAGTTCCAGACAAAAATGCTCAGCCATCGTGCCGGACGCTGGGCTTTTGATGAGCGCTATGCGGCGATCTTAACTGAACTGGGCTATAAGGTAGACTGCTCCGTCACACCGCGCGTTAACTGGGCCTTCACCCGTGGTGCGCCGCAGGGGAAAGGCGGCACGAACTACACTCACTTCCCGCATAAACCTTATTTTATCGATCCTGACGACATCTCACGCAGCGGTCACTCCTCGCTGCTCGAAATCCCCATGAGCATTCAATACAAGTATTCACCGCTGATGAATACGGTCAAACAGGGTCTGTACCGCTTACGCGGCAAACAAAAGAGTCCTGCCGTTTATTGGTTACGTCCATCAGGCGGGAATCTGGCTGACATGAAACGGGTGGTTGAAATGTCGCTGGCGGAAGGCCAGGATTACGCCGAGTTTATGCTGCACAGCTCAGAATTTATGCCTGACGGCAGTCCAACGTTCAAAAACCAACAGGATATCGAGCGACTGTACGAAGATTTAGAAGCGTTGTTTAGCTGGTTAGCCCCCCGCTTCGTCGGACAGACACTGTCGGAGTATCACGACAACTTCAAACTGCAACAGGCTTAACGCTGAGTTGCTGCCATGCTTCCCATACTGCTTCTGGCGAGACATCCTGACATTCGCCCGAAGCGGTCTGCATGATCCGGTATTCCCCTGACCACGGATGCCACTGGCTGGCATTGGTATCACCAAAAAACACCACCTGCTTTTTGTGCAGCCCGGCGGCAAGATGCATCTGCCCGCCATCGCTACACAGAATCTGCTCACAGCGATCAAAACCCGCCACCAGTTCGCGCACAGATGCGGTGGGATAGCGCGCCACCCGCGGCGAATTGACCAACTGCATCAGCTCATCGGTGCGTGCTGCATCGCCTTTATCATTGAGATCGAGCGTTCCCTGCGGCGACCAGAATACCAGCACGCGCGCCTGCTCATCTTCCAGCAGCTTATTGATAAAAGCCGCATAGGATTCCACCGGCCAGCGGCGCTTTGGGCTGCGACTACTGATGTGCACGCCATAAACCTTGCCCAATGAGGAGAACAAAGCGCTGATGCGTTTGCCAGCTGCTTCACGTTCGCTGGTGGAGAGATAGAGATTCACAGCGGGTATAGCAGGCGGCGTGCTGGTTAGCGCAGAGAGATAAGAGTAGGTGTGTTCAACCTGATGCTCGCCGTGGAAATCACTTTTCTGGAACGGATGATCAAGCTGTGCGTCATTCTGAGCCGCGCCAATCACATTCCCTGCACCGGCCATTTTCGCCAATCGCAGACTGTATTTACACGGCACAGGATTCGCCAGAATGGTCGCATCAAAGCGCGTTTTACGCAGCGCCAGCATGACCTTTATTCGCTGCCAATAGACACCTAGCGTGGTTTCGTTTTTAGCGCGGTGCTTAGCTTTCTTGTAAACATACAGGCGATCAACATGCGGATTATGGCTCACCACATCCTCAGCAACTTTGTTTACTAACAAGGTCAGTTTTGCCTCGGGAAAGGCCCGTTTTAACCCTTCCAGTAGCGGGGTGGTACACACCATGTCGCCAATGTTATCGCGCCTAATCACGAGAATATTTTTCATGCTGATGCCCAGATTGAGGAGCGTTGTCTCGCTTATCCACTAAGACAAACTCAAAAAAAATGCGGAAAACCAGGGAACAAAAGGCTTTTGACCATTAATGTGCAAAAAGTTCTGAATTCCTTACTAATAATTGATGTAATAAATTTGTAAATTATTAGATGAACAATGTCGCAAACTATCCCTTTGCTCTCGGTCATCACGCCCCTGTTCAACGCTGGCGTGATGTTTGAGACGTTTATGAATTCGCTGCTGGCTCAAACTCTCACCTCACTGGAAATTATCATTGTCGATGATGGTTCCACTGACGGTTCGGGCGAACGTGCTGATGCTTATGCGCAGCAGCATCCCCATGTTCGCGTTATCCATCAGACCAATGGCGGCGTATCGCGCGCGCGTAATGCGGGCTTAGCGGTGGCGCGCGGTAAGTACGTTTCGTTTCCGGATGCTGACGACACCATGGATGCCGCGATGTATCAAACGCTGGTTGAGATGGCGGAGCGCGACAACCTTGATGCCGCACAGTGCAACGCGGAATGGTTTTTCAAAGCCAGCCAGCAAGTAAAACCGCTGATTCCGCTCGATCGCCTCACCAGCACCCAGGTACTGAGCGGCCCTGAGTGGCTTAATAAGGCGCTGCAAACGCATCGCTACATGCATGTGGTTTGGCTGGGCATTTACCGCCGAGAGTTGATCGAACAGCTCAAACTCTACTTTGAACCCGGCCTGCATCATCAGGACATTCCATGGACCACCGAGTTCATGCTCAACGCGCAACGTGTGCGTTACACCGATAAAGTGTTGTACTGCTACTACATGCATGATGCTTCCATCAGCAACCGTAAGCGCACCGGCCAGCGTAATGTGGAATATCAGCGTCACTATCTGAGAATCGCGCAGTTGCTGGAAGAGCTCAATGCACGCTACCGTCATAAGGTAAAAATCTACCCGGCATTTCACTACCAGATTACGCATGAGGCGCTCAGCGTCTGCCACTGTATCCGACGCGAACCCGAAGAGAGCGCACGTCAGGCGATGATTGCCGATCTGTTCGCTACGCAAACTCACCGGCGCATGCTGCGTAACGCGCGCGGTATAAAGCAATGGTATCAACTGCTGCTGTGGCTAAGCCGGATTTACCGCTGGCGCAAGAAATAAGCGCCGCGTCCGGCTTTCACGCCTTTGGGGTTTGCCTTACAATCAGCTGACTGAATTCTGAGATCATTTGAGTATGGCAAGCCCGATTCCAGACCAATTTGCACCGAAAAATATTCTGCTGATCAAGCTGCGTCATCACGGCGACATGCTGCTGACCACGCCCGCGATAAACGCGCTGCGCCAACGCTATCCTCAGGCGAACATCGACGTTCTGCTCTACAAAGAAACCCGTCCAATGCTGGAGGCGCACCCGGCCATTCGCCAGTTGCACATCATCGATCGCAACTGGAAGAAGGAAGGCGGCTGGCAGAAATTCCGGCATGAAATGGCCCTGCTTTCCGCGGTGCGCGCGTGCCATTATGACCTGGTGATTAACCTCGCCGATCAGTGGCGCAGCGCCATCATTACCGGATTCTCTGGCGCGCCGGTGCGTATCGGTTTTGCCTTCCGCAAACGTGATAACGCCTTATGGCGCTGGATGCACAACCATCTGGTCAGTACGGAAGATCATCATCAGCTGCATACGGTTGAACAGAATATGGCGGCGCTGAAGCCGCTGGGCATCAGCGCCGCCGGCGCAAAAGCCTCGATGCATTTCAGCACAGCCGATCAACAAATAGTGCAGGATGTACTGGCTCATCATGCGGTGAAAATGCCGTTTGTTGTGCTGCAACCCACTTCACGCTGGCTGTTCAAATGCTGGGAAGATGAAAAAGTCGCACAGCTAATTGATGCGCTCGCTGCCGAAGGCCGCACCGTGGTACTGACGGCGGCGCCGGACCAGAAAGAAATGGCAATGATCGCCAATATTCAGTCGCTGTGTCGCAGCCACAACGTGGTGTCGCTGGCGGGAGAATTATCCTTGCCGCAGCTGGCGGCGCTGATTGACGCGGCACAGCTGTTTATCGGCGTAGATTCTGCGCCGATGCACATGGCCGCCGCGCTGGAAACGCCGTGTCTTGCGCTGTTTGGACCTACCAAGCTGCAACACTG
Organism: Pantoea sp. SO10; assembly: GCF_005281435.1. NCBI lineage: Bacteria > Pseudomonadati > Pseudomonadota > Gammaproteobacteria > Enterobacterales > Erwiniaceae > Pantoea > Pantoea sp. SO10. The sequence continues at coordinate 4,111,390 of NZ_CP040095.1, forward strand.
GCGTCCGTGGGGCGATCACAATCGCGTGATTTGGGCCGGTGATTATGGCCCGCTACCCTCGCCAGACGACATCGATACCAACACGCAACAGCGCTATCTTTCTGCCATTCCCGTTGAGGATGTGGTGGCTGCCGCCCGGAGTTTTTTGCATGAGTAAGTTACGCCTGGCGATTGTCCGGCAGAAATACCGCCCAGACGGCGGCGCTGAACGTTTTATTTCGCGTGCGCTGGAAGCGCTGGACAGTGAGCAGCTCGATCTCAATATCATCACTCGCAGCTGGCAGGGCACGCCGAATCCGGCCTGGCATCTGCACATCTGCAATCCAGCGAAGTTCGGTCGCATCTCGCGCGAGCGCGGTTTTGCGCGTGCCGCGCGTGAATGCTGGGAACGCGAAAAGTTCGATATTGTGCAAAGCCACGAACGCATCGCCGGTTGCGATATCTTTCGTGCTGGTGATGGCGTGCATCGCGTCTGGCTGGAGCAGCGCGCGCGCATCGTGTCACCGTGGCAGCGCTTAAGCGCCCGCCTCAGTCCTTATCATCGTTATGTGTTACAGGCGGAAGCCGATATGTTCAACGCGCCGTCGTTGAAAGCGGTGATCTGTAACTCAGTGATGGTAAAACAGGATATTTTGCGTCATTTCAGGCTCGATGCCAGCAAGATCCATGTGATTCACAACGCGATTGATAGCCAACGCTTCCAGCCAGCCAGCGAAGCGCTGCGTCATGCAGCACGTCAGCAGCTCAAACTGCCGCAAGATGCCACGGTGATGATTTACGTGGGTTCGGGCTTTGAGCGCAAAGGCTTAAAAGCGGCGATTGAAGCGGTGGCGAAAAGCGATCGCTATCTGGTGGTGGTCGGCCAGGATAAGCAGCTGTCGCGCTATCAGCAGCTGGCAAACCAGCTCAATTGCCTCGATCGCTTACGCTTCGTCGGCGTGCAGCAGGACGTGCAACCGTTCTACCATGCAGCCGATGCGCTGCTGCTGCCCACGCTTTATGATCCCTTCCCAAATGTGGTGCTGGAAGCGATGGCTTGCGGCCTGGCGGTGATCACCAGCACCGGCTGCGGCGGCGCGGAGTTTATCACCGCGGGTCAGGAAGGTTTTGTCTGCGATGCATTAGATATCAACGCGTTAAACGAAGCCGTACTGGCAACACCGGCGCTTACGCACAATTCTGCCATGGGCGAAGCCGCACGTCGCAGAATTGAACCTTATGGTCCGCAGCGGCTGGCGCAAGCGCTGACCTCACTGTATCAGCAAGTGCTGCAGACCAGCTGACGAAGTGGTATGAGCAGGCGGTTAATTTCTGATAACATGCCGCCTTTCATCTGTTTTTTGACGCGATTCTGTCGTAACGGTAACTATGACGACTCTATACACAGCCTTGCTCTACCTGATTCAGCCACTAATCTGGTTGCGCCTGTGGCTGCGCGGTCGAAAAGCACCGGCCTATCGTAAACGCTGGGCAGAACGCTACGGCTATTGCAGCGGAAAAGTGCTGCCACATGGCATTGTGCTGCACTCGGTTTCCGTCGGCGAGACGCTGGCGGCAGTGCCGCTGGTGCGCGCGTTGCGCCACCGCTATCCAACGCTGCCGATTACCGTCACCACCATGACGCCAACCGGCTCCGAACGTGCGCAGTCCGCGTTTGGCAAAGATGTACACCACGTTTACCTGCCCTACGATCTGCCAGGGTCGATTAACCGTTTCCTCGATACCGTCGATCCGCGACTGGTGATCATCATGGAAACCGAGCTGTGGCCAAACATTATCCGTATTCTGCATCAGCGCAAGATTCCGCTGGTGATTGCCAACGCGCGCCTGTCTGAGCGCTCGGCCAAAGGCTACAAGAAACTCGGCGGCTTTATGCGCGACCTGCTGCAGCGCATCACGCTGATTGCCGCGCAAAACGCCGAAGATGGCGACCGTTTCCTCAGCCTTGGCCTGAAACGTTCGCATCTCACCGTTACCGGCAGCCTCAAGTTTGATATCTCCGTAACGCCAGAGCTGGCGGCAAAAGCGGTCACGCTGCGTCGTCAGTGGGCGTCGCGTCGTCCGGTGTGGATCGCCACCAGCACTCACGAAGGCGAAGAGGCAATTGTGCTCGATGCGCATCGACGTCTACTGCAGCAGTTCCCCGATCTGCTGCTGATTTTGGTGCCGCGCCATCCGGAACGTTTCAAAGATGCCTGCGACCTGACGCAAAAACGCGGCTTCAGCTTTATCCTGCGTAGCAGCGGCGAAATTCCATCAAGCTCCACGCAGGTGGTCATTGGCGACACCATGGGCGAACTGATGATGCTGTACGGCATCGCCGACCTCGCCTTTGTTGGCGGCAGCCTGGTTGAGCGCGGCGGCCACAATCCGCTGGAGCCGGCAGCACATGCTATTCCGGTGCTGATGGGCCCGCACATCTGGAACTTCAAAGATATCTGCGCCAAGCTGCAGCAGGCCGAAGGGCTGATTACCGTTACTGACGTGGTATCGCTGCAGAAAGAAGTCGCTAACCTGCTGCAGGATGACGATTATCGCCGCTATTACGGCCGTCATGCTGTGGAAGTGCTGCATCAAAATCAGGGCGCATTACAGCGTCTGCTACAGTTACTCGAACCTCACCTACCGCCGCGAGCTCACTAATTCATGTCGCAACGCCAACGTCTCTCCGTGGTGATGATCGCCAAAAACGAAGCTGAACTGCTGCCGGAGGCGCTGGCTTCTGTCAGTTGGGCAGATGAGATTGTGGTGCTCGATTCCGGCAGCAGCGACAACACGATGCAGGTCGCTCGCGAACAGGGCGCGCAGGTTTTCCAGGCTGAAGGCTGGCAGGGGTTTGGCAAGCAGCGCCAGCGCGCGCAGGCCCATGCGCAAGGCGAGATGATTTTGATGATCGATGCCGACGAGCGCGTTACACCCGAATTGCGTCGCGCTATCGAGCAGGTTCTCGCACAGCCCGCCTCGGACAACGTTTACAGCCTCGGTCGCAGCAACCTGTTTCTCGGCCGCTTTATGCGCCACAGCGGCTGGTATCCCGATCGCGTTATGCGCCTCTATCCGCGCAAGTTCAATTACAACGACAATCTGGTGCATGAATCACTGGAGACGCAGGGTGCGCCGGTGGTGAAGCTGGCGGGCGATCTGCAACATCTCACCTGTCGTGACCTGATGGCGTTTCAGCGTAAGCAGATGAACTATGCCGAAGCCTGGGCAAATGAGCGTTTCCAGCGCGGCAAACGCTGCGGCTTGTTCTCGATCTTTAGCCACACGCTCGGCGCATTCGTTAAAACCCTGCTGCTGCGTGCGGGTTTTCTCGATGGCAAACAGGGCTGGATTCTGGCGGTGGTTAATGCGCAGTACACTTTCAACAAATACTCGGCGCTCTGGGCGCTGCATCACACCTCAACACAAGGTCGCGTATGAGTACGAAAGCGATTTATCCCGGCACCTTTGATCCCTTCACGTTGGGTCATCTGGATATTGTGACGCGTGCAGCGAAGATGTTTGACCACATCGTCGTGGCGATTGCCGCCAGCCCGAGTAAAAAGCCGCTGTTTAGTCTCGATGAGCGCGTGGATATGGCGCGTCAGGTGACGGCACATCTGCCGAATGTCGAGGTGATCGGGTTTAGCGACCTGATGGCGAACTTTGCCCAGGCGCAGAATGCCAATGTGCTGGTGCGTGGATTGCGTGCGGTTTCGGATTTCGAATATGAGCTGCAGCTGGCGCAGATGAATCGTCATCTGTTGCCCACGCTGGAGAGCGTGTTTCTGATGCCGTCAGAGGGTTTCTCGTTCGTCTCTTCTTCGCTGGTCAAAGAAGTCGCGCGCCATGCCGGTGACGTGCAGGCATTTCTGCCTGCCGTTGTGCACAAGGCGTTACTGGCGCGACTGGCGCGACTGGCGCAGCCTTAACTCAGTGCTGGCAGCGTGGACACCAGAAGGTGCTGCGCTGACCATGTTTGCCGCTGACAATCGGCGTACCGCACGCACGGCAAGGTTCGCCGGCGCGGCCATAAACCTGCAACTGCTGCGCGAAGTAGCCGGGTTTACCGTCCGTTTGCAGGAAATCACGCAGCGTGGTGCCGCCCTGCTCAATCGAGCGTAACAACACCGCTTTGATGGTGTTAACCAGCAGCTCGGCCTCTTCCTGACTCAAACTCATTGCCGAACGATCGGGCAAGATCCCGGCAGTAAACAGCGATTCGCTGGCGTAAATGTTCCCGACGCCCACCACCACTTTGTTATCCATCAGCCACTGTTTAATCACGGTGCGTTTGCAGCGTGACTTTTCAAACAGATAGGCACCATCAAATTCGCTGCTGAGCGGTTCCGGACCGAGATGGGCCAGCACGCTGCTGCCTGCGAGGTCATTGCTCCACAGCCAGGCGCCAAAGCGACGTGGATCGGTGTAGCGCAACACTTTGCCGTTGCTCATCACTAAATCGACATGGTCATGTTTGGCGGCCGGTTGTTCGCCGGGTAGCACGCGCAGACTGCCGGACATGCCGAGGTGAATGATGATCCAGCCATGCGGCAGTTCGAGCAGCAAATACTTAGCGCGACGCTGCACGCTCAATACGGGTTGGTCGCTCAGCGCGTGGATTTCATGCGAGACCGGCCAGCGCAAACGTGGATTGCGCACCACCGCATGCAGAATCGTGGCACCCACCATGTGGGGTTCGATACCGCGACGACTGGTTTCTACCTCAGGTAATTCAGGCATCTCATCTCCTCAACGAATCGCAGAAACAAAAAACCCGGCCGAAGCCGGGTTTTTCACAGAACACTAAAATTACTTAATTTTAGCTTCTTTGTAGATCACGTGCTGACGTACAACCGGATCGAACTTTTTCAGTTCTAATTTCTCTGGTTTAGTACGTTTGTTCTTCGTGGTGGTATAGAAGTGACCTGTACCAGCAGAGGAAACCAGCTTGATCTTCTCACGAATACCTTTAGCCATGATTCAGTTCCTTAGTACTTCTCACCACGGGCGCGGATTTCGGTCAGAACCGTATCGATGCCCTTTTTATCAATAACACGCATACCTTTAGCAGATACACGCAGAGTAACGAAGCGCTTTTCGCTCTCAACCCAGAAACGGTGAGAGTGCAGGTTCGGCAGGAAACGGCGTTTCGTCGCGTTCATTGCGTGGGAACGGTTGTTACCCGTTACCGGACGCTTTCCAGTTACCTGGCAGACTCGTGACATTTCTATTCTCCAAAAATCAAATCAGCTCGAGCTTTAAAAACTAGGTTTTGGCCGCCTCGTCAGGCCTTAGCCCGCCCAGGCGAGTTCCATGTGAACCCGCTAAGCTGGCCCAAACGCCAAACCCGAGATTCTCAAAGGTGGCGTAGTATACGCCGCTCAGCCCGAGTGCTCAAGTCCCGAACAGATAAAGATCCCTCTGGATCGCGCAAAAATGCCCTATTTCTGTTCAGTTGAATCGATGAATTACAACCAACCGCGCTCGGCGAAAGAGGTAAACTCGCCGTGACCGATCACCAAATGATCAAGTAAACGGATATTGAGCAGCGCGCACGCTTGCCCGACTTTTCCGGTAATATCCCGGTCGGCGCGACTGGGTTCCGCGATTCCCGACGGATGATTGTGCGCCAGAATTACCGCCGCCGCGTTAAGTTTCAGCGCTTCGCGCACGATTTCGCGCGGGTGAACTTCCACGCTGGCAATCGAGCCGGAAAACATCTTCTGCGCCTGCAACACGCGGTGCTGATTATCGAGGAACAGCGCCATAAACACTTCGCGCTCCTGATGCGCCAGCACGCTTTGCAGGTAATGGCGCGTCACCTGCGGATTCTCCATCACGTTTTCCCGCGCCAGCTGGCTGGCAAAAAATCGCCTTCCCAGCTCGGCGATGGCATAAAGCTGCGTCATTTTGGCGCTGCCCACGCCTTTAATCTGCCCGAGTTCCTCTTTGCTGGCCGTCATAATGCGATAGAGCGAGCCAAACTCGTTCAACATCTGATGCGCCAACAGCAGCACGCTGGTGCCGCTGATACCGGTACGCAAAAAAATCGCCAGCAGCTCAGCATCACTCAACACTTCAGCGCCCATTAACATCAGTTTTTCCCGTGGTGCCAGTTCCGTCATGACCATCTCCTCCCTGCGATGCGGCGATTCTGCGCGTCAGCCACCGTCAGCGCTAGCACGCGCTGAACGATTTCAGAGCCAGCTCGCAAAGGCCGCAGGCAGTGAAAAGGCGCACTGTGGATTTTGTGATAAAGTTGCCTGCATCTGCCGCCCCTGACGCGGCAATTTGCTTTGAGGCGAACAACATGACGGGATTAGCTGGAAAGAAAATTCTGCTGGGCGTGAGCGGCGGCATTGCTGCATACAAAGCGCCGGAGCTGGTGCGTCGGCTGCGCGATCGCGGTGCTGATGTGCGCGTAATGATGACCGAAGCGGCCAGGGCCTTTATTACTCCGCTGAGCCTGCAGGCGGTTTCCGGTTATCCGGTATTTGATGATTTGCTCGACCCGGCAGCCGAAGCGGCGATGGGCCATATTGAACTGGCGAAATGGGCCGATTTAATTGTGCTGGCACCGGCTACCGCCGATCTGATTGCCCGCGTCACTGCCGGCATGGCGAATGATTTGGTCACTACCGCGTGCCTGGCAAGCGCAGCGCCGGTTGCCATCGTCCCGGCCATGAATCAACAGATGTACCGCGCGGCGATCACGCAAGAGAACCTGCAGCGTCTGCAGCAGCGCGGCGTACTGATTTGGGGCCCCGACAGCGGCAGCCAGGCGTGCGGCGATGTGGGTCCCGGCCGCATGCTCGATCCGCTGGCGATTGTGGCGCACGCGCTTGAATGGGCTGCGCCCGTCAACGATCTGCAACATCTCAGCATTATGATCACCGCCGGTCCAACCCGCGAAGCGCTGGACCCGGTGCGGTATATCAGCAATCACAGCTCGGGCAAGATGGGCTTTGCGATTGCTGCGGCTGCGGCCAAACGCGGTGCGAAGGTGACATTAGTTACCGGCCCAGTGGCGCTGCCAACGCCAGCTGGCGTGCAACGCGTGAACGTCGACAGCGCGCTGGAGATGGAAGCGGCGGTGATGGCGCAAATCCAGCAACAACATATTTTCATTGCCAGCGCAGCCGTGGCAGACTACCGGGCGGCTAACATTGCCGCAGAGAAAATCAAAAAACAGGGTGGCGACGACAGCGTCACGCTGCAGTTGGTGAAGAACCCCGATATTGTCGCAGGCGTCGCGGCGCTGCAGGAAAATCGCCCTTATGTTGTGGGATTTGCTGCCGAAACCCAGAATGTGGAAGAATACGCGCGGCAAAAACGGGTGCGAAAAAACCTGGATCTGATTTGTGCCAACGATGTGGCGCAGGCGGGTCAGGGCTTCAATAGCGACACCAATGCTCTTCACCTTTTTTGGCAGGAAGGAGAAAAAGTCTTACCGCTCAGTGATAAGACGCTCCTTGGCCAACAATTAATAGACGAGATTGTCAGCCGTTATGATGAAAAAAATCGACGTTAAAATTCTTGATGCACGTGTGGGCAATGAATTCCCGCTGCCGACTTATGCAACCTCTGGTTCCGCAGGCCTCGATTTACGCGCCTGCCTGGATGATGCGCTGGAAATCACACCCGGCATGACCACGCTGGTTCCCACCGGTTTGGCGATTCACATTGCCGATCCTGCTCTTGCCGCCGTGATTCTGCCGCGCTCCGGTCTTGGCCATAAACATGGCATCGTGCTGGGTAATCTGGTCGGTTTAATCGACTCCGATTATCAGGGCCAACTGATGGTTTCCGTGTGGAACCGCGGCCAGGACAGCTTCACGCTGCAGCCAGGCGACCGTTTAGCACAGCTGGTCTTCGTGCCGGTCGTGCAGGCCGAATTTAACCTGGTGGAAGATTTTGACACCAGCGACCGCGGCGCAGGCGGCTTCGGTCACTCAGGCCGCCAGTAACACGCGACACTTTTCGCTTAGCCATCTTTTTATTTCTTGTCGCCACAGGCCGCTATGTCTGTGGCAGATGAGGCAGTATTGCCTGTTTTTGGTGAATTTCAGGGGTGTTGAAGGTCATGGCAGAAAAAAAAGTCGCGAAACGGAATCGTCGCGAAGAGATTTTGCAGGCGCTGGCGCAAATGCTGGAGTCGGGCGATGGCAGTCAGCGCATCACCACCGCGAAGCTGGCCGCTAATGTCGGCGTGTCGGAAGCGGCGCTTTATCGCCACTTTCCCAGCAAAACGCGCATGTTTGACAGCCTGATCGAGTTTATTGAAGACAGTCTGATTACCCGCATCAATCTGATCCTGAAAGATGAAAAAGAGACGCTGACGCGCCTGCGTTTAATCGTGCAGCTGATTCTGGGATTTGGTGAGCGTAATCCGGGGCTGACGCGTATTTTGACCGGCCACGCGCTGATGTTTGAACAGGATCGCCTGCAAGGGCGTATTAATCAGCTGTTTGAGCGTATTGAAGTGCAGCTGCGTCAAGTGATGCGCGAGAAGAAAATGCGTGATGGTGAAGGTTTCCAGAACGACGAAACGCTGCTGGCGAGCCAGTTACTGGCGTTTTGTGAAGGGCTGTTGTCGCGCTATGTGCGCTCGGAGTTTCGGTTTCGTCCGACCGTGGATTTCGAGAGCCGCTGGCCGCTGATGGCGGCACAGTTGGTTTAAAAGACCAGGTCGGCATAAATGCCGACCTCATTACCGAATAATTAAATCCCGTACTCTTTACGATACGCGCGCACTTTCGCCAGATGGTCAGCCATCTCCGGCTTCTCTTCCAGGTAATCAATCAGCTCAGCCAGGGTAATAATCGCCGTGACTTTGCACTTATAGTCACGTTCCACTTCCTGAATCGCCGAAATATCGCTGCGACCGCGTTCCTGACGATCCAGCGAAATCAACACGCCCGCCAATGTCGCATTATGCGCACTGATGATATCCATTGATTCACGAATCGCGGTACCGGCGGTGATCACATCATCCACCAGCATCACTTTGCCTTGCAGCGGGCTGCCCACCAGCAAACCGCCTTCGCCGTGATCTTTGGCTTCTTTGCGGTTGAAGCAGTAAGGCACGTCACGTTCATGATGATCGGCCAGCGCCACCGCGGTAGTGGTGGCAATTGGGATGCCTTTGTACGCCGGGCCAAACAGCAGATCGAAATCAACGCCGCCATCAACGAGCGCCTGCGCGTAGAAACGGCCTAACAGCGCTAAATCGCGACCGGTATTAAACAGACCGGCATTGAAGAAATAGGGGCTTTTACGTCCCGATTTCAGGGTGAACTCACCAAACTTCAGCACCCCTTTGTTCAGGGCGAATTCAATAAACTGACGCTGCCAGGCTTTCATTTCTCACTCCTCAAATAAAGAAAAGGCGACTCTATGGTCGCCTGTTACATCAATTAGTTAGCGCCGCTTTCTGCGCCTGAATCAACTGCTCAATGCCGCCTCGCGCCAGCGCCAGCAGCTGCAGTAACTCGTCGTGGCTGAAGGGCTCACCTTCTGCGGTGCCCTGCACTTCAATCATGCGGCCGTCTTCGGTCATCACCACGTTCATGTCAGTTTCTGCGGCGGAATCTTCCACATACTCCAGATCGCACAGCGCTTCACCGCCGACGATACCCACAGAAATCGCCGCCACCATACCCTTCAGCGGGCTGGCTTTCAGCTTGCCAGCCGCCACCAGCGCATTCAGTGCATCGGCCAGCGCCACGCAGGCGCCGGTAATAGATGCAGTACGCGTACCGCCATCGGCCTGAATCACGTCGCAATCCAGCGTGATGGTGAATTCGCCTAGCGCTTGCAAATCCACTGCTGCGCGCAGTGAACGGGCAATCAGACGTTGAATCTCCAGCGTACGTCCGCCCTGTTTGCCTTTGGCGGCTTCACGCGCCATGCGGCTGTGGGTCGAACGCGGCAGCATGCCGTATTCCGCGGTGATCCAGCCTTGACCTTTGCCTTTGAGGAAACGCGGCACGCTCTCTTCGACGGTTGCGGTGCACAGCACTTTGGTTTCGCCGAATTCAACGAGCACAGAGCCTTCTGCATGTTTGGTGTAGTGACGAGTGAGTGTGACGGGACGTGTTTCAGATGCACTACGGCCTGCTGGACGCATGGTTTCTCTCCGGCTTGCTTAGGTTTGGCTGCGCATTATACGGACTTCAGCTGCGGCTGTCCCGCCCGCGATCGCCACAATCCGGGATGAAATTCTGTGGTGGCTGTGGCTAAATGCGCGTTTCCTCCCTTAAAAAGATAAATGATGATCGCGATACTCCATTTCCTGCTGGCGCTGGTGGTGATCTTTGCCCTTGCGCTGTTGGTCAGCCACGACCGCAAACGCATTCGTCCTCGCTTTATTATTCAGCTGCTGATTGTCGAAGCCGCGCTGGGCTGGTTCTTCCTGCACTCGGCCGGCGGCCAATCGGTAGTCACTGCGGTGGGCGGCTTCTTTGAAACCTTATTAACCTACGCCGCGCAAGGGACCAACTTTGTCTTCGGCAATATGGCTGATCAGGGATTAGCCTTTATTTTCCTCGGCGTGCTCTGCCCGATTGTGTTTATTTCCGCACTGATCGGCATTTTGCAGCACTGGCGCATTCTGCCGCTGCTGATTCGCGCCGTTGGCACTCTGTTATCGAAAGTGAATGGCATGGGCAAGCTGGAGTCGTTTAACGCCGTCAGCACCTTGATTCTCGGCCAGTCGGAAAACTTCATTGCCTATAAAGGCATTCTCGCCGATATTTCCGCGCCACGCATGTACACCATGGCGGCGACGGCGATGTCGACGGTTTCGCTGTCGATTGTTGGCGCGTATATGTCGATGATTGATGCCAAATATGTGGTTGCGGCGCTGCTGCTCAATATGTTCAGCACCTTTATTATCCTGTCGATCATCAATCCCACCCGTCCGGAAAACGAAGAGCAGATTGCGCTGGATAAGCTGCATGAAGATCAGAGCTTCTTTGAGATGCTGGGCGAATACATTCTCGCTGGCTTTAAAGTGGCGATGATCATCATGGCGATGCTGATTGGCTTTATCGCGCTGATTGCGGCGATCAATGCGCTGTTTGCGGCAGTATTTGGTTACAGCTTCCAGCATTTACTCGGCTACGTTTTCTATCCGTTTGCATGGCTGGTTGGCATTCCCTCCGCCGATGCTTTGCAGGCGGCGAGTATTATGGCCACCAAACTGGTAGCTAATGAATTTGTCGCGATGATCGAGCTGAAGAAAGTGGCGGCTGAAATGACGCCACGCGGACTGGGGATTCTGTCGGTGTTCCTGGTTTCGTTCGCTAACTTCGCCTCAATCGGCATCGTTGCCGGTGCGATTAAAGGCCTGAACGAGAAACAGGGCAATGTGGTTTCCCGTTTTGGCTGGAAGCTGGTGTATGGCTCCACGCTGGTGAGCTTGCTGTCGGCCGCGTTCGCCGGGCTGTTTATCTGATAACGCATGGCGGCTGCATGGCCGCCATTTTTTAAAACGCCACGCACACCAGTGAATCAACCCGCATCACCGATTCCTGCTCGAAGCGCTGTTTATACACATCACGAAGTTTGTTGATGCTGTCAGAACTCGCCACATCCGGAGTGTGAATCAGCATCAACGCTTTGCTGTTTTCCCGCGCCAGCTTACCGTTCTCGCCCAGCCACTGACCTTTGGCGTCATATACCGATAAACCGTCTTTGAAACGCGGCGTCACATCGTTATCGACAAACTGCTGCCATTCGCTGCTGCTGACGATGCCACCTTTCGGTTTATTCATGCCAAACCACAACGTAGTTTGCATCATCACGTCACCAGAACCGCATACCGCAACCGGCGCGGTGTTGGGCGGGATCTGATGCATTTTCGTCGACGGAGCCTGACAGCCAGCGAGCAGTAAGGTTAATAAAGCAGGAAGAGCCAGAGAGCGGAACATCACTTCATCCTTTTAAGCGAACCAGCGCTAAGCATAAGTGTCTGTCGGTAAAAGAGGTAATTTTTTGTTATTCACGCTTAAGTGCGCTTATGCCTGTTAGCGTCGTGGCTGCCTCGCTATACTTCACCCAACATTTCTGAAAAAGAGAAGACGATTATGATCCGCAGTATGACCGCTTACGCCCGCCGCGAAGCCAAAGGCCACTGGGGCAGCGCCGCCTGGGAAATCCGTTCGGTTAACCAGCGCTATCTGGAAACCTATATCCGTCTGCCGGAGCAATTTCGTGGCCTGGAGCCGGTCATCCGCGAGCGCATCCGTAATCGCCTGACGCGCGGTAAAATCGAATGCAACCTGCGTTATGACGCCGATGCCAGCGCGCAAGGCGAACTGCAGCTGAATGAATCACTGGCCAAACAGCTGGTGCAGGCCGCCAACTGGGTGAAGATGCAGAGTGATGAAGGCGCGATTAATCCGCTGGATATTCTGCGCTGGCCGGGCGTGATGTCTGCGCAAGAGCAGGATCTCGATGCCATCAACGCCGAACTGCTGGTGGCGCTGGATGGCGCGTTAGATGACTTTATCGAAGCGCGTGAAAGCGAAGGCACCGCGCTGAAAGCGATGATTGAACAGCGTCTGGAAGGCGTATCGCACGAAGTCAGCAAAGTGCGCGCGCAGATGCCAGAAGTAATTAAATGGCAGCGCGAACGTCTGGTCACCAAGCTGGAAGAAGCCGAAGTGCAGCTGGAAAATAATCGCCTGGAGCAAGAGCTGGTGATGATGGCGCAGCGCACCGATGTGTCGGAAGAGCTGGATCGCCTGGATGCGCACGTTAAAGAAACCTACAACATCCTGAAAAAGAAAGAAGCCGTTGGCCGCCGCCTCGACTTTATGATGCAGGAGTTCAACCGCGAGTCGAACACGCTGGCTTCAAAATCAATTAATGCCGAGATCACGACATCAGCGATTGAGCTGAAAGTGTTGATTGAACAGATGCGTGAGCAGATTCAGAATATTGAGTAAGAAATTACGATAACTCATCAGCTAGCTTAAATCCTAAAAAGCCCGCACCGTGGACTGCAGCGGGCTTTGATATATAAAAGCCAGTACCAGGAATAGGTAATACGCGTTAATGCGTATCATGACAGAAGCCTCAAACTCTTCCACATTGAAATCACCCCCCTCATCCATAAAACCATAAAATAACTAATGGTTATTATTAATTAGTGTATATTGCTTTAGGGATATCTAATAAAAGGACGAGTAAATATGCCAATTCCAGCTTATCTGTGGCTCAAAGATGATGGTGGTGCGCTGATTAGAGGCAGTGTTGATGTGCAGGACAGAGAAAACAGCGTAGAAGTAATCGGTTTTTCCCATGCGATCACGCTCCCTGTAGATTCTCAAACAGGTAAAGCAACGGGCAAACGTACACATGCCCCAATATCCTTCGAGAAGGATTTTGATTCATCAAGCCCCTATCTGTTCAAGGCTGTAACTACCGGCCAGAAACTTCAATCGGCAGAATTTAAATGGTATCGCATCAATGATGCCGGGCAGGAACAAGAGTACTACAACATGCTGTTGGAAGGCGTCACGGTCATTTCGTTTAATCCAGGAATGCCTAATACCAAACTGTCAGGGATTAGTGGCGCGAATCACACAGAATCGGTTGCATTAATGTACGAGAAAATCACACACAAATATTGTGACGGAAACGTACAACACTCTGATTCATGGAATGAAAGATAATATTAAGGGGCTTACGCCCCTATTCACATCATAGGCGGTCTAGTAATTCAATCACCAAGTTTATTGATATCATTGAGATAATCACGATCACATTAAGTTTGATATAATAATGCAACCATTCTTTTGTTATTAGCTTAATACAACAGTATTTTCTTATGGCACACTCGACTGAAATTCGAATCAAAGAGAATGGTAGTAACGACGCTAATATTAATACGTGCATTATAAGCCATTCTTTGAAATTCATTATCGATTCGCCATCTGGGAAAACTTTTAATAACTCCGCCAGTGTGTATATAAACTCTGAATTTCTATAGCTTTCGCTCACGCTAAAATAATAGTCAATCCTAACCATGCAAATGAGCACGATAACAAAAACTATAAACCATAAAAGACTAAGGGCAGAACGTCCCATTACTGATAACCTCAATTTTTCCATAAGCTTTAATTTTTGTTCCCGGTATATAAAATTGAGGCTGGTTTAAAATGGCCGTTTTAATTCTGTAAAAATCGGTTCGATGTACCAGCGTTATGCAACCTTCTGATATCTGACCTGGATGTAATCTAAAGTTTCCACGTGCTACACCCTCATAAAACGTGTCATCATCAATAATGCCATCGTCTCTATAGAGAGCGAACCATTCATAATGATCCACGATTGTGCCACGCTTTATTGATAGAGCGATGTCAGCCGCTGCTGCACGCAGCATATTGCCAAGTCTCCCCCAAGGGCGATCAACTATGTAGTAATTACCCGGCGGTGTTGGCCCTAAACTTTTGATGTGTGCGCACCCGCCTTTGTTGATGTAGTTTTGCTGGCCTGAGAAAGCCATAAACGTACCAACTCCGTAGATCGTCAAAGGCGCTATATCTGCACCATTCAAAATAAACTTCCCTTGTATAGCCATCCGTCGCCTGTCTCCACCTTAATAAACCACGTTTATTATATGGATAAGGGTAATATTTGAAAGCAGACATCGGCTTAAGAGCAGTTTAAAAATGCGGTCTGTGCTGGCGGGCACAAAAATTGATTTGATTATAGGGAGGATGGGTTAAACTTTTTGGCCGCCATCTGTCTCGTACTGCCCGCCCCATCGTATTTTTCCGCACGCTAAATAAGGATCATATTTTCTGATAGCTTTCATCGTTGATATATGATCAATTCTATGTTGAAACCTATCTTGGGAGGACTTATGACTATTCGTGCAAGTGGTGCGGGACGTAAGAAGAACGTTATTCATCTCTCTAAAAAACGAGCTGTAAGCGTTCCGCCGCCTCAAGAGTTGCTTGGTAATGTTGCTAAAGACATGTGGCGTAAACAAGCCAAAGTGTTGACTGAACGCGGCACATTCGAGCCTGCGCACTATCCAATGCTGGTTCTTTACTGCAACGCTTGGCATTACATGATAATGGCTGATCAGAGCGTCACAGCTAAGGCAGAGACTCATCCAGTTAGCGGTGGTTTAACCAGTGAAGGTGGCTCTGGCGGGGAGAAAACCAATCCAACGTTTACGGCTCGAAACGTCGCGTTTAATCAATTCATTCGTGCAGGCTCACTTCTAGGGCTAGATCCGCTGAGCTCAATGCGCTTTTCGGCGAGTTTTAAGGATGAAGGCTACGGTGAGTTTGATAAGTTTTAAAATTGGATGTGACGGGCTCCCCATCAAGCGACTTGATGCCGACTGCATTCATACATGCTATGAAAATCGCTTAAAATCCGTGTATCAAATAACGCGAAAATCTGTTCTAGCTTAAATACCCATAACTCTTCGCTGGCGAATAAATCATATACAATTTTAGTGTTCCAGATATTTAACTATCTTTAAGAAAAAGCAAAAAGTCTGGATCAACAATCTAAATTTATTAGCCAGCATCAATTCATCTGATGGCGCATACAATTAATAGCATTATAAACAGCTATCCACCTTTAAAATATGTTATTGGATGGTAATTAAATATCATCGCAATCTCTTAAATTATAAGTGGGGCAGATTAGGTCAAAAGGCTCATATGCGTAGGTGCGCGTAAAGAAATTTCTCCTTCTTAACGCGCCGCCAACCTTTACCCTTAGAGCCATTCTGTATTACCAGCTTCATTCCTGCATGAAACAAGAATTAAGCGTTTTGCTGCGTTGCAATCTGCAATGCCGCACGGACCTCTTCATAGACGGGTAACGCAACGCCCGGCGTATCCAGTGTCGCAATCACAACATAAGGGACTTTGAGTTGCCTGATACCGGCACGTCCATAGCAGTTAATTCGGATTGCAAGCTGATCGCCTTTAGTAAACGCCGAGGCACGATTTCCTCTACGAACCTCGTGATAAACAGTCCCATTCTTTAGATGGGAGGGGTAGTTATCGAATTCATCCAGATCAATAGCGCCAAAAGCAGGGCTAGCCCATAGCTGAGCTCCCCGATAATCTTTATGTCCATGATTTACAGGTGAAAACCAAGCGACCGTTACAATGAGGCGACGATTTATTGTCCGCGCGGCTAAGCTGGGGGGAAGTGGGAGGAAGAAATCTTGAGCCTTTTCACCCTCGATAACGTTGGTGTAAAGCAGCGTAGCTTGGTTGTCATCGCAGAAATGAATACGGCTTTCATTCACACGGCCAAAGCCTAAATACTGATTAAGGTCAGACTTGAATGTCCGGCTACCATTTACGTCAAGATGGCGGCTGATAAGTTGTCTTGACAACACATTGTGCTCAGCTCCATGGATCATCATGGCTTTAAGGATCAGCGCTTCAGGGGCTTTAGAGAGCGCATCCCCATAGCCTAGTTCTTTCATTTCCTGGAGCGTCTCATGAAGAATGCCAAGCCTGCGAGTTGCCAGTGCTGCTGCATTACTAGTGCCGGATGTAAATCCATACTGATTAATGGCACCTCCAGCTCCAGGCATGGCGGACTGAAGCCCTGGCCCAAAGCGAGGAGTCTGAGAGATAACCAGCCTTACAGGATCTCGGGCTGTAATGGTTTTGTTAATATAGGTCTGCCTGCCGCCGGGCATATGAATTTCAGGCTTAACCGATTTACGTCTGCCGAGAGCAACGGTGTTAATGGGGGAAAACATCCCCTGCGTTCTAAAAATATCCACCTGATTAGCAGGAATGACACCTTTATAGCCGTCGTGGTGTGTTGCTCCAACGGTTAAAGCGTTAATTGACTCTGCCGGTGAGAGCAAACGTCGAAGCGGGCGTTGTATTGCAATTGCTTTTAGAGCATGTTCTTCCAATTCATCAGGCGTAAGTGCTCCAAAATCGTCGCCTGCGACATTATCAAGAATCAGTTGCATCCCTGAATTGCCCGCACTTACTACAAACAGCACCTTAAACTCGACAGAAAGCCAATCAAGCATTCGCGCCCAAGGACTCATATGCGCATCAAACATTCTGCTGGGATCCCCTACGGATAGGTTAATCACCGAAACATTAGGCGCAGTTGGGGGTTGCCCGTTTTCCCCTATTTTCATTCTAACTACGGCCCGATGGATAAGATCAGCCGGAAGATAATGAGTCGGAATCTGCTCAATGACGCTGCCGTTAAAACTTGCGCTACCTGGTGCCATAATTGGCCTGATGTGAATGCGGCGTCGGAGTGGAGGCTCTACAGGGTCTGACAAATCACCATGCACAATCAATGAAGCCATTGAAGTCCCGTGGCTCTGGTGAGAAGGAGAAGTATAGAGTGACTCAAAGTCATCTGGGTCATCAATTTCAAGTCTGCCGCTGAGTGCCTGATGATTTTCAAGCGGCAGCCCATCGAGCAAAGCAATCACCGGACTGGCATAGGGATCAGGCAAAGACTGATGGCCAATTGGCAACCCTTCACTAGCTACCGTTTCCTCACTGTTCACTGGCATCGCGCACTGTCCAAGGGGTCTGAAATACATAACATCATCACACCGCATAAGTTCCAGAACTTCGGCTCCCTCGGCCAGCACCTGCTGAACACTGCTGACAGGCAGTTGACCAACTAGAGCGTGATAGCTGATCCCTTTGTGTAAACATCCGCCAGAAATATTCCCACCTGCCTGGGAAATAAGGCGTCTTATGCGCGTTTCCGCTCTGGCCTGCTCTACCGATGACGCCCGATACCAGAGTTCGATTTCAAAGGGCACTGGCGTGTCATATCCTGCCGCAGCATCTTCTACAAGAGTCTGCCAATTTTCAACTACCGACGTGGCATCCAGCCTATCCCGCGTATTCCAAAACCTTATATCAATCAGCCTGTTGAATACTTCTTTAAGGGCTCCGTAGCCGCGTTCAACCGTACTGGTTCTTTGATATTCTCGCCACAAAGCCAAAAGTCGGCTCAACCCGGCTTGGTTACTCATCGTGAGGTAAGCATTTTTGGAGGTGGGAGAACGTTTATTGTTACTCAGCGTGTAGTAATCTTCGCTGTCAAAAGATTTTTCAAGAAGGGATGATGAGAGATATTCAAAACCTTTAACTCGTGCAAGTGCATTAGCAACACCTTGAATTTCACCTGCAACTTCAAGGACGAGCACTTTTTCTGGCAAGAAACCATCAGCAGTATCAGCAAGCTCTATGTATTCTGCAAATTTACGTTCGAGCCTCTCTACTTTGGGCAGTATACGATTGGCCTGTATATTTAAGGGGGGTGATTGTATTGATGATACAAAGGGCGGAAGCACATCCCTCTCTCTGACTGTTTTCGGGGCGGTAAATATCAGTAGAGGGTTCTTCGCCATTTCACGTTCCTTTTATGTGAATTAATCTTCCTGTCGGTATCTCTCCATCCAGAATTTAAGACAATGAACGGAAATATCCTTCAGCTTGTTTTTACTTGCAGGGAGGCCGAGCACGTATTTACGTTGCACGTCGAGAGCAAACTCTTCAAGTTCGGCAAAACTCAACCCTGACAATTTTCTGGCAAGGGTAGCAGGTGCCAATCCAAAAGAGTGGCCGACACGCTTTTCAAATTCTTCAAACCATTTTGTTGCCATTCTCTGTGTTGGTGCAGGCACAGTTATCTGTAACTGAAATCTTCGCCAGATGGCTTTGTCGAGCATTGATTCATGGTTTGTGGCCCCAACTACCACCACGTGACTTGGCAATAAATCTATCTGCTTAAGTAGTGAGTTCACTACACGCTTCATTTCGCCGCTGTCATTAGCATCTTCGCGCTCTTTCCCGATGGCGTCAAATTCATCGAAGAAAAGGACGCAGCGTTGAGTTTTAACGAACTCAAATAACTTATCAATCTGCTGCGCTGTCTCGCCCAGATAACGGTTAATGATTCCTTCATATTTAACCGTGAAGAATGGTAGAGACAGATGATTTGCAAGCGCCTCGGCAATAGAAGTTTTACCATTGCCAGGAGGGCCTGATAAAAGTAGTTTATGTCGGGGCTCAAGATTGTACGATCGGAGAATATCACGACGTGCGTGTTCTTCAATAAGCTCCATAAACTGCGTAACAACAGATTCAGGAACAATGAGGTCATCCAGAGTTTTGCGGGGTTGAATTTCATAAAACGCATTCTGAAGATCATTATCGTAGGTATAGCGACGTGCTTCACCCGAGCCTGAACTGGTAAGAATATTTTTCAGCTTGTCAGCCAGTTGATGTTGGTGGCGTGCCGTAGCCTCCGCAGCGATAGCTTCTGCGGTAATTTTGAAACGAGGCAGGTCACCCTTCATTCCCGTTTCAACTAAATTCAGTACTAAGTCGGCTCTGGCCATTGCTCACCTCACATTACTACAGAGTGTAGTTTATCAAGCCGATCAAACCCGGCAAACACATATCTGGTTAAACCCTGCAATCAAGACTCCCAAGTTGCTTCTTTATACCCAAACAGGATTGATCTCTAAAAAATGTTAAATGATTCATTGGACATTCAGGGTTCTGATAAACATCCTCCTAGGCATTATAGCCTTTGATAACGGTGACTAACTTTAATTTCACTAGATGTTTTTTGTTTGACGGGCTAATGAAAACCATTATATTTTATATAGTTAGGCTACTCATCACCGCAATCATTCGTTGAAAATTGAGTCGTTGATTTTTTTAAGTACGTAAGCGATTCCATTGTTAACCAACACCGCCGTCGATTTGAAAGGCTTAATGTTCGCCTTTCGGTAACAGTTGACAGCTGTGTTTGAAGATTGTTAACAACTTCAAAAGCTCAGGAAGACATCTATTTGAATTTTATAGTAAAAATTCTCAAACAGTTATCAATCTGTTAATCTTCCACATAAAAACATCGATAGTTGCTATCCAGAAAAGTAAACCTCTTCGGCAGCACACCGATTTGGATTTTAGGAAGGCGGGAATCAGAACGTATAAAGAAACACTCTTCGTACTCAGAGCTGACGAAATTCAGTTTATGGTTAAAAGAAACTAACACCCTGCCATAAAGTGTACACATGAGTGTACAAAAAACAAAAAAGATTCAAAACAAAACATTAAAATCAATAGCTTATTGGTTAACTCTATAATCAGATTCAGAACATCGAGTGATCACGCCCTCCATTAATAACGTCAAGTCCGTCATCCTACGGGCTTGACGATTAATGCGGGTTAGCGATTTATTGAGCGTGCCATGCGCGTGTAAGTATGTCGGATACCGCGAATGGCAATGCTGTAAGCCATGATATTTTCAGGCAATGCCATCCCGATGTAACCGGTGTCACCAATATGATGAAGATCCGCGCCCGCCATCTTACTCATTAACGCGATTTGACGAATGGTATTCACATCTGCCCCCTCTTGCGATGTCCCGATCGCGGTCATTGCTAAAGCGCCATGCGAATGAATACATTCAATCAGTGAGGCAACTTTTTGCTGACTCATACCCGGTAGTGTGCCGGGTGCAGGCACCAACACCACATCAACCCCTTGCTGCACGAACTCAGCAATATCTTGCTCGGTGAGGATGCCGCTGCCACTCTCCTGAACAATGCCAGCACCATGCATCTTACCGGTGATAATGAGTGCGCTGTTACCAACTGCCTCGCGGATCATTTTCGCCGCTTTAGCCAGCGCACGATTGCTTACACCGTTATTAGGATTGCCCGTGAGAACCAAAATTTTGGCTCCCATTTGCACCAAACGGCAGGCGTTCTCCGCTGTTGCCGCGCGCCCTGGCACCATTTGTAATTCATCAAGATGCGTGGCATTAAAATCAGGATCTACCGCTTCAAGATTGACCCCAATAATACGCCCGGTCAGCCGGCATAATTCATGTAAAGTTTGTTCCGGCGCAATGTTTGCGGGCATGCCATGAATAACAGGGTTTTCACTGTCGAACATGTTGATCAATACAATATCAGCCCCCTGAGAGGCCGCCAATTCGGCGTTAGTAATATTATGCAGCAAAGGCGAAGTCATGCCGATAGTTTCGCTGACTACCACCCGCCCTTCGCTGGCACGCACAGCATATATCAACGCATCTTTATCCATCGGCAGCAGCTCGGAAGCTGAGCAATCCAGCAAACGTTTATGTGTCATAGAATTTATTCTCTTTGGTAATCATCAGATTAAGACCGGGAAATCTTTGCACAAAATAACATTCAGGCATTCAAAAGATATATGTCCTGATCAACTCTTTGTAAATCTCCCGCCGTAATAGGTAGCGAAAGCAATTCATGAAAAGATTATGATTATCATCAGGTAAAGTAACAGAAGGTCTTAATCATTTTAAAATGATTGCATTTCTCTCGCTGTGTATAAGACATGTCTTTAATTTCAGAAAACATCTATCTAAGTATCACAAGCACCTATCTTATTAATGCTTTTATAATAAAAAGACGTTGTTTTTCTGAATATTACTTACGATATTAATATTTTACTTTTCCTATTAATTTATCGAGAAATCTGTCGCCCTTCACCTAATGCACAGGCAGATGTGAGAGTGAAGTTTACCGACCCGGTCACTATAGCCATACCAACTCTGATTAGGATGACCGGCACTGCATCCGCATAATGAAATTCTTTTTCAGTGGGTAGAAAATGGCGTTATTGCGCTGGAGGGAGCGGCTCTATTGATATGGGCATGCTTCAAGCCCGTCGTAACCGGTAGCCCTCATGCAAGGCGACGCGCCTATACGTTATGGATGATGATCTTGCCTAATGTGGCACATCTACTTTTGAGCATCCGCTCTAACAGTTAGCGCCACATGCTCTGGTATTAAGCGGTTTGCTGATTTTTCCCATGCTGAGCAACTTATTAATCCTTACGCCCAATGGGAGCGCTATCAGTTTGATGCAAACCTTCATCGTCTAATGACGTTCAACAGCACAAAAGATATCGGCCAGTTAATCCAATTCAAAGTGTGGGCAAGGGAATACCTGACAAAGCACCATGATGCCAACGTAACCTACTCACTGCTTAAAATTGCCATGTTGCAGGGAGACATGGAATGGCAACAGAGACTGCATCAGCGCGGTCATCGGCTTTTTCCTGAAGACAAACGCTTTAATCTTCCTGAACAAAGTAAATAAAGCGTAAAGATTAGTGTGTCCTTATTAACAGACAGTTCTTAATCCACTACGTGATGGCTATTTTGACTTCTTTAGGATGAGTTTACCCTGCTGTTTTTAAAGGGAATGAATAAAAGGTGATAGAATGAAGCCGTTCTAACCATGAATGTGCTCAATCCTGAGGATTGCAGAGATTGGGTAACATTGACGGCACTTTTTGCTAAAGTGCTGGTCGTAATCAATACAGTTGTACCGCTCCAGGAACTCAGGGACCCTTTTTCTTCGTGCGATACATTTTTTCCCCGACATGAAGGCGTTATGACGAAATCCAGGCAGTTCCGTTCCAAACTTCTGCATCCCCGTTATTGGTTTACCTGGTTTGGGCTAGGTGTGCTGTGGCTGCTGGTGCAACTTCCTTACCCCATTCTGATCCGGCTTGGTGCTGGCGCTGGCAAATTGTCGCGTCACTTCCTGAAGCGCCGCGAACGCATCACCCGTCGCAATATTGAGCTCTGCTTCCCCAATATTAAGGAAGAGAAAATCGAGGCGATGATCGCCGGCAACTTCGAATCGCTAGGAATGGCGCTGGCAGAAACCGGCATTGCCTGGTTCTGGTCTGATGCACGCGTGCGTCGTTACTTCGAAGTGCATGGTCTGGAAAACCTGCAGCACGCACAAAGCCACCAGCGTGGTGTGATGGTTATCGGTGTGCACTTTATGTCGCTGGAGCTGGGCGGCCGCATTACCGGTTTATGCCAGCCAATGATGGCGATGTATCGTCCGCACAATAATCAGGCGATGGAGTGGGCACAAACCAAAGGTCGCATGCGTTCGAATAAAGCGATGATCGATCGTCGCGATTTGCGCGGCATGGTGCAGGCGCTAAAAAAAGGCGAAGCGGTCTGGTTCGCACCGGATCAGGATTACGGCCCCAAAGGCAGCGTGTTTGCTCCGCTGTTTGCGGTGAAACAAGCGGCGACCACCAACGGCACCTATGTTCTGTCTCGTCTGGCAAAACCGGCGATGCTGACCATCGTATTGATTCGTAACCAGGATAAGAGCGGTTATCAGCTGATTATTCAGCCTGAACTGGAAAATTATCCGTATGAAGATGAAGCCGCTGCCGCTGCTTACATGAATCGCGTGATTGAGAATGAAATTCTGCGTGCGCCCGACCAATATCTGTGGCTGCATCGTCGCTTTAAAACCCGTCCGCCGGGTGAAGCGTCTCTCTATATCTAATCTCTTGATGCAGCAGGTTTTCACCTGCTGCTCATTTTCTCTGCTCACATTTAACAACCATTCTTAACGAAAAACAGGTTTGTCAAAATCTGCCCCGCCTCTTGTAATGGTCGCCTTCTCCCCTCTTTGACCAGAACCATGACACAGCACTTTCACTGCAAATTTCTCGCGCTGGCCGTTGCCACTGCGCTGCTGGCCAGTTGTGCCAATCCACGCGGCTTACACCCCAAAAACACGCTGCTTGATGCTAACGCTCTGCAAGCCAGTCAATCCCTGAAAAACGCGCATTTCAGTGCCGCGAATTGGCCAAAAAGCGCATGGTGGCAAGGTTTTAACGATGCTCAACTTAATCGACTGATTAATGATGCGATGGCATCCAACCCGGATTTGCAGGTAGTCAACGCGCAAGCGGATAAAGCCAATGCACAAGTGATTGCCGCCGATGCCGAACGCTATCCGGATGTCGATCTCAACGCGGGCATTACGCGCTCGCGTGTGGCAAAAGTGGATGATCCGCTGCTGGAGGGGAAAAGCTACAGCACGCTGCGCACCGCTAACGTTGGATTGAGCTACACCTTCGATTTATGGGGCGGCAAAAAAGATGCCGCTGAAGCCGCATTGGGGCAAGCACGTGCCAGCGAGTTGGATCGTCAGGCCAGTCAGTTAACGCTGGCCGCGAACGTGACGCGAGCATGGAACAACCTTAATCTCGCCTGGAATAATGCCGAACTGGCGCAGCAGAATGCCGAGCGTGCGGCGGGTATCGCCAAAATTCAGCAGCAATATGTCAGCGCTGGCCTCACTTCCGATTACCAATATAAGCAGGCGCTGTCGCAGCAGAAAAACGCGCAAGCCGACTTGACGCAAGCTCAACAGCAAGTCACCGATGCCGGTATTCAGCTTTCGACGCTGATAGGTAAAGGCCCGGATTACTGGCACCAGCTAAAACCGGCGCAGATGAATGTGCCGGTCGCCGCCATGCTGCCAAACGCCATTCCGGCCGAACTGCTGGGTCGTCGTCCGGATGTGGTGGCCGCGCGCTGGCGCGTTGAAGCGGCATCGAAACAGATCGCCGCCAGCAAAACCGAGTTCTATCCCAACATCAATTTGGTGGCCGAAGCCGGCACCAAATCACTGCTCGGCGATGCCTTGTTTGATGCACCAAGCCGCTTCTTTAATGTGGGACCGAGTTTGTCATTGCCAATCTTTGACGCGGGCAAACGTCGCGCCGATTTAGCAGAGAGCGACGCCGATTACGATCTGGCGGTGGCGCAGTACAACAAATTGCTGATTAGTTCACTGGGCAATATCAGCGACACCATTACTCAGTTGCAGTCGATTCAGGATCAGCTGGCGCAACAGGAAAGCGCCAACCAGCTGATTCACAGCGCGTGGGATGATTTGCATCGTGAATACGCAGCGGGCCTGCGTCCTTATCTTGATGTGCTGACAATCCAAAATCAGCTGATCGAATCCGAACAGAAACTGGTGGCGCTGAAGGCGCAGCAGATTAACCTTGCAGTGGTTTTGATAGAAGATTTGGGCGGCGGATTCCAGAGCTCCAACTCTAAAGTTTAAAAAGTCACCATCAATGGCGGCCCTGCGCAGGAATGTGCCGATTTTGTCGGCTGGCATTCTACCGTGCATTGATGAATCATAGTCCGCACAGTGTAATCACCTGCGGACTATTATGATGGAACAGAATATTGAGGCTGGTTGGTTGCGGCCTCTGATTGCCGACCGACTCACACCTTACCTCGAAATTGATGCAGCGCGCCTGCAACGCAACCTGCAACAGATGCAGCAAAAAGCCGATGCCGCTGGCGTCACGCTACGTCCTCATATCAAAACCCATAAAAGCGTCTGGATTGCTGAGCAGCAGCGAAAGCTCGGCGCGCGCGGCATTACCGTATCTAAACCGAGTGAAGGCATCGCTTTTATTCTCGGTGGGCAACGCGATCTGCTGCTGGCTTACCCAATTGTGCATGCCGAAACGCTGAAAGAACTTTTGGCGGTGGCCGTACAACATCAGGCGCGCATTACCTGCATTGCGGATTGCACGAATGGCGTGGCGGCAATAGCGGCTGCACATCAGCGCCAGCTCGATTGCCAGCTGGCGTTAGCCATCAAAGTGGATGTGGGATTACATCGCATCGGTGTTGATCCGCACGGCGATGCCGCCGTTACGCTGGCGCAGCAGATACTGGGTGCGGGCCTCACGTTTGCCGGGCTGGTTTCTCATGCCGGTCACGCTTATGGCGCAGGCAATGCCGCAGCGATTGCCGACGTTGCTCTGCAGGAAATCACATTAATGCGTGATCTGCAGCAGCGCCTGATTGCCGCTGGTTTTGCGCACTGCCCGATTTCAGTCGGTTCAACGCCAACGGCATTGGCGGCACCCGTCGCGCAGGGAAGCAATGAAATCCGCCCCGGCAATTACGCGCTGCTCGATCTCACCGCATGGCGTTTAGGTCTTTGCACGCCAGAGGCGTTGGCGCTGAGCGTGGTAACGCGCGTGGTAGCGGTCAATCCGCACTTCGCCATTATTGATGCCGGTTCCAAAATGCTTAGCTCTGACAAAGGGCCGCACGGCACCAATGCCAGCGGATTTGGTATCGCCGTCGATGAGCAAGGCAATCATTATGAAGTGTTGAAGCTGTCGGAGGAGCATGGTTTCCTGCAATATGCTGAACAGGCACCCGCCGTTGGCGCGCTGCTACGCATCTTCCCTAATCACAGCTGCGCGGTAGTTGCGCAGTCCGATCGCTTCGTGCTGCGCCATGCTGATGGTACGGGTGAAGAACAGGCTATTCAGGGACGCGGCAAGTTTATCTGATTACAGCGTTTTCACGGAAACCGCTGCTGACCCACACTTCCATGACCGGGCCGTTTGCAGCCCGGTATCAGCGTGCTTTAATGGCTGTATCACATCAGGAGGTCCCATGCTGCCATCTCAGACCGTCACACTAACGGTTCCACGCAACTGGTTAGATTTGTATGAAACCATCTGGAAACCGGAATGCTTTGCCAAATGGGCTAGCGGACTCAGCGCCAGTACGCTGACGCAGGAAGGGAACAGCTGGAAAGCCAAAGGTCCCGAGGGAACGGTAAAGATTCGCTTTACCCCACACAATCCCTTTGGCGTGATGGATCACTGGATTGATACCGGAACGGGTAAAGAGATTTATATGCCGATGCGGGTGATTGCCAATGAGCAAGGTGCGGAAGTGGTGATGGTGGTTTATCGTCAAGCATTCATGTCTGACGAGAAGTTTGCCGAGGATGTTGCATGGGTAAAACGCGACCTGGAACAGCTTCTTCATCTGTTAACTCATTAGAATCAATGGATTATGCAGAGAACGCTTCTTTAACGCATGCTGGAATCAATCAATAAAAATCGCTTACTTTTTTGCTCAATAGCGTTTAACTGTTTTGCTCAAACCTTCACGTATTTATCTGTTAAACACCAGTCTGGCTTAAGCATCCTCAACAGGAAAATTCCTGGTGAGGATGTGCAGAAAAATGCTGAGTGCCTCTGATTTATCAAAGTTTTTTCTTTTTTTCTTTATCACTGATCCATTCAACCCTATGGAATGAAGAAAAGCACTAATAAATAGTAAATCACTCGCCTTATATATTCTGATGCAAATTCTGAAACCATTTATTCCTGCGGTCTATTTATAGGATTTTTCTGATGGTGTTAAATTAATTAAAACACGGTATAACTCATTTCACACACAGCAGTAACCATAATAACAACAGCAGGGAAATAACATGGATCGCTCAACCTATCCTTTGTTATCAGAAAAAGAATTTGTTGAGATTGCCAGCCGGATGCTGGCCGGGGAATATATAAACTCAAAGGGATTTTATAATGATCTTACGGATTTCCTCCGCACAGGAGGAGATACCATTAAGACAACAACATCATTAAGCGCCAGGGTCATCTTGATAAATTCAGAACATCATTTAATTGAACGCATTTTTACGTGGCAAAACCTGAAAGGTATATCAGGGCTGCGTCAGGATGCGCTGCATTGATGTAAGCTGTGCTTTGGCCTGTGGCCAGAGTAAACCCTTAATTGCACTGGTACATGTACCATAATGAGCAGAATATGGCGATAAGAGAAAAAAATCTGACCAACGCTAAATGGTCAATTTTGTCATCGATTAAAATCGTCGGCATTGGTGTTTTACAACTTTCACTTCTGGCACAAATACTCCAGGCAAACGAGTTAAATTTACTCGCCATTGCTATTGTAATGTTATTGATTATTGACACACTGGCCGATCGCGGATTTGGCAATGCCATTATCAGAACTAAAAACCTGAACAATAGCGATCTCTCAATATTATATTGGGGGAATGTATTAAGCGGACTCGCTATTTTTGCCGCGCTGTTTATTGGTAGCGATATTTCTAGTCGAATGATGAATCAACCCGAAATGGCAATAATGCTGGAAATGATTTCGGTCATCTTCATTATTATTCCGCAGGGACAACATTATCGCGCCATATTACAGCGGGAAAACCAATTTTCACGCATCGCTTTCGCGGAAACATCTTCTGTACTGGTGGGATTAAGCGTCACACTGTTTACCGTGTGGCTGACACCTTCAGTGCTGTGCGCCATCTGGGGCTACCTCGCCATGGTATCCATCAGAATGCTGATCTACTGCTACTACGGTCGCTCCTGGTTCCAGCCAGAATACCGCTTTAGCCTAAAAAGTTTCGCTAACGTGCGAGCAAGAAACGGATAATAAAAACAAGTCTGTATGGTGGGCTCTGGGCATCTGAAAAGATGCGTTCGCGTGCTGGTCGCCAGCACGCTTTTTTCTTTTTAGGCTTCCAGTAACTCTTCCAGTGACTGAAAACTGAGTTCACTTAACTTGCCGTTACGCTGCAAGCGCAGCCAACTCACTATCATGCGTAACTCATCAATCACCATGTAGAGATCGGCCATATCATTCTTGCTTTTGACCTGCAGTCGCGCCAGTGCATTGAGTTTGTGTGCATTCACTGTTTTATGACTGATGCCCAGGCGAATGCCGATGTGCTCAATGCTGTAACCCCACGCCATCATCAGTAGTACCCTTAATTGCCTGTCTGGCAGAAGAATATCCGCGCCTTCAACTAACTGAATTTGGGCATTAGTGTTGATGCTGGTTAGGAGACGGCTGGAAAGTATCTGACGAGATGATTTTAAGTCCAACACCGTGAGCGAAGGCAGGTAACGACTGAGCGCATGCATCAGCGGTAACAAACGCCGCGTCAGCACCACGATTTGCATCGTGGGAAACTGCTGCTGTAAAGCGTAAAGCACTTTTAAGGTGCCGGTTAGCGGCATATTTTCATGAAAGATACACACCAGCAAACGCGGTTTCATCTTTTCGCACTTCGCCATGACCGTGCTGAGAGACCATAGCTCATGCAGCTGACACGCAACAGGTAACGAGGACAAAAGACTCTCAAGCCCCAGCGCCGCCAGTTTGTCAGAGGAGAAAAAGAGAATGTCTTCGTTACGAGTTTTCATGCCTGTCCAATAGTTGCAACGCGTAATGCCTGAGAGCGGTAAGCCTGGTTTATTTGCCAGTAATCACGTACGACACAAACTGGATAGAACTTAAGAAGAGAAGATCAGCCTCTATTCGCATCATTTATACTTATGCGAAAAGATCATTAACTGCAGATTTATCCCGCATGCTAAGCCTGTTAGCATGCTCGCCATCAAAATGCCTAATCCGATGACACTTTATTTAAAAAATATCAGTGGTCTACACTCTGGGAAATCTTTAGCCTTGCCGCCAATTTACTGGAGTGCTCTATGTTATTAACCGTTCTCTATATTATTGGTATTACTGCCGAAGCCATGACCGGCGCGCTGGCGGCAGGACGTCGTAAAATGGACCTTTTTGGCGTGATTATCATCGCTTCGGTCACCGCCATTGGTGGCGGTTCGGTACGTGACATTTTACTGGGCCACTATCCGCTCAGTTGGGTTAAAAACCCGGAGTACATCATGATCGTGGCTGCGGCTGCGGTTGTGACCACCTTTGTAGCACCGCTGATGACGCACCTGCGCAAAGTGTTTCTGGTGCTGGATGCGCTGGGTTTAGTGGTGTTCTCCATTATTGGCGCCCAGGTTGCACTGGATAGCGGGCACGCCTCCATCATTGCTGCCATCGCCGCCGTGATCACTGGCGTATTCGGCGGAGTGCTGCGCGATATGTTCTGCAACCGCATTCCGCTGGTGTTCCAGAAAGAGCTGTATGCCGGTATCGCTTTTGCCTCGGGCTGGATGTATATCCTGTTGCTGAAAACGCCGCTGGCGCATGAAGCGGTGGTGATCATCACGCTACTGTTCGGCTTCTTCGCCCGCTTGCTGGCGCTGCGTTTCCGCCTCGGTTTGCCGATCTTCAACTATCCCCATCCTGAACATTGAATCAGTTGCAGGAATCTCCTGCTGCTGCAGAAAGTGAATCAACTGCTGCAGGTGCGCATCCTGCAGCATCATCACAATCCGTTGTGCTAACACGCTACCGATACCGGGCAGTTGCTGCCAGCTTTCCGCCGTTCGCGCCAGCAACTGCGACCACTGCGCATCCGGTAAAGCCTGTAACGCTGCACGCGGCAACGGCAAGCCAAGCGCACTCACCCAGCGTCGCAGCGGCTGCTCACGCGTCAGGTTAAAGCGGTGCCAGATAAGTTGCGCGCGAGCCGGCGTGATGCCATTAGCCTGCGCAATCTGATCCGGCGTCAGTGTCAGCCAGGAAAAGAGATGGCTGATAGCGCCGCTATCCAGCAGGCGCTGCCAGCTGCTGCGCTGAACACCCGCAATATCGAGTACCGACTTCTGGCTGAGCCAGCTAAGGCGAGATAAAAACTGCGCCCGGCAGTCGGCGCTAAAGTGCAGACAGGTTAAGCCGTGGAATTCGCCCTCCTGTGGCGACGCTGGATAATCGCGCTGCGCCACACGCCAAATCACGCGCTCCAGTCGCGGAATGCCTAATCCCGCCAGCGTGAGCGTCACCTCATCACCCGCGATCACATCCAGTTCCCGCCAGCGTCGCAGGGAACCAATGTTTACCCGGCGTACCGTTTTGTCCTCCAGTTGCACCGGTATCAGATTTAGCACCACGGCGATCTTGCCCGTGCGGCCCACATTGAAATCCACTGACAGCACTTCGCTGCTGACTTCTGCTGGTTGATACTTCCATGCCGCTGACCAACTGCCCTGGCCGGGCTGCCAATCGCGCCCTGCGCTGACGGGTGATTGATGAATTACCACGCCATCGGTGACAAACGGCAGCGATTCGCGGAACCAGCGATCGCGCCATACCGCGACCTCTTCTTCATTACTCACCTGACGGCTCCAGCTCTGCGCCAGCCCAAATCCCCATTGTGTGAGCTGCGCCAGACGATCGGGCATTGAATTGGGTCCATCCGGCCACGCCCAGATAAATACGCTAAGCTGCTCAAGTAGCGGGCTGTTGTCGTGGCGCATCATCGCTCCCGCCACCTGCGCGCGCGCGTTCTTGCCGCCGTCACGCGCCTGTTGATGATCGGTCATTTGCAGAAACAGCTCACCCTGCAGCACCACTTCCTCGCGCAAGGTATCCAGCTGCTGCGGGATGGAGGGAATATGTGCGGATTTGGCCAGCCACTCTTCGCCACGTAAACCATCACCGCGACTGATCAATGAGGCCAACTTACCCTGTCGATATACCAAAGTAACGGCGACGCCATCGACTTTCGGCTGCAGCCATAGCGCAGATTTGTCCTGCATCCAGTACGCCACTTCCAGCTTATCGCGCAGTTTGCGCACGCCGGTATGCGCCACCGGATGATGCGTACTGCCGTCGGTGGTGAGTTGTGCATCGTAGGTGGCGTGCGCCGGAGTGAAACAGCGCTGCCACTGCTGTAATCGCTGTTGCAGGCTGTCGTAATCGGCATCGGTCACCAGATTTGTGCCCTGCCGGTAATACGCGTCATCCCACTGTCGTAGCTGGGTTTGCAGCTGTGTGATTTCCTGCCCCGCGCGCACCGGCGACCAATTCGGGCAGAGCGCTTCGGCCCAGCAACCTATACTGAATAAGCAACACAATAGACTCAGGCATCCTTTCATCTTCGCTCTCCTTTTTCGCTATTGGAGCGCGCAGCGCAGGCCTTTACCAGCCATGAAGATTGTGCGCTGGATGCAGATTCCAGAGATTAAATTGCTGTTGCAGCCTGCTACATCAGCCTCTGGCGCGGCTTCACAGAAAAAAGAATTGCCTCAGCCAGGCGGCAAACGCTGCGTGACCACCCCAAGCCGTGTATACTGTGCAGGAAATCGACTCCGCTCTTTACTCAATTCAAGATAACCATGGCTCAAGGCACGCTTTATATAGTTTCCGCCCCCAGCGGCGCGGGTAAATCCAGCCTGATTCAGGCGCTGTTAAAGACACAACCGCTGTACGATACGCAGGTGTCTATTT
Organism: Pantoea sp. SO10; assembly: GCF_005281435.1. Taxonomy (NCBI): domain Bacteria; kingdom Pseudomonadati; phylum Pseudomonadota; class Gammaproteobacteria; order Enterobacterales; family Erwiniaceae; genus Pantoea; species Pantoea sp. SO10. The sequence continues at coordinate 4,143,224 of NZ_CP040095.1, forward strand.
CTCATACCACCCGTGGCGTGCGTCCCGGTGAAGCTCATGGTGAGCACTACTTTTTCGTCTCTAAGTCCGAATTCGAGACCATGATTGCAACAGACGACTTCCTCGAACATGCGGAAGTGTTTGGCAATTATTACGGTACGTCACGCGTTGCGATTGAGCAGGTGCTGGCAACCGGCGTGGACGTCTTCCTGGATATCGACTGGCAAGGTGCGCAGCAAATTCGCCAGAAAATGCCGGCCGCTCGCAGCATCTTTGTGCTGCCGCCTTCTACCGAAGAGTTGGATCGTCGCCTGCGTGGCCGCGGTCAGGACAGCGAAGAGGTGATTGCCCGTCGTATGCAACAGGCCGTGGCGGAAATGAGCCACTACGCCGAATATGACTATTTAATTGTTAATGATGATTTCGATCTGGCGCTGTCAGATCTGAAAACCATTATTCGCGCAGAACGTCTGCGTATGGGTCGCCAAAAATCGCGACATGATGCTTTAATCAGCAAACTATTGGCAGTCTGAATTCACTTTCAGTATTATGCCCAGTCATTTCTTCATCATCTGTGGAGTAGCACACCTATGGCACGCGTAACCGTTCAGGACGCAGTAGAGAAAGTTGGTAACCGTTTTGACCTGGTGTTGGTCGCTGCACGTCGTGCACGTCAGATGCAGGTAGGCGGTAAAGATGCGCTGGTTCCGGAAGAGAACGATAAGCCAACCGTTATCGCCCTGCGCGAAATCGAAGAAGGTTTGATCACTACCCAGATTCTGGATGTCCGTGATCGTCAGGAACAGCATGAGCAGGAAGCCGCTGAGTTACAAGCCGTTACCGCTATCGCTGAAGGTCGTCGTTAACAGCACTTCGCAGGTCGCCCTTGTATCTGTTTGAAAGCCTCAATCAACTGATTGAAAAATACTTGCCTGAGGAGCAAATTAAGCGCCTCAAGCAAGCTTATCTAGTCGCGCGTGATGCCCACGAGGGTCAAACACGCTCCAGCGGCGAGCCTTACATCACCCATCCTGTTGCTGTTGCCTGCATTCTGGCCGAGATGAAACTCGACCATGAAACGCTAATGGCGGCGCTGCTGCATGACGTGATCGAAGATACGCCCGCCACTTACCAGGATATGGAACAGCTGTTTGGTAAAAGTGTTGCCGAACTGGTGGAAGGTGTATCCAAGCTCGATAAGCTGAAGTTCCGCGACAAGAAAGAAGCGCAGGCTGAAAACTTCCGCAAAATGATCATGGCGATGGTGCAGGATATCCGCGTCATCTTGATCAAACTGGCTGACCGCACGCACAACATGCGCACGCTCGGCGCGTTACGTCCGGATAAAAAACGCCGTATCGCGCTGGAAACGCTGGAGATTTACAGTCCTCTGGCGCACCGCCTTGGTATTCATCACCTGAAAACAGAACTGGAAGAGCTCGGCTTTGAAGCGCTCTACCCGAACCGTTTCCGCGTGATTAAAGAGGTGGTGAAAGCGGCGCGCGGTAACCGTAAAGAGATGATTCAGAAGATCCTTGCTGAAATCGACGGTCGCTTACAGGAAGCAGGTATTCCCTGCCGCGTAAGTGGACGCGAAAAACATCTCTACTCGATCTACCGCAAAATGCACCTGAAAGAGCAGCGTTTTCACTCGATCATGGATATCTACGCTTTCCGCGTCATCGTGAAAGATCTGGATACCTGCTATCGCGTGCTCGGACAGATGCACAGCTTGTACAAACCGCGTCCCGGACGCGTAAAAGATTACATCGCCATTCCCAAGGCGAACGGCTATCAATCACTGCATACCTCAATGATTGGCCCGCACGGCGTGCCGGTTGAAGTGCAGATCCGTACTGAAGATATGGATCAGATGGCAGAAATGGGTGTGGCAGCACATTGGGCGTATAAAGAGAGCGGCGAAGTCAGCGGCACCACCGCGCAGATTCGTGCTCAACGCTGGCTACAAAGCCTGCTGGAGCTGCAGCAAAGCGCCGGTAGCTCATTTGAATTTATCGAAAGCGTGAAATCCGATCTCTTCCCGGATGAGATCTACGTGTTCACGCCGGAAGGCCGCATCGTCGAATTGCCGGCTGGCGCCACGCCGGTCGATTTCGCCTATGCGGTGCATACCGATATCGGTCATGCCTGCGTCGGCGCACGCGTCGATCGCCAGCCTTACCCGCTGTCACAATCGCTGACCAGCGGTCAAACCATTGAAATCATCACCGCGCCGGGTGCTCGCCCGAACGCTGCCTGGCTCAATTTCGTCGTCAGCTCGAAAGCGCGCGCCAAAATCCGTCAGCTGCTGAAAAACCTCAAACGTGAAGACTCCGTCAACCTAGGTCGTCGTCTGTTGAGCCACGCGCTCGGCGGCAGCAAGAAGCTGGCAGAGATCCCGGTTGAGAACATTCAGCACGAACTCGAGCGCATGAAGCTGACCGCCATCGATGATTTGCTGGCAGAAATCGGCTTGGGCAACGCCATGAGCGTGGTGGTGGCGAAAAACTTGCTGCAGTCAGGCAGTGAAGAGCCGCAGAGCAACAGCAAACGCAAAAAGCTGCCGATCAAAGGCGCGGATGGCGTACTGATTACCTTTGCCAAATGCTGCCGTCCGATTCCTGGTGACCCGATTGTGGCGCACGTTAGTCCCGGCAAAGGTTTGGTGGTGCATCACGAATCCTGCCGAAACATCCGTGGCTACCAAAAAGAAGCTGAAAAGTTCATGCCGGTAGAGTGGGATAAAGTGACCGACCAGGAATTTGTCGCTGAGATTAAAGTCGACATGTTCAATCATCAGGGCGCACTGGCGAATCTGACCGCGGCAATCAACACCGCCAGTTCCAATATTCAGAGCCTGAATACCGAAGAGCGTGATGGTCGCGTGTATAGCGCCTTTATCCGCCTCACCGCGAACGATCGCGTCCATCTGGCGAATATTATGCGCAAAATTCGCGTAATGCCGGACGTGATCAAAGTTCACCGCAACCGTAACTAGCCCATGAACGCTCAACGTTTTGCCCGAATTCAGGAGATGCTGGCCCTGCGCCAGCACGATCTTACCGTTTGCATGGAACAGGTGCATAAACCGCATAACGTCTCGGCAGTGATCCGTACCGCCGATGCGGTGGGCATTCATGAAGTGCACGCCGTCTGGCCAAGCGTGCGTATGCGCACCATGGTTTCCGCTTCGGCCGGCAGCAACAGTTGGGTGAAGGTTAAAACGCATCAGCATATTGCAGATGCAGTACGTCATCTGAAGGATGAAGGCATGCAGGTGCTGGCGACCAATCTGTCCGCCAAAGCGGTAGATTTTCGCGACATCGATTACACCAAACCGACCTGCATTCTGATGGGTCAGGAAAAAACCGGTATTACCGCTGAAGCGCTGGCGCTGGCCGATCAGGACATCGTTGTGCCGATGGTGGGCATGGTGCAGTCGCTCAATGTTTCAGTGGCTTCCGCGCTGATTTTGTATGAAGCGCAACGTCAGCGACAGAATGCCGGTATGTATCAGCGCACCTACAGCCTGCTGGATGAAGATGAGCAGCAGCGTTTGCTATTCGAAGGCGGTTATCCGGTGCTGGCACGCGTCGCTAAGCAGAAAGGCCTGCCGTATCCGCACATTAATGGTCAGGGCGAAGTAGAAGCCGACGCCGAGTGGTGGGCCACCATGCAATCAACAGGTAGAAAATGAAAGGCCGTCTGCTGGATGCCATCCCGCTCAGTACCCTGACCGGCGTCGGCGCCAGTCAGGCGGGCAAGCTGGCCAAACTTGGCCTGTTCACCATTCAGGATCTACTGCTGCATCTGCCACTGCGTTACGAAGATCGCACCCAACTGTATAAAATCAATGACCTGCTGCCCGGCGTTTATGCCACGGTGGAAGGTGAAGTGCTGAGCAGCGAAATCACATTCGGTCGCCGCCGCATGTTGGTGTGCCACATCAGCGATGGCAGCGGCATGCTGACCATGCGTTTCTTCAATTTCAATGCCGGGATGAAAAACAGCCTGGCGCCGGGCCGTCGCGTTACCGCCTACGGCGAGATTAAGCGCGGTCAGCGCGGTGCTGAAATCATTCATCCCGAGTATCGCGTGCAGGGCGAACAAGGCGGCGTTGAGCTGCAGGAAACCCTGACGCCGGTTTATCCCACTACCGAAGGCATTCGCCAGGCGACACTGCGCAATCTCACCGATCAGGCGTTGACGTTGCTGGAGAGCTGCCCAATTGCCGAGCTGCTACCGTCCGAGCTGAGCGGCGGGCTGATTAGCCTGCCGGATGCACTACGCACGCTGCATCGTCCACCGCCGGATCTGCGTTTAAGTGAGCTGGAGACTGGCCGCCATCCGGCGCAGAAACGCTTAATTCTGGAAGAACTACTGGCGCATAACCTCAGCATGCTAGCAGTACGCGCCGGTGCGCAGCGCCATCATGCATTGCCGATGACGGCGCGCCACGAGCTGGTTGATCAGCTACTGGCGGCGCTGCCCTTCTCGCCAACCGGTGCGCAACAGCGTGTGGTGGCAGAAATTGAAAAGGATTTGGCCAACGATTTTCCGATGATGCGTTTGGTGCAGGGCGATGTCGGCTCCGGTAAAACGCTGGTAGCCGCACTGGCGGCACTGAACGTCATCGCACACGGCAAACAGGTAGCGCTGATGGCACCGACCGAGCTGCTGGCCGAGCAGCATGCCAACAACTTCCGCCAGTGGTTTGCACCGCTGGGAATTGAAGTGGGCTGGCTGGCGGGCAAGCAGAAAGGCAAAGCGCGTGAAGCGCAGCAGGAAGCCATTGCCAGCGGTCAGGTCGCGATGGTGGTCGGCACCCACGCGCTGTTCCAGGAACAGGTGAAATTCAACGGCATGGCGCTGGTGATCATTGATGAGCAGCATCGCTTTGGCGTGCACCAGCGCTTAGCGCTGTGGGAAAAAGGCGAGGAACAAGGTTTCCATCCGCATCAGCTGATCATGACCGCTACGCCGATTCCGCGCACGCTGGCGATGACGGCTTACGCCGATCTCGATACCTCCACCATCGACGAATTACCGCCAGGTCGTACGCCGGTGACCACGGTGGCGATTCCCGATAGCCGCCGCAGTGAGATCATCACGCGCGTGCAAAGCGCCTGTCACGAAGGACGTCAGGCTTATTGGGTATGTACGCTGATTGAAGAGTCGGAAGTGCTGGAAGCGCAGGCGGCAGAAGCAACCTGGGAAGAGCTGAAAGTGGCGCTGCCCGATTTGCAGGTTGGCCTGGTACACGGCCGCATGAAGCCTGCCGAAAAGCAGGCGGTGATGGCGGCGTTTAAGGCCAATGAAATCCAGCTGCTGATCGCCACCACGGTGATCGAAGTGGGCGTGGATGTGCCGAATGCCAGCCTGATGATTATCGAAAACCCGGAACGTCTCGGTTTGGCTCAGTTACATCAGCTGCGCGGCCGCGTTGGGCGTGGTGCTGTCGCTTCACACTGCGTGTTGTTGTACAAAGCGCCGCTCAGCAAAACCGCGCAGAAGCGGTTGCAGGTGCTGCGCGATAGCAACGACGGCTTCGTGATTGCCCAGCACGATCTGGAGATTCGCGGTCCGGGTGAAATGCTTGGCACACGTCAAACCGGCAACGCCGAGTTTAAAGTGGCGGATTTACTGCGCGATCAGGGCATGATCCCCGAAGTTCAGCGCGTGGCGCGTCATATCCACCAGCACTATCCAGAGCAGGCGCAGGCACTGATTGAGCGCTGGCTGCCGGAAACCGAGCGCTACAGTAACGCTTAATCCGCCGTCTTGCTTTTATCGATGGCAATAAAATCCCCGACAAATTTCTGCAGCAGACGCGCCAGCTCGGCGCGCTCTTCATCCGGCCAGCTGGCAAACAGGTTCTGATAAATTTGCGCGCGCGCCGCATCGATTTTGTCAGTCATCGCTTTACCTGCCGCAGTGATCACCGCTTCATTCACCCGTTTGTCTTTGGCATTTTTCTGGCGCTGCGCCAGCCCTAACTCCTCCAGCTTCGCCACCTGACGACTGACGGTGGTGTAATCGCGTCCGGCCCGCTCCGCCAGCTCCACCACGCCAATTGGCCCGAAGCGACCGATTTGAATCAGTAGCGGAAACAGCGCACGATCGAGCTGAATATTTGACTCTTTTATCAATAATTCATCACGTTGTGGACGATTGAAAATTCCTACAATCATCAGCAGCGCATTGTGCAGATCATCAAATGCAGCACTATTATGTGTATTTTGCACACTTTTCATTGACGTTATCCTGATGCAAGCCTAATGTGTGCATATTACACATAGTTTCTACTTAACTGAAGGTGAAAGCATGAAAGCAGCGATAGTTTCCGCGGCAGGTGAACTGCCCGTTTACGGTGATTTTCCTGAACCGCAGGCCGATGAAAGCCATGTGGTGGTAACAGTGAAAGCCGCCGCCGTCAGCCAGCTGGCAAAAGCACGCGCCGCCGGAACGCATTACAGCGCGGCCGCGCACTATCCCTTTATTACCGGCATCGATGGTACCGGTACGCTGAGTAATGGCGATCCGGTTTACTTCCTTGCCTTTAATGCACCTTGGGGCAGCATGGCGGAGAGAACCTTAGTGCCCGCCGACAGCATCGTTTCGTTGCCGCCGAAATTGGATCCGGTGCTGGCCGCTGCGCTGGCGAATCCGGGCATGTCATCCTGGGCGGCATTAACCCGACGCGCCCAGCTGCGTGCCGGTGAAACCGTATTGATCAATGGCGCAACCGGCACTTCGGGCGGTTTAGCGGTGCGTATCGCACAGCATCTGGGTGCAGGAAAAATTATCGCCACCGGTCGTAATCGCGCCGCGCTGGATCAACTGCGCGCGCAGGGCGCCGACCTCACTTTCACGCTGGATGAATTGCCGGACGCGTTACCGGCGTTGATGAAAGAAGGTGTTGATGTGGTACTCGATTATCTGTGGGGCCAGAGCGCACTCGATATCATGCACGCCGCCGTAGCGGGCGGAGAGAAAACGGTACGCTTTGTGCAAATCGGTTCCTTAAGCGGACAGGAAATTACCCTGCACAGCAAACTGCTGCGCTCGTCCGGGCTGACATTAATGGGCAGCGGCCTCGGCAGCGTGTCGGATAAAGAGTTGATCGCCTGCATCGGCGAAATGCTGACGGCCGCCGCCGAGAGCGATTTTTCGATCGCCTTCCAGCTGCGCCCGCTGAGTGACGTCGCGCTGGCGTGGCAGGAAGATGACAGCCGTTGCCGTACGGTGTTTACGCTTTAGATCAACGGAAGTAAAAAGGGGCATTGCAAACGATTGCTTTCACAACGCAACCGTTTAAAATCGCCCCTTTGTTGTAATTGAGAACGTCCACCATGTCCGTCAACACCGCTGAAACTCGCCAGCCTGCCAGCGCTGCAAGCCCGAAAAGTGAACTGATTTATCGCCTCGAAGACCGTCCACCGTTACCGCAAACCTTGTTTGCTGCCTGTCAGCATTTGCTGGCGATGTTCGTCGCGGTGATTACGCCTGCGCTGCTGATTTGCCAGGCGCTGGGTTTACCGGCACAGGATACGCAACACATCATCAGCATGTCGCTGTTTGCCTCGGGCGTGGCATCCATTCTGCAAATCAAAACCTGGGGACCGGTGGGCTCTGGCCTGTTGTCGATTCAGGGCACCAGCTTTAACTTCGTGACGCCGCTGATCATGGGCGGCATGGCGCTGAAAAATGGTGGCGTTGATGTGCCGACCATGATGGCGGCGCTGTTTGGCACGCTGATGGTGGCGTCTTGTACCGAAATGGTGCTGTCACGCGTGTTGCACCTGGCGCGCCGCATCATTACGCCGCTGGTTTCCGGCATTGTGGTGATGATTATTGGCCTGTCGCTGATTCAGGTCGGTTTGACCTCCATCGGCGGCGGCTTTGCGGCGATGAGCGATCACACGTTTGGCGCTCCGAAAAACTTGTTGCTGGCAGCTTCGGTATTGGTGGTGATTATCCTGCTTAATCGTCAGCGTAATGCTTATCTGCGCGTGGCTTCGCTGGTGATCGCGATGGCGGTAGGTTATGCGCTGGCCTGGGCGCTGGATATGCTGCCCGCCACCAGCACGCCAGCCGATCAACCGCTGATTGCCGTGCCATCGCCGCTCTACTACGGCCTGGGCTTTGACTGGAATCTGCTGATCCCGCTGATGTTGGTGTTTATGGTGACCTCGCTGGAAACCATCGGCGACATCACCGCGACTTCTGATGTTTCCGAGCAGCCGGTAAGTGGTCCGCTGTATATGAAGCGTCTGAAAGGCGGCGTGTTGGCCAACGGTCTTAACTCCTTTGTCTCAGCGCTGTTCAACACCTTCCCGAATTCCTGTTTTGGCCAGAACAACGGCGTGATTCAGCTTACCGGCGTTGCCAGCCGCTATGTGGGCTTTGTCGTGGCGCTGATGCTGATCGTGCTTGGCCTGTTCCCAGCCGTGAGTGGTTTTGTGCAGCATATTCCAGAACCGGTGCTGGGCGGTGCCACCATTGTGATGTTTGGTACCATCGCCGCATCTGGCGTGCGCATCGTTTCGCGTGAACCGCTGAATCGTCGTGCCATCATGATTATCGCGCTGTCGCTGGCGGTAGGTTTGGGCGTTTCTCAGCAGCCGCTGATTCTGCAATTTGCCCCGGACTGGCTGAAAACCCTGCTTTCATCTGGCATTGCGGCCGGTGGTATTACCGCCATCGTGCTGAACCTGATCTTCCCGCAAGAAAAGTAATCCTGCAGGCAGGCTTCGGCCTGCCTGATATTTATCCGCATTTACATCCAGGCTGTTGAGCTGTAACGGTAATTCAGGCATAACAACCACTCACCGGATAAATATCGGGATGGATGAGTGCGATGAAATTTTTAGGCAAGTTTTTCCTTACCTTACTGCTGCTAATTCTGCTGGCGCTGGTAGTGCTGTATGTGTTGCTACAAACACAATGGGGCGCAGGTTGGTTTAGCCGCTGGGTAAGCGATAAAACCGCCTGGCATCTCTCTCTCAGCAAGATTGAGCACGACTTCTCCTCCCCTTCGCATATCATTCTCGATGACTTCAGCTTTGGTCATGATGGTCAGCCCGCCGTGTTGGTGGCGAAACGCGTTGATCTTGGCCTTGCGCTGGTTCAGTTCAGCGATCCACTGCACTTCAACAGCATCGAAGTGCGCGACGGTGAAATCAATCTCGCCAATCAAGCGCCCGATACCACGCTGCCGATTCAGGCCAATCGCCTGCAGCTGAATAATGTGCGTATTGAGAATCCGCACAGCGCATTGCCGATGACCGCTCAGCGCGTGAATGGCGGTCTTCTGCCGTGGAAACCGCTGCCTAACGACGTGCTGGGCAGCGATGCGCAGTTCCAGATCAGCGCTGGCACCCTGACGCTGGATGGCGTACCGGGTAACAACGTGCTGCTGCAGGGCAGTATCAAGCAACGTCGTCTGGTGCTGAGCAATATCGGCGCCGATCTGGCGCGCGGTTCGATGACCGGCAACGCCGAGCGCGATGCGCAGGGCAACTGGAAGATTGACCAACTGCGCCTCAACGATATCCGCTTGCAAACCCATCAAAGCCTGAGCGACTTCCTCAATCCGCTGCGCGCTGTGCCTTCTGTGAGCATCAACCGTCTGGATATGACCGATGCGCGCCTGCAAGGACCTGACTGGGCGGTGACCGATCTCGATTTAACCCTGAAAAATGTCACCCTGCGCGGCGATGATTGGGAAAGCGATGGCGGTTCTCTCTCCATGAATGCCGGGAATTTTATTAACGGTGGCTTTGAGCTCAACGATCCTATCGTCAATGCCGATCTCTCGGCGCAGGGCATCGCGCTGACGCAGTTCAGTTCGCGCTGGGTGAATGGCGTGGTGCGCGCCAGCGGCAACTGGACGCGCAGCGACAAACGTCTGACGCTGGATGAACTGGCGATCGCCGGGCTGGAATATACTTTGCCGCAAAACTGGCGTGAACGCTGGCAGCAAACCTTACCGGACTGGCTGGATAGCGTGCTAATAACCCGCGCTACTGCCAACCGTAACCTGATTATTGATATCAATCCGGCGTTCCCGTTCCAGATGACGTCACTGGATGGCAGCGCGAATAATCTGCTACTGGCGCGTCAACATCAGTGGGGAATCTGGTCCGGCAAAGCCAGCTTCAACGCGGCCGAAGCCACCTTCAATCGTACCGATCTGCGTCATCCGTCCATTGCGCTGAATGCCAACGATCAACAGATTCAGGTAACGGAATTGAGCGCCTTTAACGGCAGCGGTTTACTGGAAGGATCAGCAACGGTTGGGCAGGACGCGCAACGTCCGTTGACGCTGAATCTGAAAGGCCAGGCTGTGCCGGCAAACGTGCTGGGCAATTGGGGTTGGCCAACGCTGCAGTTGAGCGGTAACAGTAATTTACAGCTGCAGCTGAAAGGTTCGCTGAACGCCAGCGCGCCGCTGCGCCCCAGCGTGGATGGCACGTTGTCGGTAACCACCGATGCCCAAGCTGTACAGCAAACGATGCGGGGCGGGCAAGTGCAATAATTCTGTAGCGGCGCGCATTAATTGCGCCGCTACATTAGGTAAAAAAATTGCAGGACTAATCGATACGGGCGCCGGAGCCGCCCTCTTCCAGTGCTCCGTCAGAATCGGCGGGCAGCACGATATACACACCTTCGAATACCGCGCCCAGCTCATCATCCCCAAACAGCTCCACTTCCATCTGCACGCGCGCTTTGCGGCCACGCGCCAGACGATCAAGATCGCCGCTGAGCGAGCCGAGATCGGCAATCGCGCCCGGACGGCCGCTGATCGGTTTGCTGTAGCGAATATGCGCATCCGCCAGAATAATGGTGCCACCGAGATGGCGCTCGCGCAGCAGCAGCCAAATTAACCCCCAACCGGTGAGCGTGGCGAGCGAGAACAAGCTGCCCGCAAATAGGGTGTGATGGGGATTCTGGTTGCCCGCTTCGGGCATGGTGGTAACGAATTTCTGCCCGGTATATTGCAGAATGCGCACGCCCATTTTCTCACTCAGCGGAATGTGCTCGTACCAGGCTTGTTGCAGCTGTCCGCACCAGTCGGCGCGATGCAGAATATCGTCGAGCGTCACGACCGGTTTAATCATCAGGAAGTGACGCACCGGCGTGGTTTGCGGCGCGGTGATTTCGCCCTGATTGACGTAGCCGAGCTTGGCAAAGAATTCGACGGCGTCTTCACGCGCGCTACAGGTGACGCGTTTTGCCCCTTCCTGACGCGCGACCGATTCCAGCGTCATTGCCACCAGCGTGCCAAGACCTTTCCCCTGCACCGAAGGATGCACGGCAAGGAAGCGAATCGCGGCTTCGTTCTCGGCATTGATGTACAGACGGCCGATTGCCACCGGTTTGCCTTGCTCATCCACCACCATTTGATGATGCGCCAGCGCATCCCAGGCATCACGCTCAGAACCCTGCGGCTGACGCAGCGGCTTTCGTAACATTTCCCAGCGGAACTGGTAATACATATCCAGTTCTTCCGCCGTTTGCGGTACGCGAAGATGGTACATAAAGTGATTCTCTCGTTCGAAGCTTGCGTGGCTAAGTCCTTGCCGCTCGGCTGAAACCCTCACACCTGTAACCAGAAGGTCACCGGACCATCGTTTACCAACGAAACCTGCATATTGGCGGCGAAGCGCCCGTTTGCGGTGGCCACGCCCTGTGCTCGGCAGCAATCGCTAAAGTATTCATAGAGGCGCTCGGCTTCCGCCGGTTCTGCGCCGCCAGAAAAAGAGGGGCGCATACCTTTATTGGTATCTGCGGCGAGGGTGAATTGCGACACCACCAGCACGCTGCCATCTGCCTGCTGCACATTGAGATTCATTTTGTCGTTCTCATCCGCAAAGATGCGGTAGCCCAGCACGCGCTCGGTTAATCGCTGCGCTTTTTGTTCATCGTCGCCCTTTTCCACACCCAATAACACCAGCAAGCCGGCGCCAATTTCGCCCACTGTCGCGTCGTCAACGCTGACACTGGCGCGGCTGACGCGCTGAATCAAAGCAATCATGTTTCCTCACGTTCTTTTTCGCGTTCCTGCTGTTTTAGCTGGCGATAGTCATCCAGCGTGACGGTGATTTCCGCGCCTAACAACACAATACACCACGACCAATAGACCCATAGGAACAGAATGGGGATGACCGCCAGAACGCCGTAAATTAACTGATACGAAGGGAACATCGTAACATAGAGTGCAAAGCCTTTTTTACCCAGCTCGAACAGCAACCCGGCAACGATGGCGCCGATCAGTGCATCACGCGTCGGCACGCGCCGCGTCGGCACAATGCTATACAGCAGCCAGAAAGCGAGGATCGAGAGGCACAGCGGGAATATGCGCAGCAGATGATCGATCAAGCTGGTGACGCCCGTGACGTTCACCCAGCGCAGCGACAGCAGATAGGAGCTGAGCGCTAAACTTGCGCCGGCCAGCAGCGGGCCCAGCGTTAAGATCATCCAGTAAACAGCAAAGGAGTAGACCATTGGACGCGGTTTATCGCTGCGCCAGATGGCGTTCAATGCGCTGTCCACCGAATGCATCAGCAGCAGCGCGGTGACGATCAACCCCACAATGCCGACCGCCGTCATCTTATTGACGTTGGCGACAAACTGGTCAAGATAACGCTGAATCACGTCGCCCGTTGCCGGAATGAAGTTGGTAAAGATGAAGTTCTTTAACTGCACGCTGATGTCCGAGAACATCGGAAAAGCAGCAAACAGAGCGAACACCACGGCAATCAGCGGCACCAATGCCAGCAATGAGACGTAGGCGAGATTCCCCGCCTGCGTCGTCATGTTGTCATCGTCAACGCGTCGCCACAGCAGTTTTACCCACAAATAAAAGGCATGCGCCGAGTGGCGCAGATGTCGATGGTTCAGCACTCAGAGACGACCCGCAAACCAGTCCGGCACAGTTTTCTCATCAACCACCAGCACGCTTTCAATGCCGAGTGCGCGCGCAGCGTCGATATTGGCCTGATTATCATCGAAAAATACCGCCTGATCGGCCTGATAACCTTCGTGCTGCAGCACATAGTTGTAGATGCGCGCTTCCGGCTTACGCATGCCGATATCCTGCGACATATACAGATGATCGGCCGCCTGTTGAACATCGGGATATTGGGTTGGCCAGAACTCGAAGTGCAGCTGATTGGTATTGGACAGGATCACCACGCGCTCGCCATTGGCACGCAGCTTGTTCATGATCGCCAGCGTTTCCGGACGCACGCCGACAAAGACCGCCTGCCAGCCAGCGGTGAATTGCGGATAGCTCAACGCGATGTCCAGCTGGTCGCAAATGCGCGCAGCGAATTCTGGATCGCTGATTTCGCCACGTTCGTGTTTCTCAAAAGCCTCATCCATGCGGAAACGACTTTGTAGCGTGGATAACGGCACGCGCCCTAAGTCGCTCCAGACGCCGAGCACACGATTGAAATCGATATCAACAATCACATTGCCTAAATCAAAGATGTACAGCATGACGCCTCTCCTTTTCGTTCCCTGGATCATTCACTTTAGCGGCAAAAGTGGGAGCTGAACAGGGACGAGGGGCGGGAAATCAGTAATCTGGAAGCGGAGGCAAACTTCATTAAGCGAGCGTTGCAGCGGGTTGCAGGCATAAAAAAGCCCCGCGGGTGCGGGGCTCAATATCAGACTGTTTCGCTTACTCTTTGCTGCCGCGAGAAGAACGTTTACGATCGTTCTCGGTCAGATGACGTTTACGAATACGGACTGACAGCGGAGTCACTTCTACCAGTTCGTCATCATCGATGAACTCGATAGCCTGTTCCAGCGTCATTTTCTGCGGTGGAACCAGAGTGGTGGCTTCGTCAGTACCTGACGCACGCATGTTGGTCAGTTTCTTACCGGTCAGGCAGTTTACTGTCAGGTCGTTAGAACGGCTGTGAATACCGATGATCTGGCCTTCATACACTTCCGCACCGTGACCGAGGAACAGCTTGCCGCGGTCCTGCAGACCGAACAGGGCGAACGCTACCGCTTTACCCTGACCGTTCGAGATCAGCACACCGTTCTGACGCTGGCCCACTTCGCCCGGACGAACATCGTCGTAGTGGCTGAAGGTGGAGTACAGCAGACCAGTACCTGAAGTCATGGTCATGAATTCGTTACGGAAGCCGATCAGACCACGGCTTGGGATCATGTAGTCGAGGCGTACACGGCCTTTACCATCTGGATCCATGTTTTTCAGATCGCCTTTACGCTCACCCATCGCTTGCATCACAGAACCCTGATGGGTTTCTTCGATGTCGAGGGTCACGTTTTCGAATGGCTCCTGCTTACGGCCTTCGTGCTCGCGGAAGATAACTTTCGGACGGGATACCGCCAGCTCGAAACCTTCACGACGCATGTTTTCGATCAGAACCGACAAGTGCAGCTCACCACGACCGGAAACGCGGAACGCATCCGAATCTTCGGTTTCTTCAACGCGCAGTGCCACGTTGTGTACCAGCTCTTTGTTCAAACGCTCCAGGATCTGGCGCGAGGTCACGAACTTACCTTCTTTACCGCAGAACGGTGAGGTGTTCACGTTGAAGAACATGGTAACGGTTGGCTCATCAACGCTCAGGGCTGGCAGCGCTTCCACATTCTGCGTGTCGCAGATGGTGTCAGAGATGTTCAGCTCGCCCAGACCGGTGATCGCGATGATGTCGCCCGCTTCTGCCAGGGTACTTTCGATACGTTCCAGACCCAAGTGGCCCAGCACTTTACCGACTTTACCGTTACGGGTTTTGCCTTCGCTATCAATGATAGTGACCTGCTGGTTCGGCTTCACGGTACCGCGCTTGATGCGGCCGATGCCGATCACGCCCAGATAGTTGTTATAGTCCAGCTGCGAGATCTGCATCTGCAGTGGCGCTTCAACTTCAACCTGAGGTGGAGAAACGTGGTCAACGATCGCCTGATACAGCGGGGTCATGTCGTCAGCCATGTCGGTATGTTCCAGACCCGCGATACCGTTCAGCGCCGAAGCGAAGATAATCGGGAAGTCCAGCTGCTCGTCAGTCGCATCCAGGTTAACGAACAGGTCAAATACCTGATCAACAACCCAATCAGGACGCGCGCCCGGACGGTCAACTTTGTTGATAACCACAATCGGCTTCAAACCATGAGCAAATGCTTTCTTGGTTACGAAGCGGGTTTGCGGCATAGGGCCATCCATCGCATCTACAACCAGCAGCACCGAATCCACCATGGACATGACGCGCTCCACTTCACCACCGAAGTCGGCGTGTCCTGGGGTATCAACGATGTTGATACGGTAGTCATTCCATTTGATGGCGGTGTTTTTTGCGAGGATGGTAATCCCACGCTCTTTCTCCAAATCGTTGGAGTCCATTACGCGCTCAGTCGCTTCGGTACGAGCATCAAAAGTACCGGACTGTTGGAGCAGCTTGTCAACCAGGGTGGTCTTACCATGGTCAACGTGCGCGATGATGGCGATGTTACGCAAATTTTCGATCACAGCTTTGCCTCAGGCATTATAGAAATAACGCGGTATTGTACACGGATTAAGCGGAAGACTGAACATGATCACAGATTTCGCCAAAAGTTTCTTGTAGCGCTGGTTTTTAGCACCGTTTACGGTGCATTAATCTGCACTGCGATAGTAATTTGCACCAAATTGGTGCTCAACTTCACCTGTGGCGCACCATAACGATGCATGCAATCCATCCTGGTGCAGCCTTCGACTCACGAAAGGGCGCATTGTAGCGCCATTTTCGCCATTGTCATAAAGTTGGCACAGAATTCGCTTTATATATTTTAAGCGAAAACGACAGTTATAAAACGGTTGAAAGAGCTTGCCGAGATCTTTGGTTAGGAGTGGTCAGCAGTCGTGACACATTCCCGGCAACGAAGTTCTCTCACCATGACGATAATGACCATTTCCAGGAGAGTTGAGTATGTCCGCTGAACACGTTCTCTCGATGATGAACGAGCATGAAGTTAAGTTTGTTGACCTGCGTTTTACCGATACCAAAGGTAAAGAACAGCACGTTACTATCCCTGCTCACCAGGTTAACGCTGACTTCTTCGAAGAAGGCAAAATGTTCGATGGCTCCTCCATCGGTGGCTGGAAAGGCATTAACGAATCAGACATGGTGCTGATGCCGGATGCAACCACTGCAGTGATGGATCCGTTCTTCGAAGACTCGACCCTGATCATCCGTTGCGACATCCTTGAGCCAGGCACACTGCAGGGCTACGACCGTGACCCACGCTCCATTGCTAAGCGTGCAGAAGAGTTCCTGCGTTCTTCAGGCATCGCGGATACCGTGCTGTTTGGACCAGAGCCAGAGTTCTTCCTGTTCGATGACATCCGTTTCGGTTCTTCTACTTCAGGTTCACACGTGGCTATCGACGACATCGAAGCAGCCTGGAACACCGGTAAAGAGTACGAAGGCGGTAACAAAGGTCACCGTCCAGGTCTGAAAGGCGGTTACTTCCCAGTGCCACCGGTTGACTCAGCACAGGACATCCGTTCTGCCATGTGTCTGACCATGGAGCAGATGGGTCTGGTGGTTGAAGCACATCACCACGAAGTAGCCACAGCTGGTCAGAACGAAGTGGCAACCCGCTTCAACACCATGACCAAAAAAGCTGACGAAATTCAGATCTACAAATACGTGGTGCACAACGTTGCTCACGCGTACGGCAAAACGGCAACCTTTATGCCTAAGCCAATGTTCGGCGATAACGGTTCTGGTATGCACTGCCACATGTCTCTGTCAAAAGGCGGCGTGAACCTGTTCTCTGGCGACAAGTACGGCGGCCTGTCTGAAACTGCTCTGTTCTATATTGGCGGTATCATCAAGCACGCTAAAGCGATCAACGCCCTGGCGAACCCAACCACCAACTCTTACAAACGTCTGGTCCCAGGCTACGAAGCGCCCGTTATGCTGGCTTATTCTGCCCGTAACCGTTCTGCTTCTATCCGTATCCCAGTGGTTGCCAGCCCTAAAGCACGTCGTATCGAAGCACGCTTCCCGGATCCAGCGGCTAACCCATACCTGGCATTTACCGCGCTGCTGATGGCTGGTCTTGATGGTGTTATCAACAAGATCCACCCTGGCGATGCGATGGACAAAAACCTGTATGACCTGCCACCGGAAGAAGAAGCTGAGATTCCAAAAGTTGCAGGTTCTCTGGAAGAAGCACTGAACGCACTGAACGAAGACCGCGAGTTCCTGACCCGTGGCGGCGTGTTCACTGATGACGCTATCGATGCGTACATCGAACTGCGTAAGCCAGAAGTTGACCGCGTGCGTATGACTCCGCACCCAGTTGAGTTCGAACTGTACTACAGCGTTTAATTTAAAAATTTCAGCTCCCTGTTCACGCACTCTTTTTGCTGCGTGAACAGCCTGAAAGATTTTTAATTGCCGTGGAAACTTTAGCCCATCTCCGGATGGGCTTTTTTCTCCGCGCATTCATTGTTCGAAGCACAGATTTCCGTCCTGAAAGGCTATAATGCACTAAATTAGTGCAGAGGAACGCTGTATGGCAACTGGCACGCTGCCCGACGCGGGGCAGATTCTCAACTCCCTGATCAACAGTATTTTGCTGGTCGATAACGATTTAGTTATCCATTACGCCAATCCGGCGGCTCAGCAATTACTGGCGCAAAGCTCACGTAAATTGTTCGGCACGCCATTACCGGAATTAACCGGCTATTTTTCGCTGAATATTGAGGTGATGAGCGAGAGTCTCGGAGCTGGCCAGGGCTTTACCGATAGCGAAGTCACTCTGGTGGTTGATGGCCGCGCGCACATTATGTCGCTCACGGCACAGCGCTTACCGGATGGCTTTATTCTGCTGGAAATGGCGCCGATGGATAATCAACGTCGTCTTAGCCAGGAACAAATTCAGCATGCTCAGCAGGTCGCTGCCCGCGATTTAGTCCGCGGTCTGGCGCATGAGATTAAAAACCCGCTGGGAGGATTACGTGGCGCCGCGCAGCTACTGACTCGCGCGTTACCCGATCCTTCCCTGCATGAATATACGCGCATCATCATTGAGCAAGCCGACCGCCTGCGTAATCTGGTCGATCGTCTGCTTGGCCCGCAACAGCCGGGCTTGCACGTAACGCAAAGCATTCATCAGGTCGCCGAGCGCGTGGTGAATCTGGTATCAATGGAGCTGCCGGATAACGTCTCGCTGGTGCGTGATTACGACCCAAGCCTGCCGGAACTGCCGCACGATCCCGACCAGATTGAACAAGTGCTGTTGAATGTGGTGCGAAACGCGCTGCAGGCATTGGGCGATGAAGGCGGCACCATTGTGATTCGTACGCGTACCGCCTTCCAGCTCACGCTGCACGGCACGCGTTACCGCTTAGTCGCGCGTATTGATATTGAAGATGACGGCCCAGGCATTCCGGCCCAGCTACAAGATACCCTGTTCTATCCGATGGTTAGCGGACGCGAAGGCGGCACCGGTTTAGGTCTGTCCATCGCCCGTAGCCTGATCGATCAGCATTCAGGAAAAATAGAATTTAACAGTTGGCCAGGTCACACCGAATTCTCGGTTTACCTGCCTATTCGCCAGTGAGGTTTCTATGCAACGAGGGATAGTCTGGATCGTCGATGACGATAGCTCCATCCGCTGGGTGCTTGAAAGGGCACTCACTGGAGCCGGTTTGAGCTGTGCAACCTTTGACAGCGCTAACGAGGTATTGGACGCGCTCGCAAGCAAAACCCCAGACGTATTATTGTCAGACATTCGTATGCCTGGCATGGATGGACTTGCGCTGCTGAAACAGATTAAGCAGCGCCATCCGATGCTACCGGTGATCATTATGACCGCACACTCCGATCTGGATGCGGCCGTCAGCGCTTATCAGCAAGGTGCGTTTGATTACCTGCCAAAGCCGTTTGATATTGATGAAGCGGTCGCGCTGGTTGAACGTGCGATTAGCCATTATCAGGAGCAGCAGCAGCCGCGTAATCAGCCCGTCAGCGGCCCAACCACCGACATTATCGGCGAAGCGCCGGCAATGCAGGATGTGTTCCGCATCATTGGTCGTCTTTCACGCTCCTCAATTAGCGTGCTGATCAATGGTGAATCCGGTACCGGTAAAGAGTTGGTGGCACATGCGCTGCATCGCCACAGTCCACGCGCGAAATCTCCTTTTATCGCGCTGAACATGGCGGCGATTCCCAAAGATTTGATTGAATCAGAGCTATTTGGTCACGAGAAAGGCGCGTTCACCGGTGCCAACCAGATTCGTCAGGGACGTTTTGAGCAGGCCGATGGCGGTACGCTGTTCCTCGATGAAATTGGTGATATGCCGCTTGATGTGCAGACCCGCTTATTGCGCGTATTGGCCGATGGCCAGTTTTATCGCGTTGGCGGCTATGCGCCGGTGAAAGTGGATGTGCGTATCATTGCGGCAACCCACCAGAATCTTGAGCTGCGCGTGCAGGAAGGCAAATTCCGTGAAGACTTGTTCCATCGTCTTAACGTGATTCGCGTTCATCTGCCGCCGCTGCGTGAACGACGCGAAGATATTCCGCGCCTGGCGCGTTACTTCCTGCAGGTTGCTGCACGTGAGTTAGGGGTGGAAGCAAAGATTCTGCATCCGGAAACCGAAACCGCGCTGACGCGTCTGCATTGGTCCGGTAACGTGCGCCAGCTGGAAAATACCTGTCGCTGGTTGACGGTGATGGCAGCTGGCCAGGAAGTGTTGATTCAGGATCTGCCGCCTGAACTGTTTGAATCCAGCACGCCAGACAATCCGGTGCAATCGTTGCCGGACAGCTGGGCTACGCTGCTGGCGCAGTGGGCAGATCGCGCCTTGCGTTCCGGTCATCAAAACCTGTTGTCGGAAGCACAGCCGGAGATGGAGCGCACGCTGCTCACCACCGCGCTGCGTCATACACAAGGGCACAAACAGGAAGCGGCGCGCTTGCTCGGCTGGGGACGAAATACCCTGACGCGTAAGTTGAAAGAGCTGGGAATGGAATAACGCGCACGTTTTGCGTTTTGAAACCGGGGAGCGAATAGGCTCCCCGTTTTTTTATATCACTCGCGAGAATTGCTGCATGCGCACCTTTTGGCGCATATACACATCGAAGCACATACAGATGTTACGTATCAGCAACCGACCGACGCCGGTAACGTGCAGGCTGCGACCGCGCTGCTCCACCAATCCATCTGCCACCAGCGGCGCTAACAGCGCTAAATCCTCGGCAAAATAGTGTTCAAACTCAACCGGGTATTGCGCCTCTACCGCGGCAAAATCCAGTGCGAAATTACAGATTAAAGCTTTAATCACATCGCGGCGCAAACAATCATCGTTACTCAAGGTAAGCCCGCGCCACAGCGCATTGCCGCGCTGCTCGACATCTGCGTAATAGGCTTTCAACTCTTTGTGATTTTGCGCATAGCTGTCGCCCAGCATGCTGATGGCCGACACGCCCAAACCGAGCAAATCGGTTTCGCCTTGGGTGGTGTAACCCTGAAAATTACGATGCAGTTCGCCAGCGCGTTGTGCCACCGCCAGCTCATCATCCGGACGTGCGAAGTGATCCATACCGATAAACTGATAGCCTTCGCCGGTTAAGGTGGCGATGGTTTCCTGCAGGATCTGCAGTTTCTGTGCTGCACCTGGCAGCTCCTCATCTTTAATTTTACGCTGCGCAGCGAACAGTGAAGGCATGTGCGCATAATTGAAGACGCTGAGGCGATCGGGATTGAGTGCAGTAACGCGCTGTAAGGTAAAGGCGAAGCTTTCCGGCGTTTGCAGCGGTAAGCCATAAATCAGATCAAGGCTAACCGAACGGAAGCCTTGCTCACGCGCACGCTGCACCAGAGCGAAGATGGTTTCTTCATCCTGCACGCGATTAACGCGCTCCTGTACCGCTTTATTAAAGTCCTGCACGCCCATGCTCAGCCGATTAAAACCTTCCGCGCGCAGATGATCGATCATCTCCAGTTCGATTTCACGTGGATCAACCTCGATCGACATTTCGACGTCATCGGCAATCGTAAAATGCTCGCGTAGCAGCGCCACCAGCCGGCTCACCTGCTTCTGGTTGAGGAATGTCGGCGTACCGCCGCCCCAGTGCAATTGAGTGACGCAGCGGCCCGCAAATAAGGGTGCACGCTGACGAATTTCCAGCTCCAGCACATCAAGGTAGCGATCGGCTTTATGCAGCTGGCGCGTCACGATTTTATTGCAGCCACAAAAATAACAAAGCCGATGGCAAAACGGGATGTGCACATACAGCGATAACGGACGATCGGGATAGCGCTGCACGGCTTGCTGAAAATCTGCCTCACCAAATTTCTCACTGAATTCGAGCGCGGTGGGATAAGAGGTATAACGTGGGCCAGCGTAATTGTATTTTTCGATGAGGCGCTGATCCCAATCAATCTGCTGCGATGACATGCTCACTCCTTACGGTGACGTCGTCTGAGAGAGGGTCGCGTAGCAGAAGAGTGGACGAAGCGACGGGCTGAACGCCGACGTAAACGCGACTTAAGACGCGACAGGCGGCGTAGTTTAAACAATAACCAGAGCAGATAACATGTCAGCAGCAGCGCGAAAATTGATCCAGGCCAAAACATAGGTGAATACCTGTTTAGCGCGGCATGCGCGAAAACGCATGCCGATCAAAATTTGCCTTAATTACCTTTTAGCAGGCGCATCATATCTTCTTCCGCCTGCTCATCTTCCGCTTCGTCATCCAGCGCGATGCCCAGCGTTTCCATCAGCTCATCGATGCGGTCTAAGGTTTGATCCAGCCAGGCCTGATCTTCGCCACTCAAGGTTTCACCGTTTTCCAGGCGATCCAGCAGCGTATCCAGACGTTCGTCATTTTCCAGCTTCGCCAGCTCTTCTTGCGGCGTCAGGCGAACTTTTTCTGCTTTTGGCTTTGGTTTCGCTTCAGGCTTTTTCGCCGGCTGGGTTTTACCATCAGCAACTAATGCGATCGGCTTTTTGCTGCCCAGACGTGGATCCTGATCTTTTTTACCCTGACCTTTGCCAGCGGCTTGCGTTTCAGGATTGGCGCGGCTACCAGATTTATGGCCGCTATGTTTTTTATCGCGTTTGCGATCGCGCGCTTCCTGATTGAGGTCTTCACGCGATTTGCGTTTGGCTTTCGCAGCAGGTTTGCCACGCGGGGCTGATGCAGGTTGCTTCATGGTGTCCGGTCTCGGCGGTGCTTTGTGAGTTCAGTATAGAATTGCGGCGAAATCTAGCAGAAAGTAAGCAAAGAAAAAAGGCGATAGCCTATGCTATCGCCTTTTATCGCACCTTCATATGAAGGAAACACTGAATAAATCCTTTACGGCTCACAACGTCCCGGTTGCTCCATCGCCACATCGCTCCTGCGATTAATCCCTGTCCTTGTTCGATTCCTGCCTGAATCGCTTCCCGCCATGCTCTTGGTCATCCCCGACACTCCTGAGCTCATCATCCTGATGGGTGCTGCCGTGCACTGACAACAAATGTAGACTAATAGGTAAAATGAACAAGTGAGACTTGTCTCTATTTTAGAGTGGCATTGCCTAAAATAATTTCAAATCATTGAAATATAACATTTAAATAGATTGTTAATATTCCATGAAGCGGTAATCGCTGGCAGTAAAAATCCTAGATCTCTTACAAAATGGCGCATTTGGACGCTATCGGGCACTTTTGCGCCATTACAGGTATAATCAGCCCAATTGCCCGATTCATTTTGCTGGAGTTTCACTTTGTCTGCTTTGAACTATCACATGACCCATTTCATGCTCAGCGCCCCCGATATTCGCCACTTACCGGCGGATGTGGGTATTGAAGTTGCTTTTGCCGGGCGCTCGAATGCAGGCAAATCCAGCGCGCTGAACACCATCACTAACCAAAAAGGTCTGGCCCGTACCAGTAAAACGCCAGGTCGTACTCAGCTGATTAACCTGTTTGAAGTGGTTGAAGGTAAATGTCTGGTCGATTTACCCGGTTATGGCTATGCCCAGGTTCCGGAAGAGATGAAGCGCAAATGGCAGCGCTCGCTGGCGGAATATTTGCAAAAACGTCAGGCGCTGAAGGGTCTGGTGGTATTGATGGATATTCGCCATCCGCTGAAAGACCTCGATCAGAACATGATTGAATGGGCCGTGCAGAGCCAGATTCCCGTGCTGGTCTTACTGACCAAAGCCGACAAACTGGCATCCGGCGCACGTAAAGCACAGCTGACGATGGTGCGCGAAGCGTCGCTGGCCTTTAACGGTGATGTGCAGGTGGAAATGTTCTCGTCGCTGAAGAAGATGGGCGTTGATATTGTGCGTAAGAAGCTGGACAGCTGGTTTAGCGAACTGGAGCCAGCGCAAGAAGGCGACGGCGAAGAAACAGCAGAGTGATTTTGTTGCGGCTTTTGAGAAAAAGCCCAATAAAAAACGCCCCAGTCATAAATGACTGGGGCGGCTAAATATTCAGCCAAATCCGATTACGTGAAGTAAAAGGTCTGAAAGATAGAACATCTTACCTCTGTACCCTACGCGACAAACTCTACCTGATTTTCAGCGCCCTACAAAGGGTTTTTTGTTGTTAAGTTTCAGGATTCGACATCTTTTTTACTAAGCTCATCACACTTTCACGCGTTCGATGTAGTTTAATTACTAAAAAAATGCTTAGCCGATAGGCAGTTACAAAACGCGCATTTAATAGACCGCTTTGTGAGGTTGCTGAACCGATTAAGTAAACTTTTTTCTTATGATGATGCCAGCGGCACGCAAATACCGCTGAATCAGCATGATCAGTGTGCCTCATCCCAGTTATCGCCGGTGCCTACTTCCACCTGCAGCGGCACATCCAGCTTCATGCTGTTCTCCATCAGATCACGGATGGTCTTAATGGCGCTATCCACTGCATCGCTGCGGATCTCAAACACCAGTTCATCGTGTACCTGCATAATCATGCGCACGGCATCGTCTTTTTGCTCCAACAGCCAGCCATCCACCGCAATCATCGCGCGTTTGATGATGTCTGCTGCCGTGCCTTGCATTGGGGCATTAATCGCTGCTCGCTCCGCCGCTTTACGACGAATGGCATTGCTGGAGGTGATATCAGGCAGCCACAAACGACGACCATCGAGCGTTTCTACATAGCCTTTCTCTGCTGCCTTCGCGCGCGTCTCTTCCATATAACGCAGCACGCCCGGATAGCGTTCAAAGTAGAGATCCATGTATTTCTTCGCCTCACCCGCACCGATATTGAGCTGGCGGGAAAGACCAAACGCGCTCATTCCGTAGATCAGACCAAAGTTGATCGCCTTGGCACTGCGACGCTGCTCACCTGAAACTTTGCTTAACGCCACACCAAACACTTCTGATGCGGTGGCACGGTGGATATCTTCGCCCTGGGCAAACGCATCCAGCAGGCCTTTGTCTTGCGACAGATGCGCCATGATACGCAGTTCAATCTGTGAGTAGTCCGCGGCAACAATGCGATTGCCCGATCCGGCGATAAACGCCTGGCGGATTCGGCGCCCTTCTTCGTTGCGCACCGGGATATTCTGCAGGTTAGGATCGGTAGACGAGAGTCGTCCCGTCGCCGTTACCGCCTGATGATAGGATGTATGTACGCGGCCGGTAAGCGGATTGATCATCAGTGGCAGCTTATCGGTGTAAGTCGATTTCAACTTTGATAAACCACGATGTTCCAGAATTACTTTAGGCAGTGGATAATCGAGAGCCAGTTCAGCCAGCACTTCTTCGCTGGTCGACGGCGCGCCGCCCGGCGTTTTCTTGGTCGGTTTAATACCCTGCTTTTCAAACAAAATGGTTTGCAGCTGTTTAGGTGAAGAGAGGTTAAACGGTTCGCCTGCCAGCTCGTGCGCTTTCAGCTCCAGCTCGGCCACACGCGTGGTCAGCTCCTGCGAGTGTTTGGCCAGGATATTCTGGTCAATCAGCACGCCGTTGCGCTCAATCCGCGATATCACCTTCAACAACGGCATTTCGATCTCTTCAAATACCTGTTTCGGCCCCGCTTCCGGCTCCAGTTTCTCCCACATTTTCAGATGCAATTGCAGCGTGACATCGGCATCTTCCGCCGCGTAGTGGCCCGCTTGTTCGATAGCAATCTGATTAAAAGTGAGCTGATTTTTACCTTTACCCGCGATCTCTTCGAAAGTCACCGTTTTATGGTTTAGCCAGCGCGCGGCCAGACTATCCATATCGTGTTTTCCGCCCACGCTGTTCAGGCAATAAGATTCCAGCATGGTGTCGAATTTGATGCCGTTCAGTTCAATGTCGTAATTCTTCAGCACGCCGCGATCGTATTTGAGATTCTGACCAACCTTCGCCGCGTTGCCATCTTCCAGCAGCGGTTTTAGCTGCTTCAGCACTTCGCTGCGATCCAGCTGATCTGGCGCATCCAGATAATCATGGGCAACCGGCAGATAAGCTGCTTCGCCCGGCGCGACGGCAAAACCAATGCCGACAATATTGGCGCTTAAGGTATCCAGCGAGTCGGTCTCAAGATCGAAAGCGAAGAGCTCGGCGCTTTTCAGCTTTTTGAGCCATGCGGCAAATGTCGCTTCATCGAGGATAGTGACGTAGCCATCCGCAGAGAGCACGCTGGTCGCTTGGGCAGCGGGCGCAGCAGGTTCGCTGAGCTGCGGTTTCTTAGCCTGCGCGTTGCTCTTCTTACCTTGTTGCAGCCATGAACCATCCTGCAAATCCGTGATCCAGCGCTTAAATTCATAACGGCTAAACAAGGTTTGCAGCGCTTCGACATTAGGTTCATTGACGACAAGCTCATCGCAGGTCAGATCCAACTCAACGTCGGTTTTGATGGTTGCCAGCTGATAAGACAGGAACGCGACGTCGCGATTTTGCTCCAGCTTCGCCGCCATGGTTTTCGCACCGCGGAACGAGAGATCGGCCACTTTATCGAGATTGTCATAGATTGACTGCATACCGCCCAAGCCTTGCAGCAACGCCTGCGCGGTTTTCTCACCGACTCCCGGCACGCCTGGAATATTATCGGAGCTGTCGCCCATCATGGCGAGGAAATCGATAATCAGTGCTGGCGGCACGCCATATTTCTGCTCGACCTCTTCCGGACCGAGCACGGTATTCGTCATGGTGTTGATCAAGGTGATCGCAGGCGTCACTAACTGCGCCATATCTTTATCGCCGGTGCTGATCAACACCGGACGGCCGAGTTTTTCCGCCTCTAGCGCCAGCGTACCGATAACGTCATCCGCCTCAACGCCAGATACCGCCAACAGCGGCAGGCCCATCGCCTTCACCATTTCATGCAGCGGCTCAATCTGCGCACGCAGATCGTCTGGCATCGGCGGACGGTGCGATTTGTAGTGTTCAAAAAGCTCATCGCGGAAGGTTTTGCCTTTCGCATCGAAGACCACAGCCACATGGCTTGGCTGATACTGCATCAACAGGCTTTTCAACATGTTGAGCACACCATACATGGCGCCAGTTGGCTCGCCTGCACTGTTCGTTAGCGGCGGAAAGGCATGATATGCACGGTACAGATAAGATGAGCCGTCGACCAGAATCAGGGGATTTTCTGCAATTTGCGCCATAGGTTCGTATTTTCTTCGTTGCGATAATGAGGGCTATAAGGATGCCACAACCAGAGGAGAATGTTGAATGCACTCGGGGAAGTCAGGATCTTTTTCGTCGTTACGCGGCACGGATCGCAAGGATCAAACTGTGGATAAGTTTGTGCGTAAAAATCATAACGTATTGTTATTTACGTTAATTGCAATTACTTTAATGTTAAAAATTCATTTATATCAGCAAGTTAAATACTTATTGTGATCTTGCTCGCCCTAATGAAAAGACGATCGTCCATGTGGATATTAAGCGAAGGGTTAATAAATACATCGCACAAATAAGAGAATGAAGGCAATAAAAAACGCCGGCAGTACCGGCGTTCTAAAAACTAAATTACTTCTTTTCTACCAGGAACTTCACTACATTGGCGTAATCAGCAACGAAGTTGTCCATTGAGCTGGTATCCAGGCCGCCGTTGTTAACCATATATTTGCCGTTAACGAAGATCGCTGGCACACCTTGCAGATTGACGTCTGCTGCTGCTTTCTGCTGCTGCGCAACCAGCGCTTTTACTGCAAAGCTATTCCACGCTGCATCGTAATCTTCTGAAGAGATACCCGCCGCTTTAATAAAAGTCTCTTTCAGGCTTGCTGCATCGGTAACGGTTTGGGTTTTCTGAATACCGTCGAAAATCGGTGCAGTAACTTTGCTTTCTACGCCTAGCGCCATGGCAACAGCCCATGCCTGAGTGACAACCGGACCGAATTGACCACCAAGGAAATCAACGTGGTATTTGGTCACTTTCGTGTCCGCCGGCAGGTTCTTTTTCACTGCCTCGCTCACGTGATAAACGCGTTCGAACTGGTAGCAATGTGGGCAGAAGAAGGAGAAGAACTCCAGAACCTGCGGCTCACCCGCCACTGGCTTTGGCAACGTAACGAACTGCTTACCATCGTTAAACTGTGCCGCCGAGGCGCCAAATGCCAGCATTAAACCTACCAGCGCAAACATGATCTTTTTCATCGTGAAACAATCTCCTGAGTACTTCATTAATATTGCGGGCTAAGCTGCAACGGCGGTTCGTGTAACAGCCTTTCCTGCTCGATAAATAATGCAATCTGCCGGCGCCAAAAATCCTCATCTGTCATCCAGGGGAAGGCGCGCGGAAAAGCGGGATCCTGCCAGCGGCGTACTACCCAGGCCAAATAATAAACCATGCGCATAGCGCGTAAAGGTTCAATCAGTGACAATTCATGTAAATCAAAATCACCGAATTCATTATAGGCTTCCAGCAAAATGTCCCATTGAATCAACTGTTCCTGACGATCGCCATTGACCAGCATCCATAAATCCTGCACTGCTGGCCCGTTACGGGCATCATCAAGATCGACAAACATCGGGCCTTCACGCCACAGAATATTGCCGGGATGGCAATCGCCGTGCAACCTTAACGGCTGCCAATGGCTATGCCAGCGCTGCTGCAGCGTCGCGCTGAGCTTATCAACGGCAGCAAGCAGTAAGTCTTTGAGTGAAGCCGGTACTAACGCGCTTTGTTCCAGCTCCCGACGCGGTTGAAAAACATACTCTTCAAGGCCGAAAGTGGGTCGCTGCTGAAACAGGCTTTGCTTTGCGGTTTGATGGATGCGCCCCAGAAAGCGGCCAACCCATTCCATCTGATCCTCGTTATCGGTTTCATACTGCCGTCCGCCTAAACTGGGGAAGACCGCGTACATGAAGCCGGCATGATGATTCAACGTGCTGCCCTGCAGAACGAGCGGCGCGGCAACCGGCACTTCATCCTCTAATAAATCCTGAGTGAACTGATGCTCTTCAAGGATCTGTTGTGCGCTCCAGCGCTGCGGACGATAAAACTTAGCCACATAACGGCGTTTATCATCGTCGCTGAACTGATAGACGCGGTTTTCATAGCTATTGAGGGCGGTTAAGCCTGATTCGACACGCAGGCCCGTATCCCAAAGTGCATCAAGGATGACATCGGGATTCAACGTCTGGAAATTAAAGGCGGCTTCGCTCATCTTTTTGCCTGTGTGTTACCTTTGCGATTAATGCGCAAGGATAACATTACTCATCATCCTTAATCACACCGCGTGCACGTAATAGCGCGGTCTTGAAGTCCACTTCATAATCCTTTTTCAGGCCGGGAATGGCACTCTGGCTATCTGTGTCACGCATTTTGAGATGGTAAATCAATACATCATCGGTTAATTCACTTAATGGGCCACTGAAACCAGATTCCTGCGCCAGTTTTTGCAAAAATGCCAGCAAGTTGAGATCGGCATCCTTCTGCCATGCGGGTTGCAGAAGCTCGAGCAGTTCATTGAGTCGGTGATATTTCATCATTGATTCCTTTATGCAGATGGTACGCTGCCGCTAAGTAAGTATCGTCCAGAATGAAGCAAGGAGACGAATATGACAGCATTTACCGGCGTGATCCTCGCGGGTGGCCAAGGCAGTCGTATGGGAGGCCAGGATAAGGGGTTATTGATGTTACAGGGTGAACACCTTTATCAGCACGTTTTGCGGCGATTCCGGCCGCAGGTCAATATTGTGTTGATAAGCGCTAACCGTAACATTGATCGCTATCAGGCAAGCGGTTGTCAGGTGGTTATCGATACATTGCCCGATTATCCCGGACCGCTGGCTGGCATGCTCAGTGGTTTACGCAGCAGTAAAAACGAATGGGTCGCTTTCTGCGCTTGTGATACGCCATGGATCCCCAATGACTTTGTCGCGCGTCTGTGGCAACAGCGTAATGATGCGCCCGCTGTGTGGGTGAAATCCTCCCAGCGTGATCATCCAGCCTTAGCGCTGGTCAATTGCGCATTGGCTGATGATCTTGAAACCTGGCTACTGCGCGGCGAGCGACGTTTAATGCAGTTCTTACATGAGCATGGCGGGCATGCTATTGCGTTTTCAGACCCAGAATCTGCGTTCCGCAATATCAATACGCCAGACGATCTCATGAATGAGGAAAAGTATTTATGAGTGTGCGCTTACTGGCGATTTCCGCATGGAGCAGGACAGGAAAAACCACTTTGCTTGAGCAAGTCATTCCACTTCTCAAAACTCAGGGGATTCGATCAGGCTTAATTAAGCACACACATCATCAGATGGATATCAATACGCCGGGGAAAGACAGTTATTTGCTGCGTAAAGCTGGGGCGGATCAGGTGATCGTCGCCAGTAATCAGCGCTGGGCATTGATGGTCGAATCACCTAATAAGCCTTTAAGCCTAATGCAATTAGCATCACAGATGGATAGCTCAACGTTGGATCTGGTGCTGGTCGAGGGCTTCAAAGATGAGCCGGTCCCCAAAATTGCACTTTGGCGGCGTGGCGTTAAAGGTGAGATTAAGGATTTGCTGGATCAGTATGTGATTGCCGTCGCTACTGATGAGGATATGGAACTGAATTTGCCCATATTGGATATTAATCAGCCAATGCAGGTTGCCGATTTTATTGTTCAGTGGCTTAAAAAGCGTTGAAATAGCCAGATTTTGGATAAGATTCAGACGTAAAAAAGCCCCGGACTTTCGTCCGGGGCTTCTTCACTTATTTGATGCCTGGCAGTTCCCTACTCTCGCATGGGGAGGCCCCACACTACCATCGGCGCTACGGCGTTTCACTTCTGAGTTCGGCATGGGGTCAGGTGGGACCACCGCGCTAAAGCCGCCAGGCAAATTCTTTGTGCAAAAACGAATAACATTCGCTTCCGCTGATTCTTTAATCCGTAAACAAGCTGAAAATATCCGGTCTCTCAGACCAAAACGCCTCTGGCGTTGTAAGGTTAAGCCTCACGGGTCATTAGTACCGGTTAGCTCAACGCATCGCTGCGCTTACACACCCGGCCTATCAACGTCGTAGTCTTCAACGTCCCTTCAGGACCCTCAAGGGGTCAGGGAGAACTCATCTCGGGGCAAGTTTCGTGCTTAGATGCTTTCAGCACTTATCTTTTCCGCACTTAGCTACCGGGCAGTGCCATTGGCATGACAACCCGAACACCAGTGGTGCGTTCACTCCGGTCCTCTCGTACTAGGAGCAACCCCCCTCAATTCTCCAGCGCCCACGGCAGATAGGGACCGAACTGTCTCACGACGTTCTAAACCCAGCTCGCGTACCACTTTAAACGGCGAACAGCCGTACCCTTGGGACCTACTTCAGCCCCAGGATGTGATGAGCCGACATCGAGGTGCCAAACACCGCCGTCGATATGAACTCTTGGGCGGTATCAGCCTGTTATCCCCGGAGTACCTTTTATCCGTTGAGCGATGGCCCTTCCATTCAGAACCACCGGATCACTATGACCTGCTTTCGCACCTGCTCGAGCCGTCACTCTCGCAGTCAAGCTGGCTTATGCCATTGCACTAACCTCCTGATGTCCGACCAGGATTAGCCAACCTTCGTGCTCCTCCGTTACTCTTTGGGAGGAGACCGCCCCAGTCAAACTACCCACCAGACACTGTCCGCAGCCCGGATTACGGGCCTACGTTAGAACATCAAACATTAAAGGGTGGTATTTCAAGGTTGGCTCCACGCAGACTGGCGTCCACGCTTCAAAGCCTCCCACCTATCCTACACATCAAGGCTCAATGTTCAGTGTCAAGCTATAGTAAAGGTTCACGGGGTCTTTCCGTCTTGCCGCGGGTACACTGCATCTTCACAGCGATTTCAATTTCACTGAGTCTCGGGTGGAGACAGCCTGGCCATCATTACGCCATTCGTGCAGGTCGGAACTTACCCGACAAGGAATTTCGCTACCTTAGGACCGTTATAGTTACGGCCGCCGTTTACCGGGGCTTCGATCAAGAGCTTCTCCTTGCGGATAACCCCATCAATTAACCTTCCGGCACCGGGCAGGCGTCACACCGTATACGTCCACTTTCGTGTTTGCACAGTGCTGTGTTTTTAATAAACAGTTGCAGCCAGCTGGTATCTTCGACTGCCTTCAGCTCCATCCGCGAGGGACTTCACCTGATGACAGCGTGCCTTCTCCCGAAGTTACGGCACCATTTTGCCTAGTTCCTTCACCCGAGTTCTCTCAAGCGCCTTGGTATTCTCTACCTGACCACCTGTGTCGGTTTGGGGTACGATTTCGTGTTACCTGGAGCTTAGAGGCTTTTCCTGGAAGCAGGGCATCAGTTACTTCACCACCGTAGTGGCTCGTCGTCACGCCTCAGCCTTAAGATACCCCGGATTTACCAAAGGTATCAGCCTACACGCTTAAACCGGGACAACCGTCGCCCGGATAACCTAGCCTTCTCCGTCCCCCCTTCGCAGTAACACCAAGTGCAGGAATATTAACCTGCTTCCCATCGACTACGCTTTTCAGCCTCGCCTTAGGGGTCGACTCACCCTGCTCCGATTAACGTTGAACAGGAACCCTTGGTCTTCCGGCGAGCGGGCTTTTCACCCGCTTTATCGTTACTTATGTCAGCATTCGCACTTCTGATACCTCCAGCATGCCTCACAGCACACCTTCAAAGGCTTACAGAACGCTCCCCTACCCAACAACGCATACGCGTCGCTGCCGCAGCTTCGGTGCATGGTTTAGCCCCGTTACATCTTCCGCGCAGGCCGACTCGACCAGTGAGCTATTACGCTTTCTTTAAATGATGGCTGCTTCTAAGCCAACATCCTGGCTGTCTGTGCCTTCCCACATCGTTTCCCACTTAACCATGACTTTGGGACCTTAGCTGGCGGTCTGGGTTGTTTCCCTCTTCACGACGGACGTTAGCACCCGCCGTGTGTCTCCCGTGATAACATTCTCCGGTATTCGCAGTTTGCATCGGGTTGGTAAGCCGGGATGGCCCCCTAGCCGAAACAGTGCTCTACCCCCGGAGATGAGTTCACGAGGCGCTACCTAAATAGCTTTCGGGGAGAACCAGCTATCTCCCGGTTTGATTGGCCTTTCACCCCCAGCCACAAGTCATCCGCTAATTTTTCAACATTAGTCGGTTCGGTCCTCCAGTTAGTGTTACCCAACCTTCAACCTGCCCATGGCTAGATCACCGGGTTTCGGGTCTATACCCTGCAACTTAACGCCCAGTTAAGACTCGGTTTCCCTGCGGCTCCCCTATACGGTTAACCTTGCTACAGAATATAAGTCGCTGACCCATTATACAAAAGGTACGCAGTCACCCCATTAAAGAGGCTCCCACTGCTTGTACGTACACGGTTTCAGGTTCTGTTTCACTCCCCTCGCCGGGGTTCTTTTCGCCTTTCCCTCACGGTACTGGTTCACTATCGGTCAGTCAGGAGTATTTAGCCTTGGAGGATGGTCCCCCCATATTCAGACAGGATACCACGTGTCCCGCCCTACTCTTCGAACTCACAATCTGTGCACTTTCGTGTACGGGACTATCACCCGGTATCGTGCGACTTTCCAGACGCTTCCACTAACGCACAAACTGATTCAGGTTCTGGGCTGTTCCCCGTTCGCTCGCCGCTACTGGGGGAATCTCGGTTGATTTCTTTTCCTCCGGGTACTTAGATGTTTCAGTTCCCCGGGTTCGCCTCGCAACACTATGTATTCATGTTGCGATGATGCACTGGGTGCACCGGGTTTCCCCATTCGGACATCGTCGGCTGTAGCGGTTCATATCACCTTACCGACGCTTTACGCAGATTAGCACGTCCTTCATCGCCTCTGACTGCCAGGGCATCCACCGTGTACGCTTAGTCGCTTAACCTCACAACCCACAGGCGTTTTGCAACGCGTGCAGACTGCAAGCATTTGAGAGACTCGAACATATCGCCGCTTCATTCTTATTACGGAGAATGAAGACGATACGTCGTTTCAATTTTCAGCTTGTTCCGGATTGTTAAAGAGCAGTATCTCAGACGCAGCTCGTAAGCTGCGTTTGAGATACGTCGTGGAGACACCTTTCACCTGTCACCAAGCAAGTGGCGTCCCCTAGGGGATTCGAACCCCTGTTACCGCCGTGAAAGGGCGGTGTCCTAGGCCTCTAGACGAAGGGGACACGATAGTGTCACGACTTCGCAGCCGTCTTGCTCATTACTTTCTATCAGACAATCTGTGTGAGCACTTCGCGGGAAGGTATCTTCAGGTAAGGAGGTGATCCAACCGCAGGTTCCCCTACGGTTACCTTGTTACGACTTCACCCCAGTCATGAATCACAAAGTGGTAAGCGCCCTCCCGAAGGTTAAGCTACCTACTTCTTTTGCAACCCACTCCCATGGTGTGACGGGCGGTGTGTACAAGGCCCGGGAACGTATTCACCGTAGCATTCTGATCTACGATTACTAGCGATTCCGACTTCACGGAGTCGAGTTGCAGACTCCGATCCGGACTACGACGCACTTTATGAGGTCCGCTTGCTCTCGCGAGGTCGCTTCTCTTTGTATGCGCCATTGTAGCACGTGTGTAGCCCTACTCGTAAGGGCCATGATGACTTGACGTCATCCCCACCTTCCTCCAGTTTATCACTGGCAGTCTCCTTTGAGTTCCCGGCCGAACCGCTGGCAACAAAGGATAAGGGTTGCGCTCGTTGCGGGACTTAACCCAACATTTCACAACACGAGCTGACGACAGCCATGCAGCACCTGTCTCAGAGTTCCCGAAGGCACCAAAGCATCTCTGCTAAGTTCTCTGGATGTCAAGAGTAGGTAAGGTTCTTCGCGTTGCATCGAATTAAACCACATGCTCCACCGCTTGTGCGGGCCCCCGTCAATTCATTTGAGTTTTAACCTTGCGGCCGTACTCCCCAGGCGGTCGACTTAACGCGTTAGCTCCGGAAGCCACTCCTCAAGGGAACAACCTCCAAGTCGACATCGTTTACGGCGTGGACTACCAGGGTATCTAATCCTGTTTGCTCCCCACGCTTTCGCACCTGAGCGTCAGTCTTTGTCCAGGGGGCCGCCTTCGCCACCGGTATTCCTCCAGATCTCTACGCATTTCACCGCTACACCTGGAATTCTACCCCCTCTACAAGACTCCAGCCTGCCAGTTTCGAATGCAGTTCCCAGGTTAAGCCCGGGGATTTCACATCCGACTTGACAGACCGCCTGCGTGCGCTTTACGCCCAGTAATTCCGATTAACGCTTGCACCCTCCGTATTACCGCGGCTGCTGGCACGGAGTTAGCCGGTGCTTCTTCTGCGGGTAACGTCAATCGGTGAAGCTATTAACTTCACCGCCTTCCTCCCCGCTGAAAGTACTTTACAACCCGAAGGCCTTCTTCATACACGCGGCATGGCTGCATCAGGCTTGCGCCCATTGTGCAATATTCCCCACTGCTGCCTCCCGTAGGAGTCTGGACCGTGTCTCAGTTCCAGTGTGGCTGGTCATCCTCTCAGACCAGCTAGGGATCGTCGCCTAGGTGAGCCATTACCCCACCTACTAGCTAATCCCATCTGGGCACATCCGATGGTGTGAGGCCCGAAGGTCCCCCACTTTGGTCTTGCGACGTTATGCGGTATTAGCTACCGTTTCCAGTAGTTATCCCCCTCCATCGGGCAGTTTCCCAGACATTACTCACCCGTCCGCCACTCGTCACCCGAGAGCAAGCTCTCTGTGCTACCGTTCGACTTGCATGTGTTAGGCCTGCCGCCAGCGTTCAATCTGAGCCATGATCAAACTCTTCAATTTAAGTTTGATTTGCTGAAACCAGTTCAGCGGTGCTCATCTGTAAAACGTCATAATGAATTTCATTATGTGTTCACTCGTGAGGCTTTGATATTTTGTTGCGTCCGGAGACGCGGATATCAATCCTGCGAGTGCCCACACAGATTGTCTGATAAATTGTTAAAGAGCGTTGCGAACAGCGGCTGAACCGTCTGTCGCGAGGTGGCGTATACTACGCTACTCTCCTTCGGAGTCAAACACTTTTTTCAGCGTCTTCATCCGGCGGGATGAATTTTTTCACTCCCTGCCGAGCCATCTGCGTTGCCGCTTTGCCGTCTCAGTGGTGGCGCATTATAGGGAGTTATTCGGAGCTGACAAGGGTTAATTGCAAAAAAATGACTGAGCGCCTCTTTTTTAAACGAACGCGTTAAAAACGGACATTTCCCGGCGAAGAATCAGTCAAAATCGCCGCTTCATCGGCATAAATCAGCGCCATCACCTTAAACACCAATGCTATTCTCTTTAACCAAACGTAATTTCTTTGTCGCAGGCTGACAATTATTCGAGAAGGACTTTCAATGATTCGCTCCGCGCGCAGCATGGCCGGCTTGCCCTGGATCGCCGCCATGGCGTTTTTCATGCAAGCACTTGATGCCACCATCCTGAATACTGCGCTCCCTGCTATCGCCACCAGCCTTGAACGTTCCCCTCTTGCCATGCAATCCGCCATCATCAGTTACACGCTAACGGTAGCGATGCTGATTCCGGTGAGTGGCTGGTTAGCCGATCGCTACGGCACACGCAAAATCTTCATTCTTGCGGTATCGCTATTTACGCTGGGTTCGCTGGCCTGCGCCTTATCCGGCTCGCTGAGCATGTTGGTGGTCTCGCGCGTGGTACAAGGGATTGGCGGGGCGATGATGATGCCCGTCGCGCGCCTGGCGTTGTTACGCGCTTATCCACGCAGTGAACTGCTGCCGGTGCTGAACTTCGTTACCATGCCGGGTTTAGTGGGCCCGATTCTGGGCCCAATGCTGGGCGGATTGTTAGTAACCTACGCCAGCTGGCACTGGATATTCCTCCTCAACATTCCCATCGGTATCGCCGGCATCTTCTACGCACGCAAATATATGCCGGACTTCACTACCCCAAAACGCCGCTTCGACTTTTCAGGCTTCCTGCTGTTTGGTTTGGGTCTGGTGCTGATCTCGGTCGGTATCGAGTTGTTTGGCGAGCGCGTGGTGTTGCCGTGGCAAGCGTTGTTGGTGCTGTTTGGCGGCATTGCATTACTTCTTCTCTATATAGTGCACGCGCGTCGCCATCCGGCACCGCTGATTAATCTGCCAATGTTTAAAACCCGCACCTTCTCGGTCGGCATCATTGGCAACATAGCTTCGCGTCTGGGAACCGGCTGCATTCCGTTCCTGATGCCGCTGATGTTGCAGGTGGGCTTTGGTTTTCCCGCACTGATTGCCGGTTGCATGATGGGTCCAACGGCGATTGGCGCGTTGCTGGCGAAATCCACGGTGACGCAAGTGCTACGCCGCTTTGGTTATCGCCACACGTTGGTAGGTATCACCATTATTATTGGCATATTGATCGCCACCTTCTCACTGCAATCGCCGGGTGGCAGCGTGGTGATGTTGCTGGCGGCACTGTTGATTCTGGGGATGGCGATGTCAACGCAGTTCACCGCGATGAACACCATCACGCTGGCAGATTTAAATGATGAGAACGCCAGCGGCGGGAACAGTGTGCTAGCGGTAACGCAGCAGCTGTCGATCAGCTTTGGCGTGGCGGTGAGTGCCGCAGTGCTGCGTTTCTATCAGGATGTCGAGGCCACAACCGTCGCGCAATTCCACGCCACCTTCCTGACGATGGGCGTCGTCACGGTGTTGTCTGCCTTTACCTTTATGATGTTACGTCCGAGCGATGGGCGTAATCTGATCGCCAACCGCGAGAAAAAGAAGAAAGCGACTTAGACCGAACCGCGCTCCACCAGCTCCGGCGTCAGCACCAGCGTTTGCTGACTGGCGTCGGGATCGCCCATACGATGAATCAAGGTATCAATCGCCAGTTCACCTAACTCATCTTTCGGCTGATGGATGGTACTAAGCGGCGGAGTCAGGTAACGCGCCAGCTCAATGTTGTCATAGCCCATCACCGCAATATCCTGCGGCACGCGCAATCCGGCCTGGAACAAGGCGTGATAGACGCCAACCGCCATCGCATCGTTGCTGGTAAATATCGCTTCTGGCAGCGTATCCAGCGTCAGCAGTTGATTCATGGCGTTAAAGCCGCCCTGAAACTCGAAATCGCCATCAACCACATAACCCGGCGGCACCGACAATCGGCTGTTGGCCATCGCTTTATGGAAACCTTCAAGACGCAACCGCGCGGGGGTTTTATCCTGCGGCCCGGCAATACAGGCAATGCGCGTGTAGCCACGATCAATCAGATGCTGGGTTGCCAGTTCGCCGCCGAGCAGCGCGTTGTCCTGAATAATGTCGCCGCGTCCTTCAAATGGCGCCCAGTCCATCATCACCATCGGTACCGAGGGATAACGATTGAGGATCTCCGCCGACGGCAGATGGGTTTCGGTGCACATCATCAGTAAACCATCGACGCGCTTTTGCATCAGCGTTTCGAGGCTGCGATTCATACGCTCTTCATCGCCTTCGGTATTACACAGAATCAGGCTGTAGCCGCGTTCGTAGCAGCTGTTTTCTACGCCGCGCACCACTTCGGAATAGAACGGGTTACTGCTGGCGGTCAGCAGCATGCCGATGGTGCGGGTTTGTTTGATCTTCAGGCTACGTGCCAGCGCGGACGGCGCATAGTTCAGCTCACGAATTGCCTGTTCCACCTTTTCACGCACCTGCTCGCTGACAAAGCGATTGTTATTGATGACGTGTGAAACGGTGGAGGTAGAGACGCCCGCCAGGCGGGCGACATCTTTCATGGTAGCCAAGCGCTTAGCCCTGTTGTTGCAGGAAGGCGTCAATCTCAGTGCGCCACGGCACTGAGGGCTGCGCGCCCGGACGCGTCACTGCAATCGCAGCGGCGGCATGGGCGAAATGTACAGCATCATGCATCGCCACACCTTCCAGACGTGCGGTAATAAATGCCCCGTTGAAGGTATCGCCCGCTGCGATAGTATCGATGGCCTGCACGCTGAAGCCCGGAATGCGCACGCCGTTGCCTTGCTCACTCAGCCACACACCGCGACGGCCTAGCGTGATCAACACGGTAGCAATACCTTTCGCATGCAATGCCGCAGCAGCACGCGCGGCATCTTCATCGCTCTTTACCGCAATGCCGGTGAGAATTTCAGCTTCGGTTTCATTTGGCGTGATGATGTCGATAAGCGCGAGCAGCTCATCAGAGAGCGCGGTGGCCGGTGCGGGATTCAGGATCACTTGCGTCTGCTGCGCGCGAGCAATCTTCGCGGCGGCCAGAACGCTTTCCAGCGGAGATTCCAGCTGCATCAGCAACGCATCAGCATCGGCAATCACCTGCTGATGCTGCGCAACGCGAGCCGGCGTCAGCGCGGCATTGGCACCGGAATAGATGCCGATATTATTTTCGCCTTCGCCATTCACGAAGATCATCGCTACACCGGTCGATTCATCTGCGACGGTTTCAACCGGTGCAGTATCAATGCGGTCTTGCTGCAACTGCTGACGAATACGCTCGCCAATATCATCAGCGCCTACACAGGCAATAAAAGCAATGTCTGCACCGGCACGGCCCGCAGCCACAGCCTGATTGGCCCCTTTGCCGCCAAAAGCAATTTGATACTGTTTCCCGATCACCGTTTCGCCCGGACGTGGAAAATGGGCGAGGTTAAGGATGTGATCGGCATTGATGCTGCCGAGAACGGCCAGTTTTGCGCTTGTGGTCATTGGGATTCATCCAGAAAGATGCGCCACCAGGACGGTGGCGCGTTGCCCTGCTTTTCTTTACTTATTATTTGGTCACCAGCTTCAGGTCAACCGGATTAACCGCCTGCACCTTCTCGCCTTTCAATACTTTATCGGCAGTCTGCACGCCAATCATACCAATCTTGTCTGGCATCTGCGCCACAGTCGCGGTCAGTTTACCCGATTCTACGGCTTTCACACCGTCAGCGGTGCCGTCAAAACCCACCACCAGCACGTCGGTTTTACCCGCGGTTTGCAGCGCACGCAGCGCGCCCAGCGCCATTTCATCGTTCTGAGCGAAGACGGCCTGCACATCCGGATGTCCCTGCAGCAGGTTCTGCATGACGTTCAGACCTTTAGTACGGTCGAAGTCAGCAGGCTGGCTCGCCAGGATGTTGAATTTGTGGGCATCGGCTGCCTGTTTGAAGCCTTCGCCGCGCTCACGCGCCGCAGAGGTACCGGCAATGCCTTGCAGTTCAATAATTTTCGCGCCATCGCCCAGTTTTTTGGCGATGAAGTCACCGGCCATTTTGCCGCCGAAGCGGTTGTCAGAAGCCACGTGGCTCACCACGGTGCCTTGTGCTGCTACGCGGTCCAGCGTGATCACCGGAATATTCGCCTGGTTCGCCATCTTCACGGCGTTACCCACCGCATCAGAATCAGTTGGGTTGATCAGCAGCAGTTTGGTGCCGCGCACCGTCAGATCCTGCACGTTCGCCAGCTCTTTCGCCGGGTTGTTCTGCGA
The DNA here is from genome assembly GCF_005281435.1 of Pantoea sp. SO10. Lineage (NCBI taxonomy): Bacteria > Pseudomonadati > Pseudomonadota > Gammaproteobacteria > Enterobacterales > Erwiniaceae > Pantoea > Pantoea sp. SO10. The sequence goes on from NZ_CP040095.1 coordinate 4,183,031, forward strand.
ATCCAGCACCACGAGGTTATAACCCAGTTGGTCAGCTTCTTTCTGTGCGCCATCTTTCAGTGACACAAAGAACGGATTATTCAGCGTAGATACCACCAGAGCAATGGTGTCCTTAGCCATCGCGCCAGCACTGAGGGTGGCGCCAAGAATGACGGCCAATGCAGTTAACTTTTTCATTTTTAAATCCTGTGTGAAGGTCAGAGTTATTTACTGCTTTTGTTATCCACCAGCACCGCTAGCAGAATGACGACGGCTTTAACAATCATTTGGTAGTAAGACGATACGCCCATCAGATTCAGGCCGTTATTCAGGAAACCGAGGATCAACGCACCAATCAGCGTGCCCATGATGCGACCTTTACCGCCCGCCAGGCTGGTACCGCCCAGCACCACCGCAGCAATCGCATCCAGTTCATAACCGGTGCCCGCTGTAGGTTGTGCGGAAGAGAGACGCGCCACTTCGATGGTGCCCGCCAATGCCGCCAGCAGGCCGCACAGCGAATAGACGATGATTTTAACGCGATTAACGTTGATGCCCGACAAACGCGTGGCCGCTTCGTTGCCACCCAGCGCATAGATGTAACGACCAAGGCGCGTGTGATGCAGCATGTACCACGCCAGCCCGAACACCGCGACCATCAGCCACACCGGCGTTGGAATGCCCAACGGGCGACCGATACCGAACCAGCCGAACAGATCGGCGTTATCGTTAAAACCGGTATTGATTGGGCTGCCGTTGGTGTAAACCATGGTGACGCCGCGCAGCAGCAACATCATCACCAGCGTGGCGATGAAAGCCTGCACCTTGCCGCGCGCCACAATCACGCCGGTAATACCGCCAATCGCCGCCCCCAGCGCCAGCGAAGCCGCAACGGCCACCAGCGCATTCACTTCTAATCCGACAATCGATGCCGCCACCGCGCCGGTCAGCGCCAGCAGCGATCCCACCGACAGATCAATGCCCGAGGTCAGAATCACCAGCGTCATGCCGACCGCCATGATGGCGTTGACCGACGTCTGCTGCAGAATGTTGAACATATTGGCCAGCGTGAAGAAGTTCGGGCTCTGGCTGGCAACCACGGCGATCAGCACGATCAATGCAATCAGTGATTTCTGCTCCAGCAGCCAGGCTTTGCTGAACCAACGACGGCTGGCGGGTAAGGTTTGGGTGCTCATACTACTAACTCCTCGCTGTGTTGCTTACCGACTGCCGCCGCCATCAGGGATTCCTGGGTAGCTTGCTCACGGGAAAATTCGCCACTCAGATGGCCTTCATGCATCACCACGATGCGATCGCTCATGCCCAGCACTTCCGGCATTTCCGACGACACCAAAATGATGCTCAGCCCTTCGGCTTTAAACTGGTTAATTAACTGATAAATTTCTTTTTTTGCCCCGACATCGACGCCGCGTGTCGGCTCATCAAGAATCAGCACATCGGGGCGCGTCATCAGGCCACGCGCAATCGCCACTTTTTGCTGATTACCGCCAGACAGCAGACCAATCGGTTGCTCCATTGACGGAGTTTTAACGTTGAACAGGCGGATAAAATCGCCCACCGCCAGCTGCTCATCGCTGTGGCGCAGGTTGCCCGCGCCAGTGCTGAAATAGCGCAGCGCGGTCAACGACATGTTCTCTTTCACCGACATGCCGAGCACCAGACCATCGCGCTTGCGGTCTTCCGAGATATACACAATGCCGCTGGCGAGGCCATCCTGCGGAGAGCGGGTCACGATCTCGCGGCCGTTCAGCGTCACTTTGCCTTTGCTGCGCGGCAGCGCGCCGTACAGCACTTTCATCAGTTCAGTACGTCCTGCGCCCATCAGACCCGACACGCCAAGGATTTCCCCTTTGCGCAGCGTAAAGCTGACGTTATCAACGCCCGGACCGCTGAGATTTTCGACTTTTAAGCGGATCTCGCCCGGCTGTTGATCGATACGCGGATATTGATCTTCCAGCTTGCGGCCGACCATCATCTCGATCAGGCTCTCTTCGCTGAGATCGCACACCGCGCGTTCGGCAATAAACTGCCCATCGCGGAACACAGTGACGTCATCGCAAATCTCGAAGATCTCTTTCATGCGGTGCGAGATATAGACGATGCCGCAGCCCTGCGCTTTCAGTTCATTGATGACGCGGAACAGCGACAGCGTTTCGGTATCAGTCAGCGCATCGGTCGGTTCATCCATAATGATGACTTTCGACTCGAAGCTGAGCACTTTGGCGATCTCGACCATCTGCTGATCGCCAATCGACAAATCGCCCACCAGCTTGTGGCTGTCGAAACGCAGATTAAGGCGCTTTAATAGCGCATCCGCTTCGGCATACATCTTTTTCCATTCGATGCGGCCAAAGCGGTTCACAAACTCGCGGCCAAGGAAGATATTTTCAGCAACAGTCAGCTGCGGAATCAGGTTCAGTTCCTGATGGATAATGCCAATGCCTGCTTCCTGCGACGCCTTTGGACCGGAGAACGCCACATCCTTACCCAGCCACTGCAGGGAACCGGCATCCATGCTGTAAATGCCGGTCAGCACTTTCATCATGGTGGATTTGCCCGCGCCGTTTTCACCCACCAGCGCCATCACGCGTCCCGGATAAACGGCCAGCGATGCGCCATTCAACGCCTTCACGCCAGGAAACGACTTTTCAATTCCTTTGAGTTGCAATAACGGTTGCATAGCGGCCTCAGAAGGTCACGCCGGCGCTCAGGATGACATTCGCATACGGAGAACACTCTCCGCTGCGAATGACCGCCTGACTACGCTGCGTATGTTGTTTGAATTGTTCATGGCTGGTGTAACGGATGGTGATGACATTCCCCTGGTGCTGTTGCAAGGCTTCGAGCACGGCGAGCAGTGCGCTGTGGAGCTGCGGATTGTGCTGCTTAATCTCCTCCGCTATCAGGGCGCTTTCGACCTGCATCTCCTGCGTGACAACGTCAACTACCTGTAGAAATTCGGGCGTACCCGGCGTTAACGCCAGATCGATGCGCTGTGGACCGGCCGGAATTGGCAAGCCTGCATCTGCAATCGTCAGCGTATCGGTGTGCCCCAGGCGAGCAATCACATGTGAGACTTCAGCGTTTAACAAGCGACCTTTTTTCATTTATTCCACTCCACAGCGAAACGTTTCGCTGATCGGGAGTGTATAAAATGCGCACGGCAACTCAATGACGGCATCACGGAAATGTGATCGCCATCGAAACGTTTCGCTTGTGCCAGAGAGAATTTGAGTTTGGTGGGATTTTGGAGCCGCTGCTGCGGCCCCGAAGATGGGATTACGGCAGTTTACGTACCTGTTTCACGTCCAGTTCGATCGAGTTGAAATCTTTATCCAGTTCGCCGGTCAGTTCTACCTGATCCTTCGGCGTGATGGTCAAACCGTTCCAGCGTTTATGATCGATTTCAACCTTCATGGTGCCGGTGGCATCACGGAACTGATAATCCTCATCACCGATTTGCTTCTCAAGCGTACCGCGCACGGTAATCCAGCTATCGTCTTTCATCTCTGCGGCCTGTTTCACCGTGACAACGCTGGTGTTATCGGCTTTGAACCCACCGGACTTCACCTGCGCGGATGGCGCATTGGGATCAACAAAGCCACCTTGCTGAGCGGCAAGAACCGGCGTGGCGGCCAGGGCGACAATCGCTAACAGAGCTGCGGACTTTTTCATAATTCACCTCTTTTCCATGAATGTGTCGGTTTACGGGAGCTATTTCACCATAAGGTTCTTAACAGGATCTTAAGAGAATCCGTTTGGCTAACATTCATGAAAAATAGTCTATTTGACGGGATTTTCGCTGTACAAGAGCAATTGTGCTTCGTATAACTCCGCTTAATAGAAGGAGAGTTGATGCGCATTTTACTGATTGAAGATGACACGCTGATTGGCGACGGTTTGAAAGTCGGGTTGACCAAACTCGGTTTCAGCGTGGATTGGTTTGTCTCCGGCGAAGCCGGATTTCAGGCGTTGACCGCCGCGCCCTGGGACGCAGTGGTGCTGGATCTGTCGCTGCCCGAACGCGATGGTCTGGATATCCTGCGTCAGTGGCGCCAGCAAGGACACGATGTGCCGGTGCTGATCCTCACCGCGCGCGATGCGCTCGATCAGCGCGTCCAGGGATTGCAACTCGGCGCCGACGATTATCTGTGTAAGCCGTTTGCGTTAACAGAAGTGGCGGCACGCTTGCAGGCGTTGATCCGTCGCCGTCATGGGCAACTGCAGCCGGAACTGAAACACGGCAACGTGGTAATGGCGCCCGGCAGCCACAGCGTGCTGTGCGATGGCGAACCCGTTAGCCTGAAAAGCCGCGAACTGGCGCTGCTGGAACTGTTTCTGCGTAATCCTGGCCGCGTGCTGACGCGCAGTCAGCTGGAGGAGAAGCTCTACAGCTGGGATGAAGATGTCTCCAGCAATGCGGTGGAAGTGCACATTCATCATCTGCGCAAGAAACTCGGCAGCCAGTTTATTCGTACCGTACACGGCGTCGGTTATACGCTGGGAGCGGCGGAATGAGTCTGTTTCTGCGCCTCGCCATCGGCTTTGTGCTGCTGATTATAGTGTGCGGCGGCCTGGCCGGCCTCAGCGCCTGGCATCAAACCCGCGATACGGTGAACGAGCTGTTTGATACTCAGCAAATGCTGTTCGCCAAACGGCTGATAGCGCTTGATCCCACCTCACTGCAGGACGTGACGTTGCCGAAAACCAAAGCGATCCTGCGCCATCACCGCGGCGATCAGGATGATGATGCGCTGGCATTTGCCATTTTCAGCGCGGCAGGCCAACCATTGTTGAACGACGGCGAAAACGGCCGTGATCTGCAATTCGATCATCAGCGCGATGGCTTTGTTGATGGCCGGCTGCGCGGTGATAAAGACAGCTGGCGCCTGGTGTGGCTCACCTCCGAGGATAAGCGCTATCGCGTGGTGGTCGGGCAAGAGTGGGAATACCGCGAAGATATGACGCGCGATCTGGCGCTCAGCAGCCTGCTGCCGTGGCTGATTGCCATGCCCTTTATGTTGCTGTTGCTGCTGGCGCTGGTGTGGTTCGAGCTGCGCCCGTTGAAACGCCTTACGCTTTCCCTGCATCAGCGTGCGCCGGATGATGCCACGCCATTGCCGGACACGCGCTTGCCTAAAGAGGTGAAGCCGCTGGTGGTGGCACTTAACGGTTTGTTCAGTCGTATGGCGCATCTGGTGCAGCGCGAACGTCGTTTTACCTCCGATGCCGCCCATGAACTGCGCAGCCCGCTGGCGGCGCTGCGCGTGCAGAGTGAAGTGATTCAACTGGCTGATGATGATGAGGCGATGCGCAAACGCGCCATTCAGCAACTGGATAGCGGCATCGTGCGCGCCACGCGTCTGGTGGATCAGCTCTTAACGCTGTCACGCGTGGAAGCAGACGATCTGCGCAGCGAGTTTCAACCGGTGGCGCTAGCGCCGCTGCTGCAAAACCTGCTGGCGGAGCACTTCCCGCAGGCAGAACAACAAAACACCGCTTTGCAGTTCACCAGCCATGCCGAACCGGTGATGAACGGTCATCCGCTGTTGCTGGGGTTGATGGTGCGCAATCTGCTGGATAACGCGCTGCGCTATTCGCCGCCGGGCAGCACTATTGATGTGCAGCTCAATGCCCGCGCCATTACCGTTGATGATAACGGGCCAGGCGTCAGCGATGAGCAGTTGATAAGGTTGGGTGAACGCTTCTGGCGACCGCCAGGACAGGCGCAAACCGGCAGCGGATTAGGGCTTTCCATCGTGAAAAATATTGCCCAGTTGCACGGCGTTCGCTTGCAGTTCAGCCAGCGCGCCAGCGGAGGATTGCGCGTCACCTTAAGTTGGTGACGCGCACAGCGTTAAATCTCGACCTGGGTTCCCAGTTCGATCACGCGGTTCGGTGGGATTTCAAACTGATCGGGCGCGCGCAGCGCATTGCGTTGCAGCGCGAGGAACAGCTTGCCGCGCAGGCGCAGATACCACGGACGATCGCCGATAATCAGCGATTCATGCGACATAAAGAAGGAGGTTTCCATCATGCGGCAGTTCAGGCCTTCAAGACCGCAGCGGTGGAAAATCTCTTCGACGTTTGGCGTTTCGCGCCAGCCGTAACTCGCCACCACGCGCCAGAAAGTCGGCGACAACTGTTCGATGGTCACACGACGGACGTTGTGCACGTAAGGCGCATCTTCCGTACGCAGCGTCAGCAGCACTACGCGCTCGTGCAACACTTTGTTGTGCTTGAGGTTATGCAGCATGGCAAACGGAATCACATTCAGCGCACGCGACATATACACCGCGGTGCCCGGCACGCGTACCGGCGGCGATTTCTCCAGCGACGCAATCATCGCTTCCAGTGAATTGCCGTGCTCATGCATACGACGCAGCAGACGGAAACGCTCGCTTTTCCAGGTAGTCATGATGATGAACATCATCAGCGCCAGCGTCAGCGGCAGCCAACCGCCGGAGAACACCTTGATCAGGTTGGCGGAGAACAGCGACACGTCGATGATCAGCATGGCAATCAGAATCAGCACCACCAGATAGCGGTTCCAGTGCCAGTTTTGAATCGCCACGGTAGAACAGAGAATGGCGGTCAGCACCATGGTGCCGGTGACCGCGATGCCATAAGCCGCCGCCAGATTGCTGGAGTGCTCGAAGCCGACAATCACAATCACCACCGAGAAGTAGAGCAGCCAGTTAATCACCGGAATGTAGATCTGCCCGGACTCCTCTTCTGAGGTGTGCACAATGCGCATCGGCGGCAAATAGCCGAGACGCACTGCCTGACGCGTTAATGAGAACACGCCGGAAATCACTGCTTGCGAGGCGATCACTGTGGCCAACGTGGCGAGAATCAACATCGGGATCAGCATCCAATCCGGCGCAAGCAGGAAGAACGGGTTTTTGATCGCTTCAGGATGTTTGAGCAGCAGCGCGCCCTGACCAAAGTAGTTGAGCACCAGTGAAGGCAGCACCACGATAAACCAGGCGAGACGAATCGGGAATTTACCGAAGTGGCCCATATCGGCATACAGCGCTTCCACGCCGGTAATCGCCAGCACCACGGCGCCCAGCGCGAAGAAAGAGACACTTTTGTATTGAATAAAGAAGTGCAGCGCCCAGTAAGGATTCATGGCGTGCAGCACGTCAGGATTATTAATGATGCTACGCGCACCCAATACGGCGAGGATGATAAACCACAGCAGCATCACCGGCGCGAACAGCTTACCGACAATGCCGGTGCCGTGCTTCTGGATGACAAACAGCAAGGTCAGCACCGCAATCGCCAACGGCACGATGTAGGTATCGAGGCTCGGCGCGGCAATTTCCAGACCTTCTATCGCCGATAACACGGACACCGCCGGCGTGATCACCACTTCCCCGTAGAAGAAGCTGCCGCCGATCAGGCCCATGATCACCAGTATCGCGGTGGCTCTGGCGCCGGTGTTTCGTCCGGCCAGTGACATCAGCGTTAAAATCCCGCCTTCACCGGCGTTATCTGCACGCATCACGTAGCTGATGTACTTCAGCGACACCACCAGAATCAGCAGCCAGAAAATCAGCGACAGGAAGCCAAAAACCGCTTCGCGCTCCACGCCAAATCCAAACTGACCAGAGAGGCATTCACGCAATGTATAGAGTGGGCTGGTACCGATATCGCCATACACCACGCCAATTGCCGCCAGCGTGACTGCCCCAAGGGACTGTTTCTTATCCGAGCTCATAAGTTGTCTTTTGTTGGAGCCGGAGGCGCTTGCCTTCCGCTCAAGCCATCAAAAAGCGCACAGTATGCACATATTCCCAAAAAAACCTACTCTTACAAAGTGTCACCATCGCGTCGGTGACGCGGTTTTTCGCCGAAAATAGCGCCAAAAAACCGTTGGAAGCGGCGAGTTTTCTCGCATCAACCTTCTGAAACAAAAAAGCTGACGGCTATCAACGCAATCGCGCATGATAATCAGTAGAGTATTGCGCTCGCCAGACTATGACGGCACCAGTATCAAAAGGATAATGATGTGATTATGGCTCAACCCCATCTTTTGGCAGAAAGAATTTCTCGCCTGAGCAACGCTCTGGAAAAAGGGCTGTATGAACGCCATCATGCGATCCGCCTCTGTTTGCTGGCTGCCTTAAGTGGCGAAAGTGTGTTTCTGCTCGGGCCGCCGGGCATCGCCAAGAGTCTGATTGCCCGCCGATTGAAATATGCCTTCCAGCACGCCCGCGCATTTGAATACCTGATGACCCGTTTTTCCACCCCCGAAGAGGTGTTTGGCCCGCTGTCGATTCAGGCATTGAAAGATGAAGGGCGTTATCAGCGTCTGACCAAAGGTTATTTGCCGGATGCCGAAATTGTCTTCCTCGACGAAATCTGGAAAGCCGGCCCGGCGATTCTTAATACCTTATTGACCGCCATCAACGAACGCCGCTTCCGCAATGGCGACAGCGAAGAAAAAATCCCAATGCGCCTGCTGGTTACCGCTTCCAACGAATTGCCGGAAGCCGATAGTGGCCTGGAAGCGCTGTATGACCGCATGTTGATTCGCCTGTGGCTGGATAACGTGCATGAGAAGCAGAACTTCCGCAGCATGCTCACCCACCAGCAGGATGAAAACGACAATCCGGTGGCGGAATCGTTGCGCATCAGCGATGAAGAGTATGAGCAGTGGCAGAAAGGCATCAGCCAGGTCAGTTTGCCGGATCATGTGTTTGAACTGATTTATCAGCTTCGTCAGCAGTTAGAAACGCTGCCGGACGCGCCGTACATTTCCGATCGTCGCTGGAAGAAAGCCATTCACCTGTTGCAGGCTAGCGCCTTTTACAGCGGCCGCGTGGCCATCGCGCCCATCGACTTAGTGCTGCTGAAAGATTGCCTGTGGCATGACGTGGCGTCGATGAAAATGCTGGATCGCGAAATCGATACGCTAATGTCGCAACATGCGTGGCAGCAACAGGCGCTGCTACATAAGCTGCAGCAGATCAAAGGCCGCCGGCTGGCGCTGCAACAGCAGCAAAGCGTGGCGCAAGCGCTAACGCTGGAGAAACACAGCGGCATGTTCAGCCGCAAACCGCACTACGAATTACCCGCCGCCATCACCGATGATCAACTGACGCTAATGCTGCAACAGCCGTTGATGCTGCACGACATGCAGGTGACGCACATTCTGATTGGCCGCGAAGCGCTGGATCAGTGGCTGCTGAAGGGCGGTGAAATCCGTGGCAAGCTGAACGGCATCGGCTTTGGTCAGACGCTGGATATGCTGGTGGATACCCATCACTGTTTGACGCTGCGCGATGTCAGCCTGCAATCCACGCGTCTGACGCTGCCGGGCGCCAGCAGCAGCAGCGAGATGCCGCAGGAGATCGCTGATGAATATGACGCGCTGGAAACCCAGCTGCGCGCGCAGCGCACGCTGTTCAGCCAGCATCAGCGCTGTTTGTTCATTAGCGATGACTGGCTGGCTCGCATCGAAACCAGCCTGCAAGATGTCGCGGAACAGCTGAAACAGGCGAGAAAATGATCTCACTGGAGACGCTGAGTGCGCTGTTGTCGATTGGCGAAACCGAGTTAATCGAAGAGCTGATTATCGCGCTGCTCGCCTCGCCGCAACTGGCGCTGTTCTTTGAGAAATTTCCCCGCCTGAAACAAGCCATGATGCGCGATCTGCCGCGCTGGCGATCGGAGATCGCCGAGCAGATCAAAGTCACGCCGGTGCCAGAAGCGCTGGCGCAGGAGTTTCAGCTGTTTCAACAGATGCAGCTACTCAGCACGCAACATTTCACCCAGCAGTTACCCAACATCATGACGCAGCTGAAAAGCCTGCCGTCGCCATTCATCGAAGAAGCCAGCAAACTGCTGCTGAATGCCGAAAGCGACCAGCTCAGCAACGCGCAACACACTTTGTTCCTGCAACGCTGGCGTCTCAGCCTGACGCTGCAAACGCTGACGCTGAATGAAACCCTTCTGGAAGAGCAGCGCGAACGCTTGATGGCCGAGCTGCAGCAGCGCATGGCGATCAGCGGTCAGCTGGCGCCGATCCTGACCGATGACGATGAAGCTGCCGCCGGACGCCTGTGGGATTTAAGCAAAGCGCCGCTGCAGCACGGCGATTATGAACTGATTGTGCAGTACGGCGATTTCCTCGCCCAGCAGCCGGAATTGATGAAGCTGGCGCAGCAGCTGGGTCGCAGCCGCGAGGCCAAATCGGTGCCGTCGCAGGATGCACCGCTGGAAGCGTTTCACCAGCTGGTGCGCGAACCGGATAACGTCCCGGAAGAAGTCAGCGGCATTCATCAAAGCGATGATGTGCTGCGTCTGTTGCCACCTGAGCTGGCGGCATTGAGCATAAGCGAGTTAGAGCTGGAGTTTTATCGGCGCTTAGTCGAGAAACGCTTGCTGACTTATCGTCTGCAGGGCGATGCGTGGCACGAAAAAGTCACCATGAGTCCGGTCAGCCACCAGCAGCATGAAGAGCAACCGCGCGGCCCGTTTATCGTTTGCGTTGATACGTCCGGATCGATGGGCGGTTTCAATGAACGCTGCGCCAAAGCCTTTTGCCTGGCGCTGCTGAAAGTGGCGCTGGCGGATAAGCGCCGCTGCTACATCATGCTGTTTGCTCATGAAGTGATCGGTTATGAACTCACCGCTGATAACGGCATTGAGCAGGCGATCCGTTTCCTCAGCCAGCGTTTTCGCGGCGGTACCGATCTCGCTGCCTGCCTTGCGGCGGTGGTGAAACGCATGGAAGGCAGCGCGTGGCAGGAAGCGGATGCGGTGATCGTTTCGGATTTTATTGCCCAGCGTTTGCCGGACGACATCGTCAGCACCATTAAGCAGCGTCAGCGCCAACATCAACAGCGCTTCCACGCGGTAGCAATGTCGCTGCATGGCAAACCCGGCATTCTGCGCATCTTCGATCACATCTGGCGCTTTGATACCGGCCTGAAAAGCCGTCTGCTGCGCCGCTGGCAGCGCTAATTCATCTGGCGGAAATGCTAATTTGCTATATTGATAAGTTCGAGCATTTAGCAAACTGGAGCACCTGTGACGACCGCCCAACTTCCCGCACCGACCCGCACGCTAAAACTTTCCGGCCAACACTCCGAACAAAAACGGGCCGAGCTGCTGGCGTACTTCACCCAAACCTGGGAACTGTATGAAAGCCTGTTTGATTGCCTGGCGGACGAGCGCGCCTGGTTTAACAAAGCCATTTCGCTGCGCCATCCGCTGATCTTCTATTTTGGTCACACCGCAACCTTCTACATTAATAAGCTGATGGCGGGCCGCTACCTCGATCAACGCGTTGACGATCGTATTGAGGCGATGATGGCGATCGGCGTGGATGAGATGAGCTGGGACGATCTCAACGACAGCCATTACGACTGGCCGACCATCGCAGAAGTGCGCGACTATCGTGGCAAAGTGAAAAGCCTGGTGAGTGAGTTTATTCGCACCATGCCGCTGGAACTGCCGATCGACTGGGACAGCCCGGCGTGGGTGGTTTTGATGGGCATCGAACACGAACGTATTCATCTGGAAACCTCCAGCGTGCTGATGCGCCAGTTGCCGATTGAATGGGTTAAGCCGCAGCCGCACTGGCCAGTTTGCCCGCAGGCGCGTCACGATCGTCAATCGGTACCGGAAAATTCTCTGATCGCGATGCCCGGCGGCCGTGTGCAGCAGGGCAAAACCGACGACACTTATGGCTGGGATAACGAATACGGTAGCCAGCAAACCGAACTTAAGCCGTTTAAGGCCAGCAAAATGCTGGTCAGCAATGCTGAGTTTTATCGTTTTATTGCGGCGGACGGTTATAACGATCGCCGCTGGTGGGATGACGAAGGTTGGGGCTGGCGTGAATTTTCCGGTGCGCAGATGCCGACATTTTGGGTCGGTGACGAAAAGCTGCCCGATCAGCTAAAACTGCGCGTGCTGGCCGAAGAAGTGGCGATGCCGTGGGATTGGCCGGCGGAAGTGAATCAACTGGAAGCCGCCGCGTTTTGTCGCTGGCTGGCGGAAGAGACCGGTAAATCTGTTCAGCTTCCCTGCGAAGCCGAATGGGCGCAGCTGCGTGAGCAAGTTGGCGGCGATCAGCCGGACTGGACTGAAGCGCCGGGCAACATCAATCTGGCATACTGGGCTTCCTCCAGCCCGGTCGATCGCTTCGCACAAGGTGAGTTTTACGACATCGTCGGCAACGTCTGGCAGTGGACCACGACGCCAACCAACGGTTTCGAAGGCTTTAAGGTACATCCGCTCTACGACGATTTCTCCACACCCACCTTTGATGGCAAACATGCGCTGATCAAAGGTGGCAGCTGGATTTCCACCGGCAATGAAGCGCTGAAATCTGCGCGCTACGCTTTCCGTCGTCACTTCTTCCAGCACGCCGGTTTCCGCTATGTCGTTTCTTCCCATGAAGAGAGCATGACGCTCAATCCTTATGAAACCGACAGCATGGTGTCGCAGTATCTCGATTTCCAGTACGGGCCGAGCTACTACAACGTGCCCAACTACGCGGCTGCGCTGGTGGAAAAACTGCTGCCGCACTGTACTGCGCGGGGTCAGGCGCTGGACATCGGCTGCGCTACCGGGCGGGCCAGCTTTGAACTGGCGCGACACTTCGAGGCGGTAACGGGCATGGATTACTCGGCGCGCTTTATTGATGTTGCGCTGCAGCTGACCTCCGGTGAGGATTTCCGCTATGTGGTGCCCGAAGAGGGCGATCTGGTGGAGTATCGTCAGGTGCGGCTGAAAGAGTTTGGTCTGGAAGCTGAACAAGCGCAGCGTATTCAGTTTGTGCAGGGCGATGCCTGTAACCTGAAGCCGCAGCCGGACCGTTACGATCTGGTGCTGGCCTCTAACCTGATCGATCGTCTGCGTCAGCCAAAACGTTTCCTGCAGGATGTCACGCCGATGATCCGCGCCGGTGGTTTGCTGGTGCTGTCATCGCCGTATACCTGGCTGGAAGATTTCACGCCGAAAGAGAACTGGCTGGGCGGTGTTCGCGAAAATGGTGAAGCGCTGACAACCTATCAGGCGCTGCAGCGTCTGTTGCGTGATGCCTTTGACGAAGTGGCACCGCCGCAGGATGTACCCTTTGTGATCCGCGAAACGGCGCGCAAATTCCAGCACACGCAGGCGCAAGTGACCTTCTGGCGTAAGCGCTAAAAAGCAGGCAGACAACGGCATGGCTGTTGTCTGCACCTTGCCTGCACCGCTAATTTGCTGCACATTCTCCTCTATTCATAGAAGAAGAACTCAACGAGGATGGACAATGGCGGAACACCTTCAGCTGGATAACCTGGATCGCGGCATTCTGAATGCGCTGCTACAGAATGCGCGTACCGCCTATGCCGAGCTCGCCAAGCAGTTCAACGTCAGCCCCGGCACCATTCATGTGCGGGTGGAGAAGATGCGTCAGGCGGGTATTATTTTGGGCACGCGCGTGGAGATCGATCCACGTCAGCTCGGCTTCGATGTGTGCTGCTTTATCGGCATTATCCTTAAAAGCGCGCGCGATTATCCGGCGGCTCTGAGCAAACTCGACGCGCTGGATGAAGTGGTGGAAGCCTGGTACACCACCGGTCATTACAGCATCTTTATCAAAGTGATGTGCCGATCAATCGATGCCTTGCAACAGGTGTTGATCAATAAGATCCAGACCATCGACGAAATTCAGTCCACCGAAACCCTGATCTCCCTGCAAAACCCGATCATGCGCACCATTAAGCCGTGATCCCTCTCTAATCTGTGCACAAACTTATCCCCGGCAGATCGCGCGTATAGCGCGACTTGCCGCCTGATGCTTTCTACTGTTAACCCTGTTTTCCACAGGTGGATCACGGCTTGATCACAGCGTACAATGCTCGCCTTTAGTGCGGGAGAGCATCATGGCCGATATTACGTTAATCAGTGGAAGTACCCTTGGCAGCGCCGAATATGTTGCTGAACATCTGGAAGAAAAACTGCAGGAAGCGGGCTTCTCAACCGAGGTGCTGCATGGCCCAGAGCTGGATGAGCTGCAACCGGAAGGGATTTGGCTGATCGTTACCTCCACGCACGGTGCCGGTGAACTGCCTGATAATTTGCTTCCTTTATATGAAGCACTGCAGGAAACAAAACCGGACCTCTCTGGCTTACGTTATGGCGCAGTCGGCATCGGTAATCATGAATACGATCTTTTCTGCGGCGCGATCAAGCTGCTGGAAGAGCAATTGAACCAACTGGGCGCCAAACGCATTGGCGATCGACTGGAGATCGACGTGCTGGAGCATGAGATCCCGGAAGACGCGGCCGAAGTGTGGGTCGCCACATGGAAAACGCAGATTTAAAACGATCTTTAGTGGCTGGGGATCGGGAAAATAGAATGATCCCCAGTTGATTGCGCTGTTTTTTTACCTTAAACCCGCGATCGACTGTGGATAACATGGCCTGTTTCATGCGTATAACCAGTAGTTATCCAAAGAACAACGCCTGTTTCTTTTTTAGGCTGTGCATAAGTAGCCATTTTGATCCCAGCTTATACGGATCAGGATCACCGATCATTCACAGCTAATGATCATCGCTAATTTGCTGTTTAGCCTGCACTTTTTGGGGTTATCAACAGCCGGATGCGATCCTAATAGTAGATCTAACAGAAAGATCATATAAAAGACTTAAGATCCTTTCTTTTAAACCTCGGGATCCCGCGACTTTCGCCGCCGACATTATTTCAGTAGAATCCACCGCCCAGGGCAACGATCCCTGTCCGAAACACTAACGAGGACCCACTTCATGTTTTATCCAGATCCTTTTGACGTCATCGTAATCGGTGGTGGTCATGCGGGCACAGAGGCCGCGATGGCCGCAGCCCGAATGGGTCAGCAAACCCTGTTACTCACCCATAACATTGATACGCTTGGACAAATGTCCTGTAACCCGGCGATCGGTGGCATCGGGAAAGGACATCTGGTGAAGGAAGTGGATGCCTTAGGCGGTTTGATGGCCACGGCAATTGACCAGGCAGGCATCCAGTTTAGGATACTAAACGCGAGTAAAGGCCCCGCTGTTCGCGCCACACGTGCTCAGGCTGACCGTGTACTGTATCGCCAGGCGATACGCACCGCCTTAGAGAACCAGCCAAACCTGATGATCTTCCAGCAGGCGGTTGACGATCTGATTGTGGAAAACGATCGTGTCGTCGGTGCTGTGACGCAAATGGGCCTGAAGTTCCGCGCCAAAACCGTGGTGCTGACCGTCGGGACCTTCCTCGATGGCAAAATCCACATCGGGCTGGATAACTACAGCGGTGGCCGTGCAGGCGATCCGCCATCAATCCCATTGGCAAAACGCCTGCGTGCACTGCCGCTGCGCGTAAACCGTCTGAAAACTGGTACGCCGCCACGTATCGACGCACGCTCGATTGATTTTTCGGTGCTGACACCGCAGCACGGTGATCATCCGATGCCGGTGTTCTCGTTCATGGGCAAGGTTTCACAGCATCCACAACAAGTGCCATGCTGGATCACTTATACCAACGAACAGACACATGACGTGATCCGCAATAACCTCGATCGCAGCCCGATGTATGCCGGGATCATCGAAGGTATTGGTCCACGTTATTGCCCATCGATCGAAGACAAAGTGATGCGCTTTGCCGATCGTAATGCGCACCAGATCTTCCTGGAGCCGGAAGGCCTGACCAGCAACGAGATCTACCCGAATGGCATCTCCACCAGCCTGCCGTTTGACGTACAGATGCAGATTGTACGTTCGATGAAAGGACTGGAAAACGCGAAGATCATCCGTCCGGGTTACGCCATCGAGTATGATTTCTTCGATCCACGCGATCTCAAACCGACGCTGGAAAGCAAATTTATCCACGGCCTGTTCTTTGCCGGCCAGATCAACGGCACCACTGGCTACGAAGAAGCGGCAGCGCAAGGTTTGCTGGCCGGCCTCAATGCAGCACGCGCTTCCGCCGACAAAGAGGGTTGGGCGCCACGTCGCGATCAGGCTTACCTTGGTGTACTGGTTGATGATTTGTGCACATTGGGCACGAAAGAGCCGTACCGCATGTTTACATCACGCGCGGAATACCGCCTGATGCTGCGCGAAGACAACGCCGATCTACGTTTGACCGAAGCCGGTCGCGAGCTCGGTCTGGTTGATGATGCCCGCTGGGCGCGCTACAACCAGAAACTGGAGGCGATTGAGCAGGAGCGTCAACGCCTGCGCGATCTGTGGGTGCATCCAAAATCGGATAACGTGGCGGAAGTGAACGCGGTGATCAGTGCGCCTCTCACCAAAGAAGCCAGCGGTGAAGATCTGCTGCGTCGTCCAGAGATGACCTATCCGCTGCTGACGTCACTCGCCAGCTACGGTCCGGCACTGTCAGATGAGCAAGCTGCTGAGCAGGTGGAGATTCAGGTGAAATACGAAGGGTACATTGCGCGTCAGCAGGAAGAGATTGATCGCCAGCTGCGCAATGAAAACACCTTGTTGCCTGTCGAGCTCGACTATCGTCAGGTAAATGGCTTGTCGAATGAAGTGATCGCCAAACTCAACGATCACAAACCGACTTCCATCGGCCAGGCTTCTCGTATTTCGGGCATCACGCCTGCGGCCATCTCAATTCTGCTGATTTACCTGAAAAAACAGGGCTTGCTGCGTAAAAGCGCCTGATCGACTTTGGGGCGAGGCAACTCGCCCCCGTTAATGGAATTCTCGTTGTGATCAACAAACTCTCCTCGCTGCTAAAAGCGGCAAATATTTCCCTTACCGATCAACAAAAACAGCAGTTGGTTGGCTATGTTGAGTTGTTACATAAATGGAATAAGGCCTATAACCTGACATCAGTGCGCGACCCGCAGCAGATGCTGGTACGCCATATTCTCGACAGCGTGGTGGTTGAGCCACATTTGCAGGGCGAACGCTTTATTGATGTCGGCACCGGCCCGGGCTTACCAGGCATTCCGCTGGCCATTGTGCGCCCGCAATCGCATTTCACCTTGCTGGATAGCCTCGGCAAACGCGTGCGTTTCCTGCGTCAGGTACAACATGAGTTAGGACTTACTAACGTCACGCCGGTGCAGAGCCGCGTTGAAGAGTATCCGTCTGAGCCGCCATTCGACGGTGTTATCAGTCGTGCATTTGCTTCACTCGAGGATATGCTGACCTGGTGTCATCATCTGCCGGGTCCTGAAGGTCGCTTTTATGCCCTGAAAGGTGTGCGTCCGGATGATGAGATTGCTGCATTACCCGCTGGCTTTACGGTGGAAAAAATTCAACCTCTGCAGGTACCCGAGCTGGATGGTGAACGTCATCTGGTGGTGATTACCCGCCAATAGGCTTTTAAACGGTATGGATTTAAGCTGCTTCATGCCGTTTGTCTTAGTTATTGCCCTGAACGAAAAAGCAGCGATTGAACACTTTTAGATAAAAGCTTTTATTTCGCAGGGCAGGGTGCGCGAGTTAACATCCCCGGCGGAAATTATCCGAAAAGCTCTGTTACATTTAACGAATAATTCACATTCTATTATCACTTAGATCACTTTATCGCGTGTATTTACCCAACCAAATAATCACTGGTGAAAATATAACTTTGCAATAAATTGGCGTACGTAATCTCAGTTTTGCGTTTTTATTGCAGCGCATGATGTCAATAGAGTGTTTTTCTCGAAAATCGTAGCGCAACTGTTAAATAATAAAATTAAAACTCTGATTTATAAGTGCTTAATACAATTTAGAAATCGTATAAATCTTGTCTGAAACAAATTCAGTCAGGCATTCCTTGTTTATTATGTGATCTAAAGCACGCTTTAAAAGCAAGTCGGTCGGGCATTTTCAGACTTAAAGTCAGACATTGCCTGAAGACGATGTTTTGAAAAATAGCCCTTCAGAAAGAAATTTAAATAATTGTTCACCTTTTCGCTACTTACCGATTGAAATCGCAGGTGGCGCCCGTATAATTTGCACGGCTTTTGCTGCTTGACTCAAATGAGTAAAGGCAGTCTTATACGACACGCGACATACCCCGTTCGGGGCAGGAGAGTTCAGCGTCATGTCAGTGTCTCTTTACAGTGTGAAATTAGCCCGGGCCGTGCTGATCATTCAGCTGGTGACCTTTGTCATCATCGGTGCGCTCTTTACCCTGAAAGAGGTTACCTGGGGCGCCTCCGCCATCGCGGGTGGCGTGGCAGCCTGGCTGCCGAACGTGTTGTTTATGTTTTTGGCCTGGCGCCTGCAGGATCAAACGCCTGCGAAAGGACGTGTTGCCTGGAGCTTCGCCCTTGGTGAAGTGTTGAAGGTGTTCACAACCGTCATTCTCCTCGCGGTGGCGTTGGGTGTGTTTGGAGCGGTCTTCTGGCCACTCGCAATCACGTGGTTATCGGTGCTGGTGGTGCAGATCGTCGCTCCGGCTGTAATTAACAACAAAGGGTAAGAGGCATCATGGCTGCTGGAGAAATCTCTACTCCGCAAGAATACATAGGTCACCACCTGAATAACCTTCAGTTGGACCTGCGTACTTTCGAGTTGGTGAATCCGCACGACGCTCCCGCGACGTTCTGGGTATTAAATATCGATTCCATGTTTTTCTCTGTGGTGCTGGGACTGATTTTCCTGGTGTTGTTCCGCAAAGTGGCGAAAAGCGCTACCAGCGGTGTTCCAGGGAAATTACAAGCGGCTATCGAACTGGTTGTCGGCTTCGTTGATAACAACGTGCGCGACATGTACCACGGTAAAAGCAAACTTATCGCCCCGCTGGCTCTGACGATTTTCGTCTGGGTCTTCCTGATGAACTTCATGGATCTGCTGCCTATCGATTTGCTGCCGTTTATCGGCGAGCACTATTTAGGCCTGCCGGCGCTGCGCGTCGTGCCGTCTGCAGACGTGAACATCACGCTGTCTATGGCGCTGGGCGTATTTATTTTGATTCTGTTCTACAGCATCAAAATGAAAGGCATTGGCGGCTTCACCAAAGAGTTGACGCTGCAGCCTTTTAATCACCCGATCTTCATCCCCATTAACCTGATTCTTGAAGGTGTTAGCCTGCTGTCCAAGCCTGTTTCACTGGGTCTGCGACTGTTCGGCAACATGTATGCGGGTGAGTTGATCTTTATCCTGATTGCCGGCTTGCTGCCGTGGTGGTCGCAGTGGTTGTTGAATGTGCCTTGGGCCATTTTCCACATCCTGATCATTTCGCTGCAGGCTTTCATTTTCATGGTCCTCACGATCGTCTATCTGTCGATGGCATCTGAAGAACATTGATTTTTATCTCAACACTTAAGCTTTTAACTGAAACAAACTGGAGACTGTCATGGAAAACCTGAATATGGATCTGCTGTACATGGCTGCCGCTGTGATGATGGGCCTGGCGGCAATCGGTGCTGCGATCGGTATCGGCATCCTCGGAGGTAAATTCCTGGAAGGCGCCGCGCGTCAACCGGATCTGATCCCTCTGCTGCGTACGCAGTTCTTTGTTGTAATGGGTCTGGTGGATGCAATCCCGATGATCGCTGTAGGTCTGGGTCTCTACGTGATGTTTGCTGTCGCTTAAACCTGGTAGCCTTGTTCACTCATGGCACCTGGTGTGATGAGGGACGGATTCTGCCGTTTATCTCTGATAGCGGCAGAGCAAGTTAACTTAATAAGAGGCATTGTGCTGTGAACATTAATGCAACAATCCTCGGCCAGGCCATCGCGTTCATTCTGTTTGTCGCGTTCTGCATGAAGTACGTATGGCCGCCGATTATGGCTGCCATCGAAAAGCGCCAGAAAGAAATTGCTGAAGGCCTTGCTTCTGCTGAGCGCGCGAAGAAAGATTTAGATCTCGCGCAGGCCAATGCGACCGACCAGCTGAAAAAAGCGAAAGAAGACGCTCAGGTCATTATCGAGCAGGCGAACAAACGCCGTGCCCAGATTCTGGACGAAGCGAAAACCGAAGCTGAGACTGAACGTAACCGCATCGTGGCGCAGGCGCAGGCAGAAATTGATGCCGAGCGTTCGCGTGCCCGTGAAGAGCTGCGTAAGCAAGTCGCGTTGCTGGCATTAGCTGGCGCCGAGAAAATCATCGAACGTTCCGTGGATGAAGCTGCTAACAGCGACATCGTTGATAAACTGGTCGCTGAACTGTAAGGAGGGAGGGGCTGATGTCTGATCTGATTACTGTAGCTCGCCCCTACGCCAAAGCAGCTTTTGACTTTGCTGTTGAGCATCAAAGCATCGATCGCTGGCAATCCATGCTGGCGTTTGCCGCAGAAGTGGCTCGCAACGAACAGATCGCAGATCTTCTTTCCGGTGCGCTCGCACCGGAAGCTTTGTCTGCTTCTTTCATTGCAGTTTGTGGCGATCAACTTGATGAAAACGCCCAGAACCTGATTAAGGTAATGGCCGAAAACGGACGTTTGACAGCGCTTCCAGCCGTACTGGCTCAGTACATTCAACTGCGTGACGCTTATGAAGCGACAGCCGAAGTTGATGTGATTTCTGCCAGCACGCTGAGTGACAGTCAGCTGACTAAAATCAGCGCCGCGATGGAAAAACGTCTGTCACGTAAAGTTAAGCTGAATTGCAAAATTGATAAGTCTGTAATGGCAGGTGTGGTTATCCGTGCGGGTGACCTGGTCATTGATGGCAGCGTACGCGGCCGTCTTGATCGTCTGGCAGACGTCTTGCAGTCTTAAGGGGACTGGAGCATATGCAACTGAATTCCACCGAAATCAGCGAACTGATCAAGCAGCGCATTGCTCAGTTCAATGTCGTGAGTGAAGCTCACAACGAAGGTACTATTGTTTCTGTAAGTGACGGTATCATCCGCGTACACGGCCTGGCCGATGTCATGCAGGGTGAGATGATTGCCCTGCCGGGCAACCGTTACGCTATCGCACTGAACCTCGAGCGTGACTCGGTTGGTGCAGTAGTGATGGGCCCGTATGCTGACCTCGCGGAAGGCATGAAAGTAAAATGTACGGGTCGTATTTTAGAAGTTCCAGTTGGCCGTGGCCTGCTGGGCCGTGTGGTGAACACCCTGGGTGCACCGATCGACGGTAAAGGCGCAATCGAAAACGACGGCTTCTCGCCTGTTGAAGTGATTGCACCGGGCGTTATCGACCGTCAGTCTGTAGACCAGCCTGTTCAGACCGGTTACAAATCTGTCGATGCGATGATTCCAATCGGCCGTGGCCAGCGTGAGCTTATCATCGGTGACCGTCAGACCGGTAAAACTGCAATGGCAATCGACGCCATCATCAACCAGCGCGATTCAGGCATCAAGTGTGTCTACGTTGCGATTGGTCAGAAAGCGTCAACCATTTCTAACGTAGTTCGCAAGCTGGAAGAGCACGGCGCGCTGGCTAACACCATCGTGGTTGTCGCTTCTGCTTCTGAATCTGCAGCACTGCAGTACCTGTCACCGTACGCCGGTTGTGCGATGGGTGAGTACTTCCGTGACCGCGGTGAAGATGCACTGATCGTGTACGATGACCTGTCTAAGCAGGCTGTTGCTTACCGTCAGATTTCTCTGCTGCTGCGCCGTCCACCAGGTCGTGAAGCATTCCCTGGTGACGTGTTCTATCTCCACTCTCGTCTGCTGGAGCGTGCATCACGCGTTAGCGCTGACTACGTTGAGCGCTTCACCAACGGTGAAGTGAAAGGCCAGACCGGTTCTCTGACCGCACTGCCAATCATCGAAACTCAGGCGGGTGACGTTTCTGCGTTCGTTCCGACCAACGTAATCTCGATTACTGATGGTCAGATCTTCCTGGAATCTAACCTGTTCAACTCCGGTATTCGTCCAGCCGTTAACCCGGGTATTTCGGTATCCCGTGTTGGTGGTGCTGCACAGACTAAGATCATCAAGAAACTGTCCGGTGGTATTCGTACCGCGCTGGCACAGTATCGTGAACTGGCTGCGTTCTCTCAGTTCGCTTCCGATCTGGACGATGCAACGCGTAAACAGCTGAGCCACGGTCAGAAAGTGACCGAGCTGCTGAAACAGAAACAGTATGCGCCGATGTCAGTCGCGCAACAGGGTCTGGTGCTGTTTGCTGCTGAGCGCGGCTATCTGAACGATGTTGAACTGGCGAAAGTCGGCAGCTTCGAAGCCGCTCTGCTGGCGTTCGCGGATCGCGATCACGCTGAGCTGATGGCTGAAATCAACCAAGCGGGTAACTTCAATAACGAAATCGAAGAGAAGCTGAAAGGCCTCCTCGAAACGTTTAAAGCAACCCAGTCCTGGTAATGTCTGGCGGCTTGTCTGAAAAGGCAGGCCGCAAGGCTTTGAGGAGAAGCTAATGGCCGGCGCAAAAGAAATACGTAGTAAGATCGGAAGCGTAAAAAATACGCAGAAGATCACCAAAGCGATGGAAATGGTCGCCGCCTCCAAAATGCGTAAAACGCAGGAACGCATGGCGGCCAGCCGTCCGTATGCAGATACCATGCGCAAAGTGATTGGTCACCTTGCCTTGGGTAATCTGGAATACAAGCACCCTTACCTGGATGAGCGTGACGTTAAGCGCGTCGGCTACCTGGTCGTTTCGACTGACCGCGGGCTTTGTGGTGGTTTGAACATTAACCTGTTCAAAAAATTGCTGGCAGATATGAAAAGCTGGGCGGATAAAGGCGTACAGAGCGATCTGGCTGTTATCGGTTCGAAAGGCAATTCATTCTTCGGCTCTGTAGGTGGCAACATCGTGGCACAAGTCACCGGTATGGGCGATAAGCCTGCACTGTCTGATTTGATCGGCCCGGTAAAAGTGATGTTGCAGGCCTACGATGAAGGTCGCATCGACAAGCTGTATATCGTTGCCAACAAGTTTAATAACACCATGTCTCAGACTCCGACCATTACCCAACTGCTGCCGTTACCGCCAGCGGAAGGTGAAGAAGAGATGAAGGCGAAGACCTGGGATTACCTGTACGAACCCGATCCGAAAGCGCTGCTGGATACCCTGCTGCGTCGTTACGTCGAATCGCAGGTTTATCAGGGTGTGGTGGAAAACCTGGCCAGTGAGCAGGCCGCACGTATGGTTGCAATGAAAGCTGCAACCGACAACGGCGGAAACCTGATCAAAGAGCTGCAGTTGGTTTACAACAAAGCTCGTCAGGCCAGCATCACCCAGGAACTTACCGAGATCGTCTCGGGAGCCTCCGCGGTTTAACCAGGCATATATCCTGTCGCGCGAGCGCGGCTGGGTATTTTCGTATTAGGTAGAGGATTCAAGATGGCAGCTGGAAAGATTGTCCAGATTATCGGCGCCGTAGTTGACGTCGAATTCCCTCAGGACGCGGTACCGCAGGTATACAGCGCTCTCGAGGTGAAAAATGGTGATGCTCGTCTGGTGCTGGAAGTTCAGCAGCAGCTGGGTGGTGGCGTGGTTCGTACCATCGCCATGGGTACTTCTGACGGCCTGAAGCGCGGTCTGGAAGTTACCGACCTGAAAAAACCTATCCAGGTTCCGGTTGGTAAAGCAACCCTCGGCCGTATCATGAACGTATTGGGTGAGCCAATCGACATGAAAGGCGACCTGCAGAATGACGACGGCACTGTAGTAGAGGTTTCCTCTATTCACCGTGCAGCACCTTCGTATGAAGATCAGTCTAACTCGCAGGAACTGCTGGAAACCGGCATCAAGGTTATCGACCTGATGTGTCCGTTCGCTAAGGGCGGTAAAGTCGGTCTGTTCGGTGGTGCGGGTGTAGGTAAAACCGTAAACATGATGGAGCTGATCCGTAACATCGCGGCTGAGCACTCAGGTTATTCGGTATTTGCTGGTGTGGGTGAGCGTACTCGTGAGGGTAACGACTTCTACCACGAAATGACTGACTCCAACGTTATCGATAAAGTAGCGCTGGTGTATGGCCAGATGAACGAGCCGCCGGGTAACCGTCTGCGCGTAGCACTGACCGGTTTGACCATGGCGGAAAAATTCCGTGATGAAGGCCGTGACGTTCTGCTGTTCATCGACAACATCTATCGTTACACCCTGGCCGGTACTGAAGTATCAGCACTGCTGGGTCGTATGCCATCTGCGGTAGGCTATCAGCCAACGCTGGCAGAAGAGATGGGTGTGTTGCAGGAGCGTATTACCTCCACGAAGACCGGTTCAATCACCTCTGTACAGGCCGTTTACGTTCCTGCGGATGACTTGACTGACCCGTCACCAGCAACCACCTTTGCTCACTTAGACTCAACCGTTACGCTGAGCCGTCAGATCGCCTCTCTGGGTATCTACCCAGCCGTTGACCCGCTGGATTCTACCAGCCGTCAGCTGGATCCACTGATCGTGGGTCAGGAGCACTATGACGTTGCGCGTGGCGTGCAGTCTCTGCTGCAGCGTTACCAGGAACTGAAAGACATCATCGCTATCCTGGGTATGGACGAGCTGTCTGAAGAAGACAAGCTGCTGGTGGCACGTGCGCGTAAGATTCAGCGCTTCCTGTCTCAGCCGTTCTTCGTTGCTGAAGTCTTCACCGGTTCTCCAGGTAAGTACGTCACCCTGAAAGACACCATCCGTGGCTTCAAAGGCATCATGGAAGGCGAATTCGACCACCTGCCAGAGCAGGCGTTCTACATGGTCGGCGCTATCGAAGAAGCCGTAGAAAAAGCGAAGAAACTGTAATTTAGGTTTCCCAGGAGGAATGGTATGGCTATGACTTATCATCTGGACGTGGTCAGCGCGGAGCAACAAATGTTCTCCGGTCTGGTCGAGCGTATCCAGGTGTCAGGTAGCGAAGGTGAGCTGGGGATTCGTCCTGGCCACGCCCCGCTGCTGACAGCCATCAAGCCTGGTATGATTCACATCGTGAAACAGCACGGCGAAGAGGAGTTTATTTACCTCTCTGGCGGCGTGCTGGAAGTTCAGCCTGGCAGCACCACCGTTCTGGCCGACACCGCGATTCGCGGTGAAGACCTCGACGAAGCGCGCGCGCTGGAAGCGAAACGTAAAGCGGAAGAGCACATGAACAGCAGCCACGGCGACGTGGACTATGCTCAGGCTTCTGCGGAACTGGCGAAAGCCATCGCGAAACTGCGTGTCATCGAGCTGACCAAAAAAGCGATGTAATCAGGCTTTATGCGTCACGAAATGCCAGCCCTTTGGGTTGGCATTTTTTTTGCCCCAAATTTGCCGCCTGGCGCTGAGCCCGGCTAATTTCGACCCGAGAAAAATGTAGTAATCTCGGGGTTAAACCTTACACTTTCGAAAGTTGAAGAGAATCAGGATAGTTATGTCTACGAACGCGATGAGTGTGGTGATCTTAGCCGCTGGCAAAGGCACCCGAATGTATTCCGACCTGCCCAAAGTTCTGCATACTCTTGCAGGTAAACCAATGGTTCAGCACGTTATTGATGCCGCAACCGGTTTGGGCGCCCAGCAGATCCATCTGGTTTATGGCCACGGCGGAGATTTACTGCAGTCAACGTTAGCGCATAACGCACTCAACTGGGTGCTGCAGGCAGAGCAACTGGGTACTGGTCATGCGATGCAGCAGGCGGCACCCTTCTTTGCCGATGACGAAGATATTCTGATGCTATACGGCGACGTGCCGCTGATCTCGCAGGCCAGTTTGCAACGTCTGCGTGATGCGAAACCCGCGGGCGGCATTGGCTTACTCACCGTGGTTCTGGATAACCCCACCGGCTACGGTCGTATCGTGCGTGAAAACGGCACGGTGATCGGCATTATTGAGCAGAAAGATGCCTCGCCAGAACAGCTAAAAATTCAGGAAATTAACACCGGCATCCTGATTGCCAACGGTGGCGACCTCAAGCGCTGGCTGGCACAACTTAACAACAACAATGCGCAGGGCGAATTCTATATCACCGACATCATCGCCATGGCGCACCACGAAGGCCGCGTGATCAATGCGGTGCATCCGGCGCGCATCAGCGAAACCGATGGCGTCAACAATCGCCTGCAGCTGGCAACGCTTGAGCGTGTCTACCAAAGCGAGCAGGCAGAAAAGCTGCTGCTGGCGGGTGTGATGCTGCGCGATCCGGCGCGTTTCGATCTGCGCGGTGCGTTGCAACACGGCCGCGATGTGGAGATCGACACCAACGTGATCATCGAAGGCAAAGTCACGCTCGGCAACCGCGTCAAAATCGGTGCCGGCTGCATCATCAAAAACAGCGTGATTGCTGACGACTGTGAAATCAGCCCTTATTCGGTGATCGAAGATGCCACGTTAGCCGCTGCTTGTACGGTTGGGCCTTTTGCGCGTCTGCGTCCGGGCAGCGAGTTGGCGGAAGCGGCGCACGTGGGCAACTTTGTAGAGATGAAGAAAGCCACGCTCGGCAAAGGCTCTAAAGCTGGTCATCTCTCTTATCTCGGCGATGCGGAAATTGGCGCGGGCGTGAATATCGGTGCGGGTACCATTACCTGTAACTACGATGGCGCCAACAAATCTAAAACCATCATTGGCGACAACGTGTTTATCGGTTCGGATACCCAGCTGGTGGCACCGGTCAGCGTGGCGAGCGGTGCCACCATCGCCGCGGGCACCACGATAATGAAAGATGTGTTAGCTGCGGATCTGGTTTACAACCGTAAAGAACAGAATCAAAAATCGGGCTGGCAGCGTCCTGTTAAGAAAAAATAAATTTTAAAGGCCGACAACGATCGGCCTGTTAGCAGTGCCATAAAAAAATATCCCCACTCTCTACAAGGCTCGGGGAAATCAGGTCGTATGACAACGCAATGGCCGAAAGCCATGAAGTCAGGAAATTACTATGTGTGGAATTGTTGGTGCAGTAGCGCAGCGTGACATCGCAGAAATTCTGCTGGAAGGTTTGCGTCGTCTTGAGTATCGCGGTTATGACTCCGCGGGATTAGCCGTCGTCGATCGTCAGGGCCATATGACGCGCCTGCGTCGTCTGGGTAAAGTGCAGAACCTGGCGGAAGCCTCAGAGCAGCAGCCGCTGATTGGCGGCACCGGTATCGCACACACGCGCTGGGCGACACACGGAGAACCGTCGGAGGCCAATGCGCATCCGCACGTTTCTGAGCACATCATCATCGTGCACAACGGCATCATTGAAAACCATGAGCCGCTGCGCGCGCAGTTGCTTGAGCGCGGCTATCACTTTGCCTCAGAAACCGACACCGAAGTGGTGGCGCATCTGGTGCATTGGGAGCAGAAGCAAGGCGGCACACTGCGTGAAGTGGTGCTGCGCGTCATTCCGCAGCTGCGCGGTGCGTATGGCATGGTGATCATGGACAGCCGCGATCCTTCGCTGCTGGTGGCGGCGCGCTCCGGCAGTCCGCTGGTGATTGGCCGTGGCGTGGGTGAAAACTTTATCGCTTCCGATCAGCTGGCGCTGCTGCCAGTGACGCGTCGCTTCATCTATTTGGAAGAGGGCGACATTGCCGAGATCACCCGCCGCGAAGTCACCATTATCGATCGTGACGGTAAAACGGCTAAGCGCGCTGAAATCGAATCGACCGCGCAGTACGATGCTGGCGACAAAGGCATCTATCGTCACTACATGCAGAAAGAGATTTACGAGCAGCCGAACGCGATCAAAAACACCATCACCGGTCGTTTTAATCACGGCGAAGTCGATCTTAGCGAGCTGGGCCCGGATGCTGAGACGCTGTTGAGCCAGGTCGAACATATTCAGATCATTGCCTGCGGTACGTCATACAACTCCGGCATGGTTTCGCGTTACTGGTTTGAGTCGCTGGCTAACCTGCCTTGTGATGTGGAAATCGCCTCGGAATTCCGTTATCGCAAATCTGCAGTGCGTAAAAATAGCCTGCTGATCACGCTGTCACAATCGGGTGAAACCGCCGATACGCTGGCGGCGCTGCGCCTGTCGAAAGAGCTGGGTTATCTCGGTTCGCTGGCAATCTGTAACGTGGCCGGTTCATCGCTGGTGCGTGAATCCGATTTAGCGCTGATGACCAAAGCCGGCACTGAAATTGGCGTGGCATCCACCAAAGCCTTCACCACGCAGCTGGCAGTATTGCTGATGCTGGTGGCGAAACTCGGTCGTCTGCACGGCATAAAAGCCGAAACCGAGCACGAGATTGTGCACGCGCTGCAGGCCTTGCCGAGCCGCATCGAACAGATGCTGGCGCAGGACAAAGTCATCGAAAACCTGGCGGAAGGTTTCTCTGATAAGCATCACGCGCTGTTCCTTGGCCGTGGCGATCAGTATCCGATCGCGATGGAAGGCGCGCTGAAGCTGAAAGAGATCTCCTATATCCACGCCGAAGCCTATGCGGCGGGCGAGCTGAAGCACGGCCCGCTGGCGCTGATTGATGCGGATATGCCAGTGATCGTGGTCGCGCCCAACAACGAACTGCTGGAGAAGCTGAAATCCAATATTGAAGAGGTACGCGCGCGCGGCGGTTTGCTGTATGTGTTTGCCGATCAGGATGCCGGTTTCAGCGACAGCGATGGCATGAAAATCATCTCCCTGCCGCACGTAGAAGAGGTGATTGCACCGATCTTCTACACCGTGCCGTTACAGCTGCTCTCGTACCATGTGGCGCTGATTAAAGGTACCGATGTTGACCAGCCGCGTAACCTGGCGAAATCGGTTACCGTTGAATAATCAGTAATAAGAGTGGGCCCGCAACGGGCCCGCTTCATTTCTGCCCGCTGTCATATAACTGTCACATTTCGTACATTTCACTGTCATCAAACTGTCCTATTTTCCCTCCAGCAGCAATCACTGACTCCTACTAAAAAGGCATTGAGCCTGATTTTTTTGAATCCCCTGGAGGGAACATGACACTGATGCGTAGCACCGTAGCCCGAATCCTCGCCGCCACCTTCGCAGTAAGCGCGGTTTCTGCTTTTGCAGCCACCGATCTGACGGGCGCAGGCGGGACATTCCCGGCGCCGGTTTATGCCAAGTGGGCAGCCGAGTACCAGCAAGCCACCGGTAGCAAAATCAACTATCAGGGTATTGGTTCTTCCGGCGGCGTGAAGCAAATCATCGCGAAAACCGTCGATTTCGGTGCGTCTGATGCGCCAATGAAAGAAGAAGATCTGCAGAAAAACGGCCTGTTCCAGTTCCCTACCGTCATTGGTGGTGTGGTGCTGGCGGTTAACATCCCAGGTGTGAAATCTGGCGAACTGACTCTTGACGGTAAAACCGTGGGCGACATCTACCTCGGCACCATCAAAAAGTGGAACGACCCGGCGATCACTAAACTGAACCCAGGCGTGAAACTGCCAGATTCCAACATCAACGTGGTTCGCCGCGCTGACGGTTCCGGTACTTCCTTCGTCTTCACCAGCTACCTGGCAAAAGTGAACGAAGAGTGGAACAGCAAAATCGGTAAAGGTAACACCGTTAACTGGCCAACCGGTCTGGGCGGTAAAGGTAACGACGGCGTGGCCGCGTTTGTACAGCGTCTGCCGGGTTCAATTGGCTATGTGGAATACGCTTACGCCAAGCAGAACAACCTGACCTACACCAAACTGGTTGATGCCGACGGTAAAGCGGTCGCACCAAGCGAAGAGAGCTTTGCTAACGCCGCGAAAGGCGCAGACTGGAGCAAAACCTTTGCTCAGGATCTGACCTTCCAGAAAGGCAACGATGCATGGCCGATCACCTCAACCACCTTCATCCTGATCTACAAAGATCAGGCGAATGCGGAGAAAGGTAGCGAAGTGCTGAAGTTCTTCGACTGGGCATATAAAGGTGGCAGCAAAACTGCAACCGACCTGGATTACGCCGCGCTGCCAGAAAGCGTAGCTAACCAGATTCGTGCAGCGTGGAAAGCGAACATCAAAGATAGCTCCGGTAAAGCGCTGTACCAGTAACAGATTGACCCGGCCAGCCGAGACGGTTGGCCAACCCCAATGGGCGGCCTGCGTGCCGCCCTGACATCCCCCTGAGAACAGAGAATTCTATGGCTGCCACTAAGCCGACGTTCAAAGCCCCCGGTAAACAAGGCGACATGATTTTCGGCGCGCTGGTGAAGCTATCCGCGCTTATCGTGTTGCTGTTGATGGGCGGCATTATCGTCTCCCTGATTTTCTCCTCCTGGCCAAGCATCCAAAAATTTGGTTTCTCTTTCCTGTGGAACAAAACCTGGGATGCGCCAAACGAACAATTTGGTGCGCTGGTACCGATTTACGGCACCCTCGTCACCTCGATTATTGCCTTGATCATTGCCGTGCCGGTGAGCTTCGGCATCGCGCTGTTCCTGACCGAACTGGCGCCAGGCTGGCTGCGTCGCCCGCTGGGCACCGCCATTGAGCTGCTGGCGGCCATCCCCAGCATCGTGTACGGCATGTGGGGCCTGTTTGTTTTCGCGCCGCTGTTCGCCGAATATTTCCAGACGCCGGTTGGCAACGTGATGGCGAATATCCCGATTGTCGGCACGCTATTCTCGGGCCCGGCATTCGGTATCGGTATTCTGGCGGCGGGCGTGATTCTCGCCATCATGATCATTCCGTACATCGCCTCGGTGATGCGCGACGTATTTGAACAAACGCCGGTGATGATGAAAGAGTCGGCTTACGGTATCGGCTGTACCACGTGGGAAGTGATCTGGCGCATCGTGCTGCCGTTCACCAAAAACGGCGTGATCGGCGGCGTGATGCTTGGCCTGGGCCGCGCGTTGGGTGAAACCATGGCGGTGACCTTTATCATCGGTAACACCTACCAGCTCGACAGCGCCTCGCTGTTTATGCCGGGCAACAGCATCACCTCCGCGCTGGCCAACGAATTCGCCGAAGCGGAATCCGGTGTTCACGTTGCGGCTCTGATGGAGCTGGGTCTGATTCTGTTCGTGATTACCTTTATCGTGCTGGCGATCTCCAAACTGATGATCCTGCGTCTGGCGAAGAGTGAAGGAGCCCGTTCATGACCGCTATTGAAGTTCAGGCTCGCGCTGAGCTGGAAGCCTCGCGCCGCAAAATGCAGGCATGGCGCAGTACTAAAAACAAAATTGCCCTGACGCTGTCGCTGATGACCATGGCATTCGGTCTGTTCTGGCTGGTGTGGATTCTGTTCACCACCGTTGCGCGCGGCGTTGATGGGTTGAGCTGGGAGCTGTTTACCGAATCGACACCGCCGCCCAACACCGCAGGCGGTGGTTTAGCCAACGCCTTACTCGGCAGCGGTTTACTGATTTTCTGGTCAACGATCATCGGAACGCCGCTCGGCATCATGGCTGGGATTTATCTGGCGGAATATGGCCGTAAACACTGGCTGGCGGAAGTGATTCGCTTCATCAACGACATTTTGCTGTCAGCACCGTCGATTGTGGTGGGCCTGTTCGTTTACACCATTGTGGTATCGCAGATGCAGCACTTCTCCGGTTGGGCGGGCGTAGTAGCGCTGGCGCTGCTGCAAATCCCGATTGTGATTCGTACCTCCGAAAATATGCTGCGTCTGGTACCCGACAGCATGCGTGAAGCGGCTTATGCGCTGGGTACGCCGAAGTGGAAGATGATTTCGGCGATTACGCTGAAAGCCTCGGTTTCCGGCATCATCACCGGTGTGCTGTTGGCCGTGGCGCGTATCGCCGGTGAAACCGCACCGCTGCTGTTTACTGCGCTGTCGAACCAGTTCTGGAGCACCGACATGATGCAGCCGATCGCTAACCTGCCGGTCACCATCTTTAAATTCGCCATGAGCCCGTTTGCCGAGTGGCAAAGCCTGGCGTGGGCGGGTGTGCTGATTATTACCGTGTGCGTGCTGCTGCTGAACATTGTGGCGCGTGTGGTTTTCGCCAAGGGCAAACACTAATTTCCCGGCGCGGCTTCGGCGGCGCTGCTTATGAGAGACGAGAATGAGTAACGTGACTTCATCAGCCGGTAAAATTCAGGTCCGTAATCTGAACTTCTATTACGGTAAGTTTCACGCGCTGAAAAACATCAATCTGGATATCACCAAAAACCAGGTGACCGCGTTTATCGGCCCATCAGGCTGCGGTAAATCCACTTTGCTGCGCACCTTCAACAAAATGTACTCGCTCTATCCGGAGCAGCGTGCTGAAGGTGACATCCTGCTGGATGGCGATAACATTCTGGCTTCCAATCAGGATATCGCCCTGCTGCGCGCCCGCGTCGGTATGGTGTTCCAGAAGCCTACGCCATTCCCGATGTCGATTTATGACAACATCGCCTTCGGCGTGCGGCTGTTTGAGAAGCTGTCGCGTGCCGATATGGATGAGCGCGTGCAGTGGGCGCTGACCAAAGCCGCGCTGTGGAATGAAACCAAAGACAAGCTGCATCAGAGCGGTTACAGTCTTTCCGGCGGTCAGCAGCAGCGTTTGTGCATCGCCCGCGGCATCGCGATTCGCCCGGAAGTGCTGTTGCTGGATGAGCCTTGCTCCGCGCTGGATCCGATCTCAACCGGTCGTATTGAAGAGCTGATCACCGAACTGAAGCAGGATTACACTGTGGTGATCGTGACTCACAACATGCAGCAGGCTGCGCGTTGTTCTGACCACACCGCTTTTATGTATCTGGGCGAGCTGATTGAGTTCAGCGATACCGATACCTTGTTCACTAAGCCCGCAAAGAAGCAGACCGAAGATTACATCACCGGTCGTTACGGCTGATTCAGGAGACGCACATGGATAATTTAAATCTGAACAAACACATCTCCGGTCAGTTCAACGCGGAGCTGGAGCACATTCGCACGCAAGTGATGATCATGGGCGGCATGGTTGAGAAGCAGCTGATGGACGCCATCACCGCGATGCACAACCAGGATGGCGAGCTGGCGCGTCACGTCATCGACGGCGACCAGAAGGTCAACATGATGGAAGTGGAGATTGATGAAGCCTGTGTGCGCATCATCGCCAAACGCCAGCCGACCGCCAGCGATTTGCGCCTGGTAATGGCGATCATCAAGACCATTTCTGAGCTGGAACGCATTGGCGACGTGGCGGAAAAAATCAGCCGCACCGCGCTGGAGAAGTTCAGCCAGCAGCATCTGCCGCTGCTGGTGAGCCTTGAAGCGCTTGGTCATCACACCGTGCAGATGCTGCACGACGTGCTGGATGCGTTCGCGCGCATGGATCTCAACGAAGCCATCAAAATCTACCGCGAAGATAAGAAGGTGGATAAAGAGTACGAAGGCATCGTGCGTCAGCTGATGACCTACATGATGGAAGATCCGCGCACTATCCCAAGCGTGCTGACCGCGCTGTTCTGCGCGCGCGCCATCGAGCGTATCGGCGATCGCTGCCAGAACATTTGCGAAATTATCTTCTATTTCGTCAAAGGTCAGGATTTCCGTCATGTGGGCGGCGACAAGCTGGATGAACTGCTGTCGGGCGATGACGGCAGCAATAAACCCTCTTGATTGATGCGTCGGCGGCCCGTTGCCACTGTGGCTAACGGGCCGCCTGCTTAAATTCTGTCTGTTCTCGGCGATTCCCTCTCTTTATACTTGGCGCACTTTTTTCTGCCAGGTGCTGTTACATGTCTTCCCCAACTCCTAAAAAACAAGCCATTACACCGGCGAAAGCCATGGTGGCGGCCATCAGCGGCTACGCGATGGACGGATTTGATCTGCTGATTCTTGGCTTTATGCTGCCGGCGATCAGCGTCTCGCTGGCGCTCGATCCGTCTCAGGCCGGTTCGCTGGTCACCTGGACGCTGATTGGCGCAGTGATCGGCGGCATCGTGTTTGGTCATCTGAGCGATCGTTATGGCCGCATCCGTATCCTTACCGTCACTATTCTGGTGTTCTCGGTATTCACTGGCCTGTGCGCCGTGGCGCAGGGGTATTGGGATCTGCTGGTGTACCGCACGCTGGCGGGCGTGGGATTGGGCGGCGAGTTCGGCATCGGCATGGCGCTGATTGCCGAAGCCTGGCCGAAAGAGAAGCGCAACCGCGCCTCGGCGTGGGTGGGCATTGGCTGGCAGCTCGGTGTGCTGCTGGCGGCCTTTATCACGCCGCCGCTGCTGAGCGTGATTGGCTGGCGCGGCATGTTCCTCGTCGGTTTGCTGCCGGCGCTGGTCTCGTTTGTGATTCGCCGCAGCATGGGCGAGCCGGAGAGCTTTACCCGCCACGTGGAGAAAACGCCGCAGCTCTCCTTTGGCGCACGTCTTAAATTACTGTTTGCCGATCGCGCCACCAGCAAAGCCAGTCTGGGGATTTTCATTCTCTGCTCGGTGCAGAACTTTGGTTACTACGGATTGATGATTTGGATGCCGAGCTATCTGTCGTCCAGCTTCGGTTTCAGCCTGACCAAATCAGGCTTGTGGACCGCGGTGACGGTGGTGGGCATGACGTTCGGCATCTGGATGTTTGGCGTGCTGGCCGATCGCTTCGCGCGCTGGAAAATCTTCCTGCTGTATCAGTTTGGCGCGGTGGTGATGGTGGTGGTGTATGCGCAGCTGCGCGATCCTACGGTGATGCTGTTTACCGGCGCGCTGATGGGGATGTTTGTGAACGGCATGATTGGTGGCTACGGCGCGCTGATTTCCGATACTTTCCCACCGCAGGCGCGCGCAACAGCGCAGAACGTGTTGTTTAATTTGGGGCGTGGCGTGGGCGGATTTGGTCCATTGGTGATTGGCCTGCTGGCGACCAATATCTCTTTCACCGCGGCGATCACGCTGCTGGCGCTGATTTATCTGCTGGATATCGCCGCCACGCTGTTCCTGCTGCCGAAGAAGCAGAGCAACGAGGATTCGTTAGGGGCGATTGGCTGATTTGGGTTGTGCTGGCTGTCCCCCTCCTCGGTCCTCCCCCATGAATGGGGGAGGAAGATGCTGCAATATGTGGGTTGGGAGTTGCATGTGGCAGCATCTCCTTCCCCCATTCATGGGGGAAGGTCGGGATGGGGGACAGCCAGCACTACCCCACCAAATCCCAGCCACGCGCGCGCCACAAATCCGGCAACTGCGCCATATCATCAAAGCGCGTCACCAGCGGATGATCGAGTTCGGGATTGTGCGCATCGGCGCAGTAGTAAAACACCGGAATCCCGGCCGCGATCCCGGCACGCGCGCCCGCTTCGGAATCATCCACCAGAATGCACTTCTCAATCGGCACCTGCATCTGCTCGGCGGCGTGATACATCAATTCCGGATCCGGCTTCCAGTGGTTAATGTCATACCCGCTGTACAGCTTGCCATCGAGATACGGCAGCATGCCGGTCAATCCCAGCGAATGCTGCATCTTCTTCACCGTGCCGTTTGAAACCACACACATTGGCACTTTCACGCGCTCCACCAGCGCTTTGGCACCGGCAATCGGCTTTAAATCGAGATCAAACAATCTCGCCACTTCGGCGCGATAGGCGGTTTCCACTTCTTCGAGCGGCAGTTCAACCTGATGTTCGGCCGCCACATCGCGGATGATGTCGTAGAGCTTTACCCCTTTATACTGCTCAAACATTTGCTGCAGAGAGCGTTCAATACCGTAGCGGGCAAAGGTGTTGACGTAAGCTTGCGTACAGATCACTTCGCTGTCGATCAGCGTGCCGTCGCAATCAAAAAAAATACATTCCACCGACATCGCACATCATCCTTTTGTTAAACAATAAGCTGACACTCTAGCGCACTGAGCGCAGAAAGCGACCCTGAGCAACCGGTTGCGAAAAATCAGTGTTTTGCCACGCTAAACTCTATAGGATACGCGGCGATAAATTTTTTAGCGGAACAGTGGAATGACTAATCAGGGCCTTTTGCAGCGCATCTTCAAACTGCAGGAACACGGAACCACCGTGCGTACCGAAGTGATTGCCGGTTGCACGACTTTCCTGACGATGGTGTACATCGTTTTCGTTAACCCGCAAATTCTCGGTGTAGCGGGCATGGATACGCAGGCAGTGTTCGTTACTACCTGCTTGATTGCCGCGTTCGGCAGTATTCTGATGGGGCTGGTGGCGAATTTGCCGGTAGCACTGGCACCGGCGATGGGCCTGAACGCCTTCTTCGCCTTTGTGGTGGTCGGGGCCATGGGATACTCGTGGCAGATTGGTATGGGCGCGATTTTCTGGGGCGCGCTGGGTCTGCTGATCCTCACACTGCTGCGCGTGCGTTACTGGATGATTGCCAACATTCCGCTCAGCCTGCGTGTTGGCATCACCGCTGGTATTGGTCTGTTTATCGCCATGATGGGGCTGAAAAACGCCGGAATTATCGTGCCAAACGCCGATACCATTGTGGCTGTGGGTAATCTGACCTCGCACAGCGTGCTGCTTGGGGCGCTGGGTTTCTTCATCATCGCAATTCTGGCTTCCCGCAATATCCATGCGGCGGTGCTGGTGTCGATTGTGGTGACGACCGCGCTGGGCTTGATCATTGGCGATGTGAAATTCAGCGGCGTGTTCGCCGCTCCGCCAGCGATCACTTCTGTTGTGGGCCAGGTTGATATCAAAGGCGCGTTCAACATCGGCATGGCCGGGGTGATCTTCTCCTTTATGCTGGTCAATCTGTTCGACTCCTCCGGCACGCTGATTGGCGTGACCGATAAAGCCGGGCTAACTGACGAGAAAGGCACTTTCCCACGCATGAAGCAGGCGCTGTACGTTGATAGCATCAGTTCGGTGACCGGTTCGCTGATTGGTACTTCATCGGTAACCGCCTACATTGAAAGTTCGTCCGGCGTGGCGATCGGCGGTCGTACCGGCCTGATGGCGGTGATCACCGGGATTCTGTTCCTGCTGGTGATGTTCCTGTCACCGCTGGCGGCGATGGTGCCCTCTTATGCGGCGGCGGGTGCGCTGATTTACGTTGGCGTATTGATGACGGCGTCGCTGTCACGCGTGCAGTGGGACGATCTCACCGAAGCGGTGCCAGCGTTTGTTACTGCGGCGATGATGCCGTTCAGCTTCTCGATCACGGAAGGTATCGCGCTGGGCTTTATCTCTTACTGCGTGATGAAGTTGGGAACCGGCCGCTGGCGTGAAATCAGCCCGTGCGTGGTGGTGGTCGCGCTACTGTTCGTGCTGAAAATCGTCTTTATCGATGCCCACTAAACAGTAAAGGCCGCTGATGCGGCCTTTTTTACGGATGTCCCATCTCATGCGGCGTGACCAAACTGGTCAGGCGCAGAGTACGCGGCCCGATATTGGGTTTACTCATCTCGACATCGCGCAGCGCTTGCCACTGCTGCGCGCCATCAATCTCCCACAGATGTAAGCGTTCGGTGCCGGGCGACAGCGCGCACGACCACACCAGCGTGGGCTCAGCATCACACACCGCCTGAATATCGGGGAACACGGTGGAACGCAGCCGACCGGCCGCAGGATGCAAACGCAGTGAATCAATACCGCTATCGGTTTCGCCGGTGAGCTTGAGAATGCTTTGGCGCAGCGTCCAGATTTGCGTCAGCGCTTCCATGAAATCCTGCTGCGCGTTGATCCATGCTTTTTCGCCGGAGGAGAGATCCTGCGTCAGCATATCCTGTGTTTGACGACTGTGAGCGCGCACAATTTCCATATCCAGTCCGGCGCGGCCGCCTTCTTCGGCCAGCAGCACACCGACAGTGTTTCCGGCGTAGGAAATGCTGAAATCGGGCAGGTTGGCATCGGCAAAACAGGGACGTCCGCTGCTGCTGGTCGTCAGCGCGGGGAGTTCGCGGATACCGTAGATGCGTAACATCAGCTGAGCCAGCAGTTCGCGTGCGGCGAGAAAGCGTCCGCGACGCTTGTCAGCGAAGCGCTGAGCGCTGTTGATCACTTCTTGTGGCACCCGCATGTTCTCAGAAGAAAAGGGCGGATTACCTATCCAACGTACAAAATGACTAGCCATCTGTCGCTCCATGAAAATGGTCGAATAATCATCAGTGCTATTGTAAGAATTTTCTCATGGGTTTGCATCCGGCTTAAGATGGAATAGGCGATATTTCAGATAAGGACGAAGCCATGCGGCAATCCCATTTGGCAACTTTGCATAGAACGCTTTTGCAGAAACCTGCCGGATTGAGTGCCTAACTGTGTGATGTGGTGTAGGATTTGGGCAGTAAAACAGCACATCAAAGTGCGCTAACTCTTCATTCATCTGCCCATTGTGCGCATTGTTAAAACAGGCACGTCGGAGTTTTTTATGTCAGATACCGCTATTTCTCGCCAGGAATCGATCTCGCTTGATGAGTTTCGTCACGGCATGCGTCGCTTAACCGCGGGTGTTTCTCTGGTTACCACCGAATTTCAGGGCGAAAAGCTTGGGCTGATTGCCACGTCGGTCAGTTCGCTTGCGGCTGAGCCACCCAGCCTGCTGGTGTGCGTGAATCGTAGCGCGTCCAGTCATGATGCTTTTACCGCAGCCGGCCATTTTGCCGTGAACGTGCTGCGTGAGCAGCATGACGACTTATGTGCCCAGTTCAGCCAATCCTCACGCCGCGCCGAGCGTTTTCAAAACGGTACGTGGCAGACGCTGAATACCGGCGCGCCGATTCTGGCTGATGCGCTGGTGAGTTTTGATTGCCATCTGGAGAAGGTAGTGGAGTGGAACACGCACAGCGTGCTGCTGGCGCGTATCGTGGGCATTGCTCTGCCAGGTGAAGCGGCAGAGCCGATGATCTACTTCAACAGCGGCTTCCATTCACTGGGATAACCGCTTGAAACGGGCGTCGTGGGCTAAGCCCGACGCCTTTTCTCAATCAGGCAAAGGTGCTGGCTTCATCAAAGCCGAGACGCGGCAGACGCGCATGCAGTTTGCTGGCTTCGCCATAGCCGAGATTGATCAGTAAGTTCACCTGCCATTTGCTCTCGCTAAAGAAGGCGTCGTTCACTTTTGACGGATCGAAACCGGACATCGGGCCGGCATCCAGGCCCAGCGAACGCGCGGCCAGAATCAAATAACCTGCCTGCAAGCTGCTGTTACGGAACGCGGTCTCTTTCGCCAGATCCGGGCTGCTGGTAAACCAGCTGCGCGCATCACCATGCGGGAACAGCTTCGGCAGCGCTTCGTAGAACTCAGGATCCCACGCCACGATCACCGTTACCGGAGCGGACATGGTTTTGTCGACGTTGCCGGAGGAGAGCGCGGGTTTCAGCTTCTCTTTGCCTTCCTGCGAGGTCACAAACACAAAACGGCCCGGCGAGCAGTTAGCCGAGGTTGGGCCCAGCGCGGTCAGGTGATAGAGCTGCTCCAGCACCTCCCGAGAAACCGGTTTGTCCTGCCAATAGCTGTGGGTGCGGGCTTCAATGAACAGCGTGTTCAGCGCCACGCTGTCGAGCGTTGTACTCATGTTTCTCTCCTGTTCAGGCAGCAACTTGCGCCCAATATTTAGCATGAATAATGAATGTACCCAGCAGGACCTGTTCGCCGGGCAATGATCGTTATACTGCAAAGGCGTGGGAGAGCCAAATAACAAAGACGCATGTCTACCGGGCGCCAGATGCGCATGAATGCGCACCCGAAATGAGAACGCCGCAGGCCATTACTTACCAATACAGAAACTGGAGAAGATTCTGCCCAGCAAATCGTCTGAGGTGAATTCACCGGTGATTTCGCTCAGCGCCTGCTGCGCTAACCGTAACTCTTCTGCCAGTAATTCGCCGGCCCACGCACCTAACAGCTGATGCTTGCCCTGCTGCAAGTGGGTTGCGGCTAACTCCAGTGCTTGCAGATGGCGGCGGCGGGCGAGGAATCCGCCTTCCATATTGCCGGCAAATCCCATGCTCTGTTTCAGGTGATCGCGTAGCGCTTCCACACCTTCACCGGTGCGCGCCGAGAGACGAATTAGTGAGTGACCGTTCACTTCAGTGAGGCCCAGCTCTTCGCCGGTCATATCCGCTTTGTTACGCACCACGGTAATTGGCAGCGCTTCCGGCAAACGGGCAACAAAATCTGGCCAGATGGCGGCGGCTTCAGTCGCGTCGGTGGTGGTGCCATCGACCATAAACAGCACGCGGTCGGCCTGCTCGATCTCCTGCCACGCGCGTTCAATACCAATGCGCTCGACCTCGTCGCTGGCTTCACGTAAACCGGCAGTATCGATGATGTGCAGCGGCATGCCGTCGATATGGATATGCTCGCGCAGGACGTCGCGCGTGGTGCCAGCGATATCAGTCACAATCGCCGCTTCGCGTCCGGCTAAGGCATTCAGCAGGCTCGATTTTCCGGCATTGGGACGACCGGCAATCACCACTTTCATCCCTTCACGTAGCAGGCTGCCCTGACGCGCTTCGGCACGCACGCCGTCGAGGTCGCCGATCACCACATTGAGCTGTGCTTCAATTTTGCCGTCGGAAAGGAAATCGATCTCCTCATCCGGGAAGTCGATGGCCGCTTCCACATAGATGCGCAGGTGAGTAAGTGCTTCCACAAGTGCGTTGATGCGCAGGGAAAACGCGCCCTGCAGCGAGTTTACCGCCGAGCGGGCGGCTTGCTCTGAGCTGGCATCGATCAGATCGGCAATCGCTTCGGCTTGCGCCAAATCGAGCTTGTCGTTAAGGAAGGCGCGTTCGGAGAATTCACCTGGTTGCGCAATGCGTAAGCCGGGCAGCGCCACGATGCGCTTGAGCAGCAGGTCGAGAATCACCGGGCCGCCGTGGCCTTGCAGCTCCAGCACATCTTCACCGGTGAAGGAGTTCGGGCCAGGAAACCACAGCGCAATGCCCTGATCCAGCACGCTGCCATCGGCGTCGGTAAAGGGCAGATAGTCGGCATAGCGCGGCTTTGGCAGCTTGCCAAGCACGGCTTGCGCTACCTCAGCGGCTTTGGCGCCGGAGATACGCAGAATGCCAACGCCGCCACGGCCGGGAGGCGTCGCCTGGGCAACGATAGTGTCGCTGTGGCTCATGATTCCACCTTAAACTTTTAGGGTATTAATAAATAAAAATAGGGCGACATAAATGTCGCCCTTTGATTATACGCTGCTGCTGGTCGCAGTCAGGCGTTACGCTTTCTTCTTGTCGCGGCTATGCAGACCACGTTTTTCCAGGCCGCGATAAATCAGCTGCTGCTGGAGAATGGTCACCAGGTTGCTGACGATGTAGTACAGCACCAGACCTGATGGGAACCACAGGAAGAACACGGTGAAGATCACCGGCATGTAGGTCATGATCTTCTGCTGCATCGGATCGGTCACGGTGGTCGGTGACATCTTCTGAATGAAGAACATGGTGATACCCATGATGATCGGCAGAATGTAGTACGGATCCTGCGCTGACAGGTCATGAATCCACAGAATAAACGGCGCATGACGCAGTTCAACCGAGCCTGACAGCATGTAGTACAAGGCCAGGAAGATTGGCATCTGGATAACCAGTGGCAGACAGCCGCCCAGCGGGTTCACTTTCTCCGCCTTATACAGCGCCATCATTTCCTGGCTCTGTTTCTGCTTATCATCACCCAGACGTTCACGCATCGCCTGAATCTTCGGCTGCAGCATACGCATCTTCGCCATCGAGGTGTACTGCGCTTTGGTCAGCGGGTACATGATGCCACGCACGATGAAGGTGATAACGATAATGGAGAAGCCCCAGTTACCGATAAAGCTGTGGATGAACTTCAGCAGCTTAAACAGCGGCTGCGAGATGAACCACAACCAGCCGTAATCTACGGTCAGATCCAGGTGAGGCGCGATGGCTGCCATCTGGTCCTGAATTTCCGGGCCTACCCACAGCGTTGCGCCGAGATCTTGCTGTGCGCCTGCGCCAACGGTCACAGGAGCAGATTTGTAGCCAATTGCTGCGACGCCATTGCCGAGGTTAGTGGTGTACAGCGTGTTATTACCCTGCGTGCGCGGCACCCAGGCGGTAGCAAAGTACTGCTGCAGCATCGCCACCCAACCATTGCTGGTGGTGGTATTCAGGTTCTCGTTATCCGCGATGGTGTCGAATTTATATTTTTCGTATTTCGCATCGCTGGTTGAGTACGCTGCGCCACGGAAGGTGTGCAGAGCAAAGTTGTTGCTGCCGGTATCGCGGTGCTTAGGCACGTCGATGGTCTGCTTCAACTGACCAAACATCGACACTTCCAGCGGCTGCTGAGTGGTGTTGTTGATGTTGTAGTCAACGTTTACCGCATACTCACCGCGCTTGAAGACGAAAGTCTTGGTGTAAACCACGCCGTTTTCACCGGTCCAGGTCAACGGTACGCGCAGTTCGCTCTGGCCATCTGCCATCACGAAGCTATCTTGCGAAGTGGTATACAGCGGACGTGCGCCATTGTTCGGGTTATCCGGGCCGTTGCGGCCAGTTAAGCCACTCTGCGCCTGATAAACGAAGGCCGGTGTAGTTTCAAGCAGCTGGAACGGTGCATCTGAACCCAGTTTGTCCGGGTAAGTCAGCAGCTGAGCCTGCTCAATATCGCCACCACGCGTATTGATGTTGAGTGACAGGACATCTGTCTTAACGGTGATCGTTTTGCCCTGTCCGCTAGCCGGCACGCCGGAAGTGGCGGCATCACCCGCTGCGCTGTTTGTGTTTTGCGTGGTCTGGGTTTGCTGTGGCTGCGGAGCGTGGTCCGTCTGCCAGGCTTGCCAGATCATAAAAGACACGAACAGAAAAGCGATGAGAAAGAGATTGCGTTGCGAATCCATCGTTAATGTTCTCTGGTATCAAAGGTTTTTGGCGGCACAGGATCGTCACCACCCGGGTTCAAAGGGTGGCATTTTAATACGCGTTTTATCGTCAACCAACTGCCTTTTACAACGCCAAAGCGGCGCAAGGCCTCAATCCCATACTGCGAACAGGTGGGATGGAACCGGCAATGAGGTCCCAGCAGTGGGCTGATGGCGCGTTGATAAACGCGTATCAGGGCAATCAGGAGCCGCGAGCCAGGCGACAGTGACGACGCCATAGTTTCTCCAACGCTTCCGTCAGCGCACGGTTATCCAGGTCAGCAATCCCTTTTTTAGCCACGATCACAAAATCCATTGCAGGGAGCTCATGTTGACGCAGACGAAAGCTTTCGCGGGTCAATCGCTTGATCCGGTTGCGTTCATGGGCGCGTTTTACATGTTTTTTTGCGACGGTGAGACCGATGCGGGGATGCCCCAGCGCGTTAAGTCGGCCGAGTATGGTGATTTGCGGCGTACCGGCTCGTTGTGGCTGCTGGAAGACGAAAGTGAAATGAGTGGGAGTTAACAAACGTAACTCCCTGGGAAATGCGAGCTTAACCACGAGGGTTAGCTTTATTACTTAGAAACGGTCAGACGAGAACGGCCTTTAGCACGACGACGTGCCAGAACCTGACGACCATTTTTTGTTGCCATACGAGCACGGAAACCGTGTGAACGGTTGCGCTTCAGTACGGACGGTTGAAAAGTGCGTTTCATGGCGATTTCTACCTAAACTTGAAAATTTTCACTGGGTGACGCGTTTTCGGGCCAGTAAATCGACCAACGCCTCAATGTGTCTTTAATAAAGAGGCGGGATTGTAATAATTGTACAGTCCAGAGTCAATTCACTTCGCTGGTCGCGGCACCTGGAAACCCAGATACAGCCCGCTGATTCCGGGCATCAAGGCTTCACGCAATAATGCCGGGTGGGGAATTATACGGGCTGTGGGTTAAAGCGCAAGGATCGCGCAGGATCTTCTTGCGATCAGTTTGCAGATTTGCTGCACGGAAACGAGAGCTTGCCAGAAAAATTAACGCTTTCAGCCACATTAACGCTGGCTTTTTTCGCAGAAAGCGTAAACTCATTATCGCTTCAGTAGCCTGTGGATAAATTGGATCAAAACTGTGTAGAAAGGGAAGATCTCTGTGCAGCTTTACGTTATGATCCGCCCTTCCGCTGGCGATCCTCGCTGCGATCGCCGGGGAAGACTACCGCGAATAGCGGTCGCAGGCGCTTTCCAACCGTCTGTGTCTAAAAATTACGTTTCTATTTATTAGCGCCTAAAATTCTTATCGATTTTGTACGAGTGGAGTCCGCC